>NZ_BLKZ01000001.1:0-2908732 GCF_010723575.1 Mycobacterium bourgelatii
GGTGGCCGTGCCGCCCGCGCCACCGGCCCCGCCCTTGCCGCCGCTGCCGCCGTCGCCACCGCTGCCGCCGGCCTGACCGGCGCCGGCGTTGACGCCGGCCTCGCCCTCGCGGCCGTGCACGCCGGCGCCGCCCGCGCCACCGGTGCCGCCTTGGCCGCCCGCACCGCCGGCGCCGCCGTCACCGGAGATCGAACCGCCCTTGCCGCCTGCGCCGCCCTTGCCGCCGGATCCACCGGCCTGGCCATTGCCGCCGTTGTCGCCGGGGTTGACCCCGTTGGCGCCGGCCGTGCCGGCCGCGCCGTTGCCGCCTGCGCCGCCTGCGCCGCCGTCGCCGTAGTTGCCGCCTGCGCCGCCTGCGCCGCCGTCACCCCCGTTGGCGCCGGGGGTGTTGCCCAGCGCGGCGTTGTAGCCCGCCCCGCCGTTACCGCCGTTGCCGCCCTTGTTGGTGACGGTGACGCCCGTCTTGCCGTGTGCCCCGTCGACCGAACCAGAGCCGCCGGCCCCGCCGACGCCGCCGACGCCGTTGTTCCCGCCGTTGCCGCCGTGCCCGCCGTTGGGGTTGTTGACGTCGCCGGCCGCACCGTGGCCGCCGTTACCGCCCAACCCGCCGTTATTCCCCTTCCGGGTTCCGCCGCGGCCGGTGATGCCCGCGTCGCCGAAGAACATGCTGCCCGCGCCGCCCACACCGCCGTTGCCGCCGTTGCCGCCGTGGGCACCCGCCCCGCCGTTGCCGCCGTCGCCGCCATCGCGCCAGGGAGGCCCGTCGGCGTTGTTGCCGGACCTCGACACCACCTCTTTGCCGCCGATGCCGCCGTTGCCGCCGTTGCCGCCATCGCTGAACAGCAGCCCGCTGCGACCACCCGCGCCGCCGTGGCCCGCGTTGCCACCGTTGACGCCGGCGGTCCCGGCGCCGCCATTACCGCCGTTGCCGCCGACCCCGCCGTTGCCGTAGAGCAACCCGCCGCGCCCGCCGGCGCCACCGTTGCCGCCGTCGGCACCGGTACCGGCGCCGCCGCCATTGCCGCCCGCACCGCCGGCGCCGAACAGCAGGCCGCCGTCGCCCCCCAGCCCGCCGTTGCCACCCGCGACCGTGCCCGTTCCACCGGTTCCGCCGGCGCCACCGGCTCCGTAGAGGCCACCGCTGCCGCCGGCACCGCCTAGACCGCCGTTGCCGGCCGAGCCCGTCCCGCCGACGCCGCCGGCGCCCCCGGCCCCGCCGGAAAGCCAACCGGCGTTACCGCCGGCACCCCCGTTGCCGCCGACCGCGGCGGAACCCCCGGCACCCCCGCCGCCCCCGGCGCCGTAGAGGTATCCACCATCGCCCCCGGCGCCACCGTGACCGCCGACCGCGGTGCCCGCCCCGCCCGCGCCGCCGGCCCCGCCGGTACCTGCGAGGAACGCGCTGCCGCCCGCTCCACCGGCACCTGCGTAACCCGTGGGACTGGTGTTGCTGCCGCCGGCCCCACCGGACGCACCGCTGCCCAACAACCAACCGCCGTTACCGCCGTTGCCGCCCGCGCCGCCGTTCGCCCCGCCGCCGCCGGACCCGCCGATGCCGCCGTTGCCCAGCAGGAAGGCGGAACCACCGGCCCCGCCAGTGCCGCCGAATCCGGTGGTGCCCGTGTTCAACCCGCCGGCCCCGCCGACACCGCCGTTTCCAAACAGCCAACCGCCGTTACCGCCGGCACCACCGGATCCGGCGTCACCCACCGATGACGCGCCGCCGGCACCGCCGGCACCGCCGTTACCAATCAGGCCGGCCGAACCTCCGGCGCCCCCGGCCTGGCCGGTGGCACCCGAGCCACCCCGTCCGCCATTGCCCCACAACAACCCGCCGGCCCCGCCGGTCGCGCCGGTCCCGTCGGCGCCGTCGACACCATTGCCGATGAGCGGGCGCCCCATGATGGCCTGGGTCGGCGTGTTGATCACGTCGAGTACGGCCTGCTCAATAGCCGCCAACGGCGACGCGTTGGTTGCCTCGGCCAGGGCGTAGGAGCCGGCGCCAGACGTCAGCGTCTGCAGGAAACGGGCGTGGTAGGCGGCGACTTCGGCGCTGATCGCCTGGTAGGCCTGGGCCTGGTTGCCGAACAGTGCCGCGATGGCGGTCGAGACCTCGTCCTCGGCCGCGGCCAGCAGGTTGACGGTGTTGGCGGCCGCGGCGGCATTCGCCTGCTCGATCGCCGAGCCGATTCCCGCCAAGTCAGAAGCGGCGGCCAGCAAGGCCTCAGGCGAAGCAATCAAGTAAGACATTCGGAACCATCCAGGGTGTTCGTCGACTGAAAGACCGCGTCACAGGACAGCGGAAAACCATTCGTTTGGTCGGAAAAAAGTGAGTTACGCCGTGTCCGCGTTTGGCGTAGGTCAGCCCGCGGCACCGGGGGAACCGCCCTGGCCGAAGAGCAGCCCGCCCGCACCGCCGGTGCCACCGCCGCCGGCGGGTCCATTGGGCGTGCCGTTACCGCCGGCGCCCCCGCTCCCGCCGTTGCCACCGCTTCCGATGAAGGTGGCGTTTCCACCTCGGCCACCGGCCCCGCCGGCCCCGCCGGCGTTGAGGCTGTCCTCGTTGCCGCCCGCGCCGCCGGCGCCACCAACGCCGCCGTTACCCAAGATCAGTCCGGCGTTGCCGGCCGCGCCGCCGTTACCGCCGGCCGCGCCGGAGTGCAGCTCGCAGCCGTCGCCGCCGGCCCCACCGGCGCCACCGCTCCCGCCCGTTCCGAACAGCCAGGCACTGGCGCCACTGCCGCCGTGGCCACCGACTCCGCCGGCGCCCGCGCCGCCGAAGCCCCCATTGCCTCCAGCCCCGCCGGATGCGCCGTTACCGAACAAGAAACCGCTGCCGCCGGCGTTGCCGCCGTTCCCGCCGGCCCCTGCCAGCGCGTTGAGTCCGGCGGCGCCTCCATTGCCGCCGTGTCCGCCGTGTCCGCCGCTGCCCAGCAGTCGGGCGATGCCGCCATGGCCGCCAGCCCCACCGGCTCCGCCGGGTGTCGTCAGGCTGCCGTCGGCCCCCTCGCCGCCGTTTCCGCCGGCGCCACCGCCGCCCAAGATCCACCCGGCGTTGCCGCCCGCGCCGCCCGCGCCGCCAGCACCTGGACTGGCGCCCGTGGTCAGACCGTCACCGCCGGACCCGCCGGCAGCACCCCAGCCGACGAGCAGGCCGCCATTGCCGCCGGCGCCGCCCTGGAAGCCCGCCCCGTCTGCGACGTTCACGGCACCGTTGCTGCCGGCGCCGCCGAACCCGCCGTTGCCAAACAGCCAGGCTTTGCCGCCGGCGCCGCCATTGGTGGGAGCACCGACGTTGCTGCCGTCACCACCGTTGCCACCGGTGCCGAACAGGAAGCCCGCGTTGGCGCCGTTGCGGCCGGTACCGCCGTCTCCGCCATTACCAATGAGGAATCCGGCCCGACCGGCTGGGCCGCCGATGAGCCCATTTCCGCCGTCGCCGCCGTTGCCGAACAGCACGGCGCTGCCGCCGCTGCCGCCGATTCCGTACCCCGAAGCACCGCTGCCGCCGGTACCGCCGGCGCCGCCGATGCCCAGCAGGATGCCGCCGTTGCCGCCGGCGGCTCCGTTTCCGCCGCCACCTCCGATCGGGTTGAGGGAGCTGCCGCCGGAGCCAGCGGTGCCGCCGTTGCCGATCCACCAGGCGTCGCCGCCGGCGCCCCCGTTGCCGCCGGAGGCGTTGAGGAAGGCGGTGCTTCCGCCGTTGCCGCCGAGCCCACCGCTGCCGATCAGGAGGCCGCTGGTGCCGCCCGCACCACCGGCGCCGCCGTCGCCGCTCATGCTGGCCCCGCCGTTCCCGCCGTCGCCGCCGAAGCCCAGCAGCCAGGAATTTGCGCCGGTTCCACCCACTCCACCGGCGCCCGTGCCGCCGGTGTTGGCGCCGCCTGCGCCGCCGTGGCCGCCGCTGCCGAACAAGATTCCGCCCGTCGAGCCGGCGCCGCCCGCGCCGCCGTCGCTGCTCACGCTCGACCCGCCGGCACCGCCGGACCCGCCGTTGCCGATCAGCCAGGCGTTCCCGCCGATACCACCCGTCCCGCCGGCACCGGTGCCGCCGGTGTTGGCGCCGCCCGCCCCGCCTGCGCCGCCGTTGCCGAACACCAACGCGGTTCCACCCGTCGCGCCGGCTCCGCCACCAGCGCTCACGCTGGCACCGCCGGCACCGCCCGCGCCGCCGTTGCCGAACAACCAGGCGTTCCCGCCGAGCCCGCCGATGCCGCCGGAGCCGATGCCGCCGGTGTTCGCCCCGCCTGCCCCGCCGATTCCGCCGTTGCCGAAGAGCCATCCGCCGCTGCCGCCGAGGCCACCCGCGCCACCGGTACCGGTCGACGAGGCCCCGCCGGCCCCGCCGGCGCCGCCGTGGCCGATCAGTCCGGCCGATCCGCCGGCACCTCCGGCTTGCCCGGGCGCACCGGAGCCGCCCCGGCCGCCGTTGCCGTACAGGAATCCACCCGGCCCGCCGGCCCCGCCGGTGCCGTCGATGCCGTCCGCGCCGTTACCGATCAATGGCCGTGCGAACAGCACGTTGAACGGGATATTGACCAGGTCCACCACTGGTTGGAGCGGTCCCGCATTGAGCGCCTCGGCGGCGGCGTAGGAGTTCGCGCTCGCCGACAACGTCTGCAGGAAGCTGTTGTGAAAGGCCGCGACTTCCGCGCTGGCCGCTTGGTACGCCTGGGCGTGGGCCCCGAAGAACGCCGCGATCGCGACGGATACCTCGTCTTCGGCGGCGGCCAGAAGACCGGTCGTAACGTCGGCGGCGCTCGCGTTGGCTGCCTCCAGGGACGAACCGATACCGGCCAGATGTGTGGCCGCGGCGAGCAGCGCCTCGGACGAGGCGACTAGGTACGACATCGAGAACCCCGCTTGCTATGTCACGTCGTTCCGAACCGCTTACGTGGCCCCCGCCTCTCCGCACGTAACGGCAGAATGAACCGTAGCTCATTACATACTGATCCTGCGTCAAATAAACCAAAAAACATTCCAAAAGTTCAAAAATGTGGCCTACTACACACTTGGCGATTCGTGGTGTGGGCGATCACATCGGGCGCGCAGCGCCAGGCAACCGGCGGGCACCGTAGAGCCAGCGGGCGCGGGCGCGCACCATGGAAGATGTGAATTCGGAGCCCACCAATCCGACCCGGGTGGCCCGGCGCTGGGGGACCAGCGGCCTGGCCTACCTGACGGGTCAGTCCGAGGGGCGACCCGATTTCTCCCGCTGCAACGTGCTCATGCACGCCGAGCGAATCGCTGCCGACGCGCCCACACTCTTGGGAGGCCGGGCCGGGCTGCTCGGACTGCGCCGCCGTGGTCGCGTTTCGGCGGGCGGTGCCACCCGGTTGCTGGCCACCGTGGATGGATGGTGTGCGGTAACGCTGTCCCGGCCCGACGACGTCATGGCCGTCCCCGCCCTGGTCGAGGCCGACACCGACGCGGTGGCGGATGACCACTGGCCGGTGCTGCAGCGCTGGGCCGCTTCGCGCCGGTCGGCCGAGGTCGTGGAGCGGACCGAACTGCTCGATATCCCGGCGGCCGCGTTGGGCGAGATCGCTGCGGCGCCGCCGCGAATACGTCAGATAGCGCCGCCGACCCCTGCCAGCGGCGGACTGCTTGTCGCCGACCTGTCTTCGATGTGGGCGGGGCCGTTGTGCGGGCAGTTGCTGGCCCGGGCGGGCGCAACCGTTGTCAAAGTCGAAAGTCGACGCCGACCGGACGGCACCCGATCCGGTGACCGCGCATTTTTCGACTGGATCAACGGGGGCAAGCTCTCGTTCTGCGTCGACTTCGACCGCGACGCGCGCGAGCTGCGCGAGTTGCTGGACGTCGCCGACGTGGTGATCGAAGGGTCCCGTCCGGCCGCCCTCGCCCGGCGCCGGCTCGGTCCCGACGATCTCGCTCCTCGGGCGGGCCGCATCTGGCTGCGGATCAGCGGCTACGGCGACGGCTGCGGGCGCCCGGCGTTCGGGGACGATGCCGCGGTCGCCGGCGGACTGGTCGGCACGGACGGCGACGGACCGGTGTTCTGTGGGGACGCGATCGCCGACCCGTTGTCGGGCTTGGAAGCCAGCCACGCGGTGGCGGAATCGCTGCGCCGCGGGGGTGGCGAACTCATCGACGTCTCGATGGCCGCCGTCGCGGCGACCTACGCCGCGCTTCCGACCGAGCCGTCCGCGCAGCAGCTGCCCGCCCCACCGCCGGGGTCCCCGTTGCCGGCCCGTTCGGCGCCCGAGCTCGGGGCCGACAACGACGCGGTCCGTCGCCTCGTCGCCGACAGGCGTTGCCTATCGTGCTGATCTCGCAGGCGACGTTGCTGGACGGGACCACCGTCGATATCCGGGTCGGGGCGCGGATCGAAGAGGTAGGCCCCCACCTCGACGCCAGACCCGGGGAGGGCGTCCTCTACGCCGGCGGCGGAACCGTGTTGCCCGGGTTGTACGACCACCACGTGCACTTGCGCTCGGCGGCGTCCGCACTGGATTCGCTGTCCGTCGGGCCACCCGCGGTACACACCAAGGCCGAGTTGGTCCAGGCCCTGTGGAGTGCGGTGCCGGGCGCGGACGGGTGGATTCGTGCCGTGGGTTATCACGAGTCGGTCGCCGGGGACTTGGACCGCGACAGCCTGGACGCCGTGGTCACGCACATCCCGGTGCGGGTGCAACACCGCAGTGGCGCGTTGTGGATTTTGAACTCGGCGGCCTTGGGCCGGGTCGGACTCGCCGAGCACCCCGACGGACGCCTGCGCAGCGCGGACCGAGGCTGGTCCGACGCGCTGCAGCGCCGCGAAAGCGACCTGGCGGAACTGAGCCGACGCATCACCGCGACCGGCGTCACGGGGGTCACCGACGCCACCCCCGATCTGGACGCCGGCGACCTGGTGGCGCTGATGCTTGCGCACCGACACGGTGAATTCCGGCCACGGATCCGGGTGTTGGCGCCGCGCAAGATGATCCTTCAGGACGACCGACTCGATCTGGACGGGCTCATCGACTGGATCGCCTACCATCACAACGCCGGTCAGCCGGTCGCGGTGCACTGCGTGACGGCGGCCCAACTGGTGGTCACCATCGCCGCGCTGCGCGCGACCGGAAGCCACCCGCTCGATCGCATCGAGCATGCCGCGATGGTGCCGGAGGAAAACCTGGCCGACCTGGCCGAACTGGCCCAGGGCGGCGGCGTGTCCGACGTGGGCGGCCTGACCGTCGTCACCCAGCCCAACTTCGTCGCCGAACGCGGGGACCAGTACCTCGCCGACGTCCCGGCCGACGAGCACGACCAACTCTGGCGGGTCGCATCGTTGCGGCGGATGAACGTGCCGGTGGCGCTGTCAACCGACATGCCGTTCGGCCAGCCGGACCCGTGGGCGGCGATGCGCGCCGCGGTGAACCGCACCACCCGCAGCGGCGCCGTCCTGAACAAGGACGAGTCCGTGTCGGCGCGGGAGGCGTTGACCATGTTCCTGGGTTGGTCCGATCGACCCGGACGGCCCCGGACGGTCGAGATTGGCGAGCCGGGCGATCTTTGTGTGCTGAGCGAGCCGCCCGAGACGGTGCTCGCGGAGCTGGATGCGGACCTGGTGACGGCCACGGTGATCGGCGGCGAGTTGGTGTACTTCGCGATGTGACGCCGGCGGGCGCGGCCCAAATCGCCTAACCCGCCTCAACGCGCCCTAGCTCGCGGCCGGAACCAGCGCTCCCCGCAACGCGTCGCACTGCGCGGCGAAGAACCGTTGCGACACAGGGTTTTTGGGCACCACCAGATCGAAACCGTGGAACGCGCCGGGTACCACCTCGACCTGGCAAGGCACCCCGGCATTGGTCAGACGCTGCGCGTAGGCGAGGTCCTCGTCGTGGAACAGGTCGTGAGTGCCCACGCCGATCCACGCCGGCGGCACACCGCTCAGGTCGGTGCGCCGTGCCGGAACCGCCTCCGCCGGGTCCGCATTTCCCAGGTACGCCGCCCAGCCGAACTGGTTGGCGCGCGGGTCCCACATCCGATAGGTGGGTCGTGCCGGGGTCGTCGCGCTGCGGTCGTCGAGCATCGGGTACACCAGCAGCTGAAACGCCGGGGCGATCTCCCCGCGATCGCGGGCCAGTAGGGCCAGCGCCGCCGCCAGGCCACCGCCGGCACTCGCCCCGCCGATGGCAACCCGCGCCGGGTCGACGG
This sequence comes from Mycobacterium bourgelatii, assembly GCF_010723575.1. Taxonomy (NCBI): domain Bacteria; kingdom Bacillati; phylum Actinomycetota; class Actinomycetes; order Mycobacteriales; family Mycobacteriaceae; genus Mycobacterium; species Mycobacterium bourgelatii. The sequence goes on from NZ_BLKZ01000001.1 coordinate 8,161, forward strand.
CGGGCAGTTCGGCCAGCCAGCGCAACGCGGCATAGCAGTCTTCGAGCGGTGCGGGGTAGGGGTGTTCGGGCGCCAGTCGGTATTCCACCGATGCGACTGTGATGCCTAGCTTTTCGCCGAAGCGCCGGACAAGTCCGTCGTCCTGTTGCGCGGTACCCAGGACGTAACCGCCGCCATGAATCCACAGCAGCGCCGGGCCCCGGCCCTCGAGGCCGGCGGGCCGGTAAAGCCGGACGCCGACACCGGATGGCAGGGTGAGCGCTTGGATGTCGCCGGGCCCACCCAGGCGTCCCCTCACTTTGAGCACGCGCCGCATCAGCGGCAACGTGCGGGGGCCGACCAATCGGCGGGGTGCGATGCGGGCAATGCGGCGCAGATCTGGGTGGACTTCGTTGTCGGGCACCGGACCAGTATCCATGCCGAGCATCAACCCCACCCGAATTAATCGTCCGATTCCATTGCTTCCCTATGAGAATTGGTGACCCGCAAGGGATTTCGGGGCTTCCTGAAGTCTTCGCGCTCCATCAACCCAAAAATTGATCTTCCGCCGGCCAGCGAACTCAAGACATCGCCTTGAGCGCGGCCGATCGATTGGTTGGCAAATGGCGAGTGGACGCATTTCGTTTACCGGACGGAGAACCCGCTCCGGATATCTGGGTTACTACCCGCCGGTAGGGGTACAGTCCCCTGCATGACCGCGAAGGGTTCAACGATGAAGCCATGCGTCAAATGGTTGCTACGCGCCCGTCCCACCGACTACTTGCTGGCCTTAAGCGTTGCGGGAGCTTCGCTGCCGGTGGTCGGCAAGCGGTTGGAGCCGCTGGGTTCTGCTACCGCCATGGGTGTCTGGGGCGTGCGGATGGCCCCGGAGTTCATCGCCGCGGCGGCAAAGGAGCGCAAGACCCCGGGTATGGACGACATTCGCCGTCAGGAACTCGCGGCCACCAACGAGGTGTCCGTGACGGCGCTGCGGGGCATCGTGTCGGCCGCCGAACTGGATGGTGAGTGGCCCGCTCCCGAGCGCACCGCGCCGGTGTTCGGGGCGCGCAAGCACCGCCGCTTCCTGTTCCGCCGCGACGTCCACTACGGAAACAGTCCGGCCCAACTCCTCGACGTCTGGCGGCGCAAGGATCTGCCCGTCGAACCCGCTCCGGTGCTGATCTTTATCCCCGGCGGGGCCTGGATCCACGGGGGCCGCCAGGTTCAGGGCTATGCCCTCATGTCCCGTCTGGCCGAGCAGGGCTGGGTGTGTCTGTCGATCGACTACCGGGTTTCGCCGCACCACCGCTGGCCGCGGCACATCCAGGACGTCAAGGCGGCCATTGCCTGGGCGCGCGCTAACGTCGACAAATTCGGCGGCGACCGCAATTTCATTGCGGTAGCGGGTTGTTCGGCCGGCGGACACCTGGCCGCATTGGCCGGCCTGACCGCCAACGACCCGGAGTTCGAGGAAGAGTTGCCGGAAGGCTCGGACACCTCCGTCGACGCCGTGGTCGGGATCTACGGACGGTACGACTGGGAGGACCGGTCCACGCTGGAGCGTGAGCGGTTCGTCGAGTTCCTGGAACGCATCGTGGTCAAGCGCAGGATCGAGCGCCACCCGGCCATCTTCCGCGCCGCCTCACCGATCGCGCGGGTGCACACCAACGCGCCGCCATTCCTGGTGATCCACGGCAGCCGCGACAACGTCATTCCGGTAGCGCAGGCACGCGGCTTCGTCGAGCGGCTGCGCGCCGTGTCGCGCTCGGTGGTGGCCTACCTCGAACTCCCCGGGGCCGGGCACGGTTTCGACTTGCTGGACGGCGCCCGCACCGGCTCGATGGGCCACGCAATAGCGCTGTTCCTCAACCAGGTTCACCGCACCGAGAAACAGTTTGCCAAAGAGGTCATCTAACCCTCGCCAGAGGTAATGTCGCGGCTATGACTAGGGAGTCGCGGTGAAACGGCTCAGCGGCTGGGACGCGGTACTGCTCTACAGCGAAACGCCCAATGTGCACATGCACACCCTCAAGGTTGCGGTGATCGAGCTCGATCCGGACCGGCGTGATTTCAGCATCGACGAATTCCGTCAGGTCATCGCGGGACGGATGGACAAGCTGGATCCGTTGAGCTACCAGCTCATCGACGTGCCGGGTAAGTTCCACCACCCGATGTGGCGGGAGCATTGCGAGCTCGACTTCGAATACCACATCAGGCCGTGGCGGCTGCCCGCTCCGGGTGGCCGGCGTGAGCTGGACGAGGCGATCGGGCAGATCGGCAGTACCGCCCTCGACCGGTCCTACCCGCTGTGGGAGATGTACTTCGTCGAGGGCTTGGCAAACGACCGGATCGCGGTGGTACTCAAGATCCACCATGCCCTCGCCGACGGTGTAGCGTCGGCGAATCTGATGGCGCACGGAATGGACCTGTTTCGACGGCCGGAGGCCGTCACGTACACGCCGGATCCAGCGCCGACCAAGCGACAGCTCGTCGGGTCCGCCTTTGCGGATCACATGCGCCACATCGGCCGGATCCCCGCAACCCTGCGTTACACCGCGCAGGGCATCAACCGGGTGCGACGCAGCAAGGGCAGCTTCCGGCCCGAGTTCACGCCGCCGCCCACCTTCATGAACCACATGCTGACCCCCGAGCGCAGGTTCGCCACCGCCACGCTGGCGCTGGCCGACGTGAAGGAAACCGGAAAGAAGCTCGGCGCGACGATCAACGACATGGTGCTGGCCATGTCGACCGGAGCGCTGCGCAGCCTCCTACTGCGTTATGACGGCAAGGCCGAACCGCTGCTGGCCTCGGTCCCGGTCAGCTACGACTTCTCCCCGGAGCGGATCTGGGGCAACCATTTCAGCGGGATGATGGTGGCCCTGCCGACCGACCTGGCCGACCCCCTGGAGCGGGTGCGGGCCAGCCACGACAATGCGGTCACCGCCAAGGAAAGTCACCAACTCATGGGAGCCGAGCTGGTCTGCCGGTGGGCGGCCTACTGGCCGCCGCGGCCGACGGAAGCCATGTTCCGGTGGGTGTCCAGCCGCGACGGGCAGAACAAGGTGCTCAACCTGAACATCTCCAACGTCCCGGGCCCGCGCGAACGCGGCCGGGTGGGTGGCGCCACGGTCACCGAGATCTATTCGGTCGGGCCGTTGACCGCGGGCAGTGGCCTGAACATCACCGTGTGGAGCTATGTCGACCAGCTCAACATCTCGGTGCTGTCCGACGGTGTGACGCTCAAGGATCCGCACGAGGTCACCGAGGCCATCCTCGCCGACTTCGTCGAAATACGCAGGGCCGCTGGGCTTTCCGAGGAGCTGACGGTCGTCCCCATCGCGATGGCTCAGGCCTGACCCGAGTCCGTTTTCGCTGCCGATACGATCGTCGCTGTGAGCGATGAAGCCAACAACTCCGAACCCGCGGTCCTCGTCGAGCAACGTGATCGCATCCTGATCATCACGATCAACCGTCCGAAAGCCAAGAATGCGGTCAACGCCGCCGTCAGCCAGGGCCTGTCCGATGCGATGGATCGTCTCGATGGCGACGCCGGCTTGTCGGTGGCGATCCTGACCGGTGCCGGGGGGTCGTTCTGCGCCGGCATGGACCTCAAGGCGTTCGCGCGTGGCGAGAACGTCGTGGTTCAGGGCCGGGGTCTGGGCTTCACCGAGCGTCCGCCCGCCAAGCCGTTGATCGCCGCGGTGGAGGGCTACGCCCTGGCCGGCGGTACCGAGCTGGCGCTGGCTACCGACCTGATCGTGGCGGCCAAGGATTCGGCGTTCGGCATCCCCGAGGTCAAGCGCGGCCTGGTCGCCGGCGGCGGGGGATTGCTGCGACTGCCCGAACGCATCCCGTACGCCATCGCCATGGAACTGGCGCTGACCGGCGACAACCTGTCGGCCGAGCGGGCGCACGAGCTCGGCCTGGTCAACGTCCTGGCCGAGCCGGGTGGCGCGCTGGACGCCGCAATCGCGTTGGCGGAGAAGATCACCGCCAACGGTCCGCTGGCGGTGGCCGCCACCAAACGGATCATCGTCGAATCCCGTGGCTGGAGCCTCGAAGAACGCTTCGCCAAGCAGATCGAGATCCTGGCGCCCATCTTCATGTCCAACGACGCCAAAGAGGGCGCGATCGCGTTCGCCGAGAAGCGTGCGCCGCGCTGGACCGGCACCTGACCTTTACGGGAACCTTTACCCGCGAGCAGACGCAAACTCGTACGAAAACACCGGTTTTCGTACGAGTTTGCGTCTGCTCACCGGGGTCACGCGGTCAGGTAGCGCTGTACCGTCGGACCCACCCAGGCCACCAGCTCCTCGATGCTGCTCGATGCCATCGGCTCGATCTTGAGCTGGTAACGCGCGAACGCGAGACCGGCCAGGTGGCTGGCCACCAACTCGACCCGCAGTTCGGCGTCGCTGACCTCAAACTCCTCGGCGATCCGGCTGGCGATCGGCCCGGCAAGGCTGTCGTGCAACACCTTTCGCGCCTTGGGATGAATGGCCGCTGACCGCCACAGGGTCAGGAACGGCTCGAAACCGGCGTCCTCGTCCCAATGCTGCAGGAACCGGCGCACCAACCGGGGGCCGACGTCGTCGCGGCCCTCGTCCAACACCGTGGCCAGATGCTGCAGCGGGTGCTCGGGCCCGGCCAGCGTCGACGCGGTGAAGAGCCCCTCCTTGTTGTCGAAGAAGTAATAGACCATCGCGACGTCCACACCGGCGTCGGCGGCAATCGCTCGGATGGTGGCTCCGTCGTAACCCTCGCGGGTGAACCGCGCCCGCGCTGCCTCGATGATCCGCTGCTTGCTCTGCTGGCCAGTGCGCCAGCGGCCGCTGCGCCGGCGCTCTGACATGCGTACCAGCATACTTCAACGCCCGTTGATGATTGTGCATCCGCGGCGTACAGTCAAACTTGAACGGAGGTTGAAGAATGACTGTTGACTCGCAAAGCCAGAACACGCAGAAGCGGCAACTGTGGTGGCGACACCTGCTCTCGGTGCTGATCGCGCCGTTCACCGTGACCGTGATAATCCCGGCGCTCATCGCCGACGCCGCCGGCGTCCGGGCGCCGGATTTGAGCTCGCCCGCAACGGTGGCGCTGGTAATCCTCGGCGGCCTGTTGGTCGCGGCTGGGTTGACCATGTTGATCTGGACCGTGGTGCTGTTCGACCGGGTGGGCAAGGGCACCCTCGGGGTGGGCAAAGTGCTCGGCGAACCGATCCGACTGGTGGTCCGGGGGCCCTACCGGCACGTCCGCAACCCGATGATCAGCGGAGTGGTGGCCATCCTGCTCGGCGAGGCGCTTATCGCGTCGTCCGGCTGGCTACTGCTGTGGTTCGCGGCGTTCTTCACGCTGCTCGCCACGGTCATCCGGTTCTGGGAGGAACCCCACCTGACGGAGAAGTTCGGCGCCGATTACGTCGAGTACCGCCGCAACGTTCCGGCCTGGATCCCGCGAATCACCCCATGGCGCTGATGCGCTGATCGCGCGATTCGGCATGGGTTACACTATCGACAAGTTTTGTAAAGGCCGGGGACGCCGAAGGGTCGAAGTTGAGCATTTCGCTGCTACTAGAGATGGCTGCGTCCAGCAATCCCGATCGCACCGCTGTGGTTTCCGACGATGCCCGCCTCACGACGCAGCAGCTCAGTGACCTCGCCGATGGCGGCGCGGGCGTCGTGGCGGGATCGACGGCCCAGCACGTCGCCTACATCGGCACCGGCGGCGCGATGCTGCCGCTGCTGATCTTCGCCGCGGCTCGGGCGGGCGTTCCGTTCACGCCGATCAACTACCGGCTGTCCGCCGACGGCATCCAGGCCCTGATCGCGCGGCTGCCGGATCCGCTGGTGATCGTCGACGACCGCTACCGCGAAGCGGTCGGCACGGTGTCCGAACGCGTGCTGGTCTCCGACGAATTTCTAACGGCCGCAAAGGGTGCGGACCCGGCGATGGAGTTCGCGGATCCGGACTCGGTTGCGGTCGTGCTGTTTACGTCGGGCACGACGTCGCAGCCCAAGGCCGTCGAGCTCACCCACAACAATCTGACCAGCTACGTCACCGGGACCGTCGAATTCGAGTCGGCCGCGCCCACCGACGCCGCATTGATCTGCGTGCCGCCCTATCACATCGCCGGGGTGGGGGCGGCGCTGTCCAATCTGTACGCGGGCAGAAAGATGGTGTACCTGCCCAACTTCGACGCCGCCGAGTGGGTGCGGCTGGCCAATGCCGAACGGGTCACCACGGCGACGGTGGTGCCCACCATGCTGGACCGCATCGTCACGGTGCTCGAAACCGGTGAGCACAAGCTGACCACGCTGCGCAACCTCGCCTATGGCGGCTCGAAGGTGGGTCTGCCCCTGGTGCGACGGGCGCTCGAGTTGCTGCCCGATGTCGGCTTCGTCAACGCCTACGGCCTGACCGAGACGAGTTCGACGATCGCGGTGTTGACCCCCGATGACCACCGTGCCGCTCAGGCCGCCTCCGATGCCGCCGCCGCCAGGCGGTTGGGCTCGGTCGGACGTCCGGTGCCCGGCATCGAGCTGCAGATCCGCGGCGAAGACGGCACCGTGCTGGGGCCGGGGCAAACCGGCGAGCTGTACGTGCGCGGGGAGCAGGTCTCCGGCCGCTACACCGGCATCGGGTCCGTGCTCGATGAGGACGGCTGGTTTCCGACGAAAGACATCGCGTTTCTCGACGAAGACGGCTACCTGTTCATCGGGGGCCGCAGCGACGACACCATCATCCGCGGCGGCGAGAACATCGCGCCCGCCGAGCTGGAGGAGGTGCTCATCGAGCACCCAGACGTGCGCGACGTCGCCGTCGTGGGCGTCGAGGATCCGCAATGGGGACAGGCGATCGTCGCCGTGGTGGTGCCCTCGGCGGGCGCCGACCCTGACCCCGACGAACTCCGCGAATATGTCCGCAAGAGCTTGCGCGGGTCACGCACCCCCGACCGGGTAGTGTTCCGCGACGAGCTGCCCACCACCGCCACCGGCAAAGTGCTACGCCGGGAGATCATCGAAGAACTGGCAGGTACGAAAACATGATCAAGAACGGAACCCGTCTGGCCAGTCAGGTCTGTGACACCCAGGTCATCGTGGTCCGAAGCGCCGACAGTCTGGACGACCTGCGTTGCGGCGGCGTGCCCATGGTGCCGATCGGCGGCGAGCGCTCGGGCGAACTCGACCCGGCCTTCGCTGGCGGCACCGTGATGGGGAAGCGCTACGTCGACGAGAACGGCGCTGAAGTGCTGGTCACCAAGCCGGGGGCGGGGAGCCTGAGCATCGGCACCACGCCGCTGCAGCTCAAAGAGGTAAAGCCGCTACCCGCCAGCGACTGAACTGCGGTCCTCGCCCTTTTCGGCCTTCCCGGACGGGCTGTTGCGCCGCACGAATTTCCTTGCCTCGATCAGGAATTCGAGCTGCTCGCCCACTTCGCGCAGCGGGCCGATGCTGCGCATCGAGCGGCACAGCACAACGGCGCCCTCCAGGGCGGCGAGCGACATCACGGCCAGCGACGCCGACTCGGTCTCGTCGAAGCCCTCCGTCACAAAAGCCTGCTCGAGCGCAGTGCACCAACGGTGCAGGATGACGCCGGCTTCGTTGACGAGGTCGAGTTCGTCGTCGGCGGAGCCGATGGCGGCCGCCACCACCGGGCAGCCGGCGGTGAACTCGCCCTCGACCAGCAGGTGTTCCCAGAACTCGATGAAATCGTGCACTACCCCGCTGGCGCCGCGGGGGACGGTGTCTTCGATCTTGGCGGTGATGGCATCCCCCGCATAACGCAGTGCGTCGAGCAGAATTTGATTTCGGCCATCGGGGAAGTGGTGGTAGACGGAGCCGCGCGGGGCGCCGCTACGTGCCAGCACCGCGTCGATGGTGACTCCGGCCGCGCCCCGTTCACGTAGCACCTCTGCGGCGCTGACCAGCATCTTCGTGCGGGTGCCCCCGCGCTTGGGTGCGAAGGGGTCGGCCGGCCTCATGCGGCGTTAGGTGCCGGCGCCGCCGTCGGCAAAGAGGGCGAGTGCCGAACCGACGGCCAGCGCAGGGTGAACCGCAAACCCGCAATGTTGACTTCGATGACCCGCATGGCTGTCTCCCCACGTGTATATGGCTGTCACGCGCCCGGGGGCAACGGTGACTATGTTAGAAAGCATATTCAACAACCGTAAAGTAGGCAAGTCTCGGGCTCACGGTGGCCATTGAGCTGGGCTTACCCGCATAAAGTGACCTTAGAATGCTATTAAGTTATGTGTTCTTGCATAATGCGTACGTCTGCGGTTCACTGAGGCGATGACTAGCGACACGGTGTCCTTGGAGCGGGACGGGCATGTTCTGCTGATCGGGCTCAACCGACCCCATAAGCGCAATTCGTTCGATCGCGCCATGCTCGCCGACCTCTCCCGTGCCTACGGGCTGCTCGAAGCCGACGATTCGCTACGTGCCGGCGTGCTCTTCGCGCACGGCGACCACTTCACCGCGGGGTTGGACCTCGTCGACGTCGGCCCAAGCATCGCGGCCGGGGAGTTCAAACTCCCGGAGGACGGCCGCGACCCGTGGCGCCTGGACGGCGAGTGGACCACGCCGGTGATCGCGGTCGCGCACGGCTGGTGCATGACGCTGGGCATTGAGTTGTTACTGGCCGCCGATATCCGTATCGCCGCCGTCGGGACCCGGTTCACCCAGCTCGAGGTGCAACGCGGCATCTACCCGTTCGGCGGCGCGACCATCCGCCTGCCGCGCGACGCGGGGTGGGGTAACGCCATGCGGTGGTTGCTCACCGGCGATGAGTTCGACGCCGCGGAGGCGCACCGGATCGGGCTGGTTCAAGAGGTTGCCGACGATGCGGCGGCGGCCCTGGCCCGTGCCCGCGAGATCGCGCACACGATTGCCGACCGCGCCGCGCCATTGGGTGTGCGGGCCACGCTGGCCTCGGCGCACCGAGCCCGATCCCAGGGCGAGGCGGCCGCGATCGAGCGACTGCGCCCCGATGTGGCGGCGCTGTTCGCCAGCGCCGACGCGGCCGAGGGCGTGCAGTCGTTCATCGAGCGCCGGCCGGCTAAGTTCTCGGGACGCTAAACCTGCCCAGCAGCCGCGAAATCCCCCAAAACGTGCCCGTTCCGGGGGATTTCGCGGCTGTTCGCGGGGCTACTCGACGGTGTAACCCATCGGCATCAGCACGCTCTTCTGCTGCGTGAAGTGCTCGACGCCCTCGGGCCCGTTCTCGCGTCCGATACCGGAGTTCTTGTATCCGCCGAACGGACAGCAGGGGTCAAAGGCGTACCAGTTGATCGCATACGTCCCGGTGCGGATCTGCTCCGCAACCCTGATGCCGCGGGGGATGTCGCTGGTCCACACGCTGCCGGCCAGCCCGTACACCGAGTCGTTGGCGATCTTCACCGCGTCCTCCTCGGTGTCGTAGGGAATGACCGCCAGCACCGGGCCGAAGATCTCCTCCTGCGCGATCGTCATCTTGTTGTCGACGTCGGCGAACACCGTCGGCTGAACGAAGAAACCGTTGTCCAGACCCTCGGGGCGGCCGCCGCCACAGACCAGTCGCGCGCCTTCCTCGATGCCCTTGGCGATGTATCCCTCGACCCGGGCGCGCTGCTTCTCCGATATCAGCGCGCCGATCTGCGCCCCCGGGTCCGACGGTGGCCCAACAGGCAGCGCCTTGACGAAATTGCCTATGGCTTCCACGATTTCGTCGTAGCGCGAGCGCGGCGCCAAGATGCGGGTCTGACCCACGCAGGCCTGCCCGGTGTTCATGATCCCGGAAAACACCATCATCGGGACGGCGGTGGCCAGGTCGACATCCTCGAGCATGATCGCCGCAGACTTGCCGCCAAGCTCCAAAGTGCAGGGTTTGAGCAGCTCGGCCGCCCGCTTGCCGATCTCCTTACCGACTGCCGAGCTGCCGGTGAAGGTGAACAGGTCGACGTCGGGGTTGGACGTCAGCGCCTGGCCGGTTTCGACGCCGCCGGGTACTACCGAGAGCACCCCTTCGGGCAACCCGGCGTCGGCGAACACCTCCGCCAAAGCGTTTGCGGTCAACGGGGTTTCGGCCGCCGGCTTGAGCACCACGGTGCACCCGGCGAGCAACGCCGGTCCCAGCTTGTTGATCGCCAGGAACAGCGGTACGTTCCACGCCACGATCGCGCCCACCACACCGATCGGTTCGCGATAGACGATGGTCTGCCCGTAGGCGCCGTTGCGAATCTCCCGCCACTTGACCTGATCGGCGGCCGGGCCGGCGAAGAAGTTCAGCGCGCCCATCGAACCCATCCAGTGCATCGTCTCGACGGTCATGGGCGGCTGGCCGGTTTCGTCGGCAAGCAACTTGGCGAAGTGCTCCTTGCGCTCCTCGAGCAACTGGGCGGCCTTGGCGAGGACGGCCGCGCGCTCATTGGGCGGGGTCGAAGGCCACGGACCGTTGTCGAACGCCGCGCGTGCCGCCGCGACGGCGGCCTCCACGTCGGCCGCCGCCGCCAACGGCACCTTGCCGACGTACTCGCCGGTGGCCGGGCAGCGCACCTCGATGACTTCATCCGTCGACGGCTCGGTCCATTTGCCGCCGATGAAAAGCTTGTCGTACTCGGTTGTCTTAGCGATTGTCGCTTCAGTCATTCCGCCGATCCTCCTCGTCGCTCCGCTTTGCATCGTCGCCGGCGGGCACATTCGCCACCCTACCCAAGGCGAGGTGAGATTAGAACATGTTCCATTATCGCGGCTGGAGGACGAGCACCAGATTGCTCACCAGGAACTCCCGCAGCACCGGTACGGAGGTCAGCCACCAGGCCCATCGTGGGTGGTAGCGGGGATATGCGGCGATCGCGGCTCCGGTGCTCTCGGCCCAGTCCAGCCCGTCGGCGGCCGACACGGCAAACAACGACGACCCGTAGTTGTTTTTCGGCGGATGGCCGTGTTTGCGGGTATAGCGGGCGGCGGCGCGGGCGCCGCCCAGGTAGTGGCGCAGCCCCGTCTCGTGCCCGCCGAACGGGCCCAGCCAGACGGTGTAGGACAGCACCACCAAGCCACCGGGCTTGGTCACCCGTAGCATTTCGCCGCCGAGCTGCCACGGCCTCCGCACGTGCTCGGCGACGTTGGACGACAGGCAGATGTCCACCGAGTTGTCGGCGAATGGCAGCGCCATGCCCGAGGCCCGCACGAAAACGTCGCGTGCGTCGGCGCGCACTGGGCCCGCGGCGTGCATTTCCGAGGGGTCCGGTTCGACGCCGATGTAGCGCACCCCGACGTCGGAGAACGCCGAGGCGAAGTACCCCGGTCCGCCCCCGACGTCCAGCAGCGTCCGCCCGGACGCGGGCACGCCCCGGAGCGCCTGCCACAGATCGCCGACCATGGCCGCCGTGTCCGCGGCCAGGGCGCCGTAAAAGCGTGCGGGATCGGATTGTTCGTAGCGGAATTCCGACAACAGCCGCACCGATCGAGTCAACGTCGCCCGCTGCGCGAAGAGGTCGGTCACGGCCACTTGCCATACCCTACGGGCGAGGTGCCATCACACCATCGCTCCCGGCCTTTCGCATCCGCGGGATAGGCTGGCCAACGATGTCTACTCTGCGCTCGGTATTGCTGCTGTGCTGGCGCGATACCGGGCACCCGCAAGGCGGCGGCAGCGAGACGTATCTGCAGCGCATCGGCGCCCACCTGGCGGCCAGCGGCATCAAGGTCACCCTCCGCACCGCCCGTTATCCCGGAGCGCCACGCCACGAGGTCGTCGACGGGGTCCAGATCAGTCGCGCGGGCGGCCGCTACACGGTGTACATCTGGGCGCTGCTGGCGATGCTCGCCGCGCGCGTCCGGCTCGGCCCGCTGCGTCACGTGCGGCCCGACGTCGTCGTCGACACCCAGAACGGCCTGCCCTTCCTCGCCCGATTGGCCTACGGGCAGAAGGTGGCGGTGTTGGTGCATCACTGCCACCGCGAGCAGTGGCCGGTGGCCGGCCCGGTGCTGTCCCGGCTCGGCTGGTATGTCGAGTCCAGGCTGTCGCCGTGGGTGAATCAGCGCAATCAGTACGTCACGGTGTCGCTGCCGTCGGCGCGGGATCTGGTCGCTCTCGGGGTGGACAACCACCGGATCGCGGTGGTGCGCAACGGTCTTGACGAAGCCCCGGCGCGAACGTTGTCCGCCGAGCCCGCACCCGAGCCGCGAGTGGTGGTGTTGTCCAGGCTGGTGCCGCACAAGCAGATCGAGGACGCGCTGGACGCCGTCGCGGCGCTGCGCGGGCGCGTGCCGGGCTTGCACCTCGACGTCGTCGGTGGTGGGTGGTGGCGACAGCGGCTCGTCGACCACGTCCACCGATTGGGCATTGCGGACGTGGTGACGTTCCACGGCCACGTCGATGACCTGACCAAACACGATGTGCTGCAAAGTTCCTGGGTGCACCTGCTGCCGTCGCGAAAAGAGGGGTGGGGGCTGGCGGTCCTGGAAGCGGCGCAGCATGCGGTGCCCACCATCGGTTACCGATCATCCGGCGGTCTGTCCGACTCGATTATCGACGGGGTCACCGGAGTGCTGGTCGACAGCCAGGCCGAGCTGGTGGACCGGCTCGAAGAGCTGCTGTCCGACCAGGTTCTGCGCCAGCAGCTCGGCGCCAAAGCTCAAGCGCGCAGTCTCGAATTCTCCTGGCGGCAGAGCGCTGAAGCGATGCGGTGTGTGCTCGACGCGGTGCAGACCGGAACGCGCGTCAGCGGCGTGGTGTAGCCCGGCCTAGCCGGCCGCTACTCGGGCTAGCTTCGGCCCGGCCAGCCTCAAGGACTTGCTCTCGATCTCGGTAGCGGCGTCGACTTCGGCGGGTGAGGCCTCGCCTTCGAGCCGACGACTGCGGATTGCGTACCCGACGGCCAAGGCGGCGCACGCCGATGCGGGGGCTAGTAGCGCGTAGCCGCCGAGCCAGTTGCCGAACAGGAGTCCGGTGGCGCCGCCCACCAGGAACAGCAACAGCGTGGCCGCGAGGACGGCGAGTTTCCACTTGTCGAGTCCGTGCCGACGACTCCGGCCCAGCATCAGCCCGAGGTCGGTGACGGTGCCGGTGAAGTGCGTGGTGCGGATCGCCATCTCCCGAAAGCTGGAGGTCAGTCCGTTCTGCATGCCGAGGGCCGCGGCGGCGAACATCGCCTGCACAACGGGCGGCTCGATGCCAAGCGTGGTAATGAAGCCGTGGACTTCGGATGTCGCCACACCGACGGCGGCCAGGAGCAGCAGTGTTCCCTCAATCGTCAGCACGGCGGCATGGTGCCGACCCGTCGGATGTTCGCTGGAGCCCAGCACGGTTCCGGCGGCCAGCGCGCCTCCCCAGAAGCCGATCAGGATCGCCACCAGCAGATGACCTTCGTAGAGCAACGGGTTGGCCGTGTTCATGCCGAGTTGGGTGGTTACGCCGGTGAGATTGCCGACCGGAAAAGCGAGGACCAGCAAGGCCACCGCATTGACGAAGCCGGCAATGAATGCCAGCGAGCCGGTATAGCAGAGCAGCACTGCGCGAGGGGTCAGACGACCCTGGCGCGTCGAGGGGATCGGGAAAGTCATGGTCTGGGTTCGCTCCGCGTTCTCAGTCGGTCCGTGGGCACTGATACGAAGCCTAACTACCGAAATTTACTTCATCAATAAATTTTCGTATGAATTCGCCATGACCGCGGAACCCGCCCGAGTGCGATGGGTCGTCGGCAAGAAGGTATGAATAGGCGAAGAGTTTTACGTGAAAGAACGGGTAAAGTTGTAGACATGAACGTCGCGGATGCCGTTCAGTCCAACAGTTCCGGCTCGGACCGTGGATGGACTTTCCTGAGCAACCACGGGCACGTGCTGCTGTGCGTGTCAATGAGCGACCCGCTGACCGCGCGCGAGTTGTCGCAGCGCATCGGCATCACGGAGCGGTCCGTGCAAACCATCCTGGCCGATCTGACCGAAGAGGGTTACCTGATCAAGTCGAAGGTCGGTCGCCGCAACGTCTACCAGCTCAATCCGAACGGACGGTTGCGCCACCCGCTGGAAGCTCGCCACACCGTCGGCGAACTCGTCGAAGCCTTGTCCTAGTCCCCGTCGACGTCCCGCTCGGCGTCTCTTTCGGCGTCCCTGTCGGCCGGCACCGAACTTCGCATCGACAGCCAGGCCGCACCGGCGCCGCCGATCACCAGCATCGCCAGCCAGGCCAGGTGCGCGGCGGTGGTGGCGCGGGCGTGCGCGTCGGGCGCGCGGGTTCTCGTGCCACCGATGCGATACAACGCCAACCGCTCGTCGCGGTACGTCGGCGTCAGCGCGGCAAGGGTGCGGGCAATGGCACCCAGGTCGCCGGCGCTGTCGGATTCCACGACCAGCCAGGCCACCCCGGCCGACGCCAAAGCCGGGGGTTCCGGCCCGGTGAGGAGCAGTTCCTCGACGGCCCGCGCCTGAGTTCCTTCCCCCGGCACGGTCACACCCGAGATCACCAGGTCCCCTGAGGTCAACACGTCCGCGCGAATCCAGCGCTGCAGTGGATCAAGCACCGGCGCGGGGCCGGCCCAGGCGAAACGCCGCATGCTGCCCGCCGGCAAGACGGCTACGGTCCCGGGTTCTGCGTTGATCGCCGCCGCCACCTGCGCCCACCCGGGCGGGTAGTGCACGGGTTCGAGCCTGCCCCACACCCCCCATGCCAGGTCTGGCAGCGCCAGGAGCAAAGCGGCGCAGCAGATCGCCGCCGTCGCCGCCGGACGCAGCCGATCCCGCAGTGTCACCACCACGCCGCCGGCGGCCAGCGCATAGCCCGGCATCGCCAGCGCGACCCACTTCTGCCCATCCCGCAGCACGCCCAGGCCGGGTACCGCATCCACCACCGTGCGCAGCACGTTCAGTCCCGGGCCCGTCGCCAAAATTGCCGGCACCACCACGGCCACCAGCGCCAGCACCAACAACGGCACCGCCACCGGTCGGTGCAGCGCGGCCGGGAGCCCGACGGCCACCACCGCCAGTAGGAGGGCGGCCGACGCCACCGTGAAAAGCGTTGTCCGCGAACCGGGTACGGCGGCGCCGTTCCAGATGCCGCCCAGGCTGGCCAAGCTGACCAGCGTGCCCAAGCCCGGTTCGGCCCGCGGTGCGAAAGCGTTGACCCCGAGCGTGTTCGCCGCGGTGTGACTGGATAGCGACGAACCCAGCGCTGCCGCGCACAGCCACGGCAACGCACCGACCAACGCGACGACACCCGTCAGCGCGGCGCAGAACAACCGTGAACGCCCGTCACCGGGTACAAACACACACGCCAGCGCCACCGCGGCCGCCAACAGCAGCCCGGTAGGGGTCAGGCCGGCCAGTGCGATCCAGAACGCCAGTTCGCAGACCCGTGCCCAACCGCCCAGGCCGGACCGCAGCTGCAGCATTGTCGTCGCGA
Source organism: Mycobacterium bourgelatii (assembly GCF_010723575.1). Taxonomy (NCBI): domain Bacteria; kingdom Bacillati; phylum Actinomycetota; class Actinomycetes; order Mycobacteriales; family Mycobacteriaceae; genus Mycobacterium; species Mycobacterium bourgelatii. The sequence continues at coordinate 23,518 of NZ_BLKZ01000001.1, forward strand.
CCCAGGGCAGACAGCCGTAACCGACCAGCAGGCTCCAATGGCCCTGCAAGAGCCGTTCGGCGACATAGGGATTCCAGATCGCCAACGTGGTCGCGACGAACTGGCCGGCCGAACCCGCCTCGGGGAGTGCCGTTGCGACCAGTCGCGCCGCTCCCCATCCGGCCAGCCACAGCCCCAACACCAGCAGCGCCTTCACCAGAATCCCGCCGTCGACCACTTGCGAGGCCAATGCGACCGCGAAATCCTGCGGCGTGGCGCGCGGCGCAGCGGTCAGGCCCAGCGCGGTGTCGGACAAGTACGAGCGCGGCGTCGACACCGCGTCGCGTAGCAACAGATAGCCGGGTCTCAATAGCGGCGCAACCACCAGCAGCGCCAGAACCAGCGCGTATCCCGGCCGCAACCAACGCACGTTGGCGGATTAAGTCCGTTCGGCCGGACCCGCGGGTGGCGGTTCGGTTGGGCCGGACTCGGGCGGCGGCGCAGGCCCGGACTCGGGCGGCTTGGGATCAGCCGCTTCCGGCGGTGGCGGATCCGCGGCGGGCAGTTGCGGTTCGTCACGCAGTTCTGGACGTTGAGTGGGTATCTTCTCGGTCACCGCCTCGGCGCCGGGCACGGGTTCCTCGAGGCCCGCGCGCCGGAAGTAGTCGGTGTCGGCCCGGTCCAGACCCGGATCGATCAGGGCGCTCTCGGTCCGCAGGCTGAACGACGCGAGTACACCGCCGGCGATCAACGCGATCAAGCCCGTTGCGACGAACGTGATGGGCAACACCCGCGTCCACAGCGCCAGCCGGTCGCGCTCGTCACGAGCCGCATTGACCTGCGATTCGATGGTGTCGGGGGTGTAAGCAACCCGGTAATCGGTCAGCGTCACCTCTGGCTTGAGCGCCTCGCGGGCGTAGTAGTGGTAGGCGTGCTCGGATTCCTTGACGATCGTGCCCGTCACGGGGTCCACCCAGAAGGTCCGCTGCGCGGCGTAGTAGCGGGTCATGGTGATCTCCTCGGCCGGGTCGCCGGGGAGGTTCCACATGCCCGCGCTCATGGTGACTTTGCCGTCGTCGTTGCCCGGGTACCGCGACAGGTAGGTCAGGGGCGCGACCAGCTTTCCGTCGGCGCTGAAACCGACGTTCTGGGTGAACCGGTAGGCGGTCAACCCGTTGATGTCTTCTTCGCCTTCGTAGTTGGCGTCGAACGCCTTCTGTGCGATCGGGTCGAAGTAGGGATATGTCTTCTTTTCCGTGTTGAACGGGAATCGATAGGAAAGGCCCTCGTGCCGCAGCAGCACGTAGTTCCGAGTGTCGGTCTTGGGGTGCTTGGGGTCATCCGGTGCATCGCCGGGCTTACGCGGGAAAATCGGCTCCAACAGGGCGTTGTGCAGCTTGTTGTCGTCGGACAACGCCATCGCCGTTGAGCGGTTCAGCGTGACCCGGTCGACCATCGCCAGCAGCAACCCCGTCTCCTGCTGCTTGTCGGTTCGCCGGACCGAGGTGCCGACCTGCAGCGTGACGATGTCGGCGTTGGCCGGGGCCTCTACCTTTACCTCTTGCCGAGACAAAATGGGCGCGTCGTCGATGACGAGATGTTCGGTGGCGAGCGACGCCGAGTCCAGCGCTTGCCCGCGGCCCTGGCTAAGCAGCGTGGTGTCGATGTCCAGCGGAATCTTGGTGATCTTGTCGCGGGTGTAGGTCGACAGCAGCAGGGCGGCGATCAGCAGCGCGGCACCGAGGCCAATAATTCCGCACGCGGCGATCCGCAACCTGACGGCTCGGTTCACGTTGCAGTGACCTCCTTGTTCTTACGGACTCGCAAGCAGTGCGGGAATCTGTTTGACCCTAACAGCAGATTGTGTGCGTCGGTCGTACGAATCCGGTGTACCCCATCGGGCCGTCGGCACCGCACAGGCAGACTGAGATGGTGACCGAGCAGGCGACCCCGCCGGCAACGCAACAGGCGACCCCAACGGCGGCCCAAGAGGTGGCCCAACAGGTAGGCGGAACTCGGAGCTTCCTGCCCGCCGTCGAAGGCATGCGCGCCTGTGCCGCGATGGGCGTCGTCGTCACCCACGTCGCTTTCCAGACGGGCCACTCCAGCGGTGTGGACGGTCGGCTGTTCGGCCGTTTCGATTTGGCCGTCGCCGTGTTCTTCGCACTGTCCGGCTTTCTGCTGTGGCGTGGGCACGCGGCGGCGGCACGTGGGTTGCGGCCGCGGCCGTCGACCGGCCACTACCTGCGCTCCCGGGTAGTCCGCATCATGCCCGCCTACGTGGTCGCGGTGGTGGTAATTCTGTCGCTGCTGCCCGAGTCGGACAATGCCAGCTTGACCGTCTGGTTGGCCAACCTGACGCTGACCCAGATCTACGTGCCGCTGACCCTGACCGCTGGGCTCACGCAGATGTGGAGCCTGTCCGTCGAGGTCAGTTTTTACCTCGCATTGCCCATTTTCGCGCTGCTGGCCCGCCGGATTCCGGTTGGCGCGCGGGTGCCGGCGATCGCCGCGTTGGGGGTGCTCAGCTGGGCGTGGGCCTGGGTGCCGCTCACCGGCGGTCCGGGCGCCAACCCGATGAACTGGCCGCCGGCGTTCTTCTCCTGGTTCGCCGCCGGGATGCTGCTGGCGGAGTGGGTGCACAGCCCGGTCGGGCTGCCGCACAGGTTGGCGCGTCGCCGGGTGCTGATGGCCGTGGTCGCGGTGGCCGCCTACCTGGTGGCGGCCTCTCCGGTGGCCGGTCCGGCCGGCTTGGTGACGAGCACGCCGGCCCAGTTCGCGATCAAGACGGCAATGGGCTCGGTGGTCGCGATCGCCCTGGTGGCGCCGCTGGTGCTGGACCGCCCCGACACCCCGCACCGCTTGCTGGGCAGCACGTTCATGGTCACCCTGGGCCGCTGGTCGTACGGCCTGTTCATCTGGCACCTGGCCGCACTGGACATGGTGTTCCCGGTCATTGGCGCGTTCGCGTTCAACGGCCATATGCCGACGGTGTTGCTGTTGACCCTGGTCTTCGGCTGGGCGATCGCCGCGGTCAGCTACGCGCTGGTGGAGTCACCGTGCCGGGAGGCGTTGCGCCGCTGGGAGCGGCGCCGGCCGGCCGAGCCGCGCGACAGCGAAGCCGACGCGATAGCGCCGTAGCTCGCCACGCCGACGCCGGACAACACGCCGTTAATTGTCTAAAACGTAATAAATCCTGGTCAGGCGCTTCGCGAGACTTTATTCTCAGGACGCGGGGACGACGCCTACTAGTTCGGGGCACTGCGAAAAACGCGGAGCGGGCAAATGTCATACGTGTTGGTGGTTCCCGAAGCGGTCGGGCCGGCTGTCAGTGAAATTGCTCGGATTGGGACGTTGTTGGGTGCGGCCACCGAGGCAGCGGCGGCGCCGACGACGGGCCTGATCGCTGCGGCTGAGGATGAGGTGTCGGCCGCGATCGCGGCGCTGTTCTCCGAGCAGGCCCGGCAGTTCCAAGCCGTCAACCGCCAGGTCGCCGCGTTCCATGAGCAGTTTGTGCTGACCTTGCGGATGGCATCGGGGGCTCCGGTGTCACCGCTGGCGGTGATGGCGGGGATGCCGGCCAGGGCGTCAACAAGGGTCTGGGTGCCGCGGTTGGCGGCAACGGCGGTGACGGCGCCGGGGGTGGGGCTACCGGCGTCGGCGGCGCTGGCGGCAACGGGGGCATCGGACGAATCGACAACGCCGTTTCCACGGCTACCGCCCGTGGTGGAACCGGTGGTGCAGGGGCAGGCGGAACCGACGGGGGCGATGGCGGCTACGGCGGTGGGGCCCAAACTCACGGATTAGGCGAGGTAATTGCGGGTGCCGGCGGTACGGGCGGTACCGGCACTGTCGGTCGCGGCGGGGCTGGCGGCGCGGGCGGCTCCGCGATCGTCTACAACACTGACTCCACTGTGGTCGCCGTGGGTGCCGACGGCGCAGCAGGGGGCACGGGGGCGACCCATGGGGGCAACGGCGGAGCCGGCGGCGCAGCGACCCATCATGGCCAGGGGGACGCGGTCGGCGGTAACGGTGCAGCGGGTACCGACGGCGCCAATGGCGGCAACGGCGGTAGCGGCGGCTCGGTCTTTGTTCACGGATCCGGTCAGTACGCGCCCGGGGCAGGCGGGGTCGGCGGCACCGGCACCGCCGGCCGCGGCGGAAATGGCGGCGGCGGCGGAAGCGCGTACATCTACAACACCGCTTCCGCCTTGGACGCCGTTGGGGCCGACGGTGCAGCGGGCGGCGTGGGCACTACGGGCGGCGGTGACGGTGGGGCGGGCGGTCACACGGCTAACTACGGCAGTGGAAACGCCATCGGCGGTAACGGTGCCGCGGGCGCCGACGGGGCCACCGGCGGTAACGGCGGTCGCGGCGGCTTAGGCCAAATAAGTGGGACAGGTCAAGCCTTCGGCGGCGGCGGTGGGGCCGGCGGCATCGGCACCGACGGCCGCGGTGGCAATGGTGGCGCGGGCGGTGACGCGACCGTCTATGGCCCCGCCTCTACAACTGATGCTTTCGGTGGCAGCGGCGGTGTGGGCGGGGCTGGCGTCACGAGCGGCGGCGACGGGGGCCGCGGGGGTAATGCGACTGCACAGGGCAGTGGCAACGCAGTCGCTGGCAATGGCGCGGCAGGTGGAACCGGCGCCACCGGCGGCAATGGTGGTGATGGCGGCACAGCAACGCTCTCCGACCCGAACTCGACCGCCAACGCGACCGGCGGCGACGGAGGCGAGGGTGGAACCGGCACTGCGGGCGCGGGCGGTAACGGCGGTAACGGCGGCAATGCCTCAGGCCCGGTTGGCGCGACTCTTAGCGGCGGCAGCGGAGGATCGGCGGGTCCGGGTGCACCCGCCGGCTCGCCCGGCAACAACGGCACCCCATGACCGCTAACCCCTAGACGTTGATCACCAACGCGGTGATGTTGTCAGGTCCGCCCGCATCCCTGGCCGCCCCGATCAACGCCGCGGCGGCATAACCCGGGTCCGGGTTGTCTTCGAGGATCTGCGCTATCGACGCCTCGTTCACCACGCCGTGCAGTCCGTCACTGCACAGCAGGATCCGGTCACCTGCCTGCAACTCGACCGCACTGCCGTCGGCCTTGGCGGGCGGGCGCATCCCCATGTACTTCGTCACGATGCTGCGGGCGCGGTGTTTGCCGGTGTCCGCGGCATCGACCTGTTTGGCCTCGACCAAGGCCTGCACCAGCGTGTGGTCCCGGGTCAGGCGCTTGAGCGGACGCTCCCGCAGCAGGTAGGCCCGACTGTCGCCGAGGTGAGCCACCAGCGCGCGAGTACCGGCGATGACCACGGCCACTAGGGTGCTGTTGGCGCCTTGGTAGCGGGCATCCTTCTGCGCCGTGGTGTGCAGGTCGTCGGAGAGTTCCGAGACGGCGCGAGCCAACCGCTCGGGGGCGTCGGGACCGTCGCGCTCGTCAATGGGAAGGTGGTGGGCAACGTACCCCGGCAGCTTTTCCACCATGGTGTGCGCGGCCAGCGCTCCGTCCCGGCTACCGCCCACACCGTCGGCGACCATGAACAGGAACTGGTCCTCGTCCGAGCCCCAGCGGTCCTGGTTGTCGGAGCGAACACAGCCGACGTCGCTCAGCGCCGAATACCCGATGTTCAACATGGTCTCAAGCCTGCAGTCGCGCGATGACGTTGTCACGCACCGCCGTTCGACGCGCCTTGCCGGCGTCGTCACGCAGCGGGGTGTCGACGAACTCGACGGTGCGCGGAATTTTGTAGCCCGCGAGCCGATCACCGACAAACGTCTGGACGGTCTCGGCAGTGAGGTCAGACCCGGTCACGGTATGCACTAACGCGTACGGTACTTGACCCAGATCGCTGTGCGGAATACCGACAACCAAACACGACAGCACGTCCGGGTGCTCCGACAAAGCGTTCTCGATCTCTGCCGGGTAGACGTTGCGGCCGCCGACGGTGAACATGTCGACGCGACGGTCCGAAAGGTACAGGTACCCGTCGGCGTCGAAATAGCCCAAATCGCCTAGGGAATCCCACCCGTCGCGGCTTTTCGCTTTGACGCCGACGTAGCGGTAGGTCGGTGCGCTGCCAGGACTGGGTCGCATATAGATCTCCCCTTCCACGCCGGGCGGGCACGGGTTGCCGTCGTCGTCGAGCACCTTCATTTCGCCACTGACGACTCGACCCACCGAGCCGGGGTGGGTAAGCCATTCCGAGCCTGAGATGAAGGTTAGGGCCTGTAACTCGGTGCCGCCGTACAACTCCCAAATCTTTTCCGGGCCCAACAAATCGATCCATGCCTGTTTGACGGCCGGCGGGCACGGAGCGCCCACGTGCCATAGCCGCCGGATCGACGACAGGTCGTAGGAATCCGGGTTGGCGTGATAGACGGGCAGCAGTCGCTGCATGATCGTGGGCACCGTGGTGAGGAAGGTGACGCGGTGTTCGGTTACCAGTCGGAGAAATTCGTGCGGATCGAATCGCGGCAGCAGCACCAGGTGGTGCCGCATCAGCAGCGCCATCGTCCCCGTGGTGAAGCCGGTGTTGTGGGAAAGCGGCACCGGCACCAATGACGTGTCGCCCTCCTGCGCGCCCAGCGGATAGCCGATGGCCGCCGGAACCCGACTGTCGCCGCCGGCCTCGATCAGCTTCGGGCGTCCAGTGCTGCCGCCGGAGGCCAACGACTTCCAGGACGGCGACACCGCTTCCGGTAGCGGCTCGTCGGACAAGGCCGAGTCGGGCACGAAACCAGCTGGCACACTGGGAATTTCACCGTGCGACCGCCCGACCAGCAGCGCGCGTGGGCGCAACTCCAGCAGACCGTGCAGCTCCGCGTCCGGCATCCCCGGCGAGAGCGGTTGCGGCACGGCGCCCAGCTTCCAGCAGGCGATGGCGGCTTGCACCCACTCGACGGAGTTGGGCAACACGATGCTGACGTAGCTTCCTGCGGTGACGCCGCGTTCGGCGTAAGCGCGGGCCAGGCGGTTGGTCGAGCGGTCGAGTTCGGCTCGGGTGAGGGTGATTCCGGCGCAGGTGACGGCCGGCTCATCGGGGGCCAGTTCGGCCAGCTGCGAAATTTGGGTACCGATCGGTGGGACGGTCACTGATAGGCGCCCTGCCGCTCAAAGATTCGCCGCGGGTTCTCGACGAGCATGGTGTGCAGTTGCTCGTCGGTGACCCCGCGCTCCTTCAGCGCGGGAATCACGTCGTTGTGGATGTGCAGGTAGTGCCAATTCGGTGCGGCCACCGCGAGCATCTCCTCGGGCAACGCGTCGAAATAACAGTTGGCGTCGTGCGAGAGCACCATCTTGTCGGCGTGCCCGCGCTCGCACATGGTCGCCACGATGGCCACCCGCTCCTCGAACGGCAGGATAACGTCGATGCCGAACCGGTCCATGCCCAGATACGAGCCCGCCGAGATGATCTCCTCGAGGTAGCCGACGTCGGTGCTGTCGCCCGAGTGTCCGATGATCACGCGGCTCAGGTCCACGCCCTCCTCTTCGAAGATGCGTTGCTGCTCGAGCCCGCGCCGCAACCCGGCGTGGGTGTGGGTGGAGATCGGCACGCCGGTGCGCTTGTGCGCCTGGGCGACGGCGCGCAGCACCCGCTCCACGCCTGGGGTGATGCCGGGTTCGTCGGTGGCGCACTTGAGGATTCCGGCCTTGATGCCGGTGTCGGCGATGCCTTGCTCGATGTCGCGGACGAACATCTCGACCATGACCTCGGGTCCGTCGAGCATGGTGCCCGGGCCGGTGTAGTGGAAGCAGAACGGCACGTCGTTGTACGTGTAGAGGCCCGTCGCGACGACGATGTTGAGCTCGGTTTGGGCCGCGACGCGGGCGATCCGCGGGATGTAGCGTCCCAGCCCGATCACCGTCAGGTCGACGATCGTGTCGACGCCGCGGGACTTCAGTTCGTTGAGCCGGGCGACGGCGTCGGCCACCCGCTTCTCCTCATCGCCCCAGGCTTCGGGATAGTTCTGCGCGATCTCAGTGGTCATGATGAAGACGTGCTCATGCATGAGCGTGACGCCGAGGTCGGTGGTATCGATCGCTCCGCGAGCGGTATTTAGTTCTGACACAAAACCGATGCTAGGTCGATCACACCCCATTGCAGTACCGTCTAGCCGTCCTTTTCCTAATTCCGCGTTCGCTTCCTTGGAGCCGTCATGTTGCTCAATCCCAAAAATCTGCAACGCCAGTACCCGGACAGCCGCTCAGGGGAGATCATGGCGGCGACGGTCGAGTTCTTCGAATCCCGAGGCAAGGCGCGGCTGAAGCAAGACGAGCACGACAAGGTCTGGTACTCCGACTTCCTCAACCACATCGGGCGGGAGCGCATCTTCGCTTCGTTGCTGACGCCGGCGACGTACGGCGCCGAAGATTGTCGCTGGGACACCTACCGGATCAGCGAGTTCGCCGAGATCGTCGGCTTCTACGGATTGAGCTACTGGTATCCGTTCCAGGTGACGGCACTGGGCCTGGGACCGATCTGGATGAGCGAGAACGAGGACGCCAAGCGTAAGGCCGCCGCGCAGCTCGAGCAGGGCGAGGTGTTCGCGTTCGGCCTCTCGGAGCAGGCGCACGGCGCCGACGTCTACCAAACCGACATGGTTTTGACAGAGTCCGAGCACGGCTGGGTCGCCAACGGCGAGAAGTACTACATCGGCAACGCCAACGTCGCGCGGATGGTCTCCACCTTCGGGAGGATTGACGGGTCCGGCAAAGAGTCGGACTATGTCTTCTTCGCCGCCGATTCGCAGCACGATCGCTACGAACTGAAGAAGAACGTCGTCAACTCGCAGAATTACGTCGCCAACTACGCGCTGCACGACTACCCGGTCACCGAAGCCGATTTGCTGCACCGCGGCCCGGGGGCGTTCCACGCCGCCCTCAACACGGTCAACGTCTGCAAGTACAACCTGGGCTGGGGTGCGGTCGGCATGTGCACCCACGCCTTCTACGAGTCGATCACCCACGCGGCCAACCGCCAGCTCTACGGCAAGCTCGTCACGGACTTCAGCCACGTCCGGCGGTTGTTCACCGACGCCTACGCGAGGCTGGTCGCCATGCGACTGGTAGCCACCCGCGCCTCCGACTACATGCGCAGCGCCTCGGCCGACGACCGTCGCTACCTGCTCTACAGCCCGCTCACCAAGGCCAAGGTCACCAGCGAGGGCGAGCGGGTCATCACCGCGCTGTGGGACGTCATCGCCGCCAAGGGTGTGGAGAAGGACACCTTCTTCGAAACGGTGGCCCGCGAGATCGGCCTGCTGCCGCGCCTGGAAGGCACCGTTCACATCAACATCGGGCTGCTGGCCAAGTTCATGCCCAACTTCCTGTTCGCACCGGACGTGGCGCTGCCGCTGATCCCACGCCGCGACGACGCCGCCGACGACACCTTCCTGTTCAACCAGGGGCCCACCGGCGGCCTGGGCAAGGTGCGTTTCCACGACTGGCGCGCGCCGTTCGACAGCTACGGCCACCTGCCCAACGTCGCGCTACTGCGTCAGCAGGTCGAGGTGCTGGCCGAGATGCTGGCGGCGGCGACCCCGGACGCCGCGCAGCAGAAGGACATCGACTTCGCCTTCGGCGTGGGACAGATCTTCGCGCTGGTTCCCTACGGCCAGCTCATCCTGGAAGAGGCCGCGATCTCCGGCGTGGACGAGGCGTTGATCGACGAGATCTTCGGCGTGCTGGTCCGCGACTTCAACAGCTACGCAATCGAATTGAACGACAAGGCCGCGACGACGGACGAGCAGGGCCGCTTCGCGCTGCGGATGATTCGCCGCCCCGCGCACGACCCAGCGCGCTACGACAAGATCTGGCAGGAACACGTCCTGCCGCTCAACGGCGCTTACGAGATGGCGCCCTAGGGCGCCCGACGCTGGCGCTGCGTCGATGCGGCCGCGGCGCTGCGTCGATGCCGCCGCCGGCGCTGCGTCGATGCGGCCGCGGCGCTGCGTCGATGCCGCCGCCGAACGTGGGGGAAAAGCACCCCTCCCCGCGATGCGAGGGCAATACGCCACACGCTCGGCTCGGCGCCTCTCGGCGGGGCGTCGTCGAAGGTGGGGGATATGCACCCCTCCCCGCGATGCGCGGGCAAAACGCCACACGTTGGGCGCCGGCGCCTCTCGGCGGGGCGTCGTCGAAGGTGGGGGATATGCACCCCTCCCCGCGATGCGCGGGCAAAACGCCACACGTTGGGCGCGGCGCCTCTCGGCGGGGCGTCGTCGAAGGTGGGGGATATGCACCCCTCCCCGCGATGCGGGGGCAAAACGCCACACGCTCGGCGAACCAAACACTCGGCAAAAACCCACACGCTCGGGCGAACCGCTCGACGAGGCCGCCGGGAGCAGGCGCTACGTTGACTGTGAAGTGACTCACAGTAGAATGACCAGTGGTCATCGAATGCGAGGAGGCGTTTATGCCGACGGTGACTTGGGCGCGGGTCGACCCCGCTCGCCGAGCAGCAATAGTGGAAGCCGCAGAGGCGGAATTCGGCGCGCACGGGTTCTCCAACGGAAGCCTGAACGTGATCGCTCGGCGCGCTCGTGTCGCCAAGGGCAGCCTGTTTCAGTACTTCGCTGACAAGCGGGACCTCTACGCCTACATCACCGATACCGTCAGCCAGCGGGTGCGGGGCTACATGGAGGACCTCATCCGCGAGCTCGACCCCGCCAGTCGGCCCTTCTTCGACTTCCTCACCGACCTGCTCGACGGCTGGGTCGCCTACTACGCCGAGCACCCACGAGAGCGGGCGTTACACGCGGCAGCCACATTGGAGGTCGACACCGACGCCCGCATCAGCGTGCGCAGCGTCATCCACCGTCACTACCTGGAAGTGCTGCGGCCCCTGGTGACCGTCGCGCACGCGCGGGGCGACCTGCGTCCCGACGCCGACACTGACGCGTTGCTGTCGTTGCTGCTGTTGATTTTTCCGCACTTGGCGCTGGCCCCATACATGCGCGGACTGGATCCCGTCCTCGGGCTCGACGATCCAACTCCGGAGCAACCGGCCCTTGCCGTGCGCAGGCTGGTCGCCGTCTTGGCGGCCGCATTCTGCGCGCAGACGCAGGCCGTTAACACAGCCCATGCACCCAAAGAGGAGGTCCCATGACACGGACACACTCAAGCTCGCTCGCCCGGGGCGGGCTCAACTGGAACAGCCTGCCGTTGAAGCTGTTCGCCGGCGGCAACGCGAAGTTCTGGGATCCCGCCGACATCGACTTCTCCCGCGACCGCGAGGACTGGGAGAAGCTCACCGAAGACGAACGCGAGTACGCCACCCGGTTGTGCGCCCAGTTCATCGCCGGCGAGGAAGCGGTGGCCCAGGACATTCAGCCGTTCATGTCCGCGATGCGCGCCGAGGGGCGACTCGGCGACGAGATGTATCTGACGCAGTTCGCGTTCGAGGAGGCCAAACACGTCCAGGTGTTCCGCATGTGGTTGGACGCCGTCGGCATGACCGAGGACCTGCACCCCTACCTCGACGATCTGCCCACCTACCGGCACATCTTCTACGACGAGCTGCCGGACTGCCTCAACGTGTTGACGTCCGACCCGTCGCCGGCCGCCCAGATCCGGGCGTCGGTGACCTACAACCACATCGTCGAAGGCATGTTGGCGCTCACCGGCTACTACGCCTGGCACAAGATCTGCGTGGAACGCGGCATCCTGCCGGGCATGCAGGAATTGGTCCGGCGCATCGGTGACGACGAACGCCGTCACATGGCGTGGGGCACCTTCACCTGCCGTCGCCACGTCGCCGCCGACGACGCCAACTGGACGGTGTTCGAGACGCGGATGAACGAGCTCATCCCGATGGCGCTGCAACTCACCCAGGACGGGTTCAACCTTTTCGAGGACCCGAAGCCGTTCGGCCTCAAGGACGAGGAGTTCCTGCAGTACGCCACGGACAAAGGGATGCGGCGGTTCGGCACGATCAGCAGCGCCCGGGGTCGCCCGCTCGGCGAGATCGACGTCGACTACACGCCGCTGGAGCTCGAAGACACCTTCGCCGACGAGGACCAGAAGGCCCTCGCGGCGGTCTAGTCACAACGCCGAGCAGACGCAAACTCGTACTGAAACAACCGATTTCGTACGAGTTTGCGTCTGCTCGCGAGGGACCGCGAGCAGGCTCCTAGCCCACCCACACCGTCTTGGCGTTGACGAAGGCGCGGATACCCATCACGGCCAGCTCGCGGCCGTAGCCCGACCGCTTGATGCCGCCGAACCCGAGTTCGGGGAAGGACACCGTCATCCCGTTGATGAACACCTGGCCGGCCTCGATCTCGTTGATGAACCGTTCCTGCTCGCCCGCGTCGTTCGTCCACGCGTTGGACCCCAGCCCGAAGCTGGTGGCGTTGGCGATCTCGATGGCCTCGTCGATGTCGCTGGCACGGTACATCGAGGCGACCGGCCCGAACACTTCCTCCTTGTACAGCGCCATGTCCTTGGTGATGTCGGTGATCACCGTCGGCGGGTAGAACCACCCGGGTCGGTCGGGAACCTGCCCACCACAACGCACGGTCGCGCCGGCGGCGACGGCGTCCTCCACCTGCTTGGCGATCTCGTCGCGGCCCGACTCGGTGGCCAGGGGACCCACGTCGGTGTCCGGGTCGGTCGGGTCGCCGACCTTGAGGCCCTCCATCTGTTCGACGTACTTGTCGACGAACGCCTCGTAAATGTCGGAATGCACGATGAACCGCTTGGCGGCGATGCAGGACTGCCCGTTGTTCTGCACCCGGGCCTTGACGGCGGTCTTGACGGCCTCGTCCAGGTTTGCCGACGGCATCACGATGAACGGGTCGCTGCCGCCGAGTTCCAGCACGGTCGGCTTGATCTCGTCACCGGCGATCGCGGCGACGGACTGACCTGCCGGCTCGCTTCCGGTGAGCGTGGCCGCCGCAACCCGCGGGTCGCGCAGGATGCGCTCTACCGCCTTGGATGACACCAGCAGCGTCTGGAAGCAGCCGTCCGGGAACCCGCCGCGGGCGATGACGTCGGCGAGGTACAACGCGGACTGCGGCACATTCGACGCGTGCTTGAGGATGCCGACGTTGCCGGCCATCAGCGCGGGCGCCGCGAACCGAACCGCCTGCCAAAGCGGGAAGTTCCACGGCATGACGGCCAGCACCACACCTAGCGGTTGGTACCGGACGTAGGCCTGTTTCGCACCGACCTTCGACGCTTCCGCAGGCTCGTCGGCGAGCAGCTTTTCGGCGTTCTCGGCGTAGTAGCGAAAACCCTTGGCGCATTTCAGGGTCTCCGCCTTGGCTGACGCCAGCGTCTTGCCCATCTCCAACGTCATCATCGCCGCGACGTCGTCGGCCTCTTTCTCCAACAGGTCGGCGGTGGCGTTCGCCCACTCGGCGCGCTGGGCGAAGGTCGTGGAGTGGCGGTAGTCGAGGAACCGCTCGTAGGCGCGCGCGATCGCGGCGTCGACTTCTTCGTCGGTTGCCTCCGTGAAGGTCTTGACTGTCTCGCCGGTGGCCGGGTTGATGGTGGCGATAGGCACGCTGAATCCTTCGTCTGGTGGGTACTTGAGAGAAACGTCCTGTATCTAGCCTGCCACTACTGTCGGACTAGCGGTTCCCTGCGGTTCGCTCCGCAAAACCGCATCGTCACCGACGGGCGTGGCCAACACGGAGCCAAAGGGAGGTCCCGGGATGAGCACGCCGGCCGAGCTGATCGTCAAGTGCCTGGAGAACGAGGGGGTTTCCGTCGTTTTCGGAATCCCCGGCGAGGAGAACATCCGACTGGTCAAGGCGCTGGCGGCGTCGGATATCCGCTACATCCTCACCCGCCACGAGCAGGCCGCGGCGTTCATGGCCGAGATGTACGGCCGCGTCACCGGGCGGGCCGGGGTGGTGTCCGCGACGTTGGGCCCGGGGGCGATCAACATGCAACTCGGGGTCGCCGACGCCACCACCAACAGCACCCCGGTGGTCGCGATCTCGGCGCAGGTCGGCCAGGACCGCGAGTACAAGGAGTCCCACCAGTACGTCGACCTGGTGTCGATGTACGCCCCGATCACCCGGTGGGCCGCCGACATACCCACCGCGAACGCCATACCGGAGATGATCCGCAAGGCGTTCAAGCTGGCCGAGACCGAACGGCCGGCGGCGGTCTACCTGGCGGTGCCCGAGCACATCGACGAGGACGACGGCGACTATGAGCTGACACCGTTGCCCCGCAGGGTCGTCCGCGCGGAGGCGCCGGCGGCCCGGCAGGTGGCCCGCGCGGTCGACGTGCTGCGCAGCGCCAAGCGGCCCGCGGTGCTGGCCGGGCACGGGGCGGCACGCAGCCACGCCACCGAGGCCCTGGTGCGGTTTGCCGAACAGACCGGCATCCGGGTGGCCAACACCTTCCACGGGAAAGGTGTCATGCCCGACGACCACCCCAACAGCATCGGAACCTTGGGGTTCATGACGCACGACTACGTCAACTTCGGCTTCGACAACGCCGACGTCGTCATCGCCGTCGGCTACGAGCTACAGGAGTTCGACCCGGTCCGGATCAACCCGCATGGTGACAAGAAAATCATCCACATCCACCGCTTCCCGGCCGAGGTCGACGTGCACTACACCGTGGAGGTCGGGATCATCGGCGACATCAGTGAGTCGTTGAGCGAGCTTGCCGACGCACTCGACGGCCAACGCTTCGACGACGTCGAGGTGCCCGGCTCGGGCCTGTTGGAAGAGGAATTCGTGCGGGGGCAGAACGATTCGAGATTTCCGGTGACCCCGCAGCGGTTGGTGGCGGACACCCGTGCCGCGCTGGGCCGCAACGACGTCGTCCTGGTCGACACCGGCGCCACCAAGATGTGGATGGCCAGGCTCTATCCGACGTACGAGCCCAACACCTGCCTGGTATCAAACGGATTGTCCACCATGGGTTTTGCCCTTCCGGGTGCACTTGGAGTCAAGTTGGCCAAGCCCGACACCAAGGTGCTGGCGGTGGTGGGCGACGGGGCATTCATGATGAATTCCCAGGAGATCGAGACGGCGGTGCGGGAACGGATTCCGCTGGTGGTGTTGATCTGGGACGACGGCGGTTACGGTCTGATCGAGTGGAAGATGGACCTCGAGCTCGGTGAGCACCACAATGTGAAATTCAGCAATCCCGACGTGGTGAGTTACGCACAGAGTTTCGGAGCCAAGGGTTTTCGGATCAACAGCGCCGACGAACTGCTGCCGACGCTGAAGGCCGCGCTCGACGACGACGGGGTGACGTTGATCTCCTGCCCGGTGGACTACTCCGAGAACCTGCGCCTCACCGACCGCCTGGGCGAACTCGACGAAACCCTCTGACTTCTCCCGCCGAGCAGACGCAAAGTTGTACGAAAAACGCGTTCTGAGTACGACTTTGCGTCTGCTCGCCGGGGAGCGGAACCTCTCTACGAGGCAGTTTCAGACACTTCGACGATGACGGTGGTGGCTTTGACGACGGCCACGGCGACGCTGCCGGGTTCGAGCTTGAGCTCGCGGGCGGCCTCCGTGCTCATCAACGAGACGACGGTGTGCGGGCCGCACTGCATTTCGACCTGCGTCATGACGGTGTCGGAAACCACCCTGGTCACCAGGCCGGCGAACCGATTGCGCGCGGAGCTGGCGATCCCGAGCCGGTCGGGTGCCGCCGCGGGCGCCTTGTTGCGCCAGAATTCGGCCAACACGTCGCCGGCGATCACCTTGCGCCCGGATTCGTCCGATTCGACGGCCAGCGCGCCTTGTTGAATCCACCGACGCACGGTGTCGTCGCTGACCCCCAGCAACTCGGCCGCCTCTCGAATCCGCAGCCTCGACACGGACGAAGCCTACAACGCGGCTCGCTCAGTATCGTTTGACCACATACCGTGGCGCGGTGCGCCAGGCGCGGCGGCCATCTGCCAGGTCCCATGGCGGATCCAGCAGCAAGACGGCCCGTCCCTCCAGCAGAACCGGCCGTACCCAGTCGCTCAGCTCGATCGGTTCGTCGGGTTCGGGTCGGCGTTGGGCACTATCGCGCGCGTCGTCGATACCGACCAGCCGGCGCAGGTCATCGATCGTCGATTCGGAAGGCAAATCATGCAGACCGGGCATATCGATGAACAACCCGTCGTTCCCCGAGAGATGTAGCCCGACCCCAGCCAGCGCACCCAGCACCCCGTCCTGGGTGCCTCCGTGTCCGGAGATGTGGACGCCCAACGCCGCGCCGAGTTTCCAGGCATCCTCGGTGCGCAGCACCTCGAGCTTTGCCTGACGGCCGAACTCCACGAGTGCGGGCGTGTCGAGGATGCGATGCGGAATTGCCACGACGAGACCCGGATCGGCGGCCGGCGGACAGACCCGTTCCAGGAATTCGCCGGAGAAGCGGATGACTTCGGCCACCACGGCATCCGGATTCCCGACGGCGCTGCGCCACGCTATGCAGGCGCTGGAATTGTGTGTGGTGTAAGGGATTCGATCGTCGACGAGCAGTTGGTGCCGGGTGGCTCCGGCTGGGGTGCCCAGACCCGCCTTGGTCAGCTCGTCGAGTAACTGCCGCGCGCGCCGGCCCGTCCCCGGGCTGTACAGGTCGTCGGTGTCATCGATACCGATCAGCAGGTCCACGCCGGCCAAAGCGCGCACCGGAGTCATGGGTTGACCACCAGCGCGGTGACATCGCGCACCCACCGGTCGCGGTCGAGCTGAGTTCCGGTGAGCTTGAGGGTGTTTCGTTTGGTGACGTTCAGGATGACCTGATCGGTGAGTTCGGCCGCAGTCAGCGTCTGAGCCGGGTCGCGGCCGTCCACGCGTACCCGGTCCACTTCGGTCACCCTCGCCGCGGCGAGGATCGAGCGCACGGTCGGCCCCTTCTGGACTTGCGCGCCGTGCGACTGCGGCGTCGGCACTTCGACCTGAGGAAGATCCCGCAGTTGCGGCAGAACGAAGCGTCGTACTTCTTGGCCGTCCTGTTGCACGACGAGTGCGCCGCCGTTCGACGTTGGACCTGCGCAGGCGACGAGACCGGGACCGGCAAACAGGGCGGCTTCCAGGAGTGGGACCGCGGCGCGCAGATAAAACCGCATTCACGGATGATAGGACAAATTATCGCCGCAGATGAGGGAATAATGGGAGTAGGATTCCGCGAATGACGTATCTAGCATCGGATGGTCTAGTCGCTGACCAAGGCCGTTCGCTTTCCCGTGAAGTCGTCTTCCCCCTGCTGTCGGTAGTGGTGATTGCCTGCTATGCCGATGTCCGGATTCCGATGGGACTTCCCGGGCACCGGGGTCTGGTCTGGCTTACCTTGTTGGTAGCCGTCACCTTGATGACGCAGCGCCGGGCGACCGTGGTCGCGGTCGGCGCGGCGGCCACGGTGGCGACACTCGCGATGAATGTTCCCGCCGGTCCCCACGGGCCCTTAGGAAGTACGCGTTACCTGGCGGCCGCCGTCTTGTTGTACGCGTTGATCGGGTTGACCGAGCGACGGTGGGCCTGGCTGATTGCGCTTGCCGCCGCACCCATTCACCTGGTCGCCCTCGCCGGCGGGTCAGTCTCGGCGGTGCTGCCCGAAAAGTTGTTGTTCCACTTGGGTTTCGGCCTCGCAGCAGGGCTGATGGGCTGGTGCATCGCATCGGCGTCGACTGGTCCGCGACGGCGACGCGAGGCCGCTTGAGCAAGCGGTAGCCGCCGGTGTTCGCGCCCATCTGGATGGCGTTTCCGCCAGAGGTGCACTCGGCCCTACTGAGCACCGGACCGGGGCCGGGTCCATTGTTGGCGGCCGCCGAGTCGTGGATGGCTCTGAGCCTTGAGTACGAAAGCACGGCAACCGAATTGGCGGCCGTCGTGGCCAAGGTCCAACAGGAGTGGGAGGGCGTAGCCGCCACGAGCTATGCGGCGGCGCACGCGCCGTTTTTGGCGTGGTTGATGCTGGCCAGCTCAGTCAGCACTGCCGCCGCAGCTCAGCATGAAGCGGTGGCGGCGGCATTTTCGATAGCCCTGGCAGAGATGCCGACGCTTGCCGAACTGGCCGCTAACCACGCCGTTCACGGGGTATTGGTGGCAACGAACTTCTTTGGCGTCAACTCGATCCCCATCGCGATCAACGAAGCCGACTACGCCCGGATGTGGGTTCAGGCTGCGACCACGATGACCACGTACCAAGCGGCGGCCGAGGCCACACAGGGACCCGGCCGTAGCGGAGGCGGTGGCGGCGGTGGCAGTGGCGGCGGTGGCGGTGGTGGTGGTGGTGGTGGTGGTGCCACAGGCTTCCAGTTGCCCACGCCGGCGGAAATATGGCAAATGATCTTTGGCGCCGACGGGGCGCACATACCCGGTCAGGGACAACCCAACTGGGGTCCCCTTCAGTACCTGCAGAATTTGCCCAACTTCTTCAACGGCAACCAGCAAGCACTGGCCTACCTGCAAACGAATATCCCGCAACTTCTGACGAATCCGGCGAACTGGCCGGCACTGGCGTCCTATTTCACCGCGTGGCAGACCTATCGTGCCGTCAACTGGACGCTGCGGACGTTGCGCTTCATCGTCCAGATTGCCCCGGCGTTGCTCCCTGCCGTCCTCAACATGGCCGTAACTCCCCTGGCAGGTACCGCCGGTTTGGCGGGGTTGGCTGGCATTGCGCAACCGCTAGCGCCACTCGTTCCCACTCCCGGCATGGAGACGACGCACCTGCCGCCGGTCGCGGTGCTGGCCGCCCCCGTGCTGGCCCCGTCACCGGCGTCCACGCCGACGCCGTCGGCTGCACCGGCTGCCCCGGCTCCGGCCCCGACGCCCACCTCACCGACACCGCCAACCCTCACCGGGGGTTTCGGTTACCTGGTGGGCGGTCCGGGTTCCGGCTTCGGTCCCACGATGGGTGCCCGCATCGCGGCTGATGAGGAGGCGTCGGAATCCGCTGCGGCAGCCGCCGCGACGGAGGCGGGTCAGCGGCAGCGGGCACGTAGCGGCCCGCACCTTCGAACGACGATTGGCCGTGGCTATCGCTACGAATACCTAGAAGTTGACGGTGACGCCGACCCCGCCCGCCAAGTGGAAGGGGCCATGGGCGCCGGGACGTTGGGATTCGCTGGGACGGTGCGAAAAGCCCGCGTGCATCCGGCGGGGCTGGCCACCCTGGACGGTGACACCTTCGGCGGGGGTGCAGCCGCCGCGATGCTTCCGGTTACCTGGGGGGATAACCGTCGATGAATGGCGGCCCTAGTCATCTTGCGGTCAGCGACACCGGGGGGACGTAGCTCCCGATCAGGGTGCGATGCCACCACGCGTGATCCCGCCGCAACTCCGCGACGGTGGTGAAGCGATACTTGTACAACTGGGCGCGCACATACCGTGGTGGCTCCTCAGGAAAAGGATTGTGCCGCAAAAGCCGTAAGGTAGCCGGATCATTGCGCAGCAGCCGCGTCAGGAACGGCGTCATCCAGGACAGCGCGTAGCCGGGCGAGATCGCGGCGAACCACATCAGCCAGTCCAGGCGCAGATGGTATGGCGCGAATTGCCGGGGCAGCCTACGGACATCGGTCGGCTTACCCTTGAATTCGTACTCTTTCCATACCGTCTCGTCGGTGATCACCGCCTCGTCGGTGCCCTCAATGACCACTTCCTGACGGATGCGGCAGATGCTGCCGAACGCCCCGTAGGTGTTGCCCAGGTGAAACGAGTTGAACGACATGTTCATCCGCTGCTGAGGCGACAGCATGTTGCGCACCGGCCAGTAGCTCAGGAAGAGCATCACTGCCGTGAACGCGATCACCAGCGCGGCGAACCACAATGGCGGGCCAGGCAATGCCGGAGGCGCGGGCGCCGGCAGTACCGCGGCGGCCGACCGGTTGTCGATTGTGCTGCACGCCAACAGGATCGTCAGCCAATTGAGCCACGAGAAGTTGCCCGATGTCACCAGCCACAGCTGGGTGACGACGATGATCGCCGCGGCGATGCCGGCCACCGGTTGCGGGGCGAAGAGTCCGAAGGGAACGACGAGTTGGGCGAAGTGGTTGCCGGCCACCTCGATTCGATGCAGGGGCTTGGGTAGGTGGTGGAAGAACCAGCTCAACGGCCCTGGCATCGGCTGAGTTTCGTGGTGGTAGTACAGGCACGTCAGATCGCGCCAGCAGCGGTCACCGCGCATCTTGATCAACCCGGCGCCGAACTCGACCCGAAAAAGCAGCCAGCGCGCCAACAGCAACGTCAACAACGGCGGCGCCACGGAGGCGTTGCCCATAAAGATCATCAGGAATCCCGATTCGAGCAGCAGCGACTCCCACCCGAACCCGTACCAGGTCTGGCCCACGTTGACGATCGACAAGTACAGCACCCACAGCGTCAGCCACATCGCCATCGCCGCCCACAGCGGCGCCAAATCCGCGAGACCGGCCACCATCGCCGCCGACAGTGCCGCGCCAAACCAGGAGACCGCCGCGAACAGTCGATCGGAATAGCGGAAATGGAAGATGCTCGGTGTCCGCCAGAACGAACGTCCCGTCAAATAGGCTGGCACCGGCAGCATTCCGTGCTCGCCGATCAGTGGCCGGAACTGGCGTACCGCCGCGATGAACGCGATCAGATAGATCGCCGCGACGCCGCGTTCGAGCACCAGCCTACCGAGCCAGTATTCGGGTGCCGAAAACCACTCCATAGCTGCAACTCCTCGGACGGCGACACCAACCCGCGTCTAACCAGTCAACCAGTCCGTGGCCGATTTCCAACGCTGAGACAAACGATTTGCCCGAACCTACGGTTATTGCAGGTCCGCCGAACGTGGTGAGACGACACCCCCAGTAACCTCGCGTCGTCGTTCGAACTCCACTCGATCGACGGGGTGATCGTGGTCAACCACCGGGATTGCGGCGCAGTGCAGATCGCCTATGGTCCCGACGTCATCGCCACGCCGGAAATCGAGACGCAGACTCACGAACGGATCCTGGATTACTTTCGCCAGGAGGCGCTACGCCGCCATCCCGGAATCAGTGTCGAGAGCTATCTCACGGGGCTTGACGGTTCGGTGGAGCAGATCGGGCCGATTATTCCGGCTTAGCGCGTGCTACGCCGCCTGGCGGCACCGCCGAGGCGCCCACCGCGGCCAGTGAAATCAGTGCCAGCAGTTGCACAATCGGCGAGTGTCCGGCGTAACCGTCGACCGAGTGCCAGGGATGACGGGACAGCAGTGCCCCGGCCATGATTAGTCCGCCCGCGCTGAGCCCGATGGTCCACCCGTCGCGCCGTCGCTCGTTGTGCCGCAGCGCATACCGCAGACCCAACACCGCGCCGACGACCACGACGCCGGCGATGCCGGAGATCAGTGCCCCGGCGCCCAGCAGCGGGACCGCCACCCAGGGCCCCGAGGGCCAGGGTTGTGCCGGCGGATCGTCGACCCGACGCCGTGTCCGCCACAAGGCCAGGAACGCCAACAGCGGCAGCAGCGCCAACCCCACCGCCAGACCGCCCCGATACACCGAGTTGGAGGCAAATGTCAGCGTGATGGTGCCAGCATCTCCGGGGGGCACCACCCAACCCTGTTGCCAGCCGTTGACCGCGACCGGTGTCAGCCGAGCACCGGAGCTGGTCCGTGCCACCCACCCGGGGTTGATGCTCTCGGGGATGACCAGCACCCGCGACCGGTCCGACGCCGGCGCGCGGATTTCGCGACGGGCCGGTCCCCATTCGCCGGTCGACGCGGGAAGCGCTGTCGCGCTGGGCAATTCGGGGCTGCCCAGCACGGTCAGCTGGGCACCGTCGACGATGAAGGCGGGTCCCGGGCTGATCAGCAACTCCTGCTGGCCTTCCGGCAGCGCGATCGGCTCCGTTTCACAAACGGCCGCGGCGACGGGCTCGCCGTCCAGCAGCGCCCCGGCGGTGGTCCGAATCGAGGTATGCACGAACCGGCCGGCGGCCGCGATGACCGGGCCGTGATCGCAGTCCACAAACACCTCGCGCCCCCGGTTGCGCGCGGCATCGGCTGGCGCGACCGGTTTGCTGTCCGGTCCCAGCACGGTGACTTCGGCCAGTCCCGGCGGCTTGAGCTGATCGAAGCCCAGCGCGTTGCGGTCGATGATGTCCTTCCAGTCGAGCAGGCTCACGGTGACGGTGTCGGTGACCCGAGGATGCAGGGTTAGGGTCTGCGGCCCGTCGTTCCGCAACTCACGTACCTGCGGGCCGTCACCCAGGTCGACGGCCACCATCGTCGGACGGGCGGGCACCGGCGACCGGCTCGGAACCAGACGCAGCCCGGCGACCTCGGCGGCCCGCGGCAGCGTCAGGGTCAGGGTCGGCGGGGTCTTGTGCTGCACCACCCGCTGCGGTGCCGTCCAGGAGGTTGCCGGGTCGCCGTCGGTGGCGGCATACGCCGAACCCAGCACCTCGATCAGGTCGGAGTCCCCGCTTGCTCGGGTGGTGCCCGGCTGGGCGATCAGGTCGGCCAGCTTCGGGCCCTGACGCGGACGCACCCACAGCATCGGGGTCACCGACACCGGGCCCGGCACGGTCAACGTGCGGCTGAAATTCACCGATTCTTCGGCGGCCAGCGCCATCGACGCCGCGCAGCGGATGCTGTCCGGCGCCGACACACAGCCCGGCCGGCCCAGCAGTTCCGAGCCCAGGTCCCAGCTCGAGATCGCCGCCTGTCTCGGCGGCTCGGGGACTCGCACGGTATGCCGCAGTTGCACCGGGTGGGCGAACCCGGATGCGTCGTACTGCGTGATCGCCAGGTCGGTAATGGCGAACTGCACACCCGCCGACCCGTCGTCAGTGCCGACCGCGGTGATCCGAACCCAGGAACTCTCCCCGTAGGGCAACGCCGCGGTGAGCGGTTCGCCGGGCTCTTCGACCCGCAGCGTGGTGCTGCCGTTGGCGGTCTCGACCTCGATGCGGCGGACCTGTGCGCCGACGGCCGTGGCGCTGGGGGTCAGGGTGATGACGGCATCGGCCACCGGGCGATCGAAATCGATGTGCAGCCACTGCCCGATGGCGGCTTGCAGCGCATTGGATACCCAGGAGGTCGCCGAGTCACCGTCGATCGCGGCGGTGGGAGAGGTGGCGGGTGCGACGTCGGGCATGGTGATGGAATCCGACGACGAACTCGACGCCGTGATGCGGCCGCCGCTCCATGCTCCGTACACCAGTTCGGCGCCCGGGACGGGATAGTCCGGCACCCGGTTGTAGGTATGCCGGGCGTCGCCGGGCGCGCGGATGGCCGACGAGTGCTGGTCGACCCGGCCGTAGTCGGTTTCGCGGGCCACCGGGGTATCGGTGACGGTCACCAGCGGTGCGGGAAGTCCGGCCGCGCGGGCGTCGGCCGCCATCAGCACCGGCCCCAGGGCGGGCTGGCGCAGCAGGCGCCGCCGTTCGTCCAGTCGCAGCAGCACCTCCGGACCCCCGGAGACCCGGGCCAGTTGGTCGGTGTCGACGAAGTAGGGCGCGCCGGGGTTGGCGGTGGTGTCGACGCGGTAGATCTCCACCGCCGGATAGCGCGGCCGCAAACCGCTGTCGCTGACAAAGCCTTCGAGCGATCCAGGCCCTACCGGTTCGCCGAACTCGGCCACCTTCAGCAGCCCCGGCGAACCGGTGATGGTCCGGTGCACCAGGATGGGACGCGCCGAGCGCGAAGTCTCGGGATCCAGGTCGTTGCGCAGCACCAGGTAGGAAATCCCTTGGCGAGCAAGGGTGTCGGCCAAGCCGGGCGATGGGCGCCCGGCGGCGAACAGCCGTTGCACCGAGTCCAGCGCCCGGATGGTTTGCGGTGGGGTCAGCGGGATCGAATCGCGCACCCCCCACGGGCTGGAGCCGAGCACCTGCAGGGGTTCGTCGTGGCTGTTGCCCCAGATCTGGGTGGCGAATGGCGCGCCCGGCACCACCAACACCCGCCCCGGCGCCGGCGTGCCCGTGTTGTGTTCGGTGAGCCAGTCGGCCGCCTGATGCCAGTAGTCCGGTATCGCACGGAACGTCCCGGGCGGGGTGAGCCGACCGCTCCAGGCCAGCGAGGTGCTGACCAGCAGCGCGGTCAGCGCCACGATTCCGACCGCGACGCGCCTGTCGCGTTCCGGGTGGGCAAACGCATTCACCCACACCGATCTCGGTGCACTCCCGGGCAACGGCACGCGACCCAGTAGCTGTGCGAAGCCCAGCGCCAGCGGGAGTCGCACCACCGGGCCGACCTTGTGCACGTTGCGCAGGGGAGTGCCGGCGGCATCCAGGAACTGCTGGACCTGGTGGGCCACCGGTGACCCCAGCCCGCCGCTGTAGCCGACGGCCAGCAAAACCACGCCGACGAACAGCGTCGTCACCAGGCGCCCGCGGGCCGGCATTCCGGCGCTGGCCAGTCCGGCCAGGCCGGCCGCTGCGACCAGGCACGTCCCCAAGATCGCCACCGATCCGGTGACCAGCGGCGCGCCCGCGGTCGCGTTGGGCGCCACGAACGGCGTCCAACTGTCCGCGCCACGCAGCGTTTCCACCAATGACGCCCATTGCGTCGTGACGCCGGAGGACTCGATGAAATCCAGGAACGGGGGACTCACCCCGCGCAGCATCAGCAGCGCGACGACCCACCACAGCATCGCCAGAACCAGCGCCAACAGCCACCACGCGGTGTAGCGCCACCACAACCGATTGGGCCGATGACAGGCCCACCAGATCACCGCGGGCAGGCACCCGGCCAGCGTCGCGATCGCGTTGACCGCGCCCATCAGCGCCACCGCCAGGCCAGCCTGCGCGGCCAGCGCCCGCACCGACCGGCCCGACCCACCCCGTAACGCGAGGATCGTGGGCAGCAGCACCCAGGGCGCGAGCATCATCGGCAGTGTTTCGGACGAGATCGAACCCAGCGTGGTCAGCACCCGCGGGGACAGCGCAAACGCCGCCGCGCCCAGCACGCGCGAGGACGCGGTCCCGATCCCCAGGGCTTCGGCGACCCGCAGCACGCCCCAGAAACCCGCCACGAGCAGCACCGCCCACCACAGCCGCTGGACGACCCAGCCAGGCAGGCCGAGCAGATGGCCGGCCGCGAAGAACGTGCCGTGCGGAAACAGGTACCCGTAGGCCTGGTTCTGCGACTGGCCGAACGGCAGTTCGCTGTTCCACAGGTTGGTCGCCCGGGCCAGGAAGCGCAGCGGGTTGGCGGTGAGGTCAAGCTTCGTGTCGGGGGAGACCTGCCCGGGTGATTGGGCAAAGGTCAGCGTCAGAGCGACCGCAGAAACCAGCAACAGCCAGCGACGGGACACCGGCATAGTCCCTTTGGCCCTCGAGTCTTGCGCAGCTTCCGTCGTTGGTGCCTGCGTCGTCGGGCTAGCTGCGGCTGCCGTACTCGGTCCGGTTGAGTACAGACGACGACGGGTCGCCCGGGGGAACGTGCGGCTTCTCGTTCTGTTCCACCAGCAGGGTGATCCCGAAGATCGCGAACGCCCCCAGCAACAGCCCGATGACCACGCTGGCTCCGACGGGCGCGACGATCCGATTCATAAGCGTCAACCTAGCAGAAGGACCGGATGGTCGGGTTGCTGCTCAACGCCGTACGCCACCGTGACAGCATGACCGAATGTCCTTCCCGCGCAGACTTGCACTGGCTCTAGCCGCAGCAGCAGCCGCATCGGCTTTGGTAGCAGCGTGCGGTGACAGCGGCACCAAACCCGGCGCCTCCTCGACAAGCGCGGCCACGCCGCCGGCGACGAGCGCGACGCCTACCGCGGCCGGTGGGGGGCCGTTCTGTGCCGACCCGGCATCCGTCCCGGCGACACTGAACCTGCGTGACAAGCTCGCGCAGTTGCTGATGGTGGGGGTGGAAAACGCCGACGACGCCAAGGCTGTGGCCACCAACCACCACATCGGCGGGATCATGATCGGCAGTTGGACCGACCTGGAAATGCTCAAGAACGGTGCGCTGACCGAAATCACCAACATCCCCGGTCCGCTGCCGCTGGCGGTCAGCGTCGACGAAGAAGGCGGGCGGGTGTCCCGGCTGAAGACCCTGATCGGAACGTCTCCGTCGCCGCGGGTGCTGGCCAACACTCTGAGCGTCGACGAGGTCCGCGCGCTGGCGCACGAGCGCGGCGAAGCCATGCGCAAGCTGGGCATCACCATTGACTTCGCGCCGGTGGTCGACGTCACCGAGGACCCCGATGACACGGTGATCGGAGACCGCTCCTTCGGGTCGACGGCGGAAAAGGTCACCGCCTACGCGGGTGCCTACGCGCAGGGCCTGCGTGAGGCGGGCGTGCTGCCGGTGCTCAAGCATTTCCCGGGCCACGGGCACGGCTCCGGCGACTCACACAAAGGAGGCGTCACCACGCCCCCGCTGGGTGAACTGGTAGCCGTCGATCTGGTGCCCTATAAGACGCTGCTGACCCAGGGCCCGGTCGCGGTGATGATCGGTCACATGCAGGTGCCCGGGTTGACCGGTTCGGACCCCGCCAGCCTGAGCAGGCCCGCCATCGACCTGCTGCGCACCGGCACCGGATACGGCGGTCCGCCCTTCGACGGCACCGTCTTCAGCGACGACGTCTCCAGCATGGCCGCGATCTCCGATCGGTTCGGCGTGACCGACGCGGTGTTGCGCACCCTGCAAGCCGGAAGTGACATCGCGCTGTGGGTGAGCACCAAGGAGGTGCCCGCCGTGTTGGACCGGCTGGAACAGGCGGTGAATGCCGGCGAACTGCCGGTCGAGGCCGTCGATCGTTCGGTGGTTCGGGTGGCGACGATGAAACGCAACGACGCAGCCTGCCCCCACTAACGCGTGTGCGCCGCCCCGCGATTGCTTACCCTAGGTTCAGATAGACGAGCTAAAGGGCGAACAGCCACGCCCAAAAGGGGACAGTGATGGCAGGTGGTACCAAGCGACTACCGCGTGCCATCCGCGAGCAGCAGATGCTCGACGCCGCGGTGCAGATGTTCTCGGTCAACGGCTATCACGAGACCTCGATGGACGCGATCGCCGCGCAGGCTCAGATCTCCAAACCAATGCTGTACCTGTACTACGGCTCCAAAGAGGAGTTGTTCGGCGCCTGCCTGAACCGGGAGATGAGCCGGTTCATCGAGGCGGTGCGCGACAGCATCGACATCACCCAGGGGCCGAGGGAACTGCTGCGCAACACCATCGTGTCGTTCCTGCGTTACATCGACGAGAACCGGGCCTCGTGGATCGTCATGTACACCCAGGCCACGAGCTCCCAAGCGTTCGCCCAAACGGTGCGCGAGGGCCGCGAACAGATCATCGAGCTGGTCGCGGGCCTGGTGCAGTCCGGCACCCGGGAGCCGATGACGGACGCCGAGATCGAAATGACGGCAGTGGCTTTGGTGGGCGCGGGCGAGGCGATTGCCAACCGGCTCAGCACCGGGGAGACTGACGTCGACGAAGCGGCAGAGATGATGATCAACCTGTTCTGGCGCGGCCTCAAGGGCTCGCCAGTGGATCGGGATATCAGCTCGGCGCGATAACGCGCCGCTCGACCGGAAAATCAGAGCCTGGTTGGCGCGCACCAATCAGAGGGTTCCGCCTTGGTCGCCCCGCGCCCCCGGCGCCGCCGACGCCTCGGCTGCCCGCCGGTGCAATCCCGGCGGCACCGCCGTTGCCATACGACACGGCGTGCGATACCGGTCGGGCATAGAGCTACATTGCACCGGTGCACCCGCCGCCGCGCTACAACCTGGACTTCTTCTGTGCGGTAGTCATCGTCGGCTTGTTGGCCGGAGTTGCCGGTTTGGCGACGACGGTCGTGCTGCGCTCCGTCGAACATCTCACGTATCACTACTCATTCGGTTCGCTGCTCGAAGGGATCACCGACAGCAGTCCGGTTCGCCGCGCGGTTGGCCCGATGGTCGGAGCCGCGTCGGCGGCACTGGGCTGGTGGTTGCTGCGGCGCCGGACCGACGTGCCGCCCTTGGCCGGAACCATCGCACGGCACGAGCGGGTGCCCAGGCTGGCCTGGAGCATTGACGCCCTCCTGCAGGTGGTCCTGGTGAGCTCCGGCGCCTCGCTCGGCCGGGAAGGCGCGCCACGCCAATTCGCTGCCGTGCTAGGCGATTTGGCAACCGCATGGCAGAAGCGGCTGACGCGGGAAGACCGTGAGATCCTGCTGGCGTGCGCCGCCGGCGCCGGTCTGGCTGCCGTGTACGCGGTCCCGCTGGCCGGAGCGCTCTTCACCCTCCGGATCCTGCTGAACACTTGGCGGCGGCGGGCGGTGGGCGCGGCGCTGATCACCTCCAGCCTGGCCACCGCGGTCGGTTCGGTGCTCACCCACAATGAGCCGGAATTGACCTGGCCCGGTGCGGAATCGATCTACCTGTTCAGCGCGCGGGCCGTCGCGCTTGCCCCGCTGGCCTTCGCGGTGGGATGGGCTTTCAACCGAATCATGGCCGCGGCCCGACCGGCAAAGCTGATCCGGTCCTGGGTGCTGATCCCCGCGCTCGCCGGCGCAGGCTTGCTCACCGGCATTTGTTCGCACTGGTGGCCCCAGTTGCCAGGCAACGGCAAGAGCATCCTGACCAGCAGCCTCGCCCTGGGGACGACGGCCGGCATGACGCTTGCGTCCGCGGCCGTGCTTTTGGTTCTGAAGCCGCTGCTCACCGCGTTGTTTCTGCGGGCAGGCGGCGCCGGTGGCCTGCTCACTCCGTCACTGGCCACCGGCGCGGCAGCCGGAACCCTGGTCGTATTGGCGAGCAATGCCGCGTTCGGTACGCACATGCACGGGCCGGTGAACTCGTTGTGCGCGGCCGCCGGGGTGCTAGCCGTCACCCAGGGCTCACCGATCTGGGCCGCGCTTTTCGTCTGGGAGCTAGCCCATCCGCCGCTTCGGATGCTGTTCGTGTTCATGGTCACCGCGGTGGGCGCGCACTGGTTGAAGCTACTGGTCAGTGGGCGTCGGCCGGCCCTTCTGGACCACCGGGCCGGTTGAGCGCGATTACGTAGTCCACTACTGCAGCCAGCCCCATCGGCTGGTGTGATGCTCGGTTCATGTCACACCTAAGCGTGGCGCCAGACAGCCTGATGGCGGCCGCAGCCGACCTAGAAAACATGGCCAACTCGATCGATGCGGCCCATCGATTCGCCGCACCTGCGACCCTCGCGGTGAGTCCCGCGGCCGCCGACGAGGTGTCAGCCGGTATCGCGCAGCTTTTCTCCCAGCATGCTCAGGCCTATCAGGCGGTGGCCCGAGACGCTGCGGCGTTTCAAGAGCGGTTCATTCAGAACCTGACAGCGAGCGGGTCGGCCTATGCCGCTGAGGATCTGGGTAGCTCGCATTCGCTGGCGCTGACCGACCCCGTGGAGTACTTCACGGTCGCCGGGTACACCTTCATCTCGTTGATTCCCGGTTACCTGATTCTTTCGGCGGTCACGCTGATCCCGCCGCTGTGGCCGCTCTTCCCGTTGGTCCAGGTACTGGCTTTCGCGCGATTTGGGGCACTGGTCGCGGAGGTGCTTACCCTGTCCCCGATTTCCTACCCCTACTTCCCATACGAACGGTACTGAGCCCCTCAGAGCGGGCGCACCGTCGCAGTGAGGTGCGGATACCCCTTGCTGACATTGCGCAACGCAAGGTCCCACCCGCCCTCTTTCTCGTCGACGTAAAGGCCCACTGTCGCGGGTAGCACGACCGGCTTGGCGAACCGCACCGAATACTTCACCGCATCCGGCAACCGGCCCTCGATATTGGCCAATACCGCTGCGGCGCTGAACATTCCGTGCGCAATGACGGTGGGGAAACCGAACAACTTGGCCGCGATCGGATTGGTGTGGATCGGGTTGTGGTCCCCACTGACCGAGGCGTAGCGCCGGATCCGGCTGGGCGTGATCTTCAGCACCGTGGTGGGCGGTGGCGGCTTGGGTTGTTTCTGCGGCGGCGGCTTGGGTTCGTCGGACAGGCTGGTGCGTTGCTGATGCAGGAACGTCGTCACCTGGTGCCAGGCGTCCTCGTTGCCCACGCTCACGTCAGTCACGATGTCGACCAGCAAGCCCTTGCGGTGCTCACGCAGATTCTCCGCATGCACCCGCACACCCACGGTGTCCGTCACCGCGATCGGCCGGTACTGGGTGATGTGGTTCTCCATGTGCACCGCACCCATTGCGGCGAAAGGGAAGTCGAAACTCGTCACCAATGACATCACCGACGGGAAGGTCAACGCGAACGGGTAGGTCAGCGGGACGTTGTTGCCGAAGCGCAGCCCGGTGACCGCCGCGTAGGCCGCCACGTTCGTGTGGTCGATCGGCAGTTCCTCGACGGTGACCGTGCGGTTCGGCAGCTTGTCGCTGCGGGGGACGACGGGCAGTGCGCCCGCCGCCGCGCGCAGCATGTTCCGCAAGCCGCTTGGTTGATTCACTGAACTCTCCCTACCCCGTTATGCGCCGATCATGCCCTGGCCGCAGACCCGAATCACGTTGCCGGTCAGCGCGTTCGACGCGGGACTGGCGAAGTACGCGATGGCCTCGGCGACGTCGACGGGCTGTCCGCCCTGCAACAACGAACTCATCCGGCGGGCCGCCTCGCGGGTGGCCAGCGGGATGGCAGCGGTCATCTGGGTTTCGATGAAGCCCGGTGCGACGGCGTTGATGGTGATCTTCTTCTTGGCCAGTTCCGGTGCCAGCGCCTGGGTGATGCCGATCATGCCCGCTTTGGTGGTGGCGTAGTTGGTCTGGCCGCGGTTGCCGGCGATACCGGCGATCGAGGACAACCCGATCACCCGGCCGCCTTCGCCGATGGTGCCGTTACCCACCAAGCCCTCGGTGAGCCGCAAGGGCGCAAGCAGGTTCACGGCCAGCACCGAGTTCCACCGGGCGTCGTCCATGTTGGCCAGCAGTTTGTCGCGGGTGATCCCGGCGTTGTTGACCAGGACGTCGGCCTTGCCGCCGTGGTGGTCGCGCAGGTGCTCGGCGATCTTGTCGACGGCATCTTCGGCGGTCACGTCCAACCACAACGGCGTGCCGCCGACGTTGTTGGCGGTCTCGGCCAGGGCGTCCTCTGCGGATTCGACGTCGATCGCGACGACGGTGGCGCCGTCGCGGGCGAACACCTCGGCGATCGTCTTGCCGATGCCCCGCGCGGCCCCGGTCACAATGGCGACCTTGCCGTCCAACGGCCGGTCCCAGTCGGCCGGCGGGGTGGCGTCTTCTGCGCCGACGTAGAACACCTGGCCGTCGACGAACGCGGACTTGGCCGACAGGATGAACCGCATCGTCGATTCCAGACCGGTCGCGGCCGGCTTGGCGTCCGGGGCGAGGTACACCAGTTGCACGGTGGAGCCGCGGCGCACCTCCTTGCCCAGCGAGCGGGTGAACCCTTCCAGCGCACGCTGGGCGATCCGCTCGTGGGTGCTGCTCACCGCTTCGGGCGTGGTACCCACCACCACCAGGCGCGCACACCGGTTCAGGTTGCGCAGCAGCGGCGTGAAGAAGTCGTGCAACGCCTTGAGCCCGGTCGGGTCGGTGATGCCAGTGGCGTCGAACACCAGGCCGCCGAACGAGTCGGCCCAGCGGCCGCCGAGATTGTTGGCCACCTGGTCGTAGTCGTGCAGGGCGGCGCGCAGCGGCTCGACCACTCGCCCCTCGCCGCCGATCAGCAGCGAGCCGGTCAGTGGCGGCTCGTCGGGGCTGTACCGGCGCAGGGGCTCGGGTTGCGGAACCCCGAGTTGCTTGGCCAGGAATGATCCGGGTCCGGAGTTGACCACCTGGGAGAACAGGTCAGGTGAGCGTTTGGTGGGCACTGGGTTGCCTTCCGTGTCAGGGACGAACTTACTTCAGAGTAAGAACCGTGAGTAGTATTGCGTGCTGAGGCGGGTACCCCAAAATTAGCCCCCGAACTAGCGGCGACAAACGGAGAGAGAAATTGAGCCCTGCAAGTTCCCAAAACAGCCCGTCCAAGCGCAGAGTCGCCGTCCTAGGCGGCAACCGAATCCCGTTTGGAAGATCCGACCGCGCCTACGCCGAGGCGTCTAACCAGGACATGTTCACCGCCGCGCTGAGCGGCCTGGTGGAACGCTTCGGGTTGGCCGGCGAGCGACTCGACGCGGTGATCGGCGGCGCTGTGCTCAAGCACAGCCGCGACTTCAACCTCATCCGGGAATGCGTCCTGGGCTCCGAGCTCTCGTCGTACACCCCCGCCTTCGACATCCAGCAGGCTTGCGGCACGGGCCTGCAGGCGGCGGCCATCGGCGCCGACGGCATCGCCACCGGTCGTTTCGACGTGGTCGCGGCGGGCGGGGTGGACACCACCTCCGACGCGCCGATCGCGCTGGGCGACGACCTGCGCCGCACCCTGCTGAAGCTGCGCCGCGCGAAGTCCAACGTGCAGCGCCTCAAGCTGGCGGGAACCCTGCCGGCCAACCTGGGCATCGCGGTCCCGGCCAACAGCGAACCCCGCACCGGGCTGTCGATGGGTGAGCATGCCGCCATCACCGCCAAGGAAATGGGCATCAAGCGCGTCGACCAGGATGAGCTGGCCGTGGCCAGCCACCGCAATATGGCTGCCGCCTACGACCGGGGCTTCTTCGACGACCTGGTCACGCCGTTCCTCGGTCTGTACCGCGACGACAACCTGCGGGCGGATGCCAGCGTGGAAAAGCTTGCGACGCTGCGCCCGGTGTTTGGGGTGAAGAACGGCGACGCGACCATGACGGCCGGCAACTCCACGCCGCTGACCGACGGCGCTTCGGTGGCGCTGCTGGCCACCGAGGAGTGGGCGGAGGCGCATTCGTTGACGCCGCTGGCCTACTTCGTGGATTCCGAGACGGCGGCGGTGGACTACGTCAACGGGCGTGACGGGCTGCTCATGGCACCCACCTACGCGGTGCCGCGGCTGCTGGCCCGCAACGGCCTGACCTTGCAGGACTTCGACTTCTACGAGATCCACGAGGCCTTTGCGTCGGTCGTCCTGGCGCACCTGCAGGCCTGGGAGTCCGAGGACTACTGCAAGGAACGGCTTGGCCTCGACGCTGCGCTCGGGTCCATCGACCGGTCCAAGGTCAACGTCAATGGTTCGTCCCTAGCCGCCGGCCACCCCTTCGCGGCCACCGGCGGTCGCATCCTGGCTCAGACGGCCAAGCAGATCGCCGAGAAGAAGGCGCAGCAGCAGGGCGACAAGCCCGTGCGAGGCCTGATCTCAATCTGTGCCGCTGGTGGTCAGGGCGTCGCGGCGATCCTCGAAGCGTGACCGCACTCACACCGAAATTTTCCAAGATTGGTGTTTTGCGATTTGAGTGCGTGGGTATTCGCAGTGCCGGATAGCCCCGTGTTGTGGTCTGACCCCCCGACCCCGACGGCAACGCGGGGCAATCCCTAGATCTGACCGCCGCTGGAGTGAGGGGATCCAGCGGCGGTCTTTTCGGATCTAGCTCAAGAACGCAAGATCCCCCGCTTCAACGTGGAAACGGGGGATCTTTGCTTAGGTTCTGAGTCGGCCTAGAAGGCGGCCTCGTCCAGCTCCATGATCTCGTTGTCGAGCGTCTCGATCACCTCACGAGTGCTGGTCAGCAGCGGCAGGAAGTTCTTCGCGAAGAACGACGCCACCGCGATCTTGCCCTCGTAGAACGACCGCTCGCTACCGGTGGCACCGGCGTCCAGCGCCTCGATGGCCACCGCGGCCTGACGCTGCAGCAACCAGCCGATGACCAGGTCGCCGACGCTCATCAGGAACCGCACCGACCCCAGGCCCACCTTGTACAGGCTGGTGACGTCCTCCTGAGCGGCCATCAGGTAGCCGGTCAGGCTGGCCGCCATCGCCTGGACGTCGGTCAGCGCCTTGGCCAGCAGAGCGCGCTCGGTCTTCAGCCGCCCGTTGCCGGACTCGCTGTCGACGAACTGCTGGATCTCATTCGACACGTGGGCCAGCGCCACACCCTTGTCGCGAACGATCTTCCGGAAGAAGAAGTCCTGCGCCTGGATGGCGGTGGTGCCCTCGTACAGGGAGTCGATCTTGGAGTCGCGGATGTACTGCTCGATCGGGTAGTCCTGCAAGAAGCCGGACCCACCGAAGGTCTGCAGGCTCTCGGTGAGCTTGGCGTAGGCCTGCTCGGAGCCGACACCCTTGACGATCGGGAGCAGCAGGTCGTTGATCCTGGCCGCCAAGTCGGCGTTCACACCGTGCACGGCCTCAGCCACCGGCGCGTCCTGGAAGGTCGCGGTGAAGAGGTAGAGGGCGCGCAGACCCTCGGCGTAAGCCTTCTGGGTCATCAGCGACCGGCGGACGTCCGGGTGGTGGGTGATGGTCACCCGCGGCGCGGTCTTGTCGGTCATCTGAGTCAGGTCGGCGCCCTGGACGCGGGACTTGGCGTATTCCAGCGCGTTCAGGTAACCGGTGGACAGGGTGGCGATGGCCTTGGTGCCCACCATCATGCGGGCCTGCTCGATGACCTCGAACATCTGCGCAATGCCGTCGTGGACCTCGCCGACCAGCCAGCCCTTGGCGGGCACGTCGTGCTGCCCCAGGGACAGCTCGCAGGTCGTCGATACCTTCAGACCCATCTTGTGCTCGACGTTGGTGACGAACACACCGTTACGCTCGCCCAGCTCGCCGGTCTCGGGGTCGAAGTGGAACTTCGGCACGAAGAACAAGGACAGGCCCTTGGTGCCGGGACCAGCGCCCTCGGGGCGGGCCAGCACCAGGTGGAAGATGTTCTCGAACATGTCGCCGGAGTCAGCGGAAGTGATGAACCGCTTGACACCCTCGATGTGCCACGAGCCGTCTTCCTGCTTGATCGCCTTGGTCCGACCGGCGCCCACGTCCGAGCCGGCGTCCGGCTCGGTGAGCACCATGGTCGATCCCCAGCCACGCTCGGCGGCGATCACGGCCCACTTCTTCTGCTCCTCGGTGCCGAGGTGGTAGAGGATCTGGGCGAAGCCTGCGCCGCCGCTGTACATCCACACCGCGGGGTTGGCCCCGAGGATGTGCTCGTGCAGGGCCCACATCAACGCACGGGGCATGGGCATGCCGCCGAGCGCCTCGTCGAGGCCGGCCTTGTCCCAACCGGCTTCGATTACGGCGTGCACGGACTCCTTGAAGCCCTCCGGCATCGTCACCGAGAAGGTCTTGGGGTCGAAGACCGGCGGATTGCGGTCACCCTCGACGAACGATGCGGCCACGGGTCCCTCGGCCAGCCGGGCAATTTCAGAAAGCATTTCGCGGGCAGTGTCGACGTCCAGGTCGCTGTATTCGCCTTGGCCGAGTGCCTTGTCAACGCCGAAAAGTTCGAACAGGTTGAATTCCTGGTCGCGGACGTTGCTCTTGTAGTGGCTCACTACGTTCCTCCTCGTTGAGAATGCCACCTTGTGGTTGAGTACTTGTTGCTTAAGTTACCCACCAGTAACACTGCTAAAAATATACCGACCAGTAACTTCAACGCAAGCAAGTGTGAGCTACATTCCACCGACCAACTAACCAACCGGTTGGGATAGGGCTGATCGCATCCCTGGTAAGCCCGCTGAGCTGCGGCGATGATGGACCAATGACGAGTGTGCGCCGAATCACCACCCTCCCGGTGGTCGACCTGCGGGCCGCGCCCGGCCAACTGCGCGAGACCCTGCGCGAGGCGGCCCACGAGGTCGGGTTCTTCTATCTGGTAGGTCACGGAGTACCTGATCAGCTCGCCGCGAAGGTGCTCGCCGCCGCGCGGCGACTGTTCGCGCTGCCACAGTCCGAGAAGGACGCCATCGCGATGGTTCGCAGTCCGCATTTCCGCGGCTACACCCGGTTAGGTGGGGAGCTCACCCAGGGGGAAGTGGACTGGCGCGAGCAGATCGACATCGGTCCCGAGCGCGCGCCGGTCGGCGGACCCGACAAGCCCGATTACCTGTGGTTGCAGGGCCCCAACCAGTGGCCGGCTGGCTTCCCAGAGCTACCCGGCGTCGTCGCAGAGTGGGATGCTGCCCTCGCCAAGGTGGCCCGGACCCTGTTGCGACATTGGGCGGCATCGTTGGGCAGCCCAGCGGATGTCTTCGACGCGGCATTCGCGGACACTCCCGCGACGTTGATCAAGATCGTGCGGTATCCGGCACGCGCGGCCAGTCCCCAGGGCGTCGGTGCGCACCGCGATTCCGGGGTGCTGACGTTGCTGTTGGCCGAGCCGGGCAGTCGCGGCTTGCAGGTGCGGCCGCCCGACACCGACGCCTGGGTCGACGTCGAGCCCATCCAGGGGGCGTTCGTCGTCAACATCGGCGAGCTGCTTGAGGTCGCGACGGGCGGGTACCTCAGGGCCACCGAGCATCGCGTGTCTCTGCACGAGGCGGCCGGCGAGCGCATCTCGGTTCCCTACTTCTTCAATCCCCGGTTGGACGCACAAATACCGGTGCTGACGCTGCCCGAGAGCCTCGCGGCCCGCGCGGTCAGCCGGGGTACGCGCGCCGACGACCCGTCGGACCCGATCTACTCCAGCTACGGTCGCAATGCCTGGAAAAGCCGGCTGCGCGCACACCCGGATGTGGCCTCCGCCCATGGGTATTCGGCAGGAAAAGCGGCAAGGTAGGGTCAGGGGAGAATCCCGTTCTCGTCTCAAGGGGCGATCAACTCCGTGAATTCGAACAGCAATCTGACGCCGTCGTCACTGCGCGAGGCTTTCGGTCACTTCCCCACCGGGGTGGTGGCCATCGCGGCCCAGGTCAATGGGGTACGCGAGGGGCTGGCGGCCAGCACCTTTGTCCCCGTGTCCCTGGAGCCACCGCTGGTGTCGTTTTGCGTCCAGAACACCTCGACGACCTGGCCGAAGCTGAAAAGTGTGCCGATGCTGGGTATCAGCGTGTTGGGCGAGGCCCACGACGCGGCGGCGCGCACCCTCGCGGCCAAGACCGGCGACAGGTTTGCAGGTCTAGAAACCGTGTCCAGCGAGACGGGCGCCGTCTTCATCAAGGGCACCGGGCTGTGGCTGGAGAGCGCAATCGAGCAACTGATTACGGCCGGTGACCACACCATCGTGGTGCTGAGGGTCAAGCACGTCACCGTCGATTCGAACGTCGCCCCGATCGTGTTCCACCGAAGCGAGTTTCGCCGACTCGGCGTCTAGGCTACGTCGGCGAACGCTGGCTCAGCTTCTCGCGAAGGCGTTGGATGCGCCGATCCATCTCGTCCGCATCGTCCTGACGGTTTTCCTTGCGTGCCAGTTCCGCACGGACTGAGAGTTCGTGGATCGCGTGTTTGATGTCGTCGATGCTGGTGGGATCTAGCATTCGGTTTGAGTACCCGGAGTCCCCGGGCTTAACGCACCTGAGCGCGCTGTCGAATCGGATCGGGAGAAACTAGAGCCGCCCAGCGGCTCGGTGGAGCCGCCGGGCAGCTGTTTCGTCTACCGGGGTTGATCGGTTGACCGGTTGTCCTGAGACTGAGCTCAGCGCCGGAACAGCTTGTTGCCCAGCCAGACGATCGGGTCGTACTTGCGGTCGGCGACCCGCTCTTTCATCGGGATCAACGCGTTGTCGGTGATCTTGATGTTCTCCGGGCACACCTCGGTGCAGCACTTGGTGATGTTGCAGTAGCCCAGGCCGTGCTCTTCCTGCGCCTGGTCGCGCCGGTCCAGGGTGTCCAGCGGATGCATCTCGAGCTCGGCGATCCGCATCAGGAAGCGTGGACCTG
Source organism: Mycobacterium bourgelatii (assembly GCF_010723575.1). NCBI lineage: Bacteria > Bacillati > Actinomycetota > Actinomycetes > Mycobacteriales > Mycobacteriaceae > Mycobacterium > Mycobacterium bourgelatii. Next base: position 60,996 of record NZ_BLKZ01000001.1, read on the forward strand.
CGAAAGCCTGCTTGTTCTCCTCGTGGTCGCGGATCACGTGGCAGACGTTCTGACACAAGAAGCACTCGATGCACTTGCGGAACTCCTGCGACCGCTGCACATCCACCTGGGCCATCCGGTATTCGCCGGGCTGCAGGTCCTTGGGTGGGGTGAAAGACGGGATCTCGCGCGCCTTCTCGTAGTTGAACGACACGTCGGTCACCAGGTCACGGATCACCGGGAACGTCCGGATCGGAGTGACCGTCACGACCTCGTCCTCGGCGAACGTCGACATCCGGGTCATGCACATCAGCCGCGGCCTGCCGTTGATCTCCGCCGAACACGACCCACACTTGCCGGCCTTGCAGTTCCAGCGCACCGCGAGGTCGGGCGACTGCGTCTGCTGCAAGCGGTGGATGACGTCGAGCACCACCTCGCCCTCATTCACCTCGACGGTGAAATCTTCGAGCCCGCCGCCGCTTTCGTCGCCGCGCCAGACGCGCATGCTCGCGTTGTAGCCCATCACGCTCTCCGTTCGGAATGGTCGGCCAGCTCTTCGGCGGTGTAGTACTTCTCCAGCTCGGAGAGCTTGAACAGTTCCAACAGGTCCGGCCGCATCGGAATTTGCGGTTCGCGGGTGAGCTCCACCTGGGAACCGTCGCTGCTGTCCTTGGCGAGCCGGCACACCAGCAGGGTCTTGCGCCAGGACGGGTCCATGCCGGGGTGGTCGTCGCGGGTGTGACCGCCACGGCTTTCGGTGCGCTCCAGCGCCGCCTTGGCCACGCATTCGCTGACCAGCAGCATGTTGCGCAGGTCAACGGCCAGGTTCCAGGCGGGGTTGTAGCGGCGACCCCCTTCGACCGCCACTCGCTTGTACCGCTCCCGAAGTTCCTTCAGCTGCGCCAGCGCCTGGGTGATCTCGTCTTCCTTGCGGATGATGCCGACCAGGTCGTTCATCACGTGCTGGAGGTCTAGCTGCAGCGCATACGGGTTCTCCGGGGCGCCGTCGGTGGGCCCCTGGAACGGCTTGAGAGCCAGTTCGGCGGCGGCTTCGACGGCTGCCTGCGAGACCGAAGGCCGGCTGCTCAGCCCGCGCACGTAGTCGGCGGCGCCCAGGCCCGCGCGGCGACCGAAGACCAGCAGGTCAGACAGCGAGTTGCCGCCCAGCCGGTTGGACCCGTGCATGCCGCCCGAGCACTCGCCGGCGGCGAACAACCCGGGGACCTTGGCCGCACCGGTGTCGGCGTCGACCTCCACACCGCCCATCACGTAGTGGCAGGTGGGTCCGACTTCCATCGGCTCCTTGGTGATGTCGACCCCGGCGAGCTCCTTGAACTGGTGGTACATCGACGGCAACCGGCGCTTGATCTCCTCCGGCGTGAGCCGCGAAGCGATGTCCAGGTAGACACCCCCGTGCGGGCTGCCACGGCCGGCCTTCACCTCGGAGTTGATCGCGCGGGCGACCTCGTCGCGGGGCAGCAGATCCGGTGTGCGGCGGGCCGAGTCGTTGTCCTTGAGCCAGTCGTCGGCTTCCTTCTCGGTTTCGGCGTACTGGCCTTTGAACACCGGTGGGATGTAGCCGAACATGAAGCGCTCGTTGTTCGAGTTCTTCAGCACGCCGCCGTCGCCGCGGACGCCTTCGGTGACCAGGATCCCCTTGACGCTGGGCGGCCACACCATGCCCGTCGGGTGGAACTGGACGAACTCCATGTTGATCAAGGTCGCGCCGGCGCGCAGCGCCAACGCGTGGCCGTCGCCGGTGTACTCCCAGGAGTTCGAGGTCACCTTGAACGACTTGCCGATTCCGCCGGTGGCCAACACCACCGCGGGCGCCTCGAACAAGATGAAGTTGCCGCTTTCCCGCCAGTAGCCGAACGCCCCGGCGATCGCGTCACCGTCCTTGATCAGTTCGGTGATGGTGCACTCGGCGAACACCCTGATCCGGGCCTCGTAGTCACCGAACTCGGCGAAATCCTCTTGCTGCAGCGAGACGATCTTCTGCTGCATGGTGCGAATGAGTTCGAGTCCGGTGCGGTCGCCGACGTGCGCGAGCCGTGGATAGGTGTGTCCACCGAAGTTGCGCTGGCTGATCCGGCCGTCCTTGGTGCGGTCGAACAGTGCGCCGTAGGTCTCCAGCTCCCAGACGCGGTCGGGCGCCTCCTTGGCGTGCAGTTCGGCCATCCGCCAGTTGTTGAGGAACTTGCCGCCCCGCATGGTGTCGCCAAAGTGGGTTTGCCAGTTGTCTTTCGGGTTGGCGTTGCCCATGGATGCGGCGCAGCCGCCCTCGGCCATCACCGTGTGCGCCTTGCCGAACAACGACTTTGACACGACCGCGACCTTCAAGCCGCGCTCCCGCGCTTCGATGACCGCACGCAAACCCGCGCCGCCGGCACCGATCACGACTACGTCGTACGCGTGCCGCTCGACCTCAACCATGAAACCCTCGCTCGCTCAGCTATTTTCCTGCAATCGATAAGACGTGTGAATTGCCTTGGTGATCAGTAGAACCTGACGTCCAAAGCCGGGTTGATGGACACCAACATGACGTAGAAGTCGGTGAGCATCAGCGTGCCCAGCGTGATCCACGCAAACATCTTGTGCCGCGTGTTGATCTTGCTGACCTGCTCCCAGAACCAGTACCGCACAGGGTGTTTGGAGAAGTGCTTGAGCCGCCCGCCGGTGACGTGCCGGCACGAGTGGCAGGACAGTGTGTAGAACCACAGCATGATGACGTTGCCGAGCAAGATCACATTGCCCAGGCCGAACCCGAATCCCTTGGGCCCGTGGAATGCATGGATGGCGTCGTAGGTGTTGATCAACGAGATGACCACGGCGATGTAGAAGAAGTACCGGTGGGTGTTTTGGATGATCAACGGGAACTTGGTCTCGCCTGTGTAGTGCACCCGGGGCTCGGCCACCGCGCAGGCCGTCGGTGACTGCCACACCGTGCGGTAGTAGGCACCGCGGTAGTAGTAGCAGGTCAGCCGGAACAGCAGCAGGAACGGCAGCGACAGCGCGGCATACGGCAAGAACCACACATCCGGGAAGATCTGCGGCCAAAACTCGCTGGCCGCACCGCAGCCCTTGCTGACGCAGGGGGAGTAAAACGGCGTCAGGTAGTGGTACTGCTCGACGTAGAAGTGCTGCTGCTGGAACGCACGCGCCGTCGCGTAGATGACGAATGCGGCGAACCCCAGGTTGATTCGCAGCGGCTGAAACCACCACTTGTCGGTGCGTAGCGTCTTCGCCGGAATCTTGGCCCGGGCAGCTGAAAAGACGCCAGACTCAGAACGGCTCGCCGTTGGTGCGCTCATTTACTGTGTTCCTCTTCGAACGGGCTGTCTGTGGAAGGGTACACAGAAGAAGAGGGCGCAATTTAGCGGGGCTTCCCGCTCGCTACCTGCTGTGACCTCCGACACCTTCGTCGTCGACGTCGCGCCAGAAATCACGGTCGTACTCGGTGTCGGGGATGATGATCTTCTCGCCCGAGTGCTGTTCGGTGGCGCGACTCAGGTCCAATTCCGACACGTCGGTGTCGAGCAATTGGACGTCGCTGAGCAGCCGGTCGATGTCGATGAGGATGCGGCGCGTCGCCGGGTTGTCGCCGTAGCGCGACTTCAACGAGGTCGCACACCGCCGCAGGTTGCCGATGAGGTCGTGCAATTCGGCAAGTTCACTAATGGCCGACAACGTGTGCTCCCTGGTCTTCGCTGACTGGACAGGTGTGATGGATCACAGTACGTCCTCGATAGTATCCACACCCGGAGTCAGACGCCGGACCAATTCGCGGCGCGCGAAACGGAAAGCACCCATCACATGACAGCTGAGCTTGCCTCGGCCTTCCTAAAGCTGCATCAACCGGGCAATCCGGTGGTCCTGCCGACGGTGTGGGACGCCTGGTCGGCACGGCTGGCAACCTCCGCCGGCTTCGCCGGACTTACGGTGGGCAGCCACCCGCTGGCCGATTCGATCGGCAAGTCGGACGGCGAGAGCATGTCCTTCGACGACGTCTTGGCGCGAGTCGCTCAAATCACCGCGGCGGTGGACGTTCCGGTGTCGGTGGACATCGAATCGGGTTACGGGCTACCCGCGGCGCGGTTGATCGAGGGCCTGCTCAGTGTGGGTGCGGTCGGGCTGAACATCGAAGACACCGTGCACTCCGAGGGCAAGCGGCTCAGGTCTGCTGGTGAGCACGCCGAACTGGTGGCGGCCCTGCGCTCGGCGGCCGACGCCGCCGGGGTGCACGTCGTGATCAATGCCCGCACCGACCTGTTTCTGCGTCAGGACGGCGACGAATCGGACCGCATCGAGCGTGCCGTGGCGAGGTTGACCGAGGCGGCCGACGCCGGCGCCGACGTGTTGTACCCGCTGGGCCGACACGACCCGGATACGTTGCGCCGGTTGGCCGCTGAATTGCCGCTGCCGGTCAACGCCATTGCCCCGCCGGACCAGGGTGATCGCGCCTCGTTCGCGGAGCTGGGCGTCGCCCGGATCAGCTTCGGCCCGTTCCTGCAATACGCCTTGGCGGCACGGACCAACGAATTGCTGGAGCGCTGGCGTTAACCGGGCAGACGCAAAAGCCCCGCCAGGCATGGCAGGGCTTTGCGGATTTCGGCGATTACTTCGTGATGGCGATTCGCTGCTTCTGCGCTCCGGCGTACGCGCCCTTTACTCGGACGGTTAACACACCGGCGTCATACGAGGCCGAAATGGCTTCGCTGGTGACGTGCTCGGGCAGCTGGAACGACCGACGGAACGATCCGTAGCGGATCTCCCGCAAGGTGCGCCCATCCTTGTCTTCCGCGTACTCGTCGCGGTGTTCGCCGTGGATAACCAGACGCCCCCGCTCGAGCTCGACGTTCACGTCCTTCTCGACGTCGACGCCAGGCAGTTCGACGCGGACGACTGCGTCATCGCCATCCTTGACGATCTCCGCTGCGGGGCTGAAAGCGCCGTTCATGGGCTTGTACCAGTCCGCTGCAGCGGCGGGCCCGAAGAAGTCCCGCAGCCAGCGGTCGGTGTCCCACGCCGGACGCGTCCAAAGTGCGAGATTGCTCATGAATATCTCCTCCTGCTTCCTTGTGAGTTAGCTGTGCCCGGCGCTCCATGGGCCGGCTACTCATAAAAACTTGAGTCGACCACGCTTAAGTTCCACCTGGTTGTTCGCTCCCAGCGAACAGAGTCACACAGGGGACTCACAGACCGTGAGCAGCTCGTCATCCCGGCGTCACATAAGGCGATTTTGAGGTAATTTGCGGCCCTTAACCTTCCCTTCATGTCTTCTGCCGGAAATCACCGGGCGCGCGATGCTGCCCGCCACGTCATCGTGGTGGGCCACGGCATGGTGGGCCACCGGCTGGTTGAGGCGCTGCGTGCCCGCGACACCGCTGGGTTGTGGCGGATCACCGTGCTGGCCGAGGAAGCCGATGCGGCCTACGACCGCGTCGGCCTGACCTCGTATACCGAAAGCTGGGACCGGAGCCTGCTGGCGCTGCCGGGTAACGACTACGCCGGCGACGAGCGGGTCCGCCTGCTGCTGAACAGCCGCGTCGTGGAAATCGACCGGGCTACAAAGTCGGTCGTAACCGCGACCGGCGAGCGGCACAACTACGACGCGCTGGTGCTGGCCACCGGGTCCTATGCCTTCGTCCCGCCGGTGCCCGGCCATGACCTGCCTGGCTGCCACGTCTACCGCACGCTCGACGACCTCGACGCGATCCGCGCCGGTGCCGAACGCACCGTGGCCGCCGGCCACGGCGGTGCCGGGGTGGTGATCGGTGGCGGGCTGCTCGGCCTGGAGGCCGCTAACGCGTTGCGGCAGTTCGGTTTGCAAACGCACGTCGTCGAGATGATGCCGCGTTTGATGGCCCAGCAGATCGACGAGGCGGGTGGAGCACTGCTGGCCAGGATGGTTGCCGAACTCGGTATCGCCGTGCACGTCGGCACCGGCACCGAATCGATTGAGCCAGTTGCCGGCCCGGACGGCGCCGAGTCAATGCGCGTCAAGCTGACCGACGGCGCGACCATCGACGCGGGGGTGGTGATCTTCGCCGCTGGTATCCGACCGCGCGACGAGCTGGCCCGGGCCGCCGAATTGACGATTGCCGAGCGTGGCGGTGTTCTCACCGATTTGTCCTGCCGGACAAGCGATCCGGATATCTATGCCGTCGGTGAGGTGGCCGCGATCGAGGGCCGGTGCTACGGCTTGGTCGGGCCCGGCTACACCAGCGCCGAAGTGGTGGCCGACCGGCTGCTGGACGGCGGGGCGGAGTTCCCCGAAGCCGACCTGTCGACGAAGCTCAAGCTGCTCGGCGTCGACGTCGCCAGTTTCGGCGACGCGATGGGGACCACCGAGAACTGCCTCGAGGTCGTCATCAACGACGCGGTGAATCGCACCTACGCCAAGCTCGTTCTCTCCGACGACGCCAAGACGCTGCTCGGCGGCGTGCTGGTGGGCGACGCCTCCTCCTACGGGGTGCTGCGCCCGATGGTCGGGAGCGAGTTGCCCGGTGACCCGCTGTCGTTGATCGCACCCGCCGGGTCCGGTGACGGTGCGGGCGCCTTAGGCATTGGGGCGCTGCCCGACTCGGGGCAGATCTGCTCCTGCAACAACGTCACCAAGGGTGACCTGAAGTGCGCGATCGCCGACGGCTGCGCCGACGTTCCCGCGCTCAAGTCGTGCACCAGCGCCGGTACGTCGTGCGGGTCGTGCGTGCCGTTGCTCAAGCAGCTGCTGGAAGCCGAGGGTGTGGAGCAGTCCAAGGCGCTGTGCGAGCACTTCAGCCAGTCGAGGGCCGAACTCTTCCAGATCATCTCGGCCACCGAGATCCGGACCTTCTCGGGGCTGATCGAGCGGTTCGGGCGCGGCAAGGGTTGTGACATCTGCAAACCCGTGGTCGCTTCCATCCTGGCGTCCACCGGCTCCGACCACATCCTCGACGGCGAGCAGGCGTCGCTGCAGGACTCGAACGATCACTTCCTGGCGAACATCCAGAAGAACGGCAGCTACTCGGTGGTGCCGCGGGTTCCCGGCGGCGACATCAAGCCCGAGCACCTGATCCTGATCGGGCAGATCGCACAGGACTTCGGCCTGTACACCAAGATCACCGGCGGTCAGCGCATCGACCTGTTCGGGGCTCGGGTGGACCAGCTTCCGGCGATCTGGAAGCGCCTGGTCGACGCCGGCATGGAATCGGGCCACGCCTACGGCAAGGCGCTGCGCACGGTGAAAAGCTGCGTCGGCAGCGACTGGTGCCGCTACGGACAGCAGGATTCCGTGCAGCTCGCCATCGACCTGGAACTGCGCTACCGGGGGCTGCGCGCCCCGCACAAGATCAAGCTGGGCGTCTCGGGCTGCGCGCGTGAGTGTGCGGAAGCGCGCAGCAAGGACGTCGGCGTGATCGCCACCGAGAAGGGGTGGAACCTCTACGTGGGCGGCAACGGTGGCATGACGCCCAAGCACGCCCAGCTGCTGGCCAGCGATCTGGACACGGCGACGCTGACCCGCTACATCGACCGGTTCCTCATGTACTACATCCGCACGGCCGACCGGTTGCAGCGCACGGCGCCGTGGGTGGAATCGCTGGGGCTCGATCACGTGCGCGAGGTCGTTTGCGACGACTCGCTGGGTCTGGCCGAGGAATTCGAGGCCGCCATGGAGCGCCACGTGGCCAACTACAAGTGCGAATGGAAGGGCGTGCTCGAAGACCCGGACAAACTCTCGCGGTTCGTCTCCTTCGTCAACGCCCCCGACGAAATCGACTCGACGGTGGCCTTCACCGAACGTGCCGGGCGCAAAGTGCCAGTGCCCATTGGTATTCCACGGATTCGTAGCTAACAGGGAGGAACATCATGACGCTTCTCAATGACATTCAGGTTTGGACCGTGGCCTGCAACTACGACCACCTCATCCCGGGCCGCGGCGTCGGCGTGCTGCTCGACGACGGCAGCCAGGCGGCGTTGTTCCGGCTGGACGACGGCTCAGTGCGCGCGATCGGCAACATCGACCCGTTCTCCGGCGCGGCGGTACTGTCGCGTGGCATCGTCGGCGACCGTGCCGGCCGCGTCACGGTCCAGTCGCCGATCCTGAAGCAGGCTTTCGCGCTCGATGACGGTTCCTGCCTGGACGACCCGCAGGTGTCGGTGCCGGTGTTCCCGGTGCGCGTCACCGGGGACGGCCGCGTGCACGTCGGGCGCTTCGCCGCCCGTATGGCTGCCTAGTCGATCTTGCCGACCAGGTAGCGCTGCATCGTCGGGCCGATGGCGTCGACGAGTTGCTCCACCGTCATCGAGTGCATCGGTTCGGAGCGGACGCCGTAGCGCATGATGCCCAGGCCGACGAGCTGCGAAGCGCACAGTGACGCTCGGATGGCGACCTTGTCGGCGCCCAGCATCTTGAGCAGCGGGTTGAACACCGGCCCAATGAACATGCTCTGCACGATTTCGGCGGTCTTCGCCAGCCCCGTCGACGCGATGGCACTGGCGGCAAAGGGCCCGCCGGCCGCGGCGTCCCAGGTGGTGATCAGCACGTAAAGCGTGCGACGGCCAACCTGGTTGACGCTGCCGGTCACGATGCGGTCGATGAACTCCGGTGTGCTGAAGGGCAGGCGCAGCATTTTTGCCACGTCGTCGAGGAGCCCGCGCGAGGGCTCTTCGTTCCTGGCCATATTGCCAGGATTACTTGGATATGAGTAAAGATCAAGCGCCGGCGGTATTGGTGTGGCTGAGCACCGAACCCTTGCGTCCCACGAAATTCGGCACGTGTTGCATTGGATGACTGGCGAAGCGGTGCGGCATCGCATTGCGGAATCGGTTGGCTATCAGCCGGGCCAATCCCGGATGGGTGCCCAGCGGCGGGGTAATCAGGTCGGCGCCACTGTCATGCAGTCGCTGTTGGAACAGGCCGTCGGCCAGTAGATAGGACGCGACGACGACGCGACGCGCGCCCCGGCGCCGTGCACTGGCGACCGCGGTCCGCACGTCGGGACTCCCAGTTGCCGCGAATCCCAGCTCAACTCGTGCCCCGGTCAGCATGGACAACGACGTGGCAGCACTGCGCAGGTCGCCGAGCGCCCGCCGATCCGACGTGCCTGCGGCGGCCAAAATCACCGAATCATCAGGCCGGCAGCCGAATTCGATCAGCTGCCGCTTGAGTATGCGGGCGAGCTCCCAACTCGGACCCAGCGCGGGCGTGACGGTGACGTTCGGATGGCCGCTGGCAACGATATGAGCTGGCAGGTCGGCGCGAACGTGGTATCCGCGGGACAGAAAGGCGGGCACCACAATTGCGGGCTGTACGGACCTCTCATCGTGGGCAGGCTGCGCCAGCCTGGCAAGCACTTCGCTGGGTGTCGGGCCCAACACGTCGACAAAGACGACCTGCACGGTGCCGCCGAGCAGCGCGCCCACGTGAGCCGCCAGGTCGCCGACCATGGCGACACCAGACGGTCGCCTGGTGCCGTGTGCTGCCAGGATCAGACTCACCGGTCGGCCTCAACGGCATCGATCGCCAGCCGGTAACCGCGCTTGACCACCGTCGCAATGATGTTTTTGTCGCCCAATGCTGTTCGCAGTCGGAGCACTGCGGTGTCAACGGCGTGGGTGTCGTCGCCGTTGCCAGGCAGCACCCGCAGCAGTTCCGTACGCGCGACGACGTCGCCCGGTCGCTGCGCCAATGCCCGCAGGATCGCCATCCCAGAGCCCGATATCGTCTTGACCTCGCCGTCGACCAGCACGCAAGTGCCGCGGATGTCGATCACGTGGCCGGCGACCTTAACGCTGAAGGACCCCAATAGCGGCAGTTCCTCGGCGATGTGCCGAGCCAAGGCCCCCAACCGCATCCGCTCCGGCGCTGACGTCGGTATCCCGCGACGAATCAGGGGTCGTGAAGTCACCGGGCCGACGCACATCGCGTGCACGCCGGTGCGTAGCGCCTCGATCACCTGGTCCTCGATGTCCAACTCCCGCGCGCGTTCCAGGACCGCCGCGGCCGCGGGTGCGGATGTGAAACTCACTGCATCGAATTGCCGACGGGCGATGCCGGTGACCAGCTGATCGAAGTCACCACCCAATGGCGTTGGCTTCCAACGGTAGACGCGGAGCGGAATCACCTCGGCTCCCGCGGCCCGCAGCCCGTTGAGGAACTCCGGGAACGGATCCCAGGCATCGGCGGCACCGTGCAGCTGGATGGCGATTCGCATGCCCTCGACACCGGACTCAAGCAGATATTCCAGGACTTCGTACGAAGATTCCGATTCGGGGGACCATTCCTCCCGTAGCCCGGCGGCCCGCAATGCGCCGGTCGCCTTCGGTCCGCGCGATACGACTCGGGCCGCGGACAATGCGTCGAGGAGCTCGGTGGCCAGCCCCCACCCCTCTGCGGCGGCCACCCAGCCGCGAAACCCGATGCCAGTGTGAGCTACCAGAATGTCCGGCGGGTTTGTGATCAGCGCCTCAGTGTTGTAGTGCAACTCGTCGTCGTCCGGCAGGGCGATCATGTTGATCGCCGGTGCGGCGAATATCTCCGCGCCATGTCGGCTCAGCAGTGCGCACAGCTCTTCGGCGCGGCGCGCTGACGTCACCGCGACCCGATAACCTGCGAGTGGCGCAGAGTTTGGCAGAGCCATATGACGTTTGTATGCCTGCGAAATTTCTGAATCGTTACCGCGCAATTGCTGTCGCATTGCCCTTTTGGCACTCGGTTAAACCCGCACTGTGGAGGCCGATTTTGCCTCGTGTTGGGGGTCTGCCAGCGGGTTCGACGAGGGCGCGGCCGTGGCGGGTCGGCGCACATACATCAGCCAGGTCAGAATCGCGGCAACGACGTAGGAAGCCAGGAAGATCCAGTAGGCGGGCGTCTCCGTGCCGGTGGTCAGATAGGACTGTCGCAGCGCCAAATTGATGCCCACTCCACCGAGCGCGCCAACGGCCGAACAGATGCCGATCAGCGACCCGGACATGGCTCGAGACCAGTGCCGCCGCTCGGCGTCGCTGGCATCCAGTGAGCGACTGCGTGCTTCGAAGATCGACGGAATCAGCTTGAACAGCGAGCCATTTCCCATGCCGGCGAGGATGAAGAGGGCGACGAAGCCGATGACGGAGCCGACCAACGTCGACGACGTCGTGCCGGCGTGTGCGTCGTCGATCGTGCTGATGCCCACCAAGAGGCCGGCGCCCAGAATCATCCCGCCCAGAACACCCAGCGTGACCCGGCTGCCGCCGAGCCGGTCTGCCAACCGCCCGCCGTAGATCCGGGCGAGTGAACCCAAAAGTGGTCCGACGAAGGCGATTTGCGCGGCATGCAGGGACGCGTGCTTCACACTCTCGCCACTGGCCTCAAAGTTGACCTGCAGCACCTGGCCGAACGCGAAGGCGAAGCCGATCCAGGAGCCGAAGGTGCAGATGTACAACAGGCAAACCACCCACGTGTCGCGGTCAAACGCGATGGAACGCATGGTGTTTAGTTCGACACCGTGATCGAGTTCGTCCATGAACAGGGCCGCGGCGATGCCGACCAAGGTCAGCAGCACGAGATAGATCGCGCACACCCAATACGGCGCTTCGTGTCCCGCGGTGGACAGCACCAGCAGGCCGATCAATTGGACCACCGCGACACCGAGGTTGCCCACGCCCGCGTTGAACGCCAGAGCGCCGCCCTTAAGGCGTTGCGGGTAAAACGCGTTGACGTTGGCCAGCGATGCCGCATAGTTTCCGCCGCCCAGCCCGGTCAGCGCCGCACACACCACATACGGCCACAAAGGCAGTCCGGGGTTGGCCAGCAGCGCGATGGTGCCGACCGTCGGGATCAGCAGCACGAACGCCGAAAGTGTTGTCCAGGTGCGGCCGCCGAACCTGGCGATGCCCAGCGTGTAGGGGATGCGCGCGCATCCACCCACCAGGGTGGCCACCGCGCCAAGCAAGAGCTTGTCGCCGGCGGAGAAGCCGTACATGGACGCCGGCATGAACAGCGTCATCACCGACCACAACGACCAGATGGAGAAGGCCACGTGATCGCCGGCGACGGTGCAAAGCAGGTTGCGTCTGGCGATCTTGCTGTTTCCGGACTCCCAAGCCGCGATGTCTTCCGGATTCCAATCTGACAGCCGACGGTGGCGGCCCATAGTTGTTTCCCTTCCGATGTGGGCGCCCCCGAATTCGGAGCAGGCATGCGCCGCAGTCCGTTTCGATGCTCACATCGGCGGCGGAGTGCGTCAACTCAGAAGGGCGGCAATCGGCTGAAAGTTGGGCACCAGTTGACTGGTAGATCGCTGAAAACCAAAGTGACTGCTACACGTACGGGCTAGACGTAAGCCAAGCCGGTTGCACCCTCCGGCAGTTGGCCGACGGCCGGAAGCGGGCGCCGCACATATACCGTCCAGGTCAGCAGCGAGGCTGCGACATAGAACACCGCGAAGACCCAGAAGGCCGACGTCGCGGTTCCGCTGCTCAAATATGACTGTCGCAGCGCAAGATTGACGCCCACGCCACCCAGGGCGCCGATCGCGCCGGTCCATCCGATGAGGGCACCAGACATGGAGCGCGACCATTGCCTGCGCTCTTCCTCGCTCTTCTGAAGTGCGTAACTGCGTGCCTCGAAGATCGACGGAATCATCTTGTAGACAGAGCCGTTGCCGATGCCGGACAAGATGAACAGCAGGACGAACCCAACGACATAGCCGACCATCGTTGCGGCTGGCGCAGGTCCGTGCGTATGTGCGCCGAAAACGCTGGCCGTCAACAGTATTCCGGCGCCCAGAATCATCAAGACGAACGCGGCCAAGGTGACGCGACCGCCGCCAACACGGTCCGCGATCTTGCCGCCGTACACCCGAGACAGCGATCCCAATAGTGGCCCGAGGAAGGCGATTTGGGCGGCGTGCAGTGAAGCGTGTGCCGTGCTCTGCCCGCTGGCAATGAAGTTGATCTGCAGCACCTGACCGAACGCGAAGGAGAACCCGATGAACGATCCGAAGGTGCCGATGTAGAGCAGCGAGATCACCCACGTGTGCGGCTCGGCGAGCACCGAGCGCATGGTGTTCAGCTCGATGCGGTAATCCCGCAGGTTGTCCATGTACAGGGCGGCGCCGACGCCGGCCACCGCCAGCAGCACCAGGTATACGGCGCACACCCAGTAGGGTTGCCGGTCACCAACCGCCGCGATCACCAGCAAGCCGACTAGTTGAACCATGGGCACACCCAGATTGCCGCCACCGGCGTTGAGCGCCAACGCCCAGCCCTTCAGTCGCTGCGGGAAGAACGCGTTGATGTTCGTCATCGACGAAGCGAAATTGCCCCCTCCCAGGCCGGTCAGCGCGGCGCAGACGAGGTATGGCCACAGCGGCAGACCCGGGTGGGCCAACAGCCAGATGGTCCCGACCGTGGGAATGAACAACACCACCGCGGAGAAGATGGTCCAGTTGCGGCCACCGAACTTCGCGGTGGCAAAGGTGTAGGGAAAGCGTAGGCACGCACCGATCAGCGTTGCGGTGGCGCCGAGCAAGAACTTGTCGCTCGCGGAGAAGCCGTACACCGATGCGGGCATGAAGAGAACCATCACCGACCAGAGGGACCAGATCGAAAACCCAATGTGTTCGGCGATCACCGACCAAATCAGATTGCGGCGGGCGATCTTCTTGTTGCCTGCTTCCCATGCGGCAACGTCTTCCGGGTCCCAATCTGTGATCAGGTGTGAACGGCCCACGAAAGGCTCCTATCGTCAATGGCGTTACCTGCACGGTAGGAACCCTTTGTTGCCCCGGCGCTTCAGGCAGTGACCCGAGCGTGAAATTCGGATCACTGCCCAGCTGAGGGCACTGTGAGACGCATTCCTGTGGCAGCCACCACAATGGCGCGGCGGTGCGCGGTGCGCTTTACCAGACGTCTCCGTTACGCCAGTCGCACATCAGTTCCTCTTTGGTGTCCAGTTGCACCTCGATGGGCAATACGAAGACCGTTCCGTCGTCTTCGGGTGTGCGAACGGGACCGGTGGGACTGAGCACCAACGTGGTTCCGCGCCAAGGCAACCAACCCCGCGATGCATAGAGTCGCCGCGCCTGCACCGTTGAACTGAGCGCCCCGAGCTGATAGGCGCCGCGCATCACCTGTTCGACCCCGTCCAGCAGTGCTCGCACCAGCCCTTGGCCGCGCCAATCCTCGCGTACCGCAACACCTTCGACGTAGCCGCAGCGAAGCGCGCTGCCGCGGTAGATGAGCCGACGCTGAATGACCGCGGCGTGGGCAATGATCGCGCCGTGATGGTAGATGACGGCATGCATCCCGCCCAGCGCGTGTTCCCAGTCGTCTTCGCTGAAATCACCCGCAAAGGCTTCGGTGAGCATGGCGTGGATGCCATGCCGGGTGTCGCTATCGAGGTCGGCGGTGTGAATCAGCCGAGCCGTGTGTACCCGGTTGCGCACGCTACGGTCGGGTTCCTGTCGGCGTGCGGGGCCGCGCCCAGTGCAGCCGCACGTACTGGCCTGGGCGTATCTGGGCGACCTTGTCGATGTCCTCGTCGATGATCACGCCGACGACCGGGTACCCACCGGTGATCGGGTGGTCGGGCCCCAGAATAACTGGTAATCCGTTGGGCGGCACCTGGATTGCGCCGCGAGTGGTGCCCTCGCTGGGGAGCTGCCGATCCGGCCAGCGGTAGCGCAGCGGGCGTCCCTCCAGTCGCATGCCCACCCGGTCGCTGTTGTTGGACGCCATCCAGACGGTGTGCACCAAGGCATCCGGGTCGAGCAGCCAATCGTCGCGCGGGCCCGGTATCGCCTGCAGTTCAACGATGTGTTCCTCGATGGCGGCCACCGGGGCTTGGTCGAGTTCGGGGTAGTCGTCGGTGTGTTCGCCGATGGGCACCACATCGCCGGCCTGCAACGGTAAGGGGCCGATCGCCGACATCGCGTCGTAGCTGCGTGACCCCAGGACGGGCGTGACGGCAATGCCGCCGCGCACCGCCAGGTACGTGCGCAGCCCGGCCCAAGGGGTGCCCAACGAGATGATCTGACCGTCGCGCACATGGTGAACGCTGTTGTTGCCAAACATGTTTCCATCGACGGTCGGATCGGTATCGGCACCCGTGACCGCGATGTCGACGTCGCCGCCGCGTACCCGTGCCGAAAAGCCGCCGAACGTGATCTCGATGGTGGCCCAGTCGTCGGGGTTGGCCACCAGTCGATTGGCCAGGGTGTGCGAGCGACGGTCGGCGGCGCCGGAGCGGCCTACTCCGAGGTGGGCCAGCCCGGCCCGGCCGAGGTCTTGGACGACGGCCAACGGTCCGCTACGCAAGATTTCCAGGGTAGTCATGATGCCTCCTCGCGCGGAACTGCACCCACTTGCCCGGCGTGAGCAGGGCCGGATTCTCTCGATCGATGTCCCACAGCACAGCCTCGGTGTGCCCGATGATCTGCCACCCACCGGGCGACTGGCGCGGATAGATTGCGCTGAATTCGCCCGCCAAGGCCACTGAACCGGCTGGAACCGCGGTTCGTGGCTCTGACCGGCGCGGCACCTGTAGACGCGGGTCGCCATCGACCAGGTAGGCGAACCCGGGCGCGAAGCCGCTGAAGCCCACCCGCCACCGGGTGCTGGTGTGCGCGTTGATGATTTGCGCGGTGGTCAGGCCCGTGTGCCGGGATACGTCGGCCAGGTCGGGTCCGTCGTAAACGACGTCGATCACCACCAGTTCACCCTCGCCGGCGGGGGCGGATTCGTCGAGCGTCACCCGCAGTTTTCGCAGGCGGTGACGCATGATGGCCTGCAGGCGCGGGCCGTCGAGCTTGAGCAGCACGGTGCGTGCGGCCGGCACGATGTCGACCACACCTGGCCACGCCGCCGCGCGCACGGCCTGAGTCCAGGCCAATACGCCTTCGATGCTGCCGCACTCCAACAGCAGCGCCTGGTCGCCGTAGTCGAGAATGGAACAGCGCAGCGCTTCGGCCGAGGCATCCATGGCAGGCCCGGAGAGATCCGTCACACTCATAATTCGACGGTAGCCCCGAATTCGGGGGCCGGGCCAGGGATTATGGACACTGCCAGAGCTGCCTTAGCAAACGCTCAAGCACCCCGCTATCAGCCCAGGATCTTGGCGATTTGCGGGGGCAGTTGGTCGGCCACGACGGGGTAACTAAGGGTCGACGCGAAGGCTATTGCGCCCGCCAAGTCCTTGGTGGTGAAGACGTGGCGGTTCTGCGTGGTGGCCTGTGACTGGGCCACCTCCGGGTCGGCCAGCAACGCCTGTTGCTCCTCGGGGCTTTCCGTGGTCCAGATCAGCACGTCGGCGGAGTCGAGCACCGATTTGATCCGCTCGCGGGGGATGACGGCGCGGTGATCGTCGCCGAACTGCTTGATGCTGTCGGCAATGACCAGTCCCATCTGGGTCAGGAAGTCGGTCTGCCAGCCTGTCGTCGCCACCACAGTGCCTTGCGCCAGCCTGCCCTCGAGCAGCAGCGCCGTCCTGCCCTTCCACTGCGGATACTGCTGCGCCACCGCGGCGAACTTCTGGTCGACGGCGTTGACCAGTGATTTCATCTGGTCGGCCTGAAACACCGCCTGGCCGATCGCGGCGGCCTGGTCCTTCCATGGCTCGAAGAAAGCGTCGCCGTCGGACTGCGGGATGGTGGGCGCTATCGCCGACAGTCTCTCGTAGGTGTCGGCGTCGACGCCGGCGTTGATGGCCACGATCAGGTCGGGCTTGAGTCCGGCGATCTGGTCGACGGGTATTCCGTTGTCCAGGTTCAATACCACCGGTTGCGCGGTGCCCAGCTTGGGCTGAGCCCACGGCCACACCGCGAACGGTTGGTCGCCGAACCAGTTGGTCACCGCGATCGGCACCACACCGACGGCCAGCAGGTCATCCTGTTCGGTGTAACCGGCGCTGACCACGCGCTTGGGCGGCTCCTTGACGACGGTTTTGCCGAACAGGTGCGTAATGGTCACCTCGCCGCCGCCCGGCGTGCCCGGTGGGGGCTTGGATTTGAAGCACCCCGCCAGGGGTGCCGCGCCGCCGGCGAGTAGACATGTGGCCCCGGCAATCTGGACGAATTGCCGTCGACTCCATACCTGCTGCACAGCGTGAGACTAGCGTGTCGCTGGCGTCAGCCTCTGGGCATGTACTTGTCCCAAGGGCTGTAGTCGGCGATCAGCTCCTCCTGCGGTGGACGCTGCTCGGGTGGCACATGCTGCAGATTGATGCGGATCCGGTACCAGATCGAACTCGGCCCACGCATGCCGTCCACCAGCACATCCACCGGTTGCAGCAGCTCGGCCACGGCCGGATGGCGACCGCGCCAGGTGTCCAGCGCGGCCATCGCTTCGTCCTTGGTCTTGGTACGGGCGATCTCGATGAGCGGCATCGATGACTGACGCCTGCCGCCGGTGCCCTTGCCGCTCTTTTTCGCGCCCTTCGGGGCGCGCTCCGGGGGACCGAGTTCCTCGGCCAACACGAGCAGCCGATCAAGCGCGCCGACGGCGTCGTCCATCCCCGCCCACGGGTCGCCCATCTCGGCGAACCGGCGGGGCACTGTGTCGATGGTGAACTCTTCCGGGTTGCAACCGGGAACCTCATCCCAGTGCAGCGGCGTCGACACCCGCGCGTCCGCGGTGGCTCGCACCGAATAGGCCGAGGCGACCGTGCGGTCTTTGGCGTTCTGGTTGAAGTCGACGAAGACGCCTTCGCGCTCTTCCTTCCACCAGCGGCTGGTCGCCGCGTCGGGTATGCGACGCTCGACTTCCCGCGCCACCGTCTGAGCGGCCAGCCGCACCTGCTTGAACGTCCACTCCGGTGCGATCCGGGAGTACACGTGAAATCCCCTCGACCCGGAGGTCTTCGGCCACGCCGTCAGCCCGTACTCCTCGAGCACCTCCCGTGCCACCAGCGCTACCTCGATGATGTGCCGCCACGTGACCCCGGGCATCGGATCCAGGTCGATCCGCAGCTCGTCTGGATGGTCGAGGTCGGTCGCTTGTACCGCGTGTGGATTGAGGTCGACGCAGCCGAGATTGATCACCCAGGCCAACCCGGCGGCGTCGTGGATGACGGCCTCCTTGGCCGAAGTGCCGGACGCGTAGCGCAATTCGGCGACGTCGACGTAGTCGGGGCGTTTCTGCGGGGCGCGCTTCTGAAATATCGCCTCTTCCGAGATGCCTTTGACGAATCGCTTGAGGATCATCGGCCGGTCTGCCGCACCCCGCAGGGCCCCGTCGGCAACTGCCAGGTAGTACCGGACCAGGTCCAGCTTGGTGTAGGTGGGAGGACCCGGAAAAACTTCTTTGTCCGGGTGGGTGATGGTGACCTCGCGCCCAGCCACCGACAGCGTCATGGGTTTGGGCATCGATGTCGATGGTAATTCGGGTGAAATCTACTGGTCGCATTGCGACCTCCGTCACATATGGTGAGGAACATGCCTAGCCTGAGCGAAGTACCCGGCGTCGGAAAGATCCAGCAATACGTCGAACGCGGCGCAGCCGAACTGCACTATGTGCGCAAGATCTTCGAAGCGGGAGCTTTCCGGCTCGAGTCCCCGCTCAAGACCGCGGCCATGGCGGCCGAGCTCGCGAAGTGGGGCGAGTTCGGCATGCTGCCGTCCTTGAACGCCCGGCGCCATCCCGACGCGCGGGCCGTCATCGACGAAGAAGGCCACATCACCTACAAGGAACTCGACGAGGCCGCGCACGCGGTGGCCAACGGCCTGATCGACAAGGGCATCAAGCCCGGCGACGGCGTCGCAATCCTGGCCCGCAACACCCGGTGGTTTGTCATCGCCAACTACGGCGCCGCCCGCGCCGGCGCCCGCATCATCCTGCTCAACAGCGAATTCTCCGGCCCGCAGATCAAGGAAGTGTCGGAGCGCGAGGGCGCCAAGCTGATCATCTACGACGACGAATACACCAAGGCCGTCAGCAAAGCCGAGCCCGAACTGGGCTTCCTGCGCGCACTGGGCCACAATCCGGACAGCGACCAGGATTCGGGCAGCGAGCACGAGACGCTGGCCGAGCTGATCGAGCGCAGCAGCAAAGAGCCCGCGCCCAAGGCGAGCAAGCACGCCTCGATCATCATCCTGACCAGCGGTACCACCGGCACCCCCAAGGGTGCGAACCGCAGCACGCCGCCCACCCTGGCGCCGGTCGGCGGCATCTTGTCGCACGTGCCGTTCAAGGCCAACGAGATCACG
Organism: Mycobacterium bourgelatii; assembly: GCF_010723575.1. Taxonomy (NCBI): domain Bacteria; kingdom Bacillati; phylum Actinomycetota; class Actinomycetes; order Mycobacteriales; family Mycobacteriaceae; genus Mycobacterium; species Mycobacterium bourgelatii. The sequence goes on from NZ_BLKZ01000001.1 coordinate 80,144, forward strand.
TCCTTGCCGGCGCCGATGTTCCACGCGCTGGGCTACCTGCACGCGACCATCGCGATGTTCCTGGGCTCGACGCTGCTGTTGCGTCGCAAGTTCAAGCCGCCGCTGGTGCTCGAAGACCTCGAAAAGCACAAGGCGACCGCCATGGTGGTGGTGCCGGTGATGCTGTCGCGCCTACTGGACACGATCGAGAAGATGGACAAGAAGCCCGACTTGTCGCACCTGAAGATCATCTTCGTCTCCGGGTCGCAGCTGGGCGCCGAGCTGGCGCAGCGGGCGCTGAAAGACTTCGGCCCGGTCATCTACAACATGTACGGGTCCACCGAGATCGCCTTCGCGACCATCGCCGGGCCCAAGGACCTGGAGAAGAACCCGGCCACGGTCGGCCCGGTGGTCAAGGGCGTGAAGGTCAAGATCCTCGACGACAACGGCAACGAGAAGCCGCAGGGCGAGGTCGGGCGGATCTTCGTCGGCAACGCCTTCCCGTTCGAGGGCTACACCGGCGGCGGCCACAAGCAGATCATCGACGGCCTGATGTCCTCCGGTGACGTGGGCTACTTCGACGAAGACGGCCTGCTCTACGTCAGCGGCCGGGACGACGAGATGATCGTGTCCGGCGGCGAAAACGTGTTCCCCGCCGAGGTCGAGGACCTGATCAGCGGCCACGAGGACGTCATAGAGGCCACCGCGATCGGGGTCGAAGACAAGGAGTGGGGTCATCGACTGCGGGCCTTCGTGGTCAAGAAGGAGGGCTCCGACCTCGACGAGGACACGATCAAGCACTATGTGCGCGATCACCTGGCGCGTTACAAGGTGCCGCGCGAAGTGATCTTCCTCGACGAGCTGCCGCGCAACCCGACCGGCAAGATCCTCAAGCGCGAGCTGCGCGAGTTGGACGTCGACGACAAGGACAAGGCAAAGGACAAGGCCAAAGACCTGGGCAAGGACTCCAAGAAGAGTTCCGACAAGGGCTCCAAGGAGAGCTCCGAGGACAAAGGCGCCGACGAGGGCTCCGAGGACACGGGTTCCGACGAGGCCGCCGAGTAGCCCTGCTGCTCACCCTTGGGTGCGTCGCGCCTGAACGACACGGGTGATCTGGGCTGAGAGCCTGGGATCGGTCAACAACTGCTCGATGAGCGCGCTGATGACTTCCTGGCCGGTCACGCGGGCGACGCCGAGCCGGTCGGCGGCCTGGCGCTGCCAGATGTCCAGGGCTCGATGCGTGGCGGGGGAGAGGTCGACCGTCCGCCGGGTGCGTTGATTTCGCGCGGGCGGATCCCGCCTGGCCGGTACGTGCGGTTGGCGGGCGAGCGCGAACCGCTCGGTCGACGCACCGTCTAACGGGGGGCCCGCGGCTCCCGGGTGCGTGCGGAATGGGCCGATGCTGTGTGCCATGTCAGGTCCTCCCGGAGCGATCCGTAAGTCAGTGTAGGTTCGCTACCTGGACCTTTCCTGTACGCCGATGCGCGACCATTTACGCCGCTTTTCAGCACCGACCAATACACAGTTGATTAAGCTGCCAAACGCTGAAATGCTGAGCTACTGCTGCACGGATTTCAGTAGCCCAGTAGATCGCTTGAGCTGCTGATTTGCTAGTACAAAATACTGACAGTAAATCCGTAAAGACAAACTCCAAGGGCAAATATACAGCCAAATCCAACGCTGTTTCCATGGTGCACCTAGCAATTTCTGAATAGCGTTTTTGGTGTCGAACGAAGTCATGAAAGGAGTTGTCGATGTTCCCGAAGTTGCTGTCACCGCGGTCGGTCCGCCGCGCGGGCACAGTCGCGCTGGGCTCCGGCGCGCTCAGCGCGGCAATGCTGTTCGGTGCCGTGCCCAGCGCACAAGCCGCGCCCCCGTCTCCCGTCGCCAGCGTCGCACTGGCCGGGCCGCATGGTGGCGCGGGCATTCCCGAAAGTCCCGCCCACTTCGTCCCGGTCGGGCACGGCTGGGGACACGGGCACGGCTGGGGTGGTCACGGTGGCTGGCACCGCGGTGGCTGGGGCCATGGCTGGGGCCACGGCTGGGGCCACCGCCGCTGGTGGCACTGGTGGTGGTGAGCCGCCGATCACCCGCCGAGCAGACGCAAACTCGTACAAAATCAACCGATTTGATACGAGTTTGCGTCTGCTCGCCGGTGAAGGTTACGGGTCGCGGGGCAGGCCCAGCAGCCGTTCGGCGATGATGTTGAGCTGCACCTCCGACGTTCCGCCGTAGATCGTCGTGGCCCGGCTCGCCAACAGGTACTCACCCCATTTGCCCGGCAATTGCTTGGTGTCGCCGATCGCGGCGTCGCTGCCGAAGGAGGCGACCGCGAACTCGGCGTAACCCTGCCCGGTCCGCATCGACAACAGCTTGGAGATCGCCGCCGACGGCATCGCGTCGCCGCCGGCCAGCGTCAACAGCGTCGAGCGCAGGTTGAGCAATTTGGCGGCATGCCCCTCCGCGATCAACTGGCCGGCCCGGTGCCTGGCAACCTGGTCGAATTGGCCGTCCCGAACGAACTCGACGAACTCCGGCAAGCTGGCCAGGAAGTTCGCGTCGCTGCTGCCAATCGACACCCGCTCGGCGGTCAGGGTGTTGCGGCTGACTTCCCAGCCCCGATTGACATCGCCCAACACGCAGTCGTCGGGCACGAACACGTCGTCGAGGTAGACGGTGTTGAACATCGCGTTGCCGGTCAGTTCGCGCAGCGGCTTTACCTGCACGCCTTCGCTTTTCATGTCCAACAGGAAGTACGTGATGCCGTTGTGCTTCGGTGCCGACGGGTCCGTTCTGGCCAGTAGCGCGCCCCACTGCGAGTACTGGGCGGCGGTGGTCCAGATCTTCTGGCCGGTGATGCGCCAGCCGCCGTCCACCTTTGTGGCCTTGGTGGACAGGCCCGCCAGGTCCGACCCGGCGCCGGGCTCGGAGAACAACTGGCACCAGAAAATTTCGCCGCGGAAGGTCGGCGGCAGGAAGCGCTGCTTCTGCTCCTCGGTTCCGAACGCGACGATCGACGGGACGATCCATGCGGCGATGGCGAGCTGCGGCCGCTTGACCCGCCCGTAGCTGAATTCCTGCGCGATGATGATCTGCTCGACCGGGCCGGCCGCGCGTCCCCACGGCTTGGGCAGATACGGCAGTCCCCAGCCGCCTTCGGCGATGGCGGCAGGGCGTTCCTCGCGCGGCAACGCTTTCAACGCGGCCACCTCGGCGCGGATCTCGGCCCGCAGCTTGTCGGTCTCGGGATCCAGGTCGACGTCCACCGCGCGCAGGCCTGTCGTGGTGGCCGTATCGACGACCTTCTGCGGGTAGTCCGACGAGCGACCGAAGCTGGCGGCCAGGATCAGCGCGCGGCGGTAGTAGACGTTGGTGTCGTGCTCCCAGGTGAAGCCGATGCCGCCGTGCACCTGAATGCAATCCTGCGTGCACCGCTGAGCGGCCGCCGGCGCGAGCGTGGCCGCGACTGCCGCCGCGAACTCGACGTCGCCCTCCTTGGGGCTGTCCTCGTCCAGAGCGCGCGCGGCGTCCCACACCGCCGCGGTGGCCCGCTCGGTGTCGGCGATCATCTCGGCGCACTTGTGCTTGATGGCCTGGAATTGGCCGATCGGCCGGCCGAATTGTTCGCGGATCTTGGCGTATGCCGCTGCGGTGTCGGTGGCCCACCGGGCGACACCCACCGCCTCTGCCGATAGCAGGGTGGTGATCAACGCGTGAGCGTCGGCCTGGCTCAGGCTGCTCAGCACCGCGTCATCGCCGAGCTCGATGGCGTTGGCGCGCACGTCGGCGATCGGCCGCAGCGGATCGATGCTGGCCACCGGCTCGATTTCGAGCTCGTCGGCCTGCAGCACCACCCATTCCTCGCCACTGTCGATGGCCACGGGCAGCACCAGAATGGACGCCTGAGCGGCCGCGGGAACCGCGCGGGCTTCGCCGCGGATCACCAGCACGTCGCCGTGGCGGGTCGCGGTGAGCCCGGAACCCAGCGCATACGAGGCGATGACGGCGCCCGATGCCAGCTCGGCGAGCACCTTGGCGACGGGGTCGTGGGCGGCGATCAGCGCGCTGGCGATTGCCGACGGCACGAACGGACCGGGTACCGCCCCGTAGCCGAACTCGGCGAGCACGATGGCCAGTTCAAGGATGCCGAAGCCTTGTCCACCTACGTTCTCGGCGAGGTGGACGCCCTGCAAGCCCTGCTCGGCGGCGGCCTGCCAGTACGGTGGCGGGTTCTCGAACGGGGTCTCTAGAGCCTGGTGTAGCACCTCGGAGGGCGCGACCCGCGCGACCAGCGAGCGCACCGAATCGGCCAGGTCTTTATGTTCAGGAATTACTGCGATCGGCATTGTTCGCCTTCCCTTACCTTCCCTTGCCTTCCCTACCGGGGGGCCGGTCCCTCCAAGCTAACAACCGGGTGGTTGGTGGACGACCGGGCCTACTAGGTTGGCCAGCGGCTCGCCGTCGCGCAGTCGCCGACAGTTGGCGACGGCCTCGATGAGGTAGCGCCGCATGGTGTCGGCGGTGTACCAGCTCACGTGCGGCGTGAGTACCACGTTGTCCAGGTCCAGCAGCCGGTTGTCGGGAGTCACCGGCTCCACTTCGAACACGTCGAGGCCCGCCGCCGCCAGCCGCCCCACCCGCAGCGCGTCGACCAGCGCGTTCTCATCGACGATCGCGCCACGCGACGTGTTGACCAGCACCGCACTGGATTTCATTCGGGCCAGCGCATTGGCGTCGAGTAGGTGATGAGTGTCCGCGGTCAGCGGCAGGTGCAACGAGACGACGTCGCTTTCGGCCAGCAGATCGGCCAACGGGCGCCAACCGGGTCGTCCGTCGTCGGCGGTGCTGGTGTGCAGCACGGTGGCGCCCATCGCGGAAACGATCGTGGCGACGCGCTTGGCGATGTTCCCGTAGCCGACCAGCCCGACGGTGCAGCCACCGAGATCGCGCACCGTCTCGCCGAGATCCGGGTCGGCGGGCCAGCCGCGTCCGCACCGGACGGCGTGGTCGAGTTGCCTGAGCCGGCGTAGCGCGGCGAGCATCAGCAACACCGCCCCCTCGGCAACCGATGGCGCGTTGGCGCCGGGCATGTTGGCCACCGCGATCCCGCATTCGGTCGCGGTGGCCACGTCGATGGTGTTCACCCCGGCGCCGAGCTTGTGGACCAGTCGCAGCCGCGTACCCAACCGCAGGTCGGAACCCGTCAGCGGGCGCAGCACGTGCCAGATCACCTCCGCGTCCGGCAACTCTCGGTAGAACGTTGCGTCGTCGTCTTCGGCGCACCATCGGACGTCAAGCCAATCCGCTTCCGGGGCAAGGAAATCAAGCACTTTCTTCCGGGGAACAAAGTGCGCGAGAACCCTTAGGGCCACCGCTTGGCAATCCAGTCGGCGATGGTGTCGGCCTGCTTGTCGCGCGCACCGGGATTGGTGAAGTAGTGGTCGGCGTCGATCGAGGTTTGGGCCTTGTCGGTACTGGCGAGGCCGTCGTAGATGCGCTGGGCGTCGGATGGGAAGACCCCGGTGTCGGCGTCGGCGTTGATCACCAGCGCGGGGCAGGTGATCCGGGCCAGGTGCGGCTCGGCCCTCGTTTGCGCCACCCGCAGGCTCCACATTCCCAACCAATTGCGCAGGGTGCACGCCGCCGCGATGCCGCGTGCGGAGCGGTTGGCGCGTACCGGCGTGCCCGCATAGCACTGGTTGGGCGTCCGCTTGGTGGGCTCCAGGCTGGGGTCGACCATGCGGGGATCGGCCCAGGTCCGCATCACCGAGAATGGGCGATCCGAAAAGCCGGCGGCGCGAATGCGTTTGAGCTCGGCTTCGGCCCAGTCGGTGATGGCATGGTTACGTGCGATCTGCGCTGCGCGGTAGCGGCTGACGAACTCGTCCGAATACGGCGGGCCGTTGCGCTCGTTGAACAGGTCGAGGTCGGGGTCGGTTGCGACGGGGTCATTTTCGTCAACGACAGCGCCGTCCATCCAGGCGGTCAACACATCTGGGCGGCCGAGGTGGGCGGCGGTGGCGACATACCCGTCCGCGGGGGGCAGCTCGTCGGCTCCTGCGGCCGGCCGCATCCCTTCCAACGGCGTCACGTTCGGCTCGACCGCCTGCGACTGGTAGGCGGCCATCAGCGAGCCTCCGCCGGAGTTGCCCAACAGCACAACCGTTTCCACGCCCTGCGTCTCGCGCAGCCAACGTACTCCGACGCCGATGTCGACCAGGGCGTGGTCAAGAACGAAATCGGTTTCGAAGCCGCGGAATCTGGTGTTCCAGCCGAGGAAGCCGATACCGCGGGCGGCCATGAAATCGGCGAGATAATGCTCAGAGAAATCGATCTGGTAGTGGGTGGCGATCATCGCCACCTTGGGCTTGTGACCCGCGCCGCGGTGGTAGAGCCCTTGGCAGGGGTGACCGCCCGCGCCCGCGCGCGCGGCGGTGGGTGACGGCAGACCTACGAACTCTCGTGTGACGCTGGTCAATTCAGTGACCCTTCTCCCCGTAGATGGCTCGGTAGTAGATGTTGGCCAGGGTTCGGATGCAGGCTTGATCGTCGGGCTCGTCCGATCCGCTCAGCTGGATATAGCAGAACTGGTTGAACATCGCCACGATAGCTTGAGCCAGCAGCTGTGGATCGTCGCCGGGACAGAAGCCTCTCGCCTGGGCGCGCCGCACCGATTCGGCGATGAAAGAGATGGGAATGGCGCACATCTCGGCCCAATACTGCGCGAAGTCATCGTTGATCATCGCCAACTGCGACACGCTGATCACCTCGGCGAGTCGGTGGCGGTAGGTGTGCCAATGGGCTGCGGCGGCCTCGTAGGCGCGTTCACGGTCCGTCAATCCGTGGCGGATGACCGTCCGTGCCCGCTCGTTGGCTTCGTCGCGGAATCGCAGCGCCCATTGCCGGACCATCGCTTCTTTGGAGTCGTAGTAGTTGTAGAAGGATGCCGCCGAGCGGCCCGCCTCGGCCGCAATATCGGCGATGGTCGTGGCCAGGACGCCTTTTCGTGCGATGACCGCTCGCGCGGCGGAGTCGATCGCCGCTTGGGTCCGGCGTCCCCGGTGGGTTGGGTAGGTGGGTGCCTGACCGCCAAGCGCGGACTCGTGAGCTGTCTCAGATGCCTCAGGTGCCTCAGATGCCGAAGTCATCGACACCTCCCTGGAACAAACCTGAATCTGATGTTAGATTCAGATCCTAGCCTAGGGCCATTCCACCGGCTGGTGAAGGGGAGACGCAATGATCAAGCCGCACAACACCAACAAAGAGTTCCAGCTCGGCGGAATCAACCACGTCGCGTTGGTGTGTTCGGACATGGAGCGAACGGTGGACTTCTACACCAACATCCTCGGGATGCCGCTGGTCAAATCGCTCGACCTGCCGTTCGGCCAGGGTCAGCACTTCTTCTTCGACGCGGGCAACGGCGACTGCGTGGCTTTTTTCTGGTTCAAGGACGCGCCCGACCGTGTCCCGGGCATCTCGTCACCGGGCGCCATCCCCGGCATCGGCGACATCACCAGTGCGGTGAGCAGCCTCAACCACTTGGCGTTTCATGTCCCGCCGGAGAAATTCGACGAATACCGGCAGCGGTTGAAGGACAAGGGCGTTCGGGTCGGTCCGGTGCTCAATCACGACGAGAGCGAATTGCAGGTTTCGGCGACCGTGCACCCCGGCGTCTACGTGCGCTCCTTCTACTTCCAGGATCCGGACGGCATCACGCTCGAGTTTGCTTGCTGGGTGAAGGAATTCACGGAGAACGACACACAGGTCGTCCCCCGCACCGCGGCCGACCGGCGACCCGCGGCGGCCGCGAGCAGCTAGGCCGGGAGTGACCCACGGCATCCTGACCGACGATCAGATCGCCGCGCTTTCCGCAGAGCAACGCCGCGACCTGATCACAAGGCTGGAACGACCGCTGAACGAACTGATTGACCCGGCGGAATTCGCGCGGCTGCGCCGCATCCGGTTGGGTTTGATCATCACCGGATCCATTGCTCTGATCCCGTGGATTGTCTATTTGGCGCTGACTTTGCCGCCGAACTATGTCGCGCACAACTGGCGTGTCACCTGGGTCGGCTTCGACATCCTGCTGGTCGGATTCATGGCGGCCACCGCCGTGCTGGGCTACTTGCGGCGCCAGCTATTGCTCCTCACGGCGTTCACCAGTGGGGTGTTGCTGATTTGCGACGCCTGGTTCGACCTGATGACCGCGGGGCCCGCCGATTTTTGGCTGTCGGTGGGGACCGCGTTGCTCATCGAGGTGCCGCTAGCGATCCTGCTGATCACCGGCGCGCAACGCATCATGCGGCTTACCCTGATGCGTCTGTGGCTTTTGCATCCCGGGATGCGGCTATGGCGACTACCTCTTCTTCCGTGAGGTCTTCCGTGAGGTCTTCCGTAAGTTCCGCCGTGAGTTTTCCCGCCAGATCGCCCGTGGCGCCGGACAACAGGCGCGCCGGTTCGGAGAGCCCGCCCACCACGGCCGCAAGCAGTTCAACAAGGTCCTCCGGTGGCAGGTGGAGATCGCCGGCCAACCATGCGCTGATCGTCTGACCGACACCGCCGACCACGAAGTGTGCCGCGGCCTTGAGTGCGTCATTTGCCGGGGCGTGCAGCGCGTCGACCGCCAGCTGTCCAGACAGCATGGCGAACAGCGCGGTCGACTCGGCTCGTTTACGCACGATGACCGGGTCGGCCAGGTGCGTGCTGAACAGGATGCGCCCGATCCGGGCGTCTTCGGCGATGATCTGCACGACCTTCGCCATGCCGGCCCGGGCCTTCTCGTGGGCGGGATATGACGCCACCGTCGCCTGGGTGCTGACGGCGAGTTTGGCGATCACCCAGTCGAATACGCCGGCAATGAATTCGTCTTTGTCCGCGAAGCTTTCGTAGAAGTAGCGGGATGCCAAGCCCGCGTCCCGACATACCGCGCGTACGGTCAGCGCGGAGATGTCTTGCTGCTCCGAACCCAAAATGTCTAGGCCGGCGGCTAGAAGCCGCCGGCGGCGATCCGCGAGTCGCTCGGCGGCCTCAACCCCTCGATAGGGCCGCGCGCTCGAACTCCCAGCCAACCCGGATGAATTAGCCATGGGGACCATCTTGACACCTGAGCAACGCCCCGACAATATCAGGAAACACACGTTCTCACAATTTGCGGGCTGCGAAAGGCTGGGTTATGACGTTGCAACCCACGGACGAAAGGCCCGTTCCGCATGTCGAGCGAGGTATCTCCGACCCGCCCCGACCGCAACGCAGCAGGCGTCGGAGCCGCCTCGCGGGCGACTATGGGTTGATGGGCGTGGCCCTGCTGGCCGGCCCAGCGAACGTCATTATGCAACTCTCGCGCCCGGCCGTCGGCTACGGGGTCAAGGACAGTCGGGTGGAGAGCGGACGAATTGACCGTCATCCCATCAAGCGGGCCCGCACCACCTTCACCTACATCGCGGTGGCCAACGCTGGGACCGACACGCAGAAGGCGGCTTTCCGTCGCGCCGTAAACCGGGCGCACGCGCAGGTCTACTCCCTGCCTGATAGCCCCGTTGCCTACAACGCGTTCGACCCGGAACTGCAGCTGTGGGTGGCGGCCTGCCTCTACAAGGGCGGCATCGACATCTACCGCACCTTCATCGGCGAAATCGATGAGGACGAGGCCGACCGTCTATACGAGGAGGGAAAGACGCTGGGCACCACGCTGCAGGTGCCGCCCCAGATGTGGCCGCCGGACCGGGCTGCGTTTGACCGGTACTGGCAGGAGTCGTTGGATAAGGCGCACATCGACGACGCCGTTCGCGAGTTCCTGTATCCGATCGCCGTGTCGCGAGTCAAAGGCGTCCGGCTTCCGCGGTGGTTGCGCGAACGGTCGGAGAGGTTCAACCTGCTGATCACCACGGGCTTTCTGCCGCAACGGTTCCGGGATGAGATGCGGCTGCCGTGGGACGAGGCCAGCCAGCGGCGCTTCGACCGGCTGATGGCACTGTTCGCAGCGGTAAACAGCGCGTTGCCACGGCCCATTCGCCAGTTCCCGTTCAACCTGATGCTGTGGGACCTGAACCGCCGAATCAGGACGGGCCGCCCGTTGGTCTAGGGTTGATATTGAAAACGATTATCACATTCAGTAACCTCCAAAGCTGGTGTTCGTGGGCGGAGGAGTGGTTCGGATGTGGTGGCGCGTCGGTAGCCTCACGGACTGGTGGCTGTGATGGCCCCGGTCTGGATGGCGTCGCCGCCTGAGGTCCACTCGGCGCTGTTGAGCAGCGGCCCAGGTCCCGGCCCGTTGTTGTCGGCGGCGGGGGCGTGGTCCGCACTCAGCGACGAGTACACCTCGGCGGCAGACGAACTGACCGCGTTGCTGGGCGCGGTGCAGGGAGGAGCCTGGGAGGGCCCCACCGCCGAACAGTATGTGGCGGCCCATGTCCCGTACCTGATGTGGTTGATGCAGGCCAGCATCACCAGTGCCCAGGCGGCGGCTCAGCACCAGGCCGCGGCCGCGGCATACACCACCGCGCTGGCGGCCATGCCTACGCTGCCCGAGCTCGCCACCAACCACGTCATCCACGGGGTGCTGGTGGCGACGAACTTCTTCGGCATCAACACCATCCCCATTGCGGTCAACGAGGCCGACTACGTGCGGATGTGGGTGCAGGCGGCCACCACGATGGCCACCTACGAAGCAGTGTCCGACGCTGCCGTCGCGGCGACGCCGCAGACCTCCGCCGCACCCCAGATCGTGCGCGCCGAGGCTGACCACGACCACGAAGAACACGAAGATGGCCACGAGGGTCATGAAGATCATGACCATGGGGACCCCACGCAGTTGGATTACCTCGTCGCAGATCTGCTGCGCGTGCTCACCAACGGGCAGATCAATTGGGACCCTTTGGAGGGCACCCTGAACGGTGTTCCCATGCACGACATCACCGACGCATCGCAACCGATTTGGTGGGTCGCGCGCTCGCTCGAATTCGGCCAGCAGTTTGAAACCTTTGTCCAGCAGCTCTTCACGAACCCTGCGGGAGCCCTCGAATACGTCGTGGAGCTCGCCGAGTTCGACTGGCCGACCCACGTGGCGCAGGCCTTGCAGGTGGTCCAGACGCCGCAGCTGCTCACCGCCGCGCTCGGCGCCGCCATCTCCAACCTGGGCGCCGTCACCGGCTTGGCCGGACTCTCCGGCTTGGCCGCCATCCAGCCCGCCGTAGTCCCGGTCGTCACGCCGCCCGTCGCCGGCGCGCCCGCGCTTTCGGTCGTCGCGGGGACCGCACCCGGCGGCGTCGGCGCGGTCGCGACCACGGTGGCCGCCCCCACGCCAACCGCTGTGACCAGCACCGTTGCCGGAGCCAGCCCAGCGCCGCCCCCGCCGGCCCCCACTCCGACGGCGGGTTTCGGTTTCCCCTTCCTGGTGGGTCCACCGGGAATCGGGTTCGGCTCGGGGATGAGCGCCAGTGCGAGCGCCAGCGCCAAGCGGAAGGCGCCGGAGCCCGACGCGGTCAGCGCAGCGGCCGCAGCGGCGGCACGCGAACAGGCCCGTCGGCGCCGACGAAAGCGCTCGACCGTCGAGGAGCACAACCACGAGTTCATGGATGTCGACGTGACCCCGGACTGGGCCATGCCACCGGACCGGGAACCCGCGCTGGCGACGGCGGCCTCGGATCAGGGTGCGCGGGAGTTCGGCTTCGCCGGCACCCTTGGTCAGGACGCGTCACGGCCGGCAAGCGGCTTGACCACGATGCGCGACAACGAGTTCGGTGGCGGTCCGGCGCTGCCGATGCTCCCAGGAAACTGGAAGCCGGAGTCCCCCGGCGACCAATAAACCCGGCGTACTGTCGGCAGGGTGCGTAGCGAAGGTGACACCTGGGACATAACGACGAGCGTCGGATCGACAGCGCTCTTCGTTGCGACGGCACGAGCGTTGGAAGCCCAGAAGCCTGATCCGCTGGCCGTGGATCCATATGCCGAGTTGTTCTGCCGGGCGGTCGGCGGTTCCTGGGCGGAGGTGCTCGACGGCACGGCGCCCGACCACGAATTGTTGAGCGAAGACTTCGGGGCCCACTTCGTCACTTTCCAGGGCGCTCGCACCAAATACTTCGACGCCTATTTCCAGCGCGCCGCCGACGCCGGCGCCCGACAAGTGGTCGTGGTGGCGGCGGGATTGGACTCGCGCGCCTACCGACTGCCGTGGCCGGACGGGACCACCGTTTTCGAACTGGACCGCCCCCAAGTTCTCGATTTCAAGCGTGAGGTCCTCGCCGCCCACCGAGTGCAACCGCGAGCCGAGCGCCGCGAGATCGCCGTCGACCTGCGCGACGACTGGTCGCAGGCCCTACGGGACAGCGGTTTCGATCCCGCTCAGCCGTCGGCGTGGATTGCCGAAGGGCTGTTGATCTATCTTCCCGCCACGGCGCAGGAGCAACTATTCACCGGGATCGACGGGCTGGCGTCGCGCGGCAGTCACGTGGCCGTCGAGGACGGCACGCCGCTACCCGCTGACGAGTTCGCCGCCAAGGTGGAGGAAGAACGTGCCGCACCCGACGGCGACCAGCGTCCGTTCTTCCAGTTGGTCTACAACGAGCAGCACGCGCCGGCCACGGACTGGTTTGGCGCGCGGGGATGGACGGCGGTCGGTACGCCACTGACGGACTACATAACGGAGGTAGGCCGGGGGCTGCCGGACCCGGGCTCCGAGCCCGCTTCCATGCTCCGTCGCATCACTCTGGTCAGCGCCGTCAAGTCCTAGTGGACGGTTGCGAGCCTATTTGGCTCATGCATATCAAATAAGTTCGGCCATCCGAAGGAACTTTTTCGGTCTCGGCGCAGACTGTTAACGGCAAACGCCATTTATGCCGCATACGGAGCATTTTTGCGGTGCCGAGGTGGCGCCAGCAACGGGACCGGGGGGTTGACCACTGCAGCCTCATCAGCACCTTGATAATGAAAACCATGTTCAATAGGCTGGTATGTCGAGTACGCTGCCTGGGTGGAGAGTCCGGATGACCAGATGGTCGCTGTCGATCCCTGTGAGCCCGTAATGCGCTGGTCAGTGGCGCAAAAGCGGCGAATTGACGGTGGATTGTCAGGGTTCGTGTGCCTCGACAAGTTAGCTTATGCAATGCTAACTTCAGGCCTAGCTTCTGGCCTAAGTCCGGGCGAGTTTGGCCAATGACCGCACGAGATTCAGGAGACATCGGGGGCGTGGAACTTAGTGATGTCGGCGTGCTTTCGGGTCAGCCGGTAGCGACACGGGTGAACGGCAAGGTAGATGCTGACGTAGTCAGCCGTTTCGCCACGTGCTGCCGGGCCCTCGGCCTGGCGGTTTACGAGCGTCAGCGACCCGCCGACTTGTCCGCCGCGCGATCGGGATTCACCGCGTTGACGCGCATCGCGCATGATCAATGCGACGCCTGGACGGGTTTGGCCGCCTCCGGCGACACCTCCGTGCGGGTGCTCGAGGCGGTCTCCCGCACGTCGGGGACGGCTGGCGTCTTGCAGCGTCACGTCGAGCTGAAGAGTGGGGCGCTCGGCTTCCTCTATGACACGGGCCTGTACCTGCGGTTCCGCGCGACCGAACCGGACGACTTCCATCTCGCGTACGCGGCGGCGCTCGCCTCGGCGGGGGGTCCGGCCGAATATGGCAAGGCCCATCAGATCGTCTCGGCCATCTCCCAGCGTCGGCCGGGCTGGCGCGAAGCCCGCTGGGTGTCGGTCGTCATCAACTACCGGGCCGAGCGCTGGTCGGATGTCGTCAAGCTACTCACGCCGATCGTCAACGACGCCAACCTGGACGAGGCCTTCTCACACGCGGCCAAGATCGCCCTGGGCACCGCCCTGGCGCGGCTGGGCATGTTCGCGCCCGCGCTGTCGTATCTCGAGGAGCCCGAAGGTCCGGTACCGGTGGCGGCCGTCGACGGTGCGCTGGCCAAGGCCCTGGTGCTGCGTGCCCACGTCGACGAGGAGTCGGCGGCCGAAGTGCTGCAGGACTTGTACGCAGCCCACCCGGAGAACGAACAGATCGAGCACGCGCTCTCGGACACCAGCTTCGGCATCGTGACCACCACCGCGGGGCGGATCGAGGCGCGCACCGACCCGTGGGATCCGGCCACGGAACCCACCGCGGAGGACTTCATCGACCCCGCCGCCCATGAACGCAAGGCGACGCTGCTGCACGAGGCCGAGCGTCAGCTCGCCGAATTCATCGGGTTGGAAGAGGTCAAGAACCAGGTCTCGCGGCTGAAGAGTTCGGTGGCCATGGAGTTGGTGCGAAAGCAGCGCGGACTCGCGGTGGCCCAACGCACCCACCACCTGATCTTCGCCGGCCCGCCCGGCACCGGTAAGACCACGATCGCGCGTGTGGTCGCCAAGATCTATTGCGGTCTGGGCCTGCTGAAGCGGGAGAACATCAGAGAGGTACACCGTGCCGACCTGATCGGCCAGCACATCGGCGAGACCGAGGCCAAGACCAACGCCATCATCGACAGCGCACTCGACGGGGTGCTGTTCCTCGACGAGGCTTACGCGCTGGTGGCGACCGGCGCCAAGAACGACTTCGGGTTGGTGGCCATCGACACGCTGCTGGCCCGAATGGAGAACGACCGCGATCGGCTGGTGGTGATCATCGCCGGCTACCGCGCCGACCTGGACAAGTTCCTTGACACCAACGAGGGTCTGCGGTCGCGGTTTACCCGAAGCATCGAGTTTCCCTCGTACACGTCACATGAACTGGTGGAGATCGCGCACAAGATGGCCGAACAGCGAGACAGCCTCTTCGAAGAGGCCGCCCTCGAAGACTTGGAGAAATTGTTCGCCAAGTTGGCGTCGTCCACGACACCTGACTCCAACGGAATCGCGCGGCGCAGCCTGGACATCGCCGGCAACGGCCGCTTTGTCCGCAACATCGTCGAACGGTCCGAAGAAGAACGTGAGTTCCGGCTGGACCACTCCGAGCATGCGGGAACCGGCGAGTTCACCGATGAGGAGCTGATGACGATCACGGCCCAGGACGTCGCAAGATCGGTAGACCCGCTGCTGCGCGGCCTTGGTTTGTCGGTGTCGGCATGAGCGACTACCAAGAGGAAGAGCGCCGTTCGTTCACCTCCCGGACCCCGGTAAACCAGAATCCCGACCAGGTCGAGTACCGACGCGGTTTCGTCACCCGCCACCAGGTCACCGGTTGGCGGTTCGTGATGCGCCGCATCGCCTCGGGTATTGCGCTGCACGACACCAGGATGCTGGTCGACCCGTTGCGCACCCAGTCCCGGGCGGTGTTGATGGGCGTGCTGATCCTGATCACCGGGCTGGCGGGCTGCTTCGTCTTTTCGCTGATCCGGCCCAACGGGCAGGTCGGAAGCAACACCGTGCTGGCCGACCGGTCCACCGCCGCGCTGTATGTGCGCGTCGGCGACCGGCTGCACCCGGTGCTCAACCTGACCTCGGCCCGGCTCATCGCCGGCAAGCCGGTCAACCCGACGACGGTGAAAAGCGCTGAGCTGGACAAGTTTCCGCGGGGCAGCTTGATCGGCATCCCGGGCGCGCCGGAGCGGATGGTGCAAAACGCCACCCACGACGCCGAGTGGACGGTGTGCGACCCCGTCAGCGGAGCGGGCGGGCGCGCGGTGCACAGCACGGGCTTGACGGTTATTGCCGGCAAGCCGGACAGTGAGGGCGCCCGGGCCGGCGCGTTACCCCCCGGACATGCGGTCCTGGTCGACGCCTCGTTCCTGGGTGGAAACAGCACGTGGTTGCTGTGGGACGGCAAGCGCAGCCGGATCGACCTGGCCGACCACGCGGTCACCGGCGCCCTGGGTCTGGGTGCCGACGTACCCGCCCCACGGCCGATCGCTGCCGGATTGTTCAACGCGATCCCCGAATCGCCGGCGCTTACCCCGCCGGTGATCCCGAACGCCGGCAGCCCGGCAAGCTTCCCGGTGCCGGCGCCGATCGGCGGGGTCGTGACGGCGTACTCGCTCGACCACAACCCGTCCGCCGACACGGCACACTCCTTGTACTACGCGGTATTGCCGGACGGCCTGCAGCCCATCTCGCCGGTGCTGGCCGCGGTCCTGCGCAACACCAATTCCTATGGCCTGCATCAGCCGCCGCGGCTGGGCGCCGACGAGATCGCCCGGCTACCCGTCTCCCGGTTGCTGGACACCACGCGGTACCCCGCGCAGCCGGTCACCCTCGTCGATGCGGGCCGCGATCCCGTCACGTGTGCCCATTGGAGCAAGCCGGCGGGCGCGGCCACCAGTTCGCTGAGCCTGTTGTCCGGTTCGGCGCTGCCGGTGCCCGAGTCGATCCACGCCGTGGACTTGGTCGGCGGCGGCAACAACGGCACGGCCTCCCGGGTCGCGCTGGAGCCGGGCACCGGCTACTTTGCCCAGACCGTGGGCGGCGGCCCGTCCGCACCGCCCACCGGATCACTGTTCTGGGTGTCCGACACCGGTGTGCGGTACGGCATCGACACGGAGGCAGATCGAACGGTGGCCGGCGGAAACGGCAAAACCATTGAAGCCCTTGGTCTTCAGGGTCCGCCGGTAGCGATCCCGTGGTCAATTCTGTCCTTGTTCGCGTCCGGCCCGACCCTGTCGCGCGCCGACGCATTGTTAGCTCACGACGGCCTGCCGCCCGACAGCAAGCCCGGTCGTCCGGTATCGGCTGAGGGAGCGCCGCGATGAGCAGATTGGTCTTCGAAGCGCGGCGCCGACTGGCGCCGCCCGCCGTCCGCAAGGGCACCATCACGATTGAGGCACCGCCGGAATTGCCCAGGGTGATTCCGCCGTCGTTGCTGCGACGGGCGCTGCCCTACCTGATCGGGATCCTCATCGTCGGCATGATCGTTGCGTTGGTCGCGACCGGGATGCGGGTGATCTCGCCGCAGACGCTGTTCTTCCCGTTCGTGTTGCTGCTGGCGGCGACGGCCCTCTACCGCGGCAACGACAACAAGATGCGCACCGAGGAAGTCGACGCCGAACGGGCCGACTACCTGCGCTACCTCGCGGTCGTTCGGGACAACGTCCGCGCCGCCGCCGCCGAGCAGCGGGTGGCCGCGCAGTGGTCCCACCCCGAACCGACCGCCCTGGCCGCCGTGCCGGGCTCGCGTCGACAGTGGGAGCGCGACCCGCACGACCCCGACTTCTTGGTGCTGCGGGCCGGCCGGCACGACGCACCCTTGATCACCCCGCTGCGGGTCAACGACACGGCCGACGAGATCGACCTGGAACCGGTGTCGCACAGCGCATTACGCAGCCTGCTCGACACCCAGCGCACCGTCCGGGACGTGCCGACCGGGATCGATGTGACCAAGCTGGCCCGGATCACTCTCTTAGGCGAACGGGACGAAGTACGGGCCGCGTTGCGCGCCTGGATCGCCCAGGCGGTGACCTGGCACGACCCCACGGTGCTGGGCGTGGCGCTGGCCAGCCGTGATCTGGAGAGCCCGGACTGGTCGTGGCTGAAGTGGTTGCCCCACATCGACGTTCCCGGCCAGGTCGACGGGGTCGGGCCGGCGCGCTACCTGTCCACCGACACCGACGAGCTGATCGAGCTGCTGGGCTCGGCGCTGGTTGATCGACCGGCGTTTACCGGACAGCCCGCAGATACCTTGCGGCACTTGCTGATCATCGTCGACGACCCCAATTACGACCTGCAGGTGTCCCCGCTGGCCGTGGGGCGGGCGGGTGTCACCGTCATACACCTGTCAGCTACCGAACCGCACCGGGAACAGTATTCGGACCCGGAGAAACCGATCCTGCGCATCGGCAACGGGGCCATCGAACGGTGGCAGACCGGCGGCTGGCAGCCCTTCATCGACGCTGCCGACCAATTCGGCGCCGACGAAGCGGCGCACCTCGCTCGCCGACTGTCACGTTGGGATTCCAACCCCACGCACACCGGACTGCGCTCGGCAGCGACCCGCGGCGCGAGTTTCACCACCCTGCTGGGAATCCCGGACGCGTCCCGACTGGATGTGCCCGCGTTGTGGGCGCCGAGGCGGCGTGATGACGAATTGCGCGTCCCGATCGGTGTCACCGCCACTGGTGAGCCCTTGATGTTCGACCTCAAGGACGAAGCCGAGGGCGGGATGGGGCCGCACGGCCTGATGATCGGTATGACCGGTTCCGGCAAGTCGCAGACGTTGATGTCGATTCTGTTGTCGCTGTTGACCACTCACTCGGCCGACCGGTTGATCGTCATCTACGCCGACTTCAAGGGTGAGGCGGGCGCCGACAGCTTCCGCAACTTCCCGCAGGTCGTCGCGGTCATCTCCAACATGGCCGAAAAGAAGTCGTTGGCCGACCGCTTCGCCGACACGTTGCGTGGTGAGGTGGCCCGGCGCGAGATCCTGCTGCGCGAGGCCGGTCGCCAGATTCAGGGCAGTGCGTTCAACTCGGTGCTGGAGTACGAGAACGCCCGCGAGGCCGGACACGATTTGCCGCCGATCCCAACGCTGTTCGTGGTTGCCGACGAGTTCACCTTGATGCTGGCCGACCATCCCGAGTACGCCGAGCTGTTCGACTACGTGGCGCGCAAGGGCCGTTCGTTCCGCATCCATATCTTGTTCGCGTCCCAGACCCTCGACGTCGGCAAGATCAAGGACATCGACAAGAACACCTCCTACCGGATCGGGTTGAAGGTGGCCAGCCCCAGCGTTTCTCGCCAGATCATCGGTGTCGAAGACGCGTACCACATCGAATCGGGCAAGGAGCACAAGGGCATCGGCTTCCTGGTGCCCGCTCCGGGCGCCACGCCGATCAAGTTCCGCAGCACCTACGTGGACGGTATCTACGAACCGCCGCAGGTCGCGAAAGCCCTTGTCGTGCCATCTATTCCAGAACCGAAGCTGTTCACCGCGGGTGCAGTGGAACCGGACCCGGGCACCGTGATCGCCGAGGCCGACGAAGAGGAACTGACCGGACCGCCGAAGAAGTTGATCGCGACCATCGGCGAGCAGTTGGCCCGCTTCGGTCCGCAGGCGCCGCAGCTGTGGCTGCCGCCGCTGGACGAACCAATCCCGCTGAGCAACGTGCTCGCGCGCGCCGGTGTGCCGCAACGCCAGTGGCGCTGGCCGCTCGGTGAGATCGACAAGCCGTTCGAGATGCGCCGCGACCCGCTGGTGTTCGACGCGACATCGTCGGCCGGCAACATGGTGATCCACGGTGGGCCCAAGTCCGGCAAATCGACGGCGCTGCAGACGTTCATCCTCTCGGCCGCGAATCTGCACTCGCCGCGCGACGTCACGTTCTACTGCCTGGACTATGGCGGGGGCCAACTGCGCGCGCTCGAGCACCTCGCGCACGTCGGCAGCGTCGCATCGGCGCTGGAACCCGAGCGCATCCGGCGCACCTTCGGCGAGCTGGAACAGCTGCTGCTGTCGCGGCAGCAGCGCGAGGTGTTCCGCGACCGGCCGGGCAACGGCTCTTCGAACGGGCACGCCAACGGCAACACGCCTGATGACGGTTACGGCGAGGTGTTCCTGGTCATCGACAACCTGTATGCCTTCGGCCGCGACAACACCGATCAGTTCAACACCCGTAACCCGTTGCTGGCCAAGGTAACCGAACTGGTCAACGTGGGCCTGGCCTACGGCATCCACGTGATCATCACGACGCCGAGCTGGTTGGAGCTGCCGCTGGCGATGCGCGACGGGCTTGGGCTGCGCCTCGAGCTGCGGTTGCACGATGCGCGGGACAGCAACGTCCGGGTGGTCGGTGCGTTGCGCCGGCCGGCCGATGCCGTCCCGGCAGACCAGCCGGGCCGCGGCCTGACCATGGCGGCCGAACACTTCCTGTTCGCGCAACCCGAACTGGACCAGATTCCCGCGATCAACGCCCGCTACCCGGGCGTGACGGCTCCCCGGGTGCGGTTGCTGCCCACCAACCTCGCACCTGAGGCCATCGGTCCGCTCTATCGCGGTCCCGACCAGGTCGTGATCGGGCAGCGCGAAGAAGACCTGGCACCGGTGGTGCTCGACTTCGCCGAGAACCCATTGCTGATGGTGTTCGGCGACAGCAAGTCTGGAAAGACGACCCTGCTGCGCCATCTCATCCGCACCATCCGAGAAAACTCCACCTCCGATCAGGTGGCGTTCACGGTGCTGGACCGTCGGTTGCACCTGGTCGACGAGCCGCTGTTCCCCGACAACGAGTACACGGCCAACATCGACCGGGTCATCCCCGCGATGCTGGGTCTGGCCAACCTGATCGAGTCACGGCGCCCACCGGCGGGCCTGTCCCCGGCCGAGCTGTCTAAGTGGAGCTATGACGGCCACACCCACTACCTGATCATCGACGATGTCGACCAGATTCCGGATTCGGCGGCGATGACGGGTCCGTACGTGGGCCAGCGACCCTGGACTCCGCTGCTCGGAATCCTCTCGCAAGCAGCCGATTTGGGGCTGCGGGTGATCGTCACGGCTCGGGCGTCTGGATCGGCGCACGGACTGATGACCAGCCCGCTGCTGCGCCGGTTCAACGACTTGCAGGCGACCACCTTGATGCTCGCGGGCAACCCGGCCGACGGTGGCAAGATCCGCGGCCAGCGCTTCAGCCGGCTCCCCGCCGGACGCGCAATCCTGTTGGACGACAGCGACGGTCCTACCTACGTGCAATTGGTCAACCCGCTGGTCGGGGAGGCCGCAATATCCGGTGATACGCAACAGAAGGGAAGTTAATCATGACGTTGCGAGTGGTTCCCGAGGGATTGGCCGCCGCCAGTGCCGCGGTTGAGGCGCTGACGGCGCGGCTGGCGGCAGCGCAGGCAGCCGCGGCCCCGTTGATCACCGCGGTCGTCCCGCCGGCGGCCGATCCGGTGTCGTTGCAGACCGCCGCCGGGTTCAGCGCTCAGGGCGCGGAGCACGCCGCGGTTGCGGCGCAAGGCGTCGAGGAGCTGGGCCGCGCTGGTGTCGGCGTGGGCGAGGCGGGCGCAAGTTACCTCGCCGGTGATGCAGCGGCCGCCGCGACGTATGGGATTTCGGGCGGCTGATTGATGAGTTCGCCCATCTGGATGGCTTCGCCGCCGGAGGTGCATTCGGCGTTGCTGAGCAGTGGGCCAGGCCCGGGGTCGCTGATGGCGGCCGCTGGCGCCTGGAACTCGCTCAGCGCCGAATACGCCGCGACGGCAGCCGAACTCAGTGGGCTCCTGGGGGGAGTTCAAGCGGGGGCGTGGCAGGGGCCGAGCGCTGAACAATATGCGTCAGCGCACCTGCCGTACGTGGCGTGGCTCATGCAGGCCAGCGCCGACGCGGCCGCAGTGGCCGCGCAACACGAGGTTGCCGCAGCGGCCTACACCACGGCTCTGGCGGCGATGCCCACCATGGCCGAGCTCGCCGCCAACCACATCATCCACGGCGTGCTGGTTGCGACAAATTTCTTTGGTATCAACACGATTCCGATCGCGCTGAACGAAGCCGACTATGTGCGGATGTGGGTGCAGGCGGCCACGACCATGGGCGTGTATCAGGTGCTTTCGGGCACCGCCCTGGCCTCGGCGCCGCGCAGCATGGCCGCCCCGACCATCGTCACCCCCGGCGGCGAGGCCGCAGCGGCGGCGGCCGATTCGGCCCAAACCGCCGCCGTCGCACCGGCCGCCGATTCGGGTGCGCAACTCGACTTCCTCAACCCCATCGTGGCCGCGCTCGAGTCGTACGTGAAGACGTTGCCCAACGGTGACGCCATCTGGTACTTCCTCACCCATCCTGTCGAGCAGATCCAGCAGATGCTGATCGACTTCAGCACGAATCCGTCGGCGGCCCTCGTTTCCTGGGGTCCGTTGCTTTTGTCGTTGGCGTATCAGGCGTTTTGGCAGCCGGTTGGCTGGGGTTTCTGGATCACGCTGGGTACGTCGCCCGCGTGGGCGCCGCCGCTGCTGGCCGTCGGACTGGGGTCGTTGGGTTTCCTAGGTCTGATCAATCTCAATTTCGATTTCCCGCCCCTGGACACCGTTCCCGGCGGGGCGCAGCCGCAGCAGCAACTTCCTGCCGCCGCCCTCACCACGACCGTCGGGACGCCCACCAGCGCACCAGCCCCGACTACGCCGGCGGGCGCGCCGGCCAGCACCGCCGCCGCGACACCGGCTCCGGCGGCGACGAGTCTTGTCTACGCGGTCGCCGCTCCGGGCGAATGGGGACCAGCCCTCGGGCCGACCGTGGGTGGTCGCACCGGAGTCAAGGCGCCGGCGGCCACCATCCCGGCGGTTGGGGCGGCGGCGAAGAGTCGCGCCTCGGCGCGGGCCAAGCGGCGTCGCAAGTCCGAACTGCACGACCACAGCGATGAATTCCTCGACATGAACTCCGATTTCGACGTCACGCCGGAGTACGACACGCAAGCCTCCGAGCAAGGGGCGGGAACGCTCGGATTTGCCGGCACCAGGCACAAGGAGCGGGTGCTGCAGGCCGCGGGTTTGACGGCGCTGGCCGGTGACGAGTTCGGCGGCGGTCCGCGCATGCCCATGATGCCCGGGACCTGGGACGATCCCTCAGCAGGGGTGGAGGGGCCCGGAGCAGAGCCCAGAGCAGGGGACGAAGGGCAGAAAGGGGGAAACGGTTTACCGCATCACAGTGACTGAGCAAGACCGAAATCGAAAGCGTGAGAAGGGAAAACAATGAGTCTTTTGGATGCGCACATCCCACAGTTGGTGGCCTCGCAGTCGAACTTTGCCGCCAAGGCCGGGTTGATGCGCCACACCATCGGTCAAGCCGAGCAGGCAGCGTTGTCGGCGCAAGCTTTTCACCAGGGCGAGGCGGCGGCAGCGTTCCAGGCCGCGCACGCCCGCTTCGTCGAGGTAGCGGCGCGAGTCAACTCCTTGCTCGACATCGCACAGGCCAACCTGGGTGACGCCGCCGGCACCTACGTCGCCGCCGACGCCGCCGCCGCGTCCACCTACACCGGCTTCTGACCGGGCCGATAGCGAAAGGATTTGTGATGGGACAGATCACGTACAACTACCCGGCGATGCTCGCCCACGCCGGCGACATGTCGGGCTATGCCGGCACGCTGCAGTCACTCGGCGCGGACATCTCGGCGGAGCAGGCCGCGTTGCAGAACGCGTGGCAGGGCGACACCGGTATGACCTACCAGACCTGGCAGGTGCAGTGGAACCAGGCGATGGAGGATCTGGTGCGGGCCTACCAGGCGATGGCCAGCACGCACGAGGCCAACACCATGTCCATGCTGGCGCGCGACCAGGCCGAAGCCGCAAAGTGGGGCGGCTAACAGCCGCTTGATGGGTTAGATGAATCCACAACCCAATGCCGTCGAGCTGACGGTTGACAACGCGTGGTTCATCGCGGAAACGGTTGGGGCGGGCAGCTTCCCGTGGGTGCTGGCCATCACCTCCCCCTACCGTGACACCGCGGAGCGCAAAGCTTTCATCGATCGTCAGAAGGGCGAACTGACCCGAATGGGTCTGTTGTCGCCAGAGGGTGCCATCAACCCGGTGGTCGCCGACTGGATCAAGCTGGTGTGCTTCCCAGACCGGTGGCTCGACATGCGCTTCGTCGGGCCCGCCGTTGCCGGCGAACCCGGCGAGATGTTGCGCGGCATCGTCGCGCAACGGGTCGACAAGACCACCACGCAGGCGGTCGCCCAAACCGTTGTGGCGCTGCGCAGCGCTCAGCTGGTCACCTTCACGGCAATGGATATCGACGATGCCCGGGCGCTGGTTCCGGTGCTCGGCGTGGGATTGCAGCACCGCCCACCCGCCCGGTTCGACGAGTTCAGCATGCCTACTCGCGTCGGCGCCCGTGCCGACGAGCGGCTGCGGGCGGGTGCGCCGCTCGCCGAAGTCCTTGACTACCTGGGCATCCCGGCGTCGGCCCGGCCGGTGGTCGAGGCGGTGTTCTCCGGCCCGCGCAGCTACGTCGAGGTCGTCGCGGGTTGCAACCGAGACGGGCAGCACACCACCACCGAGGTCGGCCTGAGCCTCGTCGACACCACCGCCGGCCGGGTGCTGGTCAGTCCGTCCCGGGCATTTGACGGCGAATGGGTATCGACGTTCAGTCCCGGCACGCCCTTTGCGACCGCCGTCGCGATCGAGAAGTTGACCGCCTGTCTACCGGATGGGGATTGGTTCCCCGGGCACCGGCTGTCTCGAGATTTCACCACCCAGTCTTCATAAGAGTCTTCATAAGAGTCGTCGTAATACGAACCCCCTCAACGAGAACCAGAAAGAGAGCACGATGTCCCAGCCACGGCGCCATGCCAATGCCGAGTTCTTTGGGCGGCCACTGTGATGTCCGGTACCGTCATGCCGATCGTCCGCGTTGCCATCCTCGCGGACAGTCGCCTGACGGAGATGGCCCTGCCCGCGGAACTGCCGTTGCGCGAAATCCTGCCCGCGGTACAGCGTTTGGTGATTCCCTCGGGCCAGGACGCTGACGCCGAGGCCGATTCCGCTGCTCCAGTGCAACTGAGCCTGGCGCCCATCGGTGGGGCACCGTTCAGCCTGGACGCCAGCCTGGACACGGTCGGCGTCGTCGACGGTGACCTGCTCGCGTTGCAGCCGGTGCCGCAGGGCCCGGCCGCCCCGGGGATCGTCGAGGACATCGCGGACGCCGCGATGATCTTCTCGACCTCGCGGCTAAACCCCTGGGGCACAGAGCACATTCAGCGCGGTGCGCTGGTGGCCACGATCGGGGTCGCCCTGGTAGCCACCGGATTGGGGGTCGCCTACCGGGCGGCCACCGGTGCGCTGGCCGGATTGCTGGCGGTCGCCGGGATCGCGGTGGTCGTCGCGCTGGCCGGGCTGGTGATCACGGCTCGTTCGGCGCGGGCGGGTGCCGCCTTGTCGATCGCCGCACTCGGGCCGATCGCGGCCGCCCTGGCTTTGGCGGTGCCCGGAGAGTTCGGGCCCGCCCAGGTGCTGCTGGCCGCCGCCGGCGTCAGCGCGTGGTCACTGATCGTGCTGCTGGTCCCGAGCGCGGAACGCGAGCGCATTGTCGCTTTCTTCACCGCAACGGCAGTCGTCGGCGCCGGGGTGGCACTGGCCGCTGGCGCGCTATTGCTCTGGCAGTTCCCGATTTCCACCATCGGCAGCGGGTTGATCGTGGCCGCGTTGTTGGTCACCATCCAGGCGGCCCAACTCTCGGCACTGTGGGCACGCTTCCCGTTGCCGGTCATTCCGGCCCCGGGGGATCCCACCCCTTCGGCGCCGTCATTGCGGGTACTCGAGGACCTGCCGCGACGGGTGCGCATCAGCGACGCGCATCAAAGCGGTTTCATTGCCGCGGCCGTGTTGCTCAGTGCGCTGGGTTCGGTGGCGATCGCGTTGCGGCCCGAGGCCGTCAGCGTCGCGGGTTGGTACGTGGTGGCGGCCACCGCCGCCGCGGCCGTGCTGCGCGCCCGGGTTTGGGACTCGGCCGCATGCAAGGCCTGGCTGTTGGCTCAGCCTTTTCTGGTCGCCGGCACGCTGCTGGTGATCTACAGTGCTACCGGGCGTTTCACGGCCGCCTTCGGCGCCGCGCTGGTGCTGGCGCTGCTCGTGCTGGTGTGGGCCGTCGTGGCGCTGAACCCGCGTATCGCCTCGCCGGAGAGCTATTCGCTGCCGTTGCGTCGACTGCTCGGCTTCCTCGCGTCCGGTCTCGATGCTTCGCTCATCCCCGTCATGGCCTATTTGGTCGGACTGTTCGCCTGGGTGCTCAATCGATGACACGGCGCGGATTAGCCTGCCTCACGGCCGCATTCGCGGCGGTGATGTGGACCTGTCCGTCGGCGCTGGCCATTGACAAACCCGAGGTGGACCCGGCTGTGCCACCGCCGCCCGGCGCTCCCGGACCCATCCAGCCCATGGAGCAACGCGGCCCGTGCAGCGTCGCCGGCCTGATTCCCGGCACCGACACCAGTGCCCCGACGGCCAGCCAAGCCGTGCTGAATCTGCCTGCGGCATGGCAGTTTTCCCGCGGCGAGGGTCAGCTGGTGGCGGTCATCGACACCGGGGTGCGGCCGGGTCCCCGGTTGCCCAACGTCGAACCCGGCGGTGACTTCGTCGAAACCACCGACGGGCTCACCGATTGCGACGGGCACGGCACCCTGGTCGCCGGGATCATCGCGGGACAACCCGGTCCGCCCGGTGAAGAAGACGGTTTCTCCGGGGTAGCCCCGGCCGCGCGGGTGCTGTCCATCAGGGTCACCTCGGCCAAGTTTTCGCCTCGCACCCCGGGGGGCGATCCGATGATCGCGCGGGCGTCGTTGGACATCGCGGCACTGGCGCGTGCGATCGTGCACGCGGCAGATCTGGGTGCGCGGGTGATCAACATCTCCGCCATCACCTGTCTGCCCGCCGACCGCCCGGTCGACCAGGCGGCGCTGGGTGCGGCAATCCGCTATGCGGCGGTGGAAAAGGACGTGGTGATCGTGGCCGCGGCCGGCAACAGCGGGACGACCGGCTCGGCCGCCAGCGGAGCGTCATGCGATTCCAACCCACTCACCGACCTAAGTCACCCGGACGACCCGCGCAACTGGGCGGGCGTCACGTCGGTCTCGATCCCGTCGTGGTGGCAGCCCTATGTGTTGTCGGTGGCGTCGCTGACGCCGGAGGGGCAGCCCTCCAAATTCACCATGGCCGGCCCCTGGGTCGGTATCGCGGCACCCGGCGAGAAGATCCTCTCGGTGGGCAACGGAGACGGCGGCGGCCTGGCCAACGGCCTGCCCGACGACCACGGACAGCTCTCCTCGCTGAACGGCACCAGCTACGCCTCCGGTTACGTCTCCGGTGTGGCCGCGCTGGTGC
Organism: Mycobacterium bourgelatii; assembly: GCF_010723575.1. Lineage (NCBI taxonomy): Bacteria > Bacillati > Actinomycetota > Actinomycetes > Mycobacteriales > Mycobacteriaceae > Mycobacterium > Mycobacterium bourgelatii. The sequence continues at coordinate 106,832 of NZ_BLKZ01000001.1, forward strand.
GCAGCAGGTATCCGGGGCTATCCGCGACCGAGGTGATCAACCGCCTCACGACCACCGCGCACGACGGCGCGCGGGCGCCGTCCAACGTGGTCGGCGCCGGAAATGTCGACGCGGTGGCGGCCCTGACCTGGGAGCTGCCCGCGAACGCGCCCGGTGCCACCCCCGTAAAACCGGTCGCCGTCCCACCGGCGCCGGCGCCTAAAGACACCACGCCGCGCAACGTTGCATTCGCCGGGGCGGCGACGCTGGCTTTGCTGGTAGCGATCACCGCGGCGACTGTCGCGATAACGCGCAGACGAAAGGAACTTCGCCCGTGAGCGTGACTGGATCAATCCCCGTGCCCGGGAGCGGGCGCATCACTTTGGGACTGCTTGCCGTGGTGCCCGCCGTCATGGCGTACCCGTGGCAGTCCACCCGCGAGCGCTGGATCCTGGGCGTGGCGATCGCGGTGGTGATCGTGCTGTTCGGCTGGTGGCGTGGACTGCACTTCACGACGATTCTGCGGCGTCGGGTGGCGGTGCTGGGACGCCGATCCGCCCCGCGGCCCGAGGCCGGAATCGACACGCGCACCACGGCATTGCTGCGAATCGGCCCACCGGCTTCCAACGGGGACGTGCTGCCGTTGCCGCTCATCGCCCGGTACCTGGACCGCTACGGCGTGCGCGCCGATGCGATCCGAATCACGAACCGCGACACCGCATCCGGTGATCGGGAGACATGGATCGGGTTGATCCTGTCCGCCGCCGACAACTTGGCGGCGCTGCAGGCGCGCTCGTCCCAGATCCCGCTGCACGAGACCGCTCAGGTGGCGGCGCGCCGGCTAGCCGATCATTTGCGCGAAAAAGGCTGGGAGGCAAGCACTGTGGGATCTGACGAGGTGCCGGAGGTGATCGCGCCGGACGCGCGGGAAACCTGGTCCGCGGTGCGCCAGAGCGACTCGGATTACGTTGCGGCGTATCGGGTCAGCGTGGATTCCGGCCTGGCGGACAGGCTGACCGCGATCCGCTCGCATCCGGCGCGCGAAACCTGGACCGCGTTGGAGATCGCCAGTGCGTCCGGCCCGGGAAGTCAACTCACCGTCGCCGCCGCGTGCGCCTTCCGCACCGATGAACGTCCGGGTGGTGGGGTACCGGTGGGCGGGCTGACGCCGCAACGCGGCAGTCAGTGGTCGGCGCTGCTGGCGCTGGATCCGCTGTCGACCCAGCGACTCGACGGGCACACGACCGCGACCGGGGATCTGCTCAACCAGCTGGTGTGGCCCGCTCCGGCCGCGGGGAACCACCGCGGTGCGCCCAGCGAGGCCGCCACCGAAGTCACTCGAACATGAAGCCGCGCAGGAACGGGCTTATCCGGCGCAGGTAGTCCAGCTGGCTGACGTGCAGAACGTGGTTGCCCGGGAACCAGTGCAGCGCGCACCGGTCCCAGTGCTCCCACAGCATGACGGCGTGTTCCGGCGGAGCCATCCGGTCGCCCAGACCGGTAATGATCATCCGTCGGTCCTTGGATAGCAGGGGCTGATAGTTCAGCGGGCAGTGGTAGGCCATCCCAGCGTTGAGCTCGTCCCGGCTGATGCTGGTGAGTTTGAGTCCCAGTCCGACCAGCGTGCTGGCCGGGAACCATTCCTCGAACAGCAGTGCCGGCCGGACGACGGGACAGTTGGGTATCACCGCCTCCAGCCGGTCCTCGACGGCGGCCAGCAGCGCCGACGTGTAACCGCCCAGCGAGATGCCGGTCAGACCGATGCGCTCGACACCGGTCTGGCGCAGATAATCCACGACCGAGCGAAAGTCGTACACCGCCTGGGCCATCGCCTCGGCGAATCCGCTCAACCCGTGGGCAAAGTAGCCCCAGCCGCTGAACGGTGAGTGCTTCTCGGCGCGCTTGCCGTGAAACGGCAACGTGTACAACAAGACGTCGTAACCGGACCGGTAGTACCAGGGCAGCGACAGGAACGCGCCGTTGAGTAAGTAGGACGAGCCCATGAAGCCATGGATGACGCACAGGGTGGGGCGCGGCCCGTCGTCGTGGCGCCAATGCTGCGCGTGCACGATGTTGTTGGCGGACAGGGCACTCCACTGCTCGCGCATGGTGGGGTTCATCGCGCGGTAGCTGCTGGCGAACGAGATGTTGTCGACGGTGCCGTGCACCACCCACTCCGCAAGCGCGCTCGCGCGCCGCGAGACGACTCTTGGCGGTTGAGTGGGCGCAGGGAACGACTTCGTCGCGTCGCGCTCGGCCGCCAGCTCGGCGTAGAAGTTGAGGCTGTTGCGCTCGCTCTCAGATGCCCTGCGACGCAAGGTGTTGACCACCACCGCCGGGGCCACCGTCACCGACAACAGTGAGGAGGCGGCGGTGCGCAGCGCGACGTCTCCGAGCGCCGAGGCCTCGACCACTGCGCGCTGGCGCAGCGACAGTGCGGAGAGCGGAGGCAGTCCCTCGGCGCCGGCGTCGGCGCCCGGCACATCCGGGATGGGAAGGGGTGGATCGATGGGATCGGGTTCGGTGCCCATCGACGTTCCGGCCACCTCGTCGGACGATGTATCGGCGGCCAACGATTTATCGGACATCTCGCCGATGGTAGCCCGCTGACATCGCCAATGGTTGCTGGATTCGATAGAATTCAACGCTTTCGTCAATTCGGAATGGCGGTTCCACCCGCCTTAACGCCGTCTCCAGTAATAGGTTTGTCCTTAAGCACCTACGGGCGATGGTGTTGATCAGGAGGACCGATATGTGGGATCCCGACGTCTACCTGGCTTTTGCGGATCACCGCAGCCGCCCGTTCTACGACTTGGTCTCGCGGGTCGGCGCGGAGCGGGCGCGCCGGGTGGTGGACCTGGGTTGTGGCCCCGGACACCTGACCAAGACCCTGTTGAAGCGCTGGCCGGGCGCGACCATCGAGGCGATAGACAGCTCGCCGGAGATGGTGGCCGCCGCCCGCGAGCGGGGGATAGACGCCAGCACCGGGGACCTGCGCGACTGGGTTCCCCGGCCGGACACCGACGTGGTGGTCAGCAACGCGGCATTGCACTGGGTGCCCGAGCACTCCGACCTGCTGCTGCGCTGGGTTGATCAGCTGCCGCCGAGCTCGTGGCTGGCGGTGCAGATGCCCGGCAACTTCGAGACCCCCTCGCATGCCGCGGTGCGGGCTCTCGCACGCCGCGAACCTTACGCCAAAATCATGCGGGACATACCTTTTCGTGCTGGTGCGGTGGTGCACTCGCCGAGTCACTACGCGAACCTGCTGTTGGACGCGGGCTGCAAGGTGGATGTCTGGGAGACGACGTATCTGCACCAACTGACCGGCGAACACCCGGTGCTCGACTGGATCACCGGCACCGCGCTGGTCCCGGTGCGCGAGCGCCTCGACGACGTGACCTGGGAGCAGTTCCGTCGGGAGCTCGTCCCGCTGTTGGACGATGCTTATCCGCCCCGCGCCGACGGCATCACCATCTTTCCGTTCCGCAGGTTGTTCATCGTCGCCGAAGTGGGTGGCGCGCGCCGCTCACGGGCCTAGGCCGGGCGTGACCTCCTCCTCGATACCGCGGTCGTGCGCTTTCGCGGACCTGCTGGTCGGGGTGGTGCGGTGAATCTTCAAATAGGTCTCGGTATAGCGCTGCGAGATGCGGGTGCCGGCGAAGTCCGACGGTATGACGTCGTTGGTGCGCTGGCGCCAGTCATGTAGTCGGAACGCAAGATCCGCTGCAATCGCATCCACGGGCTCGCCGGGGGGAGCGCCCGCCAGCAGGTTGTTGGTCTCGGTGGGATCGGCACTCAGATCGTAGAGTTCGCGTTCCGGGCGCGGCGCCTTGACCAACGGCGCGACGGCCACGCCGGACGGGCTTTCCTCGATGTCCCAGGGCAGATCCAGCAGTGGTCGCGGCACGTAGTTCTCGATGTAGCTGTATTCCTTGGTGCGGATCGCCCGAATCGGATCGAAGGAGTCGTGATAGGTCTTCGTGGTGTACACGTGGTCGCGAACCGGTTTGTCGCGGGGATCCGGCCTGAGCAGGGCGGCCGCGTGGGACAGGCCGTCGACATCGGCCGGGACGTCGAGGCCCAGCAGGCCCAGGAGCGTGGGCAGCAGGTCAACCCCGCTGAACAGCTCGTCGTACACCCGGGGTCGCACCGCCCGCCGGGTGGGCGGTCGGACGATCATCGCAATCCCGGTTCCCGCGTCGTAGAGCGTGGACTTGGCCCGGGGGAACGCCGGTCCGTGGTCGGTGAAGAACACCACCCACGTGCTGGCGTCCAGGCCCGTCTCGGCGAGCGTGTCCAGCAGTTCGCCGACGGCGGTGTCCGCGGTGGTGATGGAGCCGTAAAAATCTGCCAGATCCTGACGCACCTCGGGGGTGTCGGGCAGGTAGTCGGGCACCTGGACGGTCGAGCTGTCGGCAGGCTCGTAGCGGTCATGGGGGTAGGGCCGGTGAGTTTCGAAGAACCCGGCGGTCAGCAGGAAGGGCTGGCCGACCAGGGTGGGCGCGCTGTGGTGCAGCCATTCCCGGCATTTCTCGACGACGTACTCGCAGTAGGAGTTCGACACGTCGAACTCGTCGAAGCCCAACCGCGTCGGATATGACGTCTCGTGCTGCATCCCGAAAAGGGCCGAATACCAACCCGATTCGCCGAGTATCTGCGGCAGCGTGCGGACACCGGACCGGAATTCCCAGCCGTGGTGCGCCAGCCCGACCAGGCCGTTGCCCTGCGGGTAGCGGCCGGTGAACAGCGAGCCACGGGACGGCGAGCACAGGGGAGCGGTGGCGTGTGCGTGGGTGAACAGAATGCCCTCGGCGGCAAGCTGGTCCAGTCGTGGGCTGACGACGTCGTCATGGCCGTAGACGTGCAGGTAGCGCCCCAGGTCGTGCCAGTGCACGATCAGGACGTTGTCGTGCTCGGCGTCACTGGTCATGAAAGTCACCCCTCCAGGTTTGCTCGCCGCGGCTACGGTACCCGCTCAACCCACCGATTCTCCGAGACGAAGTCCGGCAACGGGCGTGCCACGGCCCAGCCGTCCAGCTCCAACTGGGGCCGTTCGGGAAACTCCGGTACCGGGCCGAGGCACAGAATGGCCACCGGTTCGGCGTCGTCCGGGATGTGCAGCAATGACGCTAGCCGCGCCGGGTCGAACAGCGACACCCAGCCCATTCCGATGCCCTCGGAGCGGGCGGCCAGCCACAGGTTCTGGATCGCACAGCACACGGACGCGAAGTCCATCTGCGGAAGCGTGCGCCGCCCGAAAATGTGCGCGTCGCGGTTGTCGCGCAGCGCGACCACGAGCAGTTCGGCGCAGTCCAGGATGCCCTCGACCTTCAGGGCCAGAAACTCGTCGCCACGTGGGCCCAGGGCCTGCGCGGTGAGCGCCCGTTCCTCGTCGACGATCGCGTGGATGCTGCGCCTCAGGTCGACGTCGGTGATCCGGATGAACCGCCACGGCTGCATCAGCCCGACGCTGGGCGCGGCGTGCGCGGCGTGCAGGAGTCGCGTCAGCACCTCCTCGGGCACCACACCGCCGGGCGCGAAGCGGCGCATGTCACGTCGTTCGGAGATCGCGCGATAGACCGCCTGACGCTCCGCTGCGGTGAACGCGTAGTCGGGCACCGGCCCATCGTAAGAACCGGGCACCCGCCCGCCATCAGGGACCGCGTCAGGGGCTATAGGTAGCGCCTACCGCGCGGAATACGTACTCGGGCGGCACGTCGAAAGCCAGCGAACGTAGCGGCAGCCGGGACAGGACATCCTCGGGGACATCGGTCTTGAAATGCAGTGCGAGGTGGCCGTGAAATTTGGGGTCCACCTTGCCGACATCGAGTTCGATCTGCAGACCGTTCGGTCCGATCTCGGCCATGGCCGCACCCGTCTGCGGCGCGTCCCACGCCACATCGATCACCCGTCCGGCCAGCTTGGGCAGCGACGACAACGTGCCGACCACTCGCTGCGAGGTCAGGGCCAGCGACCCCGCGTAGCTGGCGACGCTGTGCGCCGCGCGCAGCCCCGGGATGGCACCGCTGAACCGCCTGGTGACGGCGACGTACTCGGCGAGAAACAGGATCCCTTCCGATTCGAGTTGAGCCCGGAAGTCATCGGGCAGCTTGCCGATGCCGAACAGCTTGCGAAGAAACACCGCCATGAGGCCAGTATGGGGCCGTCGGATATGCGACGCACCCATGCTGGTATCCGTGGAGGCATGCTTCCCCCGCGGTGGTCCGTGCCGTTGGCAGCGGCGGCGGTCGTGCTCTACACCGTGTTGTGGGTGGGCTACCGGCAGGACTGGGCTTGGCTGCACACGTTTGACTGGTGGCTGTTGAACCCGGCGCATGACATCGGGATCAAGCACCCGTCCTGGGTGCGCTTCTGGTATGCCGTGTCCTTCATCCTGGGGCCGGTGCCGATTCGCCTCCTGGGCGCGGTGGCCGCGGCGGTCGCGTTCGTGAAGCGAAAGGTTCGGATCGGGTTGCTGTTGCTGTTCTGCGTCACGTTGAACGGCCTGGTAACCGTTGCGACCAAGGGTCTGGCCGATCGCCCGCGACCTGCGACCGCACTGGTTCATGCGAGCTCCACCTCGTTCCCCTCGGGACACGCGCTCGAGGCGATGGCCGCCATGCCGGCAGTGTTGACGGTCCTGTTGCCGGTGGTGCAACGGCGGGCGATGCGGGTTGCCGCCGTGGTCCTGGCCGCACTGAGCGTCATTACGGTCGGCATCGCCCGCGTAGCACTGAATGTGCACCACCCGTCCGACGTGATCGCCGGCTGGGCAATGGGCTACGTGTACTTCCTGTTGTGCCTGTGGGCTTTTAGGCCGTTACCGATTAAGCGCGGGGAGGACCGGTTGGTCACGGCGCGGTGACCCAACCGGAGCTAAACCTTTACTTGACCTAACGATTCGGCGCATCTGACCATGTAAGTCATGCGCCGAATGGGAGCCGTCCTTTGTGCTGCGGTGTGCCTGGCCGGGCTCGCTCTGGCCCTCCCGCCGATGACGCTCGCTGCGGGCAACCCGTGGTTCGCCAACTCGGTTGGTAATGCAACACAGGTGGTTTCGGTCATCTCGACCGGCGGATCGAACGCGAAGATGGATGTCTACCAACGCACCGCCGCGGGCTGGCAACCACTGAAAACCGGTATCCCGACCCATGTGGGTTCGGCGGGCATGGCGCCGCAGGCCAAGAGTGGGTATCCGGCCACGCCGATGGGCGTGTACAGCCTCGACTCCGCATTCGGTACCGCGCCGAATCCCGGTGGTGGCCTGCCGTACACACAGGTCGGGCCCAATCATTGGTGGAGCGGCGACGACAGCAGCCCCACCTTCAACACCATGCAGGTATGCGAAAAGTCCAAGTGCCCGTTCAATTTGGCGGAAAGCGAGAACCTGCAAATCCCGCAGTACAAGCACGCGGTGGTGATGGGCGTCAACAAGAACAAGGTCCCGGGCGGAGGTGCTGCGTTCTTCTTTCACACCACCGACGGTGGTCCCACCGCAGGGTGTGTCGCTATCGACGACGCCACCCTGGTGCAGATCATCCGCTGGTTGCGGCCAGGTGCGGTGATCGCGATCGCTAAGTAGTGTCGGCCTGCTGTCCGGCCTCGTGGCCGGCGATGGCGCGCCCGGGTGTCAACTTGAAGTCGAGTCCCTTGAGCGACATCGTCGCCTCGTAGGTCCGGTCATAGCCGGTAGCGCTGATTTTCCAACCGTTTTCGGTACGTCGGTACTGGTCGCGGTAGAAGGCGGCGCCGATGAGCATGAAGTCGTACTCGGCGACGATAACGCGATCCTGCAGGTACCACACGCCCGTAGCGGTGTCTCCGTTCACCGTGATCTCCGGATGGGTCACCCGATGCTCGGTCACCACGCTCGCGGGCATCGCGGAGCGCATGAAGTCGACCAGTTCGGTGCGGTTGGTGAAATGCAGTTCCTTGCCGAGCGATGAGCCGTAGTCGCCCTTGATGTCCTCGGTCAGGGTGTCTGCGAAGTCGTCCCAGTGTTTGGTGTCCAGCGCGCGCAGGTAGCGGTATTTGACTTGTTGGATCGCGGCAATGTCGTCATGGCCCATCAGGCCATTGCAGCACATCGCCTCGCGAGTAGCTTTGGGGGATGAGCCAATCGCGATACGCGGAGTTGTCCCGCAGCGAACTCGCGGTGCTGGTCCCTGAGTTGCTCCTGATCGGGCACATGATCGACCGCTCCGGGATGGCTTGGTGCATCCAGTCGTTCGGGCGCGAGGAAATGCTGCAGATCGCCATCGAGGAATGGGCCGGGGCCAGCCCCACCTACACCAAGCGCATGCAACGGGCACTGAACTACGAGGGCAACGACGTGCCCACGATCTTCAAGGGGCTGCAACTCGACATCGGCGCGCCGCCGCAGTTCATGGACTTCCGTTACACCGTCCGCGACCGCTGGCACGGCGAATTTCATCTGGATCACTGCGGCGCTCTGCTCGACGTCGAGCCCATGGGTGACGATTATGTCCTCGGCATGTGCCACACCATCGAAGACCCGACCTTCGACGCCACGGCGGTGGCGACCAATCCGAAGGCGCAGATGCGTCCCCTGCACCGACCCCCTCGGGTGCCGGCGGATCGTCATCCGCACTGCGCCTGGACCGTCGTCATCGACGAGTCCCATCCCGCGGTTGAAGATATCCCGGCCGCCGAGAAGATTCGCCGAACGTGTGCCGCCGCTTGGGAATTGACGCCCATCGACCCGTCCGACGAGGGGTTGGCGGACTACTCGGGTCCGTTGCTGTCCGACCTGGACTTCGCGGCGTTCTCGCACTCCGCGTTGACGCGGATGGCCGACGAGGTATGTCTGCAGATGCACCTGCTGTATCTGTCGTTCGCCATCGCGGTGGCCAAACGGGCCGGCGACGATGCCGAATTGGCGCGTTCGGTGGGCACGCGCCAGTTGATCGGTGTCGCCGGCCTTGGCGCCGAGCGCATTCACCGCGCACTGGGATTGCCCGGCGGAATCGAAGGATTGGTACGGGTGTTCGAGCTGCATCCGCTGTTCAACCCCGCCGGCTACGTGGTGGCCGAGATAGCGGAGAACAAGGTGGCCGTGCATCGCTCACCGGCTCACGATGACCGCGCGTGGATTTCGCTGTGCGGCCCGGATTCCGTGCAGCCGCTGCAGGCGATAGCGACCGCGGTAGCTCCCCGAATCCAGGTTCGCAGCATCGGAACGGATACCGACTGGACCGCTGAGCTGGTGGAAACCGACCATCCGACAACGGAATTGCCGGAGGTATCGGTGGCCAAAGTCAGCCGCGGCGCGGACTTTCAGTTCGAGCCACGGCGTTCGCTGCCACTCACGGTGGTGTGATCCGCCAGGCGGTGTCAAGGTGCCGGGTATACCGTTTCGATGACGACACGACATCGACCAGATACCAATAAGGTTGTGAACTAACGGCGTACGGGGCGCTCGCGGCTATGGTTAACGCTGGCTGGACGCCCATGCAGGACACCACCTATCGCCGAAAGTCTTCGTTCTATGTATGACCCGCTCGGCTTGTCGATCGGGGCCACTAACCTGGTCGCGGCGTGCAACGGTAAGACACCGGTGACGCGTCGCACTGTGTTGACCCTGTATCCGCACTGCGCGCCGAAAGTCGGTACGCCGGAACAAGATCCGGAACTGACGGAACCCGGCGTGTTGATGGGCGGCTTCGTGGAGCGGCTCGGAGATCGGGTTCCGCTGGTGTCGCCCGACGGCTCGACGCACGACCCGGCCCTGCTGATGGTCGAGGCTCTCGATGCGATGGTGTCCGCGGTGGATGTGGATGCCAGCTCGGCCGAGATCTCCATTGCCGTTCCGGCGTATTGGAACGCCAGAACCGCCCAGGCGCTGCGCAACGGCCTGCGTACGCACGTGGGATTCGTGCGCAGCGGCATGGCGCCTCGACTCGTCCCGGATACCGTAGCGGCCCTGACGGCGGCGAATTCCGAGCTGGGCATGCCCGATGGAAAAGCGGTGGCGCTGCTCGATTTCGGTGGTTCCGGCACGTACGTCACGTTGTTGGAGACCGAGTCCGAATTCACGCCGATCAGCGCCACCATGCGGTACGAAGATTTTTCCGGTGCCGAGATTGACCAGGCACTGCTGCAGCATGTCATCGACGAACTCGGCCACGACGACATCGACCCGGACGACACGGCCGCGGTTGCCCAACTCGGGTTGTTGCGAGAACAGTGCCGAGCCGCCAAGGAGCGGTTATCCGTCGACACGACAACCCAATTGCTGGCCGAACTGCGCGGCTCCAGCGCCATCATCGAACTGAGCCGCAGCAAACTCGAGGATCTGTTCCACGACCGCCTGACCGGCTTCATCTACGCGTTCGACGACATGCTGGCGCGCAGCAACTCCACCTGGACGGACCTCGCTGCCTTGGTGACCGTCGGCGGCGGCGCGAGTATTCCGCTTATCACCGAACGTCTTTCGGTGCACACCCGGTTGCCGGTCCTTACCCCGGCCGAGCCGGCGTGCGCTGCGGCGACGGGCGCGTTGCTGCTCTCCACCCGCGGCAAAGAGGTCGATTTCCGGACCCGGATGTCCTTGGGTCTGGTTTCGGCACATGCCGGCAGTCACGCGGGCACCGGCCTGATCGAACTGCCGGCCGGTGACGTGATGGTGATCGACTGCGACGCGATGACCGATCGTGAGCTGGCGTGGTCGCAGACCGAATTCACCGGCGACCTCCCGGTCCGGTTCCACGGCGATGCCTTCAACGAAGAGGGTCCCTGCTGGTCGATGCGGCTGAACGTGATCGACCGTCCCAAAGAGCCGCCGTGGCGGCGCTTCCGGGTATCGCAACTGCTGATCGGGCTGTGTGCCGCGGTGGCGGTAACCGCTATCGGCGGTGTGGCGGTCACGTTGACGACCACTGAACAGCACCACAGTCCGCGACACCATCCAGTCGTCCCGAGCGTCGCGCCAAGGCCGTCGGGGTCCGTGGCCCCTAACGCAATCCCGCCCAGCGCCATCCCGCCCAGCGCGGTCCCCCCTAGCGTGCCCAGCGAGCTCCCACCCCCGGTGGCCGAATCGATCGCACCGCCCCCCAGCGCTTTGCCCGAACCCACCAGCGTCCCCCCGCCGCCGCCCTCGCCCCCACCGCCGTCGTCACCGCCACCGCCGGTGTTGACAACCACCACGGCGCCGCCGCTGCCCACCACGACCACCACGCCACCGCCGGTGGCCACCACCCCTGCACCGACCATCACCACACCCGCTACAACCGAGCCGCCGGGCGCCGGACAATTTGCCGCCGAGGCGCCCAGCGCCCAGGAGCCGGCACCGCCGCCCCCACCGACTTCGGCGCCATCCACGGTGCAGATGACCACGCAGTGGTTGCACGTCCCGCTGCTACCGGTCCCCATACCGGTCCCGGTACCGAAGCCCCCGCAACCCCAACCGCCGCAGGAGGTGAGCCCGCAGAATCCGTTTGCCGCCCCCGGCTCCCATTAACCTCTCGTTTCCGCTGTATAGCCGCGACCTTAGAGCTTGACTAGAATCGAGTCGCGGCTATTCGCGCGCGGGTAGGGTGCGGATAGGGTCAAGCCACGGCGGCCCGCGGGGTGCGCTGGGCCCGCCTTCTTGGGAGGCGAAGTGGACATCGTCCTTGGGGTATCGATGGAACCCACGGCTGTCCGCTTGGTGCTGGTCGAGGGTGAAAATGCCGACGGCGCGACCGTCGAAGAAGACAGTTTTCAGGTCCGGCCCGGTGGCGCTCCCACGCAGGTGATCTCGGCGCTGGTCGGCACCCGCGAAGGTGCGGTGGAGGCTGGCCATCAGCTGAGCTCAGCCGGCGTGACCTGGACGGACCCCGCGGCGGCGACTGCCCTGCGCGAAGAGTTGGCGGCGCGCGACATCGGCAACGTCATGCTGGTTTCCCCGCTGCTCGCGGCGGCCGCCCTTACCCAGACGGTCGGGTCCGCTCTGTACTACCCGTACATCGCCATGCTGTTCGTCGAGGCCGACAGCGCCACGCTGGCCGTCGTCGATGTCGCCGACGGCTCGATTGTCGACTTGCATCGGCAACCGCTGGGCGGCGTCGAGCGGGACAGGCGCGCCGAGCTTGCGGCAATGGTCGCCGAACTCCATGCCCCGGCGTCGCGAGCGAAGGGCGTGTTCGTCGTCGGCTGTGGCGTGGACATCGTGCCGTTGAAGCCCGCGCTGGAGGCGGCGACCGCATTGACGGTGAGTTTCCCCGCGGAACCGCACCTGGCCCTGGCCCGGGGAGCGGCCCTGGCCTCGGCAAACGCGCCACTGTTTGCATCGTCCACGGCCGCACTGGCCTACGCGCTGGATCCGGGCACCGGTGAGGTGAACTCCCAGGCCCTCACCCCGACCTACCTTGACGTGTGCGCCAACGCTGACCTGGGCGACGAAGCGCTGGCCTACAGCGCTTGGTCGGACGACCCGGACGGCTTAGACGGCTTAGCCGGCGGGCACGCCAAGAAGCCACGCAGGCTGGCGCTGGCCGGCAGCGCCATGGCCGGGATGACGGCCATGGCGGCCGGGGCACTGGTGATTTCCCTGACCTCCGACGTCCGGCCCGCCGCGCTGTCCGAGCCCAGCCCGCGACCCACCCCACCGGCCGGCATTGCCACGCCGGCGAACCCCCCGGTAAGCCCGCCAGCAACCATCCCCCCGCCGGCGAGTCAAATCCCGGCCCCGGCCACTGCCGAACCGCCCCCGGCACACCTGCCCGCGCCGAGCCCGAAGCCCGCGCCAGTCACCGAGGTGGCCGCCCCGCCCCCGCCCACGGTGCTGCAGCAACCGACGGTGGTGCAGAAGGCGCCCCCGACCGTGGCGAATGCGGTACCCGCCCCGCGCCGCCAGCCGACCCGGCAGGCGCCGCCGCCGGTCCAGGCGCCCGTGCCGGAGGCCGCGCCACCGCCCGCTCCGGCAGCGCCGCCCGCCCCTCCCGAACCGGCTGCGCCGCCGCCCGCGCCCGCCGCGCCTCCGAGTCCGGTCATGACGATGTACCTGCACGTACCGTTCGTCACGATCCCGATCCCGATCTACCCGCCCGCGCCGCCGCCGCCTCCGCCGGCCCCGCCCGAACCTGGCCCCTAAGCCATCGCCCTGACCCATCGAAGTCCGGACTTCGTGGCGGCCGCGTCTAACAGGGCGCACACTGGTAGCTAACTGACTTAACTGGAGGAGGTCGCGTGGGCGACTCAAATGCTTTTGGCTTCGATCCCGACGACATCGATCGGGTGATCAGGGAGGGCAGCGAGGGGCTGCGCGACGTGTTCGACCGGATCGGGAAGTTCGTCAACGGTCCCGCAAACCGGTCTGCGTGGTCGGTGCTGTTCGACGACATGGGCCGGCGATCGCGTCCGGCGCCCGAAACCGCCGGTGAGGCGGGCGACGGCGTATGGGCCATCTTCACCGTGGACGATGACGGGTCCGCGCGCGTCGAGCAGGTGTATGCCACCGAACTCGATGCTCTGCGCGCGAACAAGAACAACACCGACCCGAAGCGTAAGGTCCGATTCCTGCCCTACGGAATTGCGGTCAGCGTCCTCGACGACTCTCCGGATCAGTCCGACGAGTCCACATAACCGATTTTGCGGCCTATTCTCTGCAGAGTGTGGCCGCAACGTCGCCAGTTTGCCCCTCCTGCGGTTCTGAGCCGCGCAAGGGTGCGCGATTCTGCGATGCCTGTGGTGCGCGGCTGACGCTGGTCGTCGAACCGGCTGAGTACAAGCAAGTGACGGTGCTGTTCGCCGACGTCGTGCGTTCGATGGATATCGCGGCGGCCCTCGGGGCGGAGCGGCTGCGTGAGGTGATGACCGAGCTGGTCAATCGCTCCGCCGCGGTGGTGCAGCGCTACGGCGGCACCGTGGACAAGTTCACCGGCGACGGCATCATGGCCCTGTTCGGTGCGCCAATCACGTTGGAGGACCATGCTTTTCGGGCCTGCCTCGCGGCCTTGGACATCCAGCAGGAGGCCAAAGACCTGGCCGTCGAGGTGGCCCGCCTAGACGGGATCGACCTGCGCTTGCGGGTCGGCCTGAATTCCGGTCGGGTGATCGCAGGTGAAGTCGGCGCCACTCACCTCGGTTACACGGCGGTCGGCGCCCAGGTGGGGATGGCGCAGCGGATGGAGTCGGCCGCGCCACCGGGCGGCGTGTTGCTCAGTGAATCGACGGCGCGACTCGTCGAGCATCGCGTTGTCCTGGGGGAGCGCGAAACCGTGCAGATCAAGGGTGTCGACGACGGGGTGCCGGCGCGGCGGCTGCTGTCCGCCGACGGGGAGTGCCGTCGCAAGCCGCGCCATGAATCGCGCCTGGTGGGACGTGAGCGGGAAATGGCCACCGTCAGCGCGGTGCTCGACCGGGTCGCGAATGGCCACGGCACCGCCGTCACCGTGCAGGGCGGGCCGGGCGTCGGAAAGACCAGGTTGCTCCGTGAGACGCTGACGACCGCCCGCGGTATCGGGTTCGACACGTTCGTCACCTACTGCGAATCCCATACCCGCGAGATCGCGTTCCACGTGATCTCCCGGCTGTTGCGCGCGGTGCTCGACATCGGCGGCCTCGGCATCGAGCAGGCTCGGAGCCGAGTGCGCACTGCCGCTCCCTTCGTCAGTGCGGAAGATCTGGTGCTGCTCGACGACTTGCTCGGTGTGCGCGACGACCACACACCGTTGCCCGACGTCACCCCGGACGCCCGTCGTCGGCGGCTCGTCGAACTCGTCAACACCCTCGCGGTGGCGCGGGCCGAGCCCGCCGTCTATGTCATCGAGGATACCCAGTGGATCGATGCCGCCAGCGAATCCATGCTCGCCGAATTCGCGGCCACCCTGCCCAGGACGCGCGCGCTGCTGTTGATCGCGTATCGTCCGGAATATCGGGGGCCGCTGTCGCGCATCCCTGGGGCTACCGCGTTTAGCATTGCTCCGCTGAGCGATTCGCACATCTACGAGTTGATCAACGAGCTCCTCGGCGAGCATCCGTCGGTCGCGGGGTTGCCCGCGGTGATCGCCGAGCGCGCGGCGGGCGTTCCGTTTTGCGCGGAAGAAATCGTGCGTGACCTGGCTGAGCGCGGCGAGTTGCAGGGCACACCGGGCGCTTACGTCTGCGTGCGTGAGGTGAGCGAAATCCATGTGCCGGCAAGCATTCAGGCGGTCGTCGGTGCTCGCATCGACCGACTGAACGCCATGTCGAAGCGCACGCTGCACGCCGCGGCGGTGATCGGCGCGCGGTTCGACACCACCCTCCTGGCGTTACTGCTCGACACCACTCCGGACGCAGTGAATTTGGCGCCGCTGATCGAAGCCGAACTGGTCGAAGTGGTACCGCGGGCCACGCGCGTCGAGTATGGATTCGTCCATCCACTGATCCAGGCGGTGGCCTACGAATCGCAATTGAAGGCCGGCCGTTCGGAGCTGCACCGGCGGGTCGCCGCGGTGATGCAACGAACCCGCGGCGGGTTCACCGGTGAGGAAGCCGCCATCGTCGCAACCCAATATGCGGCAGCCGGCGACTTGCACGACGCTTTCGAGTGGCACATGCAAGCGGCGACTTGGTATGGGGCACGCGACATTCGGGCGGCCCGCCAGAGTTGGCAATGTGCGCTGCGCGTCGCCGACGGACTCCCCGAGGACGAGCCCGACCTGCTGTCCATGCGGATAGCGCCGCGGGCACTGTTGTGCGGCAGCACCTTTCAGGTTGGCGGCACGCCGGCCGATACCGGATTCGAGGAGTTGCGCGAGTTGGCCACCCTGGCGGGTGACAAGAAGTCGTTGGTCATCGGGATGGCCGGGCACCTCACCACCCTCACCTTTCATTCGCGCCATCGCGAAGCCGCCGAAATGGCTTCGGAATTCGCCACCCTCGTCGAATCCATTGGTGATCCGACGATCACCGTCGGGTTGTTTTATGCGGCCGCCCAATCCAAATGGGAAGCCGGCGAAGCGACGGAGAGTCTGCGGCTGGCGCAACGGGTCATCGACCTGGCGGACGGCAACCCCACCATGGGCAACCTGCTGATCGGTTCTCCACTCGCCTGGGCGCTGACCGTCAAGGGTGCGGCCGGAATGTTCCTGGGGCGCAAAGGCTGGCGTGACGACCTACGGGCCGGCATCGTGATGGCCCGCGCGGTGGACGCCGGTGCCCGTTCCTACGTTCAGCTGTACAAGTACGCGGCGGCAATTCAGAACGGCGCCGTGCAGCCCACCGAGCGTGATTTGGCTCTGGCGGCAGAATCCTTGGAACTCGCGCAACGGTCCGGCGACGACGTTGCACTTGCCTACGCCTTGCTGAACCGGGCCATGGCGTTGCTGCACAACGATTTCGAAGCCGGGGGCATGGAATGCTTGGTCAAGGCCAAGGATATGTTCGTCTCCGAACAGCTCCCGCGCGCGTTGCGGCGGATCTGCGACATCGAATTCGCCCGGGAGCGAACCCGAGCGGGAGACATCGACGGGGCGACCGAGCTCGCCACGGCCGTGATCACCGAGCAATTCGACACCGGCGAAATGATTTTCCGCGGACCGGCGACCGCCGCACTGGTCGAGGCGTTGCTGGCGCGTGGTTCCGCTACCGACCTGGACGAGGCCCAAAAAGCGATCGACAGACTTGCGGCGGTGCCGACCGAACCCGGCTTCGTGCTGCACGAACTGGCGGTGCTGCGGATGCGTGCCCTGCTCGCGCGTGCACGCGGCGACGAACCCGGTTATCGCGAGTTGGTGCAGCGTTTAGCCGCCGGGGCGCGCGCAGCCGAATTCATGGGATATCTGGCCCAGGCCCAACAAATGGGTTAGCGCGACTGGTCAGCCCTGGGCGATCTCGTTGCCGTCGCCGGACTTGGAGATCGTCGGCGATCCCGTGTGGTAGATGATCTTGTTGTTGAAGCCGGAGGCGTCGAGCTTGTCGGCGGAGTCGACGGTCACCGTGTTCTCCATGCCGGACACGGTGACGCTCGCGCAGTGCCCGGTGAGTACGACGGTGTTGGAGATTCCGCTCACGGTGACGACGTTGTCGTTGCAGGCGATCGTCCGGTTCTCGTCGATGCCGGAGATGGAAAGCGGCGCGCCCTGCGGCGGGGCAGCGGTCGTCGGACCGGCGGTCGTGGGCCCGGGGGTCGGTGTTGCGGTCTTGGCGTCGGGAGGCGATGGCGCGGAGGTGGGCTCAGAAGGCGGGGCCGCAGTTCCGAACGTCTCCGAAATCGTCGGCACCGAGAAGTCGTTGCGGTGCAGCTGGTTGGACACGAAGAACGCAATGGCGCCGGCGACGCCCAGTGCGATCAGGACGAACAACGTGGCCAAGAGCCAAAACGCCCGCATCCCCGAGACCGATCGCGCGGTCGCACCCGGAAACGGGCTGCTGTATCCCGAGCCGTACGAGCCGTACGAGCCGTACGAGGGTGCCGAAGGTGTCATCGGCGGCGGCACCGGACCGGGCGGCGGAGGCGGGTACTGATACGCCTGGCCGCCATCGTCGTTGATGCCAATTTCGGACGCGCGGGCGACGTCGGCCAGAGGTTGCTCGAGCTGCCGGATGCGGGCTTCCGGGTCGTCCTCAGGGTTCATGAATCGATGCTCCCACACGCACATCGAACCGAGTAGGGAGCGAACAGTCTGCGCATAGGATCGCAGTCGTGGCCGACTTGCCGAACCGTCAGATTGTGTTGCGTCGTCGCCCGAAGGGGTTGGTTCAGCCCGGTGACACCGAGTTGATCACCCGGCCGGCACCCGAGCCGGGCGAAGGTGAGGCGTTGCTGCGCACCACGTATGTGGGCCTCGATGCCGCGGTCCGGACCTGGCTCGACGACCAGCCCAGCTACCTACCGCCGGTCCAGCTGGGCGAAGTTATCCGGGCGGCCGGGATCGGCGAGGTCGTCGAGACGCGTTGTGACGCTTACGCCGTCGGCGACATCGTCACCACGCTGACGGGATTTCAGGAGTACGTGATCATTCGCGATGACGTATTCAGCACACCCATTCCCGGTGAGAGTGATCAGCTGGCCATCATGTCCGTCTACGGCCCCACCGGCGCCACCGCTTATTTCGGGATGACCGACATCGGGCGGCCGCAACCGGGTGAGACGGTGGTGGTTTCGGCGGCCGGAGGCGCGACCGGGTCTATTGCCGGTCAGATCGCCAAGATCGCGGGCGCCCGGGTGGTGGGCATCGCGGGTGGACCGGAGAAGTGCCGGGCCGTGGTTGAAGACTTCGGCTTCGACGCGTGCATCGACTACAAGGCGGGCAACCTGGCGGCCGCTCTCAAGGAGCACTGCCCGCGGCGCGTGGACGTCTACTTCGACAACGTCGGCGGCCCGATACTGAACGCGGTACTGGGCCGGCTCGCACCGAAGGCGCGGGTGGTGTTGTGTGGGGTCATCTCCAGCTACTTGACCGGCGAGCATCCGGGCCCAGCAAACTACGTGAACCTGTTGTCCAAAACCGCACTCATGCAAGGCTTTAACGCACTCGACCAGTGGCACCGGTTCGACGAAGCCTTTGCGCACCTGCGCCAGTGGGAGGCTGACGGCCAGCTCAAGCATCGGCAAACTATTTTCGACGGCATCGAGTCGTGCATCGACGCGCTCAATGGGCTGTTCACCGGCCTGAACATCGGTAAGACACTGGTCAAGCTGAGCGAACCAGAGTCCGCTTGAGATGGGGTGGTGATCGGCAGGCCACCGTATCGAGACCGCTGAGCGAAAGTGCCGATCTCTCCGCGGCGCGGCGCGGACTGCTATCGTCCCATTCTTATGCCTCAGATGGACCGTCGTCGCATGATCATGATGGCGGGATTCGGTGCCCTTGCGGCCGCGATCCCGGCCCCGAATGCCCTCGCCGACCCGTCTCGCCCGCAAACTCCTGCGGGTCCCCCGAAAGCTCCGCCCGCACCGCTCGCGCCCGCCGCCGGAGCGTCCGGCGGCTGGCTATGGCACGACGAATTCGACGGTCCGGCAGGCTCGGCGCCGGACCCGTCGAAGTGGGGCGTCTCCAACTTCCGGACGCCGATCCGAAACCCCGTCGGCTTCGACCGGCCGCAATTCTGGGGCCAGTACCGCGACAGCCGCGCAAATGTGTTCCTGGACGGCAACTCGAACCTGGTGCTGCGCGCCACCAGGGACGGCAACAGTTATTTCGGCGGGCTGGTTCACGGCCTCTGGCGCGGGGGTGTCGGGACCACCTGGGAAGCTCGGATCAAGTTCAACTGCCTGGGGCCTGGCATGTGGCCGGCCTGGTGGTTGTCCAACGACGACCCCGGCCGCAGCGGGGAAATCGACTTGATCGAGTGGTACGGCAACGGGACGTGGCCGTCCGGGACCACCGTGCACGCCAATCCGGACGGCACCGCGTTTGAGACGCACCCCATCGGTGTGGACGGCGGGTGGCACAACTGGCGGGTGCGCTGGGACGTCACCGGCATGTATTTCTGGCTTGACTATGCCGAAGGCGACCAACCCTACTTCAGCGTTCCTGCGACGGGCATCGAGAACCTGGACGAGCCCTTCCGGGAATGGCCGTTCAACGATCCTGATTACACAGTGTTCCCCGTCCTGAACCTCGCGGTCGGCGGTTCCGGTGGTGGTGATCCCGCAAGTGGGACGTACCCTATGGACATGCTCGTCGACTGGGTGCGCGTCTTCTAGCGCGGTGATTTGTGCCTGGCGAGGGGCCTTCGGCCGACCAGATTGAAGCCGTACTGCGGGCGTCGCGGGCGCTCGTAGGTATCGCCGCGGCGTCCATCGCCGCGGTGGACGACAGCGTGACCGTTCCGCAGTTGCGCGTCCTGGTGATGATCGACACCAGAGGTCCGCTGAACCTCGCGGCGGTGGCAGAAGCTCTGGACGTCAACCCATCCAACGCCAGTCGCATCTGCGACCGACTGATCAAGGCGGGGCTGCTCGACCGCCAAGAAGCGGTCAACGATAGACGCCACATCGTTCTGAGTCTCACCCCCGCCGGGCGGCGCCTGGTCAACAAGGTCATCAAACACCGGCGCGCAGCCATCACCCGGGTGCTGCGCGACATGGCGCCAAAGGACCGCGAGCAGCTCAAGACGGCCCTGGATCGATTCGCCACCGCTGCCGGCGAACCGAATCCCAACCAAACCGCTGCCATCATTTGGCCGGGCAGTAGCTTATAATTGCGTCAACGCAAACATTGTCGCTAGCAACTATTAGCAGAAAGCGCATCGATCGCTACCGTGAGTCCGCAGCGCCCCCCGACTCGGATCACCGTTCCTGATCTGTGTGGCAAAGACGGCGACACGGTGCGAAAGACCCTGCAACGAATGGGTTTCACCGACGTGAGCATGTCTTCGACGAATCCCGCCTACCGAGTGGTCATGCTGGAGTCGTGCTGGACCGCGGTGGGCATCGAGCCGCCGCCCGGATCGGTGGTCAGCTCGGATGACCCCGTCGTCGTGCGGGTTTACAAGGAGTAGCTTTACAGTCTTTTCGTGCCGAATCTCAGCAAACCGTTCACGATCGGTTAGGTCGGCCGGCAGGCATGGAATTTCTCGTCACCATGACGGCCCACCTTGCCCAGGGCACGTCAGAAGGCCAGGCCGCCGACGTTGGCACGCTAGAGGCCGCGCGATCCCGCGAGCTCGCCGTACAGGGGCGACTACTGCGCCTGTGGCGCATGCCCCTGCGTCCGGACGAGGGGTGCACCCTGGCGCTGTTCGACGCTGACGACGAGGCACACCTGCACCGCGCCGTGGCCGCAGCTCCACCGCAGATCTGGCGGTTTGACGAAGTCACGCCGCTCGGTCCGCATCCGAACGACCCGCTGGGTCAGGGGATAACCATCCGGCCAGGCAAGGGGCCCGAGTTCCTGATCACGATGACGATGACGGTGCCGCAAGGCACCCCGGCGTCCACCGTCGACGAGGCCGTGGCGCGGGAGGCCGGCCGCGCTCGCGACCTGGCGGCCGGTGGGCACCTGGTGCGGTTCTGGACGCTGGCCGACGGTCCGGACGGGCCCCGCACCCTGGGACTGTGGCGAGCCCGCGATCCCGGCGAGTTGATGGCGATTTTGGATTCGCTGCCGCTGTCGGGCTGGATGACCATCGAGACAAGCCCGTTACGGCCGCATCCCCACGATCCGGTACGCCTGAGCTGACGCGCCCACATAGTGTGGATGCAATGGACACGCTGCCCTGGCGCCGCGCGCGCGGCATGGAGCGGGTAACTCGGGGCTTGGGTGCCCTTGATCGCGAGCTGTTTGAGGCGATCGCCGAGAGCCCGACACCCCTACTGGATACGGCAATGCCGCCGCTGACCCGCGCGGCCGACCATTCCAAGCTCTGGATCGCCATTGCGGCGGCGCTCTTCGCCTCCGGAAAGTACTCCGCGCAGCGCGGCGCCGTACGTGGGGTGGCGTCGCTGGCGGTGACCAGTTTGGTCACCAATCAGGTCGCCAAGCGCATCCGTCAGCGCCCACGTCCGCTGTATGAATCGGTGCCGCTGGTCCGACGCGTGCGGCGTCGCCCGACGTCCAACTCGCTGCCGTCCGGGCACTCCGCGAGCGCCGCCGCGTTCGCCGTCGGGGTGGGGCTGGAAAACCCGACGCTGGGCTTTCCGCTGGCGATGCTGGCCGGTCTGGTCGGCCTGTCCCGGGTGGCAACCGGCGCGCATTACCCCGGCGACGTGGTCATCGGCTTTGGCATCGGCGCCGGCATCGCCGTCCTGGGCAGCCGGCTCGTCCCGCCGATCGCCGAAACCGCCCTGCCTAGAACGGAACTGCTGCGGGTCGAGGCCCCGGCCCGCCCGGAGGGGGCGGGAGTGGTCCTGGTCGTCAACCCGGCGTCCGGCAGCGGCACCGGGGCACGCGTCATCGACGAGGTCCGAGCCGAGTTGCCGCTGGTGGAAATCGTCGAACTGGGCCCGGACGACGACCCGCGAGAGGTGCTGCGCCGCGCGGCCGAGCGGGCCGAGGTGCTGGCGGTCGGCGGGGGTGACGGCACCGTAGCCACCGCGGCGGAGGTTGCCCTGCAGGCGGGGCTTCCGCTGGCGGTATTCCCTGCCGGGACGTTCAACCATTTCGCCAAGGACATCGGCTGCGACACGGTGGCCAAGACGATCGACGCGATCCGCCGCGGCACGGTGTCCCGTGTTGATCTGGTGTGCCTCAACGAAGATCGCATGGTCGTCAACACCGCCAGCATCGGCGCGTACCCCACCTTCGTCCAGCAGCGCGAGAAGCTCGAACACCGCATCGGCAAGCCGTTGGCGGCGCTCTACGCGACGTGGCACACGCTGCGTAAGGACCAGACCGTCCGGATCAGCTACGACAACAAGACACTGCAGACATCGCTGTTCTTCATCGGGAATTCTCTATACGTGCCGACCGGGTTCGCGCCCGCCCGCCGCACCCGGATGGACGACGGGCTCATCGATGTGCGCATCCTGGAAACCGGCCCCAGGTTTTCGACACTGCGGATCTTGACCGCGATGCTCCTCGGACGTCTGCAGCGCAGCCCGCTCTACCACGAAATGCAGGTTCCCCAATTCACTTTCACCGCCGTCGATGGTCCCACGCTCATCGCCCACGACGGAGAGATCGGTGAGGAGTACGAGGAGGCGACCTTCGCGGCGCAGTACCGGATACTGCCGGTATTCCGTCCACTTGATTAGGGCGAATTTGCGTTAGGGCCCGCCCTCGGTCAAATCACGCAGTTGCGCATAGCGTTCCGGCACGTCCGGGGTCGGGTCGGCGGTGTATTCTTGCGTCGCCGGCGGCTGCCACGCGGGCGGCAGCGGTGAGCCGCTCAACGCCCACGCGGCCTGGCGCGCCGCGCCCAGCGCGACGTACTCCGCAGGACTCGGTACCAGCACGGGGAGCCCGAAAACCATCGGAGCGATCTCGCGCAGTGCTTGCGACTGCGCCGCTCCGCCGATCAGCAGGATCCGCCGCGCGACGACCCCGTGCTTGGTGAGTTGGCCGAGCCCGTCGGCAAGCGCGCACAGCAGTCCCTCCACCGCCGCCCTGGCCACGTTGGCCGGATGAGAGTTCGATACCCGCAGCCCGTGCAACGCGCCGGTTGCGTTGGGGCGGTTCGGAGTTCGCTCGCCCTCGAAGTAGGGGACCAGGACCAGGCCCTTGCTGCCCGGCGGTGCCGAGAGCGCGAGCCGGGAAAGTTCGTCGTGGTCGACCCGCAGCAACGCGGCGGTGGCGTCGAGGATCCGCGCACCGTTGAGCGTGCACACCAGGGGTAGGTAGCGTCCGGTCCCGTCGGCGAATCCCGCGACGAAACCGGCCCCGTCGCGGACCGGGTGGGCGGTGACGGAGCACACGACGCCCGACGTCCCGACCGAGACGACGACATCTCCCTCGTCGGCGCCGAGGCCGAGCCCCGACGCAGCGTTGTCGCCGAGGCCGGCGCCGAAAATCCGTGCACCACTGACTCGTTCCGCCGGCCCTAGGACCTCGGGCAGCTCGGGACGTCGGCCGTGTAGCGCCAATTCGAGGAGGTCGAACCGGTAGTGACCGCTGGCTGCGTCGTAATAGCCGGTACCGCTGGCGTCGCTGCGATCGGTCGTCAGGGTCGCGAGGTCGAGGGCGCCCCCGTCGCCGTTGAGCCGCCAGGTCAGCCAGTCGTGCGGCAGGCAGACGGTCGCCGTGCGATCGGCGTTCGCCGGCTCGTGGTCGGCCAGCCAGCGCAGTTTGGCCACCGTGATGGCGGCGAGCGGAACCAGGCCGACGGCTTGCGCCCATGCGTCGGGGCCGCCGAGTTCGTCCACCAAGGCCCGCGCGGCGCCGGCGGACCGGATGTCGTTCCACAACAACGCCGGCCGCACCACCTGGCCGCTGGCGTCGAGGCACACCATGCCGTGCTGCTGTGCGCCGATGGCGACGGCGTCAACGTCGTCTAGGCCACCCGCGGCCGCGACGGCGTCCCGGGCTGCGGATTCCCAAGCGGCCGGGTCGATCTCGGTGCCGTCGGGGTGACTGGCCCGGCCTTGGCGGACGACATCACCGGTGTCGGCGTCGCACACCAGCACCTTGCACGACTGCGTGGACGAGTCGATGCCCGCTACCAGGGTCATGCGTCGTTGCTCCCTTCCCTCCGTAGCAGCGCATCCAGGGTGGCGCGGGCGCCGCGGTGGTGCAGCGACTCCAACGTCCACAGATACGGTTCCAGGAAGCGTCGATCGTCAACCAGATCGCCGAACAAGGACCGGTTGGTCAGAAAGGCCGCGGGGTTGTCCCGCTGTGAGCGGGCCAGCGGAACGAGCGTGCCGGCCAGCCGGTCCACCACGTCGATCGGTTGTCCGTCTTCGTCGATGCCCTCGGCATAACGGGCCCAACTCGCGACGATGGCCGCCGCGAGTCGTACCGGTCCTTCGGAGCGGAGATTGTCGTGGACGACGGGCAGCAGCCACTTCGGGATTCGGTCGGAGGATTCGGCGCACAACCGGGTCACCGTGTCGCGGACGTACGCGTTGGCGAATCGCGGAATGAGCTGTTCCTTGAACTCGGTGCGGCCGTCGATCTTGGCCAGCGTGGGCAAGGCCTCGGAATCCATGTAACGCGTGAGGAATTCGGCGATCACCGGGTCCTGTGCGGCGTCGTGTACGAGCCGGTACCCCATCAGGTAGGCGAAGTAGCACAGCCCCTGATGGCTGGCGTTGAGCAACCGCAGCTTCATGGCTTCGTACGGGGATACGTTGTCGACGAGCCGCACACCCGCTAGGTCCAGTGGGGGTCGACCGTCGGCGAAATCATCCTCCAGCACCCACATCGCGAACGGCTCCGTGGCCACCGGCCAGGCATCTTCGACTCCGAATTCGGCCTGCAGTCCTTCGATCACGTCGAGCGTGGTGACCGGCGTGATGCGGTCGACCATCGAATTCGGGAACCGGGTGTTCTCTTGCATCCACTGCGCAAGGGCGGGATCCGATGACTGCGCGTAGGACGTGAAGGCCCGCCGCGCCACCTGACCGTTCTCGACGATGTTGTCGCAGGACACGATCGTCGGCGACAGGAGCCGTCGCTCACGTCGGCGTTGCAAGGCCGTGGTCACCAGTTCGAAGACGGCACTCAACGGGGGACTGTAGCCGCCCTCGGTGATGGTCAGCGAGATGATCCGGACGGCCGGGTCCGCGAGCAGTTCCACTACCACTTCGGGGTCGTCTGGGGCATAACGGAAATCGACGATGGAGCCGATGACCCGCGGTTCCCGGATGCCGTCGGGGTGTTCGAGGATCAACGTGTACAGGTGGTCCTGAGCGCGCAGCACGTCGCGCATGCGCCGGTCGGCGGGCAGCACGCCGACGCCGCAGATGCCCCAGTCTTGGGCCAGTCCCTGGTTGAGCAGCCTGTCGATGTACATGGCCTGGTGGGCGCGGTGGAAGCCACCCGCGCCGAAATGCACGATGCCCGTGCGTATTTGACCCCGGTCGTATTGCTGGACCGGGATCTGCAGCGTCCCTGAGTTCTCTGCGTTCAGCTGCATGTCACCATGCGCAGCGGCTAAGCCGCCGCCTTTATCAGCGCAAGCTCTTCGGTGAGAACCTTGATGGTGTAACGGATCTGGTCTTCGGAATGGCAACTCGTTATAAAGAACCGCAGCCGCGCTTTGTCCTCCGGCACGGCCGGGTACAGGATTGGGTTGACATTGACACCGCGCTTCAGCAACGCGTTCGACAGCTTGAGTGCGGTCATCGAGTCGCCGACGATGCACGGCACGATCGGAGTGCCCAAGCTGTCGCCGGTGTCCAGGCCGGCTTCGCGAGCCAGGCGCAGGAACAGCATGGACAATTCGCGCAGCCTAACCAGGTGCTCCGGCTCGCTGTGCATTGTTCGGATCGCCGCCAGCGCGGCCGCCGCGATGCTCGGCGGTATACCGCCACTGAAGATGAAACCCGGCGTCGTGTACTTGAGGTATTGGATGAGTTCGTTGGTCCCGGCGACGTAGCCGCCGCAGGCAGCCAATGCCTTCGACATTGTGCCGGACCACAATTCAACCGCACCGCGGTCGACGTCGAAGTACTCCCCGATGCCGCCGCCGGTCGCGCCGAGCACCCCGATGCTATGTGCCTCGTCGATCATCAGCAGCGCCTGGTGTTTGCGTTTGACGTCGATGAACGCCGGCAGGTCGGCGATGTCACCGTCCTGGCTGTAGACGCCCTCGATGATGATCAGCACCCGGCGGTACTGGTGGCGGATGTTGGTCAGCACTTCGTCCAGGGCGGCGGGGTTGTTGTGCGGGAACGGCCGCCTGGTCGCGCCGGAGAGCTTGCAGCCCTGCACGATGCTGTCGTGCGCCAGGCTGTCATGGATCACCAGGTCGCCTTCACCGAGCAGGTGTCCGATCACCGTGACGTTGGTGGCGTGGCCGTTGACCAGTGCGAGTGCATCCTGGGTGCCGAGGAGTTTGGCCAGCTCGAGCTCCAGGTCGCGGTGAATCGGCTTTTCGCCGGCGAGGAGCCGCGACGCCGAGCAGGAGCTGCCCCAGCGGCGAACCGCGTCGGTCATCGCCTCGGCTACCGCTGGGTGACCGGACATGCCCAAGTAATTGAAGCTGGAAAAGTTGATTACCTCGACGCCGTTGACTATCGAGGTGGCATCGGTGATGCCGTCGTTGACCACGAAGTACGGGTTCTCGATGCCGGCGGCCTCGACGTGCGCGATGCGCTCGGCCAGCGCCTTGACTTCGGCGAACTCGCTGATGTCGTATTCCGGCTGCACGGACCCGTTCGGCGTTGTTCCCGTTGCGGATTCGTGCGCCTGGCCGCCGGCCATGACGATCACGTCGGCGACCGTGGTGGCGGGACCGAACATCGCCAGATTGATGTTGCGGCCCGGCAGCTTGCGATTCAAGCCACCGAACAGGTCCGTCACCATGATCGAGTCGAACCCCAGGTCGCCGATGATGGTCTGGGAGTTGCGCAGTCGCTGCTCCGGAAATCCACTGACCCGGGCGATTTCGGACCGCACGATGCCCGCCGTACTGACGGCCGGTTGCGTCGTCAGTGACTCTGGGAACGGCACAGCCGGCACATTCCCACCGCTGTATGCGGCGAGCACGGCCGCTTGTTCGCGGAACAGCGCGATGAGATTGTCCATCGTTGTGTCCTGGGTGAAAGTGGAGGTGGGGGTGCCTGCCGAGGCAGAGGTTGACATGGTGGCGGATTCGTTGACCCAAAAACGATTGGTGGTGCTGAACTGGTAGCCGCTCAACCGATGCGTCACCTGAGCCTCGGCTGGATACAACAGGCTCCAGTTCGGATTCAGGCCGTGGCGGTACAGTGCGGCAACGGTTTCCGCGACGCCCGACGCAACCGTCACGGACGGCGGGACGACTTCAGCAGTGGCCTCCTGTGCTCGTACGATCATTGGGCCCAGGGTCCGCTTGGGCCCGAATTCGACGAGCAGCGTCGGATCGGCCTCCATCGCCGCGGCGGCCGCGTCGGCGAACCGCACGGTCGCCCCGACATGCGCGGTCCAGTAGGCCGCATCCATTGGTTCGTCGTCACCGAGCATCCGGCCGTGCAAGGTGGAATAGATGGGGTAAGCGGGCAATCCGTAGTCACACTGCGCGGCGACGGCCGCGAACTCGGCGGCGATCGGCTCCATCAGCCGGGAGTGGAAGGCGTGCGACACGTTGAGCCGTCGCACTCGCACGCCGGCCTCGGTGAGGGAGTGCGCCGCCCGCTCGATCTCTTCGAGCGCACCGGAGAGCACGATCTCTTCGGGTCCATTCACGGCAGCGAGATCCAGTGGCAGCCCGTCGATCTCGCTGATCGGACCGAGGACCGCCAGCATGCCACCGCCGTCGGGCAGTTGCTGCATCAAGCGGCCTCGGGCGGCGACCAGGCGGCAGGCATCGTCGAGGCTGAATACCTCGGCGATGACGGCCGCGGCGTACTCGCCGATGCTGTGGCCGAGCAGCCAGGCCGGTTCGGCGCCCATCTCAACCAGCGCCTGTGCCTGCGCATACTGCAGCGCGAAGATACCGGGCTGGGCGAATTCCGTGCGGTTGATGCGGTCGTCATCCATGACATCGCGGATGCGCACCCCCAGGTGCGGCAGCAGCGCCGTCTCGACCCGGTCGAACGCGTCGCGGAATGCCGGGATGTTCTCTTGCAGCGCCGCGGCCATGCCGGGGTACTGCGCGCCCTGACCGCTGAACAACCAGCCGGCCGACATCCCGCCGGACACAACGGTTTCCAAGTCGTCGGCACGCAACGCTGCGACGGCTTCGGAGCGATCGGCGGTGACCACGGCCAGCCGGACCTTGCCCCGGGATTTGATCTGGTTGGTCGACCAGCACAGCTGCGATAGGGGAGCCGCGGTGCTCTCGATGTCCTTGGCAAGCTGTAATGCGTTGCGTCGCAACGCCTCGGTGCAGTCGGCCGAGAGGGAGAGGATGCCCCCGCCGGTGGTTCCCGACTTGGGCTGAGCCACAGGTTCATCGGCGGGCGCGGTGGCCAGCACCACATGGCAATTGGTGCCGCCAATGCCGAAGCTGGATACACCGGCATAGACCGTGTCGGCGGGCAGCTCCATCGGTTCGGACAACAACCGCAGCCCACCGTCGGCCAGTCGTAGCGCCTCGTTCTCGGTGTCGGCGAATCGGGACGGCGGGACCACGCCGTGGTGCAGGCTGAGCACGACCTTGATCAGGCCCGCGATCCCGGCCGCGCCTTCGGTGTGGCCGAGGTTACCCTTGATCGACCCGACCGCGCAGGGCTGGTCACGCCCGGATCGATGGGCATGGGCAAGGGCTTTCGCCTCGATCATGTCGCCCAGCAGGGTGCCGGTGCCGTGCGCCTCGACGAAGCTGATCTGCGCCGGACTGATTCCGGCGGCTTTGTAGGTGGCGTCGACGACCTGCTGCTGGGCCCAGCGGCTGGGTGCGGTGATGCCGTTGCTGCGGCCGTCGCTGTTGACCGCGCTGCCCTTGATAACGGCGTAGATCGGCAACCGCGCGGCGAGGGCGTCGTCCAGTCGGCGCAGGACGACGGCGGCGACGCCCTCGCCGCGACC
Organism: Mycobacterium bourgelatii; assembly: GCF_010723575.1. Lineage (NCBI taxonomy): Bacteria > Bacillati > Actinomycetota > Actinomycetes > Mycobacteriales > Mycobacteriaceae > Mycobacterium > Mycobacterium bourgelatii. Next base: position 135,793 of record NZ_BLKZ01000001.1, read on the forward strand.
GATGCCGTCGGCCGAGCCACTGAACGGCTTGCAGCGCCCATCCGGGGCCGCCAAACCGGCCTGGGTGTAGAAGACATTGAGTGCGGGGGTCAGGGCCAGGTTCACGCCGGCGGCGATCGCTTGGTCGCATTCGCCATTGCGCAGCGCCTGGACGGCCAGGTGCACGGCGACCAAGGACGAAGAGCACGCGGTGTCCACGGCGAGGCTGGGGCCCCTGAGGTCCAGTTGGTAGGACAGCCGGTTGGCGGTCATGAAGTAGCCGTTGCCGGTGCCGGACTGCGCAGTGATCCGCCGGTGGTCCGCCATGTGCAGGTGGGCCCATTCGTTGGCCATCACGCCGACGTACACCCCGGTCTTCGAACACGCCTGCGCCCGTGGATCAAGGGTGGCGTTTTCGATTGCCCGCCAGGCCGTTTGGAGCAGCAGGCGCTGCTGTGGGTCCATCGCCTCCGCTTCGCGTGGCGGGATGCCGAAGAACTCGTTGTCGAAAGCGTCCGCGTCGCTGATCGACCCGCCGGTCCGGTGGTTGATCGTCCCGTCGGCAACTAGCTGGGCGGCGTCCCAGCGCTCGGTCGGCGGAATCTCGTCGATTGCGTCCGCGTTGTCCAGCAACAACTTCCACAGCCGGGCCGGGTCGCTTGCTTTGGGAAAGCGGCAGTCAAGCCCGACGACGGCGATGTCGGTCATCAGGTGACCGGTTCAACGCCGGGGTAGGCGGGCGACATCATGCGGTCAAGGGTAGTGGGTGACGAGTCGATTTGTGCCGTTAGCTGGCCCTTTTAGGGCGTTGAGAAAGCTCCAAGAGAACAGCAAGCCCCGCTCCTGAGACTCATTCCCAACAGCAACCGTCACCGCACAGGAGCCCCGATGAACGCCAACCGCCGCCCGATCCTCCGCTGGCTGACCACGACCCTCGCCGCCGCGCTCGAGGTCTCGGTCACCAGCCTGGACCCGATGGTGCCGCTGGCCGAGATGGGTGTGGACTCCGTCCAAGCGGTCAGCCTGGTGGGCCAGATCGAGATGCAGTACGACATCGACGTCGACCCGACCCTGGTCTTCGACTACCCGACCCTTGCGCACATCGCCGAATACATCAGCACATCCCTCGTGGAGCAGACGGCGGCCGTCGCGTAACGGAGCTTGTCACCCGATCACGGGGCTGACGTGGAGAACGTTGGACAGCTCGGAATTCAGGTAGGCGGCGCGCATCGACGCGCGCTGTACCTTTCCGCTGGTCGTGAGATGGATGCCGGCGCGGTCGACCAACACCACACCGGGGGCCGGGACCTCAAAGGCTCGTGCGACGTCGCGCTTGACCGATGCGGCCAGTTCCGCATAGGTCAATCCGTCCAGTACGGCGTCCTTGACCGCCTGGATCAGGACGAGGCGTTCGGCGTCGTTGACGTCGACCGAGATGACAACTCCGCGTGCACCGGCCAACGCTGGGTGCACGGTCTGCACGAACTCTTCGATGTCCTGCGGGTAGAGGTTGCGGCCGTTGATGATCAACAGATCTTTGCGACGGCCGGTGACGTAGAGCTCGCCGTCGTGCAGCAGCCCCAGGTCGCCCGTGCGCAGGAAGGGACCGTCGCCGCCGCTGGTGCGGGCCTCAAAGCGCTGGAGTGTCTCCTCCGGGCGGTTGCGGTAGCCGCTGGCCACGCTCGGGCTGCGCAGCCAGATCTCGCCGACGCGGTCCTCGGGCAACTCCTCGAGGGTGTCCGGGCCGACGATGCGCACGTCGACGCCGGGTGCCGGCGCGCCGGAACTCACCAGGCTGACCGACCGCTGCGTAGCGGGTGAGTAGCGGTTCTGCTCGAGAGCTTCGGCATCGGCGTCGAGGTAGCGCTGCACGCCGCCACAGATGGTGGCCATCAACGTCACCTCGGCCAGACCGTAGGTAGGACGCAAGACCGTAGCCGCAAACCCGGCCGGCGCAAGCAGCTCGGTGATTCGCTCCACGGTGCGGCGGCGAACCGGCTCGGCGCCATTGAGCGCGGCTTTCCAGGAGGACAGGTCGAGCCCGGCGAGGTGCTCAGGGGTCACCCGGCGGGCGATCAAGTCGTAGGCGAAGTTCGGTGCGGCGGCGTGGGTGCCGCGGTAGTCGCTGACCGCCTTGAGCATGCGGATCGGCTGCTTCAGGAATGCCAGCGGAGACATGTTGACGATGTTGGTCCCCACGAAGAACGCCAGCATCCCGCTGATCAGGCCCATGTCGTGGAAGTGCGGAATCCAACCGACGAGGACGGACTCGTCGGTCACACCAACCGCTTCGGCGATCGTCGCCTCGTTGCTCAGCACGTTGCCGTGGGTGACGCCGACGCCCTTCGGGTCACCGGTCGAGCCGGAGGTGTACTGCAGGAAGGCCACGGCGTCGGGCGCGATCTGCGGCATCGTCCAGTCATCCGGGTCGGCGAGCGGCCCGTCGTCGATCGCCACGCAGCGGATCGGGTGCTCAAGGCCGAGGCCATCGATGCCCGCGGCGAGCACGTCGCGGAGCTTGGCGCTGGTGAGTGCCAGACCACTACCGGCGTCGCGAAGAATGCTGGCGACACGGGACAAGCTGCGTTCGTCATGCGGCAGCGGAGCCGGGACCGCGATCACACCGGCGTACACGCAGCCGAGGAACGCCCGCCAAAAGTCGAGACCCGGCTCGAACAACAGCAGCACGGGCCGCGTGGCTTCCGGACGTGAGCCCAGCCACGCCGCCACCTCGCGAGCGCTGCGGTCGAGGGCTGTAAGCGTCGTGACGTCTTCAACCAGATGCCGCCCAGACTCGACCAGGTAAGTGAAATTCCTTGTTTCGCCGTAGGTTTCGAGACGAGACCGAAAGCAGGAAACAAGGTTCGAGTGCCCGGTATGAGCCATTGCCCCTCCTTTAGGTGGGGTGGTGCACCTCTTGCAAGCCGTATACGGGCGTGGGGATCCCCTCATAACGGGCCTTGAGTTGCAGCGCCAAGAAGAGCGAGTAATGCCGTGATTGGTGCAGGTTGCCGCCGTGGAACCACAGGTTCTCCTGTTGGGTCGGCTTCCACATGTTGCGCAGCTCGCCTTCCCACGGTCCGGGGTCTTGGGTGGTGCCCGAACCGTAGCCCCACACCTTGCCGACCCTGTCGGCCACGTCCTGACCGATCAGGTCTGCCACAAAGCTGTTCATCGACCGGAAGCCGGTGGCGTAGACAACCAGATCGGCGGGCAGTTGGGTGCCGTCGGCCAGCATCACCGAGTCCTCGGTCAGCCGGTCCACCGCACCGTGGCGAAGCTTGATGCTGCCGTCGCAGATGAGATCGCAGGCGCCGACATCGATATAGAAGCCGCCGCCGCGCCGCAGGTACTTCATGAACTGGCCGGAGTCGTCGTCGCCGAAATCCAGCCGGAAGCCGGCCTGCGCCAGGCGCTCGTATAAATCACTGTCGCGCAATCGCATCGCGTCCGATATCGGCTTCTGGAAGTCCGCGATGATCCGGTACGGCACCGATGCCCCTGTCAGGTCGGCCTTTTCGGTCGTGATACCCGCAGCCGCCGCCTGCTCGGAGTACAGGCCGCCGAGTGCGATTTCCAGCACCGCCTCGGACGTGACGACGAGGGTCGACGCACGCTGCACCATGGTGACGTCAGCGCCGTTCTCGTAGAGCGCCTTACAGATGTCGTGTGCGGAGGTGCCGGAGCCGATCACGACGGCGCGCTTGCCCGCATAGGCGTCCGGGCCGGGATGCTGGCTGGAGTGATGCTGTTCCCCCCGAAACTCGTTCTGGCCGGGGAGTTCCGGCACATTCGGCTTGCCCGCCATGCCCGTCGCCAGCACCAGGTGGGTGGGCCGTAGTGTGTGCCGTTCACCGTCGCGGTCGACCTCGACCGTCCACCGTTTGGTATCGGCACCAAAAGACGCCGAAAGGCACGTGGTCGATGTCCAGTACGGGATTTCCATTACCCGCGTATAGAACTCGAGCCAGTCCGCGATCTTGTCCTTTGGCGAAAACACCGGCCAGTTCGGCGGGAACGGCAGATACGGCAAGTGGTCGTACCACACCGGATCATGAAGGCAGAGCGTCTTGTACCGAGTACGCCAGTTGTCGCCGGGGCGGGCGTGCTTTTCTAGGACGATGGCCGGGACCCCCACCTGGCTCAGCCGGGCACCCAGCGCGATTCCGCCTTGGCCGCCCCCAACGATCACTACATACGGCTGTTGCGAATAGCCGAGGGAGGCTTCGTGTTCCGCGCGCTTCTCGGCCCATGTCAGGTCCCGGTCGGGACCGTGCACCGCCCCGAGCGGTCGGCGCGAACCGACCGGCTCCTCGTGGCCCTTGAGCTCGTTCAGCGCGGTGAGCAGTGTCCAACCCTGATCACCCTTGAGCCGCAGGTGACCGACGGCCCGGCCGACGGTGGTCTCGAACTCGATGAACGCCGACGTCACGCCGTCGCCCTCGTCGACCGGAGGTTCCTGGGTGCGAAAACCCGCCGGGTTAGTGTCGTCGAGCCGCGCACGCAACATGTTGACGATGCCTTCGCGGCCCTCGACTGTCTTGATATTCCAGGTGAACGCCACCAGATCCCGCCAGAGGCTGTCTTGGTTGAACTTCGCAGCTACGCGGTCGACGTCGCGTGCCGCCAAGGCGGACTCGAAGTCGGCCAGCCACGTGTGAACGCGGGCCTCTGGCGATTGCTGGATGGCCGCATCCAACTGTTGAACCATGCGAGCACGCTACACGCAGGGACCGCCCCTGGTGTATCCGTTGGACCGCTTTACAGCACCGAGTGTTCGCGCAGGAATTTCAGCGTCTCGCCGATCAATTCAGTGCCGTCGAGCAGTTCCCGATCATTGTGGTCTGCGTCGGCTATCAACACGAACTTCTTGGGTTCGGGGGCTGCGTCAAACAGCCGCCGGCTCAACGTATCTGGCACCACACTGTCCCGGTCGCCGGCGATGACCAGCAAGGGCGCCCTCAGAGCGGCGATCCGGTCGATGGACGGGTAGCGGTCCAACAGCAGGAGATGCAACGGCAGATACGGATAGTGGACCCGGCCGGCGTCGGCCAGTGAGGTGAACGGCGAACGCAAGACCAAGGCCGCAGGCGGATGTTCAAGGGCAAGCCGCAGCGAGACGGCGCCACCTAGCGATTCGCCGAAATACACCAGACGCTTAGGGTCAACCTCGGGCCGTGCGACAAGCCAGGCCCGAGCGGCGGCCGCGTCGAGGGCCAGGCCCTCCTCGGTGGGCTTCCCGGGGTTTTCTCCGTAGCCGCGGTAGTCGAACAGCAGTACCGAGAAGCCCGCGCGTTGCAGGGCGAGGGCCAGTGGCGCCCGTCCGGAACGGTCGCCGCCGTTGCCGTTGCAGACCAGAATTGCCGGGCCCGGGCTTGCTCTAGTGCCCGGTCTGGGGCCTCGGCTTGGTAGGTACCACGCTCCGAGTCGGAGTCCGTCGGCGGTCTCCAGGACGACGTCTTGTGCGTCGCGCGCGATGGTGGTCACCGACGGCACCGGACCGCGCGTCGGAAAGTAGATGAGCCGACGCTGCTGGCCCCACAGGGTCGCGGCAAGTCCACCGAGCATGAGCGCGACGATAACGAACGCCAGCCCCCGCTTTCCAGGGCCCCTCCGGGTCATAGACAAGTCATACTCAAGGGGCCTCGCATGCAACGGATTCGATGCGAAGACGGAATTATGCATGCGTTTGATGGCGAGATCCGCCGGGTATGTGATCTGCATCATGCACTCGACGGGAGAAACGACATGACAATTCACGGTGTATTAAGCGCCATACTCATCGGCCTGGTGGTTGGTGCGCTGGGACGACTCGTTGTTCCGGGAAAGCAGCGCATCCCCATTTGGTTGACGATTGTGGTCGGTATTGGTGCCGCCCTGCTCGGCACGCTGCTGGCTGACAAGTTGGGCATCCCAACCGCGACGCCAGGTGTCGACTGGATGGAGCTACTGGTCCAGGTGGTACTGGCCGCGATCGGTGTTGCCATCGTCGCGGGCGTCTACGGACCAAGGTCCCGATTGGGCGGTGGGCGGACCGGGGTGATGAGACGCTGACGTCTCCTCCACCCATGAGCCCGGCTGACTCTTCGTCAGCCGGGCTCACCCTTTTATGAGCCGCGTTATGAACCGCAGGGCTTGTTCACCTTCTCTTCCAACAACATCGGTGCTCTTCAGTCAGATCGCGTTGACGCAGTAGCTCGACCGTTGCTCAAATGTGGCCGCGATTGCCGTTGCAAGGGTTGGGTTTCCGGGTATCCCCCGACGGGTGCGTGGGAGGTTGACCGATGGATGACTGCGAGAACGGGGACGCCGGTGATGAAGACGAGGCGAATGAGTCGCAGCCGAACGCGATCGAACGGGTATTTCGCAGATTCGACCGTTGGCAGCAGCGCCACTCGGTCATGGGCTTCCCGATCGCCGTGGTCAAGAAATTCGGCGATGACGAGGCGGGCAACCTGGTGGCGCTGCTGACGTATCACGCGTTCTTGGCGACGTTTCCTCTGCTGCTGGCATTCACCGCCGTGCTGGGCGTGGTGTTACGCAGCCATCCCGACCTGCACGCAAAAGTCGTGAGCTCAGCTTTTGCCGAGTTCCCTATCGTCGGCGGCCAGATTCACGACCAACTTGGTGTCGAAGCGTTCAGCGGCACGGCGCCCTCGCTACTTATCGGAATCGGTGGGGCACTGATTGGCGGCCGAGGGTTCGCCCATGCGTTGCAGAAGACGCTGAACACCGTGTGGGCCGTACCCAAAGTCGACTGGCCGGGATTCTTCCCCCGGTACTTGCGGACCTTCACCCTGCTCTCACTGTTGGGCCTCATTGTCGTGGTCACCGGTGCTGCGAGTACCGCCGCGGGCGCTGCGGCATCGATGGGCTTCGGCGGCCTACCTGCGCGCTTCGTCAGCCTTGCCGTCGGAACGGTATTAGGTTTCGGCTTCTTCTTGGTCCTGTTCCGGGTTGCGGCTTCAGGTGTGCCGGTCCGGTCGATGATGTTGGGCGCCGCGATCAGCGCCTTGGGGTGGCAAGTCTTGCTCACCGCGGCGGGCATCATTGTGGACCGCCAACTGCGCCACGCTCAGGCCGTCGCCGGGATGTTCGGTGCCGTCCTTGGACTTCTCGCGTGGTTGGCCCTTCAGGCGACCGTGATCGTCTATGCCATGCAGATCGACGTTGTCCGTGCCCGACGCTTGTGGCCCAGAAGCATTGTCCAACCTCCCCTCACGGATGCGGACAAGGCTTACTACACCCACTCCCTCCGTGCCGAGGCGCAGCGTCCCGAGCAAGAGCTCGAAATCGATTACACGACAAAGGAAGATGCTGGCAAGGGCTAGCAGTGGAGGGTCTCGACGGCGTCGATCCTCACCAGACGAACACCGGTTTGACGACCCTTCCCGCTAGCACATCGGAGACGGCCGTGTTGATCTCGCTGAACGGGTAAGTCGCGATCAGCCCGTCGACATCGAACTCACCCGCGGCGTTCAACTCGATCAACTGCGGCACCATCTCCTGTGGGTCCGCGTCGCCCTCGATCGAAGACCTGATCACCTTGCCTGTTTGCAGCAGGTCGAGCGCGTCTATCGTGTACTCCTCGGCCCCGAGGCCGAGCGCGACCAGCGTGCCGCGGTTGCGCAACGACAGTTGAGCCTGCTTCACCACCGGCGAAATCGCTGTCGTGTCAATCGCATACGATGCGCCGCCGCCGGTCAGTTCCTTCACCCGTGCGATGACGTCCCCTTCCGCGGTTGGGTCAACGCCGACCGCGCCGTAGGCGGCCGCGGCATCGCGGCGGCTCTCGAGGGGGTCGACCGCCACCAGCGTCCCGACCTGCAGATGCTTGGCAGCGGCGAACGCGGCCAAACCGACCGCGCCGACGCCGAAGACGACCAGGCTGTCAGCCGGGTCCGGCTTGAGCACGTTGAGCACGGTGCCGGCCCCGGTCTGGAAGCCGCATCCGTACGGGGCCACCTTCGTCAGGTCGATGGACTTGTCGACGACGACGCAGTTGTCCGCGTAGGCGATCGCGTGCCTCGAAAGGCTCGATTGCCCAAAGAAGTTGCCGAATACAGGGGAGCCGCTGCGTGTGTAAGTCGTCGACCCGTCCAAGCGCATACCCAGGTAGTTGAGCAGCATTGCCGAGGGGCAGTAGCCGACCGGTCCGGTGGTGCAGCTTTCGCAATTCCGGCACGAGCGGAAGCTGAGCACCACGTGGTCGTCCACCTCGATGCCGCTGACTCCCGAGCCCACCGCCTCGACCACTCCGGCGCCTTCGTGGCCGAGGACTCGGGGAAAGGTTTCGGCCGGAAGGGCGGCCTTCAGGTGAATATCGGTGTGGCACAGCCCCGTTGCGACAATCCGGACGAGGATCTCGTCGTCGCGCGGGCCGTCGAGCTCAACCTCTTCGAGGGAGAACTCGCCGCCCGGTTGATCGACGAGGGCCACCGTGGTTTTCATCGACTCCCCTTAGTGCTCGCCTACTACTACTCGTCGTCGAGGTATGCGTCCGCCCACGCGCCAATGATTCGTCCCGCGCGCCGAGCCTGACCACGGGCGGTGAGTAGGTGGTCGGAACCCTCAAGAGACACGAAACTACGCGGGTGCCGGGCCAACCGGAAGATCTCGGTCGCGTTGCGGATGCCGACGGTGTTGTCGGTGGGGGAGTGCAGGATCAGCAGCGGCAGTCGCAAGGTCTTGATCTTGTCGTGCAGGTGGGCCTCGCGGACATCCTCGACGAATGCCCGCTTGAGGGTCAGCGTGCGCCCCCCGACCATCCACTCGGCACTGCCTTCGGACAGGCAGCGGTCGACGACGGCGTCGTAATGTTTTTCGACGTGGCTGGGGTCCACGGGTGCGGCCACGGTGACAACCGCGCGCACCCCCGGAGCCTGTCGGGCAGCGGCCAGTACCGCCGCGCCGCCCCACGAATGCCCGATCAGGATGTCGGGTGCGGTGTTTCGCTCGGCCATGAATTCGCAAGCCTTGACGATGTCGTCGACCTTCCCGGTGAACGACCCGTCACCCCAATCTCCTTCGGATCCACCGAGGCCCAGTGCATCGAAGCGCAGCATGCCGATGCCGTCCGAGGCGAGTTGCTTACAGATCCGGGATGCGGCCGGAGATTCCTTGTTCAGCGTGAAGCCGTGGGCAAACACGCCCCAGCCGCGCACGGCCCCTTCCGGCTTGTCGATGATGCCGGCCAGCATCGGACCCGTGGAGCTTGGGAACGTGACGCGCTCGCCCATGGGTGAGGTCTACCACCTCAGGGGCCGGGCGGTACAGTCTTGGACCAATGGCGTTACCGGAGACCATGTCACACCAGGTGAGGCAACGTTAAGTAGTCCCGAAGTGGCGACGACCCTGTGTGGCGAGATGCGCGAGTCCCCCGGCGCGTGGTTGTATAACACCGTTTATGAAATTGGCTAGGGGGAAGGCGCGAGACTGAGATCCCTGCTCTAAAGAACGGTGGTACCTCAATGGATCGTCGCAGCATGTTGTTGACGACCGGATTAGGCATGCTGGCAGCCGCGGCCGCGATTCGCGTGCCCGAAGCCCAGGCTCACCCCTCGCCGCCTCAAGCGCCATCCGCGGGTCCTTCCGGGCCCTACCTCTTCCATGACGAATTCGACGGTCCGGCCGGCTCGGGTCCCGATCCCAGCAAGTGGACTGTGCAAACCTGGCAGGACGACGTGTTCCCCCCGGTAGATGGGATTTACCGGGACGATCGCCGCAACGTTTTCCAAGACGGCAATTCCAACCTCGTGCTGCGGGCAACCAGAGAGCTAGACGGTTATTACAGCGGCAAGCTGCGTGGTAACTGGCGAGGCATGATCAACACCACCTGGGAAGCGCGGATCAAACTGGATTGCCTCAGCCCGGGTCTGTGGCCCGCATTCTGGACCGTAAACGAAGATCCGCTGCCCGATGGCGAAGTCGACATTTTCGAGTGGTACGGCAACGGCGAGTGGGCCCCAGGCTCCACGGTCCATGCGGCATCGAACGGGAAGACCTGGGAAGGAAAGTCCATTCCCGGTTTGGTGGACGAGAACTGGCACACCTGGCAAATGCGCTGGGATGAGGGTGGCTTCAAGTTCTTCCGTGATGGCGCCCAGTACTTCAGCGTTCCGCCGAAGCCCATCCACGTCTACGGCGGCGCTCCCGACGACTTCCGCTGGCCGTTCAACAATCCGGGTTACTGGATGACCCCCATGTTCACACTTGCCGTCGGTGGAGTCGGGGCTGGTGATCCCGCGGGCGGTTCGTTCCCGGCGTCCATGCTCATCGATTACATCCGCGTCTGGTAGCGGCTACCGCACCGCTTGGATGACCTGAACCAGGTTGAACTGCCACCGCTCAACTAGCCGGAACCCCAAGTCGCGCGGAACCGCAAAGGCGGGGGTCGCTCCATAGCGCGGACCCGGTGGCAGCGCGATGCCCTGTTCGTGGGCCGGCATTGACTTATCCGCCTCGGTGACGATCCACACGACCTTGCACTGACGCAGCGGGCCGGCGACGACCTCAGGTATGAGGTTGGTGTCGAAGACGTCATTGCGGTCGGTTGCTCGCTGCCAGAGGGTGAGATCGTCCAGTTTTCGATAGGTATCCGGGCGTGCCGCCAGCAACGGTCGCATTGGGGCAGGCATGAACGACACCGTGTCGTTCACCAGCAAGCAGTCTCCGGGTGCCGCCTTCGCATCGATCAGGTCGGCTACCTGGCTGTAATCCATGCCGTATTTTGCATACGGATTACGTTGTATACGAACATAATTCGGGGCAGCGGAAAGCGTGAACACGATGACTAGCACTACCGCGATCCATGGCTTGACCGCTACCGCGGCTATGCACACCCCGAGGATCAGTGCCACGGCCGGCGCGGTGAAGGTCAAGTAGCGGGGCGTATAGATCGGGTGGGCCACCACCGACCACATGACAATCAGAGCGGTCGGGATTACCAGCCACGCGAGCGCCATGATCAGCAGCTGGCGATCACCCTCCGTCGGTTGCCGGGACGAGCGCAGCCAGACGGCAACAGCGGCCACCGCGACCAAGGCCGACAGAATCGCGAACGGTGGGTTCCTCTCGAAATATTGCTGGACCGCGACGTCTTCGATCGTTCGGTGCCCGATAGGTGCGACCCAGCTGATCTGGTGCACTTGCCCGGCCACGACCGCCACGAACGGTGCGACGGCAGTGACTGCGGCGGCCGATGTAAGGGTGAACGGCAGCAAGACCATTCGTCGACGCTGATCGATGCAAACGAAAATGGCATACGCCACGAGCAGCAGCGCTAAATACACGTCGAGCACGATCGCCGCAGCCAGGGCGATGCCGTAAGTCAGCCATATCCATACGGTGTTACGCCGCACGGCACAGATGAGCAGGACCGTGAGCCAGGCAGCGGCCATCATCGACAGTGCGTATGGACGGGCTTCGATGCCCGCCCACGTGGCGCGGGGCAAAATCGCGCACAGAAATCCGGCGGTAACCGCGGCAGTGCGAGACGACAGTTGGTTGCCCAACACCACTACCCCCGCTGCAGTGCCTCCAACGGCCAGAGCGCTCGGTGCGCGGGACCAGAACTCGGTGGGCGGGAAAATCTGGAACCAGCAGTGCATGAGCAGGTAGTAGAGACCGTGGACGGCATCGACATTGCCCAACATGTGCCATAACTGGCCAAGGGACCGACTGTATGAGGCCGAGATCGTTGCGGCTTCGTCATACCAGTACGACGGCCGGCCGGCCCAGCCCATGCTGACTGCGGCGGCGAGCATTCCAACTAGAAGGGGCTCTAGGGGCCGCAGTGCGCCGCGGCGGCGTGGTGACGGAATCTGCTTCGCCGACTTACTCGTCATCGATGTAGGCGTCGGCAGCGGTCTCGCGTTCGGTCATGAGATCAGCTGCTTCGACGAGTCGTTGAGGTTGACGTGACACGCTCTCCCATGGGTCGAGGTCTACCACGCGCGCCGCTGAACCGACAGGGGAGTCCAAGTGATCAAGATCGTTTTCTGTCTCAGGCGTCTGCCGACGTTGTCGCCAGAGGAGTTTCACCGCTACTGGTTGGAAAGCCATGGGCCGTTGGTGCGTAGCTATGCGGCCGCGCTGGGGATCCGCCGGTACACCCAGGGGCATGCCATCGCCGATCCACGCCTCGGCGCCGCGGCCGCCGTGCGCGGCTGCGAGGTGCCGCCCTATGACGGCGTCGCCGAACTCTCTTGGGACAGTGTGGAAGACATGGTCGCGGCAAGTACGTCGGAGATAGGACGCGAGGCGGGCAGGGCGTTGCTGGAAGACGAACGGAAATTCATCGACTTGCCGAACTCGTCACTCTTTTTCGTCCGCGACCACGAAATCGTGGCGGAGCGGGCGGACCTGCCAGGCTCCTGATTGTCATCGCGCCTCGGCGCTGCTGTTGATCAGCGCCCGATTACCAGTGGGACAGCTCAACTGGGAGACGACCCGGCCCGCGCTTGATCAGCGTCATCATCGACCAGCCCGCTTTGTCAGCATCAAGTCAGTGGCGCTGGCTATAATCGAAAGTATGTTCGATTCCCAGTTGTCGATGTTCGACGACCCGCGGCCGGCGACGTCGCGGGGGCGGTTATCCGAGCGGGTGGTGCCCGAAGAGGCGTTGGCGTGGCTGGATGAGAGCCTGGTGCGGCGGGAGGCGTTGCTGTCCACGACCGCGGAGACCACGAAGTGGCTGGATCGGGTGCGGGCGGCGGCGCGGGTGGAGAATCAGGCCGCGGCCGCGCAGTTGGTGGCGATCGGGGAGTTGTTCGCCCAACGGTTCGCCGACTGTGGGTGTGATGAGGACTGGGCCATTGATGCGATGGCCGCGGTCGCTGCGGAGGTGGGGGCGGGGCTGCGGATCAGTCGGGGGCTGGCTTTGAGCCGGCTGCATTATGCGCGGGTGATGCGTGAGCGCCTGCCCAAGACCGGGGAGGTGTTTGGTGCCGGGGACATCGACTTCCGTGCTTTTATCACGATTGCCTATCACACTGATGCGATCGAGGACCCGGAGATCCTGGCCCGCGTCGATGAGCTGATCGCCACCAATATCAGCCGCTGGCCCTCGCTGACCAGGGGCCGGTTGGCCGCGCAGGTGGACAAGATCGTGGCCGGCCAGGACCGCGATGCGCTGCGCCGGCGCGACCAGCAGCACACGGATCGGCAGGTGTGGATCGGCGGGGACCAGGACGGCATCTCGCGCATCGAGGGATTCTTCCTGACCCCCGACGCCCACGCCCTGGACAAACGCCTGTCCGCGCTGGCGGGCACGGTATGTGCCCACGATCCGCGCAGCCGGGAGCAGCGCCGCGCCGATGCGCTGGGGGCACTGGCCGCGGGGGCGGACCGGCTGGCGTGTCACTGCCAACGCAAAGACTGCACCGCTGGTGGGAAGAAGCCGGCCTCGCCGGTGGTCATCCACGTCATCGCCGAACAGGCCACCCTGCAGGGCGCCGGCACCACCCCGGCCTGCGAGGTCCGCGCCGACGGGCTGATCACCCCTGAGCTGGTGGCTGAGTTGGCTCACACGGCGACCGTGGTGCCGTTGGCTCATCCCGGCGACACCGCGCCGGAACCGCATTATCGGCCGTCGGCGGGGTTGGCGGATTTCCTCAAGTGCCGGGATCTGACGTGTCGGTGGCCGGGGTGTGAGGTGTCGGCCTGGGACTGCCAGCTCGATCACACCATCCCGTATGCCCAGGGTGGTCCTACGCATGCGGGGAACATGAAGTGTTACTGCACTTTTCATCATTTGGTGAAGACGTTTGTCGGGTGGACCGAACAACAGCTGGCTGATGGCACCCTGATCCTGACGTCCCCGAGCGGGGACACCCACGTCACCACCCCGGGCAGCGCGTTGCTGTTCCCCAGCCTGTGCCGCGCGGTGGGGGGTATGCCTCGTCTCAAGGTCGAGGGCACCGAGGACTATTGCGGGCAGCGCGCCGCGATGATGCCCCGCCGGCGCCGCACCCGCGCCCAAGAGCGCGCCACACGGGTCAAGGCCGAACGTAAACGCAACCGCGAAGCCCGCGCCAAGATCCGCATCTTCAGCATGACCGGCGAACTCGTACAAGGCCCACCGCTGGACCCCGACGACGAACCACCACCGTTCTAGCGGCGGGGCGTCGTAAACACTTCATCTGCAGTCGCATCTGCAGCCGCAGCCGCATGGCCATCACCCGTACCAAAGGCACGGAGAGTCGTCGACGGTCCAATCCGTCGCTTTTATCGTTTCGAAAAATGGACAAACGGGAATGCGCGGGAAACCTTCCGGCGAAAGGAACCCGTCATGAGTTCGATCTTGCGATTCGTCGCTCCTTCCCTGGTAGCCCTGGCCACCGGCGCTGTCTTGTGTTCCCCGACGGCGTCGGCCGACGCGAACAGCTTCCTCAGCGAACTGCGAACCAATAACGTCATGCTTCCCGGCAAGACGCCGGATCAGGTGGTCGCGGCGGGTTACCAGACGTGCAGTGACCTACGCGGCGGGGCCTCCGTCCTCGACGAGATGAGCAAGGTCGAAAAGCAATACGGGATCAGCAACGGAACGCTGTTCGTCAGCGCCGCGACGACCAATCTCTGCCCAGACTTCGCCGGCTGAGCCACGGGGGGACCGACCCGATGTCCCGCTCTGTCCTCACGAAAGTTCTTGTTGCGTGCTGCGCAGTCGGGTTGGTGAGCACCGGCTGTAACAGCGGCAGCAGTACGAGCAAGCCGCCATCGGGTTCGAGCGTGCCAACCAGCACCAACATCGGCCAGCCCGCCGCTAGTGGAGCGTTGTTCGAAGTCGCCGAACCGTTCGGCAAGAACGTCAGCGGATCGGCCGTCGCGCAGCGCAGCGCCGCCATCATCGAGGCACTGAGTGCCGCCGGTGGCTGGGGGAACGGCAATGCTTTTCAGATCGACTTTTCGATTCCGATCTTCTACGCCGATCGCAACACGCCCCGTATGCAAGTGGTTGGCGCCGAGGAGTATTGCTTTGGCGGCCCCGACTGCGATCAAGTTCCGGCGCGAATGCCCGTGCCTCCCAACGCTTACATCGAGGGGTCGTCGGACCTTACCTGTGACCCGTCGGGCAATACCGAGGGCCAGGGCGACTGCCATCTGCTCGTGGTGGAACGCGACGAGCACAAGCTCTACGAGATCTACCAAGGCTCGAAACGGGACGATGCAATTGCGGCCGTGGGCTTTTTCGTCTGGGACCTGAACAAGTCCTATCCGGAGACTCTTCGTGGTGATCAGTGCACCAGCGCCGACGCCGCGGGATTCCCGATCGCAGCGCTGCTTCCGACCGCTGACGAAGTTGCCTCCGGCGCAGTGAATCACCCGCTTCGGTTCATCCTTCCAAACAGCCACATGCGCGAGGGGGTCTACGTGCGTCCGGCGACACACGCTGGCGGACCGCAGAATTCCGACCCGAATGCTCCGCCCTACGGTGTGTGGTTTCGGCTGAGGGCCGACTTCGATGAGTCGAAGTACTCGAAGTCCGAGAAGGTAATCCTCAAGGCGCTCAAGACCTACGGCATGCTGCTGTCAGATGGGGGTGAGATTCCGTTGACGTTCGCTGACGACCGTACGAACACCGCCAAGTGGTCGAGCCTCGGAATCAAGGCTGACTCCTTCAACCACATCGGAGTCGACCAGTTCGACGTCGTCGAACTCGGTCCCGACATCCCTCTCACGTACGAGTGCGTCCGCAACCCCTGAATCCTCGCGCCGGCGAAGTCACAGCTAGCACCTAACTCTGACTAACGAAGTACATGCATTGCGGCGTTAGGTTGTCTTTCGCGAGCCTAACGAAGCGTGGAAACGTAGCTCGCTAGCAAAGACAATTGGAGTAGCGTGGACATCGTAATCGGGCTATCGATGACACCTGCGGCAATCCGTATGGTGCTGGTTGATGGGGAAAACGCAGACGGCGTCACCGTCGAAACGGGCGAGCTTCGGGTATCGAAGGCCTCCGACTCAGCAACTAATCAAGTGGTGGCTGCAATCCTGGGTACGCAGGCGGATGCAAACGACGCCGGCCACCAGGTGGCCTCGATTGGGGTGACCTGGACCGACCAATTAGAGGCAGCCACGTTGCGCGACGCGTTGACCGCGCACCGTGTCGACAAGGTCATGCTGGTCTCGGCGTTCCTGGCTGCCGCGGCATTGGCCCAGTCGGTTGGGCAGGCGAACGGCTACGAGCGCATTGCCGTGCTGCTGGTCGAGCCCGACACCGCGACCTTGGCGGTCGTTGCCGCCGCCGACGGGGCGATCGATGACATTCACAAGGAAGCGCTGGACGGCCCCGACCACATGGCGCAGCTGGCTCGGCTCGCTAGGGAGGCGGAGGCTCTCGAGACGCGCCCTGAAGGCCTGTTCGTCATCGGCTCCGACGTCGATGTCGCTTCGATGAAATGGCAACTGCAGACGGCGACTTCGCTTGCGATAGTTGTTCCGGAGGAACCAAAGACCGCGCTTGCGCGTGGTGCGGCATTGGCCTCTGCCCACCCGTCAACGGTTGCCTTCTACACCGAAGCCATTGCGTCCGATCATGATTCGGCTACTGAACCGATATTTTCCGACGCGATGGCCGCCAGCGACGAGAAGCTCGCCTATAGCGAAATACCTGATGAGCATAAGGACACCGAGGCCTTCACCGTGGTGTTGGACACCGGTGAAGAAACCAGCATAATTGAGACTCCGCAGCAACGCAGACCGATGCTGCTGTTGGGCAGCATCGCGGCAGTGGGGCTCATCAGCGCGGTGGTGGCACTGGAAGTTGCACTGGCGCTTGGCATCCGGGATACCGCCGTAGCTGTGCGACAACTGCCGGGACAAAACTTCATCTTCCCGACTCAGCAGGGGGAACCCGTGCCGAATGTGTCGTCGGCGCCGTCGCCCAGGCTGATCCAGTTGGTCGTCCCAGAGGTAAATCCGGTGCCGGTTAACGGGTTTGCGCCCCCGCAGCTGCCCGTTGCCGGAGTACCGGCGGATGCGGCGGTGGCGATGCCGGTTGTCTTTCCGCTGCCCGCGACAATGCCGGACACCATCGTGCCGGGTCGGGTGTCGCGTAGCTACCCCGACTATCCGCTCCTCGTTCCGTTGCCGTTAGCGCCGCCGCGCCAGCCAACGGTTCCGGTTGCGCCAACTCTGCCGGTGTCACAGCCCTCGCCATCGTCGCCGGTTCCATCGACGGTGCCGGCGTCTTCGCCGTCGTCGCCGGTTCCGGCGTCGCCAACCCCGTCCTCGACGGTGCCGGCGTCTTCGCCGTCGTCGCCCGTACCGGCGTCGCCAACCCCGTCCTCGACGGTGCCGGCGTCCTCACCGACCTCGACAATTCCGGCGTCCCCGTCGTCGACCGTCCCGGCGTCTTCACCGACCTCGACGGTTCCGGCGTCACCGTCGTCCACAGTCCCGGCGCATTCGCCAACTTCGACGGTTCCGGCGTCGCCGTCGTCCACCGTTCCGGTGTCGTCGCCCGCGCCGTCGACGGTTCCGGCCTCGCCGAAGCCGTCAGCTACGGTCCCGGTGTCGTCACCCGCGCCCACGACGGCTCCGGTCTCCCCCGCACCGACAACGGTTCCGGTGTCGCAGCCACCGGCCACGCGTCCGCCAGTGTCATACCCACCGACTACCGTGCCGGTGGCCAACCCGCCGACGTACGTGCCGGTGGCGCCGCCTCCCGTGTCGATTCCAGAACCTCAAACCCCGGTTGGCGTTCCTGCGCCAGATACCCCACCGATTCCGGGTTCACCAGGTCTGGACACCCCGCCGGTGATTGGCGAACCGATCCCGGATAGCCCGCCGGCTCCCGGCTTGCCCGGGGGTTTCCCGGGGCTGGGTATTCCTCCGGTCATTCCCCTACCGCCGCAGTCGGTCCCAGCACCGGTGCAAGTGCCGTCGCCCCCGCTCGGGGGAGGCGGTGGGCCGCTCGGTGGCGGTGGAGTTACCCCCGGTGGTGGACTCTCGCCCGGTGGGGGACTTGCCCCCGGTGGGGGACCGTCTCCCGGTGGGGGACTGTCGCCCGGTGGGGGTATCGGCGGAGGTGGTCCCATCGGCGGTAGCCCGGGTGGCGGCTTGGGCGGCGGCTCCCTCGGCGGCGGTGGCCTGGGTGGCGGTGGCCTGGGTGGCGGTGGCCTGGGTGGCGGCGGCCTGGGTGGGGGTTCCATCGGAGGCGGCAGCTCGGGTGGCGGTTCGATCGGTGGCGGTTCCATCGGGGGCGGCAGCTCGGGTGGCGGTTCGATCGGTGGCGGTTCCATCGGCGGCGGCAGTTCCGGCGGCTTCAGTTCCGGTGGCAGCTCCGGTGGCAGCTCGGGCGGAAGTTCCGGCGGCAGCTCGGGCGGCAGCTCGGGTGGCAGCTCCGGAGGCAGTTCGGGCGGCAGTTCCGGCCGCAGCAGGTAGTCGCCGGTCCGACGGCGGCGGGACGTCGCTAAGCCAGCCCGGGCGCGTCAGCGTGGCGGCGGTACGCCGAAGGGGACTGGCCCCAGGTGTTCCTGAACGCCCGCGTGAATGAGCTCGCACTGTCGAAGCCGACCATGGTTGCTGCTTGAAGAACGGTCAGCTCAGGATCGGCGAGTAGTGCCGCGGCGCGCATCAGCCGGGCTTGTTGGGTGTACTCCCGCCACGTCATCTGCAAGTCGCGCTGGCACAAACGCCGCAGCGAACGGGGCGACATTCCGGCCGACGCAGCGGCATCTTCAATTGTTATGCGGTCCAGATTGTTTCGCGTATGTTTGAGCGCCGCCGCGAGCTGCGGATGATGCGTGGTGGGCAGGCTGAAGGGATGCTGCGCATCGAGAAGCTCGGCCAGCAGTTCGGCGAAACAGTGAAAATAGGCATCGGCCAACGCATCCGACGATGGTCGGTTTATGGGCCAGCGGGACGCATAGCGGATCATTTCGCGGAGAAGCGGCGACACGGCGACGATCCCGGCGCCGCGATGGCCGGGTTGAATGAGCATCGGATGCAGAAATATCGACACCGACCGGACCTGCGTGTCGATCGTGCTGACGTGTCCGAGGCCGGCCGGAATCCACGCGGCTTGTCGCGCGGACATGATGTAGGCGGAGGAGTCCGTCTCCACCTCGAGCACGCCCTGCAAGACGTACTCCAATTGGTGGAGATCATGCACATGTCGGGTGGTCGTCACCCGGTGACCTTCGTAGACGAATGATCCGGCGATGGGTCGACCACCCTGCCGCATGTCGACCATTTCCAGGTTGGCCGCTGCGGACAAGGATGTGGCCGTTCGTGCAGAGAAAGTCATTAGTCAACGATGGTACGACTAGGCATAGGACAAGCCGAGAGACATCTCACGAAGTTAGAAGTCAAGCCGCGAGTGTGAGAGGGGGTGGAAACGCCTGATGTTCGTTGTACCGTTGGCCAGTTTGCAGGCAGTGGTGGAGTTGGCCGAGGAACTTGTTGAACAGGTGTCGTTGGGCTTGGCGGTTCCAGTCTCCTGCGGCGCGGCGGGCATCGAAGTGGCGACGGGCACCCGGGGAACCGCGCAACGATGCCAACGCCCAGATCGAGCCGACCGCGGCCAGGCGCCGGTTTTTGATATGCCGATGTGTCACAACGGTTTTCTTTCCGCTGGCGCGGGTGATAGGGGCCGATCCAGCGAAGGCTTTCAACCCGCGGGCATCAGCGAAGCGGGCGCGGTCGTCGCCGATCTCGGCGAGCACCCGGGCGCCAGTCAGATTCCCAGGCCAGGGAAGCTGGTGATGATCGCGGCGTCCGGGTGCTGTTCAAAATGGGCGATCGCCGCCTCGGCCAGGTCATCGCCGGCCGCGCTCGCGGCCTCGAACTGGCGCAGCAGCGCGGCCAGCTGGATGCCCATCGCGTTTTCCACCATGGGTGGTTGGTGCAGGTAGGTGTCGGTGAACACGCTGCGCAGCCGCTCGACGTCACGGTCGAGGTCACGGCGGCGGCCGGCTTTGACCAGCAACCGGCGCAGCCGCGCCGGGTCAGTTTTGCAGCCTGCGTGGGGCTGGCGCGGCCGCCAGGATGGTGCGCGCGTCGGCGCGGGCCAGCCCTCCGCTGGGCAGGTCTGCGAAGGCCGCCAGCGCGGCCGGGTAGAAGTCTTTGAGCAGATCGCGGATCTGGTTGCCGATCTGCTGACGTGCCCACACGGCGTCCTGCTGGGCGCGCGCCAGTACCCGGATAGCCTGGGTCAGCTCGGTGTCGAGGGGCAGCCGGCGGTGGGCGTCGGGGTCGGTGCGGATGATGTTGGCCAACAGCACTGCGTCGGTGGCATCGGATTTGGCGCCCGAGAGTGCATACCGCGCCCGATACCGCGAGGCCGCCAACGGATTGATCGGATATATCGCCCGGCCGGTTTCGCGCAACGCGCCTACCCACAGCCCGCGGTCGGTTTCGATCCCCACCGGGATCGGATGCTCGGCGCTGTCGCCGACCTCGGCCAACAGGGTCAACAACTGTGCAAAGCCGGCCGCGTCGTTATCGACCCTCCCGCGGGCCACCACGCGACCGTCGGCGTCTACCACGGCGACATCGTGATGCGATGTGGCCCAGTCGATTCCGCAAAAAAGTTCCAAATTACCGCTCCTTCGATCACTCAACCGGTCACGAGCCTTGATGGGGTCACGCGGCGCCCTAATCGCAGGACTCGAAGGTCCGTCATCTCACTAGCCGTCCGTGACTCCAGCACACCACAGGGCCTCGTTCTTTCGAAGAGCTCGAAGCTCGGGATCGTTAGCCGGGAGGTCGACCCTGTGGCGGGCTCGAGCAACGGCATCCCACCACCGAAAGCCATGATCTGCCGTCAGGCGCGCCGCTCTCTCATAAGGCGTCATACGCCGGGAGCTCCCAGGCATCACCCAACGGCAGACCACACAGGAATGGCCCTGGCCTACACGACCAGTAACCAACCCCTACTAAACGATTAGGATCACCGAAGCCATGTCAGTGCAGTCATTCACGCCAGCCGCCGGCAACCCGAAGTGGACCAAGTACTACGACGCGGTTATCGCCCTGGTGACACGCGAAAAGCGGTGGCGTTCGGAGGTGGTCCGCCAGCTTTCCCTGCGTCCAGGCGATGTGGTCGTCGACGTCGGTTGTGGCACAGGATCTTTGGCGGTGTTGCTGGGACGGGGCCAACCCGAAGCGCGAGTCATCGGCGTCGACCCCGACCCGGAAGTCCTCGGCATCGCGCGGAAGAAGACGCGCGCAGCCCACGTCGACGTCGAATTCGTCCAGGGGATGGGCGACACGGTCGCCGACCTGGTCGGAACTGCAATCGCGGACAAGGCGGTGTCCAGCCTCGTACTGCACCAGTGTCCGGTGCCGATGAAGCGGGCAATCATCCGCAACATGTTCCAGGCGTTGCGGCCCGGTGGTGAACTCGTCATCGCCGACTTCGGTCTGCAGCGCGACGCGTTGATGCGGTTGGGGTTTCGGCTGGTCCAAATGGCCGACGGCAAGGACGACACCCAGCCCAATGCCGATGGGATCCTGCCGAAACTGATCGAGGAGGCCGGTTTTCTGAACGTCCGAGAGGTATCGGTGATCCGAACGGTGTCCGGGTCCATCTCGATCTATCGGGCGCGCCGTCCCGGCGCCAGTCAGAGATGACCCGATCGACCGGATTCGACTCGGACATCTTGGCCTACGGTCTCGACGTCGTCTTCTGCGGGATCAACCCCGCCGCGACCGCCGTGGCCGACGGTCACAACTTCTCCAACCGCAGCAACCGGTTCTGGCCCGTACTGCATCTCGCGGGCTTCACCGACACCCGACTGCAACCGCAGGACGAACGTCGCCTGCTCGAATACGGTTGTGGCATAACGGCCGTCGTTGCGCGGGCTACCCAGCGGGCAGACGAAATATCAGCGGACGAATTCCGGCGGGCACGTCCGGAGTTCGAAGCCAAGATGCGCCACCACGGACCGCGCGTGGTCGCCTTTCTGGGCAAGCGCGCCTTCGCGGCCATGACCGGCACATCCGATGTCGGGTGGGGCCGACACCCAGATCAGTTCGCTGACGCAACTGCCTGGATCTTGCCCAACCCCAGCGGTCTGAACAGGAGCTTCACACTCGACGCCTTGGTCGTTGCTTACGCCGAACTGCGCCAAGCGCTGAAGAGTGACCTCCGAGTGTGAATCGTGCGACGGCCCACCGGCGCGTCGCGTCGCAACATTCACACTGGCCGCCGTCGTCCCCTTACCCCGGGGCGCCGGCGAAGTCGGGGCAGAGATTGGTGATGGCGGCGTTGACGAACGCCGTCCCGTCGGGAATGCCATACCGCTGTTCGACGGCGTTGATCTCGTCGGGTACGAGAGCCCCCCGACGCAGGTTGCCGCAGGTGAAGTAGCCTGCGGTAACCATCTCGGCCGCGGTCTTGCCGGGCAACTGGGACTCGGTCGCGCGCAGTTCGTTGAGGAAGCCGTTGCCGTCGGCTGATGCGCCGGGAGCGCACACGACGGCAGCTGCCGCGGGGGCGGCCAGAGCGGCCGCGACGATTCGCACAATCGATTTCACAGATGGGTCCTTTCGCGAGTGAACAGATCTTCGCGCATTCGGGCTGGTTAGCAAAGTTTCACGAGATCCGTCTAATCTCCGCCAGCAGGGCGGCGGCGGTGGCCTGGATTTCCCCAGCCGACATCGGCCGCAGGGGATGGACGGCGAGCGCAAACTGGATCTGACCGTCGCGGTCCAGCACGGGTGCAGAGATGGTCGCGATGGGCGCATGGTCTTGTGTCACGGCATCCGGATCGATACCGGCGGAGGTGAATTCGACCCGCAACCGGTCGATGATGGGACGCACGCTGGTTGGCACCGCCGACAAGTTGCCGAGCACCCGTGCAGCCTGTGCGAGCGCGGGTGTCATCCAATCGATGTCGTAGCCGCGCGCACTGGTCTCGTCCAGAACGTCGTGTAGCCGTCGGGCCAAGGCAGCATCGTCGGCGGCGCCGCGCTGCACCCAGGCCCGTTGCGATTCCTCGTTGTCCCAAGCCGCAAAAGCCACCCCGAACGGAGGGGTGTACGGAATTCGCTCGTGGATCGGCGCGACCACGACGCTGTCTGCGGGGCGTTCGAACGCGGTGAGGACCAGGTCCGCGCCGGCCCGTTCCACCACCGAGGCCGGCATTTCGGTGGTCACGACCAGTCGACGTGCCGCCTCACGCCCGACGAGCGCGGTCGGGCGAGCATGGTCGAGTTGTGCCGCGATGAGTGCCAGCGCGGGACCGAGTGCGAACGCTTTAGTCGCCGGATCGCGGGTGATCCAGCCGCGGTCGGTCAACGTTTTCAGGATCGCGTGTGCGGTGGCTTGGTTCAGTTCGAGTTCGCGCACGATATCGGAGAAGCGCCACTTGCGCTCACCCGGACGGCTGAGCAATTCCACTACGTCAACCACCCGAGCCGTGGGGGCCGACGTCGTTCCGCGCACCCTTGACTCCTGATCAGCGGCTCTTTAGATTGAATCGATAGTTTGAGAAATTATCTCGATTATTCGATAAAACCGCAAATGCACGGTGGATTGGATGTGAAAGCCGTTGCGCGCAGTGGTATTACGAGGCGGCAACCTTGCCGTTAGGGAAACCGCCGATCCCGTCCCAGGTCCGGGCGAATTGCTGCTGAGGACGCTGAGCACGGCGATTTGCGCTTCCGACGTGCACTACATGGATCACCCCGAACTGGCGATCGACGACCCGACGGGACGCTCGCTGTATGACCCTGACGTCGACATCGTCATGGGGCACGAGTTCGTCGGTGAAGTCATCGGCCATGGCCCGGGTTGCTCCGATGCCTTCCCGGTCGGGACGCGGGTGACCTCGATGCCGATCCGGTTGGTCGACGGCGGCGCGGGTGGCATGCGCATCGTCGGGCAGCATCCCGAGGCGCAGGGCAGCTTCGGCGAACTCCTGGTGGTGTCGGAGGTGGTGGCGCGGGCGGTCGAAGGCTCGGTTTCCAGCGACGCCGTGAGCCTTGTCGACGCTTTCGCCGTCGGGGAGTTCTACGTGCGTTCGGCTCGCCTGGAACCCGGTGAAGTCCCAATAGTGGTGGGTGCCGGAGCAATTGGTCTGTCTGCGGTGGCCGCGTTGTCCAGTCGCGGCGTTGAGCCGATCATCGTGTCAGACCTCAAGCCGGAACGTCGCGAGCTGGCCCGAGACCACTTCGGCGCACACATATTGGTGGATCCATCGGAACAGTCCGTGTTCGACGCTTTCCGCAAGGCGCGAGCGGACTACCACCTCGGCGGGTCCGCGGTGGTGATCGAATGTGTTGGCGCACCTGGACTCATCGACCAACTCGCGGCCGAAGCGGAGTTCTCGTCACGCATCTACTGCGCGGGTGGCTGGTACACCGGGGACACGTTGAACATCACCGAAGCGACTCGCAACGGATTGACGTTGCAGTTCGGCGGCGGGCCTATGCCGCAGGACTGGTACGGGGTGCTCGACGCCGTCGTCGAGGGACGCCTTGACCCCCTCCCGAGCGTGGGGCGGATCATCGGTCTCGACGAGGTGCCCGGGGCGCTGGAACAGACCCGGCGATCAGAGGGACCACCTCGGGTCGTGATTCACCCGAACGGAGACATCACATGACAGGCGCTCGCGACGAGATCTTCGATCTGACGGTGCGGTACGCGACCGCCATCGACACTCGCCAATACCAGCTTCTGGCCGAGGTTTTCACCGCCGACGCCGACGTGGACTACGGCGAGATCGGCCAGTGGACGGGTGCGCAACAGGTGGTGCAGTTCATGGACGCGGTTCACGCCGGAGCCGCGCACACCCTGCATCGCATGTCCAACCAGGCCATCGATATCGACGGCGACACCGCCAAGGCCAGAACATACATCGACGCACTGATCCTCGCCGACAACGGATCCGGCGTTAACGCCGTCGGCTATTACGACGATCATCTGGTGCGCACCGACGCGGGCTGGCGAATCGCACGCCGCAAGTTCACCTCGATCCGCATCGGCACGGTGGCAGCCACAAATGGTTGAGTTCGCCGACAAATACGGCCCGTGGGCAGTCGTTGTCGGCGCGTCCGATGGCGTCGGAGCGCTGTTCGCCGAGCGGGTCGCGTTGAACGGTGTGAACGTCGCGCTCGTGGCCCGTCGCCAGCATGTGCTGGAAGAGGTGGCCGCCGGCATCGGGGAGCGCACCGGGGCGATGACCAGGACCGTGGCTGTGGATCTGACCGCACCAGAGGCCGTGCACGTGATCATCGACAACACTGCGGACCTCGAAGTCGGCATGCTGGTCTATTGCGCTGGTGGCGACCCCAATTACCAAGCGTTCCTGGCGAATCCGGTGTCAGCGGCCGAGGCGCTGCTGCGCCGCAACTGTTTGGTGATGATGCAGCTCTGCCACCACTACGCGGCACCCATGGTCGAACGGGGTCGCGGTGGCATCGTCAACTTCACTTCCGGTGCGGCGCTAGCCGGCGGTCCCAACATGGTTGTGTACGGTGCCAGCAAGGCTTTCGACCTGGTCTTCACGGAAGGCCTTTGGACCGAACTGCACGATAAGGGTGTCGACGTGCTCGCCTTGGTCCTCGGTAAGACCGATACGCCGTCGTTGCGTCAACTCGAATACCGACGAGGTCAAATTGCTTCGCTGGACGAAATTCCGAAGGGTGCCGTGCCCGCGGCGGTGGTCATCGACGATGCGTTCGCCAACCTGTCCCATGGGCCGACACTGATGGTCGGTCCCGAGATGCGAATGGCCGCAGAAGTATTCAAGTCCCTCTCGCGAAATGAAGCGGTCAATCTGGTCATGCAGGCCAGCGTTGCCATGATGGGTCCGTCAAACGGCGGAGAAGGCTGAGGGCGAGGCTAAGCCGTAGTTCCCCCCGCTGAGTGGGTTCTGAATCCCCGATGTTGTTCGTGAGCAGGTGTTTGGCGTTCATGCGGGCGTACTAATGTAGTCATGTATTATCATGGCATTGCTCGGCGTGTTAACTTGGCATATCGTAGATATAGCGCGGATAAGTTGATATAAAGTAATCATGTACGTGACTCGGGTTCCCAACCGTGGGTCACCGCCAGCGGTGCTGTTGCGGGAGTCCTACCGCGACAACGGCAAAGTCAAAACACGCACCCTGGCCAACTTGTCACACTGGCCCGAGCGCAAGGTGGAAAAGCTACAGCGTGCCCTCAAAGGCCTGCCGGCCACGCGGGATCTGGCCGAGTCGTTTGAGGTCTCCCGCAGCCTGCCCCATGGGCACGTGGCCGCAGTGCTGGGCACCGCCCGGACCCTGGGCGTCGAAGATCTCATCGACGCGACACCATCGCGGCGGCGCGACCTGGTCACCGCGATGCTGGTAGCCCAGGTCATCGCCCCGGAATCCAAGCTGGCCACCGCACGCGGTTTGCGCACCCAGACCGCCACCAGCTCACTGGGCGAGGTGCTGGGGGTCAGTGGGGCCGATGAGGACGACCTGTACGCGGCGATGGACTGGGCGCTGGCCCGCAAAGATGCCATCGAAACCGCGCTGGCCGCCCGGCATCTGAACGATGGCACCCTAGTGCTCTACGACGTGTCCTCGGCGGCCTTTGAGGGCCGCACCTGCCCCCTGGGCAAGATCGGACACGCCCGTGACGGGGTCAAAGGACGTTTGCAGATCGTCTACGGGCTGCTGGCCACCACCGCCGGGATACCGGTTGCCATCGAAGTGTTCGACGGCAACACCGCTGACCCGAAAACGTTGACCGCCCAAATCAATAAGCTGAAAAACCGGTTCGGACTGTCGCGGGTGGCCCTTGTCGGCGATCGCGGCATGATCACCAGCGCGCGCATCACCGAGGAACTACGCCCTGCCGGTCTGGACTGGATCACCGCGCTGCGCGCCCCGCAGATCAAGGCCCTTGTGCAAGCCGACGCCCTGCAGCTGAGCTTGTTCGACGAACACGACCTCGCTGAGATCAACTCCCCGGACTATCCCGGCGAACGCCTGGTCTGCTGCCACAACCCCGCTCTAGCTCAAAAGCGCACCCAAAAACGCCAAGACCTGTTGGCCGCCACCGAAAAACAACTCACCGCCATTACCGACGCCACCACCCGAACCCGCCGACCCTTGCGCGGCAAAGACGATATCGCGCTACGGGTAGGCAAGGTGATCAACCACTACAAGATGGCCAAACACTTCCACATCACCATCACCGACAACTCATTCACCTTCACCCGCAACGAAGACGCCATCGCCGCCGAAGCCGCCCTCGACGGCATCTACGTGCTGCGTACCAACCTGCCCAAATCCGCCCTGGGCCGTGACGATGTGGTGTTGCGCTACAAGGGACTCGAAGACGTCGAACGCTTCTTCCGGACCCTCAACAGTGAACTTGACGTGCGACCCATCCGCCACCACCTCGCCGACCGGGTCCGCGCCCACATGTTCCTACGCATGCTGTCCTACTACATCAGCTGGCACATGAAACAAGCCCTGGCCCCCCTGCTGTTTCGCGACCACGACAAACCCGCAGCCGCCGCCAAACGCACCAACCCCGTTGCCCCCGCTCAACGTTCCGATGCCGCCCTAGCCAAAGCCTCCCGCAAACGCACCACCGACGACACCCCGGTGCACAGCTTCACCAGCCTGCTCGCCGACCTAGCCACCATCTGCGCCAGCCACATCCAGCCCGCCGACGACATGCCCACGTTCACCAAATTCACCACCCCCACCGCACTACAACACCACGCCTTCGAACTACTCGGCCTCACCCACCGCCTGGGCTACAAGTAGTCATGCAGACAACACAAAACCCCAGGTCACGGCACACTCATCACCAAACCAGGGGGAACTACGGGCTAAGGGCGAGCCGCGGCCACCGCCGCCGACGGAGATCGGCGCCGCAGCGGGCGCTGTCGCACGAACGTCGGCCACCAAAACCATGGGCCGAGGAGGCGCATGACGCATGGCACGACGAACGAACGCACGATCAAGGTGTCGAGCAGAAGTCCGATGCAGACGGTGGACCCGACCTGACCGATCGTCCTGAGATCACTGGCGAGCATTGCCAGCATGGTGAATGCGAAGACCAAACCGGCCGACGTCACCACACCGCCCGTGCTGCCGAGCGCCCGGATGAGGCCGGTATTCAACCCGGCATGTATCTCTTCCTTGACTCGGGCGACCAACAGCAGGTTGTAGTCCGAGCCCACCGCCACCAGGATGATGAAGGTCAGCGGCAATACCAGCCAATGCAGGTGCAAGCCGATGAGGTGCTGCCAGACCAGCACGGAGAGTCCGAACGCCCCCGCGTAGGAGAACGCCACCGTGGCGGGAATCACCAAGGCCGCCATCAGACTTCGCGTGATGAACATCATGATCAGGAAGATCAGCACGAAGGCGGCGATCGCCGCGATCAGCAGGTCGGACATGGCGTACTGCTTGATGTCCTTGTCGTTGGATCCGGAACCGCCGATGTAGACGCGGGCGCCGGCGAGCGAGGTCTCTTTCAGCACAGTCGTTATCGCGGTTGGGAAGGCATTCACATGCTCCACGCCCTCCGGCCCCATCGCATCGCCTTCGTGGGTGACGATGAAGCGGGCGGCCTTGCCGTCCGGCGACATCATCAGCGTCATCCCGATTTTGACGTCCTCGTTGTCGAAGCCCTCCCTGGGGATGTAGAAGTAGTCATCGCTGCGTGATCGGTCAAAATCGTTGCCCACGTTGATCAAGTCGTCATAGGTCTGGTCGGTCTGCGTGGACTGCAGATCCGCTGAACCGTAGTTGTTGACCAGCAGCGCCTGAATGGCCGCGGTGTCATTTCGCATGACCTTCATCTGCGTGATCATCTGCGGAAGCAGTCTGTCGATGACTTCCAGCGACGCCACGGCATCCTTGATGTCAGCGGCCATGTGGTCGAGGCCGTCGAGGCCGTCAAACACCGATCTGAACGTCCAGCAGACGGGAATGTCGAAACAGTGTTTGTCCCAATAGAAATAGCTGCGGATCGGTCGGAAGAAGTCGTCGAGATTCGAGATTTCCTCGTTGATGTTCTCGGTGACCCGCTTCATGTCCTCCATGGTGACCACCGTCTGGTGCATCTCATCCGACATGCTTTGGAACAGCACGATCAGTCGATCCAGCACCTCGACGGTGTGCGCTTGGATCTCCGCCTGGCTGTCGGTGTTGGCGTTCTGCGCCATGTTGAACGGGAGCTGTTGACCGTTGCCGCTACCCTGCGTGGTGAACAGGTAAGGGAGGCTTGCGTGTTCGAGCGCTCGGCCCAGGGGGCGGGTAATGCTCTGCACCATTGCCACACCGGGTAGTCGGATGAGTGCCTTGGCCACCCGGTCCAACGTGATGAAGTCGGCCGAGTTCCGCATGTCGTGGTCGGATTCGACCACCAGCATCTCGGAGAACAATTTGCTCTTCGAGAAGTGTCGATCCGCTGCGGCGAAGCCTTGATTCGCGGGAGCGTCGGGTGGCTGATACTGGCGGTCGTCATAGTTCACCTGAAATGACGGCACGAAGATCGCCCCGATCATGACGATGGCGGAACTAGCGGCGAGGATGGGCACCGGCCAACGCACCACGCTCGCACCGATCCGCCGGTAAAGACGTGCCTTGGCCGCGCTGCTCGGGTCGAACATTCCGAACAGGATGCCCACGGTCAAGATCGCCGGGCCCAGCGTCAGTGCCGCTGCGATGGTCAACAACATGCCGATTGCGACGGCCGGCCCCATGGTGTGGAAGTAGTTGAGTCGGGCGAAGCTCAGGCAGTAACCGGCACCCGCGATGGTCAACCCGGAGCCGATGATGATGGGCGTAACCCCTTGGTACGCAGTGTAAAAGGCGTCCTCCCGGCTTTCGCCCGCCCGTCGCGCCTCGTGATAGCGGCCCATCAGGAAGATGCCGTAATCCGTGCCCGCGCCAAGGGTCAGCGCCACGACTATGTTCACCGCGAATGACGAGAGTTCGATGTACCCGAAATGGCCGAGGGTTGCGACAACGCCCTTTGCGACCAGCATTTCGATGAGAACGCCGGCCAACGGCACCAGCAGGGTGCTGACGGAGCGGTACACCAGTAACAGCATCACGATGATGAGGATGATCGTGACGATGGTGATGTTGTTCAGGCTGGAGTTGGCGATGGATACGGTGTCGGACGCCAGCGGAGCGGCGCCGCTGACGTAAACCTTGAGCCCGGGCGGCGGGGTATCGTTCGCGACGATTTTCCGGACGGCGTCGACGGACTCGTTCGCTTGCATCTGACCGATATCGCCCGCCAGGCGTAGCAGTACATACGTGGCCTTGCCGTCGACGCTCTGCGCTCCTGCCGAGGTGATCGGCTTGCCCCACAGGTCCATCACGTACTGCACGTGCGCGCTGTCCTGCTTGAGTCGCCGCATCAGGTCGTCGTAGTAGTGGTGGTCCTGATCGCCCAGCGGCCGGTCGGCCTCGAAAACGACCATCGTCAAGCTGGTGGAGGTGGACTCTTGGAACTTCTCGCCGATCCGGAGCATCGCCCGTTGCGACGGCGCGTAGTGCGGCACCATAGGCCCGGCGAGTTCCTCCGCGACGCGCTCCACCTGGGGCACGAAGGTGTTCGTCGTTACGGCCAGCAGTGCCCAGAAGACGATGATCGGTATCGCCAGGGCGCGAACGGTTCTCGCAACGAAGGGCCGGTTGGGAGCTTGGTGCGCGCTCATGCGGACTTCACCCGGCACTGGACGTCCGCGTCCTGGTGACTATCCGTATGTTCGTCGCGCACAACGCCATTCACCAACATTCGGCACCCGATCTGGCCACCGTGTACCTGTGCCGAGATACTGCCCGACACCACGGTGAGTGTGGTGGTCTCGGTGTGCGACCACGGCAGCGTCGTGATGTCGACCTTGTGCGGGTGGCCGTCGACGTCGATGTAGGTGAGCAGCCCGCCCTGACCGGCAGAGCCGAACAGCTCGTAGGTGAGGTGTTTGGGAGTGGTTTGTTCCGGTGCCTGCTGCGGATTGACGGTGATGACCGGCGGCGGCTCGGAGAACTGGTGGACCTTCCACATGCACAGCGCCCCCACCCCGATCGCAATTACGGCGACCAACGGCATCCATGCCTGCGACAGAACGGTTCTACCAATCGAACGATGGCTCATGTGTTCACGCCGCCTTCCGCAGACGCCTCTTCAACCGCACGTGGCTGAGCATGCGAAGGGCGAGGTTTGTTGAGGTCAGCATGGGTATCACGCCGAGAAACGTCCGCTCGGAGGGCGTCGCGCCGTGCAGGTGCTGGAGGCTGCCGAACACGTAGAAGCACCCCAACATGAAGATCATGGCGGGAATGGAGAGTGCCATGAGGGAGCCGCGGTCGGCCACGACCTGGCGGGCATAGTGCAGCTCATCTTCCGACATGGGCTCGCGTTTGCGTACTTTTCGGACGACCACTCTGGCGCTGCCGACCGATTCGCCGAACGGGGTCGATTCCCGCTTACGTAGCCGACTCACATATGCACTCGCTATGACCGCCGCAACCAGCATCAGCGCCAGGGAGATCACGGTCAATACGCCAAACGCGCTCGAATTCACATCCGGCTCCTCCCGATCTGTACCGGATTAGTGAACACTAGCGTCTTTTATAAATATTCCTCAACCGCTAGCGCGATCCTGGGCGGGAGCGCACTCGGTCGCCCGCCGTGTCCACGGCGGGTGGGGTGCGAAGAATCCGCAGGGGGGCCTAGCCGGCGCCCGCCGCGATCACCTGGTCTACCTCGGCGGCCCGCTCGGCCATCTCGGCGTGCGCCTTGTCCAGCGCTTCGGCCTGGTCCTCATCGGCCTTCATCAGCGTCTCGATGTCGGAGCCGGCCATGTCGAGGACACCCATGTCCGAGAAGGCCTTCTGCACCTTGTCGCCCCACAGTCCGATGTCCTTGACGATTGGCACGATGCGGCTGAACAGGTGCGAGCGGAACTGAATCATCAGTGGCGACGTGTCGAGCCAGCTTGCGCAGGCTTCTACGTCCAGGCCCAGGGTCTCGAAAACTTCCTCGCCGCGGAACCGGTCACGCATCAGGTAACACGCGTCCACGACGAATTCTTCGCGCTCGTTTCGCTCGGCTTCGGTCAGTGCGGAGTAGTAGTCCTTCAGCGAGATCCGGCCGAAGGCGACGTGCCGTGCCTCATCTTGCATGACGTAGGCCAGCAGCTGCTTGGACAGCGAGCCTTGCGGAGTCATGTCACGCAGCACCCCGAAGGCCGCCAGCGCCAACCCCTCGATCAGAACCTGCATGCCGAGGTAGGGCATGTCCCAGCGCGAGTCGCGCAGGGTGTCGTCTAGCAGCGCGGTCAGGTGCTTGTTGATCGGGTAGACCAGGCCGACCTTCTCCTGCAAAAACCGCGAGAACGCCTCGACGTGCCTTGCCTCGTCCATGGTTTGGGTTGCCGCGTAGAACTTCGCGTCCAGGTCCGGGACGACCTCGACGATCTTGGCTGCACACACCATCGCTCCCTGCTCACCGTGCAGGAACTGGGAGAACTGCCACGCTTGAAAGTGCAGGCGCATCTGGTCGCGCAGCGATTTGTCGGCGGCCTCCCACGTGGGGCTGCCGAACAGAGGATGGAACTCGTCGGGCAGACCGACCGGATTCAGCGGGTCCACCTGTTGCGTCCAGTCGATGCGCGACTGGGCGTCCCATTGCTTGTCCTTTCCCTTTTGATACAGGGAAAGGAGTCGGGCGCGGCCCTCGTCGTACTCCCACGTAAATCGCGAGTCGCCTGCGCAGGGGACTTCCCACGAGTACGGCTCGGGTACGTGCGTGTACTTGTCTTTCGTCGTCATGAGCTGCCGCCTCCCTGCCCAGTGACTGGTGGTCATATGACGCGTATCACATTGCGCCGTGTGAGGCGCTGGCGTCAACCCTGATCTTGACTACGGTCCGGACAAGATCGAGTACCGCGTTACTCAGTCGGCTTTCGGCGCGCGGGTTCACGCTGATTGCGTGTCCGATGGTCTCGACGAGCGTGAGCGAGCGCTCCGCAAACTACCGCTGCCGTATTCACTGGCGCTGCGGCTGCGTGATGCCGGCGTGGCGCGCGAAGTGATCTGCGAATACGTCGGCGTCGAGGGCGATTCCCTCGACGGCGTCTATCGCATTGCCGAGGCGAAACTCATTGCCCTGCAACATAAGGAGTGAGAGCCGTGCCGTGTCAGGGGGCAATTAGGACCAGAACACCGCATACCGGGGCTACGCTATCCGCGTGCGTCTGACGTGGCCCCTCATTGGCCGCTCGCAAGAGATGGCGGTCATCGAATCCGCCATTTCTGACAGGGGAACGGCCGGGATCATCGTGTGGGGTGCCGCGGGCGTCGGCAAGAGCCGAGTCGCGCGGGAGGCGCTCGCGGCATCGGCCGCCGGCGGATCTGTCGTTCGCTGGGCAGTCGGGAGCGCGTCGGCGCGGTCGCTTCCCTTGGGAGCGTTTGCCCCCTGGCTGGCTCCGCCAGAATTCTCCAACAGCCAGTTGGTGCAACTCGTCCGCGACGTGATCGAGTCGCTGACCGCTGCGGCGTCGGGTACTTCGGTCATAGTCGCGGTCGACGATGCGCATCTGCTGGACGACTTGTCGGCCTTCGTTCTCCATCAGATCGTGGCACGGCGCGCGGCGAAAGTGCTGCTGACCATTCGCAGCGGTGAACCGATTCCTGTTGCGGTCCAGGATGTCTGGCGCAACGGAAACTTCGAACGGCTGGACTTGCAACCACTTTCGGCCGAGGAGACCTCGACCCTGTTGGCGGCGGCGCTAGACGGCCGGGTGGATCCGATTGCCATCCAGCGCCTGTGGAAGCTCACGCGGGGCAACGCGCTGTATCTACGAAACATCGTCGAGCAAGAAGTGTTCGACGGACGGCTGGCGCAACGGCATGGTTACTGGCAGTGGACCGGTGAACCCGTCGTGCCGCCCAATCTGGCGGAATTGATCGAGTCACGGATGGGCACGCTGCCCGGCGCGGTCGGCGACGTCGTGGACGCGCTCGCGGTGGGCGAGCCGATCGAACTGGCGATGCTGTCGCGGATCGTTGGACCCGAGGCGATCGAGGACGCCGATGTGCGCGGCTTGATCACGCTGGAGAAGGTCGACGGCGGCGTGGAAGTCCGACTGGCTCACCCGCTGTATGGCGAGTTGCGGCGCAAGCGCGTCGCGGCCACCAGATTGCGCAGACTGCGGGGTCGTGTCGCTGCGGAACTGGCCAAATCGGCAGACCGCGACGAAGTGCGAATGGTGGTCCGGCGTGCGGTGTTGAGCATCGATTCCGACCTCACGCCCGACCCTGAACTGCTGCTGAAGGCTGCCGAAGGTGCGATGTTCTTGGCGGACGCCCCGTTGGCCGACCGGCTGGCCGATGCGGCAATTCGCGCGGGCGGTGGGTTTGCCGCGTATAACGTCCGCGCGTTCGCGCTGGCCTGGCAGGGACGCGGCGAAGAGGCCGACGCCCTCGTGGCGGCCACGCCGATCGAAGGACTGACCGAGGAAGACCACGTGTATCTGCTCGGTCATCGCGGGTTCGGCAAGCTATGGGGACTCGCTGATCCCGACGGCGCGAAGAGGATGTTCGACGAAGCCGCGCGAGTCGCGACGGAGTCCACTCACAGCTGGATCAAGGCCTATATGACCACCTACTGGGCGTCGATGGCCAAGCCGGAAATGGCGATGGAGTTCGGTAGGGGATTGGACCTTGCGAAACTGCCCGCGATACTGAGCTCGGCGGCGACGTGGGGACTGGTTGTGGCCCATGGTGATGCGGGTCGCGTCGCCGAGGCGGACCGTGTCGCCGACGTCGGCAATGCCTATGCGGTTCGGATGGGAACTGCGGCCCACATGAGGCTCCTCATCGTCGATCGGCATGTCGGGGCGCTGTTGCAGTGCGGGCGGCTGGGTGACGCAACTGCGATGGCGGAGCAGGCGCGGCGCCAGACCGCCGACGTTCCCGGCGTCGCCCAATTACTGAGCACCGCGATCGGGGGTCGAACCGCAGCAGGATCGGGCCGACTCGACGAAGCGAAATCACTTTTAACGACCGTCGCCGAGCTATTTACCGGTGATTCCAACGGATTTCGGTACCGGTATCTGATCCCGCTCACCACCGCGTTGGCCATGTCCGGCCTGACCGAAGAAGCATCGGCTGCGCTCGGCGCCGTTGACGCAGAGCACCATCGGAGTTATGGATTCGTCGAGTATGAGCGCGAACTGGCGCGCGCCTGGGTCGCGGGGTGCCAGGGTGCGGTCAGCGAAGCAATAGCGATTGCGGCCGCTGCTGCTGAAAAGAGCCGAGCCAATGGGCAATTCGCGGCAGAGGTGGTCTGCTTGCAGACGGCAACGCAATTCGGCGACGGCTCGACCGCGGACCGGCTGGACGAACTCACGAAGGTGGTGGAGGGTCCGCGGGTGGGTACTGCCGCACGCTTCGTCAAAGCTTTGGCCACCGGCTCCGCCGACGAGTTGGCCTCGGTGTCCGAGGAATACGAAAAGATGGGCGATCTGGTCGCCGCGCTGGATGCGGCTGCACTTGCAGCGATCGCATACCGCCGCAAGGACTTACGGGGAACGGCGCTGATTTGCTCGACACGGGCAGAAGCGTTGGCCAAGCGCTGCGGTGGAGCGTCCACCCCAGCGCTGCGTCAGGCCAGCACGCGCCTTCCGTTTACCGCACGTGAGCAAGAGATCGTGGCGTTGTTGGGCGAAGGCTTGTCCAGTCGCGCGGTTGCCGAGCGCCTGACGTTATCCGTACGCACGGTCGAGGGTCACATCTACCGGGCCATGGCGAAAACCGGTGTCTCGAGTCGTGAGGAACTCGCGGCCCTGCTTCGCCAGTAGGGCTTGTTCGCCTCAAGGCGCTAGGGCTGCCGGCGCCGCGACGGCTGTGTCTGGGCCAGCGTTGCGGACGGGTCGGCGGTAGACCACCGCTCGACCGCCGCGACTTGGCGACGTTGTCACGCTGCGCATGGAATTTCGCTCGGCCTTATCGGTCGTGGGTGCGAAGGTGAAGTGGCGCAGCAACGTTCGCAACGTGATGACCATCTCCATGTTGGCAAATGCTGCGCCCACGCAGCGGTTGATGCCGCCGCCGTACGGAATCCACAATGATCCGTCCGGCGGGTTGCCAGCGAACCGATCTGGGTCGAATCGCTCGGCGTCTGGGTAGTTCTGCTCAGCGTTGTGAGCCAGCACCATGCTCACCGCGATCAGAGTGTTTTCGGGAATCACATACGGGCCCAGTCGGACTCGCTTCAATGTGAACCGCTCGATGCCCTCGATGACGGGACGGGTGCGCTGCACCTCCCACACCGTGGCCTGCAGCAATTCCGATTTCCCGGCGTCGACTTCAGCGACCAGTCGCTCAAGAAGTTTCGGGTGGCGGCGTAACCTCTCTACCGCCCAGGCCAGGGAGGTCGCCGTGGTTTCGTGGCCGGCGGCGAGCAAGGTGAGCAATTCGTCGGCGATATGAGAGTTGGAAATCGGCTGACCATCCTCATACCGCGCGCCGACCAGCAACGACAGCACATCGCGGCGATCGGCCGAATCCGGGTCCTGCCGCGACCTGGCGATCAATGCCTCGATGACCTCGTCATAACGGCGGCGATAGCGACCGTATTGGCCACCGGGACTCCACGCCCCGACATCACGGCGCAAGCGTGGCGGTAGCGCCGCCATAATCGAGGTTCGAATTACCATGGGAGGCAACAACGCTCGCAGTTCCTCGAGCTCTTCCCCGTCGGCGCCGAACACCGCGCGCAGGATCACGTTCAAGGTGATTCGCCTCATCGACTCGAGAGTGGCGAACTCGCGACCCTCGGGCCAGTCGGCGGTCTCGCGCTGTACCTCGTCCTCGACGATGGATTCATAACCGCTAACGCGCCTGCCGTTGATCGCCGGCATGAGCAGCTTGCGGCGTCGGCGATGCGGGTCTCCATGGAGGCTGAATGTCGATCCGGGCCCCAACGCCGAACCTAGGGTCGACGGTCGCATCATCAGATCGCTGCGCGTGGCGTTGATGTCTTTGATCAGCTGCGGGTCGCTAATTACTACTAGCGTGCCCACCACTGGGACCTTCACCGCGAAAGCGCCACCGTAGCGTTGACCCATTGCTCGAACGGCCGCGTTTCGGGCCAACAAGACCCCTGCGGCGACGAGCCATTTCGGAATCGGTGCAGTCGGTGGCAACAACACCGGGTCGGCCGTGGCCTCCAACCCGCTCCTTCCCGGCCCCCGGTGCGTGAGTTTGCGGCATCAAAATACGGGATAGTTTCGAGCCGCGCAACTAAGCGCCTTGCGCCACGAGAACGTCCCGAGGTGGGCGTTGCCCGCGCTGCTCGCTGGCCGCGTTCCAACAACTTCTGCCGGTGTTGGCGAAAACGGTCATACGCGCTGCCCGGACATGACAAACTTTGCGGCACTGATGCGCGTGAAGGTTCCGATTTCGGGATTGGGGCGGGGGCATGAGCTTCGTAGGCGTTCAGCCGGATTTGCTGGCAGCGGTCGTAACCGATCTGGTCGAACTCAGGACGGCAGTCGGTTCAGCGAACACCGCGGCCGCAGAGCAAATCACCAGTTTGGTGGCCGCGGCCGAAGACGAGGTGTCGACGGCCGTAGCGGGTTTGTTCAGCGGCCACGGTCAGGCCTATCTCAAGGCCGTGGCTGCGGCCTCGGCATTTCACGAGGCGTTCGAGCGAGCGCTGATTGGTTCCTGGCTTGCGTATAGCGAGACCGAGTTGGCCAACGCCGCAGCGGTACAACTGGAATCGATCGCTGCGCCCGTTCGGTTACTGCTGGGGAACGCCTCTGGCGGACTGGCGGGGATTGGCACCGCCGCCGCGAGCCCCGTGGCATTGATCATGGGTGGCAGCGGGATGCCGAACCCGTCGCAGTCCTATATCGACATGGTCCGGCGATACATTGCCTTCCCGTACAACAGCCTGCAGGGCGTCTTCACCCCGGAGAGTTTGTATCCGCTCACCGGCTACAACACCATGACCCTCAGGGACTCCGTCGCTCAAGGGGTGGCCCTGCTGGACGCCGCGATCAAAGCGGAAATCGCGGCCGGCAACGACGTCACCGTGTTGGGCTATTCGCAAAGCGCCATCATCTCGTCGCTCGAGATGAACTTGCTTGCCTCCCAGGGTAATCCGTACCAGGACCAGATCACTTTCACCCTGATGGGCAGTCCGATGAACCCGAACGGCGGCCTGATGTCGCGGTTCGCCGGCCTGAGTCTGCCGAGCATCGGCTTTGATTTCTACGGTGCCACGCCGGCGAGCACGCCGTACGAAACCAATATCTTCTGGGCGCAATACGACGGGTACGCCGACTTCCCGCGGTATCCGCTCAACTTCGTGTCCAACCTCAACGCCATGGCGGGCATCCTGTTCGTCCACGGGGCCATGGGTGCCGTCGACCCGTTCAACCTGCCGCCCGGCCTGGAATTGGTCAGCATGCCGACGTCTTCGGCCAACGTGGCGACCAACTACTACATGATCACGTACCCGGGTCTGGGTCTGCCGCTGTTGGTGCCGCTGCGTGCCATTCCCTTCATCGGCAACCCGCTGGCGGATCTGGTGCAACCAACCCTGACGTATCTGGTCAACTGGGGCTACGGCGATCCCCACTACGGCTACAACCCGGGGTATGCCGACGTGCCGACTGGGTTCGGGTTGTTGCCAGAGGTCAACCCGCTGGTCTTCGCCGCCGACCTGGTCTCCACGGCGGGACGAGGGGTCGGCGCGTTCCTGGGTCACTTTGGTGTCGACACCTCGGCGCTCGGCGGCCTCGCCAGCCCGGCAAGCGCGCTGGCGTCGGTGACGGCGCCGTCGGTCACGCCGCCCTCGCTCACGCCGGCCGCACTGACCAACCAGACCCCGACATCGCTGGTCATCGATGTGGCGCAGGCGGCATCCGGCCGCACGCAGATGATCAGTCCGATGTCGGATTTGGCGGCCGCCGCGTTTGTCTCGGTCCCGCAGTACGGTGCGGCTTTGTTTGCCGACGGGATGCAGCAATTCTTCGCCGGCGACCCGATGGGTCTGGTGAACGCGATCGGCCGCCCGGTTGCCGCCACTAACGGCCTGTGGACCTTCCTGGGAACATGGGCGATCACGACGTTCCTGTCTGAACTCTGATCGTTGCCGCGTTGACTCTGCGCCCAGGGCGGTGACTTCTCGACCTTTGTCGCCCTAGATGCAATGTCAACGCCGGTTACGGCAGTCCGTTCTTCCCGTTCTCGCCGAGCAGCGTGCCGCCGGTGCCACCGGTTCCCGCGGTTCCCGAGCTACTGCCAGTCCCGCCGTTGCCGCCGTTTCCACCGTTCTCGATCAGCACAGCATTCCCGCCGGTACCTCCGTTGCCACCCTTGCCGACTCCATCCGGACTGTTCTGTCCGCCAGCACCGCCGTTACCGCCGTCGCCGATCTGTCCTGCCTTGCCGCCGTTGCCGCCATTGCCCCCAGCGACGGCCCCAAACCCGCCGGCGCCGCCGTCGCCGCCATCGCCGGAGAACATGCCGGCGTTGCCGCCGACCCCGCCGAGACCCCCGGCGGCGCTGCCGGCGCCGCCAACCCCTCCGGCGCCGCCGGCGCCGGCGAACATGCCGGCGTTACCGCCGGCGCCGCCCTGACCCCCGTCGGGGCCGAACCCGCCAGTGCCGCCGATGCCCCCGGAGCCGAACAGCCCGCCGCCGCCGCCGACGCCGCCAGCGCCCCCCGTGATCCCTCCGCCACCGCCTGTGCCGCCGGCTCCTCCGCTAGTACCGAACAGCCCGGCGGCGCCGCCGGCGCCGCCGGCGCCCGCGGTGTTTCCGCGCCCACCAACCCCGCCGGCGCCCCCCGAACCGAACAGTCCGCCGGACCCGCCGGCGCCCCCGTTGCCGCCGACCACGCCGAGCCCGCCGGTACCGCCGGAACCACCGTCGCTGAACAACCCACCGGCCCCTCCGACGCCGCCGGCACCGGCTTTGGTCACGCCGAATCCGCCGTCCCCGCCAGTGCCGCCGGCGCTGAACAACCCGCCGGCTCCGCCGGCGCCGCCGTCGCCACCAACGGTCGAGCCCGGTCCGCCGATCCCGCCGTTTCCGGCGACGGCACCCAACAGCCCGGCCGCTCCGCCGACTCCACCGGCGCCCCCGACGGTGCCGAAACCGCCCGCGCCGCCGGCGCCGCCGTGGTTGCCGAACACCCCGGCGGCCCCGCCGGCCCCGGCGGCGCCACCGGCATTGGCTCCTCGGGAAAAACCGCCGTTACCACCGGCGCCGCCGTCGCCGAACAGCCCGCCGGCCCCACCGGCCCCACCGACGCCGGCCGCCAGCAACGACCCGCCACCGCCGGTCCCGCCTGTTCCACCGGCGCCGCCGGTGCCGAACAGCAAGCCAGCGGCCCCACCGGCCCCGCCTGCCCCGGCGGCCCCGGGGAGTGAGCCCGTCGATTCGCCGCCCGCCCCGCCGGCGCCGCCGCTACCGAACAGCCCGGCGGACCCGCCCGCGCCGCCGTTTTGCCCGTCACCGCCCACCGCACCCGATCCACCCGCCCCGCCGTTGCCGAGCAACCAGCCGCCGGGCGTGCCGTTTTGGCCGGTCCCTGGGGCCCCGTTCGCGCCGTTGCCGATCAGCGGGCGCCCGGTCAGGGCCTGGGAAGGACCGTTCAGCGCGTCGAACACCGGTTGCAGGGGTCCACCGGATCCGGCAGTGCCGGCGCCGCCGTTGCCAAAGGCGATCCCCGGGTTTCCGGCGTTACCGCCGACGCCGAACAGCGCGGCATTGCCACCGTTACCGCCAGTGCCGCCGAAGCCGATGCCGATGTCCGGAACGCCCTGACCGCCAGCACCCCCGTTACCGCCACTGCCGATCAGCCCGGCTTTGCCGCCGGTGCCGCCGGCGCCCCCGATGACGCCGAACCCACCTACGCCGCCAGCGCCGCCATCGCCGAAGAGCATGCCTGCGTTGCCGCCGGCGCCGCCGGTGCCTCCGACGGAGTTGCCGGTGCTGCCGGCGCCCCCGGCGCCGCCAGTACCGAAAAGCATTCCGCCGTTACCGCCAGCGCCGCCTTTGCCTCCGCCGGAGCCGAACGCGCCGGTGCCGCCGCTTCCTCCGGAACCGAAGAGCCCGCCGGTACCGCCGGCGCCCCCTGCACCCCCGAGCGTCACGCCACTGCCTCCGTCGCCGCCTGCGCCCCCGCTGGCCCCAAAGAGTCCGGCTGCCCCGCCGGCCCCGCCGCCGCCGCCCGCGGCGCTGCCGCGCCCGCCGTCTCCGCCGGTGCCCCCGGAGCCGAACAGTCCGCCGGCACCGCCGGCTCCGCCGAAGCCACCGCTGGCAGTGCTGCCCGACCCGCCGCTGCCGCCGGAACCACCGGCGCTGAACAATCCACCGGCGCCGCCGGTACCGCCGGCCCCGCCGGCCCCGGTTATCCCCGCTCCGCCATCACCACCGGTGCCGCCGGAGCTGAACAGCCCGCCGGCCCCGCCAGCGCCGCCGACGCCTCCCGTGGTGCTGGCGGTCCCGCCCACACCGCCATCTCCTGCGGTGCCAACCAGCCCGGCCGCACCGCCGATCCCGCCGCCACCCCCGGTGGTGCCGAATCCGCCGGCGCCGCCGGCGCCACCGTGGTCACCGAACAACCCGGCGGCGCCACCAGCCCCGCCCACCCCGCCGATACCAGCCGCACCATTTCGAGAAAGTCCGCCGGTTCCGCCGGCCCGCCATTGCCGAACAGCCCACCGGCCCCGCCCGTCCCACCGGCACCGGCCGCGACGGTGGATGCGGCGCCTGCGGTCCCGCCGGTTCCGCCGGCGCCGCCGGTACCGAACAACAGGCCGCCGGCGCCGCCGGCCCCGCCGACACCGCCGGCTCCGGCGAGCGCGCCCGTCGATTCTCCGCCCGCTCCACCCGCTCCACCGTTACCAAACAAGCCGGCAGCCCCGCCTGCGCCGCCGTTTTGCCCGGTGGCGCCCGAGGCGCCGGATCCACCCGCCCCGCCATTGCCGAACAACCATCCGCCGGGCGCGCCGTTTTGCCCGGTCCCGGGGGCGCCGTTGGCGCCGTTGCCGGTCAACGGGCGCCCGGTCAGCGCCTGGACCGGCGCATTGATCGCATCGAGCAGACTCTGCAAGGGCGTAGCGGCCGCGGCCTCCGCGACCGCATAGGATCCGGCGGTCGCGGTCAGTGCGTGCACAAATTCGTTATGAAAGGCTGTCGCCTGCGCGCTGAGGGCTTGGTATCCGCGGCCGTGAGCGGAAAACAACGTCGCAATTGCGGCCGAGACCTCATCGCCAGCCGCGGCCAGGACCTGCGTGGTCTGAGCGGCCGCGGTCGAGTTAGCCGTGCTGAGCGTCGAGCCGAGGCTCGCCAAATCGGTTGCTGCGGTCCCGAGCACATCCGGCAGCACGATGACGAACGACATCTGGTCACCTCCCCTTACCGCGGCGGAATCGACCAGGATGAGGAACACCCTATCCCTGTTGGGTGTGCGTTATAGGGGTTTCCGACGCCTTTGCCGGTTGGTTTGCCATGGCGTGGCGTTAGTCCGACTGGCGCGATAAATCGGGCATTCGTGCGCGTCAGTCTTCGTGTGCTTGTTCCTTGGTTCGCGCGTGGTGCACCAACCCACCGCGGTCAGCCGATTGCTCGATCGAGCTCGGTCTACAACCGCGACCGAGAGGGCAGATCTACGGCGTTAAGGGTCGTTGCCCTTGGTCACCGTGTGACACGAGCCCGGCGTGATGAGGATTTCGCCGGTTGGCACCCCGCTATCTTGACGGGCGCTCTGCGAACACAAGTTTGCGAGCGACCTCATATACGGGTGTGTTCGATTCCTGCGACAGCTTGGTAAGCAAGATGAAAGCCTCCGCCGAAGAGACGTCATAGCTTTCCATGATGATGCCCTTGGCCTGGCCGATGATGTCACGCGAAGCCAATGCACTCCGGAGTTCGTCACTGCTGCGCGCGCTGGCGAGTCCTACCGCTGCTTGCGCGGCCAGCGCCAGGGCGAGTTCCTCCACTTCAGGCGTGAAGTTGGCGGCTTGCTCGGAGTACAAGTTGAGCTTCCCCAACTCGTGTTCGTCGGTGTAAAGCTGAATTGACAGACTCGAGCGCACGGGTGTCTGTTCAACAATGTCTGCGACAAAGCCTGGCCAACGCGTCTCCTTCTCATAGTCGTCGACGCGGATCGTGTACTGGTTCCAGAGCGATTCCAGGATCGGCCCTTGCTGATGCTCGTCCTGCAACCTGTCGATGGTTCTCGGGATCTTTCCCGTGGCAGCAACCGTCTCGAGGGTTCGGCGGCGGCGGTTGACGACGAGCGTCACGCCGGCATGGGCCACTCCCGGCAGGACCTCCGTGGCCATCTCGGTTGCGACACGCAACAAGCGATCTGAATCCAGATCACTGGCCTGCAGAGTCTGTAAGCTGCGCGCCAGCCGCCCCAAATGGGCGTACATTTCCCCGCTCATTACCCGCTTCCGAGCCCTTGTGCCGACTAGACCGATCGCTCACGCCCGCGGACCGAACATGCAGTATATCGACCGCGAATCGGGGTACGATCCGGTTAGCGATGGAGAAGGGCGTAGTTGTCTCTGGTTTCTCCGCGTGAGGTGGTCAGCGGTGAACAACTTCTGTGTTAAAAAGTCAGCATGGGGCCGCTGATCCCCGTTCGAATCTTCAGGCGAATTACGCCTCGTCCGCTCGTCGAGCGCGCCGCCGACTTCGCCGACTGAGTGAGAGCTACCGGGCATCCGTCGTCGACAGCGGTTGGCGTCCCACGGAGCGCCCGAGGACGACCTTGGCAGTGATGACGCCCAACCTCACCATGCCGAAGTACGTCGACGGGTTGAACAACGTCGGCCACACTGTGCGAGTTTTGTGTTCGTTGACCGGCCGGTCGGTGAACCGATCGCGAAGCCACCTCAGCGCCATAGGCGCCGAGAGTGGATGCAATAGCAAGTGACCACAGAACCGGTCGCGGTGATAGGTGACCGCCGCACCCATCCGTTTGTACTCGGCCACCAGTGCATCGACATCGTCGACGCTGATGATTCCGTCGTGCACGGCCTGGATGACCAGCACAGGAGGCTTGGGCTGGGATTTGCCGAGTTTGGTCTCGTGAAAGATGTGGCGCACTTCCGGCAGGTCCCACAGCTCGTCGGCGGTCATGTCGACGTAGGACCCGATGTCGACGTTGCGGAACTGCCAGACTGCCTGGGCCGTCGTCATCGTCTGCAACTCGTCGAGCACCGCCTTCCCCTCGTCGGTCGCGTGCTCGTCAACGACCTTCTGCGCGCCGGGGAAGACGTGCGTGAGTGCGGAGATCATCAGCGCGGCGAGTCCGGCGAAGAAGCTGCCGTTGAGGCGGCGCGCCACACTGCCTGGGTCGCCGACGGGCGAGCCCAGCACGGCGCCAACGATATTGAGCTCCGGTGCGTATCGTTCACACAGTTCTGCCGCCC
The DNA here is from genome assembly GCF_010723575.1 of Mycobacterium bourgelatii. Taxonomy (NCBI): domain Bacteria; kingdom Bacillati; phylum Actinomycetota; class Actinomycetes; order Mycobacteriales; family Mycobacteriaceae; genus Mycobacterium; species Mycobacterium bourgelatii. Next base: position 180,147 of record NZ_BLKZ01000001.1, read on the forward strand.
ACGCCGACGCCAAGCCTCCCCCCGAATATCCCCACAGCCCCACCGGTGCAGATGGCGACAAATGTAAGCGCTCACATTGCATCGCGGCCCGCAGCCCATCCAGGATCCGGTAGCCAGGCTCGACGGGAGCCCCCCACATGCCATGGCAGCCTTCATGATCCGGTACGCAAACTGCCCAGCCTTCGGCCAGCGCGGCCGTCACCAACAAGTACTCGGCTTGGACGAACGCACCGATCGGTCGCGCGCCGCGCCGCATGGCGAACGAGGGGAAGCAGCGCGAAGCGACGGCGTCGATCGCGCATTGATACGAGAGGACCGGATAAGCGGCGTCTGGCTCGCGCTGCACCGGGACGAGCACGGTAGTCACCGCGACTTCCGGTTCTTCGTGCAGATTCGTGGTGCGGTAGAGCAACTGAACGGCTCTAACTTGTTGGCGGATAAGACCGAGAAATCCGATCTCCACATCGCGCGACCGCAACACAGTGCCCGGTTCCGCGTCCTCGTAGCCCTGTGGCGCCCAGTAGAAGGGGTCGTCGTCGGGCGAGAGCGGACGTTCGCCGCGACGCAGCTCGTCGTGCGGGACGCTTGTGCGTCTCGCTGGCACGGCGGAATAGCTATTCATCGGTGTGGTGACCTCCTTGGCGTGTTGCTGACGTGCGCACACGCCGCCTAGGTATCCATTACCCGCGGTACCGGCTGTCAACCCTCGCTAGGCGAAGCCCTTGCAGCTGCCACCAGAGATACGTTGAGAACATGAGTGCTGCCGGCATCGTCCTCGTAGCACTCGCGATCGCCGTCGGAATCATCGGCATCGTGGTGCCGCTATTGCCGGGCACGCTGCTGGTCTTGGGAGCGATCGTGGTGTGGGCCGTCGTCGAGAACAACATCACGGCGTGGGTGACGCTCGGTGTGGTGGCCGCGCTGCTCGGCGTGGCGACAGTGATCAAATACACCTGGCCGGTGAAGCGGATGCGGGCCGCCGACGTGCGCACGCTGAGTCTGGCAACGGGCGCAATAGTGGGCATCGTTGGGTTCTTCGTAATCCCGGTGATCGGCCTCGTGATCGGCTTCGTGCTGGGTGTCTACGTGGCGGAACTGGCCGCTCGCGGAGACCAGCGAGTGGCATGGACGTCGACGAAGCACGCCGTGAAAGGTGTCGCGTTATCGATGGGTGTCGAGTTGGCTGCCGCGCTGCTCGCCACCGCCGCGTGGGTGTTCGGGGTGTACCTAACCCAATAGGCGCTTGGTGAGAGCGTTGAACCCCGAATGGTTTCCAACGCTTCCCCCGTGATCAGGGCAGCACGTCGTCGTGTTCACGGGTCGGTGTTCCTCACTGGGTAGACGTCGGCCATCACTGCCGGGCGGATCGGATGCGCTGCGGGATGCAAGGCCGCTGGCGTTGGAGTTAAGCCACTGGGACGTGGCGATTCAAAAAGTCGATCTGGTCAGTGACGATCCCGTCGAAGTGCGGGTCCAGGTACGGCTCGAAGTGCGAGCAGTCGTAGGAGCGGACTTCACCGTGGGGGATGCGTGCCACGATCTTCTGAGCTTTCGCGTAGGGCGTCACGTCATCACGTACTGCTAGCTGCACCAGGGTCGGTGCGGTGATATCTGTGGCCTTGCGTCCGGGTGAATAGAGCGGCACGCGCAGGGCGATGCGGGCGGCGACGTCGTTTTCGGCCAGAAGTTGCTCGCGCTTGTGCTCGGCCGCTTCGCCCCCGGCCATCTCCTCGACGAGTTCATAGGCGCCGGGTGAGGTCATCATGGCGACCTCGCCAGGCCTGCCGACGGACTTCACCCGGTACGGTTCCCGCCCGAGCCATGCGCCGACCTGATCGCGCAATGCTGCGGCGATGAGGCGTGCGACCAATTTGGGGGATTGAGAGAACGCGGATGCGGGTCCGGTGACATGGGGCACCTGGACGATAGCGGCTGCGAGATCGTAGTCGCGGGCGGCCAAGTTCAGGACGTGGCCACCGCCGAAGGAGGAACCCCATGCCACCACCCGGGTGGTGTCGACGTTGTCCAGGCTGCGGGCGTAGGCGATGGCGGCCCGCCAGTCAGCGTGCTGTTTGGCGATGTCAAGGATGCGGCGGGGTTGTCCTTCGCTGGCACCCCAGTGCCGGTAGTCGAACACCAGGGCGGCGTAGCCTGCCTGGGCGAATCGTGTGGCGTAGGCGTCCAGGCGCAGTTCGCGGAAGGCGGCAAACCCGTGGGCCAGGACGACGATAGGCGGACTCTCAACGCCATCTGGCCGGTAGAGCCACGCCGCGCAGGATGTGCCCTCGGAAGTGAACGTGACGTCGTGTCGGACATAGGTAAGTGGTTGGTTCATAGGCTTGGTCTCCCCCGAGTATCTTGAATGCTATTCAACAAAGGTAACAAAGTTCTTGAATGCTGTTCAATACAGTGTGATCTAGTCGATGCAGAGGGAACGATGGCACGGAACAAACGCCCGCAGGCGGCCGACGAGAAACGTGCGGAAATCGTTGCTGCAGCACGACGGCTATTCATCGACGCCGGCTACGACGCCACCCCGATGAGTCGCCTTGCGAAGGAGGCCGGGGTGGCGCCCAACACCATCTACTGGTACTTCGGGGATAAGGACGACGTTCTAGTCGCCGTGCTCGAGAGCGTCATGGCCGACGTCTGGCCACAATATGAACAAGTTGCGACCGAACCGATTTCTGCCCGACTGCCGTGGGTGGTTCGCCAGCTGCGCCAGATGAGCCGCCTAGTGACGACGGTGCACGCCCGCGTCGAACATTCGGCCGCCATAGCCGAGTGGCATCACAACTTCCATCTGATCACCGGCGCCCTGGCCCGTCACGAATTAGAGACTGCCGGAGTCTCGACTTCGACCGTGGAAGCCGAAGTGATGATTGGCATCTTCACCATCGAAGGGCTCCTCATGCACGACCTGAATGAGATCGAGCAACGCACCATTTGCGACACCCTGGCTGCACGCTGGACCATGACCCAGGCGCACCCCTCGTGATAGAAGCTGACGCGCGGTGTGTTGTCTAGGCTGCCCGTCTCTCCACCAGTGCACTGGTGGCGACAAGCTTCGACGTCTGGGCTCGCCAGCCAACCAAGCGTCGATGTTGTTGCCACGGCCACGACGGTGATGGAGGCGTGTCCCCGTACATCCCGTACGTCGGGCCTACCGAACGTCGGGGCTAAAACATTCATAAAAAGACGGCGGCCCGCACCCGGCTACTTCCCCCACTGAGTCCGGGGCCATTACGGGACCACTGGCCTCACCGAGGCAGGAGCTGGGTTCATTTCGCCTGCTTCGTGGAGCCGATGACGGGAATCGAACCCGCGTTCTCAGCTTGGGAAGCTGATGTTCTGCCATTGAACTACATCGGCGCTTTCGCCCCGAAAGGCTAGCACCTAGGGGCGTGTGACGGTGGCGAGTCCCGGCGCTTGATGCCGCCGACGTGTCGCGCGTCGGGCACCGCCGAGCTGAATGACGTTCTTGTAATTCGGTGGTACTCGTCACTCTAGGGATGTTTTCTGATGAAACTCATAACAACCGTATAAACCCGTTAGATGTCATAGACACAATGAATCTCGGCCATCCGCGCAGGTAGTGACGGTGCCCTCGCTGACAAAGTTTTCTGACGCGGGGGATGTTTATTGATTCGTTATATCGTATGGTGCTTCCCGTGGGCAGGCATTCATTAGCCCGGAAGCGGCGTAAATGGTCAGTAGTGCTGGCTACGGTGGTCGCCCCGACCGCCGTGTACTTCGCCGTCGCGGGTGACTCGTATCCAGTCTCGGCCGGCGACCTCGCCAAACCAGTGATTGCCGAGGGGCCGCAGTGCTGCGTGGAGATCGTGACGCCTACGCCGAGGGCATTGGCGTTCGATATACCCGGCGACCCCAATGCGTCGACCGCGGGTTTCCCCGGAGACCAATTTGCTGCAGCGTCCAGGTACCGGATTAAGAGTCGATTCTTGTCGGCTGGCGTCGCGCCAGAGCAGGGCCTTCAGGTCCGGACGATCCTGGTGGCGCGCAGTATCAGCGCGTCCTTCCCCGAGATTCACCAGATCGGCGGCGTGCGACCGGACGCGCTGCGCTGGCATCCCAACGGTCTGGCCCTAGACGTGATGATCCCCAACCCCACCAGCGCGGCGGGCATAGCGCTCGGGAATGAGATCGTCGCGTACGTGATGGAGAACGCGGACCGGTTCGGCATCCAAGATGCCATCTGGCGGGGCACGTATTACACGCCCGGAGGCGCCCGTTCTTCGGGATACGGCCACTACGACCACGTCCACGTCACCACCACCGGTGGCGGATATCCCACCGGCCACGAAATCTATCTCCGCTGAGCCTTCCTAGCGCTCAGGCGACAGATACGCTCGTCGGGTGCTGCTCTCCGATCGCGACCTCAGGGCCGAAGTCTCCGCCGGACGGTTAGGTATCGATCCGTTCGACGACAGCCTGGTCCAACCGTCCAGCATTGACGTCCGACTCGACTGCATGTTCCGGGTGTTTAACAACACCCGCTATACGCACATCGACCCGGCGCAACAGCAGGACGAGCTGACGACCCTGGTGCAACCCGTCGACGGGGAACCATTCGTGCTGCATCCGGGCGAGTTCGTACTGGGCTCGACCTTGGAGTTGGTGACGCTCGCCGACGACCTCGCGGGGCGCCTGGAGGGCAAGTCGTCGCTGGGTCGGCTGGGACTGCTGACGCACTCGACCGCCGGCTTCATCGATCCGGGCTTCTCCGGCCACATCACTTTGGAGCTGTCCAACGTCGCCAACCTGCCGATAACGCTGTGGCCGGGCATGAAGATCGGCCAATTGTGCATCCTGCGCTTGACCAGCCCGTCGGAACGTCCCTACGGCAGTTCGGGCGTCGGCTCCAAATACCAGGGACAGCGAGGGCCCACTCCCTCCCGCTCGTACCAAAATTTCATACGAACTACCTAGCTCAGCCACAGCTTTCGGGACGATCATTGAGATCGTCTAACGAAAGTTGAGGGGGTTTCTTGGACGTCGTACTCGGAGTATCGATGGCGCCGGCGGCGATCCGGATGGCATTGATCGAGGGCGAAGACGCCGACGGCCCAATCATTGAAGAGGACGGTTTTCGCTTCGGCCAAGATTCGGCCGCCGTCGATCCAACCGAACGAGTGATCGCCGCGATCCTGGGCACCCGCGAAGGTGCGCAGGAGGCCGGTTTGCGCCTGTCTTCCGTCGGTGTGACATGGACAGACGAGATTCAGGCGGCTGCCCTACGCGATGCGCTGAGTACCCACAAGATCGAAAACGTCATGCTGGTCTCGGGCTTTCTGGCCGCGGCCGCGCTGGGGCAGGCCGTCGGCGCCGCCATGGGCTACCAACGGACTGCGGTCTTGTTCGTCGAGCCCGACACCGCGACCTTGGCGGTCGTGCAAAGCGACGATGGTTCGGCGTGGAACGTGCGTAAGCAGCTGTTGTCCGAGGACGACAACGCCGCCATGGCCGAGGTGGTCGGCATGGTCGCTGCGACCGAGGCGATGGACACCCGCCCCAACGGCGTGTACGTGGTCGGCACGGGAGTCGACGTCGGCCTGATCAAATCGGTGCTCGACGAGGCGACGACCCTGCCGGTGAACGTGCCCGAGGAGCAGGAGATGGCGCTGGCTCGGGGAGCCGCGCTCGCTTCGGGCAATGCGCCGCTCTTTGCATCCACCACCACCGCCCTGGCGTATGCCCAAGATCCTGATCCCGGAGTGGACCTTCTCGCCGAGGACGGCGGTCTGGCTTACAGCGCCGTGGGGGACGACCCGGTCGACGCTGACGAGGCCCCCGGCGAAGTCAAGGGTAAGCACAGGTCAGGGCTTTTGATCGGGAGCGCACTGGCGTTGATCGCCATCGTCGCGGTCGTCGCGCTCCAGATCGCGCTGGCGATTGATATCCGCCCGACGGTGGCGCTGGAGCCGCGCCCGAACGAGAACCGGCTGATTGAGCCCAGCCCGCCAGCTGCGGCACCACCTGTGGCCGCCCCGCAACCGAAGCTCGACGTGCCGGTTCCGCAGGCCGCGCCCCAGGGTGGTGGCCCGCAACTACCGGCTCCGCCTCCTGCGGCGTCGGTTCCGCAGGCTCCCGCCGCGCCGGTGCTGCCTGCGGTGCCCGCGGCGCCGCAATTGCCGGCGCCGGCTCCCGCGGCACCCGAACCAGCGGCCGTCCCGCCGATCGTGCCGGTGCCGATAATTGTCCCGCCGGTCCAGATTCCGAACCCCAACGCGATCATCCGCCCGCCTGCCGTCCAGGCTCCGGCTCCGCGGCAGGAACCGCAGCTGCCCGTGTCACCGCCAAAGATTCGCCCGGTGCCGCAGGCGCCGGTCCCGAAGCCACCGAACTCAGGACCCAGGCCCGGCGGTCCCGGCAATGACGGCATACCGGGAATCGGCATACCGGGCCTGAACCCGGGTGACGGACCGGGCCGTGGCCCCGGCGGCATCCCGGGCATTCCGGGCCTCAGTCCAGGCAACGGGCCGGGTCGGGGTCCGGGTGGCGTCCCGGGGCTCAGCCCTGGCCGCAGTTCCGGTGGTGGTCCCGGCGGCATCCCGGGCCTCAGTCCCGGCGGCGGCGGAAAAGGCCCGTTCGGCGGTGGCGGCATTCCCGGCCTAAGTCCTGGTGGTGGCGGTGGAAAGGGCCCCTTTAGTGGGGGTAAGGGCGGGGGTAAAGGCCCGTTTGGCGGCGGCGGGTTCCCCGGGTTCCCCGGACGCAGGTAGTGGCCGGACTCACTTATGAATTTCCACTGACCTGGCAAATTGCGTTGGCACGCTAATTAAAGGCGCCGGTAGGGTTGGAAGTGTCGAGGTTGGGGGACCCGTAAGTCGCGCTTTCACGTATCTGCGCCGACACAAACGACTATTGGGGGAGCTTTGGACACCGTACTTGGTGTCTCGATGGCGCCAACCGCAGTCCGGATGGTGCTGGTCGAGGGAGAAAACGGCGATGGTGCGTTGGTCGACGAGGACAAGTTCGACGTCGCCGTCGACGAGGACACAGCAACGACAAATGCAACCGAGCAGGTCATTTCGGCGATCCTCGGGACGAGGGAGGGCGCCGCTGAGGGCGGCTATGAACTGACCTCGACCGGGGTGACCTGGAGAGACCCGGCGCAGGCGGCAGAACTACGCGACGCGTTGGCTCATCGCAAGGTCGAGAACGTGATGCTGGTCTCGGCATTCTTGGCCGCAGCGGCGCTGGCCCAGGCCGTCGGCAACGAAACCGACTACGCCGAGACGGCACTGCTGTTCATCGAGCCCGACACGGCGACATTGGCCGTCGTAAACAGCTATGACGGGTCGATCGCAGACGTTCATCGCCAGCCGTTGCCGGACGACGACGACGCGGCGGTTGCACAACTCACCGAGTTGGCGGCTGCCGCCAAGGGGTTGCCGAAGCGACCGGACGCTTTGTTCGTAGTAGGTAGTGGTGTCGACCTACCGCTGATTAAGCCCGCCCTCGAGGCGGCCAGCACGCTGCCCGTGACGGCCCCGGAGGAGCCTGAAACGGCGTTGGCTCGCGGGGCGGCGCTGGCAGCGGCGAGCACCCCGTTGCTGGTGTCGTCGACCGCGGCGCAAGCGTATGCGCAGGTGCACGGCACGGGCTCGATGAACCCGTACGCACTCGACCCGGCCTACTTCGACGACGTTTCCCACCAGCTGGACACGGGCAATGCCATGCTGGCCTACAGCGCCGTGCCCGACGAGAGCCACACCGGAACGCAGGCCGCCTACGTGGAGCAGGACGAGCGCAAGCCGTTCGCGTTCTTCGGCAGCGTGATGGCCGGCATTTTCATCGTCGGTGTCGCGGCACTGGTGGTGTCGCTGGCCGTCAGCATTCGTTCGACGTCAACCGCACGGCCCGATCCGGGACAGAACGTCGTGGTACCTGCAACACCGCAGGCCCCCGCCCCGACTCCGCAGGCGCCGGCGCCGGCGCCCACGCCCGAGCAGGTGCCAGTGCCTCAGGGTCCTGCCAACGTGCCGGAGGGCCCGGTCAACGTGCCGCAGGCGCCGCCCGTGACCGTGCCGCAAGCGCCGGCGCCGCAGGCCCCGGTGCAAGTGCCTCAGGCACCGGCTCCGGTTCCCGCACCGGCGCCGGCCGCGCCGATTCCGGTGCCCGTGCCCGTGCCGATCCCAGACATCTTCAATCCGCCGGGCCCAGGCCTGCCAGGTGGTGGCGGTCGAGGTGGTGGCGGTCCGGGCAAGGGGCCGGGCGGCGGCAAAGGCCCAGACTTCAAGCTCCCTGGCGGCGGGGGCAAAGGCCCCGGCGGCAAGGGGCCAGGTGGTGGCGGTCGTGGCGGCGGCCGCGGCGGATTCAACATCCCCGGTATCCCCGGCATCTAATTTCGCCGGTTAGCCGTCATCTGCCGTTCAGCGTCGCGATGCGGTTCGCTCATCGCGGCCGCATACACACGGTGTCATGCGATGCACCGTCTTCGGCACGGGCTACCTGGGAGCGACGCACGCCGTCGGGATGGCAGAACTGGGACACGAGGTCGTCGGCGTTGACATCGACCCAGGAAAAGTAGCCAAGCTCTCCGGAGGAGACATCCCGTTTTACGAGCCTGGTTTGCGGAAGTTGTTGAGCAGCAACCTCGCTGCCGGACGACTGCGCTTCACCACCGACTATGACCTGGCGGCCGAGTTCGCCGATGTGCACTTTCTGGGCGTTGGCACACCGCAGAAGAAGGGTGAGTACGGGGCCGATCTGCGCCACGTGCATGCCGTCATCGACGCGTTGGTTCCGCGTCTTACCAGGGCATCGGTGCTGATCGGAAAGTCGACCGTGCCGGTCGGCACCGCGGCTGAGCTGGGCCGGCGGGCCGCCGCGTTGGCACCGCGCGGGGTCGACGTCGAGATCGCCTGGAACCCCGAGTTTCTGCGCGAAGGATTCGCTGTGCATGACACCTTGCATCCGGATCGCATTGTGCTTGGCGTACAAGACGATTCGACCCGCGCCGAAGCGGTCGTCAAGGAACTGTATGGGCCGCTGCTGGATTCGGGAGTGCCTTTCCTGGTCACGGATCTGCAGACGGCGGAGTTGGTCAAGGTTTCCGCCAACGCCTTTCTGGCCACCAAGATCTCGTTCATCAATGCCGTCGCGGAGGTGTGCGAAGCCGCGGGAGCGGACGTCAGTCTGCTGGCCGACGCGCTCGGGTACGACCCCCGCATCGGACGCCAATGCCTCAATGCGGGTTTGGGTTTCGGAGGTGGTTGCCTACCGAAGGATATTCGTGCCTTCATGGCGCGCGCCGGAGAGTTGGGGGCGGACCAAGCACTGACGTTCCTGCGTGAAGTCGACAGCATCAACATGCGTCGGCGCACCCGCATGGTCGAACTGGCCACCGCCGCATGCGGCGGTTCGTTGTTGGGAGCCAACATCGCCGTGCTGGGCGCGGCTTTTAAACCCGAGTCCGACGACGTGCGTGACTCGCCGGCGCTCAACGTCGCGGGTCAGTTGCAACTCAACGGTGCCGCGGTCAACGTCTACGACCCCAAGGCGTTGGACAATGCCAACCGGTTGTTTCCGACGCTGAACTATGCGGTTTCGGTCGCGGAAGCCTGCGAGCGCGCCGACGCTGTGCTGGTGCTCACCGAGTGGCGGGAGTTCGTCGAACTCGACCCACGGGACCTGTCCGACCGGGTGCGGTCAAAGGTCGTGGTCGACGGCCGCAACTGCCTGGATGTATGTCGCTGGGAGCAGGCGGGTTGGCGGGTGTTCCGGCTGGGTGCTCGGCGGCCTAAGCGCTGACGGGCTTGGAAACGGGGCGGGGCACGTTTCGGGGGCGACCGTCGGCGCGCAGGAAGCCGCCGGTGCGCTCACGCCCGAGGATTTCGGTGGGCTGCCCGTCGCGGAATACCTGCCGCCCGGAGACGAAAACGGCGTTGACCGTCTGGTCATTGCGGTTCACCATGCGCGACAGTCCGCCGTAGGCCGCAACATCGGCTTCGTGGTAGGCGTCCAGCGACTCGTCGAGGCGCTGGGGGTCGACTACCGCAAGGTCGGCCCAGTCGCCCACCCTCAGGTGGCCGGCGTCCAGGCCGTACCAGTCCGCCAACTCTCCGGTGAGTCGGTGCACCGCGCGCTCGACCGACATGAACGGCTGGCCGGACTTCTCGGCGTCCCGGACATGGCGCAGCAGGCGCAGACCGCAGTTGTAGAACGCCATGTTCCGCAGATGTGCACCCGCGTCCGAGAAGCCCATCTGCAGGCCGTTGTCGCGGGCGAGGCGGCGCAGCATGTGCGGCCGATCGTTGGAAATCGTGGTACGCCAACGGATCTTCGTGCCGTGCTCGAGCACCAGGTCGAGAAAGGCGTCCACCGGGTGTAACCCGCCGCGTTCCACGCCCACCTGGCCGAAGGACTTGCCCACCACTGACGTATCGGGGCAGGAAACGATTTCGGCGTCAAAGAAGTCGCGATGCCAGGCGCGCGGACCGAATTTGTTGTCGTAGTCCTTGCGGAAGCGTCTCCGGTATTCCTCGTCGCGCAGCAGCTCGTTGCGTTCGAGTTCGTCTTTGAGGTGCAGCGCCGCCGCGCCCGCTCCGAACTCTTCGAACACCACCAGGTCGATCCCGTCGGCGTAGACCTCAAAGGGCACCGGCAAGTGCTGGAACCGGAAGTCGCCGCCCAACCGATTCACGATCGCCGACAACGCGATGACCAACCACACCGCACCCCGCGACGACTTCATGTCCGCGGCCGCCAGCAGGCTGGTCTTGAGGAGCGGTCGCCGGATACCCAGTGACTGGAACGCCTGCGACACGATGTTCTGCGGGTGGCTGATGTCCGGGCCGGATTGCAGGGCGCGTCCAGTCCGGCGCAGCAGGGCCTTGAGTCGACGCAACTCGCCGCGTTTGGCGTATGTCGACGGCAGCGTGCGGGACCGGCAGGTCTCACCATCGATCTTGTCGAAAAGCAGTTGCTGCGAGGACATTCCGAGGAACCCGGCGTCGATTGCCTCGGACAGCATCTCCTCCATCCGGGCCTGCTCGGAACCGGTGGGGCGCACGTCTTCGCGCGTGGCACGGTCCAGGCCCATCACCGCGGTACGCATGTCGGAGTGACCGATGAACGCGGTCACATTCGGACCCAAGGGCAATGATTCGAGCGCGTCGATGTACTCCTGCGCGTTGTTCCACGTCTTGCGCTCTCCGACGATGCGGACCACGTGTTCGTGCGGAATCGCCTCCACCCGCCCGAACAGGTCCGCGGCCTCACCGGCGTCGACGTGCACGGTGGACAGCGAGCAGGAGCCCATCACGATGGTGGTGACGCCGTGCCGTAGCGATTCGGACAACTCCGGTGCCGCCAGTACCTCGGCGTCATAGTGGGTGTGGATGTCGATGATGCCGGGAATCACCCATTTGCCTTCGGCATCAATGACATTGGGGCAGCCGTCGGTATCCAGTGGTTGCGGGGAAATGGCTTCAACCCGGCCATCACGGATACCGATGTTGCGGATCGCTGACGGGCCACCGGAGCCGTCGAACCAACGGCCGTTGCTGATCACTGTGTCGAACGCCATTGTCGTCACCTCACCCTAAGTACTTAGGTGACCAATCTACTCAACCGGTGGTATGGACGATCAGCACGTCCACCGTGGCCTTGCGGGATACCTCAGAAGGGACTGATCCCAGCAGCCGCCCCGCGACGCTACTGAGTCCGACGTTGCCGACGACCAGCAAGTCGGCCAGCATCTCCTCGGCCAGGTGCACCAGCGCACTGATCGGGGCGCCGACGATCGACTTCTCTTCCACATCCGTGGCGCCGGCCTTGTGCGCCCGCTCCCTGGCGTCCTGCAGTATCGCGTAGAAGGGAGCCTCGCCCACCGTCCGATAGTCGGCGCCGTGGTCGCTCCCGGGTGGGATGGCGTAACGGCCACGTTCCTCGGCGACGGGGAGGTGGGCCGTCGCAACGATCAATTTCGCGCCGTGATCCGCGGCGATTGCGGCCGCCCGCTCCACGGCACGCAGTGACGAGTCCGAGCCATCGGTGCCGACAACCACGGTCTGATAGGCGCTCATTTCCTCACAGTAGTAGTTATCGGCATCACTTAATACCCATGTATTTCGGCGATTCAATCAGTTGGCCGGCCGTAGCACCAGCAGCAAATGTGGCCCTCACCTGCGTGAAACGACTGTGAGGGCTTCGTCACAAAAATTGGCGATGGATTTGACGGGTGTCAAGCACGGCTCGCAGAATAGTTAGCATGCCAAATGAAAGTGGGCAAGAGTCCTTCTCTACCGGGTCCGCCACCATGCGATGCCCGCACTGCAATGCTGATCGCCCGGTACAAAAGCGCATGGGGTCCAATTACCGGGTGCTGAGCTACTGCTCCCACGTGGTGACCCTGGTGCGCGGCCGCTGAGATCGGCTTCGCTTTTCAACATGGATCGCTAGGGCGGCGAGTAGCGTGACCGGCGTGGATTACGCGTCGGAATTCGTCAAAGAGAACCGCGCATTCGGGGAACTGATCCGCAAAGCGGACCATTCGACACCCGTGCCCGCTTGCCCGGGCTGGAATATCGGACAACTGCTAAAGCACGTCGGCCGCGGAGACCGCTGGGCCGCACAGATCGTCAAGGACAAACTCGACCACTACCTCGATCCCCGCAGCGTCGAAGGCGGAAAGCCGCCGCCGGATCCCGATGACGCGATCTCGTGGCTCAGCGGCGGCGCGCAGCGGCTCATCGACGCGGTCGAGCTAGCCGGGGTCGAGACGCCGGTGTGGACATTCCTGGGCACTCGCCCGGCGAATTGGTGGCTAAGGCGCCGGCTACACGAGACGGCGGTGCACCGCGCCGATGCCGCACTCGCCATCGGAAGCGAATTCAACCTCGAACCCGCCGTCGCCGCCGACGGAATAACCGAATTCCTTGAGCGCATTGTGATTCAGGCCGGAAACGACGGCGCGCCGCTCCCGCTCGAGGGCGACGAGACATTGCATCTACACGCTACCGACGTTGGCCTCGGCGAAGCCGGAGAATGGACCGCCGCCCTGGACGGCGGTGACGTCACGTGGTCGCACGCGCACGGCAAGGGCACGGTGGCGTTGCGGGGCAGTGCCACCGAACTGCTGCTGGCGATGACGCGCCGAGTCCCGGTTGCCGACACCGGAGTCAAGGTCTTCGGCGACGACGCCGTATGGCAGAGGTGGCTGGACCGCACGCCTCTCTAGACTTGCAGACCATGACCACATCGGAGATTGCCACCGTGCTGGCCTGGCATGACGCCCTCAACGCCGGTGACATCGACACCCTGGTGGCGTTGTCCAGTGACGACATCGAGATCGGTGACGCTCACGGCGCGGCGCAAGGACACGCGGCGCTGCGCAAGTGGGCCGAATCGCTGACGACCACGGCCGAGCTGGGCCGGATGTACGTGTACGACGGGATCGTCGTCGCGGAGCAGAAGATCGCCGACCGCGATGCTCCCGACAGGGTGATCACCGCGGCGTCGGCCTTCCGGGTGGTCCGAGACCATGTCACCTCGGTGTTCCGTCACGAGGATCTGGAATCGGCGCTGGCGGCCACCGACCTCACCGAGGCGGACGCCGTCGAGTAAGCCGACCGAGGATTGAGGAGCCAGTTATGCGCGGGATCATCTTGGCCGGCGGTTCGGGCACCAGGCTGCATCCGATCACCATCGGCATCAGCAAACAACTGCTGCCGGTGTACGACAAGCCGATGGTTTACTACCCGCTGTCCACGCTGATGATGGCGGGCATCCGCGACATCCTGGTCATCACGACGCCACATGACGCGGCAGGGTTTCGCCGTCTGCTCGGTGATGGCTCGCAATTCGGCATCAACCTGAGCTGGGTGACACAGGACAGTCCGGACGGTCTGGCACAGGCGTTCGTCCTGGGCGCTGACCACATAGGCAACGACTCGGTGGCATTGGTGTTGGGAGACAACATCTTTTACGGTCCGCGGCTTGGTACCAGCCTCAGTAGATTCCAAAACATTAGCGGTGGGGCGGTTTTCGCCTATTGGGTGGCCAATCCGTCGGCTTACGGTGTCATCGAATTCGACGCTGACGGCAAGGCGGTGTCGTTGGAGGAGAAGCCGGAAAAGCCGAAATCCCATTATGCGGTACCGGGTTTGTACTTCTATGACAACGACGTGATCGAAATCGCCAAGGGCTTGAAGAAGTCGGCGCGCGGCGAGTACGAGATCACTGACGTCAATCAGACCTACTTAGACCAAGGTCGGTTGTCGGTCGAGGTGATGGCGCGGGGCACGGCATGGCTGGACACCGGGACCTTCGACTCGCTGCTGGACGCGTCCGATTTCGTGCGCACGCTCGAACTCCGTCAGGGCTTGAAAGTCAGTGTTCCTGAGGAAGTTGCGTGGCGGCACGGCTGGATAACTGACGACGAGTTAGCGCAGCGGGCCCGCGCGCTACTGAAGTCCGGATACGGCGGCTACCTGTTGGAGCTGTTGGAGCGCAACTGATTCGGTCTGGTGCAGGTAGTGGCGGACCCGGTTACCCGTTAATTCCAAGCAGCGCCCCACCTTTGCCGCCGATGCCGGCTTCGCCGGGGTACGGGCCTGTTCCGCCCTTGCCGCCGCTGCCGCCGTTACCCATCAGCACCGCCGATCCGCCGGCGCCACCTTTACCGCCACCAGTCCCTGCCGGGCCAGCGCTGCCGCCGTCGCCGCCGTCGCCGCCGTTGCCGATCGCCCCGGCCTTGCCCCCGGCGCCTCCTACGCCGCCGAAGACGTTGCCGGACCCGCCGAGTCCGCCGGCCCCTCCGTCACCCCAAAGCATGCCGGCTGCGCCGCCGGCACCGCCGGTGCCGCCGAAGGTGCCGCCACTGCCGCCGGTGCCTCCGGCACCACCGGCGCCGAACAGCAAGCCGCCAGCGCCGCCGGCACCGCCGTTGGCGCCCGCCGCACCGCCGAACCCGCCGGTGCCACCGGCGCCGCCCGTTCCCCACAGCCCACCCGCGTTGCCGCCGGCTCCGCCCATCCCGCCGCCGGCCTGGCCGATACCCCCCGTGCCGCCGTCCCCGGCGGAGCCGTAGAGGGCGCCGGAGTTGCCACCCGCGCCGCCTTTCCCGCCGCCGGTGCTGCCCTGACCGCCGGTGCCACCGTCCCCGCCCGATCCGCCGAAGATGCCGCCGGCCCCACCGGCGCCGCCGTCGCCGCCACTGGTACCGCCGGACTTGCCGCCGGCGCCGCCAGCGCCGCCATCGCCAAACAGCCCGCCGGCACCGCCGATCCCGCCTTTGCCGCCGGAGATGCCAACCGCGGAATTTCCGCCGGCGCCGCCGACCCCGCCGGTGCCGAACAATCCAGCAGCACCGCCCGCACCTCCGGCGCCACCCGTGCCGAGGTTTGAGTTCCCGCCGATGCCGCCCGCACCGCCGACACCGAACAGCAGGCCGCCCGCCCCGCCGGCCCCACCGGCCCCAGCGTTGCCGTTGGCCAGGTCGCCGCCGGCACCGCCGGCGCCGCCGTTGCCGAATAGTCCGGCGGCTCCGCCGTTGCCACCCGGCAGACCGGGCCCGCCCGATCCGCCGGCGCCGCCGTTGCCGAACAGGATCCCGCCGGCACCCCCATTGGCGCCGCTGCCCGGCGCCGCGTTGGCGCCGTCGCCGATCAACGGCCTGCCCAGCAGTGTCCGGAAGGGCGCATTCACCGCGTTGAGCGCCTCCTCGAGCGGCGAGGCGACGGCCGCATCGGCACTGCCGTAGGCGCTGGCACTCGCCGTCAGGGTCCGCACAAACTGCTCGTGAAATGCCGCAGCTCGCGCACTGAGCGCCTGATACTCCTGGGCGTGCGCAGAGAACAGCGCTGCGATTGCCGCCGAAACTTCATCGGCACCTGCGGCCAGTAGGGACGTTGTCTGAGCCGACGCAGCAGCGTTGGCCTCACTGAGCATCGATCCGACACTGTTCAAATCTGCTGCCGCCGCCGAGAGCAGCTGCGGCGCCGTAATGACAAACGACATGTGACAACTCCGATCGGTTACGCGTGCGGAAATAGTCGCCGCTAAACCGATCGCGGTGCATGGGGCATTCGCCTCAATCAGTTGAGGCGCAGAAGTGAGTTTGTGTTCGTCAGGGCAAGCCCTTCAAGCCGTCCTGCCCGAGCAACGAACCGCCGGTGCCGCCCGCGCCTGCGGCGCCGGTGCTCGGACCGCTACCGCCGTTACCGCCGTTACCGCCGTTACCGCCGTTACCGACAAGCACGGCAGCCCCGCCTTGGCCGCCCTTGCCACCAGCCGTCCCCGTTATCGTGCTGCCGCCGGCGCCGCCGTCGCCGCCGTCGCCCAGGTTGCCGGACTTCCCACCTGCGCCGCCGTCGCCGCCGAATGTGGTGCCAAAACCGCCGACGCCGCCCGCGCCACCGTTGCCCCACACGAGACCGGCGGCACCGCCGGCCCCGCCGGTACCGCCGAAGGGGCCACCGTATCCCCCGGCACCGCCAGTACCACCTGCGCCAAAGAGCATTCCCGCGCTGCCGCCCTTGCCGCCGAGTCCGCCGGCGGTTCCGCCCATGCCGCCGGTTCCGCCGGCGCCGCCATCGCCCCAGAGTCCGCCGGCGCTGCCGCCGGTACCGCCTGGCCCGCCGCCGGTGCCACCAATGCCACCGGCGCCACCACTGCCGGCGGCGCCGGAGAACATGCCCGAGTTACCGCCGGCCCCACCGAAACCGCCGGCGGTAACGCCCTGCCCGCCGGTACCCCCGGCACCGCCGGAGCCGGAAAGTGTGCCGCCGGCACCTCCGGCGCCGCCGTCCCCGCCGCTGGTGCCGCCCTTGCCGCCCAATCCGCCGAGGCCTCCGTTGCCGAACAGTCCGCCTGCGCCGCCGGCGCCGCCGTTACCGCCGTTGGAACCATTCAGGGTGTTCCCGCCCGTGCCTCCGACACCGCCGGAGCCGAACAGTCCGGCGGCCCCGCCCGCGCCGCCCGCGCCACCGGTCCCCAGGTTTGTGCTGCCGCCCGTGCCGCCGGCGCCGCCGGTGCCGAAGAGCAGGCCGCCCGCCCCGCCGGTTCCGCCGGGTGAACCGTTGCCCGCCGCGGTGTTCGCACCGGCCCCGCCCGCGCCTCCGTTGCCGAATAGGCCCGCAGCGCCACCGTTGCCGCCCGGCTGGCCAGGTCCACCCGACCCGCCGGCTCCTCCGTTCCCCCATAAGAGTCCGCCAGCCCCGCCGTTGGCGCCGGTTCCTGGTGCCCCGTTGGCGCCGTTGCCGATCAGCGGCCGCCCGAGGAGCGCCTGGGTGGGCGCGTTGAGCACGTCTAGCCTCGATTTTTCGTCGAGGGTGATTTCGGTCGGACTTGGCGATGGGGTGCGTGGTGTCTGGGGTTTGTGTGGTTTAGGGCGTGTTGGGGTTGTCCCGTGTCGCCGGGTTGGCGGGCTTTCCCAGGGCCGGTGGTCTTTCGTGCTCGGTTGGTCAGCTGGGTTGTCGGTCAACCGAAGGCGGTGCGGATGTGTTGCCAGGCGGTCGCGATGGCTGCGGCCCATCGCCAGGTGGCATCGAGGCGTAGCCGTTGTTGGCGTGCGCCGTGGGTGATGCGGGCGGCGATGTGCAGGATCCGGTAGCGGAATGTGGTGATCTCGATGCGGGCCAGGCCGGGGTGGTCGTGAAAGCCGATCAGCCGGGCCCAGGTGACCAGATCGGTGGCGGCCAGGATGATTTCCAGCCAGGCGGCGTTGGACCAAAACGAGTGGCACGGAAAGTTGCGCAGCCCGGTGGCCTTTAGTTCGCGGATGCGGTCCTCGATGCGGGCGTGCTGGCGGTGCCGCAACTCCAATCCGGCGACTTGACCAGGGATGACCCCGGGTGCGGTGTCGGTGATGAACGCGGTCACGCGCATGCCGTCGGCGTCGGTGAACCGCAGCTGGGCCCCGGGGTGGGGGCGTTCTTTGCGCAGGATCAGCCGGGTTCCGGCCGGCCATGAGGACAGGTTGACCAGACCGGTGGCCTCGGCGACCCAGGCGCCCTCGCGGATACCGCCGTCGGTGTCGATGGCCGGGTCCCAGACATCGGCGAGGGTCAGGGTGTCCACGGCGTCTTGGACCCGCCAATCGACGGGGTAGCCGAAGGAGAACCCCACCCCCAGCCTGCGGCACGCCTGGGCGAAGCGGTGGGTGGACCCGGCGGTGTCGCAGCGCACCAGCAGCTTCGGGTTGTCGGGATCGGCGGGATGGGCGGGGTCGGGCTGGTATCGCCGCGGCAGGGCGGCCAGCGCCTGCTCGAGGACGATGACGTGATCGGAGGCGGTGTTGGAGCCGGCGTTACCGTTGCGCAGCAGCCCGGCCAGGGCCTCCCCGCCGGCGATGTCCGGGCGGTCCAGAAACGCCAGCAGCGGGTGATGACCATAGGTTTTCTTCCAGGTCGCCGCAGCGCCGGTCTTGTTGTCGGAGTGATCGATCACCAGGGTGGCGTCGATGTCGATGTGCAGCCACCCCTGGGTGGGGGCGGCTCCGGCCGCCCAGGCCGCCGCCCGCGCCCGAGCCCGCGCTGTGCGCACCCCCGGCAGGTGTGCGGCATCGATGCGCTGATCGATCAACCGCCACATGGTGGTCGTCGAGGCTTTCGCGCCGAACACATGCTCACGATCGCCGCACAGTTGACCAACTGCGTCGATGCAGTCCGCGCCGTCGGCGACCGCGGCCGCCAGATCGGCGAACACGTCCCCGGGCGCATACACCCACGGGCCCCGGTACGTGTCGGCCAACGCGGCGGTGACCTGCGCCGACAACCCCGTGCGGTCCGCGAGCTCGCGCAGCATGCCCATCCCGGCGTGCGACACGACACCATGGCCGTCAGCCGACACTTTCACCCGCGATGCTAGCGCGATATTCTTCACAAGCGAGGTGCCTTCCCTTGGGACCGATTGAACCGTAGAGAAGTCCAATTATCCCTTGCAGGACAGGCACTTTCGCTTATCTACACCCCGTTTCTCGGAGCATTTCACGAAAAATCCGGGCTAGGGCGTTTTGCAGGGAGGAGGCGGCGGAAGCCTCGGCGCTGGCGTACGAACCCCCACCCGCGCTCAAGGCTTGGACAAATTGGACATGAAACGCCTCCGCCCGAGCGCTGAGCTCCTGATAGGTCTGAGCATGCTCGGAAAATAGGGCGGCAATCGCCGCCGAAACCTCATCGCCAGCGGCGGCCACTAACCCGGTGGTCGCCGCGGCCGAGGCCGCGTTCGCGGCGCTGATCGTTGAGCGGAGATTCATCAAATCGGTCGCCGCTGCCTCCAGCATCGACGGGTCCGCGATCATAAATGCCATGTGACGCCTCCAGGCTAGTGGTGGCTACGACAGCGAACGGATTGTGAGCAGAGGACATTCGATCTACTGCCCATACACCGCCGAATTGGTTCCTTCGCAGCTTGATTCGACGCTACGAGGGCAGCAGGTACGGGGCATGACCATAACGAGTCATTTCCGCGGCGAGCGACGATAGTCAAACTTGACTATCGGGGGCCCAGGAACGGCGCGATCACGTTGTGAGCACCGCAGAGCGGGCGGGGCGAAGGGCAGGCTGTTTTCGCCAGGGCGATTCGCTACTGGCGGTAGCTGACCAGGAAGTTGCCCAGCCGCTCGATCGCCCTCGCGAGGTCGCGTGCCCACGGCAACGTCACCAGGCGCAGGTGATCCGGAGCTGGCCAATTGAACCCAGTTCCCTGGGCGACCAGAATCTTCTCGGACAACAGCAGGTCTAGGACGAGTTGCTCGTCGTTCTGAATGTCGTAGACCTCGGGGTCCAGTCGGGGAAACGCATACAACGCACCCTGCGGTTTGGTGCATGACACACCGGGAATCTCGTTGAGCTTGGTCCAGGCGACGTCGCGCTGCTCGAGCAGTCGGCCGCCGGGCAGCACCAGGTCTTCGATGCTCTGATGGCCACCGAGTGCAACCTGAATTGCATGCTGCGCAGGAACATTCGGGCACAACCGCATGTTGGCCAGCAGGCTGATCCCCTCGATGAAGCTGCTGGCATGGTCCTTGGGGCCGGTGATGGCCAGCCAGCCGGCCCGATATCCCGCGACGCGGTAGGCCTTCGACAGCCCATTGAAGGTCAGGCACAACATATCTGGCGCGAGAGTGGCGAGACTGATGTGCTTCGCGTCGTCGTAGAGAATCTTGTCGTAAATCTCGTCAGCGAGCAGCAGCAGTTGGTGCTTACGCGCCAAATCGACTATCTGCGTGAGGATTTCGCTGCTGTACACCGCACCGGTCGGGTTGTTCGGGTTGATCACCACAAGGGCCTTGGTGCGCTCGGTGATCTTGGATTCCAAGTCGGCGATGTCGGGTTGCCAGCCTTGGGTTTCGTCGCACAGGTAATGCACGGGTGTGCCGCCGGCCAGCGATGTCGACGCCGTCCACAGCGGGTAGTCCGGGGCCGGGATCAGCACCTGGTCGCCGTTGTCCAGCAGCGCTTGCAGCGTCATCGTGATCAGTTCGGAGACACCGTTACCTAGGTACACGTCGTCCACGTCGAACTTAGGGAATCCCGGCACGAGCTCGTAGCGGGTGACCACCGCTCGACGGGCCGGCAGGATGCCCTTCGAGTCGGAGTACCCCTGGGCGTACGGCAACGCCTGGATCATGTCGCGCATGATCACGTCCGGGGCCTCGAAGCCGAACGGCGCGGGGTTGCCGATATTCAGCTTCAGGATCCGGTGCCCTTCGGCTTCCAACCGCGCGGCGTGTTGGTGCACCGGACCACGAATTTCGTACAGGACGTCCTGGAGCTTGGACGACTGCGCGAAGGTGCGCTGCTGGCGATGATGCCCGGGGGCGTGCCAGGGCGCCTGATGAAGAGTCACGTCACCAATGGTGCCATTGCTGTCCACTGATATTTGCTGCTTGCCGTCAAACCGTGATCAGCGCTTGCCCGGCGGGCGGGCACCAGGCTTGATGCCCAGGCCCTTAACCGGTGCCGCCGGCGGCGGGGTCGGGTCGCCGTCGGATTGCTCGGCAGGGGCGGGTGCGGCCTTTGCTTCCGCCCCGGGCTCTGCCTTGGTTTCGGGCGCCGGTTGGGCCGACGGCTCGGCGGTCGCGGAAGTCTCGGTCTTGGCGGCGGGCTTCTTTGCTCCCGGCCTCCTGGCACCGGACGCGATCGCCAGCCCCTTGACGGGGGCTGCCGGCTCTTTGGGTTCGGCAGGCTCGGCGGGCGCCGAGCTTTGGGTCGCTGATGCCTCAGCTGCGGGCGCCGGCTCAGCGGCTTTAGGCGCCGCCGCTGCCTTCTTGGCGCCTGGCCGCTTGGCGCCCGCCGCCAGACCGAGCCCCTTAACGGGCGCGGCGGGCGCGGCGGACGAGGTTTCCGCGGCGGGCGCGGCCTCGGCCGATTCAGCCTTAGCCGCTGCCGGCGCTGCCTTCTTGGCACCAGGGCGTTTGGCGCCGGCGGCCAGGCCCAGCCCCTTCGCTGGCGCGGGAGCGGGCGCTTCCGCCGTCTTGGCCTCAGCCGCTGGTGCCGCCTTCTTGGCCCCAGGACGCTTGGCGCCACCGGCGATCCCGAGACCGGTGACGGCCTTGGTCTCTTTCTTGGGCTCGGTGGCGGCGGCCGGCTTCTCGGCTTCTTTCTCGGAGGCCTCGGCCGGTGCCTCGGCGGGCGCGCTCGGCGCGGCGGCCTTGGGCTTGGTCTTCTCCGCCTCGGCTGCCCTCTTTTCGGCTTCCTTGGCGGCGGTGCCCTTCTCCGGCAGCGTCGCCGCGTCACGATCGAGCGAGCCGAGCAGCACCTGGGCGACGTCGAGCACCTCGACGCCGCTGCGGCCGGCCTCTTCTTGCCGGTCATTGACCCCGTCGGTGACCATCACGCGGCAGAAGGGACACGCCACGGCGACGGTGGCGGCATTGGTGGCCAGCGCCTCGTCGACACGTTCGTGGTTGATGCGCTTGCCGATGTGCTCTTCCATCCACATTCGGGCGCCACCCGCGCCGCAGCAGAAGCTGCGCTCGGCGTGCCGCGGCATCTCGGTGAGGTTGGCCCCCGCGGCGCCGATCAGCTCACGCGGCGCCTCGTACACCTTGTTGTGGCGCCCGAGGTAGCAGGGGTCGTGGTAGGTGATGTCCTGCGAAACCGACTTCACCGGCACCAGCTTTTGGTCGCGAACCAGCCGGTTCAGCAGCTGGGTGTGGTGCAGCACGGTGTAGTTGGCGCCCAGTTGGCGGTATTCCTTGCCCAAGGTGTTGAAGCAGTGTGGGCAGGTGACGACGATCTTGCGGTCGACGGTCTCCACACCCTCGAACACGCCGTCGAGGGTCTCGACGGCCTGCTGGGCGAGCTGCTGGAACAGGAATTCGTTGCCAGAGCGACGCGCGGAGTCGCCGTTGCAGGTTTCGCCGCTGCCCAGCACCAGGTACTTCACCCCGGCGATGGCGAGCAGCTCGGCGACGGCCTTGGTGGTCTTTTTCGCCTTGTCGTCGTAGGCGCCGGCGCAACCCACCCAGAACAGGTACTCGTAACCGTCGAAGCTGTCGACGTCCTCGCCGTACACCGGAACGTCGAAGTCGACTTCGGAGATCCAGTTGGTGCGGTCGGATGCGTTCTGCCCCCAGGGGTTGCCCTTGTTCTCCAGGTTCTTGAACAAGACGCCCAGCTCGGAGGGGAATTCCGACTCCATCATCACCTGGTAGCGGCGCATGTCCACGATGTGATCGATGTGCTCGATGTCCACCGGGCACTGCTCCACGCAGGCACCGCAAGTCACGCAGGACCACAGCACGTCGGGGTCGATGACGCCGCCCTGTTCTGCGGTGCCGACCAGCGGACGGGTCGCCTGTTCCGGACCGGAGCCCGTGATGCGTCCGAATCCGGACTCGGGAACGTGGTGCTCCTCGGCATGCTTTTCGCCGGTCAGGTTCTCGCTGACCCCGCCCTCTGGGGTGCTCTCCAAGGGGCTCTCTTTTTCGCCCAGGATGTAGGGCGCCTTGGCCATCCAGTGGTCGCGCAGGTCCATGATGACGAGCTTGGGCGACAAGGGTTTTCCGGTGTTCCACGCCGGACATTGCGACTGGCAGCGCCCGCACTCGGTACAGGTGGCGAAGTCGAGCATGGCCTTCCAGGAAAAGTCCTCGATCTTGCCCCGGCCGAATTCGGCGTCGTCCGGCGGGTTTTCGAAGTCGATGGGCTTGCCGTCGGCCTCAACGGGCAGCAGCGGGCCCAGGCCGTCGGGCAGTCGCTTGAACGTGACGTTGATCGGCGCCAGGAAGATGTGCAGGTGCTTGGAGTGCAGCACGATCAGCAGGAAGATCAGCGCCACGGCGATGTGGGCCAACAAAGCGATCGTCTCGATCCATTCGTTGGCCGTCGTGCCCAATGGCTGCATAACCGCGCCCATGGCGTGGGAGAAGAAGGCGCCGCCGCCGTAGGGGAGGGCTCCGGTGTTCGCCGAGGCGCCACGGAAGATCGCGAAGCTGAAGATGACCAGGAAGATCATGAACAGGATCAGCCAGGCGCCCCCGGTGTGTGAACCGTAGAACCGCGACGAACGGCCGTATTCCTTCGGCTCGGAGCGCAACCGGATGATCGAGAACGTGATGATGCCGAACAGGACGGCGAGGGCGATGAAGTCCTGCAAGAAGCCCAAAGCGTCCCAGCGGCCGACGATCGGGATGTGGAAGTGGTCGTCGAAAAGGGCGCCGTAGGCCTCGACGTAGACCGTGGCGAGGATGAAGAAGCCCCACATCGTGAAGAAGTGCGCCAGGCCCGGGATGGACCACTTCAGCAGTTTGCGTTGGCCGAACACCTCGGCGATCTGCGTCCAGATGCGGGTCCCGATGTTGTCGGTGCGCCCGCTGGCCGGCTGACCGGACGTCACCAGTTTGTACAGCCACCAGATGCGCCGCAGAGCCAGCAAGCCCACGATCGCGGTCATGCCCAGGCCTACAACGAGCCTGATGATGGTCTGCGTGGTCACCGGAGGTCACCCCAATTCGTCGGGCCTCATTGAACGTCGCCTGCGGCTCAATGCCAGTGCGTCCACGAGGGCTGAGTTACCTGTTTGACCTGCTCATAGTGTCATCTTTGTGGCTTTGGTCGCGAGAAAGGTTGCCCTAACTTTTAAAGGGGCACTTGCTTGACACCGGTGCAACGGCGAAAAGGGTGCGCAATTGTCCAGCGGAATTGCGTTCTCTGAAGCGCTGGCAGGGATTTCGATCACATCTGCGGCGGGTCAGCGACTGAACAGCTCCACCAGTTGGACTTGCAGCTCGCCGACCACGCCGCCGAGAACCGCACCAACCGCGATCATCAGCGGTTCGTCGTCCTTGAAGATTGGCCGGAGAATCGATTCATATTCCTCGTTGGTGAGCTGGCTCATTTTCTCGACGATGGTCTGCTCCAAAGCAAGCGCATTAGAGGCATATTCCTTCGCTTCGAGCAACGTGGTCGGTAAGCGCTCGAGAACCATCTCGACGACACCGTCTTTGATTTCGCGGTAGCGCTGGGTGCCGACGGCGAGCATCACCAGGCGGCGCGCGACACCGGTCTGCGCATCGATCGCCTCGTCGACTTCCTTGGCGACGAGCGCGAAAAGCTTGTCCGAGCCCGGGCCCTTGAGGATTCCGTCGAGCAGGATGTCGGGTGCGAACAAGTCGTCGGCCAGGATCTTGGCGTAGTCGCGGGTGATCTTTTCGCGCTGGGCGTGCAATAGACCTTGAAAGTGAACCAGGCCGAAGACCTTCTTTTCGTGTATCGGCCGGAACAACATATTGAGCGCGATGTAGTCACTGATGAAGCCGACGGTGAAGCCGAAGGCCGGCATGATCCACGGATTCTTGAACAGCGCCCACGCGACCATCTGGACCAGCCCGATACCCAGCCCGAAATAGATTCCGCTGCGTCGCACGAAAGTCATCGCGTCGGTGGTCACGCCGCGCATCAGTTTGATGAGCTTGTCCTTGTTGCGCACCAGAGTCGTGACCGCGAGAAACTGCAGATCGATATACCGGCTCAGATCCGCCTTCATCTCCTTGAGCAGGTTTTCGGTGATCTTGGGGACCTGAGAGTGGATGCGGTCCTGGACCGTTTTGCGGGCGGCCTGCGGCAGCGAATCCCAGAGCCCGGGCCGGATTTGCTCGGCGAGGTCGCG
Source organism: Mycobacterium bourgelatii (assembly GCF_010723575.1). Taxonomy (NCBI): domain Bacteria; kingdom Bacillati; phylum Actinomycetota; class Actinomycetes; order Mycobacteriales; family Mycobacteriaceae; genus Mycobacterium; species Mycobacterium bourgelatii. The sequence continues at coordinate 205,230 of NZ_BLKZ01000001.1, forward strand.
CGAGATCTCGTCGACCGCCTGGGACAGCGGTTCTCGAAGCGTGTCCACCGCCTCGCCGGTGTCGATGCGGTCCAGGATTTCTTCGGGTTTGAGCAGGTTCGCCGTTACCAGTTCGATGGTTTTGGATCCGACCTTCCCGGCGCGCCGGGGCACGATTCCCTGCCAGCCGATCGGTCCGATGCCCTTGAATTCCTGTGGCCGGTAGATCATCTCCAAGGCGACGATCTTGGTGCTCCACCCGACGAAGGCCGCGATCAGCGGCATCGACAGGTAGATGTACCAGTTGATCGAGAAGTCGTGTCGGATCTCGGTCCACGACTGCAACGCGACCACGGCTGTGGTCATGGCCGCCCCTCTTGTTGGTTGGTGGCTTCCCAGAGCGCGTGGCCCAGCGGCGACAACCTCAGGGTGAGCTTTTCGACCTTTGCGGCCAGCGGCCCGTGGGAGGCGTCGGCGATGGCACGCAACACTTGCGACTCGGCAAGCAGGATCTCGTAGTCGTCCTTCAAGTCCGGGTCTTCGGGTCCGATTTCGACGAGTCCGAGTGAGAGCAGATGGCTGACGTACGTCGGGACCATCTGGGGGAGCGCGACGTTGGCGTTGCGGCCGACGAGTGCGGCGTTCTCAAGCACGGCCCGTCCGAGTGTTCGACGGCGGGTCCAGTCGTAGACATTCACCGCCACCGACGTCGAGCCATCAGACAGAGCGCCGATGATCCGAGCTTCGTCGGCGACCAGTTGATCGAGGATGTGGTGGTAGAGCTCCTCCTGGCTGCTCTTGGTGCTCTGATCCAGTGCCCGGTTCAGCAGCGCACGCATCTTGGCGTTGAGCGAATCCGGCGGAAGGGTCTTATCGGATGCGGGTGCCTGTGTGGCCGGGATGGAGCGGGACTCCCCGGTCTCGCCCTCCAACAACGCCAGCAACTGTTCCTGGGTGCGAAGCGTGGTACGAATCCAAAACTGCGCCAGGCCCGAGGCGAGACCCAGCCACCCACGCGGACTCAGAAAGTTCTCCACGGATGCACCGTATAGGTTCGGGTGAGGTCGGTCACAGAGCGCCACTGAGAAAATCGGAGCGGCCAGCTCTCTCGGGGACCAACAAAATGCGCGCGATTTGATCGTGAGTCGGCGCACACATGTGGGGGCTACGTCTGCGTGGCTTGCGAAGTGTCTTGCTCGGAACCGCTGGCGGTAGGGGCGCTGGCTTCAAGGGTGAGTTCGTATGTGCCGATGCGGATGGTGTCGTTGGCGTTGAGGGTGGCGCTGGTGTCGATTCGTTCTCCGTGGAGGTAGATGCCGTTGGCTGAGTGCAGATCGGTGATGACGACACGCGAACCGGTCTTGACGATGACGGCGTGGTTGCGGCTGACTTTGACATCGTCGAGAACGATGTCGTTGTCGCTACTTCGCCCGATGCGGGTGAGCACGCTGATCAGCGGGTACAGCCGGCCTTGAGGGTCGCGCAACGCGATCGAGCCAGCTCGACCGGAGCCCTGGGTCCCGGTCCCCGAGGCCAAGGTGTCTTCAGCGACCGTGCGTGCGGCCTGGTACACGTCGAGAGGTTGCTGGCGAAGGATTTGCTCGTGCAGCCCGCGCAGGGTGGGGCCAGGGTCGATGCCCAGATCGTCGGCCAGAGTGGTTTTCAGTCGTCGGTAAGCGTCGAGGGCATCAGATTGACGCTCGGTCACGTAGTAGGCGGTAATCAACTGCGCCCATAACGGCTCACGGTAGCGGTGAACGCTGATGAGTTCTTCCAACTCCGCGATAACGGAATAGGTTCGCCCGCAGGCGATTTCGGCCTGAGCGTAGGCGGTGTGGACATTGAGCTTGTCTTCGACCAACGGACTCGCGTAGGCGTTGACGAAGCTGAAGTCGCGCAGATCATCGAGCACCGGGCCGCGCCACTGTGCCAGCGCGGCACTCAAGTGGCGGCTGGCGAGCTCGAAACGCCCGGCCGCCGCGGCGGAGAACCCGGCATCTTTCTCCGCGGCGAAACGCCCCACATCGCAGTGTTCGTCGCTGACCGACAGCCGATACCCGTGGGCCACGTTGACCAGCACCGGACGCGGATCGATGCCGGCTCTGGTCAGCACACGACGCAGGTTGGAAATGTAGGAGTGCAACGTGGCCCGCGCACCCGCCGGTGGCGATTGCTCCCAGGCGGCGTCGATCAAGGTGTCCATGCCTACCGTGGTATTGCGTCTGAGAACCAAGACCGCCAACACCGCGCGTTGCTTGGGAGTCCCCAGCGCGATCGTGGTGTCACCCACGCGCATCTCTAGCGTGCCCAGCACACCGAACCCAAGGCTCTGTGCCGTCATCGCTTCCTTCCAGTTCGAGGAACAGCCAACCTCGTTGGTGCCGCAGCCTAGGGGCTTGAGGAACTCCGTCGCGGTGCGCAGAGACCGCACAACGAAAGGGCCCCAGGACCGCCGCGTCAAGTATTCATCGAGGACTAATTGACGATCAATTGAGTCTGTGGCGGAATTCTGTCACGCAGCCCGTCGTGCTTCATGGCACCGCTTGGTCGCTACTGGTTGGGGTTTACCTGCGTCCATTCGAATCGGCGTTTGCCAGTCGCGCCCAACGCGGAACCGACAGTGTCCGCTTGGTGTTCGAGCTGCCATTGCGTAAAACGTTGCCGCCATTGGGATTTCAGCGCGCCCGCGGCTGGTTCGACCTGCCCTTAGGCATGGTCGATTTGCGACATGTGCCCGGACGGAGACTGGCAGCCGTGGCTTCGATTCAGGGTGTGAGCCCGGGCTTTCCATTAGGGCCAAAGAAGATGTATGCGCCAAAGCCGCCGGGGCCGCCGACACCATTGATGGTTCCGATGCCGCCGTTGCCGCCGGCGCCGCCGATGCCAAACAGGAGTCCGCCGTAACCGCCCTGGCTGCCGTTACCTCCCTGGGCCAACCCGACTGCGCCGTAACCGTTGCCGCCGGTGCCGCCAAGGCCGAACAAGAGGCCGCCGAGGCCGCCGAGGCCGCCCGTCCCGCCGCGGCCACCGGCGATCGCTGCGCCACCGTCGCCGCCGGCCCCGCCGATGCCGAATAAGGCGCCGGCAGCTTCGTAATTGCCGGCGCCCCAGCTGAAGAAGTAACCATTGACGCCGCCCTGACCGCCGGCGCCGCCAGTACCGCCGGCCGTCATGGCCGCACCGCCAGTCCCGCCGTGGCCGCCGATGCCAAATAGGTAGCCGCCGCCGTTGCCGCCCTGACCGCCCTGGCCCCCGATGTTGGTGGCGCCAAACGCGGCTCCGCCGGCGCCTCCGTCGGCACCGATTCCGACCATGCCGAAGAGGATGTTGCCGCTGCCGCCGGTTCCGCCGACGCCGGCGACCCCGCCCGCAGGGGTCATCCCACCGGCGCCGCCGGCGCCGCCTTGGCCGTAAAGCAAGCCGTAGCCATCGCCACCCCAGCCGCCCCAGCCGGCCACGAACCCCACGCCGCCCTCCCCGCCGGCGCCGCCGTTGCCGATCAGGAATCCGCCCCTACCGCCGAAGCCGCCGTCCCCGGCGACGCCAGCGAGGCTGATTCCGCCCGTACCGCCGCTGCCGCCGTTGCCGAAAAGCCCGACGGCACTGCCGCCGTTGCCGCCGGAGCCCGCAAGGCCGGCGCCAATAGCGTTCCCACCGACTCCGCCGGCGCCACCGTTGCCATACAGGAACCCGCCGCTCCCGCCGTTACCGCCGTCTTGGCCGGGCCCACCGGAGCCGCCGGCGCCGCCATTGCCCCACAACAACCCACCGTTTTGGCCGTCGGCGCCGGTTCCCGGGGTGCCGTTGGCTCCGTCGCCGATCAAGGGACGTCCCAACAGTGCCTGGAAGATCCCGTTCACCTGGTCGAGGGGAGTGGTGTTTGCGGCCTCCGCGGCGGCGTAGGAGAAGGCGCCGGTGTTTAGCTGCTGGACAAACTCCGCGTGAAATTGCGCTGCCTGAGCGCTGATGGCCTGATAGGCCTGCGCGTGGGCGCTGAACAACGATGCGATCGCCGCCGACACCTCGTCAGCGCCCGCCGCCAACAGCGCGGTCGTGGGGCCGGACACCGCGGCGTTGGCCGCGCCGATCGTCGAACCCAAGTTGCCCAGATTCGTCGCCGCAGCAGCGATCATCTCCGGCGCCGCAATCACACCCGCCATCACGTTCTCCTAATCGTTTAGTAGGGGTTGGTTACTGGTCGTGTAGGCCAGGGCCATTCCTGTGTGGTCTGCCGTTGGGTGATGCCTGGGAGCTCCCGGCGTATGACGCCTTATGAGAGAGCGGCGCGCCTGACGGCAGATCATGGCTTTCGGTGGTGGGATGCCGTTGCTCGAGCCCGCCACAGGGTCGACCTCCCGGCTAACGATCCCGAGCTTCGAGCTCTTCGAAAGAACGAGGCCCTGTGGTGTGCTGGAGTCACGGACGGCTAGTGAGATGACGGACCTTCGAGTCCTGCGATTAGGGCGCCGCGTGACCCCATCAAGGCTCGTGACCGGTTGAGTGATCGAAGGAGCGGTAATTTGGAACTTTTTTGCGGAATCGACTGGGCCACATCGCATCACGATGTCGCCGTGGTAGACGCCGACGGTCGCGTGGTGGCCCGCGGGAGGGTCGATAACGACGCGGCGGCTTTGCACAGTTGTTGACCCTGTTGGCCGAGGTCGGCGACAGCGCCGAGCATCCGATCCCGGTGGGGATCGAAACCGACCGCGGGCTGTGGGTAGGCGCGTTGCGCGAAACCGGCCGGGCGATATATCCGATCAATCCGTTGGCGGCCTCGCGGTATCGGGCGCGGTATGCACTCTCGGGCGCCAAATCCGATGCCACCGACGCAGTGCTGTTGGCCAACATCATCCGCACCGACCCCGACGCCCACCGCCGGCTGCCCTCGACACCGAGCTGACCCAGGCTATCCGGGTACTGGCGCGCGCCCAGCAGGACGCCGTGTGGGCACGTCAGCAGATCGGCAACCAGATCCGCGATCTGCTCAAAGACTTCTACCCGGCCGCGCTGGCGGCCTTCGCAGACCTGCCCAGCGGAGGGCTGGCCCGCGCCGACGCGCGCACCATCCTGGCGGCCGCGCCAACCCCCACGCAGGCTGCAAAACTGACCCCGGCGCGGCTGCGCCGGTTGCTGGTCAAAGCCGGCCGCCGCCGTGACCTCGACCGTGACGTCGAGCGGCTGCGCAGCGTGTTCACCGACACCTACCTGCACCAACCACCCATGGTGGAAAACGCGATGGGCATCCAGCTGGCCGCGCTGCTGCGCCAGTTCGAGGCCGCGAGCGCGGCCGGCGATGACCTGGCCGAGGCGGCGATCGCCCATTTTGAACAGCACCCGGACGCCGCGATCATCACCAGCTTCCCTGGCCTGGGGAATCTGACTGGCGCCCGGGTGCTCGCCGAGATCGGCGACGACCGCGCCCGCTTCGCTGATGCCCGCGGGTTGAAAGCCTTCGCTGGATCGGCCCCTATCACCCGCGCCAGCGGAAAGAAAACGTTGTGACACATCGGCATATCAAAAACCGGCGCCTGGCCGCGGTCGGCTCGATCTGGGCGTTGGCATCGTTGCGCGGTTCCCCGGGTGCCCGTCGCCACTTCGATGCCCGCCGCGCCGCAGGAGACTGGAACCGCCAAGCCCAACGACACCTGTTCAACAAGTTCCTCGGCCAACTCCACCACTGCCTGCAAACTGGCCAACGGTACAACGAACATCAGGCGTTTCCACCCCCTCTCACACTCGCGGCTTGACTTCTAACTTCGTGAGATGTCTCTCGAATTCGATCTGGACCGGCCAGAGCTCGTCGTCACCGCGCTGGTCGCAGACCGCCCCGCCGAAGACTGATGTCTTCACGGCCTTTGTCGGTCCTTGTCGGTCCTTGTGCCGGTCCTTGTTTCGGTCGTTGCGACAGAAGCCAGGGTCGGGAGGAATTGGCCTGTGGTGGCCATACCGACGCATTTGTCGCAACTCCTTACCGAAGACAAGAAAGCCGATCAGAAAAATAAATCGTTCCCAAGAAACGTCACATTGAAACCTGTGAACGACCATAGCCGTACCTGTGCGGAGCATAAGAACCCCTGCGCACCGCGCTTTCTTTGGCTAGCAACACCGTTCGATCCACGAGGCGGGGAGCGCGTTGAGGATCTATTGAGCATTTATTGAGGATTTATCGAGTGGGCTGAGTAAAATGCATTTGTCGACTGCCATGCGGCGATATGACGGTTCATGCCTATCTATGGAAAACCGTCATTACTCGCAAGAGCCGATCCAAGAAGTCCCTAATTCGGACGCACGGTAGGGGTCATCGCGACGCGTATTCCGCTTCGCCGGCCATGGATGTCCCCGTGGTTTCCGGCAGTCGGTAGATGCAGACCAGACTCACCAGCACCAGGGTGGCCAGCATGACTCCAATGGCCCAGCTGCCGTAGCGGCTGAGTAGTGGCCCGGCGATTATCGGTGGCAGTGCGCCACCGACGATCCCAGCGACGTTGAGCGCCAACCCAGCGCCGGTGTAGCGATGCCGCGTGTCGAACAGTTCGGGCACGAATGCCGTCATCGGCGCGTAGGCGAAACCCGCGACCGCGTAGATGCCGACGATCGCCAACGCAAACAGCACCGGACTACCGGTGTCGATCAAGGGAAGTATCGCAAAAGACCATGGCAGGCCGAACGCCCAGCCGGTCAGCATGACCGGGCGGCGGCCAATGTGGTCACTCTTGTTGGCCGCGTAGGCGACAACGGCCGTCCACGCCAACCCGCCCAGCAGACCTGCGGTCAGAACAACATTCGGCGAAAGTCCGAGATGATTGCGGCCATAGCTGGTCAGGTAGGTGCCGCCCATGAACACAAAGGCGTAGACGCCCACGAAGCTGCCTGCAGCCAGAGCCACCTTGCCCGACTGTCGTCGGAGCACGTCGGCAATCGGAGCCCTGGCGGGCCCGGCGCTTGCCAATTGTGTTGTGAATACCGGTGTTTCGCCGATGTTGAGACGGACATAGAGCGCTATGGCTATCAGCAGCGCGCTCAACAAGAAGGGAACCCGCCACCCCCATTGCAGGAACGCGGCACTGGTGCCGCCGATGGTCATCTCGACAAGCAGAAACGTCAAACTCGTCAGCACCAACGCAATTCCGACGCCAAGCGGGGTGAACATGCCGTACCACCCCCGCCGGTTCGGCGGCGCATATTCCGTACCCAGCAATGCCGATCCGGCCCATTCGCCACCGACCGCGAACCCTTGCAGCAGTCGCAGGACGAGCACGAGCAACGGTGCCGCCACGCCGATAGTCGCGGCGCTCGGCGTCAAACCGACCGCCACCGTGGACAATCCCATGATCAGCAATGTCGCGACCAGAGTCGTCTTGCGGCCGATGCGGTCACCGAAATGGCCGAAGACGGCTCCGCCCAGCGGGCGGGAGACGAACGCCGCGGCAAAGGTTCCCATTGCGGCGATCGTTGCCAACGTGGGGTTCAGGTCCGGAAAGAACACCGTGGGAAACACCAGTGCCGCGGCCGTGCCGTAGATGTAGAAATCGTAGAACTCGACGGTGGTGCCGACCGTGCACGCGATTGCGACGCGCCTCAAGCGTTGGGGCGCAACGTTCGTACTACTCACCGGTCTCCGGTGCCGGTGCCGCCGTAGTGGGGGTGGCGGGAGCGGCCGCCGTGGTGGGCGTAACTGGCGCCGGCGCCGTGGTGGTGGGAGCCGCCGCCGTGCTGGTGGGCGGCGCCTGTGTGGTGGTCGGTGGCGCCGTCGTGGTCGGCGGTGCCGTCGTGGTCGGAGCGGTGGTCGTCGGCTGTGTGGTGGTCGACTGTGTGGTCGTCGTGGTCTGCTGAGTGGTCGTCGTCGTGGTGGTAGTGGTGGTCGTGCTGGGCGTCGTCGTGGTTGTGGTGGTGGTCGGTTCAGTGGTTGTCGTCGACGACGGCGCCTCGGTGGTCTTGGTGACCGGTGGCGGGGTGATCACCGTTTCGGTGGGGATGTTGTCGGGGCCGATCACGTTGGTGGTGTAGGGCGGCGGCTGTGATGTCACGGTGACGACCGGCTTCGATTTCGTGGAGGTCAGCGTGGTGGCCAGCACCACGGCGAGCACGATCGCCGCGGCAGCGCCGAACAGGCTGAGCAAGATCGCCGGGCGCCGATACCACGGGGGCAGCGGGGGTTCGGGCGTAGCAAGGTTCTCCGTCGGTCCGTAATCGGGGGCTGGGGGCGGCGGGACGGCGCCGGTGTAGTCGGCGGGGCCGAGATAGGGAGCGGGCTCTTGTCCGGTGCCACTGTCTTCGGACCAGGCCAGGGCTTGGTCGGCTTGGGTCGCATCGGCGCTACCGGGTATCGCTTCAGTAGGAGCCGCACCGCCGCCACTGGTAGGCCACGCCGCGGTAGCACCAATGGCGCCGGCACCGGCAGCGCCCAGGACACTGGTGGGTCCGTCGACAGTGGGCGCCAAGCCGGTCGGGACCGCCGCGGACTGCTCTTGGGCGAACACGGTCGCACCGATGGCGGCGCAGAACCCCGGCTGGGGCGTGGTGCAGATCGGCGCTTGGAAGCGCTCCGACAGTCGTGCGGTGATCAGCGGGATGGCGGCGCCGCCGCCGACCAGCGCCAGGGCCGCCAAACGATCAATCCCGTTGCGCTGCAATATATCAGCGAGGAACGCGGCGAATCGATCCAGCGGCTCCGTAATCAGCTGCTCGAATTCGGAACGGGTGAGTTGGAGGCCGGGACCGGCCGCGGTTGACGGAAGCGTCGCCGCCGTCGTCGCCGAAAGTCGTTCCTTGGCCAGGCGGCATCCACCCAGCAGTCGCGTCACCGACCCCATTCCCGTTGCCGCACCGGCAAAGTCGGTGGTGTTGCCGGCGGTGGGAGCGGCCGCAAGGACATGGTTGACAATCAGCTGATCGATTTCGTCGCCGGAGAATTCGCGGTACCGCGCCGTGGGCCCGATCTGCTGAAGGTTCGCAGCTGCGTTCGCCAGCGAGACACTGGTGCCGCTGGCTCCGAAGTCGCAAACGGCGACCACGCCGTCGGTCGGGAATCCGGGATTGTTTCGCAGCGCCATGAGCGAGGCGGTGGCGTCGGAGATCAACGTCGGCTGTCCACCACGGGCTAGGTCCGGCTGGGCGAACAACTCCCCACGCAGCGCCGCCACCTGGCTTTCGGACCAATACGCTGGGAAGGCGACGATGACGGGGGTGCCGTAGCCGACGGTGCGGGCCATTGCTTCGAGCGCTTCGATGGTGAGGGACTCGCCCGAGTACTTCGTCCCGTCGGCCGCTACCAGCGGCGTGCGATCACCTACCCGTTCGACGAATCCACGCAATACCAACCCGGGCTCGGTGAGGTTCGGATTCTCTTCTGGCAGGCCAACTTCGGTCGGCCGGTTTTCGTACAGGGTCAAGACAGGGGTACGCGCGATCGGGGTGCTGCCCGCCCTCGTTGCGACCAGGTTGGCCACCCCGATCGACAAGCCCAGCGACTCAGTCATTTCACACACCCCTGCATCCATAGTTTTGCTGGCGTTGCCAAAGGCCGTTCACCACCTTAGCCGCCGCCGCATTGGCGGAATCAGATCAGAGGCCCGGCGGCAGACCGATGGCCGTGGGTAGCTCCGGGAGCATGACGTGCGACGGCGTCGGCAGCGCGCCGGGCGACAGCACGTCGGTGGTCGTCGAGGTGGTTTCGGTGCTGGTCGTGGTCGGCGTGGTGGTGGTTGTCGGCGACGTCGTGGTCGTCGGCGTCGTCGTGGTGGTGGTCGTTGTTGTCGTCGTCGTAGTCGTCGTAGTCGTCGTGGTTGTTGTTGTGGTCGTCGTTGTGGTGCTGGTCGGCTCGGTCGTGGTGGTGGGCGGCGTGGTGCTGGCGGTCACGGTCGTGGTTACCGTGGCGGGAGCGGGCCGGCCGTGGGCCAGCTCGATGATGCCGTAGATGATCAGCCCGATCAGGATCGCGATCAACAGACCCCAGCCGACCAGGGCTAGCGGTTTGCGCCATCCCGGGGTGGGCTCAGGGGGCGGTTCCTGGCCGTATCCGCCCTGTTCACCGCCGTAACCGTAACCGCCGTAGGCCGTCGGATCGTTGGGGCCGTAGTCCGGCGGACCTTGGTTTGCCACGGCCGCTGATGCTAGCCGCCGAGGTCATAGGGACATGCCCAGCCACGCGCGTCGTTGCCGATCGGTGACCTAAGGCAGCTTGGGCAGCGTGATCGTGGTCGGAATCCCCGGGATGACGATCGTCGGTGGCAACGGCGGGATAGTCGGATGGCGATGGGTCGGCTGCTGCGTCGGCTGTGGAGGTGGGGCCGGTGCCCGGGTGTTCGGGGGCGGAGGCGCCGGCGGGTTTTCGGTGGTCGTCGGCTCCGAGGACGGCGTTGTGGTCGCGGTCGTTGTTGGCTCCGTGGTCGTGGTTGGGGCCGTCGTGGTGGTGGGTGCAGTCGTGGTCGTGGTCGTGGGCGCGGGGCTGGTGCCTTTGCCCTCGCCGAACAGCTGCACAACGCCATAGATGATCAGCGCGAGGAGCAGCAGCACGGCAAGCGCCCAGGCGGTCAGGGCCGCGGGCTTGCGGTACCAGGGCCGGGCCTCGTCGTCGGGATCTTCGATGTCGGTGGACGCGAACTGGTCGGGTGAGTAGGGCGGGGGTGCGGACGAATCCTGGGGCGGAGGGGAGCCTTGGTACGGCGGTGGGCCCTGGTATTCCGTCGGGCCTTGGGGGCCCTGGTACTGCGTGGTGGCGCCCTGGTACGCGGTGGGACCGCCCAGGTACTCCGTTTGGCCGCTTTGCCCCAGGTACTCCGTTTGGCCGCTTTGTCCCAGGTACTCGGTCTGGCCGCTTTGTCCCAGGTACTCGGTCTGGTCGCTCTGGCCTAGATACTGGGTTTGGTCTTCCTGTCCCGGGTACTGCGCTTGTCCGCGCCGGCCCAGATACTCCGTCTGGTCTCCCTGCCCCGCGTACTCAGTGGGAGCGCCCTGTGGCCCGTATTGGGTGGCGCCTTGATACGGGCCCGGATACGGGGGCTGGGGCGCATATTCCGTCGGCCCCTGATACGACGGCGGGTGCTGCGTCGTGGGCTGGTTCTGCAGGTTCGGCGGCCCCTGGAACGGTGGCGCCCCTTCTACCGTGGGGCGGTGCTGCGGGCCCTCGGCTGTTGGGCGGCCGCCCGGCGAGTCGGGCGGTATGTACCCCTCCGGGTAGCCGCCGTACTCGGTGGGCTTGTCGTTGAAGTCGTCGGGTGGACCGTTGCGCGCCACCCGACACATGGTACTGGTGTCACCGCGCATAGGGGCACTATCAATGCCCGACGTAATGCCCCACGTAACTTCATACTGAGTTGTGGACGTGTGGCTTACAGGCGTGGCAGCCGACCAGATCCCTTGGGCGGCAACATATCTACCCGTCCCGAAGGGTCCTGCAGGCCGTGGTCGACTCTGCGGATCACTCCGTCGACGGCGCCGAACGAAACGGCGGCAGCCTGCCGATCTGCTGACCTCCGACCCTATTGTCATGCGGATATGACTCGTTCGTCTGGTGTAGCCCATTGTCGGTCCCAATGGAATTCACGAGTGCGCCACCGGCCGGCGGTACACCGGCGAAGTCGTTGCCCCCGCATCCGACCGCTTGTGGCTGTCTGAATTTGCATTGGATCCGGTAGCCCGAGCGGATACATCCACTTGGTAGCCGTGACGTCGACGAGCGTGTGACCGCTTAGATTCAGGAAATTCTGTTGTGTCAGAGCAGATTTCGTCCCTTGCGCCCATGACATTCAGATTCAGTGATGCGAGCGCGGTCACTGTGCGGCGCGTGCGTCAGCGCGGTGGTGCTGCGTTGACGATGATCTGTTGCGTGTTGTACGGCGCGCCGAAAGGCACCCCGCTTGCGGGGTCTACGCGGGTGTCCCATTGGCTGACGAGAAGATTCAAATTGTCCAACGTCGAACCCGGCATGATGAATCCGCCGTAGGGTTGCCAAACGTAATTGGGGGTGCCTTCAATCCCGGTCTGTGCCGCGACAATCGGGGAGTTGGCGGAGTTGAAGATGTCGACGGGGTTGTCGCCGACGCGAACCTGAACCTCGTATACCCCGGGAGTGCTGTTGAACGCCGACAGCACCGGCCGTCCGTCGACCTCCCGAAAGCTGAGCTCGCCGTAGGTCTGTTGGCCGCTGACGCTGACGGGTGCTTCGGTCGGTGTTCCCCAGCCGCTCCCGGTCCACGGTTGCCAGGCGCCACGATCGGCCGCATTCGCCGGGTCGACGCGAAACATGCTGACGCCTTGGCTGCGGTCGAAAGAGTTCGCCGCGATGTAAACCATTCCGTCCTTGGAGGATTGGTAACCGCTGATCTGGCTTGGTGCACCCATGACGTTGCCGGGCTGCCAGGGCCGCCACGACCCGGGAACGGGCTGCCAGCCGGCGGCCGGATCGTTGGTCACCTCGACCAGCCAGGAGCCGGCATTTGGTTTGAGTCCGGACGTACCCGACACCATCATGTACGTCTTGCCGTTGACCACGATGCTGCCGCCGGGCAGCGTGTTCATGTTCGGGTCTAATGCCAGCGCCTCGGGCGGCGGCGGGAACAGCACATTGGGACTTCCCGGTCCGCCCGGAAGGTTGAAAGGCTCGCCGTAGATCGGTTTGCCGAGCTCGTCGAATCCGGTGATCGGTACCGCCACCGAACGGTAGTGCTCGCCTTCGCCCACCTTGTCCCCGGTGAACGAATCGCCGAACACCGAGACCAGGCGACCGTCGGGCAACCGGACGATTTCGCCGAGGTCTGTCGCCCCCATCCCCGGTACCCCGGGATCCGCGCCCGTCCCGGCGATCGGACCCAAATTCAGCACGCCCTGGGGCGGTACCGCCGGTAGCCCCGGAGCCGGTTGCAGCGGAAGGTCGCCGCCCACCCCGCCCAGTCGTTGGCTCAGCATGGTGAATTCGCCCATGGCGTGCTTGATGACGTCGACGGCCTCGGCGATCCGTCGTTGCCCGGCGGCCAGCAGCGCCAGCCTGCCGGCCAGGCTGAACCGCATCGGTGCCAGCAAGGCTTTGTCCGCTGCCCAGGCTTGGCGGACCTTTTCCATGTCTGCCCGCGCCTGCAAGGTGACCTGGCCAGCCTGGTTGATGATGGGCGCCGCCGCTTGTTCAACCTGGTGAATCCGGTTGCGCATAACGTCCAATTGGTTCGACACCTGCCGCGCGCAATCGCTCAGCTTCCCCTGCCATGGCGGCCACCCGGGCGCGGACGCTGGTGGCGCCGGCGAGGTCGCGATGGGTGGGTCCCCCGTCCCGAGCAATGCGGCTAAACCCGCCAATGCCGCGTCAATCCCCTCCACGCGTCTAAATCTATCGACGCGGGTCCGCGTACACCTCCCCAAATACAAGCAGACGCGGTACCCCGCGTCCTTTCGGCAGGGGATCCGCGTCTGCTACAGGGGCGAATCCGGTAGGTGGCGACCGTGCTCGCGTCGGCAATGCGAACAGTGTGCAAGCTGCGCTGGCACAGTCCCTGGCGCCAACTTGTGGCGGTGTGCCAGGAAGCACTGCTGCGGGAAACCCGGTAAGACCGGCGGCGTACGCGCGGGCCAAGACCGTGACCGGCATGACGAGCAGCACCACCAGCACGACCGCCGCGAAACCAAACTCTGCGGTGCCGTCGCGTCTCGGCGCGGCGGATGGCTGCGGGGAAGGCCCTGGCGAGACGTTGACCACGGGATCCGGGGCGACAACAGGCGGCGGGGGCGGCGCCGGTTTTTCTGCCTCGATCATCGCCTCGATGACCGTTTCGGCATAGAGGTCGGCGCCCGCGCCGGGTTGCGGATGGATGTGGTCGTCGTAGAGAAGGTCCTCGTGTCCGCTGACGGCGCTCTGCCAGTCGATGAGGTGCACATTGGCGGGATGCGCGAGCGCCACCTCGGTCAAGGTCTGGTTGACGCCGTCGGTCCACGGCCTGTCATGCAGATACAGATTGACCAGGAACACCTTCCGGTCCGGGCCGAGCGTTTCGAGGATGTTCTCCAGCAGCTCGCGGGGGAACGCGCCGTTGGTGCCTAGGCCTAGCAGGACCACCGGCCGCAGCAAGCCGTTGGCGGCGAGCGAGGCGAGGATGTCGGGCGCCGCCTGCATGCCGCGGTTGGTAACCGCGTCGATCCAAATGCCGGGCAACCGGTCCCGCAATGCAAGAGACGAGGCGAGCATCACCGAGTCGCCCACCGCACTGATCTGGTCGCCAGGGGGAGGTCCGACGGGTTCAGGCGCGGTATCCGTGCCGGCGGCTGGTGTTGCCACCGCGGGCAGCGGCGGCGTCGGAGCCGCAGACGCCTCCTGCGCGGCTTGCACGGCGAGGGCCTCGGCCAGCTGCTTGTCGAGCCCGGTCAACGGCGGCGGGGGCGCCCACACCAGGGAGGCGAGGACGAACACGGACGTAGCGAGCGCAGCGCCCGCCACGAGCAGCCTGCCCGCCCGGCCGCCGCGCACGGCGCGCCATCCGGCGTGCAGCGCCGCGCGATAGCCGTGGCGGAGGACGGGTCTTTCGATCCACCGGTACGAGCCGGCGGCGAGGAGGACCGCAACGGCTACCTCCACCGCGGCGACCATCAGCGTGCGGTGGCCCAGGATGCGATCTCCAAGCACGAAGACCGGCCAGTGCCACAGGTACAGGCCATAGGACCGGGCGCCGACCCAGCAGACCGACGGCCGCGACAGCAGCCGGCCGATGGTGGTGGTGCCGTGCCCCGCGCCGACGATGAGCAACGCGCACGCGGCCGAAACCGCGAGGATGCCGCCTTGGTAAGTGGCTGAGCCGTACTCGTCCAGCAACCAGTAGCCGAGGGCTACCACGAAGAGGCCGACGCCGGCCAGTGCGCCGCGGAGCGAATACCCGTTCAGCGACCAACGCAGGAGCGATGCTTCGACTGCTGGCCACGCCACGGCCAGTACCGCGCCGGTGAAGAGGCCGGCTGCGTGCGTCACGGTGCTGTAGTAGATCGGCGATGGATCGGTTCCCGGCTGATACAGCGCGGCCATTGCCGTTGCCGAGGTCAGCGCACCCACTCCGGCAACGATCGCGACGGCGTGGCTGCCTGATACGCGGGTCTTGCGAAGGCACCAGTACAGCACCGCGATGACGATCGCCGGCCAGATGACGTAGAACTGTTCTTCAACCGCCAGCGACCACAGGTGCTGCAGCAATGAGGGTGGCCCGTACTTGGCGAAATACGACTGGTGTTCGCTGATCTGAACCCAGTTGCTGGTGAAGGACAGTGCGCCTAAGACTTCGGTGCGCAGCGCGTGCAACATCGAGCGGTCCACCAGCGCGGTCGCGGCCACGGTGACGAACAGCATCGGCAGCAGCGGCGACAGGATGCGGCGGGCGCGCCGAATCCAGAACTGCCGCAAACTGATTCGACCGGTGGTTGCCCGTTCGGCGATCAGTAGCCGGGTGATCAGAAAGCCGCTGATGACGAAGAAGACGTCAACCCCGAGGTAGCCGCCGGGCAGCCACGCCGGATTGAGGTGATACAGCACGACCGCGGTCACCGCCAGCGCCCGCATGCCGTCGATCCCTGGCAGCCTGCCCAGGCGAGGGCGCGCCGGCCCGGGCGAGGCAGAAATCGCCTGCGCCAGGGCCGAACTCGGAATCGTCCCCACTTCTTGTGGGCTTCTCAATGCTGCTTACCAATCCGCAGTTGTGATGGCTGAGCTACGCTAACCGATCCGACGCTTGGTGGGTAGATATTTCAGCGTTGTGGCGGGACCAAAAAGGTCACCGGACTCCACTTATTTCCTTCAGAAGGTGCTGACCTTCTCGACGCTGACGAACATCCCGTGGCCGGTGGCATTGTTCTTGAAGTTGGTGCCCTCTTCAGTCGCGTTGATGGTCCATCCCGCAGCGTCGTACACCTTGTAGTCGATGGTGACGGTGGGGATGGCACCGAGGTTACCCAACACCCACTGAACCTTGCCCGAGGAGGTGATGTGGACGCCGTTGGTGCGCTCCCCGTCCTGCATCGGGGAATTCTTGAACGGCGCCTCACAGCCGACGCTGTCCTTGTTGATCTGACAGCGGGTCAACCCGGACTTGGTCTCGATGAAGACGTAGCCGTTCTCGTCCGGTGGCAGCGGAATGGCGCCTGCAGGGGTGGTCGGCCCGGGAGACAACGTCGATGGGGTCGGGCTTTCGCTGGTCGGTGGCGCTGAGGTGGTCGGCCTTGGTGTAGGGAAGGACGGTTCGGTGTGCTCCGGCTTGGGGTGCGCGATCGGCTTACCGTCGATAGTCGTGGTGCATCCGCCAAGCAGCGCAGAAGTTGCCAGGGCGGCCAATCCCCACCGTGCTGTATGCGATAACCGCACGCGCCTCTCCCCGTATCTCAATAACAACAGGTCAGATTACGCATGATGCGGCGCCAGTCATTGCAGTGACGCGCTGTTGGGACGGCGCCGATGACAAAGCGTTACGCCCAGCGTCACCGATTGGCGCGTTGGTTCAAGCCGTCGATCACCCAGTCCGCCCATTCCATTTCGTGCTGGGTCCACCGCAGTCCTTGCTCGAGGACGGCGCGGGCGAAGAACGCATCGTCGTCGGCCGACCAGTCGTAGGCGTCGAGGATCTGCTGATAGTGGGCGTGTTCCTGCGCGGATTCGGCTTTCAGCGTCTCCAGGTACTCGCGCGCCTGGCTGGAGGTGAGCTGGCCGAGGAGAAAGACCCGCAGCATCGCCGCGTTGCGAATCGGGGGGTCGTCTTGCGGCGACAGCATCCAGCGGGTTAGTTCGGCGCGTCCGGCGTCGGTGATTGCGTACTCTTTGCGGCCGCGCGGCCCCACATCGGAGACCTTGATGAACCCGTTGTCGGCCAACTTGTTGAGCTCACCGTAGAGCTGGCTCTGGGTGGCCGGCCACATGTTGTCCATGGACTCTTTGAACTTTTTGAGCAAGTCATAGCCACTGGCAGGCTCTTGTGCCAGTAGTCCGAGCGCGGCGTGTCGGAGGCTCACACGGCCATCGTAACCGTCCAATTGTGACATGTCACTATCGGAAGGTAGGGCGGGTGGTGCCCGCGTTGAGACTGCGCTGGTGGCGGGGGCTACTCGAACTTTGTCGCCTAGGCGCAGAGTCAACGGGCCAGCGCCGGACGTGATCGTTGAGACTGCGCTGGTGGCGGGGGTTACTCGAACTTTGTCGCCACAGGCGCAGAGTCAACGTGAAGGCGCCCAGCCCAGCGCCGAACGCTAAGCGCGGGTGGCATCCTCCGCAGCTGACGCCGCGGCGGTTTCCCGCACGCGATTGCGCACCAGGAACCAGCCACCGATGAGGGCGGGAATGCCAAGTAGCGCGGCCGCGATCATCCACTTGCCGAACACGTCGTCGAAGAACATCAGGATCAAGACGCCCAGCAAGAATGCCAGCGTCACGTAACCGCTGTAGGGCGACAGCGGCATCCGGAACTTCGGCCGCTCCACCTGTCCCGTCGTCGACAGATGGTGGAAGCGCAGTTGGCACGCCACGATCGTCACCCAGGCGACGATGACGCCGGTGGCGGCGATGTGCAGCACGATTTCGAATGCCTGGCTCGGCTTGATGGCATTGAGGACGATGCCGAACAGCCCGATCCCGGCGGTGAGCAGAATGCCGCCGAATGGCACGCCGTTCTTCGACATCGGCGCGGTGAATTTGGGCCCACTGCCGTTGATCGCCATCGACCGCAGGATCCGGCCCGTGGAGTAGAGCCCGGCGTTGAGGCTGGACAGCGCGGCGGTGAGCACCACCAGGTTCATCAGGTCATCGCCCCAGCTCAGGCCGAGCTTTTCGAAGAACGTCACGAACGGGCTGACATGTGCGTGGTACGCGGTGTAGGGGAGCAGCAGGGCCAACAGGATCGTCGACCCGACGTAGAAGACGGCGATGCGGAACACCACCGAGTTGATCGCACGCGGCATGATCCGTTCCGGATCCTCGGTCTCGCCCGCCGCGATACCGACCAGCTCGATTGCGGCGTAAGCGAAAACCACGCCCGAGGTGACGAGCACCAGCGGCAGCAGGCCGACCGGCAAGAGTCCGCCATGCTGGCTCCACAGCGACCACCCGGTGTCTTGGCCGTCAACCTTGAAGCGCCCGGCCAGAAAGATGGTCCCGACGACCAGGAAAGTGACCAGCGCCAGCACCTTGATCAACGCGGCCCAGAATTCCAGTTCGCCGAAGAGCTTGACCGAGATCAGGTTCATCGCCAGCACCACCAGCAGCGCGATGAGCGCCAGCGTCCACTGCGGGACGACGTGGAAAAAGCGCCAGTAGTGGCAGTAGTGGGCGATGGCCGTGGTGTCCACGATCCCGGTCATCGCCCAGTTCAGGAAATACATCCAGCCGGCGGCGTAGGCCGCCTTCTCGCCGAAGAATTCCCGGGCGTAGGACACGAACGATCCCGACGACGGGCGGTGCAGTACCAGCTCGCCGAGGGCTCGCAGGATGAAGAACACGAAGACGCCGCAGATGCCGTAAACGATGAACAATCCCGGCCCGGCCGTTTCGAGCCGCTCGCCGGCGCCGAGGAAAAGGCCCGTCCCGATGGCGCCGCCGAGGGCGATCATCTGCAGTTGTCGGTTCTTGAGGGCCTTGTGATACCCCTCGTCTTCGCGGCTGAGCCGCTCGACATCGGTGTCTGACGGTGCCATCGAGCTCCTATCGCCGCGAAGCGGGTTGGCTGTCAGGCTAACTCACGGCCAGGTCCCGCGCCTTTGGAGGAGATTGTGTGGAGATTGACGCGAGATTTAGCAGCTGTCGCCGACCTGGGCACCGCCGCGAACTACACACGGAACGGGTTGAGAAGAGCTCAGATCGCCGTCAGCGCCGTAACCGCGTCGCCGAACATCGTCTGTTTGATGGCGCCGAGCGTGCCCTGGTCCTTTGCGCCGAGGGGGCGCAGCAGATCGACCGCGGCGGCGGTCACGGCACCCTCGGCAGCGGTGGCGTCGACGATTCCGATGCTGGCGGCGTCGACGCCGCCGAAGCGGCGACCCGTCGTCATGGAGGCGACCGCCGGCTGCGGAGCCAGTTTGGCCTGTATCAATGCCGCCATACCCGGTGTGAACGGAATGTTGATGTCGACCTCCGGGAAGCAGAAGAAGCCCCGGTCGGCGCGCATCACTCGGAAGTCGTGCGCAACCGCCAACATCGCGCCCGCGCCAAACGCGTGCCCGACGATGGCGGCGGCGGTGGGAATCGGCAGGGTGAGCATGCGGGCCAGTAGGCCCTGGACCCGCCCGACGTACCACTGGGTCTGGTCGCTGTGCGCGCCCAACCAATCCAGGTCCAGGCCGTTGGTGTAGAACTTTCCGGTCGCGGTCGTGACCAGGCCGTTCGGACGGTTGGCGACGATCTCGCCGAGCTTGGTGTCGATGTCATCGAGAAAGCTTGGTGAGAAACGGTTTTCGTCGTCGCCCAGGTCCAGAATGGCGATCTGGTCGTCGTAGGTCAGGGTGATCGTCATGCTGCTGCCCTTTCTGGTGGCGGACCGATGTCCAGAACTGCTGTCACGGCGGCGCGGAGTTGCTGGCGTGCTGTACTGCTGCCCAGCCGGTTTCGGCGCAGCAGAATCGCGGTGGGCAAGTCGACGATGCACGTGGTGATGGTGTCGACGGCCCCCGCGTCCTTGCGTTCCCACACCCGCAGCGCCAACCGGATCATCAGGCTTATCAGCCGCGCCTCGAGAGCCTTTATCTCGGAACCGATCTCCTCGGGCAGGTCTGGCTCGAGCAACTCTTCGCGACGGACCACCAGAAGCAGCGTCGACGAGTTCGGATACTGCTCGGCGAACACCGCCGGCGCGTCGGCGGCGGCGACCACCGCGTCCACTCCGGCTTGCCGGCCCGGCGCTGACAGCGCCTGATCAACCAACGCGGTTTGGGCGTCGAGGAAGCGCCTTCCGGCCCGTAGCCAGACCCGGCCCAGCAGGCCCGCCCGCGACCCGAACGAGTGGTACACCGCGCCGTTGGAAACGCCGACGGCCGCGCTGATCGCGCGGATGGTCACCGCTGCGGGCCCGGACGCGACCGCCAGTGATTCGGCCGCGTCCAGCACCCGGTCGGTGTCATATACGCGGGGGCGGGGCATGGCATGAAACGGTAACAGAGCAAACGCTCTGTTACTAGCGGGCAGTGCCAGCGCCTGGGGAAGCGGCGAAAGAAATAACTGTGCAGACCCGGGAACAAGATGCGAACGGCCCGCGTTAGCATGGTCAGCAAGTTGAGTGCACCAGACTCAAGCTTGGGTTGACAGGGAATCCTCGTCAGGAGCAGGCTTGAGCGGGGTTCACTCAGCATAGTGCAAAAAGAACAGGCTATTTACTCAGGAGGAATCACTATGGCTCGTGCGGTCGGAATCGACCTCGGGACCACCAACTCCGTCGTCGCAGTTCTCGAAGGTGGCGATCCCGTCGTCGTTGCGAACTCCGAGGGCTCGCGGACCACTCCCTCCGTCGTCGCGTTTGCGCGCAACGGTGAGGTGCTGGTCGGCCAGCCCGCGAAGAACCAGGCCGTGACCAACGTCGACCGCACGATTCGGTCGGTGAAGCGGCACATGGGGTCGGACTGGACCGTCGAGATCGACGACAAGAAATACACCGCCCCGGAGATCAGCGCTCGCGTGCTGATGAAGCTCAAGCGCGACGCCGAGGCGTACCTCGGTGAGGACATCACCGATGCGGTCATCACGACCCCCGCCTACTTCAACGACGCCCAGCGTCAGGCCACCAAGGACGCCGGTCAGATCGCCGGCCTCAACGTGTTGCGCATCGTCAACGAGCCGACGGCAGCCGCACTGGCCTACGGCCTGGACAAGGGCGAGAAGGAACAGACCATCCTGGTCTTCGACTTGGGCGGCGGCACGTTCGACGTGTCCCTGCTGGAGATCGGTGAGGGCGTGGTCGAGGTTCGTGCCACCAGCGGTGACAACCACCTCGGTGGCGACGACTGGGACCAGCGGGTCGTGGACTGGCTGGTCGACAAGTTCAAGGCCACCAGCGGCATCGACCTGACCAAGGACAAGATGGCGATGCAGCGGCTGCGCGAAGCGGCCGAGAAGGCCAAGATCGAGCTGAGCTCGAGCCAGAGCACCTCGATCAACCTGCCCTACATCACCGTCGACGCGGACAAGAACCCGCTGTTCCTCGACGAGCAGCTGACCCGTGCGGAGTTCCAGCGGATCACCCAGGACCTGCTGGACCGGACTCGCAAGCCGTTCCAGTCGGTGATCGCCGACGCCGGCATCTCGGTGGCCGACATCGACCACGTGGTGCTGGTGGGTGGTTCGACCCGTATGCCCGCGGTGACCGACCTGGTCAAGGAGCTCACCGGTGGCAAGGAGCCCAACAAGGGCGTCAACCCGGACGAGGTCGTTGCCGTCGGTGCCGCGCTGCAGGCCGGCGTCCTCAAGGGCGAGGTGAAAGATGTTCTGCTGCTTGACGTTACGCCGCTGAGTCTCGGTATCGAGACCAAGGGTGGCGTGATGACCAAGCTGATCGAGCGCAACACCACCATCCCGACCAAGCGGTCGGAGACCTTCACCACGGCCGACGACAACCAGCCGTCCGTGCAGATCCAGGTCTACCAGGGTGAGCGCGAGATCGCGGCGCACAACAAGCTGCTCGGATCGTTCGAGCTGACCGGCATCCCGCCGGCCCCTCGCGGTGTCCCGCAGATCGAGGTCACCTTCGACATCGACGCCAACGGCATCGTGCACGTCACCGCCAAGGACAAGGGCACCGGCAAGGAGAACACCATCCGGATCCAGGAAGGCTCTGGCCTGTCCAAGGAAGAGATCGACCGGATGATCAAGGACGCCGAGGCCCACGCCGAGGAGGACCGCAAGCGTCGCGAGGAGGCCGACGTCCGAAACCAGGCCGAGACGCTGGTCTACCAGACGGAGAAGTTCGTCGCCGAACAGAGGGGCGCAACGTCCGAGTCCGGCGGCTCGAAGGTGCCCGAAGACACGCTGAACAAGGTGGACGGCGCCATCGCCGAGGCCAAGACCGCGTTGGCAGGTAGCGACATTGCCGCGATCAAGGCGGCGATGGAGAAGCTGGGCCAGGAGTCGCAGGCTCTGGGGCAGGCGATCTACGAGGCGACCCAGGCCGCGGGCGGCGGAGATGCCGACGGGTTCCAGCCCGGCGGCAGTGCCGGACCGGGTGCTGACGACGTCGTGGACGCGGAGGTGGTCGACGACGACCGGGAGGCCAAGTGACGGGCGGCAACGAAACTCCGCACGACGACCCGCAAGAACCGGTAACCGTCACCGACAAGCGTCGGATCGACCCCCAGACCGGTGAAGTTCGGCAGACCCCTCCCGGCAACTCGCCGGGAGGGGCCGAACAAGCGGGCCAAAGCGGCAAGGCCAATCAGGCCAATCAGGCCAATCAGGCCGACAAGGTCGCTGAGCTGACCGCCGATCTGCAGCGGGTGCAGGCCGATTTCACCAACTACCGCAAGCGGGCGCTGCGCGATCAGCAGGCGGCGGCGGACCGGGCCAAGGCCACCGTCGTCAGCCAATTGCTGGGCGTGCTCGACGATCTCGACCGCGCCCGCAAGCACGGCGATCTGGAGTCCGGCCCGCTGAAGTCGGTCGCCGACAAGCTGTCCAGCGCGCTGTCCGGTCTCGGGTTGACGCCGTTCGGTGCCGAAGGCGAGGACTTCGACCCGGCGTTACACGAGGCCGTGCAGCACGAAGGTGACGGCGGCCCGGACTCGAGGCCGGTGATCGGCACTGTCATGCGGCAGGGTTACCGACTGGGCGAGCAGGTGCTGCGGCACGCGCTCGTCGGCGTCGTCGACACGGTCGACACGCCTTCCGACAAGGCCGCGAAAGCGCCTGCTGCGGACCCCTTCGAGCAGATCCTCGAAAGCGAGCAGGCCGACTCCGGCGACAAAGACAGCGGTTCGGGCGAATAGGGCTCAAAATCAACGGGAAAGGTGAGAGGGGGTGACGCGACATGGCCCAGCGTGAATGGGTCGAAAAAGACTTCTACAAGGAGCTAGGCGTCTCTCCTGACGCTACTGAGGACCAGATCAAGAAGGCCTACCGCAAGCTGGCTTCGGAGTTCCATCCGGACAAGAATCCCGCGGGCGCAGAGCGTTTCAAGGCTGTGTCCGAGGCCTACAGCGTCTTGTCGGACGAGGCAAAGAAGAAGGAGTACGACGAAACGCGGCGGCTCTTCGCCGGCGGCGGTTTCGGTCGGCGGCGCTTTGACACCGGTGGTTTCGGCGGCTTCGGCGGCGGCGGCGACGGCGTTGAGTTCAACCTCAACGACCTGTTCGACGCCGCCAGCCGGGGCGGCGGCGCCAACATCGGCGACTTGTTCGGCGGCCTGTTCGGACGCGGCGCAAGTCCCCGGCCCAGCCGGCCGCGGCGCGGCAACGATCTGGAGACCGAGACCGAGCTCGATTTCGTCGAGGCCGCCAAGGGGGTGGCCATGCCGTTGCGGCTGACCAGTCCGGCACCGTGCACCAACTGCCACGGCAGCGGGGCGCGTCCGGGCACCAGCCCGAAGGTGTGTGCCACCTGCAACGGCGCCGGTGTGATCAACCGCAACCAGGGTGCGTTCGGCTTCTCCGAACCGTGCACCGACTGCCGGGGCAGTGGCTCGATCATCGAGCACCCCTGCGACGAGTGCAAAGGCACCGGAGTCACCACGCGTACCCGCACGATAAACGTGCGGATCCCGCCGGGCGTCGAGGACGGGCAGCGGATCCGGTTGGCCGGCCAGGGTGAGGCGGGCCTGCGCGGGGCGCCTTCGGGCGACCTGTACGTGACGGTTCACGTACGCCCGGACAAGGTGTTCGGGCGCGACGGCGACGACCTCACCGTGACGGTCCCGGTTAGCTTCCACGAATTGGCTTTGGGCTCAACGCTTTCGGTGCCCACCCTGGACGGTACCGTCGGGGTTCGGGTGCCGAAGGGCACCGCCGATGGCCGCATCCTGCGGGTCCGCGGTCGGGGTGTGCCCAAGCGCGGCGGCGGAAGTGGCGACCTGCTCGTCACCGTCAAGGTAGCCGTTCCGCCGAACCTGGAAGGCGCCGCCCAGGAGGCGCTGGAAACCTACGCGGCGGCCGAAAGAGCTAGTGGATTCAACCCAAGAGCGGGATGGGCAGGTAACCGCTGATGGCAAAAAACCAGAAGAGAGAAGAAGCCCGTACCTTCATGATCTCGGTGGCCGCCGAGCTGGCCGGAATGCACGCGCAGACCCTGCGCACCTACGACCGGCTCGGTCTGGTCAGTCCGCAGCGCACTTCCGGTGGCGGGCGGCGGTATTCCCAGCACGACGTGGAACTGCTGCGCGAGGTGCAGCGCCTATCGCAGGACGAGGGCGTCAACCTCGCCGGCATCAAGCGCATCATCGAGTTGACCAACCAGGTCGAGGCGTTGCAGTCGCGGTTGCACGAGATGTCTGAGGAACTGGCTGCCTTGCGCGCCAAGCAGCGCCGCGAAGTTGCGGTGGTGCCGAAGAGCACCGCCTTGGTCGTCTGGAAACCGCGCCACCGCTGAGCTGTGCCGCCGCTGACGCGGCGACTTCGCGCCCGGCTACGGCCGAATCGCCAGCCCGACTCAGGGCAGGACGTTGTCCTGCAGGATGCCGGAGAGGTGGTCGCCGTAGTTGCCGAAGCCGGAGATGAACGCCTGGGTCAGGATGTCCAGCACGGTGGTGTTGTAGAAGCCGGACATGAAGTTGCCCAGGTTCGCCCAGCCCGATTCCAGCGTGCCGAAGTTCTGGAAGCCCGACAGTCCTGGGCCACCGGCGTTGAACATGCCCGACACCTGGGCGAACGCGTTCCCGATACCCGACACGGCGCCGTCGACGGCGTCGTTGAAGAAGCCGGACGCGCCGCCCGCACCGGAGTTGAAGAAGCCCGACGACGGAGTGTCGGTCGAGTTGAAGAAGCCCGGTTGTCCCTGCCACCCGAAGCTGAGCTCGAACGGTCCCACGTTGCCCGCGCCGAGGAAGCTGAGCGGGTTCTGGATGACCATGTTGAGCGGCATCTCGGGGTTGAGGACGCTCGGATCGATCGTGTAGGGCCCGACCTCGACGGTGTAGATGTGGAACGGCGGAAGGGTGCCGCTGAGTACACATCCGACGAACGGGATGTAGATGATGCAGACCGTGATCTGCAGGCTGAGCGGAATGGAGAACTGGGACAGGGTGAACATGTCCTGGGTGATGGCATTGATCGTGCCGGTGATCGGAATCTCGATATTGCCCTGAACGTCGTAGTCCCAAGGGATCTCGGGAATGGTGGTCCGGTACTCGAAACCGCCCAGGCCCTGGTAGTCGCCTCGCCAGAAGGCGCCGTTGCTGTAGTTGCCGCCGATGAAGAAACCGGTGTTGACGTTGCCGGAGTTTCCGATACCGGTGTTGGAGTTGCCGGTGTTGAACCAACCGGTGTTGTAGTCGCCCTGGTTGAAGTCGCCGGTGTTGTAGTCGCCCGGGTTGAAGCTCCCGGTGTTGAAGTGGCCGGTGTTGTAGAAACCGGTGTTGAAGTTGCCGGTGTTGCCGATACCGGTGTTGACCATGCCGGCGTTGAAGAAGCCGGTGTTGACGGTGCCGGTGTTGCCGATGCCGGTGTTGTACTCGCCGGAGTTGAACAGGCCCCAGTTGCCGTTGCCGGAGTTGCCGATACCGAAGTTGTTGGTGCCGGAGTTGAACAGGCCGACGTTGCCGTCGCCCGAGTTCCAGCCGCCAAATCCGGTGAGCGCGTTGCCGGTAAGGCCGATGCCGATGTTCCCGTCGCCGGTGTTGCCGAAGCCGATGTTGTTGGTGCCGGTGTTGCCCCAACCGATGTTGAAGCTGCCGGTGTTGCCGAAGCCGATGTTCTGGATGGCCGCCGAGAGCCCCGGGCCGGCGTTGCCGAAGCCCCAGTTGCCGCTGCCGATGTTGCCCCAACCGATGTTGAAGCCGCCGATGTTGCCGCCGCCCAGGTTGTAGTCGCCGACATTGCCGTTGCCGATGTTGAAGGCGCCGATGTTGCCGCTGCCCACGTTGTAGACGCCGATGTCAGCGCTGCCGAAGTTCCAGAATCCGAGGTTGGCCAGGCCCACGTTGAAAGTCGTTGAGCTGGCACCGTCTTGGAACCAACCGGCCAGGAAGGAGCCGATGTTGTCGAATCCCGAGATGATGGACGGGTTTCCGGGGGTGCCGGTGCCGGTGTTGAGCCAACCGGAGATGGTGTTGCCGAGGTTGGCGAAGCCGGACTGCAGCGTCCCGTAGTTCTGCAAGCCAGAGTTGCCGACCAGCGCGGTGGCGAAGTTGAAGATGCCCGAGTTGTTGCCGAAGTTCTGCAGGCCCGACGCGCTGCCCTGGCCCCAGTTGAGGAAGCCCGACGACAGTCCGCTGGTCTGGTTGAAGAAGCCCGGCTGGGGCACCAGGTCGATGAGCGGGATGTAGGCGGGTCCGCCGCCGAAGTTGCCGACGATGTTGATGAGGGTTTGCGGGTTGCCGGGTCCGTACGGCGGGGGATTGCCGATGTTGATCGTGATCACCGCCGGGTTGGTGTCCCCGAAGCTCAAAGTGATCGGCGTGTTCTGCGGCGCGTTGACGTCGCCGCCGTGGAGGTTGATGGGGTTGACGTTGGCGATGACCGTGCCGCTGAGGATGCCCAGGTCCAACGTGCCGAAGGCGCCGAACGAAGGAATCGTGATCGCGGGGATGGACACCGGGGTGATGCTGACGGTGATCGGGATGTGGACCGGAACCTCGACCGTCAGGAAGCCGGTGGTCCGCTGCGCGACCATGGTGTAGTTGGCCCACAGCAGGCCTTGGCGGTCGGCGCGCCAGAGCATGCCGTTGTTCTGGCTGCCGGTGCTGAAGCTGCCGGTGTTGAAGTCGCCGACGTTGGCCCAGCCGGTGTTGTAGTTGCCGGGGTTGTAGGCACCGGTGTTGAAGTCGCCCAGGTTGGCCCAGCCGGTGTTGAAGGCGCCGAAGTTGAAGAGGCCGGTGTTGTAGTCGCCCGGGTTGACCAGACCGGTGTTGAAGTTGCCAGTGTTGAAGAAGCCCGAGTTCCAGGTGCCGGTGTTGCCGATCCCGGTGTTGCCGGTGCCGGTGTTGCCGATGCCCCAGTTTCCGGTGCCGGAGTTGCCGAATCCGACGTTGCCGGTGCCGGAGTTGAACAGGCCGATGTTGAAGCTGCCGGAGTTGGTGCCCCCGATGCCGATCTGGTTGTCGCCGGACAGGCCGATACCGAAGCCGCCGTTACCCATGTTGCCGATGCCGACGTTGCCGTTGCCGGAGTTGAAGAACCCGATGTTGCCGGTGCCGGAGTTGAACAAGCCCCAGTTGCCGGTGCCGGAGTTGAAGAAGCCGGTGTTGGCGATCCCGGAGTTCAGCGATTCGAACCCTTGCAGGCCGTCGCCGGTGATTCCGATGCCGATGTTGTTGGAGCCGGTGTTGAAGAAGCCGATGTTGTTGGTGCCGGTGTTGCCGATGCCGATGTTGAAGTCGCCGGCGTTGGAAAGGCCAATGTTGTTGTCGCCCAAGTTGAACAGGCCCATGTTGTCCAGGCCGAAGTTCAATGGGCCGAGTCCGACCTGGCCGGTGCCGGTGAGCCCGATGCCGATGTTGCCGTCGCCGGTGTTGCCGAAGCCGATGTTGCCGCTGCCGGTGTTGCCCCAGCCGAAGTTGCTGTCGCCGATGTTGCCGAAGCCGATGTTGTTGAGCGCGGCGGTCAGGCCCGGGCCCATGTTGCCGAACCCGATGTTGTTGTCGCCGATGTTGCCGAAGCCGATGTTGTTGAAGCCGATGTTGCCGAAGCCGATGTTGTTGCTACCGGAGTTGGCGCTGCCGAGGTTGAAGTCGCCGAAGTTCGCGCTGCCGATGTTCAACGCGCCGACGTTGGCCAGGCCCGCGTTGAAGATCGTCGATCCGTCGACGCCGCGGAACAGACCGGCCAGGTCGGTGCCGATGTTGAACATGCCCGAGAAGTTGGCCGCGGTCGTCAGGTCCGCGGTGCTGGTGTTGTACCAACCCGAGACGGTGTTGCCCAGGTTCGCCCAGCCGGACACCAGCGAACCGAAGTTCTGCATGCCCGAGTTGCCGACGGCCGCCAAGGTGGAGTTCCAGTAACCCGAGTTGGGGCCGAAGTTCCCGAAGCCCGAGGCGCTGCCGTTGCCCGAGTTGAAGAAGCCGGACGACGGGGTGCTGGTCGTGTTCCCGAAGCCCGGGTTCGCCGGAATGTCCAGTAGCAGAACCCGGATCGGGCCGGCGCCGCTGCGGATGGAGATGGGGATCGAAATGCTGTCGCCGCCGATGGAGACATTGATGACGGGCAGGATGCCGCTGACCGGCGGAATGAAGATGGGCCCGATGCCGAAGTTGGTGATGCCGATGGCGTTGATCGTGATGCGTGGCAGCGTGAACCCGTTGAGCAGCAGGCTGCCGAGGTTGAGGTTGATCGGAATGTTGATCGGAATGTTGAGGTCGAAGGCCAGCACCGAGAACTCCGGGATGTTGATCTCGGTGTGGGTGCCCCACAGACCCTGGTAGTCGCCGCGCCAGAGGAAGCCGTTGTTGAAGCTGCCCGCGTTGAAGGCGCCGGTGTTGACGTCGCCGGCGTTCGCCCAGCCGGTGTTGAGGTCGCCGGTGTTGAAGCTGCCGGTGTTGTAGTCGCCGGAGTTGAAGCTACCGGTGTTGGTGCTACCGGTGTTGAAGCTGCCGGTGTTGTAGACGCCCGGGTTGGCGAAGCCGCTGTTGGCGATGCCGGTGTTGTACCCGCCGGTGTTCGCGGTGCCCGCATTGCCCATGCCGGTGTTGAGCTCGCCGGCGTTCCACAGGCCCCAGTTGCCGGTGCCGGCGTTGGCGAGGCCCTGGTTGCCCACGCCCGAGTTGCCGATCCCGACGTTTCCGGTGCCGGAGTTGAAGAAGCCGACGTTGTTGGTGCCCGAGTTGAACAAGCCGATGTTGCCGGAACCCGAGTTCCAGCCGCCGAACCCTTGCTGGTTGTCGCCGGAAAGACCGATGCCGATGTTGTTGTTGCCGGTGTTGCCGAACCCGATGTTGTTGCTGCCGTTGTTGCCGAAGCCCTGGTTGAAGTCGCCCAGGTTGCCCAGGCCGAAGTTGTTGCTGCCCAGGTTCCCGAAGCCGAAATTGGCGTCCCCGCGGTTGCCGGAGAAGATGTTGAGGTTGCCGATGTTGCCGCTGCCGAAGTTGCCGTCACCTACGTTGCCGAAGCCGATGTTGCCGTTGCCGACGTTGCCGAAGCCGATGTTGTTGAACCCGATGTTCGCCACGCCGATGTTGGACAACGGGTTGTTGCCGAGGAACCCGGAGAGGTCCACGCCGATGTTGCCGTAACCGGAGACGTTGGACGGCAGCGCAAAACCGAGCGTGCCGGTGTTGAGGAAGCCCGAGACGGTGTTGCCGAGGTTGGATACGCCGGACAGGAACTCGCCGAAGTTCTTGTAGCCCGAAATTCCGGACGTGCCCGAGCTGAGGTTGAAGAAGCCGGAGGTGTTGCTGCCGGTGTTGCCGAAGCCGGAGACCGTCCCGGGGCCGTTGTTGAAGAAGCCCGACGACGCAAGGATGGTCCTGTTCCAGAAGCCCGGGGCCACCGGTACGTCGATGAACGGAAGCTCGATGGGCAGCAGGCCGCCGTTGCCGGTGATGTTGATCAGCGGATCGCCGTTGGCGTAGGTGGTGCCGATGCGAATCCCTATGTTGGGCAAGTTGATGCGCAGTGTCGGGATGGTGATCGAACTCACCGAGACAACCCGGTCGAAGTCAATGCCGATGACATTGATGTCGACGCTCAGGGAAGGAATGGTGAAGGACGAGACGGTGAGCAGGCCGAGCGTGCCGGTGATCGGGATGTCGAGGAAGACCGGCACCCGCAGGTTCACCGGGATCGGGGTGTCGGGGATGCTCTCGGTGAAGTTGGTGCCCCACAGGCCCTGGTAGTCGCCACGCCAGAACATGCCGTTGCTGTAGTTGCCGCTGTTGTACGAGCCGGTGTTGACGTTGCCCTGGTTGGCGAAACCGGTGTTGTAGTTACCCGTGTTCGACCAGCCGGTGTTGTACCAGCCGACGTTGAAGCTGCCGGTGTTGAAGTTGCCCGCGTTGAAGCTGCCGGAGTTGTAGTTGCCGGTGTTGCCCGTACCGGTGTTGACGTTGCCCGGGTTGAACAAGCCGGTGTTGATGTTGCCGGAGTTGAAGAGACCGGTGTTGGTGAAGCCCGCGTTGCCGATACCCCAGTTGCCGGTGCCGGAGTTGCCGATGCCGACGTTTCCGGTGCCGGAGTTGAAGAAGCCGGCGTTGTTCGTGCCCGAGTTGAACAGACCCACGTTGCCGGTGCCGGAGTTCCAGCCGCCGAAGCCTTGCTGGTTGCTGGCGGTGAAGCCGATGCCGATGTTGAAGTTGCCGGTGTTGGCGAACCCGATGTTGCTGCTGCCGGTGTTGGCCAACCCCTGGTTGGCGTTGCCTGCGTTGCCGAGCCCTTGGTTGAGGTCGCCCGCGTTGCCGAAGCCGACGTTGAGGTTGCCCAGGTTGCCCAGGCCGTTGTTGTAGTCGCCGAGGTTTCCGGCGCCGACGTTGAAGTTGCCAAGGTTCCCGAACCCGATGTTGTTGCTGCCGGTGTTGCCGAACCCGATGTTGTTGTCGCCGACGTTGCCGAACCCGATGTTGTTGTTGCCGACGTTGCCCAAACCGATGTTGAACACCTGCGGGCCGGGCGGGGGAGCCATGTTGATGAAGCCGCCCGAGAGGTTGCTGCCGACGTTGTAGATGCCCGAAAGGTTGGCCGGTGCCCCGATTCCGGTGTTGTAGTAGCCCGAAACCGAGTTGCCCAGGTTGGCGAAGCCGGACAGCAGCTCGCCGTAGTTGTTCAAGCCGGAAGCGCCGTTCATCGAGACGTTTTGGAAGCCCGAGATGTTGGCGCCGATGTTGGAGATACCCGACACCGAGCCCGGCCCGCCGTTGTAGAAGCCGGACGACGGCAGGGCGCTGGTGTTGAAGAAGCCGGTGGTCGGCTTGATGTCCAGCAGCGTCCAGTCGGCGGGTCCGATGCTGGCCGTGGCGGGGACGCGGACCATGGTGGTGTCGCTGCCGATCCTGAAGTTGACCTGGGGACCGGAGATCGTGACCCGCGGGATGGTCAGCGAGTTGACTTCGCCGTTGAACAGCGGGAGACCGATGTTGATGGCCAAGCCGAACGGAACGTTGGAGACGGTGATGCCGTCGTAAACGGTGTTGGTAAAGCCGGCGGTGATCGGGATGTCGATCGGAACTTCCACGGTCACGTGGGCCGGAATCTCGGGAATGTGGATGCGGTAGCCGCCACCCCACAGTCCTTGCTCGGGGCCTCGCCAGAAGAACCCGTTGCCCATGTTGCCGGTGATGAAGGCGCCGGTGTCGATGTCGCCCTGGTTGGCAAAGCCCGTGCTGTAGTCGCCGACGTTGTACCAGCCGGTGTTGTAGTCACCCCGGTTGGCGATGCCGGTGTTGAAGTTTCCGGTGTTGTAGCAGCCGGTGTTGTAGTTGCCTGGGTTGCCGACGCCGGTGTTGAACATGCCGGTGTTGAACATGCCGGTGTTGACCCGGCCGGCGTTGCCGATGCCGGTGTTGAGTTCGCCGGAGTTGCCGATGCCGAAGTTGCCGGTGCCCGAGTTGCCGATGCCGATGTTGTTGGTGCCGGAGTTGAAGAAGCCGATGTTGCCGGTGCCAGAGTTCCAGCCGCCGAACCCTTGCTGGCTGTTGCCGATCAGGCCGATGCCGACGTTGTTGTTGCCGGTGTTGCCGAAACCGATGTTGTTGTCGCCGGTGTTGCCCCAACCGATGTTGTTGCTGCCGCTGTTGCCGAAGCCCTGGTTGAAGTCGCCCAGGCTGCCGAAGCCGAAGTTGCCGCTGCCGATGTTGCCACTGCCGAAGTTGAAGCTGCCTATGTTGCCGTCGCCGAAGTTCGAGCTGCCGATGTTGCCGCTGCCGAAGTTGAACCCGCCGAGGTTGCCATCGCCGAAGTTCGAGGCGCCCAGGTTCGCGAAGCCGACGTTGAAGATCTGTCCCATCGGCGTGTTGAACAGGCCGGACATGTTCTGGCCGATGTTGTACAAGCCCGAGATGTCGGCCGGCGTGACGAGATCCAGCACGCTGGTGTTGTAGATGCCCGAAATGCTGTTGCCCAGGTTGGCAAAGCCGGACAGCTGTGCCCCGTAGTTCTGGAAGCCGGAGACGCCCAGCGCGCCCATGCTCGCCGGGCCGCTGTTCCACATGCCCGAAATGTTCTGGCCGAAGTTCTGGAAGCCCGATACGCCTCCGGCGCCCGAGTTGAAGAACCCGGACGAGGGGTTGGTGGTCGTATTGCCGAAACCGGGAGCCGCCGGCACCCGCAGGAAGACGATCTCGCGGCTTTCCACCGCGCCGATGATGCTGATCGGCACGGAGACCGTGGGTCCGCCGATGGAGAGCACGACCGTGGGGGTGTTCAAGTACGAGGTCGAAAGGGTGATGGGGCCCAGGTAGAACAGCCCACCCAGATAGGTGGTGTAGGGGAAGATCGCTCCCGCTTCCGTCACCGGGATCTGCATGGTGGGGAAGGTCATCACCATGTTCACCGGAATGACCATCGACTGATCGATGTCCATTCCCGGGGTGTGGTAGGTCAGGTCGATGCCGATCCAGCCCTGGTTGTCGAGCGATTCGCCGAAGCCGTTGTTGAAATTGCCGGAGTTCGAGAAGCCGGTGTTGACGTTGCCGGTGTTGAAGAAACCGGTGTTGGTGTTGCCGGGGTTGAAGTTGCCCGAGTTGGTGTCGCCGACGTTGTAGCTGCCGGAGTTGAAATCGCCGACGTTGAAGCCGCCGGTGTTGAAGCCGCCGGTGTTGTACCAGCCGGTGTTGAAGCTCCCGGTGTTGCCGATCCCGGTGTTGAAGGTGCCTGCGTTGAGGAAGCCGGTGTTGCTGGTGCCGGGATTGTCGAAGCCCCAGTTGTTGATGCCGGCGTTGTAGAAGCCCCAGTTTCCGGTGCCCGAGTTGCCGATGCCGAAGTTGTTGGTGCCCGAGTTGAAGAAACCGACATTGCCGGTGCCCGAGTTGAACAGGCCGCTGTTGCCCAATCCTGAGTTCAGCGCGCCGAACCCGATCTGATTGTCGCCCGTGAGGCCGATTCCGTAGTTGTTGTTCCCGGTATTGGCGAAGCCGACGTTGTTGCTGCCGGCGTTCGCGAATCCTTGGTTGAAACTGCCGGCGTTGGCGAAGCCGAAGTTGTTGCTGCCGAAGTTGCCGCGGCCGATGTTGTAGCTGCCCAGGTTGCCGAAGCCAAAGTTGAACGAGCCGAGGTTCCCGCCGCCGTAGTTGAAGCTGCCCAGGTTGCCCGAGCCGAGGTTGGAATTGCCGATGTTGCCGGAGCCGAGGTTGACCGCACCGAAGTTGCCGAGGCCAACATTGCCGTCGCCAAAGTTGCCGTTACCGAAGTTCGCGTTGCCGACGTTGCCGAACCCGAAGTTGTTCCGGCCGATGTTCCCGAAGCCGTAGTTGGCGGGTGACGCGGGACCCCCGAAGAACCCGGAAATGTTGGCGCCGTTGTTGAAAACGCCGGAGATGAACGCGGGTGTCCCGACGGCCAGGAAACTCGTGTTCCAGATCCCCGAGACGGTGTTGCCGGAGTTGATGAGACCCGACGAGTTCATGCCGCTGGTCGCGAAGCCCGATACGAAGCCCTCGGAAGTGTTGAAGATGCCGGACGCGTTGGTGCCGGACACGAAGAAGCCGGAGACGGCGCCGTCGCCGCTGTTGAAGAAACCCGACGACGGGGTGGTGGTGGAGTTGAAGTAGCCCGGGCCGCCGGTGAAGAAGTAACCCTGGCCGTCACCGCGCCACAGAAAACCGTTGTTGTAGTTGCCGCTGTTCCAAAAGCCGGTGTTGACGTTGCCGGAGTTGGAGACGCCGGTGTTGTAGTTGCCGCTGTTCAGCCAGCCGGTGTTGAAGCTGCCCTCGTTGAAACCACCGGTGTTGGCGGAGCCTGGGTTGAAGCTGCCCGTGTTGTAGTTGCCGACGTTGCCCCAACCCGTGTTGGCCAGACCGGCGTTGAAGAAGCCCGTGTTGGCGTCACCCGAGTTGCCGATGCCGGTGTTGTAGCTGTTTCCGGAGTTGCCGATGCCCCAGTTGCCGGTGCCGGAGTTCCCGATGCCGACGTTGTTTGTGCCGGAGTTGAACAAACCGATGTTTCCGGTGCCGGAGTTCCAGCCGCCGAAGCCGCTCAACGCATTTCCGACGAGTCCGATGCCGGTATTGCCGTCACCGGTATTGCCGAAGCCGATGTTGTTGTTGCCGGTGTTGCCGAACCCGATGTTTCCGCTGCCGGTGTTGCCGAAGCCGATGTTGTTGAACCCGGTGGTCAAGGCGGGACCGAAGTTGCCGAACCCGATGTTGTTGTTGCCCCGGTTGCCGCTGCCGATGTTGCCGCTGCCGAAGTTGCCGGAGCCGAAGTTCGAGTCACCGACGTTGCCCATGCCGATGTTGCCGAAGCCGATGTTGGCGAAACCAAGGTTGCGGAAGGTGTGCAGGAACCGGGGGAGGAAGATGTCGGCCAACCGCTCGAACGGCGCGAAGAACGGCGCCAACACCGCGACGGCATCCGCTGCCCCGGCGTGGTAGCCGAACATGGCGGCCACATCCTGGGCCCACATCAGTTCGTACTGGGCTTCGGCCGCCGCGATCGCCGGGGCATTCTGACCCAGCACGTTCGACAACACCAACTGCACGAACGTGGAGCGGTTGGCCGCAATGATTTCCGGGTGCACCGTCGCCGCTTGGGCGGCCTCGAACGCCGCCGCCGCGAGCCGAACCTGGGTGGCCGCTTGGTCGGCTTGGGCCGCCACGGTGTTCAGCCAACCCGCGTACGGTGCTGCCATCCCGGCCATTGCCGCCGCTGCCGGCCCCTGCCACACGCCGTCCACCAGGCCGGAGGTCACTGATGCGAATGAGTTCGCGGCTTGGCCCAGTTCGGCGGCCAGCCCTTCCCAGGCTGACGCCGCAGTCAGCATCGGTCCTAGGCCCGCTCCCAGAAATAATCGCGCCGAATTGATCTCTGGGGGCAGCACCGCAAAGCTCATTATTCGTCCCTCACTGCAACCAAGGCCATCACCGAAGTGACGCCGGTGTCAAATCATTTCGTCGGGCGCTCGTTAGCAGCAATATGATTATTGAACAAATGTCCGACGGTGTTCCCGTTTAGTTCGGAAAAGTATTGGCAATCTCGTGGATTCGCTGTAGCCGGATAGAGAACGCCGCGACAGCTGTCTCGCCCGGCGTAGCGCAGCGATACCCGCCGCGACGCAACGCATCGGTGGGCGCCGCCATCGGTTCGAAGCACACCACGTCCTCGCCGGGAGGTGCGAAGATCTGCGCCGCCGAGAATCCGTTTTCGAAATGCACCTCCAGGCGGTGGTCGCCGCCGGACAGCGCGAACACCGCCCCGTCTTCGACGCAGTCAAATGCGTCGTCGAAGGTTGAGTCTCCAAGCTTTTGGGAAGCCGGCGCTTGGTGCATGGACTCGCCGGTGGGAAGTCCCCTTGGGTCTAGGGAGAGATGACGCAGCGCGGGCGTGTCGATGGTCCATTGACTGCGCGGTGCATCGGGCAGGCGTAGGTACGGATGGAAGCCGAAGCACAGCGGCACTGCCACGTCGCCGGTCGCCGTCACCGCGGTGCGGACGCTCAGCGTTCGCCGGACCAGTCGCACGGTCAGGGAAACCACATGGGGGAACGGAAAACTGGCGAGCAGTTGGGGCTCGGCGCCGAAGTCCAGTTCGGCGGTCAATTCGTTTTCCGATTGGGCAGTAATTCGCCAACCCGGGTATGCGGCCAGTACGCCGTGGATGGGCAGCCCGTTGGGGTCGGCGCGAACTCCGTTTTTGCCCGGTGTCAGGGTGACCGTTTTGTTCTCGGCGGTATAGCCGTTGTCCCCCAACCGATTCGCCCACGGGTACAGGATCGGGATGCCCATTGTCTTGCCCGCTGTGAGATAGGCATCCAGACCGCGCCGCTGGCCGAGCAGTTCGACGCCGTCATCGCTCAGCGACGTGCCGATCATCCCGGCCTCGGGCACGAACTGCGCGGTCACCGACGAGGTCGGATCGCTCAACGTGACGATATGCACGGCTGTCAGCTTAGGTGCCTGACCTAGCGATTGAGCGGGTCGTGCTGAATCCGTTCGGGCGGAGCGCCTTTCGCGATCAACGCGGCCTTGGTTGCGCTGACCATGGCGGGTCCGCCGCAGATCAGGATCTGGCGGTCGCCCCAGCCGCCGTACTTGGTGACCACGTCGGCCAACCGGCCGATCTGGTGCACATGCAGGCCGCGCGGCGGCGAGACGACCGGATAGTCGGCGGCCCACGAAGGATCACGCCGGTACTCGGAGACCGGAGAAACCGAGAGCCACGGATTGTGGGCGGCGACCTGCCAGAGCGTTTGCAGGTCGTACAGCTCGCAGCGGTAACGCGCGCCGTAGAACAGGTGCACCCGAGGGTTCTCGGCGAACCGGCTGAGATCCATGATCAACGCCCGCAACGGGGACAACCCGGTGCTGCCGGCGACCATCAGCACGTCGCTGCCGTCGCGGTCGACACGTAAGCCACCGTGCGGGCCGGACAATCGCCAGCGGTCCCCGGGCCGAGTCTCGCCGACGATGGCATTGCTGACCAGGCCGCCGGGGACAACCCGGACATGGAACTCGATCCGCCCTTCCGGATCGGCCGGGATAGCGGGGGACAGGTATCGCCAACGGCGCGGGCATTGCGGGACTTGGACGTTGACGTACTGCCCCGCGTGGTAATCGAGCGGACGGTCCAGGCGCAGCCGGACCACCGCAAGGTCGCGCGACACCCGCGAGTGCTCGACGACGGTTGCGTCCCACCATGCAGGACCCTCGTCCGAGTCCGCGGCGCCGCTCATCACGCCGGTGATCAGGTTGAGCGATTGGTCGGCGGCCGCCCGCACGGAGTCGGTCCAGGCGCTGCCGAGGTGGGTGCGCAGCGTCGATAACAGCGCGCGCCGCAA
Organism: Mycobacterium bourgelatii; assembly: GCF_010723575.1. Classification (NCBI taxonomy): domain Bacteria; kingdom Bacillati; phylum Actinomycetota; class Actinomycetes; order Mycobacteriales; family Mycobacteriaceae; genus Mycobacterium; species Mycobacterium bourgelatii. Next base: position 242,203 of record NZ_BLKZ01000001.1, read on the forward strand.
CGTTTGGTAATGGGCTGGCAGCACGCCGTACTTGCGGTGATCCCGGCCCAACTGGGCCAGAAAGGCGACCGGCTCCTCGGCTCGCTGGTCGACCAGCTCGCCGTACACCCAGTGCATCGCCTGCGCGAAGGCGGCCCGCTGGGCGTTCATCTCGGGTGGGAACAGGTCGCGGACCGGGACGTCGAGCGCGAACCATTGGTCATAGAACTGGCGGACGAGTTCGTTGGGTGCGGTGGGATCGTCCTGGCGGAAGGCCTCGCGGAGCACCCGCAACGCGTCGCGATCCTCAAGCCCCACGGCCGCCGATTCTAGGCCGACGGGCTGAGCGGGCGCGGCTCTCGTTTCCGGTCTACCGCCGCGCGCCGAAAAAAACTAGAGTTGAGCGGAACAGACTCAACCTTGACGACGTTGGACTAGCCGACAAGCATTTTTCTTAGCCCGACGGGCGCACGAACGGGAGGTGTCGTGGACTCATTCAATCCGACAACCAAGACGCAGGCGGCCCTGACGTCGGCTTTGCAGGCGGCCTCGGCTGCCGGCAATCCCGAGATCAGGCCCGCTCATCTACTGATGGCGCTGCTGACGCAGAACGACGGGATCGCTGCACCGCTGCTTGAGGCTGTCGGTGTCGAGCCCGCCACCGTCCGCGGCGAAACGCAGCGCCTTCTGGACCGGTTACCCCAGGCCAGCGGCTCCAGCTCACAGCCGCAGCTGTCCCGGGAATCGCTGGCAGCCATCACCACGGCACAGCACCTGGCCACCGAGATGGACGACGAGTACGTCTCCACCGAGCACCTGATGGTCGGGCTGGCCACCGGTGACTCCGATGTTGCCAAGCTGCTGACCGGACACGGTGCTTCGCCGCAGGCGCTACGCGAGGCATTCGTCAAGGTGCGCGGTAGCGCGCGGGTGACCAGCCCCGACCCGGAGGCGACCTACCAGGCGCTGGAGAAGTACTCGACCGACCTGACCGCCCGCGCCCGCGAAGGGAAACTGGACCCGGTCATCGGGCGGGACAACGAAATCCGCCGCGTCGTACAGGTGCTGTCCCGGCGCACCAAGAACAACCCGGTCCTCATCGGTGAACCCGGCGTCGGCAAGACCGCGATCGTGGAGGGCCTGGCCCAGCGCATCGTGGCCGGTGACGTGCCGGAGAGCCTGCGCGACAAGACCGTCGTCGCCCTGGACCTGGGTTCGATGGTCGCCGGCGCCAAGTACCGCGGTGAGTTCGAGGAACGGCTCAAGGCCGTGCTCGACGACATCAAGAACTCGGCCGGTCAGATCATCACCTTCATCGACGAGTTGCACACCATCGTCGGCGCCGGCGCCACCGGTGAGTCGGCGATGGACGCCGGCAACATGATCAAGCCGATGCTGGCCCGCGGCGAGCTTCGTCTGGTGGGCGCCACCACGCTCGATGAGTACCGCAAGTACATCGAGAAGGACGCCGCCCTCGAGCGCCGCTTCCAGCAGGTGTTCGTCGGTGAGCCGTCGGTCGAGGACACGGTCGGCATTCTGCGCGGGCTCAAGGACCGCTACGAGGTGCACCACGGCGTGCGCATCACCGACTCCGCGTTGGTGGCCGCCGCGACGCTGTCCGACCGCTACATCACCGCGCGCTTCCTGCCGGACAAGGCCATCGACCTGGTCGATGAGGCCGCCAGCCGGCTGAAGATGGAGATCGACTCCCGTCCCGTCGAAATCGACGAGGTAGAGCGCCTGGTGCGGCGCCTCGAGATCGAAGAGATGGCGCTGTCGAAGGAAGAGGACGAGGCCTCCAAGGAACGCCTGGAAAAGCTGCGCGCCGAGCTCGCCGACCAGAAAGAGAAGCTGGCCGAGCTGACCACCAGGTGGCAGAACGAGAAGAACGCCATCGACATCGTGCGTGAGCTCAAGGAGCAGCTGGAGGTGCTGCGCGGGGAGTCCGAGCGTGCCGAGCGTGACGGCGACCTGGCCAAGGCTGCCGAGTTGCGCTACGGGCGCATCCCGGAAGTCGAGAAGAAGCTGGAGGCGGCGCTGCCACAGGCGGAGGCCCGGGAGAACCTCATGCTCAAGGAAGAGGTTGGTCCCGACGACATCGCCGAAGTGGTGTCGGCCTGGACCGGCATCCCCGCCGGGCGTCTGTTGGAAGGCGAGACCGCCAAGCTGCTGCGCATGGAGGACGAGCTGGGTAAGCGCGTCATCGGGCAGAAGAAGGCCGTGCAGGCCGTGGCAGATGCGGTGCGGCGTGCGCGGGCCGGGGTCGCCGACCCCAACCGGCCGACGGGTTCGTTCATGTTCTTGGGGCCCACCGGCGTCGGCAAGACCGAGCTGGCAAAGGCGTTGGCGGACTTCTTGTTCGACGACGAGCGCGCCATGGTCCGGATCGACATGAGCGAATACGGCGAGAAGCACTCGGTCGCGCGGCTGGTCGGTGCTCCACCCGGATACATCGGGTACGACCAGGGCGGCCAGCTTACCGAGGCGGTGCGGCGCAGGCCGTACACGGTGATCCTGTTCGACGAGATCGAGAAGGCGCATCCGGACGTGTTCGACGTCCTGTTGCAGGTGCTCGACGAGGGCCGGTTGACTGACGGGCAGGGCCGCACGGTCGACTTCCGCAACACCATCCTGATCCTGACGTCCAACCTCGGGTCGGGCGGCGACGAGGAGATGGTGATGGCGGCGGTGCGCGCGGCGTTCAAGCCGGAGTTCATCAACCGGCTCGACGACGTGATCATCTTCCACGGCCTCGAGCCCGGGGAGTTGGTGCAGATCGTCGACATCCAGCTGGCCCAGCTGCAGAAGCGGCTTGCGCAGCGCCGCCTCACGCTCGAGGTGTCGCTGCCGGCCAAGCAGTGGTTGGCGCACCGCGGCTTCGACCCGGTGTACGGCGCCCGGCCGCTGCGCCGGCTGGTGCAGCAGGCGATCGGCGACCAGCTGGCCAAGATGCTGCTCGCCGGCCAGGTGCACGACGGCGACGTGGTGCCCGTCAACGTCAGCGCGGACGGCGACTCGCTGGTCCTTGGCTAACCGCGACAGCTAGCGAAAGCGCCCCAAACCGACGGTTTGGGGCGCTTTTGCATCTGCCGACGAACCTAGCGATCGCCCAGTTCGAAGGCGCGCGTCTGGGCGCCCGCGTCGATGACCGCCTGTAGTCGTTGGCGAGCCTCGGGTTGGGCGAGGGTTTCGCGGAACAACTGATCCTCGACGCGCAGTCCGGTGACGATGTCGCCGACTTGTGCATCTAGAGAGGCGTCGACCGCTCGGATCGCCGCCGCGACGGTCTTCGGCGGCACAGACGCGATCCGGGCCGCGAGCTTGTCGACGAACCGGTGTAGCTCGTCGGGCGGCAGCGCGCGGTCGACAAACCCCCACGCCTCGGCGGTCGCGGCGTCGAAGTCCATGCCGCCGAGGATCGCTTCGAGGGACCGACCGCGGCCGACGAGTCGCGGTAACCGTTGCGTGCCGCCACCGCCGGGAATGATGCCGAACATCACCTCCGGCTGGCCGAATATGGCTTTGCCGAGCGCGGCGTAGCGCAGGTCGAACGCCGCCGCCCATTCGCTGCCACCGCCGCGGCAAATGCCTTCGATCACGGCGATGGTGGGCTTCGGCAAGGTCCGGAACCTCTCCATGACCTGATGGAAGGGCGAGAGGTGGTCGTGGAGTGTGATGTCGTCGACCGGCAGGTCCAAGATCAATGCCACGTCGGCGTGCGCCACGAAGAACTCCGGGTCGGCCGAGTCGACGATCAGCACCCGCACCGCGCCGTCAGCCGCGATTTCCTGGGTGAGGCGGTCGATCTCGAACATCAGCGCCTGGTCCAGCAAGTTGATCGGCGGGTTGTCGATCGTCGCCCGGCATATGCCGTGGTCTACCGTGATGCGAATGAGCTCGTAGTCTTCATAGGGCACGGCCTTCTCCTGGGCGTCATTGTCGGTGCGGCGGTGGGCGAGGTGAGTCCAGCAAACCTTAATTTGGTTGTGACCTGGTCGGATTCTGTGTTACCGGCTGGCAACAGATAGGCTGTTCACCGATGGTCCCGCTTTGGTTTACCCTGTCCGCGCTGTGCTTCGTCGGCGCGTCGGTGTTGCTGTATGTCGACATCGACAAACGCCGGGGGCGCAGCCGACGACGGAAGTCTTGGGCGCGCTCCCACGGGTTCGATTACGAGCGCGAATCCAACGACATTTTGCAGCGCTGGACGCGCGGAGTCATGTCGACCGTGGGCGATGTCCCCGCTCACAACGTCGTGCTGGGTCAGATCCGCGGTGAAGCCGTCTACATCTTCGATCTGGACGAGGTCGCCACGGTGATCGCGCTTCACCGCAAGGTGGGCACCAACGTCGTCGTCGACCTGCGTCTCAAGGGGCTCAAAGAGCCTCGGGAAAGCGATATTTGGCTGTTGGGCGCGATTGGCCCACGCATGGTCTACTCCACCAACCTGGACGCGGCCCGGCGGGCCTGCGACCGGCGCATGGTGACCTTCGCGCACACCGCGCCCGACTGCGCCGAGATCATGTGGAACGAGCCGCACTGGACGCTGGTCAGCATGCCGATCTCCAGCACCCGGTCCCAGTGGGACGAGGGTCTGCGCACCGTACGCCAGTTCAACGACCTGCTGCGGGTGTTGCCGCCGTTGCCCGCCGACAGCCCCGCCGAAGCGGGGGAGCCGGCGCCTCGCGCCGCGGCCCCGGGTCGCCCACTGGCGCCGGCCGGCCGCGCTGAACTGCCGCCGCGGCGCTCCCAGCCGGACCCCGCCGCCGGCGTACTGCCCGATCCCGCCCGCCGGCCGGCCGAGCCGGTCCGTCGTGACGAAGGCCGGTCCACCGGTGAGCGTCGTCAACCACCGCCTGGACGCAACGGCCACAACGGCCACCAGGCCTCGAACTACCGCCACTGATCGCGCCATGCCTCGTCCTGTTGCGTTGATTACTGGGCCCACCTCGGGTATCGGCGCCGGCTACGCGCGACGCTACGCGCGCGACGGTTACGACCTGGTGCTCGTGGCCCGCGACGCCGGGCGGTTGGAGGAATTGGCAGGGGAGCTGGCCGTTCACGGGGGCAACGTCGAGGTGTTGTCCGCCGACTTAGCCCAAGCCGCCGACCGCGACAAGGTCTGCGATCGACTCGCCGAAGGCGTTCGGGTGCTGGTCAACAACGCCGGTTTCGGCACGTCCGGCGAGTTCTGGGAGTCCGATCCGGCCCAGCTGCAGAAGCAGCTCGACGTCAACGTCACCGCCGTCATGCACCTCACCCGGGCCGCGTTGCCGCCAATGCTGGAAGCCGGCGCAGGCACCGTCATCAACATCGCCAGCGTCGCGGGCCTGCTGCCCGGACGCGGTTCGACGTACTCGGCATCCAAGGCGTGGGTGATCTCGTTCACCGAAGGCCTTTCAAGTAGCTTGCAGGGCACCGGCGTTGGCGTGCACGCGATTTGTCCGGGCTACGTGCACACCGAGTTTCACAGCCGGGCGGGGATCGATATGACCTCGGTGCCGTCGTTCATGTGGCTCGAGGTGGACGACGTGGTCAGTGAGAGCCTGGCCGACGTGGCGCGCGGGAAGGTGCTTAGCATTCCGGGCGTGCAGTACAAGTACTTGGTCGCCTCTGGGCGGGCGATGCCACGACGGCTGACGCGGGCTCTCACCAAGAGATTCGGGAGTGGTAGTGGCCGCACCTGAGCCCATGACCGAACGCCAGGAGTTGGCGGATTTGGTGCGGCGGCTGTCGGTGGTGCATGGCCGCGTCACGTTGTCGTCGGGCAAGGAAGCCGACTACTACGTCGACCTGCGTCGCGCCACCCTGCACCACCGCGCGTCGGCGTTGATCGGACGGTTGATGCGGGAGCTGACTCAGGACTGGGACTACTCGGTGGTCGGTGGCCTGACGCTGGGTGCGGATCCGGTGGCGACGGCCATCATGCACGCACCCGGCCGCCCGATCGACGCGTTCGTGGTGCGCAAGGCGGCGAAAACCCATGGCCTGCAACGACTTATCGAGGGCTCCGAGGTTTCCGGCCAGCGGGTGCTGGTGGTGGAGGACACCAGCACGACCGGCAATTCGGCGCTGACGGCGGTGCACGCCGTTCAAGACGCCGGCGGCGAGGTGGTCGGGGTGGCCACCGTGGTGGACCGAGCTACCGGCGCCGCCGAGGCGATCCAAGCCGAAGGTTTGCCGTACCGCAGCGTGCTGGGCCTCGCCGATCTGGGGCTGAGCTAGGCCGCCTGCCGTGCGCACATTCCTTGTGATCGTTCTGGCGATTGCATGCGCGGTGGGTTGCTCGCGTCCTGATCAACCCCCGCGCGTCTACGGCGCCCAGGAAGCCGGGGTCGGCGAATCGCTTGCGGTGCTGGGCTGGAACATGTCGGTGGCGAATATGCGCTGGGACGACGACTACTTGCTGATCGACGTCGACGCGGCCCCGACCGATCCGAAGGGGTGGCACGTCAAGGCCGAAGAGATCCGATTCGGCCTCTACGGCGCGCTGTCGCACCCGATGGAGGCCACTGGACTCGGCAGCTGCGGCGACGCGTTGAACCGCGTCGCTGACGTCACCGCGCCCCTGTCGGCGCCTCCGGACCGGCTCACCGGGACCGTCTGCCTGGGTCCGCTGAAGGACCGCGCCGCGGTGCGCGGCGTCTACGCGTACTCGCCGAGTGACCGCATTTCGAACACGGCGGCCGCCTACCCGGCCGCATTCCCGGTGGGGTTGCTGCCGACGAACGAGAACGACACCGGCCTGGTGGTCAAGAGCACGAGCGTGGAGGCGTGGCGGGCCGACGGCAAGCCGGTCACCCAGGCCCAGCTCGGCGAACCGGCTGCTTTCACCGGCAACGGCTACATGTTGCTGGGTCTTGAGGCCAGCGGTGTGGCGGCCCGCTACAAGGATGAGTCGGCGGCCCGCGGCGGTCCCTTGATGCTGCTCGCCACGCCGACGCTGCCCGGACGCGGCCTGAACCCGGCCTGTTCGAAGTACGGATCGTCGGTGCTGATACTTCCCGACGCATCGCGGGATTCCGTGCAGGTCAACGTGTCGCTGTGCACCCAGGGCGAGATCAACGACGCGCTCTTGTACGCCACGATCGCGGTAGTGGGCACGCATGCCGGGCTGTGGACATCCCAGTGAGCGAACTCGGCGAACCCGGCCCCACCGAGTGGGGCGTCTCCGGCGGGGGCGTCGGGCCGTGGCAGGGTGAACCGCCGAATGACCCGCGGTATGACCCAATATTGTTGCGCGACGGCGACACTCGCAATGTCGTCGACCAGTATCGGTATTGGACGCGCGAGGCGATCGTCGCCGATATAGACACGCGCCGGCATCCCCTGCACGTGGCGATCGAGAACTTCGGTCACGACGCCAACATCGGCTCGGTGGTGCGCACCGCCAACGCCTTTGCCGTCGACACCGTGCACATCGTCGGGCGCCGGCGCTGGAATCGCCGCGGCGCCATGGTGACCGACCGCTATCAGCGGTTGTGTCATCACGACACCACCGCTCAGTTGCTGGACTTCGCGGCGGACGCCGGGTTGACCGTGGTGGCGGTGGACAACATTCCAGGGGCGGCGCGTTTGGAGGAGACGCCGCTGCCGCGGGATTGCCTGTTGGTCTTCGGTCAGGAAGGGCCCGGCATTACCGACGACATCCGGACGGGCGCGGCCGTCACGGTGTCGATCGCCCAGTTCGGTTCGACGCGCAGCATCAACGCCGGCGTCGCCGCCGGGATCGCCATGCACGCCTGGGTCCGGCAACACGCGGACCTCGGCCGCGCGTGGTGACTTGAGTCAGCGCGGTTGTGGCGGCCTCATCTTGAACGACACCTCCAGCTTGATGCGGAAGGTGATCCTGCCGGAGGAGTCCACGGCCATGTCCTGCTCGATGACCCGGGCAACCCGGATGTCGTCGACACTGGACCGCGCGCGTTCCACCGCCTCCGTCGCGGCATGCTCCCACGAGGTGGGGCTGGTGCCGATGATGTCGATCACCTTGTACACGCTCATGGGGGCTAAGCGTATAGCTTCTGCGGCGAAAACGGACCGAGCGTTTTCGGGGCTTGGGGCCGAGGCGGCGCGCTAACTCCACAGCGTGACGTGAACCTTCGGCCGAAACCTCGTCACACCGACTCCGCTGCCCCGGATCATCGCCTGGATGCATCGCGGCGTGGTGATGAAGCGGATCAGCTCGGACACCGCGGGTTGCCGCGCCGACGGCGGCAGTGTCGCCGCGCACCACTCGCCTGCCTTGTCCAGGCCGGGACCGTTCACGTGCACCAACCGCCCCGCGGCCAGGTCCTTGGCGACGGCGAAGCCGATGCTCAAGGTGGCCCCGCCGACGCGCTGCACCTCCTCGAGCGCGGCGGCGTCGCTTTGGAAGATGCGCTGCTGTGACTCCGGAATTGCCAAGTCACGCAACATGGTTGCGATCTCGCCGTCCGCGATGCCGGCCGACGGGCCGAGCATCCACTGTTCGTGGCGCAGCTGCGCGGGCGTCGGAATGCCCGCCGCCAGTGGGCCGTTGGGCGCCGCGACGGTGATGATCTGATATTTCAGGAAGGGCCGCACGAAGATCGAACCGTCGGAACCGTAGGAGGTTTCGCTGGCTGGACCGATGGCGATGTCGACGGCGCGCGAGCAGATCAGATCGCGGAATCGGCTGGTGGGGTGCACGCTCAGTTCGACCGAGAGGTCGTCGGCCCGGGACGAGAACAGCTCGATCAATCCGGGTGCCGCGTGCTCGGCGAAGGTGGACGATGCGGCGATGCGGAGCAACCTGCGCCCGTGCGCGGCCTCGGTCACCTCGATCGCCGTCTGCTGTTGCAGGCCCAGGATTTCCACCGCGCGGCTGGCCAGCCGCAGCCCGCCGGGCGTGAACGCCAGCCCGGCGCCGGTCCGGGTGAACAGCGGATCGTCGAGCTCCTTGCGCAGCGCGGCGACGTGCATCGAGATTCCGGCGTCGGACATACCGAGTTCCGCGGCGGCCGCCCGTACCGAGCCCAGCCGCACCACCGCCGAATAGGCCCGAAGTTGAGCCGGAGTCATGCGCCCACACTACTTCGGTTGCCGGGGTGGCCTACCTTAAGAGACGTGCGTGACGTGTTGCCCGAGCTCATGTCGATCTGGCGTGCCGGCGACACGGCCGGCGTGGGCACGGTCGTGCGCACGCTGCGTTCGGCGCCGCGGCCGCCGGGCGCCTCGATGGTGGTCGCGCCGGACGGTTCGGTCAGCGGGTCGGTCTCGGGCGGCTGCGTGGAGGGCGCGGTCTACGAACTCGCCACCGAGGTGATGGCCAGCGGTGCGCCGCGGCTGGAGCGCTACGGAATCAGTGACGGCGATGCCTTCGCGGTGGGGCTGACGTGCGGCGGCATCATCGACATCTTCATCGAATCCATATCGAAGGCAACGTTTCCCGAACTCGGCGAGGTGGACGAGGACGTCGACGCACAGCGCCCGGTCGCGATCGCGACGGTCATCGCTCATCCGGACCCGCAGCGGGTGGGCCGCCGCCTGGTGATCCGCCCGGAAGCCGCAGCGGGAACGTTGGGCACGGCGCGCGCCGACTCCGCGGTCACCGACGACGCGCGAGGGCTGCTCGCGTTGGGCCGCAGCGAGGTCCTCGAATACGGCGCCGACGGGCAGCGGCGCGGCGAAGGCATGGAGGTGTTCGTTTCCAGCTTCGCCCCGCGGCCGCGCATGTTGGTGTTCGGCGCCATCGACTTCGCCGCGGCGGTGGCGCGCCAGGGATCATTCCTCGGTTATCGGGTCACCGTCTGCGACGCCCGATCGGTGTTCGCCACGGCGGCCCGCTTCCCGACCGCCGACGAGGTGGTCGTCGACTGGCCACACCGCTACCTGGCCGCCGAAGCCGAAGCGGGCAACATCGACGAGCGCACGGTGATCTGCGTGCTCACCCACGATCCGAAGTTCGATGTTCCGGTGCTCGAGGTGGCGCTGCGGCTCGACGTCGCGTACGTGGGGGCGATGGGGTCGCGGCGTACCCACGAAGACCGGATGCTACGGCTGCGTGCGGCGGGCTTGACCGACGCGGAGTTGAACCGGCTGGCCAGCCCGATCGGATTGGACCTGGGAGCCCGCACCCCGGAAGAGACCGCGGTGTCGATCGCCGCCGACATCATCGCGCGGCGGTGGGGTGGCGGTGGCCGCCCGCTGGCCGAAGTCCCCGGCCGAATCCACCATGACGTGCAGGTAGAGGGCGAGTTAAAGGATCACTTAACTCGATATTGACGCCCTGTCAGCACGGGCGGAGACTTCCGACCATGCAAGTACCAGGGCCCTTCGAATACGAACGTGCGACGAGCGTCGATCACGCGATCGGACTGCTTGACCGGTTGGGCGACACCGCTCGCCTAGTCGCCGGCGGACACAGCCTGCTGCCGATGATGAAGCTGCGCATCGCCAACCCCGAATACCTCGTCGACATCAACGACCTGGTGCCAGAGCTGGGATACGTGATCACCGATCCCACCCTGGTGCGCATCGGTGCGATGACGAGGCACCGCGAAATTTTGGAGTCGGACACCTTGGCCGCTGTGTGCCCCATCTTCCGAGACGCCGAGCAGGTGATCGCCGACCCGGTGGTCCGCAATCGCGGCACTTTGGGTGGCTCGCTGTGCCAGGCCGATCCCGCCGAGGATTTGTCCACCGTGTGCGAGGTGCTCAACGCCGTCTGCCTGGTGCGCGGGCCGTCGGGCGAACGCGAGATAGGAATCGACGACTTCATGGTGGGTCCGTACGAAACCGCGGTAGCTCCCAACGAGATCCTGATCGAGGCCCGAATCCCGGTCCGCCACAACACCTCCAGCGCCTACGCCAAGGTGGAACGGCGGGTCGGTGACTGGGCCATCGCGGCGGCCGGGGCGAGCCTCACCCTCGACGGAGACTCGATAGCCGCCGCCCGGGTGGGCCTGACCGCCGTGAATCCCGACCGGACCGCGCTCGTTGAGTTGGGTGAGTCGCTGGTTGGCCAGCCCGTCACCGAAGAGGTCTTCGCCGAGGCCGGCCGCCGGGCCGCGCGAGCCTGCGAACCGGTTTCCGACGTCCGCGGTAGCGCCGAATACAAGCGCCACCTCGCCTCCGAACTGACCATCCGCACGCTGCGCACGGCAGCCCAACGAGTGCGCGAACAAGTTGCGCCGGAAGGAAACTAACCATGCAGGTAAACATGACCGTCAATGGCGAACAGGTGAGCGCCGAGGTCGAACCGAGGATGCTGCTGGTGCATTTCCTGCGTGATCAGTTGGGACTCACCGGAACCCACTGGGGGTGTGACACCAGCAACTGCGGAACCTGCGTCGTCGACGTGGACGGGGTACCGGTGAAGTCCTGCACGATGCTCGCTGTGATGGCCTCGGGCCACAGCGTGCGGACCGTCGAAGGTCTAGCCGGGCCGGACGGCACGCTGGACCCGGTGCAGGAGGGATTCATGCGCTGCCACGGACTGCAATGCGGTTTCTGCACACCGGGAATGATGATCACCGCGCGCGCCCTGCTGGATCGCGACCCCGATCCCGACGAACAAACCATTCGGGAAGCCATCTCCGGGCAGATTTGCAGATGCACCGGATACACCACGATCGTGCGGTCCATTCAATGGGCGGCACAGCACAGTGCGGAGCCTGTAGCGGAGGCCAACTCATGACAACCATCGAGTCCCGTCCACCATCCCCCGAAGACACCGCGGACAACGACCAAAAGCCCTGTGGCTACGGCCGAATGCTGCGCAAGGAGGACCCCCGGTTCATCCGTGGGCGCGGCCGCTACGTCGACGACGTCGTGTTGCCGGGCATGCTGCACATGGCCATCCTGCGCTCGCCGTACGCGCATGCCCGCATCGTCAGCGTGGATACGACCGCGGCCATGGCCCACCCCAAGGTCAAGTTGGTGGTGACCGGCGCGGCCCTGGCCGAGAAGGGCCTGGCCTGGATGCCGACGCTGTCCAACGACGTGCAGGCCGTGCTGGCCACCGACAAGGTGCGATTCCAGGGGCAGGAGGTGGCCTTCGTCGTTGCCGAGGACCGGTATTCGGCCCGCGACGCGCTGGAACTGATCGACGTCGAGTATGACCCACTGGATCCGGTCGTCGATGTGCGCAAGGCGCTGGACCCGTCGGCTGAGGTGATCCGCACCGACCTCGAAGGCAAGACCGACAACCACTGCTTCGACTGGGAAACCGGCGACGCGGCGGCCACGGATGCGGCGTTCGCGAAGGCCGACGTCGTGGTCAAGCAGGAGATTGTTTACCCGCGGGTGCACCCGGCGCCGATGGAAACCTGCGGTGCGATAGCCGATTTGGACCCGGTCAGCGGGAAGCTCACGCTGTGGTGTACCAGCCAGGCGCCGCACGCGCACCGCACGGTGTATGCGTTGGTCGCCGGTCTGCCCGAGCACAAGATCCAAGTGATCTCACCCGACATCGGCGGCGGCTTCGGCAACAAGGTGCCGATCTATCCCGGATACGTGTGCGCGATCGTCGGCTCGCTATTGCTCGGCAAGCCGGTCAAATGGATGGAGGACCGCAGCGAGAACCTGACCTCCACCGGGTTCGCCCGCGACTACATCATGCTGGGCGAGATCGCTGCCACCAAGGACGGCAAGATCCTGGCGATTCGGTCCAACGTGCTGGCCGACCACGGCGCGTTCAACGGCACCGCGGCGCCGGTCAAGTACCCCGCCGGCTTCTTCGGGGTGTTCACCGGCAGCTACGACCTCGAGGCCGCCTACTGCCACATGACCGCCGTCTACACCAACAAAGCACCCGGCGGCGTGGCCTACGCGTGCTCCTTCCGGATCACCGAGGCCGTCTATTTTGTCGAGCGACTAGTCGACTGCCTGGCCTTCGAGTTGAAGATGGACCCCGCCGAGCTGCGGCTGCGAAACTTGTTGCGGCCGGAGCAATTCCCGTACAAGAGCAAGACGGGCTGGGTGTACGACTCGGGCGATTACGAGACCACCATGCGCAAGGCCATGGACATGATCGGCTATGACGCGCTGCGGGCCGAGCAGAAGGCCCGGCGCGAGCGCGGCGAGCTGATGGGCATCGGCATGGCCTTCTTCACCGAGGCCGTGGGTGCCGGTCCCCGCAAAGACATGGACATCCTGGGGCTCGGCATGGCGGACGGTTGTGAATTGCGGGTGCATCCGACCGGCAAAGCCGTTGTGCGCCTTTCGGTCCAGACGCAGGGCCAGGGCCACGAGACGACGTTCGCACAGATCGTCGCCGAGGAGCTGGGCATCCCGCCCGACGATATCGAGGTGGTGCACGGCGACACCGACCAGACGCCGTTCGGCCTGGGCACCTACGGCAGCCGGTCGACGCCCGTCTCGGGTGCGGCCGCCGCGCTGGTGGCGCGCAAGGTGCGGGACAAGGCCAGGATCATCGCCTCGGGCATGCTCGAGGTGTCGGTAGCCGACTTGGAATGGGAGAAGGGCTCGTTCCACGTCAAGGGCGACCCGTCGGCGTCGGTGACCATCCAGGACATCGCGATGCGCGCACACGGCGCGGGGGATCTGCCGGAGGGCATCGAAGGTGGCCTGGACGCGCAGATCTGCTACAACCCGGAGAACCTGACCTACCCGTACGGCGCGTATTTCTGTGTGGTGGACGTCGATCCGGGCACCGGGGTGGTCAAGGTGCGGCGGTTCCTCGCCGTCGACGACTGCGGCACTCGCATCAACCCGATGATCATCGAGGGCCAGGTGCACGGTGGCATCGTCGACGGCATCGGCATGGCGTTGATGGAGATGATCGCCTTCGACGAAGACGGCAACTGCCTGGGTGGTTCATTGATGGACTACCTGATCCCGACCGCGCTCGAAGTGCCGCACCTGGAAACGGGATTCACCGTGACACCGTCGCCGCATCACCCGATCGGCGCGAAGGGCATCGGTGAGTCGGCGACCGTCGGATCGCCGCCTGCCGTGGTGAACGCGATCGTTGATGCGTTGGCGCCGTACGGGGTTCGCCATGCCGACATGCCGCTGACCCCGTCGCGGGTGTGGGAGGCCATGCAAGGCAGAGCAAAGCCGCCCATTTAGTAACGCGCGATCGAGCTAAACGAGCGATGAGGAGGAGTGGCGCAAATTCAACACAGCACGATAAGCGAACGGGCCGCCCAGTTGATCGCCGCGCGCACGCCGTTTGTGCACGCGACGGTGGTCCGCGCCCAGCAGCCCACTTCGGTGCGGCCCGGGGACGAGGCAATCCTGCTGCCGGACGGCACCATTGAAGGCTTCGTCGGCGGTCAGTGTGCGCAGAACTCCGTCCGCAAGGCCGCGCTCGGCGCCTTGCAGGCCGGCGAGAGCGTGCTGCTGCGCGTACTGCCCGACGGCGACATTCACTTTCCGGAGGCCCCGGGCGCCTGTGTGGTGGTCAACCCATGCCTGTCCGGCGGGTCGCTGGAAATTTTCCTGACGCCGCAGTTGCCGGCCCCGCTGATCCGGGTCGAGGGTGCCACCCCGATCGCCGAGGCACTGATCCAGGTGTGCGAAGTCCTCGGCTACGACGCACGGCGCGAAACCGACCTCGCCGACACCTCGGCGGTGGTGATCGCCAGCCATGGCGGGCCGGAAGCCGAAATGATCCGTGCCGCACTGGATAACGGCGTCGGGTACATCGGGCTGGTGGCAAGCAAGGTGCGCGGCGCGGCGATCCTCGACCAGCTCGAAGTCAGCGATGCCGAGCGGGCTCGCGTGCACACCCCGGTCGGATTGCCCATCGGCGCGAAGACCCCGGCCGAAATCGCCGTGGCGATCGCCGCCGAACTCGTCGCCGCCCTGCGCCGCGACGGCATCTCACGTCCGGTGAGCGAACCCCCGAAGCAAGCCCCGCAACAAGCCACCGACCCCGTGTGCGGCATGACGGTGACGATCGCGCCTGACACCGAGCACCTTGAACTCGGCGGCGTGGATTACTGGTTCTGCTGCCCGGGCTGTCGCGCGGCTTTTGCCAGCCGCAGCGTCGGCGCATGACCGTCACCGGGGTCGTGCTGGCGGCTGGACGGTCGCGTCGGCTTGGTACGCCTAAACAGCTACTGCCATACGGTAATACGACCCTGCTCGGCGCGACCCTCGATGTCGCCCGGACCGTCGGGTTCGACCAACTGATCGTCACCCTCGGCGGCGCCGCGGAAACGGTGCGAACCATCCGCGAGCAAGTGCCGCTGCACGGAGCCGAAGTGGTGACGGTTGAGGACAGCGGCACCGGCTGCTTGGCGTCCCTGCGCGCCGCACTGCAACGGGTGGACCCGCGCGCCGACGGCATCGTCCTGATGCTCGGCGACCAGCCCGGGATTGATCCCGTAACGATTAGTCGGGTGATCAGCATGCGCGGTGCCGGAATCCTGGTATGTCACTACACGGACGGCATCGGGCATCCGTTCTGGTTCAGCCGCAACGTTTTCACCGAGCTGTCCGCTCTGCACGGTGACAAGGGGGTCTGGAAGCTCATCGAGTCTGGCCGGCACCAGGTGGATGAACTCGCCGTGGACGGCCCGGTGCCACCTGACGTCGACACCTGGGATGACTATCAGCGACTGTTGTCAGGTGCTGGTAGTGCCAGTGGCAGTGGAGTTCGCGCATGATGTTCACCGGACCCGACGACCTGGCCCGCCAGTTCGACGCGCGCGATTACCTGCTCGACACCGGCACCGCGTCCGCGATCTACCTCGCCGTCTCGCTGGGTAGGCCGCTGCTGCTCGAGGGCGAGCCCGGCGTTGGTAAAACTACTGCCGCCAAAACCCTTGCCGCGGTGCTCGATACACCCTTGGTGCGGTTGCAGTGTTACGAGGGGCTGACCGCCAGCGAGGCGCTGTACGACTGGAACTATCAGCGCCAACTGTTGTCCATCCGGCTGGCCGAGGCGCAGGGTGCCGCAATCGACGAGGCGGATCTGTACACCGAGAAGTATCTGGTGGATCGTCCCATCCTGCAGTGTGTTCGGCACCGTGGTCCGACGTCTCCGGTGTTGTTGATCGACGAAATCGACCGGGCTGACGACGAATTCGAGGCGCTACTGCTGGAGTTTCTCGGCGAGTCCACCGTCACCGTCCCCGAGCTCGGCACCTTTGTCGCCGAGCGCCCGCCGATCGCGGTGCTGACCTCCAATCGCAGCCGCGACCTGCATGATGCCCTGCGGCGACGCTGCCTCTACCACTGGATCGACTACCCGGAACCGGCGCGGGCTGCCGCGATCGTGCGCCGGACGGTGCCCGGAGCATCGGCGCCGTTGATCGAACACGCCACCCAATTCGTCGGGCGCGCACGCGATCTCGACCTGGACAAGCCGCCCGGGGTGGCCGAGACCATCGACTGGCTCGCCGCACTGGTGTCACTGCGGGTGGCCGACCTCGTCGACGAGTCGGTTGAGACCGCGCTGGCCACCCTCGGGGCGCTGGCCAAGACCCCCGACGACCGTACATTGATTCGCGACGCGTTCATCGAGTACAGCCGTGCCTGAAAGGACTCAAGGATGAAGATTGCCAACCAGTTCACCGTCAGCGCGCCGATCGAGCAGGCCTGGGACGTGCTGTGTGACCTGGAGCGGGTGATCCCACTTATGCCTGGCGCGCAGCTGATCGGCCACGAGGGGGACGACTACCTCGGCAAGGTGAAGGTCAAGGTCGGTCCGGTCACCAGTGAATTCAGCGGCAAGGTGCGCTTCGTCGAGCAGGACCGTGACCAGTACCGCGCGGTGATCGACGGCAAGGGCAAGGAGGCGCGTGGCACCGGCAACGCGGCCGCCACGGTCACCGCCCAGCTGCACGAGGACGGCGATCGCACCCGCGTCACCGTGGACACCGACCTGAAGATCGTCGGCAAATTGGCCCAATTCGGCAGCGGAATGCTGCAGCAGGTGTCCGAGAAGCTGCTGGGTCAGTTCGTCGAGTCGCTGGAGGCCGAACTGAAAGCCGAGAGCGCACCGGCAGAAGCCGCCGCCAGTCCAGCCACCGCCGCGGCGCCGGGATCGCCGGATGCCGTCACCGAAGCCCACGCCGCTCCGGCCGATTCCGAGCCGGCTCCAATTGATTTGCTGGAGCTCGCCGGGGGTGAGCAACTGAAGAAGTACGGCGCCGCAGGACTTGCCGTGGTAGCGCTGCTGGTGCTGCTGTGGGTGTTCTGGCGGAGACGTTAATCGCAGTGACCCCGCCCTTGTTGCGTGGCGTCGACCTGGCGGCTTTCGCGGCCGCGATGGTTGCGCGCCTGCGCGGCGCCGGCGTGTCGGTATCCGGTAGTGGCCAAGCGAGTTTCGTGCAGGCGCTGCGACACTTGGTGCCCAACACCCGCACGGAACTGTACTGGGCGACCCGGCTGACCCTGGTCAACCGGATGGAAGATCTGCCCGTGTTCGAGGTGGTCGTAGGTGAGATCTTCGGGAGCGTTCAAGCCGGCGACACCAGAACTCCCGAGTCGGTCCTGCCGATAGCGGGCCCAAAGACACCGGCGGCCGGCATCCTCGTTCCTGCCGTCAGGTCATCGGGCGGCGAGACCGAGACGGTGCCATGGGCGACGCGGACGCCCGCCGCCTCCGATGACGGTGGCGGCGCCAGCGTTCAACTGCCCGATCTGCTGCCCAGCCGCCTCGTGGCTTTGGCCGACGAACCATTCGACGAATTCGATCCGGAGGACCTGCGTCTGCTCGGTTCCTGGTTGGAATCCTCGGTTCAGCACTGGCCCCGGCGCCGCAGCATGCGGATCGAGTCAAGCCCGCACGGTAAACGCATCGACCTGCGCGCCACCATGAAGGCGTCCCGCTCAACCGGGTGGGAAGCGTTGCGACTGGCGAGAACTCGGCCAAGGTTGCGGCCGCGACGGGTAGTGCTGGTGTGTGACGTCAGTCGGTCGATGCAGCCCTACGCCATGATGTATCTGCACCTGATGCGAGCGGCGATGTTGCATCAGGCGCGGATTCGGCCCGAGGTATTTGCTTTCTCGACGTCACTGACTCGGCTCACCCCGGTGCTGTCGCATCGCTCGGCCGAGGTGGCGCTGGAACGGGCCAACGCCAAAGTGACTGACCGCTATGGCGGTACATCCATCGGGGGCAGCATCGCCGCCCTGTTGGCGCCCCCGCACGGCAACGCATTGCGGGGCGCGGTGGTGATCGTGGCGTCGGATGGTTGGGACAGCGATCCGCCCGAGGTCCTCGAGCACGCGCTTGCCAGGCTGCGTCGTCGCGTCCACACGCTCGTTTGGCTCAATCCCCGCGCGGCCCAGCCCGGCTTTCAGCCGCTGGCCGGTTCCATGGCGGCGGCCCTGCCGTATTGCGACATGTTCCTGCCGGCGCATTCGCTCAACGCCCTGTATGAGGTTGTGCAGGCCGTGGCCGAGCGGGCGCAGCCGCACATTCCGCAGCGCAGGTGAAACCGGGGCAGTTCGGTGGCTCAATAGCCGACCTGGCAGTGCGTATATTGACCTACACGTCCATTTACGACATCAATAGCGCGTGAGGAAGATTACAGACTAAATAGTGCAACTTAGTTCCAAAACACGAACTAGAGCATTAATGTATGCCCTGTCGGGCTTCGTTACGGCACAGACGGCCGTGGTGGGCGGCCGGCCAGACGACAGGGGATGTCATGGCGCACCGCGTATCGGGGGGAGCGGTTACACGTACGCGAGGCGAAGAACGCGTAAGTCGCGCAGCCGGTCAGCGGCGCGAGCGCGCGGGATTTCGGGGTGACATCGAAGGGTTGCGCGCCGTTGCGGTGCTGGCCGTTGTCCTCTTTCACGCTGACGTGCCCGGTGTGGGCGGTGGCTTTGTCGGCGTGGACGTGTTCTTCGTCGTCTCGGGTTTCCTGATCACCGGCCTGCTGTGGCGTGAGGTCAGCAAAACTGGCACCGTTACGCTGCGCCGCTTCTATGGGGCGCGGGCACGCCGGTTGCTGCCGGCGTCGGCCACGGTAATCGTCGTCACCGTGATCGCTTCGGCTATCTTGTTGCCCGCGTTGGACTTTCAAGGCGTTCTTATGGATGGGTTCGCTTCTGCGCTGTACGTCGGCAACTACTGGTTCATCTACCAAGGGGTCGACTACTTCGGCCGCGACGTGTCGCACTCACCGTTTCAGCACTACTGGTCGCTGGGCGTGGAGGAGCAGTTCTATTTGGTGTGGCCGGTGCTGATCGTGGGCATCGCCCTGCCGGCACGACTCATCCGACGAATGCGGCGGCGGCCAACCGCTGATGGCCACCCGTCGAAGACACCGCATCTGGTCGTCCTTGCGCTGGTCGCAGTGGTGTCTTTCGCCCTGTCGCTCATGATCACCTACGTAGTGCCTGCCATGGCGTTCTTCTCGCTACCGACGCGAGCTTGGCAGTTGGCCGTCGGCGGCTTGGTGGCGCTCACGGCCGGGCGGTGGGGCCGGCTCCCGGTGCGAGCGGCGGTGCCCATGGGATGGGGTGGGCTGGCCCTGATCGTGGTGGCATGCACCGAAATCGGTCCGAACACAACATATCCGGGCGCCGCCGCGCTGCTGCCGGTAACGGGTGCGGTGCTGGTGATCGGCGCCGGCTGTGCCACGGCAACGCAGGGGTGTAGCAGGGTCCTGGCTACACCGCCGATGACGTCGATCGGCCGGCTGTCGTACTCGTGGTATCTGTGGCACTGGCCCGTAATGGTGCTCGCTCCGGCACTATTCGGCCCGCTTGGGTTGGTAGACAGGTTGGTTGCGGTCCTCGTTTCTGCCGGGCTGGCAGTGCTCGCACTGCGTCTCATCGAGGATCCAGTGCGATTCGCGGCTCCCGTGCGCCGGTCCGCTTTCGCCAGTCTGGCGGTCGGTGGCCTCGCGTCGTCGGTGGCGGCCGGTCTCTGCGCGGTGATGTTTGTCCAGTCGTCGTCGTGGGCGACCATCGTCGCGCGCGGTGCACCGGGTGCGACACCCGCGATCACCGCGGCACCTGTCGTGACCGGCGACAACGTTGAGGCCCACGAGGCGGCGGTGCAGTACGCCATCGCTCAGGTACAAGCCGCCGTCGCGGCATCTGCGGACCTCGAGGCCGTACCGTCCAACCTCAAGCCGTCACTCGGCGCGGCCGCGGCCGAATATGCGCAGTTGAGGTTTGACGGCTGCTTGCGCTTGCCCTCCGAAGGTGGGCAGCCCGAGTGCGCGTCGGGCAATACCGCCTCGGCGACGAGGGTGGTCCTGGTCGGTGACTCCCACGCCGGGATGTTGATTCCGGCCTTCCGGCAGATTGCCGAGCAGCGCTCCTGGCGGGTCGAAACCCTGGCCAAGGCGGGCTGTCCATTGCTGGATTTGCCGCTTGTCACCAACCCCTTCTTCAACCGGCTGGTCGAACTGGTCAATCGGTGTGAGCAATGGCGCGCCAACATCATGGCCCGGCTGCACGCCGAGCGACCGCAGCTGATCGTGCTGGACATGTTCCGGGGGTATGTCGCCAACGCCCGCGGCGGCTGGCGAACGAGTTTCACGTCGTACGACACGGCGTGGCTCGACAGCCTGACCCGCCTGGTGCGGCAGTTGCGTGACCTTGGGTCCAAAGTGCTGGTACTCGGGCCGGTCCCGAATCTGAACAACACACTCGTTCCGCAGTGCTTGCTGCGGAACATCGATGACGCAACTGCTTGCGCGCCACCAATGTCGGTCGCGGTCAACCGATCTGGCATCGGAGCCGAGTTCGCCGCCACCAAAGCCGGTGGCGGGCAATACGCCGACATCACCGAATTGTTCTGCACCCGGAATCGATGCCCGGTCATCGTCGGCGACACCCTGGTTTACATGGACCAGTTCCACCTGACCATCGAATACTCCCGAGTGCTGGCACCGGCGATCGGGACGCTGGTCGACCGCGCGTTCGCCCACGGTTGACGCCGGGCGGACCCGGTAGTCAGCCGGCCAATTCTTCGTCGGGAGCGTTGGCGACCAACCGGTGTCGGCTGTAGACGCCGAAATACATTAGGAATGCGGCGAATACCGCGAGACAGCACACGGTGGCCACGGTGTCGACCAGGAACGTGGCGATCAGCGCCAGCGTGGCCACCACCAAGGCGAAGCCGGTGGTGGCGGTGCCTCCCGGAGTGCGGTACGGACGGTGCATGTCGGGTGCGCGTCGACGGAGCACTATGTGGCTGACCATGATCAGCACGTAGGACAGGGTGGCGCCGAAAACGGCCATGTTCAGCAACAGGTCGCCCTTGCCGGTCAACGACAATCCGAAACCGATGACCCCGGGAACGATCAGCGCCAGCGTGGGCGCTTTTCGCGAGTTGGTGACCGACAGGACCGTTGGCAGGTAACCGGCACGGGACAGCGCGAACAGTTGCCGCGAATACGCGTAGATGATCGAGAAAAAGCTGGCCACCAGGCCGGCCAGTCCGATGTAGTTGACCGCCTTGGCCGCACCACTTGGTCCGAGCGCGGCCACCAGCGGGTTTCCCGATGTTGACATCGCGTGCGCGCCACCGGAACCCGTCGTCAGCAGCAGCACCAGCACGCACGTCGCGAGCAGCACGGCGAACGCCGCGGTGATGCCGCGCGGCACGTTGCGGGCCGGGTCCGCCGTCTCTTCGGCGGCCAGCGGAACGCCCTCGATCGCGAGGAAAAACCAGATCGCGAACGGCAACGCCGACCACACGCCGAGATAGCCGTGCGGCAGAAATGCGGATGCACCCACGGCATCGGTGGCGGCAATGTCGGTGAGATTCGCCGCATGAAAACGGCCCACGGCGGCGACACAGAAAATGGCGATCCCCACCAGCGCTACGGCGGTGATCGCGAACATCACCTTCAAAGCCTCGCCGACCCCGGCCAGATGAATTCCGATGAACAGCGCGTAGATTGCCAAATACACATACCAGCTGTCGCGAATCCCGAAGAGCCCCAACGACTCCACGTAGGCGCCGATGAACGTCGCGATCGCCGCCGGCGCGATCGAGTACTCGATCAGCACCGCGGTGCCCGTCGCGAACCCGCCCAGTGGTCCGAGCGCCCGTCTGGCGAACGTGTACCCGCCGCCCGCGGCGGGCAGCGCCGACGACAACTCGGCCATGCCCAGCACCAACGCGAGATACATTGCGGCGATCACGACGGAGGCGATCACCAAACCGCCGAAACCGCCCTGCGCCAACCCGAAATTCCAGCCGGAGTAATCGCCGGACACCACGTAGCTGACACCAAGTCCCGCCAGTAGCAACCATCCGGCGCTACCGGTCTTCAATTGCCGCTTCGCTAGATAGGCGGACGGCTCCGGGTGGCTTTCCACAGCGCTCCAACGTTAGGGCAGGATCGGCAAGTATGGATCAGGTATGGGCGAACCGGGCCGCCAGCTCTGAAACCGCCGTCACGCAACGGCACCTGGCCCGGGTCTGGGGGTTGCCCGGAACCCAACTCGGCGTGGTGGCGTGGCCGCCGGAGCGCAGGGACCGGTTGTACGGCACTTGGCACTACTGGTGGCAGGCACACCTGCTGGACTGCCTGCTCGACGCCCAGCTCCGCGACCCGCAGCCGGAACGGCTCGTCCGGATCAAGCGCCAGATCCGCTCGCACCGGCTGCGCAACAACTTCCGCTGGACCAACAGCTATTACGACGACATGGCCTGGCTGGCACTGGCGTTGGAGCGCGCCGCGCGGATCGCCGGCATCGAGCGCAGACGCGCCCTGGCCAAACTCGACGACCAGTTCTACAAGGCATGGGTGCCCGAGGACGGCGGCGGCATCCCGTGGCGCAAGCAAGACCAGTTCTTCAACGCCCCCGCCAACGGTCCGGCAGGCATCTTCCTGGCTCGCTACGAGGACCGGATGCGCCGCGCCCAGCAGATGGCCGACTGGATCGATGAAACCTTGATAGACCCCGAGACGCACCTGGTGTTCGACGGCATCAAGGGCGGCTCCCTGGTGCGCGCGCAGTACACGTACTGCCAGGGAGTGGTACTCGGCTTGGAGACCGAATTGGCAAAGCGCACCCACGACGACCGCCACGCGCCGCGCGTGCATCGTCTGGTTGCGGCGGTCAACGAGCACATGGCACCGCGGGGAGTGCTGAAGGGGGCCGGCGGCGGCGACGGCGGGCTGTTCGCGGGGATCACCGCGCGCTACCTGGCGCTGGTGGCCACCGACCTACCTGGTGATTCGGCGGAGGACGTCGCCGCCCGTGACACCGCCCGGGCGATCGTCCTGGCCAGCGCGAAATCAGCGTGGGGCAACCGACAGACCGTGGATGGGCTGCCGGTCTTCGGAGCGTTCTGGGACCGTGACGCGGAGTTGCCTTCGGCCGGTGGCCAGCAGGCGCAGTTCGTCGCCGGGGCCGTCAACAGTTCCGAGATTCCCGAGCGGGACCTGTCGGTGCAGTTGTCGGGCTGGATGCTGATGGAGGCCGCGTACGCCGCGAGTTGACGTGCCGACTACTCGACGGCGGCGTCGGTCTCCTCTTCGGTTTTCTCTTCCTTTTTGGCGCCCCCGCGCCGCGAGCGGTAGCCCTTCCAGGCCGCGATGAATGCCGGCATCAGCGACACGAAGAGGATGCCGAGGATGATCTTTTCCAGGTTTTCGTGGACGAAGGGCACGTTGCCCAGGAAGTAGCCCAATGTCGTGACGCCGCCGCCCCACAGCGTGCCGCCGACGATGTCGAACCCCAGGAACACCGGGTAACGCATGTACGAAATCCCGGCGACCACCGGTGTGAACGTCCGCAGGAACGGCGCGAAGCGGGCCAGGATGATCGCCCACGGCCCGTACTTTTCGAAGAACGCATGCGACTCCGTCACGTAGTGCTTTTTGAAGAACCGCGAATCTTCCTTCTTGAACAGCGCCGGTCCGATGCGCCGTCCGATGAAGTACCCGGTCTGGTCGCCCAGCACGGCAACGACGGCGACGGCGGGCGCCAGTATCCAAATGTCGATAGTCCCCTTTGCTGCCAGCAAGCCCCCGGTAAACAGCAGCGACTCGCCAGGCAGCAAGGGAAACAGCAGACCGGTCTCGATGAAGACGATGATCAATATGCCGGGTAGCACCGCAGACCCGAAGACGCCGCCGGGGCCCAACCAATACCAGGGGTCGAGGAAGTCGCCCAAAGCGGCAACCGAGGTGCTCATGATGCTTCAACATACCGGCGTTGCCATACTGGGTGGACCAAAGTCTTCGAGGAGGAAGTGCCATGCCCATCGCAACGCCCGAGATCTACGCCGAGATGTTGGGACGTGCCAAGGAGAATTCGTACGCCTTTCCGGCCATCAACTGCACTTCTTCGGAGACCATCAATGCAGCGCTGAAGGGCTTCGCCGAAGCCGGCAGCGACGGCATCATTCAGTTCTCGACCGGTGGCGCCGAATTCGGGTCCGGCCTCGGGGTCAAGGACATGGTTACCGGTGCGGTCGCCTTGGCGGAGTTCGCGCACGTCGTCGCCGCCAAGTACCCGATCAACGTCGCACTGCACACCGACCACTGCCCGAAAGACAAGCTCGACACCTACGTCCGGCCGCTGCTGGCGATCTCGTCGGAGCGCATAAGCGCCGGCAAGAACCCGTTGTTCCAGTCGCACATGTGGGACGGATCGGCCATCCCGATCGATGAGAACCTGCAGATCGCCAAGGAGCTGCTCAAGGAGGCGGCCGCCGCCAAGATCATCCTGGAGATCGAGATCGGCGTGGTCGGGGGCGAAGAGGACGGCGTCGCCAACGAGATCAACGACAAGCTGTACACGACGCCCGAGGACTTCGAGAAGACGATCGACGCGCTGGGTGCGGGCGAGCACGGTCACTACCTGCTGGCCGCGACGTTCGGCAACGTGCATGGCGTCTACAAGCCGGGCAACGTCAAGCTGCGCCCCGACATCCTGGCCCAGGGTCAGAAGGTGGCCGCATCCAAGCTCGGACTCGCCGACGACGCGCAGCCGTTCGACTTCGTCTTCCATGGCGGTTCGGGCTCGGAGAAGTCCGAAATCGAGGAGGCGCTGCGCTACGGCGTGGTGAAGATGAACGTCGACACCGACACCCAGTACGCGTTCACCCGCCCGATCGCCGCCCACATGTTCACCAACTACGACGGCGTGCTGAAGGTCGACGGTGAGGTCGGCAACAAGAAGGTCTACGACCCGCGCAGCTACCTGAAGAAGGCGGAAGCCGGCATGACCGAGCGGGTCATCGAGGCGTGCAACGACCTGCACTGCGCCGGGAAGTCGCTCAGCAGCTAGAGCCGCGGCGCGCCAACGAACGGCGCGCCAAACCTAGCTGCCTAACTGCTGGGAGACTGGCAGACCTTCCATTGGTCGTCACGAAACTGCAGGTCCAGGCTGCGTGTCGAACGAACCTGCGGGTCGTGGGCCACGTAGGCGGTGACGTTCGCCTCGGCCTGCTCACCGTGCACGATGACCTGGTCGATGCTGGCGATCACCGGGTACTGCCTGGCCGTCGACACCCGTCGGTAGGTCTCTGCCCAGTCCTTCTCGTCGTACTCCGCGTAGCTGTCGCGTTCCGCGCCGCACGTCGTACTGCGCAGCGTCTTCAGGTCGCCGGTCTGTATCGCGACGTCGTAACCCTGGATGGCGCTGCGGACCCGGTCCTCCTGTGAGGGCTGTGACTGCTGAGTCCGGGTGAACAGCAAGGTGCCCAGGATCGCGATCGCCGCCAGCGCCAACACGATCACCACGATCGCCAGCACCCAACCCCAGTTGCGGTGCTCCGACGCCGGCTTCTTCCCGCCTGACCTAGGCGGAATAGATTGCGGCACAGCCGTTTTCGGCGGAAGTTGCCTGGGTGGAGGCGAGGCGTTGGGCGGTGGGGTCTGCGTTTGGAAGACTTCGGTGGCCGCCTCCGGGGCGGTGGCGATGACCTGCGTCTCTTTTTCGTCGAAGCCAGGTGCGGTGAAGCGACGTTCACGCAGTGCGTCCAGGTTCGAGTCGTCCTTCTCGGCCTCCGGTTCGGGCTTGGCGAGCGCCAGGGTCTCGGTTTCGGCCTCGTGGTTCACCGGAGTCTGGTTCCGCGGGCCAGCGACGCCGGGGTCAGTGGCTTGCTCACCGGCGGATTCGCCCCTGGGTTCCGGTCCGCCGCGGTCTGCTTCGGATGGGTTGGTGGGCATGATGTGGAGCTTAGCGACCATTGCGCGGGGTTGGCTCATCGCCGAGCCAGACCACCCGCAAAATAGAAACATGAAGCCGACGCGTGACCTTCTTGGGCCTGATCCAGTCCTGCTACCGGGTGACCCCGAGGCTGAAGCCGAACTGTCCGCCGGCCAGAATCCCGGCCTCGTCGCGGCCGCGCATCCGGCCGCATCGGTGGCGTGGGCGGTGCTCGCCGAAGAGGCGTTGGCGGAAGACAAGGCCATCACCGCCTACGCTTACGCCCGTACGGGCTACCACCGCGGGCTGGATCAGCTGCGTCGCAACGGCTGGCGGGGCTTTGGCCCGGTGCCGTATGCACACGAGCCCAATCGTGGCTTCCTGCGCTGTGTGGCGGCACTCGCGCGGGCAGCCGACGCGATTGGCGAGACCGACGAATTCCAGCGGTGCCTGGACTTGCTCGACGATTGCGACCCCGAGGCGCGCCCCGCTCTGGGGCTCTAGAAGGTTTCCTCGCAGTGCCCGTCCGGACAGTCGATCTGAACGGTGGCATGGTCCAGGCCGTGGGCGGACAGCACTGCGCGAGCATCCTGTAGCACCAGCGCGGAGTCGCGTTCGCTGGTGAGGTGTGCCGTCGCCATGTCCTTCCCGGGCGACAGCGTCCACACGTGCAGGTCGTGTACGTCGGTCACGCCGTCGACTGCACCCAGAGCCGAACGCAGCGCCTCCACGTCGACGTGGGCGGGTGAAGATTCGGAGAGGATGCGCAGCGCCGCCCGGGCCAGCGCGATCGCCCTGGGCAACACCCACAGCGCCACCAGTACCGCGACCACCACGTCCGCGTAGGGCCAGTGCGTCGTGACGGTCACGATGCCGGCGATCAACACGCCGATGCTGCCGACGGTGTCGGCGACGACCTCCATGTAGGCGCCGCGGACCGCCAGGCTTTCCTCCGAGTGCGAGCGCAACAGCATCGCGACCGCGAAGTTGGCGGCCACCCCCGTCAGTGCCACCACGATCATCGGCACGCCGGGAACTTCAGGTGCCCCGCCGAGCCGGTCTATCGCCTCGATGAGGATGAACACTGCCACCCCAACCAGCAGCACCGCGTTGGCCACCGCGGTGAAAACCTCGGCGCGATGCCACCCGAACGTGCGGCTGGGCGACGAGCTGCCGCGCCGAGCCAGCAGGACGGCCGTCAGCCCCATAAACACGGCCACGACGTCGGTGAGCATGTGGCCGGCGTCGGCCAGCAGCGCGATCGAGTTGATCAGCAGGGAGGTGGTCAGTTCGATGACGAAGAACGTGGCCAAGATCCCGGCGGCGAGGATCATCCGCGGGATCATCCGGGAGTTTTCGGTGTCTCCCGGGGCGTGACTGTGGCCGGCGCCCATAGGGCAGTAATATATGCGTAATTTCGCATATATTGCAATAGGGGGGGTTGCCGCCTCGGCTGCTGGGGCGTCGAGTGTGAGGGTTGTTGCCCGTTTTCGCGTGGTGGGGGTGTTTAGGGCGCACGTTCGGCGCGGCCCAGTTGCTGGCGCCCGCTGCTGCGGCGTCGACCGTGGCGGCTATTGCCCGTTTTCGCGCGGCGAGGGTGTTTACCCCTCACACTCGGCGAGAGGGCGCGACGCGCGGCCCGCGCCGCGGGCCGCCCGCCGCTAGAGCCAGATGCTCCAGAAGCGGGTCAGCGCGCTACCGGCGCGGGCCAGCAAGGGCTCGACCCCGAAGGGCGCGAAGCACCAGTCCACGAGCGTGAAGAACCACTGGGCTAGCGCCGGCGTCAGGAACAAGACCAGCAGAAACACCAGGCCGAACTGCTTGGCGGGTGCCAACGCCCGTTGCGTCTCCGGACTCAGGTGGGGTTCCAACGCGTCGTATCCGTCCAGACCCGGAATGGGCAACAGGTTCAACAGGACGGCGGTGAGCTGAAGGAACCCCAGAAACGCGACGCCCGCCCACAGCACCGCGTGTGCGGGGTCGTACCAGATCCGCGTTACGACCAGCAGCAGCACGGCCAGCACCAGATTCATCGCCGGACCCGCCAAGCTGACCAGCGTGCGGCGTCGGGGACTCATGAAGAACGTATGCAGATACACCGCGCCGCCGGGCAGGCCGATTCCACCCAGCGCGATGAACAACATGGGCAGGCCCAGCGACAGCATGGGGTGGGCGTAGCGGCGTGGGTCCAGCGTGAGGTAGCCCCGCACGGCAACGTCGCGGTCGCCGAAGCGCCAGGCGGTGAACGCGTGCCCGAACTCGTGCAAGCACAACGAAACCAGCCAGCCCGAGATGACCAGCACGAACACGCCCACATAGGACAGTGGCTGCCGAGTCGACCCGGCGGCCCAGGCCAGCCCGCCCCCGACAGCGGTCAATGCGACCAGGCCCAGGAAAAGGGGACTGGGTTTCACCGCTGGAAAACTACCGGACCAGCAGCCAGCCCTCGACGTTGCGGTAGAACGTCGAACGGCGGACCTTGCGGGGTGCCGGAACGCCGTCGCGCAGCACGGCGGCGCCGGTGGTGCCCAACTGGGCGGCACGTCCGCTGACCCAACTGCGCATCCAGCGGCGCCATGGCCGCCCGTCGCGCAGGGCGACCCGCAGCCCGGGCAGGCTCAGCGTCGGCTCGATATCAGCGCCGACGGCGTCCCCGTCGAACAACACGGTGTCGTCGACCACCGCCTCGCCGTGGATCATCGCCTGTCCGTCGGCCGGCAGCCAACTGGCGCGGCCGACCACCACCTTCCCCGTCTCGTCGCGGATCAACGGCACCCGGCTGGCGACGCCCCTGCTGGCCCGCCGGGCAGCGCGCCGTCCAGCTGGCGCGCGATAGGCGCGGGTGGCGAAGGTACGCCGGCGGGGCACGTAACCCACCTCGACGTCGAGCCGGTCGGCACGCAACAGGCGGGACAGCACGGCGGCCAGGTCGGCGTCGGTGCCGACCACGATCAGCCGCCCAAATGGGCCCGGGACGTCGTCGACGGACAGCGTGGGCAGGCCGGTCAACGCGCGGGGCAGGGGACGGTCGCCAAAGGCCAATACCGCCGCGTTGGACGTTTTCACCCCGTTATCCATGGCTCCTCACACACCGCTCGGTAGGGTAGGTCACCGGCTGGACCACAATAAGCGGGCACAATCCGCGAGATCAGGAGCACGTCATGCCGGCAGTCGTCCTCATCGGCGCCCAATGGGGCGACGAGGGCAAGGGTAAAGCCACTGATCTACTCGGTGGGCGTGTGCAGTGGGTGGTTCGGTACCAGGGCGGCAACAACGCCGGACACACCGTCGTCCTGCCCACCGGTGAGAACTTCGCGCTTCACCTCATCCCGTCCGGCGTACTGACCCCGGGCGTCACCAACGTCATCGGCAACGGCGTGGTGATCGACCCCGGGGTGTTGCTGGACGAACTCAAAGGTCTCGAGGACCGCGGCGTCGACACCTCCAAGCTGCTGATATCGGCCGACGCCCACCTGCTGATGCCCTACCACGTCGCGATCGACAAGGTCACCGAGCGCTACATGGGCAGCAAGAAGATCGGCACCACCGGGCGCGGCATCGGCCCGTGCTATCAGGACAAGGTCGCGCGGATGGGGATCCGGGTGGCCGACGTGCTGGATCCCGAGCAACTGACCCACAAGGTCGAGGCCGCGCTCGAATTCAAGAACCAGGTCCTGGTCAAGATCTACAACCGCAAGGCGCTGGAACCGGCGCAGGTCGTCGAGGTGCTGCTCGAGCAGGCCGAAGGATTCAAGCACCGCATCGCCGACACCCGGCTGCTGCTCAACGCCGCGCTGGAGGCCGGCGAGACGGTCTTGCTGGAAGGCTCCCAGGGCACCCTGCTCGACGTCGACCACGGCACTTACCCGTACGTGACATCGTCGAACCCGACGGCGGGTGGCGCGGCCGTCGGGTCCGGTATCGGACCGACCCGGATCAACACGGTGCTGGGGATCCTCAAGGCCTATACGACCCGGGTTGGTTCCGGCCCGTTCCCCACCGAGCTGTTCGACGAGAACGGCGAATACCTGTCCAAGACGGGCGGCGAGTTCGGCGTCACGACCGGCCGCCGCCGGCGCTGCGGCTGGTTCGACGCCGTCATCGCGCGCTACGCCAGCCGCGTCAACGGCATCACCGACTACTTCCTGACCAAACTCGACGTGCTGTCCAGCCTGGAAACGGTGCCGGTCTGCGTCGGCTACGAGATCGACGGCAAACGCACCCACGACATGCCGATGACCCAATCGGAGCTCTGGCGTGCCCAGCCGGTCTACGAAGAGTTGCCAGGCTGGTGGGAGGACATCTCGGAGGCGCGGGAGTTCGAGGACCTGCCCGCCAAGGCGCGTGACTACGTGCTTCGGTTGGAAGAGCTTGCCGGAGCGCCGGTTTCGTGCATCGGCGTCGGTCCGGGACGGGACCAGACGATCGTGCGCCGCGACATCCTGCAGGATCGCTCTTGACGCACTACGGAGCCGTGGGGTCTTCCGATGATCCTGCCGAACGTCCCGAAGATATCGACCCCGATTACGAACATCACGGTGGCTTTCCCGAGTACGGGCCGGCCAATCCCGGCGCTGGCTTTCGCCAGTTCGTGGCGAACATGCGCCGGCTGCAGGACCTGGCGGTTTCCGCCGACCCTGACGACGCAGTGTGGGACGAGGCCGCGCAACGGGCCGCCGCGCTCGTGCAGCTGCTGGAGCCGTATCTGGCCGCCGAAGGCCAAGCCCCTGCGGGCCGGACGCCCGACATGCCCGGGATGGGCAGCCTGCTCCTGCCGCCGTGGACGCTGACCCGCTACGAGCCCGACGGCGTCGAGATGACGGGATCGTTCAGCCGGTTCCACGTCGGGGGCAACTCCGCGGTACACGGCGGGGTGCTGCCGCTGCTGTTCGACCACATGTTCGGCATGGTCTCCCACGCCGCCGGACGGCCGATCAGCCGGACCGCGTTCTTGCATGTCGACTACCGAAAGATCACCCCGATCGATGTGCCGTTGGTGGTCCGCGGGCGTGTCACCAGCACCGAAGGCCGCAAGGCGTTCGTCGCCGCAGAATTGCTGGACGGCGACGAGGCGGTTCTGGCCGAGGGCAACGGACTGATGGTGCGACTACTGCCCGGCCAGCCCTAGTCTTGGAGTTGTGACCGAAGGACAGGACGGGCCCGACGCCGCGCCCGAGACGACGAAGTTCGATGTCCCGCCCGAGGCAACACCAGAAGACCCGGTCACTCCGCCCGAGCCGATCGACGTGGACACCAGTCCGCGGGTCCTGCTGCTTGGTTCCAACGAGCTGGCCCGAGAGCTGACGGTCGCGCTGCAGCGGCTGGGCGCCGAGGTCGTCGCCGTCGACGAGCACGGCGACGCCCCCGCTCAGCGAATCGCCGACCAAGCGTTGGTGGTGGCGCCGACCGACGCGGAGGCGCTGGCCGCGGCGTTCGGCGGCCTGCAACCGGATTTCGTGGTGACACTCACCGAGCACGTTTCGGTCGAGGCGCTGGACGCTCTGAGCTCGCTCGAATCCGAACAGGTCGACTCGCCGACCGGTTTCACCGAACTGGTGCCGAGCGCTCGCAGTGTGCGGCTGACCGCCGATCGGGAGGGTTTGCGCCGGCTCGCGGCCGACCAGCTCGGCCTGCCGACGGCGCCGTTCTGGTTCGTCGGGTCGCTGGCCGAACTCGAGGCGGTCGCGGCCCATGCCGCCTTTCCGTTGCTGGTGAAGCCGGTGGAAGGCTCGGCCGAGGCGGGGCAGTCTTTCGTCAAGGGCCCCGACGGGCTGGAATCCGCTTGGCAGCGTGCCCTCGCGCAGCAGGCGGAGGGTGCACATCCCCGCGCCTGGGCGGAGGCCGTGGTCGAGGTCGAATTTCTGGTCACGCTGATCGTTGTGCGCAGCGAAGGTCCGACGGGCCCGGTCATCGAGTTCTGCTCGCCGATCGGTCATCGGCGCGAAACCCACGGTGAGACCGTTGAGCTGGAATCCTGGCAGCCGCAGAAGCTGAGCCCGGCGGCGCTGGATGCGGCCAGGTCGATCGCCGCGCGCATCGTCAAGGCGCTCGGTGGGCGCGGCGTCTTCAGCGTCGAGTTGATGATCAACGGTGACGAGGTCTACTTCGCCGACGTCAGTCCGTACCCGACCGACACCGCTTGGGCAACCCTGCGCAGCCAGCGGCTTTCGGCGTTCGAGCTGCAAGCGCGGGCCATCCTGGGCGTTGCCGTGGACACCTTGATGGTTTCTCCGGGTGCCGCTCGGGTGCTGCGGCCGGGCCAGGGCTTCGGCCCGACCGCGGATGCGCTGACGGCCGCTCTGGGCGTGCCGGAAAGCGACGTACGAATCTTCGCGCGGGCCGATACCGATCAGCCGGCCGGCGCGCCCTACCCGCTCGGGGTGGTACTGGCCACCGCGCCCGACGTGGCGACCGCGCGTGACCGCGCCCGCGAGGCGGCTACCCGGTTAAATATGCGAGACTCACGCGCGTGAGTTATGCAGGAGATATCACCCCACTTGAGGCCTGGAAGATCCTGAGCGACAACCCCCGGGCCGTGCTGGTCGACGTGCGCACCGACGCCGAATGGCGTTTCGTGGGAGTGCCCGACTTGTCGAGCCTCGGCCGCGACGTGGTGTACATCGAGTGGAACACCTCCGACGGGAAACGCAACGAGAACTTCCTGGCCGAGTTGAAGGACCAGGTCCCGCCCGGTGACGGCGAGGAAGAGCGTCCGGTGCTGTTCCTGTGCCGGTCGGGCAACCGTTCGATCGGCGCCGCCGAGACCGCGACCGAGGCGGGTATCACCCCGGCCTACAACGTGCTGGACGGCTTCGAGGGCCAGCTGAACGCCGAGGGGCACCGAGGCGAGACGGGTTGGCGGGCGACTGGATTGCCCTGGACGCAGAAGTGACGCGGCCGTGACGGACGAACGTTCGGTCCGCACCCCGAAGGCACTGCCCGACGGCGTCAGCCAAGCCACCATCGGCGTGCGCGGCGGGTTGCTGCGCTCCGGGTTCGACGAGACCGCCGAGTCGATGTTCTTGACGTCCGGGTATGTCTACCCGTCGGCGGGGGTCGCCGAGCAGTCGTTTACCGGCGAGGTCGACCATTTCGTCTACTCGCGGTACGGCAACCCGACCGTCAGCATGTTCGAGGAACGGTTGCGGCTGATCGAGGGGGCGCCGGCGGCGTTCGGCACCGCTAGCGGCATGGCCGCCGTGTTCGTCTCATTGGGTGCGTTGTTGGGTGCTGGCGACCGGTTGGTCGCGGCGCGCAGCCTGTTCGGCTCCTGCTTCGTGGTGTGCAACGAGATCCTGCCGCGCTGGGGCGTCGAGACCGTTTTCGTCGACGGCGACGACCTCTCCCAGTGGGAAGAGGCCCTGTCGGTGCCCACCCAGGCGGTGTTCTTCGAGACGCCGTCCAACCCGATGCAGTCCCTGGTGGACATCGCCGCGGTGACCGAGCTGGCGCATGCGGCGGGCGCAAAAGTGGTGTTGGACAACGTCTTCGCGACGCCGCTGCTGCAGCAGGGCATTCCACTCGGGGTCGACGTGGTGGTGTATTCGGGCACCAAACACATCGACGGCCAGGGCCGGGTGTTGGGCGGCGCGATCCTCGGCGACAAGGAGTACATCGACGGGCCGGTGCAGAAGCTGATGCGGCACACCGGCCCGGCGCTGAGCGCGTTCAATGCCTGGGTGTTGCTGAAAGGCCTTGAGACACTGGCGGTTCGAGTCCAGTATGCCAATGCCTCGGCGCAACGCATCGCCGAGTTTCTGGAGGGACATCCTGCGGTGCGCTGGGTGCGTTACCCATTCCTGCCGTCGCACCCGCAGTACGACCTTGCCAAGCGCCAAATGAGCGGCGGCGGAACGGTTGTCACCTTCGAGCTGGACGCCGCGGAGGGTGCCGCCAAGCAGCGGGCGTTCGAAGTGCTGGACAAGCTGCGGCTGGTGGACATCTCCAACAACCTGGGTGACGCGAAATCGCTTGTCACACATCCGGCTACCACGACTCACCGCGCCATGGGGCCGGAGGGCCGCGCCGCCATCGGACTGGGTGACGGCGTGGTCCGCATCTCCGTTGGCCTGGAAGGCACCGACGATCTGATCGCCGATATCGACCAGGCGCTGAGTTAGCCGCTAGCCGTTAGCCGGCTTTCTGCTCGGCCCGTTCGGCTCGTTCGGCGGCGGCCAAGGCGCCCTGGCTTTCGGCGGGTCCGATCCCTTGGCTTTCTTCCATCCACTTGGTCACGACTCGGGCGTAGATCATCTGGCTGGTGATCGCCATCTGCCCCCGGGTGCGGCCCAGGAAGGAAATCACCCAGGAGAACAACGCGGCGATCCGGTTGCGGTGACCGACCAGGTACGCCAGGTGCAGCACCAGCCATGCCAACCAGGCGATGAAGCCGCCGAACTCCAACTTGCCGATCTGCGCCACGGCGCTGTACCGGGAGATGGTGGCCATGCTGCCCTTGTTGAAGTACTTGAACGGCTCGCGGTTGGCGGGGTCGTCCTTGCCTTTGACGGCGTGCTTGATCACCTTGGTCGCGTACGCCGCACCCTGGATCGCGCCCTGCGCCATCCCCGGCACGCCGGGCACCGACGCGAGGTCGCCGATGACGAAGACGTTCGGGTGGCCCTTGACGGTGAGGTCGGGTTCGACGATCACCCGTCCGGCCCGGTCCGTTTCGGTGCCGTCGGACTGTTCGGCGACCAGCTTGCCCAGCTCGCTGGCCTGGACGCCCGCCGCCCACACCTTGACCGCGCATTCGATGCGGCGTTCCCCGGACTCCTTCTCCTTGATGGTGATGCCCTTGTAGTCCACGGCCGTCACCATCGCGTTGAGCTGGACTTCTACGTCCATCTTCTCCAGCCGCCGTTGCGCTTTGCCACCCAACTTCTCGCCCATCGGCGGCAGCACCAACGGGGCGGCGTCGACCAAAACCACCCGGCACTCGCTGGGCGTGATGGTTCGGAAGGCCCCGGCGAGGGTGCGTTCGGCGAGTTCGACGATCTGCCCGGCCACCTCGACGCCGGTCGGCCCGGCGCCCACCACCACGAAGGTCAGGCGGCGTTCACGCTCGGCGGGGTCGGTGGTCACCTCGGCGGCCTCGAACGAGCCGAGGATTCGGCCGCGCAGTTCCAGCGCGTCGTCGATGGTCTTCATGCCGGGGGCGAACGTGGCGAAGTGATCGTTTCCGAAGTAGGACTGCTGGGAGCCGGACGCCACGATCAGGCTGTCGTATGGTGTCACGGTCTCCATGTCCAACAACTTCGACGTGACCGTCTGGTCTTTCAGGTTGATGTCCTTGACCTCGCCCAGCAAGACGCGCACGTTCTTCTGTCGACGCAGGATCAGGCGGGTGGTCGGGGCGATATCGCCTTCGGACAAAATGCCCGTGGCCACCTGGTAGAGGAGCGGTTGAAACAGGTGGGTGGTCGTCTTGGAGATCAGGGTGATGTCGACGTCAGCGCGCTTGAGCTTCCGAGCCGCGTTCAGGCCGCCGAACCCGCTACCGATGATGACGACGCGGTGGCGCTTTTCGGCGGGCGCGAGTTCGGTCGATGGGGGCGTCATGGTCCTCCTTCAAAGTGGTCGCTGCTGCGCTTGTACCACCCTATGACTCAAATTAGTCCGGGCACTATAGCAATGCGCCTGGTTGTTCGTTTACAGAATACGGGTAGGGGGTATAGTATGGCCGCGTGTTACCAGCCCCACCCCGCACCGCCGTCGCCGCGATAGTCGCGACATGGCTGGTGTTGGGAATGGCCGGGTTGCATTGTGGAATACCGCAATTGGCCTTCGGCTTGGGCGATCAATCCAAGGCGGTGGTGCTGACCGTCGACCATGATCAGGCCGGTGACGGCGCATCGGCATGCCCGGCGAAATTCGCGACCGCGATTTCGCCGCGCGCGACGATCGCGTTGGCCGCACTTGGGTTGGTGGCGGTGGTCGGTGTCATCGTGGCGTGGGCTGCCTTCGTTGTGCGGCCGGGTGGGCGGAGTCCGCCCGCTGAGTCGGTTCTTTCTGTTTCCGGACGAGATCTCCTCACCAGGTTCTGTCTAGCCCGTCAGTGATCGCTGCCGTGGCGGCTTCGGCTGCCTGACGCGATCACTTTTTTTACGGCACAGACATGAAGTCTTTACGGGTAAAACCGTTGGAGGTCAAAGGAAATGGACTTTGGCGCATTACCGCCCGAGGTCAACTCTGCAAAGATGTATTCCGGCCCCGGTGCGGGGTCGATGCTCGCCGCCGCGGCGTTCTGGGAAGGAATCGCCGAGGAGCTGTACGCCGCGGCCCGATCGTGTGAAGCGGTCGTTTCGGTCCTGACCAGCGAAAGCTGGCAGAGCCCGGCGGCGGTGGCGATGACGGCCGCCGTGGCCCCGTATGTGGCCTGGCTGAGTCTCACGGCGGGACAGGCGCAAGAGGCGGCTGCCCAGGCCGCTGCGGCTGCGGCGGCGTTCGAAACGGCGTTCGCGGCGACGGTGCCGCCGCCGGTTATTGCCGCGAACCGGGCGACATTGCTGGCCCTGTTGGCAACAAACGTGTTGGGTGTCAACGCTCCGGCGATCGCGGCCGTGGAGGCTCAGTACGGCGAGATGTGGGCACAGGACGCCGCCGCGATGTACGGCTATGCCGCTAACGCGGCGGAAGCGGCGACATTGACGGCATTCACGGTGCCCGACGCGGTGGCAGACCCGGCTGGTCTCGCCGAACAGGCACTGGCTGTCACCCAGGTCGTGCCTTCTGCGTTGCAGCAGCTGGCCTCGCCGGTCAGCGCATGTGCCTCGACCATGAGTTCGTCGCTGTCGTCACTGTCGTCGATGAGTTCGGTGGCCAAGTCGTTGGGTACGGCCGCTGCCGCTGCCGAGACTGGTGTGGCCGGCGGCGTGGCCGGGGGAGTGGCGGGCGGCGAAATCGCCGGGATTGCCTTGCCGGCAGGACTTTTCGCTGGCTTGGGTAGCGCCCCGCCGCCGGTGACGGCTTCGTTGGGCAAGGCGACGTCGCTGGGACCGCTGTCTGTTCCGCACACGTGGACTTCGAGTGCTGTTGCGTCTCGGGCCGCCGCCGAGGCCGCGCCGTCCGGTGTGGCGCCGCTTCTTGCCGGTGAGGGAAACCTGTTGAGCGGCTTGCCGGTCACGGGTATGCCGCCGCGTGGCGAAGGCGTCGTCAGCACGTCTACACAACGGGCGGGGGTGCGTCCCACGGTGATGCCGCGACCGGAGTTGATCGGCTAGGTGGCGGGCAGGCGCAGAACAAGGCCGCGCCAACGCATTTCGATCCGATTGCCGGACTCCGGAGCTCGCTTGACTGCGCTCGACGTGCCGTGTGGGTTCGGCTACCCCACGAAGAGCCATCGTCCTGGTGTCCATCGAAGGCTCGTAACAGGCCGAGCGGGACAACCTTCGGCGCTCGTCACGGCTTCGTCCTTGGCCGTGGGGGACGACGGCCACGAAGCGTGTGTTTACGATTTCAGGCGGCACCCGGCCCGCGAATGCTCGGTTCAAGGGCGTGAAGCCCAGATCCGAGCCTGCCTGGTTCGCGGGCTGGTGTGCCGCGCCACCGAAACCGCCTCTACGCCGTGCCGAGCATCCTTGCAACGATCTCACGTGTCGGCAACGCCCCGCTGAGCAGCTCTGATGCCACGAATTGCATTACAGGCCAACAGCGTTCAAGCTCCCCGAACCACGCCTGATCGTGTGGGCCGGGAATGACCGGTTGCGGTTCTTCGCCACTCAGGGCCGCTATCAGGTGGTCGCTTGGAAAGAAGTCGAGGTCGGGTGCGTAGTCCCGTAGGTCGGACTCGTTCGACCACAGCGCATCTTCGACCTCTTGAATGAACGACCGGCCTTTGGCATTGACACTGTCGATGGACAGGGCGGCGGGCCATTGCACCCGCGCTTCTGCCCACGGCCCTGCGTACGTCACGAAGTGGTGATGCTCGCCCACATCATGGATCAAGATACCGCCGTCACGGGTGAGCGTCGGCTCCAGAGTCACACCGCTGAACGTGCCACCACGAAGCACCACAGCGACGGCATGTCCAGCTTCGTGGTGTGCCGTCAGGTTTCGTTCATAGTCGTCTGACCGGCTACGCTCAGCATTCATCGCGCCGCGATGCTACCCGCCGACACACGCCGTCACACACAAACTCACAGCGCGTTGTGAAGTTCTCATCGTCGCGTTGATGCTGATGTTCTCCGCTTTCGTCGTGATCTACACCGGCACGACGGCCGGCCTCATCGCGGTCGGCCAGATGATCGGGCTCATCATCGAGGCCTTCCTGCCGTGATGGCTGCGACGAGGTCGCCGGGCCGATCACCCCCGGACACACTGTGGGATGGTTCGCTCGTCGTCGGGCTACTTCGGATGGTCGGCGGGGGAGGGGCGTTGAATCAGCCATGGCCATTGAGACCGCCATGCTTGCGGTGAGTCATCATCATCGTTGGGTATGCCTAGCTCTTCTCGAATCGCATTGTGCAACTCGCTTAGGGCAGTGCCCCACTCTTGTGCGGATTTCGGCAGTTCATCGGCGATGTCTGCGACGTGCATCTGGCTCACTATCATCCGGTACGTGACGCCAGCGATCTGTGCCCTGTGGGCAAAGGCGAGCACCCTCGGTGATCCGTAGATTTGGGCTGCTTCCATGGCCGTCTGTAGGTCGGCGTCGCGACTAGCCACCTCGGGGTCATCCGATCCCACCTCGCGT
Organism: Mycobacterium bourgelatii; assembly: GCF_010723575.1. Taxonomy (NCBI): domain Bacteria; kingdom Bacillati; phylum Actinomycetota; class Actinomycetes; order Mycobacteriales; family Mycobacteriaceae; genus Mycobacterium; species Mycobacterium bourgelatii. The sequence goes on from NZ_BLKZ01000001.1 coordinate 280,898, forward strand.
CGGGCGACCTTCCCGAGGTACTTCATCGTCAGCATGAGGACGCCGAAGGCCGCCCGATAGAGGTCGACGTACGTGCTGCGACGGAATTCGAATGTCCTCGCCGCGTCTTCGCGGGCCCATCGAGCTTGCTCCCGCTGAGTTTCCGGGCCCAATTGGCGGCCTCCCGTTGGTCGGCACGGCGCTGGGTGAGCCAGACGCCGCCCAGACCAGCGACCGCCGTGCCAAGGAGGCCGAGCCCGGCGACAGCCAGGGGAGCCAAAGAGGTGTGGTGTTCATTCAAAGGATAATCGCGCGCCACCGTGACAATCGGCTGCACTCGTGGAGCGCGTGTTCATCTCGAACCCTACGGTAGCCACCTGGGCCCAGCCCGGCCTGGACGACATCGAATCGTGCCGCCATCGCCGCCGATGGCTACGAACGCGACGACCAGCCTTTTGTGCTGCGCGCTGGCCCTGGGTCAGCGCGGCGCTGGCGCAGGGGGTGCGTCGGCGGCACATGGCACAGTGAGGGGCGTGGCATTCGAAGTGGCTGACGTTAACGAATCCGCCAGAAGCGTGGTCCTCGATATCGAGGAATCCCACATCGCCGATCTCAAGGCCATCGAGGTCGCACCAAACAAGCTGACCAAGTCGCTTTCGGCCTTCGCGAACGCTGAGGGTGGCGAGCTATACATCGGCATCGATGAAGACAAATCCACTGGCGTTCGGACGTGGCGCGGATTCGCCAACATCGAGGAAGCCAACGGTCATGTGCAGGCTCTTGAGGCCACCTTCCCTCTCGGGCAATTCGTCGATTACCAGTTCCTCCGGGCAAGTGCAGCGCCGGGAGACGGCGTCGTCCTTAAGGTATCGGTGCTGAAGACACCTGCTGTTCGTGTCGCATCGGACGGAAAGGCGTATGTGCGGCGTGGCGCACAAAACCTTCCGGTCGTTGATTCAGAAGCCCTCAGGCGTCTCGAATACCTCAAAGGGGTAAGCAGTTTCGAGACTCACCCTGTCGACGTCCCGGTAGACCTTGTCAGTGATTCATTCACCATCACCGAATTCCTCATGGAGGTCGTTCCGACGGTCGATGCGGTTGACCCTTGGCTACGTAAGCAGTTGCTCGTCCGCGACGAAAAGCCAACCGTCGCTGCGCTGCTGCTATTTTCCGATGAACCCCAAGTCGCCCTGCCGAAGCAGTCAGCGATCAAGGTTTACCGTTACGCCACATCCGATGCAGTAGGGTCCCGTTCAAACCTTCAGGGCCAGCCCTTGACCATCGAGGGGCCGATCTACGACGTAATTCGCGAAGGGGTATCGACGGCTGTCGACATTGTTCAAGGTATCCGCATACTGGGACCAACTAAGCTAGAGGATATTTCGTACCCCGAGGTCACACTGCACGAGATCATCACGAACGCAGTGCTGCACCGCGATTACAGCATCGCCGATGACATTCACGTCCGCATCTTCGATAACCGTATAGAGGTTGAAAGCCCAGGTGGTCTTCCAGCCCACATCACTGCCGAAAATATTCTGGAAGAACGTTTTTCGCGAAACGGCACCATAGTGAGATGGATCAATAAGTTCCCCGATCCACCGAATAAGGATGTCGGAGAGGGGTTGACTGCAGCTTTTGATGCCATGCGCGATCTGAAGTTGAAGTCGCCTGAGATCGAGGACAAAGGCACATCGGTGCTCGTGCGCATCGTGCATGAACGCCTCGCCTCTCCAGCAGAAATGATCACCGAATACCTGCAGAGCCACAATGAGATTACGAACACTATCGTGCGACAACTGACGGGAATCGGCTCGGAAAATCAGGTAAAGACGATCTTCAAGAACATGATCACTTCCGGAGCACTTGAGCGGATCCCCGGCCGCTCCCAGCGATACGCTGCCTACAGGCTGCCCACAGAAGCCGACGATCAACCCCAGCTGGAGCTACCAGAGGGAGCGAATTAGATGTGGCGAATTCGTCGATGCTGGTCACCCCCGAGGGCATCGCCGCAACCGGCGACGCCACATAGCGTATCCGCATACGCTAACGGGCATCGTAAGTCGCGCCCATGACGCGCTCGCGGTACCACAGCTCGGTGCACCACGACGCCCCGCCGTTGTCATGAAATCAGGCGGCGATCTCCGGGGCGTCCAATGCGAATTCCCCATCTGACGGAGCTGACAGCGCGCAATGAGGCATCGATGACCACGCCGCCCAGCGCTGGCGCATTGCCCCCGACTACGGTTTTCCGTTGGCTCGGCGCGGCGCCAATTTCGGCGCGCCGTGATGGGCTCGGCCGAACGCAAACGAAACCGGGAAGCTCGCGAAAAGGCGAAAGCCATCCGAGCCGCTAGGGCCAGGGGCGAATACGGCTTCGATGCTCCCAAAGCCGACCCCGGTGACGATCCGCCACCGTTCTAGGTGGGCCATCCGCTGGCATTGGTACGGAAGTGCGCATTCGGGCCATTGCAGAAGTCCGAATTTGTTCCGGACAACAACACGAAGTAGCCCTCCGCGCCGCGGCGGGTGTCGCTGAAGGGCGGGTAGTTCCAGCCGCTGTTGCACGGCGTCGTCGGGCTACCCGCTACGGCCCTGCGCCAGCTGCCCTTCACGCACGCTTTGAGGGCTTCGACGTCGGACACGGTGCTCTTGGCGATGACCAACATGCCACCGCCCCATTGGCCATCCGACCGGCGGTAGGCGCGCGCCCCGAATCCCGCGTTGTTCTGCTGGCATCCCAGAGCGCGGTGCAACGGCTGGAAGACACTGGCGACGTCGCGATTCGACACACCGGCCGCGGCAGCGATGAATTGGGCCGCGTCCGAACCGTTCACCTCTTGAATGTCGGGGTTGGTGAAGCTGTACAGCTGCTGGCCGATCTGAGCGGCCGGGCCGCCGCCACCGATTACGGGTCCGGCACCGGTGGACGTCATCGGTGGCAAGGCGGGATCAGCGCCTGCCGGCGCGGCTAGAGCTATCGCGCCAGAAAACAAGGCCGCGACAACGCGTGCGGTGGTTCTCATGGTCTACCTCCCCGGTGGCATAGGTGGGGCATCATCTGGTGCTACCACGGCGCCGATCTTGCGGAACAGCTTTTCGGCCTGATTGCTGTAGTTTCCCTCAGCATCAAAGGCTTCGGGAGCGTAAGTGACCGCAACGGCGATCGCCACTCGTTGTGACGGCAGATACGCCGCCACGGCGGAAGTCCCGGCGAACATGGGATTTTGCATCAGCCAGTGGCCGGTGATGACGATCCCCAGGCCGTACGTGTAGCCGTCGCTCTGCTCGAAACAAGTAGGGCAGCCCGGCTGAGCGCGGGTCTTGCCGCGCAATTCGGTCGACACCATCTTCTTGTAGGAATCCGGCGACAGCAGTTTGCCCGAGCCGATGCCCGCTGCGGTGGTCGTCATGTCGTAGATGTTCGTGGTCTGGATGGCGCCATGGGTGATAGTCCAGGACGGGTTCCAGTACGTCGAGTCTTCATAAAACGGAACACCGGCAGGGATTTTCAAAAACGCACGGCGTTCTGAGGTGAATGCGTGCAGGGCTGGCTCGGGGATGGAGGCTGTGTCGGAGTTGAAGGTGGCCGTCAATCCCAGCGGCGCCAGGACCTTTCGCTGCAGCATCGTCGCCATGTCCTGACCGGTCGCCTTTTCCAATGCCAGCCCCAGCAGGACGTAGTTGGTGTGCGCGTAGTTCCAGTTGGTGCCGGGTTCGTAAAGCAGTGGCCGCGAAGAGATTTGACCGAGGACTTCTTGAGTTGTCCACTGCCGGAACGGATTGGCGTAAAGCTCGTTGGCAAACGCGTCATTGCCGAGGACGTAGTCGGGGTACCCGGACGTCATCTGCGCGAGTTGCTCGAGGGTGACGCGGTCGGCGTGCGGGAAGTCGGGCAGCCATTTGGACAACTTGTCGTCGAGCTTCACCTTCTTCTCGTCGACCAACTTCAGCAACAGCGTCGCCACATAGGAAATAGCCACCGCGCCGTTACGAAAGTGCATCGTGGGCGTGGCGGGTACGCCGGTCATTGAGTCGCCGACGGCCTGAGTGACGACCTCTTGGCGGTTCATGGTGACGCGGACGATCGCGGCCTTCAGATGCGCCTGTGCCATGAACTCACGGACCACATCCATCACCGCGTCGGCTTTGGCCGCCGCCTCATTGGGCAGCTCGGGCACCAGGCGCGGCGGGCTGCAGGCGACCACCAGGAGACATAGGACCAGACAGCCGATGCGCCGCACGAAGGACATGCGTGTGTTCTACCGGAATGCAGGCAAGCCGGTGAAGGCCTGGCCCAGCACCAGCTGGTGCATTTCGGGCGTGCCCTCATAGGTGAGCACCGACTCCAGGTTGACCATGTGCCTGATCACTGGATATTCCAGCGATATCCCGTTGCCGCCCAATATTGTTCGCGCCGTACGACAGATCTCGATGGCCTCCCGGGTGTTGTTGAGCTTGCCGAAGCTGACTTGGTCCGGCCGCAATCCGACGCTGTCCTTGAGGCGGCCCAGATGTAGTGCCAGCAGCTGACCCTTGTGCAGTTCGACCGCCATGTCGACGAGCTTTGCCTGGGTCAGCTGGAATCCGGCGATCGGGCGGTCGAATTGGGTGCGCTGCTTGGCGTAATCCAGTGCGGCCTGCCAGGCCGACCGCGCCGCGCCAATCGAACCCCACACGATTCCGTAACGCGCCTCCGAGAGGCACGCCAACGGTCCCTTCAGGCCAATTGCTTTCGGCAGCATGGCTTCATCGGGCAGCCGAACGTCGTCGAGCACCAACTCGCTGGTGATCGATGCCCGCAGGGACAGCTTGTGATGGATGGTGTTGGCGGTGAAGCCCGGGGTGTCGGTGGGCACGATGAAGCCGCGCACCCCCTCGTCGGTGGCTGCCCACACGATCGCGAGGTCGGCGATCGAGCCGTTGGTGATCCACATCTTGCGCCCGTTGAGCACCCAGTCCGAACCATCGCGTCGGGCCCTCGTCTTCATCGCGGCCGGGTCAGATCCGACGTCGGGTTCGGTCAGCCCGAAACAGCCGATGAGGTCACCGGCGGCCATGCCGGGCAGCCACCGCTGCTTCTGCTCTTCGGAGCCGTTGTTCCAGATCGCGAACATCGCCAGCGAGCCCTGCACCGACACCAGCGACCGGATGCCGGAGTCGGCGGCTTCGAGTTCCTGGCAGGCCAGCCCGTAGTGGACTGCGGATGCACCGCCACACCCGTAGCCGTGCAGGTGCATTCCCAACAGGCCCAGTTCGCCGAACTGCTTGGCCAGTTCCCGCGCGACCGGCAGGTCACCGTCTTCGAACCAGCCGGCCACGTACGGGGTGACGTGCTCGGCGCAGAACTTTCGGACGGTGTCGCGAACCGCGATCTCGTCGTCAGATAGCGACGCGTCGATCCCGAGCGGGTCGTCGGGGTCGAAGACGGGCGGTGTATCGGTGCTCATGACCCAATCCTGCCCCGCCCCGGTAGTCTCGCTGCATGCAACCGCGGCGCAGCCTCAAATGGCTTGGTGTCGACATTGTCGCTGTGCTGGTGTTTTGTGCTCTCGGTCGACGCAGCCACGATGAAGGCGTCAACATCAGCGGGGTCGCAGCTACGGCGTGGCCATTCCTGACCGGGACTCTCGTCGGGTGGCTGGTGTCTCGCGGCTGGCGGCGCCCCACGGCGGTGGCACCCACCGGGGTCATTGTCTGGGTGAGCACCGTGGTGGTCGGCATGCTGTTACGCAAGGCGAGTTCGGCCAGCGTGGCGGCGGCTTTCATCATCGTCGCATCCACGGTCACCGCGGTGCTGCTGCTCGGGTGGCGAGCGGCGGTCGGGTTGGCGGGACGGCGTCGCTCGGCTGACTGACGTGCGCAGAGAGGGCGACACCTGGGATCCCGCCACTGGCGTGGGGATGACCGCCACGTTCGGTGCCGCTGTGCGGGCCGTCGCCACCAGCAGGGGCCTGATGCACGATCCCTACGCCGACCCCATGGTTCGCGCTGCGGGGGTGGAGTACTTCACGCAGGTGATCGACGGCAAGACGCCGGGCTTCGACGAGAGCCCCGACACCAAGAAGCTGATGGAAATCCTCGTCCTCCACGCGCAGTTCCTGGACAACTATCTCGCCGACGCCGGGCGCGCGGGCATTCGACAAGTGGTGCTGCTGGGGTCGGGTCTCGACACACGCCCTTACCGGCTGTGGTGGCCCGCCGGGACGACGGTGTACGAGATCGACCAGCCGGACGTCATCGATTTCAAGAATGCGGTGCTGCGCGAACTGGGCGCCAGGCTGACCGCTCACCGTCGCGCGATCGGGGTCGACCTGCGCCAGGCTTGGCTTGCGGCGCTGCGGCGGGTGGGTTTCGATCCCACGCAACCGACGGTGTGGATCGCGGAGAACCTGTTCGTTGGGTACTTGCCGCCCGATGCGCAGAACCGGTTGCTGCAGTCGGTGACGGCCCTGAGTGCCACCGGCAGCCGGCTCGCCGCCGACCACATGCCGACGTGGTCACCCGTGCAGCTGGAGGCGGGGCGGACATTTGTCGACGGCTGGCGCCGCGTCGGCCTGAACGTCGACTTGGCCGCCCTGACCTACCAGGGCGAATACCGCGACGTACCCGAATATCTGGCCGACCACGGGTGGCAGATGGTCGACCGGGACATCACCGAGCTGCGGGCAGCCCTGGGAATTTCGACGCGCAAATCGGTTCCGCCGCGCGACCTGGCGGTGTCTCCCCGGTACGTCACCGCCGTCCGGTCGTAGTCCGCAGCGCCGATTAGGTGTCGAACAATCTGAATGAATAGAAGTAGAACTGCCCGCGGCGACGCGCTTGATATGGGATTTTCTGCAGGATAGTCGTGAAGCTCGCGGTCGTCGCCGCAGGACACGGCTCCCGGAATCTAGACTTCGGGCTGGAATGCAGACGGATTCGCGGCGTTAGACAGTTACGTGGTGTCTTCTTTCAGTCGTCAGTCTGGCCAAGCCGCGGCAGCGGACCAGGTCAACTTCGTGCCCGTCGCCCTGGACGATCCGCTCGCCCAGCCGCTGTTGGCCGAACTGGCCGCCGAGTACGCGCAGCGATACGAGATGGAGGAGGACGCGATAGCCGCCTGGCTGCGCGATGGTCCGCCCGGTGAGTTCGAGGCCCCGGACGGCGGCATGCTGATCGGGGTTCTGGACGGGCATCCCGTCACCGGCGGTGCCTTCTGCCGGTATGACGCCGACACCGCCGAACTGAAAAGGGTGTGGACACACCGCGAGCACCGCCGTCGCGGTTACGCCAGGGCGCTGCTGGCCGCGCTGGAAGCCGAGATCGCGGCACGTGGCTATCGGAAGGTTTACCTAGTCACCGGCAATCGGCAGCCCGAGGCAGAGGAGCTGTACCGGGCAGAAGGGTATACCCCGCTTGCCGAGCCGCTGCCCACCATCGGTCCGGTGTTTCCCATCGCTTTCGTGAAAGACCTTGCATGACGCAGTTGCATTTGGCCGTCGCGCTCGATGGTTACGGCTGGCACCCACAAGCGTGGCGGTCCACCCTGAAGTCCGACCCGAACACCCCGTGGGTGCTGAGCGGCCACTACTGGGCGGACCTGGCGACCACCGCCGAGCGCGGGCTGCTCGACTTCCTCACCATCGACGGCACCCTGATGCCACAAATCGGACGGGGTGAGCGCATCCGGCCTGAGCGGCTGGCCGGGCGCGGCGACGCCGTATTGGTCGCGGCCCGCATCGCACCGACGACCAAACACATCGGGCTGATCCCGGTCGCCACGGTGACGCACACCGAGCCGTTCCACATCTCCAAAGCCATTGCCACCCTTGACTATGTCTCCCATGGACGAGCCGGGTGGCAGGCGCGAGTCAGTTCCACCGCACACGAGGCGGCCTTGTTCGGGCGCAGGTCGATCAACGTGGCGGAATTGTTCGACGAGGCCGCCGACTACGTCGAGGTAGTGCGCCGACTGTGGGACAGCTGGGAAGACGACGCGGTGATCCGAGACGCGGCCACCGGGCGTTACATCGACCGGAGCAAGCTGCACTACATCGACTTCACCGGGAAGTACTTTTCCGTCAAGGGTCCATCGATCACGCCGCGTCCTCCGCAGGGCCAACCGGTGGTGGCCGCGCTGGCGCACGCGGGACCGATCTATGAATTCGCCGCGACCAGCGCCGACCTCGTCTTCATCACGCCGACCGACGAGTCGCCGCTCGGCGCCATTCTCGATGAGTTGCCGCCGGGGCATCGGTTGAAAGTCTTTGCCGACGTGGTGGTTTCCTTCCACGGTGACACCGATTTCCGGTCCGACGCGCTGGTCTGGGGAGGTGCTGCGGCCGAACTGGTGGACATTCTGCTGGATTGGCAGCGCCAGGGTATCGACGGCGTGCGGTTACGGCCGGCCGTCAACGCCGTGGATCTACCGGTGATCGTCGACGAAGTGGTGCCGCTCTTGCAGAAAGCCAACCAATTCCGCAAGGCCTACCGGGCGGGTGAGACGCTGCGCGAGCGTCTCGGACTTCCGGTGGCGCCCAACCGTTATGCGGCGGCGACTCGATGACATCCGTCCCGCTGTCGATCCTGGACCTCTCGCCGATCAGCGCCGGCAGCGACGCCGCGACCGCGCTGCGCAACACGATCGAACTGGCTCAGTACGCGGAGCGGTGGGGGTATCGCCGGTTCTGGATCGCCGAACACCATTTCGTGGGAGTCGCCAGTTCGTCGCCGGCCGTGCTTATCGGACAAATCGCGGCGGCCACCAACACCATTCGGGTGGGTTCGGCGGCCGTGCAGCTTGGGCACCACACGACCGCGTCGGTGGTGGAAAGCTTCGGAATGCTCGACGCCTTCTATCCCGGCCGCATCGATCTTGGCCTGGGCCGGTCTGGGCAACGCCGCCAGAAGCAGCAGGACAAGCCGAAACCCCGGGAGCCGAAGCCACCGCGGGTGTGGCGCGAGGTGGACGGCGTGGTGATCCCGACGCCATTCGATCTGCGAAAGATACTGGGGCTCCGTCAAGTACAGGCAGTTCAGTCGGTTCTGCAACAGCCCGAGGCCGTCGCACCCGACTTCACCGACCAGGTGGGCGAAATCATCGCCATGCTCACCGGCAACTTCCAAGTGGACGGGGTCGACTTGCACGCCGTGCCCGGTGAGGGCGCCGGCCTGACACCCTGGATCTTCGGCAGCACCAAGGGGCCCAGCGCGCGACTGGCCGGTGAGTTGGGTCTGCCGTTCGTCGGCAGTTATCACATCACACCGGCCACCGCGATCGAGGCGATCGAGGCCTACCGGGATGCCTTCGTCCCGTCGGAGAAGCTGCAACGCCCCTACGTGGTGGTGTCGGCCGACATCGTGGTGGCCGAGGACACCGAGACCGCCCGGAAGCTGGCGTCCAGCTACGGCCATTGGGTCTATTCCATCCGAGCCGGCGGCGGGGCCGTACCCTACCCGAACCCCGACGACTGCGAGCCGTTGACCGACGAGCAATTCGAGGTCGTAAAGGACCGAACTGCAACGCAATTCGTCGGGTGTCCAGACGAAGTCGCGGAGCGGTTGCACGCGTTGCAACGTGTGACCGACGCCGACGAACTGGTCATCACCTCGGTGACCTACCGGCACTCCGACCGGCTGCGGTCGCACGAGCTCATCGCCAAGCGTTGGGGGTTAACCTCATGAAGCGCAAGCCAATCCATCTAGCGGCTCATTTCCCGGGGGTCAACAACACCACGGTATGGACCGACCCCCGCTCGGGCAGCCAGATCGAGTTCGACTCGTTCGTGCACCTGGCCCGCACCGCCGAACGCGGCTTGTTCGACTTCTTCTTCCTGGCCGAAGGGCTGCGACTGCGGGAGCACCGCGGTCAGATCTATGACCTGGATGTGGTGGGCCGCCCGGATACCTTTACCGTGCTCGCGGCGTTGGCCGCGGTGACCGAGCGGATCGGCCTGACCGGCACCATCAACACCACCTTCAACGAGCCGTTCGAAGTGGCAAGGCAATTCGCGACCCTAGATCATCTGTCCGGCGGCCGTGCAGGCTGGAATATCGTCACCTCGTCAGATGCCTTCACCGGAGCCAACTTTCGCCGCGGCGGCTTTCTCAGCCATGCCGACCGGTATGTGCGCGCCGAGGAGTTCCTCACTGCGGCACGCAAGTTCTGGGACAGCTGGGAGCCCGACGCGGTGGTGGCCGACGTCGACGCCGGAGCCTATGTCGATCCGGAGCGGATCCACAGCGTCGAATACCGGAGCAGCCAATTCGACGTGCGCGGCTACGCGACCCTGCCGGCCGGGCCGCAAGGCCACCCGGTGTTGTTGCAGGCCGGGGACTCCGACGAAGGAAGGTCATTCGGCGCGCGCAACGCGGACGCATTGTTCACGTTGCACGGCTCCCTCGAAGACGGCCAGCGCTATTACGCCGATGTGAAGGGCCGGGCGCGTGCGTCGGGGCGAGACCCAAATGAGCTCAAGGTTTTTCCGGCGGCAACCTTTGTGCTGGGTGACTCCGCCGACGAGGCGCGGGATAAGGCGCGGCACATCCGCCAGCAGCAGGTCAGCCCCGCTACCGCGATAGCGATGGTCGAACAAGTTTGGGGCCGTGAGCTTTCGGACTACGACCCGGACGGCCCACTGCCCGACTTCGACCCGATCGTCGAGAGCACCATCACGCAGGGGCGAGTCCGGCATGGGGACCCGATTGCGGTGGCCCGCAAGTGGCGACAGCGTGCCGAGGCGCAGAACCTGTCCATTCGTGAGCTCATCATCGCCATCACCAGTCGTGAACAGTTCGTCGGGACGGCCACGCACATCGCCGACGAGATCGACCGCTACATCCAGGCCGACGCCTGCGACGGGTTCATTCTGGTGCCGCACCTGACACCGCATGGCCTGGATGAGTTCGTCGACAAGGTGGTGCCGTTACTGCAGGAGCGGGGGGCGTACCGCACCGAGTACACGGGGCAGACGTTGAAGGAGCACCTGGCGGATTAGCCCGGGCGCCCGCAAGCCCTACGACGTGGCCAGCTTCAGGGCTGCGTCGGTGGCTTCGCGGATCGGCCCGCGCCACAGGGCACCGTGGCCGGGCGCCAGAACCTCGGTTTCCACCTCGGCCAGTGCTGACAGGCTACGGATGCAATCGTCCTGGCTGTAGCTGAAGATTTCCGGCAGCAACTGCGGCCCGCTGTGCCGTAGCAGCGGATGGCCGGTGATCAGCGCGTCGCCACTGACCAACACACCGTCGACCAGATACGAGCAGTGCCCGTTGGTGTGCCCGGGGCTGAAGACGGCCCGCGGATGGCCCGGCAACCCCGCCGCGACCTCGTCGGTCAACGGCAGTGCGGAGGGGATGCCGTCTCGAACCAGGCCGCCATTGCGCACCACATGGACGCTCCACTTCGCCCACCGCGGGCGCCACAGGCGCAGCGCGAGATCAATGATCTTCACCTGTTCCAGGTAATCCCGCTTGACGTGACCGACTTCCCTGGAGTGGCAGTACACCGGCGTGCGGTGCTCACGGGCGAACCAGATTGCCGTGCCCAGGTGGTCGATGTGAGCGTGGGTCAGCAGGATGGCTCGCACGTCGGCCGGGCCGTAGCCGAGCGTGCGCAGCGTGGCCAGCACATCGTCGCGGTCGCCCGGATATCCGGCGTCGATCAACATGACGCCCTTGTCGTCGGTGACCAGAGTCCAGTTGACGGCTTCGCCGTGGGCGAGATGGACGCGGTCGGTCACCTGTACGAGCTCTGGCATGCCCGCGAGTCTAGGAGGCTCGGTTTGTTAGGAGCGATCGCAAGCGCGGCGAAGCCGGGCGCGGCGGGTCGCGACCAATTGGACGGGGAGCGATCGCAAGCGCGGCGAAGCCGGGCGGCGCGGGTCGCGACCAATTGGACGGGGAGCGATCGCAAGCGCGGCAAAGCCGGGCGCGGCGGGTCGCGACCAGAAGCAGGGGAGTAGAAAAGACTAGTGGCTGAACTGAAGCTCGGATACAAAGCATCCGCCGAACAATTCGCACCTCGCGAGCTCGTCGAACTGGCTGTCGCAGCCGAAGAACACGGCATGGACAGCGCCACGGTCAGCGACCACTTCCAGCCGTGGCGGCACAAGGGCGGGCACGCCCCGTTCTCGCTGGCGTGGATGACCGCAGTCGGCGAACGCACCAAGCGCCTACAGCTGGGCACCTCGGTGCTCACGCCGACTTTCCGCTACAACCCCGCGGTTATCGCGCAGGCCTTCGCAACGATGGGCTGTCTGTACCCGGGCCGCATCTTCCTCGGCGTGGGAACCGGTGAAGCGCTCAACGAGATCGCGACCGGCTACGAGGGTGACTGGCCGGAGTTCAAGGAGCGGTTCGCCCGGTTGCGCGAATCCGTGCGGCTGATGCGCGAGTTGTGGCGCGGCGACCGCGTCGACTTCGACGGCGAGTACTACCACACCAAAGGGGCCTCGATTTACGACGTGCCCGAGGGCGGCGTCCCCGTCTACATCGCCGCCGGCGGCCCCGCGGTGGCCAAGTACGCCGGCCGCGCCGGCGACGGGTTCATCTGCACCTCCGGCAAGGGCGAGGAGCTCTATACCGAAAAGCTGATACCGGCGGTCAAAGAAGGGGCTGCAATCAACGACCGCAACATCGACGACATCGACAGGATGATCGAGATCAAGATCTCCTACGACACCGATCCGGAACTGGCGCTGGAGAACACCAGGTTCTGGGCGCCGCTGTCGCTGTCGGCCGAACAGAAGCACAGCATCGACGATCCGATCGAAATGGAGAAGGCCGCGGACGCGCTGCCGATCGAACAGATCGCCAAGCGTTGGATCGTGGCATCGGATCCCGACGAGGCGGTGGAAAAGGTTGGCCAGTACGTGACGTGGGGCCTCAACCACCTGGTATTCCACGCGCCGGGTCACGACCAGCGCCGGTTCCTCGAGCTCTTCCAGAGGGACCTGGAACCCAGGCTGCGCCGACTTGGCTGACAACGGGCCTGCGTTGAAGGCCATCTACGTCGCGGCGCCCGAACCGGAGACCGGTAAGTCGACGGTCGCGTTGGGGCTGCTGCATCGGTTGCAGTCGATGGTCGCCAAAGTTGGTGTGTTCAGGCCGATTACGCGGGCCCACAGCAACGGGGAGGACCGCGACTACATCCTCGAGTTGCTGCTGGAGCAGACCAGCGCCGGCCTGTCCTACGAGCAGTGCTTCGGCGTCACTTATCGACAATTGCATGAGAGCAAGGACGATGCGATCGCCACCATCGTCGACAGGTATCACGACGTCGCGGAGCGGTGCGATGCGGTGGTGATCGTTGGGAGCGACTACACCGATGTGGCGAGCCCCGCCGAGCTCTCGTTCAATGCGCGCATAGCCGTCAACCTCAGCGCGGCGGTGCTGCTGACGGTACGCGCCAAGGGGCGCACCCCCGCCGAGGTCGCCGGCGTCGTAGAGCTCTGTCTGGCCGAGCTTTCCGCTCAGCGCGCCCACACCGCCGCGGTGGTGGCCAACCGGTGCGAGCCCGGCGAGATCGACGCCGTCCGCGAGGCACTTCGGGGCGTCGCCCCACGCAGCTATGTGCTGCCCGAAGATCCGCTGCTGGGTGCTCCCACGGTTGCCGAGCTGGTGCCGGCCGTCGGCGGGACCCTGATCCGCGGCGACGAACAGCTGACCCACCGAGAGGTCATGGGCGTGATGGTCGCCGGGATGACGGCCGACCACGTGTTGGAACGGCTGCGCGAGGGAATTGCCGTCATCACCCCGGGTGATCGTTCCGACGTGGTGTTGGCGGTGTCGAGTGCCCATGCGGCCGAGGGGTTTCCGTCACTGTCGTGCCTCGTGCTCAACGGCGGGCTGGAGTTGCACCCCTCGATCGCCGCGCTGGTGGCGGGGCTGCACCTGAAACTGCCGATCATCACCACCCCGCTGGGAACTTTCGACACGGCCAGTGCGGCCGCATCAGCGCGGGGCCGGGTTACCGCATCGTCGCATCGCAAGATCGACACCGCGCTCGAATTGATGGACCGTCACGTCGACCTCGACGACCTGCTGGCGCAGCTCACCATCCCTATCCCCACCGTCACCACGCCGCAGATGTTCACCCACCTGCTGCAGGAACGGGCGCGGTCGAACCGCAAACGCATTGTTCTGCCCGAAGGCGAAGACGACCGCATCCTCAAATCCGCTGGACGGCTGCTGCAACGCGGTGTCGCGGACTTGACCATCCTGGGCGACGAGACTCAAGTCCGTTCCCGTGCAGCCGAACTCGGCGTGAAGCTGGACGACGCCGAGGTGATCAATCCGCGCACCAGCGACCTGCGCGACCAATTCGCCGACCAGTACGCCGAGTTGCGCAAGGCCAAGGGCGTCACGCTCGACCAGGCTCGCGACGTCATGAACGACGCCACCTATTTCGGCACCATGCTGGTGTACAACGACGTGGTCGACGGGATGGTGTCCGGGGCCACCCACACCACCGCGCACACCGTTCGCCCGGCATTGCAGATCATCAGAACCGTGCCGGATGTCTCCACCGTGTCCAGCATCTTCCTCATGTGTCTGCCGGACCGGGTGCTGGCTTTCGGCGACTGCGCGATCATCCCGAACCCCACGCCCGAACAACTCGCCGACATCGCCATCAGTTCGGCGCGCACCGCCGCGCAGTTCGGCATCGAGCCCCGGGTGGCCATGCTGTCGTACTCCACCGGTGACTCCGGCTCGGGCGCGGATGTCGACAAGGTAAGAACCGCAACGGAATTGGTGCGGACCCGGGATCCCGAGCTGCTGGTCGAGGGCCCGATACAGTACGACGCCGCGGTGGACCCGTCGGTGGCGGCCACCAAGCTGCGCGATTCACCGGTGGCCGGCCATGCCACGGTGTTGATTTTCCCGGACCTCAACACCGGCAACAACACCTACAAGGCGGTGCAGCGGTCGGCCGGCGCGGTGGCGATCGGGCCGGTGTTGCAGGGGTTGCGTAAACCGGTGAACGACCTGTCTAGAGGGGCGCTGGTCGAAGACATCGTCAACACCGTTGCCATCACGGCGATTCAGGCGCAGGGTGTCCCCCATGAGTAGCCGCACGGTGTTGGTGATCAATTCCGGTTCGTCGTCGCTGAAGTTCCAACTCATCGATCCCGACGCCGGCAAGTCCCGAGCCAGCGGCAACGTCGAGAACATCGGGGAACCGTCTTCGTCGGTGCCCGACCACGACGCGGCGCTGCGCCGCGCGTTCGACATGCTGGCCGAGGACGGGATCGACCTGGGCCATTGCGGCCTGGTGGCGGTAGGCCACCGAGTTGTGCACGGCGGCAATGACTTCTACCGACCCACGCTGCTCGACGATGCGGTGGTGAGCAAGCTCGAGCAACTTTCGCCACTGGCGCCGTTGCACAACCCGCCCGCGCTGGCAGGCATCGAGGAGGCGCGTAAGTTGCTGCCCGATGTCGCCCACATCGCGGTGTTCGACACCGCCTTCTTCCATCACTTGCCCGCCGCCGCGGCGACATACGCGATCGATCGGGAGTTGGCCGAGCGGTGGCACATCCGCCGGTACGGGTTTCATGGCACCTCGCACTGCTATGTCAGCGAGCAGGCGGCCGCTTTACTAGACCGGCCGTGGGACGGCGTGAATCAGATTGTGCTGCATCTGGGTAACGGCGCATCGGCCTCCGCGATCCGCGGCGGACAGCCGGTCGATACATCGATGGGCCTCACGCCGCTGGAGGGCCTGGTCATGGGTACCCGCAGCGGCGACATCGACGCCGGTGTCTACAGCTATCTGTGGCGCACCACGAAGATGGAGGTCGACGAGATCGAGGCGATGCTCAACACCCGGTCCGGGATGCTGGGCCTGGCCGGCGAACGAGACTTCCGCAAGCTACGGGCGATGATCGAATCGGGCGATGACGTAGCGCGATTGGCGTATGACGTGTTCATCCACCGGTTGCGCAAGTACATCGGCGCGTACCTGGCGGTACTGGGCCACACCGACGTGGTGACCTTCACCGGCGGGATCGGTGAAAACGACGCGGCGGTGCGACGGGACGCCCTGGCCGGCCTGGGAGAACTCGGGATCGAAGTTGACGACGGGCGGAATTGCGCCCAGGCGGGTGCCGCACGTCGGATCTCGGCGGACGGCTCCCGGGTCGAGGTGTTGGTGATCCCGACGAATGAAGAACTGGCCATCGCCCGCGATTGCGTGAGCATCTTATAGGGGGGCGCGGCCCGCCCCGGCCTCATTGCCCCGCTGGGCATGAACGCGTTGCTATCGCGTGCGTTCCGCCTTTGGCCGGGATTGCGGGCTGCTGTGCAATGTCTGGGTTTACGTCTCCGCTAACGTCATCACCTGCCTCTCATCGAGATGGGGTAAAGGTCGTTCGCTAGGCCGGAGGGCTCCGCTGGACCGGCCGCATGCGGTGTGTAGGCGCACACCACGCGCGGGCGGGTGCCTCCCACGGCCGACCAGCCGACCGGGGCTTGATGAGCGCGCACCCGGTCGCTGGCGGCGCTGGCGGCAGTGGGGCGGGAGCCAGTGCCTCGAGAACGGCATCGACCTCGGCGATCAGCGCGGCAGCATCGGGAAACAGACGCAGAACGGCCGCTTCGGGAATGCTGATCGCGTCGCTGGCCGGCAATACCGTGCATCGGGCCGTAGTCATGGGACACCCCCGCCATTGCGCGCCAGCGGGTCAGGCAGCGATCGCCTTGTGCTGTTCGCTGTGCTCTTCGCTGCGCGTGATCTCGATCTTGCGTGGCTTGGCTTCCTCCGACACCGGGATATGCAGGCGCAGCACCCCGTCTTGGTACGACGCCTTGATCTTTTCGGCGTCTAGGCTGTCGCCCAGCACCAGCTGCCGGTTGAACACCCCCCGTGGGCGTTCGTGGGCAAGCATTTCCCGGTCCGCAGCGACCTGGGGCCGCTCCGCACGCACTGTGACCACGTTGCGCTCGATTTCCAGGTCTAGCGAATCCGCGTTGACCCCGGGCAGATCGAACTCGACAACGACCTCCGTACCATCGCGCCAGGCATCCATCGGCATAGCCGCCGGACGGGCCGCGGTTCCCAACACCTGCTGCGCGAAGCGGTCGAGGTCACGGAACGGATCTGTACGCATCAGCATCGTCGCCACCTCCACTCCAGTGTTGAATTGGCAAGAAAATCTATGTCCTAGGCCGTAGTTCCCCCTGGTTTGGTGATGAGTGTGCCGTGACCTGGGGTTTTGTGTTGTCTGCATGACTACTTGTAGCCCAGGCGGTGGGTGAGGCCGAGTAGTTCGAAGGCGTGGTGTTGTAGTGCGGTGGGGGTGGTGAATTTGGTGAACGTGGGCATGTCGTCGGCGGGCTGGATGTGGCTGGCGCAGATGGTGGCTAGGTCGGCGAGCAGGCTGGTGAAGCTGTGCACCGGGGTGTCGTCGGTGGTGCGTTTGCGGGAGGCTTTGGCTAGGGCGGCATCGGAACGTTGAGCGGGGCAACGGGTTGGTGCGTTTGGCGGCGGCTGCGGGTTTGTCGTGGTCGCGAAACAGCAGGGGGGCCAGGGCTTGTTTCATGTGCCAGCTGATGTAGTAGGACAGCATGCGTAGGAACATGTGGGCGCGGACCCGGTCGGCGAGGTGGTGGCGGATGGGTCGCACGTCAAGTTCACTGTTGAGGGTCCGGAAGAAGCGTTCGACGTCTTCGAGTCCCTTGTAGCGCAACACCACATCGTCACGGCCCAGGGCGGATTTGGGCAGGTTGGTACGCAGCACGTAGATGCCGTCGAGGGCGGCTTCGGCGGCGATGGCGTCTTCGTTGCGGGTGAAGGTGAATGAGTTGTCGGTGATGGTGATGTGGAAGTGTTTGGCCATCTTGTAGTGGTTGATCACCTTGCCTACCCGTAGCGCGATATCGTCTTTGCCGCGCAAGGGTCGGCGGGTTCGGGTGGTGGCGTCGGTAATGGCGGTGAGTTGTTTTTCGGTGGCGGCCAACAGGTCTTGGCGTTTTTGGGTGCGCTTTTGAGCTAGAGCGGGGTTGTGGCAGCAGACCAGGCGTTCGCCGGGATAGTCCGGGGAGTTGATCTCAGCGAGGTCGTGTTCGTCGAACAAGCTCAGCTGCAGGGCGTCGGCTTGCACAAGGGCCTTGATCTGCGGGGCGCGCAGCGCGGTGATCCAGTCCAGACCGGCAGGGCGTAGTTCCTCGGTGATGCGCGCGCTGGTGATCATGCCGCGATCGCCGACAAGGGCCACCCGCGACAGTCCGAACCGGTTTTTCAGCTTATTGATTTGGGCGGTCAACGTTTTCGGGTCAGCGGTGTTGCCGTCGAACACTTCGATGGCAACCGGTATCCCGGCGGTGGTGGCCAGCAGCCCGTAGACGATCTGCAAACGTCCTTTGACCCCGTCACGGGCGTGTCCGATCTTGCCCAGGGGGCAGGTGCGGCCCTCAAAGGCCGCCGAGGACACGTCGTAGAGCACTAGGGTGCCATCGTTCAGATGCCGGGCGGCCAGCGCGGTTTCGATGGCATCTTTGCGGGCCAGCGCCCAGTCCATCGCCGCGTACAGGTCGTCCTCATCGGCCCCACTGACCCCCAGCACCTCGCCCAGTGAGCTGGTGGCGGTCTGGGTGCGCAAACCGCGTGCGGTGGCCAGCTTGGATTCCGGGGCGATGACCTGGGCTACCAGCATCGCGGTGACCAGGTCGCGCCGCCGCGATGGTGTCGCGTCGATGAGATCTTCGACGCCCAGGGTCCGGGCGGTGCCCAGCACTGCGGCCACGTGCCCATGGGGCAGGCTGCGGGAGACCTCAAACGACTCGGCCAGATCCCGCGTGGCGGCAGGCCTTTGAGGGCACGCTGTAGCTTTTCCACCTTGCGCTCGGGCCAGTGTGACAAGTTGGCCAGGGTGCGTGTTTTGACTTTGCCGTTGTCGCGGTAGGACTCCCGCAACAGCACCGCTGGCGGTGACCCACGGTTGGGAACCCGAGTCACGTACATGATTACTTTATATCAACTTATCCGCGCTATATCTACGATATGCCAAGTTAACACGCCGAGCAATGCCATGCATAATACATGACTACATTAGTACGCCCGCATGAACGCCAAACACCTGCTCACGAACAACATCGGGGATTCAGAACCCACTCAGCGGGGGGAACTACGGCCTAGGACATACATTTGGTATAGCAGTCAAATCAAGAGAGCGCAAGGGTCCGGCACTCCGACCGGGACCAATCATGGTCCGCGGGAACAAGATTGGCTGCAGCCGGGTAAACCGACTAGTCCACTAGAACGTGCTGATGGGGCGCACCTTGTTGGCCATGTCCACCAGGGTGTAGCGGTGCCGCTGCGTGGGCGCGATCCGGGCCAGGCTGCGAAGCGACGCCTCCACACCCAGCCGCAGCCCGTGATCGGTGAACGGGAATCCGAGGATGTGGTTGGTGCTGGCCTCGTTGTCCTGCAACCAGTCCATCGCGCTACCCAACACCAGGGCGCGGATCTGCAGAACGCGGGGTTCCGTCGGTGGCAGCGCCTCGACCCGGCGCGCGGCGTCGCGAATCTGCTCCTCGGTGACCTCGCTGGTCGAGCGGCCCGACAGCAGGGTCACCGCACTGGTGAGGCGCGCGGTCGTGAAATGCCGTGAGGTGGGGGGCACTTCGTCGAGAACCTCCACCGCTCCGACCCGATCCCCTTTGGCTGCAAGGGATCTGGCTAGGCCGAAGGCCGCCGAGATGACGCCGTCGTTGGTCTTCCACACGGTCCGGTAGAAATCGTTCTCGTCGGGCCTGCCGGCCAATTCCGCGGTTGCGGCCAACGCGAGCTTGGGTGCCAACTCGCCCGGGAAGGTGTCCAGCACCTCGGTGAAATGTTTTGTGGCGGAGTCGTAGTCGCCGGTCAGCAGTTCGGCGACCGCCCGATACCAGACCAACCGCCAGCGCCAGCCCACCCGTTCGGCCAGGTCGTCGAGCTTGCGGGTGGCCTTGGCGACGTCACCCAGGTCCAGCAGGGCCCGCACTTCCATCAGCGGCAGCTCGACCGACTCCGAAACGTCCAGGCCGTCCGCTTCCAGCGAGCCGTGGCGGGCCGCCCGCAGCGAGTCCAGTGTCTGCACCGGCTGCGACAGCAGCGTGGCCTGCAGAACGGAAGCCGCGACGTCATTGGGATCGATCAGCGGCACCGAGAGCGCGGTGACGATCTCCTTTGCGGTCAACTTCTCCGAATGCACCTGGCCGTCCAGATAGACGTCGGTGTGCGCCAACGACAGCTCGACACCGAAGGTCGCGCGGCTGGGGCTGAAGATCGTCGACAAACCGGGTCTGGGCGTCCCCGTGTCCAGGGCGACCACCTCGCGCAGCACGCCCATCAGCTGCGCGGACATCTCCTCGGTGGTGGCGAATCGGCGCCGCGGGTCCGGGTCGATGGCGCGACGCAACATGCGGCCGAACGAGTCGTACTTCTTCAGCACCGGATCGTCTTCGGGGAGGCCGTCGACGTAGCGGCCGTTGCGGGTGCGCAGGTTCAAGGTCAGCGCCGCCAGGGTGCGTCCCACGGTGTAGATGTCGGTGGCCACCGTCGGGCCGGTCCGCACGATCTCAGGCGCTTGGAAACCCGGAGTGCCGTAGAGATATCCGAACGAGTTGATCCGCGACACCGCACCCAGGTCGATCAGCTTGAGCTGCTCCTCGGTGAGCATGATGTTTTCCGGCTTCAGGTCGTTGTAGACCAAGCCGAGGGCGTGCAGGTAGCCGAGCGCGGGCAGGATTTCCAGGATGTAGGCGATCGCCTCGGAGACCGGTAGCTTCCCGCCCTTTTTCGCACTGTGTTTGAGCGAATGCCCGCCCACGTACTCCATGACGATGTAGCCGACGGGGTCCCCATGCCGGTCGGTGTGCTCGACGAAGTTGAAGATCTGCACGATCGACGGGTGTACGACCTCGGCCAGGAACTGGCGTTCGGCCATGGCGATCGCCTGGGCCTCGGCGTCACCGGAGTGGACCAGGCCTTTGAGCACCACCGGGCGGTCGTTGACGTTGCGGTCCAGGGCCAGGTAGATCCAGCCCAGGCCACCGTGGGCGATGCAGCCCTTCACCTCGTATTGGCCGGCAATGACGTCGCCGGGGCTCAGTTGCGGCAGGAATGAGTACGGACTGCCGCAGTACGGGCACCAGCCTTCCGAGCTCCCCTCGCCTTCCGCGCCGGACCGCCCGACCGGTCGTCCGCAGTTCCAGCAAAACCGCTTGGATTCCGGCACCACCGGGTTGGTCATCAGGGCTTCGAGCGGATCGATGTCGGGAACCCGCGGAATCTCCACCAGCCCGCCGGCGAGCCGTCGGACCTGCTGCAGCCGGGTGGTCACCATCCGGTCGTTCGGCTCGGTGTCCAACGAGCCGCCCAGGTAGATCAGGTCGTCGTCATCGTCATCGTCGTCGTCGAAGTCGGGACGGAATAGGGCCTGGGTGGCTTGCGGTCGTTGCGACGCCCCGGTGGTGTGCATGTCCGCCGGGTCCACCGGTTGGGTACCGGGCATCGAGTCTTCGTGGTCGACGTGCTCGACCGATTCGGATTCTGGCTTGCCCATCAGTCCACGTACCTCGGTTGGGGCGGTACGGGCGCCGGCCCGAGAACGGTCAACCACTTGCGGTACAGCGTGTTCCAGGTGCCGTCCCCGCGAATGCGTTCGAGCGTGCCGTTGACGAACCGGACGAGGCCGGTGTTCTCCAGGTTGATTCCGATGCCGTAGGGCTGGTTGGCCATGTTCGGTCCGACGATGTGCAGATAGGGGTCTTCCTCGACCAGGCCGGCCAGGATCGTGTCGTCGGTGCTGACGGCGTCGATTTGCCGCTGTTGCATCGCGACCAGGCAGTCGGCCCAGTTCACCACCGACACGATGATGGGCGGCGGCGCGATCTCGCGGACCCGTCGCAGCGACGTCGTGCCCCGGGCCACGCAAACCCGCTTACCCGACAGATCGCTCACCTTCGCGATCGGCGAGTCCCGCGGGGCCAGGATTCGCTGGTTGGCGTCGAGGTAGACGGTGGAGAAGTTGATCAGCTTGCGCCGCTCGCAGGTGATGGTCATGGTCTTGACGACCACGTCGACGCGTGACTTCTGCAGCGCGGTGATCCGCTCGTCGGCCGACAGGATGCGGTACTCGACATGCGACGGGCCGCCGAAGATGTCGCGGGCGATCTCACCGGCGATGTCGACGTCGAAGCCCGTGATTTCGCCGGTGATCGGGTCGCGGAAGCTGAACAGGTTGCTGCCGATGTCGAGCCCGACGATCAGCCGGCCCCTGGCACGGATATTGGCCACCGCGGCGTCGGCATCGGCCTTGTTGGGGAAGGGGCGCAGGCTCGCGGTGGGATTGCAGTCCTGGGCGGTGTTGTCCGGCGGCAGCGGGGGTTCCAGCGGCATTT
Organism: Mycobacterium bourgelatii; assembly: GCF_010723575.1. NCBI lineage: Bacteria > Bacillati > Actinomycetota > Actinomycetes > Mycobacteriales > Mycobacteriaceae > Mycobacterium > Mycobacterium bourgelatii. The sequence goes on from NZ_BLKZ01000001.1 coordinate 303,242, forward strand.
CCTGCATTCCGACCGGCGTGGGCTGCGCCAGCGTCGGCGGCGCCTCCACGGTCAGCGGCTCCGGCTGCCCGCAGCCGGCCAGCAGGAATGCCGCGAACGCCACGCCCGCTAACCGGCGCGGGATAGCCACGCGACTCATCACCGATACTCTTTCAGCCTCGGCCACAACCCCAGGGCCACCGCGATCGCGGCGCCCAGGCTGAGTACCACCCCGCCCACCTGTGCGCCGGCCAAGCCGCGGCGCGCATTGAGAACGTCGTTGCGCAGACGGTTGCGGCTTTGCTCCATGGCTTTGGTCAGTGCTTCGTCGAGCTTGTCGAACGCCGGGGTGGAGTCGTCCTCACCCTTGCCCAGTGCGACTTGGGTCGCGGCCCGGTAATTACCGACGGAGATGTAGGCGTTGATCCGGTCGTTGGCCTGCTTCCACCGGACCAATAGCTGGTCGGCGCCCTGCAGATCGGGTTTGTCGACTGCGTCGTGGCGTGACATGTATTCGGTGAGTTCGCGGTGCATCGTGTCGATGCGCTGATAGAACGCCTGCTTGCGAACCTCTTCGTCGCCGCGGCGGATCAGCGACAGCGTCTCGTCGGCGCGTGCTTGCTGGGCCGTGATGGCCAGGTTGGTGACTGTCTTCAGGGATTCGGCGGCAGTGTCTTTCGCGCTCCGACTCGCCGTCGTGGAGATAGTCAACGCGGTTCCGACCCACACCACCATGACGAGGATACCGAGCCCGCCCACCACCAGGCCTGGGTTAATTCGTCGGCGGGTGCGCCGGGCCAGCCAGCGGTGTGCGAACGCGCCGAAGGCAATGGTGGTCGCGACGACGAGGATCACCGGCGCCGGGATCTGCGTCGACGCAGTGGTTTCGCTATCCACCCGGTTCGACGTCGCCTGGTAGAGCTGCTGCGCGTCGGGCAGGATCGTCGACTGCATCAGCCCGGACGCCTCCGACAGGTACGACGAGCCCACCGGATTACCCGCGCGATTGTTGGTACGGGCGATCTCGACCAGTCCGGTGTAGACCGCGAGTTCGGCGTTGAGCCTGCCCAGCAACTGCACGCACGGAATCGGAGGCTTCCCCCCGCACTGCAGCTCGTCGGTGAGTCCACTGGATGCTCGGGTGACGGCGACCGCGGCCTCGGTGATGGCCTGCTCGTAACGAATACGAACGGCGCGTGGTTCGGCCTGGGCGATGAATGCGGTCGCCGCGGCGGCGTCGGCCACCGACAGCGTCGTGTAGAGATGCCCGGCCGCGAACGACAACGGCTCGGTGTGGTTCAAGACGGTCGTCAGCACCTGCTGACGGTGGTTGATGGTCGTCGACGTTGCGAAGGCGCTGGTTACACCGAGCGTCGCCAGCACGATCCCGATGGTCAAAATACGGCCGGGTGTGGTGGAGATGAACCACCAACGCGGATGCGCCGGTTCGGCGGGCGAGCGCGATCCCAACGGTTCGGTCGACGGGTGCGCCAGCTCAACCGTCACGACTGTTCGGACCTCATCTCTCCGGCGATCTTACCGGCCTTCATAAGCGAATTCTAAGAGAAGCTTTCTGCAGATGGGGGTAGGTGGAGCCGATTGCCCGCAAACTGTCGAACGCACCGTGCCTATCCTGAGTGCGTGCAGGGCGACGGCGACGGCTGGGTGATATCCGACCGCGGTGTCCACTATTGGGGCAAGTTCGGCGCCGCAGGTCTGCTACTCAGGGCACCGCGCGCCGACGGCACCCCGGCGGTGCTGCTGCAACACCGGGCGATTTGGAGCCACCAGGGCGGGACCTGGGGCCTACCGGGCGGCGCCCGCGACAGCCACGAGACGCCGGAACAGACCGCCGTGCGTGAAGCCCGGGAAGAGGCGGGTCTGCGCGCCGAGCAGCTCGCCGTGCGCGGAACCGTGGTGACCGCCACCGCAAGCGGCACCGCGTGGACCTACACCACCGTCGTCGCCGACGCCAACGAGTTGCTGGATACCTTGCCCAACCGGGAAAGCGCCGAGCTGCGCTGGGTGGCCGAGGACGAGGTGGCCGACCTGCCGCTGCATCCTGGGTTCGCCGCCAGCTGGCAGCGGCTGCGCACGTCGCTGGCCACCGTGCCGCTCGACCACGGCGACGAGCGCCGCCAACTCCTGCCACGCACCTTGCAGGTCGAAGACGGTGTGTTCGTCTGGTGCATGCCGGGCGACGCCGATCAGGCTCCGTCGAAGTTGAGTCTCCTGATCAGCTCGCTGCTGTAAGCGCGGCCCTCAGTTGCGCGGCCGCCGCACGGGGGTCGTCGGCGGCCGTGATCGCCCGGACCACCACGATCCGCCGGGCCCCGGCATCCAGCACCTGCGACAACCGCTGCGCGTCGATGCCGCCGATGGCGAACCACGGCTTGTCGCCGCCGAGCCCGGCGGCGGTCCGGACCAGGTCGAGCCCGGCGGCCGCGCGGCCGGGCTTGGTCGGGGTAGGCCAGCAGGGGCCGACGCAGAAATAGTCGCAGTCGCCGGCCTGGGCCGCTGCCGCCTGGACGCCGTCATGGGTGGAGACGCCGATGACGACGTCGGGTCCCACGATCTCCCGCGCTGTGGCCGGGGGCAGGTCGCGTTGGCCCAGGTGCAGCACGTCCGCGCCGGCCGCTCGGGCGATGTCGGCGCGGTCATTCACCGCGAACAGCGCGCCGTGCCGGCGGGCGGCGTCGGCGAGGATCTCGCACGCGGCCAGCTCGTCACGCGCCTCCAGCGGGCCGAACCGCTGCTCCCCGGGCGAGCCCTTGTCCCGCAGCTGAATGATGTCGACGCCGCCGGCCAGGGCCGCGTCGGCGAACTCGGCCAGATCGCCGCGCTCACGGCGGGCATCGGTGCACAGGTAGAGCCTGGCAGCAGCCAGCCGGGCGTGGTGACGAACTACTGCGTGCACATCGCGACGTTAGCGCGCTAGCGTGGACGCTGAAACACACGGGAGTCCCGGGTAACCAGCGGGGCTGAGAGTGGGCACTGCCACGGACGTGGACTTGCCCTGACCGTCACACCTGATCCGGGTCATGCCGGCGAAGGGAGGAGGAAATGACCAGCCCAGCGAAACCGGCGAACTCCGCTGGCGGCGCCGCGGGGTCCTTGTCCGTAATCGGTGGCGGCGTCATCGGCTTGTCCATAGCGCGTCGGGCGGCCCAGGCCGGATGGCGGGTGCGGGTGCATCGCACCGACGAACGCGGGGCGTCCTGGGTGGCCGGCGGCATGCTGGCCCCGCACAGTGAAGGCTGGCCGGGCGAGGAACAGTTGTTGCGGCTGGGTCTGGAGTCGTTGCGGCTGTGGCACGAAGGCGGCTATCTGGACGGCCTGCCGCCGCATGTGGTCACCGCCCGCGAGTCGCTGGTCGTGGCAGTCGACCAAGCCGACGTCGCCGACCTGCGTACCGTCGCTGACTGGCTGTCCGCGCAGGGCCACCCGGTGTGCTGGGAATCGGCCGCTCGCGACGTCGAACCCCAGTTGGCGCAAGGAATCCGGCACGGCTTCCGGGCACCCACCGAACTGGCGGTGGACAACCGGGCGCTGGTCGACGCGCTCACCCGGGACTGTGAACGCCTCGGTGTGGTGTGGGCCGCGCCGGTGAGCGAGCTGGCGGACGGCTTTGTTGGGGCCGAGGACGCTACCGTGGTGATCGCCAACGGAATCGACGCCCCGGCGTTGTGGCCCGAGCTGCCGGTACGCCCGGTGAAGGGCGAGGTGCTCCGCCTGCGTTGGCGGAAAGGTTGTATGCCGTTGTTGCAGCGGGTGATTCGAGCCCGAGTGCATGGCCGGCAGGTGTATGTGGTGCCACGTGGGGACGGCGTCGTCGTCGGCGCCACCCAGTACGAGCACGGCCGCGACACCGCACCCGTCGTGTCCGGGGTGCGCGACCTGCTCGACGATGCGTGCGCGGTGGTGCCGGCGCTCGGCGAGTACGAATTGGCCGAGTGCGCCGCGGGATTGCGCCCGATGACCCCCGACAACCTGCCCTTGGTGCACCGCTTGGACGAGCGCACCCTGGTGGCCGCGGGCCACGGTCGGTCGGGTTTCCTGCTGGCGCCATGGACGGCCGAACAGATCATGTCCGAACTCGTTCCGGTGGGAGCCAACTCATGATGGTGGTAGTCAACGAAAAGCAGGTCGAGGTCGACGAACAGACCACCGTGGCCGCATTGCTGGATTCGCTGGGCTTTCCAGACCGGGGCATCGCGGTGGCGGTGGATTCGACGGTGCTGCCGCGATCACATTGGACGACAAGGCTTTCCGACGGAGCGCGACTCGAGGTGGTGACGGCGGTGCAGGGTGGATGACACGAAACTGACAATCGGCGACCGCAGCTTCGCCTCGCGTCTCATCATGGGTACCGGGGGAGCGGCGAACCTGGCGGTGCTGGAGCAGGCCTTGATCGCGTCGGGCACCGAACTGACCACTGTCGCAATGCGCCGGGTCGATGCCGAGGGTGGAACCGGACTGCTGGACCTGCTCAACCGGCTAGGCATCACACCGCTGCCCAACACCGCAGGTTGTCGCGGCGCCGCCGAGGCGGTGCTGACGGCGCAACTGGCCCGCGAGGCGCTCAACACCAACTGGGTCAAGCTCGAGGTCATCGCCGACGAACGTACCCTTTTGCCCGATGCGGTCGAATTGGTCAGGGCCGCTGAGCAATTGGTGGACGACGGGTTTGTGGTCCTGCCCTATACCAACGACGACCCGGCGCTGGCGCGTCGGCTCGAGGACACCGGGTGTGCCGCGGTGATGCCGCTCGGCTCGCCGATCGGCACCGGCCTGGGCATCACGAACCCACACAACATCGAGATGATCGTCTCGCGGGCGGGTGTGCCGGTAATTCTCGACGCCGGCATCGGCACCGCAAGCGATGCGGCGCTGGCCATGGAATTGGGTTGTGACGCGGTGCTATTGGCCACCGCCGTCACCCGTGCCGCCGACCCGCCGACGATGGCGGCCGCGATGGCCGCCGCAGTGAACGCCGGGTATCTGGCCCGGCGGGCCGGTCGGATCCCGAAGCGCTTCTGGGCCCAAGCATCCAGCCCGCCTCGATGAAACGGTATGTCGCGCTGGGCAGTTCCATGGCGGCCGGGCCCGGAATTCGGCCGCGGGCGGCGGGTGCGCCCTGGCCGGCGGGCCGGTCGGCGCGCAATTACCCGCACCTGGTCGCCGAGCGACTGAACCTCGAACTCGTCGACGTCACCTACTCCGGTGCGACGACCGCGCACGTCCTGTCCGACCGTCAGCACGGCGCGCCGCCGCAAATCGAGGCATTGGATGGCTCGGAGAGCCTGGTTACGGTCACCATTGGCGGGAACGACGTGGGCTACATACCGCTGCTCACGGCGGCGTCACTGCCGAACTTCGCGCGGCGCTTGCCGCTGCTGGGCGCGCGCATCGGTGAACTGCTGGACCGCGACGCGCGAGATGCCGCGCTGGCGCAGACCTTCGACGCGCTGTGCGAAGTGGGTGCCACGGTACGCCGGCGTGCCCCGCGGGCGCGGGTGCTCTTCGTCGATTACCTGACGGTGCTGCCGCCTTCCGGCGAGCCGGCCCCACCGCTCTCGAACACAGACGCGGACCTAGGGCGGCACGTCGCGTCGAGTCTGGAACGGCTCACCGCCGAGGCCGCATCGTCGACCGGCTGTGAGTTGGTTGGCGCCGCTGCGGCCAGCCGCGACCATCACGCGTGGTCAGCGGACCCGTGGACGACCAGGCCCGGTGTGCCGCTACCGGGCCGGGTCGCGCCGCTGCACCCCAACGCCGCCGGCATGCGCGCCGTGGCGGAACTCGTTGCGGCGCAACTGTAATCAGCCGTTGGTGCGCCACCACTGGTAGAGGGCCTGCACATCGGTGTTGTGGCCCTTGACGTAGCTCAAGACGTTCTTGGCGTCCGTGGTCCAGATGATCTCTGCGGCACCCTGATAGGTCCCGCAAGCGACCTGTCCGGCGGGACTCTGTGCGTTGCCCTGGCGCCAGGTGGTCGGTGACTTGCCGCTGTCACCGCAGGCAGTGGTTTCCACGTCCTTGATGCTGTTCTTGAACGAAGCGGACAGATCCTCGGGGTTGTTGTAGAGCAGGTACGTGGCTTTCACCGGTCCATTCGGGTCCGGGCTCTCCTGGCAGGAAATTGCCGCCAGCGTGCCGCCGGGAGCGGGGTCTTCGACGATGCAGTTGCTGAGCGAGTAGCCCTTCGACAGTGTGGAGGCCAGGGTGTCGACATTGGGGTCGTCAGCGTTCGCCGTAGCTGTACCAAGGCATGCGAAGCCACCGATTACCGCTGCGGCGGAAGCGGCCCGCAACGCGTTCGTGAGGTGAGACATCCAAAAACTCCTTACGTCGTCGCACCGACGGTGCGAGTGCTCTGACATTCAGGAGTCTATTTGTGTGCCCCAGCGAATAGTAGGGCGGCGTGCACCGGCGCGGCCTGACCTCGACCCTGGCGAAGATCCAAATTCCGGAACGCCCAGGGAAATTCACCGCCCTTGGTACGGTGATTTTTATCGGTGCCAGAGCAAATCGGCTCGGGTATGGTAAGCACCGCTTCACGCCAGCTAGCTTCTCTTGATCTGGAGAATTTATGACTCAGCCGCCACCCCCGGGATACCCGCCGCAGCAGCCGCCCGCGGGGCAACCGCCAAACAACAACCTGGTGATCGCGATCATCGGGGTGCTGTTCTGCTTGCTGCCTGGTGTTTACGCTGTCATCAAAGCCAGCCAGGTCGGCGGGTTGTGGGCGCAGGGTCAGTACGGCGAGGCGCAGGCGTCCGCCGATGCAGCGAAGAAGTGGGGGATCATAGCGATCATTGCTGGTGCTATTGGCGGTGTCCTTTGGGTCATCCTGACGATCATTGCCAGCTTGGCCGCAAGTCCAGACACTGCGGCGATGATTACCTCCACACTGTTCTAGGTCCGCGACGCTCATGGTGACCCGCCAGAGAGCGGCGCCAATGAGGTTGGGTGCGCCATTACTGGTGGCCGGCACCGCGATCTTATTGGGCGCCGCCATCTGGGTGGGTGATCCGACAACCCCGAACGGCGTTCTGCCGCCCTGCCCCATCAAGGCGTTGTTGGGAATTGACTGCCCGGGGTGCGGCAGCATGCGAATGCTGTACAGCTTGATGCACGGCAATGTGTGGGCGGCTGTCCGGTTCAACGCTTTGGGTGTTGTCGCGGTCGTGCTGTTGGTATGGGCGTATCTGGCTTGGACCTACGGCCGTGTGGTGGGTCGCCGGATCACAAGTTGGCAGCATTCGCGTTGGGCGGCCCTGGTGGCCTTGGTGCTGTGGGTGGTCTGGCTGGTGGTGCGCAATTTGCCTTTTGCGCCGTTCACCGCCCTATTTGTCTGATTTGGATCGTTGTGATGCCAAGGTCCGCATCCGCTTGTGCAGCTGCGGCCTTTCGCAACATCAGGCGCCGCAGTCTAATCTGAGCGCGATGGGGAACAAACCGAACACGATGCGGGCGGCGTTGGCGGTCGCCGCCGTGGCCGTATTTCTGGCCTCTTTGGTAATTGGCTGCGACAGTTGGTCCAAGAAGACCACGCCCAGCACCATTACAAATCCTGCCGCAAGCCCTAATGCGGCGGAGTTCGCCAACACGTTGCGCAACAAGGTCCACACGGACGCGATGATGGCGCACTTGCAGAAGTTGCAGGACATCGCCAACGCCAACAACGGGACCCGCGCGGTGGGCACCCAGGGCTATGAGCAGAGCGTCGACTACGTGGTTGACGTGTTGCGCAAGAACGGATTCGACGTACAGACACCGGAGTTTTCGGCGAGCGTGTTCGAGGCCGAGAAGGGCTCGGTGGCCATCGGTGACTTCAAGTCAGACGCGCGCGCGCTCGAATACAGTCTGCCCACGCCGGAACAAGGGGTGACCGGGCCGCTGGTACTGGCACCCGTCGAGGAAAGTCCGGGTTGCTCGCCGTCGGACTACGACAATCTGCCGGTGAAGGGCGCGGTGGTCTTGGTGGACCGCGGCGAATGCCAATTCGCGCAGAAGGAAGACGCCGCGGCCCAGCGCGGAGCCGTCGCGCTGATCATCGCCGACAACGTCGACGAGCAGTCCATGGGCGGCACCTTGGGGGTGAACACTGAGGTCAAGATCCCCGTCGTCAGCGTCACCAAGTCCGTCGGGGTCCAGCTGCGCGGCAAGTCCGGGCCGATAACGGTCAAGCTGAAGGCGCAGACGAAAAACTTCAAGGCCCGCAACGTCATTGCGCAAACTAAGACCGGTTCGCCGACCGACGTCGTGATGGCCGGTGCGCACCTGGACAGCGTCCCGGAGGGGCCGGGCATCAACGACAACGGTTCCGGGGTGGCCGCCGTGCTGGAAACCGCTGTGCAACTGGGTAATTCGCCGGACATTCGTAACGCGGTGCGGTTCGGTTTCTGGGGTGCCGAGGAGCTCGGGCTGATCGGGTCCCGGAATTATGTCGAGTCGTTGGATCTCGACGCGCTCAAGAGCATCGCCCTCTACCTGAACTTCGACATGCTGGGATCGCCCAATCCGGGCTATTTCACCTACGACGGCGACCAGTCGCTGCCGTTGGACGCTCGTGGCCAGCCGGTGGTGCCGGAGGGATCGGCGGGCATTGAGCGCACGCTGGCCGCCTATCTGCGGGCCGCCGGCAAGACTCCGCGCGACACCTCCTTCGACGGCCGCTCCGACTACGACGGGTTCACCCTGGCAGGCATTCCGTCCGGAGGGCTGTTCTCGGGCGCCGAGGTCAAGAAGTCCGAGGAGGAGGCAAAGCTATGGGGCGGGACCGCCGATGAGCCGTTCGACCCCAACTACCACCAGAAGGGTGACACCGTCGAGAACATCGACCAAACCTCGTTGGGGATTCAAGGCGGCGGCGCCGCCTATGCCGTCGGCCTGTACGCGCAGGACCTGACGGGTCGCAACGGAGTACCGATCATGGAGGATCGCACGCGGCACGTGCTCACCAAGTCGTGATTCGCGTCGTGGGGGCCTTGCGTTGGGGCGTCGAAGGTGTGGCTTTTTGCCCTGCGCGCGCGAATTTCGGTGCGTAGGCCACACAGTCGACGCGGGGGCGGCGCGCGGGGTTGGGCCGCCGAATGTGTGGCTTTTTGCCCCGTCCACGCGAGTGCGGGTGCGCAGGCCACACGCTCGGTGGCCACAGCGTCACGAAGTTTGCGCTCTGAAACTCGAGTACGCCACTAAACTAGGGTTCCTTTGGTGCACGCCGGTCGATTCGAGGTTGATCACATGAGTAACCGCGGGCGGAGGGTGAGAGCCACGGGGCGAGCGGCGATGGTTTGCCTCGCGGTGATTGCCGTTGTGGCCGGCTGTACCAACGTCGTGCAGGGTCGCGCCGTGTCGATTCTCAACGACCCGTTCCGTGTGGGCGGTCTGCCCGCGACCAACGGCCCCAGCGGCCCCCGCCCCAACGCTCCCGCCCCCACCGGCACCGTGATCAACACCGACAACGGACCGATCGACAAGTTGGCGTTGCTCTCGATCAACGACATCGAGGAGTACTGGACGGCGGCATACGGCCAGACGATGAAGGGCTCCTTCAAGCCGGTATCGAAATTGGTGTCCTACGACTCCAATGACCGCAGCGGCTCGACCGTATGCCGTATGCCGACCTACGACAACGTCAACGCCTTCTTCACTTCTCGTTGCGACCTAATCGCCTGGGACCGCGGGGTTTTCATGCCGGTCGCACAACAGTATTTCGGCGACATGTCCGTAAATGGCGTGTTGGCGCACGAATACGGGCACGCCATACAAAACATGGCGAAGCTGGTGTCCCGGCGAGACCCGACGATCGTCTTTGAGCAGCAGGCGGATTGCTTCGCGGGTGTCTACCTGTGGTGGGTGGCCGAGGGGAAATCGCCTCGCTTCACTCTGAGCACCGCCGACGGGATCGACCACGTGCTGGCCGGGGTCATCACCACCCGTGACCCGGTGATCGAATCCGATCAGGAGAACGACGACGAACACGGGTCGGCGCTGGACCGGGTGAGCGCCTTCCAGATGGGTTTTATCACCGGAGCCGCAGCATGCGCCGCGATCAACAAGTCCGAAATCGAGCGGCGCCGTGGTGATCTGCCGACGACGCTGCGAGTCGATTCGTCCACTGGGGATGTGGAGACCGGCGAGGTCGCGATCAACGAAGACACGTTGAACACGTTGATGGAAGTGATGGGCAAGATCTTCTCGCCCAAGAATCCGCCGAAGTTGTCGTTCAAGACGGTGGGCTGCTCGGACGCCAAGCCCAGCCCCCCGGCGTCCTACTGTCCGTCCACCAACACCATCATGATCGACCTGCCGGGCCTGGCGGCCATGGGCAAGGTCGCCGGTACCAAGCAGCACAGCCTGCCGCAAGGCGATGACACGGCCTTGTCGATCGTGATGTCGAGGTACGCGCTGGCCGTGCAACATGAACGCGGACTCCCGATGCAAAGCCCGTGGACCGCGTTGCGGACGGCTTGCCTCACCGGTTTTGCCCACCGCAAGATGGCCGAACCCATCCAGTTGCCGTCTGGCAACTCACTACAACTCACCGCGGGCGACGTCGATGAGGCCGTGTCCGGTCTGCTTACCAACCACATGGTGGCCAGTGACGCCGACGGCATCAGCGTGCCGGCCGGCTTTACTCGGATCGCCGCGTTCCGCAGCGGTGTGCTGGGCGAAATGGACGGGTGCTACTCGCGCTATCCCGGCTAGGTCACGGGTGACGCGCTATCTCCGGATGGGGGACGTAGTGCTCCGCCTCTTCGGCTTCGCGTTGCTGTTCCTCACGTACCCACAGCACTGAGAACCAGGCGATCAGCCCAAGCCCAGCGGCAGCCATCGGGATCGACCATGCGCGCCGGACCAACAATGCGCTTTCGCAACTGGACGCGAGTTCATCGCTGTCGGCATTGCGTGCCTGCCCCAAATCCGAGATGAGCCCGCTGCCGCAGTCGACCTTCATGCCGTACGGGTCGAGTTCATTCAGGTAAACCGGGTACACAAGGGCCGCCAGCCCCATCAACGCCAGTACCACCCCTGCTATCGCGATGTATGTCTGCCGGTGGCTCACAAATTCCCCCAAATGATGTTAATTACCAATTCGATGCAATGTGTTCACGTCATGCAGACGTCTGAGAACAGCAGAACGGGCCACGAGACGATCTGCCCCAGGAATGAGACGGCGAGATCGGCGCCGTGCATGTTGTGCAGATGCTCAGCATGCGTGGTTGACCAGATCGTCCCCACCAGCAGGTACGGCGTGCCTATGGCAAGTCCTAGGACGATCAGCTGGCCGATCGTGACCTGAAAATTGAGCAACTGGCGGACCTTCTCCAGCATGAACCATCCCCTTCGAGAGCCTTGCGGCGACCTTCCCCCGTCAGCGTTATGTTAATAAACATTCTTTCCCGAAGACAGTTTGCACGGAGTTTCCTGGGCGAACGCTCGGGCTAGAGTGAGCCTGTGACCATCGCAAGCGCCCCACCCGTCGACAACGTTCGGCGGCGACCGAAGGACCGCAAGGCGCAGATTGCCCGCGCGTCCGCTGAGGCGTTCAGTGCGCAGGGCTATCACGCGGTGAGTATGGAAACCATCGCGGCAAAGGTCGGCGTCTCGGCGGCCGCGTTGTACCGCCACTACGCGGGCAAGTACGACCTTTTCCGCGGCGCTGTGTTGTCCTTGAGCCAGCAACTGGTCGACGCCGTCGATCTGGTTGACATGAACGACTCGGTCGACCCAGCCGCAGAATTGGACCGGTTAGTCGTTGCGCTCATCGACCTCACGCTGGACAGTCGCGAGTCCGGTGGGCTGTACCGCTGGCAGTCACGCTATCTGCGTGTGGAGGACCAAGCGGTGCTGGCCGCTCAGCTGATGTCGGTGAATCGCCGAATTCAAAAGCCGCTCTTGGTAATACGTCCGACGTTGACGTCCGAGCAGCGATGGACGCTGTCGGTCGGAGTGCTGAGCGTGATTGGCAGCATCGTCGACCACCGTTCGCGGCTGCCGGCCGACGAGATTCGCGCCCTTTTAAAAGACGCCTCGGCGGCGATTCTCTCCACGGAACTTCCGCAGCCAGGGACCGTTTTCCCCCGCCCGGTGTCGTGGCGGTTGTTCACCGAGGACGCGGGCGTCTACGAAGCTCTGCTGCACGCCGCGATGGCGTTGTTCAAAGAACGGGGTTACACCGAAACCAGCATGGCCCAGATCGCAGCGGCGGCGGGCATACCGGTATCGGGGATCTACCGGTACTTCTCGGGCAAGCTCGAGATTCTGTCGACCGGGTTGCGCCGGGCTGCCGACCGAGTGTCCGCCCAGCTGTCACCGATTCTGAGCGCCCTCACCGAGCCACGTCAGGCGCTGACTCTGCTGATCGACGCCTACGTGGCCACGTCGTTCGCCAACCCGGAGTTGTTCGCCGTCTACTACACCGAGCGAATGAACCTGACCCCCGCGGATCAGATGGTGCTACACAACGTGCAGCTGTCGACAGTGGATTCGTGGGTGCAACTGTTGACGGCGGCGCGCCCGGCACTGTCGCCGATGCAGGCACGGTTCCTCGTGCATGCCGCGATGGCATTGGTAGTGGACCTGGGCCGGATGCTGACCAACAAAGACGACTCGGCTTACATGCAGGCGTGCGTGCGGACGCTGATGGAGGTCACGCTGTTCGGCCCGGCAACAACCGAAGCGCCGCCGTCACCGCCAGAGCAGGGACATCAAGAGTCTTCGAACCCAAATCGTGTCGCGCGCCGGAGATCTCGACGACTTCGGTAGGCGCGGCGATCAACGCCGCAGCGTCACGCAGCTCGGCGATGGTGCCGAACGGATCCGACGTTCCATGGGTGAACACCGTCGGCACCGTGATGTCCGGTAGATGTTCGGTGCGGGCGCGTTCCGGTTTGCCGGGCGGATGGACCGGATAGGAGAACAGCGTCAGCACGTGCACCGGCGTCTCGCCTTCGGCGACCACCATGGAGGTCTGCCGGCCGCCGTAGGAATGTCCGCCGGCGATGAGTGGACCGTCGGCAAGGCTGCGGCACAACGTTATTGCCTCGCGGATGCCTTCCCGATCGGTGGCTGCCGAGCCCGACGGCGGGCCCTTGGGGCGGCGTCGACGATATGGCAGGTTGTAGCGGACGGCGAGCCAGCCCTGGCGTGCCCACTCGTCGCAAACTTGTTGCAGCAGTTTGGCGTCCCGGTTGCCGCCGGCCCCGTGGGTGAGCACCACGACGCCTTGCGGTGTGTTGTCGGGCTGGTGCGCGACGCCCGCGATCTGGTCGAGATTCATGAGAGCCGAAACAGCGCTGAGACCGGGCCGTGGCCGCGCCCCAACGGATAAGCGGCGCGCAGGGATTCGGTCACCCACCGCTTGCCGAAGTCGACGGCCTCGGGCACGGTGAAGCCGTGGGCCAGGGCGCAGGCGGTCGCCGAAGCCAGGGTGTCGCCGCCGCCGTGGTCGTTTCCGGTGGGCAGTCGTGGCGAGTCGAACTCGTAGAAGTCCGAGCCGTCGTACAGCAGGTCGCAACTGCGCTCCGACGAACGCAGGTGTCCACCTTTGACCAACGCCCAGCGAGGTCCCAGCGCGTGCAAAGCCTTGGCCGCCGCACGCTGGGACTCGGCGTCGACCACGTCGATATTCACCAGCAGGCTCACCTCGTCAAGATTAGGGGTGACGAGCGTGGCCAACGGAAACAGTTGGGTGCGAAGCGTGTCCAACGCCGACGATGCCAGCAGCGCGTCACCGTGCATGGATGCGCAAACCGGGTCGACGACGAGCGGAACGCTCAGCGCGAGCTCTCGCCAGGTTGCGGCGACCGTCTCGATAATGGACGACGAAGCCAGCATCCCGGTTTTTGCGGCCTGGATCCCGATATCGGTGACCACCGCCTCGATCTGACCGGCCACGACATCGTCGGGCACCTCGTGAAAGCCCTTGACGCCCAAAGTGTTCTGGACGGTTACTGCGGTGACGGCGACGCAGGCGTGCAGGCCGAGCAAAGCGATGGTGCGCAGGTCAGCCTGGATGCCGGCGCCGCCCCCCGAGTCCGATCCCGCGATGGTGAGCACCCGCAGCGGCGTCGTCCCCGGCGCCGCCAGCGGCAGACCCGCCGCGCTCGCGATCACGGTTGGGCGATAGGCAGATACACCCGGTTGCCGTGCTCGGCGAACTCACGGGACTTCTCCGCCATGCCCTCCGCGAGCATCGCCTCGACGTCCTCTTCGGTTTCCAGGCCGTGCTTCGCGGCGTAGTCGCGCACGTCTTGCGTGATCCGCATCGAGCAGAACTTCGGGCCGCACATCGAGCAGAAATGTGCGGTCTTGGCGGGCTCGGCCGGCAGCGTCTCATCGTGGTACTCCCGCGCGGTGTCGGGATCCAGCGACAGCGCGAACTGGTCGTGCCAGCGGAACTCGAAACGCGCCTGCGACAGCGCGTTGTCGCGATCCTGGGCATGCGGGTGGCCCTTGGCCAAGTCACCGGCGTGCGCGGCGATCTTGTAGGCGATCACGCCGTCCTTGACGTCCTTGCGGTCCGGCAGGCCGAGGTGCTCCTTGGGAGTCACGTAGCACAGCATCGCGGTGCCGGCCTGGGCGATGATGGCCGCACCGATCGCCGAGGTGATGTGGTCGTAAGCCGGTGCGATGTCGGTGGCCAGCGGGCCCAGCGTGTAGAACGGGGCCTCCTCGCACAGCTCCTCTTCCAGGCGCACGTTCTCGACGATCTTATGCATCGGAACGTGCCCGGGGCCTTCGATCATCACCTGCACCCCATGGGATTTCGCGATCTTGGTCAGCTCGCCCAGGGTGCGCAGCTCGGCGAACTGCGCGGCGTCATTGGCGTCGGCGATAGAGCCTGGCCGCAGTCCGTCGCCGAGGGAGAAGGTGACGTCATAACGCGCCAGGATCTCGCACAGTTCCTCGAAGTGGGTGTACAGGAACGACTCTTGGTGATGCGCCAGACACCAGGCGGCCATGATCGAGCCGCCGCGGGACACGATGCCGGTGACTCGCTTGGCGGTCAGGGGCACGTAGCGCAGTAGCACGCCGGCGTGCACGGTCATGTAGTCCACGCCCTGCTCGCATTGCTCAATTACGGTGTCGCGGTACAGCTCCCACGTCAGTGCGGTCGGGTCGCCCTTGACCTTCTCCAGCGCCTGGTAGATGGGCACGGTCCCCACCGGCACCGGCGAGTTACGCAGGATCCACTCGCGGGTTTCGTGAATGTTCTTGCCGGTAGAAAGGTCCATGATGGTGTCGGCGCCCCAGCGGGTCGCCCACACCATCTTGTCAACCTCTTCGGCAATCGAGGACGTCACCGCCGAATTGCCAATGTTGGCATTGACTTTCACCGCGAACGCCTTGCCGATGATCATCGGCTCGCTCTCGGGATGGTTGTGGTTGGCGGGGATCACCGCGCGGCCGCGGGCGACCTCGTCGCGCACCAGCTCGGCCGGCATGCCTTCACGGACGGCGATGAACGCCATCTCGGCGGTGATCTCACCGGCGCGGGCACGCTGCAACTGAGTACCCCGGTCGCGTACCAACCCGGGCCGCGCCGGCAACCCCTTGGTCAGATCGATCACGGCGTTGGTGTCGGTGTAGGGCCCGGAGGTGTCGTAGAGGTCGAAGTGGTCGCCGGTGGACAGGTGCACCCGGCGGAAGGGCACCCTGGCACCCGGCACGCTCGGAACGTCGCGATAGACCTTGCTGCTACCCGCGATCGGCCCCGTCGTCACCGTGGCGTCGATGGTCTCGGAAAGTACGTCGGTCATTTCAACTCCCTACGCCGGCATTACCCGGTCAGGTTCGTACGGTCGACGGCCCCGAGCCGTCCTCTCAGCGCACCGGGCGTGCGCTCCCGCGGGTGGTTAGATTGCCGTTTCCCACGCTAGCGCAGCACGGCGTCCGTGTGCGAGGGCTCAGCCGTTCGGGCCGGGCGCGCCGGGAATCCCGAACAGCACCCCGCCCGTGCCGCCGGCACCGCCGGCACCGTCTTTACCGTCGGGGTGCGGGAGTGAGCCGGCGGGGCCACCGGAGCCGCCGGCACCACCGTTGCCGCCGTTGCCGATCAATCCGACGGCGTTGCCGCCGGCGCCCCCGTTGCCACCCGGCCCGCCCGGAAAGTTCACCGCGCCAGCGCCGCCGGGCCTGCCCAAGCCGCCGATCCCGCCGTTGCCCACTAGCGCGCCGCCGTGCCCCCCAGCTCCGCCGCTACCACCGATGCCCCCGGGGCCGATCGTTGCAGGGGAAACGAACCCGCCGTTGCCGCCGGCGCCGCCACTGCCGAGCAGTTTGGCGTTGCCGCCGGAGCCCCCGTTGCCGCCTGAGCCGGCAATCGAACCAGGGCCGCCGGAGCCACCGTCGCCGCCGGTCCCTGCATTACCGATCAGTCCACCCATGCCGCCGCCACCGCCACCGCCGCCGGTGCCGCCGGCCCTGCCCCCATTCCGCTCCATCTCCATTTCCGCGCCGTTGCCGCTGCCGCCGTGCCGGTTCCGCCGGTCCTCCTTCCGAACCTGTTGCCGCCGGGCCAGCCCACCCGGTGATCCGCTCCATCCCCCCTGGTCCCCATTTCCATAGAGCACCCCACCGAGGCCCCCACCACCGCTGATGCCATCCCTCTCGCCATCCCCGCCGCCCGTTGCCGCCGGCCCGCCCCCCGCCATTCCCGCCGCCACCGCCGGTGCCGCCGAGCCCGCCGGCCCCGAAGAGAAATGCGTTGCCGCCTTGGCCGCCGAGCCCGCCGTGGCCACCGACCGCGACTTGGGTTCCTCCGGTACCGCCGGCGCCGCCGGCGCCGCCATTGCCGAACAACCACCCGCCGGTGCCGCCGCTACCGCCGGCCATGCCGTTTCCGCCGGCCACACCGGCACCGCCCGTGCCGCCGACGCCGCCGTTACCGATCAGGCCCGCCGGCCCACCCGCGCCGCCGGGCTGGCCCGGGGCGCCAGGCGCGCCGTTACCGCCATTGCCGTACAGAATTCCGCCGCCTCCGCCGGTCGCGCCAGGTGTGGCCCCGTTGGCGCCGTCGCCGATCAAAGGACGCCCCAACAGGAGTTGAGTGGGTGCGTTGATGACGTTGAGAACGAGCTGCTGGACGCCGGCGGCTTCGGCGCCGGCATACGATCCGGCGCCAACGTTGAGCGCCCGGACGAACTGCTCGTGGAACGCCGCCATTTGCGCGCTGACGGCTTGATACTCGCGAGCGTGGCCGCTCAAGGCCGCTGCGATGGCCGCAGACACCTCATCCGCAGCCGAGGCCAGCACCGACGTCGTCGGCGCGCTGACCGCGATGTTCGCTGAGTTGAGTGTCGACCCGATCCGGGCCAGATCCGTTGCTGCCGCGGCCACTATGGCCGGCGACGTGACCACAAACGACATCCCGTACCTCCCCGCCTCCCCCTAGCGGGACGCTCGGGCGGGAACCCCGGGTTTAGCTACGCCGTCGGCCCCAGTGGCGCGTCGCCGATTAGGGGCCGCCCAACAAGGATTGGACGGGTGCGTTGATGCCGGTTTGCTTGGCGTTGAGTTCCTCGGCGGCGGCATAGGCCTGGGCTCCTGCGTTCAGAGCCTGCACGAGGTTCTCGTGAAACGCCGCCATCTGGGCGCTGAAGTTCTGGTACTCCTGGGCGTGGTTGCTGAACACGCTCGCCACGACGTTCGACACCTGGTCCGCGGACGGCGCAAGCGACTCGGTCGTGGGGGCGGCGGCCGCCGCATTGGCGGATCCAATCGCCGTTCCGATGCCGGCAAGGTTCGCGGCGGCAGCAGCTACTGCAGCCGGACCTGCGACGACGAACGACATCTGCCACCTCCCACCAGCCCGTCGGCTGGGTGTAATCCCTGAGCGTATCGTTGTTGCTCGCCTGATGAAGGGCTTTTACAGGATTTCTGCCAACTACCTCGGTGGCCGGTGCGCAAGCCCAATGCGATGATTCTAGATGTGCAGCGGTCTGCCAACAATGACCTGCCCGGACGGGACGGCAACGGCCAGGCGTTTTCTGGGACCAGTGGGGCCAATGTGGTCAGCGGGGCTGTTGGTGCAAATCGTTATCTGCATGTGGGCAGCTTCCGCTTCTGGTTTGTGGGTCAACGTTGGGAGTGGTCCGACGAAGTAGCCCGCATGTATGGCTACGAACCAGGGTCGGTGGTGCCGACGACGCAGCTGCTGCTTTCGCACAAGCATCCCGAAGACCGCGCCCACGTTCAGGACCTGCTCGACTACGCCCTGCGGTCAGGTGAGTCGTTTTCGAGTCGCCACAGGTTCGTCGACACCGCGGGCAAGGTGCACGAGGCGATCGTCGTCGCGGACCGGATGCTGGACGACGCAGGCGTGGTGCTGGGCACCGAAGGGCACTACATCGATCTCACCAGCACGTTCGACGAGACCCGTGACGAAACCCGACAAGAGGTGCTCGACGAGGCGTTACCGGACCTATTCGAGAACCGTGCGGCCATCGAGCAGGCCAAGGGCGTGCTGATGTACGTCTATCGGGTGAGCGCCGAGCAAGCCTTCCGGGTGCTGCAGTGGCGCTCGCAAGAGACCAACACCAAGTTGCGTGCCTTGGCGACGCAGCTGCTCGCCGAAATCAGCGCGCTGCCTACGCCGTCGCCGTCCGTGCAGAGCCAGTTCGATCATTTGCTGCTGACGGTGCACGAGCGCATCCCCGCCGACGCCGATTAGCGGGTCCCGACGAATAGCCGCGGGTTAGGCTCGGCGCAGGGTAATTCGGGCGGAGAGAAAAGTATGGAGCTGTTGGCGGTCGCGCACGAGACTCGCGAGGACACCGTCATCGTGTGCGCGCGGGGGGAGATCGATTCCAGCACCGCCGCGGAACTCACCACCCATCTGACGGAGGGGTTGGCGTTGGCCGAAAACCACCCGGCTCGCCTGCTCATCGTCGACTTGCAAGCGGTGACGTTCTTCGGCAGCGCCGGTCTGAATGCCGTGCTCGACTGCCATGAGCAGGGGCGAGCCGTCGGCACTGCCGTGCGCGTGGTGGCCGGCCACAGCCAAGTGCTGCAACCCATCCGAGTAACGGAACTGGACCGCATTCTCGACATCTACCCGACGGTGCCGGACGCGCTGCGGGGCGATAAACCGAAGGATTCCGAGCGGCGGCGATGAACCAGCACCCACTGCCGCACGACCTGGCCACTGCGGTCAGGTTGGGCGGCGAGATGGGTCGGCGGTTCGCCGAGTTCGACTGGGCGGCCCATCCGATGGGTCCCTCACCCCATTGGGCCCCGGAAGTCAGGGCCGCGGTGTCGGTTGTGCTGACCGCGCGTCTCCCCATGGCGTTGTTCCTGCGCGCGGGCGATCTGTTCCAGGTGTACAACGATGCTTTCGCCCCGATCCTCGGTGACAAGCATCCGGACGCCTTGGGACGACGGGGCCGCGACGTCTGGTCGGAGGTCTGGCAATCCGTCGGCCCGACGCTGACCGGGGTGGTCGAAACCGGCGTGGCAGTGGGGCCCGACGAATTGGTGTTGCTGATCGATCACGGCGGGCAGCCCTGCGAACGGCATTTCACCTTCAGCTACAGCCCGCTGATCGCCGATGGCGGTGACGTCTACGGAGTCCTCTGCGCGGCCACCGAAACCACTGAATTCCGCGCACCGCTGACGGTGGGTCTGGTCGAACTCGATGCCGCGCTGCAGCACACCGATTCGATCGCAGGAATCCTTGCGGCCGTTCTGAACTCCTCATCGGGTTCCAGCGACTCCGCCGCGGTGGCGATCGGTGTCGTCGACGGGGACGAGGTCAAATTCAGTTACGCCGGCGCATTTCCGGTCGAGCTGCGCGACCGATTCCACGTGGCCCAGCTGGATTCGCCCTTGGTAGGCGTCGACGTCGCGCGCACGGGTGAACCGATGATCGTCACCGACACGTTCGAGCTTCCGCCGCGCTACCAGCACTCCGTGCAGTACAGCGCGGGCAGCGTCCGCGCGTGCGTCGCCCACCCGCTGCGGGACGGTGCGGGCCGCGTCATCGGGGTACTACTGCTGCTGTGGCCCAAACCGCGCATCTTCAAGCCGGCCGAACTCGAAACATTCAGGCGGACAGCCGAATTCACCCAGTCCACGTTGGAACGGGTGCGGGTCATGGCGCGCGAACACCGCATCGCCGTGGACTTCCAAGAGCAGCTCCTCGACTTGGATCACGGGTCGATGGTCGGTGTCATCGCCGCGGTCTACCAACCGGCCGCTGAGGCAATGCGGGTGGGCGGCGACTGGTTTTCGGTGACGCCGCTGAACAGCGTGGGCCGAATCGGCATATCCGTGGGTGACGTCGTCGGACACGGCCTGCCGGCCGCGATAGTGATGAGCAGGTTGCGCGCGGCCATGGCCGCCTCCGTGCTCACCTTGGCCGATCCGGCCGAGGTGCTGCGGTCACTGGACACGTATGCGGCCACCATCGCCGGTGCGGGTTGCGCGACGGTCGCCTACGCCACCATCGGCGACGGTGTCATCAGCTACAGCTGCGCCGGGCATCCCTATCCGTTGGTGGTGCGACCGGATGGGGAGGCGGTGTTTCTGGCGTCGGGGCGACGACCGCCGGTGGGGACCCGCGACTACCACGACTACGACCCCGCAGCGGAGGCGGATCTGCCGCCGGGCAGCTTGGTCCTGCTCTACACCGACGGACTGGTGGAGCGGCCTGGGGAGACCCTCGCCGACGGGTTCGCCCGGCTGAAGACCGCCGCCGCGCACTGCGCAAACCTCCCTGTCGAAGCCGTTTGCGCCGAGCTACTGCACCGGATGAGCCCACCCGGCGGGTACGGCGACGACGTCGTAGTGCTCGCGTTGCGTCCGAGTCATGCGGGGCCGCACAGTTTCGCAACCGTATTGCCCGCCGTGCCCGCGGAGGTTCCGATCGCCCGGCAGCAAGTGAGTGACTGGCTGAACGCCATCGCCGTACCGCCCGCCCGAGCCGACGAAATCCTGCTGGCGACGGGCGAGGTGGTGTCCAACGCGATCGAGCACGGGAGCAACGGCAACGGCTGCAATACGGTTTCCCTCGAAGGCTTTCTCTATCGCGAGACGGTGGCTGTCACGGTCAGCGACTCGGGCAGCTGGGCCGGCGATTCGTCCGCCAGCCTGCGTAGTCAGCGGCGCGGGCGGGGGCTGACCATGATCAGCGGCTTCGCCGACCGGGTGGACACCAACCGAACCGCGGCGGGCACCCGCGTCACCATGCAGTTCGACAAAGCGGTCGCCGACGCGAGCGGTTAGGCGTCTTCCAGCGCCTCGCCGAACTCTTCCAGCAGCTTGTTGTGGTGATTGCTGGCCAGCGCGTGCCCGGTGGCGATGACCAGGGCGACCGGCCAGTCGATGAGTTCGAGGGCGGCCAGGGCGGCCAGGCCACCGTAGTAAGCCAGTTGTTCCGGTGGCGGAACGGTCACCTTGCCCACTATCGGCAGGTTGATCACGAAGGTTTCGCTCTCCCGGATCTTCTTCACAGCTTCGCGCTGCGAAACCGCCCGGTTGGCACGGGGATCCCGGGGAGCCTGCTTTTCCGCCATCGTTCGCCTTTCGGTCATGTCGGGTTAGCCGTTGAGCAGGACGGCGCGGTCACCGTCGAGAGTATGTCGACGACAGATGCCCTGGCCGATCCGCTGGTTTCGTCGTTGGCCGCATTGCTGACTGTGCCGCTGACGGAGCTTTATGCCCTGCTGTGGCGCGTGGGGGTGGTGGAGATTGCGGAGCGGAGTCCGGCGCGTCCGTCTCCGTCGTGGTCGGGTCCGGCTGATCCCGACTTTCCAGCGTTCGGTTCAGCACCCCCGTCACCACGGTTGCGGCAGCGGCGGCACCCAGTCCCTGGGCCCACCCGAGGGGGCCAATCGGAGTGCACCCGAGCAACTGGCTGACGATCGGGATGCTGATCACGGTGCCCATTGCGGCCAGCGAACCCGCCGCGGTGAGCACCACCAGCCAGTCATGGGATTCCAGCAGGGTCTGACCCAACTGAGCGCCCACCAGCGCGACGAGACCTACCGTGGACGCGCGCTTCGGCCGCCCCGTCACACCGGCCATCACCCATGCCGCCGTGGCCGCTGCCGCGGTCGTCGTCCCGCGGACCCCGACCGCACGCCACACCGCCCGCTGATCCGGGCCCCGCGCATCGACGTTGAATGGATCGCTGGGTTTGCTGACCGCCAGCGCCGCGGCGGGCAGCGCATCGGTCAGCATGTTCACCAGAAGTAACTGCCGGGTATTGAGCGGCGACACCCCGCTGATCGCGGTGCCGATGATCGCGAACGTGACTTCGCCGGCGTTTCCACCCAGCAGTACCGAAACCGCAGCCTGCACCCGCTGCCAAAGTTGGCGGCCTTCCAGGATCGACGGGAGCAGGGATTCGATTCGGCTGTCGACCAAGACCACGTCCGCCGCGACGCTCGCCGGATCGCTGCCGTGCGCAAGGACCCCGATGCCCACCGTGGCGGCGCGAATCGCTGCGGCGTCGTTGGAGCCGTCGCCGACCATCGCGCACACCCGCCCGCTGTTTTCCAGCGTCTGCACGATCTGCACCTTGTTCTCCGGGGTCATCCTGGCGAAGATGATTCGCTCGTTGACCGCACGTTCCTGGTCCTTGCGGGACAGCGCGTCCCACTCGGCGCCGCTGATGATCTGCTCCGGCGTCACCGGCAGCCCCAGTTCCTCGGCGATCGCCGCCGCGGTGATCGGATGGTCACCGGTGATGAGGCGCACGTTCAGATCGCGCTTGCGCAGATCCGCAAGCAGGTCGGCGGCTTGGGGACGGGGGGTGTCCGACAGCCCGAGGAAGCCGACCAGGGTCAACCCGTCGTCGCAGAAGTCGGCGATGTCGTCCGGGTCGTCGGAAACCGACTGCGCCTGCTGCTTGCTCAGCCGCCGCTGAGCCACGGCGATCACCCGCAGCCCGCTGGCAGCTAGTTCGTCGACGGCGCCGTCTATCCCATCGACCTTTCCGCACGCCGCCAGCACCACCTCGGGAGCACCTTTGACCGACAGCTCAGTGCTAGACACCGAAGCGGAGAACGACCTGCCGGACCGGAAGGGCAGGTGTGCATCAGGTTCCACTTCGTTGCCGGCCTGGCCGTCGGGAAGGGCCCGCTCCGCGGCTTCCGCGATGGCGAGGTCGGTCGCATGCACCTGGGGGTTGCCGTTGGACGCGGGCGTGGCATGCGCCGCGTGGTGCAGCACGTCGTCGCTGGAGAACCCGGCGACGGGCTGTACCTGTGCCACCCGCAGGCGGTTCTCGCTGAGCGTGCCGGTCTTGTCGAAGCAGACCGTGTCGACGCGTCCGAGGGCCTCGACCGAGCGTGGAACGCGGACGAGGGCGCCGAACTGGGTGAGCCGTCGAGCCGAGGCCTGCTGGGCCAGCGTTGCTACCAGCGGCATGCCTTCCGGAACCGCCGCCACCGTCACGGCGATTCCACTGGCTACCGCCTGGCGCAGGCCCTGTTGCCGCAGCAACCCCAGCCCGGTCACCAAGGCGCCGCCGACCATGCTCACGGGGAAGGCCCGGTTGGTGAGCTGGCTCAGCTGATATTGCAGGCCGACGGAGGAAACGTCACCCGCCACCAGGTCTGCGGCGCGCCGCTGCTGAGTGTCGGCACCGACGGCGGTGACCACGGCAACCGCGGTTCCGGCGACCACGGTAGTCCCGGCGTACAGCATGCAGCGCCGCTCGGCCAGGTCGGTGCCCGGCGTGGCCTCGACCTGTTTGGTCACCGACAGCGATTCGCCGGTGAGCGTGGATTCGTCGACTTCGACGTCGACCTCCTCGATGATCCGGGCATCGGCGGGCACCACCTCGTGGGTGCGCACCTCGATGACGTCGCCGGGACGCAGCTCCTCCGCCACCACCTCGGCATAAGCCTGCTCACCGTCCGGCCCGGCCAAGACCTTCCTGGCCGGCGGAACCTGTTGGGCCAGTAAGCGATTCAGCTGACTCTCGGCGCGTAGCCGCTGGACGGCGGCGAGGATCGAGTTGCCGGTCAGCACCGAACCGACCATTACCGCGTCGACCGGTGACCCCAAGATGGCGCTGGCCGTGGCGCCCAAGGCCAGCACGGGGGTCAACGGGTCGGACAATTCGGCCCGAACGGCGCCGAACAGCTGTCCGATCGCGTGCAGGGGAGGGGCGGTGACTCTTGCGCCGCGTTTGGCCGTGTTGACGCCTCCGGTGAGTGCGCGTCTTGCCAGCGTGCGCCGATCCTGCTGCGTTCCGGGTTGGTGTTCGGGCTCCGGCGCGGGCAACAGCTTGCGGACTTGCTCGACCGACATGGCGTGCCATTCACGAAACGCGGCGGGACGCGGTGTTTGGGCACCGAGGACTTGGCGTGCCAGCTGGAAACCGGTAAGCATGCCCGCCGCCGCACCAGTGGTCACCGGTCCCGAACCGACTCCCCGAACGCCGGGCAGCATCAACAACGATCCCAAGGCCGTTGCGCCACCGGACAACTCGATACCCCGCCGTCTGGCGGCCCGAGCCGCCGGAATGGCGTGTAGCAGCCGCCACGCGGTTGCGAGGTCGGGCAGTAGCACGTCGGCGTACCAGGGCGGTGCCCCGGTGTGCGGTAGCACGCCCAGGCCGATGTCGGCTAACGAGATCGCTTCGGCGCCAACAGATGACAGCACGGCAACGGTGCGGCCTGCCTGCCGTAGCTCGGTGACCGCGCGCACCAGTGCATCGTCGATGGAGCCGTTTTCACGGCTTCGAATCTCGTCGAATGCGGGTCGCAATTCGAAAAGAGAGTCAACGTCAACCGTCACCAGTTCCGCGCCCGTGCGGTGTGCCTCACCGACCACCGCGGAGGCCAACGGGTCGCGGGCGGGCAGGACCAGCGCCTGGACGTCGGAATCGGCATCGGGTACCGGGTGCCAGCCGGGATGCAGGCCGTGTTGCTCCAAGAGGTGCTGGGCGGTTGTCCATGCCTTCGGCAGCTGGTGTTCGCTGAGTTGCCGGTCGACATCCCGGATGCGTGCTACCCGCAACGTGTCGGTACACAACACCCGCGGGTCGATCACGATCGCGTCGATGGTGTCCAAATGGCGCAGTGCAGCCGGTCGCAACGGCAACACCCGGTGCTGGTCGGCCAACCCGTAACCCAGGGTCGCGGCGAACGCCTCCGGCGTCGTCCGGCTGGCTTTGGGGGTGGCGACCAGGGCGGCGGTAGCCGCCATAGCGACGTTGCGTGTGCTGAGGCCGACCAGTCCGGCGCTGATCGTCTGCAGGTGTGCGAACCGGTCGGCGGCGCGGTCGAAGTTTCGGGCGGACGGGGGCTTGGGGCTCGCCGGCCCGGATGGGGGCGGTTGGTCGGCGTGCAACGCCAGGGTGGGTTCGTGGTGTTGCCAGGCGCGCGCCTCGGCCCAGCATTCGATGGCTTTCAACGACTGCATGACCAAACCAACGGACAGCGACGCCGGTGCCTGAGTGAAGGTTTCCACGGCGGCTACGGCCAGTGTCATCACGGTGTCTGTGGTGTCCTCGCCGATGCGTTCGGATAACAGTCGCCGCAATCTGGGCTGGTAGTCCACCGCCATGACACCGGCCAGCACGGGGACCGGCAGCCGCGGCCATCGCAACACCCGACCGGTCAGTGCTACGCCGAGCCCCGCCGCGGTCGCGGCAACGGTAACCGCTCGCGTCATCAGTACGGTTCGGTCGGCGGGCAGGACGTTCGCTCGTTGCTGCGGTGATTCGCAACGCTTTTCGGCTCCTTCGACCACACGGCACAGATCGCGCAGCGACATGTCCGGATCGTCGAAGTCGACCACGACGCGAGACAACGGGTAGTTCAGCCTGGCGGATTGCACGCGGGGGTGTGCCCGCATCGCGTCAAGCACCGCCCGACCGAGATCCTGCTGGCTCTCGAGGCCGCGCACCTCGATCCACGCCCGGCTCCCATTGCGCGTGCAATGTCGGGTTATCGTCTCGCGGGATAGGTCGCGCGAGACGTCGCGGGCAACGGATTTGACCAGCTCACCCGCGGACTTGCCCAGGGCGGCCGCGGAAGTGATCGACAGCGTCGTGAGGGCCGTGCTGACTTGCATGCCTGCGCCGATGGCGTGCAGCGGCAGAGCGAATCCTAGCGAGATGGCTTTGCTCAACGGGGACTCAACACCGCCCGCTAATTGGTACTGCGCAAATGGGCACTACCCGCTCGGCGGCCGGTGGTCTTCTTAGCCGTTGTCTTCTTGGCTGTTGTCTTGGTTGTCGATTTGCGTGCCGTTTTCGCGGGTGCGGATTTCACGGGTGCGGATTTCGCGGGTGCCGACTTCGCGGGTTCAGGTTGACTGGGCACCGGTGCCAACTTGGCCGCCGGTGCAGCCACAGGCGTCTTGGTCGTAGCGTTTTCGCCGCCGCGATTAATCTTGCGTAGCAACAACGCTCCGCCGCCGACGGCCAACAGAATGGGCCATTCGACGAGGCCGGTGGCGCCAAGGGCGCCGATGGCCAACGCCGCGGCGGGGGTCGAATCGGCTCCGGTGCTGAGTCCGCGCTGAATGCCTTCGGCAGCCCCTTTGACGCCACCGACGACGCCGTTGACCGCGGCGCCGCCCACAGCACCGGCCGTCGCCGTGGTTGCCGCTGCTACGCGATTCACCGTTCGGCCAACATTGCGGATCGCTCCGCCCACGACACTCATGACGACTCCCTATTTGTAACTGCCTTTATACCCGCTATACCCGCGTGGACGCGTGCTCGACAGCAACAATTGAGTTGTTCTCAGCAAGCTTCAAGTTAAAGCCTGCCACTAACCGAACACGCAGACAAACGAACTGTCGCAGAGATTTCGGCGGCAGGCGTTATTCGTTGCGCAGATCGACGAGTACCGGGGCGTGATCGCTGGGGGCCTTGCCCTTGCGTTCCTCGCGGACGATCTGGGCGTCGGCGACCCGGGCGGCCAACGCGGGAGAGCCGAGGATGAAGTCGATGCGCATGCCCCTGTTCTTCGGGAACCTCAGCTGGGTGTAGTCCCAGTAGGTGTAGACACCGGGGCCAGGGGTGAAAGGCCTTACCAGATCGGTGAATTGCGCGTCGACGATGGCGTTGAACGCTTGGCGTTCCGGGGTGGA
The DNA here is from genome assembly GCF_010723575.1 of Mycobacterium bourgelatii. Classification (NCBI taxonomy): domain Bacteria; kingdom Bacillati; phylum Actinomycetota; class Actinomycetes; order Mycobacteriales; family Mycobacteriaceae; genus Mycobacterium; species Mycobacterium bourgelatii. Next base: position 330,290 of record NZ_BLKZ01000001.1, read on the forward strand.
GACGTGGGTGGAGCCCTGATAGAACTCGGTGCTCCACACGTCGTCGTCGGTGGGGGCAATGTTCCAGTCGCCGACCAGCGCGATCGGCGCAGCGGGATCGTCGCGCAGCCAGCCTTCGGCTGTATCACGCAGCGCGGCAAGCCATTCCAGCTTATAGGTGTAGTGCGGATCGACCAGGGTGCGGCCGTTGGGCACATAGAGACTCCACACTCGGACGCCGCCGCACGTGGCACCCAGCGCGCGTGCCTCGGCCTGGGCCGCCACGTCCGGCTTGCTGGTCCAGGTGGGCTGACCTTCGAAGCCGACCTGCACGTCGTCCAGTCCGACGCGGGATGCAATGGCCACGCCGTTCCACTGGTTGAAGCCGACGTGCGCCACCTCGTAGCCGAGTTCGAACAGCGGCAGGGTTGGGAACTGGCTGTCCGAGCACTTGGTCTCTTGCATGGCGAGCACGTCGACGTCGGCGCGTGCGAGCCAGTCCACGACGCGGTCCAGTCGGCTACGAATCGAGTTCACATTCCAGGTGGCCAGGCGCAATACACCGTCGGGCAAGGCTTTCTCCTAATTCGAGCTATCGGGCAATGCGAGGTAGCGACGGCGATGGTGCAGTCGGAAACCCAGCGCGCGGGCCGACTCGATTGCCGCAGGCCGGTCTTCGCCGACCGTGACGTAGCCGCGGGTCGCACCGCAGCTTGCCGCCCAGGATAGGAGCTCGGGGGAGCTCGGTGGGGTCGCAAAACCGGCCCATCGGGTGCCGTCCGGCGCATCGCTCACCACGCAGCCGTCCGGGTCGCCGCTGTCCGGTCGGGTGGCGTCCCTGTCGGTCAACTCGCACACCAGCACCTGTTCGACGTGTTCGCTGACTTGAGTGGGCGGTATCGGCAGCAAGCGGTCGGGAACGGCGATTCGTGGTTGGCGGCCACGTTGGCGGTACCAGTCGGCGATCGCCGGAACCGCACGTGCGTTCGCGGAAACATCGAGTGGCACAGCAGAATTGACGCTCAGTGCGGCATCTGATCGTCCGGCTCGCAGCAGCCAGCCGTCCAGCCACTCCTGTTCGTCTGCCGGCCAGCCCGCGGCGGCCACTCGCTCGAGGTTGCGGATCTCAGCGGTGCGCACCGGCCGGTCCGTCAGCGTCCGCAACGCCACCACGTCGTCGGCGGCGAACTCGACGACTGCGCCACTCTTGGTTTGCACGCGGATCGTCGGCTCGACCGCGAGCAGGTGTCCTACCGCATCGGTGAACGGCGGGACGGAACCGGCGGGCCGGCGGTATCGAACCGAGACCCGGGTGCCGAGTTCCGGCCACGCTGGCATCAATGACCGAACGGGTCGGGCCCCTCGCCCGGCAGCCAGGACAACCCGGGAACGCCCCAGCCGTGCGCTTTGATGGCTCGTTTGGCGCTGCGGGCGTGCCGGCCGATGAGTCGGTCGAGGTACAGGAAGCCGTCGAGGTGTCCGGTCTCGTGCTGCAGCATCCGCGCGAACAAGCCGGTGCCCTCGATCGTGATGGGCTTGCCGTCGGCGTCAAGGCCGGTGACCCGTGCCCATTTGGCGCGGCCGGTGGGGAACGACTCCCCGGGGACCGAGAGGCACCCCTCGTCGTCCTCGTGGCCGGGTGCCGGCATGGTCTCGGGAATCTCGGAGGTTTCCAGCACCGGGTTGATGACGACGCCGCGGCGACGGTGTTCCACTCCCCGGTCGTCGGCGCAGTCGTAGACGAACAGTCGAAGTCCGTACCCAATCTGGTTGGCGGCCAGTCCGACGCCGTTGGCGGCGTCCATGGTCTCGAACATCGTGTTGATCAGTTCGGGCAGCTCTGGGGGGAGGGATCCGTCGGCGCCTACCTCGACAGGCGTTGTCGGAGTGTGCAGGACCGGATCTCCCACGATCCGGATCGGAACGACTGCCATGGTCGGCTAGCTTAAGCCCGCCGACGATGCGGCCCGGAGCGGGCTGCTGAGGAGGTGGGCAATTGGGTCAAGCCCGCCGACGATGCGGCCCGGAACGGGCTGCTGAGGAGGTGGGCAATTGGGTCGGGCCCGCCGACGATGCGGCCCGGAACGGGCTGCTGAGCGACACGCCATGCTCCCGTCCGCCAGACATGAGCGGGACTGTGATTAAAGTTGCCTGGCGGATCGGCGGCGCGCGCGACACGCCGGACAATCCCGGCAAGTCTGCCGACTCGCGGGTCTGGATTACGGCTCGCGGGTTCGCAGCATGGTTCAATATTCGCGCAAACCACGCCCGTACTTAAGTCAAGTCATTAGAGCGGTTTTGAGATTCGGCGGAAGGGTCCAGGGGAAGAAATATGGACAGCGCCATGGCGCGGGCAAGTCGTGCGGGGGATGACGATGAGGTCGCCGACGGGTTGACTCGTCGCGAGCACGACATCTTGGCCTTTGAACGTCAGTGGTGGAAATTTGCCGGCGTCAAAGAAGAGGCCATCAAGGAGTTGTTCTCGATGTCGGCAACTAGGTACTACCAAGTGCTCAATGCCTTGGTTGATCGACCCGAGGCGCTTGCCGCCGACCCGATGCTGGTGAAGCGGCTGCGACGGCTGCGGGCCAGCCGCCAGAAGGCGCGGGCGGCGCGGCGGCTGGGCTTCGAGCTGACCTGATCCCTCGGTTCTGCTTCCGTTCTGGCTACAGTGGGCTCGATGAACGAGCGTGTACCCGACTCTTCGGGGCTTCCACTGCGAGCGATGGTCATGGTGCTCTTGTTTCTCGGCACCATCTTTCTGCTGCTTGGCTGGCAGGCCCTGAGTTCGTCCGGGAAGTCTGACGACGAGTCGGCGCCGCCGCCGTCGGCCGTCACGACGACGACGTCTCCGACGACGACGAGCAAACCCCCGGCCAAGCCGGCCGAGGTGCACATCTACAACATCTCCGGCCAGGACGGCCTTGCAGGCCGCACAAGGGACGAGCTGGTAGCAGCGGGATTCAACGTCGTCAACGTCGATGATCTGCAGGTACCCGATGTCACGGTCACCACTGTGTACTGGGGCGATGAGGCTGAGCGGGCTACCGCCGAGGAAGTCGGCAAGAAGCTGAACGCACCGGTCGAGAAGCGCATCCCCGAATTGGCGGAGCAACCGGCGGGCGTCATTGTCCTAGTGACTGGGTGAGCAAGATAGGCTCTCGCTATGCCTAAGCCCGCCGGACACCGCAACGCCGCAGCCGTCAGCCTGTCTGTACTCGCCGCGGCCACTTCCGTCGCGCTGCTGAGCGCGTGCTCCTCACCGCAAAAAGCAGCGCCGCAATCAGAGCAATCGCAGAACACCGTGCCGCCGATCTGGACCCCGTCGCCCGCGCCGTCAACTACGGGCCACGGCGATGGCCACACCCAAGCCCCGGCCGGACCGGCGTCGGAGACCTTGACGACCGTCCTGAAAGGGCCGGACGGGGTAGAGGTCGCGACGGCGAAGTTCGAGTTCGCCAACGGCTACGCCACCATCACGCTGCAGACCACCACCGCCGGCATCCTCTCGCCGGGATTTCACGGCGTGCACCTGCACCAGGTTGGCAAGTGCGAAGGTGACTTCTCTTCCGCCGGTGGGCACTTCCACTCTGACGGCCACGGCAGCCACGCCGGTGGCGATCTGACCTCTCTTCAGGTCCGCAAGGATGGTTCGGGCCTGCTGGTGACGACTACGGACGCCTTCACCAAGGAAGAACTGGTGTCCGGCGACAAGACGGCGATTATCATCCACTCCGGTGCCGACAACTTCGGCAACATCCCGGCGGATCGCTACACCCAGACCAACGGGACACCGGGCCCCGACGAGACCACCACGACCACTGGCGACGCCGGCAAGCGGGTGGCGTGTGGCGTCATCGGTTCCGGCTAGCACCCCGCTTACCAGGGCGGAAGCACGCATCGACTTCGCCCGCTCACCGCGGCCTACCGTCGGGGTCGAGTGGGAGTTCGCGCTCGTCGACGCCGAAACCCGGGACCTGAGTAACGAGGCCACCGCGGTCATGGCCGAGATCGGCGAAAACCCGCGCGTGCACAAGGAATTGCTGCGCAACACCGTCGAATTCGTCAGCGGCATCTGTGAAAACTCTGCCGAGGCGATGGAGGACCTGCGCCAGACCATAGGCCCGGCGCGCCGGATCGTGCGGGATCGCGGCATGGAGCTGTTCTGCGCCGGGACGCACCCCTTCGCCCAGTGGTCCAGCCAAAAGCTCACGGATGCACCGCGTTACGCCGAGCTCATCAAGCGGACTCAGTGGTGGGGGCGGCAGATGCTGATCTGGGGCGTACATGTGCATGTGGGGATCTCGTCGGCGAACAAGGTCATGCCGATCCTGTCGTCGCTGCTGAACCAGTACCCGCACCTGCTGGCGTTGTCGGCATCGTCGCCGTGGTGGGCCGGTGTCGACACCGGCTACGCCAGCAACCGGTCGATGATGTTCCAGCAGCTACCCACCGCCGGTCTGCCCTTTCAGTTCCAGAAGTGGTCGGAGTTCGAGGGGTTCGTCTACGACCAGAAGAAGACCGGGATCATCGACCACGTCGACGAAGTGCGTTGGGACATTAGGCCTTCCCCGCATCTCGGCACCATCGAAGTGCGGATCTGCGACGGGGTGTCAAACCTACGTGAGCTGGGCGCCCTGGTAGCGTTGACTCACTGCCTGATCGTCGACCTGGACCGTCGATTGGAGGCAGACGAGTCGCTGCCGACCATGCCGCCCTGGCACGTTCAGGAGAACAAGTGGCGCGCGGCCCGTTACGGGCTGGACGCGGTGATCATCCTGGACGCCGAGAGCAACGAGCGGTTGGTGACCGAGGATCTCGACGATGTGCTGAACAGGCTGGAGCCGATTGCCAAGTCGCTGCACTGTTCTGACGAACTGGCCGCGGTGGCCGACATTCCTCGCCTGGGCGCCTCCTACCAACGGCAGCGGCGGGTGGCCGAGGAGCACGACGGCGATCTACGGGCGGTCGTCGACGCTCTGGTTTCCGAGCTGGTGATCTGACCGTGGCGCCCGACGGCCCGAATCCCTTTGAGTCACCGATGTTTCCGCTGGAGGCGGCGCTACTGCCCTTCGAGGATCTGCCGTTGCGCATCTTCGAGCCCCGCTACGCGGCGTTGGTTCGCGACTGCATGCGTAGCGACGATCCGCGCTTCGGGGTGGTGCTGATCTCCCGCGGTCGCGAGGTCGGCGGGGGCGACGCCCGTTGTGACGTCGGGACGATAGCCAACATCGATCAATGCGTCGACCAAGGCGCTGGACGCTATCAGCTGCGCTGCCGGACCGGCGAACGGATTCGAGTCTGCGACTGGCTGCCGGACGATCCCTATCCGCGCGCGATGGTGCAGCTCTGGGCGGACGAGCCAGGGGACCCGGTGACCCAATCCCAGTTCCTTGCGGTAGAGGACCGCATCGTGGCGTTGTTCGAGCGGATTGCCGAAGCACGCGGGGTGCGCTTGCCCGACCGCGACGTCCTACTCGGCTACGACAATCCGTTGGTGCGTGACGCGGAAGCCGGAGACCGGCTGTACGCGTTGGCATCGCGGGTTCCGATGGGTCCCTCTGACCGCTATTCGGTGCTGGCCGCTCCCTCGGCCGCCGACCGGTTCGCCGCGCTTAGCGAAGCGCTGGAGTCGGTGGCGGCGATGGTGGAGTTTGAGCTGTCGAATTAAGGCTTGAGATCGCCCCCACCGCGCCGAGCGCGGCGTAGGGCCCCGTCACCGCGACCAGACGTAGCAGGGTACGAAACCGTGGGTCGTCGCGCCCGAGGCTTCTGAGTTCCAGGGCGGCGTTGACGTTGTCCAGGGTGTCGACCATCAGCCCGATCCGTTGCCAGCGCCGCCGGTTGCGCTCGTCGCTGGTCAGATAACCAATCCCCAAGGCGAGCGCGCGGGCGCCGAAAATGCGGATGAGGTACCTCAACTCGCTGGACATCATGCTGTCCGGCACCGCGTTCATCCGCGTCTGCGACTGTGGTGTGGCGAACGCTGCTGCGCCGAGTGCGATCCGGCCGATGGCTGCCGCGGTGAAAGCATGTCGTAAGGAATTGTTGAATCTCATGACGGCCAGTCTCGGGTGTCGAGATAAGCAAGTCGATTACCTCTGAGGTAGTGGTTTCATCCCCGTCCCGGGGATAGATTCGCCAGAGTGGCGGAGGGGCAACTAGGTAGGGCCGTGCGGGAGTGGCGCACTCGTCGCCGCCTGAGCCAAATGGAATTGGCGCACAAAGTCGGTGTTTCGCCGCGGCACATCAGCTTTGTCGAAACCGGCCGCGCCAACGCCAGCCGAAACCTGTTGCTCGGCATTGGTGAGTCGCTGGACCTTCCGCTGGATGCGCGCAACCGCCTGCTGCTGGCCGGTGGCTACGCGCCGGCGTTCAGCGAACTCACCCTGGACGCCGAACGGATGCGTCCGGTGAAGGCCGCGGTCGATGCCGTGTTGGCCGGACACTCGCCATATCCGGCCGTCGTCACCGACGCCTGCTGGAATCTGGTGGCTGCCAACACCGGCTGCCTAGTTCTCGTCGAGGGCGTGGACCCGACGCTGCTGGCTACTCCGATTAACGTGATGCGACTGTGTCTGCACCCCAACGGATTAGCGCCGCGATTGGTCAACCACACCGAAGTGCGCTCATCAATACTGCGGCGGATGCGGCGTCACGTGGAAGCGACTGCGGCACCCGACATTCGCCAACTCTACGACGAGGTTTCGGCGTATCCGGCGCCCCGCGAATCGCGTTCTGGCGGCATCGCCGGGCATCCCTCGCAGGAGCTGTACGTGCCGTTCCGGTTAGCCACCCTCGACGGTGTCGAACTGCGGTTCGTCAACACCATCGCGACGTTCGGTAGTCCGCTGGACATCTGCGTGGAGAGTTTGGCGATGGAGTCGTTCTTCCCCGCCGACACCGCCACGGCCGATTACCTGCGCCGCCTGGATGACGGCCAGCGGCTGCGTGCGGTGGCCGAGCAACATCCGCACTTGCTCGGCTTTGTGAGCGGCGGATAGGCAGGCCGGCTTCGCGCTCGGCCAGTGCTTTCAACGTCAGCAGTTGCCTTCGCATCATCACCAGGTCGCCCAGCGCCAGTGCGTGTGCCAGCAAGCGGGGCCCGCCGAACCGCACGCGGACATGAAGTCGGGAACCCGCGCCCTGGGCTCGGATTGCGTAGGTTACGGCCACGCTTCGGGAGAGCAAGGTGATCTGCTCGTCGGTGACAAAAGACTGCAGCCGGCACAACGTCATGAACCGTTGGCCGACTTCGAGATTCGCCAGTTCGGGGTGCCGTTTGCGCGGGCTACGCCGGCCGAAATTGTCGAGGAGGTCGTAGCTGTACGCGACGCGTAGCTGACACAGCCAGCAGAACACCACGGCCGGTGGGGCTTTCACGCTGATGGCACGGTCGGCCGGGACGCCGGGGCCGGCTATCAGCTCGTCGCACGGGAGCCAGGCCGCCCGTTCCGACGGCGTGGCTCCCCACGTCAGGCCTGGGATCATGCGGCGCTGGCACGACGCGATTTTGCTTGTTTCGCAATGCGTTTGAGGGTCAGTCGCACGGCGACACGGTGGCCACCGGAACCGATGACCAGCGCACGGTAGATCTTGCCGTGCGGGCCGGGGAATTTCGCCCAAGTTCCCGCGCGCACCCGGGTGCGCTCAGGCGCCAAGTGGTCGAGCTCAAACACCCACCGGTAGACCGCGAATGGGTGGCGGCCTTTCAGCGCAAGTCGCTCGCCCGGCCGCGCCTCGTCGAGGACAAAGCCGAACGGCACGGTCGTCGGATCCTGCGGGTCCTTGCACATCACCCGCAGCAGCGCCGCCCATGTTTCCGACGCGGAGGCGTCAACCGAGATAGCATGCTCATCGATATAGGGTAATCGTTCCATATAGAAGGACCATACTAGATCGTGGCACCTCCGCGGAAGCATGAAACCGATGTGATCCTGGACGCAACGAGGGCGCTGGTGCTCACCCACGGCCCGCGTGCGGCGAGCGTCGCAGCGATCGCCGCAGCCAGTGGCGCGCCCGCCGGCACGCTGTATCACCGCTTCGGCAATCGCGACGGCGTCGTCATCGCCGCGTGGCTGCGGGCGCTCGAGCGCTTTCAATTCAAGGCGCTTGCCGCCTCCCTCTCCGTCTCAGGGGCGGACGTCGCACTAGACGCCGCGGTAGCCATAGCGGTAGCGGCCATCGATTTCGCGCGTGAACTGCCCGACGATGCGCGACTGCTGCTGACCATTCGGCCCACCGACCTGCTCGACGGCCAGCCCGATGCGAAGTTCCGCGAGACCGTCGCCGCGATGAACGCACCTTTGATCGAGCGGGTTGGACAGCTGGCCGAGCAGTTGTATGGGCGAGCCGACCCGCGCACGATCGACGCGGTCAGCAGAGCCGTCGTCGATCTGCCGTATGGCGTCGTGCGGCGCCATGCGTACGACGATGTGCTGCCCGACTGGCTGGAGTCCGACGTTGCCGCGTCGGCCCGGGCGCTTTTACAGGGCTTTGGCGAACGCGCGTAACGACTCCACCTGCAAGGGGTCCAGCGACGGGCGCACGGCTTCCCGCGCGGCCGCCAGATCGGCGGCGGTGACGGCGTTGGCGTCGATGGAACGACGCATCGCCGTCAAAGCGGCCTCGCGTAGCAGGGCCACACAGTCTGCGGCGCTGTAGCCGTCGAGCCCGGCCGCGATCTCGTCCAGGTCGACATCGTCGCTCAGCGGGATGGATTTGCCTGCGGTGCGCAGGATTTCACGACGGGCCGCGGCATCGGGCGGTTCGACGAACACCAGGCGTTCCAACCGACCCGGGCGCAGCAGGGCCGGGTCGATCAGGTCGGGGCGGTTGGTCGCGCCGAGGACGACGACGTCGCGCAGCGGGTCGATGCCGTCGAGTTCGGTCAGCAACGCGGCCACCACCCGATCGCTCACGCCGGAATCGAAGCTCTGGCCGCGCCGCGACGCCAGCGCGTCCACCTCGTCGAGAAACACCAGCGATGGCGCGGAATCCCTTGCGCGGCGGAATAATTCGCGGACTGCCTTCTCCGAGGAGCCCACCCACTTGTCCATCAGTTCGGAACCCTTGACGGCGTGCACACTCAGCTGTCCGGTGCTGGCCAGCGCGCGGACTACGAACGTCTTGCCGCACCCCGGCGGGCCGTACAACAGCACGCCGCGCGGTGGGTCGACGCCCAACCGGGCGAACGTGTCCGGGTGCTGCAGCGGCCACAGCACCGCTTCGGTCAAGGCCTGCTTTGCCTCCGCCATGTCGCCGACGTCGTCGAGCGTGACGTTTCCGACGGAGATCTCCTCGCCCGCCGAACGCGACAGCGGCCGGATGACGGTCAGCGCGCCGACGAGGTCCTCCTGGCTCAGCTTCGGGGACTGGCCGTCGGCGCTGGCCCGCGATGCGGCCCGCAGCGCCGCCTCGCGCAGTAGCGCGGCGAGATCGGCGACGACGAATCCCGGTGTGCGGCTCGCGATCTCGTCGATGTTGAGCTCCCCGGTGGGCACCGGTTTCAGCAATGCTTCCAGCAGCGCCTTGCGGGTGCCGGAGTCGGGCAGCGGCAGGCCCAGCTCCCGGTCGCAGAGCTCGGGCGCGCGCAGCCGGCTGTCGAGCTGGTCGGGTCGGGCGGAGGTGGCGATCAACGCCACGCCCTCGGTGGCCACCGCGGTGCGCAGCTCGGCCAGGATCAGGGAAGCCACCGGCTCCGGGGTGGCCGGCAGCAGCGCGTCGACGTCGGTGATCAGCAGCACCCCGCCGCCGTCACGCACCGTCGCCACCGCCGACGCGACCGCCTTGAGCCGGTCCTCGGCGGCAAGCGCTCCGACCTCCGGGCCGTCGAGCTCCACCAGTCTGCGTCCGGCGCACACGGCGCGCACCAGGGTCACCTTGCCCACCCCGGCCGGGCCGGAGACCAGCACGCCGAGGTTGCTGCCGGCGCCCAACGTTTGCAGCAGGTGTGGTTCGTCAAGCGCGAGTTTCAGCCATTCGGTGAGCTTGGCGGCCTGCGGTTGGGAGCCCTTGAGCTCCTCTACCTGGATCTCCGGGCTGGCGATTCCGACCTGTTCGGGTGGGGCCGTCCGGGGTGTGTACGGGACGCCGGTGCCCCAGGTGACCAGCGTGTTCGGTTGCACGCTGACGGGACCCGCGGGGTCGACGCCGGTGACGGTCAACAACTCCGACGTCCAGCTGATGCCGACCGAGGCCGCCAGTGCCTGGCTCGCCGCAGACGTCGAGGTGCCCGGGCCCAGGTCACGGGGGAGCAGCGACACCGCATCGCCGACGGTCATCACCTTGCCGAGCAGGGCTTGGCGCAGGGTCACCGGCGAGATCGACTGGGTGGCCAACTTCGAACCGCTCAGCGTGACCGAGCGGGCGCCGTAGACGGTGACCGGGCTGACGATCACCTCCGTGCCCTCACGCAGTCCGGCGTTGGACAGCGTCACATCGTCCAGCAGCACGATGCCCACCGGAATGTCGTGGCGAGCCATGCCCGCCACGGCCGCGGTGGTGCGGGAGCCCGTCAACGACACCGCGTCCCACTCGCGGATGCCGAGCGCCGCAATGGCGCTGGGGTGTAGCCGGACGACGCCTCGGCGCGAGTCGACGGCCGAGGTGTTCAGGCGGGCGGTAAGGGTGAGTTGCTGAGCCAACTACGGCCGTCCGCCGGGCTTCCGCAGACCCAACCGCGCCATCGACCGGCGGTGCGGCTGTGCCCGACGGGTGGCGCGCTGCGCGGCACGCCACTGCTTGGGTTTTTCTCCCCACACCTCGGGGTGCTGTGCCAGCCAGCGCTTGCTGCGCACGGCGAAGGGGATGTGGCACACGTAGGAGATGATGATCACCCAGATCAGAAGGTAGGGCTGCCACACCGCGGCCGCCGCGACGATCGCGACCACGGCCAACGCCAGGACCGCCAGGTTCGGCGGCACCGCGAAGGTGTGCACCTTCTTCATCGGGATCGCGCTGACCATGAGGAGCGATGTCCCGGCGATCCAGGCGGCAAGCACCCACTGGTTGGTCCACCAGCCGTCGTCGCCGAAGCCCAACTTCTTGGCCTCCAACTTGAGCGCGATGGTCCCGATCATGGACACCGCGCCCGCCGGGGCGGGCATGCCGACGAAGAACTCTTTCGCGTAGGGCGGCAGGGTGCCGTCGTCCAGTGCGGCGTTGTATCGGGCCAGTCGCAGCACGACGCAGATGGCGTACAACAGCACGACCATCCACCCGATCGGCGAATTGAACAGCGTCACATAGACCACCAACGCGGGCGCCACCCCGAAGTTGACGGTGTCGGCCAAGGAGTCGATCTCGGCGCCCATCCGCGACTGGGCGTCCAAAATCCGCGCCACCCGGCCATCGAGCGCGTCGAGGATGGCAGCTATGGCGATCAGTGCCATCGCCGGGATCGGCTCACCGTCGAGGGCGAGCTTGATGGAAGTAAGTCCCGCGCAGATGGACAGCACCGTCATCGCGCTGGGCAGCAGATGCAGGTTGACCGTTCGGCGGACGCGAGGTTTCTCGATCATGGCAGCTCGGCCAGTATGGTCTCGCCGGCCAGCGCCCGCTGGCCTACCTGGACGATCGGTTCCGCGCCCGCCGGCAGGTAGGTGTCCAGTCGGGAGCCGAACCGGATCAGGCCATAGGTGTCGCCGATCGACAGCTTGTCGCCGAGGTGTGCGTCGCAGACGATGCGGCGCGCGACGAGACCGGCGATCTGTACGGCGACGACCTGCGCGCCGCTTTCGGTGCGGATGACCACGCTGGTGCGCTCGTTGTCGGCGCTGGCCTCGGCCAGGTCCGCGGATCCGAAGCGCCCCGGTCGGTGCTGCACCGCAACCACCTCGCCACTGACCGGCGCGCGCTGGACGTGGGCGTCGAACACAGACAGGAAGATGCTGACCCGGGGCAACGGCTCGTCGCCCAGACTCAGTTCGGCGGGTGGAGTGGCGGAGTCGATGACGCAGATGATCCCGTCGGCGGGTGCCACGATGGCGCGCGGGTTGGTGGGTGGCACCCGTGGGGGGTGACGGAAGAACCCGGCGCACGCTCCGGCCGCCACCAGACCTGCGTTGCGCAGCAAGCGGTGGCGGTATCCGAGGGCCGCGACCGCGAGCCCGGCCGAGATGAAGGGGCGCCCGGCGGGGTGGATCGGCGGAACGGTGGACCGCACCAATTCGAGCAGATGCTGGGGGCCTTCTGGGCTAGGGCGTCTGGCCACGGGGTCATCTTACGGGGAGTGGTTAGGTCAAATCCCAGACCTGTACCTGAGTTCCGGCGGGCACTTCCACGACATCCTCGGGGATGTCCAGCAAACCGTTGGCCGAGGCCAGCCAGCGCAAATGATGCGACGCCGGCGGGCCGTAGCTGGTCACCTGGCCGGAGGCCTTGTCGAGTACCGCCCGTCGGAACTGCCGTTTGCCGCGCGGAGACGTCACCGTTTCGGTCAGCACCGCGGCCCGGTGCTCCCGGTATGGGTCGGGCAATCCCATGGCCGTTCGCAACGCCGGCCGGATGAACACCTCGAACGAGACCAACGCGCTGACCGGGTTGCCGGGCAGGGTGATGATCGGGGTGCCCGCGACCTCGCCGGTGCCCTGGGGCATGCCGGGCTGCATGGCCACCTTGACGAACTCCACGCCCTTGTCGCCGTCGCGCCCGAACGCGTCCTTGACCACCTCGTAGGCGCCGGCGCTCACGCCGCCGCTGGTGACGATCAGGTCGGCGTCCGCCGCGTAGCGGTCGAGTATCGCCACGAACTGCTCGACGTCGTCGCCGGCTGTCTCGGTGGCAACGACGGTTGCGCCGGCGTCGCGGACCGCGCCGGCCAGCATGATCGCGTTGGACTCGTAGATCTGGCCGGGCTTGAGCGGGTTTCCCGGCGCGACCAGCTCCGATCCCGTCGAGATCACCAGGACCCGCTGTCGCGGAACGATTTTGAGCTCGGCCAGTCCCAGCGCCGCGACCAGGCCCAGCGCGGCCGGGGTCACCACCTGGCCCGCGTGCAGCACGGTGGTGCCGGCTGCGACGTCCTCGCCCGCGCGACGGATGTGCTTGCCGGCCGTGGCCTCTTGGCGGATCTCCACCGCGTCCACGCCGCCGTCGGTGGCCTCGACCGGCACGATGCCGGTAGCGCCGGACGGCACCGGCGCTCCGGTCATGATGCGGTGTGCGGTGCCGGGCTTCAGCGTCAACTCGTCGGTGCGGCCCGCCGGAATGTCCTCGGCGACCGGCAACACGACGGGTTGGTCCGGCGTCGCCCGCATGGTGTCCTCGGCGCGCACGGCATAACCGTCCATCGCGGAGTTGTCGAACACCGGTAGCGACAGCGGTGCGATCACGTCGTCGGCCAGTACCAAACCGAGGGCGTCTGCCAGCGGAACCGTGACCGCCGGGCGAGCCCGGATCATCTCCGCTACGACACGCTGGTGCTCGGTTACCGACCGCATTGGGCCATTATCGGCCCCCGGTTGCGCGGCGCCCCGGTCAGCTGGCGACGGCGGCGGGGCGCCGTGCCGCCAGCCGGCGTTCGGCGTGCTTGCGGCCCACCTCGGGGTCGCCGGTGACGTAGGTGACGATGTCGGCCAGCGTGTTGATGCGGCCATTGGCGCCCCAGGTGCCGTCGGCGATCTCGGTGGGGAACACCCAAACCCGTTGCGGGTCGGGGGGATAGGCGCCGTTTTCGGCGGCCAGCACGGCTTCGGTCACTTCGCGGACGATCGCGGCACGGCGCTCGTCGTCGAACTGCCCCTCCGGAACCGACGCGACGATGCGGTAGCGCGGTGCGGTGGCAGGCTCGCCGGCGACGAACACGGTGGCGGGGCGGTGCAGGAAGACCCAGGCGATCTCCCGGGTGCGCGGGTCTTCGGGGTTGGCTCCCTCGTTGCGCAACAGGATGTCGGTCAGTTGGGAGATCAGCGCCTTTTCGGCGTCGGCCGAGAGAGCGCCTTCGGGGATGTAGGCATCGAGCATGGGCATGGCACTGACCTTCCGAGCGTCACATTGAGTTTATTTCTTAAACCTAGCTATGCTGGGTTTAAGATGTCAACCCAGGAAGGTGGGTCTGATGCATCCGGATCGTCTGCACTACAGCTCGTCGAATTGCTCTATTGCCCGAACGTTGAGCGTGGTGGGGGAGAAGTGGACGCTGCTGGTGCTGCGCGAGGCGTTCTACGGGGTTCGGCGGTTCGACGACTTCCATGCGGCGTTGGGGTGTGCGCGCAATTTGCTGTCGGCCAGGCTGAAGACCCTGGTGGAGAACGGACTGCTGGAAAAGCAGGCGTATCGCGACGACCGGGGCCGGCGGCGTGACGAGTACCGGTTGACGGACAAGGGGCGCGATCTGTTGCCGGCGATCGTTGCCCTGATGCAGTGGGGCGATCGGTGGGAATCCGACGACGCCGGGCCGGCGGTGGTGTTGCGTCATGCCGACTGCGGTGAGCCGGTTTCGGTGCGGCTGGCTTGCGAGGCCGGGCACGAGGGGTTGCGGGCGCGCGATGTTCGCGCCGAGCCTGGGCCGGGCGCGCGAGCCTCCGCTTAGAGCCCGAAGGCTGGCACCGGCTATCGGCGTAGGAGGCCGTCAGTCCAATCTCGCAAAACCGGCACATAGAGAAGGCTCTTTACAGTTATTGTTCCTTCCGTCAATTCGTAGTCGTCGCGAACGGCTTACCCGGACCCGCCAGGGAGGCCTTTGACGCGGCCGTGTCGTGTTTGGTCGGGAGGTTCGCCGTGTCTTTCGTCGTCGTGCTGCCTGATGTTCTGGGTGCCGTTGTTCCCGATGTGGCCAAGCTCGGTTCGGCCCTCGAGGCGGCCAACGCGGCCGCCGCCGTTCAGACGACGGGAATGGTTGCCGCGGCCGAGGATGAGGTATCTGCTGCGATCGCGGCGCTGTTTTCCAGTCATGGACAGGCTTATCAGGCGCTTGCCGCGCGAGCGGCGGGCTTTCACCATGCGTTCGTACAGGCGTTAGGGGCCAGTGCGGGTGCTTATGCGGCGTCCGAGGCCGCGGCGGCGTCAACGTTGCAGAGCTTGATCGACGCGATCAATGCACCGGTCCAGGCAGCCACGGGGCGCCCGCTGATCGGCAACGGCGCTGACGGAGCGCCGGGGACAGGTGCTGCCGGCGCACCCGGCGGGTGGTTGATCGGCAACGGCGGTAACGGCGGGTCGGGCGCGGCGGGCGCCGGAGGGGCGGGCGGCGCCGGCGGCGCTGCCGGGCTGATAGGGAACGGTGGGGCCGGCGGTGCCGGTGGGTCTTCCACGGTCGGCGTTGGCGGGGCCGGGGGTGCCGGTGGGTCCGCCTGGCTGTTCGGTTCCGGCGGTGCGGGTGGAGCCGGAGGGGTCAACACGTCCATTGTCAACGGGACCACCGGTGGAGCAGGCGGGGCGGGCGGCAACGCAGGTCTGTTTGCCGGTGCGGCTGGGGCCGGCGGTGCCGGCGGCGCCGGTCTAGCTCTCGGTCCCGGTATTCACCTCGGCGGCGGAGCCGGCGGTGCCGGCGGTGCCGGTGGGCTGTTCTCCAACGGCGGGGCCGGCGGACCTGGCGGGGGAGCGACGGGCACTGCCGCCGCGGGAACTGGCGGGGCGGGTGGGGTCGGCGGACTCTTTGCAAACGGCGGCGTTGGGGGGGTCGGCGGATAAGCGAACGGGAACGGAGCAGCTGGGGTCGGGGGGGCCGGCGGCGCCGGTGGGTTGTTCGGCGGCGGCGGCGACGGCGGCAGCGGTGGCGGCTCGAACTTTGCCGGGGGGGCTGGCGGTGCCGGCGGAAACGCGGGTCTGCTCAGCCTTGGTGCCGCTGGCGGTGACGGCGGGTGGGACGGCCGGTGGGACGGGGGCTGGCGGGGCCGGGGGCAATGGTGGCAACGGCGGTCTGCTCTTCGGCTCCGGCGGTGCTGGGGGAGCCGGCGGAGTCGGCATCGGTGGCGGGAAAGCGGGCGGGGACGGTGGGGCGGGTGGAAACGCCGGTCTTCTTTGGGGTTCCGGCGGTTCTGGTGGCGCCGGCGGTGCCGGCGCCGCTGGCTTCGGTGTGTCCACCGGCGGCACCGGAGGGGCTGGCGGCAAGTCCGGTGTTATCGGCAATGGCGGCAACGGCGGCTCTGGCGGGGCCGGGTCGATCAGCGGGACTGGTGGTGCCGGTGGCTCCGGCGGTAACGCCGTGCTGATCGGAAACGGCGGTAACGCAGGTAATGGCGGTACTGGCAACACGGCAGGCGGCACCGGAACGGGCGGCATCAGCGGTCTGCTCCTGGGTCTGGACGGGTTCAACGCGGCCGCCAGCACGGACCCACTGCACACCCTGCAACAGCAGGTGCTCACCGCAGTCAATGCACCAATCCAGGCCGCGACCGGGCGCCCGCTGATCGGAAACGGTGCCAACGGAACTCCCGGGACCGGGGCCGACGGTGGGGCGGGCGGATGGTTGTTCGGTAACGGCGGAAACGGTGGCTCGGGAGCGTCCGTGACTACCGGAAACGGTGGAAACGGCGGCGCGGGCGGGGCCGGCGGGGGGCTGTTTGGCGCCGGCGGGGCCGGCGGCGCCGGCGGATATTCGACGGCCGGCGATGGCGGTCTCGGTGGGGCTGGCGGGTCCGCATCGCTCATCGGCGCCGGCGGTGTCGGCGGGGCCGGCGGGGCGACCACGCAATTCGGCGGCACCGGAGGCAACGGCGGGGCCGGCGGCAATGCCGGACTGCTAGCAGGTGCGGCCGGAACGGGTGGGTCTGGCGGCGCGGGCTCACCGGATCTGGGTAAGGCCGCCGGCGGGGCCGGCGGGGCCGGAGGGGCCGGAGGGCTGTTTGCCAGCGGTGGCACCGGCGGTACCGGTGGGTTGGCCAAGAGTGGCGCCTTAGCTGGGGTTGGCGGAGACGGCGGGGCCGGGGGTCTGTTCGCCGCCGGTGGGACAGGCGGCACCGGCGGGTTCGGGATCAATGGCCCCGGTGGCGCCGGCGGAAACGGCGGGGCCGGTGGGTTGTTCGGCGCTGGCGGAGATGGCGGCACCGGCGGGGGGAACACCGGCAGCGTGACCGCTGGGAACGGAGGCGCTGGTGGTGCGGCCGGCCTGCTAGCCACTGGTCCTGGCGGCAGCGGTGGGTCCGGCGGCCAAGGCGGCGGCACGTCCTCGTCCACGGGAGGAAGTGGCGGGGCGGGCGGCAGTGCAGGGCTATGGTTCGGCTCTGGCGGTGCGGGCGGTGCCGGCGGGTACGGCGGCAAGTATGGCGGAGCCGGAGGGGTCGGCGGGAATGCCGGCATGCTCTTCGGGTCCGGCGGTGCGGGTGGGTCGGGCGGCAACAGTAGTGCGGGAGGCGGGGCCGGCGGAGCAGGTGGGGACGGCGGCAAATCCGGGTGGATCGGCAACGGCGGCAACGGTGGAAGTGGCGCCGCTAGCGAGGCGCTGGGTGGCACCGGCGGCACCGGTGGCGCTGGTGGTAATGCCGTGCTGATCGGTAACGGCGGTAACGGCGGTAACGGCGGCAGAGGTGCGAGCGCTGGCGATGCCGGGACCGGCGGCACCGGTGGAGAGTTGCTCGGCGAGGACGGGATGACCGGGCTGACGCCGTAGCCGCCTACCGCGGCTTGGGTCCAGCGCTTTGACTGCCGCTCGTCAGCTGAATTGGTAGTCGGACAGATCGATCGACACCATGAGCTCATCGGGCATCGGCCGCCCGTCTGCGCCGCGGCGGTAGGCCCGGCGCTGCGACGGCATCATGATGCCGTCGGCTTGAACCATGTCGCGGATGTACTGGATCGCGGCGAATCCGCCCGCGATGTCGACCCGGTAGTCGTGGCGGCGCAGTAAGCAGTCGCGGTCGAAGTAGAACTCCTGGGCCGTGCTGTGGCTGGCGATGTCGGCCGGAAAGTGCGCCTGCAGCCCCGACCAGGTTTGGCCGTCCTCGTCTACCGGGTCGATCTCGGTGACGGTCACGCCTGGGTAAGCCAGCAGGAAGGGCGAGTTCAGGTACGTCCACATCGCGTAGCCGTTGAAGTAGCCGCGCTGTAGGGGATCCCACGGGGTGGTGAGTTCGTGTCCCGCGAACGATTCCCGCGGCCGGCTGAGTTCGGTGACGACGCCGCCGTCCAGTTTTTCGACCGCGATTCGCTGCGGGGTGAAATCGGATCGTTGGTCCGGCGCCCCGAAGGGCTGCACCGATGCCCATTCGCGCTGTAGCGCTGCCGTCATGCGGCGTGGGGTGGCGTCTTGCGGCTGACCTTTCAGCTCAAACAGCTTGCCGCCGGTAACGATGGTGGCTTGGACCGTGGTGTACCCGCGCCATCGGTCGAGTCCGCCGTGGGCGTCGAGCACCGCTTCGAGGAGTCCGCTCACGGCGCTACTCGACGTCTACGAAGAAGTTGTCGTGGCGGACGAACCATTCCTTGCGTTCGTCGTCGGTCATGTCGGCCAGCGCAGCGAAGCCTTCGAAGTAGGCTTCGCGCGGTGCGCCAGGAGCGAACAACATCAGCATCGACGCGGCTTCGTCGGCCTGGTTGCGGAAGCCATGGATGCCGCCCGGGGGAACGTAAAGGAAGTCGCCCTGATGAGCGTCGGACCATTCGTTACCGTCGTAGATGTTGACCGTTCCCGACAGGATGAAAAACGCCTCGGACATGGCGCGGTGAAAGTGTGGTCCGGGCCCGCCACCAGCGGGAACGATGTCGACGCGGTATAGCCCGTAATCGCCGTCGGTAGCCTGTTGATTGGCCAGGTAGCGGTACTGAACTCCGGCGAATTCGTAATCCGGGCCCTCGTCCGCCCGCTTGACCCAAGCGCTGGCCTCCGGGGTGTCTTTGGTGTAGCGCGGCTCGGGGTACGGCGGCACGTACAGCGACATGCCTTAGAGTCTGCCGGAATTCGGCGTCATGGCCAGGGGCCGTTTCTTGCACTCGGCATAGGCGAGTGCTAATAATGACGTTGGCACTCGCGACCGGTGAGTGCTAGGTCGGGACGGTGAGGCCAGGGCCCGCGTCAGCGGAAGACAACCCCAGCCGTCCGTCGCGGGCACTGCCCGGCCAGAACGTGTCATCCCCAATCCGGAGGAATCACTTCGCAATGGCCAAGACAATTGCGTACGACGAAGAGGCCCGTCGCGGCCTCGAGCGGGGCTTGAACAGCCTCGCCGACGCGGTAAAGGTGACGCTGGGGCCCAAGGGTCGCAACGTCGTACTGGAGAAGAAGTGGGGCGCCCCCACGATCACCAACGATGGCGTTTCCATCGCCAAGGAGATCGAGCTGGAGGACCCGTACGAGAAGATCGGCGCCGAGCTGGTCAAGGAAGTTGCCAAGAAGACGGACGACGTCGCTGGTGACGGCACCACCACGGCCACCGTGCTCGCCCAGGCGCTGGTGCGCGAGGGTCTGCGCAATGTCGCTGCCGGCGCCAACCCGCTGAGCCTGAAGCGCGGTATCGAGAAGGCGGTCGAGAAGGTCACCGAGACCCTGCTCAAGTCGGCCAAGGAGGTCGAGACCAAGGACCAGATCGCTGCCACCGCCGCAATTTCCGCGGGTGACCAGTCGATCGGCGACCTGATCGCCGAGGCGATGGACAAGGTCGGCAACGAGGGCGTCATCACCGTCGAGGAGTCCAACACCTTCGGCCTGCAGCTTGAGCTCACCGAGGGTATGCGCTTCGACAAGGGCTACATCTCGGGCTACTTCGTCACCGACGCCGAGCGTCAGGAAGCGGTCCTCGAGGACCCGTACATCCTGCTGGTCAGCTCCAAGGTCTCGACGGTCAAGGACCTGCTCCCGCTGCTGGAGAAGGTCATCCAGGCCGGCAAGCCGCTGCTGATCATCGCCGAGGACGTCGAGGGCGAGGCTCTGAGCACCCTGGTTGTCAACAAGATCCGCGGCACCTTCAAGTCGGTGGCGGTCAAGGCCCCCGGCTTCGGTGACCGCCGCAAGGCGATGCTGCAGGACATGGCGATCCTCACCGGTGGTCAGGTGATCAGCGAAGAGGTCGGCCTTTCCCTGGAGAACGCCGACGTCTCGCTGCTGGGTAAGGCCCGCAAGGTCGTCGTCACCAAGGACGAGACCACCATCGTCGAGGGTGCCGGTGACACCGACGCCATCGCCGGACGGGTGGCCCAGATCCGCGCCGAGATCGAGAACAGCGACTCCGACTACGACCGCGAGAAGCTGCAGGAGCGCCTGGCCAAGCTGGCCGGCGGTGTTGCGGTGATCAAGGCCGGGGCTGCCACCGAGGTGGAGCTCAAGGAGCGCAAGCACCGTATCGAGGACGCGGTCCGCAACGCCAAGGCCGCCGTCGAGGAGGGCATCGTCGCCGGTGGTGGCGTCGCCCTGCTGCACGCGTCGCCGTCCCTGGACGAGCTCAACCTGACCGGTGACGAGGCGACCGGTGCCAACATCGTGCGCGTGGCGCTCGAGGCTCCGCTGAAGCAAATCGCCTTCAACTCCGGGCTGGAGCCCGGCGTTGTCGCCGAGAAGGTCCGCAACCTGCCGGCTGGTCAGGGCCTGAACGCGGCCACCGGTGAGTACGAGGACCTGCTCGCTGCGGGCGTTGCCGACCCGGTGAAGGTGACCCGCTCGGCGCTGCAGAACGCGGCGTCCATCGCCGGGCTGTTCCTCACCACCGAGGCCGTTGTTGCCGACAAGCCGGAGAAGGCGGCCGCTCCCGCGGGCGACCCGACCGGTGGCATGGGCGGTATGGACTTCTAAGTCCCTGTTACGAAGGGCCCGGCCTGCGACACGCAGGCCGGGCTTTTTCGTGCTCGCTTTGCTTTCTCTGCGGCTCGCGGCGTCGAGTGTGTGGGCCTTGCGCCCGCCATCGCCGTCGACGGGCAATACGCCGCACGTTCGGCGGGCTCCCCCCGCACGCGGCGCCGCCGACTGTGTGGCCTCTGCACCCGCAACCGCCCGCGGTGGGCAATACGCCGCACGTTCGGCGAGCTCCCCCCGCGCGCGCCGTGATTTCGTGCCGCCGAGTGTGTGGCCTATGCAACCGAACTCGCTGGTTGGGGGCCAAAGGCGCCGCGTTCGGCAAGCCTGGCTCGCACGCGATCGACGATCACGTGGGGTCGTCTGAGCATTGCCGCACTGACCCGGATCACGATCCAGCCAGCCTCTTCCAGCAGGGCAATTCGCTCGATATCCCACGCTCGCTGCTCGGGGTCGTCCCAGTGCTGAATGCCGTCATATTCGACGGCGACCTTCCACTCCCGCCAGCCCATGTCGACGCGGATCACTCGGGGGTGCAGGTTGCGAAACTCGATCTGCGTCTCCGGCCGGGGCAACCCGGCGCCGACCAGCAGCAATCGCACTTTTGTCTCCTGGGGTGATTCCGCACCGCCGTCCACCAGGTCCAGCGCGGCCCGCAATTGGCGGATTCCGCGGGCGCCGGGATGCTCGTCCGCGATGGCAGCAACATCGGCGGGTTTGATGCCGGCCGCGTTCAGCAATGCGTCGAGTACGGGTATCGACCTGGCGGCGGGCATGCCGCATCCGATATCAAAGGCTGTTCGCGCCGGGGTCGTGAGGCGCACTCCCCGGAACCACTGCGTCTCGCCCGTCGCCAACTGATAGCTGTGAGTGACGATGCCCCGCTGACTGTGCCCGGTTGCCGCGGACGATCTCCGCAGGTGCGTCGTCATCGAGCCATTTCGTGCCGAATACCGCAACGGCCGACAGGCCGGCGAGTGTGGCCCCAGTCGACAACCATGCCGCGCGCGCTTTTTCGACCGCTGTCAGTTCCGCATCCTTGCGGATGTACACGTCGCGAAACACCGCTCGGTATCGCGTGCGGAGTTGCTTTCGAGCGACGACCCCGCGTCGGACCGCTTCGCTTCCTTGAAATACGTCCATGGCGGCATGTTCAGCGGAGCCGCCGACTCGTAGCGGTGCCCAGGGACCGTCGGACGTGGGCCCTGTGGACGAGTCTCGGAGTGTGCATACTCGTCGAACGTGCGGCGTATTGCCCGGCGACGGCGGGTGGGGGTGCGTGGACCACACACTCGGCGCGGGGTGCGAGTGGCAGGCTCGTCGAATGTGGGGTGTGTTGCCCTCCGACGGCGGGTGGGGGTGCACAGGCCACACACTCGGCGTGGCGGCGTCCAGCACGCGGCGGCGGCGTAGGCCACACACTCGCCGAACGTAAGGTTGACGCCGTGCCTCTTCCGCCACCTTCGCCGACCGGTACCGCCGTCGTCACGGGCGCATCGTCGGGCATCGGCGCCGACATCGCCCGTGAACTAGCCGAACGCGGGTACGGCGTGACGCTCGTCGCCCGCCGCGAAGATCGTCTGCGCGAACTCGCCGACGAACTCGCCGACCGGGTTCGCGTCGACGTCATCGGGTGCGACGTCGCCGACGCCGCAGCGCGCGCTGCGTTGTTCGACGACCTCGATACGAGGGGGCTGTCCGTCGACATCCTGGTCAACAACGCGGGCATCGGGACCATCGGCTCGGTGACGAAGACAAGCGTCGACCATGAGATCGCCCAGGTGCGAGTCAACGTCGAGGCGGTCATCGACCTGAGCACCCGAGCGGTCCAGCAGATGGTGCCTCGGAAAAGCGGTGCGATCCTCAACGTCGGTTCCACCGCCGGCTTCCACCCCTTCCCGGGACAGATCGGCTACTCCGCGAGCAAGGCGTTCGTGCACTCCTACACCGAAGGCCTGCGCGCCGAACTCGCTGGCACCGGCGTCACCGTCGCGCTGCTATGCCCGGGGCCGGTGCGCACCGAGTTTCTGGTCAAAGCGGGTATGGACGAGAAGACGTTCGCCGACGCCTTCCCGAAATTCATGTGGAGGCCCTCACGCGAGGTAGCGCGCACTGGAATCGACGCACTAGCCGCCGACAAGGGCACGGTGATCCCGGGACTGCCCAGCCGGGTCAGCGCGCGCATGTTTCAGTTCACGCCGCGACGGCTGCTGCTTCCGCTGCTGAAAAGTCAGCACCCGGGTCTCAAGCGAGACCTCCGCTCACTGAGCTGACGCGGGCCAGGCCCGCATCCACCCCTCCACCGGCAGCGCCATCGCATTGCACAGTGTGCAGATGGTTCGGTACCAGCCGACGGCGGTCAGCAACTCGATACGTTGCTCGTCGTCGAGGTCACGACCCAGCGCAGCCCAGGTTGCGTCCGACCACGAGCCGGTGTGCTCCAACTCGTCGACCGCCTCGATCAGCGTCCGCTCCGCAGGGCTCCACCGCGGGTCGGCCGGTCCACCCGTCACCAGCGCATCGCACTCGTCGTCGCTGACGCCCGCGATCGGCCCCCAGAACGCCGCCTGCCCACCCCACTCGTACCGGCAGCCCACCAAGGCGCAGATCCGAAGGATGGCGATGGTCCGCGTTCGGGGCGGCAGCAGCGCTGCGACGTAGAGCGACTCACCCAGCTTGCGCAGTCGGGCGGCCAACACCGGATGGCGCTGCAGGCAGCGCACCAGCAGCAGTGGTTCATATGTGCGGTCCGGGTGACCCCAACTATTGATGCCTGCGGCGTCTTCCTCGCTCCACGGCGGAGCCAGGGGCGCCACCCTACTCATGCGACGTCGTCGGCTGGCAGTGAAAACACCACGCAGTCGTGCAGGCACCCCTTCGCCGCGGAAGGTGAGTCGGCCTCACGGTGCAAGAGCGCGCGGGTGGGCACCACTTGTAGGCGCGCGGTTCCGGCTCCAGCCTCGGAGATCTCGGCGGTGCCATCGACGATCAGCGAGTAGCCGCCGGGTTCGGTTGGTGGCCACAACAGGGTGACGTCGCGGCGGTTGGCGAGGTTGCTGCGCGTGCGGCCGCCGATGAGTCCGACGTCAAACAGAGCGCCGTTCAGGGCCGGTTCGACGGTCACGGTGTGCGCGCGATACCCGTCGTCCACGGTGATCAGATAGGCGAACGGGAAGCCCGGTAAAGCCTCGGCCAATCGCTGCAGGTCTACCTTTTTCGCGTGCTTGCCGCCCATGAATCCGAGGATAGGCCGCGACTACTCCGACCGGATCGGCAGCCTGATCACCGTCGCGTCGCCGGGTTCGCGTTCGATACCCGGGTAGAAGCCCGACTTCGGGATTCCGTTGCCCAGTCCCGCGTCTCGGCCGCCGTTGGGTCGCATGCCCGATTCGTTGCCGGCGCCGTTGTAGAAAGCGCCGCCCGGGAAGCCGGTGCTGGTCTTGAGACCCGCATTGGCGGCGGCACTGCTGGTGGCGTTCGCGCTGACGCCGCTCGGATTGCCGGAGTCGAAACCCGCCGTGGCAGCGGCCGGGGCGACCGCAGGTGCGGTGGTCAAGCCGGAGTTCAACGCCGTCGCAATACCCTGATGCAGCCCACCGGTGTTCGCCAGCGCGGAACTCAACAGGCCAGAGCTCGCGGCCGCGGTGCTCAAACCGCCGGTGGCGTAACTGGCTGTGCTGGCCAGTCCCGCGTCGGCAGCAGCCCGGAAGGCGTCGTGCATGCCTGGGTACAGCAAGCCCGTTGTCATCGTTCCGGCCGCACCGATACCGGTATTGATGCTTCCGGAATTGCCGAGGCCAGTATTGAGCGACCCCGAGTTGCCGATGCCGGTGTTGCCGTCGCCGGAGTTGAAGAAGCCGCTGTTGCCGGTGCCCGAGTTTCCGATCCCGACGTTGCCGCTACCCGAGTTGAGGCCGCCGAAGCCGAACCGGTTGTCACCGGTCAGCCCCATGCCCAACGCGTCGTTGCCGGTGTTGCCCAAGCCGATGTTGCCGCTACCCAGGTTGCCCAAGCCCAGGTTGCCGCTACCCAGGTTGCCCAAGCCCAGGTTGCCGCTACCGGTGTTGCCGCTGCCCAGGTTGCCGCTGCCGGTGTTGCCGATGCCCAGGTTGTTGTTGCCGACGTTGTTGATGCCGATGTTGCCACTGCCGGTGTTGCCGAACCCGAGGTTGAGCTGGCCGTTCTTGCCGATGTCGATACCGAGGTTGCGCAACACCTTCTGCCAGGGCGCCAGCTGTGCGGCGGCCGCGGATGCGTCGAAGTGGTACCCGGCCATGGCGACGACGTCCAGCGCCCACATCTGCTCGTAGGCGGCTTCGGTGTCCATGATCGCCGGGAAGTTCATGCCGAAGAAGTTCGTGGAGGCAAGGGCCTGCACCAGCGCGCGATTGGCCGCAACGACGGCGGGCTGCACGGTGAGCGCCTGCGCCGCCTCGAAGGCCGAGGCCGTCGCGGTGGCTTGCGCTGCGGCCTGCTCGGCCTGTAATGCGGCCGCACTGAGCCACGACATGTACTGTGTTGCGACGGTCATCATGGCCGCCGACGAAGGGCCCAACCACGAACCACTGGTCAACTCGGTGGTCACCGAGCTGAATGACGAAACCGCAGCCGCCAGCTCCTCGGCGAGGCTGCTCCAGGCAGCGGCCGCGCCAAGTAGCGGTCCCGCGCCGGGACCGGCGAACATTAGTGCCGAATTGATCTCTGGCGGCAACCACGCGAAATGCGGCGTTGTCACCAATTCAAACTACCGTCCGGCGCCGCTCGCCGTGGGCGTTTCAGACATCCTGGTACGGCTAATTCCCAGGAGTCGTACAGGAACCCGTAAGAACCTTAGACCCCGACGGGGGAGGGCTGGCGTCCGCGTACCAATTTGCCTGGTCGGGCGGTGGTCGGAACGCCGTTTTCGGCGATTACCTGACCGGAGACGACGGTCGCCAAGTAGCCGTCCGCGGTCTGGTCGAGGCGGCGCCCGCCGGCCGGCAGATCGTGGGTGATCACCGGCTTGTGCAGGCGCAGGGCGGCGTGGTCGATGACGTTGAGGTCGGCCTTGTACCCCTCGGCGATGCGCCCCCGGTCGGCCAATCCGGCGATGCGAGCCGGTACCGACGTCAGTTCGCGGATGGCTTCGGCGATGGTGAAGCGCCCGGACTTCCGGTCGCGCGCCCAGTGCGTCAGGAAGTACGTCGAGTAGCTGGCGTCGCAGATCATCCCGTAGTGCGCGCCCCCGTCACCCAGGCCCAGCACCACGTCGTCGCGGTGCAGGAGTTTGCCGACGGTGTCCAGCGAGTTGTTCTCCAGGTTGCTCATCGCGACCATCAACATGGCGTGGCCGTCGTCGTCGAGCAGCCGGTCGTAGGCCTCCTCGAGCGGGCTGACCCCGCGAGCCCGGGCGCGCGCGGAGATGCTGTCGGCCGGGTCCGGCTCATAGTTCGGGTTGTCGCCCAGCGGGTAGATCCAGTCCCAGGCCTGCGCCACGTACAGGATCGGGTGCCCGGTGCCCGGCTTGTCGGCCAGGATCCGGGCGCGGACCTCGGGCTTGCGCATCTCCGCGACGCGCTCGGCCAGCGGCAGATCGGCGATCTCGCGGTAGCTGGGATAGAGCACGAACGGGTTGGCCGTCATTTGCAGGCCGATGATCAGCCCGATCGGCCGCGGCAACAGCTGCGCGGTGAACTGCGGGGTGCTGGCTCCCGCGTTGGCGTTGGCTTTCTCGACCATCGTGATGGCGTCGGGCCAGAACGGCTCACCGGAGTTGCCGACGATGAGTGTGAAGGTGACCGGCAGTCGCAGGTCTTCGGCGACGTCGAACACCATTTGCAGCACCGGTTGGTAGCCGGCCGACGGGATGTCGGGCACGAACTGCAGTAGGCCACCCCCGCCGTCGACCACGCCCCGGGCGATCTCCTCGATCTCCTCGCGCGCGGCGTCATAGCTGGGGATCGGCGCCCCGCTCTCGGTCTTGTGGATCGTGAGCCGTGACGACGCAAAACCCAGCGCCCCCGCCTCAATGGCTTCCTTGGCCAGCGCGCGCATCTTCGCCAGGTCCTCGGGGGTGGCCGGCTCACGATCGGCGCCGCGCTGGCCCATCACATACACCCGCAGCGGGGAATGCGGGAGGTACGCGGCGACATCAATGTCGCGCTTGCCGGCCTCCAAAGCGTCGAGGTATTCGGGGAAGGTTTCCCATGACCACGGCAGGCC
Organism: Mycobacterium bourgelatii; assembly: GCF_010723575.1. NCBI lineage: Bacteria > Bacillati > Actinomycetota > Actinomycetes > Mycobacteriales > Mycobacteriaceae > Mycobacterium > Mycobacterium bourgelatii. The sequence goes on from NZ_BLKZ01000001.1 coordinate 357,132, forward strand.
GTCGGTCATGACGACGCCGGGTATGTCCTCGACTCCGGCCATCACGTCGACGAGCACCTCGTGGTCTTCCTGACGGCACGGGGCGAAACCGACCCCGCAGTTGCCCATCACCACCGTGGTGACGCCGTGCGCCGAGGATGGCGTCAGCCGGTCCGACCAGATGGCCTGGCCGTCGTAGTGGGTGTGCAGGTCGACGAAGCCCGGGGTGACCAGCAGGCCGGTAGCGTCGATTTCCTTGGCCGCTGCGGCGCCGTTGACGTCGCCGACGGCCTTGATGACCCCGTCTTTGACCGCGACGTCTCCGACGTACGGCTCACCTCCTAGGCCGTCCACGATGGTGCCGTTGCGGATGACGAGGTCGTAGGTCATCTAAATAATCTACGACCGTGTCGGTGGGTCGTGCCAGGATCGTCGACGTGATCGATCACATAGGAATCAACTGCGCCGATTACCCGAAATCGCAGGAGTTCTACGACACGGTGCTGGGTGTCCTGGGCTACTCCAGGCAGCTGGATTTCGGGGTGGCCATCGGGTACGGCCGCGACGGCAAACCGGATTTCTGGATCGCCGATGCCGCCGCCGGCGACGCGCAGGGGCCGAATCGGGAAGTCCACATCGCCTTCCAAGCGGCCGACGAGGCTGCCGTGCGCGCGTTCTACGACGCGGCGGTGGGCCTCGGGGCCGAGTCCCTGCACGCTCCTCGACTCTGGCCGGAATATCACCCCGGCTACTTCGGCGCCTTCGTGCGCGACCCCGACGGCAACAACGTCGAGGCGGTCTGGCACGGCGCCGGTCCGTAGTGTCGGTGGTATGTCAGGTAGCGACGAAGCAGCCCGGGAATTACTTCGCGACGCGTTCACCCGGTTGATCGAGCATGTCGGCGAGCTGACCGAAGGCCTCACCGACGAGATCGCCGAGTACCGCCCGACCGCGAAGGCCAACAGCATCACCTGGTTGATCTGGCACAGCGCGCGGGTGCAGGACCTCCAGGTCGCCGACATCGCCGGTGTCGAGCAGGCGTGGTTCCGTGACGGCTGGGTGGACCGGTTCGGTCTCGATCTGCCGCGCAACGACACGGGCTACGGACACGGACCGGACGAGGTGGCCAAGGTCCGCTTACCCATCGATCACCTGGTCGGCTACTACCACGCGGTGCATCTGCTGACCATCGAGTACGTCGAAGGGGTCACCGCCGACGAGCTCGCCCGCATCGTGGACACCAACTGGGATCCGCCGGTAACCGCCAGCGCTCGGCTGGTCAGCATCATCGACGACTGCGCCCAGCACCTGGGGCAAGCGGCCTATCTGCGGGGGATCGCACAGTAAGTTCTGGTTCGTGCGCTTCGTCGCGACCGTATTCCTCTGGCTGGTAGCCACAGCCGCGCTGGCGGTGGCGATCCCGGCGACGTGGGCCCAGCGCAACATCGTCGACGAGGACGGCTACGCCGCGCTGGCTCGGCAAGCGGCGGATGACCCGGCCCTGCAGTCCGCCATGGCGTCGGAGCTGACCTCCCGGGCCATGGCGCTCATCGCAGAACACGGCGCATCGAGCCGGGTCGACGGTTCCGTCGTACACAACGCGGCCGCGGCCTTCACCGCCGGTCCGTCGTTTCCGCCGCTGTTTGTCGAGGTGAACCGGGCTGCGCACCGCTGGTTGTTCGCCGCGCCGCAACCCACGGGCGACCAGTGGGTGGTCGACGTGGCGCCCATGCTCAAAGACAGCTCGTTGCAACAGATCCTGGACCGCTACCACGTGGCGGCGCCCGACACGCTGAAGGTCCCGCTAACCGTTGAGGGTCCGCACCCAGTGCGGCAGGGACAATTGCACCGGCTCGCGGTGCGGGGCCCTTGGGTGAGTGCCGGCGCGGCCGCCGCCAGCGTCGTCTGCGCTCTGTTGTTGGTGGTGGCCGCCCGGCGCCGCGGAAAGGCGTTGACCAGCCTTGGCGTCTCGGCGCTGCTGGTGGGCGCGGTCGGCTGGGCCGGCATCGAGGTCGGCCGACACTACGTCAACGACGAGCTCAACCAGACCACCGGGGACATCCGCCGGATGGCTGACGTCATGGTCGGACAGGCCGAGGGCTGTTTGCACCACTGGCTCAACGTCACCCTGGTCGCCGGCGCGGCACTGGTGGTGGCGGGCGTCGTCGTAGCCGTGCTGGGCAGCCTGGTCCGGCGGGACCAGCGCTCGGCTACTTGAGTGGCAACTCCACCAGAATCGGGCTGGTGGGCTCCGACGACCCCGTGCCGGGTTCCACGGTGAAGGCCAGCGCCCGGCAGGTTCCGAGGTCGCCAACCGTCGCCGTGGTGGTGGGACGTACCTGTTGGGCGTCCATGGTTCCCGCCGACTTGGGGCCGTTGGCGCCGATCAGCCACATTTGGTAGACGGTTCCGGAGGACGGTGGCGGCACATTGTTCATCACCAGCACACCGGCATTGCGGTCGCGGGAGAACATCACCGTCGCCTGTCCGGCGCCTAACGGGCGAGAGACCGTCTTCATATCCGGAGCGCTCAGCACTTGCTCGGCGACCGTTTGGGTGGTGGTTTGTGGTCGGGACAGCACCCCGAGGCCGAATCCCGCCAGTCCGATGGCGACGGCGGCTGCCAGCGCAAAAAACCTTGTCCGCCAAGGTGATTGATCCTTCGGCCGGGATTGCTGCTCGGGCTCTACGGCTGCCAGGATGGCGCTACGCAGCCCGGCCGGCGGTTCGGCGGTGGTCGTCGCCGAGACGACGGCCATGGTCTCGCGGACGGCGCGGACCTCGTCGCGGAAGGCCGTCGCGACCGCTGCGGGCGCGGCGGCTACCCGCCGCTCGACGTCGGCCCGCTCACCGGTGGACAGGGCATCCAGGGCGTACGGCGTCGCCAGCTCGAGCAGGGTCAGGTCCTTTGGTTGATCGGTCATGGCACGTCCAGGCAGTTGCGCAGTCCACGCAGCGCATCACGCATGCGCGACTTGATAGTAGAGAGATTGGCGGCCAGGCGCTGCGCCACTTCGACGTACGTCAGGCCGCCGTAGTAGGCCATCTCGATGCATTCCCGTTGCGTCTCGGTCAACCCCTCCAGGCACTGGGCAACCCGGCGTCGCTCGTCGCCGGCGATTGCAGAGTCGGCGACGACGTCGACCGCCGGCTCTACGTTGGCCGTGCCGTAGCGGGATTCGCGTTGGCTACCGGCCTGCTCGCTGCGTACCCGGTCGACGGCGCGGCGGTGCGCCATGGTCAGCAGCCACGCCAACGCCGACCCCTTGGCGGACTCGAACTCCGCAGCGTTGCGCCACACCTCGAGATAGATCTCCTGGGTGGTTTCCTCGCTGTAGCCCGCGTCACGCAACACCCTGACCACCATTCCGTACACCCGGGTCTTGGTCTGGTCGTAGAAGGCGGCGAACGCCGCAGTGTCGCGGCGCGCGACCCGGCGCAGCAAGGCATCCAGGTCGCCGCTCGGCTGCAGCGAAACGCTCATTGTTCGGTAGCCTATCCCCAGCTGGCAACATTGTGGGCTCATGGTGCTCATCGTCCTGCCGATGTGACCGGGCGTGGAATGAAATATGGTGTGCGACTTTGATATTCGGCGGACTCCGGTCGGCCCCTCAGGTGCTTCTCGGTCGGCCGGGTTCCGCTGACGTCCATCACCGTGAACAGCGGTACCCGGGCCGGATAGCGCAATGCGCCGCCGCTGGCGCACCGCCGCACCGCGGCCACCAGCGGGGTGACAAAGTAGTCGACAAAGTACCGCGAAAACCGTTGGCGGATAAGGAATTCTTCCAAGTCGCCGAGGTCGACGTAATGCGTGTGGGCGGGTCCGCCGTGGCGATCGTCGGCCTCGTACGAGGTGACGTTGCCGATAGCGACTACCGAACGTTGCAAGTGGGGTGGCTGTTGCACACCAGGTATTCGGAGCGCGCGAAGGTCTGGATGGGTGCAGCCGGCCTAACCCGGATTTTTCGTGAAACGTTGTGAGTTTCGGGGTGTAGATATGCGAAAGTGCCTGTCCTGCAAGGAATAATTGGACTTCTCTAGGGTTCAGTCGTTCCAGCGGGAAGGCACCTCGCAGGTGAAGAATATCGCGGTCGGGTCGCGGGTGAAAGTTTCCGCCGACGGTTATGGTGTCGTGTCGCATGCCGGGATGGCCATGGTGCGTGAGCTCGCGGACCGCAGCGGGTTATCGGCGCAGGTCACCGCCGCGTTGGCAGATACCTACCGGGGCCCGTGGGTGTATGCGCCCGGGAGGTGTTCGCTGATCTGGCTGCCGCGGTCGCCGATGGGGCGGACTGCATCGACGCGGTCGGACAACTGTGCGGCGACCGTGAGCATGTCCTGGGTGCCAAAGCCTCCACGACCACGATGTGGCGGCTAATCGATGAGCGCATCGATGCTTCGCACCTACCGCGGGTGCGTGCCGCCCGGGCTGCGGCCCGCGCAGCGGCCTGGGCCGCCGGCGCCGCCCCCGCACCGGGTGGCTGGTTGCACATCGACATCGACGCCACCCTGGTCCTCGATCATTCCGATAACAAGGAGAAGGCAGGGGCGACCTGGAAAAAGACCTACGGTCACCACCCGCTGCTGGCCTTCGTGGACCGCCCCGAGATCGCCGGCGGGGAAGCGCTGGCGGCCTACTGCGCCCCGGTGGCGCGGGCTCCAACACCGCAGCTGACCACGTCAGTGTCCCTAGCGCAGGCACTGGCGGCCTGCCGGCGCGATGGCGGCCGGACCCCGATCATCGCGACGACCCCGACAAGCCGGCGGTGCTGGTGCGCTGCGACACCGCCGGGGCCACCCACGACTTCGCCGACGCCTGCCGCGCCGCGGGCGTGGGGTTCTCCTTCGGCTACCCCGTGGATTGGCGGGTGCAGGACGCTGTGGACACTCTCAACATCGGGCAGTGCTGGTATCCGACGATCGACACCGACGGTGGTATCCGCGAGGGCGCCTGGGTCGCCGAGGCCACCAACCTGGTCAACCTGTCATCGTGGCCGGCGGGGACCCGGCTGATCCTGCGCAAGGAAAGGCCCCATCCGGGTGCGCAGTTGCGGTTCACCGACGCCGACGGGATGCGGGTCACCGCGTTCATCACCGACACACCGCCCGGTGTGGTCGCCGGCCAGGTGGCAGGTCTGGAACTACGCCACCGCCAACACGCCCGCGTCGAAGACCGCATCCGCGAACTCAAAGCCACCGGCCTGCGCAACCTGCCGTGTCAGGCATTCGACGCCAACGCCGCCTGGCTGGAAATCGTCTTGGCCGCAGCCGATCTGGTCACCTGGTGCCAGCTCATCGGATTCACCGGCCACCCCGGCCTGACCCGTGCCGAGATCGCTACCTTCCGCTACCGAGTCCTGCACGTCGCAGCCCGCATCACCCGCGGCGCCCGCCGAACCCGACTACGCATCGACGCCACCTGGCGATGGGCCGCAGCCATCGCCACCGCATGGCAACACATCCGCACCGCCTTCGGTTGACCGACAACCCAGCTGACCAACCGAGCACGAAAGACCACCGGCCCTGGGAAAGCCCGCCAACCCGGCGACACGGGACAACCCCAACACGCCCTAAACCACACAAACCCCAGACACCACGCACCCCATCGCCAAGTCCGACCGAAATCACCCTCGACGAAAAATCGAGGCTAACGGTCTTGGCTGAACGCCAGCGTCCGATCCGCCGACTGGTCCTGCCTGGGCAGCACGGGGTTGCGGGCCGGTCGGCTTCGTACCCGCATCGGCCACCAGAACCAACGGCCCAGCAGGGCGGCGATCGCGGGCGTCATGAACGCACGCACGATCAACGTGTCGAACAGCAGACCCAGGCCGATGGTGGTGCCCACCTGGCCGATCACCCGCAGGTCGCTGACGATCATCGATGCCATGGTGAACGCGAACACCAGGCCGGCGTTGGTCACGACTTTTCCGGTCCCGCCCATGGCGCGAATGATGCCCGTGTTGAGCCCCGCGTGAATTTCTTCCTTGAACCGCGAAACCAACAACAGGTTGTAGTCAGAACCGACCGCCAAGAGGACGATCACCGACATCGCCAACACCATGTAGTGCAAGGGAATCGCCAGGATGTGCTGCCACAGCAGTACGGACAGCCCGAACGACGCGCCCAGCGACAGCGCGACCGTGCCCACGATCACCGCCGCCGCGACGAAGGCGCGGGTGAGGATCAGCATGATGATGAAAATCAGGCAGAGCGAAGAGATTCCAGCGATCAACAAATCCCAGTTGGCGCCGTCGGAAATGTCTTTGAATACGGCCGCCGTGCCGCCCACGTAGATCTCGGCCGCCTCCAGCGGCGTGCCCTTGAGCGACTCCTCGGCCGCCGTGCGGATCGCGTCGATACTCGCGATGCCCTCGGCCGATTGGGGGTCCCCCCGATGCAGGATGATGAAGCGCGCCGCGGTTCCGTCGGGGGACAGGAAAGAGTTCATAGCGCGCTGAAAGTCCTTGTTCTTGAACACTTCCGGCGGCAGGTAGAACGAGTCGTCGTTCTTGGCGGCGTCGAACGCCTTGCCCATGGCGTTCGCGTTCTCGCTCATCTCGTCCATTTGGTCGTAGATGCCGGACATGGTGCTGTGCATCGTCAGCATCATGGTCTGCATGTTTTCCATCGAGTCGATCATCGGCGGGAACGTCGCGAGCATCTCCGGCATCAGCCGGTCCAGGTTCTTGATGTCGCCGACCAGGGTGTTCAGCTTCTCGTCGACCTGATCCAGGCCATCCAGCGCATCAAAGATCGATCTGATCGACCAGCAGATCGGTATGTCGAAACAGTGCCTCTCCCAATAGAAATAGGCGCGAATCGGGCGCCATTGGTCGTCGAAATTGGCGATGTTGTCGCGCAGTTCGTTGGTGATCGCCTGCATCTCTTCGGTGTCGACGGTCATGCGGTGGGTGTTGTCGGCGAGTTGAGTCATCAAGCCGTACATCCGCTTCATGAGGATGATCGTCTTGCCCATCTCGTCTGCCTGCTTGAGCATGTCGTTCATCCGGTCGCGCTGGTACTTCATCGTCTGCACCTGGCCGGCGTTTTGCATGCTGATCTGGAACGGTATGGACGTGTGGTCCATGGCCATGCCGTCGGGCCGGGTGATCGCCTGCACCCGGGAGATGCCGGGCACCCGGAAGATGCCCTTGGCCAGCCTGTCCAAGATCAGGAAGTCGGCCGGGTTTCGCATGTCGTGGTCGGACTTGATCATCAAGATCTCGGGCTTCATCCGAGCCTGGGAGAAGTGCCGATCCGCGGCCGCAAACCCTTCGTTGGCGGGGATGCCGGTGGGCAGGTATTCGCGGTCGTTGTAGTTGACCTGGTATCCGGGCAGGGCGAGCAGGCCGACGAGCGCTACGGCGAGGGTGCACGCCAGCACCGGCACCGGCCAGCGAACCACCACCGTGCCGACGCGTCGCCAGCCCCGGACCTTGAGCAGGCGCTTGGGATCGAAAAGCCCGAACCGGCTGCCGACCACCAGAACCGCCGGCCCCAGCGTCAGTGCAACCAGCACCGCGACGGTCATGCCCAGCGCACACGGGATACCCAAGGTCTCGAAGTAGGGCATCCGGGCGAACTTGAGACAGAACGTCGCGCCGGCGATGGTCAACCCGGAGCCCAGGATGACGTGCGCGGTTCCCCGGTACATGGTGTAGAAGGCCGATTCGCGATCTTCGCCGGCCTGCCGGGCCTCCTGGTAGCGCCCGAAGATGAATATCCCGTAGTCGGTTCCGGCCGCGATCGCCAGCGAGGTGAGCAGGCTGACCGCAAAAGTGGAGAGCCCGAAAACCCCGAGATGACCCAACAGCGCGACGACCCCGCGCGCCGCGGTCAATTCGAAGCCGACGGTGAGCAGCAGCACGACAACGGTGATGACCGACCGGTAGACCGCCATCAACATCAGGAAGATCACGACGACCGTCGTTGCGGTGATCTTGATCATCGACTTGTCGCCGCTGTTGTGCATGTCTGAACTGAGCGCGGCCAGTCCGGTGACGTAAGTCTTGAGACCGGGCGGCGCCTGCGTCTCGGCGACGATCTTGCGGACCGCTTCGACGGATTCGTTGGCCAGCGGCTCGCCTTGGTTACCGGCAAGATTCAACTGGACGTAGACGGCTTTGCCGTCGTTGCTTTGGGCACCTGCGGCGGTGAGTGGGTCCCCCCAGAAATCCTGGACGCTCTGTACGTGCTTGGTGTCGGCCCGCAGCTTGCGAACCAGAGTGTCGTAATACTTGTGCGCCGCGTCGCCCAGCGGTTCCTTGCTCTCCAAAATGAGCATCGCCGTGCTGTCGGTGTTTCCTTCCCGGAACTCCTCACCGATGGTCTTTATCGCCTCGAAGGACGGCGCATCGGAGGGGCTCAGCGAGACGGAACGTTCCTGTCCGACGACCTCGAGGGATGGCACGAAAACACTCAGTGCAACGCAGACCGCGAGCCAACCCAGAATGATCGGCACCGCAAGCGCGTGGATGATCCTCGCGATGAGGGGTCTTTCGGTGTGGGTGCGCGTGTCGGGGTCGTTCGCGTAATGGACGGTCACGCGGATTTCACCAGACAGTACGTATAAGCGTTGGTCTGGTTGGAAATTCGCTCGGCCTTGACGACCCCATCCACGATGATCCGGCAGCCGATGCTGTTGCTATTGCCTTGCGCGACAATGTTTCCCATCACAGCCGCCAAGTTCGTCGTCACGTGCAGCGACCAAGGCAGCACGGCATCCTCGATTTGGACCGGGTCGGAGTTCACATCGAAGTAGCTGATGTCGGCCACCGTGCCGGGCGGGCCGAAGACTTCGTAGGTCAGCTCTTTGGGATTGAAGGGCTTCGCGCCTTCAAGGTTGCTGTCGGCGTACGACGGGCGCTGCTCCGAACCGAAGAAGCCACGGACCCGGTTCACAGTGAACCCCCCGACGATTACTACCGCCAGGATCACCAGTGGGATCCACGTCCGCGACAGCACCTTGAATAACACAAGCTCCCTACCGGTTCGCGTTGCTAGGCCCTTTTAGGGGCGGACGATACCCGCCCTTCAGTTGCCCTCATGGGCCATGTCCATCTTCAGATCGCCGGGCTGCGCTGAACCGTTACCCGAGGGTCGCCCTGGGTCGCGTAAAGCCGTCTACGCCGTCCTAGCACAGCCAAGGCTTGCCTAAGTAAATCATGGCGATAGGCGGGGTCGGCACTCCTTTCGCCGCACTGACTATGTAACGCATATCACGTGCGTAACGGCACGCTACTCGACCCGTCAACCCCCTGCAAATCACGTCATGTGCGTTATACAAATCACACGATGTGCGTTAATCTCCCCGGGTGGCGCAACTCACCTTCCGGCGGGCTCGTACGGAGGAGAACAAGCGCCAGCGGGCCGCGGCGCTGATGGAAGCGGCGCGGTCGCTGGCCCTAGAGACCGGCGTGGCGTCGGTGACGTTGACCGCGGTCGCGAGTCGCGCCGGGATTCACTATTCGGCGGTGCGCCGGTACTTCACATCGCACAAAGAGGTCCTGCTTCACCTCGCGGCCGAAGGCTGGGTTCGGTGGTCGAAGACCGTGTGCGAGAGCTTGAGCGAACCCGGCCCGATGTCGCAACGACGGGTGGCCGCGGCGCTGGCCGATGGGCTGGCCGCCGATCCGCTGTTCTGCGATCTGCTGGCGAATCTTCATCTGCACCTCGAGCACGAGGTGGATGTCGACCGGGTTCTGGAGGTCAAGCGCACCAGTACCGCCGCGGTGATCGCCCTGGCGGACGCGATCGAGAACGCTCTGCCCGAGTTGGGGCGGTCGGGGGCGTTCGACATCCTGCTGGCCGCCTTTTCGCTGGCGGCGACGCTGTGGCAGATCGCCAACCCTCCGGAGCGGCTGAACGATGCCTACGCCGAGGAACCCGAAGTCGTGCCGCCGGGTTGGAACCGGGACTTCGCTTCATCTTTGACCCGTTTGCTCACCGCTACCTGCAGCGGCCTGGTGATGGATCGCCATGAGCAATAACGAGGTTGTGGTGCGTGGGGCTGGTGCGCTTAAGATACTTAGCGCAGCAAAGCATTGGGCGGGATTCGTCATTTCGGACTCGAACTGGTGGTCTCGCGTACCTACGGGCGGGAGGTGATTGGGATGCCGAAAATTCCCGTTGCCAGCGCCTTTAAGAGACTGTGGATCGCGGTCGTCGTGGTGATGGTGATCGCCGTCGCGGGGTTCTGCGTGCTTCGGTTACGAAGCTACTTCGGCGAGCACGACGACCGCCCGATCACCAGCGGCGCCGCCGACGAGATCAAGCCGTTCAATCCCAAGAAAGTCGTTTACGAGGTGTACGGCCCGCCGGGCAGCATCGCGAACATCAATTACCTCGACATCAACGCGCAACCGCAGAAGGTCAGCAACGTGCCGTTGCCCTGGACGCTGTCCGTTGTCACGACGTTGCCCTCGGTGAGCGTCAACGTGATCGCCCAGGTGGATGCCGACCAGGTCGGTTGCCGAATCATCGTGAACGACGAAGTCAAAGCTGAAAGGTCGGTCAGCGGAGTGAACGCACAAACGTTCTGCATTGTGAAGTCCGCATGACTACCACCCAGGCCGGTCCTCCTCCGGCGCCGAACCCACCAGCAGACCTCCCCACGAGTCCGCGGTTCGCCCACGCGGTGTACAAGTTCGCCGGGCTGATTCTCGTCGGCTGGGTTGTCCTCGTCGTCGTCCTCAGTGTCTTCGTCCCCTCTCTGGACATCGTCGGCAAGCAACACACGGTGTCGATGAGCCCCAAAGAAGCGGCGTCGATGCAGGCGATGATGCGCGTCGGCAAGGTGTTCAACGAATTCGAGTCCGACAGCGCGGTGATGATCGTGCTCGAGGGGGACACGCCGCTCGGTGACGACGCCCACAACTACTACGACGCGCTGGTCAAGAAGCTGGAGGCCGACCGCGCGCACGTCGAGCACGTCCAGGACTTCTGGGGCGATCCGCTGACCGCGGCGGGCTCGCAAAGCAATGACGGCAAAGCCGCCTACGTGCAGGTCTACCTGGTCGGCAACCAGGGCGAGACCAAGGCCAACGAATCCGTCAAAGCGGTCCGTGAGCTCGTGGACGAAACTCACCCGCCTGCGGGGCTGCACGTCTACGTGACGGGTGCCGCCGCGCTCAACGCCGACCAGTCCTCGGCCGGCGAGAAGGGCGTCGCCAAGGTCACGATGATCACCTTCGTAGTGATCATCGTGATGCTGCTGTGGGTCTACCGGTCCATCGTCACGGTGTTCATCACGCTGATCTTGGTGATCCTCGAGCTGCTCGCGGCTCGCCAGGTCGTATCCCTGCTGGCCTACAACAACATCATCGGTCTGTCGACGTTCGCGGTAAATCTGCTGGTGTTGATGGCAATTGCGGCGGGGACCGACTACGCGATCTTCGTCCTCGGCCGCTATCAGGAGGCGCGCTCGGCGGGGGAGGACCGGGAGCAGGCCTTCTACACGATGTTCCACGGGACCGCGCATGTGGTGCTGGGCTCTGGCCTGACGATTGCCGGCGCAATGTACTGCCTTAGCTTCACCCGGTTGCCGTACTTCCAGTCCCTGGGCGTGCCCTGCGCGGTCGGGATGCTGGTCGCTGTCGCCGCCGCGCTCACCCTCGGTCCGGCGATATTGGCGGTGGGCAGCCGCAGTCGCTTCCACCTGTTCGACCCCAAGCGCGCGATGCGTACCCGGGGTTGGCGACGAATCGGCACGGCCATCGTGCGCTGGCCCGGCCCGATTCTGGCGGTCGCGGTAGGGATTGCGCTGGTCGGACTGCTGGCGCTGCCCGGCTACAAGACGAAGTACGACAGCCGTCCGTACCTGCCCGGATATACCAAGGCGAATGTGGGATACGACGCGGCCGAGCGGCACTTCTCCACGGCCCGGATGAATCCGGAATTGCTGTTGGTCGAAACAGACCACGACATGCGCAATCCCGCGGACATGTTGGTGATCGACCGCATCGCCAAGGGCGTTTTTCACCTGCCCGGAATCGCGCGTGTTCAGGCCATTACCAGACCGCTGGGCAGGCCGATCGAACATACGTCGATTCCATTTCAGATCAGCATGCAGAACACCACCCAGGTGGAGAATCAGCAGTACATGCATAAACGCATGGACGACATGCTTCGTCAGGCCGATGCGATGCAGCAGTCGATCGACACCATGCAGCGGATGTACAACATCACTTCGCAAATGGCGGCCGTCACCCACACCATGGACGGCCTGACCAATGAGATGAACGACATCACCGCGAAGTTGCGGGACGAAATCGCCAACTTCGACGACTTCTTCCGGCCGATTCGCGCGTATTTCTACTGGGACAAGCACTGCTACGACATCCCGGTCTGCTACACGTTGCGCTCGCTCTTCGACGCCCTCGACGGCATTGACCAGCTCAGCGAGAAGATCGATCAGTTAGCTGGTCAAATCGACAAGCTCGACATGCTGCTGCCGCAGATGCTGGCGCAGATGCCGCCCATGATCGACACCATGAAGACGATGAAGCAGATGATGCTGACAATGCACAGCTCGATGTCGTCTCTGTATGACCAGATGGACGAAATGAGCCAGAATGCAACGGCGATGGGGCAGGCATTCGACGCGTCCAGGAACGACGATTCGTTCTATATCCCGCCGGAGGTCTTCGATAACCCCGACTTCAAGCGGGGATTGAAAATGTTCCTGTCACCCGACGGGCACGCGGTCCGGTTCATCATTTCTCACGAGGGTGATCCCGCGACTCCCGAAGGTATTTCGCACGTCGATCCCATCAAGAATGCGGCGAAGGAAGCCATCAAGGGGACCCCGTTAGAGGGTGCGAAAATATATCTCGGCGGCACCGCAGCGGTCTACAAAGACATGCGCGACGGATCGAAGTATGACCTGATGATCGCCGGCATATCCGCGGCCAGCCTGATTTTGATCATCATGCTGATCATCACCCGCAGTCTGGTTGCGGCGATCACCATTGTGGGCACCGTGCTGCTGTCCTTGGGTGCGTCGTTCGGGCTCTCCGTGCTGGTGTGGCAGGACATCATCGGCTTTGAACTGCACTGGATGGTGCTGGCGATGTCGGTCATCCTGCTGTTGGCGGTGGGATCCGACTACAACCTGCTACTGGTTTCGCGTTTCAAAGAGGAAATCCACGCCGGCCTCAAGACCGGAATTATTCGCTCGATGGCGGGCACGGGCGCGGTGGTGACGTCTGCGGGTCTGGTATTCGCCGCCACCATGGCCTCGTTCATATTCAGTGACCTCAAGGTCATGGGGCAGGTCGGCACCACCATCGCGCTGGGTCTGTTGTTCGACACGCTGATCGTGCGGTCGTTCATGATGCCGTCGGTGGCGGCGCTGATGGGGCGCTGGTTCTGGTGGCCGACCCTGGTGCGCACGCGACCGGCCAGTCAGATGCTCCGGCCATACGGGCCGCGGCCCGCGGTTCGGGCGCTACTGGAGCCGCCGACGACGGAGCAGTCGTCCGATACCGCGGACACCGATCGGTTCCGGGTGGCCCAGCCGCACTACTGAAGCTAGGGACCTTTTCCGCTACCCGGGCCGGCATCGAATTCCTAACCTTCTTCTATGGCGCCCCTACGGAGGTGGTTTCGGTCCGCTACCGGGGGCTGGGACCTGATCACCAAGGTCCGGCACCGAACCATTTTTGTGGCCGCCGGTCTAGCGGTTGCTCTCGGCTTGGGCCTGCTGCTGCTTCCGGCCGGGGACGCCCATGTCCATGGCGGGCCAGTGCCGGCTGCGGTCCAGACGCACGCTGCCGGTATGCCCCTGCCTCCGCTCATTTCTTATGGAGCCATCGCGTATGCCCCAACCGGCCAGTCGGGGAAAGCGTGGCGACAGCCAAGCCCGGCCCGGGCCGCACAGCTGGCATTGCGGCAGTGCGGCGTCAAGGAATGCGCCGTGCTCAGCAGGTTCACCTACTGCGGCGCGGTCGCCCACGACGGCGCGAGGTACCAAGGCGGAGCGGGCATGACTCGTAGCGCTGCCGAAGCGGATGCCATTCACCAGCTCGCCGGCGGCTGGATTGTCAATTGGGTGTGCAATTGAACCGCATCAGTAACGGTCCTTGGTGACGTTGCTTAGAGGGCGACGACGTCCCGCATGATGTCACTGAGCTCGGCAACCGGCGCCCCGCAGGTCAAGCAGGACGTCTCGGCATGGCGCCGCATCCGGCTGACGTGGCAGAGGACCTCGGCCTCGGCGCGCCATAGGCACGCAATGCACAGGATTTCGATAACGTTGCCAAACGGGTCGAGCTGCGGGTGGTTGCACCGGTCGACGGCGTGCAGGCTGACGATGTACGTCGCTTGATTGGTGCAGCCGGATTCTGATTGGCACGTGACCCCGTGCCAATCGAGGGCGACCAGCGTGTCTGGTATCCCGCCTGTCGTTTGGCTCATGCGACAACCTCCGGCTCCCGGACCACAGTCGCACCCCACGCGTGCATATCCACTGGGTACACGGTTGGCCGGGGCTTCATTATTGTTACCTTTTGCCTGCCCTGGCAAGACCCAGCGGCGCGTCGCCGTTAACCTGACAGCGAAATTGTCTGGTTAGACCCAGTCCCAGACCGACATGTCGCCGGGCGGGTAGCCGTTGCAGACGTCAGTGGCCTTGGCCACCACGCCCTTGTTGTGGAAGAAAATCTTCGCCCAGTTACCCCAACGCGTCGCCACCTGCTCGTAGTACACGTTGGTCGCGGTGTCCTCGGAGTACTGCCTGCGGTCGGCGGGCGACAGCGAGAAGAACCAGTGGATGCGGTCGACCGCTGCCTGCTGGACGTCGGCCGGCCGGTTGGACTTGTCGATCATGTAGCGCTGGTAGTAGACCGGGCTGGTGTCCCGGGCGGCGGCCAGGTACTGCTCGGCGTCGCAGGTGGTGGCGATCATCCGCCGCGGGATGGGGAAATCTTCAGTGGAATCGGCGCCGGCGGTGGCGGGGAAAACCGCTGCGCCGATACCGAGAACAAGAGCAAAAACGCCTGTACGCAGGCCGGTACTAAACCGAGACATATTCGTTACCGTAGCATTTTCTGGGCCCTGGTGGGCCGGCGAGTCGATGAGGTTAATAGACCATCTCACTATACGCCGCCATCAGGGGTAATGACATTTTTCGGGTTGGGCCGCAGCTCTGGCGGAGCCTGGCTGTAGTCGCCGAAGGGCCCATCGCGGCGTTCGACGGCGGCCCGCACGCCCTCGGTCTCGGCGGTGCGGATGAAATCAAGCGCGTCAGGGGTGTTACGCATCAGGCCGTCGAGGATGACGCCGAGCGTTTGGGTCGATGCCAGGCCCATGTTCTCGTAGGCCTGGTTGACGATCAGCTTCTGCGCCCGCAACTGCGACAACGGGATCTGGGCGAGTTCGGCCGCGATCTCGGCGACCCGAGCCTCGAGGCGTTCGAACGGCACCGCCTCGTTGATCAGTTCGACCGCGGCGGCCTGGACGCCGTTCAGCGATCGCCCGGTCAACGAATGCCACTTGACCTTGGCCAGGCTCAGCCGGTAAAGCCACATCCCGGTCAGGTACGCCCCCCACATGCGGCTGTACGGGGTGCCGATCACGGCGTCCTCGCTGGCGATCACGATGTCGGCGCACAGCGCGTAGTCGCTGGCCCCGCCGACACACCAGCCGTGCACCTGCGCGATCACCGGTTTGGAGGCTCGCCAGATGGACATGAACTTCTGGGTGGGCGCGAGATGACGGGCGGTGGCCATGGCGAAGTCTTTGCCGGGATCCCACTTGCCGTCGGTCATCATGTCCTCGCCCCAATGCTGGAAGCCACCCCCGAAGTCGTAGCCGGCCGAGAACGCCCGCCCGGCGCCGCGCAGCACGATCACTTTGATGTCCTCGTCCCGCTCGGCCAGGCCGATGGCTGCCTCGATCTCGTCGGGCATGGGCGGCACGATGGTGTTCAGTTGCTCCGGTCGGTTGAAGGTGATGGTGGCGACGGGTCCGGCCGTGGTGTACAGCAGCGTCTGGAAGTCTGGCGCGGGTGTGGTCATAAAGCCGAAGCTAGCGGCGGCAGCTCAGCACTCGGCGGCGGCGCGCTGCGCCGAGCGGCGTTTGAGCACCCAGCGAACGATCAAGGCGATCAGTGCGACGGCGAGTGCCGCCAGCAGGAACTTCTGATAGCGCACCAACCCGCGGTAGAGCGCCTCGACGTGGCTGCCCGCGAGATATCCGGCGAAGACCCAGACGGCGACCCAGACGATCGATCCCGCGGCGTTGTAGGCCAGGTACCGTTGCCACCCCATCCGCGCCAGGCCGGCGGCGATCCCGCTGGCTTGACGCAGGCCGTCGACGAAGCGCCCGATGACCACGACCATCGGCCCGCGCCTATCGAAGAATCGTTCGGTGGCCGCCAGTCGCTTCTCGGTGAGGAATACATACCGCCCGAAGCGTTGCACCAATTCCCGGCCGCCGTACCGCCCGACGGCGTAGCCGGCGTTGTCGCCGCCGACGGCCGCCAGCAGTCCGAGCAACAGCACCACGACGATGTTGAATTGGCCCAGCCCGGCGTAAACCCCCGCCGCGATCAGGATGAGCTGGCCGGGCAGGGGAATCCCCAGCCCCTCCAACCCAACCAGCACCACTATCGCGGCGTAGCCGTACCGGTCGAGGACCGGTGACAGCGACTGGAAGACTCCCGGCAGTTGCGCGGACATGAGAAGCAGGGTGCCCACTTGCCGTCATTGCTAGACGTTGGCGCGTAAGTCGACTCGTTCGCCGAGTGTGTGGGTTAATTCCCCGCGGTCGCGGTGGGAGGGCCAGAGGCCTGACGTTCGGCGGGGTGGGTGTGGGCGCTGGTTGTGGGGTGTTCGTCGAGTGTGTGGGTGAAGTCCCCGCGGTCGCGGTGGGAGGGCCAGAGGCCTCACGTTCGGCGAGGAAGGTGTGGGCGCTGGCTGTGGGGTGTACGTCGAGTGTGCGGGTGAAGTCCCCGCGGTCGCGGGGGGAGGGCCATAGGCCTTACGTTCGGCGAGCAAGCCGGCGAGAGCAAGGCGAGCAAGCCGGCGAGCAAGGCGAGCAAGCCGGCGCTTGCCGTCAAACCGCTAACTCCCCAGGGTCCGCCACAGGAACGAGTAGGTCAGCGCCATCTTGAACGCCGCCTGCTCGTTGTCGGCCGCGCCCCCGTGTCCGCCCTCGATGTTCTCGTAGTACCAGACCGGGTGGCCGGCGGCCTCCAGCGCGGCCGTCATCTTGCGGGCATGCCCGGGATGCACCCGGTCGTCGCGGGTGGAGGTGGTCATAAGCACCGGCGGATACTTCCGATCTGACGAGATGTTCTGGTACGGCGAGTATTCGGAGATGAACGCCCAGTCGTCCGGATTGTCCGGGTCGCCGTACTCGGCGACCCACGAGGCGCCGGCCAGCAGCAGGTGGTAGCGCTTCATGTCCAGCAGCGGCACGCTGCAGACCAGCGCGCCGAAATTCTCCGGATACTTGGTCAACATGATGCCCATCAGCAGCCCGCCGTTGCTGCCGCCTTGCGCGCCAAGCTGTTCGACGGTGGTGATGCCGCGGCGTACCAGATCCTCGGCCACCGCGACGAAGTCTTCGGCCACCTTGTGCCGGCCTTCCCGCATCGCCTGGGTGTGCCAACTGGGTCCGTATTCGCCACCGCCGCGGATGTTGGCCAGCACGTAGGTGCCGCCGCGGGCCAACCACAGCCGTCCCAGCACGCCGCCGTAACTCGGGGTATTGGACGTTTCGAAACCGCCGTATCCGTAGAGCAGCGTCGGACCCGGCCCGTCGGATGCGCTCGGCCGCACCACGAAATACGGAATCGAGGTGCCATCCGCTGACTTCACGAAATGCTGTGACACGGTGATGTTTTCGGCGTCGAAAAAGGCCGGAGCGGACTTGATCGGCTCGAGTTCGCTGCCCCCAGCGCCGCGCAGCAGGCGAGACGGTGTGTCGAATCCGCTGGAATCGAGGAAGAATTCGTCCCCGAGGTCGTCGGCCGCGACGATGACGGTGTTGGTTGAGGCCGGGATTCCGGCAACCGGTTCGCGCTGCCAGCTGCCCGGCGTGACGATCTCGACCTGGCTTGCCACATCGGCCAGTGAGACCAGCAGCAACCGGTCTCGCGTCCAGGCGTAGTGGTACAGGCAGGTGTGCTCGTCGGGTTCGAAGACAACCTGTAAGTCCCTTGTGCCGCTGAGGAATTCGTCGTAATTTGCGGCGAGCAGGGTGCCGGCCCGGTACGTGGTCGAGTTGACCGTCCAGTCGGTGCGCAGTTCGATCAACAACCATTCGCGGTGGGTGGAGACGCTGCTGGCGTCGGTCGGAACGTCGATCGGAATCAGTTCGGAACCCTGCAGCTCGTACCGAATCCGGTTCCAGAAGTCGACGGAACGTCCGACGAAGGTGCGTTCGAAACCTGGTGTCCGGTCCCGGTAACCCGACACGCTGACGTCGGTGCGCTCGCCCTCGTACAGCGTCTCGGCGTCGGCCAGTGGTGTGCCGCGGCGCCACCGCTTGACGATCCGCGGATAACCGGAGTCAGTCATGGAGTCGGGGCCGAAATCGGTGCCCACCAGGACCGTGTCGAGGTCCTCCCAGGAGATCTGCGTCTTGGCCTCTGGCAGCTCAAACCCGTCCGACACGAATTCGCCCGTCAGCATGTTGAATTCACGCACGACCACGGCATCCGAACCGCCCCGGGAGAGACTGACCAGGGCGCGGGTGAGTTCGGGTTCGATGACGTCGGCCCCCGCCCACACCCACTTCGTGTTGTCCGTTCGGCCCAACTCATCAACATCGATGAGGACTTCCCACTCGGGTGTTTCGGTGCGGTAGCTCTCCATCGTGGTGCGTCGCCAGAGTCCGCGTGGGTTATCGGCGTCGCGCCAGAAGTTGTAGAGAAACTCGCCGCGGCGGCGCACGTACGGGATCCGGGCGTCCGTGTCGAGCACTTCGAGCGCCTGGGTGCGCATCTCTTCGAAGGTCGCGTCGCAGAATTCTGCCTGGGTCGCCTCGTTGCGTGCGCGCACCCAATCCAGGGCCTCCTCCCCGTCGACGTCTTCAAGCCACAGGTAAGGGTCGTGAGTCGCCGAAATCGCCTCGGGTTTTGCCTCGGGTGTCATGGAAGCCATTCTGGCCCCGGCGGTAATGTGAGTTGTATTACATGAACGAAAAAGGAGCCGAGCACATGCCTGTCTTTGCCCGTCCGGGCGCTGCCGGATCGCTTATGTCATACGAATCCCGGTACGGAAACTTCATCGGGGGCGAGTGGGTCGCGCCGGCGAAAGGCCGCTACTTCGACAACATCACGCCGGTTACCGGCCAGCCGTTCTGCGAAATCCCCCGGTCGGATGAAACCGACATCGAGAAGGCGCTCGACGCGGCGCACGCCGCGGCGCCGGCCTGGGGAAAGACCTCGCCCGCCGAGCGCGCCGCGATTCTGAACAAGATCGCGGACCGCATCGACGAGAACACCGCCGCGCTGGCGGTGGCCGAGGTGTGGGACAACGGCAAACCGATCCGGGAGGCGCTGGCCGCCGACATCCCGCTCGCGGCCGATCATTTCCGGTATTTCGCCGCCGCGATCCGCGCGCAGGAAGGATCGTTGTCGCAGATCGACGAGGACACCGTCGCCTACCACTTCCACGAGCCGCTCGGGGTGGTCGGACAGATCATCCCGTGGAACTTCCCGATCCTGATGGGGGCGTGGAAGTTGGCGCCGGCGCTGGCGGCCGGCAACGCGGTGGTACTCAAGCCGGCCGAGCAGACCCCGGCATCGATCCTGTACCTGCTCTCGTTGATCGGTGACCTGTTGCCGCCCGGCGTGCTGAACGTCGTCAACGGGTTCGGCGCGGAGGCCGGCAAACCGTTGGCCTCGAGTAACCGGATCGCCAAGGTCGCGTTCACCGGCGAGACCACCACCGGGCGCCTGATCATGCAGTACGCCTCGCAGAACCTGATCCCGGTCACGTTGGAACTCGGCGGCAAGAGCCCCAACATCTTCTTCTCCGACGTGATGGCCGCCAACGACAACTTCCAGGACAAGGCGCTGGAGGGCTTTACCCTGTTCGCCCTCAACCAGGGCGAGGTGTGCACCTGCCCGTCGCGCAGCCTGATCCAGTCCGACATCCACGACGAGTTCCTGGAACTGGCAGCGATCCGCACCAAGGCCGTCCGGCAGGGCGACCCGCTGGACTCCGAGACGATGCTGGGTTCCCAGGTCTCCAACGACCAGCTGGAAAAGATCTTGTCCTACATCGAGATCGGCAAAGGCGAAGGCGCGAAGATCATCACCGGCGGCGAGCGCGCGGACTTGGGCGGCGACCTGTCCGGCGGGTTCTACATGCAGCCGACGATCTTCACCGGTCACAACAAGATGCGGATCTTCCAGGAGGAGATTTTCGGGCCTGTCGTGGCGGTGACGCCGTTTAACGACTACGACGACGCGTTGGGGATCGCCAACGACACCCTCTACGGCCTGGGCGCGGGTGTGTGGAGCCGCGACGGCAACACCGCCTACCGGGCCGGCCGCGACATCAAGGCCGGCCGGGTATGGGTCAACTGCTACCACGTCTATCCGACGCACGCGGCGTTCGGCGGCTACAAGCAGTCCGGCTTCGGCCGGGAGGGCCACAAGATGGCGCTCCAGCACTACCAGCAGACCAAGAACCTGATGGTGTCCTACTCCGACAAGGCGCTCGGCTTCTTCTGATGATCCCCGGTGCGCTCATCACCGCCGATGCCGCGGCGCTGCTGACCCGGCTCCAAGACACGCACGGTCCGGTGATGTTCCACCAGTCAGGCGGCTGCTGCGACGGGTCATCGCCGATGTGTTACCCACTCGGCGACTTCCTGGTCGGTGATCGCGATGTGCTGTTGGCCCTACTCGACGTGCCCGGACCGCAGGGTGATGACGGCGTGCCGGTGTGGATTTCGGGTCCGCAGTACGAGACGTGGAAGCACACCCAGCTGATCATCGACGTGGTGCCGGGCCGAGGCGGCGGGTTCAGCCTGGAGGCGCCGGAGGGTATGCGCTTCCTCAGCCGCGGCCGGGTCTACACCGACGAGGAGAAGGCGCAATTGCAGGCCGCCAAGGTGATTACCGGAGCGGACTACGAGCGCGGCGAGCGGCCGTCGGTAAGAGGCCATGTTGTGACCGGGGACGCGCCGGAAATGTGCCCGATCCCTGAGGCGTGACTCAGTAAGGTCGTACAGCGTGATTCCCCTTCCGCGGCCGCGGTTGTTGACCAGCGCCATGCTGGTCGGGATTGCGGTCGGACAGTTGGCCGGCGTGGCCATGAGCTTGTTGGTGCACGCCCGGATGCGTCCGGACGTGGTGATTGCGCTGGTGGTGGGCATTCCCACCGTGATTGGGTTGACGGCGATCCTGCTCTCCGGGCGGCGCTGGGTGACCATGCTGGGTGCGTTCATCCTCGCGTTGGCGCCGGGCTGGTTGGGGGTGCTCGTCGCAGTTCAGGTGGTTTCCCATGGCTGACAATCAGGTTCGACACGCGGACGAGAAAGAGAACGACACCAGCCCGGGGACCGCTCCGTTCGTACCGGATTTCGACGACGACACGGGTTCGCAACCGATCCCCGGACTCGCCGAACCGGCACCAGCCAAACCCGACGAGAAGCCCGACGAGAAATCCGCAGCGGTCAACGGCGCCGCGGCCGACGAGGACAAGTCCGACGTGCCGGTGGCCGAGGTTCCCGCGGCGCCGGTCAGCGTGCCCGGCCGGTACCAGTACGTGAAGTGGTGGAAGCTGCTGCTGGTGATCTTCGCCGCGTGGGTACCTGCGGCGCTGATCGGGCTGGGCCTGTTCTACTGGTGGTTCAACACCCTCGACAAGACGGCGCCGGTGTTCGTCGTGCTGGTCTATGTCGTCGCGTGCTGGCTCGGTGCCACGCTGCTGTCGATGGTGTCCGGCAGGCCACTGCTGACCGCGCTGTCGCTGGGCGTGCTCACGGGGCCGTTCGCTTCGGTTGCCGCCGCCGCGCCGCTTTACGGCTCTTACTATTGCGAGCACGTGGCCCGCTGTTTAATTGGCGTGCTTCCTTACTAGGGTAGTGCGCGTGACCCACTATGACGTCGTCGTTCTCGGAGCAGGTCCCGGCGGGTATGTGGCGGCGATTCGCGCCGCGCAGCTCGGTCTGAACACCGCAATCGTGGAGCCGAAGTACTGGGGTGGAGTTTGCCTCAACGTCGGCTGCATTCCGTCGAAGGCGTTGTTGCGCAACGCCGAACTCGCCCACATCTTCACCAAGGAAGCCAAGGTATTCGGCATCAGCGGTGAGGCCACCTTCGACTTCGGCGTTGCATTCGACCGCAGCCGCAAAGTGGCCGAGGGCCGGGTGGCCGGCGTGCACTTCCTGATGAAGAAGAACAAGATCACCGAGATCCACGGCTACGGCAAGTTCACCAACGCCAACACGTTGTCGGTCGATCTGAACGAGGGCGGAACGCAAGAGGTCACCTTCGACAACGCCATCATCGCCACCGGCAGCAGCACCCGGTTGGTGCCCGGTACGTCGTTGTCGGAGAACGTGGTCACCTACGAAAAGCTGATCCTGACCCGGGAGCTGCCGAAGTCGATCATCATCGCGGGAGCCGGCGCCATCGGCATGGAGTTCGGCTACGTGCTGAAGAACTACGGCGTCGACGTCACCATCGTGGAGTTCCTGCCGCGGGCTTTGCCCAACGAAGACGCCGACGCCTCCAAGGAGATCGAGAAGCAGTTCAAGAAACTCGGCGTCAAGATCCTCACCGGCACCAAGGTCGAGTCCATCACGGACAACGGATCGGACGTCACCGTCGCCGTCAGCAAGGACGGCAAGTCTGACGAACTCAAGGCCGAAAAGGTGTTGCAGGCCATCGGGTTTGCGCCCAACGTTGAGGGCTACGGGTTGGACAAGGCCGGTGTCGCGCTGACCGACCGCAAGGCGATCGGCATCACCGACTACATGCAGACCAGCGTTCCGCACATCTACGCGATCGGCGACGTCACCGCCAAGCTGCAACTGGCCCACGTGGCCGAGGCCCAGGGCGTGGTGGCGGCCGAAACCATCGCGGGCGCCGAGACTTTGGCGCTCGGCGACTACCGCATGATGCCGCGCGCGACGTTCTGCCAGCCCAACGTCGCCAGTTTCGGGCTCACCGAAGAGCAGGCCCGCGACGAAGGCTACGACGTCGTGGTGGCCAAGTTCCCGTTCACCGCCAACGCCAAAGCGCACGGCGTGGGCGACCCCAGCGGCTTCGTCAAGCTGATCGCCGACGCCAAGTACGGCGAACTCATCGGCGGTCACCTGGTCGGTCACGACGTGTCGGAACTGCTGCCGGAACTGACGCTGGCCCAGAAGTGGGACCTCACGGCGAATGAACTGGCGCGCAACGTGCACACCCACCCGACGATGTCCGAGGCGCTGCAGGAGTGCTTCCACGGCCTCATCGGCCACATGATCAACTTCTGAGCATGCCGACCCGGGCACCACAGGCCACCGGAAGTACCGCCGGAAAGGTTGTCGGCGCGATCGGCGGGTTGACCGCCGGTTACTCGCTCTGGTTGATCGCGATCACCATTGCGGACGACTTCGCCATGGTGAGCACGTGGAGCGTGCTGGTGCTGTTGCTGTCCGGGGCGCTGGCCGTCGGCGCGGTCTTCGTGGGTCTGCTCATGCGCTGGCGCCGCAAGTACGGCTGGTCGCTGTTCGCGTTCACGCTGCCGATTCCGCCCGTCGTGCTCTCGCTGGCGTTATTGGCCGAACTGCACCTGTAACCGCTGACGACGCGGCTAACGAGGATTGTCCAGCGGGATCTGCAACGCGGTGATGGTAGCGGCCAACGAGTCGTAATGGGTTGCCAGCATGCAGAATTCGATCAACCGGGGACGGTTGAGGTGCGTCGCCAACTGCTGCCAGGTGTCCGGGGTGATCGACCGGTCTTTGATCAATTCGTCGGTAGCGGTCAGCAGCGCCTGCTGACGGGCGCTCAAGACTTTTCGGGGGCCGTCGGTATCCGGTGCGCCCGGCCAGGCGAAGATCGCGGCCTGCGTCTGCGCATCTAGACCCGCCTTCCGGGCCATCTTCCGATGGTGCTGCAACTCGTATTCGCAGGAGCGCAGGTGACCCACCCGCAGGATCACCAACTCGGTGTCAATCTTGGGCAGCCGTCCCCGCAACAGCCGTGCGCCATAAAGCAGCCACGCCCAGAACAGCGACTGCCGGTACCCGAGCGTGGTGAACAGATGCATCTCCGGCGCCCGCACCGTGCGCGCGCCCAGCTTGGCCAACACCCAGTTGACCGGACCCAGTTGGCGGAACTTGCCCGACGGGATTCGGGTCACCTCGAACGAGTCGGTCACGATTGCTTCACCAGGTAAGGGGAGACGGTGCTGCGGTGCTCGTCGAGATCGAGGGCGCGGCCCAGCGCTGGGAAGGCGCGCTGCGGACAGTTGTCACGCTCGCAGACCCGGCAACCTGCTCCGATCGGCGTCGCTGCAAGGTTCTCGCCGGACAAGTCGAGTCCTTCCGAATAGACGAGCCGGTGCGCGTGCCGAAGTTCGCAGCCCAACCCGATCGCAAAGGTTTTACCGGGCTGACCATACCGGGCGGCGCGCCGTTCTACAGTGCGAGCCACCCACATGTAGTTGCGGCCATCGGGCATCTGGGCGATCTGCACCAAAATCTTCCCGGGGTTGGCGAACGTTTCGTAGACGTTCCACAGTGGGCAGGTGCCGCCACTGGACGAAAAATGAAATCCGGTGGCCGACTGACGTTTTGACATGTTTCCGGCCCGGTCGACCCGGATGAAGGAGAACGGGACACCGCGCATCGACGGCCGCTGCAGGGTGGAAAGCCGGTGCGCGATCGTCTCGTAGCTGACCGAATAGAACGCCGACAGGCGCTCGACGTCGTAGCGGAAATTCTCCGCCACGTCATGGAACTGGCGGTAGGGCAGCACCGCGGCCGCGGCGAAGTAGTTGGCCAAGCCGAGCCGGGCCAGTTTGACCGATTCCTCGCTGGTGAACTTCCCCTCGGCGACCATGGTGTCGATCAGATCGCCGAATTCGAGGTAGGCCAACTCGGCGGCCATCTTGAAGACCTGCTGACCCAGGGACAGGTGGTTGCTGATTTCCAGGGTCTTGGTCCCGGGGTCGTACCGGTGCAGGACGGTGTCGCCCAGATCGATCCGCCGGTTGATCCGGACGCCATGCACCTCGGCGAGACGGCGCGGCAACTCCCGGGCCAGGTCGCCGTGATGCATCCGCATCTTTGTCGTCAGGTCCTCGGCGGCGGTGTCCAGCTCATGTAGGTAGTTCTGGCGTTGGTAGAAGTAGTCCCGCACCTCCTCATGCGGCATGGTGATCGACCCGGTGCCGCTGCCGTCGGAGTAGCGCTCCTCGGTGGCCGCGGCCAGCTGGGCGGTGGTGATCCGGTAGCGACGGTGCAGGTTCACCATTGCCCGGGCCATGCTCGGATGGGCGCCGACCAGCTCGGCGATCTCGTGCGGCTCGATGTCGATGTCCAGGTCGCGGTCCATGGTTACTTCCCGGAGCTCCGCGACCAGCCGGGTGTCGTCCTGGGAGGCGAAGAAGGTGGCGTCCACGCCGAACAGTTCGGTGATGCGCAGCAGCACGGCCACCGTCAACGGTCGGACATCATGCTCGATTTGATTGAGGTAACTCGGGGAGATCTCCAACATCTGCGCCAGGGCGGCCTGGCTGAATCCACGCTCGTTGCGCAGTTGGCGAACCCGCGAACCAACGTAAGTCTTGGACATTTCGCCAGCGTACGCGGGTTTGTGAAGGTTGGGTTAGCAGACTTGGCAGAGCCTGGCGGCCCGGTGGGCAGTTGGTAATTCAGTGAGGGCGTTGGCATGATTCGCTTCGAAGGTCCCGGAAGAAGCCTGGGGTACGTAGGAGGAAATGGGGAGTAGCACCGTGAGCCTGGACAAAGTGTTGATGCCCGTGCCTGACGGTCACCCCGACGTTTTCGATCGCGAATGGCCACTGCGGGTCGCCGACATCGACCGAACGGGCCGACTGCGGCTGGACGCCGCATGCAGGCACATCCAGGACATCGGCCAGGACCAATTGCGCGAGATGGGCTTCGAGGAGACCCATCCCCTTTGGATCGTGCGCCGGACCATGGTGGACCTCATTCGGCCGATCGAATTCGGGGACATGCTGCGCTGCCGGCGATGGTGTTCGGGCACCTCCAACCGGTGGTGTGAGATGCGGGTTCGCGTCGACGGTCGCAAGGGCGGCCTCATCGAGTCCGAAGCCTTCTGGATTCACGTCAACAAGGAAACCGAGATGCCGGCGCGCATCGCGGACGACTTCCTCGCCGGCCTGCACAAGACGACCTCGGTGAACCGGCTGCGCTGGAAGGGCTATCTCAAACCGGGCAGCCGCGACGACGCGGCGGAAATTCACGAGTTCCCGGTCCGGGTGACCGATATCGACCTCTTCAACCACATGAACAACTCCGTGTATTGGAGTGTGATCGAGGACTACCTGGCGTCCCACACCGAGCTGCTGGACGCCCCGCTGCGAGTGACCATCGAGCACGAGGCCCCGGTGGCGCTCGGCGACAAACTGGAGATCATCTCCCACGTCCACCCGGCCGGATCCACCGAAAAATTCGGTCCCGGACTCGTCGACCGCACTGTTACAACGCTCACATATGCGGTCGGCGACGAGACGAAAGCCGTCGCCGCGCTGTTCGCTCTCTAACCGGACAAGCGTTACGTTAAATCCCCCGCTGACCTGCGAATTCTGGTTACCGGCGAGTAGCTTCTGAAACGGTTAAGTAAATTTGCAACTTCGCAAAGTTCGCAAAATGACCACAAGTCATAGCCGAAATTTGCAAGTTAAAGGGGTGGACCTGCAGGAATCGGGTGTGCCATGGTCGTGTTAGCACGTTAGTGAAGTTGAGTCCCTAGCTTCCACTTGGCTGGCTGTCCTGGTCGCCGGGGCCGTCAACTTTTCCGTCTGAGAAAGATCGTTAGGAGCAGTCCATGTCTGTCGTTGGCACCCCGAAGAGCGCTGAGCAGATCCAGCACGATTGGGACCACAACCCCCGCTGGAAGGGCGTTACCCGCACCTACACCCCCCAGGACGTCGTCGCCTTGCAGGGCCACGTCGTCGAGGAGTACACCCTGGCCCGTCGCGGCGCCGAGGTGCTGTGGGAGCAGCTGCACGAAATGGACTTCGTCAACGCGCTGGGCGCGCTGACCGGCAACATGGCCGTCCAGCAGGTCCGCGCCGGCCTCAAGGCCATCTACCTGTCCGGTTGGCAGGTCGCCGGCGACGCCAACCTGTCCGGCCACACCTACCCCGACCAGAGCCTGTACCCGGCGAACTCGGTGCCGGCCGTGGTCCGTCGCATCAACAACGCCCTGCTCCGCGCCGACGAGATCGCCAAGGTGGAGGGCGACCGCTCGGTGCAGAACTGGCTCGCGCCGATCGTCGCCGACGGTGAGGCCGGCTTCGGTGGTGCGCTCAACGTCTACGAGCTGCAGAAGGCCATGATCGCCGCCGGTGTCGCCGGTTCGCACTGGGAGGACCAGCTGGCCTCGGAGAAGAAGTGTGGCCACTTGGGCGGCAAGGTGCTGATCCCGACCCAGCAGCACATCCGCACCCTGACCTCGGCCCGGCTTGCGGCCGACGTCGCCGACGTCCCGACGGTCGTCATCGCCCGTACCGACGCCGAGGCCGCCACGCTGATCACCTCCGACGTCGACGAGCGGGACCGCCCGTTCATCACCGGCGAGCGCACCAACGAGGGCTTCTACCGCATCAAGAACGGTCTTGAGCCCTGCATCGCGCGTGCCAAGGCCTACGCTCCGTACGCCGACCTGATCTGGATGGAGACCGGCACTCCCGACCTCGAGCTGGCCAAGCGGTTCGCCGAGGGCGTCAAGAGCGAGTTCCCCGACCAGATGCTGGCGTACAACTGCTCGCCGTCGTTCAACTGGAAGAAGCACCTCGACGACGCCACCATCGCGAAGTTCCAGAAGGAGCTGGGTGCGATGGGCTTCAAGTTCCAGTTCATCACGCTGGCCGGTTTCCACGCCCTGAACTACTCGATGTTCGATCTGGCCCACGGCTACGCCCGCAACCAGATGAGCGCCTACGTCGAGCTGCAGGAGCGCGAGTTCGCCGCTGAGAAGCGTGGCTACACCGCCACCAAGCACCAGCGCGAGGTCGGTGCCGGCTACTTCGACCGGATCGCCACCACGGTGGACCCGACCTCGTCGACCACGGCGTTGTCCGGTTCGACCGAAGAGGGCCAGTTCCACTGAGGATGAGCGGGCTTGCCCGCGAAAGACGAAGTGGAACCAGCAAGCCTGAGCCACTGAGGATGAGCGGGCTTGCCCGCGAAAGACGAAGTGGAACCAGCAAGCCTGAGCCACTGAGTTAGGTTGAGCTAGTCTGCCGAGCAGACGCAAAAGCACCCTTTTGTGCCGCAAAAGTGGTGCTTTTGCGTCTGCTCGCGCGTATGAGGAGGAGTGAAGAGTGGCTATTGAGCGGGTTGGCGTCGTGGGAGCCGGGCAGATGGGATCCGGGATCGCCGAAGTCTCGGTGCGTGCCGGGGTTTCGGTGACGGTGTTCGAGACCAGTGACGCGCTGGTCACCGCTGGGCGCAACCGATTGGTGAAGTCGCTCGAGCGTGGCGTCAGTGCCGGCAAGGTCACCGAGCGCGAGCGGGACCGCGCATTGAGTCAGCTCACCTTCACCACCGATCTCAACGACATGGCCGACCGACAGCTGGTGATCGAAGCCGTCATCGAGGAGGAATCGGTCAAGCGCGAGATCTTCGCCGAACTCGACCGCGTCATCACCGACCCCGACGCCGTGCTGGCGTCGAACACGTCGAGCATCCCGATCATGAAGATCGCCGCGGCCACCAAGAATCCGCAGCGGGTGTTGGGACTGCACTTCTTCAACCCGGTCCCGGTGCTCCCGCTGGTCGAACTGGTGAGCACGCTGGTCACCGACGAGGCCGCCGCCGCACGCACCGAAGAGTTCGCCAGCACGGTGCTGGGCAAGCAGGTGGTGCGCTGCTCCGACCGGTCCGGATTCGTGGTGAATGCGCTGCTGGTGCCCTACCTGCTGTCCGCGATCCGGATGGTCGAGTCCGGGTTCGCGACGGTGGAAGACGTGGACAAGGCGGTCGTCGCCGGCCTGTCGCACCCGATGGGACCGCTACGGCTGTCGGACCTCGTGGGCCTGGACACGCTGAAGCTGATCGCGGACAAGCTCTACGAAGAGTTCAAGGAGCCGCACTACGGTCCGCCTCCGCTGCTGCTGCGCATGGTGGAGGCCGGGCGGCTGGGCAAGAAATCCGGCCGCGGCTTTTACACGTACTGAGTCGCTGCGGGTTACTTCTGCAGCGTGAACTGGTGGACGTCGGTGTAGCCCTGGCGGAAAAGCTTCGCGCAGCCGGTCAGGTACTTCATGTAGCGGTTGTAGACCTTCTCCGACTGGATCGAGACCGCCTCGTCCTTCTTGGATTCCAGGGTTGTTGCCCACGTCTCCAGCGTCCGGGCATAGTGCGACTGCA
Source organism: Mycobacterium bourgelatii (assembly GCF_010723575.1). NCBI lineage: Bacteria > Bacillati > Actinomycetota > Actinomycetes > Mycobacteriales > Mycobacteriaceae > Mycobacterium > Mycobacterium bourgelatii. The sequence goes on from NZ_BLKZ01000001.1 coordinate 386,655, forward strand.
GTGACTGGATTCGCTCCAGCTTGAAACCCGACTCGCTACCGTGCTCCTCGACCAGCTGAATCGTCGGCAGCCAGCCGCCGGGGAAAATCTCGGCCAGGATGAACTGGCTGAAATGCACGACCTCGTGGGTCAGCGGCAGCCCCTTTGCCCTGGCCTCTTTGAAGGTGGGGCGGGTGATGGTGTGCAGCATCATGGTGCCGTCGGGCGGCAGCACATCGCTGGCCATCTTGAAGAAGCGCGCGTAGCGCTGCCGGCCGAAGTGCTCGAAGGCGCCGATCGACACGATGCGGTCGACGGGTTCGTGGAACTTTTCCCAGCCTTCCAGCAGCACTCGCCGGGACCGCGGGGTGTCCATCCTGTCGAATTCCCGTTGGACGTGAGCGGCCTGGTTCTCAGACAGGGTCAGACCGATGACGTTGACGTCGTACTTCTCTATTGCGCGGCGCAACGTGGCGCCCCAGCCGCAGCCGATGTCCAGCAGGGTCATTCCGGGCTCGAGATTCAGCTTGCCCAAGGACAGGTCGACCTTGGCGAGCTGAGCCTCTTGCAGGGTCATGCCGTCGCGTTCGAAGTATGCGCAGCTGTAGGTCTGGCTGGTGTCCAGGAACAGGCGGAAGAAGTCGTCGGACAGGTCGTAATGCGCCTGGACGTTCCCGAAATGTGGGGTGAGCTGCACTGACATGGCGGTGAGCGCCTTTCTGTTCGCACGGGAATCCCGCGGCGCACCCGGCGTGGCCTCGATGCACTCCCATGCATGCTAGCCGCAGAAGTTGACGCTGCAGCTGGCATTTTTGTCAGTTGGCGGTCAGCCCATTCCCAAAACGCGCAGGACGGCGCCTATCGCGAGGCCCACCACCAGCAGGGCGCCGGCCTGACGCACGTGCACCCAAGCCAACGCCGCGTACCACAACGGCCACACCGGAAATTTCGGCGGCGGCTGGTCAGGCCGCTGACGGCGGAAGTATGGCCAGACTTTGGCTAACCGCGGCAGCGCCAGCACAACCAGCAGCGCGGGCCACGGCATTGCCCCTAGCGCCACGGCGACAGCGACCAGCACGTAGAACCCGACCATCATGGCCAAAGTCACAACCCGGGCGCGCTTTTCGCCGAGCAGAACCGGCAGCGTCCGAACGCCGAGCGGCTCGTCGTACGGGATCTTGTCGATGTGCTTGCCCATCAACACCGTCGTGCACAGCAGGCCGTACGGAAGCGACGCCAGCACCACGTCCCAACCGACCGAACCCACGGCCGAGTAGTACGTGCCGCACACCATCAGCGGACCCCACACGACGAACACGTCCGGCTCGCCGAGGCCGCGCTTCTTCAACCGAAGTGGTGGCGCTGTGTAGGCGACGCTGAGCACGAACCCGCTGAGCGCGAATGCCACCACGGGCCAGCCCCGAGCCCAGGTCAAGGTGATCAAGATCGCCAGGTCGGCGAGGTTCACCGCAAGGATGGTCAGGCCCAGCTTGCGCCGGCTGATCAGACCGGACAGCACCGGGTGCGGGGCGTACAAAGCGCGCGGGTAGGTGGCGCTGTCGGTACCGACCTGGGTGTCGTAGAGGTCGTTCATCAGGTTGTTCGACACGTGGGCCAGGGTGATGCCGAGGACGGCCAAGACCAGCCAGCGCCAGTCGAGGCCAGGTTGGCCGACGGCGAGCAGCGCGGCGACCAGGCCGGAAACCAGGGTCATCGGTAACACTGCCGCGCGGGTGACGACGAGCCACCGCGTGACGAAATCGACCGGCCCGTCCGGCGGCGGGTTGGTGGTGCGCAGTGCGTAGGCCCACGACTTCAGCCTCGAGGGCGCGCTAACGTCGGGCATCCTTCGAGCTTAGGCTCGCCTCCACGCGGGCACGACCGGCGATGGATGCGGTTGCTCGCGGAACTTCTCCAACGACCCGCCCGCCTCGACGATCCCCCATAAGGCGTTCCAGCTGAGCATGGTCAGGTAGTCGATCAGCTCATCGCGGCTCATCCGCGGGTCGGACATCCACGAGTGGGTGGCCAACTGCACCCCACCGACGATCAGGTACGACCACGGCTCGACCCCGCCGGTGTCCATCCCGGCCTCTTGCATGCGGCGTCGCAGCATCACCGCGAGCATGCGGGCGATGATGCGCTCCGAGTCGGCGATCACCTTGCTCTTGCTGGCCGAACTGTTCGCCATCACGAACCGGTACGGCTCGGGTTCGTCGGCCACAGTGTCGACGTACACGCGGATGATCTCGCGGGTCAGGTCGAAGCCGTCCAGGTCGGATGACAGCGCCTTGGCCATGTTGGGAATCAACGTGGTCTGGGTGAACCGCATCATGACCGCGGTGGTCAGGTCGTTCTTGTCGACGAAGTACCGGTAGAGCACGGTCTTGGAGACCCCGATTTCGGCCGCGATCTCGTCCATGCTCAGGAATCGGCCCTGTCGGCGGATCGCATCGATGGTGCCGTCCACCAACTCATTGCGGCGCTCCACCTTGTGCTGGTGCCAGCGCCGCTTGCGCCCATCCGATTTCATTGCCACGGCCGGGGTATGCTCCGCCTCTTTCGTCCCATCTGCACAACACTGGACGCATCGATACTACGGCGTATAGGTGCCATCCCGACGGATCCGGAAAACGTAGGAAGGCTCCCCGACCAGTGTGGGTAACACTAACTGGTGCGAGTAATAGCGGATGATGGTGTCGTGGCACACAGAGCCTTGCCGGCAAGGGGAGCGTCCGGTTCTTCGGGGCGTAGGCCGGACGGGCGCAAGCCGGACGGTCCCGGGCCGGTCGTGCCGAACAAGCCCCACAAGTCCTTCGCCGAGTCCTTCGCGGGCGCGGATCCGGCGGCCGACGACGAGCGGCGGAACGCTCTGCGCCGGATGAAGGTGGTGGCGCTGGGCTTCCTCGTCGGCGCCAGCGTGGTGTTCCTGCTCTGCCGCTGGCTGCAGATGGACGGCACCGCACCAACATGGGTCGGTTACGTCGGCGCGGCCGCCGAAGCGGGCATGGTGGGTGCGCTGGCGGACTGGTTCGCCGTGACCGCGCTGTTCAAGCATCCGCTGGGCATACCGATTCCGCACACCGCCATCATCAAGCGCAAGAAGGACCAGCTCGGCGAGGGCCTGGGCACGTTCGTGCGGGAGAACTTCCTGTCCGCCGAGGTCGTTGAGGGCAAGCTGCGGGACGCCGAGGTGCCCGGCCGGCTGGGCAAGTGGTTGTCCGAACCCGTGCATGCCGAGCGCGTAGCCAGCGAGACCGCGACCGTGCTGCGGGTGCTGGTAGAGCTGCTCCGGGACGAGGACGTCCAGCAGGTGATCGACAAGATGATCGTTCGCCGCATCGCGGAACCCCAGTGGGGTCCGCCGATTGGACGGGTGCTGCACACCTTGTTGGCCGAAAACCGGCAGGAGGCCCTCATCCAGTTGCTGGCCGACCGGGCGTTCCAGTGGTCTCTGAACGCCGGCGTGGTGATCCAGCGAGTGGTGGAGCGTGATTCCCCGACGTGGTCTCCCAAATTCATCGACCATCTTGTGGGCGATCGCATACACCGCGAATTGATGGACTTCACCGACAAGGTGCGTCGCAATCCCGACCACGAGCTGCGCCGCTCGGCGACGCGTTTCTTGTTCGAATTCGCCGATGACCTGCAGAACGATCCGTCCACCATTGCGCGTGCGGACGCCGTGAAAGAGCAGTTGATGGCGCGCGACGAAATCGCCAATGCGGCCGCGACGGCCTGGAAGACACTCAAACGGTTGGTGCTCGAGGGTGTTGATGATCCGTCAAGTGCGCTGCGCACCCGAATTACCGACGCTGTGATTCAAATCGGCGAGTCGCTGCGGGACGATGCCGACCTGCGCGACAAGGTCGAAAACTGGATGGTGCGGGGCGTCCAACACCTGGTTTCGCAATATGGGGTGGAGATCACAGCGATCATCACCGAGACGATCGAGCGCTGGGACGCGGAGGAAGCCAGTCGCCGAATCGAGCTCCATGTGGGTCGTGACCTGCAGTTTATCCGGATCAACGGCACCGTGGTGGGGTCCCTGGCCGGGCTGGCGATCTACACCATCGCCCAGTTGCTGTTCTAGGGGTGCTAGCAAAGTGCTTGCAATAGCAAGCACCTGTGCGTAGCCTATGGGGCATAACGAACTACCCCCTAACGCTAGGAGTGTTCCCAATGTCCCCGTCGGAGGAGAAGCTGGAGGAGAAGTTGGGCGCCACGGTGTCCGCTGTTTCCACCGTGTCCTCCAAGAAGGCGTCCGACATCGGTAGCTTCATCAGGGCACAGCGCGAAACGGCGCAGGTTTCCATGCGGCAGCTCGCCGCGCGCTCCGGGGTCAGTAACCCGTACTTGAGTCAGGTTGAGCGAGGGCTGCGTAAGCCGTCCGCCGATGTCCTGGCCCAAATCGCAAAGGCGCTGCGGGTTTCCGCGGAGGTTCTCTACGTGCGAGCTGGGATTCTCGAACCCAGCGAAACCAATCAGGTGCGCGACGCGATTGTCACCGACACGGCGATCACGGAGCGTCAGAAGCAGGTTTTGCTGGACATCTACGCATCGTTCACCCAGCAGAACGAGGCCGCTCGGGACGACTGTCCGGGCGAGTCGACACCGGACGAGTGACGTACCTGACCACCTAACTGAACAACTGAATCGGGAAACCCGACACCTAGACGACGTCTAGAGAGCGGGCGTCGGGATACCCAAGTGAAGAGTCTGCCCTCGACTGCTTGCCGGCCTGGCCAGGCAAGCGACCGGAGTGTAATCGACTTCTTGACGACTTATTGCGAAGGAGACAATTTGCCCGAATGTAATAGGAGCCACCGCGTGGCGCCATAGGCGCCTATCCCATACACGAATTCGACCCGACGAATCAGGAGGTTTTCGCCAAGCTGCGTGTCATGTCAATCCGCGGGTCTTGACTCCCCTTACCGGGGCCGACAGCTTGTCACGACTTCCCACAGATGATTCCCTAACGGCTAGAACTCAAAACGAAAGGAAATAACAATGGCGGAAAACACGAACATCGAAGACCTGAAAGCTCCGTTGCTTGCTGCGCTCGGCGCGGCCGACCTGGCTTTGGCCACCGTCAACGACCTGCTGGCGACCCTCCGTGAGCGCGCCGAGGAGACTCGCAGCAACATTCGCGAGCGTGCCGAGGAGACTCGCACCGACACCCGGTCCCGCGTCGAGGAGACCCGCGAGCGCCTGACCAAGCTGCAGGAGGACCTGCCCGACCAGGTTGCCGAGCTGCGTGAGCGCTTCACCAGCGAAGAGCTGCGCAAGGCCGCCGAGGGCTATTTGGAGGCCGCTACCAGCCGCTACAACGAGCTGGTGGAGCGCGGCGAGGCCGCCCTGGAGCGGATTCGCAGCCAGTCGGCGTTCGAGGATGCTTCGGCCCGCGCCGAGGGCTACGTGGACCAGGCCGTCGAGCTGACCCAGGAAGCTCTGGGCACCGTCGCGTCGCAGACCCGCGCCGTCGGTGAGCGCGCCGCCAAGCTGGTCGGTATCGAGCTCCCTAAGAAGGACGAGCCGGCCAAGAAGGCTCCTGCCAAGAAGGCCGCGCCGGCCAAGAAGGCCGCTCCGGCCAAGGCTGCCGCTCCGGCCAAGAAGGCTCCTGCCAAGAAGGCCGCGGCCAAGAAGGTCACCCAGAAGTAATTCGGGCCGCGAGGCGCGAACAAATCACGACTCGACTCCGAGTCGCCCACGTGTCGGGCGGCTCGGAGTCGACGTTTTCCGGGGGGCCCGCATAGTCTGGTCGGGTGAACGAGATCGCGTTTAACGTCATAAGGGTCGCGCAATTCGCCGTTCTGATCATGGCGGTCTACGCGTTTGTGCATGCCGCGCTGCAGCGGCCGGATGCCTACACCGCCGCCGACAAGCTGACCAAGCCGGTGTGGTTGATCATCCTGGGGGCCGCGTCCATCTTGGCTCTCTTGTTCAGTGTGCTCGGAATAGTGATTGCGGCGTGTGCGGCAGGTGTCTATCTGGTGGACGTTCGGCCGAAGCTGCTCGAAATTCAGGGTAAGTCCCGTTAACGGATGAAAGCGCTGATAGCTGGGCCGGCCGTGGTGCTGGTCGCCCTGCTCGGTGCCCCGGCGGCGATCGCTGAACCCGACGCGGGGGTGTCCGTGTCTCCGCCCTACGTCGACCACACCGAGTGGGTGCAGTGGGGAGGCGCGACCAGCCTGCGGGTTTATCCCACCCCCGCCGGGCGGATGGCGTCTCGCCAACCCGGCATCACTGCCGACCAGGCCTGGGCAGAAGTGCTGGCGCTGACGCCGGACGCCGACACGCCTGGGATGCGGGCCCAGTTTGTATGCCACTGGCATCTCGCCGAAATCGGCTATCCGGGCAAGACCAGCTGGAACCTCGAGCCGTGGCGACCGGTCGTCGGCGATACCCAGATGCTGGCGTCGGGGTGCAACCCCGGCGGGGCCGAGGAACCGTTCTAGTGCCCGACACCCCGACGCGTCCGGCGCGCCCGACGCGTGAGCAGCTGGCGGCATTGGTCGACCACACCCTGCTCAAACCCGAGTCCACCGAGGCCGACGTGGTCGCCCTGGTGGCCGAGGCCGCCGAGCTCAACGTTTATGCGGTCTGCGTCTCGCCGTCGATGGTCTCGGTGGCGATGGACGCGGGGGCGGCACGCGTCGCCGCGGTGGCCGGCTTTCCGTCGGGCAAGCACCTCTCCGCGGTCAAGGCACACGAGGCCGAACTTGCCGTCGCCGCCGGCGCAACCGAAATCGACATGGTCATCGATGTCGGAGCGGCGCTGGCGGGGGACCTCGACGCCGTGCGGGCCGACATCGCGGCGGTGCGCGCCGCCACGAGCGGGGCGGTGCTCAAGGTCATCGTGGAGTCGGCGGTGCTGCTAGGCCACGGCACCGAAGACCTGCTGGTGCAAGCGTGTCGCGCCGCCGAGGATGCGGGCGCCGACTTTGTGAAGACCTCGACCGGGTTTCATCCCGACGGCGGTGCAACCGTGCGTGCCGTCGAGTTGATGAACGCGACCGTCGGCGGACGCCTGGGGGTCAAGGCCAGCGGCGGCATCCGTACCGCCGCTGCCGCGATCGCGATGCTGGACGCCGGGGCCACCCGGTTGGGCCTGTCCGGCACCCGGGCGGTGCTCGACGGGCTCTGCTCAACCTGACGTTCGGTCAGAGATCGGCGAAGCAGGGGTGCGTGTTGTCGGCGGGGATGGTGGCGTTGCGGCTGGAAAAGTGGGCCTCCACGCCGTCCGACGTGACTTTCACGCTGTCTACCTTGATGCCCAGCGGGTAGTTCTTCGTCAGCTTGCCGGTGTAGTCGTCGAGCGTTGACTGCACGGTCTCCTTGGGCAGCGAGAAGCCCAGGGTGTTGAAACTGACGATCTGCAGCTCGAGGCCGCCGTCGACCACGGTCGGCTTGGCGACGATGTCGTCCAACATGCCCTTGAGCTCGACGGTGCCGTCGTTGGGATGCGTCGTCACGCTGCTGGTGACGAACGCGCCCAGCAGCGGAATCGCGTTCTGCACAGTCTCTTTGATGCCATCAGACGTCCACGTGATGGTCGCATCGAGCGCGCCGATGGTGCCCTTGGAGTCGCCGCTGTCCTTCAGCACGATGTCCTTGATGCCGATCTGCATCTTCATGCCCTTGGCATCCTTGATGTTGTTGCCCGCCGTCTCGATCGAGATGTTCGTGTAGTGATCGGTCAGGTACTGCCACAGCACCAACGGCGTCACGCCGAAGGACGCGGTGGCCTGGTCCCGGACCTCGCAGGCCACGGCCGACGCGATCTTGTTGTTGGCCTCGTTGCGCACGTAGAGCTCGGCGCCGATCAGGCCCGCCAGGACCAGCGAGAACACGATGATGACGACCAGCAGGATGGGCAGCGCCGAGAGTGCGCGCTTCTTTTTCTTTGCCGGCTTCTCGGGCTCGTCGCTCGGCCTGCCAAACGAGACCGTCCGATCCTCGGGGACGTGCGGCGGGGGCGGGGTGGGGGGCCGCTGCGCGTCGGTGTTGGCCGCGGCCGGCGGCAGGTTCACCTGCGGTGGATGGGCACCGGGCGGGGGCGGCTGCGGTCGACCCCCTCCGGGCCGCAGTTGCTGGGTGGGGGCTTCACCGGGCGTCGGCGGCCGGCCCAGCGGACCTTGATTGCCAGGACGTGCCCATGGGTCGTTCGATGGTCCTTGCGGGGTGGTCACTCTGGTGATTCTGCCTTAAAACGCGGAGTGAAGGGTGAGCGGTTGCGCAGCACCCCGATGCTGTCGCGCGCTTTGGCGACGTTGTCGACGTCGATCTCGGCGATCAGCAGCTGCGGGTCGTTCCCGGCGGCCGCAATCACTTGACCCAGCGGGGACGCCACCAGGCTGCCGCCCACGCCGGTGGGTGCACCGGTGCTGGCTAACTCGTCACCCGGATACGCCTGTCCGGCCGCGGCCAGGTAGCTCATCGAATCCAGCGCCCTGGCCCGGGCCAGCAACGTCCACTGTTCGAGCTTGCCCGGACCGGAACCCCAGGACGCGCACGCGACGATCAGCTGCGCTCCCCGCCGCGCGAGTTCGACATACAGCGCGGGAAACCGGATGTCGTAGCAGGTCGTCAACCCCACCGTGACGTCGTCGACGGTGACCAGAACGGGTTCGCTGCCGGGTGCGACGGTGCGCGACTCGGTGAAGCCGAAGGCGTCGTACAGGTGGATCTTGTCGTAGTGCACGAGGCCAGTGCCGTCCGGTTCGCGGTCGTTTGCTCCGCCGGGACGTGCCGCGATCACGGTGTTCTTCACCCGTCCGTCATCGGCCGGGGTGAACATGCCCGCGATGACGGTGACGCCGGTGTCGTCGGCGATCTGACGCACGCCGTTGGCCCAAGGGCCGGTTACGGGCTCGGCGATCGGTTTGAGCGGGACCCCGAAGCGACACATCGTCGCCTCCGGGAACACGACCAGCTTGGCGCCCGCGTCGGCCGCCCGCTGCGCATACTCCCGGACCAGGTCCAGATTCGCCGCGGGATCGGTGCCGCTGAGGATTTGCGCCAACGCGATTCGCATGCCGCCAGCTTATGAGCTCTGTCGGTCAGGCCTTGTTGGCGATCCACTGCGTGGTGAAGCGCTGTTCGATGTTCACCAGCTCGCTCAACTGATTGCCGATCAGCCGTTCCAGCTTCCCGCCGATGAACGGGATCCGGACTTGGATGCTGACCTGCAGTTTCAGGCGGGACAGGCGGGAACTGCCCGATTCGACGGGTTCCAGCACGGCGGTTCCCCACAGGTTGACCGGCGCATCCACGATCGAGCCCGTGATGGACGCGGTGGCGATGCCGTCCCGGACCGGACCCCAGGTCTCCTGCCGCCGCACACTCAGGTCGCCGCGGTGCAGCTGGGTGACCAGGCCGGGCAGGTTGTGGCTGCACACCGTCTGCAGGGTCACCACCTCGATGGAGCCATCCTCGCCGGATTCGCCACCGAGCCGCATCGCCTCGATGGTGGCGATGTCGACAGGAGTCTCTGCCAGCCTGGCGGTCCAGTAATCGGCCTCATGGAAAGCGTGGTGTACCTCTTCAACGCTGCCCTGGTAGTCGGCCGACATGTCGAATGAACGCGGCATATCAGGTGAGGCTACCGTTACCGGGCGTGGTGGGTTCCCACTTTGCCGGTGCGCGCGTCGAAGAATCTGTGCCGTTGGCACCGTTGACCACGCTGCGAGTGGGTCCGGTAGCGCGTCGTGTAATTACCTGTGACAGCACCGATCAGGTGATCGCGACGCTGGGGGAGCTGGACGCTGAGGCTCGTGCCGGCGTCGGCGGCGTTCCGTTGGTGTTTGCTGGTGGCTCGAATGTCGTGATCGGCGACGCGATTGCCGACCTGACCGTGGTGCGGCTGTGCAATCGCAGTGTCACGGTGGACGGCAACCTGGTGCGCGCAGAGGCCGGTGCGGTGTGGGACGACGTCGTGGTCACCGCCATCGAACACGGGCTGGGCGGGCTGGAATGCCTGTCCGGCATCCCGGGGTCCGCCGGAGCCACCCCGGTACAGAACGTGGGCGCATACGGCGCGGAGGTGTCGGACACCATCACGCGTGTCCGGATGCTGGACCGCGGCAACGGCGAGGTGCGGTGGGTGCCCGCCGGCGAACTCGGCTTCGGTTACCGCACCAGCATCCTCAAGCGTGCTGACGGCCTTCAGACGCCCGCTGTCGTGCTGGAAGTGGAATTCACACTCGATCCGTCCGGCCGCAGTGCTCCGCTGCGCTACGGCGAGCTGACCGCTGCCTTGGGCGCGTCCAGCGGCGAACGTGCCGACCCGCGCGCCGTCCGCGCCGCGGTCCTGGCGTTACGTGCCCGCAAGGGCATGGTGCTCGACGAGGCCGACCACGACACCTGGAGCGTCGGCTCGTTCTTCACCAACCCGGTGGTCCCGCCGGACGTCTACGAACGCCTTGCCGCACGGGTCGACGGTCCGGTGCCGCACTATCCGGCGCCGGAGGGAGTCAAGCTCGCCGCCGGATGGCTGGTCGAGCACGCTGGGTTCGGCAAGGGGTATCCGGGTAGCGACGCCCGGTGCAGGTTGTCCACCAAACATGCGCTCGCCCTGACCAACCGCGGGGAAGCGACCGCCGAGGACGTGGTTGCGTTGGCGCGCACCGTTCGAGCTGGAGTTCGTGACGTGTTTGGTATCACATTGCAACCCGAACCTGTGCTGGTCGGTTGCGTCTTGTAGCCTTCCCGGGCCCCTCTGGCGCGTTGCTGTGGCGGGGGATAGGCTGTTCCGCCCGGTATCTTTGGTTCTCGTGAACACATCCGAGACACCCCAGGGTGGGGTGCCGATCAACCGTCGCCGGGTATTGGCGGCGCTTGGGATCGGCGTGTTTGCACCAGGCGTGCTGGCCGCGTGCTCCGGCAAGACGCTCACTCAGCAGGCCGAGAAGAAGCCGCCGCCGGAGCCCCGTCTGACGTACACACCGCCCAACGCGGCCGAGGACGTGCTGCCCGTCGCCCATATCGGCGTGCAGATCGACAACGGCTGGTTCCAGCGGGTGGCGCTGACGAACTCGGCCGGCAAGGTCATCGCGGGCGAGTTCAACCGGGATCGCACCGTGTACACGATCACCGAGCCGCTGGGCTACAACACCACCTACAGCTGGAGCGGTTCGGCGGTGGGGCACGACGGCAAGGCCATCCCGGTGACGGGCAAGTTCATCACGGTGACGCCCAGCAAGAAGATCAGCGGGGCATTCCAGCTTGCTGACGGCCAGACGGTGGGCATCGCGGCTCCGATCATCATCCAGTTCGATGCGCCCATCTCGGACAAGGCCGCGGTCGAGCGGGCCCTCACGGTCACCACCGACCCGCCCGTCGAGGGCAGCTGGGCGTGGCTGCCGGACGAGGCCAAGGGCGCCCGGGTGCACTGGCGTCCCCGCGAGTACTACCCGGCCGGCACCACCGTGAATGTGGACGCCAAGCTGTACGGCGTGCCGTTCGGCGACGACGCGTACGGCGCGGAGGACATATCGCTCAACATCCAGATCGGGCGTCGGCAGATCGTCAAGGCCGAGGTCACCTCGCACCGCATGCAGGTGGTGACCGATGCCGGCGTCATTATGGACTTCCCCTGTAGCTACGGCGAGGGTGACTTGGCGCGCAACGTCACCCGCAACGGCATCCACGTGGTCACCGAGAAGTACGCCGACTTCTACATGTCCAACCCGGCCGCGGGCTACAGCAACGTGCACGAGCGCTGGGCGGTGCGCATCTCCAACAACGGCGAGTTCATCCACGCCAACCCGATGAGCGCTGGCGCACAAGGCAATTCCAACGTGACCAACGGTTGCATCAACCTCTCGACGGAAAACGCGGCGGAGTACTACGCGACGGCGATATACGGCGACCCGGTCGAGGTGACGGGCAGTTCGATTCAGCTGTCCTACTCCGACGGCGACATCTGGGACTGGGCGGTGGACTGGGACACCTGGCTGTCGATGTCGGCGCTACCGCGGCCGTCGGGTCGCGCCCCGGGAACTCAGATTCCGGTCACCGCCCCGGTCACGCCTTCGACCGCGCCGACCCTGTCGGGCACGCCGACGACTTCTAGTTCTGGTCCTAGTTCTAGTCCTAGTTCTGGGCCAGGTGGTTAAACCTGCGGGTCGCTGACGCCTGATCGCGCGGCCGGATGATGATCTGGTCCAGATTCACGTGCGGCGGCCGGGATGCCACGAATCCGATCACTTCGGCGACGTCGGCGGCCACCAACGGGGTCATCCCCGCGTACACGGCGTCAGCGCGCTCTTGGTCACCGGCGAAGCGCACCAGGGAGAACTCGGTTTCCACCGCGCCGGGGGCAATTTCGGTGAGCCGCACCGGTTTTCCCAACAGCTCACCGCGCAGCGTGCGGTGCAACGCGCCCTGCGCGTGTTTGGCGGCGGTGTAACCGGCGCCGCCGTCGTACACCTCCAACGCGGCTATCGAGGTGACCGTGACCACCAGGCCGTCACCGGACGCGATCAGCTTGGGCAACAGCGCGCGGGTGACCCGCAGGGTGCCCAGCACATTCGTCTCCCACATCCACCGCCAGTGCTCAAGGTTGGCGTCGGCCACGGTCTCCAATCCCTTGGCGCCACCGGCGTTGTTGACCAGCACATCAACCCGGTCCAAGCCGTCGGCCAGCGCTTGGACCTGCCCGTCGTTTGTGACGTCGGCCACAACCGGGGTACCGCCGGTCTCCTGGGCTAGGGCCGCTATCCGGTCCGCCCGGCGCCCTACCGAAACCACATGAAACCCTTGAGCCGCAAGGGTTTTCGCAGTTGCTTCGCCGATTCCCGAACTGGCGCCGGTGACGACCGCCACCCTCGTCTGCGCCATTTGAGCTGTCACAGGAACAACTCTAATAAACGTGCTAAATTTCAGGCGTGCACCACAGCGCCTGGTTCAACACCACCACCGCGTGTCTTTGCGCGGCGTGTGCGTGTTGTTGCTGCGCACTTTGCCGCGCCTGATCCCAGTCGATCTCCAGCAGGTGTGGCCAGAGGGCCAGTTAGAACCAGGACAAGGACAAGGACCACAGTGCACTCTCACACTCTTTCCCCTCATTCCCCCATCCGTCGCCCGCACCCGGCGCGGTCGCACCGCCACGTGGCGCCCCCCGCGCTGCACCTGTCGGACACCGCGGCGGCGGCCGTCTTCCGGGCCGTGCGGCTGCGCGGTCCGGTGGGCCGGGACGTCATCGCCAAGGTCACCTCGCTGAGCATTGCGACGGTGAATCGCCAGGTCATAGCCCTGTTGGAGGCCGGCCTGCTGCGTGAGCGCGCCGACCTGGCGGTGTCCGGCGCGATCGGGCGGCCGCGGGTTCCGGTGGAGGTCAACCACGAACCGTTCGTGACCCTGGGCATCCACATCGGCGCCCGGACCACCAGCATCGTGGCGACCGATCTGTTCGGACGCACCTTGGACACCGTCGAGACGCCCACCCCGCTCAACTCCGCGGGAGCCGCGCTGGCGTCGCTCGCCGACAGCGCCGCGCGTTATTTGCGGCGCTGGCACCGGCGTCGGCCGCTGTGGGTCGGGGTTTCCATCGGTGGCGCCGTCGACAGCGGTACGGGGCACGTCGACCACCCCCGACTCGGTTGGCGACAAGCGCCGGTGGGTCCGGTGTTGGCCGACGTGCTCGGTCTGCCGGTGTCGGTGGCTTCACACGTCGACGCCATGGCCGGCGCCGAACTTCTGCTCGGCATGCGGCGTTTCGCGCCCACCTCGCCGACCACTCTGTACGTCTACGCCCGCGAGACCGTGGGCTATGCGCTGGTGATCGGCGGGCGGGTGCACTGCCCGGCCAGTGGCCCCGGCACCATCGCGTCGCTGCCGGCGCACTCCGAATTACTCGGCGGCAGTGGACAATTGGAGTCCACCGTCAGCGACGAGGCGGTCTTGGCGGCGGCCCGGCGGCTGCGGCTGCTGCCCGGTGTCACCCCGGTGACCCGAACCAACGGATCGGCCGCCGCGATCACCGACCTGCTGCGGGTGGCACGGGCGGGCAACACGCAAGCCAGAGAACTGCTCGCGGAACGGGCCCGGGTGCTGGGCGAGGCGGTCGCGCTGCTGCGGGACCTGCTCAATCCCGACGAGTTGGTCGTCGGCGGTCAGGCCTTCACCGAATACCCCGAGGGCATGCAGTACGTGGAGGAAGCCTTCGCCGCCCGTTCGGTGCTGGCGCCGCGCGACATCCGGGTCACCGCCTTCGGCAACCGGGTGCAAGAAGCAGGAGCCGGCCTGGTGTCGCTGGGCGGCCTCTACGCCGACCCGCTGGGCGCGATGCGTCGCTCGGGCGCGCTGCAGACCCAGTTGCGCGAACCGGAACCGGAAGCCCTCGCCTAGCACGCTCCTGACCTGCGGCAGCGGGGCGTCGCGCGGCATCCTGTAAAGATGACTGTGTGCACTTCGACAATTCAGTGGTGGATGGCCCGCAACGGGTAGCCCTATTGGCGGTGCACACCTCCCCACTGGCCCAGCCGGGAACCGGGGATGCCGGCGGGATGAACGTCTACGTGCTGCAGACCGCGTTGCACCTGGCCCGCCGCGGCATCGAGGTGGAGATCTTCACCCGCGCCACCGCCTCGGCGGATCCGCCGGTGGTTCCGGTGGCTCCCGGCGTGCTGGTGCGCAACATCGTGGCCGGACCGTTCGAGGGGCTCGACAAATACGACCTGCCCACGCAGCTGTGTGCGTTCGCGGCGGCGGTGTTACGCGCCGAGGCTGCGCACGAGCCGGGCTACTACGACATCGTCCACTCGCACTACTGGCTGTCCGGCCAGATCGGCTGGCTGGCTCGAGACCGCTGGGCGGTGCCGCTGGTGCACACCGCGCACACGCTGGCCGCGGTGAAGAACGCGGCGCTGGCCGACGGTGACTCGCCCGAGCCACCGCTGCGCACCGTCGGCGAACAGCAGGTCGTCGACGAGGCGGACCGACTCATCGTCAACACCGAAGACGAAGCGCAGCAACTGATTTCGCTTCATCACGCCGACCCGGACCGCATCGACGTGGTTCATCCCGGCGTGGACCTGGACGTGTTCCGGCCGGGGGATCGACGGGCGGCTCGGGCTCGGCTCGGGCTTGGACCCGACGAGCAGGTGGTGGCTTTTGTCGGACGCATTCAACCACTCAAGGCGCCCGACATCGTGTTGCGCGCCGCCGCGCAGTTGCCGGGGGTGCGCATCATCGTGGCGGGCGGACCGTCGGGCAGCGGCCTGGCCGCACCCGACGGACTGATGCGGCTGGCCGAGGAGCTCGGCATCGCGCAGCGGGTGACCTTCCTGCCGCCGCAGTCCCGCACCGAGCTGGCCTCGCTGTTCCACGCGGCCGACCTGGTGGCGGTGCCGAGCTATTCGGAGTCGTTCGGCCTCGTTGCCCTGGAGGCGCAGGCCTGCGGGACGCCGGTGGTCGCGGCCGCGGTCGGCGGGTTGCCGGTGGCGGTGCGCGACGGCGTGACCGGGGCGCTGGTGGCCGGGCACGACATCGACCGGTGGGCGGCGGCCATTGACCGTCTGCTGCAGCTCCGCGCCGGCCCGCAGGGTTGGGCGATGAGCCGCGCGGCGGTCGAGCACGCGGCGGGGTTCTCGTGGGACAACACCACCGATGCGCTGCTGGCCAGCTACCGGCGGGCGATCGCCGACTTCGCCGCCGAGCGGGCGCTGCGACGCGATGACGTGGTATCGGACCTGGCGGTCGTGCGTAAGCCGCGTCGCTGGGCGCAGCGCCGCGAGGTGCGCGCGTGAATTCCCCCGAACCGGGCCGTGAACCGGGGGGCGCCGAACCGGACACTGCCGAGCGCGCGCAAGAAATCATCGAGAAGACGCTGCAAGCCAGCGGTTTGACCTATCAGCTGCACGCCGGCGCGCACGGCGGGCTGCCGGGGCTGATCGTGGAATTGCCGGGCGAGCGCAAGCTCAAGACCAACACGATTTTGAGCATCGGCGAGCATTCGGTGCGGGTCGAGGCGTTCGTCTGTCGCAAGCCCGACGAGGACCACGAAAAGGTCTACCGATTCCTGCTCAAGCGCAACCGCCGCCTGTACGGGGTCGCCTACACCCTGGACAACGTCGGCGACATCTACCTGGTGGGCCGGATGTCGTTGGCTTCGGTCACCCCCGACGAGATCGACCGGGTGCTCGGTCAGGTGCTCGAGGCCGTGGATTCGGACTTTAATACGTTGCTGGAGTTGGGATTTCACTCGTCAATCCAGAAGGAGTGGGAGTGGCGGGTGTCGCGCGGTGAGTCGCTGAAGAACCTGCAGGCGTTCGCTCATTTGATCGACGACGAAGACTCAGGCGACGACGCCAAGCGCGCGTGAGAGACTTTCCGGCATGGGTGAGACTGCCACGCTGGTACTGCTGCGCCATGGCGAGAGCGACTGGAATGCCAAGAACCTCTTCACCGGCTGGGTCGACGTCGGCCTGACCGAGAAGGGCCGCGCGGAAGCGGTGCGGGGCGGCGAGTTACTGGCCGAGCAGGACCTGTTGCCCGACGTGCTCTACACCTCCCTGCTGCGGCGGGCGATCACCACCGCGCATCTGGCGCTCGACGCAGCCGACCGGCTCTGGATCCCGGTACATCGCAGCTGGCGGCTCAACGAGCGCCACTACGGCGCGTTGCAGGGCCTGGACAAGGCCAAGACCAAGGAAAAGTACGGCGAAGAGCAGTTCATGGCCTGGCGGCGCAGCTACGACACCCCGCCGCCGCCGATCGAAAAGGGCAGCGAGTTCAGCCAGGACGCCGACCCCAGGTACGCCAACATCGACGGCGGCCCGCTGACCGAGTGCCTGGCCGACGTGGTCGCCCGATTCCTGCCCTACTACACCGATGTCATCGTGCCTGACCTGCGGTTGGGCAAGACGGTGTTGATCGCCGCGCACGGTAATTCGCTGCGGGCGCTGGTGAAGTACCTCGACGGCATGTCCGACGAGGATGTCGTGGGGCTGAACATCCCGACGGGCATCCCGCTGCGCTACGACCTGGACGCTGACCTGCGGCCGACGGTGCCGGGTGGCACGTATCTCGACCCAGAGGCCGCCGAGGCCGGCGCGGCGGCGGTGGCCAGTCAGGGCGCGGCTAAATCGTGAAAACTAAGCGCTGGTAGGGCGCTAGGCTAAACATCGCGTTAACAAAAGCCGAATACCTGCCGCTCAGTGTGTGACTTGTCCGGATTTGGCCTCGCTCAGCTAGGGCAGTGTTCACCTGATTTGTAGGATTTTGCTTGTGACTGTGTTCTCGGCACTGTTGCTGGCCGGGGTCTTGTCCGCGTTGGCGCTGGCCGTCGGAGTGGCGGCAGGAGTCCGGCTGGCGCGGCGAGCTGATCAGCGCCGGCAACGGGTGGCCACCGAGTGGACCGGAATCACCGTCGCGCAGATGCTGCAACAAATCGTGGCGCTGATGCCGCTGGGCACCGCAGTGGTCGACATCCACCGCGACGTCGTCTACCTCAACGACCGGGCCAAGGAGCTCGGCCTGGTGCGCGACCGGCAACTCGACGACGAAGCCTGGGACGCGGCGAAGCAAGCCCTGCGCGGTGAGGACGTCGAGTTCGACCTGCTGCCGCCCAAGCGGACGGGTGGCCGGTCGGGGTTGCAGGTGCATGGGTACGCCCGGCTGCTGAGCGAAGAAGACCGCCGGTTCGCGGTGGTCTTCGTCCATGACCAGTCGGACTACGCCCGCATGGAAGCGACCAGGCGGGATTTCGTCGCCAACGTCAGCCACGAACTCAAGACCCCGGTCGGCGCGATGGCGCTGTTGGCCGAGGCAATGCTGGCCTCGGCGGACGACCCCGAAACCGTCCGCCGATTCGCCGAGAAGGCGCTCGTCGAGGCCACTCGCCTGGGCGACATGGTCACCGAACTCATCGAGCTGTCCCGGCTGCAGGGCGCCGAGCGGTTACCCAACGTCGTCGAAGTGGACGTCGACACCGTTGTGGCCGAAGCGATTTCACGGCACAAGGTGGCCGCCGAAAACGCCGACATCCACGTTCGCACCGACGCCCCCAGCGGATTGCGGGTGCTGGGCGACCAAACCCTGTTGGTCACCGCGTTGGCCAATCTGGTGTCCAACGCGATCGCTTACTCGCCGTCCGGGTCCTCGGTGTCGATCAGCCGGCGCAGGCGGGGCGACAACGTCGAAATCGCCGTCACCGACCGCGGCATCGGCATCGCGCTGGAAGACCAGGAGCGGGTGTTCGAGCGGTTCTTCCGCGGGGACAAGGCCCGGTCTCGGGCAACCGGCGGGAGCGGGTTGGGGCTGGCCATCGTCAAACACGTCGCGGCCAACCACAACGGCAGCATCGGCGTGTGGAGCAAGCCGGGGACAGGGTCGACGTTCACGTTGTCCATTCCGGTGGCGGAGTCGGGGCCGGCCACGCCGCTGCAGGCGGACAGCGCAGAGAAAGCTGAGCAATCGAAGGGTCCTGAATCGTGGCCAAGCAGGTCACAACGAGAGGAAGAGCTGAGTCGATGACCCGCGCTAACGACGTCAAGCTAGGCGAGGAAAAGGAGTGGCGCAAATGACGAACGTGCTGATCGTGGAGGACGAGGAGTCCTTGGCCGATCCGCTGGCGTTCTTGCTGCGCAAAGAGGGCTTCGAGGCCACGGTGGTGAACGACGGTCCCTCGGCGCTTGCCGAGTTCGACCGGTCCGGAGCCGACATCGTGCTGCTCGACCTGATGCTGCCGGGCATGTCGGGAACCGACGTGTGCAAGCAGTTGCGTGCCCGGTCCGGCGTGCCGGTCATCATGGTCACCGCGCGCGACAGCGAGATCGACAAGGTGCTCGGCCTGGAGCTAGGCGCCGACGACTATGTGACCAAGCCATATTCGGCGCGCGAGTTGATCGCGCGAATCCGAGCGGTGCTGCGCCGCGGCGGCGACGACGAGTCCGAAGTGAGCGACGGCATCCTGGAATCCGGACCGGTCCGGATGGATGTGGAACGACACGTCGTCTCGGTCAATGGCGACCCGATAACGTTGCCGCTCAAGGAATTCGACTTGCTCGAGTACCTGATGCGAAACAGCGGGCGGGTGTTGACCCGCGGCCAGCTGATCGACCGGGTCTGGGGCGCGGACTACGTCGGCGACACCAAGACTCTCGACGTCCACGTCAAACGGCTGCGGTCCAAGATCGAGGCCGACCCGGCCAATCCGGTGCACCTGGTGACGGTGCGGGGGTTGGGTTACAAGCTCGAGGGCTGATCGGCTCGCGGGCCTCACCGTCTGCCATCAGTGCGGAGGCTGTGGCCGCGGGTTCAGGGTGTCCGCGTCCCAGGTGATCCGCTGATCGGGAGTCACCGGAAGCGCTTCCAGCGCGTCGTCGGCGAGGATCGCCTGTATGCAGTGTCGGCTTGCGCCGACATATGTGCTCATCAGGTCGATGTCGGTGGCGACACACCACTGTCGATCGCTTGCCCACCATAAGTTGGCCGTGCGGCCGGGTATCGCGAAAGGCTCGCTGGCGTCATCGATGGACCCGGCGACCAGATACATCGGACGGTTCGGCAGTTCGATCAGGTCGGCATTCGGGATCTGCACGTCGCCGTAACCGCTCCACACCGCATACATCACGCGGTCGGCCGTCGAGCATCGCTTCAACACGTCGGCGAGCGCAGCGGTGGTGGGCACCGGAAGCCGGCCGGTATCCGGCCGACGGGCCCACAGTCCCGGCTGACTTTGTGCGTCCCACGACCCGACCAGGGAGCCCCACTCCATGGCCGGGTGCGCAATCCGACCGTTGGCCTGCGCCACCGCCTGCCACGTGACTGGTTGCTGCGGCTCGGGCGTGTTCACGCGGTATGCCGGATGAAATATCCGCGCGTAGGCCTCGAAAACCGGTGGGACACAAGACGCGACGTCGTACTCAAAATTCCGTATCGCGTCGAGTATCCATTGCTGCGAAGCGGTCACCTGGACCGATCGCCGACGACCTGATCGGCGACGGCCAGCGCCATCGCCATGATCGAGACCTGCGGGTTGACCTCGGGGCAGCTGGGCAGAATCGACGCATCGGCAACCCACACCCCGTCGACGCCCCGCAACCGGCCGCGCTCGTCGACGGGACACACCTGGGTGTCCGAACCCGCCGCTGCCGTCCCGGTGGGGTGGAAAGCGGACAGGTGCAAGCTCCGTGGATTGGTGCGCGCCAACACTTCCCGCAGCTCCGTCTCGGACTTCACCGTCGGCGCACCGGGCAACCCGGTGAGCACCTCGACCGCGCCGGCGGCGAACAGCAGCTTGCCAATTGCGGCCAGCGCGACCCGTAGTTTGGCAACATCGTCCTGCGTGATGTTGTAGCGCACCACGGCCTCGCCGCCCACCGACAGCACCGAGCCGACCCCCTTGTCGGCCACCATCGCGCCGAACGTCGCGATGTGGTGCGCCCGGTCCAGCCAGCCCAGCAACTCGGCCCCATACCCGGGGAAGATGATCGACCCCATGCCCGGAGGCGTGGAGGTGGCTTCGATGAGCACCCCGTTGGACTCGTGGAATTCGTGGACGGCGGCGCTTTGCAGCACGCCGCGCCACGAGTAGACGTCTTCCTCGAAGCGCCCGGCCAGGGCCGTGGCGGGGTGCAGCGCGAGGTTGCGGCCGAGCCGTGGGTGGCCGCCAAGGCCGCTGCGCCGCAGCAACATCGGCGTTTCGGTGGCCCCGGCGGCAACGATGACGGTGGCGGCGAGGATGTCGATCGCGGTGCCGTCGGGACGACGTGCCCGCACCCCGCGGGCGCGCCCGTGCTGGTGCAACAACCGTTCAGCGCGCGCTTGGGAAATGATCCGTGCCCCAGCCGCACACGCCTGCGGCAGGGCGTTGAGGTGCACGCCGAACTTCGCGTTGCGCGGGCAGCCAAGCGCGCACTGACAGCAGGCGCCGCAGCCCGGCGCGTTGCGGGGGATGGGCGCCGCCTCCCAGCCCAGCTTGTCGGCGGCCTGCAGCAGCAGATTTCCGTTGCGTCCCATGATGTTCAGCGGCACCGGCGCCACTTGCAGGGTGCGCTCAACGTCGTCAAGGTGCGCGCCGAAGCCCGCGGGGTCGGCCAGGTCGAGGCCGAACTCGTCGCGCCAGCGTTTTTGCACGGCGACCGGCGGCCGGAAGCAGGTGCCTGAGTTGACGACGGTGGTGCCACCGACGGCGCGACCCATCGGCAACACCACCGGTGGACGACCCAACGCGACGGTCGTGCCGCCGCCGCGGTACAAGCCGGCGTAGCGCTCGATCGGATGGGTGGTCCGGAACTCCTCGACCGTCCAGCGTCGTCCCTCCTCGAGCACGATCACGCTCAGGCCGGACTGGGCCAGGGTCCGCGCGGCCATCGCCCCGCCGGCCCCGGAGCCGACGATCACCGCGTCGGCGGTAACGACCGATGGGCTCTCGGACGACGGCGTGACGTCCAATACCGCGTCCGGGCGGGCGAGTTCGTCGTTCTGGGCGCGAGTCAGCAGTTCGTCGGCGAAGGTGTCGGCGCCGTGGGCGAGCAGCATTACCACCTTCAGGCTCTCCAACGCCGTCCCGGCCTCCGGGTTGAGTGCGGCGACGCGGTGCAGCACCTGCGCGCGCTGGCTCGGGGTTAGCCGCGTCAGTGACCGGCCGGTGGTCAGATAGCTCGCCGCCGACAGCGAGGCCAGCCCCGCTTGGATGGCCAACCGGGACGTCGTCGGCACCCGCTTGAGGTAGCGGTCGACGCACTGCACGAGTTCGGCGGAGGAGGGGCCGCCGTGCTCCTCGGGTAGCAGCGCCGTACCGAACGACGCCGCGGCTCGGTGCGCGAGCCGACTCATTTTCGCCGTCCAAGCGCGCGGCCAAGTTTGAGGAAGAACGGGTAGGTGGCGAATATGCCCCCGGCCGCAGCGTGTGCGGGCCAGTCGATCTCATCGGTGTTCACGTTGAAAACGCCGCTGTTCCACATGAAGTCGCGGCCGTTGCGGGAGCGGAACGGGCGCCACAGGAACCCCAGCCCGGGCACGTTGTTGTAGAGCCCGAACGAGCCGGCGAAGAAGACACCAAGGGTTGCTGCTTCGGCGACCTCGCGGCGGTCTGGCGGCACCCGGCGTTCGATGAGCGCACCGGCGATGACCAGCAGTGGTGGGTCCAGGGCGAAACTCATTGGGGGGTCCTTAAGTTCGTAGGTGCAGTTACTTCGTGTTGTTACGTTGTGCTGTGACCCGGGCGGGTCGGGTGAGGTTGTTGGTGTGTTGCCGGCTTGATGGTGCGGCTTGAGAGGACTGGCCGCCCGACCCGCTTGGACTTCTCTGGCCGCTGATTGAGATCTGCGATGTGATCGCTTGTTTAAGGAAATGCTGGCGGGGTGGTCCGTGGGGAACATATTGGCAGACAAGCGAATAGAGGCGAGATGACTGCGGTCCAGTTGTGGGCTGGTGTGGACGTCGGCAAGGAGCATCACTGGGTGTGCGTGGTCGATGACCACGGTGCGGTGGTGCTTTCCCGAAAGTTCGTCAACGACGAGCAACAGATCCGTGGACTTGTTTCCGATGTGGACAAGCTCGGTGGGCAGGTGTCTTGGACAGTGGATCTGACCACCGTCTACGCCACCCTGTTGTTGACGGTGCTCGCCGATGCCGGCAAGTCGGTGCGCTATCTGGCGGGCCGCCAGGTGTGGCAGGCCTCGGCGACCTACCGCGGCGGGGAGGCCAAGACCGACGCCAAGGACGCGCGGGTGATCGCCGATCAATCCCGGATGCGCGGTGCCGATCTGCCGGTGCTGCACCCCGGCGATGACGTGATCACCGAACTGCGGATGCTGACCGCCCATCGGACTGATCTGGTGGCTGATCGCACCCGCACCATCAACCGGCTGCGTCAACAGCTGGTAGCGGTCTGCCCGGCCCTGGAGCGAGCAGCTCAGCTGACCCAGGATCGTGGTTGGGTGGTGCTGCTGCGCGCTACCAGCGTCCGAAAGCCATTCGGCAGAGCGGCCTTTCGCGGCTGACGCGGGTGCTGGCCGATGCCGGGGTGCGTAACGCCGCTGCAATCGCAGCGGCGGCCGTGGCTGCGGCGAAGACCAGACGGTGCGCCTGCCGGGCGAAGAAGTCGCCGCTGGGCTGGTCGCACAACTGGCCCAGGAGGTGATCTCCCTCGATGAACGCATCAAGACCACCGACGCCGACATCGAGGGCCGATTTCGCCGCCATCCACTTGCTGAAGTAATCACCAGCATGCCCGGCATGGGATTTCGGCTCGGCGCCGAATTCCTGGCCGCTGTTGGTGACCCGCCCTGATCGAGTCGGCTGACCAACTCGCGGCGTGGGCCGGGCTGGCCCCGGTCTCGCGACTCGGGAAACGCACTGGACGCCTGCACACTCCGAAGCGCTACAGCCGACGACTGCGCCGGGTCATGTACATGTCCGCGCTCACCGCCATCCGCTGCGACCCGCTTTCCAAGGCCTATTACCAGCGCAA
Organism: Mycobacterium bourgelatii; assembly: GCF_010723575.1. Taxonomy (NCBI): domain Bacteria; kingdom Bacillati; phylum Actinomycetota; class Actinomycetes; order Mycobacteriales; family Mycobacteriaceae; genus Mycobacterium; species Mycobacterium bourgelatii. The sequence continues at coordinate 410,059 of NZ_BLKZ01000001.1, forward strand.
ACGGAACGAAGGAAAACGACCGATCGCGGCCACCATCTGCCTGGCGCGACGCCGCACCAACGTCCTCTACGCGCTCATCCGTGACAACCGCACCTGGCAACCCGACTCACCCCCAATCACACAGTCGGCGGCTTGACATCTTCATTGAGAGTCCTTTCATTGACGGGGGGTGCCTCGGGGCCGCGCAGACCGACCTCGGCATGGCCGGTGCCCAGGACCGACCACTGCCGGTCGTCGATCTCGACATGGATGTCGGCCTGTTCGGTGTTGGTGCACACCACGGTGCCGCCGTCGGGGTCGGTGTACTGCAGGCTGACGCATCGCTCGGGTGGCTGGTCGACCCGGATCAGCACCTGGCGCCGGCCGATGCGCCCCTCCAGTTGCCAGTGCCGGACGCCGAGGGTGGTCCGCATCCGCAGCGACGGTAACGGGCTTGCGGGCCAGTCTCTTCCGTCGATGCGGAATCGCACGAAGGCCAGTGGGGCCAACCGGTTGAGTCCTGGCTTGTGGGATACCGCGGTGACGGCCTCCACCACGTCGCCGTTGCCCAGGTCGGCGTGAATCCAGCCCCAGCGCTTGGCGTTACCGTGCCCGTAGATGTGCGCGACGGCGCCGCGCCAGCCGTCCACGGAGTGGGTGGTGTCGTCGACGGTCAGCGAGCCGGCGAAGTCGGCGGTGGGGGCCAGCACCACCTGGGCGCCCGGCAGCAATTCCCGTTCCCATGCCACGCGGGGGAACGTCCACAGCGGTGCCCCGGTGTCCTTCCAGGACAGGTTCCACGCCAGGGACCGCGCCCGCCCGGTCATCTCTTCTTGGCCAACCCGGCCACCCGCGTTGTCGAACCAGGCGGTACCGGTGGCGGGTTGGGTGGGTTCGGGGCCGAATCGCTCGGTGCGCGGGGGGCCGTCGGCCGGGAAATAGGTGGCCCAGCCGTGCGCGTAGGGAGCGCCTTCGGTGGGCGCGACGGTCTCGTAGTGCACCCACAGGCCGGCTCGCGTCACCGGGTCCGACAGGGTGGCATACCAGACCTCCAGTCGCCCGGCTTTACCGCGCCAGCGCGGGGCCACCGCCAATCGCGTCTCTTCGTCCATTGCGACCTCCTCCCGGCCTGACTCCGTGTCGAATGTGCAGCCGGTGCGAACTAGTCTACAATATTGGTTGAGCCAATGAACCAATCATCTCAGCGGGACCTTCGAGCCGCCCCGATCCAGCCGCCGGATCGCCAGCGCGTGGACGAGCAGATCGCCACGTCGATAGCTGACGCGATCCTCGATGGCGTGTTTCCGCCCGGTTCGACGCTGCCGCCCGAGCGGGAACTCGCGGAACAGCTCGGCGTGAATCGCACCTCGTTGCGCCAGGGATTGGCCCGGCTGCAGCAGATGGGCATGATCGAGGTCCGGCACGGCAGCGGCAGCGTGGTCTGCGACCCCGAGGGGTTGACCCATCCGGCCGTGGTCGAAGCGTTGGTGCGCAAACTCGGCCCGGATTTTCTGGTCGAATTGCTGGAGATCCGGGCTGGGCTGGGACCGATGATCGGCCGTCTGGCGGCCGAACGCCGCAGTCCCGACGATGCCGAGGCGCTGCAGGCCGCGCTTTCAGCGGTGTGGGAAGCGGATTCGGCCGCAGCGCGACAGGCCGCCGACCTGGCCTTCTTCGGGGTGCTCATTCACAGCACCCGAAACCGAGCCCTGGGCTTGCTGTATCGCTGGGTCGAGCACGCGTTCGGCGGCCGCGAGCACGAGCTCACCGTCGCCTACGCCGACGCCGACGCCGTCGTCGCCGACTTGCGCGCGATCACCGAGGCCGTGCTGGCGCGCGATGCGACCAGGGCGGCAGCGGCGGTCGAGGGCTATCTGCACGCCAGCGCGCTGCGCATGGTGGCGGCCTACTCACGGCGAGCAGACGCAAACTTGCACGAAAATCGATGATTTTGTACGAATTTGCGGCTGCTCGGCGGAGTTACTCGGCCGCTCGCGTCGCGGGATGCACGGCAATGAGCCCCAACTGGCTGCGGCGCTTACACATCGCCGCCAACTCCGCATAAGCCTTTTCGCCGAGCAGCTCGGTCAGCTCGTCGGCAAGGCTCTCCCAGACCTGTTTCCTACCCACGTGCGCGGCCGGGTCACCGGTGCAATACCAGTGCAGATCGGCTCCGCCGGAGCCCCAGCCGCGGCGATCGTATTCGGTGAGCGTGGTTTTGAGGATCTCCGTGCCGTCGGGGCGGGTCAGCCACTCCTGGCTGCGCCTGATGGGCAACTGCCAGCAGACGTCGGGCTTCATCGTCAGCGGCGGCACGCCCAGCTTGAGGGCTTTGCTGTGCAACGCACAGCCGGGCCCGGCGGGGAACCCAGGCCGGTTCAAGAAGATGCAGGCGTTCTTGTGTTTGCGGGTGCGGTACGCCGACTCGCCGTCGTGCTCGTCGAGCTCCAGGTAGCCCTTGCGGCCCAAGCCTTTGTCGCGGAACTGCCAGTCCTCGGCGGTCAATTTCTGCACCGCGTCGTCCAGCCGTGCCCGGTCGTCGTCATCGGACAGGAACGCACCGTGCGAGCAACAGCCGTCGTCCGGGCGACCGGCCACGGTGCCCTGGCACGCAGGGGTGCCGAACACACATGTCCAATGCGACAGCAACCAGGTCAGGTCGGCCGCGATCAGGTGCTCAGGGTTGTCCGGGTCGTAGAACTCCACCCATTCACGGGCAAAATCCAATTCGACTTCTTGCCCCGGGCTCACCTGGGTTGGGCGCGAGTTTGCCACGGATGCAACGTTAGTCCACGTTTTGTCGCCTTGCCGTGGCTAGCGGCGGTGCGCGCCGCAGGCGGGTCCTGGCGAGCGACCTTGTTCGCCCGGCTACCTTGTGTTTGTGCGATTGGGCGTGCTGGACGTGGGTAGCAACACGGTGCATCTGCTGGTGGTGGATGCTCACCGTGGCGGTCATCCCACGCCGATGAGCTCGACCAAGTCCACCCTTCGGCTGTCCGAGGCGACCGACAGCTCGGGCAAGATCACCAAGCGCGGAGCGGACAAGCTGGTTTCCACCATCGACGAGTTCGCCAAGATCGCGGTGAGCTCCGGCTGCGCCGAACTGATGGCGTTCGCCACATCCGCGGTGCGCGACGCCGAGAATTCCGAGGAAGTGCTCGCGCGGGTCCGCAAAGAGACCGGCGTTGCGTTGGAGGTGCTGCGCGGGGTCGACGAGTCGCGGCTGACCTTCCTGGCGGTGCGCCGTTGGTACGGGTGGAGCGCGGGACGGATCATCAACCTGGACATCGGCGGCGGCTCGCTGGAGATCTCCAGCGGCGTGGACGAGGAGCCCGACGTGGCGTTGTCGCTGCCGCTCGGCGCCGGACGACTGACCCGCGAGTGGCTTCCCGACGACCCACCGAGCCGACGGCGGATCGGGATGCTGCGGGATTGGTTGGACGCTGAATTGTCGGAAGCCGCCGCGAATGTGCTCGAGGCCGGCGAAGCCGACCTCGCCGTCGCGACCTCGAAGACGTTTCGGTCGTTGGCGCGCCTTACCGGTGCGGCGCCGTCGGCCGCCGGACCCCGCGTGAAGAGGACGCTTACAGCTAACGGCCTCAGACAACTCATATCTTTCATATCTAGGATGACCACCGCTGACCGTGCAGAACTAGAAGGGGTGAGTGCCGAGCGAGCGCCGCAGATCGTGGCGGGTGCTCTGGTGGCGGAGGCAAGCATGCGAGCGCTGGCAATCGAGACCGTCGACATCTGCCCGTGGGCGCTACGGGAGGGTCTCATCTTGCGCAAACTTGACAGCGAAGCCGATGGAACTGCTCTCGTGGAGACTTCTGTGCGGGATGCTGGAGGTCAGTTAGTTGGTCGGAATGCAGCTAACCGATCGAGAGGCAACAAGTCATGAGCGGACCACACTCCGAAGCGGAGGACACCGGAGACACCCGGCAAATCTCGGTGGCGGAGTTGCTGGCCAGAAACGGCACGGTCGCCGCCCCGACCAAACGCCGGCGTCGGCGTCGCGGTGACAGCGATGCGGTCACGGTCGCGGAACTGACCGGCGAGATTCCGATCATTCGCGACGACCACGCCGACTACCGCGAGGAGCACCGCGAGCCGCCGAAAGCACCGCCTGCACCGCCGGCACCCCCCGCGCCGCCACCGGCGCCGCAGCCCAAGGCCAGCCCCGGCAACGGCCTGGCGGCCGAAGCTCCCGCCGAAGCGGCCCCGGAAGCAACACCGAAAGAAGCGGAAGAGGCCAAGCCGAAGGCCGTCTACTGGTCCGAACCCGAGCCGCGCTGGCCCAAATCCGATCCGAGGGCTCGTCGGTCCCAGGGACCGGAACGCAGCGAGTACCCGCGGCCCTTGCACCACACCGAGGCGTCCGAGGCCGCCGCCGTGCAGTCCGGCGCCGAGCACATGAATCCCGATCCGGTGGGCCACTACACGGACACCTCCGTCGATGTGATGGATTCCGAGGTGCCCGAGCCCCCAGAGGTCGCACTGGACGACGCCGAGTACGCGGACTCAAACGCGACGGACGACGCGTCCGAGCACACCTTGTTCGGGGGCCAATCCATCGCCGACGAGGTCGCCCGACGCCGTGGCCGGGAGCGGCAACTGGAGCTCCTCGACGATGCCGAGGCCGACACGGCCGTCCGGCCCTCGGAGGGAAAGCTCGCGACGCTGTGGCGCGTGGTCGTGACGGTGTTCCAGTCGATGCTCGCCGTGGTTTTCGGCGCCGGCCTGTTCCTCGCCTTCGACCAACTGTGGCGATGGAGCAGCATCGTCGCGTTGGTGCTGTCGGTCCTGGTCATCCTTGGTCTGGTGGTCGGCGTGCATGTCGTCCGCAAGACCGAGGACATCGCCAGTACGTTGATTGCGGTTGCCGTGGGGGCGCTGATCACCCTGGGGCCGTTGGCGTTGTTGCATTCGGGATAGGTATCGCCAACAGACAGTGCGCCCAGCCATCAAAGTCGGCCTATCGACGGCCTCGGTCTACCCGCTGCGGGCCGAGGCCGCATTCGAGTATGCGGCCAGACTCGGCTACGACGGCGTCGAGCTGATGGTCTGGAGTGAGTCGGTCAGCCAGGACATCGACGCCGTGCAGAAGCTCTCAGAGCGCTATCGGGTGCCGGTACTGTCGGTACACGCGCCCTGCCTGCTGATCTCGCAGCGGGTGTGGGGGGCCAACCCGATCCTGAAGTTGGACCGCACCGTCCGCGCCGCCGAGCAACTGGGCGCGCCGACCGTCGTCGTGCATCCGCCGTTCCGGTGGCAACGGCGCTACGCCGAAGGGTTCAGCGAGCAAGTTGCGTCATTGGAGGCATCGAGCAACGTGATGGTGGCGGTGGAAAACATGTTTCCGTTCCGGGCGGACCGGTTCTTCGGGGCAGGTCAGTCCCTGGAGCGGATGCGGCGCCGCGGTGGGGGCCCGGGCCCGGCGATTTCGGCCTTCGCGCCGTCGTACGACCCGCTGGACGGCGGCCACGCGCACTACACGCTCGACCTCTCGCACACCGCCACCGCGGGCACCGACGCGATTGAGATGGCGCGGCGCATGGGCCGCGGGTTGGTGCACCTGCACCTGTGCGACGGCAACGGGCTGCCCGCGGACGAGCATCTGGTGCCGGGCCGCGGAACCCAGCCCACCGCCGAGGTGTGCCAGATGCTGGCCGCCAGCAGCTTTGCCGGCCACGTCGTGCTGGAAGTGTCCACTTCCAACGCCCGTTCGGCGAACGAGCGCGAGGCCATGCTGGCCGAATCGCTGCAGTTCGCCCGTACCCACCTGCTGCGCTGATGGAAGCGTCGTTCACCGAGGCGATGACGCTGCGCCAGGTCGACGAGATCGACGTCGGCCAGGGTGGCGCGGTCTTTGACGCCGAACTGAACAAGCACTGGACCATCGGTAACAAGGTGCACGGCGGGGCGATGGTGGCGTTGTGCGCCAACGCCGCACGCACGGCGCACGGTGGCGGCGAGCTGCTAGAGGGGCCGCAATCTGACTTGCAACCGGCCTTGAGATCCGGCCTGCAACCGGTGGCCGTCTCGGCGAACTTCCTGTGGGCACCCGATCCGGGTGAGATGCGGCTCGTCACGTCGATCCGCAAACGAGGCCGTCGGATCAGCGTGGTGGACGTCGAACTCAACCAGGGCGACCGGACCGCGGTGCATGCCGTCGTCACCCTGGGCGAACCGGAGCACGAGGCCGCGCCGCTGCTGTCGGCGAATCCCGTCGTCGATCTCATGGCCCCCGAACCGCCCGATGACGTCGCGCCGATCGGACCGGGACACCCGTCGGCGGACGTGGTGCATCTGGGCGAGGGCTGCGATATCCGGCCGCTGCTGTCCACCCAGGGGCGGGTTACCGACGGAAAGCCGCCGGTATTTCAGATGTGGGTGCGGCCGCGCGGCGTCGCACCGGACCCGCTGTTCGCCCTGCTGTGCGGGGATTTGTCGGCACCGGTGACCTTCGCGGTGGATCGCACCGGGTGGGCGCCCACGGTGCAGCTCACCGCGTTTCTGCGCGCCGTGCCCGCCGATGGATGGTTGCGGGTGATCTGCACCTGCATCGAGATCGGTCAGGACTGGTTCGACGAGGACCACCTCGTGGTGGACCGCACCGGCCGGATCGTGGCGCAGTCGCGCCAGTTGGCACTCGTGCCGCCCCCACTGCCGCCAGCCCACTAGCGCAGGTCAGCCCGGCCGTCTGCAATGCTTTGCGGCATGGCGAGAATCGCGATCATCGGCGGCGGCAGCATCGGCGAGGCATTGCTGTCGGGTCTGTTGCGGGCGGGGCGCCAGGTGAAAAACCTGGTGGTGGCCGAACGCTTGACAGGTCGAGCCAAGTACCTGTCCAACACGTACGGGGTGCTGGTGACCGCGTCGGTCAAAGACGCGGTGGAAAATGCCCACTTCATCGTCGTCGCGGTGAAGCCCGCCGACGTCGAAACGGTGATCGGCGACCTGGCCGCCGCGGCCGCCGCAGCCGAGCACGACAGCGCCGAGCAGGTGTTCGTCACCGTCGCAGCGGGCGTGACGATCTCCTACTTCGAGTCCAAGCTGCCGGCCGGTACGCCCGTGGTCCGGGCCATGCCCAACGCCGCCGCGCTGGTGGGGGCGGGCGTCACCGCATTGGCCAAGGGCCGGTTCGTCAGTGCCGAGCAACTTGAGGAGGTCTCCGCGTTATTCGCTGCGGTCGGGGGCGTGCTGAGTGTTCCCGAGCAGCAGATGGACGTGGTGACGGCCCTGTCGGGCTCGGGGCCTGCGTACTTCTTGTTACTGGTGGAAGCGCTGGTCGATGCCGGTGTCGCCGCCGGCCTGAGCCGTCAAGTGGCCACCGATCTGGCCGCCCAGACCATGGGCGGCGCCGCGGCGATGCTGCTGGAGCGCATGGAGGAAGATCGAACGGCGGCCGATCGGGAGCCGGTGGGGACGCGGGTCGACACCTCTCCGGCGCAACTGCGGGCTTCGGTGACCTCCCCAGGCGGCACCACCGCCGCGGCGTTGCGTGAGCTCGAACGGGGCGGTTTCCGCATCACCGTCGACGCGGCGGTACAGGCCGCAAAAACCCGCTCTGAGCAGCTGAGAATTACATCGGAATAATTCGATAAATTTGAACTGATTCCCCCACACCAGTACCAGTAACCCCATCAGTCCCGCTATTCTCCTTGGTGTAAGCACGTGTGGGGCCAGCGGAGGGGAAGCCGCTGGCATTGCGCGGGCCTGACACGATTGGGTTGCGATGACGTCTACGAACGGGCCATCGGCACGCGATTCTGCTGGTAAAGGACGGGACACCGGTGAAGGTCAGCAGGCCGGATCTCAGTTTCTGACCGTGGCCGAGGTTGCTTCGCTGATGCGGGTTTCCAAAATGACGGTGTACCGGCTGGTGCACAACGGCGAACTCCCCGCCGTTAGGGTCGGCCGTTCTTTCCGGGTGCACGCCAAGGCCGTCAACGACATGCTGCAGACCTCGTACTTCGCCGGTTAGCTGGGCTATTTCAGCACCGAGGCCGGCGGCGGCGAGCCCGCTGGCGGCTGAAGCGGCTGCCGGTTTGGTATTGGGTGCGGCCGGTTGGGTAAAGTGACCGGGTCATTGTAGAAAGCGGTCACAGGTAGATAGCGGAGTTATGGGTTCAGTAATCAAGAAGCGGCGCAAGCGCATGTCGAAGAAGAAGCACCGCAAACTGCTGCGCCGCACCCGGGTGCAGCGCAGAAAACTTGGCAAGTAAGCCCTTACTGCGTCCACTGTGTCCGCTGTCACCCAGCCGTAACGCGTCCGTCGCTGCTCCCGGCTAGGCTGTCGTGGTGGTTCCATCGAACGACCGGGACGGCGGCAACACCGGCAACACCGGCAACGATGACAAGGTTCACTACCCGAAAGTCGTGCTGGTCACTGGCGCTTGTCGATTCCTGGGCGGCTATCTGACGGCGCGCCTGGCGCAGAACCCGCTGATCGACACCGTCATCGCGGTAGATGCCATCGCGCCCAGCAAGGACATGCTGCGCCGCATGGGCCGCGCCGAGTTCGTCCGCGCCGACATTCGGAATCCCTTCATTGCGAAGGTGATTCGAAACGGCGATGTCGACACGGTGGTGCACGCCGCTGCGGCGTCCTACGCGCCCCGGTCCGGCGGCAGTGCGGCCCTGAAAGAGTTGAACGTGATGGGGGCGATGCAACTCTTCGCCGCCTGCCAGAAGGCGCCGTCGGTGCGTCGCGTCGTGCTGAAGTCGACGTCGGAGGTCTACGGATCGAGCGCGCACGACCCCGTGATGTTCACCGAGGACAGCAGCAGTCGACGCCCCTTCCGCGAGGGCTTCGCCAAGGACAGCCTCGACATCGAGGGGTATGTGCGTGCGCTGGCACGGCGGCGCCCCGATATCGCGGTGACAATCCTGCGCTTGGCCAACATGATTGGCCCAGCGATGGATACGTTGCTGTCTCGCTATCTGGCCGGACCGTTGGTGCCGACGATGCTCGGGCGCGATGCCCGCTTGCAGTTGCTGCACGAGCAGGATGCCCTCGGGGCGCTGGAGCGGGCAGCCATGGCCGGCAAGGCCGGAACGTTCAATATCGGGGCCGACGGGATCATAATGCTGTCGCAAGCGATTCGGCGTGCGGGACGAATTCCGTTGCCAGTACCGGGATCTGGAGTGTGGGCTCTGGATTCGCTGAGGCGAGCTAATAAATACGCCGAGATCAGCAGGGACCAATACGCCTATTTAAGTTACGGCCGCGTCATGGACACCACCAGAATGCGTACCGAGCTTGGGTTTCAGCCGAAATGGACGACGGCGGAGGCGTTCGACGACTACGTCCGCGGCCGCGGCTTGACTCCCATAATCGACCCGAATCGGGTACGCTCCTTGGAGGGTCGCGTCATAGCGTTAGCACAGCGCTGGGGTAGCCGAAATCCAATTCCATGGGGCGGGGTAGATAGATTTGGATAGTTCCAGTGGCGGGTGATTCCAGAGCCAAAGTCATTCCCCTGCACAGCAATCGGGGTCGAGTAGCGGCACGGAAGCGCGCCGGACAGCGGGCCGAGGCATCTCGCCAACATCCCTCGCTGTTGTCCGATCCCACCGGCCGCGCATCGGCCGACCAGATTGCCGCCGTCGTTCGCGAGATCGACGAGCACCGGCGTGCGGCGGGTGCCGCTTCGTCGGCCGACGAACCGCTCAACGATCTGGCGCAGCGCGTTGCCGCGGTAGCTGAGTTCTTGCGGCAAAGACTGACCGGCGACTACAGCGTCGACGAATTCGGGTTCGATCCGCATTTCAATAATGCGATTGTTCGGCCTTTGCTGAGATTTTTCTTCAGGTCGTGGTTCCGCGTTGAAGTCAGCGGTGTCGAGAACATTCCTGACGAGGGCGCCGCGCTGGTGGTGGCCAACCACGCCGGGGTGCTGCCGTTCGATGGCTTGATGCTGTCGGTCGCGGTTCATGACGAGCATCCGGCGGAACGGGATTTGCGGCTCCTCGCCGCCGACATGGTGTTCGACCTGCCGGTGGTGGGTTCCGCAGCCCGCAAGGCCGGTCACACCATGGCGTGTACGGCGGACGCGCATCGGTTGCTCGCCAAGGGTGAAGTCACCGCGGTGTTCCCGGAGGGGTACAAGGGTCTGGGCAAGCGCTTCGAGGACCGCTACCGGTTGCAGCGGTTCGGTCGGGGCGGTTTCGTATCGGCCGCGCTGCGCACCAAGGCGCCCATCGTGCCGTGCTCGATCATCGGGTCCGAAGAGATCTATCCGATGTTGACCGACGTCAAGCTGTTGGCACGACTTCTCGGCTTGCCCTATTTCCCGGTCACGCCGCTGTTCCCGTTGGCCGGCCCGCTCGGGGTGGTGCCGCTGCCGTCCAAGTGGCGCATCGCCTTCGGTGAGCCCATCGACACCGCCGACTACGCACCCTCCGACGCCGAGGACCCGATGGTCACCTTCGAGTTGACCGATCAGGTGCGCGAGACGATCCAGCAGACGCTGTACCGGCTGCTGGCCGGGCGTCGCAACATCTTCTTGGGCTAACTTCCTGGGCTAGCCCTTCCCGGCCCTTCCAGGCCCTTTTTAGGGGCGGCGCGAGACGCAAAACTCCCCCGAGGCCGCGAAGGCGTCGGGGGAGCTTTGTGGGTCTCTTTTAGTCCTACTTGACCAGGGTGAACTGGCAGACGTTGGTGTAGCCGTCGCGGAACAGGTCCGAGCAGCCCCGCAGGTACTTGATGAACGTCTCGTACTCCTGCTCGCCCTTGAGCTCGACTGCCCTTTCCTTGTTGGCTTCCAGGGCGTCGGCCCAGGCGTTCAAGGTGGGGACGTAGTTCTTGCCGATGAAGTGGTGGCGCTCGATCTTGAAGCCCGCCTCGGTGGAGTAGCGGTCGACCTGCTCGACCTGGGGCAACTTACCGCCGGGGTAGATCTCCCTGAGGATGAAGCTGATGAAGCGCAGCAGGCTCATCGTGGTCTTGAGGCCCATCGCCTTACCCTCTTCGGCGGTGGGAACCACGATGGAGTGCAGCAGGAACCGGCCGTCGTCGGGCAGCAAGCTGTAGTACTTCTTGAAGAAGGCGGCGTAGCGCTCGTATCCGGCGTCGCCGGCGCCGTCGGCGAAGTGCTCGAATGCGCCCAGCGAGACGATGCGGTCGACGGGCTCGTCGAACTCCTCCCAGCCCTGCAGGCGCACCTCTTTGCGCCGCGGGCTGTCCATCTCAGCAAACTTTTGCTCGCAGTGCGCGAGCTGGTTTTCGCTGAGTGTCAGGCCGATGACGTTGACGTCGTAGTGCTCAACGGCGTGCCGCATCGTGGAGCCCCAACCGGAGCCGATGTCCAGCAGGGTCATGCCGGGTTCGAGGTTGAGCTTGTCCAGCGCCAGCTTGCGCTTGGCGAACTGCGCCTCTTCGAGTGTTTTAGTCTGCGGCTCATCGATATTGGGGTTTTCATCGAAGTAGGCGCAGCTGTAGGTCATCGACGGGTCGAGCCACAGCTTGAAGAATTCGTTGGATCGATCGTAGTGGGACTGGACGTCTTCGACCGGCGGCTTCAGCCTGGTGCTGCTGCCATTTGTAGCTTCTGACATTAACGCGACCCTACTTTCCAGCAGATATCGATGCAATCGCGGCGACGGTTTCTTCAGCGTCCGCTTCCTGTTTCGCGGCTTCCCCCAGCATCGTGACGACGCCGGTAGCAACCGGATTGCCCTCGGCATCAGTGACCTCGCTGCGGATCTCGGCGAGTACCGTGCCGTGGGACTCGATCACCGAGTCTAGATAGGTGTCGAAGTGCAGCCTGTCGTCGGCCACAATCGGCCGGTGAAACTTGAACTTCTGATCGCGGTGGATCACCCGAGCGATGTTGATCGGGACGTTGAACTTGGTGAAGATCTCTAGCTGCACCCGGCGGCCCGCGACCGCCAGGAACGTCAGCGGGGCCACCAGTCCGGAGTAGCCGGCCTCAGCGGCCGCCGCCTCGTCGAAGTGGTAGGGGTGGTCATCCTGAATCGCTTCCGCGAACTCACGAATCTTCTCGCGTCCGACCTCGAAGTAATCCTCGCCGCGGTAGTGGCTGCCGATGATTGCTTTGGTCGATTCGGGAACTACTGACATGCGAGGGCTCTCCGATCGAAATAGCTGCTAGCGGCGCAGCCTATCAGCGGGGTTGGCGTCGCGAGGCCAGCGCCGCCAACGCGCCTCCGGCGGCACCCAGCGCCAGAGCCGACGGCACACCGATTCGGGCAGCCTTGCGCGCCGTGCGGAAATCGCGGATCTCCCATCCCCGTTCCCGGGCCAGGCTGCGCAAACGGGCGTCCGGATTGATCGCAACCGCTGTGCCGACCAGCGACAACATGGGAACGTCGTTGAAGCTGTCGGAATATGCGGTGCAGCGTTTCAGGTTGAGGCCCTCGCGAATGGCCAGTGAGCGCACCGCGTGCGCCTTACCCGAGCCGTGCAGGATCTCGCCGACCAGCCTGCCGGTGAATATCCCGTCGACCGACTCGGCGACGGTGCCCAGAGCGCCCGTCAGACCGAGTCGCCGCGCGATGGTGCAGGCCAGCTCGTACGGAGTGGCGGTGATCAACCACACCTGCTGACCGGCATCGAGGTGCATCTGCGTCAGCGCGCGGGTACCCGGCCAAATCTTGTCGGCGATGTACTCGTCGTAGATCTCCTCACCGAGGCGGACCAGTTCCTCCACCGAGCGGCCTTCGATGAAGGCCAGCGCCTTGCGTCGGCCGGCGGCGACATCTTCGCTGTTCTCCCGGCCCAGCAGTTGGAACTTGGCCTGCGCGTAGATAAAGCCCAGGACGTCGCGATAGGTGAAGTACTCCCGCGCCGCCAACCCGCGACCGAAGTGCACCGCCGAAGACCCCTGGACCAGGGTGTTGTCCACGTCGAAAAACGCCGCGGCGGTGAGGTCGACGGGCGGTTGCGGACGGAGTTCGTCTTCACCGGTGTGCAGGTCGAACAACGCACGTTCGGCGCTGGCGTTGGCGGCCAGCGACTGCAGGTCGATGCGGCGCGTGTAGTCCGCATTGCCCGGGCCGGAGGAAGTCACGAGAAACCTCCCAATCGCTGGTGTTCGTGGCCGCTTCTAGGCCGTTGGTAAGGCCGTTATAACCCTACTTGGGCAGGGACGGTCGGCCGTCGGCGCTCGGTGTCAGAACTGCCACACTGATGCGTATGTCTGAGTCCCTAGCAGAGCCAACCCGCCGACAGGTGCAGCTGTTGACCCGCGCCGGCTGCACCATCTGCCTGCGAGTGCAGGCCCAGCTGGCTGACCTGGCCGTCGAGCTGGGTTTTGATCTGTCAACGACGGACGTGGACGTTGCGGCTGCGGCGGGCGACACGGCTTTGCGCGCCGAGTTCGGCGATCGTTTGCCCGTCATTCTCTTGGACGGCGAGGAGCACAGTTATTGGGAGGTGGACGAGCCCCGTCTGCGCGCCGATCTGGCCCGTCCAATATTTGGTAGCCCAGCTGACTAGCGGTTACCGTAGAGCAGTCACTTTTCACGCAAGGGAGCTGGCCAGGTGATGCTGTGAGCATTCTGCTCTTCGGGATTTCGCACCGCAGCGCGCCGGTTCCCGTCTTGGAACAGCTCAGCCTCGACGAGTCCGATCAGGTCAAGATCGTCGATCGTTTGCTGCAATCGCCCCTGGTCACCGAGGCGATGGTGCTGTCGACGTGCAACCGGGTCGAGGTCTATGCCGTGGTCGAGGCCTTTCACGGTGGCTTGGCCGTCATCGGACAGCTGCTGTCCGAGCACTCCGGCATGCCTATGGGGGAGCTGACCCAGCACGCGTACGTGCGGTACAGCGAGGCCGCCGTCGAGCATCTGTTCGCCGTCGCCAGCGGCCTGGATTCGGCGGTTGTCGGCGAACAGCAGGTACTTGGCCAGGTGCGCCGCGCGTATGCGACCGCCGAGGCCAACAGGACCGTGGGCCGCGTGCTGCACGAGTTGGCGCAGCGGGCGTTGTCGGTGGGCAAGCGGGTGCATTCCGAAACCGCCATCGACGCCGCCGGCGCCTCGGTGGTCTCGGTAGCCCTCGACCTGGCCGATCGCAGATTGGGCGGGCTCGCGGGCAAGACGGCGGTGGTGGTCGGTGCCGGCGCGATGGGGGCCTTGGCGGCGGCGCATCTGACCCGCAACGGGATTGGGCAAATCCGCGTGCTGAACCGGTCGTCGTCGCGGGCGCAGCGCCTGGCCGCCAAGATCCGCCAGTCCGGCGTCCAGAGCTCGGCGGCGCCGCTGGAAGACCTGGCCGAGGCGCTCGCTGACGCCGACGTGGTCGTCAGCTGCACCGGCGCGGTGCGTCCGGTCGTGTCGCTCGCCGATGTGCACCACGCGCTGGCCGCCAGCCAGCGTGACGAAACGACGAAACCGTTGGTGATCTGCGACCTCGGCATGCCGCGTGATGTCGATCCGGCGGTGGCCGGCCTGCCCGGCGTGTTCGTGGTGGACGTGGACCGCGTGCAACACGAACCGTCCGCCCACGCCGCGGCGTCCGACGTCGACGCCGCCCGTCGCATCGTCGCCACCGAAGTTGCCACCTACCTGGCCGGACAGCGGATGGCCGAGGTGACCCCGACCGTGACGGCGCTGCGCCAGCGTGCCGCCGACGTGGTCGAGGCGGAGTTGCTGCGACTGGACAACCGACTGCCCGGCCTGCAGAGCGCCGAGCGCGAAGAGGTGGCGCGCACCGTGCGGCGGGTGGTGGACAAGCTGCTGCACGCGCCTACCGTGCGGATCAAACAGCTGGCCAGTGCCCCAGGCGGCGACAGCTACGCGGAGGCACTGCGCGAGCTCTTCGAACTGGACCAGACCGCTGTCGATGCGGTCGCCGCGGGTGAATTGCCGGTTGTATCAAGCGGATTCGACACGCATAACCAATCGCCGAGTAGCTGATTGGTGCATGTGATCCGGATAGGCACCCGGGGCAGCCTGCTGGCCACCACTCAGGCTGCGACGGTCAGAGACGCGCTCATCGCCAACGGGCACCCCGCGGAGTTGGTGACGATCAGCACAGTGGGGGACCGGTCGTCGGCGCCGATCGACACGCTGGGTGTGGGTGTGTTCACAACGGCGCTTCGGGAGGCCATGGACGACGGCCGCGTGGACATTGCTGTGCACTCCCACAAAGATTTGCCGACGGCCCCCGATCCCCGCTTCCTCGTGGCGGCCATACCGCCGCGCAATGACCCGCGTGACGCGGTTGTGGCCCGCGACGGATTGGTCTTGGGGGAGTTGCCGGTCGGTTCGCTGGTGGGGACGTCATCGCCGCGACGGGCGGCACAGCTTAGAGCATTGGGTCTCGGTTTGGAAATCCGCCCCCTAAGAGGCAACCTAGATACCAGGTTGAACAGGGTAAGCAGTGGTGATCTTGACGCCATCGTGGTGGCCCGGGCAGGTCTAGCCCGCTTGGGTCGCCTTGATGATGTCACCGAGACGCTCGAGCCGGTGCAGATGTTGCCAGCGCCTGCTCAGGGCGCACTCGCGGTCGAGTGTCGCGCCGATGACAGCCGCATGGCGGCGGTGCTGGCGGAGTTGGACGATGCCGACACTCGGGCGGCGGTCACTGCGGAGCGGGCCCTGCTCGCCGAACTGGAGGCCGGTTGCTCCGCACCGGTGGGCGCGATCGCTGAAGTGGTCGAGTCGATCGACGAGGAGGGGCGGGTCTTCGAAGAGCTGTCGCTGCGTGGCTGCGTGGCGGCACTCGACGGATCGGACGTGATCCGTGCGTCCGGAATCGGCACTTCCGATCGGGCACGGGAGCTGGGGCTCTCGGTTGCTGCGGAGCTGTTCGAACTGGGCGCCGCGGAGTTGATGAGGGGGGCGCGGCATGACCCCGCGCCAGGAAGTTGAGTATCAAACGTGGGAGCGACAACGATGACGCGAGGGCGTAAGCCGAGGCCCGGCCACATCATTTTCGTGGGGGCTGGTCCTGGCGACCCCGGCCTACTGACCACCCGAGCTGCGACGGTGCTGGCGAACGCCGCACTGGTTTTCACCGATCCCGACGTACCCGAGCCGGTGCTGGCGCTGATCGGCAAGGATCTGCCACCCATCTCCGGCCCAGCGCCCGCCGCTCCTGCCTCCGACAGCGGCGACACGGGCGGCACCGCCGACGCGGATTCCAATGCGCCCGCGGTGGTGTCGGGCGGACCCGACATTCGCCCGGCGCTCGGTGACCCGGCCGACGTCGCGAAGATGCTGACCGCCGAGGCCCGAACGGGCGTCGATGTGGTGCGACTGGTGGCGGGGGACCCGCTCACCGTGGACGCCGTGATCACCGAAGTGAATGCCGTCGCACGCACGCACATGCACATCGAGATCGTGCCGGGCCTGGCCCCCAGCAGCGCGGTGCCGACGTATGCCGGGCTGCCGCTTGGCTCGTCGCACACCGTGGCGGACGTCCGTGGCGACGTGGACTGGGAGGCGTTGGCCGCCGCGCCCGGGCCGCTGATTCTGCAGGCGACCGGCTCGCACCTGGCCGATGCCGCCCGCACGCTCATCGAGCACGAGCTGGCGGACGCGACGCCGTGCGTGGTGACCGCGCAGGGCACCACCTGTCAGCAGCGTTCGGTCGAGACCACGCTGCTCGGACTGACGGACCCCGCCATCCTGAACGGCACCGACCCTGCCGCCAGCCCGTTGACCGGCCCGCTCGTGGTGACCATCGGCAAGACGGTGGCCAGTCGGGCGAAGCTGAATTGGTGGGAGAGTCGGGCGCTGTACGGCTGGACGGTGCTGGTGCCGCGCACCAAGGACCAGGCCGGCGAGATGAGCGAGCGGCTGACGTCCTACGGCGCGCTGCCCATGGAGGTGCCGACCATCGCCGTCGAGCCGCCGCGCAGCCCCGCGCAGATGGAGCGCGCGGTCAAGGGCTTGGTCGACGGCCGGTTCCAGTGGGTGGTGTTCACCTCCACCAACGCGGTGCGTGCGGTATGGGAGAAGTTCGGCGAATTCGGCCTGGACGCCCGCGCGTTCTCCGGCGTGAAGATCGCCTGCGTCGGTGAGTCGACGGCGGACCGGGTGCGGGCCTTCGGAATCAGCCCCGAGCTGGTGCCGTCCGGCGAGCAGTCCTCGATGGGTCTACTGGACGAATTCCCGCCCTACGACAGCATTTTCGACCCGGTGAACCGGGTGCTGCTGCCGCGCGCCGACATTGCCACCGAAACGCTGGCCGAGGGGCTGCGCGAGCGCGGCTGGGAGATCGAGGACGTCACCGCCTACCGGACCGTCCGGGCCGCCCCGCCGCCGGCGTCCACGCGCGAGATGATCAAGACAGGTGGCTTCGACGCGGTCTGCTTCACATCGAGTTCGACGGTGCGCAACCTGGTCGGCATCGCGGGCAAGCCGCACGCGCGGACCATCATCGCGTGCATCGGCCCCAAGACCGCCGAGACGGCCGCCGAGTTCGGTCTGCGGGTGGATGTTCAGCCCGAGACCGCGGCGGTGGGTCCGCTGGTGGACGCACTGGCCGAACACGCGGCCCGGTTGCGTGCCGAGGGCGCGCTGCCGCCGCCGCGCAAGAAGAGCCGCAGGCGCTAGATGACGTTTCGTGCGTTGACTCTGCGTCCAGGGCGCAGGAGTGCGAGTAACTTCCACCCTCAACGCAGAGTCACCGCGCGCGGCTAGGAGTGAGGATGGGCGAGTACCCCCGGCAGCGACCGCGGAGGTTGCGGGGTACGCCCGCGCTGCGCCGACTGGTGGCGCAAACATCCTTGGAGCCGAGGCATTTGGTGTTGCCGATGTTCGTCGCCGACGGGATCGACGAACCGCGCCCGATCGCCTCGATGCCCGGCGTGCTGCAGCACACCCGGGATTCGCTGCGCAGCGCGGCGGCGGATGCCGTCGCTGCCGGGGTGGGCGGATTGATGCTGTTCGGCGTTCCCCGCGAACAGGACAAGGACGCCTCCGGTTCGGCGGGTGTCCACCCGGACGGCATCCTCAACGTCGCGCTACGGGACCTGGCCAAAGACCTCGGCGATGCCACCGTGTTGATGGCCGACACCTGTCTGGACGAATTCACCGACCACGGGCACTGCGGCGTACTCGATGACCGCGGCCGGGTCGACAACGACGCCACCGTCGCCGCATATGTGAAACTTGCTGTCGCGCAAGCAGAATCCGGCGCACACGTGGTCGGGCCCAGCGGAATGATGGACGGTCAGGTGGGCGCGATCCGGGACGGTCTGGACGCCGCCGGGTTCACCGACGTGGTGATCCTGGCGTATGCCGCGAAGTTCGCTTCGGCCTTCTACGGCCCTTTCCGCGAGGCGGTGAGTTCCAGCTTGTCCGGGGACCGGCGCACCTACCAGCAGGAGCCGGGCAACGCCCGGGAGGCACTGCGCGAGATCGAACTGGATCTCGACGAGGGCGCCGACATCGTGATGGTCAAACCCGCGCTTGGATACCTCGACATCGTGGCAGCTGCGGCCGCGACGTCTCCGGTTCCGGTGGCGGCGTATCAGGTCTCGGGGGAGTACGCGATGATATGTGCCGCGGCGGCCAACAACTGGATCGACGAGCGAGCCGCCGCGCTGGAATCGCTGACCAGCATCCGGCGCGCCGGAGCGGATATCGTGCTGACCTATTGGGCCGCCGATGCGGCAAGCTGGCTCTCATGACGGAGGCATCCATGAGACCTGGGGAGCGGTCCGCGGCCGAAACCGCCGCCAAGCCGCTGTTCTACGAACCCGGCGCCAGTTGGTACTGGGTGCTGTCGGGGCCGGCCGCGGCGGCGTCGCTGATCCTGATCCAGGTGACCAGCCACGTGCCGGTCTCGCTGCTGGTGCCAGGGATCTTCCTGGTGCTGGTGTCTTTGTTCGTGTCAATACAGGTCAAGGCCGCACGCATTCACACCTCGGTGGAACTGCACGAGGATTCGCTGCGCCAGGGCACCGAGACAATCCTGCTGTCCGAGATCGTCAAGGTGTTCCCCGAAGCCGAGAATTCGGTCAAGTCCGACAAGCCGTTGGCCAAGTGGCAGACGGCGCGCGCCCTCGGCGAATTGGTCGGGGTGCCGCGCGGTCGGCGAGGCATCGGTCTCAAGCTCACCGGCGGGCGCACCGCACAAGCCTGGGCGCGTCGGCATCGTCACCTGCGGGACGCGCTGACGCCGCTGGTTGAGCAGCGGATGGGTCCGTTCGTCCCGGAAGCCGAAGACGAAGAAACCGAGAAGGATTCGGAGTTGTGATCGCCCGGTACCGGGCCTTCGTCGAACTGGCCTGCGCGTGCGCCGCGCTGGTGGCGGCGGGGCTCAGCTGGGTACACACGCGTACAACGGTTGCGGTGGCACCCGTACTCGAAGGACAGCCCACCACGACGTCAGTGGTTTTTCACCCTGCGCAGCTGGTGCTGACGTTGTTGTTCGCCACCATCGCGGGCATCTTCACCGTGGTCGGGATGACCCGGCTCGCCCGCTCGAAGGCGTCTTAAGCCGTCTTCTTGAGCAGAGGCAAGACCAGCTCACGCCGGCTCGTGATGGCATCCGCCAGCCCACCCAGCGCCGCGTGCACCGAGCGTGCGGTGGGGAAGGCGGCCTCGTCGTCGCGACCCTCGCCCAGCACCTCGCTGACCGCCGCGCCCGTGACCAATGTCCACTGCACGCCGGCGGCGTAGCATTCCTCGTCCAAGGCGCAGAGCAGCGAGAACCCGGCGGTGGAGAAGTAGGTCACACCGCTCAGGTCGAGCACGACGGGGTATTGCGCAACGACGAAGTGGCGAACGTACTCGCTGATCGGGTCGACGTTCACGGCGTCGATCTCGCCTCGGACCGTCACCACCGTGGCCAGGTGACGGCTGTAGGCGCGCACTTGGGCGCCGCAACACTCGAACGTCCCGTTCCCCCGTCGGCTTGCGATTGCGACAGTCATGCTGTACCTACCCACTTCCCCCGTGGCGTTGTCTGAGGTCAACGCTGCCGGATAAAACTAAGGGGACCGAAAGCCGCGTCTAACTTCTTGCTAAGAAGCAATTCGGCAGGTCCCATCGCCGGCTGCCGCGCGCCAAATACACGACCCCTGATGATCGCTGTTAGGCTCCGAAGGCCGCCGGTTGCCAGTGGGGGCTGGTGATTATGGCTTGTGGATGGAGCGGTCGCCCGGTCAGCCGGACCAGATGGCGAGCATGCTGCCAGCAGACTCCGGACGGAATAGAGCACGAGTGCGCACTGCAGAAATCAGGGGAGACATCAAGGCCCTGACGGGGCTGCGCATCATCGCCGCGGTGTGGGTGGTGATGTTCCACTTCCGGCCGATGCTGAGCGACATCTCGCCGGACTTCCGGGAGAACTTCGCACCGTTGCTCGACTGCGGCGCCCAAGGCGTCGACCTCTTCTTCATCCTCAGTGGCTTCGTGCTGACCTGGAATTACCTCGAGCGGATGGGTCCGACCTGGTCGTTGCGCGCCCACCTGCACTTCCTGTGGCTGCGGTTGGCCCGGGTGTGGCCGGTGTACCTGGTGACCCTGCACCTGGCCGCCGTCTTGGTCATCTTCAGCCTGCACGTCGGCCACACCCCGCTGCCCGAGGCGAGCAGGCTCACCGCGATCAGCTACGTGCGCCAGGTCCTCATGGTGCAGCTGTGGTACCAGCCGTTCTTCGACGACTCGAGTTGGGACGGACCGGCCTGGTCGATCAGCGCGGAATGGTTGGCCTACCTGATGTTCGGCGGGCTGGTGCTGGTGATTTACCGGATGAGGCATGCCACGCGTGCGCGCGGACTGATGTGGCTGGCTTTCGCGGCGTCACTGCCGCCGCTGATGATGTTGCTGGCCACGGGCCAGTTCTACACGCCGTGGAGTTGGCTGCCGCGGATCGTCACGCAGTTCACCGCCGGGGCGCTGGCTGCGGCGGCCGTGCGCCGGCTGCAGCCGACCGAGCGCACCAGGCAGGTCGCCGGGTACCTGTCCGTCGTCATCATTGCTGCCATCGTCGGCATCCTGTACTGGTTCGACGCGCATCCGATCAAGGGGGTGACGGACAGCAGCGGCGTGGTCGACATCTTGTTCGTCCCGCTGGTGCTTACCCTCGCGGTCGGCGTGGGCAGCCTGCCGCGGCTGCTGTCCACCCGGGTGATGGTGTACGCCGGACAGATCTCGTTCTGCCTCTACATGGTGCATGAGCTGGTGCACACCGTCTGGCGATGGGCTGTGGTCAACTTCCAGCTGCGGCCATGGGAGCAGGACAAC
Organism: Mycobacterium bourgelatii; assembly: GCF_010723575.1. Taxonomy (NCBI): domain Bacteria; kingdom Bacillati; phylum Actinomycetota; class Actinomycetes; order Mycobacteriales; family Mycobacteriaceae; genus Mycobacterium; species Mycobacterium bourgelatii. The sequence continues at coordinate 431,212 of NZ_BLKZ01000001.1, forward strand.
CCGTGGAAATGGAACGTCCTCGGCCTGTTCGCCATCGCGGTCGGTCTTTCGGCCCTGATGTACCACTTCGTCGAAGAACCCGCCCGGCGCTGGATGCGCAGGATGGTGGACGTCAAACCTCCGGATGCAACGGTCGAGGCGGGCGAGGTGGTACTGCCCAAACTGCACCAGATCGAGGGTGGGCGGGAACGTTCGCCGGTCCGCACCGCGCGCATAGGCCGCGCGCGTTAGCGGCGTATTCAGACGGTTCCTCGTACTATTTCGTTGAGTTCGTCTGCGGCACCGACCAGTTGACCTGGTGCCGTCCACCATGGAGGTAGTTCGTGAGTCGGCTGGTGACACTGGTCCTCAGTCTTGGGCTCCTGGTCGGCGTGTTGGTCGTTGCACCCCCCGCGTCGCCCCGGTCCTACCGGCCGCTGAGCACGGATTTCCGGGTGACCCAGCTGGCCGTGATCGGCGACTCCTACACCACCGGCACCGACCTGGGCGGGCTCGGCTCGAAAACCTGGACCGGACTGGCTTGGAAGGCCCTCGCGTCGAATGGCGTTCGCGTTGTGGCCGACGTGGCGGCGGAGGGCAGAGCAGGCTACGGCGTGGTCGGTGACCACGGCAGCGTGTTCGAGGATCTGACGGCCAGGGTGGTCAAACCCGACGACGCCCTGGTGGTGTTCTTCGGCTCCCGCAACGACCAGGACGTCGACCCGGTGCACGTGTTCGCCCGGGCGCACGACACTTATGCGCTGGCGCGTCGCTTCGCCCCGTCGGCGAAATTTCTGGTGATCGGGCCGCCCTGGCCAACTCCCGACGTGCCCGAATCGGTGTTGCGGGTCCGCGATGCGGTCAGGAATGCCGCGCTCATGGCGGGCGCGGTCTTCGTCGATCCGATCGTCGAACGCTGGTTCTTCGACAAGCCCGAGTTGATCGCTTCCGATGGTGTCCACCCCAACGACGCGGGGCATGAGTACATGGCAAGCAAGATCGCGCCGCTAATTCGCGCACAGATATACCGATAAGCGGAGGTGGTACCGAGGTCTACCGCGAAACCGCCTGTCGCACAAGCCGTTTGGCTTATGACTCAGTCTTCTGCGTGGCGCTCGTAGTCCCAACGCTCAAGGCGCGCTTGCAATTGCAGCAGACCAAGCCCGGCGATCGGCGCAGCTGCCGTGAGCAACAGGTACACCATCGGACTCATCTCTCCAACCTCCAAAACCTCTTCATTCGTAACACGTTTCGTCCGTATACGTGGTTCATTTGGCCGAATTTCGCTCACTTTGTGATCGATAAGTTTTCTGCGAGCCCTAAACCTCAAACCACCGATGGGCCGTCGTGGTGATTGGTTGAGCCTTTGATCTTGATTCTGGTGACGGTGGACGCGGGGTAGCTGCTGGTCTGCCCAGCTTTTCCTGTGGGGTCCTGGTTGTCGGGTCGTGTGATGATGTTCAGGTTCGTTGTGGGTGGCCGATGATGTTGTGCCACAGGGTGATCCAGGCGGGTTCCCAGGGCCAGTGGGTGGGTAGGTGCAGGATCGGTTTGCGCTGGGGTCGGGCCAGGCGTGCGGGGATGTTGACCAGGTGTCGGCGCAGGGTGGTGCCGCGGGTGTTGCGGTGGCGGGTGCCGGCCAGGGTCGCGGCCGCACGCAACAGGTTATGTGCGATGGCCGCGCAGATCGCCCATGCGCAATTGGCGCCGAAGCGTCCAGAAGGTATGTGAGCCAGGGGTCCGTCGATGAGATCTGCGAAGGTGGTTTCGATGATGGCGTGGCGGCGGTGAGTGATGTCAGCGTCGGTGGCGGGCTCGGTGGAGTTGGTGAAGAACGGGTGATACCGCCAGATCGGGAACAGTCCGTCGGGTTGGGTGGCGTCTTTGACACGGCGCACGATCAGGCGGGCGGTGATCGCCTCGGTATCGGATTCGGCCATGGTGTAGGTGGTCTCGGCGACTTCGGCGTCAGAGATCCATGCTCCGGTATCGGGATCGAGTACGGCGCCGGGGTATTTCACCGGGGTCCACGCGCCCTCGGGAATCGCGTCGATGGCGCGTTGCACTGCGGTGTTGCGGGTCAGCACCAGCGAGAACACCGCACCGTAGCGGCGGCAGGTCCGGATCACCGCACGGTTGCCGTAGGCACTGTCACCGCGCACGGTGATCAGCCCGCTCACCCCGGCTGCGCGGGCAGTGGTGATCGCCTGGGCGACCATACGGGCCGCACCTTTGCCGGAGTTGGCTTTGCCGGCGCGGAGCCGGATCCCGGTCACCACTGGGGGCGCGGTGTCGGTACTGACGGTGGTGACCAGAGGCGAGAGGCCTTTGCGCAGGACCTGCTTGCCGGCGATCTTGGTGTGCCCGTAAGAGGCGCCCTGCTTGGCGTGTCCATAGACTGGGCGCACCAACGAATCGATATCGATGAAGGCACGCACCTGCGCGCCGGGCAGCAGATCGGTCCGTTTGCATAGACCGGCCAGATGCTCGGCCAGCACCGAATCCAACTGGCGGGCATGGCCGAAGGTGAACTCCCGCAACAGAGTTCCCACCGTTGAGGGCGCATACACCCGGTGAAAAAGGGTCTTCATCCCGCCGGCGCGGACCAGGTCGACATCGTCGATGTAGTCCGCGCCCGCGCATGCTCGCGATCAGGGTGGCCAGTTTCGGGGCGGGGTTGGCCGACCCGGACTTGATCCGAGGTGCCGTGATGTGAATCTTGTTGGCCAACAACTCCGACAGGCCAGCCTGCTCAGCCAAGACCATCACCGGCACCAGGCCCGCGCACGACACGAGATTGTCCTCATCGAATACGGCGGACTGCGGGGTGAAGGTGTGGGACACTCGCACTGGAAGTGCCTTTCTCGAACTGGACCGATTGTTGCCTGAAGAACACCAATCATCCCAGCTCAGAGGGCACTTCCTTATACCGACACCCCGACAGACAGCTCATTCGTCAGTGGATCCAGGCTAAAGCCCCGTCGGAGGCGCCATTTCACGCCACTTCGTGCCCTTCCAGGCACGGTTCAGGCCCCTGGGCCCGTTCTAGGCCTTCGCTAGGCCTTCGCTAGGCCTTCTGTAAGGCACGGTCGACCAGTGCGCCGATGGCGGGTGCCAGCAGCCGGGAGTATCCCGTCGTCACGTGGTTGTCGTCGCGGAACACCAGCGAGTTACCGACGATCACCGGGCAGCGCTCCGGGGTGCAGAACAGGTCGGTCAGGTCCGCATACTGCCCCCCGCCGGCCTCCGTCGCCGCCCGCTCCGCGGCAATCCCGTCGCCATTGACGGCGACCGACCGAGACGGTGCGCAGGCGCCGGCATCGTCCAGGTGCGCCGACAGGCAGGTCGGCACCGACGACTGCGGATCCGGGACGGGCCCCAGCACCAGCACCGTCGAACCCATCCCGCGCAGCAGTGAAACGGCACTGGTCAGCGCGGCGATCCAGGCGGGGTCGTAGGAGGCGAAGCTGAAGTCTGCTTGGTAACGCCGGCTCATGCTCAGGATCACCAACCGTGGCCGCTCGGCCTCCAGCCGAGCCACGATCTGCCCGCGCCACTGTTCGCACTCGGTGTACTTACGCCCCAGGTAGGGGCTGACGATGGGGAGATCGAGCAGGGGGCAGGTCACTTTTGCCATCGTCTCCAGCCGCCAGTGGCGCTGCTCGGCGACCTGTTGCATGGCCGGGTCCCACATGGCCGCGTGTGAGTCGCCGATCAGGGCCACGGTCGTCGACGCGTTGCCCGCGTCCCCGGGCACGGAAGCGCATTCGCTCTGGCCGACGTCACGCCAGGACCGCAGGCAGCCGTTGACGAACACCGGAGCCTTGTCACCCGGCGCGCTGGCCAGCGGCGGGTTCAGATTGGACGGGACGGCGCGCAGCGTCGCGGCCGCCGCGAGCGCGGCCCGCACCTGCGCGAAGGCTTGGCGCACCGCGGCTTCCTGGGGGCTGACGGCTTCCGTGTCGGGCGTTGGTGGCAGCGGGATGATCCTGGCCTCCGGCGCGGCGGCGCCATGTCCTACCGGGGCGGGCACTGCCGTCAGCAACACCGCGCATGCGCATGCGGCAACGCCCGTGACGGCGCCCGCCATGGCCAGGCTGGCCCTGGCTGACTGCCGCAGGGCGGCGGCGAACCGACCCGGGTTCTCCACGACATACATGGTGATCACCGCGAGTCCCGCGGACACCGTCGTCGCGGCCAACCGTCCCGGCAGACCGTCGGGGTCGCCGATGAGCGGTGGCATCAGCAGCAGCACCGGCCAGTGCCAGAGGTACCACGAATAGGACACCCGCCCGATCGCGCGCATCACCGGCTGGCACAGCACCCGCCCCACCCCCAGGCTGCCGGTGACCGACCCGCCGCCGATCACCAGGGCCGTGCCGAGCACGGGCAGCAGCGCCGACGTACCCGGATACGGCGTGTGGGGTCCCAGTTGAGTGCAGGTCAGCAGGATCAGCGCCAGGCCGCCCCACCCCACGATCGTCGCGGGCAGGAGCGGCAATCGGCGCCATTGGCGGATCGAGACGGCCACCAGGCCGCCGACGGCCAGTTCCCAGGCTCGGGTGGGTAGCGAGAAGAACGCCCAGGATGGCGACGTGCGGGTCCACACCATGGCGGCACCCAGCGACGCGGCCGTCACGATCGACAGCAGGACGGCGTAAGGGGCAGCCCTTCCGGAATCCCTGCCGGCGCGTCGCACCAGCCATGCGGTGCCGATGATCAGCGCCGGCCACAACAGATAGAACTGCTCCTCCACGCCCAGCGACCAGTAGTGCTGGAACGGGGACGGCGGGAGATCGGAGACCATGTAATCGGTGCCCTGCATGGCGAACCGGTAGTTGCCGACGTACAGGGCGCTGGCGATGCCGTCGACGAACACCCGTCGTGCCTGCAGCGGCGGCAGCGCCACGGCCGCCGCGATCGCGGTGACGACGGCGACGGTGGCCGCCGCGGGCAACAGGCGGCGGGCCCGGGCGCCGTAAAAGCGGCCCAGGGCAACGGTGTTGGTGGTGCTGACCTCACGCCACAGCAACCCGGTGATGAGGAAGCCCGAGATGACGAAGAAGACGTCCACGCCGATGTAGCCGCCGCCGACACCCGGTATGCCCGCGTGGTACGCGACGACGGCGATGACGGCGATGGCGCGCAAGCCCTCGATGTCGGGCCGAAACGAAAGGCGAGGGATGCGCCGCTCCGCTGCGCGGGGCTGGCGAGGGGTGTCCACGTCCGTCAAGACGCCATCCAGGCGAGTTCGCCGGGCAGCTGCTGTCTCCAGTAGTCCACGTCGTGTCCGCCGGGGGCAAAGCTGCCCGCCGGCTTCTTCTTCAGCTGGCTGACGAACTGGGATGAGGAGAAGAAGAAGCGGTCGGCCAGGCCACAGTCGACCCGAATGGGGATCTGGTTGAGCACCGGCAACCCGAAGACGGTGTTGCGGCTCCAGTCTTCGACACTGTCGAACGCACCGGGCGCGCTGCCGAGGTAGGACATGTAGAGCGCCGGGCTGATCGCGCAGATCCCGGCCGTGCGTTCCACACCGAGCCGCGCGCCCAGCAGCAGGGCGCCGTAGCCCCCCATCGACCAGCCCATGAAGCCGACGCGCGAGGTATCCATGCCCATCGAGGCGAGCATCGGCAGCAGTTCTTCGAGAACCATGGTGCCGGAATCTGTTCCGTCCGCGCGTCGGTGCCAGTACGAGCTGGCGCCGCCGTCGACGCCGACCACGGCGAACGGCGGCTTGCCGGAGTGGACCAGTTGGGCAAGCGCCTCTTCGACGCCGACGTCGAGCATCATGTTCGCGTCGCCGTCCTTGCCGTGCAGGGCGATCACCGGGCGCAGCATCTTGGTCTGGCCCGGCGGCATGACGATTACCCAGTTGGTCTTGACACCGCCGCGGGCCGCGGAGACGAACGAGCCGGTCATCTTGGTGGGCAGCGTGCTGCCAGCGCTCGGCGGTTCGAACGGTACGGGTGCCTGCGGTGCCGCCAAGGGCTTCAGCGGATCGATCAGTGCGCTGAGTGCGAACACGCCTGCCGCTCCTGCGCTGGCGCCGGCGGCCATGCGCAGCACAGAACGGCGATTCAGCTCAGCCACGAAGAGCATTTTGCCGTCCCGACAGGCATTTTCGCGTCGAGCCACGCCGGATCGGAAGATTCCCGTAATGCCCGCGTGATTTCCGGCTGGTTCGGTGCGGCGAGCGGGGCGGTTGAAGCTGCTAGCGTCCGGTCATGCGGACCGACGGTGGGCAAACGGACGACCTGGGTGCCCCCGACCAACTGCGCCCGGGACTTTCGCAACGGCAACTGAGCATGATCGCCATCGGCGGGGTCATCGGCGCGGGACTGTTCGTCGGATCGGGCGTGGTGATACAGACGACCGGGCCGGCCGCATTCCTCACCTACGCGATCTGCGGGCTGCTCATCGTGTTGGTGATGCGGATGCTGGGCGAGATGGCGACCGCGAATCCGTCGACCGGATCCTTCGCCGACTACGCGACCAACGCATTGGGACCCTGGGCCGGGTTTTCGGTCGGTTGGTTGTATTGGTACTTCTGGGTGATCGTGGTCGGCTTCGAAGCGGTCGCCGGCGCGAAAGTTCTCAACTACTGGTTCAATGCGCCGCTATGGTTGCTGTCGCTGTGCCTGATGGTGTTGATGACGGCGACCAACCTGTTTTCGGTGTCCTCGTTCGGCGAGTTTGAATTCTGGTTCGCCGGAATCAAAGTCGCCGTCATCATCATCTTTCTGGGCGTGGGTACGGCGTTCGCACTTGGGCTGGTGTCCGGCCACCGCCGGGATTTCTCCAACCTGTACTCGCACGGCGGGTTTTTTCCGCACGGCATCGGTGCCGTCTTCGCGGCCATCGTGGTGGTGATCTTCTCCATGGTCGGTGCCGAAGTTGTCACCATCGCCGCCGCGGAAAGTCGCGACCCCGAACGTGCCATCGCGCGGGCGACGAGGTCGGTGGTCGTCCGCATCGTGATCTTCTTCGTCGGATCGGTCTTCTTGCTCGTCGTGCTCATGCCCTGGAACTCAGTGGAACTCGGGGCATCTCCCTACGTGGCCGCCCTCAAGCGCTTGGGTTTGCCTGGCGCGGATCAGATCATGAACGCGGTGGTGCTCACCGCGGTGTTGTCGTGTTTGAACTCGGGCCTGTATACCGCGTCCCGCATGTTGTTCGTGCTGGCCGCTCGGCAGGAGGCGCCGGGCCGGTTGGTGAAGCTCAGTCGGCGCGGGGTGCCGGCAACCGCGATCCTGTTCTCGTCGGTGGTGGGCTTTCTGTGCGTGCTGATGGCCTGGCTGTCACCCCGCACCGTGTTTCTCTTCCTGCTCAATTCGTCGGGCGCAGTCATCTTGTTCGTCTATCTGCTCATCGCGCTGTCGCAGATCGTGTTGCGTCGCCGGACGCCAGCGGAAAAGCTTCGGGTGAAAATGTGGTTCTTTCCCATGTTGTCCATCGCCACCGTGCTGGGCATCGTCGCCGTACTGGTGCAGATGGCGTTCGACCTCGAGGCGCGCAGCCAGTTGTGGCTGAGCCTGTTGTCGTGGCTGGTGGTTCTCGTGGTGTACTTCGTCACCAAAGCCGCCGAGCGTAAGTCGTTGCGACCCGGGTGAATCGACGCGGGCAGTTATGCGCCGTCGTGCCACTGCCTTTCGACCGCCTTGACCAGCCCGGTCAGGGTCGCGTTCACCGGCGCTTCGACCCCCACGCGCGCGCCCTGCCGTGGAATGGCCCCGTTGATCACGTCGATCTCGCTGACCCGGCGCGCCTCGTGGTCGAGCAGCGCAGAAGGCTTCGCCTTGGGCATGCCGGCGCCGAAGGCGCGGACGTGCGCGACGGGATCGGTGACGGCAACCGCGATTCCGGACGCCTGGGCCACCGTCCACGCCTCCGTCGCCGCGGCCCGACTGACCGGCCCAACGTCCGGGTCGTCCATCACCTGTCCCACGGTCATCCCCGTCAATGCACATGGCGCGCTGTAGGCGACGTTGCAGATCAGCTTCTCCCACTGCATGGCGGCGATATCGGTGACCGCGGCGGCGTCGAAACCGGCATCGGCCCACACCCGCGCGATCGATTCGACCGTCGCGTACGGCAGCGATGAGTATGCGCCAAAACGCATGGCGCGCATGGCGTTGTGGCGCACGTGCCCCGGAGCGACCTGGGCGGCGCCGAATCCGCTGGCGATCCCGACCGCGAGCCGTGCGTCACCGACGATGCTCGCAACCGTCTCGGCCGACCCCAGGCCGTTCTGGATGGTCAGCACCGACGTATCCGCGCCCAACAGCGGAAGCGCTTGTTGCGCACCGGCTGTCACGTCGGCGGCCTTGACCGCGATCACCACCAGGTCCATCGCCTCGGTGGGGGCGGTGGTGCTGGCCCGCAACGACACCGTCTGGTCGTAGTCGGGTCCGGTGACCCGTAGCCCGTGTGCGGCGATCTGGTCGATGCTGGGCTGGTAGCGGTCGATGGCCAGCACGTCGTTACCCGCGGCGGCGAGCTTGGCCGCATACACCGAACCCATTGCGCCACAACCGATTATCGCGATCTTCATGTTGTGCTCCTAGCTCGTCAGGTCCGTGATCAGCTCGGCGAGCCCCGCCTTCTGCTCCAGGCCGAAGCCCGGGGCGTCCGTCGGGGAGATCCTGCCCTCGTGCAGGGCGCAGCCGGCGGAGTAGCCGCCGAACGGCTGGAAAACGCCCGGATAAGACTCGCATCCACCCAGACCCAGCCCGGCGGCGATGTGCAGATTGATCAGATGGCCGCCGTGCGGGAAGGCGAACCGTCGATCGAAGCCGTGTGTCTCGAGCACATCGAGCATCCGTACGTACTCACTCAGTCCATAGCTCAGGCCCGCGTCCATCTGGAAGATGTCGCGTCCCGGCCGCATGCCGCCGTACCTGACCAGATTGGTCACGTCGGGCACCGAGAACAGGTTTTCACCGGTGGCAACGGCGCCGTCGTAGCACGCCGTCACCGCCCGGTTGCACTCGAAATCCAGTGGATCTCCGGGCTCTTCGTACCAACGCAACCCATAGGGCGCCAACGCCGACGCCCACTGCGTCGCGGCGGCACGGTCGAACCTGCCGTTGGCGTCGACGGCGACCCGAGGCCCGCCGCCGACGATATCGATGACGGCCTCGACGCGGGCCAAGTCATCGCGCATCGGCGCGCCGCCGATCTTCATCTTCACCGCGTCATAGCCGAGGTCGAGGTAGCCGCGCATCTCGTCGCGCAGGGCGTCCACGGCACTGACACCGCTCCCGCCGTAGTAGTAGTAGCCACCGGCGGCATAGACCGGGACGCGCGACGCAGGTTCCCGTCCGAAACGACGAGCGATGGTCGCGTACGCGGGTTCGTCGGCGAGCTTGGCCGCGAGATCCCAGCAGGCCAGTTCCAAGGCCGCGGCGGCCGCGGCCCGGTCACCGTGTCCGCCTGGCTTCTCGTCGCGCAGGGCGCACGCCAGCACCGCGGCCGGGTCAATGCCACCGGACTCGTCGAGCAGCGTGTCCGGGGCCGCGTTCAGCACGCGGGGGATCATCCGGTCGCGCAGGATCCCGCTTTGGGCGAACCGACCGATGGAGTCGAACGCAACCCCGACGACGGGCTTGCCGTTTCGGTGCTCATCGGTGATCAGGGCAACCAGCGAGACCGTATGGCTGCTGAAGTTGACCAGCGCGTTGGCCGGGCCTTTTCCGCCGTGATCAAGTCCGACCGTGCGCTCGACGATCGCAGAAATGCGCACGGTCTCAGGACGTCTTGGTAAACAGCACCACTTCCTCGAACGGCAGGTTCTTGAAAATGGGTCCCCAGATGCCGTGCACGTACTGCGACGCTTCGGTTTTGGTGACTATGCGCGGGTCGGCAATGCCGAAGGTCTTCGTGTTGCGTTGCACCTGCCCGCCGCCGGCAGCCTTGATGTTCTTCAGCCAGTCCCGGTCGGGACCGTAGGCCAGCGGGATCGCGATTCCCACGCGGCCGTCCACGGTGGTGTAGAAGGCATTGACCGGGGTCCGGTACTTCTTGCCCGAACGCCGTCCGACATGCTCGACGATCGCAAACGGCGGTAGCCAACCTGCCCACATCCGCTGAATGGGGTTGGTGACGTGACGGTTGAATCTGGCGAGTCGTTGCGGAAATTGCATGCGTTCACTCTTGCATCTCAGGAGGTTCGCGTCAGCAGCACCGCTTCCTCAAACGGAAGAACGGAGAACACCCGGCGAACCGGGCCCGTCACGAACTGCGCCGCCCGCGCCTTGGTCATCACTTGAGGGTTGGCGACGCCGAAGGTCTTCCCGTGGCGCTGCATGTCTGCCCCGCCCGCCGCCTTGAGGTTTTTCAGCCAGTCGCGGTTGGGGCCGTAGGTCAGCATGATCGCCAGCGCGGGTTGTCCGTCGATTTGGGCGTTGAACACTATGAGCGGCGTGCGGTAGGGCTTGCCTGAGCGGCGACCGACATGCAACAGGATGCCGTGCAATGGGATCCACCCCGCCCACAGGCGCTGCACGGGGTTGGTGACGTACTTGTTGAACCGGGCCAGCCATTGGGGGAGTCGCATGTTTCTATCCTGTGGGCAGTAGTTTCATCGCGAGCCGAGCGGCGCGCGACGGCGGTGGGTGCCATGGCAGTGTGTCTTCGGGCGGCCATGCGTAGCAAGGGGTTTGATCGCTGAGCAGCCGCCGCAGGCCGGGGAGCGCAAGTTCGGCGGCCGACCAGTCGTACAGGGCTTGCACGCGCGGCACGATCACACCCACATCGAGCACATGCGCCAACCGGTGTTCGGCCTCGATGTAGGGGTCCAGGTCGTCGCCCAACGGGTAGCGGTCGGGCAGCACCCGCGACAGCGACATGAAGATGCCGGTCATGCCCAGCCGCGGATCGCCTAATGGTCGGCCCACCGGCGCCAGCCGGCCCAGCGCCAGGCGGGGTGCGGCCACCAGCGCGTGGGCGTACAGAACCCGCATCAACACCAGGTTGAGGAAGAAGCGCTCCACCCGACTTTCCTTGGTCGCGAGGTGTTCATGGTCCAGGTAAGCGCTGGCGACGCTCATGTTGTGCGCCCGATACCAGCTCACGGCCGAGGGCTTGCTGATGTACTCGCACCAGGCGGCGACGGAGGGGGTACTCGGGGCGCCGGGACTGCCGAAGGCAAGCGCGCGGGCTTCGGAACCGTCGTAGAGGATGCGTTCGTTCATCGCCCGCCACCAGGGGCTGCCCGGGCTGGACGACTCGCTCGGGTTGAGCAGCTTCCTGCGCAGTTGCCATTTCATGAACGCCGTCGCGGCCCCCCGGTAGGGCAGATATCCGCGGTCCAGTTGGGACGGGACGCGGTAGGAGGCCCGCATCAGCGCCAGTCGCGCGTTCGGGTCGTCGCGCACCGCGGCCACCCTGGCCTGCGCGATTTCGCTGGCTGACCGGGGTACCACAACCTCCCTCTTACACCCTGTAGTTGAACGGGGCGCGCGGGCTGGGACACTGGTCGGCATGAGCAGGACTGATCAGGCGAACGCCGTAGCGGTATCGGCGCAGCTGTTCGAGGACGCCTGCACGCGCATCCCCGGTGGGGTGAACTCGCCGGTGCGCGCGTTTTCCGCGGTCGGCGGCACGCCGCGGTTCATCACCGAAGCGCACGGCTGCTGGCTGACCGACGCCGACGGCAACCGCTACGTCGACCTGGTCTGCTCGTGGGGTCCGATGATCCTGGGTCACGCGCACCCGGCCGTGGTCGACGCCGTCGCCAAGGCTGCCGCCAACGGCCTGTCCTTCGGGGCCCCGACGCCGGCCGAGTCCGAGCTGGCCGCCGAGATCATCGAGCGGGTGGGTCCGGTCGAGCGGCTACGGCTGGTGAACTCCGGCACCGAGGCCACCATGAGCGCGGTGCGGCTGGCCCGCGGGTTCACCGGACGGGCCAAGATCGTCAAGTTCTCCGGCTGCTACCACGGGCACGTGGATTCGTTGCTCGCCGACGCGGGTTCGGGGGTGGCCACGCTGGGTTTGTGTGACGACCCGCAGCGCCCGGCTTCGCCGCGCTCGCGATCGTCACAGGGCCTGCCATCGTCGCCCGGAGTCACCGGCGCCGCCGCGGCCGACACGATCGTGTTGCCCTACAACGACATCGACGCGGTACGGGAGACGTTCGAACGCTTCGGCGACCAGATCGCCGCGGTGATCACCGAGGCCAGCCCGGGCAACATGGGCGTCGTCCCGCCCGCGCCCGGCTACAACGCCGCGCTGCGCGCCGTCACGGCGGAAAACGGCGCCCTGTTGATCGTGGACGAGGTCATGACCGGCTTTCGGGTCAGCCGAAGTGGTTGGTACGGAATCGATCCCGTGGACGCCGACCTGTTCACGTTCGGCAAGGTAATGAGTGGTGGGCTGCCGGCGGCCGCGTTCGGCGGGCGCGTCGAGGTGATGGAACGCCTGGCGCCACTGGGCCCGGTGTATCAGGCGGGCACGCTGTCGGGTAACCCGGTGGCGATGGCCGCGGGACTGGCTACGCTGCGGGCAGCCGACGCCGCGGTCTACACCGCGCTGGACGCCAATGCCGACCGCCTGGCCGGGCTGTTCGCGCAGGCCCTGACCGAAGCCGGTGTGCCACATCAGATTCCGCGGGCCGGCAACATGTTGAGCGTGTTCTTCACCGATACCCCGGTGACCGATTTCGCCTCCGCCCGCGCCACCGAGACCTGGCGCTATCCGGCGTTCTTCCACGCCCTGCTCAACGCCGGCGTCTACCCGCCGTGCAGCGCCTTCGAGGCATGGTTCGTCTCGGCGGCACTGGACGACGACGCGTTCGAGCGGATCGCCGACGCGCTACCTGCCGCGGCGCGCGCCGCGGCCCAGGAGGAAAGACCCTGATGGCCGAAGAAACCCGAGTTCATGTGGTGCGCCACGGCGAGGTGCACAACCCCACCGGGGTCCTCTACGGTCGGCTGCCCGGCTTCCGCCTGTCCGAGCGCGGCCAGGCCCAGGCCGCGGCGGTCGCCGACGCGCTGGCCGGACGCGACATTGTCGCGGTTATCGCCTCCCCGCTGCAGCGCGCCCAGGAAACCGCCGCGCCCATCGCCGCCAAGCACGACCTGCCCGTGGACACCGACCCCGACCTGATCGAGTCGACCAACTTCTTCGAGGGGCGGCGAGTTGGCCCGGGCGACGGGGCTTGGCGCGACCCGCGGTTCTGGTGGCAACTGCGCAACCCGTTCACCCCGTCGTGGGGTGAGCCCTACGCCGAAATCGCCGCGCGGATGGCGACGGCGGCCGAGAAGGCGCGGGTCCGCGGCGCCGGTCACGAGGTGGTGTGCGTCAGCCACCAGTTGCCGGTCTGGACGCTGCGGCTGCATCTGACCGGCCGGAGGCTCTGGCACGACCCGCGGCGCCGGGAATGCAACCTGGCTTCGGTGACATCGCTGATCTACGACGGTGATCGGCTGGTAGATGTCGAGTATTTCGAACCCTTCGGCGCTTGATCATGCGGCGTTTGGTGATCGCGACAGCGGTGGTGGCTTTCCTGCTCACGGGATCGCTCACCGGCTGTTCGGGACGCGACGCCGTCGCCCAGGGCGGCACGTTCGAATTCGTCTCACCGGGCGGCAAAACCGACATCTTCTACGACCCGCCCGCCAACCGGGGCCGTCCCGCCCCGCTGTCCGGGCCCGACTTGGCGGATCCGGCGCGCACCCTGTCGCTGGACGAGTTCGCAGGGCGCGTCGTCGTCATCAATGTGTGGGGTCAGTGGTGCGGTCCCTGCCGGGCGGAGGTCAGCCAACTGCAGCGCGTGTACGACGCCACCCGGGACGCCGGGGTCTCCCTCCTGGGGATCGACGTGCGCGACAACAACCGCGCAGCCGCCCAGGACTTCGTCGCCGACCGGCACGTGACGTTCCCGTCCATCTACGACCCGGCCATGCGTACCCTCATCGCGTTCGGCGGCAAGTACCCCACCACCGTCATTCCGTCGACGCTGGTGCTCGACCGCCAGCACCGGGTCGCCGCGGTGTTCCTGCGTGAATTGCTGGCCGAGGACCTGCAGCCAGTGGTCCAGCGGGTAGCCGCCGAGGACGCGGCCCCACCCGGACCACAATGACCGGGTTCACTGAAATCGCTGCAGCGGGGCCGCTATTGGTGGCGCTCGCGGTGTGCATGCTGGCGGGGTTGGTGTCGTTCGCCTCGCCGTGTGTGGTGCCGCTGGTGCCGGGCTACCTGTCGTATCTGGCCGCCGTCGTCGGCGTCGAAGACGGGCAGGCTGTGGCCGGCCAGGCCGGTAACGCCGGCTCGGCCGGTAACGCTGGCACCGTGAAGGCGCCGCCCGCCGCGCGGTGGCGGGTGGCCGGCTCGGCGGCGCTGTTCGTGGCGGGGTTCACCACGGTGTTCGTGCTGGGCACCGTCGTGGTGTTGGGCATGACCAACACGTTGATAACCAACCAGATGGTGCTGCAACGGGTGGGCGGGGTGCTGACCATCGTGATGGGGCTGGTGTTCGTCGGGCTGTTTCCCGTGCTGCAGCGGCAAGCGCGGTTCAGCCCGCGGCAGTTGACGACGGTCGCTGGGGCACCGTTACTCGGCGCCGTGTTCGCCCTGGGCTGGACGCCGTGTCTGGGGCCGACGTTGGCCGGAGTGGTAACGGTCGCCTCGGCCACCGACGGTTCCAACGTGGTGCGCGGAGTGCTGCTGGTGATCGCCTACTGCCTGGGGCTGGGGATCCCGTTCGTGCTGCTGGCGTTCGGTTCGGCGTGGGCGGTGGCTGGCCTGGGTTGGCTGCGCCGACACACCAGGGCCATCCAGATCTTCGGTGGCGTGTTGTTGATCCTCGTCGGCATGGCTCTGGTCACCGGGGTGTGGAACGACTTCGTTTCCTGGCTGCGCGACGCCTTCGTCTCGGACGTGAGGCTCCCGATTTGACCCGGCAAGAGGTGGCGCGAGCAGACGCAAACTTGCACGAAAACGGGCGTTTTCGTGCAAGTTTGCGTCTGCTCGCGGGGAAAGCGCGCAACCTGTGGCGGTCGTTGACCTCGATGGGGACGGCGCTGGTGCTGCTGTTTCTCCTCGCGCTGGCAGCGATACCCGGGGCGCTGCTGCCGCAGCGCAGCCTCAACGCCGGCAAGGTCGACGAATACCTGAGTTCGCATCCGACCATCGGCCCGTGGCTCGACGAGTTGCAGGCCTTCGACGTGTTCTCCAGCTTCTGGTTCACCGCCATCTACGTGCTGCTGTTCGTCTCGCTCGTCGGCTGCCTGACCCCGCGGATGATCGAGCACGCGCGCAGCCTGCGCGCCACGCCGGTGGCCGCGCCGCGCAATCTGTCCCGGCTGCCCAAGCACGCCCGCGCCGAGCTGCCCGCCGATCCGCACGAGCTGAACGCCCTGGCAAACAAGATCGTCCGTCGGCTACGTGGCTGGCGCACGG
Source organism: Mycobacterium bourgelatii (assembly GCF_010723575.1). Classification (NCBI taxonomy): domain Bacteria; kingdom Bacillati; phylum Actinomycetota; class Actinomycetes; order Mycobacteriales; family Mycobacteriaceae; genus Mycobacterium; species Mycobacterium bourgelatii. The sequence continues at coordinate 446,590 of NZ_BLKZ01000001.1, forward strand.
CGATCCGGCATCAGCACGGCTCAGAAGCCGGCCCCGAAACCGTCCCCGAAACCGTCCCCGAAACCGTAGAGGTCTCCGCGGAAAAGGGTTACCTGCGCGAGTTCGGCAATATCGTCTTCCACTTCTCCCTGCTCGGCCTGCTGGTCGCGGTGGCCGTCGGGAAGTTGTTCGGCTATGAGGGCAACGTGATCGTCATCGCCGACGGCGGCCCCGGGTTCTGCTCGGCGTCGCCGGCGGCGTTCGACTCGTTCCGCGCCGGCAACACCGTCGACGGCACCTCCCTGCATCCGATCTGCATCCGGGTCAACGACTTTCAGGCGCACTACTTGCCATCCGGCCAGGCCACCTACTTCGCGTCGGACATCGACTACCAGGCCGGAAACGATCTGGCGTCCAACACCTGGCGCCCCTACCGGCTCGAGGTCAACCGCCCGCTGCGCATCGGCGGCGACCGGGTTTACCTGCAGGGCCACGGCTACGCCCCCACCTTCACCGTCACGTTCCCGAACGGCCAAAGCCGCACCTCGACCGTGCAGTGGCGACCCGACAACCCGCAGACCCTGCTGTCCTCGGGGGTGGCGCGCATCGACCCGCCGGCGGGCAGCTACCCGACCGGCGACGAACGTCGCAAACACACCATCGCCATCCAGGGCCTGCTGGCACCGACCGAACAGCTCGAGGGCACCCTGCTGTCGTCGCGCTTTCCGGCGCTCGACGCTCCCGCGGTGGCCGTCGACATCTACCGCGGTGACACCGGCCTGGACAGTGGGCGTCCGCAGTCGCTGTTCACTCTGGATCACCGGCTGATCGAGCAGGGCCGGTTGGTCAAGGAGAAGCGGGTCAACCTGCGCGTCGGGGAGCAGGTCCGCATCGACCAGGGCCCGGGCGCGGGCACCATCGTCCGATTCGACGGCGCCGTGCCGTTCGTGAATCTGCAGGTTTCCCACGACCCTGGCCAGGGCTGGGTGCTGGTGTTCGCCATCACAATGATGGCCGGCCTGCTGGTATCCCTGCTGGTGCGCCGACGGCGGGTCTGGGTTCGGCTTATGCCCGCCGCTGACGCTGCAGGTACGGTGAGCATCGAGCTGGGCGGCTTGGCGCGCACCGACAACTCCGGGTGGGGCGACGAGTTCGAGCGGCTGACTGAGCAGATAGTGGCGGGGCTCGGCGAATCGGCTTCAGCTCCCGAGAAAGCCACCAGAACGACCTCTGAGGTGGACGTCACGTGAATACCCCGAACATCGACATCGGCCTGGCCAGGTACTCGGACTGGGCGTTCACCTCGGCCGTGGTCGCGTTGGTGGTCGCCCTGCTGCTGTTGGCCATCGAGCTGGCCTATGTCCGCGGCCGCAAGGTCGAGGAGCGCGAACTGGTGTCCGCCGGAACGGTGTCTAAGGACGATGCCACCCCGGGGATCGTGGTCGACGCCCCGCAACGGCGCCTCGACGAACGCGTGGGGCGGGCCGGCCTGGCCGTGCTCTACCTCGGCATCGGCCTGCTGCTGGCGTGCATCGTGCTGCGCGGCCTGGCCACCATGCGGGTCCCGTGGGGCAACATGTACGAGTTCATCAACCTGACCTGCATGTCCGGACTGGTCGCGGGCGCAATAGTGCTGCGGCGTCCGCAGTACCGTCCGCTGTGGGTTTTCCTGCTGGTTCCGGTGCTGGTGCTGCTCACGGTGTCCGGACGCTGGCTCTACACCAACGCCGCGCCGGTGATGCCCGCACTGCAGTCCTACTGGCTGCCCATCCACGTCTCGGTGGTCAGCCTCGGCTCCGGGGTCTTTCTGGTCGCCGGCATCGCCAGCATCCTGTTCCTGCTGCGCACCTCTTCCCTGTCCGACCCGGAGGCCGAGGGCCGGTTGGCCCGCGTGGTGCAGCGACTCCCGGATGCGCAGACCCTGGACCGGATCGCCTACCGAACCACGATCTTCGCCTTTCCCGTGTTCGGTTTCGGCGTGATCTTCGGCGCCATCTGGGCCGAGGAAGCATGGGGCCGTTACTGGGGCTGGGACCCGAAGGAAACCGTTTCGTTCATCGCCTGGGTGGTCTACGCCGCATACCTGCATGCCAGGTCAACGGCGGGTTGGCGGGACCGCAAGGCGGCCTGGATCAACGTCGCAGGGTTCGTCGCCATGGTCTTCAACTTGTTCTTCGTTAACCTGGTGACAGTTGGCCTGCATTCCTACGCGGGCGTGGGCTGACGGTCAAGCAACCGACCCGAGATCTGCAACCAGGGGGAGGGCCTACGTGTCCGAGCAGCCAACGACGGGCGTGGGGGCGCCCCGCACCCAAGACGGCGGAGCCGGTAACGGCGACCCAGACGGTGCGACCAGACAGTTTTCTACCCAACCGCATGCCGGCGACCCGCCCACCGAGTCCGGCTACGATCCCGTAGCCGAGTCGCCGACGCGCGCCTTCGCCGGGTTCCGCACCGAACGGCGGCCGCCGGCGCCGCCCGCACCGTCCGGGCCGCCCACCGCAGCCGGGCCCGCGCCCGGTCCTGGGCCCGCGCCCGGCCCTAGTCCCGCTGCCGGCCCTGGGCCCGCGCCCGGCCCACCCGCCTGGGACTCCACTCCCGTCACCGGCCTGCCACGGGTCGATCCGACCGCCTACGGGGCCTACTACTCCGAGCCCCACCGGCTGGTAGACGAACCCGAAACGCCGGCCGAACGGCCCCAGTTTCGCCCGGAACCGTTGCCGCACACGCCGTACCCCGAACTGGCCACCACCACGTTGCTGCGGCCGGTCAAACCGCCGCCGTCGGAAGGCTGGCGCCGGCTGGTCTACGTGTTGTCGGGTCAGCTGATCAACCTCGGCGAAGGGCCCCGAGCGACCCGGTACAACGACCTGGTCGCGCAGGTCAACCGGCCCTTGCGCGGCTGCTACCGGATTGCGCTGCTGTCGCTGAAGGGCGGCGTGGGCAAGACGACGATCACCGCGACGCTGGGAGCCACCTTCGCGCACGTGCGCGGTGACCGGGTGATCGCGGTGGACGCCAACCCTGATCGCGGCACGTTGAGCCAGAAGGTCCCGCTCGAGACGCCGGCCACGGTGCGCCACCTGCTGTGCGACGCCGCCAGCATCGAGCGCTACAGCGACGTCCGCGGCTACACCTCGCAAGGCCCCAGCGGCCTGGAAGTGTTGGCCTCGGCCAGCGATCCGGCGGTGTCGGAGGCGTTCAGCGCCGAGGACTACTCCCGCACGCTGGAAATCCTGGAGCGTTTCTACGGCCTGGTGCTCACCGACTGCGGCACCGGACTGCTGCATTCGGCGATGTCGGCGATCTTGGAGAAGTCCGACGTGCTGATCGTGGTGGCGTCGGGGTCCATCGACGGCGCCCGCAGTGCGTCGGCAACGCTGGACTGGCTGGAAGCGCACGGCCACGAGGATTTGGTGCGCAATTCGATCACGGTGATCAACGGGGTGCGGCCCCGTTCGGGCAAGGTCGACATGCAAAAGGTGATCGACCATTTCGCCCGGCGCTCCCGCGCCGTGCACCTGGTGCCCTTCGACCCGCACCTCGAGGAAGGCGCGGAGATCTCGCTGGAGCGTTTGAAGCGGCACACCCGCGAGGCCCTCACCGAATTGGCGGCGGTGGTGGCCGACGGGTTTCCAGGCGATCAGCGGAGGGCCAACCCGAACTTCACCTAGTGGGGGACCGAGTGCGGGTTAGCGGGGGTCTTGTCCGCCCTGACCCAACCGGCGCAGGAACTCTGGATCGTCGTCGGGGCCGATCACGCGCGTGGTCGGCCGGCTCGGCTGCGCTCGCGCAGCGCGCCAGCCTAGATAGATAAGCGTCCCCAACACCAGGACGACGAGCAGGTAAAGCACTCGACACCTCCTGCTAGCGAATATACCCGTGACAGGGCTGCCACTAGGCTCTAGATGTGTCGGAAGCGCCCGAGGACAACATCACTGGGACTCGCGGGACCCTCTACGTCGTGCTTTACGCGGTGGCCCGGTTCCTGCTGGCGATCGTGGTCAGTGCCGCTATCTATGGGGTGGCGCGATTACTCGGGGTGTCCGAATTCCCGCTGGTGGTCGCCGCGTTGTTCGGTCTGATCATCGCGATGCCGCTGGGGATCTGGGTTTTCACGCCGTTGCGGAGACGGGCGACGGCGGCATTGGCGGTGGCCGGTGAACGCCGGCGCAAGGAGCGTGAGAAGTTGCGGGCCCGCTTGCGCGGTGAGGCGCTCCCCGACGGCGACGAAGAGGCGTGAGCGAGGCGTTATCCCGTCGGCAACAGTCCGCTAGTTGTCACTGTGTAGCGGCATCCGGACGACCTGCGCCGCATAGGTGAGCCCCGCGCCGTAGCCGATCAGCAACGCCAGGTCGCCCGGCTTGGCCGCGCCCGTGTCCATCAACTGGGCGATCGCCAACGGGATGGAAGCCGCCGACGTGTTGCCGGCGTGCTCGATGTCGTTGGCGACGACGGTGTCGGGTCGCAGTTGCAGGTTTTTGGTCAGCAGGTCGTTGATGCGGGTATTGGCCTGATGCGGGACGAACACGTCGATTTCGTCGGGTTTTACCTCGGCGGCTTCCAAGGCGCGCCGGCCGACGTCACCCATCTGGAATGCCGCCCAACGGAATACCGATGGTCCTTCGAGGCGCACGTATGGCCTAGGCCCACTCGGGTTCTGCGCAAACGTGATCCAGTCGATGTCCTGACGGATGGCGTGCGCCTGTTGGCCGTCGCTGCCGGCGACGGTGGGTCCGATGCCCTGGAACGGGGTCTCGCCCACCACCACGGCGGCCGCACCGTCGGCGAAGATGAAGCAGTTGCCGCGGTCGTACATATCCATTGTGGGAGAAAGCTTTTCGGTTCCTACCACCAGCATCCTCCGGGCGCCGCCGCCGCGGATCATGTCGGCCGCCACGCCCAGGGCGTAGCCGAACCCGGCGCAGCCCGCCGAGAGATCGAATCCGAAGATGCCGTTGGCGCCCAGCGCCGCCGCGACCATCGGAGCGGCCGGCGGAGTTTGCAGGAAATGGGTGTTGGTCGTCAGGATCACGCCGTCGATGTCGGACGGATCCAGGTCCGCGTTGCCCAGCGCGCGTCGACAAGCCTCGGTCGCCATCGAAGCGGCGGATTCGTCGTCGGCGGCGAAGCGTCGGGTCTTGATGCCGGTACGGGTGTAGATCCATTCATCGGACGAGTCGATCTTCTCGCAGATCTCTTCGTTGGTGACGATCCGCTCGGGACGGTAGGCCCCGACACTGAGCAATCCGACGTTCTTGGTGCCGCTGGTCGTCGCGATCTCAGTCATCCTCGTCCCATCTCTTTCCGTCGAGTGTGCACCCTTGGCGCCGACCTGCCGACGGCTACGCCCGAAAACCCATTAGAAGCTAGCTCAGCTTCCTAATGCCAGAGCGATCGCCACCGCGATGGCCCACACGATCATCGCCAGCCCGGTGTCGCGCAGCACCGGGATCAACTCCCGCCCACCGCGCCCGGCTCGCACCGGTGCCGCCGCCCGCACGGCAAGCGGCGTGGCTATCAGCCCCGCCGCGCACCACGGCGTCGCCAACATCAACACCAACGTCAAGACCCCCGCGGTAGCCAGCAGCGCCTGGTACAGCAGTCGGGTGCGGGCGTCTCCCAGTCGTACCGCCAGGGTGATCTTCCCCGACACCGCGTCGGTCGGGATGTCGCGCAGATTGTTGGCCACCAACACCGACGACGACAGCGCACCGATCGCCACCGCGAGCACCAGACCCACCCAGTCGACCCGTAACGCCTGCGTGTACTGGGTGCCGAGCACGGCGACCAGGCCGAAGAAGACGAACACCGCGACCTCGCCGAAACCGGAATAGCCGTACGGCTTGGAGCCTCCCGTGTACAGCCAGGCCCCGGCGATGCAGATGCCGCCGACCGCGATCAGCCACGGCGCGCTGACCAGCGACAGCGCCAGCCCGGCCGCCGCGCCTACGAGGAGAAACACCACCGCGGCGGTGAGCACGGCGCGCGGTGTCGCCAACCGTGATCCCACCAACCTGACCGGGCCGGCCCGGTCATCGTCGGTGCCGCGGATGCCGTCGGAGTAGTCGTTGGCGTAGTTGACCCCGATGATCATCGCCAGCGCGACGACCAGCGCCAGCAGCGCCTTCCACCACACGGCGGCGTGCAGCCAGGCCGCCGCGCCGGTGCCGGCGACCACGGGCGCGACCGCGTTCGGCAGGGTGCGTGGGCGGGCGCCGGCGATCCACTGCGCGAAACTGGCCACCAGGGCATCCTGCCGGTGCAGGGTGCACGCGATCAAACTCGCTACGGTGTGCCCTTGGCGCCGGGTGAGCCGGGGGGTGTGCCCGCGCCACCCGATCCACCCTTACCGCCAAAGCCGGAAGGCTCATCGCTGTAGTTGCGACCGTCGCCGCCGTCGCCGCCGTTACCGCCAGCGCCGGTGGTGGCGTCCCCGCCGTCCCCGCCGTTGCCGCCGAAGGCTGTTCCCGTGGCAATTCGCCCCTCGCCGCCTTTGCCGCCGTTGCCGCCGCTGCCGGTGCCGGTGGCCACGCCGCCAGCGCCGCCGTTGCCGCCGATCGCGTTTCCTAGCCCCAAGGTGCTGGCCCCGCCGCCAGCGCCGCCGTTGCCGCCGCCGGTGGTTCCCGTGCCGCCGGCGCCGCCGTCGGCGCCGACTGCGTCGATCGTCGAGAAACTATTGGCGATGCGCGCCCAGCCGCCGTCGCCGCCGTTGCCGCCGTTGCCGGCTGTGCCAGTGCCGCCCTGCCCACCGATGCCGGCTGTGACGTGCGTGGTTTGTCCGGTGGTGGTAGCAGAGCCGCCGACTCCGCCGTTGCCGCCGATGGCGCCGTCCCCACCGGCACCGCCCGCCCCTGCGAGCGAAGTGGCTGTCGAGGTGGGGTTGCTGGTGGTTGCTTTGCCGCCTTCGCCGCCGTTGCCACCGGTGCCGGTGGGCCCGCCGCTGGTGCCGGCGGCGCCGTTGCCGCCGACGGCATTTCCTAGCCCGGAGGTGGATGCGTCGCCGCCGTTGCCGCCGTTGCCGCCGCCGGTGACTCCCGCGCCGCCTGAGGCGCCATCCGCGCCGACGGCGTCCACTGCGGATAACGCGTTCTGGATGTACGCGCTGCCCCCCGTGCCGCCGTCGCCGCCGCGGCCCACTGTGCCGATACCGCCCTGCCCCCCGGCACCGGGGATGACATCCCCGGTCCCAAAGGTCGCGGCCGTGCCCCCGCCACCGCCGTTACCGCCGGTCGTGCCGTCCCCACCCGTGCCGCCCACCCCGCCAACTGCGGTGGCAGTCGAGAACGCGTTCTCGATGTACGCGGCCCCGCCGTACCCTCCGTTTCCACCTGGGCCGGTGGGCCCGCCGCTGGTGCCGGCGGCGCCGTTTCCGCCGACCGCGGTTCCCAACCCGTAGTTGCGCGCCACGCCCCCAATGCCGCCGTCGCCGACGCCAGTGATTCCGATGCCTCCGGCACCTCCACGACCGCCGAGCGCAGTGGCCGGTGAGGCGGCATCGCGGATTTCCGCGTCGCCGCCGTTTCCGCCGTGTCCGCCGCTGAGTCCGTAACCACCTGTTCCGCCGATTCCGCCGGTGGCAATAGCCATTGAGTCGGGGTTGTCGATGTACGCGGCCCCGCCGTTGCCACCGTTTCCGCCGGCGCCGGTGGCCCCGCCCTGGCCGCCGACGGCGCCGTCTCCACCGGTGGCGTTGCCAAGCCCGTTGTTGTACGCATCACCGCCGTTGCCGCCGTTTCCGCCGCTGGTGACTCCTGTGCCACCGACTCCGCCGTTCGCGCCGACGGCCTCGAGCGTTGCGGAATCGTTGTCGATGTGGGCGCTGCCGCCGTCGCCCCCGTCGCCGCCGCGACCTGTTGTACCCGTGCCGCCCTGTCCTCCGGTACCGGGCGTAACAGTTCCGGTTAGTCCGATGGTGGACGCATCGCCGCCGTTACCGCCGTTTCCGCCGGTGGCGCCGTCTCCGCCAACGCCGCCAGTGCCGCCGAACGAAGTGGCCGACGAGATGTTGTCGGTGTATGCGTTACCGCCGTTTCCGCCGTTTCCACCGACGCCGGTGGCCCCGCCACTGGTGCCGGCCGCGCCGTTTCCGCCGCTGGCGTTGCCAATCCCACTGGTGCGTGCGTCTCCGCCGTTTCCGCCGTTCCCGCCGCCCGTCGCGCCCGCGCCGCCCGCGCCGCCGTCGGCGCCGACGGCGTCCACCGCAGATAACTCGTTGTGGATGTAGGCGCTACCTCCCGTGCCGCCGTTTCCGCCGCGGCCGGTTGTGCCGGTGCCTCCCTGTCCGCCGGCGCCGGGCGTAACGTTCCCGGTTCCGTCGGAGCGAGCCTCACCGCCGTTGCCGCCGTCTCCGCCGGTGGTGCCGTCCCCGCCGGCCCCGCCGGATCCGGAGATTGGGGTAGCAGCCGAGGAGGTGTTGTATATCGTCGCGTTGCCGCCGTTTCCGCCATTTCCGCCGACGCCGGTCGACCCGCCGCTGGTGCCGGCGGCGCCATTTCCGCCGATGGCGGTTCCCACCCCGTAGGTGAACGCGGCGCCGCCGTTGCCGCCGTTTCCACCGCCGGTGACTCCTAAGCCCCCAGCGGCGCCGTTGGCGCCGACGGCATCCACCGTCGAGGAATCATTGCCGACAATGGCCGAGCCGCCGTCGCCGCCGTTGCCGCCGCGACCTGCTGTGCCGGTGCCCCCCTGACCGCCGACGCCGGGCGTGACATCTCCGGTTCCGCCTGTGGAAGCCGAGCCGCCGTGCCCGCCGTTGCCGCCGGTGGGGCCGGTCCCACCCGCCCCGCCGTCCCCGCCATGCGCGGTGGCCGTCGATGTCTCAAGCGTGATAGCTGCGAGACCGCCGTTGCCGCCGTTGCCGCCGGTGCCGCTGGTGGCGGTGCCCCCGTTTCCGGCAGTACCGCCGACGGCTTGCCCGGTTCCGAAGGTGCCAGACAGGCCGCCGTCTCCGCCGCGACCGCCGCTTGCGCCGTCCCCGCCCTCGCCACCCGTACCGCCGAGTGCGGTCGCCGCCGACGTGCTGTTCATAATGACCGCGGTGCCGCCGACTCCACCGGTGCCACCTGTTCCGCCAGTGGCGTCGCCCCCGTTGCCGCCTTTGCCGCCTTTGACGTCGCCGATCCCGTTGCTGTTAATGCTGCCGCCGGCGCCGCCGTTGCCGCCTTTGCCGTGCCGCTGTTGCCGCCGCTGCCCGTCCACCACCCGTTGCCTTGCCGTGGTTCCTTCCGTGCCCTTCCGTTCCCGCCGGCCCTTCCTTCCCGGTGTCGCCAGGCGTTGAACCCGGCCCCTGCCGTCACCGATGATGATTGCTCGAGTTCCCACCTTGACCACCGGCCCCGCCATTGGGGGAGCCGCCCACACCAGCCCCGCCGGTGCCGCCCTGGCCACCCGCTCCGCTGTTACCGCCCGCCCCGCCGGCACCGCCGTTGCCGTGAGCGCCGGCCTGGCCTATCAACGATCGACCGGCCCCACCGCCTTGACCGCCCTGCCCGCCGCCCCCACCGTCGCCGCCGGTGCCGCCTGTACCGCCGGCCGCGGTGGCATCAAAGCCCATCCCGCCGGCCCCGCCGGAACCACCCACCCCGGCCCGGGCACCGCCGAACCACCGTTGCCGCCGGCCACCGGTCCTCTTGACCGTCGCCGCCCACACCGCCCGCGACCATCGAGGTGCCGGCCGCCGGTGTCCGGCCCCCTCCGCCAGTGCCGCCCAGTGCCGCCGAACATTGCCACCCTTCCGCCCTTCCGCCTACCGCCGACTCCTCCCGCGCCACCGTTACCGAAAAGCCAGCCGCCGTCGCCGCCCGCCCCGCCGGGCGCCCCGGCTCCGCCGGCACCTCCCACACCTCCGGAACCAAACAGCCCCGCGGCACCTCCGGGGCCGCCGGGTTGGCCGACCGCCCCCGACCCGCCGTTGCCGCCGTTGCCCCACAACAGGCCCCCCGCCCCGCCGGCCTGCCCGCTACCGGGTGCCCCGTCAACCCCGTTGCCCAGCAATGGGCGGCCCAACAACAGATTGGTGGGTGCGTTGATCACGCCCAGCACGGCGTCGGTGACAACAGCCAGTGGGTTGGCGTTGGCCGCTTCGGCCGCCCCGTAGGCGGCCGCTGCGCTCCGTAGCGCCAGCAGAAAGTCGTCGTGAAGCGCCGCCGCCTGCGTGCTGAGCGCCTGAAACTGGCGGCCATGATCGGAAAACAGCGCCGCGATCGCCGCCGAAACTTCGTCGCCGGCGGCAACCAGAATTCCGCTGATCGGGGCGGCGGCGGCCGCGCGGGCCTCACCTAACGACACCTCTATCTGGGCCAGCTGATCTGCTGCGGACTCGACCACGGGTGGCGCCACCAGCAAATAAGACATACAACCCCCCTCCCGTTGTGGTTCCGGCTCGTGCTGCCGCAGAGCCTAGAGCGGGTGGCGGGCCGCCGATACAGGGATTTCCCTGGAGTTGTCGAGATCCGCAGAGTTGCCCTGGCGGGCAGGCGAATAACTGACAGGCAAGCGACCAGTTCTTGGCGCGCGTGCACAACAATGGGCGGATGCTCGGAGTCATCGGCGGTAGCGGTTTCTACACGTTCCTGGAGTCCCAGGTGCGCACGGTCAACCCGCAGACCCCCTACGGCGAGCCGAGTGCCCCGATCACGATCGGCGTCGTCGGCGACCATGAGGTCGCATTCCTACCCCGACACGGGGCCAAGCATGAATACTCGGCGCACACCGTGCCCTACCGCGCCAACATGTGGGCGTTGCGAGCCCTGGGGGTGCGGCGGGTGTTTGCGCCCTGCGCGGTCGGCAGTCTGAACCCCGAAGTCGGCCCAGGGGCATTCGTGGTGCCCGATCAGTTGGTGGATCGCACCTGGGGCCGGGCCGACACCTACTTCGACGTCGGTGGGGTGCACGCCAGCTTCGCCGACCCGTACTGCCCGACGCTGCGCAGCGCCGTCACCGGGGTGCCCACGCACGATGTGGTCGACGGCGGCACCATGGTGGTCATCCAGGGGCCGCGGTTTTCCACCCGGGCCGAGAGTCAGTGGTTCGCCGCGGCAGGGTTCAGTCTGGTCAACATGACCGGTTATCCCGAGGCGATCCTGGCTCGTGAGCTTGAATTATGTTATGCCGCAGTCGCTTTGGTCACCGACGTGGATGCCGGTGTGGCGGTGGGCGAGGGGGTGAAGGGCGCCGACGTGTTCGCCGGCTTCGGCGAGAATGTCGCGGCGCTCAAGGCCCTGGTGCGGGCCGCCATCGGTCGGGTGGACAGCGAGCGCAGCTGCGAGCTGTGCCGGCACCACGCGGGTGTCCCGCTGCCGTTCGAACTGCCGTGAGGCGTTAGGACGGGTTGCGCGGGGGCGGGGGCGGGGGCGGCGGCCGGAAGATCTTCGGGCGCGGTTGTTGTGGTTGCTGCTGTTGCTGGCGGGGCGGCCCGGGCCGGAAAATCCGGGGTGCCCCACCGGGCACGGACAGCACGCGCGTGGCCGCATCGTCGCCCCTCGGCGGGATTTGGAACTGGGTGGTCCTGGCCTCCGATGGCAGGGCGGCGCCCACTGGTCCGCGCGTGGGCGGGGGTGGTGATCCGGGCGCCGGCCCGGGTGCGGGGCGAGGGGCGGGCGCGTTAGCCCGTGGCCGACGCGGGTGTTGCGGTGGACGCGGCGCTCGACGCGAACGACCCCGAAGGATGATGGCCAGGAAGATGCACAGGGCCAGCCCGCACAGCGCCACGTCGAAGGTGCTGGTGATCTGCACTGCCAGGTTGTTTCCGTAGACCGGGTTGACCGCGACGCTGGATTGGTCGAAGCGAGGCGCCAGCAGCACACCGAGGATGATCCGAACGAGGGTCAGCCCGAACACGAACCCGGCCAACAACGTGACCAGGCGCCGACGCAGCGGCCCGCTGACCCTGAGGCTGAGGAACAGCGACAGCGCCAGCGCCGCGGTGATCAGGTCGAACACGGCCAGCGTGGTGCTGTCGTAGATCGACCGCGGATACTTCAGAATCGCGTCGACGATGAGGCTGGTGAGCCGCATCAGCATCGAACCCAGGGCCCATACCGCGATGAGCAGCAAGCCGTTGCGCAGCGCCGCGCGCCAGACATCCTTCTCGATCCGCTTGCCCGACCTGAACAGGGCCAGCGGCGCGAAGATCGCCGCCGCGGCCGCCCAGGCCAGATAGCCCTCGTATCCGACGCCGGCCGTCGAGGTGTTTTGCGCGATGCTGTGGAACGCGTCGATCTCCCGGCCGACGGGCAGCAGCCACACGATTATCCCGGCGACCAGCGACGACACGCCGAATGCCAGGGTGGTCAGCCGGGCGTCCTTGGTGCCTTTGAGGAGACAGCGCGACGCGACCACGACCGCGACGAACGCCACCGCGCCGTACACCACCGCCGTGACGATGACCGTGATGTTCTGCGTGCCGAACTCCGACCCTCGCAACGCGTACCGGATCCGCCAGCTCAGGTTGAAACCCGAACTCAGCGCCGCGCCGAAGATCGACGCGTAGCCGATGAGCCGCGCGGTCCGTAGCCATTTGCCGTAGTGCCCGTCGTCGCCTTCGACGGGACGGGTCATGGGTGGTTGGGCGCTCAACAGCGCGCCGGCGACCCCCAGCCACGCCCCCGGGCCGACACCGCCCGGCACGTGCACGGTGCCGCCGAATCGGACCGATTCGAACGCGTCGAAGACGATGAACCCCAGGACCAGCAGCAGATAGGGGACGTTGAGCGCCAACCGGACGCGGCCCGCGGTCGCCGAGTTGACGCCGGCGCCGGACAGTTTCCAGGGCCCCACGTAGGACACGGCGAGAGAGATCAGCGAGAGCAGGGTGACCACACCCAGCACCACAAACACCAGCTGTTTGCTGTCGGGGACCCCGAGGCCGAAGTAAAGGTTCCACGGGAACAACGCGGCGGCGATCAATAATGTCGCCGCCGTCAGGTCACGGATGAGGTTCCGTTTGCGTATCGAGTCCGGTGCCGCAGGAGGGGGGCCCGCCAGCTGCCCCCGCGCACCCGAGTCGGGGCCGGTGGCCGCATAGACGGGGCCGGTCGGAGTGTCGTCACTGCTCACGGTCACGATGCCCCCCAGGGATCAAGGTCGGTTGCTGCTGGCGCAACGTTGATAGTGCAACAGGGGAACCCCCTCCATCACCGCTGCGTTGTTCGACTGCGAACATATTCTCCATTCGAACGTTGCGGCAGTGGCTGTGAGCAGGTTATGAACATGAACGGTATCTGCTTTGACCGTCGCCACTGGTTTGGGAATCCAGTTACGCTGCGCTCACAGGGGAACCTCGTCGCGGATGACGAATATTGCCGACGGTACGCATTCTAGTGCCGATGGACTGCTGGTTGTGGGGTAGCCAGCCGAAGGAGAGCCGGAAGTGGACTTAGTGTTGGGGGTGGCGGTCACGGGCCGGGTCGCGCGCTTGGCGCTCGTCGGCTCCGCGGCTGAGGGCAACCCGGTCATCGACCAGTACTCCGTCGACACCGGCCCGAACCCGATCGGGGTGCTGGCCGAAACCATCGTGGGAACGAACCGGTTGCTGGCCGACGAGGGTCACCGGCTTGGCGCCACCCGTTTGTGCTGGTCCGATTGGGGCCTGGCGGATCGGCTGCGCAACACCCTGCTGCAGTCCGGCGTCGCCAACGTCGAGGTGCTGTCCGAAACCGACGCGGCCACGGCCCTGCTGAACACGCGGGGTCCCGGTGCAGCCGTGCTGCTGGTGGGCGACCAGACGGCGAGCCTGTCGACGATGGATTCCCCGGACGCGCCGCCGACCATGATGGCCGCCGCGCCCGTCGAATCCGACCCCACATCGACGTTCGACACGTTGCTGTCGCAGATACCCAATCAGACCAGCAGCCCTGACGAGGTGTTGGTGGTGGGCTCGTCTTCCGAGCAAACCGCGATGTTTGCCGACCAGCTGCGATCCGCCTCCACCATGGATGTGCAGATCCCGGAGGACCCCACCTTCGCGTTGGCCCGTGGCGCCGCCATTTCGGCCGATCCGGCGAGCGCATCCAGCGCAACGATGGCGCACCCGGGACTGGCTCCCGGAGCGACAACGGCTCTGCCATCTTCGGGGCCCACAGGTGTGCCGCTGGACGCGACGACGGCCGCCCCGATACCCGGTGACGCGACCGCGTTCGTGCCTTCGCCCGACGCCGGGGCGCCGAGCGCGCAGGACGAACAGCTGGCGTACTCCCAGGCCAGCGACTACGACGTGCTCCCAATGGTGGACGAATACGACGAATACGGGAACCCCTTATACGAGGACGAATTCGTTGAAGACGCCGAAGCCGTCAACGACCCGGAGTCGGGCGAACCGAACAAGCTCAACCTGCGGTCGCTGCTGATCACCAACGGCGTCATCGCCTTCGCGGTCCTGGGATTCGCGTCCCTGGCAGTCGCCGTGGCGGTCACCGTGCGGCCGACGGCTTCGTCGCTGCCGGTCGAGGGACACCAGAACGCCCAGCCCGGAAAGTTCATGCCGCTGTTGCCCACCGAGCAGCAGGCGCCCATACCGCCGCCCCCGGCCGACGCTCCGACTCTCGGGTTCCAGGGCGGCAACCTCGCGCCCCTCCAGAACGCTCCGCAGTACGGCGGCGGCGTGGCGCCGCCCCCGGCCGCCCCGGTGCCGGCGCCGGCACCGCCCGCCGTGGTGCCCGCACCGGTGCCGCTTCCGGTCCCGGTCTTCATTCCGTGGCCGGGCTGGCAGCCCGGCATGCCGACCGTTTCGCCGACGCCGATCACAACGACGACGACGGTGACGACGCCGCCGACAACCACCACCACACCGCCGACCACGACCACGACGCCGCCGACGACCACTACCCAGCCGACCACGACGGCGCCGACGACGACCACCGCGCCGACGACGACGGTGCCGACCACGACAGCGGCGCCGACCACAACGGCGGCGCCGACGACTACGGCGCCGAAGCCGACGACGACGGTCGCGCCGGAGCCGACCACCGTCGCGCCGCCACCGACAACGGTGGCGCCGCCGCCGACGCAGCAGACCGTTGCGCCGCCGCCGACGCAGCAGACCGTTGCGCCGCCGCCGGTCCAAGTGCCGACCGTCGCCCCGCAGCCGCCGGCACAGGTGCCGACCGTCGCCCCGCAGCCACCGGTACAGGTCCCGACCGTCGCCCCGAAGCCGCCGGTACAGGTCCCGACCGTCGCCCCGAAGCCGCCGACCGGCGGTGGCACCGGCGGCGGGACCGGTGGGGGGCTCTTCGGTGGCGGCGGCAGCAGCGGAGGCAGCGGCCGTTCCGGGGGCTCAACCGGCGGGAGTGGCGGGAGTTAATCCGCCGCTGGGCTGGCACGCCGCACGATGACGCGGCCAACCACCCCGATCGCGAACACGACCAGCCCCACGGCGACCGACTGCCACGGCAGCGTCGCGACGAGCACCACGCAACCGAGCAATCCGACGACGTTGACCGCGCGGCGCCAGGCGCGGCGCGGCAGCGTGTAGGCGGCAGCATTGGCGATCGCGTAGTAGATCAGCACCCCGAACGACGAAAACCCAATGACGCCGCGCAAATCCGCGGTCACCACCAGCACACACACCACCACGGCGATCGCAATCTCGGCATGGTGGGGCACCTGGTAGCGCGGGTGCACCGCGGCCAGCCAGCGCGGGAGATCGCGATGGCGGGCCATCGCCAACGACGTGCGCCCCAGCCCGGCGATGAGAGCCAGCAACGCGCCAGCGCTGGCCACCGCCGCACCAACGGAAGCGACCGGCACCAGCCCCCCAACGCCGGCGGCGCGCAGTGCCTCGGCCAGCGGCGCCACCGCGTTGGCAAGGCGGTCCGGGCCGGCGGCCAACAGCGCCGCCACCCCGACGACCAGATAGATCAGCACGGCGATTGCCAGAGCCAGGGTTATCGCTTTGGGAATGGTGTGGGCGGGGTCGCGTACCTCTTCACCCATCGTCGCGATGCGTGCATAACCCGCGAAGGCGAAGAACAGCAGCCCAGCCGACTGCAGCACGCCATAGGCCGTGACACCGGCCCAGCCGGCGGTCAGCGAGTGCGTCGTCTCAGAAGTGTCATCCGCTCCGGCAGTGCCGATCAGGATGCCGACCACCACTATCGCGAGCGCAATTACCGTGCAGGCCAACAATATTCGGGCGAGCGCCGCGGTCTTGGTGACGCCGCGGTAATTCAGCGCGGCCAGCGCCACCACCACTGCCACGGCGACGGCGCGCTGCGCATACGCGGGCGCGCCCAGACTGCCGACGGTGTAGGAGGCGACGGTCAACGCCATCGCCGCGCACGAGGCGGTCTTGCCGATGACGAATCCCCAGCCGGCCAGGAAACCCCACCACGGGCCGAGTCGCTCCCGGCCGTAGATGTACGTGCCGCCCGACGTCGGGTACACCGCCGCGAGCTGAGCCGAAGAGGTTGCGTTGCAGTAGGCGATCGCGGCCGCGAGCACCAGACCGATTAGCAGGCCGACACCCGCGGCGCGCGCCGCCGGCCCGAATGCCGCGAACACACCGGCGCCGATCATCGACCCCAGCCCGATCACCACCGCATCGGCGGTGCCAAGTCGGCGAGCGAGTGCGGGTTGGTCGCCCATCAGCCTGCGCCTCCGTACTGGCGCACCAAGGCGGCCCGGTCGACCTTGCCGATACCACGACGCGGCAGCTCGTCGACGATGTGCAGTTCGCGGGGAGCGGCCGTGCCGTCCAGGGTGGTAGCGACATGTGCGCGCAGCGCATCCAGCGTCGGTGTTGGGCAGCCGCCCTTGACCACGATGGCGGCGGCCACCCGTTGTCCCAGTCGGTCGTCGGCGAGGCCGAAAACCGCGCAGTCGCTGACTGCCGGATGAGTGCACAACGCGGCCTCCACCGGCTGGGGGAGCACCGTCAGTCCGCCGGTGCTGATCGCATCGTCCACGCGCCCAAGCACGCTCAGCACACCCGCGTCATCGATGGCGCCGAGGTCGTCGGTGTAGAACCAGCCCGGTTCGGCGAACGGGTCGGGATACACCGGGTTGCGGTAGCCCTTGGCCAGTGTCGCCCCGCCGAGAGCGACGCGGCCGTCGTCCAGCACGCGCATCCGAACCCCGTCGAGCGGAACCCCGTCGTACACGCAGCCACCCGCTGTCTCGCTCATCCCGTACGTGCGCACCACGGTGATGCCGGCGGCCTCCGCGGCCTCGAGGACCGGCCGTGGTGCCGGGCCGCCGCCGAGGAGGACGGCATCGAGTTCGGCAAGCGCGGCCACCGCATCGGGCCGGGCGAGTGCCTTGGCAAGCTGAGCGGCGACCAGCGACGTATACCGTCGTCCTGAGCCCAATTGACTTACCGCACAGGGCAATTGATTTACATCGAATCCCGCCGAGACATCCAGCTCGACGGGTGTGGACCCGGCGATCAGGCTGCGTATCAGGACCTGCAGACCGGCGATGTGGTAGGGCGGGACGGCCAGCAGCCACCTGCCCGGACCGCCGAGACGGCGATGGGTGGCCGTCGCACTGGCCGTCAGCGCGGCGGCGGTCAGCAAGGCGCCCTTGGGCGGGCCGGTGGTGCCCGATGTCGTCACCACCAGGGCCACGTCGTCGTCGATCGGCTCGCCAACTCGCAAGTCGCGCAGCGTGGTTGCCGGCTCGTCGCGTGCAGGCACCGCGACCAGCGCGGGATCGCGGCCTTCTAGAACCCGTTGCAGCGCAGGCAACAACAGGCTGGTGGCAGCACCGGTGGGAACGCGCAGCGCGCGCAAGACGGCTATGCCCGCTCCTCGTTGTCACGGACATCGTTGAACGGCCATCCCTTGGCGGCCAACCGCTCTCGCACTCGCTCGACGTCTTGCGGGCTGGGCAGGTCGTCGGTGAGCTGGGTGATCGCCACACCGATGTCGATTTGGTCGAACTCTCCGCGACGCATCAATTCGTTGGCGACGGCGACGACTTCGTCGTTGGACAGCCGCCGGGCCAGCAGCGCCAGCACCGCGAAAGAGTCTGTCGGGGGCACACCTTCGGGGTAGCCCGCGCGCAACCACGACACGATCGCGGAGAGAAAATTGTTCACGCGGCTACAACTTCCCTTGGGCGGCGTCGGCAAACCTGAGGCATGGGCGAACGTCAGGCAACGGACATCAACGACACTACTTGGGTTTGGCTCCGAGGAAAGCCCAGCCGGTGTGGTGCGCGATGAAGTCGCGGGCGATGTAGAGCACGCCGACGATGATCACGGTGAGCACCAGCGCATAGATCAGCCAGGCGAGCGCGGTGAGCGCGGGGTTCTTCTGGGGTGCCGCGCCGTTGGACCTGATGTCGCCGGCACCGGCGGCTTGCAACCGCACCCCCAGCGCGAACAGTCCCGGTAACGCTGCCCCGGCCAGCAGGCTGAAGATGAGGATCTTGACCGTCGCTGCATAGTTGAACCAGTCGCTCATGAGGGGTTCCCCGCGCTGAGAATGGGGTCTTCGTTGCTCACCATGGGCGGGCGCGGCGGCAGGGGCGGGGGCGGGGCCGACGGGGGCGGTCCCGAGCCGTTGGAACTGTCGAGCCCGGCCGTCAGGTTGCCTTCCCAAGCTGCGTTGACGTTGTTGTGGTCGACCTTGATCTTGCGGGACCGCAGGTAGATGGCTGCGGATACGGCGATCAGCGACGAGAAGCCGACGATCGCTCCCGGGTAGCCGCCGATGAGGTGCACGGTCCAGTAGGTGACGGCGCCGACCAACCCGGACAGCGGAAGCGTGACCAGCCATGCGGTGGCCATCCGGCCGGCCACACCCCAGCGCACCTCCGCCCCGGGCTTGCCCACGCCGCTGCCCAGGACCGAGCCAGTGCAGACCTGTGTGGTCGACAGCGCGTAACCGAAATGGGCGGACAGCAGAATGACCGCGGCCGAGGAGGACTCGGCTGCCATGCCCTGGGGTGGGTGGATCTCCACCAGCCCTTTGCCCAGGGTGCGGATGATGCGCCAGCCGCCCAGATAGGTGCCGGCGGCCATGGCGACGGCGCAGCTCACGACGACCCAGAGCGGCGGCATGCTGGAGGAGCGGCTGACCGCGCCGTAGGACATGAGCGCCAAAAAAATGACGCCCATCGTCTTCTGGGCGTCATTGGTCCCGTGCGCCAGGGATACCAGCGAGGCGGAGCCAATTTGGCCGCGCCGGAAGCCGGCCGAGGTACGCCCCTCTGGAACGCCGCGCGTGATCCGATAGACCAGCCAGGTGGCCGCCGCGCCGACGAGGACGGCCAGGAATGCGGCGATGACGGCCGGGATGATCACCTTGGATACCACGCCGTGCCAGATCACCCCGCGCACACCGACGGCGGCGATCGTCGCTCCGACGATGCCACCGATCAGCGCATGCGAGGAACTGGACGGGATTCCCAGCAGCCAGGTGAGCAGGTTCCAGACGATGCCGCCGACCAACCCGGCGAACACCAACTCCAGCGTCACCAGGTCGGCGTCGATCAGACCCTTGGCGATGGTGGCGGCCACGGCGGTGGACAAAAACGCGCCGATCAGGTTCAAGACCGCGGACAAAGTGACGGCCGCCTTCGGTGCGAGCGCGCCGCTGGCAATGGAGGTCGCCATGGCGTTACCGGTGTCGTGGAAACCGTTGGTGAAGTCAAAAGCGAGCGCCGTGATCACGACGATGATCAAGAGGAACAGCTCGATGCTCACAGGCCCTGATTCTTGCGGTCGTCGCATTCCCTTGTCGAATGACGAAATACGGGAAGTGCAGGAATATTTCGAGTGGTCGCCTGATGTTAGCTAACCGTTAACCTTCGGTTTGTCGGGCCGGATTCCTGGTGTCGCGGCGTAGCGGGTGATCGGGGGGAACCTCGACGAAAATCAGGGTGATGCCGTCCGGGTCGATGACGTGCATCTCGTGCAGACCCCACGGTTCGCGTCGTGCCTCGCGGGCGATCGGTACCCCGCGGCTGCGCAACTCGGCCTCCGTGGCGTTGATGTCGCGCACCTGCAGCCACAGCGCGCCGGGGAAGGGCCCTCGAGAATGGTCAGGTTCGCCGTATCCGGCGAGTTCAAGCAGCGACTGGCCGGCGAAGAACACGGTGCCGGCGCCGTAGTCCCGGGCGATCGCCAGCCCGATCTCGTCGCGGTAGAAGCTCAACGACCGCTGATAATTCGCCGGCCGAAGGAGCATTCGGCTGGCCAGGATCTCCATCCAACGTGTCTATCACGATTGGCCGGTGTCGTCGCCGCGCCTGCCCATCAGTGCGTCGACCCAACGCGGGCCCAGGGTGTTCAGCGCCTTGGCCGCCAGCGCGATCCTCGGTGCGATCCGAACCGGTCGGGTGCGGGCGGCCGTCACCATCCACTCGCCGGCTTCTTCCGACGTCAGCGCCGGCAATCCCTCGTAGGCCTTGGTCGGCGCGATCATCGGCGTGGCCACCAATGGGTAGTACAGCGTCGTCGAGTGCACGCCCTTGCGGCCCCACTCGGTTTCGATGATCCGGCTCACCGCGGTCAGGGCGGCCTTCGAGGCGTTGTACACCGAGAACAACGGCGACGCCTCCGACAAGACGCCCCAGGTCGACACGTTGATGATGTGGCCGTCGCCGCGTTCGATCATCCCCGGCGCCAGCCCGCGGATCAGCCGCAGCGGCGCGTAGTAGTTCAGCGTCATCGTCCGCTCGACGTCGTGCCAGCGTTCCAGCGACTCGGCCAGGGGTCGGCGGATGGACCGACCGGCGTTGTTGATCAGGATGTCCACCCCGCCGATGCGTTCCTCGACGTCGGCGACCAGCGCATCGATGGCGTCCATGTCCGAGAGGTCGCAGGGGAGCGACATCGCCGTGCCGCCCGAGGTGGTGATGCGGTCGGCGAGCTCGTCCAGCAGATCCTTGCGACGGGCGACCGCGACCACCGTGGCGCCCTCGCGGGCCAACAGTTCCGCCCCGGCCGCGCCGATACCGGTCGAGGCTCCGGTCAGCAGGATGCGCTTTCCCTCGAGGTCGATGGGCTTGATCAGGGGCCGGTTGATCAGCAGCTGAGGGTAAGCCGGGGGCCGCATGCTGGCCAGCGTGATCTGTTCGCTCAGCCGGCGAAACGGGCTCTTGCTCGCGTTCTTACTCACGACCGGAGTCTAGGAGCGGCCGTCTTGTGCCCGGCGTCACGCTGTCCCCGGCCCGCTTTAGAAGTAGCGCGGGAACGGGCTCCAGTCCGGGGGGCGCTTCTGCAGGAAGGCGTCCCGGCCCTCGACGGCCTCGTCGGTCATGTAGGCCAGCCGGGTGGCCTCGCCGGCGAACAGCTGCTGGCCCACCAGCCCGTCGTCAAGCAGGTTGAAGGCGAACTTCAGCATCCGTTGCGCCTGAGGTGATTTGGCGTTGATTTCGGCCGCCCACTGGATGCCCACCGCTTCCAATTCGGCGTGGTCGACAACTTCGTTGACCGCGCCCATCTGGTGCATCTGTTCGGCGGTGTACGGGCGACCCAGGAAGAAGATCTCGCGGGCGAACTTCTGGCCGACCTGGCGGGCCAGGTACGCGCTGCCATAACCGCCGTCGAAGCTGCCGACGTCGGCGTCGGTCTGCTTGAACCGGGCGTGCTCACGGCTGGCCAGGGTGAGGTCGCACACCACGTGCAGGCTGTGCCCGCCCCCGGCCGCCCAGCCGTTGACCAGGCAGATGACCACCTTGGGCATGAACCGAATCAGCCGCTGCACCTCGAGGATGTGCAGTCGCCCGGCGCGGGCAACGTCGACGGTGTCCGCCGTTTCGCCGCTGGCGTACTGGTACCCGCTGCGCCCACGGATGCGTTGGTCGCCGCCGGAGCAGAACGCCCACCCGCCGTCCTTCGGCGACGGCCCGTTGCCGGTCAGCAGGACCACACCCACGTCCGACGACATCCGCGCGTGATCGAGCACCCGGTACAACTCGTCCACGGTGTGGGGCCGAAACGCGTTACGCACCTCGGGGCGGTCGAACGCCACCCGCACCGTGTCGTCGGTGACGTGCCGGTGGTAGGTGATGTCGGTAAGGTCGTCGAAGCCGTCGACGAGCTTCCACTGCTTTGCGTCAAATGGGTTGTCGCTCAAGGATCCTCACACTCCGTTGGCTGTCTGAATTACACCGGGTCGAAGCGGAACACGGCGCAACGTCCGGCTAGGGCCTCGAATTCCTCGGGTCGCCCCTCTTTGACGAGTCCGGAACGTTTCATGAACCCGACACCGGTAGGTACCTCGGTGGGGAAGGCCCGCAGTAGTGGCTTGGCCTCTTCGGGCGACAACTCCACCATCCGAACCCGTTCCTGCGTACGCCCCCGCTGCAGCGTGACTTCGCCTGCGGCTCTTACGTTTTTCACCCAGTCCGCGCCGGGGAAGCCGCCCACCACGTAGCGCTGGCCATCGACCGTCATCGGGGTTATCGGGGTCGAGCGCGGCACTCCGGATTTGCGGCCGGGCACGGTCAGCACGACCGGGCTCTCGCCGCCGAAGCGCAAACCCAGCTTCGACATCTGGATGAAGATCTTGTTCGCCGGCTTCAGCCACCATGGCGGTTTGACGCGTTCAGCCATGCTTGCCACAGTAGTGGGCCTTCGCGGCCGCGCCGCGGCCCCGGTGACTGCCGAACGTCACGCCAGAGTGGCTGTCGGCTGCGAGCGCCACGCTGGCGTGACGCTCGGCGGCGCAACCTAGCCGACCGCGCGGCCGACGCCCTCCCAGAAGCGGGCGCGCACGGCCTTCTTGTCCGGCTTGCCCAACCCGGTCAGCGGCAGCGAGTCAACCACCACCACCTGCTTGGGTGATTGCACCGAGCCCTTGCGTTCCTTGACCGCCGCCTGGATCTCCGACGTCATGGTCGCGATCGCCGCCTCGTCACGGGCCGCGTCGGCGCGCAGCACCACCACGGCGGTGACCGCCTCGCCCCATTTGTCGTCGGGTGTGCCGACGACGCAGACCTGCGCGACGGCCGGGTGCTCGGCGATGACGTCCTCGACTTCGCGGGGGAATACGTTGAAGCCGCCGGTCACGATCATGTCTTTGACCCGGTCGACGATGTAGTAAAAGCCGTCCTCGTCCTCGCGAGCCATGTCGCCGGTGTGCAGCCAGCCGTCCCGGAACGTCTTAGCGGTCTCCTCGGGCAGGTTCCAATACCCGCCGGCCAAAAGCGGCCCGCTGACACAGATCTCACCCGGCTCGCCCAACGGCACCGGTTGACCGTCCTCGCCCAGCAGCGCGACCTTTGCGAACAGCGTCGGGCGGCCGCACGAGGTCAGCCGCTTCTCGTCGTGGTCCTTCTTGGCAAGGTAGGTGATCGCCATCGGCGCCTCGGACTGTCCGTAGCACTGGGCGAAGATCGGGCCGAACCGCCGGATCGCCTCGGCCAGCCGCACCGGGTTTATCGCGGACGCCCCGTAGTAGACGGTCTCCAGCGACGACAAGTCGCGGGTGTGCGAGTCCGGGTGGTCCAGCAACGCGTAGAGAATCGACGGCACCACAAAAGTGGCCGTAATGCGCTTCTCCTCAATGGTTTTCAGGACTTCGGCCGGGTCGAACTTGGGCAGCACATACATTTCGCCGCCCTTGACCAGGGTGGGCGTGAAGTAGGCGGCGCCGGCGTGGGACAGCGGCGTGATCATCAGGAACCGCGGGTTCTCCGGCCATTCCCACTCGGCGAGCTGGATCTGGGTCATGGTGGCGATGTTCCCGGTGGTGCCGATCACGCCCTTGGGCTTGCCCGTCGTGCCGCCGGTGTACGTCAGGCCGCCAATGTGGTCCGGCGGCAGATCGGCGACCACCAGCGGCGTCGGCTCGTACTTGGCCGCCTCGGCGGACAAATCGACCGCAACGCCGCGCAACGCCTCGGGGACCGGCCCGATGGTCAGGATCTGCTTGAGCGAGTCCACCTTCTCCAGCAACCCCAGCGCCCGCTCGACGAACATCGGGTTGGGGTCGATGATCAGCGCGCTGGCACCGGCGTCGGAGAGCACGTAGGCGTGGTCGTCCAGCGAGCCCAGCGGGTGCAGGGCCGTACGCCGATAGCCTTGGGTCTGGCTGGCGCCCAAGATCATCAACACCTCGGGGCGGTTCAACGACAACAGCCCGACCGTGGCGCCGGTGCCGGCGTTCAATGCCTCGAAGGCCTGCACGTACTGGCTGATCCGCTCGGCCAGCTGTCCGCCGGTCAGCGTGGTGTCGCCGAGGTGCAGCACCGGCCGGTTCTTGTGGCGCTTGAGCGCGCCCGCCAGCAGGTGGCCGTTGTGGGTGGGATTGCGCAGCAGATCGACACTCATATGGTCAGACTAGAACGTGTTGCAATTCTGGTCAGCCGCGCCCTTGCGTACGCCCTCGGCAATACGCCTAACTGCGGCGACCCCCCTCGTGTGGCTTCACCGCCCGCGCGATCACCGCTAGACCTGATCGCAGTGACGGGGCCCGTTTCGATCCGCCTGCATCACCCACGCGATTAGTGTTACTGCACATGGCCGCCGCGGACCTCGTCATCACCGGAACCGTCCTGACCGTCGATGAAACGAGGCCCACGGCCGAGGCGCTCGCGGTCGCCGGCGGCCGGGTCATCGCCGTCGGCGACCGGTCCGACATCGCCCAGCATGTAGGCCCGAAAACCGAGTCCGTCGACATCGGCGACGGCTGTGTCATGCCGGGTTTCGTTGAGGCACACGGACATCCGCTGATGGAGGCGATCGCGCTGTCCGACCGGCTGGTGGATATCCGGCCGGTCACCGTGCGCAACCCGGACGACGTGGTGGACGCAATCCGCCGCGAGGTCGCACGTCGCGGACCGACCGGCGCATACCTCAACGGCTGGGACGCGCTGCTGCAGCCCGGTCTGCCGGAACCGACGCTGAGCTGGCTCGACGACATCGCGCCGGACGGCCCGTTGGTGATCATCCACAACTCCGGACACAAGGCCTACTTCAATTCGGCGGCCGCAGCGCGCGGCGGCCTGAACCGAGACACCCCCGATCCCAAAGGTGCCAAGTACGGTCGCGACGTCAACGGCGAACTCGACGGAACCGCCGAAGAGATCGGCGCGGTGTTCCCGCTGCTGGCCGGTGCCATCACGCCGGCCGACTACCCGGACATGCTGCGCGCCGAATGCGCTCGGCTCAACCGCGCCGGCCTGACTACCTGTTCGGAGATGGCGTTCGATCCCAACTTCAAGCCGCTGGTAGCGGGATTGCACGACGAGCTCACCGTCCGGTTGCGCACCTACGAGATCTCCAATGCCCGCATGGCCACCGACGCCAGCCCGGGCGAGGGCGACGACATGCTGCGCCAGGTCGGCATCAAGATCTGGGTGGACGGTTCGCCGTGGATCGGCAACATCGCGCTGTCGTTTCCGTACCTGGACACACCCGCCACCCGCAGCGCCGGCATCCAGCCCGGCTCCTGCGGCTGTGCCAACTACACCCGCGAGCAGTTGACCGAAATCGTGGGCGCCTACTTCCCGAAGGGCTGGCCGATCGCCTGCCACGTCCAGGGCGACGCGGGCGTCGACACCATCCTCGACGTGTATGACGAAGTGCTGCAACAACATCCGCGTGACGACCACCGGCTCAGGCTGGAACACGTGGGCGCCATCCGTCCCGAGCAACTGCGGCGAGCCGTCGAACTCGGCGTCACCTGCAGCATCTTCGTCGACCAGATTCACTACTGGGGCGACATCATCGTGGACGGCCTGTTCGGCCCGGAGCGCGGCTCACGCTGGATGCCCGCCGGCTCCGCGGTCGCGGCCGGCATGCGCATCTCGCTGCACAACGACCCGCCGGTGACGCCGGAAGAGCCGCTGCGCAATATCAGCGTCGCCGCCACCCGGGTGGCACCGAGCGGCAGGGTGCTCGCACCCGAGGAGCGGTTGACGGTCGAACAGGCCATCCGTGCGCAAACCATCGACGCCGCCTGGCAGCTGTTCAGCGACGACATCGTCGGCTCGCTGGAGGTCGGCAAGTACGCCGACCTGGTGGTGCTCTCGGCGGATCCGCGGACGGTCCCGCCGGAGGAGATCGCAGACCTCGAGGTGCGCGCCACGTATCTGGCGGGCCGCCAGGTCTACGGGCGGTGACCAGGCAGTGACGTCGGCAACCGCCCCCACGCTGGCGGACCTGCTGGACAGCCTGCACGTCGTGGCGCTGCCCATGCGGGTCCGGTTCCGCGGCATCACCATCCGGGAGCTGGCCCTGATCGAGGGTCCCGCCGGCTGGGGTGAGTTCGGTGCGTTCGTCGAGTACGAGCCACCCGAGGCCGCGCACTGGCTGGCTTCGGGAATACAGGCCGCCTACGGTGAGCCGCCGCCGGTGCGGCGTGACCGCGTCCCCATCAACGCGACGGTGCCGGCCGTCCCCGCCGCCGACGTGCCCGAAGTACTGGCGAGGTTTCCCGGTGCCCGCACCGCCAAGGTGAAGGTCGCCGAGTCGGGGCAGAGCCTGGACGACGACGTCGACCGGGTCAACGCCGTACGTGAACTGGTCGACACCGTGCGGGTGGACGCCAACGGCGGATGGACCGTCGACGAGGCTACGCGGGCGGCCGACGCGCTGACGGCCGACGGTCCACTCGAGTACCTCGAACAGCCCTGCGCCACCGTCGCCGAACTCGCCGAGCTGCGCCGTCGGACCAGCGTTGCGATTGCCGCCGACGAGAGCATTCGCAAGGCGCAGGACCCGTTGGCCGTGGTGCGTGCCGGTGCCGCGGACATCGCGGTGCTCAAAGTTGCTCCGCTGGGTGGCATTTCGGCCCTGCTCAAGATCGCAGAGCAGATCGACATCCCGATCGTGGTGTCCAGCGCGCTGGATTCGGCGGTCGGGATCGGCACCGGGCTCGCCGCCGCGGCGGCTCTACCCGAGCTGCGCCATGCCTGCGGGCTGGGCACCGGCGGCCTGTTCGTCGAGGACGTGGCGGAGCCCTCGCCACCCGTCGACGGCTACCTTCGGGTGCGGCCGATTACCCCGGATCCGGAGCGATTGCGGACGCTGAGCGCGCCCGCGGACCGAAGGCAGTGGTGGATCGAACGGGTAAAGGCGTGCTACCCGCTGCTGTACCGTCGAACGGGTGATCAATCTGGCTTACGACGACAAAGGGACCGGTGACCCGGTCCTTTTCATTGCCGGTCGTGGCGGCGCCGGACGCACCTGGCACCCCCATCAGGTTCCGGCTTTCCTGGCGGCCGGCTACCGATGCATCACGTTCGACAACCGGGGCATCGGCGCGACCGAGAACGCCGAGGGTTTCACGACGCAAACCATGGTGGCCGACACCGCCGCGCTGATCGAATCGCTCGGCATCGCGCCGGTGCGCATCGTCTCGGTGTCGATGGGGTCGTTCATCGCCCAGGAACTCATGGTGGTGCGGCCCGAGCTGGTCAGCTCCGCGGTATTGATGGCCACCCGGGGCCGGCTGGACCGAGCTCGCCAGTTCTTCCAAGAGGCCGAGGCGGACCTCGATGCCGCGAAGATCGAACTGCCCGCCTCGTATGTCGCGAAAAACCGTCTGTTGGAGAACTTTTCGCGCAAGACCCTGAACGACGACGCGGCCATCGCGGACTGGATCGCGATGTTCAGCATGTGGCCGATCAAACAGACCCCAGGGTTGCGCTGCCAGCTTGATGTCGCACCGCAGACCAACCGCTTGCCGGCCTATCGCAACATCGCGGCGCCGGTGCTGGTGCTGGGCTTCTCCGACGACGTCGTCACGCCGCCGTACCTGGGCCGCGAGGTCGCCGACGCGTTGCCCCACGGACGCTATCTGCAGATC
This sequence comes from Mycobacterium bourgelatii, assembly GCF_010723575.1. NCBI lineage: Bacteria > Bacillati > Actinomycetota > Actinomycetes > Mycobacteriales > Mycobacteriaceae > Mycobacterium > Mycobacterium bourgelatii. The sequence continues at coordinate 474,273 of NZ_BLKZ01000001.1, forward strand.
CCCGATGCGGGCCATCTCGGATTCTTCGAGCGGCCCGACGCCGTCAACGCCGCGGCGTTGAAGTTCTTTGCCAGCGTCAAGGTCTGACTCAACTGCTGGGGCCCATGGGGCCGGTGTTGCTCAGGGTTACTCACTAACCGGCCTGGCCGGCGATTGTGACACCCTGTAGTAGTGAACCCGTCGACGACACAGGCCCGCGTCGTTGTTGACGAACTGATTCGTGGTGGCGTCCGGGACGTGGTGCTGTGCCCCGGTTCGCGTAACGCGCCGCTCGCGTTTGCGCTGCAAGACGCCGACCGGGCGGGCCGCATCCGGTTGCACGTTCGCATCGACGAGCGCACCGCGGGCTATCTGGCCATCGGACTGGCGATCGCTGCCCACGCGCCGGTGTGTGTGGCGATGACGTCGGGCACCGCGGTGGCCAACTTGGGTCCCGCGGTGGTGGAGGCCAACTACGCGCGGGTGCCGCTGATCGTGTTGTCGGCCAACCGGCCGTACGAATTGCTGGGCACCGGCGCCAACCAGACCATGGAGCAACTGGGCTATTTCGGGTCGCAAGTCCGGGCCACGATCAGCCTGGGCTTGGCCGAGGACGCGCCCGAGAAGCTGGCCGGTTTCAACGCGACCTGGCGTTCGGCCACCTGCCGAGTCTTGGTGGCCGCCACGGGTTCTCGCACCGCGAACGCGGGTCCGGTACATTTCGACATCCCGTTGCGGGAACCGCTGGTACCCGACACGGAGCCGCTCGGTGCCGCCATTCCGCAGGGACGGCCGGACGGCAGGCCCTGGACGTACACCCCACCGGTGACCTTTGACCAGCCGCTGGAGATCGACCTGTCGCCCGACACCGTCGTCATCGCCGGGCACGGCGCGGGCGTGCACCCCAACCTGGCGGACTTGCCCACCGTCGCCGAACCCACGGCACCGGCCTACTCGAACAATCCGCTGCACCCGCTGGCGCTGCCGCTGCTGCGTCCCCAACAGGTGATCATGCTGGGCCGTCCGACCCTGCACCGGCCGGTTTCGGCGCTGCTGGCCGATCCCAACGTGCCGGTCTACGCGTTGACGACCGGGCCGCGCTGGCCGGACGTCTCGGGCAACTCGCAGGCCACCGGCACCCGGGCCGTCACCACCGGCTCGCCCAGCCCCGCGTGGCTGCGCCGATGCGCGGAGGTGAATCGCCACGCGCTGGCTGCCGTACACGAGCAGCTCGCCGCGCATCCGTTGACCACGGGGCTGCACGTTGCCGCGGCCGTCGCCGCCGCGCTGCGGCCCGGTGACCAGCTGGTTCTAGGGGCCTCCAACCCGGTCCGGGACGCTGCGCTGGTCGGCCTCGACGCGCACGGCATAAAGGTGCGGTCGAATCGCGGGGTCGCCGGTATCGACGGCACCGTGTCGACCGCGATCGGAGCGGCGCTGGCTCACGAACGTGCGGGCGAGGAGGGTGGCCGCACCATTGCGCTGATCGGCGACCTGACGTTCGTCCACGACAGTTCGGGGTTGCTGATCGGGCCCACCGAACCGACACCGCGAGACTTGACGATCGTGGTGTCCAACGACAACGGCGGTGGCATCTTCGAACTGCTCGAGCAGGGCGACCCCCGGTTCTCGGACGTATCGTCGCGGGTCTTCGGCACCCCACACGACGTCGACGTGGGGGCGCTGTGTCGCGCCTACCACGTGGAAAGCCGGCAGATCGAAGTCGACGACCTGCACGCCGCCCTGGACGAACCGGCCGCCGGCCTGCGCGTGTTGGAGGTCAAGGCGGACCGGTCTTCGCTGCGACAGCTGCACGCCGCCATCAAGGCTGCCCTGTGAGGGTTCCCAGCGCGGTGAAGTGGCCAAAGCGGCTGCTGCGCATCTTGATTCACGGCACCAGTGAGCAGCTTCCGCAGACCCGGGCCAGGACCGTGGTGCGCTGGGTGCGGATCGGCGTGCTGGTCGTGGTCACCGTGGTCACCTTGCAGTCGGTGCTGCTGGTGGCCGGAGCGTGGCGCAACGACCTGGCCATCAGCCGCAACATGGGCGTCGCGCAGGCCGAGGTCCTCAGCGCTGGGCCGCGGCGCTCGACCATCGAGTTCGTCACGCCGGAGCGGGTGACCTATCGCCCGGAGCTCGGCGTGCTGTACCCGTCCGAGCTGGCCACCGGCATGCGAATCTACGTCGAATACAACAAGCGGGACCCCAACCTGGTCCGGGTGCAGCACCGAAACGCCGGTCTGGCGATCATTCCAGCGGGCTCGATTGCCGTGGTGGCCTGGCTGATCGGCGGGATCGTTCTGATCGGCCTGGCGCTGCTCGATCGTCGGCTGGGAAAAACCGCGGACCAGCCGCACGAGCACTAGATTTTCGCGACCCGTACGCCCCCGTACGTCCACCGGCAACCTTAGGGACAGTCCGTCCTGACACGGTGGTCTTGTGCGCGTTGTCATCGTCGCCGAGTCGTTCCTGCCGAACGTCAATGGTGTGAGCAACTCGGTGATTCGGGTGCTCGAGCACCTGCGCCGTACCGGCCACGAAGCGCTCGTCATCGCCCCGGATAACCCGCCCGGGCAACCACGGGCCGAGCACCTGTATGACGGTCGTCGCGTGCACCGCACGCCGTCGCGGATGTTGCCGAAGGTGACCACCCTTCCGTTGGGCGTGCCCACCCCCGGACTCGTCCGGGTGATGCGCGGGTTCGATCCCGACGTCGTGCACCTGGCCTCCCCGGCGCTGCTCGGATTCGGCGGGTTGCTGGCCGCGCGTCGTCTCGGCGTACCGACCGTTGCCGTGTACCAAACCGACGTACCGGGTTTCGCGGCCAGCTACGGCGTTCCCATGGCCACGCGGGCCGCGTGGGGCTGGTTTCGCCGCTTGCACAGCCGCGCCGACCGCACCCTGGTGCCCTCAACGGCGACAATGGAAGCGCTAGCCGCACAGGGCTTTCCACGGCTGTACCGATGGGCGCGTGGCGTCGATCTGGTGCGGTACGCACCCTCGGCGCGCGACGAGGCGCTGCGGCGGCAGTGGTCCCCGGACGGCAAACCGATCGTCGGTTTCGTCGGCCGGCTGGCGCCGGAAAAGCACGTCGAGCGGCTCGCCGTGCTGGCGGACCGCGGCGCGGTGCGGCTGGTCATCGTCGGCGACGGGGTCGACCGGCGCAAGCTGCAATCGGCAATGCCCACAGCGCTTTTCGCGGGCGCACTGTATGGCGACGAGCTCGCCAGGGCGTACGCCAGCATGGACGTTTTCGTGCATCCCGGCGAACACGAAACGTTCTGTCAGGCCGTGCAGGAAGCGCTGGCGTCGGGGCTGCCGGTCATCGCCCCCGACGCCGGCGGCCCGCGCGATCTGGTCACCCCGCGGCGCACCGGACTGCTGTTGCCGGTTGGCGAATTCGAAGCGAGACTGCCCGCCGCCGTCGACCACTTGATCGACGAGCGCAACCGCTACTCGCCGGCCGCGCGCAAGAGCGTGCTCGGCCGCGGTTGGCCGGTCATTTGCGACGAGCTGCTCGGCCACTACGAGGCGGTGCTGTCGCGTCCCGGGCGAGCCGGGATGTTCAGGCGATACGCGTAAGCGCCTACCCCTGCGCTAGTTCGGCAACCGACTGCCACTGCTCCCAGGTGGCTAACCGACTCTCGTAGTCAGCCTTGGCGATCCCAAGTGGAGCAGCGCCGAAGAAGACCCGCAACGGCGGTTCTTCGGCGTCGACGACCTTCAGCAGCGCCGCTGCCGACGCCACCGGGTTGCCTGGGCTGGCCCACCGTTGGCGGCGCCATTCGTCCTGATTGGCATGCACTTCTGCGTACGCGGGCAGGCGCTCGGCGCGTCGGGACGACGAACCGCCCCAGTCGGTGTCGAATCCGCCCGGCTCGATCAACGTGACATGCACGCCGAATGACGTGACCTCTTGCGCCAGCGCCTGCGAGAAACCCTCCAGCGCCCACTTGGAGGCGTGGTAGATGCCGACGTCGGGGAACGCGGTGATACCGCCGATCGAGGACACCTGAATGATGTGTCCGCTGCGCTGCTCGCGCAGATACGGCAGGGCCGCCTGCGTGATCCACAGCGCCCCAAAGACGTTCGTCTCGATCTGGTCGCGCGCGTCCTGCTCCGACAGTTCCTCGATGAACCCGAACTGCCCGTAGCCGGCGTTGTTGACGACGATGTCCAACCGTCCGAAGTGGTCATGGGCCTGCTTGACGGCCGCGAAGTCCGCCTCGCGATCGGTGACGTCCAACGTGATGGGCAACAGGTTGTCGCCGTAGCGGTCAGCCAGGTCATCGAGTGTGGCGGTGTTGCGTGCGGTGGCGGCGACCTTGTCACCGCGTTCGAGCGCCGCTTTCGTCCACTCGCGTCCGAAGCCGCGGGATGTGCCGGTGATAAACCAAACTTTTTCAGTCACGCATTGGTGCAACGCAGGGGCCGACGCCTCATTCCCATTCGGGAGCGCCCGTTCGGTAGCGTCGTCGAGGTGAATCGCGCGGCACTGGACAAGAACCCCAAAGACGTCGCGTCAATGTTCGACGGCGTCGCCCGCCGCTATGACATCACCAACACCGTGCTGTCGCTGGGCCAGGACCGTTATTGGCGGCGAGCCACCCGCTCGGCGCTGCAGCTCGCGCCAAGCCACAAGGTGCTGGATTTGGCGGCAGGCACCGCGGTGTCGACGGTCGAACTGGCGAAGTCCGGGGCGTGGTGCGTGGCGGCCGATTTCTCGGTCGGCATGCTCGCCGCCGGCGGCGCGCGCAAGGTGCCCAAGGTCGCCGGTGACGCCACCCGACTGCCGTTTGCCGACGAGGTCTTCGACGCGGTCACCATCAGTTTCGGGCTGCGCAACGTCGTCGACACCGACGCGGCGCTGCGCGAAATGGCGCGGGTGACCCGTCCCGGCGGTCGGCTGGTGGTGTGCGAATTCTCCACGCCCACAAACGGATTGTTTGCGACCGTCTACAAGGAGTACCTGATGCGGGGGCTGCCGGCAGTGGCGCGCGCGGTGTCCAGCAATCCCGAGGCCTACGTGTATCTGGCGGAGTCGATCAGGGCCTGGCCCGACCAGGAGGCGCTGGCGCACCAGATCTCGCGTGCCGGCTGGTCAGCCGTGCGGTGGCGCAACCTCACCGGCGGCATAGTGGCCTTGCACGCGGGGTACAAGCCGCGGCCGGTAACCCGGGCAGCATCCCGGGCAGCGCGGGGCTAGACTCCCGCGCGCTGTACGAAGCCGACGTTCTCGGGGCAGTAGTGATCGATGCCCGCGCCGAGGAACTGGAACGCCTGTCCCTGGGTGGTGCCCAGTGGGAGGTTTCGCTGCAGGAACGTGGCGGACTTGTACGCGTCGGTGTCCACGCCCTTTTCGATCCGCTGGCAACTGATCTTGGCCAGCCAGGCGTTGTAGTCCTGTGGGCCGTAGATGCCGAAACCGTGCAACGTGTTGTTGAAGACCTGGTCGTAGTCGTCAGCCTGAGCGGGCGCGGCCAGGCCGATCGCGGCGACCGCCATAGCGGCGAACGCAGCCAGCCTAGTTCCCTTCATTAGCCAGACTATACACCTAGCCGCACCTCGGTAGCAGCGTCGGGAACGAGGGTTGGGGCGGGCGTTCAGCCCAGGTGGGCCGAGAGCAGCCATGCGCCGACCGACTTACGGCCACCGGGCTCGTCACGCGTAATGAAGGGCATGTTGGCCGGCGCCTCAGTCATTTCCGCCAATTCCGCCGGGATCTGCGCGTGGATGCGGGCGGGCCGGATTTCGTCGATCACCCAGTACTTGGCTACCACCTCGCGCAGTTCCTCCTCGGTGACCGCGAAGGGCGGAGTGCCCGTTGTCGACGCCCTGTCGAAGACCAGCACGTAGTAGCTGGCGCCCGGTGCCGCGGCCCGCACGATCGACTGCTGGTAGCCCTCGCGCAGCTCGACGGGCATCGAGTGGAACAGCGTCGAGTCGACGATGGTGTTGAATCGGCCGGCCGATCCGTCGGGGTAGGTGTTGAAGTCGCTGATGTCGGCCACCGCGAAGCCGGCGTTGGTGATGCCCCGCTTCGCCGCCTCGCGTTGGGCCAGCTTGATGGCGGTGGGGGAGGCGTCCAGGCCAACTGTGCTGTGGCCGCGGTCGGCCAGGGCCAGCGAAATGGCGCCCTCGCCGCAGCCGGCGTCCAGTACATCGCCGGTGAACTTGCCCTGCTCGATGAGGGCGGCGAGCTCCGGCTGCGGTTCGCCGAGGCTCCACGGAGGTCGGACACCCTCGCCCAGCTCGGATTCGCCGCGGTACACGGATTCGAAGTCGAAATCTGTTGATGAAGTCATGCCTTCAGGTATATCAACCAGCCTGATATATGTCAACGAACTTGATATGTGGTGGCCGCGGTCAGCTGAAGGGCGGCCTCCGGTCGATCAGGCGCGAGGCCCGGCCGCCGCTGCGCCAGACGCGGGCCACCCAGTCGGCGTCCTCGTCGGTCACCAGGTTGGCCATCACGCGCACCGCGATCGTCATCAGCTTTGTCGAGCGCATGGCGATCGGGCCGGTAGTGGGCAGGAAGCGCTGGAAGGTCAGCAGCAGCGCCAGTCGGCGCGCAACCGAGAACCCGCGGGCGTAGTGGTCCTGTAGCAGTGACGGCCAAATGTGCGAAAGATCACCCGCGTCGAGCAGCTCCGCGGCCAGCCGCCCCGTCTCCAGCCCGTAGTCGATGCCCTCGCCGTTGAGCGGATTGACGCAGGCCGCCGCGTCCCCGATGAGCATCCAGTTCGGGCCGGCCACCCCGGAAACGGCGCCGCCCATCGGCAGCAATGCCGACGCCACCGCCCTCGGTTGGCCGGTGAAGCCCCATTCGTCGCGGCGCAGGTCGGTGTAGTAGTTGATCAGCGGTTTTAGCGCCAGGTCGGCAGGTCGCTTGGTGGTCGACAGCGCGCCGACACCGATGTTCACCTCGCCGTCGCCCAGCGGGAAAATCCAGCCGTAGCCGGGCAGCACGGCGCCGTCGGGAGAACGCAGTTCCAGGTGTGATGTCAGCCAGGGGTCGTCGCCGTGGGTGGTGGTCAGGTATCCGCGTGCAGCGACGCCGTACACCGTCTCCTGGTGCCAGCGCCGGCCCAGCTTGCGGCCCAGCGAGGAGCGGGCACCGTCGGCGACGATCAGCTGCCGCAAGCTCACCTCGGTGCCGTCGGCCAGCACCAGCGATACCACTCGCCTCGACGAATCATGATGAACACCAACGGCTTTGGTTCCGAGTAGCATGCGGGCGCCGGAGTCCTCGGCGACCTTGCGAATCCTGTCGTCCAACTCGAGGCGGGCCACCGCGCTGCTGTATGCCGGAAACGACGGGCCCGGCCATTCGATCTCGACCTCGCCGCCGAACCCGCTCATCCTCAGGCCCCGGTGCCGGATGCGGCCGGCCAGCCAGTCGCCCAGTCCTAACCGTTCCATCTCCGCGATCGCGCGCGGCGTCAGCCCGTCGCCGCAAGCCTTGTCGCGGGGGAAGCCGGCCGAGTCGACGACCAGCACGTCCCGGCCCGCGCGGGCTGCCCACGCGGCTGCGGCCGACCCGGCTGGGCCGGCGCCCACGACTACGACGTCGGCGCTGAGCGCTTGTTTCTCCACGCCCACCAGTATGTTGGTCGAATGAAAACTCCGGCGACCGTGGTGGCAGGCGTTGACTTCGGCAACGCTGCGTTCGCTGAGTCCGTGCGCGGCGGTGTCGCCCAGATCGAGCGCCTGATGGACACGGAGCTACGCAGCGCCGACGCCGTGATGACCGACTCGTTGTTGCACTTGTTCATGGCCGGCGGTAAGCGGTTTCGCCCGTTGTTCACGGTGCTGTCCGCACACATCGGCCCCAACCCGGACTCGGGTGACGTGGTGATCGCCGGCGCGGTGGTCGAGATGATTCATCTGGCGACGCTGTATCACGACGACGTGATGGACGAGGCGGAGGTGCGTCGGGGAGCGCCGAGCGCCAACGCGCGCTGGGGCAACAACGTCGCGATTCTGGCCGGCGATTACCTGTTGGCGACGGCGTCGCGCCTGGTGTCGCGGCTGGGCCCGGTGGCGGTGCGAATCGTCGCCGACACGTTTGCCGAGCTGGTGACGGGACAAATGCGCGAGACGCGCGGGCTTCCGGATGGTGTCGATCCGATCGAGCAGTACCTGAAGGTGGTCCACGAGAAGACGGGCAGCCTGATCGGGGCCGCGGGGCGGTTTGGCGCCATGTTCTCCGGGGCCGACGAGGAGCAGATCGAACGGCTGAGCCGACTCGGCGCCATCGTGGGCACGGCGTTTCAGATCGCCGACGACATCATCGACATCGACAGCGAATCCGAGAAGTCGGGAAAGCTGCCGGGCACCGACATCCGTGAAGGGGTGCGCACGCTGCCGATGCTCTACGCATTGCGCGATACGGGGCCCGACGGTGATCGGCTGCGCGAATTGCTGGCCGGACCCGTCCACGACGATGCCGAGGTGCGAGAGGCGTTGACGCTGTTGCGGGCCTCGGAGGGCATGGCCAAGGCAAAAGACGTGCTGGCCGGGTATGCGGCGCAGGCGCGTCACGAGCTGGATTTGCTGCCCGACGTTCCTGGACGGGACGCACTTGGGGCCCTGGTCGACTACACGGTGAGCCGGCACGGATAAGCGTCGTATGGGGCGCCCTGGAACTTGCGGGGCTACTACGGGCGTTGTGTAAGCGAAAGTCAGCAAACCGTGTCGTAGGAGCTTGGTAGGAGCAGCGCAAAATGACCTGGCATCCCCATGCCAACAGGCTGAAGACCTTCGTGCTGTTGGTCGGAATGTCCGCGATGATCGTGTTCGTCGGTGCCTTGTTCGGCAAGACGGCGCTGATCTTGGCGTGCTTGTTCGCTATCGGAATCAACGCCTACACGTACTTCAACAGCGACAAGCTGGCCCTGCGAGCGATGCACGCCCAGCCGGTTATCGAGTTGCAGGCGCCGGCCATGTACCGGATCGTGCGTGAATTGGCTAACAGCGCGCACCAACCCATGCCCCGGCTGTACATCAGCGACACGAACGCGCCCAATGCGTTTGCCACTGGCCGTAACCCGCGCAACGCCGCGGTGTGTTGCACCACGGGCATCCTGCGCCTTCTCAACGAGCGGGAACTGCGTGCCGTGCTGGGGCACGAGTTGTCCCACGTCTATAACCGCGACATCCTGATCTCATGCGTGGCAGGGGCGCTGGCCTCGGTGATCACCGCGCTGGCAAACATGGCGTTTTTCTTCGGCGCGTTCGGTAACCGTGAAGGCGGCGCGAATCCATTTGCAATGCTGCTTGTTTCACTGCTCGGCCCGATCGCCGCGACGGTGGTGCGGTTAGCCGTGTCGCGGTCCCGCGAGTACCAGGCTGACGAGTCGGGTGCGGTGTTGACCGGTGACCCGCTGGCCTTGGCGTCGGCGTTGCGGAAGATCTCCGGTGGCGTGGAGATGGCGCCGTTGCCGCCCGAGCCGCAGTTGGCCAATCAGGCGCATCTGATGATCGCCAACCCGTTCCGCTCGGGAGAACGCATCGGTGCGATGTTCTCGACGCACCCGCCGATCGAAGACCGCATCCGTCGACTCGAGGCAATGGCGCGGGGCTAGTGCTGGGCGGTTGCCAGCGGCGGCACTAGCGGTCGACCCCAGCCGGAGCATATGGGTTGCTCTCGTTTTTGACGGCGCATGCGCTATCACTGCCGGAGTGAGCCGCTGGTGATGGCGCATGTGCTAGCGGATCTGGAGTCTGTCTGTATCCCCGGAGCGGGGGGCCGTGTTTGATCTTCTGTCGGGGGACATGTGTTGCTCTCGCTTTTGATGGCGGATGCGCTATCACTGCCGGTGTGAGCCGCTGGTGATGGCGCATGTGCTAGCGGATCTGGAGTCTGTCTATATCCCTGGAGCGAGGATTCGTGAGCGGCCGGCCGGTCGATCCCCAGGCCGAGCCCATGGGTGGCTTTCGAAGTTGCCGTCGCATCCGCTATCAACGCCGACGTGAACCGCTACACCTATCGCGCCGAGTGGTGCAACGTGCACGAGGAATACATCGCAGGCTGTGTCGAGATGCCCTACATGGTCCGCCGGGCCAAGACCGCGCCTGAAGCCATCGCCGCTCTCGTCGAAGCGGTCGACGAGAACGTCGAAGGTATGCAGCTGACCGGTGAGCAGGTCCCCCCGTCCCTATGCGAGCGCAACTTCAGCGGAAAAATCGTCGTCAGGACATCACGCGAACTGCACGCCCGCCTGGCTCTTGAAGCCGAAGAGCAGCGAATCTCCATGAACCAGTGGATAGTTCAGAAGCTGGCCACCCGTCAGTTAGACGGCGGCTTCAGGGCGTTCCCCTTTGACTAGCCAGCCAACGCCGCGCCCCGGGAGACCGGCCCCTAGAAACCCGCTCCGTGGATTTCGTGTCCGGGCACCTCGGCGATCAGGCCCTTGTAAGCCTCCTCCACCGTCGAGCCGTGATTGACCACCGCATCGACCTCGCGCGCGATCGGCATGTGCAGGCCGAACTCGTTGGCGAACTCCATGATCACGCTGGCGGCCTTCACGCCCTCGGCAACCTGGTTCATCGACGCGATGATCTCGTCGATCGGTTTGCCGGCGCCCAACTGTTCGCCGACATGGCGGTTACGGCTGCGTTGGCTGGTGCAGGTCACGATGAGGTCGCCCAGGCCCGCCAGGCCGGGGAAGGTTTCGGCCTTGCCGCCCACCGCCACGCCCAGCTTGGTCATCTCGCGCAACGCCCGCGCGATCACGAGTGCACGGGTGTTCTCGCCGATGCCCAACGAGTAGCCCATCCCGACGGCGATGGCGAACACGTTCTTTAGAGCGCCAGCCATCTCGACGCCAATGACGTCGTCGGTGGTGTACACACGGAACCTGCGCGTGCGGAACAGCGTCGCCAACCGGGTCGACAGATGCTGGTCGGGCATCGCCAACACCGCGGCGGCGGCGTAACCCTCCGCGACCTCGCGAGCGATGTTCGGCCCGGCCAGGATCCCGGCGGGATGCCCGGGCAGGATCTCCTCGACGATCTGCGACATCCGCATGTTGGTGCCCTGCTCGAGTCCCTTGACCAGAGACACCACCGGCACCCACGGCCGCAGTTCCGCGCTCAACTCGGTGAGCACTCCCCGAAAGCCGTGGGAAGGCACCCCCATGACGACAACGTCGGCGCAGTTGGCCGCCTCGGCGAAGTCCGTAGTGGCGCGCAGGCTTTCGCTGAGTACGACGTCCTCGCCGAGGTAACGGCTGTTGCGGTGGTTGTTGTTGATGTCGTCGGCCGTCTCTTGGGAACGCACCCACTGCAAGGTCGGTCCTCGGCGAGCGCAAATCGACGCGACGGTGGTGCCCCAGGAACCGCCGCCAAGCACAACGACCACGGGTTCGCGTTTCGCAACTGCCATGCGGTTCAGCCTAACCCCAGAGACCCCGCGGACTACCCGGCCAGGGCGGCCCGTTCGCTGACGCGACCAAACACCATGGCCTCATCGACGCGGTCGAATCGATAGTCGATCGCATCGGCGAAGTAGTTCTGCCGCACGTTCCAGGGCCTCTTGGTGCCCGACTTGGGCAGCGCGTGCAAATTACGCAACACGTATCCGGCCTGGATGTCCCAGGATGGCTTTTCGGCCATCGGCTCATCGCCGAGGTGCGGGTAGGCGTGGGTGTAGCCGTGAGCGGCCATGTGGGCCAACAACTTCGCCGTCGCGCGCGCGGTGATGTCGGCCCGCAACGTCCAAGAGGCGTTGGTGTAACCCACGCACCAGAACAGGTTGGGCACGTCTTCGAGCATGTGCGCCTTGTAGACGAAGCGATCGCGCGTATCGATCTCTACGCCGTCCAGGCTGACCTTGACCCCGCCCAGCGCCTGCAATTGCAGGCCGGTCGCGGTGACGATGATGTCCGCGTCGAGGTGCTTCCCGGACTTGAGCGCGATGCCGGTTTCGTCGAAATGGTCGATGTGGTCGGTGACGACGTCGGCGCGGCCCTCGGCGACCACGGTGTACAGGTCGGCGTCGGGGATCAGACACATCCGCTGGTCCCAAGGGTTGTAGCGCGGTTTGAAGTGGGTGTCGATGTCGTAGCCCGCGGGCAGGTTCTTGATCGCCACGCGTCGCAGTAACCACTTTATGAAGAGTGGGATCTTGCGGGACAAGAACCACAGAACCGCTTCGCCCAACGCGTTGTAGGTCCGGATAACCAGATGAGAAGCCTTGCGGGGCAATAATGTTCGGGCAACGGCGGCGACCTTGCTGTATTTCGACGCCGAAATCATGTAGGTCGGCGACCGCTGCAGCATGGTGACTTTCGCCGCGCGATCGGCCATCGCTGGAATGAGCGTGACCGCCGTGGCGCCGCTGCCGATCACCACGACCTTCTTGCCGGTGTAGTCCAGGTCCTCCGGCCAGTGCTGCGGGTGAATGACGGTGCCGCCGAACTCGTCGATGCCGGGAAACTCGGGGGTGTAGCCCTCGTCGTAGTTGTAGTAGCCGCTCCCGAAGAACACGAAGCGGCTGCGGTAAAGCTTTGTGCTGCCGTCCTCCTCACAGGTGATCGTCCAGGTGTCGGTGGACGAATCCCAGTTCGCCGAGCGCACGTAGCTGTTGAAGCGGATGTGACGGTCGATGCCGTACTTGTGGGCGGTGGTGGTCAGATACTCGCGGATGTGTTCGCCGTCGGCGACGCCTTCCTTGCGCGTCCACGGCTCAAAGGGAAAGGACAGCGTGAAGATGCTGCTGTCGGAGCGCACGCCGGGGTAGCGGAACAGGTCCCAGGTACCGCCGATCTGCGCCCGCCGCTCAAGGATCGTGTAGGTCAGGTTCGGGTTGCGCTCGGTGAGCCGGTACGCCGCACCGATGCCGGAAATTCCGGCGCCGACGATGACGACGTCGACGAAATCGGCTTCCGGACCAGCCTGGGGGGTCAATGTCATTGCGGAACCTCGCTTGAAAATGGCAACCGCCACCAGATTAGGCAGGCTCCATAAATACGTCGACGTGCAGGGGTGCGCATCGGTCGATCAGCCAGAGCTGGTCGGCGGGGCTGGCGAATATCCGCGCGTGGCTGGGGTCCTGAGCGAACGCGTCCGCGCACCGGTCGCCGAAGAACACGTACGCCTTGGCGTCGTTGCACATGCGCGACATCCAGACCAGCCCGTCCAGGCCCGCGTGATGAGCCGCTTCCGCCCACTTGACCGTGTCCCGATAGCTCGATGCCGGACTGGACGTGACGTCGCCGGCGGTCGCCTTGAGGCGTCGTAGTCCAGTGCCGTGCAGCACCGCCACCCGCACCTTCTTGGTCACCTCCAAACGGACGAGCACTTTGGTCGCGTACTGGTCATAGGGGAGGACGCCGCCTTCGACGGGGATGTCGTGCAGCAGCGTCTCGGCGATGGCGGCGTCCTCGGTTTCGGCGGCGTAGAGGATCGGGACCACCGGATCGCCGAAGAAACCGAACCTGGTGCGCGCGCCGATGCCCGGATTGAAGTCGGTGGCGGTGCGGGTGGCCGACAGCACGCGGTAGAGCAGATGACCGACGGGCAGGGTCGCGGTGGCCGGGTCGAAAGGGTCCGGAGGCTTTCTTACCAAGACACCGCCATGGCCTCCGAGGCCACCGCGACGACCCGGTCCGGGTCAGTGGCGAGATGGTCCACCGGGCGGTCGCCATCGAAGTAGGTGGTAGGTGAGCAGAGCCACTGCACCAGCCCGGCCTCCGACCAGCCGTTGGAATCGGCAACCTCACGCAGCCGGGCGATGACGGGCAGCGGCTTCCCGTCCGGGCCGAACTGGAACCCGGGGTAGGCGAGGTAGCTACCCTGACGGACGGCGAGCAGCGCGTTGTTGCGCCGTGCGGTGGTGGCCAGGTTGCGCGGTGCGCTGGAGCGCGAGCCCATCCGCTTGCCCGCTTCGGTGCTGGTCAGCATCCCGAATTCGGCCTCAATGCGGCCGTACAGGTTCTGTTCGGCCTGCACGGCCCGGGCGACGGCGGGTTCGGTGTACACCGTGACCGATGCCAGGGCGGCGCCCACGGCCTGTGCGCTTTCCCGCAGGCGCCGGTTCGCGGCATCCAGCTCGGCGACCGTCGGGGCCATGGTCATCTCCTACGTTCAGATCGTGCACTCAATTCTACCGCACGAACTGAACGTCAATTCGGCCCGCGAGCAGACATAAACTTGTACAAAATCGCGCGAAAACGTGCGAGTTTGCGTCTGCTCGCGAGGCCGCTGGGCTCAGCGGTAATTGACGAACTGCAGCGCCACGTCGAGGTCGGCGTTCTTCAGCAACGCCTGGACGGCCTGCAGGTCGTCACGCTTCTTGCTGGTGACGCGGACCTCGTCGCCCTGGATCTGGGTCTTGACGCTCTTGGGTCCCTCGTCGCGGATCAGCTTGGTGATCTTCTTGGCGTTCTCGCTGCTGATGCCCTGCTTGAGGGTGCCGACGACTTTGTACGTCTTGCCCGAGGCCTGCGGCTCGCCGGCGTCAAAGGCCTTCAGGGAGATGTCGCGGCGGATCAACTTTTCCTTGAACACGTCGACGGCTGCCTTGACCCGCTCCTCGGTGGAGGAGGTCAATTCGATGGCTTCGTCGCCCTTCCAGGCGATCTTGGTGTCGGTGCCGCGGAAGTCGAATCGGGTGGACAGTTCCTTGGCGGCTTGGTTGAGCGCGTTGTCGACTTCCTGCCGGTCGATCTTGCTGACGATGTCGAACGATGAGTCCGCCATTCGATGCCTCTTCCTCCTGTGGTGCTAGCCGTTTGTGAACTGTCTACCCGTTCGTTGTACCCTGCTAGGCGGCAGGTTGCCCGAGCGGCCAATGGGAGCGGACTGTAAATCCGTCGGCTAACGCCTACACAGGTTCGAATCCTGTACCTGCCACCAAACTTCAAAGGTGTACCCACCCCTGCGAGAGTCTGGGCCGCGAAAGCGGCCGGCGCTCATCCCAGCGCCGTTGCCGCAGGTGGCGCGATCGCGCAGATGAACGTCGCGGACGCGGGCAGTTCGGCTGCGTGCCGACGTGATCAGGCTGTAGCCGCGCTGCACTCGCGCTCACCGGGCGTTGGCAAATTCGTTCTGTAGCTCGCTGAGGTAGTCGTCGTAGGCGGCCATGACATCGTCGAGGTCGAGTTGTCCGGGCAATTCATCGGGTCGCTGGCGCGCGATCAGATAGTCCACCGTCGTGGCGACGACGCGTGCTTCGTCGGCATCGGGTCCCGCAATGCGGTCGACGACCTCGGGGTTGGCTCGCATCTCGATGGTGACGAGGTCGTCGTCCTGGGCGACGCGGATGAGGTACTCGTGATCGCCGAGAGCTTCGATGCCCGCCTGGTTATCGTTCATGTCCGGAACTCCTTTCGTGAGTTGTAGCCAAGTCCCGTGCCGTCCCAACGTTGCGAGGCGTCTGCTTGCCGGAGCCGCTGGTTGCCGACGCGAGGTGGGCCACGCACAGGTCGGGTTCAACCAACGGGTCCAGTCGGTCGACCGTCACCGGCCCCCGCATCCCGGTCAGTGCGCCTTGCATCAGGCCGAGGTGTAGCGCGCAGATCATGGTGCCGTGTGTATCGACCAAGTCGTGAAATGGGCAGTGGCGCAGCCGGATCGCTTTGGCACCCCGGGCCGGGGGCGGTTCGGGTTTGAATCCGAGGTCATCGAGAACATCCACCAGTTGGATGACGGCCTGTGTCTTGGAAAGTGCGCGGCCGGGACTTGGTTCGACGAGTGAGGGCCCCCACGAGCGACCAAGCTCGGCTGCGGCTGCGACGGGGTCATCCGTACTGCTGGCGAAATGATTCGTGAGAATGTTGGCGACCAGCCGGTAATTGGTCGGGCCGGCCGGGTCCATCCGGCGTGCGGCCCGGAACAGCACCGGTGGTCGTCCGGGACCGGCGGTGTCGCCGATGAGTTGCTCAACGCGCTGGGCACTTATCAGGGCGTCGAGATGGAAACGGACGGTGTTGGGATGCACGGCCAACTCGTCGGCGATTTCGGCGATGCTGCGCGGTTGGCTCGAATCGCGCAGCAGCTGCAGGATGACGTCCCGCCGTCCCGGCACTCCCGGCGCGCGCTTCGGCGCCGCGGTGCGCATCAGTGTCCCTGCGGGGGCAGATCGGCTACCAGCGGGGTATCCGCGTCAATTGCACCGAGTTTCGCCGCACCTCCGGGCGATCCCAGGGGGTTGGCCTGGCCCGGCAGGGTCTCGGTGAAGAACTTGGCGTTCTCCTCGGCGTAGGGCTGCAGTTCCGCGGGCAGGTCGTCTTCGTAATAGATCGCTTCGACCGGGCACACCGGTTCGCAGGCCCCGCAGTCGACGCATTCGTCGGGGTGGATGTAGAGCATCCGGGCACCTTCGTAGATGCAGTCGACGGGGCATTCTTCCACGCAGGCTCGGTCTTTGATGTCGACGCAGGGTTGTCCGATTACATAGGTCATACCCGTATATTACTCCAATAACCACTTGTAAAAATTATATAAATCGACGGGCGCTCTTGACGGTTGCCTTGCCCCGCGCTGCCAGCCGCTGATTGGGGATCGGGCCGTCATGCCCACCACGTTCGAAACCACGAACTGGGCGACGTTGTGGGGAACGTCGCCCAGTTCGCGGGGTGCCGGCCGTTCGCCGGCCTGTGCATCAAGCCTTGCCGTTGTTTCCGTTGTTGCCCAACAGGATTCCGCCAATGCCGCCGGTGCCTGCGGTGGCCCCGGCTTTGCCGGCGTTGCCACCGTTGCCACCGTCGCCGACGGCGACAGCGTCGCCGCCGTTGCCGCCCTTGCCGCCGGTGGTGGGACCGAAGCCGCCGGCGCCGCCGTCGCCGCCGCTGCCGGTGATGCCAGATTTGCCGCCGTTGCCGCCGGCGCCGCCGTTGCCTTGGCCGTTGGCGTTGGCACCGGATCCGCCGGCGCCGCCGGCGCCGCCCGAGCCGGCCAGCAGTCCGGCGTTGCCCCCGGCCCCGCCGGCGCCGCCCTGGAAGGTGGTGCTCCCGCCGGTGCCGCCGTGTCCGCCGGTGCCGCCCGCCCCGCCGGAGCCGAACAGCAGGCTGGCATTACCGCCGGCTCCACCGGCCCCGCCAGTCGCGCTGCTGGCGCCGCCGGAGCCGCCGGCCCCGCCGGCGCCGAAGGACAGCGCCCCGGCGTTACCGCCGTTGCCCCCCGCTCCGCCGTTACCGCCGTTAAAGGACCCGCCCGCTCCGCCAGTGCCGCCGGCGCCGAACAGACCGCCGTTGCCTCCTGCCCCGCCTTTGCCGCCGCTGCCGCCGGTCCCGCCGGTGCCGCCATCACCGAACAACCCGCCATTGCCGCCGGCCCCGCCCGCGGCCCCGGGCCCGCCGGCGCCGCCGACCCCGCCGTTGCTGAACAGTCCGCCGTTGCCGCCGGCCCCGCCGGCGCCCGTCGCGCCTTGGGCGGCGCCGTTTCCGCCGTTGCCGGCGGCCCCAAACAGCGCCCCGGCGTTGCCGCCGCCCCCTCCGGCCCCGCCTTTGCCGCCGGTGCCTATGCCTTGCCCCCCGGCACCGCCGGTGCCGCCGGCACCGTTCAGCAACGCCGAGCCGCCCGCGCCGCCGGCGCCGCCGACTCCGTTGAGGCCGTTGGCCAGGCCGCCGGCACCGCCGGTACCGCCGTTGCCGAACAAGCCACCACCGGCCCCGCCGGCCCCGCCATTGCCGCCGGCGCCATTAGCGTTGGTGTTGGTCGCCCCGTGCGCGCCGTTGCCGCCGTTACCAAACAGCCAGCCGCCGTCGCCGCCGGCGCCTCCGGTGCCCGGCGTTCCGTTGATGCCGTTGCCGATCAGAGGACGCCCGGTGAGGGCTTGCACGGGCTGGTTGATGATGTTGAGCGCGTCTTGCTGCAGCACGTGGATCGGGTTGGTGCTGATCGGAGCCCCGATCCCATCGGCGCCCAACAGCAGCCCGCTGATCCCACCCAAGCCGGCCTTGCCGGCGGTCGCGCCGGTGCCGCCGCTGCCGGCGTTGCCGCCGTTGCCGATCAGTAGCCCATTGCCGCCGGTGCCGCCGGCGCCGCCGGTGGTGATCCCGGCTCCACCATTGCCGCCGTTACCGCCGTTGCCGAACACTCCGGAGGCCCCGCCGGTCCCACCGGCGCCGCCGGTGGTCAGTGCTGCCCCACCGGTGCCGCCGGTGCCGCCCGAGCCGATCAGCTGGCCGGCTTGGCCGCCGGCCCCGCCAGTGCCACCGGTGGTGCGGCCCAAGCCGCCGGCCCCGCCGGCGCCGCCGTTGCCGAACAGCAGCCCGGCGTTACCACCGGCCCCCCCGGCCCCGCCGGCGGTCTGGCCGTTGTTGAACCCTTCGCCGCCAGAGCCGCCGGCACCGCCATCGCCGAAGCTGAACATGCCGGCATTACCGCCCGCGCCACCGGCCCCGCCGGCGCTGCCCAGGCTGCCGCCACCACTGCCGCCGGTGCCGCCGGCGCCGAACATGCCTCCGGCGCCGCCCGCTCCGCCGGCCCCGCCGGTGGTGCCCAGCGTGGTGGAAGCACCGGTGCCGCCGGCGCCGCCCGTGCCGCCAGTGCCGAATAGCCCACCGGTGCCGCCGGCCCCGCCGGCCCCGCCGTTGGAGCCGGTCCCGCCGTTTCCGCCGACTCCACCGTCGGTGAATAGCCCGCCGGTTCCGCCGTCGCCGCCGGCCCCGCCGGTGCCGCCGCCAAGGAAGCTGATTCCGCCCGCGCCGCCATTCCCGGCAGCGCCGAACAGCATGCCGGCGTTGCCACCGCGGCCGCCGGCTCCGCCGAGCGCGGCGCCGTCCGCCGCGGCGCCGCCCACGCCACCGGCACCGCCGGAGCCCCACAGCATCGCGTTGCCGCCCGCTCCGCCGGCGCCACCGGCCTTGCCCGCCGTGGTCGACACGCCCCCGGCCCCGCCGGCGCCACCACTGCCGAACAACCCGCTAGCCCCGCCAGCCCCGCCAGCCCCGCCGTCCGCGCCCGCGTTCGAGCTGCCCGACCCGCCGGCCCCACCGTTGCCGATCAACCATCCACCGGCACCGCCGTTTTGGCCCGTCCCCGGGGCGCCGTTGGCGCCGTTGCCGATCAGCGGACGACCGGTCTGGGCCACAAACTGACCATTGACGACATCCAGCAGGCTCTGCAGCGGCTGCGCCGCAGCCGATTCGGCCAGCGCATAGGAATTCCCACTGCCGGTCATCGCCTGCACGAACTGGGCATGAAATGACGCCGCCTGCCCACTCACGCTCTGGTACTGCTGCCCGAACGTCCCGAAGAGTTCCGCGATCGCCAGCGACACCTCATCCTGCGCCGCCGCCAGCACACCCGTCGTATGGATCGCCGCCGCAGCATTGGCCGACTCCAGCGTCGTGCTGATATTGGCCAAATCTGTTGCTGCCGTGGCTATTAACTCCGGCATCGCGGTCAAAAAGGACATGTCAGGGGGCCTCTCTCTGAGTCATGGCTTCATCGCCAGACCGCCGTCGATCTGGTGAGCTTTGGAAATTTGGGTGTTGGGCCCCTCCGGCGTGAACCGCCTCGGGGTTTGACTACGCCGACTAGCTGACTAAGCCGGCCGAATGTTCTGGTTGATGTGGAATACGTTGTGCGGGTCGTATTCCGCTTTGATTTGGCTGAGTCGGTCGTAGTTGGGGCCGTAGCTGGCTCGGACTCGCTCCTGCCCTTCGTCCATCATGAAGTTGACGTAGGAAGCGCCGGCCGAATACGGGTGGGTCGCGTTCCAGTAATCCCCAGACCAGCGCTTCAGCGTCGCCGCGTTGGCCGGGTCCGGGTCGACACCCGCGATGACCTGGGAGAAGTTGACGTCTCGGTGGGCGAACGCGGTGTCGGTCTGCCCGACCCGGTGAACCGCGCCGTCGATCGGATACAGATGCATCGTGGAGTGCATGCTCGGCAGTTCTTCGCTGAAGCGCGCGTGCGCGTCCACCGCGTCGTCGGCAATGGTCCGGAAGAAGTCGCCGCGCCAATACCATTGCAGCCCTTTGGGATACAGCGTGTCAAAGACACTTTGTAGCGCGGGATAAGGGGCCGCATGAATACCGTTCCAGGCCGGCTCCATCTGCCGTACCGGTGTGAACGCTTCGTCGGCTCGTGCGGGATCACCCGTGTAGCACCAGACCACCGCGCACGCCTTGTGCAGGTGGAAAGCCTCGGGGAAGGGCGGCCCCGGCGGCACGGTCATGGTTGCGAAGAACCCGTACAGATCTTCGTCTTGTGCCGGGAGGAAATCCCGGTACCAGCTGAGTATGTCGGTGGTAGCCGAAATCGGCCACGCCGTGGGGCCACAGATCACGTTCTGCATGGGATGCAGGCGGAACGTAAACGAGGTGACCACACCGAAGTTGCCGCCGCCGCCGCGTAACGCCCAGAACAGGTCGGCATGTTCGGACTCGGACGCGGTCACCTCGCGGCCGTCGGCCAACACGACCCTGGCCTCCAAGAGGTTGTCGATGGTCAGGCCGTGCTTGCGGGACAGGTACCCGTGACCACCCCCCAGGGTGAGGCCACCGACACCGGTGCTGGAAATGATCCCGCTGGGTGTTGCCAGACCGTATGCGTGGGTGGCGGCGTCCACCTGGCCCCATGTCGCACCGCCTTGGACGCGGGCAACACGTCGGTCCGGGTCCACCTCAATTCGGTTCATCGGCGACAGATCGATGACGATGCCGCCCTCGACCGATCCGAAACCGGGGCCGTTGTGGCCACCTCCGCGCACGGCCACCGCGAGGTTCGCGTTCCGTGCGAATTCCAAAGCGTTCGCGACATCTTCGGCGGAGCTGCAACGCGCGATCACCGCGGGCCGCTTGTCGATCATTGCGTTGTGCAGAGCCCGGGCTTCGTCGTAACCCGGGTCATCGGGCAGGATCACGTCTCCGCTGAGCCGGCCCCGCACCTCATCTATCGCCATGTTGGTCATCATGCCTCGACGCTATGGCGCTAGGTAGTCGCCAGTCATGACCACAACTAGGCATCTTTCGCCGCCCTCGGCGATAGTCAGATCTGACTATCGACCAGCTGGCCGAGCGACGGCTACCTTGTGGGTCATGGTGCAGTGGGTACCGCCGCCACTTCCTGCCGAGCTTGCTGCCCGCCGCGGTGGCCCCCTCGTTGGGCGCGCCGCCGAGCTCGCAGCGTTCGAGCAGGCCTGGGATCGAGTGGAACAGGGCAAGCGCCAGGCGGTGTTCGTCGGCGGTGAGCCCGGAGCGGGTAAGACACGCCTGTCCGCGGAGGTGGCCGGGCGTTTGTTCGACCACGAGGTCGCGGTGCTCGTCGGCAGTTCGACGGCCGATGCCAACATGCCTTACGCACCGTTCGCAGAGGCGCTGGACCGCCTGCTGCTCGCGAACGCGCCGGGTTCGCTGGCGGAAGCGTTGGCGGATGCGGGACCACAACTGCGGCGGCTGACAACCCAGGTGGATCGGCACCTGCCCGACCCCGCCCCGCTAGAACCCGCCGACGACGTCGATGCGCCGCGGCGTGCCCTCTTCGACGCGGTGACGGGCTTTCTGCGGCGGCTGGCAATCGATCGCCCCATCGCGTTGGTCCTCGAAGATATGCATTGGGCGCAAGTCCCGACCCTGGCGATGCTCGAGCACGTGCTCATCGGCTGCGCCGATGTGCGCATGCTGGTGGTGTCCACCTTCCGCACTACCGAACCGGACCGCTCCGAAGAGCTCGCCACGCGGATGGCCGATCTGCACCGCTTCGACGGTGTTCGGCGTATCGATCTCGGGGGTCTGGACACCGAGGCGATCGCCGAGTATGTCGGCCAGGTTCAGCAACTGGGCGTGCCGTCGGCGCGCACGGCCGCGGCGTTGCTGCGGGATCGAACCGGCGGCAATCCATTCTTTCTGACCGAACTTTGCAATCACCTGGCAATGCGCGGCGGGTGGGATGGGTTAGGCACGCTGAGTTCACAGCGGACCGTTCCGGCGTCGATCGGTGATGTGATCGCACGGCGGGTCCGCGGCCTCGGGGCCAGCGTCCGCAACGTCATCGAACAGGCGGCGGTATTGGGTGAAGGATTTGATCTGGCGGCCTTGATCGCCACCAGCGAGGCCGATCTTGCGGCGACGCTGGCCGCGATCGATTCGGCCGAAGCCGTGGGGCTGATCCGGGCAGTCCCGGGATCCGATGGTGAGTTCGCGTTTGTGCACGCGCTGACCCGCGAGACTGTGCTCGACGGGATGGTGGCCTCGCGGCAACGGATCATGCACGCTCGGGCCGCCGAAGCGCTGCAGGGTCGCGCCGACCCCGCGATTGTCCCCCGCGTGGCCAACCACTACCTGCTTGCGCACGTGCTGGGCTACCACGATCAGGCATATCACTTTTCACAGAAAGCGGCTCGACTAGCGGAGCAGAGCCTGGCTTACGAGGACGCGGCGAAATGGTACGAGCGCGCAGCGTCGCTTCCCGAACTGAGTCCCACGGACCGGGCCCGACTGAATTTCGGAGCAGCCAAAAACCACGTTCGCGCAGGCGATTTCGCGCGTGCCCGCGAAATCTACGAGCGGCTCAGCGCAATGGACGATCCACTCATCCGGCTAGAGGCGGCCGTAGGGTATGAGAACGCTTGTTGGCGTCCCGGGCTGGCGGGTTCGAAAGCAGCCGATCTGCTGGCGTCGGCGCTGGAGGCGTGTGGCTTGGACATCAGCGACTCCCGATATGTGGTGGCACTCGCCAGTTTCGGACGGGCGTTGCCGTTTGCCGGCGAGGTGGTGCGTGCTCGCGAAATAGGTAGTCGCGCCATCCAACTCGCACGAGACATCGCTGATCCGGCGGTCCTCGTGCATGCTCTGCACGCCAGCCTGTGGCAGAGCCTGAGCCCGGAGTTGTGTGACATCCAACTGGAGCGGACGGCCGAGCTCATGCGTGGGGCGCAATCGATTCGCGACTACGACACCCTTGGCTCGGTGTCGCACTTCCGCGCGGTGGTCACCTATGTGGTCGGTCGGCCGGACGACCTGGCCGCCGCGTCGGCCGAATTGCAGCGCGCGGTGCAAGCGTGCGAGCAGCCCTTCTTCAGCTTCATCAACGCGTGTGGCAAGCAGGCACTGACGTACTTGCGGGGCGACTTCGAGGGCGCCGAACAGTGGGTGGACATCGCGTTACGCACGGGCAAACAATTCGCCGCAGACGAGACCGAAGGCTCGTACGGGGCTCAAATGTTCATCATTCGCCGAGAAACCGGGGACCTGAAGCGATTCGCTGGGTTCGTCGACGGCAGCGAGACTTTCGCCGGACGATGGGTGCCGGGGTTGCTCGCGCTGTATACCGAGCTCGGCTGCGAGCGTGGCATGACCCGCGCACTCAATCACCTCATGAACCGCAATCTCAATGATTACACCGATCAGGCGCAGTGGCCGATGGAGCTGGTTTTCATGCTGGAAGCGGCCCTGGAACTGGGGAATCGGGAGGCGGTGCACGTGCTGCGCCCGTTCATGGCGCGCTTTGCCGGCAGGAATCTGGCGGCGGGACAGTTCGTTGCACTGTTCGGTAGTGCCGACCGATATCTCGCCCGGATCGCGGCACTTGCCGGACAAAACGACGCCGCCGAGCGTCTCTTCGCCGCGGCGCTGGAGATGGACCGGCGGATGGGCGCGACGGTTCATGTCGCCGAAACGCTGGCCCGGCACGCGCTCTTTTGGGCGTCTGTAGGTCGCGCCGACGAGGCGCGGAGCCTTGCCGACCAAGCTCGCGCGATCGCCGCGCCGATCGGCCAATCCCGCGTCCTGGATTTGGTGGATCCATTGCTCACCGCCCGCCCAGGGGCGCCAAAGGGCCTCGATAACTTGAGCGAACGGGAGATTGAAGTCCTGAAGCTATTGGCCGAGGGGCTGAGTAATCGCGCGATCGGCGAGCGCCTCTACATCAGCACCAACACCGCCGCCAACCATGTGCGCAGCATCCTCACCAAGACCGGTGCCGCGAACCGCACGCAAGCGGCCATGTACGCCACCGAGCACGAATTGCTCGGCTGAGACTCAGATATCGGAGAATGCGCCGTCCGGCATGATGCGGTCGGTTACCTGGACGATGGCATCGGCGGGAAGGCCGGCACGCGCGGCAGCGGTGCTGATGGCCTCCGGCGAGGGTGCCTCGTAGAGGCAGTACGTCTTTCGCTTGTCCGCCGACAGAAACGAGTACAGCCAGCGAACGTTCTCCTCCGCATTGATGCGATTGATACCGTCCACAGCTTCTAAGCTGGGTTCCAGCACCTCTGCGTAGTTGCGCTCGATCATGAATATCGGCACGTCGGACTCCTAGTTATCGCGCTCCTTCCCGTCAAGTTACAGGTAACAAGTACCGCGTGATAGTTCAATGGAACTAATTAATCATCGCGCTACAAGCCAGGATGGGGATGTGAGCAATTTTCATCCGTTGCAATGAAGTTCGACGATGCAGCAAGCTGCGACCCTCGCCGGCGCGTTAGCCCGAGGGTCGTTCGCGGCGGTGCCCCGGGTGCCACTCGCATAGATGGCGATTTCAATTGTTTGTCAGCACAATTCGCGCAGACGTGACTCGCCCGCCATCATCCGTTCGTAGGTGGCCGATGCCTGATCGAGCGGCATCACCTCGGTCATCGGCTCGACACCGGCGGACAGGCTCAACAGCGTTCCCGTGATGTCCGCCGCCGAAGATGCGGTTGTTGAGGCGGATGCCCCATGCGGTGGCGCCCCCATCCGGTCAACGATGTCTGCATGGTTATCGCCGACATCGAACCTCCCATCGTTCCGGCGGTCCCGTCCCTCTGGGACACGGTGCTGACGGACGGTCACGCCAGCTTGGTCAAGGCGCGCCACGTGTTTCGCTACCTGCCCTCTGCACCGCGATGCAAGGTTTGCAGCAATCCCTTCGGCGGCCCGGCCGGGCGTGTTTTCGCTGTTGCCGGGTTCCGTCCGTCACGCAAGAACCCGAACCTGTGCAGTCGATGTTGCGATGCCCTTCCGCCCGGCGGGGCCGAGGTCGACATTGCGGTGCTCTTCGCCGACGTCCGGGGGTCCACATCGCTCGGACAGGGCTGTGAGGCAAGCGATTTCGCAGACCTACTGAACCGCTTCTACCGTGCCGCCACGCAGGCGCTGCTGCGCCACGACGCCGTGATCGACAAGCTGATCGGCGACGAGGTGATGGCGTTTTTCGTCAAAGGCATCAGTGGGCCCGACTACCGGCGCCGCGCGGTCGAAGCGGGCCGGGAGTTGCTCAGGGCCGTCGGGTACGGCAGCGGCAAAGAGCCGTGGATCGAGGTGGGTGTCGCCGTCAACGCTGGGATCGCTTACGTCGGGAACGTCGGCCATGGCGTGGTCGACTTCACCGCCCTCGGTGACCCGGTCAACGTTGCGGCGCGGATGCAGCAACACGCCGCCGGCGGGGAACTGCTCGTCGCCGCCGGAGTCGCCGACGAGCTCCTGGCCGGGAGCCCGCGGCGCGCGCTGAATCTGCGCGGACATGCGCAACCGCTGAAGGCCTTTCTGGGCGGCGCTCAGGCCTGAGCCGCGTGGCGTATCAACGCAGTCCCCGCCTCGCGCGACGTCGGCGCAGGTTGCCGCGGATCAACGCGGCGAACTCACCGGTGGCCATCAGGAGCGGGCGAAAAGCCAATGACATGATCGTGTCGAGCGTCCCGAACGGAATGGCCGTGATCGTGATGCCTCGGCCGTATTCCAAGTGCCAGGAACCTGCCTCGATCTGTAAGCCGCGGGCATGACCCCGCTTCATCCAACTCAGATCGCCGGGCTCGTAGATGGTGGGAGCGATCTGGTCGGTCTCCAGGTCGTAGGTGAGGTACCGCCCGGCGAGGACCACCTTGTACACGTCAACGAAGTTGTATCGGCCGGTGTATCCGTCCGTGGCCGCGGGAGATCCGAAGATCAGGAGATACTCGGACAGACCCATGTAGAGGAACGAGATTTTCCCAAGAATCCCACCGGCTTTCGTGGCAATCCAACGCCGGCGCCGGTTCTCGATGAGGTCCGGGTACGTCGCGGAGAGTTTCTCGATCAGCGCGTCAAAGCGTTCGCCCGTCTCCAACGGGGCGTCGAGGACCTCACCGCAAATGCTCGCCAGTGTTTCCGGATCGAACTTGTAGGCCACGCAGGGGACGTTAGCGCAGTTGTGACAGCACCTCTTCGGCCAACAGCTCGAGATGTTCCAGATCGGAGAGGTCGAGCGTCTGGACATAGATCCGTTGCACACCCAATTCCCGCCACGGGCCGAGCTTCTCGAGGATCTCGGCAGGTGTACCCACCAGCGGGCTGTTGGAACGCATCTCGTCGACCTCGCGACCGATCACCCCGGCGCGCCGCGCCACCTCGGCTTCGTCGCGACCTGCGCAGAGCACGAAGGCGGCCGAGTAGACCATCGAGTCCGCGGGTCTGCCTGCGGCCTCGACCGCGTCGGCCACCCGCCGGAACTGCTTCTCGGCGACGTCCTTCGGCACGAAGGGGACGTTGAATTCGGCTGCGTACTTCGCGGCCAGTTCGGGCGTGCGTTTGGCGCCGGTGCCGCCGATCACGATCGGCGGATGTGGCGATTGCACCGGCTTGGGTAGGGCGGGTGAGCCGGTGAGCGTGTAGTGCTCGCCGCTGTAGTCGAACGTCTCGCCCGACGGGGTCGTCCACAACCCGGTGACAATCGCCAGCTGTTCGCTGAGCCGGTCGAAGCGCTCCCGCACCGAGGGAAACGGAATCCCATAGGCCCGGTGTTCGGCTTCGAACCAGCCGCTACCCAAGCCGAATTCGACCCGGCCACCGCTCATTTCATCGACTTGCGCCACCGTGATGGCCAGCGGTCCGGGGTGACGGAAGGTTGCGGAGGTCACCAGCGTGCCCAGCCGAATGCTCGACGTCTCGCGCGCTATGGCGCCCAGTGTCACCCACGAATCAGTCGGCCCGGGTAGTCCGTCGCCGCTCATCGCCAAGTAGTGATCCGACCGAAAGAAGGCGCCAAAGCCTAGTCGCTCCGCAGTCTGAGCGACGGCGAGCTGCTCAGCGTAGGTGGCACCTTGTTGCGGCTCGACAAAAACACGAAACTCGATGGGTCCTTCTGTATTTGCGTGCACTACAAGATCATTACACGCCGGTGGGCTTGCGGTTCGGGTCGTCGAACTTGACGCTGACGCGCTGGAAACCTTTGACGCGTTCCGCTTTGGCCTTCTTGGTGTACGTCTTGCGGTCAGCAGTCGTCAGGTCCACGTCGTCGGTGAACGGGGTGAGCAACGCACGCGGATAGAGGCGCTCCACCACCACGACGTTGATCTCGGCGCAGAGCACCAGCGTGGACGAGATCAGAAACAGGAAAGCCAGTAATCCGAGGACCAGCGCGAAGACGCTGTTGGTCGCGCTCGCGGACTTCACCACATGCCCCACGTAGCCGGCGCCGAACCATTGCAGCATCTGCCAGATGAATGCCGCCGCGATCGCTCCGGGCAACACCTGGCGATAGCTGAGTTCGCGGGCCGTCGTGAGGCGGAACGCGACCAAGCAGATCACCGCATTGATCGCCACCGCCACGAAAGCGACGCCGATCCTGCCGAACACGCCGAGCGACCCGGTCGCGTGGGCGATGCCGGAAATGAGAGTCGACGCGATGGCCGCCGAACCGAGCACCAACAGCAGCAGCAGGCTGCGCGTGCGTGACCGGAGCGGATCACGGCGCTTGTTCCGCGGCACCGCCCACACCGAGTCCATCGCGTTCTGCACCGCCTGCCCGACGCCGAGACCGCCGTACAGCGCGCCCAGGACTCCGACGACGACGGCCACGGTACCGCCGCTGAGGCCTTCGGGTTGCTGCAGTTGGCTACCGATGACCGGGAACTGGCTCAACGTGCCGTGCATGACTTGTGCCTGCAGGTCAGGACGGCCGGCGAGCAGCACTCCCGGGCCGGTGGTCAACAGCAACAGCAGCGGGAACAGCGAGACGAACGCGTAGTAGGTGATCAGCGCGGCGAGGTAGCCGCCCTGGTCATCGAGGTATTTGTAGATGACGGCCACGGTCAGTCCCACGGCGCGATTGCGTTGTTGCAGCCTGTCCAGCCAGCCGACCATCGCCGCTCACTTCATTCACACCGAAGCTGTCGCCCCTCCGAAGGGTTGCCCAGGTCATACCCCCATTCGTGGCGGCTCAACCGCGGGTGAAGTTCGGGTCGTGCACTCGGAACAGCGGCGCATGACCCGCAACAAACCTGATCATGAAATGCTCATCACATGGTGGCGACTCCCGAAACGCGGTATGCGCGGGACGGCGAAAATCACGTGGCCTACCAGGTCGTCGGTGATGGCGGAGACGGGCGGCCCGACGTCCTTTTCGTCCTGACCGCGACGTTTCCGATCGACCTGCTGTGGGACGAACCCGTCGTCGCCGGACATCTGCACAGGCTGGCGTCGTTCAGTCGGTTGATCCTGACCGACCTGCTCGGCGTCGGAAGCTCCGACGCGGTGGCGATCGCCGACCGTCCCGCGATGCAGTCCTGGACGGACGGCCTCATTGCGGTGCTCGACGCCGCCGGAAGCGAGCGGGCATCGGTGTTCGCAATGTCGGAGTCCGGGCTCCCCGCCATGGTGCTCACCGCGACTCACCCGCACCGCGTCAATTCGCTCATCCTCTTCAGCCCCTTTGCGTGTTACGTTCGCGCCCCCGACCACCCGTTCGGGATGCCGGAGCCGACGCTGGCGCGCTACATCGAGGTGTTCGAGCAGACTGTGGGTGCTGGTGGGGTGGTCGACGTCCTGGCGCCGAGCTGGTCGAATGACAGCGCAAAGCGGCGCTGGTGGGCGCGCGGCGAACGCCTTTCCGGCGGCCCCGGCTACTTCAAAGAGATCTTGAATCTATTCCTGCACACTGATATTCGTCCCGTAGTCGAAAGCATCCAAGCGCCGACGCTGCTGCTGCGGCGGCGTGGCGATCATCATGTGCGTCGCGAGCACGTGCAGGATCTCGCCGAGCGCATCCCGACCGCGCGGCTCGTGGAGCTCGACGGCGACGAAAACGTGTGGTTCACCGGCGATGCCGACCGCGTGCTCGACGAGATCGAATCGTTCCTCACCGGCGGTCGTAGCGCGACACTGTCGAACCGTGTGCTCTCCACGGTGTTGTTCACCGACATCGTCGGCTCCACCGAACTGGCCTCCCGGTTGGGCGACGACGCCTGGACCGCAAAACTCGCCGTCCACAACCGGATTGTCGAGCGGCAGGTGGTCGCCGCGCG
Source organism: Mycobacterium bourgelatii (assembly GCF_010723575.1). NCBI lineage: Bacteria > Bacillati > Actinomycetota > Actinomycetes > Mycobacteriales > Mycobacteriaceae > Mycobacterium > Mycobacterium bourgelatii. The sequence goes on from NZ_BLKZ01000001.1 coordinate 503,410, forward strand.
CGGAAACGTCGTCAAATTCACCGGTGACGGCGCACTCGCGACCTTCGACGGACCCGTACGCGCGATCAACTGTGCGCAGGCGATCCGCGACGCAGTGGAAGAACTCGGCCTAACCATCCGCGCCGGGCTACACACCGGCGAAGTGGAGATGGCCGACACCGACGTGCACGGGATCGCCGTGCATATCGCCGCGCGCATCATGGCGCTCGCGGTACCTGGCGAGGTGCTCGTCTCGGGCGTGATCCCGCCGCTGGTGCTCGGCTCCCGCATCGCGTTCGCCGACCGCGGCCACCACCGCCTGAAGGGCGTTCCCGAAACCTGGCCCGTCCTTGCCGTGTGCGACGGCGACCGGCGCGCCGAAGGACAATAAACAGACACTCGACCCCCGTTGCGCGCCATGTCATGCTGCGTGAGTGTCCGCTGATCCGACAGGTCCGTCAGGTGCTGTGACGCCGTGCGGCGGATACGACGGCTGCTTTTGCTGAATCGCGAATTCCGTTGGCTCCGAAGGGTGTTCGATATCAGCTGCTTTGCAAGGGAAGGAACTAGATGACCGCCATCATCGACCCGACCAAGACGTCCCGCCTCATCGAAGAGCGGATCGCAAAGACAACCAATCCACGGCATCTGCTCATGCTCACCTCGATTTTTCGTCGAGGGTGATTTCGGTCGGACTTGGCGATGGGGTGCGTGGTGTCTGGGGTTTGTGTGGTTTAGGGCGTGTTGGGGTTGTCCCGTGTCGCCGGGTTGGCGGGCTTTCCCAGGGCCGGTGGTCTTTCGTGCTCGGTTGGTCAGCTGGGTTGTCGGTCAACCGAAGGCGGTGCGGATGTGTTGCCATGCGGTGGCGATGGCTGCGGCCCATCGCCAGGTGGCGTCGATGCGTAGTCGGGTTCGGCGGGCGCCGCGGGTGATGCGGGCTGCGACGTGCAGGACTCGGTAGCGGAAGGTAGCGATCTCGGCACGGGTCAGGCCGGGGTGGCCGGTGAATCCGATGAGCTGGCACCAGGTGACCAGATCGGCTGCGGCCAAGACGATTTCCAGCCAGGCGGCGTTGGCGTCGAATGCCTGACACGGCAGGTTGCGCAGGCCGGTGGCTTTGAGTTCGCGGATGCGGTCTTCGACGCGGGCGTGTTGGCGGTGGCGTAGTTCCAGACCTGCCACCTGGCCGGCGACCACACCGGGCGGTGTGTCGGTGATGAACGCGGTGACCCGCATCCCGTCGGCGTCGGTGAACCGCAACTGCGCACCCGGATGGGGCCTTTCCTTGCGCAGGATCAGCCGGGTCCCCGCCGCCACGATGACAGGTTGACCAGGTTGGTGGCCTCGGCGACCCAGGCGCCCTCGCGGATACCACCGTCGGTGTCGATCGCCGGATACCAGCACTGCCCGATGTTGAGAGTGTCCACAGCGTCCTGCACCCGCCAATCCACGGGTAGCCGAAGGAGAACCCCGCGCGGCGCGGCAGGCGTCGGCGAAGTCGTGGGTGGCCCCGGCGGTGTCGCAGCGCACCAGCACCGCCGGCTTGTCGGGGTCGTCGCGATGATCGGGGTCCGGCCGCCATCGCGCCGGCAGGCCGGCCAGTGCCTGCGCTAGGACACTGACGTGGTCAGCTGCGGTGTTGGAGCCCGCGCCACCGGGGCGCAGTAGGCCGGCCAGCGCTTCCCCGCCGGCGATCTCGGGGCGGTCCACGAAGGCCAGCAGCGGGTGGTGACCGTAGGTCTTTTTCCAGGTCGCCCCTGCCTTCTCCTTGTTATCGGAATGATCGAGGACCAGGGTGGCGTCGATGTCGATGTGCAACCAGCCACCCGGTGCGGGGGCGGCGCCGGCGGCCCAGGCCGCTGCGCGGGCCGCAGCCCGGGCGGCACGCACCCGCGGTAGGTGCGAAGCATCGATGCGCTCATCGATTAGCCGCCACATCGTGGTCGTGGAGGCTTTGGCACCCAGGACATGCTCACGGTCGCCGCACAGTTGTCCGACCGCGTCGATGCAGTCCGCCCCATCGGCGACCGCGGCAGCCAGATCAGCGAACACCTCCCGGGCGCATACACCCACGGGCCCCGGTAGGTATCTGCCAACGCGGCGGTGACCTGCGCCGATAACCCGCTGCGGTCCGCGAGCTCACGCACCATGGCCATCCCGGCATGCGACACGACACCATAACCGTCGGCGGAAACTTTCACCCGCGACCCGACCGCGATATTCTTCACCTGCGAGGTGCCTTCCCGCTGGAACGACTGAACCCGTAGAGAAGTCCAATTATTCCTTGCAGGACAGGCACTTTCGCATATCTACACCCCGAAACTCACAACGTTTCACGAAAAATCCGGGCTCAGGCGACTGTTGGACCACACCATCGGTGAGCGGACTCGGGACCTTGATCTCGTGATGTCGACGCTGAGCCCCGACCCGCGCTACACCGCCTGGGGAGCACCCCCGGATCTGAGCCCGGTCGGACGGCAAGCGGTCCGGGACTTCTACGAAACGACGATCGTCGAAGGCGGCCTGTGGTGCCTCGAGATGGAGATGGACCGGATCGTCGTCGATGACGACACCATTGTCACCGAAGGCTTTATCCGTTCGATCTACCACGGCACCGACGCGGCGCGGCGGGGCTTTCCGGTTGACGATCAGGAGGGGTTCTACCTGGTCACGCTGCGCATGCTGGTCGTCTGGCCGTTCGATGCAGACGGCTTCATTCTCGGCGAGGAAACCTACAACGCCGTGGCGACACCTGACTTCATCAAGAAGGTCGACATCTCGGAGGTACCGCCGGACTTCCGCGACTTCGTCGGCGCTCGCTGAGGTCTGGCGACGCGCTGGTTGCTTAGCGCAACAGGATTCGGGTACTCGGGCGTCCGTAGCCAACGAAGAAACCCAGGAGTACCCTCATGCCTCCACGCCGCCAGCGCGACCAAGGCGCGCCCAGGCCCGCCAGCCCTACCGGAAACACCAACGGCGAGGCCGGCAGCCTCGATGCGCGTGCCCAGTCGGGGCGGTACCTGACCACCGCACAGGGCGTGCGATTGCCCGACACCGACCACTCGTTGAAGGCCGGTAATCGTGGCCCCTCGCTTCTCGAAGACTTCCATCTTCGCGAGAAGATCACGCACTTCGACCATGAGCGCATCCCCGAGCGCGTCGTCCACGCACGGGGGGCGGCCGCACACGGCATCTTCGAGTCCTACGGCACGGCTGCGTCGGTGACCAAGGCCGGATTCCTGGCGCGAAAGGGTAAGAAAACCGAGGTATTCTGCCGCTTTTCGACCGTGTTGGGATCACGCGGATCGGCCGACACGGTGCGTGACACCCGGGGTTTTGCGGTCAAGTTCTACACCGACGAAGGCAATTTCGACCTGGTCGGCAACAACATGCCGGTGTTCTTCATTCAGGACGGCATCAAGTTTCCTGACGTAGTCCACGCCGCCAAGCCGCATCCCGACCGAGAGATTCCGCAGGCGCAATCCGCCCATGACACCTTCTGGGACTTCGTGTCATTGCACACCGAAGCCACTCACCACGTGTTCTGGAACATGAGCGACCGTGGCATCCCCCGCTCGTACCGGACCATGGAGGGCTTCGGGGTTCACACGTTCCGTCTGGTGGACAAGAAGGGCAAGACCACGCTGGCCAAATTCCATTGGAAGCCGGTCGCCGGTGTGCACTCCCAGGTCTGGGAAGAAGCGCAGATCACCGCCGGCTGCGATCCCGACTTCCACCGCCGCGACATGGCCGACAGCATCGAGGCTGGCGCCTTCTTCGAGTACGAACTGGGCATCCAGGTGATGCCGGACGACGGAACGCACACCTTCGAGGGAATAGACCTGCTCGACCCGACCAAGATCGTGCCCGAAGAACTGTGCCCGGTGAAGCTGATCGGAAAGCTGACGCTCAACCGCAATCCCACCAACTTCTTCGCCGAAACCGAGCAGGTTGCCTTCCACACCGGCCACCTGGTGCCGGGCATCGAACCGACCAACGACCCGCTGATGCAGGCGCGGCTCTTCTCCTACCTGGATACGCAGCTCACCAGATTGGGCGGGCCCAATTTCACGCAGTTGCCCATCAACCGGCCGCACTGCCCGGTCAACGACATGTTCCGGGACGGCATGCACCAGACCGCAATTCACACCGGCCAGGCGCCATACCTGAAGAATTCCATCGACAACGGTGAGCCGCTGGTCGCCGCTGCCGACGAGGGCGGGTATGTGCACACCCCGCGTCAGGTCGAGGGACCCGCCATCCGGGAAAATCCGTCGTCGTTCGAGGACCACTTCACCCAGGCGGCCATGTTCTACCGCAGCCTCACCGAGGTCGAAAAGGCGCACATCGTCGAGGCGTTCACGTTCGAACTCGGCAAATGCTACGAGCAGGCGATCAAAGAGCGCGAACTCCAGGTACTGGCCAATGTCGACGCCGACCTGTGCAAGCAGGTGGCCATCGGCCTGGGTCTGCCCGCACCCAAGGGCAAGCCGCCCAAGGATGTTCTGCTGTCACCGGCACTGTCGCAGGTGGTGGAAACCCCCGGCCCGATCGATGGGCGCAAGATCGGCATCATCGCCGGCCCGGATTCCGATCTGGCCGGGGTCAACAAGTTGATCGACGCTGTGTTGGGCCTTAACGCCACGCCGTTGGTGACGGCCCCCATCGGCGGAGTGCTGAAAGCCGGACGCCGCAGTGTGATCATCGAGCGGACCCTGCTGACCGCGAGGTCCGTCGAGTTCGACGCGGTGGTCGTGGCCGCCGGAACCAAGCCGACGGCTGACCTCAAGCTGGTTGTGTTGCTGCAGGAGGCATTTCGCCACTGCAAGCCGATCGCCGCGTGGGGCGACGGTACCGCGGCGCTCACCGCCGCCGGCATCGAGTTGGACGCGCCGGGTGTGCTCGTGGCCGCCAAAGCGGACAAGAAATTCGTCACCGCCCTGGCGAGCGCCGTTGGGTTGCATCGGGTTTGGGAGCGGGCCATCGACGTGATGGCTTCGGAGGTCGCACCGGCTCGCTAACCCAAGCCGGTGCTACCCAACTACACGGTCGCGCGGTCGCGGCCTTCCCAATAGGGCTTGCGCAATTCCTTCTTGAGGATCTTCCCGGTCGGGTTGCGCGGCAGCGCGTCGGTGATGTCGATCGACTTCGGGCATTTGTAGGCCGCCAGGCGCTCACGGGTGAAGGCGATGAGCTCCTCCTCGGTGGCCTCGCCTTCCAGTGCGACGACGGCCTTCACCACCTCGCCCCACTTTGGGTGGGGCACCCCGATGACGGCGACCTCGGTGACTGCCGGGTGTTCGGCAAGCGCCCGCTCAACCTCGATCGAGTAGATGTTCTCCCCGCCCGAGATGATCATGTCCTTGAGTCGGTCCTCGACGAAGATGTAGCCACCGTCGTCGACGCGGCCGATGTCGCCGGTGCGGAACCACCCGTCTTCGGTGATCGCCTCGGCCGTCGCCTCGGGTTTGTTGTGGTACCCCTTCATCAATTGCGGTGAGCGGAACCACAATTCGCCCTGCTCGCCGGGTGCCACGTCCTTGAGCGTGTACGGATCGACAACCCGCACTTCCGCGTTGGGCACCACCGTGCCCGCACTTGTCAGCCGCTCCGGGTGGTCCTCGGCGCGGTGTGCCTCGGGGAGCAGTTGACTGATGGCGCCGCAGAGTTCGGTCAGGCCGTACACCTGCAAAAATTCGGTTTCCGGCCAAGCCTTCAGGGCCGAGCGCAGCAGCGGCAGCGGCATCGGCGACGCACCGTAGGCATACGTTTTCAGCGCGCTGAACAACTTCACCGCGTCTTCACCCGAGTCCAACACTTTCGCGAGCACCGCTGGGACCAAGAATGTTCTGTTGGCGCCCTTCAGGATCGCGCCGGCAAGCGTCATCCCATCGACGTCACGGGTCATCACGCTCGGTACGCCGTTGTGGATACCGATCTGTGCGTACGACGAGCCGCCGACATGGAACAGCGGCATCGACACCATGTTCTTGTCGCCCGGTTGGACATTGAAGCCCTGGCCGGCGTTGACCGTGTGCGCGATCAGGTTGGCCTGCGTCAGCATGACGCCCTTGGGGTGGCCGGTGGTGCCGGACGAATACATGATGATGCACACGTCGTCGGGTTCGACGCTGGGCGAACGGCCGACGGGTGTCGACTTGGCCAACAGAGCCTCATACTCGTCGCCCTCGGCGCCGTCGGGCGTCACCTCGATGACGTGCTCGACATTGGTGAGCGAGTCGCGGATCTTCTCGATGTTCGGCTTGAGCTCCGAACCGACGACGAGCACCTTGGCGCCCGAGTCGTTGAGCACGTAGTCGAGTTCGTTGGCAGCCAGACGGAAGTTGATGATTGCGTTGGCGGCACCCAGCGACGCGGCCGCGAACGTCAGCTCGACACACGCCGGATGATTCTTGTCCAGGAATGCCACGGCATCGCCGCGCTTGATACCGAGTTCGGTCAACGCACCGGCCAGTCGGCGCACCCTGTCGTGCCACTGTGCCCAGGTCCAATTGCGGTCAAGGTAGTCGACCGCCTCGTTATCGGGCGTGGTGGCAGCCCAGTGGGCCAGACGGTCGTCGAGAAAGCGAGGTTCAGCGAGGTCAGGCATGCCGCTAGCCTTCCATGTCCGACGCGTGTCGACCAGTGCCTCAGTGGATTCGGGCGCTGCCGCCAAGGCCGATCTCGAGGACGCTGCCGGTGATGACCCCGGGATCGGTGACCAGATACACCACCCCACGACTGACGTCCTCGGGTTGCAGCCAGGGCTGCGGTATCGGGTTGGCCTTCATCATCCGACGCACCAAATCGTCGGGTACGTCGTCACCTCCAGCGGGCTGCACCATCGGCGTTTGCGTGGTGGTTGGGCACACGACGTTGACGGTGACGCCTTCCTTGGCGACTTCCAGGGCGACGGACTTGGCCAGTCCGATGATCCCCCATTTGGTGGCGTTGTACGCGGCGAGATCCGGGATGCCCATGCGGCCGCCCATGGACGAGGTGACGACGATCCGGCCGAACTGCTGGCGCCGCATCACCGGTATGGCCGCCCGCAGGGTGTGAAAAACGCCGGTCAGGTTCGTGTCGAGAAGCTGTCGCCACATCTCGTCGCTGACTTCGTGCAGGGGCCCGGTGCTGACGATGCCGGCGTTGGCCACCAGGATGTCGAGGCTGCCCAGATCGGTCACGGTTTGCTGGACGGCGGCGTCAACCTGCGCCGAGTCACGCACGTCAACGGATATCGGCAAGCAGCGCCGGCCGAGTTCTTCGACGAGCTTCGCCGTCTCATGCAGGTCGTCCTCGGTGGCCAGCGGGTAGGTGAGGCCCGCCATGGGGCCGGGCGCGTCGGCCGCAACGATGTCGGCACCCTCCGCGGCCAGCGCCAACGCGTGTGCGCGCCCCTGCCCGCGGGCTCCGCCAGTGATTAACGCAACCCGTCCATCCAAGGCACCCATGGACGGTCACGTTAGCAGCCTCGGCTGCTGGGCCTTCCGGCTTGCCCCCACCTGCGAAAATAGCTGCGGTAAACGGCTTTTGACGCAAGTGCTAGGGGCGACGAGGAGGCGCCTGTCTGGGGATGCAGGCACCTCGCACGCATCCCAGGACGCCGCGAGGTGGCGCCGGAGCCGCTTGCTGCGGCAACTGGGGAGTCTCTTCCTCGTACGGCTGGCCAGGAGGCGTCGGGTTGGCCTGCGCGGCCGGTACGTTTGCCACCGTCACCGCGGCCGCTGCCGTCATGGCCGCGATCAGCATCTTGAGGCCGAGCACCAGTACCGCCTCCTCGACGCCCTTGTCGTGAGCTAGATCACATCCTAGACCGAAGAGGAACGCGAAAGCTACTACCAGACCCGCCGCTCACCAGTGAGAACGTTTGTATCGGACACGGTGCAACGGTCAAAGGGTTCGACGCGCCGTGAAACCATCTCCCGCTACGCGGGCGGTGATCACGTCCACGGACCTGGGTAGTGACCGTCCTGGTCTTTCACCAGGACGATTTGCTGGCACTCGCCCTTCGCGGGCTCTGCCGTCTCGCCTTGGCATACCAGCGTCCAGTCGGAAACCCGTCCGAAGGGTCGCACCGCCCAGGACGTTACGACCGGCGTGGTGTCCGGCAGCACGATCGTCGAGTACTTGCCGCCCTCGCTGGTCAGGTAGAGGTGCCCAGCGAAATGCGCCACCTTGGTGATAGCCAATTGCTTGGCTTCGTCGCGATTCATCTGGAAATCCCAATGCTGCGTGCGCAGATTCCACACCCCGAAGCCAAAATCGGATGTTCCGGAATTGTGGCCGTCGATGAATAGCTGTCCGTCAACCAATGTCGCCGTCAAACCCCCGCCGGAAATCCGATCGGCATCGCCGAACCTGATTATCGACCTGGAGTTGAGGTCGTAGAACACGGTGGAGATCACCGGGGGATTTGACCCGTCCCGGCGGGTGATCTTGACCAGTCGGTCGGGCCCGTCGGACAGTTCCTCGTCAACGGTCCAGATGTCGTTGTCCTGATGAATCGCGTCGCCCGACGGCAGTCGCAATTCCGCGCCGGCTGTCCGCCCTTCGGTGTTGCGCTGGAAGGAAATGACGTCTTGCCAGGCGTGCCCGGCCTGCGGGTCGTCCCACACGGATGCCAAGTCGGTATTGGAAAGGACAATGGTCCTTGGCGGTTTCAGCGGTTTCGCGCTGTGCCCGGGGGCGGCGTCGGCGAAGCCATTCGTCCACAGCACGCCGGATGCCGTTCCGGCGAAACCCCAGTTTTTGGGTGCCGCCAGTCTGACGTCGGGGTTCGGCGGTTGGAGTTCCTTGGTCACCAGCGGCTGGGTCGAGTTGAGATCAAACACGTACGCGATCGTCTTGGTGACGTCCGGTTGCGCCTGGGTGAGCGTGGTGACCAGATACGCCACCTTGGTGTTGTCAGCGGTGCCGGTCAGCGCGCACGCGGCGCCGGTGATTTGGACGCCGGCGGGAGCCACGGGCACCGCCGGTGACACCAATTCGCCCGACTTGGTGTCGAATACTTTGGGGCGAATTGTGTCGAGTGCCGAGCCGCCGAGTGTGAATCGCCCGGGACACCCGTAATAGACGGTTTCGCCGTAGACCTTCCAATCTTTTGCCAGTGGATTGGTCCTGGTAGCCGTCGGGGTCACCGGCACAACGGGGGCCGGGGCTGCTTTAGATGGCGAATTCGCCGACGAATTCGGGGCGGCCGCAGGTGGCGCCACCGTCGACGAACATGCGGCAATGCCCAAGGACGCGGCCGTCGCCAGCGTTGCGACTCCGCATCGGGACGCAGATCTTCCCTTAGCCCCCGTGTTCAGACCCATCAGCGATTCCCCCCGCTATGTTCTGTGAATATTGAGCCTAGAGGCGGTAGGTGGTTAGCGCGAATCGAGCGGTCAGCTGACCTGCAAAGGGGCAGGTATGGACTTTGAACTCGACACCGGGCAGCGGGAGTGGCTGTCGGAGGTGCGGGAGTTTCTTCGACAGAATGTGACCCCTGCGCTCAAGGCTGAGATCGCCGCGCACGGTCTCGAGTACCCGGACGGCGAGGTGTCGGCGTTCCGGCGCAAGATCGGGGAGCGTGGCTGGTTCGGTCTGAACTGGCCGACCGAATACGGCGGCTTGGGGCTGACGGCCATGCATCAGCACCTGCTGATGAGCGAGTTCGACTATGCCGGTGTGCCTGGCCCCGATCTCACCGTGACGTCGGTGGCGCCGATGATCATGCGCCACGGCACCGAGCAGAACAAGAGGGAGTTCCTGCCGCCCATCGCCAGGGGCGAATTGGTTTGCGCGGTGGGCTATTCGGAGCCCAACGCGGGTACCGACCTGGCCAGCTTGCGTACCCGTGCCGTGCGTGACGGCGACGAGTGGGTGATCAACGGATCCAAAATCTGGAACAGCGGCGCTCAGCGCTGCACGCACGAATGGCTTTGCGTGCGCACCGATCCCGAGGCGCGTCGGCACCGGGGGATCTCGGTGATCATGGTCCCGATCGACAGTCCCGGCATCGAGATCCGGCCCCTCTACGCGTGGTCCGGGTATCGGACCAACGAAACCTTTTTCAACGACGTCCGAGTGCCCGTCACCAATTTGATCGGCGAGGTCAACAAGGGCTGGACCTATATCACCGGAGCTCTCGATCTGGAGCGCGGCGCGCTGACCAATGCCGGCGACCTGCGTCGGGCGCTCAACGATCTGGTTGCATTGGCGTCGGTGCCGTTGCGCGACGGCACCGTGCCGGGTGCTGATCCGGTGTTTCGCCGGCGCCTGGCGCAGGCCGACGCGGACGTCGAAGTCGCGACGTTGATGGGCTATGAGGCCGCTTCTCTGCTTGACGGCGGAAGCATCCCGTCCGTTGAGGTCAGTGTCGAGAAGATTTTCACCAGCGAGTTGCGCCAACGCATCGCCGATCTGGCGATCGATCTGCTCGGCCCGGACGGGTTGCTCGCTCACCACGCCCGGGGTGCGCCGTTCGACGGATTCTTCGAGCGGCTCTATCGGGTGTCGCCGTTGATGCGCTTCGGTGGCGGCACCAACGAGGTGCTGCGGGATGTGATCGCGCAGCGCGGTCACGGTATGCCTTCCTACGGGCGGTGACGGACGCATGAAGTTGATTCCCTCGCCGCACGAACGCGATTTGGCCGCGATGTGCCGCAGTCTGCTGGCCGCCGAGTGTCCGACGACGTTGGCGCGCGGCCCCCAGGCCGACCGCATGCCGGAGCGGTTGTGGAAGGCGCTGGCCGGCGCGGGGTTGCTCGGGCTGGCAATCGACGAAAGTCATGGCGGCTCCGGCGGATACCTGTCGGACCTGGGCGTCTTCAGTGTCGAGGCCGGACGAGCCTTGTGTCCCAACGTCGTTCACAGCACGGTGATCGCGGCATTGGCCATCGATTGGCTGGGCGGCCCGGGTGCGCGCGCCAGGTGGCTGCCGGAGCTGGCGTCCGGATCTGTACGCGGGACGTCGGCGTTGTTCAACACCCGCGACGCGGCCGTCGTCACTCCGGTGTTGCACGCGCACAACGACGAAGGCTTGTGGCGTCTGGACGGCAGCGCGGATTTCGTCGCCGATGCAGACTTGGCCGACCTGATCGTCATCACGGCCGGGACCGACGACGCGGCCGGCGGCACGCTCGGGTTCGTGGTCGAGACGGGCGCGCAGGGAGTCAGCATCGAACCACTGCAGCTGATGGGCGGACACCCGGCCTTCACCGTGCGCTTCGACGAGGTGACCGTCGCGGACCCGGGCGCCGTGTTCGCCGCGGGTTCGCGGGATCTGCGCCGGGTGGCCAACGCGGCGGTGGCGCTGCACTGCCTCGATCTGGTCGGGGTGGGCGAGGCGGTCATCCAGCGCACGGTGGACCATACGAAGGTGCGCGAACAATTCGGCCGGCCGATCGCGTCGTTCCAGGCGGCCCAACACTTGGTGGCCGACATGCACATCGCCGTGTCTGCGGCCCGGCTGGCCGCCCAGTCAGCGGCGTTCTGGATTGGGCGCGGACGGGTTGCCACCCGGGAGACCGCGATCGCGCGGATGCGCGCCGCTGCGGTCAAGCAGGTCACGCTCGACGCCCACCAACTGCACGGTGGCATGGGATACGTCGTCGACACGGATCTTCATCTGTTCTCCGAACGCGCCCGCGTGCTGTCTACTTGGGGAGGCGGTGCCGATATCGCAGCGAAATGGCTTGACACCGTGCGAGATCGGAAGGATTGAGCGTGGGGGAGAGCCTGATAGACCCGGAAGCCGCGGCGAAGATCGGCAGCGTCGTCGCCACCGCCTCCGGTGAGGTCAACCGCCGCGACTGGCAGCGCTGGGCAGCGGCGGTCGGTGACCACAACCCGCTGTGGTTCGACCCACATTTCGCCCGCGAACACGGCTATCGCGATGTCATTTGTCCACCGTTGTATGTGCAATACGCGGTGCTCGGTGTGGTGGCTCTGGGCGATCTGCGGCCGGACGGATCCTCGGGGGCGGTGACCGGCAGCATGGCGTTTCCCCGGGCACCGCGACGGATGGCCGGTGGTGAGAGCACCACATTTCATCTGCCCGCTTACCACCGCGACGAGATCGAAATGGTGCGACGGGTCGATGCGATCGTCGAAAAGGAAGGAAGGAGCGGCAAATTCGTGTTGGTGACCTGGCGCAGCGAGTACCGCAACCAGAATCGTGCCCTGGTAGCGGAAGCGACCACATCGATGATCGCCAGGCCGTGATGCCGCGATGACCGAGCAGCTGTACTACGAGGACGTCGCTGACGGCGATGCGATACCGGAGTTGACGGTCACCGTCGACGAAGCCCAGCTGTTCTTCTTCAGTGCCGCGACTTACAACGGACATCGCATCCACTACGACAAGAAGTGGGCCAGGGACGTCGAGGGATACGACGACGTGCTGGTCCACGGCCCGCTGCAGGCGGCGTTGCTGTCACGCGCACTGACCGACTGGATCGGCGGAAGCGGGCGCCTGGTCACGTTTTCCGTGCAGAACCGCGCGATCGCTTATCCCGGTCAGGCTTTGACGTTCGGGGGTGTCATTACCGGCAAACGCGTGACCGACGAGCACGGCCTGGTTGATCTGGAGATCTTCTGCCGACGCGGCGACGACGTGCTGATGCCGGGGACCGCGACGGTCGCGTTGCCGCGCCGGAGTGTGCAATGACCGGACTGCGCGGTGAGGCGGCGATCATCGGCATCGTGGAGCTGCCCGCCGAACGCCGCCCGAGCGGGCCGCCGTCTTTCACATTGGATCAGTATGCGCGGCTGGCTAAGTCGGTGATCGAGGACGCCGGTGTCGATCCGGGGGTGGTCAACGGTTTGTCGTGTCACGGCATCGCCGAGTCGGACATGTTCGCGCCGGCCACGTTGTCCGAGTATCTCGGTCTTGCACTGGATTTCGGTGACCGCGTGGACTTGGGCGGTGCGACGTCGGCGGGCATGGTGTGGCGTGCCGCGGCCGCAGTGGAATTGGGTATCTGCGAGGCCGTTTTGGCCGTGGTGCCCGGTTCGCCGAATCTGCCTCGCTCAGAACGACGACCCGGACGGACCCTTGGGTGGTACGGGGCGTCGAGCAACAACTACGGTTCGCCGCAGGCCGAATTCGAGATCCCGTACGGCAATGTCGGGCAGAACGGTCCGTACGCTCAGATCGCACAGCGCTATGCCGCCGAATTCGGCTACGACGCCGAGGCTTTGGCGCGAATCGCGGTGCACCAACGCGTCAACGCCTGCGCCCACCCCGGTGCCGTCTTTCACGGCCAGCCCATAACGGTCCAGGATGTGCTGGATAGTCCGGTCATCGCCGACCCGATCCACATGCTGGAGACCGTGATGGGGGTGCACGGCGGTGCGGGCGTGTTGATCGCCAATGCGGACGTTGCCCGCCGCTCTCGACGAAGGCCGGTGTGGATCAAGGGTTTCGGCGAGCACATCCGCTTCAAGACACCAACCTATGCCGAGGACCTCTTGAACACTCCTATAGCGCGGGCTGCCGAGCGGGCGTTCACCATGGCAGGGGCAACCCGGGCCGACGTCGATGTCGCGTCGATCTACGACTGCTACACCATCACCGTGCTCATGACGTTGGAAGACGCGGGGTTCTGCGGCAAGGGGGAGGGCATGCGGTGGGTGAGCGAGCACGACCTGACGTTCCGTGGCGATTTTCCGATCAACACCGCCGGTGGCCAATTGTCCTACGGCCAGGCCGGGATGGCCGGTGGCATGCACCATGTCGTCGACGGCGCCCGGCAGGTCATGGGCAGGGCGGGTGAGGCGCAGGTGCCGGACTGCAATGTCGCGTTCGTCACCGGCAATGGCGGAATCATGAGCGAACAAGTTGCTCTGATCCTGGCGGGCGACTGAGATGACCGAACCGTTGCCCGAACCGACGCCGGTATCGCAGCCGTACTGGGATGCGCTGCGCCAGCATGTGATTCGCATCCAGTACTCGCCGTCCTCGGGACGTTACGTCTTCTACCCACGCACGCTGGCTCCCGGGACATTGGCCGACGACCTGGAGTGGCGGGAGATCGACGGCTTCGGATCGCTCTATACCTATACGGTTGCGCGTCGACCGACCGGGCCGCCGTGGGCCGACAAGGTGCCACAGTTGCTCGCCGTCGTCCAATGGGACGTGGGTCCGCGGGTAAGTACGGAGTTGGTCGATGTAGTGCCGGACGATATTGCTATCGGCATGCGGGTGACCCCGGTGTTCTATGACGTTCCCGACACGGACATCACGCTGCTGAGGTATCGGCCGGCCGATGTTTGAGACGGTGCAGCAGTTGCTGCGGTCGCGGATGAGCGACGACACGACTGCGTTGGTGCACGGTTCGCGGACGTGGACTTGGCGCGAGCACTTGGCCGAGGCGGCGGCGGAGGCATCTGCGCTGATCGCGCTGGGCGATCCGGGTCGGCCGCTACATGTCGGTGCACTGCTGGGGAATTCGCTGGAGATGCTGCGGTCCATGGCGGCCGCAGCGCTCGGTGGCTACGTCTTGTGCGGGATCAACACCACGCGGCGCGGCGCGGGCCTGGCGGCCGACATCAAACGGTCCGACTGCCAGATTGTGCTGGCTGCCGCCGAGTATCTACCGCTGCTTGACGGACTCGACCTGGCTGGCGTGTCCGTCGTCGACGTGGGCGGCGACCGGTACCGCCACGTTGTCGCTTCGGCGGGAGCCCTGGTGCCGCACCGCGAAGTCGGCGGCGCCGACACATTCATGATGATCTTCACCTCCGGCACCAGCGGTGACCCGAAGGCCGTGCGCTTTGCCCATGCGATGGGGGTGATGTGCGGTGCGAGCCTGGTTGATCGATTCGGGCTCACCGCCGACGATGTCTGCTACTTGTCGATGCCGCTGTTCCATTCCAACGGCGTGGCGGCGGGCTGGACGGTGGCGATCAGCGCCGGCGCCACCATGGTGCCGGCGCGATTTTCGCCGACGGGGTTCCTGTCGGACATCCGCAGGTATGGCATCACGTACATGAACTATGTCGGCAAACCGTTGGCGCTCGTGCTGGGTACGCCGGAAAGGCCCGATGATGCCGACAACACGCTGCACGCGGCGTTCGGCAACGAGGCCACCGAACGTGATATCGCGGAATTCGCAAGACGATTCGGATGCCAGGTCGTCGACAGCTTCGGATCCAGCGAGTTTGCCGTGGTAGTGATGCGGGAAGACGGAATGCCGCCCGGATCGATCGGTAAAGGCTATCCGGGTGTGAGCGTTTACCATCCTGGTACCAAAACCGAGTGCGCGCCGGCAATTTTCGACGATCACGGTGCGTTGACCAACATCGACGAGGCGGTCGGTGAACTGGTCAACACCTATGGCGCGGGCGGTTTCACCGGCTACTACAACGACACCGCGGCAACCAATGAGCGGATGCGCGACGGCATGTACTGGTCGGGCGACCTGGCGTACCGCGATGCGGACGGATGGATCTACCTCGCGGGCCGCACCGCTGACTGGATGCGTGTCGACGGCGAGAACTTGGCGGCCGGGCCGATTGAGCGAATCCTGCAGCGCCTTCCCGAAATCAACCACTGCGTTGTCTACGCCGTTCCCGACGAGCATGTCGGCGACCAGGTGATGGCCGCCGTGGTATTGAACGACGATGCCGCCTTGACCCCGCAGCGTTTTCAGGACTTCCTGGCCGCCCAGCCCTCCCTCTCGCCCAAGGCGTGGCCGAGGTATGTGCGCATCAATACCGTGCTGCCGCGGACCGCGACCAACAAGATCCTCAAGCGCGCGCTCATCAGGGAGGGCATCATCGGTGGCGACGGCGTGCTGTGGGAGAGGGCTGAGCGGGGGCGCGAGTATTTCGAGTCGGGGCCCGGTGGGGTCCGGAGGGGTCCGGGGGGGTAAAGCCGCGGCCGGGCGATGAGGGGCTTTGCCCGTCTCCTACCGACAGCGGCGTTGTAGCACGTTAGCCTCGATTTTTCGTCGAGGGTGATTTCGGTCGGACTTGGCGATGGGGTGCGTGGTGTCTGGGGTTTGTGTGGTTTAGGGCGTGTTGGGGTTGTCCCGTGTCGCCGGGTTGGCGGGCTTTCCCAGGGCCGGTGGTCTTTCGTGCTCGGTTGGTCAGCTGGGTTGTCGGTCAACCGAAGGCGGTGCGGATGTGTTGCCATGCGGTGGCGATGGCTGCGGCCCATCGCCAGGTGGCGTCGATGCGTAGTCGGGTTCGGCGGGCGCCGCGGGTGATGCGGGCTGCGACGTGCAGGACTCGGTAGCGGAAGGTAGCGATCTCGGCACGGGTCAGGCCGGGGTGGCCGGTGAATCCGATGAGCTGGCACCAGGTGACCAGATCGGCTGCGGCCAAGACGATTTCCAGCCAGGCGGCGTTGGCGTCGAATGCCTGACACGGCAGGTTGCGCAGGCCGGTGGCTTTGAGTTCGCGGATGCGGTCTTCGACGCGGGCGTGTTGGCGGTGGCGTAGTTCCAGACCTGCCACCTGGCCGGCGACCACACCGGGCGGTGTGTCGGTGATGAACGCGGTGACCCGCATCCCGTCGGCGTCGGTGAACCGCAACTGCGCACCCGGATGGGGCCTTTCCTTGCGCAGGATCAGCCGGGTCCCCGCCGCCACGATGACAGGTTGACCAGGTTGGTGGCCTCGGCGACCCAGGCGCCCTCGCGGATACCACCGTCGGTGTCGATCGTCGGATACCAGCACTGCCCGATGTTGAGAGTGTCCACAGCGTCCTGCACCCGCCAATCCACGGGTAGCCGAAGGAGAACCCACGCCGCGGCGCGGCAGGCGTCGGCGAAGTCGTGGGTGGCCCCGGCGGTGTCGCAGCGCACCAGCACCGCCGGCTTGTCGGGGTCGTCGCGATGATCGGGGTCCGGCCGCCATCGCGCCGGCAGGCCGGCCAGTGCCTGCGCTAGGACACTGACGTGGTCAGCTGCGGTGTTGGAGCCCGCGCCACCGGGGCGCAGTAGGCCGGCCAGCGCTTCCCCGCCGGCGATCTCGGGGCGGTCCACGAAGGCCAGCAGCGGGTGGTGACCGTAGGTCTTTTTCCAGGTCGCCCCTGCCTTCTCCTTGTTATCGGAATGATCGAGGACCAGGGTGGCGTCGATGTCGATGTGCAACCAGCCACCCGGTGCGGGGCGGCGCCGGCGGCCCAGGCCGCTGCGCGGGCCGCAGCCCGGGCGGCACGCACCCGCGGTAGGTGCGAAGCATCGATGCGCTCATCGATTAGCCGCCACATCGTGGTCGTGGAGGCTTTGGCACCCAGGACATGCTCACGGTCGCCGCACAGTTGTCCGACCGCGTCGATGCAGTCCGCCCCATCGGCGACCGCGGCAGCCAGATCAGCGAACACCTCCCCGGGCGCATACACCCACGGGCCCCGGTAGGTATCTGCCAACGCGGCGGTGACCTGCGCCGATAACCCGCTGCGGTCCGCGAGCTCACGCACCATGGCCATCCCGGCATGCGACACGACACCATAACCGTCGGCGGAAACTTTCACCCGCGACCCGACCGCGATATTCTTCACCTGCGAGGTGCCTTCCCGCTGGAACGACTGAACCCTAGAGAAGTCCAATTATTCCTTGCAGGACAGGCACTTTCGCATATCTACACCCCGAAACTCACAACGTTTCACGAAAAATCCGGGTTAGGACGGCAAATGAGAGCGCGCCCCTCCGGCGGCAGTCATGTTGCATTGCTGCAGGTCTAGGGGTTGTCGCTGGGAGCTTGGGCACTTCGCCTGCCGCCGAACGAGGCTAGTGATACTCGACCTGCCAGTGTTTGATGCCGTTGATGAAGCTTGACCGCAGCCGTTCGGGTTTCCCGACGGGCGTCAGATCAGGTAAGTGGTCGGCAATCGCGTTGAACATCAGGTCGATCGTCATCCGAGCGAGGTTGGCGCCGATGCAGTAATGCGCACCGGTACCGCCAAAGGCCAAGTGCGGATTGGGGCTTCGCAGAATGTTGAAGGTGAAAGGGTCGTCAAAGACATCTTCGTCGAAGTTCGCCGAGCGGTAGAACAACACCACCCGTTGCCCCTTCTTGATCTGCACGCCGCCGAGCTCAGTGTCGGCAAGCGCGGTGCGTTGAAACGCCGTGATCGGCGAGGCCCAGCGAATGATCTCGTCTGCGGCAGTCTTCGGGCGTTGCGCCTTGAACAGTTCCCATTGGTCGGGGAATTCGGTGAACGCCATCATGCCCTGGGTGATCGAATTGCGCGAGGTCTCGTTGCCCGCGATGGCAAGGGTAACGACGAACATGCCGAATTCGGCCTCGGTGAGTTGACCGTCCGCGTCGGCATCCATCAGCGTGGTGACGATATCTTGATCGCCGTGCTGTGGCCCGCAACTTTCTCCTCCGGCCTTGCTCGCTGCCAATTGCATTGCATACCACATCATTTCACCCGCAGAGCCCAGCGCATCGTACTCGGCGAACTCGGGGTCGTCGTCGCCGATCATCCGGTTGGACCAGTCGAAAAGCTTCTCGCGGTCTTCCTCCGGCACCCCTAGCAGTCCGGCGATTGCCTGCAAGGGCAACTCGCGAGCCACTTGGAGCACGAAATCGCCGCAATTCGCCGCCGCAGCCCGCGCGGCTATCCTTCGTGCGCGCTCGTCGAGTTCGCCACGCAGCCGCTCCACGGCGCGGGGCGTGAAGCCACGTGAGACGATCTTTCGCAGCCGACTGTGCTCTGGATCATCCATCATGATCATCGACGCCCGGCCCGCTTCGATCTGGCCACCGCCGCCGGTCACCTTATAGCGGGGCACCACCGACTTCGCGGCTGACGAGAACACGTCGCTGCGCAGCGAGACCTCGCGCACGTCGCGGTGCTTGCTCACCACCCAGAAGCCGCCGTCACCGAAACCGCCTTTGTCGGGAGGCTGCGCGTTCCACCAGATGGGCGCCGCTCGCCGCAACTCGGCCAACTCCTTCACCGGCAACCGATCCGCGTAGATGTCCGGGTCGGTGAAATCGAAGTCTGGCGGTAGATGCGGCGCGGCCATAGCGTGCTCCCTCGAACGCTTTTCGCGATGGTAGCGCTACCGTGTCGCGGCGGAAAGGTCGACGGCGCGTACACAGTTCTAGAGCTGGATTGACGGCTGAGGCAATACCCGGTCAACACGTAGGCTGAGCAAATGAGCGCCGGGGAACAGCGCGCGGGGGTGGACCTGACCAACCTGGATCAGCCGTTGACGCCCGATGCCGGAGCAACCAAGCGCGACTTGGTGGATTACCTGGATGCGGTGGCCGACCGGATGTTGCCGGGACTGGTCGACAGGCCGCTCACGGTGCTGCGGGTGCTGCGCGGCCGCGCGCCGTTCATGCAGAAGAACGTCCCGAAATACACCCCCGACTGGGTGCGAACCGTGTCCATTTGGGCGGAGGCGTCGCACCGGGAAGTGCACTACGCGCTCTGCAACGACAGGCGCACCCTGTTATGGCTGGCCAATCAGCGTGCGGTCGAGTACCACCCGACGTTAGGTATGGCCGACAACATCTATCGGCCCACCCATCTGGTGCTCGATCTTGACCCGCCGGTCGACGATGGCTTCGCCGCGGTGGTCAAGGCCGCGTACCTGGTGCGTCAGGCGCTGGCGGATTGCGGGTTGTCCGGTGCGGTCAAGACCAGTGGTGCAAAGGGCTTACACGTGTTCGTGCCGATCGATGACAGCGCTCAGGTCGACGACGTCGCGGCGGCCACCCGCGCACTCGCCGCGCGCGCCGAAGCGATCGATCCCGCACTGGCGACAACGGTTTTCATCGTCGAGGACCGCGGCGGCAAGGTATTCATCGACTCGACCCGCGCCGGGGGCGCCACGGTTGCCGCCGCCTACAGTCCTCGTCTGCGCCCGGGCACCCCGGTTTCGTTCCCGCTGGACTGGTCGGATCTTGACCGGGTCAGCCCGGCCGATTTCACGGTGCATACGGCGTTGGCGGCCATGTCCGAGCGCAAACCGTGGTTGGAGTCGATGCCCGCACCGCAGACCCTGCCGAGCGACCTCATCGAACATGGACGCACAATCCCGGTCGCGCGGGTGGCGGCCATGCATGAAGGAAAGCGTCGCGCGCGGGCCCGACGGGTCGACCAGGGGTCGACCACGGCCGACGAGGTCAACGAGTAGCGCCGACGCGCGATATGCTGCCTTTCGCCCAGCAGGGTGAGGGGAGAGTGTGAAGTGTCCACGTTCAAGCGGTACCTGGGCATCCAGGCGATGATCTTCGTCTTCGGGATTATCGGGCCGATCTTCCTGATCATCTTCTTCGCGTCGCAACCTGACCCGAATATGAAGTGGGCGTACTGGTTTGGACTCTTCATCACCTATGCCGACGTGATGATCGCACTCGGACTCACCGCGTCGGCGGGTGACAAAGAAAAGCCGCCCGCCGACGTTCGCGTTGCGTTCGCGGTCGCGAAACGCCTGCAGGATAATCGGGGCTTCGTCGTGGACCTCGACCCTTCGTCGGACTGAGCGACTGCCAGAGAGTCAGCCGAACACCGACGCCTGGTAGTACCTGATCTGCCAGCCGTCGTCGTCACGTGTCATCAGCACGCCGATGCGCACGCTGAGATTGGGTGGATCGGGAAAAGTGAAGTCCGCGTTGAGGTAACCGAGCACTGTGTCTTCGGCGATTTGGCGCGATTGCAGAATGCGGTAGGCGACCGTCATGCCGCGCGGCTGCGAGTCGTAATAGTCGTGAACGGCTTGCCTGCCAACGCTATACGGACGCAGCCCCTGAAAAATGGCGTCTTCGGTAAAAAGCGCGGCCACTTGCTGCGGTTCGTGCGCGTCGATCCCGGCCTTCCATTGGTCCATCACGCCGCGCAATACTTCTTCGCTCATCTCGTCCTTCCCCTTTTGAAGAACGCTACAACGCTCCGTGGTAGACCCATACCATGACTGGGCTTGCCGACGAGACGCGGTGGATGGACGCCACAGAGCAGGCGGCCCTCGTGGCCAAGGGTGACATCAGTCCGAGCGAGCTGCTGGAAGCGGCGGTCGAGCGGATCGAGCGGTTCAATCCGCAGTTGAACGCGGTGGTGATCGAGTGGTTCGAGCACGCCCGGTCCATCGCCGCTGATCCGGCCCTACCCGCCGGCCCGTTTCGCGGCGTGCCGTTCTTGCTCAAGGATCTCTACACCAACTTCGCCGGTCAGACGATGTCCAACGGCAATGTTGCGCTGAAGGAAGCGGGCCAGATCGACACGTCCGACACCACGCTGGTGTCCCGATTCAAAAAAGCCGGGCTCGTCATCGCCGGACGGACCAATACCTGCGAATTCGGGAGCCTGCCGACCACGCAACCGATCGCCTGGGGGCCAACGCGCAACCCGTGGGCATTGGAACGCACTCCGGGAGGATCCAGCGGCGGCGCCGCGGCGGCGGTGGCCGCCGGGATGGTTCCGTTTGCCCACGCCTCGGACGGAGGCGGCAGCATCCGCATCCCGGCGTCGTGCTGCGGGCTGGTTGGCCTGAAGACGAGCCAGGGGCGGATCACGGTCGGGCCCGCGCGGGCCGAGGTGGGTCTGGGTGTCGAACTGTGTGTGAGCCGCACGGTGCGGGACACGGCGGGGTTGCTCGACGCGGTTCGCGGCCCAGGCATCGGTGACTCGGTGATCGCCCCCGCGCCACAGCGTCCGTACGTCGAGGAGGTCGGCGCCGATCCTGGCCGGCTGCGCATCGGTGTGCTCGATGTGCATCCGCGCGGTGACTTCCTGCATCAAGACTGCGTCGCGGCGGTGCGGGCCGCCGGTTCGATGCTGGAAGGTCTCGGGCACATCGTGGCGCCGGCGTGGCCGGCCTGCCTTGCCGACACCACATTGACCAAGAAGTTCATGGCGCTGTGGTGTACGCAGATGGCTCTGGCGATACGCGCGATCAGCGAGACGATCGGACGCGAGGTCACCGCAGCGGACGTCGAACCTGTGAACTGGACCCTGGCTCAGCATGCGCAGCGGTTCAGCGCGGTCGACTACGCGGCAGCGCAGTCGGCGATCTACACGTTCAGGCGGGCGCTGCAGCAGTGGTGGGCGGACGGGTGGGACTTGCTCCTGACGCCGACGGTGTCCGAACCGCCGCTGCCGCTGTCGGAGTTCGAGAGCGACCCCGAAAACCCCAACGCACTGAACCGCCGCGGCGGGCAGTTCGCTGCGTTCACGCCGCCGTTCAACATGAGCGGACAACCCGCGATCAGTCTGCCCTTGTACCGCAACGCTGACGGCCTACCCATTGGCGTGCAGCTCGCCGCCGCTTATGGGCGGGAGGATGTTCTCATCCGTGTTGCGGCGCAACTGGAATCTGCCCATCCCTGGGCTTCGTATCACCCCAGTCCGTAGCAACCCGCTCTAGCTCGCCGCGCCGCTACCGTTGGAGCTGAGCAGTGCACAGCACTGCAAAATCCGGATTTAGCTTGCAGCAGCGACACACTGCGCGCTCATCGCTGGCAGGCGGCCATAGCCGCGTGAAATCTATTGTGCTGCTAGAAAATTGGAAATGAGCTGGCAGGAACATGCCTGCCAGCTCACTGCTACGAAACGACTGCTAAACGAGAGTCACGCCAATTGCCTGAGGCCCCTTGGCGCCCTGTCCGATGTCGAATTGAACCCGCTGGTTCTCCTCGAGAGAGCGATATCCAGTTCCCTGGATTTCTGAGTAGTGGACGAACACATCTTGAGCGTCACCATCAGGAGCGATAAAACCGAAGCCCTTGTCGCTGTTGAACCACTTCACAGTTCCCTGTGTCATACTTTTTCCAACTTCTTTCATATGAATGGATGCACGAACAGCATCCTGTGACAGGATAGCATGAGAGTCGCCCGTGCTCAGATTCGGTTGCACGATGTGCAACTAGGTTGCGGCACTGGAACTTTCGCTAGCGCCTAGACGGTCTCGAATTCGATGGGCAGGCTGAACGGCCCGCCCAGGCTCACCATCGGCTTCCACGGCGCGGGCCCGACAATTCGCAAATTGCGCATGCGACGAGTGAGCACGGTCAGCGCCTCGGCGAGTTCGCGTCTGGCCAGGTTGGCTCCCAGACAGTAGTGAATGCCGCCGCCGAAGGTCAGTATCGCCGGCACCCCTTGGCGGGTGATGTCCACCCGAGCGGGGTCGTCGTACACCGTCGGATCCCGATTGGCAGCGGCTGTGTTCACCAAAATCATTGTGCCGGCCGGGAATAGGTAACCACCGATCTCGGCATCTTCGGAAACAAGGCGAAGTGTCCCGCAGGCGATGGGGGAGTGGCGCATGGTCTCCTCGACCGCGTGCATCGCCAATTCGGGCCGCTCCGTGAGCAACTCCCACTGGTCGGGGCGCTCGCACAGTACGTGCATCGACGCCGCCAGCTGATTGCGGGTGGTGTCCGTGCCCGCCAACAACAAGCCACCGGCGAGCATGCGTAGCTCAGCTGCGTCGAGGCGATCGCCGCCGTCCTCAGCGCGAATCAGGTCGGAAAGCAGGTCGTCGGTCAGGCTGCGCCGCCGCCGTTCCACCATCGCGTCCACATAGTCGTCGAGTTGTCCCCAGGCGCGCATGACGGCGGGCTCGATTTCGCTGACGCCCGCAATGAAACTGAACGCTTTGAAGATTTCGTCCGCCCACACCGAAAACTGTTGCCAATCCTCGCGAGGCGCGCCCAACAACGCGCAGATGATGGGGACGGGGTACGGGCGCGCCAGGTCGGTGACGACATCACATGTGTTGGTTCCCGGGCCGGTTTCGACGATACGGTCGACCAGTTCGTTCATCACTGCAGTCATCGTGTCGTGCAGGCGGAAGGTTGCTCGTGGGGTGAATGCCTTGGACGTCAGGCTACGCAAACGCTGGTGCGCGGCGCCTTCCAGGCACAGCAGGCTGTTCATCACTTTGTCCCATAACGGTCCCGAAGTGATGCCCTGCACAACGAGATTCAGGCCCGGCGGGATCTGGAATCGGGCATCGCGCAGCACCGAGCGAACAAGTTGGTACGAGAGCACTTCGGGCCCGAACGGCCCCAACGCGATCGGAGCTTGCCGTTGTGCTGCCTGAATACGCGGATACACGGCGGCGGGAGTTTCGGTGGCCTCGTACGTCAGCGTCGGAAGATCGGCGTCGAAGACGCTTATGGTGGCGGCACCGACCGTGATGACGGTCTCCTTCCGGTTGCGCTACGCCGCGATGTGGTCCCTTTGGTCCTCGGGTTGCGCCCGAGCAGCCCGGCGACGGGCGACGGCGGGGAACGCGGTGAACGCGCTCATCAGCAGCAGACCGGCGGCCTGCACCGCTATGTACTGAGTGATACCTCGTTCGTACACGGCGTTCGCCAGCACCATTGCCGCAAAGCTGACGACGTACATCGACACGACCGCCGCGGTGCACTTGCTGATCCGACGGGCCGGCCGTGCCGTGCGCAGTGCCGACACCGCGATCGCGGCGTAGGCCGACACCAGCAACAGCACCAGCGGCCACTGTGGAGCCCCCAGCAGGGTGACGACGGTCAGCGGTGACAACAGGATCGTGCCGCCGACCAGTACTGCTAGGGCGCTAAGCGGCACGAAGACGCCGAAGCTCCTTGCGTTGGACCAGCTTGTCTGGGCGCCGTCGATGCGCGGCAGTGCCCACAACATCAGGTAGATGAAGAGCGCGTCCCAGAGGCCCTGCCAGCACAGGTCGGCCAATGGCCAACCGACCCAGTACTGGAACATCTTGAAATCGGGATCCCAAGTCCACCAGACGATGTGGCGAAGGTTTCCCTCGACGATGTACGGCGCGTCCAGGGTGATCATGAACAACCCACCGGTGGTGGCAGCCTGCCAACGCTTCTGAATCCCCAGCGCCTCGACCACCTTGAATCCGGTGAACAGAATGGCGGGATAGAAGATCACCACATAGAAGGGCATCATCGTGGTGCCCTCCCACAGGGGAAGGGCGGTCCAGTTGATCATCAGCAGAAACTCGCCCTGGGCATACATGTTGAGCGTGGCCATGCCCGCCAACTCCAGGACCAAGCCATAGATGGTCGCGGTCGCCAACACCGCCGCGTAGATTCGTCTGCCGCGCCGGAACTGCACGACGCTGTAGGCGGTCGCGGTGGCGAACATGGCCAGCATCAGCAGGTCGAACAGATTGGTCTGCCAGGGCAGTTGAGCAGGGTTGTTGACGACGATGAGACTCACACTCACCTGCCTTCCCGCTAGCGGGCGGACAACTTTCACACAATGTATGGTCATTGACGGGAGGTGTCAACGCATCCATTGTCGCGGTGGCTAATTGCGTTGTAGAACAGGGAGATTCAGGACTTCGATAATTTGAGGCCGGCATCCGCGTCCAGATGGGTGGTGGTGGCGACGACGGCACGTTCGATTCGTCGCAGAGAGCGCAGAATGCGCAACAATTCCTCTTGCCGGCCCGATCCATCCCGTTGTGCGGCAAGAGTTTCAGCGGTTTCGAGGGCATCGGATGCGGCGATGAGGGGAGCCGCGTGCCTACCGTCCAGTGCTGCCACCAGCGCGTCGATGTTGTGTTGGATCTGTCGCGCGGCGGTTCTGACGGCCTCGGCGAGCTCCGCTGGACATGAGGGGTCTACATAGCGTTCGCCGTTGCGTGCCAGGTTTCGTCCGTAGCGGTCGCAGATCGTGAACAGCCTTAGGCTGTGCTGGATGTTGTGCCGGCCCGCCAGTCCGGTCACACCGGCCAGCAGCGGCTTGGCGGTGATCCGGAACTGTTGCAGCTTCCGGTCGAGTTCGCGCGCTTCCTCGGTAGGACTGTTCGCCCCCTGCTGACCGAACATTCGCGCGATGGATGTCTCGATCACCAGAGACAACGAGCTCAGGAACTCTCGGGTGTCCTTACGGATGGTGGTGCTGAGTGTGGTGGGCAGCAGGAGTATTGCCACGGCGACACCGATGGCCGCACCGACGGCGGTCTCTTCGATTCGCAGCACGAGCACTTCGACGCTGAATTGTCCGAGCAGTCCGTACAGCAGTGCCAATACCGTGGTGATCCAGAACGCCATCAGACTTTGGGCTACCTGCATGAAATAGAACGCGCAGAACAGGCACACGAAGATCATGACGAGCGACGCGGTGCTGTTTCCTGCGACCAACGTGGCGACTGCCATGCCGCAGGGCACCCCGAGGACGGTACCCAGCAACCGTTGCCAGCCCTTGGTCAGGCTTTCGGCCCAAGTGGTGGTGCCGGCGAAGACCAGGAACGCCGCGATCACCGCCCAATACCAGCGCTCCGGCGAGATCCGGTCGCCCAGCACGATCGCCAGAGACCCCGCGACGGAGGCCTGAATGGCCTGCCGCGTCGTGGGCAACAGACCCCTGCGGGAATGGTCGGTGTCCACATCGGCCGGAGGTGCCTCTAGGACATCTCGCTCGGGAGGCGACGCAGGTTGGCTGTCGGGGTGTTCGAGCAGGGCCCGCACCTCCGAAGTCGCTGTCGCGGCGGCGATGATCGCCGAAGCGAGCCGCCGCACCATGTTGACGCCCGATTCCTCGGACCCGGGCTCAATCGGGGGCTGTGCATCCAGCACCTGCTGGGCGTGGCTCGCCACGTCGTGCAGTGCGCCGGATCGGGGGAGCCGGATCGCCCTGGCCAGTTGGGTCAACGTGGCGGCTAGTTCGGCCCGGGTGGCGGCAGGTATCTCCGCTGCGACGAGAGTGGCGCGCTGACCGGCGATCGCGACCCATTCCACGGCCAGTTCGGCGTCGAACAGCCACGGAGTCAGCGCCTCGTCGCCAATCCCGGGTCCCAGTCTGGCCGGGTTCGCTTCGTCCTCGATTTGGCTTTGCACCATGAGCGCGGTGTCGTTGAGGCGGGCGATGCGGGCGCGAATGCGTCGCCGCCGCCGCTCGTCCAAGCGGCCCGCTCGAAGCGCTTCGGCGGTGGTGTCCACCACGATGGCCATCCGCGCCCGCAGCGAGCGGATGGTGGCACGCAGCACACGCTCCGGTCGGTCGGGCAGCACATATGCGGTCATGACGAAGGTGCAGACCGTGCCGACGACGACCGCGGCGACCATCCAGGGCAGCTCACGAACCCCTGCCCGCAGGTACAGGGTGAAGAAGTAGGCCATGAACGCGACCATGCCGAAGGCGCGTCCGCGGGGCCCGAAGCGCCGGATATACACCGCCGCGAAAACGATGACCACGAACACGAAGTCGCTGGCCAAGCGATACGGGGTGAGCAGGGCCGCGGCGGCGATCGACAGCGCCGCGGGTAGCGGCAGCAGCGCCATCGTGATGCGTTGTTGTCGCGGATCCGGCTCGTTCACCGATCGCGCCGCGATCATCGTGATGAGGGCGCCCAGCAGTGCCACGGTGAGCGGCTGACCCTCGGCCCGGGTGACCAGGGACATCACCAGCAGGGAACACCCCAACGCGGCTGTTGTCCGGATGGCTAGGCGTAGCCGCAACAGCCCCGGATCGGAGCCGATCGTCCAGATCTGCGCGCGCTGGTAGAGGTCTGCCAGCCAGGTCGGAGGACGCGTCGACCCATCGGGTAGGTGGCGTTCGCGGCGCTCACGCACGCCGTACCGACCGGACACCCGGGACCGCCTCTCCTTGCGCCGACGGACCGGTCTGCAGGACCAAATCAACTGCGCGGGCGGTGAATTCATCAATTTCCGGACAGCCGAGGTGCGGGTCGTCCAGACTTGCGGCCGCGGCAAGCAGGCAGGCAGTCGCCGTGGAACAACGCTCGAAAACGAACCTGCCTGTGCGCAAGACGTTTACGTGGCCGGCGTAAACCTGATGGCTACCAGCTTCAACCGGTCGATCGCTTCGGCGAACTCCTCGCGCGTTGGTATGCGGTTGTCGCGGAACTTCAATCCCATCATCCGTTGCGCGCGCTTGACGCCGTAGGACTGCGCACAGCGCTGGTAAAGATCGGACACCAGGTCGCGGTCGCGCAACAGTTCGCCGCGCATGGACCGGGTCTTTCCGGCGTAGACGACCTCGGCGGGCGCGCCGCCACTGAAGTTGTGCTTCCAACCCGCGTTGGCCAACGCATAGAGATCGTTGTCAATCACGTGCGCGCTCACCGGAATCGAGAACTGCCGCCCCGTCTTTCGTCCTTTGAAGCTCAATACCATCAGCTGCTTGCCCAACGGGCCCGCCAGCGGAGTCCCCAGCAGGAACCGCAGCATCGGATTGATTGCGCGCAGGAGGGGCTCAGGTGGATGGCCGATGTCTACCGCATACGACTGTTCTGTCATGTCAACACCGTAAGGCCAATCGCGTGATCGGCCCACACCCGAATTGCTGGACTAGGGGGTGATGGTGGTCTGCTCGTCGATCGCGCTGGTGGCGTCCATCAGCTTGTCCGTTTCGGATTCGACGGCGTCGGCGTCGAGTTCCAGCACATAGAGTCCGTTCGGACTGTTGATGACCACCGTTTTTTGCGCGGCCATGCGCCGCTTGCCGTTCTTGTCGTAGGTACCGCCGAACTGCCACGCCTGGAACCCACCCAGGGTGGATTCTTTTCCGTTTGCAGAGCCGCCCTCGAACCCCGGCAGGGTCTTCAAGTCGTTCGGGGCGTACTCGAGGATCTTGGCCGGGTCGACGTTGCCCTCGAGCTTGGCGACGATGGCCGAGACGGTCGGCGGGTCATTGGGGTCGGCGGCCTGGTCGCTCGCGATGCCGTAATAGGGCGCGGCGGTTTCGGGAAGTCGATGCCAGTTCGGAGGCACCGGAAGGTTGATGGTCGGGGAGCCTGGGTCGCCGGGGCGGACGGGCGTTTCCTTGATGTTGTTCTGGCTGATGTATTCGGCGACGGTCATGGCGTGCGCACCCGGGGTCGGGCTCGTCGCCGTCGATGTCACCGTCGCAGTGGATGTCGACGTCGCCGTAGACGTTGAGGTCGAAGTCGTGGATTCGGTTTTGGATTCGGTCGTGGTCTCAGACCCGCAAGCAACCACCGTCAGTGCCAGCGCCACTGTCGCGCATGCCGTCGCCAAGTGCCTAGTCAATTGCATCTCCCGCAGATTTGGCCGGCATTCGCCGGGTCGCACTGAGACTAGCGGAGTCGGCGCGGCAGACTGGCGCCGATTCACCTCGAAAGTCCACGAAATAGGGCCGTATGCAGTAATAGACAGCTATGCGATCACGAAGGGCGTGGCGGATACTTGCCGCACTCCTCGTGGTGGTCGCACCCGTGCTGCCGTTGATGGCGGGCGGGCCGACCGCTTACGACGGGCCGCCGTCTTTCGTCGTCAGTCCGGTCGACCACGTCGACACGCTCATCGGAACCGGGACCGGCGGATCGATCGTCGGAGAGATCAACAATTTCCCCGGCGCCTCGGTGCCATTCGGGATGGTGCAGTACTCGCCCGACACCACCGACAACTACGCCGGCTACGACTACCAAAACGCCCACGCGACAGGCTTCAGCATGACCCACGCGTCGGTGGGCTGCCCCGCCTTCGGGGACATCTCGATGCTGCCGAGCACGACCGCGATCTCCACTGAACCCTGGCGCGCCTGGGAGCGGATTGCGCATGACGACACCGAGGTGGGGGTGCCCGGTTATTACACGGTCCGGTTCCCGGAGACCGGTGTGACCGCGGAACTCACCGCGAGTACCCGCACCGGCTTTGGCCGGTTCACCTATCCCAAGGATGGCCGTCCCGCACTGCTCCGGGTGCGTTCCGGCGCGTCGCTTGGGGGTAACTCACGGTCGACCATTCAGATTGACCAGGACAACACCACGATCACCGGATGGGCGACCAGCGGCGACTTCTGCGGAACCGGCAGTGCTTACACCGTGTACTTCGCCATGACGTTCAACCAGCCGTTCACGTCCTACGGCGCCTGGGACGGACAGGCCGTATACCCCGGTGTGCGGAGTGCCCATGCGCGATACAGCGGCGGGTATGTGGAATTCCCGTCCGGCTCGGCGTTGGAAGTGCGAACCGCCATCTCTTACGTCGGCATCGACGGTGCCCGCGCCAATTTGGCTGCCGAGGGTGCAGCCGGCTTTGACGACGTTCGTGCGGCCGCCAAGACCGAGTGGAATGCTGTGCTGTCACGCATCGCCGTGGCCGGGCGGGATCCCGATCACGTAAAGACCTTCTACACGTGTCTGTATCGGTCGCTGTTGCACCCCAACGCTTTTAACGACGTCGACGGACGCTACATCGGATTCGACAGCGCGATCCACACGGTGGCCGACGGCCGCACTCAGTACGCCAATTTCTCCGACTGGGACACCTACCGGAGTCTGGCTGCGCTGCAGGGACTGCTGTTTCCAGAGCGGGCCGGCGACATGGCCCAATCGCTGGTGAATGATGCCGAGCAGAGCGGATCGCTGCCTCGCTGGGCGCTTGCGAATTACGCGACCGGAATGATGACCGGGGATAGCGTGGTACCGCTGATTGTGAACCTATATACGTTTGGGGCCAACAACTTTGACCTCCAAACAGCCCTACGCTACATGGTCGACGGCGCGACCCAGGGCGGCGTCGGGCTCAACGGCTACGTGCAACGGCCCGGCATCGCGACCTATCTGCAACTCGGCTACGCACCTCAGATTCACGATTTCTTCGCCAACGGTCGCATCGCGGGTGCATCGATCACCCTGGAGTGGTCGGTCGACGACTTCACGATCTCCCGTTTCGCCGAGTCACTCGGGGACACCGAGACCGCAGCCGAATTCCAGAAGCGGGCCCAGTACTGGCAGAACCTGTTCAACCCCAGCACCCGCTTCATCTCGCCACGCGGCCCGACCGGATTCTTCGCGGACGGCCACGGGTTCGAGGACATCCCGGGCGGATTCGGCCAGGACGGATTCGATGAGGGCAATGCCGAGCAGTACGTCTGGTGGGTGCCGCACAACGTCGCCGGACTGGTGACGGCACTCGGCGGTCGCAAGGCGGTGGCCGAACGACTCGATCGCTTCACCAAGCACCTCAACGTCGGACCCAACGAACCCTATCTGTGGATCGGCAACGAGCCGGGCTTCGGGGTGCCGTGGCTGTACAACTACATCGGGCAGCCGTGGAAGACGCAACGAACGGTGGACCGCGTGCGCGGGTTGTTCGCCCCCACGCCCAACGGTGCCCCGGGCAACGATGACCTGGGCGCGCTGTCGAGTTGGTACGTGTGGGCCGCTTTAGGCCTGTACCCGAGCATTCCGGGCACCCCAATACTTACCGTCAACACACCGCTGTTCGACCGGGCCGTCATCACCCTCCCGACGGGCCGCACCATCCAGATCTCCGCGCCCGGCGCTTCCGCGCCGAGCCGCATGAAGTACATCAGCGGCCTCGACGTCAACGGCCAGCGAGCCGACAAGACGTACCTCCCGGAATCAATCATCCGTATCGGGGGCGAGATCAGATTCACGCTATCGGGTTTCCCGGACAAGTCTTGGGCCACTGACCAATCCGCAGCGCCGCCGTCATTCGGTGCGGGCAGTTCGGCCCTGACAGCCAACATCGCTCAACCCGTCGTCACGATCGCACCGGGCGCCTCGGAGAACGTGCAAGTCGACATCCAGCGGATGATCGACGGTCCCGGCGACTACGCGATCACCGGCGTGTCACCGATCCACGGGATCACCGTCGCCGCCACATCGGGGCGGTTCGCCGGCGACGGATCCGCCGCGGCGGACGTCGCCATCTCGGTGGCACCGGCAGTGCCCGCGGGGTACTACTGGACGGCGCTGAACGCCACGGTCGGCGAGAGCAGTAGGACCTTGTACGTCCTCGTCACGGTTGCCGCCTGATCCACCGCGCAGCCGGACTGCGCCTCAGATCATGTCGTTGCGAGTGAGCCAGCGCATCACCGGCCATCCGACGAACACCGGCAGCCAGCAGGTGAGTACCCGATACAACAGCACCGACGGCACACCGATGGCGGTCGGCACACCGAACGCGGCCAGCCCACCGATCAGGGCCGCCTCGACGGCGCCGACGCCACCCGGGGTGGGGGCCGCAGATGCCAGGGTCCCGCCGACCATCGTCACGACCGTGACCGTGACGAAGTTGGTGCCGCCGCCGAAGGCTTCGACACTCGCCCACAACGCCAACGCCGCACCCAGGGTCGTCCCACCACTACCGGCCACGATCAGCGCGAGCCGCCTTGGCTCGCGGGCAAGTTCGGTGAGATCCCCCCAAACCTCCTTGAGCCTGGGCCGCACCGCCGTCGCCAGCCAGCGCCGCAGGTTGGGGACCAACAAGAAGGTGCCGACAATGCCCAGTGCCACACCGCCGATCAGATACAGCAGGGTGGCGCTCGGGACGAAATGCGAGAGGTCGGCAGAGGTGCCCGCCGCGGCACTGAAGATGATGAGCAGCACGACGTGGACGATCACCTGAACCGACTGTTGTAGCGCCACCGCCGCCGTGGCCCGCAACGCGCTCAGGCCGCCCTTTTGCAGGAACCGGGTGCTGAGTGCCAGGCCGCCGACACCGGCCGGCGTGGTCGTCGCCGCAAACGTGTTGGCCACCTGCATGATCGACAGCTTCCAGAAGCTGACCAGTCCGTCGGCGCAGGCCCACAGGGCAGCGGCCGCACCGACATAGGTCAACGCCGACACCGTCAGACCCAGCAACGCCCACCACCAGTTGGCGGTTCGCAATTCGGAGAAGAACGTGGGGACGGTACTGATGAAGGGATAGGCGACATAGACCAGCGCGCCGATGAGTACCAGCTGGATGAACTGGCCGCGGCTGAACCGGGTGATGGTCTCGGTCTCGATCTCGTCCGCACCCGTTTGGTGCTTCACCTCCGCCCGGGCGCTGGCGATGACGTCTTTAGGGTTGGGGACCGATTCCCGGATCCGTTTGGGCACCGCGGATTTGGTGAGTCGGCGGGATGCCGTCAGGATGTCGTCCTTGCCGAACACCTCGATCGCGGCGGCCACTGCGGCCTCTGCGCCGTACAAAGCCGTTGTGGTGACCAGTAATTGGGCGATGTCGGATTGCAGCTGAGCGTCCGTGGCCCCGTATTCGGCAGCACCGAAACCGCCGAACAGCACGGTGCCGTCGCTTACGGTGATCTCGTGACTGCGCAGGTCGCCGTGTGAGATCTGGTTCTCGTTGAGGACTCGCAAGGATTTCCACACGTTGCCAACAGGCGTATCGCTCGCCACCTCGTCGAGTGGTGTGCCGCGAACGGGTTTGTGCGCATACATCGTCCAGCCCCGGTCGAGGGCGGCTACCGCGATTGTCGAGGTATTGGCCACACCAAGGTCGCCGATGGCGATCGCCATCAACGCGCGGTGCTCGACCGCGCGTTGCATCGACGTCTGCAACGGCGCCGTCTCGGATCCCCGCAACCGCAGCTTCCACCACAGCTGGCGCAATGCGCCGCCACTTCGTTGGTGCGGGCCGTACAACTCGATCGCGGCCCTGGAGCCCGAGTCCGTCTCCTCGGCCGCCAACACCAAGGGACCCGGTCCGGCCGGACGTACCACCACGAGTCGGGACACCATGAATCCGCGTTTACCCATCGCGCGGACCGCCCCGTCCAGCGGCACCTCGAGGGCGGGAGT
The DNA here is from genome assembly GCF_010723575.1 of Mycobacterium bourgelatii. NCBI lineage: Bacteria > Bacillati > Actinomycetota > Actinomycetes > Mycobacteriales > Mycobacteriaceae > Mycobacterium > Mycobacterium bourgelatii. The sequence goes on from NZ_BLKZ01000001.1 coordinate 536,838, forward strand.
GCCGACCACCAGCACCACGAAGGCGCCGACGAACCACCCCACCGACAGCCCCAACAACGAGCGGGCGGGGACGATGGCGCTGACCACCAGATGGATCGGCACGAAAGCCAGCAAGAGCCCCCACCACCAGCGTCGCCACCGAGCGGGCAGCCAAGGGCCTGACACGGTGAGCACCGCCGCAAGCATCGCGATCCACCGCGGGTCGTCGACGAACTGGGCCGGCACCGTGGTGAGCCGGTCCGACACGTCGAAGTGCCACCGGGGTGCGGCAATGCGGTTGCTACTGATCGACAACGGGAGAAACGCCATGAACGCCGCTGCCGCGTAGGCGGCGAGCAGCTTCCATTGGCGCCCGACGACGAGGCCGATCAGAATCATGAAGGGCAAGGCCAGAATCGCCAGGCCGTAAATGAGGTAGACCAGGTCGGCCTGAGTCGGAGTGAGGACCCCGACAATCTCCGAGACGGACTTCTCCAGCGCTTCCCACCGTGGACGGGTGATGAGCGAACTGAAGACGACCAAAACGAGAAAAGCGGCGGACAACCCGAGTCGGATCAGGTCGTTGGTCCGCCGCATCAGTGGTTGCAGCAAGTCGCCGGACACCAAGATCTCGCGTCCGTCAACTCGCATGTCCTTCGGATCCTTCGGATCAGGTCAGCACCGCGTGCATGCCGTGGGTGTTTAGCGGTCCGCAGACAACTTAACCGGATGCCTCCCCGGCATCCGAATAGTTGCCTCCAGCTTCTTAACGCGTCGCCTCGGAAAGCGACACGCCGTAGAGGTCTGACCACACGACCTCTGGCCTATCGCCGTCCATACTGTTGCGCATGGCGCTGCAGCCGGTGATCCGCCGATCGGTGCCCGAAGAGGTCTTCGAGCAGATCGCTACCGATGTGCTCAGTGGTGAATTGCGGCCCGGCGAGGCGTTGCCCAGTGAGCGCAAACTGGCCGAAGTGTTCGGCGTTTCCCGGCCGGCGGTCCGTGAAGCGCTCAAACGACTTTCGGCGGCCGGCCTGGTCGAGGTGCGCCACGGGGACGTGACCACCGTGCGCGACTTTCGACGGCACGCCAGCCTGGATCTACTGCCCCGGGTGCTGTTTCGCAACGGCGAGCTCGACGTCTGGGTATTCCGCAGCATGCTCGAGGCTCGACTGCGCAACGGAACCAAGGTCGCCGAGTTGGCGGCCGAGCGCCGACAACCCGAGTTGGTTGAACTGCTCAAGGATTCGTTGCGCAAGCTGGAAATCGAGACCGATCCGGTGGAGTGGCAGCGCCACGCCCTGACGTTTTGGGAACATACGGTCGACGGTGCCGGATCGATTGTATTTCGGTTGATGTTCAACGCATTTCGCGCCGCTTTTGAGCCGGCCGTGACCGTTCTCGGTGCCGGAATGACCGCCGAGGACATGAGACCCGACGGCTACCGAGAGGTGGCTGATGCGATCTGCTCGGGCGATCCCTGTCAAGCGAGGAAGGCCGCCGAAGACCTCCTCGAGGCTGCCAACACGAGGTTGATGGCTGAACTCGACAACCCAGGGGATCGCCCATGACGACCCAAACCGAGATCGCCACCTATCTGCGCAGCCAGATTCAGCCCGCGATCGACGCGGTCGGCGGGTTCTATCGCACGTGCGTACTGACCGGCAAGGCGCTGTTCCGGCGTCCCTTCCAGTGGCGAGAAACGATTGAGCAGGGCTGGTTCATCACCAGCGTCTCGCTGTTGCCCACGCTTGCCGTCGCGATACCGCTGACCGTGCTCATCATTTTCACGCTCAACATCCTGCTCGCCGAATTCGGCGCGGCCGATATCTCCGGTGCCGGTGCCGCGCTGGGGGCGGTCACACAGTTGGGTCCGCTGACCACCGTGCTGGTGATCGCCGGGGCCGGCGCGACAGCGATCTGTGCAGACCTGGGAGCCCGCACCATCCGCGAGGAGATCGATGCGATGGAGGTGCTCGGCATCGACCCGATCCATCGACTGGTGGTGCCGCGCGTCGTCGCCGCGACCATCGTGGCCTCCCTGCTCAACGGCGCGGTGATCACCATCGGACTCGTCGGCGGTTTCCTCTTCGGTGTCTTCATCCAACACATTTCGGCCGGTGCCTACGTCAGCACGCTCACCTTGGTCACCGGCCTGCCGGAGGTGGTCATCTCCGTCGTCAAGTCGGCCACCTTCGGCATGATCGCCGGACTGGTCGGCTGCTACCGGGGACTTACCACCAAGGGCGGGCCCAAGGGGGTCGGAACCGCCGTCAACGAGACGCTGGTCTTGTCCGTCATTGCGCTGTTCGCGGTGAACGTGGTGCTGACGACGATCGGCGTCCGATTCGGGACGGGGCGCTAGCGTGGCCGGGACGGGCGCCGTCCTGCGGGCGCGCTATCCGCGGACCGTAATGAATCTCAGTCGCTACGGCGGCGCGCCAGCTCGAAGGCTTGAGCGGATAGGCACTTTCGCGAAGTTCACCCGGATCAGCATCCTGCAGATCTGGTGGGCGCTGTATCGCTACCGCAGAGAGACGCTACGGCTTATCGCCGAGATCGGCATGGGCACCGGCGCCATGGCCGTCATCGGCGGCACGGTCGCAATCATCGGGTTCGTGACGCTGTCCGGTAGCTCACTGATCGCCATCCAAGGGTTCGCGTCGCTGGGCAACATCGGCGTCGAGGCCTTCACCGGATTCTTTGCCGCCCTGGCCAATACGCGTGTCGCCGCCCCCATCGTCTCCGGCGTCGCGCTGGCCGCGACGGTCGGTGCCGGCGCCACTGCACAACTGGGCGCCATGCGGATCAGCGAGGAGATCGACGCCCTGGAAGTCATGGGCATCAAGTCGATCTCATTCCTGGTCTCCACCCGCATCATCGGCGGACTGGTGGTGATCGGCCCGCTCTACGCACTCGCCCTCGACATGGCTTTCACGTCCGGTCAACTCGTCACCACGGTGCTGTACGGCCAATCCAACGGCACCTATGAGCACTACTTCCGTACCTTCCTGCGCTCCGAAGACGTGGCGTGGTCGGTCGTCGAGGTCGTGATCATCGCGGTGGTGGTGATGATCACCCACTGCTACTACGGGTACACGGCCAGCGGCGGTCCGGTCGGGGTCGGCCTGGCCGTAGGACGCTCCATGCGCTTCTCGCTGGTTTCGGTGGTGGTGGTCGTGCTGCTGTCCGAACTGGCGCTGTACGGTGTCGATCCGAACTTCAATCTCACGGTGTAACCGCGATGACGACGATCCTGACGCGTAAGTCCCGGCGGGTGTGGGTCTACGTGGAGGGCATCGTGCTGCTGCTTCTCAGCGCGCTGGTTGTGACCTTGGTGTACTTGCAGTTCCGCGGCGACTTGACGCCGACGACCGAACTGACCCTGGTGGCTCCGCGGGCGGGTCTGGTGATGGAGACGGGATCGAAGGTCACCTACAACGGGGTGGCCATCGGCAGGGTCGACAGCATCTCGGAAATGAATGACAGCGGCACGCCGGCGGCGAAGCTGCTGTTGCATGTGGACCCGAGATACATCAAAGACATTCCCGCCAACGTGTTGGCCAACATCGAGGCGGCCACCCTGTTCGGCAACAAGTACGTTTCCCTGACCTCACCGGATCACCCTGACGCGCGACGAATTTCGTCGCAGGACACCATTGTGGTGGGGTCGGTGACCACCGAGTTCAACACGCTCTTCGAGACCGTAACCTCGCTCGCCGAGAAGGTGGATCCGATCGAGCTGAACGCCACGCTGTCGGCGCTCGCACAATCGATGGACGGTCTGGGCGCCAAGTTCGGTGAGTCACTGGTCAACGGGAATCAGATTCTCGCGCAGCTGAATCCGCGAGTTTCCCAAATCGGCTACGACGCACGCAGGTTCGCCGACCTCGCCGACATCTACACCCGTGCATCGCCGGATCTGTGGGACTTCCTGGCCAACGCCGTGAACACGGCGCGCACATTGACCAAGCAACAGCACGACCTGGACGCCGCATTGCTGGCGGCGGTCGGCGTGGGCAAGACGGGTGAAGACATTTTCGCCCGAGGCGGGCCGTACCTGGTACGCGGGGCCGCCGACCTGGTACCCACGTCGGAATTGCTCGATGAGTACAGCCCCGAACTGTTCTGCTTGGTGCGCAACTTCCATGATGCCGCCCCGAAGGTCGGGAATGCGGCTGGCGGAAACGGCTATTCGCTGTCAGCGGCCGGATCGATCGTCGGTGCGCCGAACCCATATGTGTACCCGGACAACCTGCCGAGGGTAAACGCGCGCGGCGGCCCCGGCGGGCGGCCGGGTTGCTGGCAGACGATCACCCGGGATTTGTGGCCGGCTCCGTATCTGGTCATGGATACCGGCGCCAGCCTCGCGCCGTACAACCACCTCGAACTCGGCCAGCCGTTGGTCATCGAATACGTCTGGGGACGCCAATTCGGGGAGAACACGATCAACCCATGAGAAGCACTGGTACAGCGGTACGACTCGCCGCCGCGTGGTTGGTGTTGGCGGTATTCACCGTGGTGATCATCGTCGTGTTCGGCCAGGTGCGCTTCGACCGCACCACCGGGTATTCCGCGGTGTTCAGTCATGCCAGCGGGCTCCGGCCCGGACAGTTCGTCCGCGCGGCAGGGGTGGAGGTCGGCAAGGTCTCCAAAGTGACTCTGATCGACGGCGACAAGCGCGTCTTGGTGGACTTCAAAGTGGAAAGCTCACTGAGTCTTGATCAGGGGACGACCGCATCGATCCGCTACCTCAACCTGATCGGTGACCGCTACTTGGAGCTCAAGCACGGCGACAGCGGCCGGCGGCTGCCTGCGGGTGGCACGATCCCGATCGAACACACTCAGCCCGCCTTGGATCTCGACGCACTGTTGGGCGGATTCCGGCCGCTGTTCAGGACGCTGGACTCGGACAAGGTCAATCGCATCGCCCAGTCGATCATCACCGTGTTCCAGGGCCAAGGGGCGACGATCAACGACATCCTCGACCAGACCGCGTCATTGAGTTCGACTCTGGCCAGTCGGGACCGGGCGATCGGCGAGGTCATCGAGAACCTGAACACGGTCCTGGCCACCGCGGTCAAGCATGAGAAGGATTTTGACCGAACTGTCGACAAACTGGACGTGCTGATCACCGGCCTGAAGAACCGGGCCGATCCGCTGGCCGCGGCGGTGGCGCACATCAGTGACGCCGCGGGCACCCTGGCCGACCTGCTCGCCGAAAACAGGCCAGCGCTGCACAGCACGTTTGACTACCTCGACGGCACCCTGCAGTCGATAATTCGCGATCTGCCCACCCTCGACGATGTATTGGAAAAACTGCCGGGTGCGTACCGGATCATCGGCCGTGCCGGGGGCACCTACGGCGACTTCTTCAACTTCTACATCTGTGACATTTCCCTGAAAGTCAACGGATTACAGCCGGGTGGTCCGGTGCGCACCATCAAGCTCTTCGGTCAGCCCACCGGGAGGTGCACGCCGCAGTGAGAACCCTCCAGGAGTTCAACCGGGGCCGCGTCGGACTGATGGGTGTGTTGGTCACCCTGCTCGTTATCGGTGTGGGCCAAAGCTTCACCAGCGTGCCGATGCTGTTTGCCACTCCCGTCTATTACGCGGAGTTCACCGACACGGGCGGCATCAGCGCCGGCGACAAGGTGGAAATCGCCGGGGTCAACGTCGGATTGGTGCGCTCGACCGAAATCCACGGCAAGACGGTGCTGGTCGGGTTCACCCTGCCGGGACGGACGATCGGATCGCAGAGTCGTGCGGCGATCCGCACCGAAACCATTCTCGGCCGCAAGAACATCGAGATCGAACCGCGCGGGTCGGAGCCGTTGCGGCCCAACGACTTCCTGCCGTTGTCACAAACCACGACGCCGTACCAGGTATACGACGCCTTCGTCGACGTCACTGACGCGGCAACGGGTTGGGACATCGATGCCGTGAAGCGTTCGCTGAAAATATTGTCGGAGACCCTCGATCAGACCGCACCGCACCTGAGCGCGGCCCTCGACGGCGTCAAGGAGTTCTCCGAAGCCATCGGCCATCGGGGTGACCAGATCAAGCAACTGCTCGCCAGTGCCAACAAAGTCGCACGCGTGCTCGGGGACCGCAGCGAGCAAGTCAATGGTGTGCTGGTCAACGCCGAGACCCTGTTGGTGGCCTTCAAACAACGCAGCCAAGCGTTGAAGATCTTGCTGAGCAACGTGACCGAGGTGTCGAACCAGGTGTCGGCTCTCATCTCGGAAAACCCAAATCTGACTCAGCTTCTCAAGGACCTCAGCACGGTCAGCGACGAGCTGGTCAAACGCAAGAAGGAACTGGGGGAAGTGCTGGTGCTGTTCAGCAGATACACCGCATCGTTGACCGAAGCGGTTGCTTCCGGCCCGTACTTCAAGGCGATAGCGGTCAATCTGGCGCCGCACCAGATCATGCAGCCGTGGGTGGATGCGGCGTTCAAGAAACGGGGTATCGACCCCGAGAACTTCTGGCGCAGCGCCGGACTGCCGGAATTCCGGTTCCCCGACCCCAATGGCGCCCGGTTCCCCAACGGTGCGCCGCCACCGCCGCCGAGGGTGCTGGAGGGCACACCGGATCATCCGTTGCCGGCTGTCCCGCCGGGATCGCCGTGTTCGTACACACCGGCCGCCGATGCCTTGCCCCGACCCGGAAACCCGTTGCCCTGTGCGATGGTTGACCAAGGCCCCTTCGGCCCGATATTCGGCGCGTTTCCAGCGCCGCTCGATGTCCAGACATCGCCGCCCAATCCCGATGGGCCACCGCCGTTGCCGGGTGTCCCGAGTGCGGGTCGGCCGGGCGAGGCACCACCGGATGCGCCGGGTACGCCGGTGCCGCTGCCATCCCACGCGCCTCCGGGTGCGCGAACCGAACCGCTGGGTCCAGCGGCAGGCCTTGCGCCGGGACCACGGCCCGGTCCGGCGCCCGGTCCGGCGCCCGGCCAGGCACCGCCGGGACCCGGTCCGCAACTGCCGGCCCCGTTCATCACGCCGGATGGGACGGGGGGTAGTGGCCAGTGAGCACCATCTTCGACATTCGCAGTCTCCGACTGCCGAAAGTCTCCGCCAAGATGATTCTCGTCGCGGTCCTGGTGCTGGTGCTGTCCATGACCGCACTGGTTGTGGGGGTTCAGCTCTACCGAAAGCTCACCAACACATGGATTGTCGCGTATTTCTCGCAGACCCTTGCGCTCTACCCCGGCGACAAGGTGCAGATCATGGGGGTGCGGGTCGGCGCGGTCGACAAGATCGAGCCGGCGGGCGACCAGATGCGCGTCACGATGCACTACAGCAGCAAGTACAAGGTGCCGGCCAATGCCACCGCGTCGATCCTCAATCCCAGCCTGGTGGCCTCGCGCACCGTCCAGCTGTCGCCGCCGTACGACGGCGGACCCGTTTTGAAAAACGGCGCGGAGATACCGCTCGGCCGCACTCGGGTGCCCGTCGAGTGGGATGAGCTGCGGCAGTCGATCAACGACATTCTGCGGCAACTGGGTCCGACTCCGCAGCAGCCGCGGGGTCCGTTCGGCGACCTCATCGAAGCGGCCGGAGACAACCTGGACCGCAAGGGAAAACAAATCCACGACACGTTGAACAACTTGTCCGACGCGTTGACCGCACTGAACGAAGGCCGGGGGGACTTCTTCGCGATCACGCACAGCCTGGCTCAGTTCGTCAATGCCCTCTATCAGAACGACCAGCAATTCGTCGCGCTGAACGGCGACCTGGCCGAATTCACCGACTGGTTCACCAAATCCGACACCGATGTCGCCGAACTGATCAGTCGGGTCGACGGGGTGTTGGATACCGCGCGAAAGTTCGTGACTGACAACAGGTCCACGCTGACCCGCAGCGTCAACAACGTAGCCGGCGCGACGACCGAGTTGCTGCAGCCTGAGCCTCGTGACGGCCTGGAAACCGCCCTGCACGTGCTTCCCACTTTTGCCGCCAACTTCAACAACATCTACTACCCGCTGCACAGCTCGCTGGTGGGCGTGTTCGAGTTCCCGAACTTCGCCAACCCAATCCAGTTCATCTGCAGCGCAATTCAGGCCGGCAGCCGCCAAGGCTATCAGGACTCTGCCGAGCTGTGCGCGCAATATCTGGCGCCGGTGCTGGATGCGATCAAGTTCAATTACCTGCCCTTCGGCGCAAACTTCGTCACTTCGGCGGCGACCCTGCCCAAGGAGGTGGCGTACTCCGAGGACCGGTTGCGCCCGCCGCCCGGGTACAAAGACACAACGGTGCCGGGAATCTTCTCGCGAGACACACCGTTTTCGCACCGAAACTCCGAACCTGGGTGGGTGGTCGCACCCGGGATGCAGGGCGTGCAGGTTCAGGCGGCAACGGCGAGCATGCTGACCCCGGAGTCGCTCAACGAGTTGATGGGCGGTCCCGACATCGCGCCGCCGCCCCCGGGCAACACTATGCCCGGATCGCCGAACGCCTATGACGAGACGAATCCGCTGCCGCCGCCGTGGTATCCGCAGCCGGCACCGCCGCCCGGCCCCGCCGTACCGGCAGGAGCAGGACGGTGAGCGCGGTGCTGCGAAGCGCGATGAGCCGGGGTCGTCGCGCATTGCTGTTCGTGCTCGTCTTTTCGTTGGTTCCGGTGCTGCTGACGTCGTGCAACTGGCGTGGCATAGCCAACGTTCCGCTGCCCGTCGGCCGCGGCACAGGAGCGGACCGTATGACGATCTACGTCCAGATGCCCGACACGCTGGCGCTGAACACCAACAGCCGGGTCCGGGTCGCCGACGTCTGGGTCGGCACAGTGCGCAACATCGCCCTGAAGAGCGATCCCAACCTGAAAAAGTGGATGGCTATCCTGACGCTCGACCTCGATCCGACGGTCAAGCTTCCGGTGAACACCGCCGCAAAGATCGGCCAGACCAGCCTGCTGGGCACTCAGCACGTCGAACTCGTCGTCCCGAAAGATCGGGCCCAGCGAGACTTGAAGAGTGGCGACACCATCACGTTGAAGAACTCGTCGGCCTATCCCACCGTCGAACGGACATTGGCCAGTGTGGCGGTGATCCTCAACGGGGGCGGCATCCCGAACCTTGAAGTGATACAACGGGAAATCCTCGCCGTGCTGGACGGCCATGTCGACCACATACGCGAATTCCTCACGCGGCTGGACACTTTCGTCACAGAGCTGAACCGCCAAAGTGGCGGCATCACCCGCGCGATCGATTCGACCAACCAGCTGCTGGCCGCGATCGCCGACCGCAACGAGACCCTGGACAAGGTGCTGACCGAGATCCCGCCGTTGATCGAGCATTTCGCCGATACGCGAACCTTGTTCGCCGACGCCACCGAATCCTTGGGTCGGTTCAGCGATGTCGCCAACCAAGCGCTGGCCCAATCCCGGGCGAATCTCTACCGGAACCTGCTGTCGCTGCAGCGGCCACTCAGGGAACTAGGCCGGGCCGCACCGTATGTGGTCGACGGCTTGCGGTTAGGTCTGACGGCGCCGTTCAACATCGATGGCGTGGACAAGGTGATCCGGGGCGACTTCATCAACATCTCGGCGGCGTTCGATCTCACGCTGTCCACCATCGACAACACGACGCTGAGCGGGACCGGGTGGTCGGGGATGCTGCGGGCGCTCGAGCAGGCGTGGGGACGGGACCCGGAAACGATGATCCCCGACGTGCGCTACACGCCGAACCCGAACAACGCGCCGGGCGGCCCCCTGGTGGAGAGGGCTGAGTAAGGAATGCTGACTCGCCTGATCAAGACCCAACTGGTCATCTTCGTCGTGCTCGCGCTGGCTGCAGTGGTCGTCTTGTGCTGGTACTTCCTGCGGGTGCCCAGCCTCGTCGGCATCGGCCGCTACACGCTGTACGTGGAACTGCGCCAATCGGGCGGCTTGTACCGGACCGCCAACGTCACCTACCGGGGCGTCACGATCGGCACGGTCACCGATGTCGAGCCACATGATCGCGGGGTGCGCGCGACGTTGAGTGTCGACTCGGGTTACCAGATCCCGGTCGACGCGTCAGCCAATGTGCATTCGGTATCTGCAGTCGGCGAGCAGTACATCGACCTCGTGTCGACCCACAAAGGCGGTCCCTACCTTCGCGACGGACAGACGATCACCAACAGCACCGTCCCCAGCCAGATCGGCCCCGCGCTCGACGCCGCCAATCGTGGTCTGGAAGTGCTGCCCAGGGACAAGGTCGGGATGCTGCTCAGCGAGACATCGCAGGCGGTGGGCGGCCTTGGGCCCGCGCTAAGGCGCCTGTTCGACGCCACCCAGGCGATCGCCCGTGATTTCAGGGCCAACATGGACGAGATCGACGCACTCATCGTGCGTTCCGCACCGATCGTCGACAGCCAGGTCAACTCCGGTCAGGACATCGCTCGGTGGGCCGCGAACCTCAAGGAGTTGTCCGCGCAACTGGCCCAGCAGGATCCTGCGGTGCAACACATCCTGGCCAATGCGGCGCCGACCGCCGACGAGATCAACGGTGCGTTCGGCGACGTGCGGGAGGCGTTGCCGCAGACGCTGGCCAATCTCGAGGTCGTGCTGGACATGCTGAGGCGCTACCACAACGGCGTGGAGCAGGCGCTGGTGTTCCTGCCTCAGTCGGCTGCGATCGCTCAGTCGGTCACCTCGTCATTTCCTGGCCAGGCGTCGCTCGGCGTCGGCGCGCTGACGCTCAATTACCCGCCGCCGTGTCTTACCGGCTTCATGTCGGCATCGGAGTGGCGTGCGCCGGCCGACACCAGCCCCGCCCCGCTACCAAGTGGCACCTACTGCAAGATTCCGATGGATGCACAGAATGTGGTTCGCGGAGCGCGCAATTATCCGTGCGTGGACGTACCCGGCAAGCGGGCGGCGACCCCACGCGAGTGCCGCAGCAACGAGCCCTACGTGCCGCTGGGTACCAACCCCTGGTACGGGAACCCGGATCAGATCCTCACCTGTCCCGCCCCGGCCGCGCGCTGTGACCAACCGGTAAAGCCGGGTCAGGTGATTCCGGCACCGTCGGTCAACAACGGTCTCAACCCCGTGCCCGCCGATCGCTTGCCGGGCACCCCGCCACCGGTCAGCGACCCGTTGCAGCGTCCTGGCTCAGGCACGGTCAGATGCAACGGGCAGCAACCGAATCCGTGTGTCTACGTCCCGAGTCCGGGCCCTGCCGCGGTCTACGACGTACAGAGCGGCGTAGTCGTCGGGCCTGATGGTGCGGTGTATTCCGTCCAGAACTCCGGTGATGTCGGCGACGACGGATGGAAGAAAATGCTGGGGCCGTCCAACTAGAAATCAGCCGCTGTGCTCGCGCCAATGCCGGAATCCACGGTGTGCGGCGAAGGCCCCGATGACGGCGGTCACGCACCACACTCCTATGGCGACGAACGCCAACGGTGCAGACAAGTCCCCGATCGAAGCGCCCAACGCCGTATAGACGAAGGCGCGCGGCGCCGACCCGATGAACGCACCGACGGCCATCTGCCACAACGGAACTCCGAATGCTCCGAACATATAGGAGGCGAGCGCGTCGGATATGCCGGGGACGAACCGCTGCCCCACGACCGCCCACAGCCCGCGCCGTTCGATCAGGGCGTCGACCCGGTCGGCGCGCTGCTGGCCCAGCAGGTTGCGCGCGCTTTTTCGGCCGGCCCGGCGGCCGGCGAGGCTGGCGGCCGTTGCCGAGCCCACCGTCGCGCCCAGCGTCACGAACGTGCCCAGGATGGGGCCGAACAGCAGGCCACTGCCCGCGGCCAGGAGTGGCCCTGGCACGAACAGTGCCCCGAGGATTGATGAGGCGACGACGTAGGTCACCGGCGCCATCGGACCCGTTGCCGCGATGAAGCGCCGCACCGCCTCGACGTCGATCACTCGGACGACGGCGACCAGGTAAAACAGCAGCACCAGAAAGCCGGCGAACACCGCGAGTCGCGCGATGTCGCGCCGCCGTGACGGGGGATCGGGTGAGATTTCGTCGACCATGCTGTCCGCAATTGTTCCCGAGTCTCACGTAGGGTCGGCACTGGCATGCCGGCCAAGTGGGAGGACATGGGCGTGGTAAGGACCGATGACGACAGTTGGGAGATCACCGAAAGCGTGGGCGCCACGGCCCTGGGTGTGGCGGCCGCGCGCGCGGCGGAAACGGAAAGCGACTCTCCACTGGTGCGCGACCCGTTCGCGCGCGTGTTCCTGAATGCCGCTGGTGACGGGGTGTGGAACTGGTTCGCCGCACCCAAACTGCCGGACGAAATCCTCGCGGCCGAACCCCAGTTGCCTGTCCAGATGCAGTCGATGATGGGCTATATGGCCTCGCGCACAATGTTTTTCGACAACTTCTTCATCGAAGCCGCCCAGGTCGGCGTCCGCCAACACATCATCCTGGCCGCCGGATTGGACTCCCGCGCCTGGCGGTTGCCGTGGCCCGACACCGCTACGGTCTATGAGCTCGATCAGCCCAAGGTGCTGGAATTCAAGACTTCCACTCTGGCCGAGCATGGCGCCGAACCGACGTGTCACCGGGTCGGTGTGGCGGTAGACCTGCGTCAGGATTGGCCGACGGCTTTGCGGCAGGCCGGTTTTGATCCCTCGCAACCCAGCGCTTGGTCGGTCGAGGGTCTGCTGCCGTATTTGCCGGCGGCTGGCCAGGATTTGCTGTTCAACCGTATTGACGAGCTCAGCGCGGCGGGAAGCCGGGTCGCAGTGGAAGCCCCCGGACCCGGCTGGATGGACCCGGACGTTCGCGCCCGCCGCCGCGAGCGGATGGAGCGGCTGCGCAACTTGATGGCAGATGTCGATCCGCAGCGCGAAATACCGAGAACCGACGAGCTGTGGTACTTCGAGGAGCGTGAAGACGTCGCCGACTGGCTGCGCCGGCACGGTTGGGACGTGAAAGCGACGCCCTCTCAAGAACTTATGTCCGGATATGGTCGCGGCATCCCGGACGGAATCGAAGACACCACGCCGCGCACCGTGTTCGTCTACGGCGCGCGCTAGCGGCCGGGAGCGACTGTCGGAAGGCCCGCCGAGGCCGCGGCAGCGAGCAAGCGTTCGTCGTAGGAAACGAACGCGGTCAGCTTGGTACCAAACACCGTTTGGCCCGTTGCGAGATGAATCGCGTCGAGGGATCTGAGTGTGGGGTCGGGCAGGGCCCCTGCAGCAGCCCGAACGACTTCGTCGATCTCGTAACGGGCGACTCGCGACACTATCCCGGGAACGCGGGCAAGCAATGAGGGATCAACCCGCCGCAGAGCCCGGGGCAGTTCCACCTCGATCAGCGTCGATGACACCCACGGCGCGGGCGCCTGCGCATCGAGCCACTCTGCTAATTCATCACTTTCGGGTTCGCGCCTAACCCAGATTTTTCGTGAAATGCCTCGAGAAACGGGGTGTAGATAAGCGAAAGTGCCTGTCCTGCAAGGGATAATTGGACTTGTCTACGGTTCAATCGGTCCCAAGGGAAGGCACTTCGCGAGTGAAGAATATCGCGCTAGCATCGCGGGTGAAAGTGTCTGCTGACGGGCATGGTGTCGTGTCGCACGCCGGGATGGGCATGCTGCGCGAGCTCGCGGACCGCACGGGGTTGTCGGCGCAGGTCACCGCCGCGTTGGCCGACACGTACCGGGGCCCGTGGGTGTATGCGCCCGGGGACGTGTTCGCCGATCTGGCGGCCGCGGTCGCCGACGGCGCGGACTGCATCGACGCAGTTGGTCAACTGTGCGGCGATCGTGAGCATGTGTTCGGCGCGAAGGCGTCGACGACCACTATGTGGCGGTTGATCGATCAGCGCATCGATGCCGCACACCTGCCGGGGTGCGCACAGCGCGGGCTCGGGCGCGGGGCGGCCTGGGCGGCCGGAGCCGCCCCACCCAGGGGTGGCTGCACATCGACATCGACGCCACCCTGGTGATCGATCACTCCGACAACAAGACCGGCGCTGCGGCGACCTGGAAGAAAACCTATGGTCATCACCCGCTGCTGGCGTTTCTGGACCGCCCGGACATCGCCGGCGGGGAGGCCCTGGCCGGGCTGCTGCGCAACGGTAACGCCGGCTCCAACACCGCCTCCGATCACGTCATCGTCCTCGAGCAGGCGCTGGCCGCCCTGCCGCGGCGATACCAGCCCGACCCCGCCCATCCCGAGGATCCCGACAACCCGAAGCTGCTGGTGCGCTGCGACACCGGCGGGTCCACCCACCGCTTCGCCCAGGCGTGCCGCAGGCTGGGGGTGGGGTTCTCCTTCGGCTACCCCGTCGATTGGCGGGTCCAAGACGCCGTGGACACCCTGACCCTCGCCGATGTCTGGGACCCGGCCATCGACACCGACGGCGGTATCCGCGAGGGCGCCTGGGTCGCCGAGGCCACCGGTCTGGTCAACCTGTCCTCATGGCCGGCCGGAACCCGGCTGATCCTGCGCAAAGAACGCCCCACCCGGGGCCCAGCTGCGGTTCACCGACGCCGACGGCATGCGCGTGACCGCGTTCATCACCGACACCGCACCCGGGGTCATCCCTGGTCAAGTCGCCGGATTGGAGTTGCGGCACCGCCAGCACGCCCGCATCGAGGACCGCATCCGCGAACTAAAGGCCACCGGGCTGCGCAACTTTCCGTGCCACTCGTTTTGGTCCAACGCCGCCTGGCTGGAAATCATCCTGGCCGCCACCGATCTGGTCACCTGGGCCCGGCTGATCGGCTTTCACGACCACCCCGGCCTGGCCCGCATCGAGATCACCACATTCCGCTACCGGATCCTGCACATCGCCGCCCGCATCACCCACGGCGCACGCCAACAACGGCTACGCCTCGATGCCACCTGGCGATGGGCCGCAGCCATCGCGACCGCCTGGCAACACATCCGCACCGCCTTCGGATAACACCCCGGCGACCACCACCCAACCGACCACGAAAGACCACCGGCCCCAGGAAAGCCCGCCCCGCCCGGCGACACGGGACAACTCTCCACGCCACCACACCGAAAATGCCTACCCAACAACACCATTCAGCGCCAGAACGGCTCAATCATCAATTCGATGCAAAATCGAGGCTAATCAGCTTCACGAGTACGGAGGTGTCCAGGTAGAGCATCAGAAACGCTCGGCGTCCCGCAACTCGCGCAACACCTGGCCGGCTTCGTTGTCGGTGTTGACTGGCCCGGTCGGCCGCGGTGTCGGTCCCACTACGGTGGCGGGATGTAGCTTTCCGGCACTGATCATTTCGGCCAGGGGATTCTCTTGCGCGGGGACCAGTCGGGCCACGACGGTTCCGCGTTCGGTGATGTCGATGTGCTCGCCGCGTTTGACCCGCGCGAGAACCCCTGCAGTGTCCTGGTTCAACTCGCGCACGGGCACTTCGGCCATACATACACCGTACTACAAAAATGTAGTACGACTACTCGAGACACTGGTGGCAGTCACGCTGCACCAACCGTGAGTCGCGGCAGTAAGGTTCCACAACGTGACGGCGCCGACGCGGTGGACCCTGGCCGACGGCCGTGACATGCTTTTTTTCACGTTGCCCGGGCACGTCGCGGCGCCGGTGCCGGATCGTCGGCCACTGGCTGAGCGCGATCCAACCCCGTCGCAACTGCGGTATGACCGGACGACCGGCCAGTGGGTGATCATCGCCGCGCAGCGACAGGACCGCACCTACAAGCCGCCGCCCGATCAATGCCCGCTGTGCCCAGGACCCACCGGGCTGACCAGCGAGATACCCGCCGCCGATTACGACGTCGTCGTCTTCGAGAACCGGTTCCCCAGCCTGGCCGGCGCCGGCACCGTCCCGAACCCACCTGCTGAGGGCTTCGTGGCCGTGCCCGGGTACGGACGCTGCGAGGTGATCTGCTTCTCGGCGGACCACTCCGGATCGTTCGCGGAGCTGGGCCCCACGCACGCGCGGCTGGTGGTCGAGGCGTGGCGGCATCGCACGGCCGACTTGCTGCAACTGCCGGGAATTGACCAGGTGTTCTGCTTCGAAAACCGCGGCGAGGAGATCGGGGTGACACTGGCGCACCCGCACGGGCAGATCTATGCCTACCCCTATCTGACCCCGCGCACCGCGATCATGCTGAGCCAGGCCGATCAGTACCGAAAACAGCACGGCAGCAACCTTTTCGGTGATCTGCTCGCGGATGAGATCGCCGACGGCCGCCGCATCATCGCGCACAGCGAAAAGTTCACCGCGTTCGTGCCGTTTGCCGCCCGCTGGCCCGTGGAGGTGCACATCTACCCGAATCGGCTGGTACACAACATCACTGAACTAACCGCTGACGAATTAGACGAGTTCACCCTGATGTATCGCGACGTGTTGCAAAGGTTTGACCGGCTGTATTCCTCGCCGCTGCCGTACCTGTCAGCACTGCACCAATACAACGACACCGAGGCCCAGCGGGAGGGCTATTTCCACGTCGAGCTGATGTCGATCCGGCGCAGCGCCACGAAGTTGAAATACCTCGCGTCTTCCGAATCCGCGATGGATGCGTTCATCAGCGACGTCAACCCGGAAGCGGTGGCCGCGCGACTGTGCGAGCAGGCGACATGAGCACGGTTCGCTATGCCGCGCCCGGCCGGGTGAACCTGATCGGTGAACATACTGACTACAACCTGGGTTTCGCGCTGCCGATTGGGTTGCCGCAGCGCACGGTCGTCACGTTCACGCCCGACGACAGCGACGCGATCACCGCGAGTAGCGACCGCGCCGACGGCTCGGTGCGGATCGGGTTGGACACCGCGCCGCGCGATGTGACCGGTTGGGCAGCTTACGTGGCCGGGGTTGTCTGGGCATTGCGCGACGTCGGCCATCAGGTACCCGGTGGGACGATGTCGATTACCAGCGACGTCGAGGTCGGGTCCGGGCTGTCGTCCTCGGCGGCCCTCACCTGTGCGGTGCTGGGTGCCTTGAAGACCGCCACGGAGACCGCTACGGCGACCGCGACGGGTTCCCGCTTGGACCGTGTCGAGGCGGCCCGGATCGCTCAGCGCGCCGAGAACGAGTACGTCGGTGCCCCAACGGGTTTGCTTGACCAGCTGTCCGCGCTCTTTGCAGAACCGGATACCGCGCTGTTGATCGACTTCCGTGATATCACGGTGCGGCCGGTGCCATTCGATCCGGACGCGGCCGGTGTCACGCTGGTCCTGATCGACTCCCGGGTCCGGCACAGTCATGCGGGCGGGGAGTACGCGGACCGGCGAGCATCGTGTGAGCGCGCGGCCGCGGCGATGGGCGCGGCTACGCTGCGTGACGTGCAGGATCGCGGGCTGGCGGCGCTGAGCGCGGTCACCGATCCGGTCGACTTGCGCCGCGCTCGCCACGTGTTGACCGAGAACCAACGGGTATTGGATTTCGCTGCCGCCCTAAAGGATTCGGACTACTCGACGGCCGGCGGGATAATGACCGCGTCCCACGAGTCGATGCGGGACGACTTCAATATCACCGTTCCGCAGGTCGATCTGATCGCCGAGACCGCCGTGCGCGCGGGCGCGCTGGGTGCCCGGATGACCGGCGGCGGATTCGGCGGCGTGGTGATCGCGTTGGTACCCCTCGATCGGGTGGAAAGTCTCTCGGCGACGGTGCGCGGGGCTTCGGCCGACGCCGGTTACGACGAACCGACCATCCGCCGGACCCATTCCGCCGCCGGCGCGACGGCGTTGTGAGCTTGCTCGTCCTCTTGGCCCTCCGAGCCATGTCAGACCCTCGGTAGAGATTCTGGGTAGTCGACGCGCGAGTCCAGACCGCGTCAAGGTGTCCAAGGGGTAACCATGGGAAACAGGGCGAACATCGTCATCGTCGAAGACGGGGATTGGCGACTCTACTACTCGCATTGGGCGGGCTGCCGCATGCTCGATGCGCTACTCGGCGGGCCGGACCTCGCGCTGCGTCACCTCGACCGCCGAACTGTTGAATCCCATCAAGCCGGGCATGGTGGTGTCCAGTGATGCCGTGGCTGACTGCGGGGTCCGGCCGAGCAAGGCCGAGTGGGAACGCTTCGTTGCGGGCTGCAACCTGGTGCGGCAAGACCACGCGAAATCGGCCTGACGAGAACGCTTTCGGCCGAACGCCCGGTGTTGAGGTCAGATCATGATGACTTCAACACCGGGCATCGCCGGATAGTCGCCGTATCTGCTCGCGCTAGGTGGCCTCGCCCTTGACCAGGCGACCCTCCTTGATGATCGCGGTGAACGCCTCGTGGGGTCTGGTGATCAGGGAGATGTCGGCAACCGGGTCGCCGTCGACCAGAATCAGGTCGGCCAACGCCCCTTCGGCCACCACCCCCAGCCGCCCAGGGTAGGGGTACCGCGGTCCGCACATTTCGAGCAGTTGGGCGTTATGGAAAGTCGCCTGCTGCAACACTTCTGCGGGTGTGAACCAGCGCGTGAGTTTGGCGAGCTGCGCACCTTGCCGGCTGGCTAACTTGGCGTCGAACAATGTGTCGGTGCCGAACGCGATCTTGACTCCATGCTTGATGGCCAACTGGTAAGCGGTGTCGGTGCCGGCGACCATCTCTTTCAGCTTGGCGACGTTCGCCGGTGCCAGCGGCGGCCTGTCGTCGTCGTCGAGAAACGGTTGCAGACACCACCAGACGTCCTTTTCGGCGAGCAGCGCCACGGTGTCTTCATCGATGAGCTGCCCGTGCTCGACACATCGGACCCCGGCCGCAACGGCGGTGCGGATGGCGCGCGGCGTGTATGCGTGCACCGTGACATAGGTGCCCCAATTCTCGGCCGCCTCCACCGCCGCATGCATTTCGGCTTCGGTGAACTGGGAGACGTCGAGTGGGTCGTAGGTCGATGCGACACCACCGCCGGCCATCAGCTTGATTTGCGAGGCGCCCCGACGCAACATCTCGCGCGCACCGCGCAGCACCTCGGCTTCGCCGTCGGCAATGACCGCGGACCCGATGATCTCGGCATAACTCAGGTGGCCGCAGATGCCGCGGGGTATCTCGTTGGGCAGCCGGAAATCGCCGTGTCCGCCGGTCTGGGAGATGAATCCGCCCGCCGGGAAGATGCGCGGCCCGGGAACCACTCCCTCATCGATTGCGTGCTTCAAGCCGAACACGGGCCCACCCAGATCGCGGACCGTGGTGAAGCCGCGCAACAAGGTGTCCTCGGCGCTGGCGATCGCGCGCGCGAACACGTAGCCGACCTCGGCGGTCTGCGCCACCAACGGCGTGATGGTGGTGAACACGGCGTGCCAGTGCGCGTCGATCAATCCGGGTAGCAGCGTCTTGCCGGTCCCGTCGATGGTGGCACCCGAGGTTTCCGTCGTGCCGGCGGCAGCGACGGTTTCGATCACCCCGTTGGCGATGACGACGTCCATCGGCCCGGTGATCCGGGCCGCGGCGCTGTCGAAGACGTTGACGTTCGAGATCCGCAACTCTTGAATGTCCATCCGAACTCCTCGTGGGACTGCAACTGTCCCCGGTAGGTTAGCCCGCGATGTCGGACCCTCGGCGCAGACTGTGGCCAACTGACGTCAGGAGGGCAAAATGGGAAACAGGGCGAACTTCGTCGTCGTCAAAGATCAGGATTGGCAGCTCTACTACTCACATTGGGCGGGCTGTCGCATGTTGGATGCGCTGATCGCGGGGCCAGAGCTCGCGCTTCGCTATGTGCAGTCGCTTCGACCATGTGGCAAGAACGAATGGGTCAGCCCCCTCTGGGCCGACGGTGGTGGAGTGGTCGACCTCGATCGTCGCCGGGTGCTGTTCTTCGGTGACGGAATGATGGTGGACATGAATGAACGGCGGGCCGTGATGAGGGTGCTCGCCGAAGTGTGGCGGGACTACGAGGTCGTCTGGGCCTACGACGGAACTGCCGAACTGGCCGGATACGTCGGCGCTGAACTGCGGCCCGAGAGCTGGGATCGGCAGTTCAAACTGCGATTGGCCCGTAATCGAAACTCGTTGTGCCACCTGGTTTCTGTTGTGGGTGACGATGGGCGGCTACGGTTTTGGCCGCTATGGTGGCACCTCAGCAAGGCGTGGCTGGGGCCTGCTTTGCTGGACAGGCTTCCGGGGCGTGGCGTCGCAAGGTTGACCCTGGGCAAGATACCTGAAGGCGGCGTGCATATCGATGTGCCGCGAAAGACGTTGGGGGCCTGGCAAACCGCCGACACCATGGGGATATTCCAGGCCCTTCCTGACATTTGGAAGGGGTGGAAGACCGAGTGCTGGGACGATCGGTTCGAGGAACAATTGACCCGATGCGAGGGGACGCTGCGACTTCCCGAGCTGAACTTGCTGTCCGGCATTGACAACGCCCAGAAATGGATCAGCGACCGGGTGTTTCAGTCCCACGCTGATAGTCCGGCAGGGCAAATCCTCAAACTCGCCGAGCTGCTGGCACCTCTTGGACCCGACCTGGAGGTCAGCGACGAGGCTGTGCCGGATTGTGGGGTTCGACCGCGCTCCGGGGAGTGGGCCCGTTTCGTAGCGGCGTGTAATTCGGTGCGCGAGACCCATGTGCGATCAGCCTGACTCGCAGCTGGTTGAGCGCTGGTACCATTCTGAGGGTAGAAAGGTACCATTCATGGCGTTGAACATTAAAGATCCGTCGGTCCATCAGGCAGTCAAGGAGATCGCGAAAATTACCGGCGAATCGCAAGCTCAGGCGGTGGCGACTGCGGTGAATGAACGTCTGGCAAGGCTGCGAAGTGACGATCTCGCCGCCCGCCTGTTGGCCATTGGCCACAAGACCTCGAGTCGGATGACCCCAGAAACCAAACGGATCGACCATGCTGCTCTGCTGTATGACGAGCGAGGGTTGCCGACGTGATCGTAGATACGTCGGCGGTCATCGCGATCTTGCGGGCAGAGGACGACGCCTCGGCCTACGCCGCAGCCATCGCCGCCGCCGATACGCGCAGACTGTCTGCGGCGAGCTACCTCGAATGCGGGATTGTTCTAGATTCCCAGGGTGACCCAGTCATCAGCAGAAGCCTTGACGAGTTCCTCGAGGAAGGCGAGTTCATTGTCGAGCCGGTAACCGAGCGCCAGGCTCGCCTGGCTCGTCTGGCTTATGCGGATTTCGGTAAAGGTAGCGGCCATCCCGCAGGCTTGAATTTCGGCGATTGCCTCGCCTACGCGCTGGCCATCGATCGACGCGAGCCATTGCTCTGGAAGGGCAACGAATTCGGGCACACCGGTGTCCAAACAGCTTCAGGTCCAGGGTGATCGAGGGAATCTTTGAAAGGAAACTCACCGGAGCGCGCGAAAGTGGATCCCGGGTCCCTGACCTGAATGTTCACCAGCCCTGGGATGCCTCGTAGTCGGCGACAGTCGCCGCTGCCGCAAGGGATTGCGTGAATTGGCCGTAGGGCAACGTCAGTCACGGTCATAGTCCGGTCTCGCTGGCCCTGGCCTGAGCACGTCCCGCAGCCGCAACCGAAGCCCGCTCGCTCGTACCGCCCGACGTGCGATCGCGGTACGCACCGAAGCCTCCGGCCCGACAACTCGCACCTTGCGCTTGGCCCGCGTCACCGCTGTGTAGAACAGCTCCCGCGTCAGCAATCGCGAGTCGGCTGTGGGCAGCAGGACTGTCACATCGTCGGCCTGGCTGCCCTGGCTCTTGTGGATCGTCATGGCGTGCACCGTCTCGACGTCAGACAGCCGACTGGTAGCGAGATTCAGCGGTTCGGCGGCACCGGCGATGACGGCTCTCAGCGTGCCGTCATGCAGGACCGTCACCCCGGTGTCGCCGTTGTAAACACCCAGCCCGTAGTCGTTTGCCGTCACCAGCACCGGTCGCCCGGGATACCATGCCGACCAAATCGGCTCTCCGGTTGCTTCGGTCAGCCACCTCTCGATCTGGCGGTTCCAGTGCTGGATCCCATAGCGTCCGCGCCGATGCGCGCACAGCAGTCGATGCTCGTCGAGCGTGGCCAGTGCTGCCGTCGCGTCGCCGAGGACGGCGGCCTGCCGTAGTCGGAGCGCCTGGGCCACAAGAACGCTACGCAGATGGGGGGTAGGGTCTTCGGCATTGTCCCACTCGATGTGATCGTCACCCGCTCGCAGCAGCTCGACAGCGCGGTCGGCGTCACCGCCGCGGATCGCTGACGCCAACTCCCCAATTGATTCGCCGAACCGATGCGAGGTCTGCAGCGCTGCGACCCGCGAATTGTCTTGTGCTCCCAGCCCGTCGACCAAATCGGCCAATACCGCGCCCGCTTCCACCGACGCCAGCTGGTCTGGGTCGCCGACGAGTAACAGGCGTGATTGCGGACGCACTGCCTCGAGCAGTCGGGCCATCATTGTCAGCGACACCATCGACGTCTCGTCGACGACGATTACGTCGTGCGGCAGCCGGTTGCCGCGATGTTGGCGAAACCGTGAGGATGTATCCGGCCTCGGGCCCAATAGCCGGTGCAACGTGGTCGCACGCAGTCCCGTGACCCGCTGCCGATCAACGGCATCCAGCTTGTCGACCTCACTTTGCACCGCTTCCTGCAGCCTGGCAGCGGCCTTCCCCGTCGGGGCCGCCAACGCGATGCGCATGCGCGCCTTGCCGGCCATCTGCGCCTGTTCGGCGAACAGCGCCAACAGCCTTGCCACCGTCGTCGTCTTACCGGTCCCGGGGCCTCCGGTGAGTACCGTAAAGCCCTGCGAAAGCGCGATACTCGCGGCGTCACGCTGTTCCTCGTAGCCCTCGGGGAACAATCGGCCGATTTCCGGGGTTGCGGCGGGTGCAGGGGCAGCCAGCAGCACCCGGAGATCGTCTGCGACCTGCTGTTCCTCGCGCCAATAACGGTCTAGATAGACGAGGTTGTCGTCGTACACCCGCAGCACCGGGGGCGATCCGAGGAGCGGGCTGGCGTGCACCGCCGCCAGCCAATCGTCCGCCGCCGGCCACGGGAGGTCGGAAATACCGACCTGCTCCTGCGCGGCCCGCAGGTCGACGCATACCGAACCGGCCCGCAGCGCGCGCACCGCCAGCGCGACCGCCAGCGCTACTGATGGTTGTGTCTCGCCGGACATCTCCGTAAGCCGCTGTGCAACATGGACATCTGCCGACTCGATCACACCAGCTTCGTTGAAGGTCCGTAGTAGACCGGTAGCGCCGACAGCCTGCCGCCAGCCGACGGGATCAATGATCGCTGCGCCCGGCTGCGCCGCGCTTTCGGTCGTCATGGTTGTTTGATGACGACCCGATGCGCCCGGCTGCGCCGCGCTTTCGGTCGTCATGCGGCCCGCCGACCCGCATCGAGAAGGTCCGACATCGCGGTCACCAGCGCAGCCGGTGGCGCCCAACTGAACACCCCCGCCGGATGCCCGTCCACCACCGGGGTATCGGGACCGCACATCCCACGCACGAACAGGTACAGCACGCCGCCCAAATGCCGGTCTGGGTCGTAGTCCGGCTGGCGCCATCGCAGAAAGCGGTGCAGCACAACGTTGTACAGCAGCGCCTGTAGAGGATAGTCCGAGTGCAGCATCGCTTCTGCCAGACGTGCCTGGTGATAATCGGCAGCTGTGAGCGCCCGATCCGGATCGCCCAGCCAATTGGTCTTGTAGTCGACTACCAGATACCGGTGGTCTGACCCGTCGGGAATCCGCAGCACCACGTCGACCGAACCAGTGAGGTAGCCGCGCAACGACTGACTCCCGAGGGCATCTCCGATCAGCCGATCGGCGTAGGAAGCCAGCGGGTCTGAGTCTGGCAGGTGCTCCCGCAGCAACAAACCAACGTCCGCCAGTCGGATATCGGGTGTGCCATCACGACGGTCACCGCCAGCCAGTGGGAACTCGAAATCCAACTCCCGCAACCGATCCGCCAGTCCTATCTGTCGCAAGGTCAACCCGCCGGCCAAGGGCCCCAACGGCGTGTCGTGCATCGGAATCAGCGCCGAGGCCAGTTCGGCGGCGGGTATGTCCACCGGATTCCACTTGGAATGCGCCCGGATCTGCTCCTCGATCTCGCCCGCCAGATCGACAGCGAACGGATCGGCCGTCTCCAGAACCGCGTGCACCAGCGTGCCGAACCTCGCGCCCATCGGTAGCTCAGCCATCGGTGACGGCAGATCAGAACCGGCCGCGGTAGTTGCCAACGGAATATCGCCTACTTCGTCGTCGAGTTCGCTGACTTCCGGCTCACTGCTGACGTTGGGAGCTTCGGTGACCCTGATCAGTCCCGAGTAGGAGGTTCGTCGCCAAGAGGTGTCGATGGCTCGGTGGAAATGGCGGATGCCGAGATCGGACGGTGCAGTCTGGCCGGCTGCGGCTGGGGCTGCAGCGATCACCGACTCCTCCACTACCAGTCCGCCGACGGCTTGCCACTCCTGAAATCGGGCCCACGCGTCGTCATCGGTGATCTTGGCCGGGCTGCAGCGGTCGGGAACCACTGAGTCGCCGGGGCGCCGACCCCGCAATAGCCGCGACAACCCACCGTTGGGTTCGTCGTAGGCCGGAGACCACCAGGCCACGACCTGTGACTGGGCGCGCGTCATGGCAACGTAGGTCAGCCTGCTGTCGTCGTTGGCGGCCTCTGCGGCGCCCAGCTTCTCGACAACGTGGAAGTCGGGACTGTCCTTCCCGCCGATGTGCAGACAGCGCACGCCCTGGTCGTGAAACAGGACCAGATCGCGCTGCTGGATGTTGCGGGCGAACGCGAATGGCAAATATACGACCGGCCACTGCAGCCCCTTGCTCACCCATACGGTCATGATCTGCACGGCCGCCGCGTCGCTGTCGATTCGCCGGTTGCGTTCGACTGCGCCGGCGCCTTCCTCACGTTGGCTGCGGAGCCAGTCCCGCAGCGCCGGGAGCGCATAGCGCTCGCGATGCGCGGCGTCTTGCAGGAGCTGTGTCACATGCGCCAGATCGGTCATGTGTCGCTCGCCGTCCTGCCAGGACAACACCCGGTCGCTCATCCCGCTCAATTGTGCGGCCTCGAAGATAGCGGCCACTCCGCGTTCGCGGGCGTGGCCCGCCCACTCTCGTAGCGTCTCGGCAACGCGGTCGGTCAGCCGATCGCCTCCTGCGGCGAGGCTTTCCGCAGTCTCGCCAAAGAACATCGTTGCGGCCGCAGCACGCACCACGCCCGGACGGTGTGGCTGCTCGAACGCCTCCAACAACGACAGCCAGTCGTCGGCGGCAACCGAGCTGAATACATCCGAGTCGCCGGTGTAGACCGCCGGGATACCCGCCTGGGTCAGCGCCTGGTGGCACACCCGGGCGTCTTTGTGCTTCTCGACGATCACTGCGATGTCACCAGCCTGAAGGGGCCTACCGTCGAATGTCGCTCCGCAGGACAGCAACCCACCGATGTCGGCAGCCAGGTCTGCGCTGATGTGTTCGCGCAATTCGTCGATCGGTAGATTCTGGGTTCCTCTGCGGCCGAGTGCCTCTCGGCGTACGACCCGAAGCCGAAACGGGTCGTTGTGGCGTGCTCCGGCCAGCCGGTGGCCTTGGTGGTACGCATCGACGGCATGAACCACGATCGCAGGGTCACCAAGTTCGGCCCCGCGCAACAGGGCCTGCAATCGATCGACTAGGACGCTGTCGCTGCGCCAATTGGTAGGCAGCGTGCGTTTGTCTCCCGCCGTTTGCGCGGCACGCAGGTAGGTGACGATGTCGCCGCCGCGAAACGCATAAATCGCCTGCTTCGGGTCGCCGATGAGAATCAGCGTGGAGCGCCCACTGAAGGCGCGGTCGATCACCTGCCACTGCACCGGATCGGTGTCTTGGAACTCGTCGACCATGACGATGGGCCACCGGCGCTGCATCCGCGCCCGGGCTGGGGAGTCGTCGGTTTCCAGCGCATCGGCCAGACGGCTGAGCAGGTCGTCGTATCCAAGGATGCCCCGGCGGCGCTTTCGCGTCTCCAGTTCTGCCAGAACTTCTTTCGCGAAATCGACGCACACGGCGGCACGGGATCCCGGCTCTGGATCCAGTGGCCGCAACTGTGTCGACGGATTCCTGACCACCGTCCGGGCAATCCGCAGCGCGTCAGCGTGATTCAGCGCGGGATCGTCCCGTTGGCGCCCGAAGCGGGCCAGGTACAGGTCGTCGACGATTTCGGTGACCAGGTCATCAAGGTCTTCTACGAGGCTGACGCCGGAATCAGTGTCGCCGGCAACGCCCAGCGATCTGAGTACCAGCTGACAGAACTGGTGGGTGGTGGCGATGGTCGCCGTGTCGAAGGTGGCGAGCGCGTCGCGCAATCGTTGCTTTCTTTCGTCGCGCTCGACCGCGGTGCCGTCCAGAAGTTGGGCCACCAACTTGTTGTCGCCGACGGCTGATGCGTCATCGAAAGCCGCTGCCGCATCAACCATTTGGCAACGAACCCGCTCGCGAAGCTCCTGGCTAGCCGCACGTCCGAATGTGATCAGCAACATCTTGTCCAGGGTCGCCCGACCCTCGGCGATGTAGCGGGTTACCAGACCGGCCAACGCAAACGTCTTGCCGGTCCCCGCGCTGGCTTCCAACACGGTGGTGGAGCGCTCCGCGGGCAGCGGGCCGAGTAGATCGAATGGTTGCATCATCGGGCGTCCCCTTCAGCGCCCTGCTCGGCCCGCAAAAGTGGCAACCAGAGGCGAGCGGCGAAGGCGCCCAGCCGGTTGTCCTCACCAGGGTATTCTTCGCCGGACCGCAACGGTTGCATCAGCTCCGTCAAGCGCGCGTCGCGGCCCCAGGCTCGCACGTGGGCATGCTCCTGGTCGTCGCCGGGGTATCGATCGGTTCTCCACTTGAGTGTCGCGGCCCGCACCGGGTCATCGCCGCAGTGCCGGGCTAGCGCCCACGCGTAGGAAGTCTTAATAGGCAGTGGAATTGGTTCACATCGTCCGGCATCGTAGATGGCAACCAGATCCCGAAGCAAGGCTCGCGGATCATCCTGCGGCCGAGCCAGGCGCCCTTGGCGCGGCGAGGTTCCCTTTGGCGGCCGACCAATGCAGATCGCCGACCAATCCCGGTTCGGAGCATGAGTCAACAACGCCAACAACGGGATCCACGATGCCAGCAGATGCTTGCCATGGAGTTTGGAGTACGTGACCGAAACCAGCCGATCTCCAAACACTTTCGGTACCGTGCCGGTCAGTTGCCGGGTACCGATGTCAATGTCGACGTCGTACGGCACCCCGTCGGCTCGGCGGTATTCCCGTGCCGCGTCAGCCAGTAGCTTTGCCTGATCCCGGATCTCGGTGACCTTGCGCCACCCGAGCTGACCCGGCGGTAATGTTCCGCGGCGCCATTCCGCCTGCCGCGCCTCATCCGGTGCCATTCCTCCCAGAATGTCGTTCAACATGCGTTCGCCGACTGCCCATTCCTCGAGCGCATCGATGTCGACAGGCATCGAGTCTTCGACGCCGTCGACGTCCCACGGCAAGGTGTACTCGAGCGCTCGGAAGAAACCCTTTACCGGATCTCTGAAGAATGCGATCAAGTCGTCGAGGACGATGTCGTCCGGTGGGGGCGCCGGCAGTGGTCCGGCGATGAACTTCGGCCGCTCGGCGCGTTGGCCGGTGGCCGCCCGCGCAGCCCGCAGCACGGTGGGATCGAAGCTGAACGGCACGTCGGGCACCAACCTTGCGCGCTCGACGTTGCGAACATCGAACGGCTGCAACGGATGTTCGACCAGCACCCGCGAAAGCACTTGGCCCGTCGTGGTGGTGGCGGTGGCGTTCAAGGCGTCGAGTAGCTCGGCCAGTGGCACGGCGGGCGGTTTGCGCTGACCCGAGTATTCGTTGGCGCCGGTGTAGGTGATGACCAGGGTGTCGGTGGCCGCACAGATGGCGTCCAGCAGCAGTTGTCGATCCTCAGAGCGGATGTCGCGTTCTCCGGTCATCGGCTGTCTGGCCAGCACATCGTCACCGTCCATGTGACCGATGCGGGGGAACACGCCGTCGTCGAGGCCCACCAAGCAGACCACCCGGTGCGGGACTGAACGCATCGGCACCATCGTGCAGACCGTCAGCGTGCCGGTGCGGAAGTTGGCACGCGTTGGCCGTCCCGCGAGGTGCCTTTGCAGCAGCGCGCAGATGTCGGGCAACCGCAGCACGGTGTCGGCCCGTGGACCCGCTGTGCGTAGCACTTCGCCGAACTCGCGCTGCATCTGATTGGTCTGCCAGGCATCATCCTCGTCGGTGCGGGTCAGCGCGGTGATGCCGTCGACGATCGCTGCCAACCATTCCCTCAGCGGCCGGGTCCCGGTGAGCGAGTCGACCGTCCGCTTCAACCGATCGATAAATTCGGCGAGGCGTCCGGCCAACTCGACCCGGTTGCTGCCGACGTCGTCGAGAGGAAGCGTGGAGTCGATCCAGGCGTGCGACGCCTCGGACAATGCGACCCCGGCCAGCACCCGATCGATGCCGAATCGCCATGTGTTGTGGACGAAGTCGACGCCGAAGGGCTTGCGATGGTCCTGATCGAAGCCCCAGCGGATGTTGGCCTGCCGGACCCAGGCGGTGATGCTCTCTAAATCGTCATCGGCGAAGCTGAATCTGGCCCGCACCGGTGCGGCCTGGGCCAGGCTGAGTACCTCACTCGCGGTGGCCCTGCTGCCGGCCAGCATCAGCAGTTGCGACGCCACGCCGAGCAGCGGATTGGTTTGCAACAATGACCGGTCGGCCAGGCGCACCCGCAGGCGATGCGCGGGATGCACCCCGCGCACCACATCGCCGAGACCGAAGTCCGCGGCAATCAACGGCGCGTACGTCTCGATGTCGGGACACATCACCAGAATGTCGCGGGGTTCGAGCGTCGGGTCGTCCGCGAGCAGGCCGAGCAGCACTTCGCGTAGCACGTCAATCTGCCTGGCCGGTCCGTGGCAGCTGTGCACCTGTACCGACCGGTCATGCGCTCCGACCGTGCGGCCTGCCGGTCGGACTGCGTTGGCGGCCAGATCGGACTGCAGCCAGCCGAGCAGGGTGTCCGGCCGGGCGATATCGCCGAGCGCTTCGTCGGTCGTGGTATTCGCAGGAAGGCTGCGCTGCAACTCGCGGAGATCGCGACCCAGCGTCGCCAGCAACGGATGAAAGACCTTGCGATGGCTGGTGTCCTGGGGTCGCGGCGTCCTGCCGTGCACGCCGGCGAGCCCGCGCCACAACTGATCGCTGGGATGCGGCAGCCACAGATGCAGTTCGTGGTGGGTCGACAGCGCGTCGAGCAACTCGATGTCGGTGCAAGCCAAACGGGTGTGACCGAACAGCGACAGCCGTTCAGGTAGGTCGGTGGGTGCCCTGCGTAATGCGGCGATGGTCTTACGGTGGCGGACATGAGGCGGATCGGCAGGCACCCGCGCGACCAGCAACTGCCACAGCGACTTCTGCCAGGCCAAGTCGCTGTCGAGATCACCGGAGCCACCTTCCAACCAGCCGGACAGCAGCTCCGGGCGTTGTCTGGCGTAGGAGGCGAACAAGCCGGCGAGCCGGCGGGCCACCGCGTAGCGGCGCCCCTTGCGCAACTCCGCTTCCGCGTCGGTGTCGAAGTGTCCCAGGTGTTTCGCCAACGTTTGGCACCACGGCTCGTCGAGGCTGGCGTCGATCACCTCCAACAGCGGCCAGGTCATGGCCTCCGGCGACCAGGGATCGTCGTCGACCGTTCCGGTGATCTCGGCGATCAGCGACGCGGGATTGCGGAATGACACGCCCGCGCACACGCCGTCGCCGTGCACGGCCCCGAGGATGTGCGAAAGGCGCTGACTCAGCCACCGTTCCACGCCCCGGGCAGGCACCAGCACGAGCTCTTCGGCGAACGGGTCAGCCAAGGGGCTGGCCAGCAATGCGCCGAGCCCGTCGGCAAGGACATCGGTGCGCTCGGCACGATGGAGATGAAGCGCCATTGGCCGTCACCATAGACGCCGGGTCCGACAACGGTGGCAACATGGTCGGGGCGGTTGAGGTGCCCCGCTGATGCCGGCCCGTAGGGGAGGAACGCGATGGAAACCTGGGACGCGATCTGCGCCCGGCGCAATGTGCGCCAGTACCTGCCGAAGCCGGTCCCCGAAGGTGACCTGAAACGTATCGTCGAGGCCGGCTGGCGCGCGCCGTCGGCACGCAACCGTCAGCCGTGGGATTTTGTCGTTGTCACCGAGCATGGCCAGCTGCAGGAACTTTCGACGGTCTGGCGGGGTGCGGGTCACATTGCTTCGGCGGCTGCCGCGATTGTCTTGGTAGTGCCGGTGCCGCCGGACGATCGGCGCAGGCTGACCGACCAATACGACGTCGGACAGGCGACGATGGCGATGATGATCGCGGCCACCGATCTGGGTATCGGCACTGGGCATTCGTCGGTGGGGGATCAGGACAAGGCCCGGTCCATCCTGGGTGTCCCCGACGATCATCTGGTCGCGTTCATGCTCGGCGTGGGATATCCGGCGGATCGTCCGCTCACGCCGATACGCAAGCCTGACCGCCGACCCTTTGACGAGGTCGTCCACTTCGGACATTGGTGACTTGCATGGCAGCTGCGTTGGACGCATGGTGACTCGCGTGCCGCCCCCGATGGATGC
Organism: Mycobacterium bourgelatii; assembly: GCF_010723575.1. NCBI lineage: Bacteria > Bacillati > Actinomycetota > Actinomycetes > Mycobacteriales > Mycobacteriaceae > Mycobacterium > Mycobacterium bourgelatii. Next base: position 567,250 of record NZ_BLKZ01000001.1, read on the forward strand.
CCAGACCCGAAGCACCGTGATCTGGAACATCATCGGCTACCTGTTTTATGCACTGCTGGTTGCCGCCGGCGCTTTGTGCGTCTGGGTCTCGTTCTTCTTCGCGATGGCGACCGACGCCTGTCACGATTCGGCGTGCAACGCCAGTTATCGGGTGTTTCCGGCGATGGTCACGATGTGGATCGGAGTGGCGACCGTCTTGGTGACGACGCTGATCGTCATGGTGGTCAAGTCGACCCGGGGCAAGGTCGTGGCCGGATGGCCGATCGGCGGCCTGCTCGGGCTGGTCGTCGTGTTCGTCTTGTCCATGCTGGTTCTGCACTGACAAGCCCGTCGGCAATGCTGGTGGTTATGAACAGACACGAGATCACTGAACAGATCGTGGTGAACCGCCTGGCGAAAGGGCTCAGTTGGCAGCAGCTGGCCGACGCCATCGACAGGCCCCTGTTGTGGACCACGTCGGCGTTGCTCGGTCAGCACCCCATTCCGGCCGAGCTTGGCACCGTCCTGGCTGAGTTGCTCGGTCTCGACTCGTCGGTGGTACCGATACTGGCGACACCCCCGATACGAGGCGACCTGCCCAAGGTTCCTACCGACCCCACCATCTACCGCTTCTACGAAGCGCTCCAGGTCTACGGCGGCGCCATCAAGGAAGTTATCCACGAACAGTTCGGCGACGGCATCATGAGTGCCATCAACTTCAGCATCGACCTACAGAAGAAGTCGCATCCCTCGGGCGATCGTGTCGTGGTGACCTTCGATGGGAAATTCCTCCCCTACCAATGGGTTTCGTCGCAAGAGGCGGAGTAACGGATGGCGACGGAGAGTCCAGCCAAGCCGAAGCCGGTGGATCTGGTGTTGTCGGGTGGGGGTGTCAAAGGCGTCGGGCTGGTGGGTGCCGTGGTGGCCCTCATGGACGCGGGCTATTCCGTCAAGCGGGTGTCTGGCGTTTCGGCCGGTTCGCTGGTCGGGTCCATCCTGGCGGCCGCCTCCAACGGCGACCAGCTGACCACGCGCAGATCAAGGAAATGGCGCTGACTCTGCCGTACCCGAAATTCCGTGACGCGGGGCCGGCGGGGCATCTGCCCGTCGTTGGTCAGGCCTGGGGGCTGGTGCGAGACAGCGGCATCTATCGCGGCGACTTCGCGCACCAATGGATCAGGAGCGAGTTGAAGAACCTGGGGGTGACAAAGTTCGGTGATTTGGCCCTCAACGACAAGCAGATGCCGGAGGAGCGTCGCTACCGGCTGGCGGTGACGGTCACCGACATCACGACCGGGCAGTTGGTGCGGCTGCCCTGGGACTACCGCAGGGTCTACGGTTTGGATCCCGACGAGCAGATAGTCGCCGACGCGATTCGCGCCTCGATGTCCATCCCCTTCTACTTCCGTCCGGTCACCCTCACCAGCGCCGACGGGCTGACCTCCACCTTGGTGGACGGCGGGGTGCTGTCGAACTTCCCGATCGACTCGTTCGACCGTCCCGACGGGAAGCCGCCCCGCTGGCCCACTTTCGGCGTCACGGTGCTGCCCAATCTGCCCGAAGGCAACGATCAGGTGATCCCCGGGATAGGGGCGCTGCGCCTGTTGGGGCCGCCGTCGGTACTCCTTGAACAGCTGATCACCACCATGTTCGTCGGACGTGATCAGACCTATCTGAACCAGCCGTGGGTCAGTGCGCGCGCCATCCGGGTCGACTCCACGGCCGTCAACTTCCTCGACTTCAACATCTCCCGAACAGATGCCGTGGCGCTCTTCGAGAAGGGCTACGAGGCCGCCGAGACGTTCCTCTCAACGTGGAACTGGGTGAAATATCTCGAACGGTTCCGCCAATATCACTGAAGTGACCACTGGTTTCGTGTCAAAATCTCCAGCAGGAGGAGGCGCCGGTGTGACGCGGTTGCCGAGACTTGGTTACGGCAACCGCTCACCCTCGGATCAGCTGGTAAGTACCTGTGGCGATAGTTCCTTCAACATCGCATTAGCCCAGCGCATCTGACGCAGCGTCTGGGGATGGCACCGCGCGGCGAGGTCGACGAGTTCCCAATCTTTGGCGGCCTGCCCGGCTTGGCCCAGTAATTCCCAGTCCAACGACACTCCGGCGGCCAACCGATGCAGGTGCCGCAGGTCGGCGAGCAGCAACAGTGCGGGTTCTGGACGACGCCGAAGCAATTCGCTGACTCGCGACTGAGCGAGGCCGGTGACCGTGCCGATTCGCGGGTTGGGGGACAGCCGAAGGTCGTAGTGGGTGCCATGATCTGCCAGTTCTTCGAGATGGTGGTAGGACCAGTACGCCAAGTCGTGGGCGACGTGACAAATGTCGTGGTCGTGGTGGTGCCGCGCTGCGACGCTGTTGAGCGCGCGGCCGAGCTTGCGCTCGGAGCGATAGAGTTCGCGGATCGCCAGCTTGAGTTTCATCAAGCCTCCCGAGGGTACGGTTTCGGCGACGCGGACGGCAGTACTCGGGCCGCCGCGGTCTTGAAAATCGGTTGCTTGGAGACCGGGTCCCAATCGGTGAGGGTGAGTTCGTTGCCCGCACGGTGATGGTTGCGGGGGTCGGGAGCATCCCAGTAGCCGTAGTGGAAGGGGACGAACACCACTCCGTCGCGGATTGCGCTGATTCGCACGGGACAGGTGATGGTGCCGCGCGGGGTACACACCTGTGTGTGATCGCCGTCCTCGATCCCGAGGCGGACGGCATCGGCGCGGGAAATCTCGACCCAGACTTCCGGTGCAGCCCGCTGCAGTTGCGGTGCGCGAGCGGTTTTTGTCCGAGTATGGAAGTGATAGACGGTGCGGCCGGTGATCAACGCGAATGGGTAGTCGTTTGACGGCGTTTCGTGCGCCGGCACGTATTCGGCCGCTTTGATGATGGCCTTGCCGTAAGGATTCATCGCGCGGTACTCGGTGGGTTCCAACGGCGCGCCAGTGATCAGGTCTTTGCCGTATGCCTCGCAGTAATCGGGGTGCGCCCAGAACTTTCCATCGACATAGAGCCGTTCGGTACCGCTGGGGTTGTCCGCGTTGCAGGGCCATTGGATGCTGCTACCCCCGCGGAGCTTGTCGTAGCTGAGTCCGGTGTAGTCGCAGGGCCGGCCGGCGCTGCACTTCTTCCATGCCTCGAACGCGGATTCCGCGTCCGTCCAAGCCGGGAGTGGCTGGTCGTCTTTGTCGCGAAAGTCCATGCGGCGGGCGTAGTCGAGAAAGATATCGAGGTCACTGCGTGCGGAACCCGGCGGCTCTACGGCCTTTTCGGAAAGATGCACGGTGCGGTCGGCGTTGGTGAAAGTACCCGTTTTCTCGCCCCATGCCGCCGCCGGCAGCACTACGTCGGCCAATTCCGCGGTCTCGGTCAAGAAAATATCCTCGACCACGACGAACAGCCGTGCCTGCGTCAGAATGTCCCGAATTCGCCGCAATTCGGGTAGCGATACCGCCGGATTGGTCGCGGTGATCCACAACATCTTCAAGCTGCCCTCTTGGGCGAATCGGAACATCTGCATCGCGTGCGTCGGCGGTGCATAGTGTGGAATCTGTTGCGGCTCAAGGTTCCACAACTGGGCGAGGTCCGCGATGTGGCTGTCGTTGGCCCAGTTGCGAAACCCGGAAAGGTCGCCGTCGGCGCCGCATTCACGGGTGTTCTCCGCGGTCGGTTGCCCGTTCATCTGCAGCACGCCGCAGCCCGGTCTGCCAAGCATGCCGCGGACTAGGTGGATGTTGTTCACCTGCACGCTGGCCGCCGTTGCCTGGTGCGACTGGTAGAAGCCCTGCAGGACCGTCGACAACAACCGCTCGGCGGTGCCGAGAAGCCGTGCCGCCGTGCGGATGTCTGTCGCTTCGATACCGCAGATGGCGGCGGCTCGCTCCGGCGGAAACTCTGCGACCCGTCGTTGCAGCTCGTCGTAGCCGACCGTGTTGGCGGCCACATACCCGTGGTCCACCCAGTCATTCCTGACGATCTCGTGCAGCAGCGCATTCATCAACGCCACGTTCGTTCCCGGCAGGGGCGCCAGATGTACGGTGGCCCGCTCAGCCACCGGCGTCGTACGCGGATCGACGCACACAATCGCTGGGGGAGTGTTGCCGGCCAGTCGAGCAATGATCAGAACTTGTGGATGAGCCTCGGCGAGGCGGCGTAGGAAAGGGCGCACCTTCCCGAGGATGATCTGAAAGTCCAGTAGCTCTGATCAAGACCGGCGTTGGCGCGCTGGTTGGGAAGGTACGCCCATGCTCACGGTAGTTCACGATGCCGATGAGGCCAACGGCAGCGAGGCCGGCCGGCGCTCGTTGTTGGATGAGATCGTCCGCGATGGTGCTCGGCAGATGCTGGCGGCGGCGTTGCGGGCCGAGGTTGCCGCCTACATCGACGCCCATGTCGGTGAGGTTGATGAGAACGGGCGCCGACTGGTGGTGCGCAATGGCTATCACCACGAGCGCGAGGTGCTGACCGCGGCGGGCGCGGTGACTGTAACTGCGCCGCGGGTCAATGACAAGCGTATTGACGTTGATTCGGGTCAGCGGCAACGGTTTTCCTCGGCGATCCTGCCGGCGTGGGCGCGGAAGTCACCGCAGATGAGCGAGGTGTTGCCGTTGCTGTACCTGCATGGGCTGTCCAGCGGTGATTTCGTTCCGGCGTTGGAGCAGTTCCTGGGCTCAGGTGCCGGTTTGTCGGCCACCACGATCACCCGGCTTACCGGTCAGTGGCAGGACGAAGCCAAGGCTTTCGGGCAACGCGATTTGTCGGGGACTGACTACGTCTACCTGTGGGTCGATGGCATCCACCTCAAGGTTCGCCTGGAGCAGGAGAAGCTCTGCTTGCTGGTGATGTTGGGCGTGCGCGCTGACGGCCGCAAGGAACTCGTCGCTTTGGCCGATGGGTACCGGGAGTCCACTGAGTCGTGGGCTGATCTGCTGCGCGATTGCCGTCGCCGCGGGATGACCGCCCCAGTGTTGGCCGTCGGTGATGGGGCACTGGGCTTCTGGAAGGCGGTGCGCGAGGTGTTTCCGGCTACCAGAGAACAGCGATGCTGGTTTCACAAGCAATCGAATGTTCTTGCCGCACTGCCGAAGTCGGCGCACCCGGGCGCGTTGGCTGCAATCAAAGACATCTACAACGCCGAGGATATCGATAAGGCTCAGGTCGCGATCAAGGCCTTCGAGGTCGGCTACGGTGCCAAGTACCCCAAAGCGGTCGCCAAGATCGTCGACGACGCCGATGTACTCCTGGAGTTCTACAAGTACCCCGCCGAGCACTGGATCCACCTGCGCACTACTAACCCGATCGAAAGCACTTTTGCCACAGTGCGTTTGAGGACCAAAGTCACCAAAGGACCCGGATCGCGCGCCGCCGGAATCGCCATGGCCTACAAGCTGATCGACGCCGCACAGGCCCGCTGGCGGGCCGTCAATGCACCCCATCTGGTGGCTCTGGTCCGCGCCGGAGCCGTCTTCCACAAAGGCAAACTCCTCGAACGACCAACCGACATCACCCCGCCAGAACCATCCGCCGTCGAGGCCGCATCAGCCGGATCGGAGGTCGCCTGAAACACGCGGATCCACAACTATTGACAATTCCTCCGGCCAGTCGGTCCAGCATCCGTGCCCACAACACCGTCTGCGTTTCCGCGACGTTGTGCCCGAACAGCCCGATGACGTCGGCGTGATCGACGTCAGTGTAGGAGCCCGGCTGGCCGTCGCAGCCAAAAGATTCCTTGAGCGCCTCGGCCGCTGTTGCAGTGCACAACCTGGTGTTGCCGTCGACGTGGTTGGTTCCGATCGCTCCGTGCGCGATCACCGCCTGGGTGTAGTACTCCTCGAGGAACAGTTGGCCCGAGGTGTAGAAGCCGATCGAGCCGGGCCCGTGATCGCGCAGCAGCTGCTTGCTGTGGGCCACCACTTGGTGCATTGCGGTATCCCAGTCGGTTGGTCGGAGTTCACCGTCGACACGGATCAAGGGAGTGGTGAGCCGGTCGGTGGATGCGTTTGCCTGCCAACCGAAAAGGTCCTTGGGATCCAGCCGCCCTCGGTTTACCCGGTCTACTCGGCGGCCGCGGACGCCGACGATGCGGCCGTCCTTGACGGCGATGTCGAGACCGTCGCCGTTGGAGTGCAGCACCGCCGCTGACTGTGCCCAGCGGTCCACGGACTCGGGATCAATGCCGTCGGCGAGGAATTCGTCAGCACGTTCTGGCCATTGCTCGCCTGCTCCGTACGGAGTCCTGGCTCCCCATGGCTCGGCAATGCGGTCCGCCGCCACCATGCACGGTGGCGTACCCGGGACCGGACCCCTGAAACCCTGTAACGGGGTTAGAGCCCGAACTCCTTTTCGATGTTGTCGATTCCGGCCCGAATGCCTTTGAGCGCATCAGCGCGAGCACGCAACTTGGTGGCCGCATGGGCCTGTTGGTTCAGCCCGGCGAACTCACGGGCCGCTTCCTCGGCTCGGCTCACCACCACCTCGGGCAACGCGATCTCGTCGACAAAGCCGGCGGCCAGTGCCGTTTCGCCGAAAAACGTCTTGGACAGTCCGGTGGCCTGTTGATATGCCGCCGGGGTCAGCCGCAGCTTCATGATTTCCAGGGCCGCGTAGGGGATGGTCATGCCGATGGCAACTTCGTTGGCCTGGATGTTGTACGCGTGCGCCGCGATCCGGTGGTCGCCGGAGGCCAACAGGAACGCCCCCATGGCGATGGCTGGTCCCGTGCAGGCCATGACCACCGGCTTGGGGTAGGACAACAGCCGGTACGCCAACTCGAATCCGCCACGCAGCATGTCGATAGCTGGCTGCAGCTCGTTGCCGGAGGTCAGGATCTTCAGGTCGAAGCCACCGCTGAACACCCGCTGATTACCGGTGATGACCAGCGCTTTGACGTTGTCGCGGTCGGCGTTGTCGATCGCCTCGTTAAGTGCTTGCTGCATGGTCGGTCCGAGGGCATTCACCTTGCCGTCGTCCATCCGGATCACCGCGATGTGCTCGTCATGCGTGTACGTGACAGGACCGCTCATGCGCGTTACTCCTTTGTAAGGGCTTTCGAGGCGGGCGGTGTGTCGATTGAATCAAACTCGCTGACTGCGATGTTTGCCCAGTTCTTGTTCCGCATCACCCCAGCGCAGGCTGACGTCGGTGGGTTCGTCGAGCTGCCGGGTGCGCCACCGATCCTGGGTTTCGGCCACAGCGCGGTTGATCCGCTCGATCTCGCTGCGGAACACGTCGGGACGTGTTTCCTTGCTCGCGTAGTGGAAGTAGGTGAGCAGGCTGCGCAGTAGTTCCAGCTTCTGCTTCTCGCGCTTCGCCAGGTCGTGCGTCGTCATCAGTTCGATGCGCTGAACGGGTGGCAGGGCATCCCAGTCCAGCACGACTTTGGTTTCCAGCTGACGTCGACCGCGCTCCCAGAACCGCCACCCGCGTGGCCGCCCGGGTCGGTCGTAGTAGGTCACCGTGCCCGGGAACCGCGACTCGATGCCGTGCCCGATCTCGGCGCGGTCGAGCGCCGAATCCCACACCATGCGCCACTCTTGGCCGGGCGCCAGCGTCGGCAACTCGCGCGGAAGCTGCAGTTCGACGACGTCGGCGTAGCCGTCCGAGGCGTTCTCGTACTGGGCAACTGTCGGCGGGTTGGGAAACTCGAACCGGATGTCGTAGGCCGCCGTGCGGCCGAAGTTCCTGACGACGAGCTCGATAACGTGCCAGTCCGCGACGTGCGGCTCCATCAGCATGGACACGTAGGGGCGGTTTTGCTCGAAGGCCAGTTGGCGGCTGCGTTGCATTTGCCGGGTGATGACAAGCAGCGCGATCACCCCGATCGCCAGGGCTGCCCACGCGGCCCATGCCAACCAGGTGGTGGACCCGACGTCGGTTACTCCCTGCCAGCCGGTGACTTTCTGCCAGCTACCTTGGATCCACCCCATGGAAGCCAACCCCCTCGCTTACGTCACCAGTGGTCTCGCACCGAAATTTAGCTGAACTGATCCTAGATGGCCGGGCTGCGCTCGGCGTTGAATCGTTTCAACCACCCATCAGCATTCGCCACTGGTCAAGATTCCTGGCGCGGTAGACGTAGTTGGTGCGCTTCACCTCTGACAGCGCGGCGCTTGGTTCGGCCGAGTACCAGTGACCGGGATAAACCGTCGGATCCCCAGGCAGCGCCGCAAGCTGCTGCAGGCTGCGGTAAATCTCGTCGGAATCGCCGCCCGGGAAATCAGTGCGTCCACAGCCCTCGAGGAACAAGGTGTCACCGGCCACCAGTCGCCCGTCGAGCAGGAAGCACTGGCTGCCCGGCGTGTGTCCCGGGGTGTGCAGCAACTCGATGTCGATGTCCCCGACGCTGACCTTGTCGCCGTGTTCATGAGCGGTCAGATCGCTGAGGGGTATGCCGGTGATGCGCGAAACCCACAGGGCCTCATGGGTGTTCACATGCACCGGCACGGTGACCCGCTCCATGAGCTCGGCGAGTCCCTTGAGCTCGAAACCCATCATCGAACCGCCCACGTGGTCCGGGTGGTGGTGCGTGACGAGCACCCCGGACAGGTGCATGCCGTCGGCTTCGATCGCGTCGACCAAGTCTCCGGCGGCGTAGGCGGGATCGACCACCACGCAGTCGCCGGTCTTGCGGTCCCCGATCAGGTAGGCGAAGTTGCGCATTTGCATGGCGATCCCGTCGCCGACGGCGAAATCGCGGCCTGAAAGCAGTTGGCGGAAGTAGAGCCGGTCTGAGTCTGACACGCCAACAGCGTATGACCTGTGGGACTGGTTCCGTTTGCGGATAGGACCCAGTTAGGACCCGGATAAGACCCAAACAAGACCGGGATAGGACTCGAATAAGACCCGCGGTGGACCCTGAAGCATCGAAGTCGCGGGTCACGGGCCCCGAATCGCCGAGAGTTCGCAGGTACAAAGCCCGAACACCATGAGTATTGTTGGTCCATGCTGAGACGGTTAGAGATCCTGGTTGACTCTCACCTCCTTGACGAGGTTATCGAGCGCTACCACTTGGCCGACGCGCGCGAAGCCGTCCATCTGGCCCTGAACGCGCTGCTCGCGGACTCGAGTGGCGACTCGGCTGAGCCGGCGCAAGAGGAGTATGACGAGTTCAGCGACCTAAGTGCGTGGGATCGGAGTCGCCAGCGCAACTCTGGGTGATCGAGCCGTTATCGCAGCAATGCTCGTAGTGGTTTGGTGACGTCGTGCGCCAGGTTGTACCCTCTTCTAGGCCCGAGGCACGACTGGTCGCTACGGGTTAACGGCCCCCTTAGCTCAGTCGGTAGAGCGTTTCCATGGTAAGGAAAAGGTCAACGGTTCGATTCCGTTAGGGGGCTCGACGGACGCCGGGCGGTCGGGCGACACCGAAGCTAGGCGGGGTTAGGCGGATTTGTACCGAGGCGATGTAGCTCAGTCGGTTAGAGCGAACGACTCATAATCGTTAGGTCGCCGGTTCGAGTCCGGCCATCGCTACAACACAACAGCAAAGAGAACTGAGAGAGAACGGACATGGCTTCCAGTACCGACGTGCGGCCGAAGATCACTTTGGCATGCGAGGTGTGCAAGCACCGTAACTACATCACGAAGAAGAATCGGCGCAACGACCCCGATCGTCTGGAGCTGAAGAAGTTCTGCCCGAACTGCGGCAAGCACCAGGGGCACCGCGAAACGCGGTAACCAGACAGCAGGTGAGTTTCCGACCGGGTCCAACAGAGTAGGCAGGTGTCAGAGTCGTGCCGCTGTCACCAGACATCGTCGGCAAGCACTACCGCTATCCCGACTATTACTTGGTGGAACGGGAAAAGATTCGTGAACACGCGAACGCCGTGCAGAACGACGAGCGCTATTTCTTCGACGAGGACGCCTCGGCCGAGTTGGGCTACAAAGGGCTAGTGGCCCCGCTGACGTTCACTTCCCGGTTCGGATACATGGCGCAGTCTGCGTTCTTCGAGTGGGCGAACGTCGCAATCGCGGACGAGAAGATCGTTCAGATCGACCAGGTGCTGAAGTTGCACCAGCCGATCGTTGCCGGCGACAAGCTCTACTGTGACGTTTGGGTGGACTCGGTCCGGGAAGCCCATGGCACGCAGATCATCGTGACCAAGAACGTGATCACCAACGAAAAAGGTGACACTGTGCAAGAGACCTACACGACCCTGGCGGGCCGTGCCGGCGAGGACGGACAAGAAGGATTTACTGATGCCTCTGCGTGAGTTCAGTTCGGTGCAGGTGGGAGACCAGCTTCCAGAACGGACCTATCAGCTAACCCGCCAGGACCTGGTCAACTACGCCGGGGTGTCGGGTGACCTCAATCCGATTCACTGGGACGACGAGATCGCCAAGATCGTCGGGCTGGACACCGTGATCGCCCACGGCATGCTGACCATGGGGATCGGTGGCGGTTACGTCACGTCGTGGGTCGGGGATCCCGGCGCCGTCACGGAGTACAACGTGCGGTTCACGTCAGTGGTACCGGTGCCCAACGACGGCAAGGGTGCCGAGATCGTTTTCAACGGCCGGATCAAGTCTGTCGACTCCGAGAACAAGTCCGTGACCATCGCTTTGACCGCGACAACCGGTGGCAAGAAGATCTTCGGCCGGGCCACCGCGTCCGCGAAGCTGGCGTAGCGGATGGCCCTGAAAGTCGACATCCGTGGCATGGTCTGGCGGTACCCGGATCATTTCGAGGTCGGCCGCGAGCAGGTGCGCCAATATGCACGTGCGGTCAAGTGCAGCGACCCGGCCAGCTTCGATGAGCAGGCGGCCGCCGAGCTGGGCTATGACGGCTTACTTGCACCGCTTACCTTCGTGTCGATTTTTGCGAAACTCGTCCAGGATGATTTCTTCCGCAACGTCGACGTGGGCTTCGAGACGATGCAAATCGTCCAGGTCGACCAGAAGTTCGTCTATGGCCGACCGATGTGTGTCGGCGACAAGCTCTTCGGTGTGATGGAAATCCAATCCGTGAACGAGCGTTTTGGCGCCGACATCGTCGTCACCAAGAACACCTGCACCAATCAGCACGGCGAGGTTATCCTCGTCGCGTACACCACGCTGATGGGACACGAGGGTGACAACTCCATCCAGCTCAAATGGGACAAGGAAACCGGGCAGGTCGTCAGGACGGCGTAGCTAGCACTGGATTTCCAGTGTTCAGGGTGCATCGAGTACACTCGGACCTCGGGCTTTTCCCAACATCAGCGCGCTTTTCCGTGAGTCCAACCAGCGGGGGGCGCGCGTAGTTATGTAAGCCCCGCCATGAAGGGGCGTAGCTCAACTGGCAGAGCAGCGGTCTCCAAAACCGCAGGTTGCAGGTTCAAGTCCTGTCGCCCCTGCTGACGGACAATAGAAGGACTGTGCCATGGTGGACACTAGAAGCAGGATGTGTCCTTAACGGGACGGGACGACTCGCAGATAGTTAGCGAACAAAGGAGCACGCGGTGAGCGACGAGCGCGACGTTGCCGACGACGCCGCAACCGACAGCGACGACACCCAGGACGACGGGGGTCGCACGGCGGTGGTGACGAAGACTGTGGCGCGTCCGCAGCGACCCACCGGCAAGCGATCCCGGCAGCGTCCTGCGGAGGTCGACGAGGATGCCGACGACACTGTCGAGGCTGAGGACGCCAAGTCGAGCTCAGCCAAGGAGTCGTCGAAATCCGGGAAAGCCAAGGCAGCTCAGAAGACCAAGAAAGCGAAGAAGGCCGGCAAACCAGGTTCCCGGCCCGCCAACCCCATCGCATTCGTCTACAACTACCTGAAGCAGGTCGTAGCCGAGATGCGGAAGGTCATCTGGCCGAACCGCAAACAGATGCTCACCTACACCTCGGTGGTGCTTGTATTTCTGGCCTTCATGACGGCGCTGGTAGCAGGCGCCGATCTGGGTCTGAGCAAGCTCGTCTTGCTTGTGTTCGGTGGGTCGTGAGAGTGATAGAGAGGACTGCAGACCGTGACTACCTTTAACGGTGACACGTCCACGGATGAGGCGGTCGACCTGCAAGAAGACTTGCAAGAGACATCTGGCGCCCCGGACGCTGAGGCCCCGGCCGAAGAGCTGGACCCTGCCGCCGCGCTCAAGGCTGAGCTGCGCAGCAAGCCTGGCCAGTGGTATGTCATCCACTCCTACGCGGGGTACGAGAACAAGGTGAAGGCCAACCTGGAAACCCGCGTCCAGAACCTGGACGTCGGCGACTACATCTTCCAGGTCGAGGTGCCGACCGAAGAGGTCACCGAGATCAAGAACGGCCAGCGTAAGCAGGTCAACCGCAAGGTGCTGCCCGGCTACATCCTGGTGCGTATGGACTTGACCGACGACTCGTGGGCCGCCGTGCGGAATACGCCCGGGGTCACCGGCTTCGTCGGCGCGACGTCACGCCCGTCGGCGCTGTCGCTGGATGACGTGGTGAAGTTTCTGCTGCCGCCGGGTTCGGCGAAGAAGGCGGCCAAGGGTGCGGCCAGCACCGCCGCCGCGGCTGAGGTTGGCGGGCTGGAACGTCCGGTCGTCGAGGTCGACTACGAGGTCGGCGAGTCGGTGACGGTCATGGACGGACCCTTCGCCACGTTGCCGGCCACGATCAGCGAGGTCAACGGCGAACAGCAGAAGCTCAAGGTGTTGGTCTCCATCTTCGGCCGTGAAACACCCGTGGAATTGACCTTCAGCCAGGTCTCCAAGATCTAGCCCGCCGGGCTCGTAGCGCCAAACTTTTGTAAACCCAGGAAGGAATATCGACCCCTCATGGCCCCGAAGAAGAAGAAAGTCGCTGGGCTGATCAAGCTGCAGATTGTGGCGGGTCAGGCCAACCCCGCACCGCCCGTCGGCCCCGCGCTGGGTCAGCACGGCGTCAACATCATGGAGTTCTGCAAGGCGTACAACGCCGCGACGGAGAACCAGCGCGGCAACGTCATCCCCGTGGAGATCACCGTCTACGAGGACCGCAGCTTCACCTTCCAGCTGAAGACGCCCCCCGCGGCCAAGCTGCTGCTCAAGGCCGCTGGCGTGGCCAAGGGTTCGGCGGAGCCGCACAAGAACAAGGTCGCCAAGGTCAGCTGGGACCAGGTGCGCGAGATCGCCGAGACCAAGAAGGCCGACCTCAACGCCAACGACATCGACGCTGCCGCCAAGATCATCGCCGGGACCGCCCGGTCGATGGGCATCACTGTCGAATAAGTCAAAGTAGTACCCGAACGCGTGGGAGGGCCAGCTTCGGCCCGTTAACCACGACCCCAACACCAGATTGGATATGCACATGAGCAAGACGAGCAAGGCATACCGGGCCGCGGCCGCAAAGATTGACCGCACCAACCTCTACACCCCACTGCAGGCGGCCAAGCTCGCCAAAGAGACCTCGTCAACCAAGCAGGACGCGACCGTCGAGGTGGCGATCCGCCTGGGCGTCGACCCCCGCAAGGCAGACCAGATGGTCCGGGGCACGGTCAACCTGCCGCACGGCACTGGTAAGACGGCCCGCGTCGCGGTGTTCGCCGTCGGCGAGAAGGCCGAGCAGGCCGAAGCGGCCGGCGCCGACATCGTCGGCAGCGACGACCTGATCGAAAAGATCCAGGGTGGGTTCCTGGACTTCGATGCGGCGATCGCGACGCCCGACCAGATGGCCAAGGTTGGCCGCATCGCCCGGATCCTGGGTCCGCGTGGTCTGATGCCCAACCCCAAGACCGGCACCGTCACCCCCGACGTGGCCAAGGCCATCGCCGACATCAAGGGCGGCAAGATCAACTTCCGGGTGGACAAGCAGGCCAACCTGCACTTCGTCATCGGGAAAGCGTCCTTCGACGAGAAGAAGCTGGCGGAGAACTACGGGGCCGCGCTGGAAGAGGTGCTGCGCCACAAGCCGTCCTCGTCCAAGGGCCGCTACCTTAAGAAGGTCACCGTGTCGACGACGACGGGTCCGGGTATTCCGGTCGACCCGTCTATCACTCGCAACTTCACTTCGGAGGCGTAACGAGCGGCGCCGGAGGTGCTGGGAGCGCAGCCGACCATTGGGTCGGAGGCGTAGCGAGCGGCGCCGGAGGTGCTGGGAGCGCAGCCGACCATTGGGTCGGAGGCGTAGCGAGCGGCGCCGGAGGTGCTGTGAGCGCAGCGACCCTTGGTAGGGAGGCGTAGCGAGGAGCGCCAGCTTGACCGGTCAGCCCTGTTTCGCCTCGTAGCGCAGCAGGACCGTGCCGCCCGGGAAGGTACGGTTCTCGAGCAGTCGTAGCGAGATCCAGGACGGCAGCGTCGGGAAGAACGGTGTGCCGCCGCCCACGGCGGTGGGTGCGACCACCATCCGGTATTCATCGACCAGTCCGGCCTGGACGATCGGTGCAGCCAGCGTCGCGCCGGCCACTTCCAGATTGCCGTCGGTTTCGGCTTTCAGCTTGGTTACCACTGCGACCGGGTCGCCACGCTCCAGGCGGGAGTTCCAGTCGACGGATTCCAAGGAGCGCGAGAACACGACCTTGGGCATGCTGCGCCAGATGTGCGCGTAGTCAACGATCATCGGGGTGGCATCCGGGGCCTCGTCGGCGGTCGGCCAGTACGCGGCCATCAGTTCGTAGAGGCGCCGCCCGTAGAACGAAAGGGCGGTCTCCCGCTCGAAGTCGTTCCAGTACTGAGGTGAGCCCGTCGTAGTGGTCCAGTCGTTGTGGGACTCTGATGCCCGAGTGTTCGGGCAGGAAGAATCGACGACGACATGGCAACGAACAAGCGCCGGCGGCACACGCCGGATCAGATCATCCGCAAGCTCGCCGAGGGCAACAAGCTCCTTGGAACCGGGCAGCAACTCAGCGAAGTGTGTCGCCACCTCGAGATCACCGAGTCGACCTGGCATCGCTGGGTCGCCCAGTACGGCGGGATGAAGGCCAGCGACGCCAAACGCCTCAAGGAACTTGAGGCCGAGAACGCCAGGCTCAAGAAGCTGGTCGCCAACCAGGCCCTTGACATCGACATGCTCAAGGAGATCTCGTCGGGAAACTTCTGACCCCGAACCGCAAGCGCAGCGCCGCGGCGATGCTGCGCGAGCGGTTCGGGGTCTCCGAACGGCGGGCGTGCGCGGTGGTCGGCATCCACCGTTCCACCATGCGTCTACAACCACCACCGATCAGCGATGAGGAGGCCCAATTGCGGGCCTGGCTACGCGCGTTCTCCACCCAGCGGCCCCGCTGGGGATGGCGCCGTGCTGCGATCGCGGCACGGCGAGCTGGCTGGAAGGTCAACAACAAGCGCATCCGCCGCCTGTGGCGCGAGGAAGGCCTGCGGGTTCCGCAGCGCCGCAGGAAGAAACGCTTGACCGGCATCGGTGCGCAGGTCGGGGCGATGTGCCCGATCCGCCCGAATGCGATCTGGGCGATGGACTTTCAGTTCGACACCACCGCCGACGGACGAACGTTGAAGATGCTCAACGTAATCGATGAGTTCACCCGCGAAGCCCTGGCGATCGAAGTCGACCGGGCCATCAACGCCGACGGCGTGGTCGACGTCCTTGACCGTCTGGCCCTGATGCATGGGGCACCGGCCTACGTGCGGTTCGACAACGGACCCGAGTTCATCGCCCATGCTGTCAACGACTGGTGCCGCTTCAACGGCACCGGCTCGCTATTCATCGATCCCGGATCCCCCTGGCAGAACGCCTGGATCGAGTCATTCAACGGCCGACTGCGCGACGAGCTACTCAACTCCTGGCGCTTCGACTCCCTGCAAGAAGCCCAAATCATCATCGAAGATTGGAGAATCGACTACAACGCCAACCGGCCTCACTCCGCCCACAATGGGCTCACCCCAGCCGAGTTCGCCCTACAGTGGACCACGACCCACCAACCGCAAGCCGCATAGCGACTGGACCATCAAACGGGTCCCCCTCAGTACTGGTGCAGTTCTTCGCTTGGCTCGGACCAGTCGATGTTGCCTTGAGCGTCGGCGATGTACCCGTCCACCGACACGTTGAAGCCATAGATGAGTTTGCCCATGCAGATCAGACTGCACCGGAAGGCAAAACTCATCGCGACGCCATGCGCGTGTCTTGTGGCCCGATGTCGGGCCGGAAGGGCCGACGAAATACATGGCTGGGCGCAATCCGCGTCCCGCAGAGGACGTTGTGCGTAGGTCGCGCCGCGTGCGCGGACGAGTTGGCTGCATCGTTGACCGGATGCCGACCGCCCAGACTTCCACCGCTCAGCAAACGCGGCCAGGCACGACAACTCCGCAGCAACAGTCGACCAATCCGAACTGCAGTGTCCCACAGCCTAATTCGAGGTGTAGGTGCCAGGCCGATCGTCGACGAGCCGTCAGCGCCCGTCGATGAGCCAAAATCCCGCCCGAGCGGTCAGCTCACGTTCTTCAAGATCGAAACGATGTTGAAAAAGCCGGGTACCCCGGTGCCGCTATTGAATAGGCCAGAGATTATTCCGGCATAAACGGGCCCATATTCAGCTACTGGGACGCCCCGGTTGAAGAAGCCCGAGATTTGGCCATTTATGCCAAACATACCGTTTGCGCCACTGGCGGAGTTGAAGAATCCGGACATTCCGCCGTTGCTCATGGCGCCTGCCGCTGTGTTGACGTCGTCGCCGCAAGCGACACCAGATGTGCCGACTTCAGGCGGTGCATTCTGCAATGCGGCGCCGTAGAAAGTCGCGGGCCGGTTCAGAGCCGTTGTATTCCAACGCAGTTCGGTACCAGGTGAGCGCTTCGGTACTGCGTCCCGCGCGGCGCAGCAGATCGGCGCGCACCGACGCAACCAAACTCGAGCGGGCCAGCCGCGGATCGCCGGCGACTTCTTCCAATGCGGCCAGGCCGGCGTCGGGGCCGTCGCGAAAGCCCACCGCGAGCGCTCGATTGGTCATCACCACCGGAGAATTGGTCACGCTCAGCAGCCGATCGTAGGCCGCGCAGATCGTCGTCCAGTCCGTCTCCTCGAAAGACGGAGCGGTCGCGTGCACCGCGGCGATCACCGCCTGCGGCAGGTATGGGCCGGTCGATCCCTCGGCCCGCCGCAACTGCTCCAAACCGCGAGCGATGCGTGCGCTGTCCCACCGCGAACGCGGCTGCTCCTCGAGCGGGACCAGGGCTCCGTTGTCGTCCACCCGAGTCGGCCGTCGCGAATCGTGAAGCAGCACAAGGGCTGCCAAGGCATGCGAGTCCAGCTCGTGCGGCATCAGCGCGCAGATTTCACCGGCTAACCTGACCCCTTCGTCGCATAGTTCGTCGCGGATCGCCGAGGGTCCCGCCGTTGACCAATAGCCCTCGGTGAACACCGAATAAATGCAGCTCAGCACATGCGGCGTGCGCTCTGGCAACAGTTCTGCGGGTGGCACTCGCAGCGGGATGTTGGCGTGCCGAATCTTGTTCTTGGCGCGAGTGATTCGCTGACCGACCGCCGCCTCGGTCTGTAGTAGCGCGCGAGCGATCTCGGCGACGGTCAACCCGGACACCAGTCGCAATGTGAGCGCCAGCTGGGACTGCCGGTCCAAGGCGGGGTGCGCGCACGTGAACATCATCCGCAATTCGTCGTCGCGGACGGGCTGCGGGTCGCTGTGTTCGGTCCGGGCCCGGATATCGTCTATCACAGCCGCCAATTCCTTTCCCGGACGGGCGGATTCGCGACGCAGCCGATCCCGTGCGCGATTACGGGCGACCGTGACCAGCCAGGCGCCGGGATTGTCCGGCGGTCCGTCGGCGGGCCAGGTCCGGAGCGCTTCGGCGCAGGCCTCCTGGACGGCGTCCTCCGCGATGGTGAGGTCGCCGGACCACCGCGCAAGCGCAGCGACGGCGGGTCCCCATTCCCGACGGAAGACGCCGTCCAGATTGGTCATGCGTGCCGCTACAGCCCCGAAACTCCTGCGAGTTGGCGCAACTCGACAGCGGTGGCGGGGATCATCGAGGCCAGCTTGACGGCCTCGTCTTGATCGTGGGCGTCTAAGAGATAGAAACCATTGGCTACCTCGGCACCTTCCGCATAGGGCCCGTCGGTGATCAGCACCTCGCCGTTTCGGACACGTACCGTCGTCGCCGACGTCGGGCCATGGAGTGCGGCGCCGCCAGCAATGGCAGTGCCCGCGGTCGCGGCGAAGTCTCCATGCCGTGCGGCAATGGCCTGCCATTCTCGCGTGCCCGGCTCGAATGCGGTTGCCGGTGGTTCCAGCAGCAGAGCCAGCCACCGGCCGGTGCCCGACCAATCGGGTTCGGCGGCATGGTAAATCGGCCAGACCTCGACAGCCCCGAAATCGGCAACGGGGACGGCGCGCGCCAATGCCAGCGCCTCGTCGAGGTTCTCCGCCTCGAAAACGTAGTAGCCGCAGGCCAACTCGGCGGACTCGGCGAACGGCCCGTCGGTGGCGATGGGCGCATCGGGTCCGCCGGTGACGCGCACCGCCTCCGTCGCGGGCGCCAGCGCATCACCGGCGCGAATCGCCGAGGCCGCTTTGGCATGGAAGTCCTGGAAGGCGGCCATTGCTGCCTGGCCGTCCTCGGGTGTGCGGTCGCTCTCCCTGCTGATCAACAACGCGAAATACTGCATGTCGTCACCTCCGAGTAGTGAGCGAAACCCCCTGTTTCACTCTCTACCTATCCGACGAACGACGCAGCCCCGATCCGACACCAATCCGTAGGTCAGGTTGGCGCGTCAGGCAGCCGCAGCAGGCTTGAGGTAGGTGACCAGGCTGACGTCGAGCATCTCGTCATCGAAGTAGTGCTCGCAGCCACGCAGGTACTTCATGTAGCGGTCGTAGACCTCTTCAGAGGTGATGCTGATGGCCTCGTCCCTGTTGGCTTCCAGATTGTCGCCCCAAATCCGCAGCGTCTTGATGTAGTGCGGGCGCAGCGACACCGGCTCGGGCACGACGAAGCCGGCCTTCTCACCGTGTTCGACCATCATCTCGGTGGTCGGCAGGCGACCACCCGGGAAGATTTCGGTGATGATGAATTTGATGAACCGCATCGTTTCGAACGTCAGCTTCTTGCCGCGTGCGTTCAGGTTGTACGGGTGGTAGCTCACGCTGCTCTGAACGGTCATCCGGCCGTCGTCGGGCATGATGTCGAAACATCGCTTGAAGAAGTCGTCATAGTTCTCATGGCCGAAGTGCTCGAACGCCTCGATGGACACGATCCGGTCGACCGGTTCGTGGAAGTCTTCCCAGCCATGCAAAAGCACCCGGCGGGAGCGGTTGGTGTCGAGTGATTCCAGCACCTGCTGAGCACGGGCGTGCTGGTTGTTGGACAACGTCAAACCGACGACATTGACGTCGTACTTCTCGACCGCGCGCTTCATCGTGGTGCCCCACCCACAGCCGATGTCGAGCAGCGTCATACCCGGCTTGAGGTCCAGCTGGTCCAGGTTCAGATCGACCTTGGCTATCTGAGCTTCTTCGAGCGAGATGCCTGGCGGCTCGAAGTACGCACAGCTGTAGGTGCGTGTCGCGTCCTGGAATAGGCCGAAAAATTCGTCCGAGACGTCGTAGTGAGCCTGAATATCTTGGAAGCTGGTTCGCGTCTTCGTCGGGCTAGGCGGGTTCTCGGCCATTATCGTCTTTCTTTTTCCTCATGGGTGGTGTCACCGGGCTCAGCACGCGCACGAGGCCCCGGCCGGAGTGCCTACCGTATGAATTCTTGAGGCCGTTTACAAAACGCGTAGATGTGCACCCGAAGCCTGTCGTTGACACGAAGTCTACTTCGCCAGGGTGAAGTGGTTGCAGTCGATATAGCCAATGCGGAACGCCTTGGCGCATCCAGTCAGGTATTTCATGTACCGGTCGTAGACCTCTTCCGACTGGATCTCGATGGCCTCCTCCCGGTGGGCCTGCAGCGCCTCGCTCCAACAATCCAGGGTCTTGGCGAAATCAAGCTGTAGCGACTGGATCTGGGTCACTGTGAACCCGACCTTTGTCGCGTGATCCTCAACCTTCTCGATCATTGGCAATCGGCCGCCCGGGAAGATCTCGGTGATGATGAACTTCATGAACTTCGCCCACTCGATGGTGAAAGGCATGCCGCGTTCCATAATCTGCCTCGGGTGTAACCCGGTGATCACATGCAGCAGCATGACCCCGTCAGCGGGCAGGGCGTCGTAGACAAATTTGAAGAAGTCGTCGTAACGGTGGAAGCCGAAGTGCTCTAGGGCTTCGATGGTGACGATTCGGTCCACCGGCTCATTGAAATCGGCCCAGTCGCTGAGCAGCACGCGGTGTGAGCGGTTGGTGTCGACTTCATCGAGCAACCGTTGGCAGTACGCGTGTTGATTTTCCGACAGGGTTAGCCCGATGACATTGACGTCGAACTTTTCCATGGCCCGTTTCAAGACCGGGCCCCAGCCACAACCGATGTCCAGCAGCGTCATGCCCGGCTGCAGCCCAAGCTTGCCCAGAGCCAGGTCGATCTTGGCGAGTTGGGCTTCGTGCAGGCTCATGGCCTCGTGTTCGAAGTACGCGCAGCTGTAGGTGCGCGTCGGGTCTACGAACAGGCCGAAGAACTCGTCGGACAGGTCGTAATGTGCCCTGACGTCATCGGTGTTGGACCGCAAGCTACCTGCGCGCGTGGAAACTTCCGACATCTGTCCTCCCGACAGGGCGACCCCGCCCCCCCGGCGAGGTGGTCATTTCCCCGGACCCTACACGCCCCCGGCCGCATCGCGTGCATTTGAAGGCGGGTAAACGGGATTTTCTCGACACGTCCCTACTGCTTGGCGAGCGTGAACTGGTTGACGTCGATGTAGCCGACGCGGAAGGCGTTGGCGCAGCCCGTCAGGTACTTCATGTACCGCTCGTAGACCTCTTCCGATTGAATACGAATGGCGTCGTCCTTGCGGGACTCCAGCGCAGCGGCCCAGATGTCCAAGGTCTTCGCGTAGTGCGCCTGCAGCGACTGGCGTCGGGTCAGCGTGAAGCCTGCCTTCGCCGAGTGCTCCTCGACCTTCTCGATCGACGGCAACCGGCCGCCGGGGAATATCTCGGTGACGATGAACTTGATGAAGCGAGCCATCTCAAAGGTCAACGGCATACCGCGCTCAACGATCTGGGGACCGGTCAAACCCGTGATGGTGTGCAGCAGCATCACGCCGTCGGCCGGCAGGATCGTGTTGGCCAACGCAAAAAAGTCGTCGTACCGATCGTGGCCGAAATGCTCGAATGCGCCGATCGACACGATCCTGTCGACGGGCTCGTCGAACTGCTCCCAGCCGTTCAGCAGCACCCGCCTGGTCCGGGACGTGTCCATCGCGTCGAACTGCTTCTGTACGTGGGCCGCCTGGTTCTTGCTCAATGTCAGCCCGACGACGTTGACGTCGTACTTCTCGACGGCGCGGCGCATGGTGGCGCCCCAGCCGCATCCGACGTCGAGCAGGGTCATGCCGGGCTGCAGGCCGAGTTTGCCCAGCGCCAGGTCGATCTTGGCGATCTGAGCCTCTTCCAGGGTCATGTCATCGCGTTCGAAGTATGCGCAGCTATAGGTCTGGGTCGGATCCAGAAACAGCCGGAAGAAGTCGTCGGACAGGTCGTAATGGGCCTGGACGTCGTCGAAGTGCGGTGTCAGCTTTTCAGCCATGTGATGGTGTTGCCTTCCTGAGACCGCCAAGGCCCCACGCTTGCATGCGAACTGCATTTCCCCCGCGCATGCTGGTCGCATGCTATCCGACGCGACAGGCCATCACTAGACTGCGCGGTTAGCGAGAAAGCCGTTTCCCCAGGTCAAACGACTTTTCGGGCGGCTTAAGCCGCTACTTCGTCAGCGTGTACTGAGCGACGTTGGACAAGCCCTTGCGGAAGAGACCCGCACAGCCGGTGAGGTAGCGCATGAAGCGGTCGTACACCTCTTGCGACTGGATGGCGATGGCCTTCTCCCGGTTGGCTTCCAGATTGGCCGCCCACATATCCAGCGTCCGCGCGTAGTGCGCTTGCAGGTACTGGATCTCGCCGACCGAGAACCCGCTGTTCTTGGCGTTGTCGATGATGTCCTCTTCGCCGCACATCCCGCCGCCGGGGAAGATCTCCGTCGCCAGGAACCGGAAGAACCGCAAGTCGCTCATGGTCACGGTGATGCCGTGCTCGCGCCAATACGTCTGTTTGCGGGTGAAGATGCTGTGCAAGAGCATGCTGCCGTCGTCGGGCAGCAGCTCGTAGGCGCGATCGAAGAACAGCGGCCAACGTTCCTTCTTGAAGGCGTCGAAAGCCTCAAAGCTGACGATGCGGTCGACCTTTTCGTTGAACTCTTCCCAGCCCTGCAGTCGCGCCTCGGCGCGCCGCGTCGTCGGGATCGCGGCGAGCCGGGCCTTGCTGCGTTCGTAGTGGTTTCGGCTCAAGGTGATGCCGATGACGTTGACGTCGTACTTCTCCAACGCCCGGACCACCGCGCCGCCCCAGCCGCAGCCGACGTCGAGCAGCGTCATGCCCGGCTCGAGGTTCAGCTTGTCCAGCGCGAGATCAAGTTTCGCGAGTTGCGCCTCTTCCAGCGTCATGTCTTCGTCTTTGAAGTACGCGCAGGTGTAGACCATGTTGGGGTCTAGGAACAACGCGAAGAAGTCGTCAGAGATGTCGTAGGTTGCCTGCGATTCTTCGTAAAAGGGTCTGAGTTCCGTCATGGTGTCGCAACCTCCCGGGCCAACCGTAGCAATGTCGAATGTGTTGGGGATGCAAAGCTCCCAGTCCTGCGCCCCGTCATGCGGTCTGGGCGAAGTTGACTGTCAGCTCGCTGATCACCCGATCCCAGAGCTGTCTGGGCAAGTCATGGCCCATGCCGTCGACCAAGACCAGCCGGGCACCGTCGATCGCGCGTGCGATTGCGCGGCCACCCGTGGGTCGCATCAGCTTGTCGGCACGACCATGGATGACGACGGTCGGTGCGGTGATGCGCCGGTTGTACCGCAACAGGCTGCCGCTGGCCATGATCGCCCCGAACTGTTGGGCGATGCCCCATGGGTGGAAACTGCGCTCGTAGGCCTCGATGGCGTCGGCCCGCAGCTGCTCTTCGTCGGTCCGGAAGCCAGGACTGCCGATGATTCTGCTGACCCGCACGGCGTTGTCGATGATGACGTCCCGCGGCGAACTCGGCGACGGCCCCTTGATGAGTGACAGCAGGGCACGCGGCGCCGGCGGAGGCAGGAACGGGCGGTTGTTGCTCGAGAAGATGATGCCCAGGCTCTTCGTCCGCTCGGCGAACTGTGCGGCGAATATCTGGGCGATCATGCCGCCCATCGAGGCACCGACAACGTGGGCGCGATCGATGCCGAGATGCTCGAGCAGTGCAGCGGCGTCGTCGGCCATGTCTTCCAGCCGGTAGGCGGCCTCGCTGGGTAGGCCGAGCCAGGACCGGCTTAGTCGCAGGGGCAGCGGTTGTCCGCCACGGTACGGGTCGGTCTTGGTGGACAGCCCGACGTCGCGGTTGTCGTACCTGATGACGCGCAGGCCCTGGCTGACGAGCTTCTCGCAAAACTCGGTCCGCCACAGCAGCAGTTGGGCGCCCAAGCCCATGATCAGCAATACGGGCGGGTCGTCGGGGTCGCCCATGTCCTCGTAGTAGAGCTTGACATCACCCGATACCGCGGTGCCGCTGCGAACTTCCACTAGTTCCTAGACCTCGACATCCGCTTGGTGTTCGCGGCTGACCTCGACCATGAAGTTGGCGAAGTATCCGGTCAGCTGCGGGTCCGACATCATCTGCCACTTGGGTGCCAACAGCTTCATATACCGCTCGACATAGAGGAACTGCTTGCCGATCAGCACCAGCTCGCGGGGCAGCTTGACATCGTAGGCGTCGGCCAGCGCGGACAGCTGCCGGCCGATGTCGGCATAGGACATATCACCCAGTGACTGCATGGTGAGCGGAGTGGCGAACTTCTCCAAGTCCTTGGCCGCCTGCGCTTCGGGCTTGACGGTTCCTACCGCGCCCATCAGCACCACGATCTTGCCCGCCGCCGCGTGATCCTTCTTGACCAGCAGCGCGTACACCAGCTCGCGCAACAGCCAACGCGTTCGGGGATCGATGCGGCCCATGATCCCGAAGTCGAAGAACACGATGCGGCCCTCGTCGTCGACGTACAGATTGCCCGCGTGCAGATCGCCGTGGAACAACCCGTGCCGCAGGCCGCCTTCGAACACGCTGAACAACAGCGCCTTCACCAGCTCGGTGCCGTCGAAGCCGGCCTTGCGGATGGCGGCGACGTCGTCGATGCGGATGCCCTGCACCCGTTCCATCGTCAGCACCCGCTCGGTGGTGAAATTCCAGTGCACCTGCGGTACCCGGATGTTCTTACCCAGCGGCGACGCCTGCAGGTGGGAGATCCACGCATCCATGGACTGGGCTTCGAGGCGGAAATCCAGCTCCTCGGCCAGGTTGTCGGCGAAGTCGGCGACAACGTCTTGAGCGGACAGCCGGCGGCCGAGCTTGGCCAGTTCCACGGCCTGGGCGAAGCGCCGCAAGATCTGCAGATCGGCGGCGACCCGCCGACGGATACCCGGCCGCTGGATTTTGACCACGACCTCCTCGCCCGTTTTCAGGGTCGCGTAATGCACCTGCGCGATCGAGGCCGAAGCGAACGGCTCGTCGTCGAAGCTGGCGAACAGATTTTTGGGCTCGTCACCGAGTTCCTCGATGAATAGCTTGTGTATTTCGTCGGTGTTGGCGGGTGGCACGCGGTCGAGCAGGCCGCGGAATTCACGCGACAGCGATTCGCCGAAAGCCCCCGGGCTAGACGCGATGATCTGCCCGAATTTCACGTAGGTGGGTCCCAGGTCAGCAAATGTCTGTGGGACCTGTTTGATCACCTTCTGCTGCCACGGGCCCTTGCTCGGCAACTTCGCGACGACGCGGGCGGCGGTGCGGGTGACCTGCCAACCGGTGGCAGCTACCCGGGCCGCCTCGACCGGCAATGGCACCCGGTCGAGCTTGGCCACCTCGCGGTGCTTAGTAGAGCTCATTTCAGCAGTGTGCCAAACCCAGGCAGTCAATTCCCAATTTGCGTGAGCCCGCTCACCTGCAACTAACGGTCGCCGCAAAGGCGAAAATCGGCCAAAACTACTCCGCGAGCGCGAAGTTCTCGGTGAGGACCTCCACGATCGGCCGCCACACCGGTCGGGGGAGGTCGTGGCCCATGCCGTCGAGGACGACGAACCGGGCGCCGGGGATCGTCGCGGCAACCGCACGTCCGTTGCGTGGCCGCACCATCGGATCGTGCGAACCGTGCAACACCACCGTCGGCGCGGTGATCGCCTTGCTGTACCGGAGCAGGCTGCCGGTGCCCAGCATGGCGTCGAACTGGCGCAAGACGCCGGGCGGGTAGGTGCAGCGCTCGGCCAACTGGCGGACCCGCTGCCGCAGCTCCTCCTCGGACGGTAAGAAGTTCGGCCCGTTGAACACCGCTATGTTGCGTACTTCGTAGGCGAGTTTGTCCTCGACCGGCGCGTCTGGCGGCGGTGTGTCGAACCTCAGCTTGAGTACTCGCCAGGACGGCGGTGCGGACAGCGCCTTGCCGGTGGACGACATGATGATGCCCAGCGACGCCACTCGGTCGGGTTCGCTGCCGGCCAGGATTTGCGCGATCATGCCGCCCAACGAAGCGCCGACGACGTGGGCGCGGTCGATGCTCAGGTGATCCAGCAGCCCGACCACGTCCTGAGTCATGTCGATCAGGGTGTAGGGCACCGGGCTCGGCTTGCCCAACATGTATCGGCCGATTCGGCGGTAGAGCGAACCTTGGGCACGCTGCCCGTGCACCTTGGCCGACAAGCCGGTGTCGCGATGGTCGAAGCGGATGACGCGGAAGCCGGCGTTGACAAGTCGCACGCAAAACCCGTCGGGCCACATGGGCAGCTGGGCGCCCAAACCCATGATGAGAAGCACGGGTGGGGCCTCTGGGTCGCCGAGGTCCTCGAAGTAGATGTCTATCGCGTCGTGCGACGCCGTGCCGCTACGGATGAGCACGCTTCATTGTTACTGGGCTTGCACTGGTGGCGTCCACGGCGTGATCCAGGGCCGAGGTTCCCAGTGCTCCAATCCCGCGATCAACTCATACATGGTGGCGCCGTCGATGGACTCGCGGATGATGTCGGCGTGCCCGGCATGCCGAGCCAACTCGTTGATCACGTGCAGGATGACCCAGCGCACCGACCAGGCGTCGATATTTTTGGGAAACCACGGGGCGTCCTTGGGGACCGGCACCGGCGCGTCCAGATCCGCGGTCGCCACCAGCCTCAGCGACTCCGCGTTTTGGATCTCGAAAGCCCGCAACAGCGAATCCAGTGTTTCGTCCGGACGCATCACGTGCTCGTCGGCCATGGCCCTGGCCCGCTCCTCGAACGGACGCTTGTCTGTAGGTGGTGAGCCGGGCGCGGCGGCCACGCGGGCCATCCAACTGCGCTGCATTCCCGTCGCGTGCTTGATCAGCCCGCCGATGGACAGCGCACTGACCGACGGGGTCGACCGGGCTTGTTCATCGGTGAGGCCGTAGGACACCGCGAAGTAGGCGCTTTGGTGGTAGGCCAAGAACTCGCGCAGGGCGCTGCGTTCGTCGGTCACGGGTGCGGCAAGGGCGGGCATTTCCGTCAGTCCTCCTGATGCAGGTAAAGGTCTCGCAGGCAAGCGATTTCGGCCCCGTGATGAATGGCCTCCCGATTAATGTGCAGGACCAGCTCGATGAAGGCACGGTCGGCGTACGGTCCTTCGGCCGGACCGCACGGGCGGTCCAGATCGGCCTCCGACAGCGATCGCACCCCGCTGATCCACGTCGCGTAGACATCGTCGAGTTGTCGCAGCGCGGTGTCGGCGTCGGTCGCATAGTCCCAGTTGGAATAGTCGGCCGGGGGTGCGCCGAAATGGCTGTGGTTGCGCATGGCGAAGACGCCGACGATGACATGCGCCAGGCGCCACGCGATCGTGGTGAAGGGTGCCGGATCGGGTGGGGGAAAGGCGAAGTCCACCGTCCCGTCGCGATGCACCGTCCAACAGTTGGGTACGGGTTGCCAGAAGTATTCGTCATCGGTGAGGCCGTCCAGTCGAGGGCGTAGCTGGCCCTGCCAATGCCAGTCGAGCTGGTCGGCCAGGTATGCACTCAAGTTGGTCATACATCGAGGGTTCCATTTTCCGGGCCTTCTCGCCGCTGCCGTTCGCTATTCGGCCCCCGCGTGGCCCTGTATGGGACGGGCTGGTTCGCCGTAGGGTGCGAGAGTGCAGCTGATTTCGGCGCAATCCACCGACCTCTTCGTAGGTCCGCCAGATTCGCCGGTGCAGCTGGCGCGCGTTGTCGTCGCTGGGGTCGCCGAGCCCACGCGCGTGCGCATCGAGGGCGACGGGTTGGCCGGTGAGGCGGTCGTCGAGGCCGGCAGGGATCTCGTCGAGGTTCCAATCGCGGTGCGGCAGCCGGTGATCGGCCAGGCGCGGGAGGCAAGTGCGCATGCGGGTGGTTCCGCCCTGCCGTTCGAGTTCGTGATAGCCGAGCCCGGCTGGACGATGTTCATGATCAGCCACTTCCATTACGACCCGGTCTGGTGGAACACCCAGGGCGCCTATACCAGCCTGTGGACCGAAGATCCGCCCGGACGATGCCGGCAAACCAACAGCTTCGAGCTGGTGCACGCGCACCTGGAACTGGCCCGTCGCGAACCGGAGTACAAGTTTGTGCTGGCCGAGGTCGACTACCTCAAGCCCTACTGGGACACCCACCCCGAGGACCGCGCGGACCTACGCCGCTTCTTCGCCGAGGGCCGGGTCGAGGTGATGGGCGGCACCTACAACGAACCCAACACCAACCTGACGAGTCCCGAAACAACGATCCGAAATCTGGTGCACGGCATAGGTTTCCAACGCCACGTATTGGGGGCCGACCCGTCGACCGCGTGGCAGCTCGACGTGTTCGGCCACGACCCGCAGTTTCCGGGGATGGCGGCCGAGGCGGGGCTGACGTCGAGTTCCTGGGCGCGCGGCCCACACCACCAATGGGGCCCGGGCCAGGGCGGTGGATTCGAGCGGATGCAGTTCTCCAGCGAGTTCGAGTGGATCTCGCCATCAGGTGCCGGTCTGCTCACCCACTACATGCCGGCGCACTATTCGGCGGGCTGGTGGATGGACGAGTCGATCTCGCTGGCCGAGGCAGAGGAGGCCGCCTACGGGTTGTTCGACCAACTCAAAAGGGTGGCGCTGACCCGCAACGTGCTGCTACCGGTCGGCACCGACTACACGCCGCCGAACAAGTGGGTCACCGAGATCCACCGGGACTGGGCCGCGCGGTACACCTGGCCGCGTTTCATCTGCGCGCTGCCCAAGGAATTCTTCGCCGCGGTGCGCGCCGAGCTGGCCGAACGCGGTCCGAAACAAGGGGGCGTGGCTTCGCCGCAAACCCGCGACATGAACCCGATCTATACGGGCAAGGACGTGTCGTACATCGACACCAAACAAGCCAACCGGGCCGCCGAGCATGCCGTGCTCGACGCCGAGCGGTTCGCCGTCTTCGCCGGGCTGCTCACCGGCGCCGAGTACCCGCAGGCCGCGCTGGCCAAGGCGTGGGTGCAACTGGCGTACGGGGCACACCACGACGCGATCACCGGCTCCGAATCCGACCAGGTGTACCTCGATCTGTTGACCGGCTGGCGCGACGCGTGGGAACTGGGCGGGACGGTGCGGGACAACGCATTGCGGCTGCTGTCCAGCGCGGTGGCGGGCGCCGACGATTCGGTCGTCATCTGGAATCCACTGACGCATGAGCGCACCGACGTCGTCACCGTCCGGCGTGATCGGCCGTTTGGTGCGGGCGTGCGGGTCGTCGACTCCGACGGCGCAGATGTGCCCGCGCTCGTCGAGCACGACGGACGATCGGTCACCTGGCTGGCCCGCGACGTCCCGTCCCTGGGGTGGCGGGCCTACCGGCTGGTGCCGGGGGACACCACATCAGGCTGGCAACCACGGCCCGGCCGCGAGATCGCCAACGAGCACTACCGGCTGACCGTGGATCCGGCGCGGGGCGGGGCGGTGGATTCGCTGATCCAGGACGGGGCCCAGCTGATCGCCGACGGCAGGGTGGGCAACGAACTCGCCGTCTACGAGGAGTACCCGTCGCACCCGACGCAGGGCGAGGGCCCGTGGCATCTGCTGCCGAAGGGCCCGGTGGTGTGCTCTTCGGAATCACCGGCGGAGGTGCAGGCGTACGAAGGGCCGCTGGGGCAGCGGCTGGTGGTACGCGGACGCATCGGCGCCCTGCTGAGCTACACCCAGATCCTGACGCTGTGGCGCGGCGTGGCCCGAGTGGACTGCCGCACCACCATCGACGACTTCACCGGGGAAGACCGCCTGCTGCGGCTGCGCTGGCCTTGTCCGGTGCCGGGTGCGATGCCCGTCAGCGAGGTGGGCGACGCCGTCGTCGGCCGCGGCTTCGCCTTGTTGCATGACGGGCCCGAATCGGTCGACACCGCTCAGCACCTCTGGACGCTGGACAACCCCGCCTACAGCTGGTTCGGGCTGTCCTCGACGCTGCGCGTCCGCGTCAACGGCGCACGGCCCCACGAAGCAGTGCGAGCCGTGTCGGTGGCCGAGGTGGTGACTCCGTCGGAGGCGGTGTCGGGATCCATGGCGCGCGAACTTATGGTCGCGCTGGCCCGCGCCGGCGTCACCGCAACCTGCAGCGGCGCCGACAAGCCGCGCTACGGCCACCTGGACGTCGACTCGAATCTGCCCGACGCCCGCATCGCGCTGGGCGGGCCGGACCGCAACGGGTTCACCAAGGCCGTGCTGGCCGAGGCCGACCCGGCCTACACCGCCGAACTCGAGCGGCAGCTGGCCGACACCGGCCGGGCGCGAGTCTGGGTTCCGGCCGCGGCACCCCTGGCGACGGTGTGGGTGCCCGACGCTGACCTGCGTGCGGCGAGTGCGTTGCCGGTGCTGGTCATCGATGGCAGCGACGAACGGAAACTCGCGTCGGCCATCGCATCGCTGGCGGACGATCTCGCCGACGCCGAGGTTGTGGTCAGCCAGCGCGCCCGATCGGGCATGGAGCCCTTCGAGGCGCGCACCGTCGCGCTGTTCAACCGCGGGGTGCCCAGTTTCGCCGTCGACACCGAAGGAACCCTGCACACGGCGCTGATGCGGTCCTGCACCGGGTGGCCCTCCGGCATCTGGATAGACGAACCGCGTCGCACCGCGCCGGATGGCTCGAACTTCCAACTCCAGCACTGGACACACGATTTCGACTACGCGCTGGTCTGCGCCGACGGCGACTTGCGGCAGGCTCAGATCCCGACCCGCAGCGCGCAGTTCGCCCAACCATTGCTAGCGGTGAGTCCCGACCGGTGCCGGGGCACGTTGCCTCCCGTGGGTTCGCTGTTGCATGTCGAGCCGGCCGGCTCCGTGCAGCTGGGTGCGCTCAAGGCGGCCGGCAACCCGCTGACCGCCGGCAACGCCGAGCCGGTGGAACCAGGCGCGGTGGCGCTGCGGCTGGTGGAAACGACCGGGGCGAATGTTCGCGTCGCCGTCGGCTCCGAGCTCGGCAAGATCCGCTCGCTGCAACTGGCCGACCTACTGGAGCGTCCGCGCCAACGCAAGCGAGTAATTGATCTGCACGGCTTCCAGGTCGCCACGGTTCTGGCTCACTTCGACTTTCCGCCGGCGGTGTCCGGTCCGGCGCCAGCGCTGGCCCCCGAGACGGAGGCAGCCCAGCCGCTCTACGCGCGGTACTGGCTGCACAACCGTGGTCCGGCCCCGATGGGCGGTCTGCCCGCCGTCGCCCACCTGCACCCGCATCTGGTGCACGCGGATCCAGGCGACGACGTCAGACTGCGGCTCACCGCGGCCAGCGACTGCACCGACTCCGTGCTGGGTGGTGCCGTCGAAGTTCGCTATCCCGACGGATGGTGTGGGACGCCCGGCGAGCTGCCGGTTGAGCTGGCCAGCGGCGCGCATCTGGAAGCCGATGTGGCCCTTGGCATCCCGGCCGAGGCCCCGCCGGGGCTGTATCCGGTGCGGGCACAGCTGTGCGTCACAGACGCGGAAGTCCCGGCGGCGTGGCGGCAGGTGGTCGAGGATGTGTGCGTGGTGGCGGTCGGAACGGACTCGGTGGAACTCGTCCATGTCGCCCAGGAACCGGTCGACGTCGAGGTCGCCGCCGGCGAGGCCGCCCGGTTGGCGGTGACGATCGGCAGCCATGCCCGTGCCGAGCTCTCGTTGGAGGCGCACCTGATCAGCCCGTGGGGCACTTGGGAGTGGATCGGGCCGGGAGTTGTAGGAGCTTCGCTGCCCGCGTGCGGCATGACCGAGTTGGTCTTCGAGGTGAAGCCGCCGGCCTGGCAACCCCCGGGCCAGTGGTGGGCGCTGATCCGCGTAGGTTGCGCGGGCCAACTGTTGTACACGCCAGCGGTGAAGGTGACGGTGACATGAGCGGACATTCAGCCGCGACCGTGGACGGCACGCCGATTCTGGTTGCCGAGGTCGATGCGCGGGAAGCCCGGCTGCGCAGCGGTCCCCGCGCAGCGGCGCTGCCGGCCGGCGGCACCAGCGAAGGACGGCAATTGCGGCGCTGGCTCACCCAATTGATGGTGACCGAACGGGTCGTCGCCGCCGAGGCCGCAGAGCGGGGACTCACTGGGCGAGAAGCTCCGAGCGAGGTCGAACTCCTGCCCGACGTGACGGCCCGGCTGGAAATCGGCAGCATCGCGGCGGCGGCGCTGGTGGACCCGCGTGCTCGTGCGTTGTTCGCGGTCGTCACAGCCGATGTGCACGTGTCCGACGCCGAGGTGGCCGACTACCACGCCCGCAACCCGCTGCGGTTCGCCGAATCACACGCGGACGAGCGCGGCTGGCGCGCTCCCGCCGCCGGCGCCCCGTCGCTGGAGCGCGCACGGCCCGCGATCGCCGCGCATCTGCTGGCGGCCGCGCGACGCCGTGCCTTCCGGATGTGGCTGGACCAACGGCGAGCCGCGCTCGTCGAACTGGCGCCCGGCTACGAGCATCCCGGCGACCCCCGTCAACCCGACAACACCCACCGACACTGATGCTCACCCTCTGCCTGGACATCGGCGGCACCAAGATCGCGTGCGGGCTGGCCGACTCGGCCGGGACGCTGGTCCACAACGCCACCTGTCCCACTCCGTCCGGTGTTGGGGCCGAACAAGTTTTTGCGGCACTGGCCGCGCTGATCACGGACGCATTGCGTGCGGCGGGCGGCGCCGTCGCGGCAGTGGGCATCGCGTCGGCCGGGCCGGTCGATGTGCGCGCCGGAACCGTAAGTCCGATCAACATCCCGGCCTGGCGCAGGTTTCCGCTGCGGGACCAGGTCGCCGCCGTCGTTCCCGGGGTCCCCGTGCGCCTCGGTGGAGACGGTGTGTGCATGGCGCTCGGCGAGCATTGGGTCGGCGCCGGACGCGGTGCGCAGTTCATGCTGGGCATGGTGGTGTCCACGGGGGTGGGGGGCGGACTGGTGCTCGACGGTGAGCCGTACGACGGGCGCACCGGTAATGCCGGTCACGTCGGTCACGTGGTCGTCGACCGCGACGGCGACCGATGCGCGTGCGGTGGCCGCGGCTGCGTCGAGACCATCGCATCCGGGCCCTCGATGGTGCGGTGGGCGCGCGCCAACGGGTGGTCCGCGCCAGCGGGCGCCGGTGCCAAGGAACTGGCCGACGCGGCGTCGGCCGGGGATCCACTGGCGCTTAAGGCGTTTCAGCGCGGCACTACCGCACTCGCGGCGATGATCGCCTCGGTGGGGGCGGTCTGCGACGTGGATCTCGTGGTCATCGGCGGGGGAGTGGCCAAGTCCGGCAGGGTGCTCTTCGATCCGCTGTGTGCGGCGTTGGCCGATTACACGGGGCTGGACTTCCTCGCCGACCTGCGCGTAGTCCCCGCCGCGCTGGGTGGCGACGCCGGATTGGTCGGTGCCGCCCGGCTCGCTGCGCTGGAAGCCATCTGATCGCACTGAGCGCACCCGGCCGGGCCGCTTTACCGAGCCTGTATCCGTGCAGGAAAAGTTCGAGTGACGACCTGCCAAATTTCAGGCTCGCGGCCAGCCCCGGGCCAGGCCACGCGGCAGCGACGCGGCAATGCCGCCCGCTTCACCGAGCCTGTAACCATGCAGGAGAAGTTCGAGTGGAGACCTGCAGGTTTACCGGCTCAGCGATCCGCGCATGCGTCCGCCTCGCCGCCGTTTTGGCTGATCGGACGGCGCCACGCTATTGTTGTTGCCGATCCACCGAAGACCGTCGGTCACCGAGCAATCGGTTGAAGGTCCGGGAAGCATCCCGGCGGCCCACGCAGGAGGACGAGGCAACCGCTGGCGCACGCCAGCACATATCCGCGCCCCGGCCGATTCCTGCGCCGGGGCGTTTCGCGTTTTCGGCAGATCACCGACGCCAAGTCGCAAGACTTTTCATTTCAGGAGGCATGCATGGCCAGGGCTGACAAGGCCACCGCCGTCGCAGAAATCACGGAGCATTTCAAGGCCTCGACGGCCACCGTCATCACCGAGTACCGCGGCCTATCGGTGGCCAACCTGGCCGAGCTGCGCCGGTCGCTGGGGGATTCCGCCACCTACGCCGTCGCCAAGAACACGCTGATCAAGCGGGCGGCGTCGGAGGCCGGTGTCGAGGGGCTCGACGAACTGTTTGCCGGGCCGACCGCCATCGCGTTCGTCACCGGTGAGCCGGTGGATGCGGCCAAGGCGCTCAAGACCTTCGCCAAGGAGCACAAGGCGCTGGTCATCAAGGGCGGCTACATGGACGGCCACCCGCTGACCGTCGCCGAAGTCGAGCGCATCGCCGACCTCGAATCCCGCGAGGTGCTGCTGGCCAAGCTGGCCGGCGCCATGAAGGGCAACCTCGCCAAGGCCGCCGGCCTGTTCAACGCGCCGGCTTCGCAGGCGGCCCGGCTGTTCGCCGCCCTGCAGGAGAAGAAGGCCTCCGAGGCCCCGGCAAGCCCGGCCGCTGAGGCCGCCGCCGACGCCCCGGCCGACGAGGCACCGGCCGACGCTCCGGCTGAAGCAGCCGAATAACCCCCACCCCGTCAACAAACGTCAAGAAACGTAGGAACCAGGAAGGACCCACACCATGGCAAAGCTCTCTAGCGACGAACTGCTCGACGCCTTCAAGGAAATGACCCTGTTGGAGCTCTCCGACTTCGTCAAGAAGTTCGAGGAGACCTTCGAGGTCACCGCGGCCGCTCCGGTTGCGGTTGCCGCCGCCGGCCCCGCCGCGGGTGCGCCCGCCGAGGCCGCCGAGGAGCAGTCCGAGTTCGACGTCATCCTCGAGGCCGCCGGCGACAAGAAGATCGGCGTCATCAAGGTGGTCCGCGAGATCGTCTCCGGCCTGGGCCTGAAGGAGGCCAAGGACCTGGTCGACAGCGCGCCCAAGCCGCTGCTCGAGAAGGTCGCCAAGGAGGCCGCCGACGAGGCCAAGGCCAAGCTCGAGGCCGCCGGCGCCACCGTCACCGTCAAGTAGTACTGCCCAAGCAGACGCAACGGCCCCCGCTCATCGGGGGCCGTTTGCGCTTGCTCAGCGCGTCCTCAGCGGCCGATGGCGCGCTGTTGCGACAGTTGCACCTGCTCGGGTGAATCACCAAGGGCAACAAGAAGGTTGGTGGTCATGGCCGCCAGCACCGGCAGGACGGCCTCGTCGCTGACGCTCGGGGCGCCGTAAAACCCGGCCAGTTCGAGCATCACGAAGCCGTGGATCATCGCCCAGAACTGGGCTGCCGTGGCCACCACGGCAGCGTCGTCGTCCGCTGAGCGCGCGGAAATCCGGCCCGCGAGCATCGCCCGGTGCACCGCACGCACGACATGGGCGAAGCTGGGCTCACGCCGCTCGATTTCCGCGAGGGTCTGAGTCAGAACATTCTCGGTGGGCACGTTGATGCCATGCGCGCTGGTACTGCCGAACATCAGCCGATACATGTGGAGCCGCTCGATGGCAAAGCGCCGATAGGCGGCGCCGATCTGCATCAGGTCTGCGACCGGATCGTCCGAAGGGGGCACCGCCAACGCGGCGTCGAACTGCCGTAGCCCCTCTTGGGCGACCTCGGCAATGAGCTCGCGCATCCCGCCGAAATGGGTGTACACGGCCATCGTCGAGGTTCCCGCGGCGCTGGCGACCTTGCGGGTCTGCAGCGCGTCGGGTCCGTGCGCATTGAGCAAATTCACCGCGGCGTGCAGCAGCTCGTCGCGAACGCTGTTTCGGGTCTGCGGGGAAGTCATCCTTGCCATCTTCTCATCGGGAGCGTACGGTTCCAATAACGCTGTAATAACGATGTTATAGGAGTTCAGACATGACGGCGATGCGAACGATCGAATCCCGGAATCCGTACCTCGAGGATTTCCTGGCGCCGGTCAAGGCCGAAGTCACCGCGACGGACCTGCGGGTCACCGGCCGCATCCCGGAACGCCTCGATGGGCGTTACCTTCGCAACGGACCGAACCCGGCCGCCGAAGTGGACCCGGCCATCTACCACTGGTTCAGCGGTGATGCGATGGTGCACGGCGTCGCACTGCGCGACGGAAAGGCCCTCTGGTACCGCAACCGCTGGGTGCGCACCCCACCCGTGTGCAAGGCCTTGGGCGAGGCGGCGCCACGGGGCCTCGACCCGCGCGCCGGAATGCTTTCGGTAGGCCCCAACACCAACGCGCTGACCCACGCCGGCAAGACACTGGCGCTGGTGGAGGGCGGCGGAGCCAACTACGAGTTGACCGACGAACTGGACACTGTCGGGCCGTGTGACTTCGACGGCACGTTGTTCGGCGGCTTCACCGCGCACCCGCACCGTGACCCGAAGACCGGCGAGCTACACGCGGTGTCGTACTCCTTCCTGCGCGGTCGTACCGTGCAGTACTCGGTGATCGACGCGCAGGGGCGGGCGCGGCGGACCGTAGACATCGCGGTGAGCGGGTCGCCGATGATGCACGACTTCTCCCTGACCGACAAGTACGTCGTGATCTACGACCTTCCGGTGACCTTCGACCCCATTCAGATTTCGCCGGTCAAGGTGCCGCGCCGGCTGAATGCGCCGGCCCGACTGGTGCTGCAGTCCGTCCTCGGTCGCGTCCGGGTTCCCAATCCGATCAGCGCCGTGGTCAACCGCAATCCGCAGCCCATTCAGACCATGCCCTACCTGTGGAACGACGACTACCCGGCGCGCATCGGGGTGATGCCGCGCGACGGCGGCAACAAAGACGTCCGGTGGTTCAACATCGACCCTTGCTACGTGTTCCACCCGCTGAACGCCTATTCGGAGGTGCGCGAGGAGGGTGAAGTGCTGGTGCTCGACGTCGTTCGTTACTCACGGATGTTCCAGCGCGACCTGCGCGGGCCGGGCGACACCAAGCCCGCGCTGGACCGCTGGACGGTGAACCTGACCACCGGCGTGGTGAAGACCGAACGGCGTGACGACCGGTCGCAGGAATTCCCCCGGATCAACGAAAGCCTGCTGGGTGCCAAACACCGCTACGGCTATGCGCTGGGTTTCGACGGCGGCTACCTCACCGCCGGGGAGTCCCTCATGACCACGACTTTGTACAAGCACGACTACCAGACCGGGTCGAGCGAGGTGGCCGCGCTAGATCCCGACCTTCTGATCGGCGAGATGTCATTCGTGCCCAACCCGTCGGCATCGGCAAACGGGGACGCGGCAGGCTCCGCCGAAGACGACGGCGTCCTGATGGGCTTCGGCTACCACCGCGGTCGCGACGAGGGGCAACTGGTGCTCCTGGACGCCCAGACGCTCGAATCGGTAGCGACCGTGCATTTGCCGCAACGCGTGCCGATGGGCTTCCACGGGAACTGGGCTCCGACTGCCTGAGGAACTCCACAAGGCGCGGTCCGAAGATTGTTACCTTCCCAACCTGATGCGCCGCCCCGCGGGTGCGCTACAGTGACTCAAGCCACAGGGGCAGGTGGCCGGTTCGCGCGCGACGGAAGGATTTCCCATGGGCGTCAGCATCCAGGTGAACGGACTCACGAAGTCCTTTGGGTCCTCGAGGATTTGGGAAGACGTCACGCTCGAAATCCCCGCCGGGGAGGTCAGTGTGTTGCTGGGCCCGTCGGGTACTGGCAAGTCGGTGTTCTTGAAGTCGTTGATCGGTTTGCTGCGGCCGGAGCGCGGCTCGATCATCATCGACGGCACCGACATCATCGAATGTTCGGCCAAGGAGCTGTACGAGATCCGCACGCTGTTCGGCGTGCTGTTCCAGGACGGCGCGCTGTTCGGCTCGATGAACCTCTACGACAACACGGCGTTCCCGCTGCGCGAGCACACCAAGAAGAAGGAAAGCGAAATCCGTGACATCGTCATGGAGAAGCTGCAGATGGTGGGTCTGGGCGGCGACGAGAAGAAGTTCCCGGGTGAGATCTCCGGTGGTATGCGCAAGCGTGCCGGTCTCGCTCGTGCGCTGGTGCTGGACCCGCAGATCATCCTCTGCGACGAGCCGGACTCCGGTCTGGACCCGGTGCGTACGGCCTACCTGAGCCAGCTGATCATGGACATCAACGCGCAGATCGACGCGACCATCCTGATCGTCACGCACAACATCAACATCGCCCGCACCGTGCCGGACAACATGGGCATGTTGTTCCGCAAGCACCTGGTCATGTTCGGGCCGCGTGAAGTGCTGCTGACCAGCGACGAGCCGGTGGTGCGTCAGTTCCTCAACGGCCGCCGTATCGGGCCGATCGGTATGTCCGAGGAAAAGGACGAGGCCACCATGGCCGAGGAGCAGGCCATGATCGACGCCGGCCAGCACGCGGGCGGTGTCGAGGACATCGTGGGCGTGCCACCGCAGATCCAGGCGACGCCGGGCATGCCCGAGCGCAAGGCCGTCGCCCGTCGCCAGGCCCGCGTTCGCGCCATGCTGCACACCCTGCCCCCGAAGGCGCAGAAGGCGATCCTCGACGACCTCGAGGGCACGCACAAGTACTCGTCGAGCGACTACTAAAAACCCGTCCAGCGCCCACCCTCGAGACGCGTGATTTGCGCGTCTTGTCAGCGTGCGCCGGTGGTCTCGCTCACGCAGATCCGTGCCTCTTGCAGGGCCCTCACCGGCGAACTTTCAAGAAAACTCGGCGTAACTCGCCGCTTGTTCCTCTTGACGACGAGCCGTAAACGGGTCAATCTGTTGGGCAGCATGTGTAGGCGGGAAGATCGAGAAGCCAGCCAGCGTCGGTCCCCGTACACGGCTACTTGTGGTGGGCAGTTGAGGAATGCGCGCGTCTCCGCTATTGTTGGACGTTGCGCTGGCTGCTTCCTGCCCACCTCACCCGCCACTTGACACCGTGGTCTTAGTCTGAGCCCAGTTTCCGGCTCAGCTAGTTAGTCGCGTGCGTGAGATCTGGGGAGATCGTTCGCCAGCCGAACCGACACAATTATTCTGCGGCGAACAGGCCCGATAGGCACCGGTACACCGGCTCTATCCCGGCTCCTCCTGGGCTTCGCGTCGTCGCACGAGGTGCTGGAAGGACGCATCTTGGCTGATTTCCGCCAGAGTAACGCGAATCTCTCTCAAAGTTCTTCAAATCGCTCCGTACCGGGAGCCCCCAACCGGGTCTCTTTCGCCAAGCTCCGTGAACCGCTCGAGGTTCCGGGGCTGCTTGACGTTCAGACGGACTCGTTCGAGTGGCTGATCGGCTCCGAGCGTTGGCGCGAGCGCGCCGTGGAGCGCGGCGAGGTTAGCCCGAAGGGCGGCCTGGAGGAGGTGCTCGACGAGCTCTCGCCGATCGAGGACTTCTCCGGGTCGATGTCGCTGTCTTTCTCCGACCCCCGCTTCGACGAGGTCAAGGCGCCGGTCGACGAGTGCAAAGACAAGGACATGACGTACGCGGCCCCGCTGTTCGTCACTGCCGAGTTCATCAACAACAACACCGGCGAGATCAAGAGCCAGACGGTGTTCATGGGTGACTTCCCGATGATGACGGAGAAGGGCACCTTCATCATCAACGGCACCGAGCGTGTGGTCGTCAGCCAGCTGGTCCGCTCGCCGGGCGTCTACTTCGACGAGACGATCGACAAATCCACGGAGAAGACGCTGCACAGCGTCAAGGTCATCCCCAGCCGCGGCGCGTGGTTGGAGTTCGACGTCGACAAGCGCGACACCGTCGGCGTGCGTATCGACCGCAAGCGCCGCCAGCCGGTCACCGTGCTGCTCAAGGCCCTCGGTTGGACCAACGAGCAGATCCACCAGCGCTTCGGCTTCTCCGAGATCATGATGTCGACCCTGGAGAAGGACAACACCGTCGGCACCGACGAGGCGCTGCTCGACATCTACCGCAAGCTGCGTCCGGGCGAACCGCCGACCAAGGAGTCGGCGCAGACCCTGTTGGAGAACCTGTTCTTCAAGGAGAAGCGCTACGACCTGGCTCGTGTGGGTCGGTACAAGGTCAACAAGAAGCTGGGTATCACCGAGAACCCGGCTGAGACCACATCCACCACGCTGACCGAAGCGGACGTCGTCGCCACCATCGAGTACCTGGTGCGGCTGCACCAGGGCGACAAGACGATGACCGTGCCGGGTGGGGTCGAGGTGCCCGTCGAGGTCGACGACATCGACCACTTCGGAAACCGTCGGCTGCGTACCGTCGGCGAGCTGATCCAGAACCAGATCCGGGTCGGCATGTCCCGCATGGAGCGCGTTGTCCGCGAGCGGATGACCACCCAGGACGTCGAGGCGATCACGCCGCAGACCTTGATCAACATCCGGCCGGTGGTCGCCGCGATCAAGGAGTTCTTCGGCACCAGCCAGCTCTCGCAGTTCATGGACCAGAACAACCCGCTGTCGGGCCTGACCCACAAGCGCCGCCTGTCGGCGTTGGGTCCGGGTGGTCTGTCGCGTGAGCGTGCCGGCCTGGAAGTCCGTGACGTGCACCCGTCGCACTACGGCCGTATGTGCCCGATCGAGACCCCGGAGGGGCCGAACATCGGTCTGATCGGCTCGCTGTCGGTGTACGCGCGGGTGAACCCGTTCGGCTTCATCGAGACGCCGTACCGCAAGGTCGTCGACGGTGTGGTCACCGACGAAATCCACTACCTGACGGCCGACGAGGAGGACCGCCACGTCGTGGCGCAGGCCAACTCGCCGATCGCCGAAGACGGCCGGTTCCTCGAGCCGCGTGTGTTGGT
Source organism: Mycobacterium bourgelatii (assembly GCF_010723575.1). Lineage (NCBI taxonomy): Bacteria > Bacillati > Actinomycetota > Actinomycetes > Mycobacteriales > Mycobacteriaceae > Mycobacterium > Mycobacterium bourgelatii. Next base: position 607,266 of record NZ_BLKZ01000001.1, read on the forward strand.
CCGCCGGAAGGCCGGCGAGGTCGAGTACGTGCCGTCGTCCGAGGTGGACTACATGGACGTCTCGCCGCGCCAGATGGTGTCGGTGGCCACGGCCATGATTCCGTTCCTCGAGCACGACGACGCCAACCGCGCCCTGATGGGTGCCAACATGCAGCGCCAGGCGGTTCCGCTGGTGCGTAGTGAGGCACCGCTGGTGGGCACCGGCATGGAGCTGCGCGCCGCGATCGACGCCGGCGACGTCGTGGTGGCGGACAAGTCTGGCGTGATCGAGGAGGTCTCCGCCGACTACATCACCGTGATGGCCGACGACGGCACCCGGCACACCTACCGGATGCGCAAGTTCGCCCGCTCCAACCACGGGACGTGCGCCAACCAGTCGCCGATCGTGGACGCCGGCGACCGCGTCGAGGCCGGCCAGGTCATCGCCGACGGTCCCTGCACCCAGAACGGTGAGATGGCGCTGGGCAAGAACCTGCTGGTGGCGATCATGCCGTGGGAAGGCCACAACTACGAGGACGCGATCATCCTCTCGAACCGGCTGGTCGAAGAAGATGTGTTGACGTCCATTCATATCGAGGAGCACGAGATCGACGCCCGCGACACCAAGCTGGGCGCTGAGGAGATCACCCGGGACATCCCGAACGTCTCCGACGAGGTCCTCGCCGACTTGGACGAGCGGGGCATCGTGCGCATCGGCGCCGAGGTTCGCGACGGCGACATCCTGGTCGGCAAGGTCACACCGAAGGGTGAGACCGAGCTGACCCCGGAGGAGCGGCTGCTGCGTGCGATCTTCGGTGAGAAGGCCCGCGAAGTCCGCGACACCTCGCTGAAGGTGCCGCACGGCGAATCCGGCAAGGTGATCGGCATCCGCGTGTTCTCCCGCGAGGACGACGACGAGCTGCCGGCCGGTGTCAACGAGTTGGTCCGCGTCTACGTCGCTCAGAAGCGCAAGATCTCCGACGGTGACAAGCTGGCCGGACGCCACGGCAACAAGGGCGTCATCGGCAAGATCCTGCCCGTCGAGGACATGCCGTTCCTGCCGGACGGCACCCCGGTCGACATCATCCTGAACACCCACGGTGTGCCGCGACGGATGAACATCGGCCAGATCTTGGAGACCCACCTCGGGTGGGTGGCCAAGTCCGGCTGGAAGATCGACGTCGCCAACGGGGTTCCGGACTGGGCCGCCAACCTGCCCGAGGACCTGCACCACTCCGAGCCGGACGCCATCGTGGCGACCCCGGTGTTCGACGGTGCCCAGGAGGCCGAGCTGCAGGGGCTGCTGTCGTGCACGTTGCCCAACCGGGACAACGAGGTGATGGTGAACGGCGACGGCAAGGCCGTGCTGTTCGACGGGCGCAGCGGTGAGCCGTTCCCGTACCCGGTGACGGTTGGCTACATGTACATCATGAAGCTGCACCACTTGGTGGACGACAAGATTCACGCTCGCTCCACCGGTCCGTACTCGATGATCACCCAGCAGCCGCTGGGCGGTAAGGCGCAGTTCGGTGGTCAGCGGTTCGGTGAGATGGAGTGCTGGGCCATGCAGGCCTACGGCGCCGCGTACACCCTGCAGGAGTTGTTGACCATCAAGTCCGACGACACCGTCGGCCGGGTCAAGGTGTACGAGGCGATCGTCAAGGGCGAGAACATCCCGGAGCCGGGTATTCCCGAGTCCTTCAAGGTGTTGCTCAAGGAGCTGCAGTCGCTCTGCCTCAACGTCGAGGTGCTCTCGTCCGACGGCGCGGCCATCGAGCTGCGCGAAGGCGAGGACGAGGACCTCGAACGTGCCGCAGCCAACCTGGGAATCAACTTGTCGCGCAACGAATCTGCGTCAGTCGAGGATCTTGCTTGATCCTCTTTGGAACTAGCTGGACAGTTACTAAACCCGCAAGGGGAAAGGGAGTTACGTGCTAGACGTCAACTTCTTCGATGAACTCCGCATCGGCCTGGCCACCGCGGAGGACATCCGCCAGTGGTCCTACGGTGAGGTCAAGAAGCCGGAGACCATCAACTACCGCACGCTCAAGCCCGAGAAGGACGGTCTGTTCTGCGAGAAGATCTTCGGACCGACTCGCGACTGGGAGTGCTACTGCGGCAAGTACAAGCGCGTGCGCTTCAAGGGCATCATCTGTGAGCGCTGCGGCGTCGAGGTCACCCGCGCCAAGGTGCGTCGTGAGCGGATGGGCCACATCGAGTTGGCCGCACCCGTCACCCACATCTGGTACTTCAAGGGCGTCCCGTCGCGTCTGGGCTACCTGTTGGACCTGGCTCCGAAGGACCTGGAAAAGATCATCTACTTCGCCGCCTACGTGATCACCGCGGTGGACGAGGAGATGCGTCACAACGAGCTGTCCACGCTCGAGGCCGAAATGTTGGTGGAGCGCAAGGCCGTTGAGGACCAGCGCGACGCAGACCTGGAGGCGCGGGCGCAGAAGCTCGAGGCCGACCTGGCCGAGCTGGAGGCCGAAGGCGCCAAGGCCGACGCCAAGCGCAAGGTGCGCGACGGCGGCGAGCGTGAGATGCGTCAGATCCGTGACCGTGCCCAGCGCGAACTGGACCGGCTCGAGGACATCTGGAACACCTTCACCAAGCTGGCTCCCAAGCAGCTGATCGTGGACGAGAACCTCTACCGCGAACTGCAGGACCGCTACGGCGAGTACTTCACCGGCGCCATGGGCGCGGAGTCGATCCAGAAGCTGATCGAGAACTTCGACATCGACGCCGAAGCCGAGTCGCTGCGCGAGGTCATTCGAAGCGGCAAGGGGCAGAAGAAGCTTCGTGCCCTCAAGCGGCTGAAGGTGGTGGCTGCGTTCCAGCAGTCCGGCAACTCGCCGATGGGCATGGTGCTCGACGCCGTGCCGGTGATCCCGCCGGAACTGCGTCCGATGGTGCAGCTGGACGGTGGTCGTTTCGCCACGTCCGACCTCAACGACCTGTACCGCCGCGTGATCAACCGCAACAACCGCCTCAAGAGGCTGATCGACCTCGGTGCACCCGAGATCATCGTCAACAACGAGAAGCGGATGTTGCAGGAGTCGGTGGACGCGCTGTTCGACAACGGCCGTCGCGGCCGGCCCGTCACCGGGCCGGGCAACCGTCCGCTGAAGTCGCTGAGCGATCTGCTCAAGGGCAAGCAGGGTCGGTTCCGTCAGAACCTGCTCGGTAAGCGTGTCGACTACTCGGGCCGTTCGGTCATCGTGGTCGGCCCGCAGCTCAAGCTGCACCAGTGTGGTCTGCCCAAGCTGATGGCGCTGGAGCTGTTCAAGCCGTTCGTGATGAAGCGTCTTGTCGACCTCAACCACGCGCAGAACATCAAGAGTGCCAAGCGCATGGTGGAGCGCCAGCGTCCGCAGGTGTGGGACGTGCTCGAAGAGGTCATTGCCGAGCACCCCGTGCTGCTGAACCGCGCACCCACCCTGCACCGGCTGGGCATCCAGGCCTTCGAGCCAATGTTGGTGGAAGGCAAGGCCATTCAGCTGCACCCGTTGGTGTGTGAGGCGTTCAACGCCGACTTCGACGGTGACCAGATGGCCGTGCACCTGCCGCTGAGCGCCGAGGCGCAGGCCGAGGCTCGCATCCTGATGCTGTCGTCGAACAACATCCTGTCGCCCGCCTCTGGCCGTCCGCTGGCCATGCCCCGTCTGGACATGGTGACCGGGTTGTACTACCTGACCACCGAGGTCCCGGGCGACAAGGGCGAATACCAGCCGGCCGCTGCCGACCAGCCCGAGGTGGGTGTGTACTCCTCGCCGGCCGAGGCGATCATGGCTTCCGACCGCGGCGTGCTGTCGGTGCGGGCCAAGATCAAGGTGCGACTGACGCAGCTGCGTCCGCCCGCCGAGATCGAGACCGAGCTGTTCGGCCGCAACGGCTGGCAGCCGGGTGATCCCTGGACCGCCGAAACCACACTGGGTCGGGTGCTGTTCAACGAGCTGCTGCCGCTGGGCTACCCGTTTGTGAACAAGCAGATGCACAAGAAGGTGCAGGCTTCGATCATCAACGACCTGGCCGAGCGCTACCCGATGATCGTGGTCGCGCAGACCGTCGACAAGCTGAAGGACGCCGGTTTCTACTGGGCGACCCGCAGCGGTGTGACGGTCTCCATGGCCGACGTGTTGGTGCCTCCGCGTAAGAAGGAGATCCTCGACCGTTACGAGGAGCGGGCCGACAAGGTCGAAAAGCAATTCCAGCGCGGCGCTTTGAACCACGACGAGCGCAACGAGGCACTGGTGGAGATCTGGAAGGAAGCCACCGACGAGGTGGGCCAGGCGTTGCGGGAGCACTACCCCGACGACAACCCGATCATCACCATCGTCGACTCCGGTGCCACGGGTAACTTCACCCAGACGCGAACGCTGGCCGGCATGAAGGGCCTGGTGACCAACCCGAAGGGTGAGTTCATCCCGCGTCCGGTCAAGTCCTCGTTCCGTGAGGGCCTGACGGTGTTGGAGTACTTCATCAACACCCACGGTGCTCGAAAGGGCTTGGCGGACACCGCGTTGCGTACCGCCGACTCGGGTTACCTGACCCGTCGTCTGGTGGACGTGTCGCAGGACGTCATCGTCCGCGAGCACGACTGCCAGACCGAGCGCGGCATCGTCGTCGAACTGGCCGAGCGTCAGCCGGACGGCACCCTGATCCGTGACCCGTACATCGAAACCTCGGCGTACGCGCGGACTTTGGGCACCGACGCGGTCGACGAGGCCGGCAACGTCGTCGTCGCGCGCGGCGAGGACCTGGGTGACCCGGAGATCGACGCCTTGCTGGCGGCCGGCATCACCTCGGTGAAGGTGCGCTCGGTGCTTACCTGCACCACCGGCACCGGCGTGTGCGCCACCTGCTACGGGCGTTCGATGGCCACCGGCAAGCTGGTCGACATCGGCGAGGCCGTGGGTATCGTTGCGGCCCAGTCCATCGGTGAGCCCGGCACGCAGCTGACCATGCGTACCTTCCACCAGGGTGGTGTGGGTGAGGACATCACCGGCGGTCTGCCGCGTGTCCAGGAGCTGTTCGAGGCCCGTGTTCCGCGTGGCAAGGCGCCCATCGCCGACGTCACCGGCCGGGTTCGGCTCGAGGACAACGACCGGTTCTACAAGATCACCATCATTCCCGACGACGGCAGCGAGGAAGTCGTTTACGACAAGCTGTCCAAGCGTCAGCGGCTGCGGGTGTTCAAGCACGAGGACGGTTCCGAGCGTGTGCTGTCCGACGGCGACCACGTCGAGGTGGGCCAGCAGCTGATGGAAGGCTCGGCCGACCCGCACGAGGTGCTGCGTGTGCAGGGCCCGCGCGAGGTGCAGATCCACCTGGTCCGCGAGGTCCAGGAGGTCTACCGGGCGCAGGGTGTGTCGATCCACGACAAGCACATCGAGGTGATCGTTCGCCAGATGCTGCGCCGCGTCACCATCATCGACTCGGGCTCGACGGAATTCCTGCCCGGTTCGCTGATCGACCGTGCGGAGTTCGAGGCGGAGAACCGTCGGGTGGTGGCCGAGGGTGGCGAACCCGCTGCCGGCCGTCCGGTGCTGATGGGTATCACGAAGGCGTCGCTGGCCACCGACTCGTGGCTGTCGGCGGCATCGTTCCAGGAGACCACGCGAGTGCTGACCGATGCGGCCATCAACTGCCGCAGCGACAAGCTCAACGGTCTGAAGGAGAACGTGATCATCGGAAAGCTGATCCCCGCCGGGACCGGTATCAGCCGGTACCGCAATATCCAGGTTCAGCCGACCGAGGAGGCGCGCGCCGCGGCGTACACCATCCCGTCCTACGAGGACCAGTACTACAGCCCGGACTTCGGCCAGGCCACCGGTGCTGCCGTTCCGCTGGACGACTACGGGTACAGCGACTACCGCTAGTCACTTCGCGATTCACGACGAAAAAGCCCCGGGCGACCGCCCGGGGCTTTTTCGTGCGGCTTCGTGTGTCGGCTTCGGGTGCGTCGAGCGTCACGCTGGCGCGACGTTGGGGTGCGACGGCCACGCTGGCGTGACGCTCGCGGTGGTGGCGTCGGCGAGGTTTCTGGTGTGTCGGCTTCGGGTGCGTCGAGCGTCACGTTGGCGCGACGTTGGGGTGCGACGGCCACGCTGGCGTGACGCTCGCGGTGGTGGGGCCGCCGTCGGCGAAGGTTTCTCGTGTGCGGGCTTCGGGTGCGCCGAGCGTCACGCTGGCGCGACGTTGGGGTGCGACGGCCACGCTGGCGTGACGCTCGCGGTGGTGGGGTCGGCGTCGGCTTCTGGTGTTGGGACCGCGGCCGGCGGCAACCGATCCGGTGACTCACTACACTGGCCAGCGTGCTGATAGGTTCCCACGTCCGTTCAGATGACCCTCTGGCCGCAGCCCAGGCCGACGGCGCCGACGTGGTGCAGTTCTTCCTTGGCAACCCCCAGAGCTGGAAGAAGCCCAAGCCGCGGGAGGACGCTGACACGCTGCGCGCCTCGACCGTGCCGCTGTACGTCCACGCGCCGTACCTGATCAACGTGGCATCGGCCAACAACCGCATTCGCATCCCGTCACGAAAGATCCTGCAGGACACCTGCGACGCCGCCGCGGAGATCAACGCCACCGCGGTGATCGTGCACGGTGGCCACGCCGACGACAACGACATGGAGGCCGGCTTCGAGCGCTGGGTCAAGGCGCTGAAGTACCTCGAGACCGACGTGCAGGTGTATCTGGAGAACACCGCGGGTGGCGATCACGCGATGGCGCGCTACTTCGACACCATCGGCAGACTGTGGGACCACATCGGCGGCACCGGGATCGGTTTCTGCCTCGACACCTGCCACGCATGGGCGGCTGGGGAGGAACTGGTTGACGCCGTCGAAAGGATCAAGGCGCTGACCGGCCGCATTGACCTCGTGCACTGCAACGACTCGCGGGACGCCGCCGGCTCCGGCGCCGACCGTCACGCCAATTTCGGCACCGGCAACATCGATCCCGACCTGCTGGTGGCCGTGGTGAAGGCTGCCGACGCACCGGTCATCTGCGAGACCGCCGACGAAGGCCGCAAGGACGACATCGCTTTCCTGCGGGAACACACCGCGAGCTGATCGCCGAGCGACTATTACACCTCTTTGTTCGGTTGTCGAAAAAATGTAACATTGACCGTATGCCAGATACGCACGTCGTCGTCAACCAGGTCCCAACGCTAGAGAACTACAACCCCGCGTCGTTTCCCGTGCTCACCGAGGCGCTGATTCGGGAGGGCGGTCAATGGGGTCTGGACGAGGTCAACGAGGTAGGGGTGCTCTCGGGGTCCGCCCAGGCCATCCGGTGGAGTGAGCTAGCGGATCGCAACCGGCCCATCCTGCACACCCACGACCGTTACGGCCACCGTGTCGACGAGGTCGAATACGACCCCGCGTACCACGAGTTGATGAACGCGGCAATCACCCATGGACTGCACGCCGCTCCATGGGCCGACGACCGCCTGGGCAGCCACGTGGTGCGCGCCGCGAAGATGTCGGCCTGGAACTGCGAACCGGGCCACGTGTGTCCGATCTCGATGACGTATGCCGTGGTGCCGGCGTTGCGATACAACCCCGAGCTTGCCGCGATTTACGAGCCCTTGCTGACCAATCGGCAGTACGACCCGGAGCTCAAGCTTGCGGTGAACAAGCGGGGGATCACCGCGGGCATGTCGATGACAGAGAAGCAGGGTGGTTCCGACGTGCGTGCCGGCACCACCCAGGCCACCCCGAACTCCGACGGCACCTACAGCCTCACGGGCCACAAGTGGTTCACATCCGCACCCATGTGTGACATCTTCCTGGTGCTGGCGCAAGCCCCAAATGGTTTGTCCTGCTTCATGTTGCCGCGGATACTTCCCGACGGCACCCGTAACCGCATGTTCCTGCAGCGACTCAAGGACAAGCTCGGCAACCACGCCAATGCGTCCAGTGAGGTCGAATACGACGGTGCGACAGCGTGGTTGGTGGGCGAAGAGGGTCGTGGTGTGCCGACCATCATCGAGATGGTCAACCTGACGCGTCTCGACTGCACGCTGGGCAGCGCCACCAGTATGCGCACCGGCCTGACCCGGGCCATTCACCACGCCCAGCATCGAAAGGCATTCGGCGCCTATCTCATTGACCAGCCCCTGATGCGCAATGTGCTCGCGGACCTGGCGGTGGAGGCGGAGGCCGCGACCATCGTCGCCATGCGGATGGCCGGGGCCACCGACCGCGCGGTGCGTGGCGACCAACGAGAGGCGCTGCTGCGTCGTATCGGCCTGGCGGCCAGCAAGTACTGGGTGTGCAAGCGGTCCACCCCGCACGCCGCCGAAGCCCTGGAATGCTTGGGCGGCAACGGGTATGTCGAAGACTCGGGAATGCCGCGGCTGTATCGCGAGGCACCGCTGATGGGAATCTGGGAGGGGTCGGGCAACGTCAGCGCGCTGGATACGTTGCGTGCCATGGCAACTCGACCCGAGTGTGTGGAAGTGTTGTTCGAGGAACTGGCCGGCAGTGCCGGCCAGGACGCTCGCCTGGACCGACACGTCGAGCAACTGCGGCCGCAACTGGAGGACCTGGAAACCATCCAGTACCGGGCGCGCAAGGTCGCCGAGGACATCTGCCTGGCGTTGCAGGGATCGCTGCTGGTGCGTCACGGTCATCCCGCCGTCGCCGAGGCGTTCCTGGCCAGCCGGCTCGGCGGGCAGTGGGGCGGCGCGTTCGGCACCTTGCCAACGGGGTTGGACCTCGCGCCCATTCTCGAGCGCGCCCTGGTCAAGGGCTGAGCCTCAGAATGGCCGCCGACGATGCAGAGCGAAGCGATGAAAAGGAGCGGCGCGGATGACCCACGCGATCAGGAAGGTCGATTTCGACAACCTGAAGACGATGACCTACGAGGTCACCGATCGGGTCGCGCGCATCACCTTTAACCGCCCGGAGAAGGGCAACGCGATCATCGCCGATACCCCGCTGGAACTCTCGGCGTTGGTGGAGCGGGCCGACCTCGACCCCAACGTGCACGTCATTCTGGTGTCCGGTCGCGGCGAGGGCTTCTGTGCGGGCTTCGATCTGTCCGCCTACGCCGACGGCACCGGATCATCGGGCGGCACGGGCGCTTATCAGGGCACGGTGCTCGACGGCAAGACGCAAGGCATCAACCATCTGCCCAACCAGCCCTGGGATCCGATGATCGATTACCAGATGATGAGCCGGTTCGTGCGCGGCTTCTCCAGCCTGATGCACGCCGACAAGCCGACGGTGGTCAAGATCCACGGGTACTGCGTGGCCGGCGGCACCGACATCGCCCTGCACGCCGATCAGGTGATCGCCGCCGCGGACGCCAAGATCGGCTATCCGCCTACCCGAGTGTGGGGAGTGCCCGCCGCGGGTCTTTGGGCGCATCGGCTCGGCGACCAGCGCGCGAAAAGGCTGCTGTTCACCGGTGATTGCATCACCGGCGCCCAGGCCGCCGAGTGGGGACTCGCGGTCGAGGCGCCGGATCCCGAAGACCTCGACGAGCGTACCGAGCGACTCGTACGGCGAATCGCGGCACTGCCGGTCAATCAGCTGATCATGACCAAGCTGGCGCTGAATTCCGCCCTGCTGCAACAGGGTGTGGCCACCAGCAGGATGGTCAGCACCGTCTTCGACGGCATCGCGAGGCACACGCCCGAGGGACATGCCTTTGTCGCCGACGCGGTAGAGCACGGCTTCCGCGAGGCGGTCAAGCATCGTGACGAGCCGTTCGGCGACTACGGACGTCGAGCTTCCCAGGTCTGACGTAATGCCGAACATGACGGCCCGTTCGGTGGTGCTCAGCGTGCTGCTGGGCGCCCATCCGGCCTGGGCCACCGCGAGCGAATTGATCAGGTTGACAGCGGATTTCGGCATCAAGGAAACGACGCTGCGGGTCGCTCTCACCCGCATGGTCAGCGCGGGCGACCTGATTCGGTCGGCCGACGGGTATCGGCTTTCGGATCGGCTGCTGGCTCGTCAGCGGCGCCAGGACGAGGCCATGCACCCGCCGATTCGGGCCTGGCGCGGGTCCTGGCACATCCTCATCGTGACCAGCGTCGGCACCGACGCCCGCACCCGCGCGGCATTACGAACTACCATGCAGGCCAAGCGATTCGGTGAGCTTCGCGAGGGTGTATGGATGCGGCCGGATAATCTTGATCTGGAGCTCGGGCCGGAGATTACTGCTCGGGCCCGGCTGCTGAAGGCGCGCGACGATGCTCCCGCCGAGCTGGCCGGGCAGCTGTGGGATCTACCCGCGTGGGCCGATGTCGGCACCCGGTTGCTGGACGAGATGGCCCAGGGCGCAGACATTCCCGCGCGATTCGTGGTGGCCGCCGCGATGGTGCGTCACCTGCTGACCGACCCGATGCTGCCGGACGAGCTGCTGCCCGCTGACTGGCCGGGTGCGCGGCTGCGCGAGGCATACCACGACTTCGCCACTGAACTGGCGGAACGGCGTGGCTTAACGGAAACGTCCGACACGATCCAACTCCAGGAGGTGCCATGAGTGATCTGGTGCGTGTGCAGCGCAACGGCCCGGTGACCACCGTGATCATCAACCGGCCGGCGGCGCGCAACGCGGTGAACGGTCCCACGGCCACAGCGTTGTACGCGGCATTCAGCGAATTCGACCGTGACGAAGCGGCTTCGGTGGCGGTGCTGTGCGGCGAAGGCGGAACGTTCTGTGCGGGAGCCGATTTGAAGGCCATCGGCACACCCGAGACCAACGCCACGCACCGAACGGGACCCGGCCCCATGGGCCCGACGCGAATGATCCTGTCGAAGCCCGTGATCGCCGCGGTGAGCGGCTACGCCGTCGCGGGCGGTCTGGAACTGGCGCTGTGGTGCGATCTGCGGGTGGCCGAGGAGGATGCCGTCTTCGGGGTCTTCTGCCGGCGCTGGGGCGTCCCGCTGATCGACGGCGGCACTGTGCGCCTGCCTCGCCTGATCGGCCACAGCCGGGCAATGGACATGATCCTCACCGGCCGGCCAGTGAAGGCCGACGAGGCGCTGGCGATGGGCTTGGCCAATCGGGTCGTGCCCAAAGGCCAAGCGCGGCAAGCGGCCGAGGAATTGGCGGCCGAACTGGCGGCACTTCCGCAGCAGTGCATGCGCTCGGATCGGCTGTCGGTGCTCAAGCAGTGGGGCCTGTCGGAGTCGGCCGCACTCGACGTCGAGTTCGCCAGTTTGTCCCGTTCGGCGGGTGAAGCGGTGGAGGGCGCCGGACGGTTCGCCGCGGGCGCCGGCCGGCATGGCGCTCCAACCGGGCGGGGTTAGCCCGCGCCCGTTCAGCCGCCCTTGGTCACGGTGTTGTCGGGGCCAAGCTCGTCGACCTTCGGATCGCCCTCTTTGTAGGTGATGGTGTTGCTCATTCCCAGCACTCTGATCCGGGTGTTGACCTTATCGATGGTGATCTTGTTGTTGTTGCCGCCGACGTTCACCGTCTCGCACGTGCCGGTGACGGTCAGCGTGTTGTCCCACCCGGTCACATTCAAGGACTTGCCCTCTTCGCACGAAATGGTGGCGGTCTGCCCCGTCTGTACGTAAACCACCTCGTCCCCTACCGATACCGAGGTGCTCAGGCTAGGCCCGCCGCCGCCAGTGGTCGTCTCCGTCGCACCGCTCGTCGACGTGGATGCGGTCGTTTTCGTGGTGCTGCTGGTGGTACCACCGCCCGGCGGGCTGGCCGTCCCACTGCAGGCCACCAGACCGAACGCAGCGGCGATCGCGGCCGCTGCCACAGCCGGCGCGACCCGTCGTGTCGTGGGGACAATGCCATGAACGCGCATGATTCCTCGATTCGTCTCAGGGACCTACTCGTTGGATCCGGTTGGTCATGCCCAGTTCGCGGCCACGGTCCCAGATGACTGGATCGCCGTTGTGGAAGTACACCGTCCCGTCGTAGCCGTACACGGTGATGTCATTGAGGACGGTGTCGGCGACGACGGTATTGGACGAACCCATCATCGTCACCGCCCAGCACGTTCCCTTCGCCGTCACGTAGTTGTTGGTGCCGTTGACGATGAGGGTGGAGTCGTTGCAGTCGACTGTTGTTTGCAGGCCCTGACCGGTGATGTGGGTGTCACCGTTCTTGGCCTGGGCGACCGGCGGCGACGCGGCGGGGGTGACGGCGATCGTCACGGCGCAGGTGGCCAGCGCCCCGGCAACGGTTGTCCATTTCATGGCGGTCCCCCCTTCGTTGGGCGGGTGGTCTGCAGATCTGGTTTTGAGATTACGTGTACCGGCCGGTGCTGGGACAGCCCCAAGTTGAGCGGGTCCACTCCACATCGTCGCGTTGAGTCGCGTTGAGCCGCGTTGACGCTGCATCTAGGGCGGCAAAGCGCGAGAAAGTACCGCCAATTTCGCAGTGTCAACCTGGAAGGGGTGGGTGAAAGACGTTGCGAGGCAAAGCCGCCCGGGGATAGGCGCGAGAGCGCGGTGCAACGCGCTGCGGCGGGGCTAATCACGGTGCCAGCCGACACGTTGCGATGCGCGCCGATGCAGGGCGGGCAACTTTTCCGCCCAAGTCCGCCCAAGCCCGACGCGGCACCGAGCGCCGCCACCGTCGGCCCGCCTCGGTCAACTAGAGTCATTAGTCGAAACTAGAGTCATTAGTTGAACACGATGTCCACGACCGGGGAGACCCATGGCAGCTCAGCCTGAACCAGCACCGGCGGGTGGTCGCGCGCGCGGCGGTAAGTCCTCGGCCCGACCCGCCAAGCTGAGCCGCGAGGGCATCGTCGACGGTGCGCTGACGTTCTTGGATCGCGAGGGCTGGGACTCGCTGACCATCAATGCGTTGGCGACACAGCTCGGCACCAAGGGGCCCTCGCTCTACAACCACGTCGACAGCCTCGAGGACCTGCGCCGTGCGGTGCGGATCCGGGTCATCGACGACATCATCACGATGCTCAACCGGGTCGGCGAGGGTCGCGCCCGCGACGACGCGGTGTTGGTCATGGCGGGTGCCTACCGCAGCTACGCCCACCACCATCCCGGCCGGTACTCGGCGTTCACCCGGATGCCGCTGGGCGGCGAAGACCCGGAATATGCCGAGGCCACCCGGGCCGCGGCGGCGCCGGTCATCTCGGTGTTGTCGTCGTACGGCCTGGACGGCGAGGAGGCCTTCTATGCCGCCCTCGAGTTCTGGTCGGCGCTGCACGGATTTGTGCTGCTGGAAATGACCGGCGTCATGGACGACATCGACACCGATGCCGTCTTCACCGACATGGTGCTGCGACTGGCGGCCGGCATGGAGCGGCGCACCATCAAGGGGGGTGCTTCGTCCCAATAAGGTCACTTTGACCTGCAAGACCGCTGGCGGGTATTGTGGTTCCTCGTGCCTGGCGGCTTGCGACGCCTGAAGTAGGGGCGTTGATGCCGGGCCAATTCGCATGTCCGCGATGCCAACGGATACGACGGATTAAGTTCGGGGCGAGCGCATGCGACACACCCGGCCGCGGGGTACTGGGGCGGGGCATAACTGCAGTACAAGGACTTTTAACACAGCACGTCATAACAGCAACAGAGAAAGCCGGTAGATGCCAACCATTCAGCAGCTGGTCCGCAAGGGTCGTCGCGACAAGATCGGCAAGGTCAAGACCGCGGCGCTCAAGGGCAGCCCGCAACGCCGTGGCGTATGCACCCGCGTGTACACCACCACCCCGAAGAAGCCGAATTCGGCGCTTCGGAAGGTTGCGCGTGTGAAGCTGACGAGCCAGGTCGAGGTCACCGCCTACATCCCGGGCGAAGGTCACAACCTGCAGGAGCACTCGATGGTGCTGGTCCGTGGCGGCCGTGTGAAGGACTTGCCCGGTGTGCGGTACAAGATCATCCGCGGTTCGCTCGACACCCAGGGCGTGAAGAACCGCAAACAGGCTCGCAGCCGCTACGGCGCTAAGAAGGAGAAGAGCTAATGCCGCGCAAGGGGCCCGCACCCAAGCGTCCGTTGGTCAACGACCCCGTCTACGGGTCGCAGCTGGTCACGCAGTTGGTGAACAAGGTTCTGCTCAAGGGGAAGAAATCGCTGGCTGAGCGCATTGTTTATGGTGCGCTCGAAAACGCCCGCGAGAAGACCGGCACCGACCCGGTCATCACCCTCAAGCGGGCTCTGGACAACGTCAAGCCGGCCTTGGAGGTCCGCAGCCGCCGCGTCGGTGGTGCGACCTACCAGGTTCCGGTGGAGGTGCGGCCCGACCGGTCGACCACGTTGGCGTTGCGTTGGCTGGTCGGCTACTCGCGGCAGCGCCGGGAGAAGACGATGGTCGAGCGTCTGGCAAACGAAATTCTGGATGCCAGCAACGGCCTCGGGGCCTCCGTGAAGCGGCGCGAGGACACCCACAAGATGGCCGAGGCAAACCGCGCCTTCGCGCACTATCGCTGGTGATGCAACCGGCGTTGGTACGCCGGGCATAACCGACAGCGAAACTAACTAAGCAATCGAAAGAGTGGGAAGACTTCTGTGGCACAGAAGGACGTTCTGACAGACCTGAGCAAGGTCCGCAATATCGGCATCATGGCGCACATCGATGCCGGCAAGACCACGACCACCGAGCGGATCCTGTACTACACCGGCATCAGCTACAAGATCGGTGAGGTGCACGACGGTGCCGCCACCATGGACTGGATGGAGCAGGAGCAGGAGCGGGGTATCACCATCACCTCGGCTGCGACTACCACGTTCTGGAAGAACCACCAGATCAACCTGATCGACACACCCGGCCACGTGGACTTCACCGTCGAGGTGGAGCGCAGCCTGCGGGTGCTCGACGGTGCCGTCGCGGTGTTCGACGGCAAGGAAGGCGTCGAGCCGCAGTCCGAGCAGGTGTGGCGCCAGGCCGACAAGTACGACGTGCCCCGGATCTGCTTCGTCAACAAGATGGACAAGATCGGCGCCGACTTCTACTTCTCGGTCAAGACCATGGAGGAGCGCCTCGGCGCCAACGTGATCCCGATCCAGTTGCCGATCGGCTCGGAGAGCGAGTTCGAGGGCGTCGTCGACCTGGTCGAGATGAACGCCAAGGTGTGGCGTGGCGAGACGAAGCTGGGCGAGACCTACGACACCGTCGAGATCCCCGCGGAGCTGGCCGAGAAGGCCGAGGAGTACCGCACCAAGCTGCTCGAGGCCGTCGCCGAGACGGACGAGGAACTGCTGGAGAAGTACTTCGGCGGCGAAGAACTCACCGTCGACGAGATCAAGGGCGCCTTGCGCAAGCTGACCATCAGCTCCGAGGCCTACCCGGTGCTCTGCGGCAGTGCGTTCAAGAACAAGGGCGTGCAGCCCATGCTGGACGCCGTCGTCGACTACCTCCCGTCCCCGCTGGACGTGCCGCCGGCCATCGGCCACATTCCGGGTAAGGAAGACGAAGAGATCAGCCGCAACCCGTCGGTCGACGAGCCGTTCTCGGCGCTGGCGTTCAAGGTCGCGGCGCACCCGTTCTTCGGGAAGCTGACCTACGTCCGGGTGTACTCGGGCAAGGTCGATTCCGGCTCGCAGGTCATCAACGCCACCAAGGGCAAGAAGGAGCGTCTGGGCAAGTTGTTCCAGATGCACTCCAACAAGGAGAACCCGGTGGAGACGGCCAGCGCCGGGCACATCTACGCGGTGATCGGTCTGAAGGACACCACCACCGGCGACACGCTGTGCGATCCGAACGACCAGATCGTGCTCGAGTCGATGACCTTCCCGGACCCGGTTATCGAGGTGGCCATCGAGCCGAAGACCAAGAGCGACCAGGAGAAGTTGAGCCTGTCGATCCAGAAGCTCGCCGAGGAGGACCCGACCTTCAAGGTCCACCAGGACCCGGAGACCGGCCAGACCGTGATCGGCGGCATGGGCGAATTGCACTTGGACATCCTGGTGGACCGCATGCGCCGGGAGTTCAAGGTCGAGGCCAACGTCGGCAAGCCGCAGGTGGCGTACAAGGAGACGATCCGCCGGGTGGTGGACAGCGTCGAGTACACCCACAAGAAGCAGACGGGTGGCTCGGGCCAGTTCGCCAAGGTGATCATCAAGCTCGAACCGTTCACCAGCGAAGACGGTGCCACCTACGAGTTCGAGAGCAAGGTCACCGGTGGGCGTATCCCGCGCGAGTACATTCCGTCGGTGGATGCGGGGGCGCAAGACGCCATGCAGTACGGCGTCCTGGCCGGCTACCCGCTGGTGAACCTGAAGGTCACCCTGCTGGACGGCGCTTTCCACGAGGTCGACTCGTCGGAAATGGCCTTCAAGATCGCCGGTTCGCAAGCCCTGAAAAAGGCTGCGGCACAAGCGCAGCCGGTGATCCTGGAACCCATCATGGCCGTCGAGGTCACCACGCCCGAGGCCTACATGGGTGATGTGATTGGGGACCTGAACTCCCGCCGTGGTCAAATTCAGGCCATGGAGGAGCGGGCCGGTGCGCGCGTCGTGAAGGCGCACGTGCCGCTGTCGGAGATGTTCGGCTACGTCGGCGACCTTCGGTCCAAGACTCAAGGCCGGGCGAACTACTCCATGGTGTTCGACAGCTATGCCGAAGTGCCGGCGCAGGTGTCGAAGGAAATCATCGCCAAGGCGACCGGCGAGTAGGCGCCGAGCAAGAGGTAAACGCCCTACGAGTAAGCTGACGCGGTTGGCACCCGCGGCAAATAATTTCAGAACATCAACACTGCTTTTTTAAGCACCAACAGTCCAGGAGGACACAGAAGTGGCGAAGGCGAAGTTCCAGCGGACCAAGCCCCACGTCAACATCGGGACCATCGGTCACGTTGACCACGGCAAGACCACCCTGACCGCGGCCATCACCAAGGTCCTGCACGACAAGTTCCCGGACCTAAACGAGTCCAAGGCGTTCGACCAGATCGACAACGCGCCTGAGGAGCGTCAGCGCGGTATCACGATCAACATCGCGCACGTGGAGTACCAGACCGACAAGCGCCACTACGCGCACGTCGACGCGCCTGGTCACGCTGACTACATCAAGAACATGATCACCGGTGCCGCCCAGATGGACGGCGCGATCCTGGTGGTCGCCGCTACGGACGGCCCGATGCCGCAGACCCGCGAGCACGTGCTGCTCGCCCGTCAGGTCGGTGTCCCCTACATCCTGGTGGCGCTGAACAAGGCCGACGCGGTCGACGACGAGGAGCTGCTCGAGCTCGTCGAAATGGAGGTCCGCGAACTGCTGGCCGCCCAGGAATTCGACGAGGACGCCCCGGTGGTTCGGGTCTCGGCGCTCAAGGCGCTCGAGGGCGACCCGCAGTGGGTCAAGTCCGTCGAGGACCTGATGGACGCGGTCGACGAGTCGATCCCGGACCCGGTTCGCGAGACCGACAAGCCGTTCCTGATGCCGGTGGAGGACGTCTTCACCATCACCGGCCGTGGCACGGTGGTCACCGGTCGTGTGGAGCGTGGCGTGGTCAACGTGAACGAGGAAGTCGAGATCGTCGGCATCCGTCCGACCACCACCAAGACCACCGTGACCGGCGTGGAAATGTTCCGCAAGCTGCTCGACCAGGGTCAGGCCGGTGACAACGTCGGTCTGCTGCTGCGTGGTGTCAAGCGTGAGGACGTCGAGCGCGGTCAGGTTGTCATCAAGCCCGGCACCACCACGCCGCACACCGAGTTCGAGGGCCAGGTCTACATCCTGTCCAAGGACGAGGGCGGCCGGCACACGCCGTTCTTCAACAACTACCGTCCGCAGTTCTACTTCCGCACCACCGACGTGACCGGTGTGGTGACCCTGCCGGAGGGTACGGAGATGGTGATGCCCGGCGACAACACCAACATCGCGGTGAAGCTGATCCAGCCGGTGGCCATGGACGAGGGCCTGCGGTTCGCCATCCGCGAGGGTGGCCGCACCGTTGGCGCCGGCCGGGTTACCAAGATCATCAAGTAACTACGCTGCGCGCAACTTTGTAGCGCGAACAGACGCAAAGCCCCCGAAGTGATTCGGGGGCTTTTGCGTTCTCCGCGCGGTCCGCCGCGATGTTGTGATCGGTAGTGGCCAGGTTGGCGCTAATCTGACACGACCAATCGGGCGATGTAAAGGGAAGGTCGACATGCTGGCGCGCTACATCAAGATGCAGTTGCTGGTACTGGTGTGTGGGGGTTTGGTCGGGCCGATCTTTCTGATCGTCTACTTCACCCTCGGCCTGAAGGAATACACGGGCTGGATGCTCTGGGCGGGCCTTATCATCACCGTGCTGGATGTTTTCGCCGCGCTGGCCTTGACCAACTGGGGCGAGAAGACCGCGGCTAAGACGGCGTTGCTCGAACAGACCGGGGTGCTGGCGCTCGCCCAGATCACCGGCCTGCAGGAGACGGGGACCCGGATCAACGAGCAGCCGCTGGTGAAGGTGCAGCTGCACATCTCCGGACCGGGGATCACGCCGTTCGACTCCGAAGACCGGGTGATCGCGAGCGTGACGCGACTCGGCAACCTCACCGCAGGCAAGCTCGTCGTCCTTGTTGATCCCGCCACCAACCAATACCTGATCGACTGGGAGCGCAGCGCTCTGGTCAACGGTTTGGTGCCTGCGCAGTTCCACGTCGCTTCGGACAACCAGACCTACGACCTGCGTGGGCAGGCCGGTCCGTTGCTGGAGATTCTGCAAATTCTGAAGGCGAACGGCATCCCGCTGAACCGGATGATCGACGTCCGTTCGAATCCGGTGCTCACTCAGCAGATCAACGCGGTGGTACGCCGGGCGGCCCAGCAGCAGTCGGGGCAGGCCGCCCCGGTCGGCCCGCAGGCATCGATCGGTGAGCGGCTGCAGGAGCTGGATTCGTTGCGCGCCAGCGGCGTGCTCAACGACCAGGAATACGCCAGCCGCCGCGCCCAGATCATCTCCGAGATCTGACGGCGAGGACGCGCGGTCACCGTCGTCCGCCGAGCGCGCAAACGCCCCCTTTTCCGACCGAAAATGGGGGCGTTTGCGACTGTTCGGCGTAATGGCGGACCGAGTTAGAACACGTTTCAGTTCCGCTGTTAACCTTGCCGGATGGGATCTCTACAAGGACGGGTGGCCTTCATCACCGGGGCCGCCCGAGCCCAGGGGCGCTCGCACGCGGTTCGGCTCGCCCGCGAAGGCGCCGACATCATCGCGTCGGACATCTGTGCTCGGGTGTCGGACAGCATCACCTACACACCGGCCACGCCCGAAGACCTCAACGAGACGGTGCGTGCGGTGGAGGCCGAGGGGCGCAAGGTGCTGGCCCGCGAGGTCGACATCCGTGACGACGCGGCGCTGCGGCAACTGGTCACCGACGGAGTCGAGCAGTTCGGCCGCCTCGACATCGTGGTGGCCAACGCCGGGGTGCTGGGTTGGGGACGGGTGTGGGAGCTCACCGACGAGCAATGGGACACCGTCATCGGGGTCAACCTCACCGGCACTTTCAAGACGCTGCGGGCCACGATTCCGGCGATGATCGAGGCCGGCAACGGGGGTTCGATCGTGGTGGTCAGCTCCTCGGCGGGCCTGAAGGCGACACCGGGTAACGGCCATTACGCGGCCAGCAAATACGGACTCACCGGCTTGACCAACACGCTGGCGATCGAGCTCGGCGAATACGGCATTCGGGTCAACTCCATCCACCCGTACTCGGTGGACACCCCGATGATCGAGCCCGATGCAATGATGGAGATCTTTGCCAAGCATCCGCGGTTTGTGCACAGCTTCCCGCCAATGCCCATGCAGTACAAAGGCTTTATGACGGCCGACGAGGTGTCCGACGTGGTGGTCTGGCTCGCCGGCGACGGGTCCGGCACCCTGTCCGGCCAACAGATCAATGTCGACAAGGGCGCGTTGAAGTACTGATTGTCGAGCGTGCTATGAACTCCACGTGACGACTAGCAACGGAATCGTGATCGTCGGCGGCGGGTTGGCCGCCGCCCGCACCGCCGAGCAGCTGCGACGCGCAGAGTACGCCGGCCCCATCACCATCGTCAGTGACGAGGTGCACCTACCGTACGACCGGCCGCCGCTGTCCAAGGAAGTGCTGCGCGCCGAGATCGACGACACCGCCCTCAAACCCCGCGAATGGTACGACGAGAAGAACATCACCCTGCGTCTGGGAGCGGCGGCCACCGGCGTGGACACCGCGGCCAAGACCATCGCCCTGGCCGATGGCTCGACGCTCGGCTACGACGACCTCGTCATCGCGACCGGCCTTGTCCCGCGGCGCATTCCGAGCTTCCCCGACCTGGAGGGTATCCGGGTGCTGCGGTCACTCGACGAGTGCATGGCGCTGCGCAGCCACGCATCGTCGGCCAAGAAGGCGGTGGTGATCGGGGCGGGCTTCATCGGCTGTGAGGTGGCGGCGAGCCTGCGCGGTCTCGGGGTCGACGTGATCCTGGTGGAGCCTCAGCCGACGCCGCTCGCCTCGGTCCTGGGCACCCAGATCGGTGAACTGGTGACGCGCCTGCACCGCGACGAGGGCGTCGACGTGCGGACCGGCCTGGGTGTGGCGGAAGTGCGTGGCGAGGGCCACGTGGACACCGTGGTGCTGACCGACGGCACGGAGGTGAGCGCCGACCTGGTGGTGGTGGGCATCGGGTCGCACCCGGCCACGGACTGGCTGGAGGGCAGTGGCATCGAGGTCGACAACGGCGTGGTGTGCGACGAGGCCGGCCGCACCAGCGCGCCGCACGTATGGGCACTGGGTGACGTCGCCTCCTGGCGAGACGCGACGGGACACCAAGCGCGCGTAGAGCATTGGAGCAACGTCGCCGACCAGGCCCGGGTCATCGTGCCGGCGATACTGGGCAACGAGCTGCCGACCAACGTGGTCGTCCCGTACTTCTGGAGCGACCAGTATGACGTCAAGATCCAGTGCCTGGGTGAGCCGGAAGCCACCGACACCGTCCACCTCGTCGAGGACGACGGCCGCAAGTTCCTGGCGTACTACGAACGTGACGGCGTGCTCGTCGGAGTGGTCGGAGGCGGCGTCCCCGGCAAGGTCATGAAGATCCGGGCCAAGATCGCGGCTGCCACCCCGATCGGCGAAGTGCTGGAATAGGCGAAAGCTCTAGAAGCCCTAGAACTCGCCTAGAACTCGCCTAGAACTCGCCCAAGTAGAACCGGCCACCCTGGTCGTCGGTGCACTCGGCGGACAACCCGTATGGCTGGCGCGACGGTTCGGCCAGCACCGTGCCGCCTGCCTCTCGGACCCGCGCGACGGCCGCATCGATGTCGGCGACGGTCCACATCGGCACCGTGCTCGGATGCGCGCTGCCCCCGGCGGCTCCGGCCATCGGATGAACGTTGGTCACCTGCCAGCCGTCGTCGATGCGCCCGGGTTCGAATGTCCACCCCAGCACCTGGCCGTAGAAGTCGCGGAAGGCCGCGGGGTCGGCCACTTCGAAGGTGACGTAGGACAGTTCACCCGGGCCAGACCCGTTGAGCTGCGGACGTTTCCGGCCAGCGGTCGGCTCGAACACGGCGAAGGCCATGCCCTGGGAGTCGGTCGCGTCGAGCACGGTCCCGAACTCGAACTCGCGTGATTCGCCCACCACGCCGCCGGCCTCGGTGATCGCCGTGCGAGCTGCCGCCAGATCCGCTACGGCGTAACAGCAGAACAGCGTGGGTCGTCCCGCAACGGCGAAAATGCCGGTGGGCAGGTCGGTATTGGTGACCTGATGGGAGACCGGATCGAAGGTCCAGCCCAGCACGTGACCGTAGAACGCCGCCGCCCGATCGGAGTCGGGAACCCACACCGAGATGTAGCCGATGTCGCCCTGCCGGATCGGTTCGCCGACGGGACCGGTGAGCATCCAGCGGTGGCCGAACGGGTCGATGATGGTCGCGCTGCGCGATCCGTGGGCCTCGTAGATGTCACGCACGACGTCGGCGCCCTGCTCGCGGGCCCGTCGCAAGGCGGCATCGGTGTCCGCGACGTGCAGCATCAAGCTGACCGAAACCGATTCCGGGGCAGGGGCTTTCAGTCCGAGCTCGGGAAATTCGTCAGCCAGATACAATGTGCCGCCGGCGATCTCGATCTCGGCATGCCCAATTCGTCCGTCGTCCATCACGATTGGCTCACCGATGACTGTTGCGCCCAAAGCGTCGGTGTACCAGGCGAGGGCAGCTCGCGCATCGGCAACGCTGAGGTAGGGCAGGGCGGCCGAGCGCGGGGGCGCGGCGGCGGTGGTCTCGCTGGTCTCTGTCTTAGGTTCGGTCAGTTCGGAAACGGCTGTTGCGGTTCCGCTCATCTCAACTCCTTCCGGTAGGGAAAGTGCGGCCTCGAGGCGCTGTCGCAAGCGCGCCGCGAAGGCCGGATCGGGTTGCACCGGAAGGTCTTCGTTGTGCAGCACGCGCAGAGGGTCGCTCATGACGTGCCTCCTTCCGGATATTGCTCTCTGAACGCCCTTCGGGCTCGCACCAGCAGCGCCTCGGTGGCATGCACGGTGCGCCCGATCAATTCGGCGCATTCGCCTACGCTGCAGTCGTCCATGTAGCGCAACACCAGCACGGTGCGGTGTGCCTCGGTCAACCGGGCCAGCACGCTTTCGGCGACCAGGCGGTCCAGCTCGGCGTCCCAGTCGTCGAGCGCGTCGGGAGGCTCCGGCACTTCGGCCACGGGGTCGGTGAACCGGTCGTGGCGGCGCCGGTAATGGTCGGCCAATTTGTGCCGGGCCACACCGAGCAGCCACGGAATGGCGATCTGCGGCGGGTCGTTCTTTCGGGCGGCGTCCATCGCGGCCAGGAAGGTCTCGGAGGTCAGATCCTCGGCCGTGCCGCGATCGGCGCAACGGCGCACGAAGTAGCCGTACACCACCGGCAACGCGTCGTCGTACAGCGCCAGCAGCGCGTGCGCGGCTTCGCTGGCGGCACGGCGATCGCGGTCCGGTCGGGCGCTCACACTCTTATCGTCGCCGTTTCGGCCGAAACTCCGACGGGGCGATCGGAAGAATTTTCAAAACCAGTGCACCGGTGGCCCGTGCGCGTGGCATTCGCCCAGGGTTCGCATGTCACCGCCCGGCCAACTCGCCGCACGTACCAGGAACTTGAGCGGCGCGCCGGGCCCGGCCCGATTGGGCTCCATCGTGAGATGGGCGAACGGGCGGCGACCGGTGGCTTGTTCAGTCAGGCGGTCGATTGATTCGCGCACCGCGGTGCGCTCCTCGCGCGACAGGTATTGCCACGTGATCGAATGCCACAGCACGGTCAGCGTGCCCTCGGACAGGGTCAACCCGGCCACCGCGTCGGCCGCCGTCTGTCGCTCCAACAGCGCCGGAACGTCGCGGGCCACCTCGATTGCGCCACGCAACCGTTCCAACCGGGCGGTCTGGTCGGGCCAGACGTAGCTCAGCACGGTCATGGCCCCGTCGCCGTCAGTGACATCGATCGGCGCGATGTCGTAGCCGTTGCGTTCGACGATCCGCACCGCGTCGGGCGGCGGCAACTCACCGTGCCACGCGTCTTCTATGCGGACCGGCGAATCCGGGGTGCCCCACCCGTCGCCGTCGTAGCGGTAGTGGTAGTGGTCGGCACGCAGGTTCAACCCGGCGCTGGTGCCGATCTCGAAAAGCCTTACCGGAAAGCCAAATTGGCGGTTGAGTCGCAGCAAGCCGCCGATCAGCGCGGCGGACCGGCCCACCTCGTTGGTCTGTGGCGGTTGGTCGAGCGCCGCGCGCAACTGCTCGGTGTGCGCCGCGGCGGTACGCAGGATTTCCGGCCAGGCGGCCGCGGCGTCCCAGCTGCCTCCGGCGCTGGGATACCAGGCGCGCAATGTCGGTGCCCGCCCGTCGAGCACCATCCGGTGCAGACCGCCGAGCAGGCGCAGCGGCACCGCCTGGCCGGACGACGCATGTTCGCGGCCGGCCAGGATGCCCGCGAAGACGCCGTCGGCCTCGACGTCGGCGGCCACCAACTCGAACAGCTCGCCGTACATCGGCGACCCCGCTGCAGCGCAGAATCGTCCCTGCGCGCGCAGCGTGTGCAGCAGGTGCTCGTTGCCCGCGCCGCTCACAGGTCGAGCCCGGCGCCGACGACGTCGAACGCACTTCCCAACGCCTCGGAAAGCGTGACGTTCTCGTCGCCCAGCCAGTATTCGTAGGCGCTCAACGCGACCCCGAGCATCGTCCAGGCGATGGTCTGCGGCAATAGATCAGTTGTCTTGGTACCGGTCCTGCGGGCGACGAACTCGGCAACCACTTCTCGCCAGCCGGCGTACATGGTCATCGAATATGCCTGCAGCTCTGGGGTTTGCAGGATCACCCGCATGCGCTGGCGGTGCCGGATGGTCTCGCACTCGTCGAAGGTGTTGAACGCCAACAAGGCAGCCCGCAGTGCCTCACGGAGCGGAACGCTGTCATCCGCGTCGAGCAGGTCCCGCAGGTGCGCGAGGTGGGTATCGAAATCGCCCCACGGAAGCGCGCTTTTGGAGGCGTAGTAACGAAAGAGCGTGCGCCGTGCGATGCCCGCCGCCTGGGCGACATCGTCGACGCTGACGTCGTCGAAGCCTCGAGCGGCGAACAAGTCGATGGCCACGTTGGAGATGTGGTGAGGCGTCGTCGAGCGGCGTCGGCCGACCCGCGACTCGTGCGCCATCGCACCCCGCCCTTTCATTTCGGCACTCGATGCCATATTCTGTCGTCGATTGTGATCACAACCACCCCTTCTTGTCGAGACCCTATGGAGAGGCGAACCCACATGGACCGCGAGAACGAGAACGAGACCACCACCGAGCTTGTCACCGAGACCCTGGTTGAGGAAGTCTCCATCGACGGCATGTGCGGGGTCTACTGAGCATGTCCCCGGCGCCGCCTCGGGCGGCTGCACGGCCCGTGCCGTCGCAGGGCGGGTCTGACGCGTTCGATCCCGACCGTGGTTGGCGGTTGCACCCTCAGGTAGCGGTACGACCGGAACCGTTCGGTGCGCTGCTCTACCACTTCGGGACGCGCAAGCTGTCGTTCCTCAAGAACCGCACCATCCTCACGGTGGTGCAGACGCTGGCTGACCATCCCGATCTCCGCTCCGCCTGCCGCGCGGCGGGGGTCGAGGATGGCGACCAGGGCCCCTATCTGCACGCCCTGGGTGTGCTGGCCGAATCCAACATGCTGGTGCCCGAGGAGGCCCAATGACCGTGCTCGAAACCGGACCCGAGACCGGACGAGTGCCCCGGCTGATCGAGCAATTCGAGCGTGGGCTGGACGCGCCGATCTGCCTGACCTGGGAACTGACCTACGCCTGCAACCTGGCGTGCGTGCACTGCCTGTCGTCGTCGGGCAAGCGTGATCCGCGTGAGCTGTCCACTCGCCAATGCAAGGACATCATTGACGAGCTGGAACGCATGCAGGTGTTCTACGTGAACATCGGTGGCGGTGAACCAACTGTGCGCCAAGACTTTTGGGAGCTGGTGGACTACGCCACCGAGCACCATGTCGGCGTCAAGTTCTCCACCAACGGCGTGCGGATCACCCCGGCGGTGGCCGCAAAGCTGGCGGCCAGCGACTACGTCGATGTGCAGATCTCGCTGGACGGCGCTACCGCTGAGATCAACGACGCGGTCCGCGGCGCCGGGTCGTTCGACATGGCCGTGCGCGCCCTGCAGAACCTCGCCGACGCCGGCTTCAAAGACGCCAAGATCTCCGTCGTCGTCACCCGCCACAATGTCGACCAGCTCGACGAATTCGCGGCGCTGGCTGACCGCTACGGGGCCACCCTGCGGATCACCCGGCTGCGTCCTTCCGGGCGCGGCGCCGATGTCTGGGACGAGTTGCATCCGACGGCAGATCAGCAGGTGCAGCTCTACGACTGGCTGGTCGCCAAGGGGGAGCGGGTGCTCACCGGCGACTCGTTCTTCCATCTGGCCCCGCTGGGCCAGTCCGGTGCCCTGGCCGGGCTGAACATGTGCGGAGCCGGGCGGGTGGTCTGCCTGATCGACCCGGTGGGCGACGTGTACGCCTGCCCGTTCGCCATCCACGACCGCTTCCTGGCCGGAAATGTCTTGCACAACGGCGGTTTTGCGAATGTGTGGCAGAACGCCCCGCTGTTTCGTGAGCTTCGTGAACCGCAATCCGCGGGCGCGTGCGGCAGCTGCGGACACTACGACAGCTGCCGGGGCGGTTGCATGGCGGCCAAGTTCTTTACCGGTCTGCCGCTGGACGGTCCGGATCCTGAATGCGTCCAGGGTTATGGCGCACCGGCCCTGGCCCGGGAGCGCGAGACGCCGCGGCCGCGCGTCGACCACTCCCGTGGTCGAAAGCTCAGCACACCGGTCCCGCTGACCCTGTCCGTCCGACCGCCGGCGCACGCGCCGGCCAGGCTCTGCAACGAAAGTCCGATCTAGCGTGGCTGATCAATGGTTTGAAACGGTCGCGATCGCCCAGCAGCGCGCCAAGCGACGGTTACCCAAGTCCGTTTATTCGTCGCTGATCGCGGCGAGCGAAAAGGGAATCACGGTCGCCGATAACGTCGCGGCCTTCGGCGAACTCGGCTTCGCGCCGCATGTCGTCGGCGCTCCCGAAAAGCGTGACCTGTCCACCACTGTCATGGGACAGGACATTTCGCTTCCGGTGATCATCTCGCCGACCGGGGTACAGGCGGTCGACCCGGACGGCGAAGTGGCGGTGGCCCGTGCCGCGGCCGCCCGCGGCACCGCGATGGGACTGTCTTCGTTCGCCAGCAAGCCGATCGAGGAGGTCATCGCCGCCAACCCCAAGCTGTTCTTTCAGATCTACTGGTTGGGCGGACGCGACGCGATCGCCGAGCGCGCCGAGCGTGCGCGTCAAGCCGGGGCGGTCGGGCTGATCGTCACCACCGACTGGACGTTCTCTCACGGGCGCGACTGGGGCAGCCCCAAGATCCCCGAAGAGATGAACCTGAAGACGATGCTGCGGATGTCTCCGGAGGTGATCACCAAGCCGCGGTGGCTGTGGAAGTTCGGCAAGACAATGCGGCCGCCGGACCTGCGGGTGCCGAATCAGGCCCGGCGCGGCGAGCCGGGTCCGCCGTTCTTCAGCGCGTACGGCGAGTGGATGGGCACACCGCCGCCGACCTGGGAGGACATCGCCTGGCTGCGCGAGCTGTGGGGCGGACCGTTGATGCTCAAGGGCGTGATGCGGGTGGACGACGCCAAAAGGGCGGTGGACGCGGGTGTTTCGGCCATCTCGGTGTCCAACCACGGCGGCAACAACCTGGATGGCACGCCCGCCGCGATCCGTGCCCTTCCGGCGGTGGCCGCGGCCGTGGGTGACCAGGTCGAGGTGCTGCTCGACGGCGGCATCCGGCGGGGGAGTGACGTCGTGAAGGCGGTGGCGCTGGGTGCGCGCGCGGTGATGATCGGCCGCGCCTACTTGTGGGGTCTGGCCGCGGCCGGGCAGGCCGGCGTCGAAAACGTGCTCGACATCCTCTACGGAGGTATCGACTCGGCGTTGATGGGTCTGGGTCGTTCCTCGATTCACGATCTCGGTCCCGACGACATCTTGGTTCCGGACGGTTTCACCCGCACGCTGGGTGTGTAGCTGGACCGCAATCCGAGGGATAGTGGTACGGGTGTCGCGCCGTGGTGAAGGAGCAAGGTTTCGGGCGGCGATTGCCCGGTGCGGAAAAAATTTCGATAGATGAGAAAACAATTGCTGCACACCAGGTAAATTCGGCCTACCATCAGCCAGTGCCCGTAAGCGGCGAACTGGGGAGTGCTACGTCGAAGCAAGTGTCAATATCCACCTCTGCGTCAATTTTGGTTCCGTTGGGATCCACCGAGCAGCATGGTCCGCATCTGCCACTGGATACCGACACGCGCATTGCGTCCGCGGTTACCCGGGCGCTGGCCGAACGTCTCGGCCCCTTCGACTGGCTGGTAGCGCCCGCTGTCGCCTACGGCGCCAGCGGTGAGCACCAGAGCTTTCCCGGAACGATCTCGATCGGGACCGAAGCGCTCGCGTCATTGCTCGTCGAGTACGGTCGCTCCGCTTGTTGCTGGGCGCAGCGCTTGGTCTTCGTCAACGGCCATGGCGGCAACATCTCCGCAGTGACTCGCGCGACGACTCTGCTGCGATCGGAAGGCCGCGACGTCGGATGGTGCTCGTGCAGTTGCGCCGGTGGCGACGCCCACGCCGGGCACACGGAAACGTCGATCTTGCTGCATATTTCGCCCGCCGAGGTGCGTACCGACCGGCTGCTGGTCGGCAATGAAGCGCCACTGGCCGAGTTGCTGCCGTCGATGCGCCGGGGCGGTGTCGCGGCGGTCAGTGAGATCGGGGTGCTTGGGGATCCGACGACGGCGACGTCGGCGGAGGGGGAGCGGATCTTCGCGGAAATGGTCGATGACTGTTGGCGTCGCATCGAACGGTGGACGCCGAGGCCCGACGGGAAGCTCTTATGACCGCAACCCGACTTCCGGACGGGTTCGCTGTGCAGGTTGACCGTCGGGTACGTGTGCTGGGCGACGGCGCGGCCTTGCTCGGGGGTTCGCCGATGCGGTTGCTGCGGCTCGCACCTGCTGCCCAGGACATGCTGTCCGGCGGTCGTCTCAAGGTCTGCGACGAACGCAGTGCCCAGTTGGCCCGCGCCTTACTGGACGCGACCGTGGCGCATCCCCGTCCGGCGGGTGGCCCGTCATATCGTGACGTCACTGTAGTTATACCGGTGCGGGACAATGTATCTGGCTTGCGCAGGTTGGTGTCCTCGCTGCGTGGCCTGCGCGTGATCATCGTCGACGACGGGTCTGCGCGACCGGTCGAACTGGAGGACTTCGACGGCGCGCATTGCGACCTGGAAATCCTGCACCACCCCCGCAGCAGGGGACCGGCCGCGGCGCGCAACACCGGACTGGCCGCCTGCACCACCGACTTCGTGGCCTTCTTGGACTCCGACGTGGCGCCCCGGCGCGGCTGGCTCGAGGTCCTGCTCGGCCACTTCTGCGATCCAACCGTTGCGTTGGTCGCTCCGCGCATCGTGGGGCTCGACCAGAGCGAGAATGTGGTCGCCCGTTATGAGGCGGTGCACTCGTCACTCGATCTCGGTCGACGGGAAGCTCCGGTGCTGCCGCACAGCCCGGTGTCCTATGTTCCCAGCGCCGCCATCGTCTGCCGCTGCTCGGCCATCCGGGGCATCGGTGGCTTCGACGAAACCTTGCAGTCCGGAGAAGACGTTGACCTGTGCTGGCGACTCATCGAGGCCGGGGCCCGGCTGCGATACGAGCCGATAGCGCTGGTCGCGCACGATCATCGCACCCAACTGCGGGACTGGCTGGCGCGGAAGGCGTTCTACGGCGGATCGGCGGCTCCGCTGTCGGCGCGCCACCCCGACAAGACGGCGCCGGTGGTGATCTCCGGCTGGGCGCTCATCGCTTGGATCTTGATGTCCTTCGGCAGCGGCCTTGCCCAATTGGCGTCGTTGCTCATCGCCGTGTTGACGGGCCGCCGGATCGCCAAGACCATCAACAGTCCGCACACTTCGTTATGGGACGTGGTCATCATCGCCACGCGCGGCTTGTGGTCGGCCGCACTTCAGCTGGCGTCGGCCATCTGTCGGCACTATTGGCCGGTGGCATTGGTCGCGGCGCTACTGTCCCGGCACTGTAGACGGGTGTTCTTGATCGCGGCGATCGTCGACGGGGTGGCGGACTGGCTGCGCCGCCGCAACACCGGCGACGACGATGCCGAGCCCATCGGGTTGCTGACCTTTCTGGTGCTCAAGCGCGTCGACGACCTGGCTTACGGTATCGGCTTGTGGTACGGCGTCCTGCGCGAGCGTAACGTGGGCCCGCTCAAGCCGCGGATTCGGACGTAACGCGCACCTTGACCCATTTTGACAATGGTTGATAATGGCTGCCCGGCACAGTGATGTGCTGATCATCGGCGCAGGGAGCGCTGGATCGGTTGTGGCCGAGCGTCTTTCAGTTGATTCCCGTTGTGCGGTGACAGTGCTGGAGGCCGGCCCCGGACTCGACGACGCGCAACTGGTGGCGCAGGCCGCAAACGGGCTGCAGCTGCCGATCGGGGTGGGCAGCCCCCTGGTCCGGCGATATCTGACCACGCTCACCGATCAACCGGCGCGCAAGCTGCCCATCGTCCGCGGAGCAACGATCGGTGGGTCCGGCGCGGTCAACGGCGGTTATTTCTGCCGCGGGTTGCCCGCGGACTTCGACCGAAACCAGATACCGGGCTGGGCGTGGTCGGACGTCATCGACCACTTCCGGGCCATCGAGACCGATCTGGATTTCGACACCCCCGCCCACGGCCATACCGGCCCGATCCGGGTGCAACGAACGCATGACATGGTCGGGGCAACCGAAGTCTTTGTGCGGGCCACCGAGCGAGCCGGATTTCCGTGGATCGACGACCTGAACGACGTGGGGCCGGACCTGCCGTCCGGGGTGGGCGCGGTACCGCTGAACATCATCGACGGTGTGCGCACCGGTGCCGGGGCAGGATTCTTGTTGCCCGCGCTGCGACGGCCCAACCTGACGTTGGCGTCCCAAACCCGGGTGTTACGCATCCGCTTCTCCGCCAATGCCGCGGTGGGCGTCGACGCTATCGGCCCTGACGGTCAGATCACCTACACCGCTGATCGAATCGTGTTGTGTGCCGGCGCGATTGAGTCGGCGCATCTACTGATGCTCTCGGGTGTCGGCGATGCGGACGTGTTGGCCGCGGCGGACGTGAAACCGTTGGCGGCGTTGCCAGTCGGGACGTCCTGCAGTGACCACCCGGAGTGGGTGATGCCCACCAACTGGGCGGTCGCCGAGGAGCGGCCGGTGTTGGAAGCGGTGCTGACCACCGCCGACGGCGTCGAAATCCGGCCGTATACAGGTGGTTTCATTGCGATGACGGGTGACGGCACCGCTGGGCACCGGGACTGGCCGCACATCGGTGTGGCGCTGATGCGGCCCCAGTCACGGGGACGGATCACGTTGACATCCAATGATCCTGCGGTGCCGATCCGCATCGAGCATCGTTATGACAGTGAGCCTGCCGACGTCGCGGCGCTACGCCAGGGTAGCGAGCTGGCCCGCGAATTGTGCGGAGCGGTAACGCATATCGGCCACCCGGTATGGTCGACCTCGCAGCACCTGTGCGGTAGCGCCCCGATGGGCGCCGATGGTGACCCGAGAGCCGTTGTGGACCCGCGCTGTCGAGTCCTCGGCATCGAAAACCTTTGGGTCATCGACGGATCCATCCTGCCGACGATCACCAGCCGCGGGCCGCACGCGACCATTGTGATGCTCGCGCACCGTGCCGCGGAGTTCGTCGTCTGACGCCTTAGTTCCCGGGCAGCCCGTCCAGGCCTAGGAATCCGCCGAGTCCGCCGGCTCCCGGCGCGAGGCGGATGGGGCCGAAACCGGCATTGCCGCCGTTGCCGCCGTTGCCGATCAGCTGGGCGTCGCCGCCTCTTCCTCCCGCTCCGCCGGTCGCCGCGACGGTGTACCCGGCGCCACCGGCGCCGCCCGCGCCTCCGTCGCCGATCAGGCCGGCTTTTCCGCCGGCACCGCCAGTGCCGCCGGTGCCTTGGTTCGCGTTGCCGCCGCCCCCGGCTCCTCCGTCACCGCCGTCGCCACCATTGCCGAAGAGGAAGCCGCCGGCCCCACCGGCACCGCCTTTGCCGCCTAGTCCTCCGCTGCCGCCGATCGCGGCTCCGACGGCCCCACCGTTGCCGCCGCTGCCGCCGTGCCCACCGGTTCCGCCGAAGATTCCGCCCTTGCCGCCGGTGCCGCCGTCTCCGCCGATGATGCCGTTGCCGCCCGCGCCGCCGTCCCCGCCGTTCCCACCGAGTAGGCCACTGTTGCCACCGGCTCCACCTGCGCCGCCTTGGCCGCCATTCGGGGACGCGCTGCCGCCGGCTCCCCCAGCCCCGCCGTTGGCGAACACTCCGCCATCGCCGCCGCGGCCGCCCGCACCGCCAAAGCCCTGCAGTCCCGCGGATCCGCCGGCGCCGCCGGCGCCGCCGGCGCCGAACCAGCCACCTGCGCCGCCATTGCCTCCAGCACCAGCGGAGGCGCTAAATGTGTTGGGGCCCAGTCCACCTGCTCCACCAGCGCCGCCGACACCGCCTAGCAGACCGCCAGCGCCGCCGTTGCCGCCCGCTCCGACCACGCCAAGCCCGTTGGTCGAACCGCCGGCACCGCCGGCGCCGCCCCTGCCGCCGAAGAAACCGCCCGCACCGCCGTTGCCGCCGCTTTGGCCGGCCGAGCCCGACCCGCCGGCCCCGCCGTGACCGATCAACCAGCCGGCGTCGCCCCCGTTTGCGCCACTGCCCGCCGCGCCGTTGGCGCCGTTTCCGATCAGCGGGCGGCCGGTCAGCTGCACGCTGGGTGTGTTGATCAGCCCCAGCAACTGCTGCTGCACGGTCTGCAAAGGTGTCGCGGCGGTCGCTTCGGCGCCGGCGTAGGACCCCGCGCCCGCCGCGAGCGCCTGCACAAACTGGGTGTGAAACGACGACACCTGCGCGCTCAGGGCCTGGTACTGCTGCCCGTACGACGCGAACAATGCGGCGACTGCCACCGATACCTCATCGGTGCCCGCTGCCAGCACGCTGGTGGTCGTGTGAACGGCAGCGCCGTTGGCCGCCTGCAGGGCGGTGCCGATGCCGGCCAAATCGGTTGCTGCTGTTGCGATGAACTCTGGCGTCGCGATCAGAAATGCCATGATAAATCTCCCACCGGACGGTAAGCGTCCCAGTGTGAGCGTATAGCGGTCTAGCGCGCGTTTTGGGCGTTCTTCGGTAATCCGAAAACTGTTACGCGAGAGTCAATTACGGTCCACGTCCTGGTGACCGCGGACGAGCACCTCTTCTTGGCTGTGCAACGTGGCACCGCCGGTGGCGAAATTCGCGACATCTGCACTGGCCGAACGCATCTCGTCGGATTTGAGCGCGACCTTGAGGGATTCCGCGGTCTCGAACCACAGGTCGGCCACCAGGTAGGGCGGGGCCGGCACGTCCCGGCCGAGCGGCCGTGGCCGTCCGGTGGTGAAGCGAACCAAGCCAGGCACTTTCAACGTCAGCGGAATGTGGGTGCTCTGGTAGTACTCGTCAAAGGCCGCCGGGTCGGTGGGCTGACCGTATTGCACGGTGATGCGAAACATCAGCGGCCCCCAGATTTTGCCGGGAGTTTGGCAACCAGCGTCAGCACGTCGTAGGTGGCCACCGGGGCGTCGTCCTGGTTGGTCACCACGGCGTCCCAGCGGACTTCGCCGTAGTCGGCGGACAGGCGCGGGGTGAGTTGTTTGACTGTGAGGGTGACGGTGAGCGCGTCACCGGCCTTCACCGGGGTGAGGAAGCGTAGGCCGTCGACACCGAAGTTGGCCAGCACGGGACCCGGGTTGGGTTCGACGAAAAGTCCGGCGGCTAGCGACACCACGAGGTAGCCGTGTGCCACGATGCCACCGAATAGCGGGTTGCCCGCTGCGGCAACGGGATCGGTGTGCGCATAGAAGGTGTCCCCGGTGAACTCGGCGAAGTGCGATATGTCGTCGAGGGTCACCGTGCGGGGTCCGCCGACGACGGTATCGCCGATGCGAAGCTCCTCGAGATGCTTGCGGAACGGGTGCACGTCGTCGGTGTCACGGGCTGCCCCCTTCGTCCAGCGTCCCGTGATGGCGGTCAGCATGTCCGGTGACGCCTGCACTGCGCTGCGCTGCATGTGGTGCAGCACGCCGCGAATCCCGCCGAGTTCCTCGCCGCCGCCGGCGCGGCCCGGACCACCGTGCACCAAGGTGGGCAACGGGGATCCGTGCCCGGTGGACTCCTTGGCGTCGTCACGGTCCAGCACGAGGATGCGGCCGTGATAGGGCGCCAGATCCAGGACGAGGCGACGGGCGATCCCGGGGTCGTGGGTGACCACGGATCCGACCAGGCTGCCCCGGCCCCGCACGGCCAGGCGCACCGCTTCGTCGAGGTCGTGGTATCCGATGACGGTGCTTACCGGGCCGAAGGCCTCGACATCGTGTGGCGCGGCGACGGAGTTGTCGTCGACGCGTAGCAGCAGTGGTGGCAGGAAGGCGCCGCGGTCCGCGTCCGCGCCGCGCACCGAGAAGTTGTCCGGGTCGCCACTGACCAAAGTTGCGGCGTCGGTGAGGAATTTCAGCGCCCGCAGCACCTCGTCACGTTGCGCGATGCTGGCCAAGGCGCCCATGGTCACGCCCTCGGCTTCGGGGTGACCCACGACGACGGCCGAGAGCCGTGCAGTCGCTGCATCCACCACATCGGCGACGAGGTTTTGCGGTACCAATGCCCGGCGGATGGCCGTGCACTTCTGACCGGCCTTGACCGTCATCTCCGTGACGAGCTGCTTGATGTAGAGCTCGAATTCGGGGGTGCCGGGCGTGGTGTCGGGCCCCAGGATGGAGCAGTTCAGGGAATCGGCCTCGGCGTTGAACCGCACCCCGCTTTCGACAAGGTTGGGGTGCACCCGAAGCCGGGCCGCGGTGGCAGCCGAGCCGGTGAACGCGACCAGATCGTTCTCGTCGAGCTCGTCCAGCAGACCGTGCGGGTTGGCACACGCGAGTTGCAGCGCGCCTTCGGGCAACAGGCCGGATTCGATGATGCGCCGCACCAACTGTTCGGTGAGATAGGCCGTTTGGTGGGCCGGCTTGACGATCGTGGGCACCCCTGCGAGAAACGCGGGTGCCAGCTTCTCTAGCATGCCCCAGACCGGGAAATTGAAGGCGTTGATCTGGACCGCGACGCCGAGGCGCGAGCTGTAGATGTGCTGGCCGACGAAAGTTCCTGCACGTCCGATGCTTTCGGTCGAACCGTCGAGGTAGATGGTGTCATTGGGAAGTTCCCGCGCGGCCTTGCCGGCGTAGCTGAGCAGGGTTCCGATCCCGCCGTCGATGTCGACGGCTGAGTCGCGCCGAGTGGCGCCGGTGGCAGAGGACAGCGGGTAGAACTCGTCCTTGCCTGCCATCAACAGCTTGCCCAGTTGCTTGAGGCAGCTCGCGCGTTCGGGGAAGGTGAGGGCGCGCAGCGCCGGTCCGCCGACCAGGCGGGCGTAGTCGACGGCCGCCGCATAGTCCAATCCCTCGGTGGAGTATCGCGCTACCTCCACCCCGGTGCTGGCATCGGTGAGCGGGATGCCGGCGTCGTCTGCCGAAGTCCACCGTCCGGATACGAAACTCTGCAGCATTACCAACCGTCCATTCGTTCGGTTATTGACGGCTGCAACTTTGGCAGCCGCGGTCGGTCGGCGTCAAGAGGGGTCGATGCGAAGACCGTCGAAGAGCACGTTGACGACGGCGTCGGCGAGTTGGGCCGCGTCGAGTTCACGGCTTGGTCGGTACCACTCAATCAACGAGTTGACCGTGCCGAAGATGAGCCGACTGGTGAGCAGTGGGTCGATGTCTGGGCGCACGCTGCCTTCGTCACAGGCTTGCTGGACCAGCTGGCCGACGATGTGGTCGAATTCGCGGCGGCGGGCGAGCGCGCGGCGCTCGACGGGCGTGTTCCCTCGGATCCTCAGCAACAGTGTGACGTACGGCAATTGCTCCACGAGGACGTGAATGCTGCGCCGCACCAGGTATTCCAGCCGATCGATCGCCGGTCCGGTGGTGGCTTCGCGCTCTGTGGTCGCTGCGAACAAGGCGTCCAGCGCGCGGTTGACCGCTAGCTGCAGCAGTTCGGATTTGCCTCGCACGTGGTGATAGATCGAGGATTTGCTGATGCCCAGTCGGGCGGCCAGGTGTTCCATGCTGGTGCCGTCGTAGCCCCGTTGGTTGAACACCGACACCGCGACTGCCAGCAGCGTGTCGAGGTCGTAGCCGGGACGACCGACTCGACCGGTCGGGCGCGAAGGCGGGGCAGCCATGGACACCATCATCGCATCACGGCCCCGGGGCGGCGGCACGCATCTGGCACCGTCCGGGCGCGGCACCTTGATTACCGAACGAATGGTCGGTTAATCTAGCGCGCATGACCACAGACACCGAGGTGCCCACGGCGGCGATCAGCTACGCGGTCGACGAGAACGTCGCCGCCATCGTGTTAGACCGTCCCGGAGCCTCCAACGCCCTGGACCGTGTGCTGAAAGAAGGGCTGCTGGAGGCGCTGACCCGGGCGGGCTCCGATCCTGCGGTGCGCGCGGTCGCGCTGACTGCCTCAGGCAGAAACTTCTGCGTCGGCCAAGACCTGGCCGAACATGTGGCGGCGTTGCGGGCTGACCCGGCACACGCCATGGACACCGTGGCCGAGCACTACAACCCGATCGTGTTGGCGTTGAATGCGATCGAGGTACCGGTTGTGGTGGGCATCAACGGCGCCTGCGTCGGTGCCGGTCTCGGGATCGCCCTGGCGGCCGACATCCGGGTGGCCGGGTGCGGCGCCAAGTTCGGCACCGCCTTCTGCGGCATCGGGCTCGCCAGCGATTCGGGACTGAGCGCGTCGTTGGCGCGGCTGGTCGGCCAGGGCCGCGCGACCGGCTTGTTCCTGCTCGGCGACACCATCGACGCCGACACCGCTCAGGCGTGGGGACTGGTGCATCGCGTGGTACCGGACGCCGATCTCGCCGCCGAGACCGTCGCCGTGGCACGCCGTCTAGCAGCGGGCCCGACCGCCGCGTTCAAGGCCGTCAAACGACTCCTCACGGCCAACGCCGACGCCGAATTGCCCGAGGTTCTGGCCCGGGAAGCCGAAGCGCAGCGACTGCTCGGCGCCTCGACCGATCACATCGGTGCGGTGGAGGCCTTTGTGGCCAAACAACGTCCGACGTTTATGGGTAGCTGACCCCCGTGGCGCCCACCGCAGTCGCAGAGCGTGTCGAGCCGCGAGACCCGATGCCCGACGGGTATCGCAGCACTCTGATACGCCAGATCAGCCAGCATGCGCATTCGGAGATCATCGGGATGCAGCCGGAAGGGGCCTGGTTGACCCGGGCCCCGTCGTTGCGCCGCAAGGCGATCCTGCTGGCCAAGGTCCAGGACGAGGCCGGTCACGGCATCTACCTATACTCCGCGGCCGAGACGCTTGGGGTAGACCGGGCGGAGCTGACCGCGAAACTGATAGCGGGCCGGCAGAAGTATTCGTCGATCTTCAACTACCCGACGCTGAGCTTCGCCGATGTCGGGGTGATCGGCTGGCTGGTCGACGGCGCGGCGATCTGCAACCAGGTGCCGCTGTGCCGCAGTTCCTACGGTCCCTATGCCCGCGCCATGATCCGGGTGTGCAAGGAAGAGTCGTTTCATCAGCGCCAGGGTTTCGAACTGCTGCTGACCATGATGCGGGGCACCCACGCGCAACGCGCGATGGTGCAAGACGCCGTCGACCGATGGTGGTGGCCCACGCTGATGATGTTCGGCCCGCCCGACGGCCAATCACCCAATACCGAGCGATCGATGGCGTGGGGGATCAAACGCCACACCAATGACGAACTGCGACAACGATTTGTCGACATGACGGTACCGCAGGCCGAGGTACTTGGGGTGCAGATCCCCGACCCGGACCTGGCCTGGAACGAGCGGCGCGGCCACTACGACTTCGGTGCTCCCGACTGGTCGGAATTCTTCGCCGTCATCGCCGGCGACGGGCCCTGCAACGCCGAACGACTGGCCACCCGCAAGGCCGCGCACGACGACGGCGGCTGGGTGCGTGCCGCCGCCGTCGCCTACGCCCGCAGGACTGCAGAGGAGACTCGATGACTGGCAGCGTCGATCCCGCGTGGCCGCTCTACGAGGTGTTCGTGCGTGCCAAGCGCGGACTGAACCACGTCCACGT
This sequence comes from Mycobacterium bourgelatii, assembly GCF_010723575.1. Lineage (NCBI taxonomy): Bacteria > Bacillati > Actinomycetota > Actinomycetes > Mycobacteriales > Mycobacteriaceae > Mycobacterium > Mycobacterium bourgelatii. The sequence goes on from NZ_BLKZ01000001.1 coordinate 644,870, forward strand.
CGGCTCGATCCACGCCTCGGACGGCGCCATGGCGTTGCAGCACGCGCGGGATGTGTACACCCGCCGCAACGAGGGCGTCAGCATCTGGGTAGTGCCGTCGGCAGCGATCACCGCCTCCACGGCCGAGGAGAAGGAGTCGTTCTTCGCCCCGTCTCGCGACAAGGTGTATCGCCATCCCACGGCTTACTCCATTCCCGACACCGTCCCGCACATGTGAGGTGGAGTCGGTAATGAATGACCATGAGTCGGCATACGCGGGCCTCGTCGACGTCGACACCCACGACCAGTGGGCTTTCGGGACGGGCTTCGACGACCCACTGGCCGGGGTGGACACCACTTTTCCGGTCGGCGTCGACGGGCCTGACCTGGCCACCTACTGCCTGATGCTCGGCGATGACGCCCTGATCGCGGCGCAGCGACTCACCGAATGGACCTGCCACGCACCGGAACTGGAAGAAGAAGTCGCGCTGGCCAACATCGGGCTGGATCTGCTTGGGCAGGCCCGGCTGCTGCTCGCGCGGGCGGCGGCCGCCGGGCCTCGGGTCGTTCCGGTGTTGCCAACAGGTGCGTCGGTGCCTGCCGAGGACGCGCTGGCATTTTTTCGCGACGGACAAGAGTTTCGGAACGTACGCCTGGTCGAGGCGGACAACGGTGACTTTGCGGTGACCGTATGCAGGTTGCTGGTGTTCACCACCTACCGCCTGGCGGTGCTGCAACGGCTGCGGGCGTCCAGCGATCCGGTGCTGGCCGCAGTGGCCGACAAGGGCGCGAAAGAGGTTACCTACCATCGGGATTACGCCGCACGCTGGCTTATCACGTTGTCGCTCGGGACCAGCGAATCCCGCCGCCGCACCGAGGTAGCGCTGCGTACGGTGTGGCCGTTCGTCGCTGAACTGTTCGCGACCCACCCAGTGGAAGCACGCCTTTCGGCCGCCGGTGCGGGAGTGGACCCGGCCACGGTTCGGCCCGAATTCGACGCGGTGCTGCGGGAGGTGTTGGATGCCGCGGCATTGCCGGTCCCGACAATCGGCGATGCCGTGACCGCCGGCCGGGATGGCGTGCACACCGACGCCTTGGTGGCCCTCCTGGCCGAAATGCAGAGCGTCGCCCGCGCACATCCGTTAGCGCGGTGGTGAGTAGATGAACAACCACACCCTGGAGCTGGCCCGGCGAGCCGTCGCCGAGGTCCGCGATCCCGAGATGCCCATGCTGACCCTGGCTGACCTCGGGGTGCTACGGGAGGTGTCCTTGCATGAGGGCCGGATCGTCGTCACCATCACGCCCACCTACAGCGGTTGCCCCGCGATGTCCGCCATCCGTGCGGATGTGGCGAAAACGTTGTCGGCGGCAGGATTTCCCGACATCGAGATCCGCACGGCACTCAGCCCAGCCTGGAGCTCCGACTGGATCACCGCGACCGGGCGGCGCAAACTCGCCCGGCACGGCATCGCCCCGCCGGGGCGGGCGCCCGCCCGCAGCAAGGGGCCGATACCGCTGACCCTCAAGACACGCCCACCCGCCGTGCCGTGCCCGCGGTGCACGTCCGCAGACACCAAGCAGGTATCGGAATTCGGTGCGACGCCGTGCAAGTCACTGCACCGTTGCCGGTCGTGTCTCGAGCCGTTCGAGCGGGTGAAGGAGATCTGACGTGACCGCGCTGCGGCAATTGCCGTCCTTTCACCGGCTGCGGGTGGCCGCCGTGCAACCGCTCTGCGATGACGCCGCAGCGGTCACCTTCGCGGTTCCCGAGGCACTGAAGTCCGAATTCGCCTTTCGCCCTGGGCAATCGCTCACTCTGCGTAAGAGCGTCGACGGCAGGGAGCAGCGGCGCTGCTACTCCATCTGCTCACCGGCAGGCGGTGCCCTGCGCATCGGCGTGCGTGAGCTGCCCGGCGGCGTCTTCTCGGGATGGTTGGTCCGCGACGTCCGCCCCGGCGACGAGGTGGAGGTGCAAACTCCGTCCGGCAACTTCGTAGCGCCCCCGGGCACCGGCGGTCGCCATGTGCTGATCGCGGCGGGGTCGGGGATCACGCCCATCGTGTCGATCGCCACTACGCTGCTGCGTCAACCGGATTCGCACCTGGTGCTGATCTACGGCAACCGGCGAGCGGATTCGGTCATGTTCGCCGACGAACTCGCCGACCTCAAAGACCTTTACGGCCCGCGGCTGGAGCTCATCCATGTGTTGTCCCGCGAACACCGGGTGGCGGATTTGTTCAGCGGACGGCTCGACGCCGAACGGATCCGGCGACTGCTCGATGCGTTCGTACCCGTGGCCGATGTCGACCACTTCTGGCTGTGTGGCCCGCTCGGCATGGTGCTCGACGCCCAGCAAGTCCTGGGCGCGTACGGAGTACCGGGGGACCGCATCCACCGGGAACTCTTCTTTGTCGAAGAGGTTGCCCCGCCGCCGGTGAGCCGAACTGAGCCCGGCCGCGCCGGGCCGTGCAGTCAGGTCACCATCGTGCTCGACGGCCACACGAGCGCGCTCGACCTACCGCGCGACACCCCGATCCTCGATGCCGCGCAACGCTATCGGGATGACCTGCCGTTCGCCTGCAAGGGCGGGGTATGCGGCACCTGCCGGGCCAGGGTGACGGTCGGCGAGGTGGACATGCGCCGCAACTATGCGCTCGAAAACTCGGAATTGGCAGCGGGTTTCGTGCTGACTTGTCAGTCGCTTCCCACCAGCGACGCCGTCACCGTCGATTTCGACGCATGAGCGGGAGCTGAGGATCACTGATGACCAAACTGGTCGACTGCCCCGGTGTAGAACCCATCGAAAAGGCCTCGCGCGACGAGATTCAGGCGCTGCAGCTGACCAGGCTGCGGTGGTCCCTGCAGCACGCCTACGACAATGTGGCGCACTACCGGTCGGCTTTCGACGCCGTCGGTGTGCATCCCGCTGATCTGAGGGACCTCAGCGACCTCGCGCTGTTCCCGTTCACCGGCAAGGCCGATCTGCGGGCCAACTACCCGTTCGGGATGTTCGCGGTGCCGCAGTCGCAGGTGTTGCGGCTGCACGCCTCGTCGGGCACCACCGGCCGACCCACCGTCGTCGGCTACACCGCCGCCGACCTGGAAACCTGGGCCAAGCTGGTGGCCAGATCCCTGCGGGCCGCCGGGGTGCGTCCCGGCGACAAGGTGCACATCGCGTACGGTTACGGACTTTTCACCGGCGGCATGGGCGCGCACTACGGCGCCGAGCGGCTCGGCTGCACCGTCATACCGATATCGGGCGGCATGACCGAGCGCCAGATCCAGTTGATCGCGGACTTTGCCCCTGACGCGATCATGGTCACGCCGTCCTACATGCTCACCATCATCGACGCCATGTACGAGGCCGGACTCGACCCACGCGCCACCTCGTTGCGGACCGGAATCTTCGGTGCGGAACCGTGGAGCGAAGAAATGCGCGCCGAGTTGGAACGAACCTGCGACATCGACGCCGTCGACATCTACGGCCTCTCGGAGGTCATGGGTCCGGGTGTCGCCCAGGAATGCGTGGAAACCAAAGACGGCCTGCACATCTGGGAGGACCACTTCTACCCCGAAATCATCGACCCCGAGACCCAGGCGGTGTTGCCGGACGGCGCGGAGGGAGAACTGGTGTTCACCTCACTGACCAAAGAGGCATTTCCCGTCATCCGGTACCGCACCCACGACCTGACCATGCTGCTACCCGGCACGGCGCGCTCGATGCGCCGAATGCGCCGGATCACCGGCCGCAGCGACGACATGATCATCCTGCGCGGCGTGAACCTGTTCCCCAGTCAGATCGAGGAACACATCATGACCCAGCGCGCCCTCGCGCCGCAGTTCCAGTGCGTAGTCGACCGTCCGGAACGGCTCGATCGGCTCACCGTACGCGTGGAGGGCCGCCGCGGGGCCACCCCCGAGCAGTGTGAGCGGGCCGCGGACTCGCTGACCCGGCAGATCAAGAACCGCGTCGGCGTCAGCATCACCGTGGAAGTGGTACCACCGGGCGCGGTCGCCCGTTCGACGGGCAAGGCGAAACGAGTTATCGACCGGCGTCCCGTAAGCTAGCCACCTCGTCGGGCGTCAGGATGGCCGCCTCGCTCAAGTACCCCACGAACCGTTCCAGGCGTGGGTTTTGTTGCGACGCTGCGGAAAACAACCGTCGTGCTTCGTCGGCCTGTCCCCATCGGGCGTGCAGCACCGCGGACCAGAACGTTGCCTCCGGGTTGGAATCCAGCGCACTGGCGGCGTCGGCGAGCTCGTGGGCGTCCGCACCGAAATCTGGTCCGCAACGGCGTTCACCGACCACGGCGCCGTCCGGGTCGAAGACCACCCGCGACATCCGATCGAAGCCGTCGCTCAACCTCACCAGCCGGGACAGCTCATTCACGGGATCGCTGTGGTCCTCCACCCGCAAGTCGCGGATGATGCCGTCCCACGGCGCTTCAGCACCGGCGCCGCCGCCACGGCCGGCGACCACCAACAGCGCCGCGGACTGGCTACCCCGAATATCGCCGCCGGCGTTCTCGGCGGCTGCCAAACCCGCTACCAGGCGATGGGCAAGGTCGCCGTCGGCCTGCTCGAAGCCGCGCAGCAGGGCGGGCACCACGTCGTCGTTGTCCAGCATGTTGCCCAGGGCGATCGCTTGATCGCCTACGGCGACCCCGAGGGCTCCGACGCAGCGGCGTCCGCAGTGAAACCCGATGCGCCCCTCCGTATCCAGAAACGCAACCTGGCGGATTTCCGGGTGGGTGTCCTCGTCGAGCAGCTGGTCTACTGCGTCGACCGGCGCAATGCCCGCCCGCATCAGCGCCAAACCGCGGGGACCGTAGGAGCGCAGCGCGAACGCCTGCGTGGCCGCCACCCCGACGCCGGCCTCGGCCCACGTCACTACCGAGCCCACACCCAGGTAGTGCGACTGCGATGCGATGCCGAGCTGTCCCGTGGCGGCGTCGCGAGCCAGCAGCGAAAAGGTCACCGCTTCAGAATTCGGTTTCCGCGCAGAGCTGTTCGTAGTGCTTCTTGTACTCGGCCGTCTGGGTGAGTGGCATCAACGCGGCCAACTTGGCGACGTTGCCGGTGACCTTGACCCGGCCCTCCATGAAGGCCGTCGTCGGCGCGAGCTCCCCGCGCAGCATCGCGATCGAATCGGCGTAGGAGGCCGCCATGGTGCCGTCGGCCTTAGCGTCGTCGCCCAACAACTGCTCGACCATGCGACCGTCCTGAACGTCGGCGTAATAACGGATCTCACCGCCGTCTGGGGCCTTGGTCAGGCGGTATTGCACGCGGGCCGACGCGCCGGGGCGCGGGGCGAACGCCTGCTGCAATTCACACTGCCGGTTCAGCCATTCCTGTGACACATACTTCACGTGTGTTTCCCTTCCTCTGGTCGCTCGACGGGGTGATCTGGTCCAGGGCGGCGAGTAGGCGCTCTGCGGTGATCGGCAGCGTGTCGACGACCGAAGATGCGTGTGCCTCGCCGATTTCGGTGGTGAGTGCGTCGCGGATCGCGTTGGCCAGCGCGGCGGGTACCGGGATGATTCCGCTTTCCCCGACGCCTTTGGCGCCGTTCGGGGAGAACGGCGTCGGCGTCTCGAGGTGCACCAGCTCGACCGGGGGCACGTTGGCCGGCAGCGGCGGAAAGTAGTCCCACAGCGACTCCACCACCGGCCGGCCGTCGTCGGTGTACGGGAGTCGCTCGTAGAGGGCCGCGCCGATGCCCTGGGCGACGCCGCCAACGATCTGGGCCTCGACGTTGTCCGGGTTGAGCTGTACGCCGCAGTCGTGCCCGAAGACGAGTCGCCGAATGCTCACCGTCCCGGTGTCGCGGTCGATCTCGACGACCGCGGCCACGGCACCGTAGGAGAACGCGAACGCGCGCGGATCGTGCGTATACGACGCTTCCAGGTACGGCTCGAAGTCGGGCGGCAGGTCCTTGGCGTGATACGCCGCCGCGGCGACGTCCTGGAGGGAGATGCTGGTCCCAGATCCGTTGCTGAACAGGCCGGTTGCTTCCTCAAGGTCCGCGGGATCGACCTCCAACAGGTGCGCGGCCAGTACCCGCAGCCGTTCGCGAAGCTTGCGCGCGGCCAGCATCACCGACGATCCGGCCACGCCGGCGCCCCGGCTACCTCCGCTGCCGTATCCGGTGTACGGACAGGCCAAGGTGTCTCCGTAGACCACCGACACCGCGGCCAGGTCGACACCCAGTTCGTCGGCGGTGATCTGGGCGAGCACCGTCTCGAGTCCCTGCCCCATCGGCACCTGGCCGGTCAACACGGTGACCGATCCCGAAGCGTCCATGCGTACTACGGCCCGATCGTGACCCGCGTTGTTGATCCCCATCATTGCCGCCGTGAGCGACGGGCCGAAGTTGCTGGCCTCCAGATAACATGCGACTCCCGCACCGACCAGGTGCCCGGCAGCGCGGGCGCTGGCCAGGTCATCCTGCAATTGCCGCCAATCAACCTCGGAGGCGACAAGGTCGAGCAACTCGCCGTAACGTCCGCTGTCCAGGCACATCATCGCCGCCGTCCAATACGGCAACTCGTCGGGACGTAGCAGGTTGCGCCGGCGGATATCGAGGGGATCGATCCCCAGCAGCCGCGCACCCTCATCCATCGCCCGCTCGATCGCGAAAGTCGCTTCAGGCATACCGAAGCCGCGATACGCCCCGATCGGTGTCTTGTTGGTCACCACGCCCACCAGTTCGGACAGCGCGTCCGCGACGCGGTAGGGGCCCAGGACCATGGCCGCGGCGACGACGCCGGTGCCCAGGCCCACCATGTACGGTGTGGCGCCGCAGTCCAGCAGCACGGTGGCCCGCAGCCCGGATATCGTTGCGTCGGAGGTGAATCCGACTTCCAGATCGATCACCGTGCCGCGGCCGTGCACGGTGGCGGTGAACGCCTCGGCACGGCTCTCCACCCAGCGGACGGGGCGGCCGACGGCTCGCGCGGCGAACGCTACCAACGTCTCCTCGATGTAGGCGCACGCCTTGTTGCCGAATGCACCGCCGATGTCGGGACACTGCACCCGGACCCGACTTTCGGGAACCCGCAGGGTCGCCGCCAGCGACGCTTTCACCTGATGCGGCGACTGCGTCGAGGTCCACACCGTGACCGACTCCCGGGTGATACCCCAGGCCGCGCGCACCCCGCGGGTCTCCAGCGACAGGCCCGCCACCCGGTCGTTGACATAGCGGCCGCTGACCACCACCGCCGCGTCGGCCAGTGCCGCCGCGACATCGCCGGCCTCAAAGCGCGTGCGCCCGAAGACGTTGTCGGTCCAATCGTCGTACAGCAACGGCCGACTGGTGGCGGACGGTTCGACGACGGGTGGCAGCGTTTCGTAACGGACGTCGACGAGCTCGGCGGCGTCCTCGGCGAGATAGGCGTCGTCGGCGATGACGGCGGCGATCGGCTCGCCGACGTAACGGACCCGATCCGTGGCCAGGCACCAGGTCGGTGCCTCGCGTTGGACCTGCGCACTCCACATCATGCCCATCGGCTCGGTTGCCGCGCGCACCTCCGCTCCGACGAGGACGGCGCGCACGCCGGGCGCGGCGGCGGCTCGCGCGGTGTCCACCGAGATGAACGCATGCGGCTCGCGGGATCGAACGATCACCAAATACAGCTCGCCGGAGAGGCTTTCGTCGGCAAGATAACGTCCGCCACCCGCGGCCAGCCGGGGCAGGTGCACCCCGGGTGCTGATCGGCCGACGTGGCGTGACTGGTTCATCGGCTCTGCTCGACGATCGCGGCGGCGACCAGTTCCTGCGCTGCGGCCAGAATGGGCGTGTAACCCGTACAGCGACACAGCGACGAGGCCAGCCGATCACGCAGTTCGGCCTGGGTCGGTCGGGCACCGGCGTCGACCTCGGCGAGCAGTTCTTCCAGCAGCACGACGAACCCCGGCGTGCAGAAGCCGCACTGCAACGCTCGGTGCCGCACCAGGCATGCCTGCACGGGTGACGGCCCCGGCGCGCGGTTCAGACCCTCGATCGTGACGACGTCGCAGTCCGCGGCCTGCACCGCCAACGTCAAACATGCTCGCGCGGAGCGGGAATCAATCAGCACGTTGCAGCTGCCGCACAGCCCCTGGCCGCAGCCGACGTGGGTGCCGGTAAGGCCGAGTCGGTCCCGCAGGAAGTCGACCAGCGACATCCGGGGTGGCACGCAGGCCCGCACGGTCCGCCCGTTCACCCGCATTTCGATGTCCAGGTCGCTCGTCACGGCAACTCCCGTCGGACTCGTTCCAGCAGTCGGGCGACGACCCGAGTCGCCAGCCGGCGGCGATGCTGCGCGGAACAGTGCGCGTCGCTGTGAAATTCGAGATCGCCGGCGTAGGCGCGGCTGGCCTCCGCCACTGCGGCGTCATCGAGCCGCCCATGAAGGGCGGCAGTGATCGACGGGCCGGCCAACACCGGCACCTGGCCCGCACCGCCGGTGGCGATGCGAATGTCGACGACTTCGCCGTCAGCGATTCGCGCGTTGACCGCGGCACTGAGCAGCGGGGTGTCGCCGGCGCCGCGCAGGGTGACCTCGTCGAAGAATCCGATGCCCATGGGCCGGTGGAAGATTGCCGTGTGCAACAACTCGTCGGAGCGCAATGCCGTTTGATGCGGAGCGACAAAGAACTCTTCGGCGGGGATCCGCCTGAATCCGAGGGAGGAGGCGGCGACGATCTCGCCGCCGAGAGCGAGCAGGCAGATACCGAGTTCGGCCGCGGGGTTGGCATGGGCGAGGCTGCCGCAGATGGTGCCCCGATTGCGGGTGGTCACCTTGCCGACCCGGGGGAGCGCTTGCGCCAAGATTCCGAATTCGCGTATCCCGGTGTACTGTTCGGCGCCACGCTGGGTGACGGCGGCTCCGACCTGAAGGCCGGTCGGCGTTGCGTACAACCCGTGCAGGCCGGTGATGCCGGTGACGCAGACCAGGCGCCGCGGCCGGTCAAGCCGCCGAACCAACAACGGCAGCAGGCTCTGGCCACCGGCGAGAATGCGTGTCCCCGACGGGTCTTGGGCCAGCGCCGCGCAGGCCTCGTCTTCGGACTTGGCCGCCAGATAGTCGAATGAGGCCGGGTGCATTGTCAATCCGGTAACTGCGCGGCGACCAGGCGTGCGATCAGAGCGGGGTCCTCGAGATGGGCGAGGTGGCCTCGCCCGGCGAGCACTTGGCAGCGGGTGCCGAGCGAGTCCGCCAGCACCGCAGCGCGTTCCGGCGGGCACGTCTGGTCGTGTTCGCCCGCCAGCACCAAGGCGGGCGCGCGCACCCGCGTCGCGGTGTCGGTGATATCGGCAGAAAATGCTTCGCGCAGTATTGATTCCGCGACAGCTGGGTCGTTTCGCGCGGCCAGTCGCGCGGCTTCGTCCAGCAAGATCGCGTCGGTGCCGGGCGCGAAACTTACCGCGGCCATTTTTTGAAAGAATGCCAGGCTTCCGAGTTCGCGGAGTTCGGCGGTCACCCCGTCGGGGTCGATCAGGTCCGCGACCGTCAACGCGCCGCCGATGACCGCCACCGACCGGATTCGGTACTGGGCCTGGGCGGCTATCGAAAGGCACACCGACGCGCCGAACGACGCCCCGACCAAGTGGGCATAGTGGATGTCCAACCCGTCCATCGCCGCCTCGACGTCGGCGGCATAGTCAGCGACGCCGTAGGACTCGCCGGGTTGGGAGTTCCCGTGTCCGCGTAGATCGACGGCGACTGTGGTGCGATCGTTGAAGTGATTCATCACCGGCACCCACTGGTGGGCGGCGCCGTTGATGTGATGGATGAACACGACCGGCTCGGCTTCGCTGTCTTGCACCTGCCGCAGGCCCGACACGGTACCGGCCGGACCAGGCACCGAAAAGCGTTCCATCGCGGCCACTTCCCGGGCGTCGAGTCTCATAGGCCACCCATCTGGTTGGGCACGTGAGTGGAGAAGTGGGCGTGCACGAGTTCCCACTTGCCCGCACGGCGGCGCCAGATCTCGGTGGCGCGCATGCCGGCGTTGAAACTGCCCAGGTTTCCGAAGTCGGCCTGATAGCGGCTCAGGTAGGTAACCCATGCGGCGTCACCGACCACCTCGACACGCTCGTCGCGTAGGTCCGCGCTCATGGCCTGCCCGCCCATCGCGGCGGACAGCATGTCCCACAGCGCGGCGATGTGATCCTGGCCGATGTACACCGAGCCGTTGAGGTTGTACCAGACCAACTCGTCGGGTACCGCCGTCACATGGTCCCGCAGATAACTCGAGTCGAGTGGGCCGTTGGCATCGACGAATTCGCGATGCAGCCGCAGGACCTCCTGGGCGTCGTGATCCAGCACGGTATCGGTGTCGGTCATCTAGGTTCCGTCCTTCGGGTCAGGGCCGCTATGGCCTACCTATGACTTGGCGGCGAGCAGTGGACGACACTCGGACAGCTGCCGGATCAGCGCCGGCAACTGGTCGGGGGGCGCGAACGGCGCGATGGCGATCTCGTCGATGCCGGTCTCGGCGTACGCCTGCAGCGCATCGGCGAGCCCATCAGGCGGGCAGACCATCGCGACCCCGTCGACGACCTCGGGAGTGAACACCTTGACCGCTTCGAACGGACCGCCCCGCTCGATCGCTTCCACCAATGCACCGGCCGGAATTGCGCCCGCGGCAAGGTATTCCGTGGTCGCGGCGTCAAAAGTGGACAACAGCGCGGCAACCTGCGTACACGCCTTTGCCATGTTGTCGGTGATGAAAGCGGCAACCACGGCAGAGATCCGAAAGCTCTCCCGGGGCCGCCCGGCATCGGCGAGGATCGCCTCGACCCGCTGCACCGTGTCGGCCAGATACTTCCGTGAGGAGCCGGCGCTCAGGCAGACGCCGTCGGCGTAGCGGGCGGCCGCCTCGACCATGCGGGGACGCACCGCCATGATGTCCAGCGGCGGGGGAGCGGCCAGTGGGTTGAGTTTGTACTGCTCGAAGCGAAACCCTGGGAAGTCGGCGGTGAGGTCGCCGCCGGCCAGTGCGGTTGACAGCGCCCGGTGCAGCGCGATCGTCGAATTGACCGGCTTCTCAATCGATTTGCCGAGCTTGGCGATCATGTCGGGCACGCCCGTGCCGATCGCGGCGCGCACCCGGCCGGGTGCGATCTCGGCCAGCGAGGCGAGCTCCATGGCCGTCAGGCCGGGATGACGGCCCGCCGCGCTGATGCCCATGAGCACCACCTCCAGCCGCTCGGTTTCGCGCAGGAACACCGTCGCCGGCACCACTGCGTCGTGCGCGCAGATGTGCTCGGCGTACCAGAGGCCGTCGAACCCGCACTCGTCGGCGGCGCGGACCGTCGGCAGGCTGGCCAGAATCCCGCCAAAACCAGTGAACGACAAGCTAAGTCGCACGATGACAGACCTTTTCTGTTGAGCTTCTTCGGTGTCGTGGGCTGGCACTACCAGCGGCTGCGTAGCTCACGTAACTATATGTGTGACACGATGTCAACAATTATGTCGCAATTTCCGTCGCGACCGTGTGACACTAGGGTGAACATCGCGTTGTTCGACTCGATCTGCTGAAAGAGGCGCCCGACTTGCCCAACCGACAGAGCGATCTGCAGGCGCGTCGGCGCGCAAATCGGCGTGACGCTCGCCGCCGGTTGCTCGACGCCGCTCATGGCCTGCTCGAGCAGCGGCCGTGGGCGGAGATTTCGCTGGACGACATCACCTCCGCCGCCGAGGTGGCACGCACGGCCTTTTATCGCCACTTCGAGGACCGCCAGCACCTGTTGATGGCGATGCTCGACGACGTCGGTCTGGAGTTGGACCACGTCGCCGACGACTGGATGGCCGAATCCGATGATCCGGTCGCCGAACTGCGCCGCAGCCTGGAAAACCTGACATCGATATTCGTCGAACACGGCAGGTTGATCCAGGCGATCTCCGACACCGCTCGCCACGACCCGGAGATCGGTGCCCTCTACCAGGCCCTCGCGGACCGACTCGCTGCCGCGACCGCGCGGCGCATCAAAGCCGACATCGACGCCGGACGCAGCCAGGTCACCGAGGCCGACGAGGTCGCCCGCGCCCTGACGTGGATGAACGAGCGGTATCTGCTGGACCGCTTCGGGCAGCCTCCGTTCGGCGACCCGACCGCGGCCACCACCGCCCTGATCACGGTGTGGGTCAACACCCTTTACGGCCCGCCACCCGCGCGGCGGTGAGCCACCGTCTGGTGGTCCGCGGCGGCCACGTCTTCGACCCGCGGTCGGGAACCGCGGCGCCCGCCGACGTGGTGATCGACGGGGAGCGCATCGTCGATGTGGGGCCTGGCCTGGACGGTGACGCCGAACTCGACGCCGTCGGCCACCTAGTGGTGCCGGGCTTCATCGACTGCCACGTCCACGTCACGCTCGACGACGTCGACACGATGCGCCTGATCCAAACCCCGTTCTCGCTCCGCTTCTTTCAGGCCGTACGCAATCTTCGGCTGACCCTGCATGCCGGTGTGACCACCGTCCGCGATGCCGCGGGCGCCGACCTCGGCGTAAAGGAGGCCGTCGCCACCGGCTTGATCGAAGGGCCGGACATGCAGATCGCCATCGGCGTTCTCAGTCCGACGGGTGGGCACGGCGACGAGTGGATGCCGTCCGGCGAGTGCGTCCACGCCCTGTGGCCGCCGCACCCGGGCTCCCCGTCGACTGTTGTGGACGGCGTCGAGGCGATGCGCCAGAAGGTACGCGAACTGATTCGAGCCGGAGCCGACGTAATCAAGGTGGCCACCACCGGCGGCGTGATCAGCCCGCGCAGCGACCCACGTCGCGCCTACTTCGCCGCCGACGAACTCGCCATCATGATGGCCGAGGCCCGCGCCGCGCGGGCACACGTCATGGCGCACGCGCAGGGTGCCGACGGCGTCAAGAACGCGGTGCGCGCCGGTGTTCGCTCCATCGAGCACGGCGTCTACCTGGACGACGAGGCCGTCGACCTGATGCTGGCAAACAAAACATGGCTGGTTCCAACGCTTTCCGCGCCACACGCCATACTGCGCCAAGCGCAGGCAGGTGCCGGTATCACCGAGGCCGCCCGCAGCAAGGTCGCCGAGATCCTGGACGCGCACGAAGCCTCGGTGCGACTCGCGCACGACGCGGGGGTGCGCATCGCGATGGGAACCGATGCCGGCATCGCGCCGCACGGGGACAACCTGCGCGAACTCGAACTGTTGAGCAACCAGGGATTGCCCGCGGTCGACGCACTGCGGTCGGCGACCACGCATGCGGCCGAACTGCTCGACCGCAGTGCCGACATCGGTGAACTGGCGCCGGGTAAGCAGGCGGACCTGGTCCTGCTGGACGGTACCGACGTCGCGGTGACGGAGCTGGGGAAACGGGTCCGCGCCGTGATTCAGCGCGGCCGGTTGGTATCCGCTGCCGCAGCGGTCTAGCCACGCTCCGGTGGACAAACTCCACGAACATGCGCGGTCTGGGTGCAATTTGTCCGGAGAATGTGCGCGCTAGGAGTCAATCCCGCTATGCGCAACTACGTTTCGCGGGTATGGATGACGTACTGCGCTGGGACGGTGAACTGACGCTGATCCGACACGATTCCCTAACCGGCACATCGTTTGTCATCCGAGTGGATTCACTTCAGCTGGGGCAGGCCGCCGGCGGTACCCGAGCCGCCCAGTATGAGTCGTTTGCCGACGCTGTCGACGAGGCCGGGAGGCTGGCAGCCGCAATGACATTGAAGATGGCGGTGAGCAATCTACCGATGGGAGGCGGTAAGTCGGTGATCGCGTTGCCCGCCCCACGGCGGTCCCTCGACGAGACCACCTGGCACCGCATCCTGGCGCTGCACGCCGAGAACATCGACAAACTGAATGGGACTTACTGGACGGGTCCGGATGTCAACACCACCTCGGCCGATATGGACATCCTCAACCGCACAACGGAATTCGTCTTCGGACGGTCGATCGAGCGGGGCGGGGCCGGATCGAGCGCCGACAACACCGCCGCGGGGGTGTTCGAGGCGATGAAGACAACCGCACACCATTGTGGCCTCGGCGACCTGGCGGGACGGGCAGTCCTGGTCCAAGGCCTCGGCGCCGTCGGGGGTCGCGTCGCGACGCTGGCCGCCGAAGCCGGTGCGGTGCTTGTGGTTTGCGACGTCGTGACCGAGCGGCTGGAATGGGCGCGCCAGTGCGGCTGGTCGGTGGTGCCCCCCGAAGCCGCCGTCAGCACACCGTGCGACATCTTCTCGCCGTGCGCCCTCGGTGGCGTCATCGACAGGACGATCGCGGCCCAACTCCCCGCAACCGCGGTCGTGGGGGCGGCCAACAACATCCTGGCCGACGAGAGCGCTGGGGCGATATTGCGCGAACGGGGCATCGCGTACGCACCGGACTTCGTCGCCAACGCCGGCGGTGCGTTTCACCTTGTCGGCCACGAGGTGCTGGGTTGGAGTGACGAGACCGTCGCAGGGCGCACCAAGGGCATCGGGGACACGCTGGCTCAGGTCTTTTCGATCAGCGAGGCCAACGGAATCAGCACCGATTCCGCCGCGCGCATCCTTGCTCGACAGCGAGCCGAAGCGGCGCGAGGCGCCATCCCCGCCTGAGCGTTCAGAACAACTCGGACTGCATTCCGTCGCACTCTTCGAACATCAGCCAGGTACGGCTGGCCCGGACGCCGGCCAAGCTGTGGATCTGCTCGAGCACCACATCACGCAGGGTCGCGTTATCGGGCGTGCGTACCACGACAAGGACGTCGAAGTCGCCACCGACCAAAGCGAACCGCTCGACGTAACGCAGTGTCTTCAGTTTCTGCGAGAGCCCGCGCCAGGAGTCCTGCTGGATGGACAATGCGATGAGCGCAGAGGTCGCGAAACCCGCTTTCTCCAAGTTGATTCGCGCGGTGAAGCCTTCGATGACGCCTGCCCGTTCGAGTCGCTCGACGCGCGCGTAGACGTGAGTCCGGGACACATGCGCCCGCTGCGCGAGGGCCAGCATCGAGATTCGTCCGTCCTTGACCAGTTCCCGGATCAGCCGCCGGTCCACCTCGTCAAGCTGAACCCGGGAGGGGGCTGTGTCGGCCATGTGTCCACCGCCTCGTATCGGTCGCCGGAAAAGGTGAACAATATGCCGCTGAATCGCCTAATGGCAAGAAATATGTGCGCTTCTGCGGCGCTAGTGTTGTCATACGTACTGGACTGCCCGAGTATCGATTGACAAGTAGCTGTCTCGGGAGGCGATCGTGAGTGTTGTCGAGAGCTATCGGAAGTTTTTGCCTGCCGATGTCGCGGTGCAATACCTCGACCCCTCCGGTCACCCGACCCCCAGCACGGCTCGCTACCCCCGACCGGACGGTGCGCGGTTGATCGAGATGCACCGGAAGATGCTGCTGGGCCGCCGTTTTGACGAACAAGCCACCGCTTTGACCAAGCAGGGAAGATTGGCCGTCTATCCGTCGTCGCACGGGCAGGAGGCGTGCCAGATTGCGGCCGGCATGTGCCTGCACTCGCACGACTGGATTTTTCCCACCTACCGCGACTCGATGGCGCTGGTCGCCCGTGGTGTCGATCCCGTGGAAGTCCTCGCCATGTTCGCCGGTGATTGGCACTGCTGCTACAACCCCGTCGCACACCGAGCGGCCCCGCAGTGCACTCCGTTGGCGACCCAGCTGCTGCACGCCGTCGGCCTGGCGCACGGGCACGCCCGCAACCGCAACCAGATTGTGGTGCTGGCTCTTTGCGGCGACGGTGCCACCAGTGAGGGGGACTTCCATGAGGCCCTCAACTTCGCCGCGGTGCTCAAGGCGCCGGTCATCTTCCTGGTGCAGAACAACGGCTTTGCGATCAGCGTGCCGTTGGCGCGCCAGTCGGCGGCTCCGTCGTTGGCGCACAAGGGTGTTGGCTACGGCATAGGCAGTGAGCAGGTCGACGGCAATGATCCGGTGGCCATGCTGGCCGTCCTGGACGAGGCGCGGCGCTACGTTCTCGACGGAAACGGGCCGGTCATCGTCGAGGCGCACACTTACCGCATCGACGGACACACCAACGCCGACGATCCGACCCGGTACCGCACCGCCGACGAAGTGCAGCGCTGGTGTGCGCGGGACCCGATCGCACGCCTCGACGCCTACCTGCGGGCCGTGGGTCTGATTGACGATGCCGACATCGCCGCCATCAAGGCCGAGGCCGAAACGCTTGCGGCGGCGGTCCGTAACGGCATGAACGCCGACCGGCCGGTCGACCCCGACGACCTCTTCCGGTTCGTGTTCGCCGAACCCACCCCGGCATTGCGCGAGCAGCACGCCCAAGCCCGTGCGGAGTTGGCCTTCGAACTAGCCCAAGTAGTGTCGCAATGACCGCGCTGACCATGGCGCAGGCCCTCAACGCCGCGCTGCGCGACGCACTCAGCCAGGACGAGTCGGTGGTCGTGTTCGGTGAGGACGTCGGGAAACTTGGCGGGGTCTTCCGGGTCACCGATGGCCTGGCCGAAACATTCGGCAGTGAACGCTGTTTCGACACCCCGCTGGCCGAATCGGGCATCGTCGGCTTTGCTGTCGGCATGGCGATGGCGGGCTTTCGCCCGGTGGTGGAGCTGCAGTTCGACGCGTTCGCGTACCCGGCGTTCGAGCAGATCGCTTCGCACGTCGCGAAACTGCGCAACCGCACCCGCGGTGCGTTGTCGGTGCCGATGGTGATCCGCATCCCGTTCGCCGGCGGTATCGGCGGAGTCGAGCACCACAGCGATTCCAGCGAGGCGTACTACGCCCACACGCCCGGGCTGAAAGTCGTTGTGCCGGCCACGGTATCGGACGCGTACGCGTTGCTCCGCGACGCCATCGACGATCCCGACCCGGTGGTGTTCCTGGAAACCAAGCGTCTCTACTTCGCCCGTGCCGACGTCGAACTGCAACGCGGCGCACCGATCGGGCGAGCCCGGGTGGCCCGGTCGGGTAGCGATGTCACGATCGTCGCCTACGGTCCGTCGGTTGACCCGGCGCTGGATGCCGCGGATGTCGCCGCGGCGGAGGGCCGCAGCCTCGAAGTCATCGATCTGCGGTCCATCGTGCCCTTCGACGACGACACTGTCGCGGCGTCGGTGCGTAAGACCGGTCGCTGCGTCGTCGTTCAGGAAGCGCAGGGATTCGGCGGGGTGGCGGCCGAGATCGCGGCCCGTGTCCAGGAGCGCTGCTTCCACAGCCTGGCCGCGCCGGTGCTGCGGGTCAGCGGCTATGACATCCCCTATCCGCCGCCCCGACTCGAACGCGTGCACCTGCCGGACTCCGACCGCATTCTGGATGCCGTCGACCGTATGCAGTGGGACGACCAGGTGGACACTCGCTGGGCGGTCGGCGCATGACCGAACAGACGTTTCTGTTGCCTGACCTCGGTGAGGGCCTTACCGAAGCTCACATCGTCGAATGGAAGGTGCAGGTCGGCGACCCGGTGGTTGTCGACCAGGTGATCGTCGAGGTCGAGACCGCCAAGGCCGTCGTCGAGCTTCCGGTGCCTTTCGCAGGGACGGTGCTCGCGTTGCACGGCGACCCGGGCGCGACGTTGTCCGTCGGCGCTCCTGTCATCACCGTCACCACCGTCGAACCGGCGGGGCCTGGGTCTAGCCCTGGGTCGGGCAATGTGCTGATCGGCTACGGGACAACCGCGCGCAGCCGGTCACGACGGCGCCAAGCCGCGGTTCGACCCGCGGCGATCCCGGCGACGGCAACCGCGACGGCAACCGCGGTCAAGGTGATCTCGCCGGCGGTGCGAAAGTTGGCGCGCGACAACGGTGTCGACCTTGCCGAGCTCTCGGCGACGGGCCCGGGCGACGTGATCGTTCGCGCCGACGTCGAGAATGCCCGTGGCGATCAGCGCGTCCCGATCACCGGGTTGCGCAAGGTTATCGGCGCCAAGTTGTCGATCAGCCGTCGGGAGATTCCAGACGCCACGACCTGGGTCGACGTCGACGCCACCGCGTTGCTCGATGCCAAGAGACGCATCACAGCGGTGACGAAACAGGACGTGAGTCTGCTGGCGCTGCTGGGCCGCTTCGCGATTGCGGCCTTGCGTGAATTTCCCGAGCTCAACTCCTCGGTGGACACCGCCCGATCGGAGATCGTCCGGTACCGACACGTCAACCTCGGGATCGCCGTGCAGACCCGGCGCGGCCTGCTGGTTCCCGTCATCAAAGAAGCCGACACCATGGACACCGCGACGCTGTCGACCGCGCTGGCCCAGACCGTGCACGCGGCGCGCGACGGCAAACTTCCACCCGCCCAACTATCCGGGGGCACCTTCACGCTGAACAACTACGGGTTGTTCGGCGTCGACGGTTCCACGCCGATCATCAATCACCCCGAGGTGGCCATCCTGGGTGTCGGCCGCGTCGTCGACCGGCCATGGGTCGTCGACGGCGAACTCGCGGTGCGCAAGGTGACCCAAGTCTGCGTGAGCTTCGATCACCGCGTTTGCGACGGGGGCACGGCGGGTGGGTTCCTGCGATTGTTTGCCGACCTTGTCGAGAATCCGGTCGCGGCGTTGGGGCGGTGCTAGGCGCCCCGTACCGATCAGTTGGCCGCCTCGCCCTGCGGGCCGACAACTCGCGCTGTGGGTACGGCGGCGGCCGCCGGTGTCGCCGCTCTCGCTGCCACGGCTGCCGGCAGCGGCGTCACCGGCGCCGCCGTGGCGACTTCGGCCTCGGCCGCCTGGGTCGCCGCCAGTGCTTGGATCGGCTGCGCGGCCGGCCCCGCGGGGGCTGCGGCGCCGGTAGCAGCCGTCGCCCCGGTGGCGGCAACCCGTCCCAGTGGGGCGACTGCCGTTGCCGCGGCCATACCGCCGGTCGGCGCGGCGGCCGGCGTGACCGCCTGCGCCGAAGCGGGCGCGACGGGTGTGGCGTTTGCTGCCAGTGTCGCGCCGGCCGCGGGCGCCGCCTGGGCGCCACCCGTCGGCAGCACCCCCATTGCGGCCTGCATGGGTGCGCTGACCGCCAACCCGGCTTGGGACGCGGCTTGTACGGCGACGTTGTTCGCCGTCTCCGCCAGAGCGTATTGCTGCCCACCCATGGTCATCAGGTGCACGAACTGCGCGTGAAAGGCTTCGGCCTGGGCGCTGAGCGCCTGGTAGGCCTGGGCGTGCGCGGAGAATAGCGCCGCGATGTACGCCGAGACCTCGTCGGCGCCAGCTGGCAGCGCGGCAGAGGTCGGTACCGCCGCGGTCAGGTTGGCGTCGCTCAACGCCGACGCGATCCGCGCCAGATCCGATGCCGCAGCGGCAACGTATTCCGGTTGCGCGTGAACATAAGACATCTTGGCCCCTAGCTAAGGATGTCTGGCTTCCGCCGGTCCCCCACTGACGGAATCCTCCCCAGCGGATATTAGCTTGCCGCCGGGTAAGCGCGAGGCGTTTTTGCCGATGCTTCGTATTCGGGCTACCGGAAGGGCGCGATGAGGTTTCGGACCGGTCGTAGTTGGCGCCCGTCTCGTCCTGGTCCCCAAGCTCCGATCAACACCGCCGCCACGCCCGCCAGCAGCGCTATCGCGGTCGTGGAGGAGTGCATCGCGGTCAGGAATGCCGTCTTGCTCAGATCCGCGAGTTGCTGTCCCTCTGGCCCCAGCTTGCCGGCGATCTCGACCGCCTTCGCCAGCGAGTCTGTCGCGGGGCCGCGGACGGCCGCAGGATACTGCGCCAGTTGGGGCGCTAGTTCCTGCGTGTAGCGCCCGGCCAGTATCGATCCGGCTACGGCGATGCCCACCGCACCCCCCATTTCGCGCGCGGTGTCGTTGACCGCGGAGGCCACGCCCTGCTTTTCGTCCGGAACCGCGCCCATGATCGCCGCAGTGGGGGGCGCGGTGCATAGCCCGATGCCCGTGGCCAGGATCAAGCACGGCCAGGCGAACTCGAGATAGCTGGAGTGCTGCCCGAGACCCTGCATGCACCAGAAACCCACCGCCATGGTCGCGGTGCCCAGGAACAGTACGAGGCGCAATCCGAGCCGGGGTACGTACCACGGCGACAACGCCGAAAGAATGCCCAGCGGCACCATGAACGGGCCTAGCGCGACGGCGGTCATCAACGGCGAGTAACCCATGATCTGCTGGACGTACTGCATGGCGAGGAAGAAGAACCCGAACGTGCCGCCGAACATCAGCACGATCGTCGCCACCCCGGTGGTGAAGGCGGGGTCACCGAACAAGCGCACATCCAACAGCGGCTTTGGCCGCCGCAGCTGCACGACGATGAAGACCGCCGTGATCACCGCACCGGCGACGATTCCGCCCCAAACGAGTGAGTTGCTCCAGCCTCGGTGGGGTGCTTCGAGGATGGCGTAGACCGAAATCGCCACCGCGGTGCCAATCAGCACCGCACCCGGCCAGTCGACCGGCGGGGCATCGTAATCACGCGAGGGCGCAACGGTGCAGGCCAGAGCGAAAACAATCAGCGCAAAGGCGGCCAGGGACCAGAAAATCGACTGCCAATTCCAGAAGTGCAGCATTGCCCCGGAACCCAGCATGCCCAAGACACCGCCGGAACCGGACACCGCCGCCCAGATGCCGACGGCCTTGGTGCGCTGCTCTTTCGGATAGGCCACGGTCAGCAGGGACAGCGTCGCCGGCATCACAAATGCGGCGCCTACCCCGGCTGCGGCCCGGCCGGCGATGATGTGCATCGGGTCGTGGAGTATCGCAGGGGCGATCGAACCAAGCGCGAAGATCAGCAGGCCGGCCAGTAGCGCGCCTTTTCGGCCGTATCGATCACCGATTGCACCGGCCGGCAACAACAGACACGCCAGCGCCAGGGTGTATCCGTCGACCATCCAGGTCAGTTGCGTCTGGGTGGCCCCGGTTGCCAGCGCCAGATCACCCAACGCGGTGTTCAACGCCGTCATCGATGCGACGACGAGGCCGACACCCGCGCACGCCACTGCGAGGGTCCAGGTTCTGGCTCGAGAAGCGACGCCGGCAGAACCGCCTGGAATACCGCTGTCTACCGGTCCGTCTGCTGGCTCAGTACGCTGGTCAAGCCGATCAAGGGTATGGACCATGGGTGGTACGCCTCCTCCCCGGGGCGGACTAATTTCCGAGACTAATAGTCTCGTAGGTAGACCAGTAGTCTGGTTCCCAAACAGGGAGGTGCGTCACAATCAGCGAGGGGAACAACGTCGATCCCCGCCCGGCGCGGTCCAGGGCGCGTTTGCTGGAAGCCGCCGCAACACTGCTCACCACCGGGGGGCCGAGCGCGGTGACCGTCGACGCGGTCACGCGGGCAGCCAACGTCGCACGGGCCACTCTGTATCGCCACTTTCCGAGCGGCAACGACCTGCTCGCCGCGACGTTCAACAGCCTGATCCCGCCGGCGCCGATGCCACCGGACGAAGGTTCGCTGCGGGATCGGCTGCTCGCCGTAGTCCTGGCTCAGGGCAAATTCATCGCCGAAGCACCCGCCGTGATGACGGCCATGTCGTGGTTGGCGTTGGGTCCCGATCTTGCGGCGATGCCAGAGCCCGAGAACACCCGCGGCGACAGCGCGATCAATACGCTGCGCGAGCGCATCGCCCAGCAGTATGCGGCGCCGTTCGATGCGATATTCGACAGCCCAGCCGCTGCGGAGCTAGGGCTTAAGACGGCAGACGTGGACCGCTCACGGGCGATCGCCCTGCTGATCGGCCCGCTGGTACTGGGTCGGCTGTCCACATTGCCGAATTTCGACTATCGCGAATGTGCGCGGGCTGCCGTGGACGGCTTCCTCTATGTGCAGGGGATCAGCGCGGCGAGTAGCGGATCGGCGACTGCCTGAATTCGCCAGCCTGGATGTAACTAAGTCGAATGATATTGCGGCAGTGTGCAACTCAACGCAAAGTCCGTCCCGCGCTGGGTCCGGTGCCAGCACAAGCTTCCGCTCGGTTTCCTCTCGCCCGTCGACGCCGGCACCGGGAATCAACCGGCCGTTAATGCCCAGATCGGGTCGTTGGGGCGGATGCTTAGTCGCCCGGACGGTCGACGTAGCGGACGCGGTAGGGGATAGCCTGCGTTCCCGGCGCTGCGCTCTTCTGACGGCTGCTATTTCGCAATCTCCCCAGACAGCACCTTGCCTAACGCAGCGAATACCGGATCGGTAAGTGCTTGAGCCCACCCACAAAAGTTGTGGACACGAGTTCGGGCTTTCCGCTCAATTCGATGGATTTAAGCCTTGGTAGGAGTTCGGTGAAGAAGCTGCTGATCTCCATACGGGCCAGTGCCGCGCCCAGACAGAAGTGGATCCCATAGCCGAACCCCAGGTGTTTGTTGGGGTTTCGACCGACATCGAAGCGGAACGGATCGTCGAAGACCTCTTCGTCACGGTTGGCGGAGACATAGGACAAATAAACGGACTCGCCTTTGGCGATGGGCACTCCGCGCACCGTGGTGTCTTCGGCGGCGGTGCGCATGAATTCCTTCACCGGCGTGACCCAGCGGACCATCTCCTCAGTGGCCAGCGGCATCAGGTCGAGGTTGTTGGTGAGCCGTTCGAGCTGGTCTGGATTCTCAATCAGTGCCTGCAACCCGCCGGCAATCGTCGCGCTGGTGGTGTCGTGTCCGGCGGTGGCGATGATGACGTAGTAGGAGGCGGTGTCGAGATCGGACAGCGGTTCGCCGTTGACGCGTGCGTTGGCGATCGCAGAAGCCAGGTCGTCGGTCGGATTGGCTCGACGGGCCGCCGTGAGGTCGTTGAAGTAGGCGAGGAATTCCAGCAGAACGTTCAGTTGTTCTTCCGGCGTGGTGCCGCGCCGAAACTCGGTGTCGTCACCGCCGAACAATTCGTGGGTCAGGCGCAGCATCAGCGGGAAGTCCGATTCGGGCAGGCCCAGCAAGGACAGGATGACGTAGAGCGGGTAGTTCTGGGCGACCTCGGTGACGAAGTCGCATTCCGGCCCGACCGACAACAGCTTGTCGACGTGGATTTTGGCCAACTCGTCGATGCGGACCTTCAGCGCCCGCATGGCTTTGGGCCGAAACCAGTCCGCCCCGATCGCCCGAACCTCCCGGTGATGGGGGTCGTCCATGTGGACCAGCGTGCGCAGCCCCATTCCGGCGTCCAAGAGCGACTGCGACAGGTCGTCGGCCTCGGCGGTCGCCAGCAGCGGGCGCGGGGCACTGAGGAACAGATTGTTGGCGCGCTCGATCTCCATCACGTCGGCGTGCTTGGTGATCGCCCAGAACGGGCGGAACGGGGGACGGTCGACCCACGACACCGGCGCGTGGGCGCGTAGGTGTGTCATCGCTGCGTGTAGCCGCGCCTCATCGGCATAGGAGGTCGGGTCGGCGAAAATTTCGGCTGCTGCATCGACGATCCGGGCGCTCACTCTGCGCTCCTCCTCGGGCTTGTCTTGGGGTCTTCTTCCATACTGCGCATCCGGCGATGGAGAGTCGATGACGGGTCGATGGCGATGCGATGGGTAGGCGCTGAGAATCAGTCGCCGGTACGGTCCTTGATCCGTTGCCTGACGGCTTCCTTGCCGGCGCCCAGTGTCGTCAAGCCCCGGCGGGTTGCACTCCACCTGAATTCGTTGTTGACGATCCAGCGCACGTACACCAGTTCGGAATGCTCCAGCAGCTGAATGGCTTCCAAAATGGGCTCCCGCACCGGTCGCGCAGGCTTTATCAGGCCGGGCCTTTCCGGATAGCCGCGGAACATCCAACTGGTGAAGTCGGACAATCCGAGCTCCGGCACCCGTCTGGCCATGGCCGGGTCGAAGGCGGACATCAGCTCGGCGGCAAGCTCGGCCGGCGGCGCGGCGTTTATCCAGTCGATCATCGGCTGCGCGGGGTCGGGTTCCCCCGGATTCGGCCCAATCACGGGAGGAGCGTAACCGCGGCTACGGGCGCCCGCTCAGGATGGTCTATTAGCGCAGCTCGTGTGGGGTTTGGTGTGGGACTTAAGTTAGGTTTAGGTCGACGTTTCCGCCCGCCGGCCAGGAGCGGCGGCACCGACCACTCGGGATTTGGCCTAGGCGCTGATCTGGGGCATACTGTTCAGGTTGCCCTGCGCCAGGTTGCTCCTGGACGGGCATACGACCAGCGCCCACCAGGGGCGCGTCCGGTCCCATCCTTGGAGCGCGACAATTTCGGTCGCCTACAAGGCTGCGTGCGGGTGACACACCCGAGCGCGGGGGAGCGGGTGGACCACGACAGGTAAACAGCGGCGCAGTATCCGGCGCGACGCTCGGCCGGCCCGTTAATCGGGCGGGCGATGCGTGCCGGGGGGCACCAGGTCCGGTTACGGACTTCAAGTGTGGGAGATGAGGTAGGAGAAGCGTGGCGGGACAAAAGATCCGCATCAGGCTTAAGGCCTACGACCATGAGGCTATTGACGCGTCGGCGCGCAAGATCGTCGAGACCGTCGTACGCACAGGAGCCAGCGTCGTGGGGCCGGTGCCGCTGCCGACCGAGAAGAACGTGTATTGCGTCATCCGCTCTCCGCATAAGTACAAGGACTCGCGGGAGCACTTCGAGATGCGCACCCACAAGCGGCTGATCGACATCCTCGATCCGACGCCGAAGACCGTTGACGCGTTGATGCGCATCGATCTTCCGGCCAGTGTCGACGTCAACATCCAGTAGGAGCTTGGGCAGCGATGGCGAGAAAAGGCATTCTGGGTACCAAGCTGGGCATGACGCAGGTATTCGACGAGAACAACCGAGTCGTGCCGGTGACGGTGGTCAAGGCTGGGCCGAACGTGGTGACCCGCGTCCGGACCCCGGAGCGTGACGGGTACAGCGCCGTGCAGTTGGCCTACGGCGAAATCAGTCCGCGCAAGGTCAACAAGCCGGTGACCGGCCAGTACGCGGCGGCGGGCATCAACCCGCGCCGGCACCTGGCCGAGTTGCGGCTGGACGACCCGGAGGCGGCGGCCGAGTACGAGGTCGGCCAGGAGCTGACGGCGGAGATCTTCGCCGACGGCACCTACGTCGATGTCACCGGCACCTCCAAGGGCAAGGGCTTCGCCGGCACCATGAAGCGGCACGGCTTCCGCGGTCAGGGCGCCGCCCACGGCGCCCAGGCGGTGCACCGGCGGCCAGGTTCCATCGGCGGTTGCTCGACCCCCGCGCGGGTCTTCAAAGGCACCCGGATGGCGGGCCGGATGGGCAACGAGCGGGTCACCGTCCAGAACCTGCTGGTGCACAAGGTCGACGCCGAGAACGGCGTCCTGCTGATCAAGGGCGCGGTCCCCGGCCGCACCGGCGGACTCGTCGTGGTTCGCACCGCGATCAAGCGAGGTGAGAAGTAATGGCCGTAAAGATTGACGTCAAGACGCCGGCGGGCAAGACCGACGGCTCGATCGAGCTGCCGGCCGAGCTGTTCGACGTTCCGGCGAACATCGCGTTGATGCACCAGGTGGTCACCGCCCAGCGGGCGGCGGCCCGGCAGGGTACGCACTCGACGAAGACTCGCGGCGACGTCAGCGGCGGTGGCCGCAAGCCGTACCGGCAGAAGGGAACCGGTCGCGCCCGGCAGGGCTCGACGCGCGCTCCCCAGTTCACCGGTGGTGGCGTCGTGCACGGTCCCAAGCCGCGCGACTACAGCCAGCGCACCCCGAAGAAGATGATCGCCGCCGCCTTGCGCGGGGCGCTGTCGGACCGGGCGCGCAACGGGCGCATTCACGCGGTCACCGAAGTGGTGGAGGGCCAGACGCCTTCGACGAAGAGCGCCAAGACATTCCTGTCCTCGCTGACCGATCGCAAGCAGGTGCTCGTGGTTATCGGGCGCAGCGACGAGACCGGCATCAAGAGCGTGCGGAACCTGCCCGGCGTGCACGTCCTGGCACCCGACCAGCTCAACACTTACGACGTGTTGCGGGCCGACGATGTGGTGTTCAGCGTCGAGGCGCTCAACGCCTACATCGCCGCTAACACGGCTACTGCAGAGGAGGTTTCGGCCTGATGGCGACCATCGCTGACCCTCGTGACATCATCCTGGCCCCGGTCATCTCCGAGAAGTCCTACGGGCTGCTGGACGACAACGTGTACACCTTCGTGGTGCACCCCGATTCGAACAAGACGCAGATCAAGATCGCTGTCGAGAAGATCTTCTCCGTCAAGGTCGCATCGGTGAACACCGCGAATCGGCAGGGCAAGCGCAAGCGCACCAGGACCGGCTACGGCCAGCGCAAGAGCACCAAGCGCGCCATCGTCACCCTGGCGCCGGGCAGCAAGCCGATCGACCTGTTCGGAGCACCGGCCTAGCCGCCGAGCGAGAGAAAGATCTGATTAGACATGGCAATTCGCAAGTACAAGCCGACCACCCCCGGTCGTCGCGGCGCGAGCGTGTCCGATTTCTCCGAGATCACTCGCTCGCATCCGGAGAAGTCGCTGGTTCGCCCCCTGCACGGTCATGGCGGCCGGAATGCGCACGGTCGCATCACCACCCGGCACAAGGGTGGCGGTCACAAGCGCGCCTACCGGGTGATCGACTTCCGTCGCAACGACAAAGACGGTGTCAACGCCAAGGTCGCGCACATCGAGTACGACCCGAACCGCACGGCACGCATCGCGCTGCTCCACTTCCTGGACGGGGAGAAGCGCTACATCATTGCCCCGAACGGACTTTCGCAGGGTGACGTGGTGGAGAGCGGCGCCAACGCCGACATCAAGCCCGGCAACAACCTGCCGTTGCGCAACATCCCCGCGGGTACCTTGGTGCACGCCGTGGAGCTGCGTCCGGGCGGTGGTGCCAAGCTCGCGCGCTCGGCCGGGTCGAGCATTCAGTTGCTCGGCAAGGAGGGCAGCTACGCGTCGCTGCGGATGCCCAGCGGCGAGATTCGCCGAGTCGACGTGCGCTGCCGCGCGACGGTCGGCGAGGTCGGCAACGCCGAGCAGTCGAACATCAACTGGGGCAAGGCCGGTCGTATGCGGTGGAAGGGCAAGCGCCCGTCCGTCCGTGGTGTGGTGATGAACCCGGTCGACCACCCGCACGGTGGTGGTGAGGGTAAGACATCCGGTGGGCGTCACCCGGTCAGCCCGTGGGGCAAGCCGGAAGGCCGTACCCGCAAGCCGAACAAAGCGAGCAACAAGCTCATCGTCCGTCGCCGTCGCACCGGCAAGAAGCACGGGCGCTAGCGCCAGGCATGTGAGTCGAGGGAGTAGCCAACAATGCCACGCAGCCTGAAGAAGGGCCCGTTCGTCGACGACCATCTGCTCAAGAAGGTCGACGTGCAGAACGAGAAGAACACCAAGCAGGTCATCAAGACCTGGTCGCGCCGGTCGACAATCATTCCGGACTTCATCGGCCACACCTTTGCTGTGCACGACGGGCGCAAGCATGTCCCGGTGTTCGTCACCGAGGCGATGGTTGGCCACAAGTTGGGTGAGTTCGCGCCGACGCGCACCTTCAAGGGACACATCAAGGACGACCGGAAGAGCAAGAGGCGATGAGTACGGCTACTGAATATCCCTCTGCGACAGCCAAGGCACGCTTTGTGCGGGTGTCGCCGAGAAAGGCGCGCCGGGTCGTCGACCTGGTACGCGGCAAGTCGGTGGCGGACGCGCTCGACATTCTGCGTTGGGCGCCGCAGGCGGCCAGTGAACCGGTGGCGAAGGTGATTGCCAGCGCCGCGGCCAACGCGCAGAACAACAACGGCCTGGACCCGGCGACCCTGGTGGTGGCGACCGTCTACGCCGACGAGGGCCCCACTGCCAAGCGCATCCGCCCGCGTGCCCAGGGGCGCGCATTCCGGATTCGCCGGCGCACCAGCCACATCACCGTGGTGGTGGAGAGCCGTCCGCCGAAGAACGAGAAGTCGGCGAAGTCCTCACGGGCACGCCGCGCCGAGGGGAGCAAGGCCGCCGCCAAGAAGGCGCCTGCGTCCACGGCTCCCGCCAAGAAAGCACCCGCCAAGAAAGCACCCGCGAAGAGTTCTGAGACTTCTGAAGCGAAGGGAGGCTCAGACTAGTGGGCCAGAAGATCAATCCGCACGGTTTCCGGCTGGGCATCACTACCGACTGGAAGTCCCGCTGGTACGCGGACAAGCAGTACGCGGAGTACGTCAAGGAAGACGTGGCGATCCGCCGACTGCTGTCGTCCGGACTGGAGCGCGCGGGGATCGCCGACGTGGAGATCGAGCGGACCCGCGACCGGGTGCGCGTTGACATCCACACCGCCCGTCCCGGCATCGTCATCGGTCGCCGCGGCACCGAGGCCGACCGGATCCGCGCGGACCTGGAGAAGCTGACCGGCAAGCAGGTGCAGCTCAACATCCTCGAGGTGAAAAACCCTGAGTCGCAAGCACAACTGGTGGCCCAGGGCGTCGCCGAGCAGCTGAGCAACCGCGTGGCGTTCCGTCGTGCGATGCGTAAGGCCATCCAGTCGGCGATGCGTCAGCCGAACGTCAAGGGCATCCGGGTGCAGTGCTCGGGTCGCCTCGGCGGCGCCGAGATGAGCCGGTCGGAGTTCTACCGCGAGGGTCGCGTTCCGCTGCACACCCTGCGGGCGGACATCGACTACGGCCTGTACGAGGCCAAGACCACCTTCGGCCGCATCGGCGTGAAGGTGTGGATTTACAAGGGCGACATCGTCGGTGGCAAGCGCGAACTGGCCGCCGCCGCGCCCGCGGGCGCCGACCGTCCGCGTCGTGAGCGTCCGTCGGGCACCCGTCCGCGTCGCAGCGGTGCGTCCGGCACCACGGCGACCGGAACCGACGCCGGCCGGGCCGCCGGCGGTGACGAAGCCGCCGCCGCTCCCGAAGCCGCAGGGTCGGCCGTTGAAGCGCAGAGCACGGAGAGCTGAATCATGTTGATTCCCCGCAAGGTTAAACACCGCAAGCAGCACCATCCCCGCCAGCGCGGTATCGCCAGTGGCGGCACCTCGGTGAACTTCGGCGACTACGGGATCCAGGCGCTCGAGCACGCGTACGTCACCAACCGGCAGATCGAGTCCGCTCGTATCGCCATCAACCGGCACATCAAGCGTGGCGGCAAGGTGTGGATCAACATCTTCCCGGACCGGCCGCTGACCAAGAAGCCTGCCGAGACCCGGATGGGTTCGGGTAAGGGCTCGCCGGAGTGGTGGGTGGTCAACGTCAAGCCCGGCCGGGTGCTGTTCGAGTTGAGCTACCCCAATGAGGCGATCGCACGGGCCGCGCTCACCCGCGCGATCCACAAGCTGCCGATCAAGGCACGCATCATCACCCGAGAGGAGCAGTTCTGATGGCAGTGGGAATTTCCCCTGGCGAACTGCGTGAGCTTACCGACGAAGAGCTGATCGAGCGGTTGCGCGAGTCCAAGGAAGAGCTGTTCAACCTGCGCTTCCAGATGGCCACCGGCCAGCTCACCAACAACCGCCGGCTCCGTACGGTGCGTCACGAAATCGCGCGTATCTACACTGTGCTGCGCGAACGAGAGCTGGGTCTGGCTTCCGGGCCGGACGGTACCGATGGCGATGGTAAGGATTCGTAATGGCAGAGGCTAAGACTCCCGCGAAGGCCGCTCCGAAGAAGGCGGCGACCAAGGCGGCCGCGGACGCACCCGCAAAGGAAAAGGGCCCCAAGCACACTCCGGCCAACCCGAAGCCGCGTGGCCGCCGCAAGACGCGCATCGGCTACGTCGTGAGCGACAAGATGCAGAAGACCATCGTGGTCGAGTTGGAAGACCGTATGCGGCACCCGTTGTACGGCAAGATCATCCGCACCACCAAGAAGGTCAAGGCGCACGACGAGAACAGCATCGCCGGTATCGGCGACCGCGTCTCGCTGATGGAGACCCGGCCGTTGTCGGCGACCAAGCGCTGGCGGTTGGTCGAGATTCTCGAGAAGGCCAAGTAAGCCTCTCGCGAACAGACGCTTGAGCCCCCGTTTCGGACCGAAATCGGGGGCTTATGCGTCTGCTCACTTCTTTACTGGTCTTTACTGGGCCGCCCGGTGAGCTCTGGGCCGAGGCGGTGCACGAAGTTACGCAACCGTTCCAGCGTCGCGGTATCAGGATCGCTCAAGCGAAGCTGTAGTAGTTCAAGACCTGAGGCGTACAGAATCCGCGCGGTGTAGTCGGGGTCGTGGAGTTGAGGGTAGATGCGCAGCAGTTCGCTCCGCAGGAACTCACACACCAAGTCCTTGGATTGGGCCAGCCGGGTGTGCAATTGCGGGGGAGCGCCCTGGGGTGGGAACAGGAACAGTCGCCAGGTCGCCGTGTGGGCTTCGATGGCGGCCAGCACCCCGTCGAATGCCCGCACCAGCGGTTGATTTTCCGCGCTCGGTTCGCCCAATCCCTCGATCGCCTCGGCGAACTGCGCACCGGCGCGGGACGCCTCACGGTCGATCAGCGCGACCAACAACGCCGGCACGTCGCCGAACAGCTGATAGATCAACGACCGATTGATCCCTGCCTCTTGCGCAATGCGCGCCGGCGTCGCCGCGTGGAACCCTTCGGCGTCGACGATGGCGTGGGTGATGTCCAGAATCTGCTCGCGCCGTGCTTCGGCCGTCATGCGCCGCCGCGCCGTGCTCACAGTCACACTTGACAGCATAACTAACGCGTTGTGAGTATTAACTCACTCAGTGTTAGTTACCTGGAAAGGCCGTAATGGTTGCGTATTACCCCGAGCTCGCGAAGCGGGTCCGAAGCCAGTCCGAGTTGCAGCCCGACCTTTACGGCGACTTTGATTTCGATCAGCAGCCGGAACGACTGGCCATCGAGCCCGACGTCGAATCCTCGTTGCCGGCCTGGGTCGCCGACCGCGCTCCCATCCTGGAGGACGAGCGTGTCCTGGAATTGATCAGCACTGCCACCATGCTCGGCGATGTCGTCGCGGATCCCTATGCGGCCCTTATGGGTACGTACAGCGTCTCGCAATTGATCGGCATGCTCAAGACCGCGTGCCGCGAGGGAATCGAGGCGGTGCCGGACGCGCCGCCGGAACTCGGGTCATTCATCGCCGCGATGGAAGACACCCCCGAGTGGATCGACTTTGACATGGTGCGCGAAGGCGCTCGCCAGGAACGCATCCCGGCGGCGCTGCTGGCGCCCTTCATTATCCGAGGGGCCTTCATCGCGACGTTCATGAATACCTACGCCGCGCTACCGATGGCCCTTACCGGCGCGCTCACCGGTAAGCGGGCCGCGCGGCGCGTGAACGAGACGGCCAGTTTCTTCGCCGTCACCACTCTGCCCGGCGCGCTGGACCGCTATGGCCCCGGCTTTGAGGCCGCCGCCATGGTCCGGTTGATGCATTCGATGGTGCGCTACAACGCGCTGAAGAAATCCGACAAGTGGGACGTCTCCGTCTACGGCATGCCGGTGCCACAGGTCGACCAGATGCCCGCCGGAATGATCGGTCAGTACCTGCTGGCCCGCCAGGCACGCCAGCAGGGCCGGACGAAGTTCACCAAGGAAGAACGGGCCGTCATCGAGTTCGCCAGGTACCGCTGCTTTCTGCTGGGTCTGCCCCCGGAGCTGTTGCCGTCGGAACCCGACGACATCATCCATGTCATGCATGCGCGCGCGGCACTGCTGCGCGACGGGTTCGACGACATCTGTCGGGAACTCGTGCAGGGCACGATGGCGGCATATCTGCGGCCCAACACCTCGCTGTTCGACCGGTGCGCAGACGCGGTCGAGAAGAGTTTCAGCAAGCTGACATTCGTCCGCACCTTCTGCAACGGCGACCGCCAGATCGCCGAAGCGATGGGCGTATCACTGGGGTCATTGGATCTCATCCGCGTCGCTCTCACAGCGCCCTTCATCATCGGGCGCTTCACCGCGGTGAGCCGCGCCAGTCGTATCCCCGTGCTCGCCGATGTGGTCGACGCGTATGTCATCGGGCTGCTCAAGCTGCGTCTGGCGGCGTACGGCAAGCCCGAATTCGTGACCGACGCAGCGCAATACACGCCAACCCCACACCGAGCGCCCGCGGTTCCGGTATAGCCGGCCCCAAGCGCATAGCGGGCACTATAGAAATCCTCAGCTTTTTCGGCCTCGGCGCGTGTAATGTGCACGGACGTTCGGTAAGTCCATCACGGGAATGAGGCTGGCGGGAGATGGCTGAGAAGTCGGGGTCGACGGAGTTTCACGGCAAGATCGAACTGGATATTCGCGACTCGGAACCCGATTGGGGGCCGTACGCCGCGCCGACCGCGCCGGAGAATTCGCCCAACGTCCTGTACCTGGTCTGGGACGACACCGGAATCGCCACCTGGGACTGCTTCGGCGGCCTGGTGGAGATGCCCGCGATGACGCGTATCGCCGAACGCGGCGTGCGCCTGTCGCAATTCCACACCACCGCCCTGTGTTCACCGACCCGGGCATCGCTGCTGACCGGTCGCAACGCGACCACCGTCGGCATGGCCACCATCGAAGAGTTCACCGACGGATTCCCCAACTGCCACGGCCGTATTCCGGCCGACACCGCGCTGTTGAGCGAAGTGCTCAACGAACGCGGCTACAACACCTACTGCATCGGCAAGTGGCACCTGACGCCGCTGGAGGAGTCCAGCATGGCGTCGACGAAGCGGCACTGGCCGACCTCCCGCGGATTCGAACGGTTCTACGGCTTCCTGGGTGGGGAGACCGACCAGTGGTACCCGGACCTGGTGTACGACAACCACCCCGTCAATCCGCCCGGCACGCCCGAGGACGGCTACCACCTGTCAAAGGACTTGGCCGACAAGACGATCGAGTTCATCCGTGACGCCAAGGTGATTGCGCCGGACAAGCCGTGGTTCAGCTATGTGTGCCCCGGCGCGGGGCACGCCCCTCATCACGTCTTCAAAGAATGGGCCGACAAGTACGCCGGCAAGTTCGACATGGGTTACGAAAAGTACCGCGAAATCGCGCTGGAAAGGCAGAAGGAACTCGGGCTCGTCCCGCCGGACACCAAGCTTTCGCCCATCAACCCCTACCTCGACGTGAAGGGGCCCAACGGTGAGTCGTGGCCGCTGCAAGACACGGTGCGGCCCTGGGACTCGCTCAACGACGAAGAGAAGAAGTTGTTCAGCCGGATGGCCGAAGTATTCGCCGGCTTCCTGAGCTACACCGACGCGCAGATCGGCCGCATCATGGACTACCTCGAGGAATCCGGTCAGATCGACAACACCATCATCGTCGTGATCTCCGACAACGGGGCCAGCGGCGAGGGTGGGCCCAACGGGTCGGTCAACGAAGGCAAGTTCTTCAACGGTTACATCGACACCGTCGAAGAAAGCATGAAGCTGTTCGATCACCTGGGCGGACCACAGACCTACAACCATTATCCGATCGGGTGGGCGATGGCCTTCAACACGCCCTACAAGCTGTTCAAGCGTTACGCCTCCCACGAAGGCGGCATCGCCGATCCCGCCATCATCTCCTGGCCCAACGGAATAGCGGCCCGGGGCGAAGTTCGGGACAACTATGTCAACGTCAGCGACATCACCCCGACCGTCTACGACCTGCTCGGTATGTCCCCGCCAGAGACCGTCAAGGGGATCCCGCAGAAGCCGCTCGATGGTGTGAGTTTCAAAGCGGCCCTTGATGATCCGGCCGCCGACACCGGGAAGACGACACAGTTCTACACCATGCTGGGTACCCGCGGGATCTGGCACGAGGGCTGGTTCGCCAACACCGTCCACGCGGCCACGCCGTCCGGTTGGAAGCACTTCGACGCCGACCGCTGGGAACTGTTCCACATCGAGCGCGACCGCAGCCAATCCCACGACCTGGCCGCCGAGAACCCGGAAAAGTTAGAAGAACTCAAGGCGCTGTGGTTTTCCGAGGCCGCCAAGTACAACGGTCTGCCGCTGTCGGATCTGAACATCTTCGAGACGATGACCCGGTCGCGGCCCTACCTGGTCACCGAACGAGACAGCTACATCTACTACCCGAACTGCGCCGACGTCGGTATCGGCGCCGCGCCCGAGATTCGCGGGCGGTCCTTCGCCCTCGTGGCCGACGTGACCATCGACACCACCGGCGCCGAAGGTGTGTTGTTCAAGCAGGGCGGCGCACACGGTGGGCACGTGCTGTTCATCCAGGACGGGCGCCTGCACTACGTTTACAACTTCCTCGGTGAGCGTCAGCAGCTGGTCTCGTCGGACGGGCCGGTCCCGTTGGGCAGGCACCTGCTCGGCGTGCGCTACAACCGGACGGGAACCGTGGCCAACAGTCATACGCCGCTGGGCGATCTCACGCTCTACTTCGATCACAGCCCGGTTGGCACGCTTGCCGACGTGGCGACACACCCGGGAACGTTCGGATTGGCGGGTGCGGGAATCACCGTGGGGCGCAACGGCGGCTCGAGCGTGTCCAGCCGCTACAAGGCGCCGTTCGTGTTCACCGGTGGAACCATCGCCAACGTCACCATGGATCTATCCGGTCGGCCCTACGAAGACGTCGAAACTGAACTGGCGCTAGCTTTTTCGCGCGACTGAATGTCAGCGAGACGAACGCATGCGGCGCTCGGGGCGGCCGTCCTGGTATGGCTGTCGGCTGTCGGGTGCGGGCACATCGGCGAGGGGTCCGACGACACTCAATCGCGTCCTGATCCGATAGAGCCCGCGCCGGGCATCGCGGTGACCACTTCCCAGCACATACCGCCCAATGCGACCCGCTGCGTCGTCACGCCAGGGGATGACGGGGAGGAGATCGTCGCTGCCGTCGCCGATCCCACCGCGCCGAGGATCACGATCAGGGTCCCCGACGGTTGGACAGCCGAAGAGGGAACGGGCGATATCGCGCTGGCGATGTCGGGTCCGCACTCCATGTCTGCGACGGTACGTATTGCACCGACTGACCCGACGCCGGAAAGCGCGTTCCTGCGTTACACCGCGGCGTTGGGCGGTGCGATGCAGCGCCTGAAGTTCGTCGTCACCGGCGCGCAGTTCTGCGGCTACAGCAGCGAGATATTGAGCGGGACCCTGCGTGGTGATTCGGCCAGAATCGATTTCGCCGACCGCATCACCCATATCCGGACCAACACCAGCTACTTCCTGGTGACCATCCACGTCGAGGCGCCGGGCGACACAGCCGAATTCGGGGCGGCAAAGTCGGTACTGCTGCAAGATTTCGGCGTCGTCATACCGTGAAAGGCGATAACTCCCCGTGACCACCGATGTGCCCCAGGCGCCACCCCCGCCACCGGAATCAGCGCCCACGCCGCAGTCGCAGCCGCAGTCGCGCCGACGCCGCGTACTGGTCACCGCCGGGCTTCTGCTGACCTTCCTGGTGGTCTATGCGTTGTCACTGGTTGGCGTCCACCTGCTGGGCAGATCCGGCCTTCCGTTGCCTCCGGTCGACATCAGCAAGTACGCGGCAGACGACACGATCGTGCAGTTGCGCCTCGGCGAGCTGAAGCCCGTCGCCGACCGCCTGTCGGTGAGCGTTCTCGTATATCCCAAGGAATCGTTGTACGACAAGAACTTTGGCGATCTGACCACCGATGCCGTGGTGCGTCTGTACCCGGCCAATGACCTGGGTGACCTGCAGTACCCGGTGGGAAAAGTCCCCGGACAGGTTGCAACAAGCATCGAAGCCCGTGGCACTCCGGCCAATTGGCCATTCGACTCTTACGCAACGGATGTCATTTCGGCTGACGTGTTCACCGGTCAGGGCGCGGATCGCCGAGTCGATACCGCTCGCGTCGAGGTGGTGGGGGCATTGGACGGTTGGGACGCCACCGTCACCCGCGTTCACGACCCGGACAATCCGGACCCAGACAGCAGGGACAACGTCGTCATCACCCTGCACCGGGCCAAGGGCACGCTGATCTTCGATGCCGGCATATGCCTGGTGCTGGTCGCCTTGCCCGCACTTGCGTTGTGGGTGGCCATTCCGATGGTGTCGGGTAGAGCCGCGTTCCTGCCGCCGTTTGCAACGTGGTTCGCCGCGATGCTGTTCGCCATCGTCCCGCTGCGCAACTTTCTTCCGGGCTCGCCGCCGCAGGGCTCGTGGATCGACCAGGCGCTGGTGTTGTGGGTGTTGATCGCGCTCGTTGTTGCGATGTTCCTTTATGTCCTCGCCTGGCACCGGGATCGAAAGAAGAAGACCTGAGCGTTGCGGCCCGAGGCCCGAAATATATTTTCGCAAACAGAGATTCGTCGCTTCTCGGCCGAGACATTGACGGGCCGGCGGGCTGATCGTTCCAACGCGTGAATCGGGCTGGAATTGATCGCACCCTCGCGCGGTGGGTAGGGGTCCGCTACCATCGCATCGGGCATTTTCATCTACCAACAGACTTCACAAGCGATGGGCTGGTTGACCGATGGCCACTAGTGCTCCTCCTTCTCCGCCCGCCACATCTTCACCACCGCGCCGCGATACACGTCGCGTCCTGATCGTCTTGGCGATGGTGCTGGGCTTCCTTACCGTCTACGCCCTTTCGTTGTTCGGCTTCCACGTCCTGGCCAAGGCCGGGGACCCGCTTCCGCCGCCGGATTTGGGCACCACCGAGGACACCGTGGTGGTGGTCCGATTGGAGGAGATGAAGCCCACTCCGAATCCGCGTCTTTCGGTGAAGGTGCTGGTGATCCCCGAAGACGACATGTACGACAGTCGCCTCCAAGTGCTCAAGACCGACACCGCCGTCCGCTTCTACCCGGAGAACGACCTGGGCGACCTGCTGTATCCGGCGGGCAAATCGCCGGCGCAAATGCCCACCACACTCGAGGCGCACGGTAATCCCGCCACCTGGCCGTTCGATTCCTACCGCACCGACCCCATCTCCGCCGATGTGCTGGTGGGGGAAGGCGATGCCCGCAAGTACATCCCGGCGCGTGTCGAAGTGACCGGAAAATTGGAGAATTGGGACGCGACGATCACCCGCGTCCACGATCCCTCAGATACCGAGAACCCGGACTCCCGCGACGACGTCATCATCACCCTGCACAGGTCGAAGGCCCCGCTGATCTTCGACCTCGGCCTCCTGCTGGTCCTTTTCGCAATGCCCACCTTGGCGCTCGCGGTGGCCATCCAGATCGCGTTGGGCAAGCGGAAATTCGCGCCGCCGTTCGTCACCTGGTTCGCCGCGATGCTGTTCGCGGTCATACCCATCCGCACGTTCTTGCCCGGCGCACCGCAGCCGGGCGCGTGGGTGGACCAGGCCCTGGTGCTCTGGGTGCTGCTCGGTCTGGTCGGGGCGATGGGTTTGTACATGTTCAGCTGGTACCGGCAATCTGACTAGGTGCTGACTGAACTGGTTGACCTCCCGGGCGGAACGTTCCGGATGGGATCGACGAGCTTTTATCCGGAAGAGGCCCCGATCCACACCGTGACGGTGGCCCCTTTCGCGATAGAGCGACACCCGGTGACCAACGCACAATTCGCTGAATTCGTCGCTGCCACAGGCTATGTCACGGTCGCGGAGCAACAGATCGACCCGGCGCTTTACCCCGGTGCCGATCCCGCCGACCTGGTTCCAGGGGGTCTGGTCTTCCGGCCGACGACGGGGCCGGTCGACCTACGCAACTGGCGGCAATGGTGGGAGTGGGTGCCGGGTGCTCACTGGCGTCAGCCCTTTGGGCCGGACAGCGATATTGCCGACAAAGCCGACCACCCCGTGGTGCAGGTGGCGTATACCGACGCCGCGGCCTATGCCCGGTGGGCCGGGAGGCGGTTGCCGACCGAGGCCGAGTGGGAGTTTGCGGCGCGTGCCGGCAGCACCACGGTTTACGCCTGGGGTGACGACCCTCAGCCCAATGGCCGGCTGATGGCCAACACTTGGCAGGGCAAGTTTCCGTACCGCAATGACGGTGCGCTGGGCTGGGTGGGGACTTCGCCCGTCGACACGTTCCCGCGAAACGCTTTTGGGCTGACCGACATGATCGGAAACGTGTGGGAATGGACGACGACCGAGTACTTCGGACATCACCGGCTAGACCAACCCCCGAAGGGCTGCTGCACGCCATCGGGACGGCCCGATCCGACCATCAACCAGACCCTCAAGGGGGGCTCCCACCTGTGCGCGCCGGAGTACTGCCACCGCTACCGGCCGGCCGCGCGTTCACCGCAGTCGCAAGACAGCGCGACCACCCACATCGGATTCCGCTGCGTGGCGGATCCCAGCGAAGCCGAACACCGGTAGCGACGGTGTGACGAGACGGCTGTCCGCAACACCCCCGGTTGCTACGATCTGACCTCGTGTCGGTAGATGCGCGGCCGCCCGGCGAGTCGACTGCCGACCCCGAACCGGCACCGGCCACGCCGGGGCAGCACCCCGAGCCCAAACACATGACGGTGCGTCAGCACCTGGTGCTCGATACCTCCATCATCATCGGTGTCGCCGTCGCCTGGATTGTGTTGATACTCAGCTATACCTGGCTGGCCCAGCCTCCGCTGCCGAAGGTGAATGCGGGCACCACCGACGACACCCTGGTGGTCATCCACGTAGAGAAACTGGACACGAAGGACCAGCGCC
The DNA here is from genome assembly GCF_010723575.1 of Mycobacterium bourgelatii. Taxonomy (NCBI): domain Bacteria; kingdom Bacillati; phylum Actinomycetota; class Actinomycetes; order Mycobacteriales; family Mycobacteriaceae; genus Mycobacterium; species Mycobacterium bourgelatii. The sequence continues at coordinate 683,146 of NZ_BLKZ01000001.1, forward strand.
TCGGGGTCAAGGTGTTGCTCAAGCCCGATGCCTCGATCTTGGATCCGCGGCTGCACCGCCTGACCGCCGATACCGCCGTGCGGTTCGTGTCCCAGAGCGACCTCGGCGAGTTGGAGTACGAGAGGGGGAAAGCGCCGCACCCGGTCGAGGCGACCATCGACGCGCGCGGCGACGCGCTGCACTGGCCCTTCGATACCTACACCACCGACCCCATCCAGGCCGAGTGGCTGGCCGGGGCCGGCGACAGCGCCCACTACGAGAACGCCCGCGTCGAAGTGGACGGCGTGGTAGACGGATTCGACATCTTTCTCGACCGGGTCGGCGAGGACGATCCGAACTCGCACCGACCCGACGCCGTGGTCATCACCTTGAAGCGGGCAAACGGCCCCTTGTTCTTCGACATCGGAATCTGCCTGGTCCTGCTCACGCTGCCGGCGCTGGCGTTGTTCGTCGCCATCCAGATGGTCACGCAGCGGCGGGCATTCGTGCCGCCCTTCGGCACCTGGTACGCCGCGATGCTGTTCGCGGTGGTGCCGTTGCGCAACTTCCTTCCCGGTTCGCCGCCGACGGGCGCGTGGATCGACCAGGCCCTGGTGATCTGGGTGTTGCTGGGCCTGGCCGCGGCCATGGTGATCTACATCGTGGCGTGGTATCGGGACAAAGATCGGGCGATGAAATAGCCCGGCGGATCGACGGCCTAAGACCTACCTACCGCCGCCCAGGCCGCCCGTGCCGCCGGTGCCGCCGTTGCCACCGGCAGCACCCGTAGCCGGGTCGCCGGACGTGCCGACCTTGCCCACGGCGCCGACGGTTCCGTCCCCGGTTCCGCCGTGACCGCCGGAGCCGCCGAACCCGCCGTCGCCGGCCAGACCTTTTGTCGTGCCGGTGCCGCCCACCCCGCCGACGCCGCCGGCGCCACCGGCACCGCCGTTGCCACCACGCAGGCCGGTGCTCGGCATTGCGTTGCCGCCAACCCCGCCGACGCCACCGACACCGCCCTGCCCGCCCGCGCCACCGACCGCGCCCGGACCGGTCGCGGCGCCGCCTACACCACCCGTCCCGGCGACGCCGCCCTTGCCGCCGCCCCCGCCGCTGAAGATTCCGTTTCCAGGCGAGCCCGACCCACCGGCCCCGCCCGTGCCGCCCGTTCCGCCGGCACCGGCGACGTTTTGCAGAATGCCGCCAGAGCTGGCACCTCCGGTCCCCCCGACGCCGCCCACCCCGCCGTAGCCTCCGGTCACGCTGCCCGAGGTACTCGACTGGGTGATGTCGCTGCCGCGGCCGCCGTCACCGCCTTGGCCACCGTTGCCGCCCGCCGCATACAGGTCGCCCGTACCGGCGGCGCCGCCGGTCCCGCCCTTACCGCCCGCGCCGCCCTGTACGCCGACGTATGTACCGCTGTCGATGTAGTTCGGCATGGCGGCGCCGCCGGTCCCGCCCTTGCCACCGTCGCCGCCGGCACCGCCCACTTCGCTGAACGCGCCGCCTGTCCCGGCCTTGCCGCCCGCCCCGCCGTCGCCGCCGTTCCCGCCGACGCCACCGGCGGGCGCCGCGGCTCGCACACCGGCACCGCCGGTGCCGCCGGCGCCGCCGTCGCCGCCGGCGCCGCTGGCGCCGTTGACTCCGCCGTAGCCGGAATTGCCGCCATCGCCGCCGACGCCCCCGTTGCCACCGCGGCCGCCGGCGTCACCGGCGCCGGGGAGCCCGCCGACGTAGATCGAGTCCGCCCCGTTGGCGCCCGCGCCACCGTTGCCGCCGCGCTCGCCCGCGCCGCCATTGCCCCAGATGGCGCCGTCCCCACCGTCGCCGCCCCGGCCACCGGCGCCGCCTTGGCTGCCCGCCGGGGCTATGGCCCCGCCTTGGCCCAGGTCGGTGCCGCCCTTGCCGCCTTGACCCCCTTGCCCGCCGGCACCGCCGTTGCCGCCGGTGCCCGTGGTGCCGCCGGAACCTCCGTCGCCGCCCCGGCCGCCGGCTGCTCCGAGGCCGCCGTCGTAGCCGGCCTTTCCGGTCGCGCCGCTGCCGCCGGTACCTCCGAGCCCGCCGTCGCCGCCCGTACCGTCGAGTCCCTTCACGCCGCCGGTGCCGACGCCACCGGCCTCGCCGCCAGTACCGCCATTGCCGCCGCGGCCACCGTTGCCACCGGCGGTGGCGTTGTTTTTGCCGTCGTCGTGGTAGCCCGTCCCACCGTCGCCGCCGTGACCGCCGAGACCACCGGCGCCGCCGGACCCGCTGGTGCCGGTCGTGCCTCCGGCGCTGCCGCCTTGGCCGCCCTGACCGCCCTTGCCGCCGGCCGCCCCGTTGCCGCCCAGGTCGCCCGCGTCAGCGGCGGCGGCTCCGGTGCCACCCGCTCCACCTGCACCCCCGTTACCCCCGTGACCGCCCGCGCCCACCGTGCCGCCGGTGCCGACCGCCCCGGCCGCACCCCCGGCGCCGCCACTGCCGCCCCGGCCACCGCTGCCGCCCGCGGTGGTGTCGTTGACGCCGTCGCCGTGGTAGCCCGCCCCGCCGACCCCGCCTTGACCGCCGAAACCGCCCGCGCCACCAGATCCGTTGATGCCGTTTGCGCCCCCGGCGCTGCCACCCTGGCCGCCCTGGCCGCCCTTACCGCCGAAGCCGCCGTCGCCACCGAGGTCGCCCGCCGAGGCCGCCGCGGATCCGCTGCCGCCCGCTCCGCCGTCGCCGCCGCTACCCGCCCGGCCACCGGCGCCGACCGCGCCGCCGCCTCCGCCGGTACCCGCCACGCCGCCGGTACCTCCGTCACCACCGGCGCCGCCCTGGCCACCGCCACCGGCACCAGTCCCGATGTCCGCACCGCCGACACCGCCGGTACCGCCCGCGCCGCCTGCTCCACCGGTGCCACCGGAGCCGTTGAAACCGCCGGCACTCGAGTTGCCCCCGGCGCCGCCATTGCCGCCGGTTCCGCCGCGATAGCCGTCGGCCGCGAGGCCGCCGCCCGGCCCGCGCGAAGCGCCGACATCGCCCGCGCCACCCGATCCGCCGGTCCCGCCGTTTCCGCCCACGCCGGCGTTGCCGGCGTTGCCGCCAAATCCCAACAGCCCGCCGGCGCCCCCCGCGCCGCCGACGCCGGCGTCGCCGCCGGTGGCTCCGTGACCGCCGTTTCCGCCGACCGTGCCGTAGCCCAGGCCGACGCCGCCCGTCCCGCCATCACCGCCGGCACCGCCGTTGCCGCCCAGGCCGCCGACCCCGCCGCGGCTGAACAGGCCGTGAGCGGCACCGCCGACGCCGCCCGCGCCGCCGACGCCGCCGGCGAAGCCGTCACCACCGGCCCAACCACCAGCGGCCCCCGTGGCGCCAAATCCGCCGACACCGCCGGTGCCGCCGGCCCCGCCGGTGCCACCGGCAGAGAAGGCGAGGGCCCTGCTGACGCCCCCGGCGCCGCCCACCCCGCCGGACCCCCCGGTCTGGCCGGGCGCCCCGGCGGCGCCGTCACCGCCGACACCGCCCGCGCCACCGTTGCCGAGCAGGTAGCCGCTGGCACCCCCGGCGCCACCCGTGCCGCCGGACCCGCCGGTGCCGAAGCCGGCACCCCCAGCACCGCCGGCACCCCCGTTGCCCACCAGCAGACCGCCCGTGCCGCCGGATCCGCCGGCGAACCCGGGCGCTCCGGTGCCGCCAACACCGCCGCTGCCGAACAGGACCGCGGAGCCCCCGGCGCCTCCCGCCGCGCCGGCCCCGCCGACGCCACCGGCACCGCCATTGCCGAACAACAATCCGCCGGTGCCGCCCGTTCCGCCGATGGCGCCGACCGCACCCGCACCTCCGGTCCCGCCATTTCCGATCAGCCCGGCCGCCCCGCCGTGGCCGCCGCGGCCGTCGTAACCGTTGCCTCCGTTACCCCACAACAGGCCGCCGGGTTGCCCGTTGGGGCTTGCCGCGGTGCCGGCGGCGCCGTCTCCGATGAGTGGACGCCCGAGCAGGAATTCGGTGGGCGCATTGATCACGCCGAGGACGGACCGTTCGAGTGCCTGCAGGGGCGCGGCGTTGGCGGCCTCGGCGAGGCCGTACGCCGACCCGCCCGAGGCCAAGGTCCGCACAAACTGATCGTGGAACAGCGCAACATCCCTGGTGAGCGCCTGGTAATCGTGAGCGAAGCCGCCGAACAGCGCGGAGATGGCCACTGACACCTCGTCGGCCCCCGCAGCCAGCACTTGGGTGGTGGAACCGGCCGCCGCCGCGTTGGCTGCAGCGAGCGTAGATCCGATTCGGCTCAACTCCTGGGTGGCCGTCGCGAACGTCTCGGGTACTGCAGTCACAAAGGTCGACATGGGGCTCCGCTCATCGGCATAGGACACGACGTCGAAAGACTGGCTACGTAGCTGCGGTCACAGTGCCACGGTCGGGCCGGTGCATTTCGTTGCCGAATTCGATTGACGGGCAACGCCAGAGGTTTTGTGGGGTAAAACCAAGTGGGCGGACCACCGGTGCGGTCGCGCCCCCGCCGCAACGATTCCGGTAACGCTTGCTTATGCGTTCTAGCTGCGGTTAGAGCGCCGACAGCAATGCTGGACTCGGTGGATTTCGCGCCCGTCCCGAGTTTCGGGCCGCGTATTTTCCAGGCGCAAGAAGCGCCGTGAAAGCACCGCGGTATTTCATAGAAACACGGTGACGCGAAACATAAATGCGCTGACGGATAATGGACCGTGCCGCCTCGGTCGCACAGCTGTGCCTCGCCGGGGAGCGGGCAACGTCTCGACGGTCGAATTGAAGATCGGCCGAATTTGGCGCTGGGCTGGCCTTCCCCTAGACTCTAGGGGTTGCCTTGGGCAGACCTCGGCCGGTTCGCTGGCCCTGCGTGCCCTTCGACGACAAACAGACCGCGCACGTCAGGTGAGTTTTTCCTGCCGTGCACACGTCAGAAAACAGGTCAGGAGATCTAGTGATTCAGCAGGAATCGCGGCTGAAGGTCGCCGATAACACCGGCGCCAAGGAGATCTTGTGCATCCGTGTGCTCGGCGGCTCGTCGCGACGCTACGCCGGCATCGGTGACGTCATCGTCGCCACCGTCAAAGACGCCATCCCCGGCGGCAACGTCAAGCGTGGGGACGTCGTCAAGGCGGTCGTGGTGCGCACGGTCAAGGAGCGCCGCCGGCCCGATGGCAGTTACATCAAGTTCGATGAGAACGCGGCAGTGATCATCAAGCCCGACAACGACCCGCGCGGGACGCGCATCTTTGGGCCGGTCGGGCGTGAACTGCGCGAGAAGCGGTTCATGAAGATCATCTCGCTCGCCCCGGAGGTGTTGTAGATGAAGGTCCACAAAGGCGACACCGTGCTGGTCATCGCGGGTAAGGACAAGGGCGCCAAAGGCAAAGTGCTGCAGGCTTACCCAAGCCGCAACCGGGTGCTCGTCGAAGGTGTCAACCGGATCAAGAAGCACACCGCGGTTTCGGCCAACCAGCGCGGCGCGCAGTCCGGCGGCATCGTCACCCAGGAGGCGCCGATTCACGTGTCGAACGTGATGGTCGTCGACTCCGACGGCAAGCCCACCCGGATCGGTTACCGCGTCGACGAGGAAACCGGTAAGCGGGTTCGCATCTCGAAGCGCAACGGCAAGGACATCTGATGACTACTGCAGAGAAAGTTCAGCCGCGCCTGAAGCTGCGCTACCGCAACGAGATCCGGGACGCGCTGCAACAGCAGTTCAACTACGCCAACGTCATGCAGGTCCCGACGGTGACGAAGGTTGTGGTCAACATGGGCGTCGGCGAGGCCGCCCGCGATGCCAAGCTGATCAACGGCGCGGTCAACGACCTGGCGCTGATCACCGGGCAGCGGCCGGAGATTCGCCGCGCGCGCAAGTCGATCGCACAGTTCAAGTTGCGCGAGGGCATGCCGGTGGGTGTGCGCGTGACGCTGCGCGGCGACCGGATGTGGGAGTTCCTCGACCGACTGACCTCGATCGCGCTGCCTCGTATCCGCGACTTCCGCGGCTTGTCGCCCAAGCAGTTCGACGGGGTCGGCAACTACACCTTCGGGCTGGCCGAGCAATCGGTGTTCCACGAGATCGATGTGGACAAGATCGACCGAGTCCGCGGCATGGACATCAACGTAGTCACCTCGGCGACGAACGACGACGAAGGACGAGCGCTGTTGCGGGCCCTCGGCTTTCCCTTCAAGGAGAACTGAGCAGATGGCAAAGAAAGCACTGGTCAACAAGGCGCAACGCAAGCCGAAGTTTGCGGTGCGCGGCTACACCCGCTGCAGCAAGTGCGGTCGCCCGCGCGCGGTATTCCGCAAGTTCGGGCTGTGCCGGATCTGCCTGCGCGAGATGGCGCATGCGGGCGAATTGCCCGGCGTGCAGAAGAGCAGCTGGTGACAGGACACAGGGACTAACCATGACCGCGATGACGACGATGCAGAGCGTAGCGATGAAGAGGAGCAGCGCTCGATGACTATGACGGATCCAATCGCAGACTTCTTGACCCGTCTGCGCAACGCCAACTCGGCGTACCACGACGAGGTGCGCTTGCCGCACTCCAAGCTGAAGGCCAACATCGCCCAGATCCTGAAGAACGAGGGCTACATCACCGACTTCCGCACCGAGGATGCTCGGGTGGGCAAGTCGCTGGTGGTGCAGCTCAAGTACGGGCCCAGCCGCGAGCGCAGCATCGCCGGCTTGAAGCGGGTGTCCAAGCCTGGCCTGCGGGTGTACGCGAAATCCACCAACCTGCCGCGAGTGCTCGGCGGCCTTGGCGTCGCAATCATTTCGACGTCCTCGGGTCTCCTCACTGACCGTCAGGCAGCCAGACAGGGCGTGGGCGGCGAAGTCCTCGCATACGTTTGGTGAGAGGGAATAACCATGTCTCGCATTGGTAAGCAACCGGTCCCGGTTCCCGCCGGGGTCGACGTAACGATCGATGGTCAGAATGTCTCGGTGAAGGGACCCAAGGGCACCCTGGAGCTGACCGTGGCCGAGCCGATCAAGGTCGCGCGCAACGAGGATGGCGCGATCGTGGTCACCCGTCCCGACGACGACCGGCGCAGCCGTTCGCTGCACGGGCTGTCCCGCACCCTGCTGGCCAACCTGGTCACCGGTGTGACGGAGGGTTACACCACCAAGATGGAGATCCACGGCGTCGGCTACCGCGTCCAGCAAAAGGGCAGCAATCTGGAGTTCGCGCTCGGATACAGCCACCCGGTGGTGATCGAGGCCCCCGAAGGCATCACGTTCGCGGTGCAAGCACCGACGAAGTTCACGGTCTCGGGGATCGACAAGCAGAAGGTCGGTCAGATCTCGGCGAATATCCGTCGCCTGCGCCGTCCCGACCCCTACAAGGGCAAGGGCGTGCGCTACGAAGGCGAGCAGATCCGCCGCAAGGTCGGAAAGACAGGTAAGTAGTTATGGCGCAATCTGTTTCGGCAACACGACGGGTTTCCCGGCTGCGTCGGCACGCGCGGCTGCGCAAGAAGGTCGCCGGCACCGGGCAACGCCCCCGGTTGGTAGTGCACCGCTCTTCGCGGCACATTCACGTGCAGCTCGTGAACGACCAGAACGGCACCACCGTGGCCGCCGCATCGTCGATCGAGGCCGACGTGCGCGGCCTGGACGGAGACAAAAAAGCCCGCAGCGTGCGGGTCGGGCAATTGATCGCCGAGCGCGCCAAGGCCGCCGGCATCGACACCGTGGTCTTCGACCGCGGCGGGTACACCTACGGCGGACGGATCGCGGCTCTGGCCGACGCCGCCCGCGAGAACGGATTGAGTTTCTGATGAACGGAAGGACCGCATAATGGCGGAGCAATCGGCTGGCGGCCCGACAGACAGCCGTGGCCAAGACAGCCGTGACAGCCGCGACTCGCGGGACGGCCGTGGCCGCCGCGACGGTGGTGGCCGTGGCGGCCGGGACCGGGACGGGGACAAGAGCAACTACCTCGAACGGGTCGTCGCCATCAACCGCGTCTCCAAGGTGGTCAAGGGTGGTCGACGGTTCAGCTTCACCGCGTTGGTCATCGTTGGTGACGGCGCGGGGATGGTCGGTGTCGGCTACGGCAAGGCCAAGGAAGTTCCCGCGGCGATCGCCAAGGGCGTCGAGGAGGCTCGCAAGGGCTTCTTCCGGGTGCCCCTGATCGGCGGCACCATCACCCACCCGGTGCAGGGCGAGGCGGCGGCCGGCGTGGTGCTGCTGCGCCCGGCCAGCCCGGGTACCGGTGTGATCGCCGGCGGCGCGGCCCGTGCGGTGCTGGAATGCGCTGGGGTGCACGACATCCTGGCGAAGTCACTGGGCAGCGACAATGCCATCAACGTGGTGCACGCCACCGTCGCCGCCCTCAAGATGCTGCAGCGTCCCGAGGAGGTGGCCGCCCGCCGCGGTCTGCCCATCGAGGATGTTGCCCCCGCCGGCATGCTGAAGGCGCGACGGGAAAGTGACGCGCTGGCTGCGGCTCACAGTTCGGGCGCTGCCCGGGAGGGTACGGCATAACCATGGCAGACCTGAAGATCACCCAGGTGCGCAGCACCATCGGTGCGCGCTGGAAGCAGCGCGAGACCCTGCGCACACTGGGTCTGCGAAAGATCCGGCACTCGGTGATCCGCGAGGACAACGCACAGACCCGCGGGCTCATCGCGGTGGTTAGCCACCTCGTCGAGGTGGAGGAGGCCAAGTGACTATCAAGCTGCACGACCTGAAGCCCGCACGCGGGTCGAAGACCCCGCGCACCCGCGTCGGTCGCGGTGAGGGCTCCAAGGGCAAGACCGCGGGCCGCGGTACCAAGGGGACCCGGGCCCGCAAGAATGTGCCGGTGACCTTCGAGGGTGGGCAGATGCCCATCCACATGCGGCTGCCGAAGCTCAAGGGTTTCCGTAACCGCTTCCGCACCGAGTACGAGGTCGTCAACGTCGGTGACATCAACCGGCTGTTCCCGGAGGGCGGCACCGTCGGTGTCGACGAGCTGGTGGCCAAAGGCGCCGTCCGCAAGAACTCTCTGGTGAAGGTCCTCGGTGACGGCAAGCTGACCGTGAACGTCGCGGTGACCGCGCACAAGTTCAGCGGCAGCGCGCGCGAGAAGATCACTGCCGCCGGCGGCTCGGCCACCGAGCTGTAGTTCTCCGCCGAGCAAACGCAAGAGCCCCGGTTTCGTGCCCGAAACTGGGGCTTTCGCGTCTGTGCGGCATTAGGTGAGGCGCGGAATCACTTCTGCGGCCAGGCGTTCCATTTGCTCACGGTCTTCCGCGACCGTGGCCCCAACGGGATTGAGTAGCAGCATCTGCGCGCCCGCGGAGACGACGTCCTGCAGCCCGCGGACCACGTCGTCGGGGGTACCCGACACCGACACCGACTCGATACCGGACATTTTGCCGTAGATGCGACGCAGTCCGGCCATCACCCGTTCGCGGGCCCGGTCGGCGTCGTGGTCGATCATCAGATAGACGCGTTTGCCGATCGTGAAGGTCGCGGGGTCTTTGCCCTGGGCGGCGAGTTCGCGGCGCACGGTCAGCACGGCGGCGGCGAAATCAGCGGTCGTCGAGGACCCCGCGCCCATGAACCCATCACCGTGGCGCACCGCCCGGGCCAGCGCTTTAGGCGCGTGCGCCCCGAACCAGATCGGCGGATGCGGTCGCTGCACCGGTTTGGGTTGGATGGGCAGGTCGTCGACATCACGGAACCGGCCGTGGAAGGTCACCCGCGGTTCGTCCGACCAGGCCGCCTTCATCAATCGCAGCCCCTCGGTGAAGTAGCTGACGTAGCTGTCCTTGTCGACCCCGAAGGCGGCGAATTTGCGACGACCACCCCCGGGTGCGACGCCTACGTCCAGTCGGCCGTGGCTGAGCCGGTCGATGGTGGTGACGGCCGAGGCCAGTTGCAGCGGATCGTGCAGCGACGTCACCAGCACAGCAACGCCCAGACGCAACCGTTGCGTGCAGGCCGCCGAATAGGCCAACAGCTCCAGCGGCGCCAACAGCGGTGTATCGCCGATGATCTGCTCGAGTGTCCACCCGCCTTCGAAACCGAGCTCCTCGGCGCGGGTGAGATACGAGCGAAGTCCTTCGATGTCGAAGCCGGCAGGGCCGTTTGGGGTCCCGGAATCGAGCTGGGGGATCGAAATGGAAAACCTCACGCTGACCACGGTACGGCGGCCGATCGGTAGGCTGGCTTATTATGTTTGCCTTTCTGGATTTTCTGCCGGGTGTAGACGACGTGCGCGCCTTGGCCACTCGCGTCGACACGGCGCGTCACCACGGCATACCCAACGGCTGCGTGCTCGAGCTCAACCTGCGGTCCATGCCACCGGAGACGACGAGCTTTGACCCGTTCACCCTGTTCTCCGGTGGTGACAGGCAGATATCACTGCGCGCCGCGGTCGCGGCGATTCACCGCGCCGCCGAGGATCCGCGCGTCGCTGGACTGATTGCCCGCGTCCAGCTTCCACCTTCCCCGGCCGCGGCCGTTCAGGAGTTACGGGAGGCCATCGCGGCGTTCAGCGCGGTCAAGCCGTCGCTGGCCTGGGCCGAAACCTACCCGGGCACCCTGTCCTACTACCTGGCGTCGGCTTTCCGCGAGATCTGGGTGCAGCCCTCGGGTGAGGTGGGGCTGGTCGGTTTCGCCGGCACCGCGATGTTCCTGCGCGACGCGCTGAACAAGGCGGGCATCGAGGCGCAGTTCATCGCCAAGGGCGAATACAAGTCTGCCGCAAATGTTTTCACCGAAGACGGCTTTACCGAGGCGCACCGTGAAGCCGTCACCCGGATGTTGGAGAGTCTGCAGGAGCAGGTTTGGCAGGCCGTTGCGAAGTCGCGCAACCTCGATGTCGCCGTTCTTGACGAACTGGCCGACCGGGCGCCGCTGTTGCGGGACGACGCGGTGTCTTCCGGCCTGGTCGACCGCATCGGATTCCGCGACGAAGCCTACTTCCGGATCGCGGAGTTGACTGGTGCAAAAGATATTTCACCGGAGTCGATCGACACCGACGACAAGCTGCCGCGAATATCTCTGGCGCGCTACGCCAGTTCAGCCCGATCTAGGCTGGCGCCGCCGGTGCCGTCGGTGCCCGGGCGCAAGTCCAAGCCGACGATCGCGGTCGTCACCGTCGAAGGTGCGATCGTCAACGGGCGAGGTGGGCCGAAAGGTCTACCGATCGGCCCCTCGAACGCCGGTGGTGACACCATTGCCGCTGCCCTACGCGAGGTAGCGGCCGAGGAGTCGGTGTCGGCCGTCGTGCTGCGGGTGGACAGTCCCGGCGGCTCGGTCACGGCATCGGAAACGATCTGGCGCGAGGTGAAACGGGCACGCCAGCGCGGCAAGCCGGTGGTGGCGTCGATGGGTTCCGTCGCGGCGTCCGGTGGCTACTACGTCTCCGTGGCCGCCGATGCGATCGTGGCGAATCCGGGCACCATCACCGGATCGATCGGGGTGATCACCGGCAAGCTGGTGGTGCGCGATCTGAAGGACCGCCTGGGGGTCGCGTCAGATACGGTGCGCACCAACGCCAATGCCGACGCCTGGTCCATCGACACGCCGTTCACGCCGGAACAACAGGCGCGCCGGGAGGCCGAGGCGGACCTGTTCTACAACGACTTCGTCCAGCGTGTCGCCGAAGGCCGCAACCTGAGCGTGGAAGCCGTCGATGCCGTGGCGCGTGGCCGGGTCTGGACCGGAGCCGACGCCCTCGAACGCGGCTTGGTGGACGAGCTCGGTGGCTTTCGTACCGCGTTGCGCCGGGCGAAGATACTGGCCGGGTTGGATGAGGACACCGAGGTTCGCCTCGTGGGTGTGCCGGGCCCGTCGCTGTTCGATCTGGTGCGACCGCGAATTTCGGTGGAGGCCTTGGTGACCCGCTCGATCGCCGGGCTCATCGGTCAGGTGGAGGAGACACTCAGCGGCGCCAATGTGCTGTGGCTGGGGGAGTCGCGCTTCTAACCAGTGCGTCAGCCGTGATACGCGGCGCTGATGAAGATGATCTCGCCCAGCGGGTCGTCGTCTTCCGACGCGGGAACAGGGATGCCGTTGCGCTCGAACAGCTCAGTGCGCGTGACACCCTCGACGTCCCAACCCTTGGCGCGCAGATAGTCGACGACGTGGTTGCGCTCGCCGGGGTACACCAACGACGCCATGTCGATGTCCAGGCCAAACTCGCGGAACGAGCTGCTCATCTCCCGCGCCCGGTCGACATCGAAATCGACTATGCCAGGCACGAATTCGGTCGCAATGGTACTCCCGGGAGCACTGAGCGCGGTGATGTTGTCGAACAACCGGTCCTGGGCCTCGGGCGGCAGGTAGATCAGCAGGCCTTCGGCCAACCAGGCCGTCGGCGCCGTAGCGTCCAGGCCGGCCTCCTGCAGCGCCGTCGGCCAATCGCCGCGCAGATCGATGGGGATCGCGCGCCTGGTCGCGGTGGGCTCGGCGCCGATACCTGCCAAAGTCGTTGTCTTGAACTCGATCACTTTCGGCTGGTCGAGTTCGTAGACAACGGTCCCCTCCGGCCACGGCAGCCGGTAGGCGCGGGCATCCAACCCGGAAGCCAATATCACCGCCTGCCGTATGCCCCCATTGGTGGCGTTGACAAAGTAGTCGTCGAAGTACTTGGTGCGCACCGCCATTCCATCGATCATCGCCTGTGCGCGAGCCGGGGAACTGTTGTCGAACGCCGCGAGATCCAGCTCCCCATCCATCATCTTGATGAAGAAATCCACGCCGACCGCACGCACCAGCGGGTCGGCGTAGGGGTCGTTGATCAAGCCGCGAGGATCTTTGGTCGCCATTGCGCGACCGGACGCGACCAGCGTCGCCGTGACGCCGACGCTGGACGCCAGATCCCAGTTGTCGTCGTGAGTGCGTGCCATGAACGTAACCTTATGCGGGCCCGCTATCCGGTCCGCTTGTCGGTTAGCGTGCCGCTCACGTAGAACAGGTCGGGCATCGGCACGTCTTCCTCCTCGATGGGGGGAAGGCCGTTCGCGGCCAACAGGTCCCGAGCGTTGTTCTCGGTCAGCGACCATCCGTGGTCGGCCAGGTAGGCAGCGGCTTCGTTGCGGTCGCCGAAGTACACCAGCCCGGTCATGTCGAAATCGAAACCTTGCGAGCGCCACCGCTCGGAGATGTGCTTCATGCGCTCTTTCATCCGCTCCTCGTGGTCGGGATCGATATTGCGGATGCTTTCGGTGGCGATCCGGCTGCCCGGTGCACTGAGTTCGGTGATCGTGTCCAACAGCCGATCCTGGGCTTCCGGCGGCAGGTAACCCAGCAGGCCTTCGGCGCTCCACGCGGTCGGTTGGCTCGGGTCGAACCCGGCCGCCCGGAGCGCGGCGGGCCAGTCCTCACGCAGGTCGACGGCGACCGTGCGACGGTCGGCGGTGGGGGAGGCGTTGAGTTCAGCCAGGGTGCGAGACTTGAACTCGATCACCTTCGGCTGGTCGATCTCGTAGACGACAGTCCCCGCGGGCCAGTCCAACCGGTAGGCGCGCGAATCGAGCCCCGAAGCCAGGATGACAGCCTGTCTGATGCCGGCGCCGGTCGCGTCGAGGAAGAACTCGTCGAAGAACTTGGTGCGGATGGCCATGTTGTCGGCCATGCGGGCCATCGAGGTATTCGGGCGATCCGCATCGTCGATCTCCGCGGGCGTCAACTCCCCGGTCGCCAACCGGGTGAGCATGTCGACGCCCACCGCCCGGACCAGCGGTTCGGCGAACGGGTCGCTGATCAGTGCGTTTTCGGCCCGGGTCGCGACCGCGCGGGCCGCCGCGACCATTGTCGCGGTGACTCCGACGCTGGATGCCAGGTCCCAGGTGTCGCCCTCATATCTCACGGTGCCGCTGGCCGCCATGTACTGCCCCCATCCTTTGACGCTGATACTTAGCCAACATAACGAGCAAGCGGGCGCAATTAGTTCCAACTCGGGTCGATCCGTGGCTACCTTGATGGGCATGTCGCAAACCATTCCGAGCGGAGGCGCCTTTCAGGCCGCCGGCAAGCGGGTCCTCATCACGGGCGCCTCGTCGGGCGTCGGAGCCGCGCTGGCCAGGCAGTTGGCCGCGCAAGGCGCTGTGGTGGGGCTGATTGCACGTCGACAGGACAGGCTGGCCGATGTCCTGGCCGACTGCCAAAGGAACTCGCCGGACTCGCAAATGTGGGTTGCCGATCTGGCCGACTCATCCAAGGATGGCCCGCTGGCGTTGCAAGCCTGGCATGGCTTGCGAGGTATCGATGTGTTGGTGAACAACGCGGCCATCCCGAAGCGGCGCTCGGTGACAGAGCTCAATGTCGTCGACGTGGAGACCGTGATGCGGGTCAATTTCACCGCACCAATGCGGCTGACCATGGCCCTGCTACCGCGGATGCTGGCGCGCCGTTCGGGCCTGATCGTCAACGTCGCGAGTGTGGCCGGCCGGATGGGCATACTCCACGAATCTGCGTACTGTGCCAGTAAATTCGCGCTTTGTGGGTGGAGCGAAGCGATCGCGGCGGACCTCGTGGGCACCGGAGTATCGGTGAAGCTGATCCAGCCGGGCCCGGTTGACACCGAGATCTGGGATCAGCCAGACAACGACGAGCCGTTGTATCAAGGCCCCAAGGTGGCGCCCGAGGAGGTGGCCGCGGGCATCATCGCCGCGATGGGCAGCGACCGGTTCGAGCACTACCTGCCCGATCTGAAGGCGGTCGTTGACGCCAAGAACGCCGACCTCGACACCTTCATCGCCGGCGTTGCCGCCATGGCCACCAAGCCGAGCGGCGACAGGCATTGACGTTCCGATGAAGGCCCAATGAATGCGGCGTGCAACCGGAACCCTTCGAGGTTGATGATGACGCCAACCCGCTGGCCGAAGAATGTGCGCCGCACCCAACGCGCATTGGAAGAAGTGCCCGACCCTAGCCGGAACGGATGGCTCGATAGTAGGCGAGTTGTCCGAATACGCGGTGCCGTTGGGTGGCGACCTGTGTGCACTCGAATCCCGCCTCACCAAACAACCGGGGGATAGCGTCCCCGAGGTTCCCGGCGGTGAGGTGGCTGTGCCGCATGAACCGCGACGCGAGGCCGCCGCGCTCGGCCGCGTCGCCGCCGATGTCGACCAGGTGTAGTCGGCCGCCTGGACGCAGCACCCGGAAAACCTCTGCGGCCGCATCGGCCTTCGCATCGCTGTCCAGATGGTGCAGCATCATCGACGACAGCACCCGGTCGAATTCCCCGTCGGCAAACGGCAAGCGTTGGGCGTAGGCGCGCTCGAAGCGGATCCCGCTGAGCCCGCGCACCTTTCGCTGCGCCCGACGCAACGCCAACGGATCCGGGTCGCTGCCGATCACTTCCGCCGCGGGCTGGGAACGCTTGGCGCGAATCGTGAGATTACCAGTGCCGCAGCCGATTTCCAGAACGCTCTGACCGGGGGCGAGTTCGGCCTGCTCGATGAGCTTCCGGTAGACGCCGTTGAAGCCCATGAGGCGCGCGAGCAAGTCGTAACCGGGCAGGAACGCGTCGTGGCCGGCGGCCGGCAGATAGTCATGTGGATGATGTTTGGTCATACTATCCATGTTTACTCGTAGCACTGCTGAGTAATTGGGTGATTATTGCGAATACTTGGACTATCTTCGACTAGGTGACACAAGCGGCTCGGCTCATCCGCTACCGCGGTGGCGTGCCGGTGTATCAATACCGCACCGACCCGGACATACCCCCGGTCTCGGTACACCGACGACGCAGCGGCGACGCCGACGACCTCGCGGAGCGCGGGCGGCACATCCATCACTTCCCGGCCCTGTGGTACGTCCCCGCCGCCGGGCAGGTCTACGTCGCGGCCGCTGGTGCGGTGCTCGACCCCGCTCGGATGAACCAGCTGGATGAGGGGGTCGCGGTGTTCTTCGACCCCGCCGCTCTAGGCGAAGACGCCCGGTCACCGTGGCCGGCGTGGCGGGCGCATCCGCTACTTTTCCCGTTCTTGCACGGACATTCTGGGGGGATGCTGCGCTTGGACGTGCCCCTGGCACGCCGAGCGACTTGGGACAACGCGATCCGATCGATCGAAACCGAGCTGGCCGGGGGAGAGGAAGGCTACCGACAGGCCGCGCTGGCGCATCTGACGCTGCTGCTGATCGAACTCGCGCGCTTGGCGCGCGACGTGGTGGACGATCTTCGGCGTAGCGGAGAACCGCTACTGGCCGACGTTTTCGCCGTGATCGACCGTCGGCTCGGTGAACGGCTGTCGCTGCGTGACGTGGCCCGCGACCTCGGCGTGACGCCAGGACACCTGACTACCGTCGTGCGGCGGCGCACCGGCCGCACCGTCGGCGATTGGATCATCGAACGTCGGATGGCCGAGGCTCGCGGCTTGCTGGCCGCAACGGATCTACCGGTCGCGGAGGTGGCCAGCCGGGTCGGGATCGCCGATCCCGGATACTTCAGCAGGCTCTTCAGCCGGACGCACGGCCTCTCGCCGCGGCAATGGCGTATCAGGCAGGGCTGACGCTGATTGACGGAGGCCTCCGAACGCTGCTCTAATCAGAACACTGTTCGAATTCGGCCACTGTTCGAAAGTGGGGATGGCGACCCATGGAGGCTGCGTCCACGGCACCGGTGCTGCGCTACGGCGCGCTGGATCGCGCGCACCTGACCAAGCACCTTTACCAACTGGCGAAGCGCGTCGGCGTCGATCGGGTCACCATGCGCGCGCTGGCGGCCGAGGCCGGTACGGCTCCGTCATCGGTCTACTACCACGTGCGCGACAAGCGTGAATTGCTCGATTTGCTGATCGAATCGGTGCTCGCTCAAATCGAGGTGCCGCAAAAAGGGGATTGGGAAACGCGGTTGATCGCGCTGTACACCAACGCTCGAAAAGTGCTCGTCGACGTGCCGGGAATCGCCACCCTGCTGCAGGAACACCCGCACACGGCCGCGGCCACCGAGATGGACCGAGCGGCACGCGCCATCCTGGGCGAATGCGGCCTGCGGAAAAGGCAATTCGAAGCGGCGCACGCAGCCTTGTACATCCACCTGCTGGGTTCGGTGCAGCTCGCGCAGAGCGACTGGGCATTCGGATACGGGTTGCGCCTGATCCTCGGGGGCCTGCGTAATGTGATGGCGGAGAACTCATGACCAACACGGCCGTTGACCTCGCGCAGCCGGCGATCTGGGCGTCCCGATTCCCCGACGATCTGTTTGCCGAACTGCGGGCGCAGACCCCGGTCTTCCACCAGCGACTCACCGACGACGTGAAATCGGCGGTGGGACGCGAATTCTGGGTGTGCACCAAACACGCCGACGTTGCCCGGGTGCACCGGGATTACGAATCGTTCACCGCGACCCGCGGCCCGTTGATCCAAGACGTGCCGTTGTTCGACGCCTATCCGGCCATCGTGAGCCTGGACCCGCCCGATCACACCGTGCGCCGCAGGGTCATCACGCGCGCGTTCACCCCGCGGGCGGTGGCCAAATTGGAGGACGGCATTCGCCACCGCGCGAAGGCGTTGGCCGGCGCATTGCTGGAGGCCGGCGGCGGAGATTTCGTGGATCTGGCTGCCGGGCTGCCCATCTCGGTGATTGGTGACATTGTGGGCATCCCGGAATCGGACCGGCCGCACGTGTTCAGCCTGATCGAGTTGGTGGTGAAAACCACGGGCGGACAGATGTTGGTGCCCGACGGAGGCGACGTCAAGCCCTTCCTGGAGTTGTTCCAGTACGCCAGCGCGCTGACCGCCCGCAAACGTGAGCATCCCGAGGACGACATCTGGAGCGTGTTGTGCACCACCAAGATCACGGACCCATCGGGTGAGAGCTTCCTACTCCCGTCCAACGAACTTGAGATCTTCTTTTTCGTTCTCGGGTTGGCGGGCGCGGACACCACGCGAAATGCGTTGTGCGACGGCATCCGGGCCTTTGTGGCCAACCCGGATCAGATCGCGATTTATCGGTCCGAGCCTGGGGCGCGGCACACGGCGGTCGAAGAGGTGATCCGGTATTCCACGCCCATCATGTTCTGGGTGCGGGGCGCAACCAAGGACGTCGTGTTGGGGGACACGATGATCCCCGAGGGCGCGCGCGTGGTGACGATGTTGCGCTCGGCGAACCGCGACGAGGATGTGTTCGAGGATCCCTACCGCTTCGACATCCGGCGGGATCCCAACCCACACCAGTCATTCGGCGGCGGCGGTGCCCATCACTGCCTGGGCGCGATGCTGGCGCGCGCCGAGGTCAGGGCCGCGCTTGACGAAATCCTGTTGCACACCAACGACATCGAGATCGGCGAGCCGACCATGACGTTGCCCAACCTGACCAACAACATGACCGTCTACGACTCACTGCCGATCCGCCTGTAGCGGCTCGATGTCTAGCCACTGATCGACGTCGAAGTGGTCGTCGACGGCGCGCAGCCTCGCGCCGCCACGACCGGGATAGTGCGCGGGGATGACGGTGGCCCCGGCGCGTGCGGCCTCGGTGAAGATGCGGTGGCGGGTGGCCGCCGCCGCGGATGCGTCGATGTCGAAGGCGCACGCGTCGCCGGGTCGACGCACCTGCAGCGGGCTGTGCGTGAGGTCGCCGACGAAGACCGCCGGCTCGCCCGCGTCCAGCCACAGCACCGACGAACCGGGCGTGTGTCCCGGCGCCAGTCGCAGTCGTAGCGACGGGCTGATCTGGTAGTCATCGGACCATTGCACGACCTGTCCCGCCTCGTCGACCGGTACGACGCTGTCCTCGAACACCAACCGATCGCCGCGCCGCGCGAGTTCCTCTTGTTCGTTGCGCGGCGACTGACGCGCGGCGGTCCCGTCTGGGTGAAAGTGTTGGTAGTCGGGTGCGGGCACCAGGTAGCGGGCGTTGGGAAACGTCGGCACCCATGCGCCGTTCTCCAGCATCGTGTTCCACCCGACGTGGTCGGAGTGGACGTGGGTGTTGATCACCACGTCGACGGCGTTGCGGTTCACGCCCGCCGACCGCAACGCATTGAGGAACCCGGTCCGCAGGTGATCCAACGGCGGCATGTGCGGGCGCGAGCGGTCATTCCCGACACCGGTATCCACCACCACGGTCAGCCCGTCGACCTCGATGACCCAGCTCTGGATCGCGACGTGCCACAGGTTGGCGTCGGGATCGAAGAAGTCCGGAACCAAGAGGTCGGCGTGGTCGCGCCAACCCGATGGAGGCGTGTGCGGGAAGGTGCGGGTCGGCAGGTCGAAGCGCAGCTCCAGCACCCGGGTGACGCTGGCGCGCCCCATCTGGATTCGGTTCATGCTTGGCTCGGTGTTGGTTAGGTGTTGGCGCGCAGGTAGCTGTAGACGCCGGCAAAGTTCCGGTTGACGTCCTCCGGAATCGGCACCGGTCCACCGATTGCCCTTGCGCCCCAGACTATTTGGGCGGTGCGTTCGACCAGTGCGGTGATGTGCATGACCTTGTCCGGGCGGGGGCCTACCGCCACCAGGCCGTGGTTGGCGATCAACGCGGCGCCGCGGCCCTCCAGCGCCTTGACCGCGTTCACCCCGACGTCGGGCGTGCCAGACCCGGCGTACTCGGTGCAGCGCACGTCCCCGCCGCAGAAGACGGCGAACTCGTCCACACAGGCGGGGATCGGCTGATGGGCGATGGCGAACATGGTCGCCCACACCGGATGGCTGTGGATCACGCTGCCGATGTCGTCGAATGCGCGGTAGCACGCCAGATGCAACTGCATCTCGGTCGACGGCATGCGACCTTCTTTGGCTTGCAGCACAGCGCCGTCCGGATCCACCAGGACCAGATCGTCGAGGGTCATGTCGGCATAGTCGACCGACGAGGGCGTGATGACCAGATTGCCGTCGGAGCGCCGGGCCGAGATGTTGCCGGCCGTGCCCTCGACGAGACCGCGACGCAGCATGTCTTTGGCCGCGGCCAGCACTGCTGTCTCCGGGTTTTCCACGAATTTCATCAGCCCAGCACCTCCGGGTTGAGGATATGGACGGGCGCGTTGCCCGTCAGCAGCGCCTCCAGATCGTCGGCAACCTGCTGCGCCTGCCGTGCCTCAGTGTTCCACGTGGCCCCGCCGATGTGCGGGGTCAGTACGACGTTGCTCATTCCCACCAGCGGGTGGTCGGTGGGTAGCCATTCGCCGACGAAGTGATCCAGTCCGGCCGCGGCGACCTTGCCAGAGCGCAACGCTTCGACCAGCGCATCAGTGTCGTGCAGCTGAGCGCGCGCGGTGTTGAGGAAGACGACGCCGTCACGCATGGCGTCGAACTGCTCGGCACCGATCATGCCGACGGTGTCGTCGGTGACCGGCGCATGCAGCGACACGACGTCGGACTCGCCCAGCAGCTCGTCCAGGCTGTGCCGGGCCTCGTCGTTGTACGGATCATGCGCGATCACCCGCATGCCCAATCCGGACAGCCGCCACCGCGTCGCGCGGCCGACGGCGCCCAGGCCCACCAGGCCGGCGGTGAGCCCGTTGATCTCCCACCCGCGGAACCGCTGGTAAGGGATGGAGCCGTCGCGAAAGATGTTGCCGGACCGCACGTCGGCGTCGGCTGTCACGACGTGGCGGGTGACCGACAGCAACAGCGCCACGGTCAACTCGGCCACCGCGTCGGCGTTGCGGGCCGGAGTGTTCAGCACCGGGATGCCGGCGGCGGTCGCGGCGGCGATGTCGACGTTGTTGGGGTCCCCGCGGGTTGCGGCGATCGCGCGCAGACCTAGTTCCAACACCGGGCCTTTGACCGAATCGCTCTCCACCACAACGATTTCAGCTGATTCTGCGGCGACCCGCTCGGCCAGTTGCTCGGCACTGTAGATGCGCAACGACTTCTGATCGTGCTCACTTATCCAGGGGTCGTACACCACGTCGGTCAACTGCCGGAGTTTGGCGAATCCCGGCCCTCGTAACGGGGCCGTCACCAGAGCGCGCGGTCGAGGAGTCACGTACGCCAATGCTGGCGTACCGTTGCCCGCGTGTCACGCACTGATGTCACACTCGGCATCGACATCGGGACCACCGCGGTCAAAGCGGTAGCCGCCGACGAAGACGGTCGCGTGACGGCGCGGGCGCGGGTTGCGCACCAAGTGCGCGTGCCGCGGCCCGACCAACTCGAGCACGACGCCGAGGAGGCCTGGCGCCGGGCGCCGCTCGCGGCCGTGGAACGGTTGGCCGAATCACGGCCGAGCGCCGTGGCGGTGTCCGCGATGGTGCCCTCGATGACCGCCGTGGACAACGACGGACGGCCACTCACCCCGGGGCTGCTGTACGGCGACAGCCGGGGCTGGGCGCCGGGCGTCGCCGCGGTCGAACAGCCGCTCCCAGCCGTGGGCGAGGCCACCGAGTTTCTCCGCTGGACTGCTGCCCAGGCGCCGGGCGCGGCCGGCTACTGGCCGGCGCCCGCGGTGGCCAACCACGCCCTCGGCGGCCAAGCGGTGATCGATTTCGCAACCGCGATCACGACACTCCCCCTGTTCGACGGGACCGCCTGGAATGCGGCGGCATGCGCCGATTGCGGTGTAACCGTTGACCAAATGCCCCGGGTGGAGAAATTCGGCGCGGCTGTGGGAGAGGTGCGCACCACCGGTTCGGTGCTGGCGGTGGGAGCGATCGACGCCCTCTGTGAACAACTGGTCGCCGGTGCCGACAACGAGGGCGATGTGCTGGTGCTGTGCGGCACCACGCTGCTCGTGTGGACGACCATCGCCGGGGTGCGGCAGGTGCCCGGCCTGTGGACCATCCCGCACACGCTGCCCGGCCTGAGCAAGATCGGCGGCGCCAGCAACGCCGGCGGATTGTTCCTCGATTGGGTCAATCGAGTTGTGGCGCCGGGTGTTTCGCGGGAGCTCGATCCGAAGCGGGTGCCGGTGTGGCTGCCCTACATTCGTGGCGAGCGCACGCCGTTTCACGATCCGCACCGCCGGGCAGCGCTGCACGGGCTGGACCTCACGCACGACGGCACGTCGTTGCGCCGCGCCGCCTACGAGGCATCGGCCTTCGTGGTGCGACAGCTCATCGAGTTGAGCGGGGCGCCGGTGGCGCGCATCGTCGCCTCCGGTGGAGGCACCCACGTGCAGCCCTGGATACAGGCCATCGCGGATGTGACCGGCAGACCGGTGGAAGTGTCCGCCGTCGCCGAAGGTGCCGCGTTGGGGGCGGCCTTTCTGGCTCGGATGGCGGTCGGCCTGGAATCGTCGATCACCGACGCCGCGCGATGGGCCCGCATCGGCCGCACGGTCGAACCTCAGCCGGGCTGGGTGAGCGCGACCAAGGACCGCTATCACCGGTTCCTGGAACTCAGTGGATCGAGGCTGGCTTGACGATCGTTGCGCGGCGGCGGGTACGGCGTTCTACGCTAGTGCAATGACCGACCACGACCAGACCGCTGTTCGTCGAGAGATTGCCGATGCTCTGCTCGCCGCGCTGGAGCGCCGGCATGAGGTGGCCGACGTGATTGTCGAAGCCAAGAACAAGGCCGCCGCGGTGGAAGAGATCGTGCGGCTGCTCGGCACGTCCCACGTCGCCGCCGAGGCGGTGATGAGTATGTCGTTCGATCAGCTGACCCAGGATGCGCGCGCCAAGGTCCTTGCCGAACTAGAGGATTTGAACAAGCAATTGAGCTTCGCGCTCGGGGAACGACCCGCAAGTTCGGGCGAGACCCTGGAGTTGCGCGCGTTCTCGCCCGCCGAGGACCGTGACATCTTCGCGGCGCGCACCGAGGACATGAAGGCGGCCGGCGACGGATCGGGTCGAGCCGCCGGGTCGGTCGATGACGAGATCAAGGCTGCGATCAAGCGATTGCACGACGAAGAAGCCGCGTGGTTCGTGGCCATCGATTCCGGTCAAAAGGTCGGATTGGTGTTCGGCGAACTTCTGCAGGGCGAAGTGAATGTTCGGATTTGGATCCATCCGGATCACCGCAAGAAGGGTTACGGCACTGCCGCTCTGCGTGCTTCGCGCGCGGAGATGGCATGGGCCTTTCCCGCCGTCCCGATGGTCGTGCGCGCACCGGCGGCCAAGCCCAGCTAGACCTGCGCCCTCACCTGAGGTTACCGGTCCGGCCGGCGTGGAAGCCATTGTGCCCCTTAGCGAAACGGGGTGGTCGCGTCTTGCTGACTCGGTACGCTCCCGCATCCATTGGGGCTGAGCCGGATTGATTTCGCAGGCACCCGATCCCGGAGTCCCTCCCGCCGGGTAGCTGGTGCGCTGGATGTTCGCCATGGGAGACACCTTGGCTGCCAATGTGTTTGGACCATCGACCGACCCGGGGGGTCCTAACTCTTGGTCGCGGTGACCGCGACGATGTTGCGCAACTGGCCCGTCTCTTCGTCGGGGAACACGCGGCCGTAGTCGGTGAACAGGTCCCGGCGCGCCCGAGTGCTGACTTCCCAGCCATGGCCAGTCAGGTATTCGACGACGTTGCTGCGTTCGCCGTCGTAGAACAGCCCCGACATGTCGATGTCGCAGCCCAAGTTCGCCCAGCGCCGGCTGAACTCCCGCGCACGTTCGCTCATGGTCGTCGAGGTGTCGGGATTGAACTCGGTGGCCACCCGGCTCCCGGGTGCGCTCAGCTCGGTGATGTTGTCGAAGAGCCGGTCCTGGGCTTCGGGCGGTAGATACATCAGCAAGCCTTCCGCGCTCCAAGCGGAGGGTCTTCCGGGGTCGAAACCGTGGCGCCGCAAGGCGGCGGGCCAGTCGTCGCGCAGATCGATGCTGACCGTTTTCCGGTGGACCGACGGCACTGCGCCCTGCCGTGACATGGCTTCGTTCTTAAAGGCGATCACCTCGGGCTGGTCGACCTCATAGACCACCGTGCCGCGCCGCCACGACAGCCGGTATGCCCGGGCATCGAGACCGGCGGCCAGGATCACCGACTGGCGGACGCCGTCCCCGGCAGCGGCGAGGAAGAATTCGTCAAAGAAGCGGGTGCGGACGGCCATTGAATCCGTCATCAACTGCAGGTCGCGTTCGGTGCCCTCGACCCGCTCGCCGTCGACCAGGCGGGTGAAGTAGTCCAGGCCCACCGCGCGCACCAGCGGCGCCGCGAACGGGTCGTTGATCACCGGGTCGGCATCCTCGGAGGCCAACGCGCGGGCGGCCGCGACCATGGTGGCCGTCGCACCCACGCTGGAAGCCAGATCCCAGGTGTCTTGGTCACTGCGGGTCATGGGGTCTCCCGACCTTCCTTCTGTATTTAGGGCTGTATTTAGGGCGGCTTTGGGAGCCGTCAACGACTTAGGTCAGCTCGGCCCAGACGTAGGCCACCCGGCCGAACGGGGCATCGTCGCCGTCGATCGGAGGCAGTCCGTGTTCGGCCAGCAGCTCGGCGTCATCGGCGGTGACGGTCCGCCAACCGTGGTCGCCAAGATAGGAAGCCGCGTCCCTGCGTTGGTCGAAATACACCAGCGCCGCCATGTCGAGTTCCAGGCCGTGCCGTCGCCACCGGTCGGAAACACGATTCATGCGGCCCCGGAGTTCCTCTTCGTTCAGCTCGTTGATGTCGAGCAGGCCTTCGGTGGCGACCCGGCTGCCCTTCGCGCTCTGGGCGGTGACCTGGTCGAGCAGCCGGTCCTGGGCTTCGGCCGGCAGATAGCCCAACAGGCCCTCGGCGATCCAGGCTGTGGGCTGGGTGGCGTCGAAACCGGCGGCCTTCAGCGCGGCGGGCCAGTCGTCCCGCAGGTCAACCGCCACCGTCCGGCGGTCCGCCGTGGGGCTCACCCCCAGGTCGGTCAGCGTCGCGGTCTTGAAGGCGATCACTTCGGGTTGATCGACCTCGAAGACGGTCGTGCCGGCCGGCCAGGCCAGCCGGAAGGCGCGCGAATCGAGGCCGGCCGCCAGGATGACCGCCTGCCGGATGCCCGCGGCCACCGCGTCCGTAAAGAAGTCGTCGAAGAACCGGGTGCGTAGCGCCATCGCGTCGGCGAAGCTGCGCAACCCCCTGGCCTCGTCGTCGTCCATCTCCGCCGGGTCCAGTTCACCGCTGGCCATCCGGGTGAAGAAGTCGACGCCCACCGCGCGCACCAGCGGCTCGGCGAACTGATCGTGCGCCACCGCGTCGGGATTTCGATTCGCTGCGGCACGGGCGGCGGCGACCATGGTGGCCGTCAAACCCACACTCGATGCCAGGTCCCAGGTATCGCCCTCAAACCGCGCGCTGCCCACTTGCGTCATTTATGCCCCTGACGTGTCGTAATCCATTAATTAGCAAATATAATGAAGCGCACACGGGGCCGTCAGCCTGGCGGGCTGGGAAAGACCTGTGCAAACTAGCTGTTAGTCTCGTACACGATTTGACGCGCTGGAATTGGTCGGGCCGTACGTCCTGGCCTGCGGGAGTGGGCGCGTGATGCAGGAATACCCCCGCTTCGCAGGAGGAAGATTTGCTTTCGGCTTTCATCTCATCGCTGCGAACAGCCGACCTCAGACGGAAGATCCTCTTCACGCTCAGCATCGTCATTCTGTATCGCGTCGGCGCGTCGCTGCCGTCGCCCGGCGTCAATTTCAAGAACGTTCAGCAGTGCATTAACGAGGTCAGCGGCGGCGAGGCCGGACAGATCTACTCGCTGATCAACCTGTTTTCCGGCGGCGCCCTGCTGAAACTGACGGTTTTCGCGGTGGGCGTCATGCCCTACATCACCGCCAGCATCATCACCCAGCTGCTCACGGTGGTCATTCCCCGCTTTGAAGAGCTGCGGAAAGAAGGTCAGGCCGGCCAGGCCAAGATGACGCAGTACACGCGGTATCTGGCCATCGCGCTGGCCATCCTGCAGGCCACCAGCATCGTGGCCCTGGCCGCAAATGGCGGGCTGTTGCAGGGCTGCACGCAGGACATCATCGCCGACCAGAGCATCTTCACCCTCGTCGTCATCGTGCTGGTGATGACGGCGGGAGCCGCCCTGGTGATGTGGATGGGCGAGCTGATCACCGAGCGCGGCATCGGAAACGGCATGTCGCTGCTGATCTTCGTCGGCATCGCGGCCCGCATCCCGGCCGAAGGCAACCAGATCCTGGAGAGCCGCGGCGGGTTCACCTTCGCCGCGGTCTGCTTGGCCACGCTGATCATCATCGTCGGCGTGGTGTTCGTTGAGCAGGGTCAACGCCGTATCCCGGTGCAATACGCCAAGCGCATGGTGGGCCGGCGGATGTACGGCGGAACCTCGACGTACCTGCCGCTCAAGGTCAACCAGGCCGGCGTTATCCCGGTGATCTTCGCCTCATCATTGATCTACATTCCGCATCTGATCACGCAACTGGTCCGCAGTGGCAGCGGCGGCGTCGGCAACAGCTGGTGGGACAAATTCGTCAACACCTACCTGACCGACCCCAGCAACCTGGGTTACATCGCCATCTACTTCGGGCTGATCATCTTCTTCACCTACTTCTACGTGTCAATCACGTTCAACCCCGACGAACGCGCTGACGAAATGAAGAAGTTCGGCGGCTTCATCCCCGGAATCCGCCCGGGCCGTCCGACGGCCGACTATCTGCGTTTCGTGCTAAGCCGAATCACCCTGCCGGGCTCGATCTATCTGGGCGTTATCGCTGTGTTGCCGAACCTGTTCCTGCAGATTGGCAACACCGGCGGGATCCAGAACCTACCCTTCGGGGGTACCGCGGTTCTGATCATGATCGGCGTCGGTTTGGATACGGTCAAACAGATCGAGAGTCAGCTCATGCAGCGCAACTACGAAGGGTTCCTTAAGTGAGAATCGTTTTGCTGGGCCCGCCCGGAGCGGGGAAGGGAACGCAAGCCCAGAAGCTGGCCGAGAAGCTCGACATCCCACATATCTCCACCGGGGACCTCTTCCGACACAACATCCAAGAGGGCACCAAGCTCGGTCTCGAGGCCAAGCGCTATTTGGACGCCGGGGACCTGGTGCCCGCGGAACTGACCAACGAACTCGTCGACGACCGGCTCAACAATCCCGACGCGGCCAACGGCTTCATCCTGGACGGCTACCCGCGCTCGGTGGAACAAGCCAAGGCCCTGCACGACATGCTCCAACGCCGGGGCTGCGACCTCGATGCGGTGGTGGAGTTCCGGGTTTCCGACGAAGAGCTGCTGAAGCGGCTCAAGAGCCGGGGCCGCGCCGACGACACCGAAGAGGTCATCCTCAACCGGATGAAGGTCTATCAGGCTGAGACAGCGCCGCTGCTGGACTACTACAGCGACGAGCTGAAGACCGTCGACGCCGTCGGATCCCTCGACGAGGTCTTCGCACGCGCGTTGCAAGCACTGGGCAAGTAGCCGTGCGTGCCCTGGCACGGCTGCGGGGCCGCAAAGCCGTACCACAACGCACACCCGGCGAACTCGACGCGATGGCGGCCGCCGGTGCGGTGGTGGCCACCGCGCTGCAGGCGGTCCGGAACGCCGCGGAGGCCGGGGTGTCCACCCTGAGTTTGGATGAAATCGCCGAGTCGGTGATCCGCGAAGCGGGCGCCATTCCGTCGTTTCTCGGCTATCACGGGTATCCGGCGTCGATCTGCGCGTCGGTCAACGACCGGGTGGTCCACGGCATCCCGTCGGCCACCGAGGTGCTGGCCCCCGGAGACCTGGTATCCATCGACTGTGGCGCCGTGCTGGACGGCTGGCACGGTGATGCGGCCATCACCTTTGGGATCGGCA
The DNA here is from genome assembly GCF_010723575.1 of Mycobacterium bourgelatii. Classification (NCBI taxonomy): domain Bacteria; kingdom Bacillati; phylum Actinomycetota; class Actinomycetes; order Mycobacteriales; family Mycobacteriaceae; genus Mycobacterium; species Mycobacterium bourgelatii. The sequence continues at coordinate 710,651 of NZ_BLKZ01000001.1, forward strand.
ACCTCATCCCGGTGGACGAAGCGCTCTCGCAGGCCACCAAGGAATCCCTGGAGGCCGGCATTGCTGCGATGGTCGTCGGCAACCGGTTGAGCGACGTCTCCCATGCCATCGAGACCGGCACCCGTGCCGCCGAGGCCCGCTATGGACGCTCGTTCGGGATCGTGGACGGCTACGGCGGCCACGGCATCGGCCGCCAGATGCACATGGACCCGTTCCTGCCCAACGAGGGCTCTCCCGGGCGCGGCCCGCTGCTGGCCCCGGGCTCGGTGCTGGCCATCGAGCCGATGCTCACGCTGGGGACGGCCAAGACGGTGGTGCTCGAAGACAAGTGGACGGTCAAGACGGCCGACGGGTCCCGGGCGGCGCATTGGGAGCACACCGTGGCGGTGACCGAGGACGGGCCGCGCATACTGACCCTGGCGTGACACTAGCTTTGCCGATCACCAGGCACGATTGAACTAATCGCCTAGTCGACTCGTGTCACTTAGCGGAGGTGGTCGAGTGGCTGAGGTAGCCGGCGGAGCGGCTGCAGAAGCCGCACTGATGAAGGCGCTCTACGACGAGCATGCCGCGGTTTTGTGGCGTTACGCGCTGCGTTTGACGGGCGATACGGCCCACGCCGAGGACGTTGTCCAGGAGACGCTGCTGCGGGCGTGGCAACACCCGGAAGTTATCAACGACACACAACGGTCGGCGCGGGCCTGGTTGTTCACAGTGGCGCGCAACATGATCATCGACGATCGACGCAGCCCGCGGTTTCGCAATGTCGTCGCATCGACCGACGTAGATGGTGCACCGGAGCAGTCCACCCCGGACGAGGTGAATGCCGCGCTGGACCGGCTGCTGATCGCTGATGCGATAGCCCAGCTGTCCGCGGAGCACCGGGCCGTGATCATCCGTTCGTACTACCGCGGCTGGACGACCGCCCAGATCGCAACGGATCTTGAAATCGCGGAAGGAACAGTGAAGTCGCGCCTACACTATGCGGTGCGGGCGTTGCGGCTCACTCTGCAGGAACACGGAGTCACAAGATGACACCCCAACAGCCCATCCGGGTGGTCATCGGCTCCGAACACTTAAGGGGTGACGGGAGATGGACGACATGACGACGCCGCTGCGTGGTCTTGGCCCGCCGGTGGACCACAGCTACGCGACGTGGGACGCCGCGTATGTGCTCGGGTCGCTGTCGGCGACCGAGCGGCGCGAATATGAGACGCACATGGCCGACTGCGCGGCATGCCGGGCCGCTGTCGCCGAGATGAGCGGTGTGCCCGGTCTGCTTGCGAAGTTGAGCCGCGAAGACGTGGCCGAGATCGACGAGTCCTTCTGCGCCGCCGGCGTTGGCCCGGCGTCACCGCCGGTATCACCTACCTTGCTGCCGTCACTGCTGGACGCGGTGCGCAGACGGCGTCGGCGTACTCGGGTGGTGGCCTGGGTCGCCTCGGCCGCGGCCGCCGTGGTGCTGACGCTCGGCGTATTCGTCGGCGTGCAGGGGTTCTCGACACCGGCGCACGAGGTGACGGTGTCGGCGCAACCAATGGCGCAGGTCGGGACGTCGCTGCTGGCCTCGACGGTCTCGGTCACCGGCCAGCATTGGGGCACATTCATCAACCTGAAGTGTGTCTGCCTGGCACCGCCGGACGCGCCGCACGACACGTTGGCCATGGTGGTCGTCGGTCGCGACGGCAGCCAATCCCGGTTGGCGACGTGGGTCGCGGCACCAGGCCATACCGCGACACCGGCCGGAAGCACCGCGCTGCCAGTCGACCAGATCGCCGCCGTGCAAGTGGTTTCCGCTGACACGGGCAAGGTGTTGTTGGAGCGCTCACTGTAGCTTCCTGAACGGGCGGTGAACCTTAGGTCTCAGCCCGTCGTGTTACATACATGCCCAGGAAGCACCGGGTGGTCGACCACATCGTCGGGTACCTCGCCGAAATGGGAGTCGACCACGTCTTTGGTGTGGACGGCGCCAACATCGAAGATCTCTACGACGCAGTGCATTTCCAGTCGTCGATCACCGCGGTGTTGGCCAAGCACGAGTTCTCCGCCGCCACCATGGCCGACGGCTACAGCCGCAGCGGAGCCGGTCTGGGCGTGGTGATGGCCACCTCCGGTGGCGGCGCCCTGAATCTGGTCGCGGGACTGGGCGAGTCGTTGGCAAGCCGTGTTCCGGTGTTGGCGTTGGTAGGTCAACCCGCCACCGCGATGGACGGTCGGGGCAGCTTCCAGGACACCAGCGGCCGCAACGGGGCGCTGAACGCCGAGGCGGTGTTCTCGGCGGTGTCGGTCTGGTGCCGACGGGTGCTCGCGCCGGCCGACATCATCTCCGCCCTGCCTCGCGCCATTGCCGCGGCACGCGCCGGTGGTCCAGCGGTGCTGTTGCTGCCCAAGGATATTCAGCAGGACTATGTCGAGATCGGATACGCCGGCGAACGCCCGCCCGAGCGACAGCCGCCGGGCGACCCGATAACGATCGTGCCGGTACTGCGCAATGCCGGCGGCCCGGTCACCATCATCGCGGGCGAACAGGTCGCCCGGGACGACGCCAGGGCGGAGCTCGAAGCGCTGAGAGCGGTGTTGCGGGCACGCGTCGCAACGGTTCCCGACGCCAAAGATGCCGCCGCCGCAACGGGTTTCGGGTCGCCGGCGCCGCTGGGGGTGACCGGCGTGATGGGTCACCCCACCGTGGGCGAAGCGCTGGCCGCCAGCGCGGTGTGTCTCGTCGTCGGGACCCGGCTGTCGGTGACCGCACGCGCCGGGCTGGAGGAGGCGTTGGCGTCGGTGCGGACGATGTCGATCGGGTCCGTGCCGCCGTATGTCGCCTGCACTCACGTGCACACCGAGGATCTGCGCGGCTCATTGCGGATGCTGACCGACGCGCTTTCGGAAGCGATGGCCGAACGACGTGCGTCCAACGGCTGTAACGTGCCCTCCGGTCAGACCTATAGCGCGCCCGAACTGTGCGGTGACAGCGAACTGACGACGCCACCTTCGACCGCTCCGGGAGTGCGCTACCGCGACGCCATGACGGTGCTGGACGGTGTGCTGCCCGACGGCACCGACATCGTCGTCGACGCCGGCAACACCGGCGCGGCCGCGATCCACTACCTACCGGCTCGCCGGGGCGGCAGGTTCGCGGTCGCGCTCGGGATGGGCGGCATGGGGTACAGCTTCGGCGCCGGCATCGGGATGGCGTTCGGCCGCGCGAACAGTGGCCGGCCCGGCGGCCGTACCGTCGTAATCGCCGGGGACGGCGCGTTTTTCATGCATGGCACCGAGGTACACACCGCCGTCCAGTACCACCTGCCGATCACCTTTGTCTTGTTCAACAACAACGCCCACGCCATGTGCGTGACCCGCGAACAACTGTTCTACGAAGACCTCTACAGCTACAACCGATTTCGGGCGAGCAAATTGGGCGCCGGTCTGGCCGCGATGTTCCCCGGACTTGCCTCCGTCGACGTGGCCGACCTCGATCACTTTACCGACGTATTGCGGACGGCGTTGGGCATCGATGGGCCTGCGGTGGTGAGCGTCGAGTGCGCCGCCGACGAGATTCCGCCGTTCGCACCGTTTCTCGCTCGCGCAACCGAAAAGGAGAACCAAGACGATGTCAGTGAAAGCATGGAAAGCACTGCCAGCGCTTGAGGATATCGACGGTTCGCTCGACGGCGTGATCCGCGTCGAGACCACCCCTCGCGAGCGGGCCACCCCGATCATCATGGAGATGATGCGGTCGGTGTATCCACACGACCTAGTCTTCGGCGAGTACTGCACCGTCAACGATTTCATCGATTGCCCACCCGATGAGTTGTTCGCCTATATGGCCGACACGCGCAGCCTGGAGGAGTGGACCTACAGCCTGCGCGGGTTCACCACCACCGACGAACCCGGCCTGTGGCTGGCCCATGACCGGCTCGGTTCGGAGACCGAGATCTACACTCGCACCTTGGCCAACAAGCAGGCCCGAACCGTCGACTATCACTGCGCCTGGGATCAGGGTGAGCACCTGTGGATGATCTATTTGATGCGGGTCATCGACGCGCAGTTGGTGCTCAACAAGCCCGGTTCCGTTGTGCTGTGGACCAATTGTCATCACCCGTTCTACGACAGCAACCCCTACCCGGAGACCGCACCGCCGCAGCGCCCGGTGTGGGTCGGCGACTTCTGGGACATGTTCGGTGCCGGCCATCTGCTGGAACTGCAGAACCTCAAGGCCATTGCGGAATACCGGTACCGCAACGGTCTGCCCGTCACTCCAGACTGGATGAGGTGACACAGTGAACCCAGCCACCGTCAGCCTGACCGACGTATCCACCTACCTGCCGGGCGAACCGATCGGCGCGGACTACTACGCGCAGTTCGCCGAATCGGACGACCTGCGAGACAATCTCATGTTTCGTGCGCCGGAGTTTCGTCATCACATCGCCCAAGACGAGAGCGCCGTCGACATGGTCGAACGCGCCGCGCAGGGGTTGATCGAACGCCACGGCCGCGACGTGATCGAGGGCGCCGACGTGTTGATCACCCACACTCAGGTACCGGACATGGCGTTCTACGGCGAGGGTGGTGGCATCGCGCACCGACTGGGCATGCGCCCGTCATGGGTGCTCGACCTGCACAACGGGGGCTGCGGCGCATTTGTCTTGGCGCTCAACGTCGCCCGCAAGCTGCTGGCGACGGGTGACGGTCGCACCGCGGTGATCGCCATCGCCCAGAATGCCGCGGGAGAGTTTTTCGATCAGCCCGGGATCCGTCGCAAGGTGCAGTCGGCCGTTCCCGGCGACGGCGCAGCGGTCGGCTTGGTGACGCTGTCGGACCAGTCGCCGATTCTGGGTATCGAATGCCGCACCTACGGGCAATACGCCGGCGAGATGACGCTCTCCTTCGACCCGCCCCGCAAATGGTGGCAGGCCGGTCCCGGCGAGGGCAGCATCGGCTTCACCGACAGCAAGATCACCAAGGTGCTGGCCCGGGGCAACCGGCTGGTACCCGAAGTGGCCCTTGCCGTCTGCGATCGGATCGGCGTGCGTTCCAAGGACATCGACCTGTTCGTCAGCAACCAGCCCAATCGGGCGTTCCTGCGCAACTGGCGCGATGCGCTCGAGTTACCCAAGGAACGCCACCAGGACACGTTCGACGAGTGCGGCAACCTGTTCGGTGCCGGCATTCCGGTGAACCTGGACCGTGCCATATCGAGCGGCCGCGTCAAGAACGGCGATGTGATCCTGATGGCCGCATTCGCGCATGCCGGTGACTTCGCCGGCGCCGCAGCCGTCCGCTGGGGCGGGCGACCCTGATGCAACCCGTCCCAAGCGGGGTCGACGCCGGGATGCACGGTGTGCTGCCGCACGCGATAGATCCGTTTGCGTTGTCGCTCAACGAAATGCCGTTCCCGCCGCTGCCGGCGGTCCGGACGGCCTTGATCCGCTCGGTCGACGCGGCCAACCGCTACCCGGAGCTGCTGCCAGAACAACTGCGCCGATTGATTGCCGGTCATGCCGGAATCCACCCGACGCAGTCGGACCAGGTGGTGGTGGGTGCCGGTGCGACGGGCGTGATCCTGCAGGCGCTACACGCGCTGACCACACCGGGCGACAGGATGGTCATGGCGGCCCCGACCTTCGACGGATATCCGATCTTTGCCGAGATGGCACGGCTGGTCGCGGTGAAAGTCTCACTCGACGAGCACGGCCATCACGACCTCGACGCCCTGACCGACGCGGCGGCAGACGCGCGGGTGGTGGTCTTATGCCGACCGCACAACCCGACCGGCACCATCGAGCCCAGGGCCGCGGTGTTGAGGTTCTTGCGGCAGGTGCCGACGGACACCGTCGTGCTGCTGGACGAGGCGTACATCGAATTCGTCGCACCCGAGCATCGGCTCGACGTCTCGGAGTTGATCGGGCGATTCCCCAACGTGGTGGTGGTGCGAACCTTTTCCAAGGCGTACGGCCTGGCGGGATTGCGCATCGGCTACGGCCTCGCCTCCGTCGAACTTGCCCGGGCGCTACGGGCTCAGCAGCCACCCTTTGGCATCGCGATCACCGGCCTGTTCGCGGTCGCGGCCTCGTACGACGCCGAAGACCAACTGCTGCAACGTGTTCAGTTGATCACCGCCGAGCGGCGGTATCTGCGCAAGCGGCTGGGCGCACTGGGGATCTACACCACGGACGCGCACGCGAACTTCGTCTACCTGCCGTCGAGGGGTCGGCAGTGGGGCGGAGAGCTGACCGGGAACGGACTGCGCGTCCGGGTGTATCCCGACGGCGGTGCCCGCATCACCGTGGGCGGCCGGGCATCTACCCAGGCGGTGTTGGCCGCGGTCGGGAGGTCGGCTTGAAGGTTCTGGTTGTCGGCTCCGGCGTCGGCGGTGTTTCCGTCGCCCGGGGGTTGCTGCGCGACGGCCATGACGTCACGGTGTTCGAGCGGCGACCGGATGTGGAGGCGGGTGGGGGCGCCGTCACCATCTGGCCCAACGGGGAGACGGTGCTGGAGCAGCTCGGTGTCGACATGGCCGGAGCCGGCCAGTTGCTGTCCACCGTGCGGGTATTGACGTCCAGCGGCCGCGCACTCGCTACGTTTGATGTGTCTGAAATGGTGCGGCGCTGGGGTGCACCGGTTCGGATGGCCCCGCGCCGCGTCCTGCTCGAACGGCTACTGAAGGGCTTTCCCGCCGAACGTATCCGGTGCAACTCCCGGGCAATCGAGGTAGTCAGCGGGCACTCCGCCGGGCATGGCGTGCGGGTCGAGTTCGACGACGGTCGTTCGGCCGAGGGAGATCTGTTGATCGGTGCGGACGGCCTGCACTCGACGGTGCGGGCCGTGGTCGGCGGCCGGCGCGCGAAGCCGACCGGGTGGTGCAGTTGGCAGGGGTTGGTGACGCTGCCGGACCTCACGGAAAGGCATGTCGCCCAGGTGATTATCGGCGACCGTGGCAACACGGGGCTGTGGCCGGCCGGTGACTGCGACGTGCAGTGGTGGTTCGACCTGCCGTGGTCGCAGGACTTCGTCAGGCCGCAGCGCCCGATCGAGATGATCCGGTCCCACTTCGCCGGATGGTCCGAGCTGGTCGATCGAGTACTGGCCGCCCTCACGGACGACGACCTCGCGCCTTCGCCCTACCCGCACTTTCGCCACCCGATCCCCCCTCCGGCGCGCGGTGCGGTCACGCTGCTCGGCGACGCCGCGCACACCATGCCGCCGACCCTGGCCCAAGGGACCAATCAGGCGCTGCTCGACACGATGGTGCTGTGCAAGGCGATCTCGGACGTCGGCAACAACACCAACCCACACGACCTGTCCGCCGCGCTGCGCCGGTACGAAAGATCCAGGCGCCGCAGGGTCAGGGCGGTGTCCAAGGTGGCGTCGCTGCAGGTGTCGCACAGTGAATCGGTGCTCAAACCGGCAGCGATGATCTCCGACCGGCTCCACACCTGGGCGTTGCGGGCCTTTCTGAGTGGAACCAGTCACCGCCGGATGTCGGCGGAGATCAGCCGCGACCTGCTGTCCGGGGGCGTGCGGTGAGCGAGCGGGACGACCTGGTTCGGGTGCGCGGCGGGATCGATGCGCCGTCGCGCTGGCTCTGGCTGGTCAAGTGGTGCGTGCTGGCCGTCCCGCATTACCCCATCCTGATCCTGCTCTACCTGGTGTATCCGATACTGACTTTCGTTGCCGGCGTTGCAATTTTGTGCACGGGGCGGTATCCACGCCCCATCTTCGACTTCAACGTCGGAGTGCTGCGCTGGTCGTGGCGAGTCATGAATTTCCGATTCCCGATGAACACCACCGACAGGTACCCGCCGTTCACCCTCGCCGCCCGGCCGGACTACCCCGGTGATCTCGAGGTCGACTATCCGGAGCGGCTCACCAGGTGGGCGGTGCTGGTGAAGTGGCTGCTGGGCTTGCCCCAGATAGTGCTCTGCTGGGCCATGGAGCCGCTGCTGCAGGTGCTGTGTGTCATCAACGCGGGGTGGCTGTTGTGCAGCGGGACGATCAACCAAGGCATGTTCGACCTTCTGATGGGCATTGTGCGATGGCGGTATCGGGTCGCGGTCTACGTATCGCTGATGCGCGACGAGTATCCGCCGTACCGATTGGATCCTGGAAGGAGCCTCAAAAAAGGCCCCGGAAGGAGCCACCATTACGCGCGGTAATCCGTTGTTCCCCTATGTATATCGGCTCGGCATGCCGATGTTCGACCGGTTGTTCTACAGCCGGTTTCGCCGAGCGGCGGTCGCTAATGCGGCCGGTCGGCTGCTGATCGTCGGACTCGGTCCGGGCGCCGACCTGAAGTTCCTGCCACCGACGGTGACCTCGGTGACCGCGGTCGAGCCGGTGCCGGCATTCCGGCGGATGGCGTCGCGCCTTGCCGGCCGCCATGGCATCGGCGCTGACATCGTCGACGGGAGGGGTGAGTCGATCCCGTTCTCCGACAACAGCTTCGACTCGGTGTACGTGGGGCTGGTGTTGTGCTCGGTTGATGATGTCGCCGCCACGCTTGGCGAAATCCGGCGGGTGCTGGTGCCCGGCGGCAGGCTGGTGGTCCTCGAACATGTCCGTGGCGGGGGTCTGGTGGGCCGACTGCAGGATCTGATCGCCAAGCCGTGGTCCTGGCTGTCTTCCGGGTGCCATCCCAACCGTCGGACGGTGGACGCCATCGCCGCGGCGGGGTTCGACACTTCGCGGCTGCGCCGCATTGCCCGAACTCCGGTGCCTTTTCCGTGCAAACCTCATCTGCAGGGATTTGCCACCCTAATCGACAATTAACCGGTATGTGAATTACACATTATCTTGAGTTCATTGCCACCAGCGGTATAAAATTTAATTGCTTGTGCAGGGGGCTGTCATGGTTGATTTTCCAATGCTGCCGCCGGAGATTAATTCGGCGCGCTTATTTTCCGGTGCGGGTTCGGCCCCGATGCTCGCGGCCGCCACGGCCTGGAACGGATTGGCGGAAGAATTGTCCTCGGCGGCGTCGTCATTCTCGTCGGTGACGTCCGGGTTGGTGGATCAGGCGTGGCAGGGTCCGGCCGCCCAGGCCATGGCGGCCGCCGCGACTCCTTACACGGGGTGGCTCAACGCGGCCGCAGCGCAGGCGGCCGGGGCGGCCGGGCAGGCGCAAGCGACTGTCGACTCGTTCGAAGCTGCGCGGGCGGCGACGATTCATCCACTGCTGGTGGATGCCAACCGAAATGGCTTGGTGCAGTTGTTGATGTCGAATCTCTTCGGACAGAACTGGCCGGCGATCGCGGCAATGGAGGCCGACTACGAGGCGATGTGGGCGCAGGATGTCGAAGCCATGGCGGCCTATCACGCCGGGGTCTCGGCGGCCGCCGCGCAACTGGCTCCGTGGCAGCAGTCGTTGCGCGACCTGGCCACTCAGGTCGCCGGATTCCTCGGCCTCAACCCGATCACCAACCCGGTGCCGGGCGACCCGTCACTCGAGAGCCAGACCCAGACGTTCGGGCCGTTCACCCTCACCGCTCTTGGTGACGCGGCCGATAATGACTTTGTCGCTTTCAAGATTTCGAGTCCGTTCTTCACCAATACTCTGACTTCGGGATTTGAATCCTCGACCGGTTTGGGTGCGCCCGGTCAGACAATTAACAACTTCCAGAGCCCGGTTCTGCCCTTCTTGAATAGCGGGATCGCCTTGCCCGTCACCGATCCGCTGGCACCGCTGTTTATTGCTTTGCTTCCGCTTGGTCTGTGATTTCAGGGGCCTGCTGCGGGCGAATTCGCGTCTACACTCAACAGGGTTATTCGACGCTGACGGCCTCGATTATGTTCAGCCGCGCGGCGCGGAGCGCCGGCGGCAGGGAGCCGAGCAGGCTCAGCACCAGCGCGCCGACGGTGAAGACGAGGGCCATGTAGCTCGGCTGGAAGCCCACCTGAAAATTCATCATGTCCCCGCTGACGAGGCTGAACAGCCACTGGTCCGTCAGGCCGAAAATCAGGCCCAAGACCCCGCCGACGACACCGATGCCCGCAGCCTCGGCCAGCACCATCCGTAACGTGAAGGGGCGACTCGATCCCATTGCGCGCAAAACACCGATCTCGCGGCGTCTTTCCAGAACCGACAGCGTCAGGGTGTTGAGCAGCGCGACCGCGGCGACCAGCGCGACGATGATCCAGACGGCGTTGGCGATGAACATGCTCTGGTGTAGCGGCGCTTCCAGGCCGGCGAGTTCGGCGCGACCGTCGTACACGTGGTAGGGGCTCGGCACCGCACGACGGACGTCGGCCAGCAGTCGTTCCGCGTTGACGCCGGGCGCCGCGGTGATTTGCAGCGTGGTCGCCGCAGGGCGATCGAACCATGCGCGCAGCCGTTCCAGGCTCATGCCGACGGTCCCGATCACGGTCGAAAAGAACGGCACCAGGGCCAGCACGGGCACCTGCTGCACGCCGCGCGGCGTTTGCAGGCGAAGCGGGTCGCCAATCCGGACGTCCAGAGTCTTACCCAGATCCTGCGAGAGCACCACGCCGCGGCCGGCCAGCACGTCGTCGCGCACCTTCGCGTCGAGCGCGCGGTAGAGCGCATCGGCGGTTCCGGGGGAGAATCCGTCGAGCAGTACCCGGGTACCGCCGACCACGGCGAAGGCGAACGCGCCCTCGGTGACGCGGGCCACCCCCGGCACCTCGGCCACCGTCGCGGAAAGACCCTGCGGCAGAACGCTGGTGGGGTAGCGATCCGGGGGATCCGCGCTCACCCACACCGGGACATTCGCGACTGGGGCGAAGATGCCGCGAGCCGATCGGATCATGTCGGTGTTGGTGCCGGTGATCGCCACCGTGGTGACCACGGCGATGAGCACCGTCATCACCGTGGCCCAGACCCGGCGCGGCGCGCGTTCGATGGTCGCCGCCGCGAGTGCCCCCACCGACCCGAACACCCGTGCCGTTGCGGCGGTGACTCGGACGATCGGCACCGTAAGTGCGAAGCCGAGCGCGATCTCGGCGCAGAACACGGCCGACATTGCGATGAAGGCCAACACCCCTCGTTGGTTGGCCACCACCGCGATCGACGCCGCCAGCACGACGACCGCCGCCAACCCGCACCCGACCCGCAGCCAGCGGGGTACCCGGTCGGCGGCCGACACCCCGACCGGCGCCAGCGCCTCGATCGGCGACACCTTGTACACCTGCCGGGCGGCCATCGCGGAGGCGGCCACGCTGGTGAGCGCGGTGGCGAGCACGGTGACCGGTATGGCGTAGGGGGGCAGCCAGTATTCGATGCGGGCTTCCAGTCCCTGGGTGATCGCCGCGGGCAATCGGCCAATCGCCATGCGGCCCAGCAGTATTCCCAACGCTGATCCGATAGCTCCGCCGATCAGGCCGAGAATCGCGGCCTCGGCAAGCATGTCGCGCACGATGGTGACGCGTCGCCCGCCGATCGCGCGCAGCATTGAGATGACGGGCCGGCGCTGGGTGATCGCCATGGTGGCCGTGGTGTAGACCAGGAAGGCGCCGACCGCCAATGCGACCATGGCGCCCATCAGGCCCATGTAGTTCATCAGCTTGACGCCGTCACCCGCCCGGGCGCCGCGCATGCTCGGTTCCGCGACGAGCGCTCGTCCCTTGACGGCTGCGGTGACCTCGGTGCGGACTGCACTGAGGTCGGTGCCCGGTTTCGTGGTGATCAGGATCGAGTCGAGCTGTCCCTCTCGCCCGGTGACGTGCTGCGCCAACGCAAGCGGGGCAAGGACGTAGTGCCCCTCGTTCAGGGCGCCAAGACGCTTGCCCGTGAGCACCTCGGTGACGGTGACCGAACCCGAACCCAGCTGGAAGGACTCGCCTTTGGCGTGGCCGACGCCCGGGCCCACCCGAACACCGTTCGGCGCCTGAGCCGGGGCCGGTCCAGCCAAACCATGCTCGACGACGGCATCTTTCAGGGCCCCCCGCAACGCGGCGACGTTTGCGTCCGCACCCAGCAGCAGGACCGGTCCCGACGCCGTGGACGCCGAGGTCCGGATCATCGGCACCGCGTTCTCCACGCCGGGCACCGCGGCGACGTCCGCCCTGATGCTGTCCGGAAATCCCGCATCGGTGATGCCCGAGACTTCCAGTTCGGCGACGCCGGCGATGCCGTGCGAAAGCCGGTTGACCGACTCCCTGATCGATCCGAAGACACCGAAGATGGCGACCAGATACATTGCGGAGACGGCCATAACGGCGATCGAGGCGAACGTGCGCCGCCGATGCACCGCGAGCTCGCGCAGGCTGAACAGCCGCAACCGGCTTGCCGCGGCGGCGATCCCCGACCCGGGTCTCACCCTGGGACCGCCGACAACTCGTCGGAACCGACGCGGCCATCCTGCAGCGTGATCACGCGGTCCGTCGCGGCCGCGGCGTCCGCGTTGTGGGTCACCATCACCACGAGTCGGCCGCGGTCGTCGTCGTGGGCCATCTCGGCCAGCAACGCCAAGATCGAGGCGCCCGTGGCGGAGTCGAGGTTTCCAGTCGGTTCGTCGGCCAGGATCAACGGGGGATCCATCATCAGCGCGCGGGCGACGGCGACCCGCTGCATTTGCCCGCCGGACAGTTCGGCGGGTCGGTGGTCGATCCGATTGCCCAGCCCGACCCGGTCCAGCAACCGGATGGCAGCCGGTTTGGCCTTGCGTAATCGGACGCCGTCGAGCAGTCGCGGCACCGCGACGTTCTCCCATGCCGACAGGGTCGGCAGCAGATTGAAGAACTGGAATATGAAACCGACGCGGTGATGGCGGAACTCCGACCGCTCCTCGTCGCTGAGACGACCGATCTCGTCGCCATCGAAGGTGATCGACCCCGAATCGGGGGAGTCCAACGCGCCGAGCAAGTGCAGCAATGTGCTCTTGCCCGCCCCCGACGGGCCGACGATCGACACAAACTGCCCGCCGTGCAGTCCAAGGCTGATTTCGTCGAGGGCACGGACGGTCTGACCGCCGACTTGGTATCGGCGCACCACATTGTGGAGTTGGATGTCCAACCCAGCGTTGGGTGCGTCGCGACCCATATGAGGTACAACGAGGCCCATCCCCGGTCGGTTCAGTACCACTTTGCGATCTACTTGACGAAAGTGCGGTAAGAAGGGGCGTGGCCGCCTCGTCGAAGCCTGATCCCATCGCGGCCGCCCGCGCCAACTGGGAGCGCGCCGGGTGGTCCGACGTGGCGGAGGGCATGGTCGCGGTGACGTCGGTCATGCGGGCGCACCAGATTCTGTTGGCGCGCGTCGAGGCCGCGCTACGGCCGTATGACCTGAGCTTCTCCCGATTCGAACTGCTGCGATTGTTGGCCTTCAGTCGCACCGGCGCGTTGCCGATCACCAAGGCGTCCGACCGGCTGCAGGTGCACGTCACCAGCGTCACCCACGCGATCCGCCGCCTGGAGGCAGACGGGTTGGTGCGGCGGGTGCCGCATCCCACCGACGGCCGAACCACGCTGGTAGAGATCACCGACCTGGGTCGCTCGACCGTCGAGGACGCCACCGTCACGCTCAACGAGCAGGTGTTCGCCGACATCGGCATGTCCGACGAGGAATCGCGGGCATTGGTGTCGTCCATCGAGACGCTGCGCCGCAATGCGGGCGATTTCTAAGCCATCATTTATCCGAAATACGAAAGGCAAGTCGGGTAGTGTCCGCCTAGCGAATTTCGTCCTAGGAGGCAGAACGATGGTGTTGCGGTCACGCATGGTCGCCGCTGTGTTGCTCATTGCGGTTCTCGCGTCGGCGGGGTGCTCACGGTTCCTCGGCCGAGCGATGCATCATTCACAACACGCCTCCCCGTCGGCGGCGACCGCATCGCCGGCCCCCGGAGGCCCGGTGCCGTCGCAAGGGGGAGGTGTGACCATCTCGACGGGCCCCGGCGTGCCTTCAAGCATCCAACAGCAATGGACCACCGAAAACCTGACCAAGGCGTTCAGGGCGATCAACAACAGGATCGGCGCCAACCCGGCCGACTACCTCGAGGTCATAGTCGCCTTGACCGCGGTACAGGTGAAGGCGATTGACCCCAAGAAGCGGGAGAACGTCGATGAATACGAGTACCGCGGCACAGGGGGCGTAGAAATCTCGCCGGTCGATGTCAGCCACAACGAGCCGGGAGCTATCGAGGAGAGCAAGTTCTCGAGCGACACGGTCAAGCCGGAAGTGCTCAGTGCCATCTTGAATTCCGCCATCAAGGATTCTGGGGTCGAGGACGCGAAGGTCAGCTCGTTGACGGTGGACAAAACCTTTGCCAACGATCCCGAACCCCATATCTCGGTGCCGGTCAGTGGGCCCCGCGGTTCAAAGGTGTTGGAGTACGACCTTTCCGGCAAGCTCACCCGCGTAATCTGAGTTCACTCAGCCGCCGCGCAGCGCCTCGATCACGGCGCTGAAGTCCTTGCCGGCGTTGGCGGCGTCGGAGGCGATGAACTCGGTGTAGATCTCGGCGGCGTGGCTGCCGAGCGGGGCCGAGGAACCCGTGGCGGCAACGGCGTCCATGGCCAGACCCAAGTCTTTGTTCATCAAGGCGGCCGCGAATCCCGGCTTGAAGTCGTTGTTGGCCGGGGAGGTCGGAACCGGGCCTGGGACGGGGCAGTTGGTGTGGACCGCCCAGCAATTGCCGGTGGCGCCGGTGATGACGTCGAACAGCGACTGCGCCGACAGTCCGAGCTTCTCGGCCAGCACGAAGGCCTCGCCGATCGCGATCTGCTGTACGGCCAGCACCATGTTGTTGCACACCTTGGCGGCCTGCCCCGCGCCGGCCGCGCCGCAGTGAATGATCTTGCCGGCCATGGGTTCCAGCACGGCGCGGGCCCGTTCCACCGCCGAATCTTCGCCGCCGACCATGAATGCCAGCGTCCCGGCCACGGCGCCCTTCACGCCGCCGGAGACCGGGGCGTCGACTTGCTGCATGCCGTGCGACTGGGCCAGCGAGTGGACTTCGCGAGCGTCGTTCACCGAAATCGTGGAGCTGTCGATGAACAACGCGTTCTCGCGCGCGGCCGGAAGCACCTCGGCGTAACAACGCTTGACCACGTCACCGTTGGGCAGCATGGTGATGACGACGTCGGCGCCGGCGACGGCATCGGCGGCGCTGTCGAACAGCGTGGCGCCGCCGGCTTCCGCTGCGGCGGCGGCTGCTGGTACCGGGTCGAATCCACGCACAGCATGCTTGGCCGCAACGAGATTCGCCGACATCGGACCACCCATGTTGCCGAGCCCGAGGAACGCGACCGTCAGATGCTCAGTCACCGCGTCCTCCTACGCACTCGCCCGGAACCGTGCGGACTCGGCCCGGCCGATGACGACCCGCATGATTTCGTTGGTCCCTTCCAGAATTCGATGCACCCGGAGGTCGCGGACGATCTTCTCCAGCCCGTATTCACGCAGGTAACCGTAGCCGCCGTGCAATTGCAGCGCCTTGTCGGCGACGTCGAAGCACGTGTCGGTCACGTAGCGTTTGGCCATCGCGCACAGCTCGACCTTGTCGGCGTCGTTTTCATCCAGCGCAGTTGCCGCCCGCCACAACATCATCCGCGAAGTTTCCAGCCCGGTGGCCATGTCGGCCAGGGTGAACCGGATGGTCGGCTCGTCGAGCAGGCTGCCGCCGAACGCCTGGCGATCGCGCACGTACGCGCCGGCCTTCTTGTAGGCCGCCTGGGCGCCGCCCAGCGAGCAGGCCGCGATGTTGAGCCGGCCGCCGTTGAGGCCGTTCATCGCGATACCGAAGCCGGTGCCCTCGCCGTCCGCGCCGCCCAACATCGCGTCGGCGGGGATGCGGACACCGTCGAAGATCACCTGCGCGGTGGGCTGGGCGTTCCAGCCCATCTTCTCTTCTAGCGCACCGAAACTCAGTCCGGGAGTGCCCTTTTCGACGATGAAGGCGGAGATCCCGCGCGGGCCTTCACTGCCCGTTCTTGCCATCACCACGTAGACGTCGGACGCGCCGGCACCGGAAATGAACTGCTTGACGCCGTCGAGCACGTAGTCGCCACCTTGCTTGACGGCTCGCGTGCTCAGCGCGCTGGCGTCCGATCCGGCGCCGGGCTCGGTCAGGCAGTAGCTGGCGATGGCGTCCATGCTGGCCAGCCGGGGGATCCAGCTCTTGCGTTGTTCCTCGGTGCCGAAGCTGTCGATCATCCACGAGCACATGTTGTGGATGGACAGGAAGGCGGCGGTGACGGGGTCGGCGATAGCCAACTGTTCGAAGATGCGCACCCCGTCGAGGCGGCGTAGTCCGCTGCCGCCCACGTCGTCGCGGCAGTAGATGGCCGCCATCCCCAGCTCGGCTGCCTCGCGCAGCACGTCGGTGGGAAAGTGGTGGCTGGCATCCCATTCCAGTGCATAGGGAGCCATCCGCTTCTCGGCAAAGGCGGCCGCCGTTTCGGTGATCACCCGCTCTTCATGGGTGAGGGTAAACATGAGTATCCGCCGATTTCGTTAATTCATTGTGGGGATGACGAATTCGGCGCCATCCTTGATGCCGGAAGGCCACCGCGACGTGACGGTCTTGACCTTGGTGTAGAACTGGATCGACGCGGTCCCGTGCTGGTTGAGATCGCCGAAGCCGGAACGCTTCCAGCCGCCGAAGGTGTGATAGGCCACCGGCACCGGGATCGGCACGTTGACGCCGACCATCCCCACCTGGACTCGCGAGACGAAGTCGCGGGCGGTGTCGCCGTCGCGGGTGAAGACCGCCACGCCGTTGCCGTACTCGTGCTCGGAGGGCAACCGCAGGGCTTCCTCGTAGTCATGGGCGCGAACGATGCAGAGCACCGGGCCGAAGATCTCGTCGGTGTAGATCGACATGTCGGTGGTGACGTGGTCGAAGAGGGTGGGGCCGATGAAGAACCCGCCCTCCAAGTTGGCGTCGCCGTAGGCGAGGTCGTCGCTGGTGCGCTCGCGCCCGTCGATGACGATCTCGGCGCCCGCCTCAACACCCTGGCCGATGTAGTCGCGCACCCGGGCCAGCGCGGCCTCGGTGACCAGCGGGCCGTAGTCGGCCTTGGGGTCCAGGCTGTGTCCCACCCGCAGGTTGTTGATGCGCTCAATCAGCCTGGCGCGCAGGCGTTCTGCGGTCTGTTCGCCAACGGGTACGGCGACGCTGATCGCCATGCAGCGTTCGCCGGCGCTGCCGTATCCGGCGCCGATCAGTGCGTCGACGGCCTGGTCGAGGTCCGCATCGGGCATGACGATCATGTGGTTCTTGGCGCCGCCGAAGCACTGGGACCGCTTGCCGTTGGCCGCGGCCGTCGAATAGATGTAATGCGCGATGTCGGAGCTGCCGACGAAGCCGACGGCCTGAATGTCGGGGTGGTGCAGGATGGCGTCGACGGCTTCCTTGTCGCCGTGCACGACCTGGAACACCCCCGGCGGCAGCCCGGCCTCGAGGAACAGCTCGGCCAGCCGCACCGGAACCGACGGGTCGCGCTCGCTGGGCTTGAGCACGAACGCGTTCCCGCAGGCTATGGCCGGGCCCGCCTTCCACAGCGGGATCATCGCCGGGAAGTTGAACGGGGTGATCCCGGCGACCACACCAAGGGGCTGGCGCAGCGAGTAGACGTCGATGCCCGGCCCGGCGCCTTCGGTGTAGTCGCCCTTGAGGAGGTGGGGGATTCCGATGCAGAACTCGACGACTTCGATGCCGCGCTGGATGTCGCCGCGGGCATCGGCCAGCGTCTTGCCGTGCTCGAGGGACAGCAGCTCGGCCAGCTCGTCGATGTTCTTGTTGACCAGCTCGATGAATCGCATCAACACCCGGGCGCGGCGCTGCGGATTCCAAGCGGCCCAACCTTTTTGGGCTTCTACCGCGGAGGCTACCGCGGCGTCGATGTCGGCCTGCGACGCCATCAGCACCTTCGACTGGACCTCGCCGGTGCTGGGGTTGAAGACGTCAGCGGTGCGGGTGGACTGCCCGGTGGTGCGCTGCCCATCGATAAAGTGCGGAATTTGAGTGGTCATGGTTGTCCCAAACGGGTAGGAAGTATCGGGGATACTTGCATATCCTAGTAACCAGGGAAAGGCGATGCAAATGAGGCTCTCGGGCGTCGGCGTGTGGAGTGGGCCGCTGCGGTACGGCGACAGCGGCGAGGCAGCCGAGGCCGCCGCAGAATTGGAGGAACTGGGCTTCTCGGCACTGTGGATTCCCGACGTGGGCGGCGGCCGGCTCTTCGAAGCCGTGGAAAACCTGTTGGGGGCGACGAAGCGCGCGGTGATCGCGACCGGGATCCTCAACATCTGGATGCACGAGCCCGCCGAGGCTGCCGCTTCGTTTGCCGGGTTGACCGCCGACCACGGCGACCGATTCCTGCTGGGCATCGGCGTCAGCCATGCCCGGTTGATCGACGCCAAGGAGCCCGGCCGCTACCGCAAGCCGCTGGCCGCCGTGACGGCGTTCCTGGACGGATTGGACGCCGCGGAACGTCCGGTGCCCCGGGACAGTCGGGTGATCGCCGCGCTCGGTCCCAAGATGTTGCGCTTGGCGGCCGAACGCGCCGCCGGCACTCACCCCTACCTGGTGACACCCGAACACACCGCGCAGGTCCGCCAGGAACTGGGTGAGGGACCGCTGGTGCTACCGGAGCAGACGGTGATCCTCTGCGAGGATCGGGAATCGGCCAGGGCCGTGGGAGTCGACTGGCTGCGGAACTATCTGTCGCTGCCGAACTACGCCAACAACCTTCGCCGCCTTGGCTTTTCGGACGAAGACATCGAGGCCGTGAGCGACCGTCTGTTCGATGCGATCATCGCGTGGGGAGACGAAGACGCGGTGCTGAGCCGAATCGAGGAACACCGGTCGGCCGGGGCCGACCACGTGTGTGTCCAGGCGCTGGACGCCGATCCGAGGGCGTTGCCCCGCGAGCAGTGGCGGCGGATCGGCGCCGCGCTGCGGTAGCCGCCAGCTGCATCAGCCGGTCGTGACGGGGTTGCCCGGTCCGCCGGCGTCACAGAGCGTGGCAGGGAATCGGGTTGTTCGCGCACCAATTCGGATCGTTCGGAGGTGGCCGGTACCCGGGCGGGAAGAAGGTGCCAATCGGGTGCACGCTTCCGTCCGGGTTCAGCTCGTAGGCGTGACAGAGGGTCATGTCCCAATTGACGCCGGGATTCGGCAGGGGTTGACCAGGGCACCAGGAAGGGAGTGCCTGGGCGGTGCCTGCCAGGGCCAGACCCACCAATCCCATTCCGCCCGTGGTTAATACGGTGGCGGCAAGTGCCGTGATTTTTCGCTTCATGGCTACAGCGTGCGCCGAAGATCTTGCAGAATTCTTGCGTCGGCGGCTTTACGTGTGCAGCAGGTCGAAAACGATTGCCGACGCCGGCTGGGGCGTAGGAGAGTACCCGGGCCGCCGTACGCTTAGCCGGTGGAAGGGGCAACCAAAGCCGATATCCTCGCCGCGCTCGACGACAGTGGGGAACGGTTCGTCTCGCTGGTCCGGGGGCTCGATCCGGATCGCTCCGCGCGGCCGGTGCCTGGGCTCGCCTGGACGGCCGTGGAGACCGCGGCGCACGTTGTGACCGTGCTCGGCAGGCTGCTTGGCGACCGTCGACGCGCCACCACAAACGAGGCGGTTGCCGAGCTGAATGCGACCTGTCTCTCGGAGTACACCGATCGAGATTTGAACGATGTCGCCGACCGGCTCGAGGCAAATCTGCGTACGGTGATCGACCGCGTCTACTTCAAAGTCGACTTCGACCGTCAGTATCCCTTCCACGGTGGATCAACGATCTCCGCCGGTGGTGGGGCTCGATGGATCTTGTGCGAACTGCTCGTCCACGGCTACGACATCGCCGCTGCAACCGGCAACGACTGGGGGATACCGGCCGCGGCGGCATCCATCGCGATTCGTGGCCCGGCTGAGTCGATGAATCGACTGGTTGAGAGCAAGAGTTGCACCCGACACCGGGTGCATCTGGGAAACGACGACACCGTCGAATTCCTCGCGCCCTCGGCACCCCGTCCTGGCGGCGATGAGCCGATCGACGCACAACCCGACGAGTTGCTCCTGGGGTTCTTCGGAAGGATTGAAGTGTCCGATCCGCGGTTGGCGGTGGTTCTGGCTGATCTGCCGCACATGTAGATGGCTCTGGGCGACCGCGCCGTAATTGACTCGTCTCGGCATCAAGCCGGTGGGGGCAGCGGGGTGCTTCAGGTGGGCAGCAGGTCGAAAACGATCGTCCCGACGCCGGCTGGGTCGTAGGAGTGGTAGATCGGCATCAGGGTGTACGGGTAGTTCCCGGTGTTGAAGACGCCGCCGGACCCCAACGGCGCGGTGACCATCGTGGCGCTGGTACCGCCGAGCGTTATCTGTTCGTAGAGCACCGTATCGCCCACGGCGACATAGATTTTCGTTCCGGCCGGAAGTGTCCCGCCCACGGGGATGTGCTGTAGTTCCGGAGGCAACAGGTTGCGGGGTATCGTGCCGTTGACCCCGCCGGTGTCGACGGCGCCAAGCGTCACCGCCTGCAGGCTGGTGTCGTTGATCTGAACCCGCAATTCGTTGGTGACCGGCGAACCGGTGACACGGGCGATTTCGGTTAGCGGGTTTTCGCCGAACTGGAAATAGTGCTGGGGCTGGTTGACCAGGATTCCCTGGGCTAGGACGCCCGGCAATTGCTGTACGGCGGTGAATGCGAACGCCGGGTTGTTGGCGTTCGCCCCCACACCGATGAGGGTTTCGGGTGCTACGGGTGTTCCGTTGTGTACTTCGGAGGTGATGACGCCGATGGTGGTCGGCTGCGTCATGATTCCGTTCCCGAAGTTGACCGCGGCTCGGTACTGGTTGTAGGTGACGACCGTCTCGTCTCCGGGGCTGCCGAAGTTGTAAATGAGGCCGGTCTGGATTGGGGCGCCCAGGGCCGCCAGGTCGACGTCTTGGGGCGCGAAGAACAGGGCATTGGATCCGGTGTCCACGGTTGCCTGGACAACCGGCCCGCCGTCGACGGAGACCTGCATCGTCGGGCGAGTGTGGTGCACCGTCAGTTGAACTGCGGCCGGCCCACCGTCGGCGCCAGCGGCCCCGGAGTGGCCCAGCCACTGGCCGCTTGCGCCGCCAAGGCCTCCGATGCCGGAGACGACGCCGCCGGTACCGCCGGCACCGCCGTTGCCAACCAGGTACCCGCCGTTGCCACCGAGCCCGCCGTTTGCGAAGGCCCCGCCCATGCCGCCGGTGCCGCCGTCGCCGAACCACAGCGCGCTGCCACCGCGGCCGCCGGTTGCGTAGGGCCCGCCGATGCCGCCGGCGCCCCCGTTGCCCCAGAGCAGGCCGCCGGCTCCGCCGGTGCCACCCGTCCCGCCAGGAATGGTGACACCGCCGTTGACCATGAACGTTCCGCCCTGACCGCCGGTGCCGCCGTCACCGAAGAACACCGCGTTTCCGCCGGCGCCGCCGACTCCGGTCCAGCCGCCGAGGCCGCCGGTCCCGCCGCTACCCCAGAGCAGCCCGCCGGTGCCGCCGGCCCCGCCGGCCGCGGCGAGCCCACCCATACCGCCCGCTCCGCCGGTACCGATCAAGCCGGCCGGTCCGCCGGGACCGCCCGGCGCGCCGTCGGCGATGCTGGCGCCGCCGCGACCGCCATTGCCCCACAGGATTCCGCCCGCACCGCCGGCCGAACCGACTCCGGCCGCATCGGTGATGCCGTTGGCGCCGTCGCCGATGAGCGGACGTCCCAACAGGATGTTGGTCGGCGCGTTGATCAGAGCCAGCACATCCTGCTGAACGGCTTCCAGCACCGCCTCAACGACCTGCAGCAGCGTCACGTCGGCCGCCTCGGCCGCCGCATAGGCGCGCACACTCGCCTCGAGTGTTTGCACCAACTCGGTGTGGAATGCGGCTCCCCGGCCACTGAGCGCCTGGAAGGCCGCTCCGTGCTGCGCGAACAGGGTCGCGATGGCGGTCGACACCTCATCGGCGGCGGCCGCCGCG
Organism: Mycobacterium bourgelatii; assembly: GCF_010723575.1. NCBI lineage: Bacteria > Bacillati > Actinomycetota > Actinomycetes > Mycobacteriales > Mycobacteriaceae > Mycobacterium > Mycobacterium bourgelatii. Next base: position 732,542 of record NZ_BLKZ01000001.1, read on the forward strand.
ATGGTCGTCGTCGGCACTGCCGCCGCCGCGCGCGCGGAACGGACTGTCGCGTCGAGGTTTTCGAGGCTTGTCACCGCGTCAGCCACCGCTTCCGGCGCCACGATCACAAACGACATAGCGCCCTCCCGCGCTGATCAGGCGGTCCACACCGCTGGCGTTTTAGGGATGGTAGCTATTTACGCGCGCGCACTGGCGCGAATTGACGACGCCGTTACACAATTATTTGTACAGACCACGGCTAGGGGCAGGTGACGTCGACTTCGAAGGGCTTGGTCACGAGTTGCCCGGCGCTGTCCACACCCGTCGCGGTGCCGGTCAACCGATAGCTGTCGCCATTCTTGGTCGCCGTGGCACTGTTGCCGGGTGCACCGTCGGTGAAGCTCAGGACGATGCCGTCGACGTTGCCGAATCCGGCGTTGTGCACTGCCGATCCGTCCTGTTCGAGTCCGACGATGACGCCGGTGATCGGGTCGCCGATTTGAATGGAGAACCTGCCTTCGTAGCCGGTGCACACTACGGGTCCGGCGGTGTTCAGCGGTTGGCCGCCGATGAGTACGCGGGTTTCTCCCGCTGCCGCAGGGGTGATGGTTGCCGAGGCGGAACTGGTGGTCGCGCTGGCGACAACGGTGGTCGGTGTGTTCGACGATGTGGTGGCACCCTTTTCACCGCCGGAACAGCCGGCCATACCCGCCATGAGGGACACCGCGCCAACACCGATCACCAATTCACGTTTCATCGAGTTCTCCTTCGAACAGGACTGCACGCCCGCAACAGGGCGGATCTAGTGAAGCAGTATGTCGAATCAGTCGCCGCGCAGCTTCGCGACGAACGCCCGGGCATCCTCCCACTTGGGCAGCAGGCCGGAGGCGACCACATCCTCGAAGGTCGGGGCCGCGGCGTCGCGGTCGGACAGGCTCGGGGATGCCCCGTCGACCAGTGGCCAGTCGATGGCCAGCGCGGGATCCGTGGCCCGGATGGTGTGTTCGCGCTGTGGGTTGTATTCCGCCGAGCACAGGTACATGACCGTCGAATTGTCTTCGAGCGCAAGGAAACCGTGGCCAAGGCCCTCGGAGATGTAGATCGACTTGTGGTTCTGTGCGTCGAGGCGGACCCCGTCCCACTGGCCGAATGTCGGTGAGCCAACCCGGATGTCGACCACGACGTCGAAGATCGCGCCGGTCAGGCAGGTCACATACTTGGCCTGGCTGGGCGGTAACTCGGCGAAATGCAGCCCCCGCAGTGCTCCGGCCGACGACACCGAGCAGTTGGCCTGCTTGATGTCCAGGCGGTGACCGGCGAACTCGCGGAAACCGTGGTCGGTGAACCATTCGAAGAACAGGCCGCGGGAGTCGGGATGGATGGACGGCGTGATTTCCCAGGCGCCAGGAACTTTGAGTTCGCGTGCTTTCATCTCATTGCCCGCGCTTTTCGTACTGGGCTTCCGCGGCGTCCTTTATCGGGCGCCACCATGATTCGTTGTTTCGATACCACTCGATGGTGCTGCGCAGGCCCTCTTCGAAGTCGGTGTGTTTCGGCGCCCAGCCCAATTCGTTGTAGAGCGTGGACGGATCGATGGCGTAGCGCAGATCGTGGCCGACCCGGTCGGTCACGTGGTCGAAGTCGTCGGGATCCCGGTCCATCAGGCGCAGCAGGGTGCGCAGCACGGTGAGGTTGTCGCGCTCTCCCTCCGAGCTGATCAGGTAGGTCCGCCCGATCTGACCCTTTTCCAGGATCCGCCGGACGGCGCTGTTGTGATCCTCGACGTGGATCCAGTCGCGGACGTTGTGGCCGGTGCCGTACAGCTTGGCGCGCCGGCCGGTGAGGATATTGGTGATCTGACGCGGGATGAACTTCTCGATGTGCTGATACGGCCCGTAGTTGTTCGAGCAGTTCGAGATCGTCGCGCGCACGCCGTAGGACCGCACCCAGGCGCGCACCAGCATGTCGCTGCCGGCCTTGGTCGCCGAGTAGGGGCTCGACGGGTTGTAGGGCGTGGCCTCCGTGAACCGCTGGGGTTCGTCAAGGGCGAGGTCGCCGTACACCTCGTCGGTCGAGATGTGATGCAACCGCACCCCGTGGCGGCGTACCGCTTCCAGGATGGTGAAGGTTCCGATGACGTTCGTGTGCAGGAAAGGCTCGGGATTGTCCAGCGCGTTGTCGACGTGGGATTCGGCGGCGAAGTGGATGACGGCGTCGGACTCGGCAACCAAGTTGTCGACCAGTTCGGCGTCGCAAATGTCGCCCTCTACCAGCCGAATCGAGTCCTCGACGGCGGCCAGCGACTCGCGCCGGCCGGCGTACGTCAGTGCATCGATCACCGTCACCGCGTCGTCGGGATACTCGCGCACGGTGCTGTGCACGAAGTTCGCGCCGATGAACCCGGCCCCCCCGGTGACTAGGAGTCGCATGGGTCAAACCCTAACGGGTAAGGCCGAGCGGCCCCGCCAGTTCCGTCAGGGCGGACAACACCTCCTCGTCGCCTGATCGTCCCAACACCTGAATCGCCACGTGGTCCGCGCCCGCTTCGAGGTGCTCGTTGAGGCGACGCGCGATCGTCTCGGGGGTGCCATAGGCCACCACCGAGTCGATCAGTTTGTCGCTGCCGGGCTTGTCCACATCGGCCTGGGTGAACCCGAGGCGCAGCCAGTTGTTCACGTAGTTGGTCAGGCCCAGGTAGAAGTCGACGAACTTGCGACCGATGGCGCGGGCCTCCTCGGCGTCGGTCGTGAGGACGACTTTGTGCTCCGGCGCCAAGAACACCGAGTTGCCGACCAGTTCGCGCGCCTTGGCCGTGTGCTCCGGGGTGGTCAGGTACGGATGGGCGCCGGCGCTGCGGTCCGCCGCCAGTCGCAGCACCTTGGGGCCGAGCGCGGCGAGCACCCGTCGGCTGGTGGGCACCCCGGCCGCGTCGAGTTCATCGAGGTAGGAGACCAATGCGTCATAGGGCTTGACGTACTCCTTGGTGTGCTCCGGATGGCCGACGCCGACGCCGAGCAGGAACCGCCCCGGGTAGGCGTTCTCGATCCGGTGATAGGACTCGGCGACGGCCGGGGCGGCCGCCGTCCACACGTTGACGATTCCGGTCGCGAGCTGCAGTGAGGTTGTCTGCGCCAGGGCGGGCTCCGCCCACGCCAGCTCCGCGGGAGGCGAGTAGCCGATCCAGGCGGCGCCGTAGCCGCGTTCTTCGATGCCTGCCGCGAACTCGGGAGTGATAGAAGGTCCCGTCCAGACGCCAAATCGGCCGAGATCGGGTTTGAGTGAAACTCCGCCAGTCATCTGCTGCTCCTATCGGTTGAGTCCGAGTGCCCCAGCGAGTTCGGCCAGCGCTGGAACCAGGTTGTCACTTCGGGTCAGGACCTGAACGGGCACGTGGTCGGCGCCGGCGTCGAGGTGCTCCCGGAGCCGGGCCGCAATGGCATCGGTCGTCCCGTAGGCGACGACGGCATCGACCAACCGGTCGCTGCCCGGCGCGGCGATGTCGTCATCGCTGAAGCCCATTCGCTTGAAGTTGTTCAGGTAGTTCGCGAGGTCGAGGTAAATCCGCAGGGCCTTTCGGCCCACCGTGCGGGCCTTCTCGGCGTCGGTGGTGAGCACGACCTTGTGTTCGGGGGCCAAGAACGCGTCTGGGCCGATCAGTTGCCGCGCCTGCGCGGTGTGCTCCGGTGTGGTCAGGTAGGGGTGCGCGCCGGCGGCGCGCTGTGCGGAAAGCTTCAGCACCCGGGGTCCGAGGGCCGCGACCACGCGACGGTTGGCGGGCACGCCGTATTCGTCGAGTTGGTCCAGGTACTCGGTCAGCGCGTTGTAGGGCTTGCGGTACTGGCTGATCGCCTCGGGATGACCGACGCCGATGCCGAGCAGGAATCGGCCCGGATACGCCTTGTCGATGCGGTGGAAGGACTCGGCAACCGGCTTGGCGGCGGCCGTCCAGATGTTGACGATGCCGGTAGCGACCTGCAACGTCGTCGTCGCCTCGAGAATGGGTTCCACCCAGTCCAGCTCGGCCGGCGGTGAACCACCCACCCAGACGGCCCCGTATCCCAGGGCTTCGATGTCTTTTGCCTGCTCGGGCGTGACCTTGAGTCCCATCGTTCCGAAGCGAGTAAGGTCGGGTTTGCGCTCAGCAGAATCGGTCATGGTTGGACCAACTTGGCGGACCCCGACCGTATTCCTGCCCTATTCCCTTGGCGTTTTGCGGCGGTGCGTCCGGGCGGGTATCGTGGAACAACGGTGCGGCGTCCGTGCCGGCTCTTTGCGTGCCCAGTCTGAAATCTGCGGAGCAGTTCGCGGAATTTCCATCACCGGCCCACGTTTTAGTAGTCCGGAGGCATGCTGCGCCGATACAGCGTGCACTGACAACAAGTGAGGATCGCCAGAAAGTAATGGCAAAGAAGGACGGTGCCATCGAGGTCGAGGGTCGCGTGGTCGAACCCCTGCCCAATGCAATGTTCCGCATTGAGCTGGAGAACGGTCACAAGGTGCTCGCCCACATCAGTGGCAAGATGCGGCAGCACTACATCCGCATCCTGCCCGAGGACCGGGTGGTGGTGGAGTTGTCTCCCTACGACCTGTCCCGCGGCCGCATTGTGTACCGCTACAAGTAAGCCAACATCCGAGAACGAGAACAGGACCGAACTGCCGTGAAGGTGAACCCCAGCGTCAAGCCGATCTGTGACAAGTGCAGGGTGATCCGTCGGCATGGACGGGTCATGGTGATCTGCCAGGATCCCCGCCACAAGCAGCGGCAAGGCTGATCACAGCGGCGATCGCAAGCGCGGCACAGCCGGGCGCAGCGGGTCGCCGCAAACAGCAGGGCGGCGATCGCAAGCGCGGCACAGCCGGGCGCAGCGGGTCGCCGCAAACAGCAGGGCGGCGATCGCAAGCGCGGCACAGCCGGGCGCAGCGGGTCGCCGCAAACAGCAACGGCCCGCCGGCCCGCGTAACACAACTGAATGCAGACCTCCCAGCACCACTGAGCGGCTGGCATCTATAGAGATGGGCTAGCTCGGCTGCGCCCGGACGGAGGCCGGGCCCCGCAGATCCCTACGGATTGCGGGAACGGACTGGGAAAAGACCTCCGCTGAGAAAGAGGAAACGCCACCTATGGCTCGACTAGTGGGCGTCGATCTCCCGCGCGACAAGCGCATGGAGATCGCGCTGACGTACATCTACGGCATCGGTCGTACCCGTTCGAACGAGATCCTTGCCGCCACCGGCATCGACAAGAACCTGCGCACCAAGGACCTCACCGACGACCAGCTCACCCATCTGCGTGACTACATCGAAGCGAACCTGAAGGTCGAGGGTGACCTGCGCCGCGAGGTGCAGGCCGACATTCGCCGCAAGATCGAAATCGGCTGCTACCAGGGTCTGCGGCACCGCCGCGGCCTGCCGGTGCGCGGCCAGCGGACCAAGACCAATGCGCGGACCCGTAAAGGCCCCAAGCGCACCATCGCAGGCAAGAAGAAGGCCAGGTAACCGATGCCACCGAAGAAAGCCAGTGCCGGGGGGCCCAAGAAGGGCCAGAAGACCCGCCGCCGGGAGAAGAAGAACGTCCCGCACGGCGCCGCGCACATCAAGAGCACGTTCAACAACACGATCGTGACGATCACCGACCCGCAAGGCAACGTCATTGCCTGGGCGTCGTCGGGTCACGTCGGCTTCAAGGGTTCGCGTAAGTCGACTCCGTTCGCCGCGCAGCTGGCCGCGGAGAATGCCGCGCGCAAGGCCCAGGAGCACGGCGTGCGCAAGGTCGATGTGTTCGTGAAGGGCCCGGGCTCGGGCCGCGAGACCGCGATCCGTTCCCTGCAGGCCGCGGGCCTGGAGGTCGGCGCGATTTCTGACGTCACCCCGCAGCCGCACAACGGCGTCCGTCCGCCCAAGCGGCGCAGGGTCTAGAGGGTCGAGGAGGAGAACTTTCATGGCTCGTTACACCGGACCCGTTACCCGCAAGTCGCGCCGGCTGGGCACCGACCTCGTCGGTGGCGACCAGTCCTACGAAAAGCGCCCTTACCCCCCCGGCCAGCACGGCCGCGCGCGGGTCAAGGAGAGCGAATACCGTCAGCAGCTGCAGGAGAAGCAGAAGGCGCGCTTCACCTACGGCGTGATGGAGAAGCAGTTCCGCCGCTACTACGAAGAGGCCGTTCGTCACTCCGGCAAGACCGGTGAAGAACTGCTGCGCATCCTGGAGAGCCGGCTCGACAACGTCGTGTACCGCGCCGGGCTGGCCCGGACCCGTCGGATGGCCCGCCAGCTGGTCACGCACGGTCACTTCCTGGTCAACGGCGTGCGCGTGGACGTCCCCAGCTACCGGGTGTCGCAGTACGACATCATCGATGTGCGGGACCAGTCGCTGAACACGGTGCCGTTCCAGATCGCGCGGGAGACGGCGGGTGACCGCCCGGTCCCGAGTTGGCTTCAGGTCGTCGGCGAGCGTCAGCGGATCCTGATCCACCAGCTGCCCGAGCGTTCGCAGATCGACGTGCCGCTCGCTGAGCAGCTGATCGTCGAGTACTACTCGAAGTAACGCAGACCTCCGGCGCTGCGGCCGCAGCGGCGGACACCTAACGGCATCAAATAGCGGGTGCCGAGAAGGAGAAGAAGAAACACCATGCTGATTTCTCAGCGTCCCACCTTGTCGGAGGAAGTCCTCACCGACAACCGGTCCCAGTTCGTCATCGAGCCGCTGGAGCCGGGATTTGGTTACACCCTTGGCAATTCGCTGCGTCGCACGCTGCTGTCGTCGATTCCCGGCGCGGCCGTCACCAGCATCCGCATCGACGGTGTGCTGCACGAGTTCACCACCGTGCCCGGGGTCAAGGAAGACGTCACCGACATCATCTTGAACCTCAAGAGTCTGGTCGTGTCCTCCGAGGAGGACGAGCCGGTCACCATGTACCTGCGCAAGCAAGGGCCGGGTGAGGTCACTGCGGGCGACATCGTGCCGCCCGCCGGTGTCACCGTGCACAACCCGTCCATGCACATCGCCACCCTGAACGACAAGGGCAAGCTGGAGGTCGAACTCGTCGTCGAGCGCGGCCGCGGTTACGTCCCCGCCGTCCAGAACCGTGCGTCCGGCGCCGAAATCGGCCGTATCCCAGTCGATTCCATCTACTCGCCGGTGCTCAAGGTCACCTACAAGGTGGACGCCACCCGTGTCGAGCAGCGCACCGACTTCGACAAGCTGATCCTGGATGTGGAGACCAAGAGCTCCATCACCCCGCGCGACGCGCTGGCCTCGGCCGGCAAGACGCTGGTCGAATTGTTCGGTCTGGCACGCGAACTCAATGTCGAGGCCGAGGGCATCGAGATTGGGCCGTCGCCGGCCGAGGCCGACCACATCGCGTCGTTCGCGCTGCCGATCGACGACCTGGACCTGACCGTGCGGTCGTACAACTGCCTCAAGCGTGAGGGTGTGCACACCGTCGGCGAGTTGGTCTCGCGCACCGAGTCCGACCTGCTCGACATCCGTAACTTCGGTCAGAAGTCCATCGACGAGGTGAAAGTCAAGCTGCACCAGCTGGGCCTGTCGCTCAAGGACAGCCCGCCGACCTTCGACCCGTCGGAGGTCGCCGGCTACGACGTCGCCACCGGTACCTGGTCCACCGAGGGTGCCTACGACGACCAGGACTACGCCGAAACCGAACAGCTGTAACGTCCGGTGACGATGCGGCCGTGTAGCGGCCGCTGAGGAACCGGACAAATGCAAGACCGTCCGTCCCGGCCCTACCTGATACGGGGGTCGGCCCCCATTGAGGAGAAGTTGCAATGCCCAAGCCCACCAAGGGCCCTCGCCTCGGCGGGTCGTCTGCACACCAGAAGGCGATCTTGGCCAACCTGGCTACGTCGTTGTTCGAGCACGGTCGGATCAAGACCACCGAGCCGAAGGCCCGGGCATTGCGGCCGTACGCGGAGAAGCTGATCACCCACGCCAAGAAGGGCACGCTGCACAACCGGCGTGAGGTGCTCAAGAAGATCCGCGACAAGGACGTGGTGCACGCGCTGTTCGCCGAGATCGGTCCGTTCTTCGCGGACCGCAACGGCGGCTACACCCGCATCATCAAGGTCGAGCCGCGCAAGGGCGACAACGCGCCCATGGCCGTGATCGAACTGGTGCGGGAGAAGACGGTGACCGCCGAGGCCGACCGGGCCCGTCGGGTGAAGGCTTCGAAGAAGGACGCGCCCGTGGCCGCCGCTGCGGCACCGCAGGCCGCGGTCGAGCCGGAGGCGACCGAAGGTCCTGCGGCCGACGAGGCCGCCGAAGAGGCGACGGAAGCCAAGGCGGAGGCGACCGAGGCCGAGGAGACGGCCGCGGCCGCTCCGCAAGCCGCGGTCGAAGAGGCCGACGAGTCCGGTGAGGCCGCCTCCGACGAGGCCGCGTCCGACAAGCCCGAAGAGGCCTCTGAGAATTAGCGGGGACGTCCGTCTGCGGCTCGATATCGCCTATGACGGAACCGACTTCGCAGGCTGGGCCGTCCAAGCCGGCCAGCGCACGGTCGCGGGCGTACTCGACGAGGCGCTGACGACGATTTTCCGCACACCGGTGCGGCTGCGCGCGGCTGGGCGCACCGATGCCGGAGTGCATGCCACCGCGCAGGTGGCCCATGCCGACGTGCCGTCGGATGCCCTGCCGCGCGCCTATTCGCGGTCGCCACGCCCCGGCGACGCGGAGTTCGTTCCGCTGATACGGCGGCTGGCCAGGTTTCTGCCTGAGGACGTTCGGGTCATCAACATCGTCCGTGCGCCAAAGGATTTCGACGCCAGGTTCTCCGCGTTGCGGCGGCACTACCGGTACCGGTTGTCGACGGCACCCTACGGTGTGGAGCCGCAGTTGGCGCGTTATGTCACCCCCTGGTCTCGCGACCTGGACGTGGCTGCGATGACGGCAGCCTCGCGAGAACTGTTGGGATTGCGCGACTTTGCGGCCTTCTGTCGGCACCGCGAGGGTGCCACCACGATCCGCGAACTGCAGCGGCTGGACTGGTCGCAAGACGGTCACCTGATATCGGCCCACGTCACCGCTGACGCCTTCTGCTGGTCGATGGTGCGGTCACTGGTCGGGGCGCTGCTCGCCGTCGGCGAGCATCGGCGCCCGCCGGAGTGGTGTGCCGAGTTGCTCACTGCGACAAGCCGATCCAGTGATTTCGCGGCGGCGCCGGCGCGCGGGTTGACGCTGATCGGGGTGGACTATCCGGCCGACGACCAGCTTGCGGCGCGCGTACTGATCACGCGGGATCTGCGGACCCCGGGTTAGAGCGGGTTAGAGCCGTGCCGCGATGAAACTCGCGGCCTGATTGGTGAATCCGGGAACGTAGCTCAGGTGCGCCTTCCACTGATTGCCGTCGGAGCAGATCGGGTCACCCTGGTTGCACAGGTCAAGAATTTTGTCGCCGAAGCGCGGGCTCAGGGCGGTCATCAGACCGCCGGCGCGAGCGGACGGATTGCCGAAGAGGGTGACCGCGGCAACGTGGTTGGCGGCTTCGGCGGGTAGCGGCTCATCGAAGCCCAGACCGGCGATCGGTGCGGTCGTGACGATGTCGATCACCGCGGCGCCCTGCGAATATCCGCCGAGCACCAGCTTGGTGCGGGGGCACGCGGTAGTCATGTGCTGGATGTGCGCACTGGCGTCATTGGCGCCGTCCCGCGCGGCGAGAAAGTTCTTGCTGGCCGGATAGTTGACGGCGTACGCCCCGATGTTTTTGCGGGTCTTTTGCTTCAGTGAGCTGACCAGCGCGCTCCCGACGCGTCCCACGCCCGGCGGCTCGCCGGTGCCGCGGGCGAAGATCACCTCGACGTCAGGGCAACCCGCGCCCTGGGCTTTAGGTGAGTTCGATGCGGGGGTCAGAGCAACCGCCAAACTGGCCATCGCGATCACGACGGCCGCCCCAACCCGCCTCATGCCACGGCATATTACGGGCTATTCAGCGTGCGTCAGTGGACCGCCGCGACCATTCCCGCCCCCGGCATGGCCGTGCTGGGCACGGGCGGAGCCGGGGTGGGCACCAGCGGAATCGGAACCTGCGGTACATACCCGGGCGGCATGTGCGGGACGCCGACGAGCGCCGACAGCTTGGACGCGACGAAACTCGCCGCCTGGGTGGTGTAGACGGGGACATAGCCCTCGGTGTGTCCGGTCCACTCGTTCCCGGCGCCGGCGTGGCAGATCGGGTCGACGGGGTTGCAGAAGTCGATGGCCTTGGAGCCCAAGAGAGCGCTCTTGGTCGGCAGCGACCCGCCGGCGCGGTCGGCGATGTCCCCGAAGGTGACGACCGCGGCGATGTTGTTCTGGTATTCGGGCGGCAGCGAGTTGCCCCAGTTGATGCCGCCGATCGGAACGCCGGCGACGATGTCCATCACCGAAGCGCCCTGTGAGTAGCCGCCCAGCACGATCTTGGTGTCAGGGCAGGACGACGCCATGGACTTCACGTGATTGATGACGTCGTTGGCGCCGTCGCCACCGTGCAATTGCAGCTTGCTGGCGGCGTAGTTCACGCCATAGCTCCCGATGTCCATGCCGCCGGCCTGCTGGCGCAGCGCGTCGACAAAGGCATCGCCGACGCGTCCCAGGCCCGGTGGCTCGTTGGTTCCTCGTGCGAAAACGACCTCGGCGTCCGGACAGTCGTCCGCCGAGGCTACGGGTGTCTGGCCGGTTCCCATGGACACAACCAGCAGCCCGACTGCCGTGCCCAGGGCAGCAAAAAGCCGCGAAAATGCCTGATTCACTCCGAAATTCTACCCACCGCGCTCATGGCCCAAACCTGTGTGAAGCCTGCGTGCCTGTGGATAAACGGCGCCAAAGCGTGCGGCTCAGGACCTACCGTAAGCGCTGGTGAGAGCCACCCGATTGCACGCCAGCGGCCACCGACTCCTACTGCGGCGCCTGGAATGCGCGTTGCTGTACCACCACGTCGATGTGCTCCACGAATCGCTGAGCGCCCGGACGAGGGCGCTGGCGGTCGGCTGTGTGTTGACGATGGTCGCCACGGCCGGATGCGCGTTTGTTGCTTTGCTACGACCGGATGCTGGGCTGGGCGGTGCGCCGATCGCGCTCGGGCAAGAGTCCGGGGCGCTATTCGTCCGGGTGGGGGATGCCTGGCACCCGGTGCTCAACCTCGCCTCGGCGCGGTTGATCGCGGGCACCGATGCGAACCCAAAACCGGTGCACGATGCTGCCTTTCGACACACCAAACGTGGTCCACTGCTCGGTATTCCGGGGGCGCCGCAGCTGCTGGCGCCGCCATTGTCCGAATCCGAGTCGATGTGGACGATATGCGACTCGGCCGGGAAGACGACGGTGCTCGTCGGCTCGGTGGGGGAATACAGCGCCCGGGTTGCCCCCGATCAGGCTCTTTTGGTCAGGGCTCAATCGGGTTTGCCGGCTCAACTGCTGTACCACGGCCGTCGGGCTTCGGTCGATCTCGCCGATGGTGCGGTGCAGCGGGCGCTGCGGCTGGACGGGCGGACTCCTCACGTCGTCGCCCCGGCGTTGCTGGCGGCCATCCCAGAGGCGCCGCCGATCAGTGCGCCCAGGATTAGCGGGGCCGGCGGGCGGTCGGCCGCCCTGCCCGGGTTTCGGGTGGGCACTGTGCTGCGTATCACGCGCGCGGAGGGCGACGAGTACTTCGTTGTCCTGGCGGGCGGGGTGCAGCGCGTCGGCCAGGTCGTCGCGGACCTGCTGCGCTTCGGCGACGCGCAGTCCGCCGCGAACGTGGTCGCCGTGGCACCCGATGTGATCCGTGCCTCGCCCGTCGTGGACACCCTGCCGGTCGCAGATTTTCCGGAGCGGGTGCCGCAGCTGGTCGACGCCGCATCCGTGTGCGTGGGCTGGGCTTCCGGGCACGCTGGATTCCTGCTTGGCGGTGGCGTGCCGTTGCCCGACGGACAGCTGCCGGTGACGTTGGCGCAGGCCGACGGTCCCGGCCCCGCATTGGACGAGGTCTACCTCCCGCCGGGCCGCAGTGCATTCGCGGCCGCGCGCAGCCTCTCGGGTGGAGGCCGTCGGGCCGCGACGCGTTACCTGGTGACCGACACCGGGGTCCGCTTCGCCATTGGCGACGACCAGGCGGCTCACGACCTCGGTCTAACCGCGCAGGCGGTCCCGGCGCCGTGGCCGGTGTTGGCAATGCTGCCTGCCGGACCGGAACTCACCAAGGCCAAGGCATCAGTCGCCCGCGACACCATTGGCAGCGGGCCGCCTTAACCCCGACTTGAGTTCTCGCGAAATCTGCTCGTCGTCAGAAGGACCGCCAATCGCATTCCCCCTTGAACGTAATGGTCGCCAGGTCGGGTATCAGCTTGAAGTCCATCCTCTCGCTGTTGCTCGTCTTCACGACGGGCGGCCCTGCGGTGGAGGGGGTTTGCACTACGGTGCACCTTCCGCTACGTGCACCGGCGACCCAATATTGACCCGAGACGAAGCCATCATCGGCATTCAACGTCGCGTCCGGACCATAGCTAAACCAGATTTGAACCGGCCGTTGGATGCCGTCAAGGTGCTGCCAGACAGATATTGGGTCAGCATCTTTCGCGCATAGCAGCACTTCCCCTTGCGGTGAAAACGTTTGTGAGCCAACAATTGCCCCGCTACTGTCAGCGGATCCGCTGCAGGGCGCGCCGGGCTGCGGTGTAGCGCGGTCGGCGCGGACAAGCGGGGCGGCTGCCACCGCGATGAACGACGCGGTGGAAACCGCGAGGGCCAGCATCACATGTCGTCTCATTGGGGGATGGTACATCCCCGGAATGGGCACCAGCACTTATGCAACCAATCCTGTTGTCCCATCGGTAATTAACGCAAAATTTGCGACGAGGTCAACGCAACTTGCGCTCCGCATTCAGTCGCCCGCAACGCGCTTGCGACTGGGACGCATCAACCCGACGGCGACCAGAACAACCACGCAGCACGCCGCGCCGACCAACGCCACGTTGCGGTCGCGGCGGTCCGGCTGGTAGCGGGTAGGCGGCTGCGGCGGTGACAGGGGTGATGGCCTGGCTGCGACCGGTTGCGGTATCGGACCGGTGCTGATGGCGGCCGGCGGGTCAACGGCGCCGTTGCCGACCAGTGCGTCCCGTCCCGCGGGAGGATGATGCGCCGTCGACTCGATGCGCTGCATGACTTGCCGGGCGGTCAGCTCGGGAAATCGGGCCCGGACCAACGCGACTAGCCCGCTCACCAGGGGAGCGGCGTAGCTGGTACCGGTCAACGGCCGCGATCCATGTTGTCCCGCAATGCTATTGACGAGCCCATCGCCGGCCGGGCTGAGGGAGGTGATTCCCTCGCCGGAGGCCGCGACATCCACCCACGGTCCCGCGAGGGTGAACGCGGAAGGGGCTCCGTCGGCGTTCACCGAACCGACGGTCAGGACGTAGTCGTCGTACCAGGCCGGACTGACCGCGACGGTGACGGTGTCGCGGGTGGCGTCCGGCCGCTGCGCCGGGCAGTGCGCGTCGTCGGCGGCGTTGCCGGCGGCGGCGACCACGACGGCGTCCTTGATATCGACGGCGTAGGCGAGCGCGGCGCCTAGGGCGCGGTCGTTGAGTTCGTTGGCGGCCGGGACGCAGGCCACCGTGGAAATGTTGATCACCGTCGCGCCGAGGTCGGCTGCGGTGCGGACGGCCTTGGCCATCGTGTCGACGTCACCCACGCCCCCGGCTGACCGATTGCTCGTCCGGGCGAATTTCGCGCTCGACTGGCGGATGCCGATGATTGTTGCGTCGGGTGCCACCCCGCTGAATTGGTCGGAGCTGGGATCGGGCGCGGCAGCGATGATTCCGGCCACCAAAGTGCCGTGTGCATCGCAATCCTGGGTGCCGTCCCCGGTGGACACGTAGTCACCTCCGGCGATGAGATTTTGGAGTCGGCGGTGTCTGGCGACGCCGGTGTCGATGACCGCGACCCGCTGGCCGCCGCCACGGGTGAATTGCCACAGCCGCGTCAAGTCGAAATCCGCGAACTGAACGGGTGCGCCGGCGCCGGTGAGGTTCGCGTCTGCGTGGACCACGGCGCATACCTCGCGCTGCACGGTGGGCTGCGGTGGTGCGGGCAATCCCGGTCGCGGTAGCCACTTTTCGTCGATCGGATGTGGTGCGACGGCGTGTGCCATCGCGGGAAGCGCACATGGGGGCAGTGCGATGAGGGCCGCGGCGAGCCACAACCGCACAACCCGAGCCGCAGCCATAGCGGTTTTCACGTCACACCCAGCCACTAACGGCGCTGAAAGCCCCGCAGTTCCAAGCGGCCAGTGGCACCAAACCGACCAGCGCTAGACACTCCAGCGATTCGACACCGCGTCGTGCGATGGGCGACAGCGCCAGGGCGTTGGAGCCCAGGCGCAGTGCCACAAACATTGCCACAATTGTCAACCCCGCGGCCATTGCCGCCACCCATTGCCCGGGCACTAGACCCCGCACCACGACGACAACGAAGGTGGTTGTGGCAACTGTCATTCCGCCGATGATCGCGACCAGACCCATCGAGCGGGCGCGCAGCAATAGTAGGCAACCGGCTGTCGCGGCCGATGCGACGGCCACCCAGTGCGGACTCGCCAGGACGGTGACGATGGCACCGGAGGCCACGGACGCCGAGAACGCGGTGTGCAGGCCGGCCAGCCAGCCGCCAGCGCGCGTCGCCCTAGCGGCAACATGATCGGTGGTATCGAGGTCTGTATCGGCAGCTAGGCGGGGTGACAAGCCGGTCAGCACGATGGAGATTCGTGGCGACACCTCGAGCAGGGCGAAGGAAGCCAGCGTGACCAGCGAAGCGATGGCGAGCGGCGGCATCGTCGTAAGTACACCTACCAGTGCGGCAACCGCTGCCACCGTCGCGAAACAAGCCACTCCCCGCAAAATGACTCCGTCACAACCGGTTACCCGCATTGCAAGAACCGACGTCGCCGTCGCCGCCATCGTGGCGAGCAGGACATGGGGCGTACCCGCAGGCCCCGGGACGGCGAACAGGCCCGCCAACGCCGCAAACACGGTGGCGATGACTGCGAGGGTGACCCGGGCGGTGTGCCCGGTCATGTCGGGATGGTTGGCCGCAAGCGTGGCCGAAACAACTTCCGGCACATCATCACAACGACGGATGGGCGCTACGGGTGAGGACTTGGTCAAGACCAGTACTGACCCGTCCCGAATGCCGTGTTGCGCCAACGTCGTCGTACCCGGCAGGGCGGGCGCACCCGGTAGCGACAAGTGATAACGCGTTGCGGTCTCGGCGCCGCGGATGCCCAGGATGTCACGTATCGAAGGGATCAACGCGGTGATGGGCAGGTTCGCCGGAAGGGTCAAATCCGCGGATGCGGCGGCGGAATGGACGGTAACCCGGCGTAGCTCACTATCGGAAGCGGACACCGTTGTGACGCTAACGATTGTGCGGTGCCCGGGTTTGCGGCTGTCCACAGGTGAATTGCGGCGCATCCGGGCGCTGCATATGTTCCCGCAGCATGATCGAGGTAGCCGCACCGCCGCCGGTTTCGCCCCTGGAATCCACCGGCATAGCGGGGCGCCTGCTGCCGCTCGTCATTTCCGTCGCAACGCTTTCGGTCATGACTACGGCGCTTGTTTCGGGGTCTCCGGTCACCCGCAACCCGACATTTATGGCCGTTCCGGTGATGATGCTGGCTTCCCTGGCCGTGGCGGCTGTGACGGCGCGGGGTAGGCACCGCGGTCTCGAGGACGATCGCATCGACTACCTGAGCTACTTGAGCGACTTGCGCCGCACCGTCTCCGAAACCGCGGCGGCGCAACGATCATCATTGACCCGGACTCATCCCGATCCCGACACGTTGTGGACGTTGATCGGTGGGCCGCGAATGTGGGAACGACATTCCGACTCCGCTGACTATTGCCGGGTGCGGGTCGGTATCGGAACCAGGCCGCTGGCAACGCGTCTCAGTGCACCGCAATTACCGCCCGTGCATCGGTCGGATCCGGTAACGGTGACCGCGCTGCGGCAGTTTCTGCGGGCACACTCGACGATCGCCGAGGTGCCGATCGCGATCCCATTGCAGGGTGCGGGGACGGTGACCGTAGACGGTGAGACGCCGCGGGTGCGAGGATTGCTGCGCGCGATCATCTGCCAACTGGCGGTGTGGCATGCCCCGGAGCGGCTGCTGATCGCCGCCGTGATCTGCGACCGGCATCGTGCGCACTGGGAATGGCTGAAGTGGTTGCCGCACAACCAACATCCGAGCATCACCGACACGTCGGGAGCCGCGCGGATGGTGTACCAGAGCGTCGCAGAGGCCGAGAGCGCACTCGCCGGCGTTGCCACGCCGCTGGTGGTGATCGTTGACGACGACGAGCGCGCCGAAAGTGTGCGGGGTGCGACCAGCATCGTGGTGGGCGCGGGGGGTGTCGGCGCGCCGGTGGTGGTTCCGCAGGTCGGACAGGATGAAACATTGTTGCGACCAGACGACATGGACATCGTTGACGCGCTGGTGTGTGCGCGGCTGCTGGCCGCGCATCGTCTCGAGGACGCCGGCGTACTGGGGGGCGACCGCACCGGCGACGATCGCCTTCGCGTTCCGATCGGCACCTCCGTCGACGGCAAGCCCGTCGAGCTGGACATCAAAGAACCTGCGGCGCAGGGGATGGGCCCGCACGGTCTTTGCATCGGGGCGACGGGGTCGGGCAAATCGGAATTGCTGCGCACCATCGCGCTCGGCATGATGGTGCGCAACTCGCCGGAGGTCGTCAACCTGCTTCTGATCGACTTCAAAGGTGGCGCTACCTTTCTGGACTTTGGCCGATCCCCGCACGTGGCTGCCGTCATCACCAACCTCGCGCAGGAAGCGCCGTTGGTGGCCCGGATGCGCGACGCGCTTGCCGGCGAGACGCACCGGCGACAACAACTGCTGCGGACGGCGGGCAACGTCGCGAGCGTCGCCGATTACGAACGCGCGCGCCGATCAGGGGCCGAACTCAAGCCTCTGCCAACGTTGTTCATCATCGTCGACGAGTTCTCCGAACTGCTCAGCCAGCACCCCGACTTCGCGGACGTGTTCGTCGCGATCGGCCGGCTGGGTCGGTCCTTGGGCATGCACCTGCTACTAGCCAGCCAGCGGCTCGATGAAGGCCGGCTGCGCGGGCTGGAGGCCCACCTGTCTTACCGCCTTTGTCTCAAGACGCTGTCGGCAAGTGAATCACGCGCGGTGTTAGGCACACCGGACGCGTATCACCTGCCGAACAGCCCCGGCGCCGGAATCCTGTGCTCGGCGACCGGCGAATCGGTGCGCTTCCAGGCGGCATGCGTTTCGGGTCAGCTGCAACGCAGGGGAGCGCCCCGGGCGGCGGCCCCGGCGGCGGTGCGGTTGTTCAGCACGCATGACACCGGGCTTGGCTCCCGCACCGCTGGACCGACTGTCCTGCAGGAAGTCTTGGACCGGCTATGCCGACAGGGCCCGCCCGCGCACCCAATCTGGTTGCCGCCGCTGGACGACGCACCGGCGCTGGCCGATCTACTCCGTAATGGTGCCTTCGCCGCATTGTCCGTTCCGGTCGGGATCATCGATCGGCCGTTCGAGCAGTCCCGCACACCGTTGCTGGTCGACTTATCCGGCGCCGCAGGCAATGTGGCGGTTGTGGGGGCGCCCCGAACGGGTAAGTCAACGGCGCTGCGCACGCTGATCATGGCGCTGGCCGCAACGCATGATCCGAGCCAGGTGCAGTTCTACTGCCTGGACTTCGGCGGCGGCTCCCTGGCCTCGCTCGGTGAGTTGCCGCATGTGGGTGCGGTCGCGGGTAGGGCGGCACCCGAACTCGCCCGGGGCATGGTCGGCGAGCTGGAGTCGGTCCTGCATGCCCGAGAGGTCGCCTCCTCCGAAGCCCTCGGCCGCAGCGATGTGTTCCTCATCGTCGACGGCTGGTCGGCGCTGAGTTGTGAATTTGCCGCGCTTCAGGAATCGATCACTTTGTTGGCAACGCGAGGCCTTGCGTATGGCGTGCATGTCGTGTTGTCGGCGTCGCGCTGGGCCGAACTGCGACCGGCGCTGAAGGATCAGATCGGCACCCGCATCGAGTTGCGGCTCGGTGACCCTGC
The DNA here is from genome assembly GCF_010723575.1 of Mycobacterium bourgelatii. Taxonomy (NCBI): domain Bacteria; kingdom Bacillati; phylum Actinomycetota; class Actinomycetes; order Mycobacteriales; family Mycobacteriaceae; genus Mycobacterium; species Mycobacterium bourgelatii. Next base: position 750,576 of record NZ_BLKZ01000001.1, read on the forward strand.
CGATTCCGAGTTCGACCGCAAGCAGGCGCGGCAGGTACCCGGTGACAGGCCGGGCCGCGGCCTCTGCCAAGAGGGGCTACACATCATGATTGCCCGGCCCGAGTTGACGGAGCTTGAATTCCGTTGCGGTGGTGGCGAAGTGGCACCGCCGATTGCCCTGCTGCCCGCCGAGGTGGCCTATGACGACATTGTCCAGCGTGCGGACGAGGCAGGCTGTGGACGGGAAATCATGCTCGGTCTCGAGGAACGCCGACTGCGGCCGGTTTCGGTCGATCTCGAGCATCACCTGTTGGTGCTTGGCGACAACGGCTGCGGCAAGACGGCCGCGTTGCGGATCCTGTGCCACGAGATCGTCCGGGCCGGGAACGCCCAGTTGTTCCTCATCGACTTCCGTCGCGGCTTGCTCGGTGTCGTCGAACCGGACCACCTTGGCGGCTACGCAATGTCGCCGCAGGCCCTCGGCGCCCTGATGCCGGGTCTGCTGGGCCTGCTGCAGGCGCGGATGCCGTCCCTCAATGCGAGCCAAGCGCAGCTGCGGGAAAGGTCTTGGTGGTCCGGGCCGGAGATCTATGTGGTCGTCGACGACTACGACCTGGTCGCCGGGGTTGCGGCGAACCCATTGCATGACCTGCTTGAATATCTGCCCCACGCAACAGATCTCGGGCTGCACATGATCGTTGCACGACGCAGCGGCGGCGCCGCTCGCGCACTGTTCGAGCCGCTGCTCGCTGCCTTGCGCGACGGCGGGTGCCTGGGTCTGCTGATGAGCACGCGCCCGGACGAAGGCACGCTGCTGGGGACCAGTCGTCCGCGCCCGTTGCCGCCGGGACGCGGCGTTATGGTCACACGCAGCGGTGTCGAACTGCTTGTCCAGGTCGCCTGGTGCCCGCCGTGAGCGTTCATCGGGCGGTCATCGAAGCGGGACCCGGCACACTTCGCCAATTGTGTTGCAACACAGGAGTGGTCGTTGACACCGAGGTCGTCGAGGCCGCTCTGGGCGCCATCGACGACCCGGTGGCGCTGGTGGCGGAGCAACCGATCGCCGTCGCCTCGCTCTGGTCCGACGCACTGTCATCCCTGTGCCGCGATCACGACGAAGGCGCGATCATCGTGCACCCATCGTGGTGGTCCCCGACACGGGTAGCCACCGTCACGCGGGCCGCACGAACGCTGACAGGCGAAGTGAGTGTGCGGCCGCGGTCATGGCTACTGGCCCGCGCGCAGCCGGGCGTGGGGAGTGAAGCGTCGGCGATGGTTGAACTCACCGACGGGTTCGCTTTCGTATCGGGGCGCGTATCGGGGCGCTCGAAGACCGCAGCGGTACGTCGACGTGGGAACGCCCGGGTCGTGGCCGTGGAGGTAGCCCGCGTCGTCGCCGAAATGACGGGCGTGACGGCGGTGGTGATCGATGCGGCGCATGGTGTCGCCGACGTGCGGGAATTCGCCACGCATATCGCCGCGGCGGTACGCGAAGCTGCCAGCGGTGCGGTGATGGAAGTCGGCGACGCGCGGCTGCGGCGGCTGGCCAGGGAGATCCAGCCGACCCCTCGCGCCCCGTTGGTTGAACCTTCCCGACCCCGCACCCGGGTGATGGCGCGACTCGCGGGCACCGGTGTGGCGCTGGTCGTGGCGGCGTTGGCGGTATTGGCGACGCTGGCGCCGGTTCAGAGCTCAGGGGTTCGCCAGACGGTGCCGTCCGCCCTGGAGCTGCCCACCACCTATCTGGTCGAGGGCCGGCTGGCGTTGACCGTCCCCGCCAACTGGCCGACGCAGCGTGTCGCGGGCGGGCCCGGGTCGGCCCGGATTCAGGTGACCTCCCCGTCAGATCCGGAGACGGCTCTGCACATCACCCAGTCGCCGGTCCCCGGCGAGACGCTGGCCGACGCCGCCGACCGGTTGCGGCGGGCGATCGAGATGGAACCGGACGGTGTGTTCGTCGACTTCAACCCCTCGGGCGCCAGCGCGGGCCGCCCAGCAGTGACGTACCGGGAAGTGCGCCCCGGCCACGACGTGTGGTGGACGGTGCTGCTCGATGGGGAACTGCGGATCGGCGTCGGCTGTCAGAGCAGGCGCGGCGGCCAAGATGCCGTGCGCGACGCGTGTGAGCAGGCGGTGCGCTCGGCTCACGCGGTCGAATGAGGCAGAAATTGGATGGAACCAATCCGGGCCCGCGGTGGTCGTACTGGACATGAGCACACTGAGCACCGACTTCGAGCTGATGCGTTCGGTGGCCGCGTCCACCGACACCCGCAACGAAGAAATCAGGGCGATGCTGCAGGCGTTCATCGGGCGGATGAACAGCGTGCCGCCCGCGGTCTGGGGTGGCCACGCGGCGGCGCGGTTCCGCGACGTCGTGGAGCGGTGGAATACCGAATCGACGCGGCTGTACCACGTCTTGCACGGCATCGCCGCAACCATCCGGACCAACGAAGCCACGCTGCGCGAGGCCGCACAGAACCATGCCCAGCGCATCGCCGCCGTCGGCGGGGACCTCTGAGCGGGGGAGAGCCACCATGGATCCGGTCTTGTCGTACAACTTCGACGCCATCGAATACTCCGTCCGCCAGGAGATCCACACCACGTCCGCGCGGCTCAACGCTGCGCTCGAGGACCTGAGGTCACAGATCGCGCCGCTGCAGCAGATGTGGACGCGCGAAGCGGCCGCCGCCTACCAGGCCGAACAGCTGAAGTGGCACCAGGCGGCGACCGCGCTCAACGAAATGCTGGTCGAACTGGGTAATGCGGTCCGCGACGGCGCCGACGAGATGGCGATCGCCGATCGGCGGGCGGCCGGCGGCTGGGGCCGGTAGCCGCAGCTCACAGGCCCTGTGCCGCCCCGACGGATGGAGAGCCGTCGGGGCGGCACAGTCGTTTTGACCTGCGGGGATGCCCCTCGGTAAGCTGCTCGGTTGGCGTGCGGTTACGCCGGGCCTCGGGTCAACGTCGGTCGCCGAGACAATCCCACCGCTTACGCCTGACCGATACCCGGGTCACACCGGGATCCACCCGAGAGAGAAGAAGGTAAGCGCTGTGCCTACATATGCGCCCAAGGCGGGTGACACCACGCGTTCGTGGTACGTCATCGACGCCACGGACGTGGTGCTTGGCCGCCTTGCCGTCGCGGCAGCCAACCTGCTGCGTGGCAAGCACAAGCCGACGTTCGCGCCCAATGTTGATGGCGGGGATTTCGTCATCGTCATCAACGCCGACAAGGTCGCCATCAGCGGCGACAAACTGCAGAGCAAGATGGCCTACCGTCACTCGGGGTATCCCGGCGGTCTGCGTAAGCGCACGATCGGCGAACTGCTGCAAAAGCACCCGGACCGCGTGGTGGAGAAGGCGATCGTGGGCATGCTGCCCAAGAACAAGCTCAGCCGCCAGATCCAGCGCAAATTGCGCGTCTACGCAGGCCCGGAGCATCCGCACACCGCTCAGCAGCCGGTTCCGTACGAGATCAAGCAGGTGGCCCAGTGACCGAGACAACCGAAGCCGTCGAGACTGCGGACGTCACGACGGAAAGCGCCCCCGTCGAGTACAGCGACTCGTACGTGTTTGAGCGGCCCATCCAGACCGTCGGCCGCCGCAAGGAGGCCGTGGTGCGGGTGCGCCTGGTGCCCGGCACCGGCAAGTTCAACCTCAACGGCCGCACCTTGGAGGACTACTTCCCCAACAAGGTGCACCAGCAGCTCATCAAGGCTCCGCTGGTCACCGTGGAGCGGACGGAAGCATTCGACATCTACGCGCTTTTGCACGGTGGCGGCCCGTCCGGACAGGCCGGTGCGCTGCGCCTGGGCATCGCCCGGGCGTTGATCCTGGCGCAGCCCGAGGACCGACCCGCGCTGAAGAAGGCCGGCTTCCTCACCCGTGACCCGCGTGCCACCGAGCGGAAGAAGTACGGCCTGAAGAAGGCCCGCAAGGCACCTCAGTACAGCAAGCGCTGATATCACTTTTGCGCCGCGAGCGTGCAAGTTTGTCCGCCACGCTCGGCGTGTCGCAGGACTGACACGCACGCTCGCGGCCAAGAGTGGGTATGTACAGGCAGAAGCACTGTGAGAGGTTTGTCGTTATGGGTCGACTGTTCGGCACCGACGGTGTGCGCGGGGTCGCCAATCGTGAGCTGACCGCCGAGTTGGCCCTGGCGCTGGGTGCCGCCGCCGCGCGGCACCTGGCCAGTACGGGCGAACCGGGCCGACGGGTTGCCGTGATCGGCCGCGACCCGCGGGCCAGCGGCGAAATGCTGGAGGCCGCGGTGATCGCCGGACTCACCAGCGAGGGCGTCGACGCGCTGCGCGTCGGGGTGCTGCCCACCCCCGCCGTGGCCTACCTGACCGGCGCTTATGACGCCGACTTCGGGGTGATGATCTCGGCGTCGCACAACCCGATGCCCGACAACGGCATCAAGATCTTCGGGCCGGGCGGCCACAAACTCGACGACGACACCGAGGACCAGATCGAAAACCTGGTCGCCGCCGGGCCGGGATTGCGCCCGGTCGGGGCGGGAATCGGCCGAGTCATCGACGCCGAGGACGCCGCCGACCGCTACCTCCGCCAAGTCAGCAAGGCCAGCACCACTCCGCTGGACGGGCTGACCGTGGTCGTCGACTGCGCGCACGGCGCTGCCTCGTCGGCGGCACCGCGCGCCTATCGCGCCGCCGGCGCGCGGGTCATCGCGATCAACGCCGAGCCCAATGGACTCAACATCAACGACGGCTGCGGATCGACCCACCTGGAGTCGCTGCGGGCGGCGGTCATCGCCCACCGCGCGGACCTGGGTCTGGCGCATGACGGTGACGCGGACCGATGCCTGGCCGTGGACGCCAACGGCGACCTCGTCGACGGCGACGCCATCATGGTGGTGCTCGCGCTGGCAATGAAAGAGGCAGGCGAACTGTCCGCCAACACGTTGGTGACGACGGTGATGAGCAATCTTGGCCTGCATCTGGCGATGAGGGCGGCCGGCGTCGAGGTGCGGACCACCGCTGTCGGCGACCGCTACGTCCTAGAGGAACTGCGGGCCGGCGACTTCAGCCTCGGCGGCGAGCAATCCGGTCACATCGTGATGCCCGCACTGGGCTCCACCGGCGACGGCATCGTCACCGGGTTGCGTCTGATGACGCGCATGGTGGAGACCGGTTCCACCCTGGCCAGCTTGGCGTCGGCGATGCAGTCGTTGCCGCAGGTGCTGATCAACGTCCAGGTCGCCGACAAGGCCACCGCGGCCGTCGCGCCCTCGGTGCAGAGCGCGGTCGACCAGGCTGCCGCCGAATTGGGTGACACCGGGCGAATCCTATTGCGCCCCTCGGGAACCGAGCCGATGATCCGAGTCATGGTGGAGGCTGCGGATGAGCACGTCGCACAGCGGCTGGCCACCACCGTGGCGGATGCGGTAAGCAGCGCAAGCTAATTCGCGAACACCTGGAACCGTTTGGCCGGGTTCCGGCGTCGAACTTGGTATGAGACTCGATTGTGCCGCGCTGCGTGCGGTAGCGGACCGGTTCAGTGCTGCGGCCGACCTGATCGATGAGGCCGTCGCAAACCACTTGGCGCGGTTGATATTTGACGGCTCCTGCGCCGGCCGGGCGCACGCAGCGCGCGGTGACGCACTACGTGCGAACCTCGACCGGTTGGCCGATGAGTTGTCGCAGTGGTCGCGGGCAGCGCGCGAGATCGCCGCAGCGCTGCGAGCCGGTGCCGAACGCTACGCCGATGCCGACGCGTACGCCGCGGCCCGGATCGCCTGATCGTGGCGGCATGGCTGGATGTCGCCGGGCGACTGGCCGAGGGCCGTCCCGCGGCAGAGCGGACGCAAAGTTATGTGCAAGCCTGCGAACGTGTCGGTTGCGCGGCCCCCGATCTCGATATTGTCGACGAATACGGCAGTGAGGACGGGCTTGATCTGCGCGCGCTCGACGACGACTGCGTCCAGCTGCGCGCCGCGGGTGTGGCCGTCATGGAATCCCTGCGGATGCAACGGGCGCAGGTCGCCGAGTTGGCGGTGGCGTGGACAGGGCCGGGAGCCGACGCGGCGGTCGCGTTTCTGCAGCGCCACTGCGACACCGCGAACGCGATAACGACCGAAATCCGCGCGGCCGCGCAGCGCTGCGAGTCGCTGCGCGACAACCTCTGGCGGTTGATCGATGCCAAGGTCGCCGCGGCCATTGCGATCGACGATCGTAGCCTGGCCCAACGGCCGGAATGGCTGGCCGCTGTTGCCACCGTGTCGACCGGAGCGGGCGATCGCCAAACCGCCGAAGCGGTGGTGCGCGAGCAGATAAATCCATACGTGCACAACGACATCGGCAATGACTGGCGGGACGCGATGCGATCGGCACGGACGGAAGTTGCGGCTTACTACGACATGGTCAACGACCGGTTGGCCGGCGCGCTGGCCGCCGCATCCTTCGAGATCCCCGGCGATCTAGGCCCGGTAGGCGGCCCACCGGTTCGGCCGGCGGCCGCGGGGCCACCGTCCGGCATCGCAGCACCGTCAGCGCCCGTAGGGTTCGGTGGTCGGCCGGCAGATCCCGGCCCGCCCATCGGCAGTGCAACGCGGCCGCCGGCCACCAACCCCCCACCGGCCACTGATGTTCCTCTACCCCAACCATTTTCGGGTCTGGGGAGCGGTGGCGGGGTGGGTGGGTCAGGCGGGCTGGGTGCGCTCGCCGGCCGCATTGTCGACGCGATGGGCGATGCGTTGGGCGGTGCGCTGGGGTCGAGCGACCCGGGTGAAGACGATCCGTTCCGCGACGACCTCGACGACGACCAGCACCCCAAACGACCCCACGCGCCCAAGGAGGTCGATCAGGCGGACAAGGTCGACCGGAGCGACGACAAACCGCCGCCGACCGACCGCGCCGACGCCGCAGCGACGCCGCACGCCGCCACCCAGGTACCCGACGCCGCCGAACCGGTCGCCGCCCCGACTCAGGTCGTGACGCCACCCGCGCCGCCGGACCCGGCTACCCCGTGTGAGATCGCGGCGGACGAGCTTCCGAAGGCAGGACAGTGACTGGACGAGTGACGTGGCGTGTCCGCATCTGTAGCGGCTCTTCGGCACGCCGAACCGTTCGCGGGTGCTCGAACGGGACGCCGTGAAATCCCTCGATCACCTGTGTAGGCCCGCGGCGGTCATCGCCAGCAGCGACGGAGTGTCGGCCGCGGCCTACCGGTCGTCACCGTGCCGTGGGCGAAGATCATCGACCTCATCGCACCCGAATTCGTTGCAATTGCAGGGTGATCCCGGCACCGGGGGTAGGTCAGACCCGCCGGGCGACGCGGGGGGGTGAAGTACCCGTGGAAACTCAGCGGCAGGTGATGCCGCAACCGGCCGGTGTAGACGGGTCCGGCGTCCAGGTTCCCGGCGTCCAGCACCAGCAGGTTGGCGGTGTTGTTGATCCCGTCCTGGGTGGGGACCAGCAGCCAGCCGTCGTCTTCGTCGGTGCCGCCGGGCCGCGCGGCGAAGACGCCCTCTTGCGGCAGGTGGCCCGGTGGCAGCCGGTATGTCACCGCGGCGCCGGAGACGTTGTCCACCTTGGCGATGGCGTTCGGAAGGACGCTCGCGTCGAGGCCCGTGGCCAGATACGTGTAACGGCTGCGCTGTCCGGTGCGCGACAGGTTGAAGGCGGGGAACTCGCCGGTGGTGTCGGAGAATCGCTCCTGGGTCACTTTGCCCGATCGGGTGATCCTCATCCGCAGCAGATGTCCGCCGTAGGGCACGCTGCCCATCTGGTCCAGGGATTGCACCGCCGAGAGCTGGCCGTTGAGTTGCTCCCACGACGCGTGGTAGTTGACCATTTCCACCACGGTGTCGGTGCGGTCCTCGTAGGCGTTGACCAGGTGCAGGTGCAACGTCGGATCTGTGTGCAACACAAGCGGTTTCCCGCCGCTGCGCGGCATCAGGCCGATCATCGTTCCGCGCTTCGCGTCGTATTGGATGGCGTCGATGAAGTTGCGTACCCCCAGACCCGCCCCGATGAACATGTCGATCGGAAAGATCAGCGGCGGCACCACGAAGACCATGTTTCGCGCGGTGAGCCCGACGTCGTGGTTGAACATCGGGCCCGGCAACGTGAGGTGCCCCAGCCGGTGTAGTTTTCCGGCGCGATCGACCCGGTAACAGATCAGCTTGGGAATCGGGAACATGGCCAGGCCGAAGTTGAACATGTCCCCGGTGGCGCGGTCCCACTTCGGATGCGCCGAGAAGGCGCCGAGCCACCGGAGCTTGCCACCGAACCTGTCGATGCCGATGGTGTCGAGAGTGTCCGGATCGATCTCGGTCGGCGGACCACCCTCCCAAAGTGCCAGCAGCTTTCCCGCGTGCATGACGACTCCGGTGTTTGCGACGTTGGCCGGGAAGCGTAGCGCGTTGGCCAGCAGCCCGCCGGGCCGCATCGTCCCGAGCGTGCGGAACGGAATTTCCTTTGATTCCAGTGACTTCCGGTAGTGCTCGGTCTGGATGTACCGGTTGCGGTAGTGCACGGCGCCGTCCGAGAAGGCGAACATGGACAGCATGCCGTCGCCGTCGAAAAGGTGGCCCAGGGGGTGGCCACCGGCATCCAGCTTTCCCGGGCCGTTGCGGTACAGCGTGCCGCGCAGCTCGGCCGGCAGGGTGCCCTCGTAATCGTCGATGACGTAGTCGTGTTCGTCGTAGAGCGGGGCGTAGACGGTGAGGCTGCTTTCCGGGACGCTCGGACTGACCATTGGTGCTCCTAGTCGATGGGGACGGTCTGAGGGCGGGGTGGGCGCACACGCAACGTGCAGGACAGCCCGGGCAGGTACGGATCGAACTCGAGGGGGATCGCCGAGTTTCGGTCGAAGAGCCGCTCACACGCGGCCTTGCATGCCATCAGGCACGAATTTTCCTGGGCGGCAGCCAATCCCGTCGACGTGTGCATTGCGCACTCGGGGATTTCGTACACCAGGGTACCGTCGGGTTCCACCCCGGATCGGTGGATCGGGCCCACCAGGAAGGTGGCGAAGCCGACTCCGGCGTCTAGCACCGCGGGGTACATTCCGGGTGGGACAATCCTGACCGCGTTGAACGCCGGTAGGAGGAAACGCAGCCAGCGCTGTAGCCGATGGGCAACCGCCGAGGAGACCAGCTCGTTGACGTCGTCGCGTGGTAGCTCGCGAACGAGTAGCCCAGTCGCCCATTCCAATTCGCGGACAAACTGCCCGTACCGCCGGCGCCACGACTCCCGGGGGGATTCCGGCCGCCTCGTCCGGCGACCACGCGGCGCGGTCACCGCCGCCCAGCCGGCCTCGACGGCGGCCCGATCGTCGACGACCAGTCGCAGGATGGGGAGCAACAATGATTCGGGTATGTCCCCGACGGCGCGCAGCATCGAACGCATGATCAGGTCGTCGCGGACCGCCGTGAGCGAACTCAGGAGACTTTCCTGCGTCGACGTGGTCACGGGATCTCCACCTTTCCGGCCTTCCAGTGACCGTCGATCTTTTGCATCGTCATGACGATGCGGCTGCGGTCGACGCGCGGGTCCGGGACGTCGCTGTTGGTGACGGTCTGGTCGACGAACAGCAGGACTACGACCTGAGTCTCGGTGGCGGACTTGATCGCCGCGTCGACGACGACCCCGCGGCCGGTGGCCTTGTGGTCGATCAGTAGCTGCCGCAGCTTGGAGCTGGATTGGCTGTAGAGATCCCGGAATTCGCCCGTTGCCCCGTCCAGGACGGCGTTGAAATTCGCGTCGAGATTGTTGCTGTCGACTGACGTCAGGGTGACCGCGTAGCTGGTGGCCACTTTCAGCGCCGCCTCGCCGGCGGCTTGGATGTTGCGGGCGTGGTGGTACTGCCACATGAAGTAGCCGGTCGCCGCCGCGAGTGCGACGATCAGCAACACCAGGGCGGCGGTCAGGTTGCGCCGGAATCGAATTCGTGGTGGCGCGCCGGGCTCCGCGTCCGCGGCAGACTTCGCGACCGCCTCTGTGGCGACCTGGTCCTCTTCGCGTTCATCGCACAGGCTGGTGGTCATCGGCAGTCTCCTCGCTCTGGCGTTACCATTGGCCGCCCCGGCGTTGCGGCTCGGAATCCGGGGGCAGCACCGGGCCCCCGTAAGGCAGTGGAATCGTGTGCGGCCCAACGGGCGTGGGATCGGTGCGGCGCAGCGGGTCCCAGCCCGGCGGCGGATTGGCCGTGTCGTCGCCGGGGGGCCGTGGGGCGTTACGCGCGCCGCGGACCAGCACACCCGGATCGTCATTGAGGCAGTAGGTGTTCACGTAGGGCTCGGGATAGTTCGGTATGAACGGCACGTCGCGCGGATGCGGATAGTCGCACAGGTAGCGGGGGTAGATCCCGGCGATCGCCCAGATGGCACCGCCATGCATCAGCGTGGTGATGCCATCCAGCAGTGGTGGCCGGTTGTCGCCGAACAACTGGCCCAACGCGGGAACTCGGACGTAGGCGAGTTGGGCGACTGTGGTCAGGTTGCCCAGCAGTGCCGCCATGACGGGGGAGTTGTCGGCGATCAGCTGATCAACCGTGGCCAGCAGGCGTGGGGTCTCGTCCAGCATGCGCCGCACACCGCCGTCCCTGGCCGCGACGCCGGTCAGCGTGGCGCGCAGGTTGTCGGACAGGGCGTCCAGTCCCGCGGTGGACTCGTCGATGATCCGGAACACCGACCGGCTGCTGCGCAGCAGCGTCATGGTCTGCGGCAGCACGCCGTCGAGCGTGGAGATGAGCAGCTCGCCGCCGTTGAGCAGATCGCGCAGCCGCTGTGGCCCCTCTTCGCTGACGCCCAGCTCGTCGATGACCGCTTTCAGCTTGGGTGGATCGATCTGCGCCAACAGCCCGTCGACGTTCTGCAGCAGCCGCGAGATGGGAATCGGTGTGGTGGTCTGGCTTTCGGCGATCACGGCACCGTTGGTGATCACCGGCCCACCGGTGCCCGCCGGCTCGAAGTCCAGGTACTGCTCCCCGGCGGGGGAAAGGCCCGACACGCGGACGGTCGTGCCGTCGCGCGGAATCCGGACGTGCCCGTCGATGCGCGCGGTGACCCGAACCCCATGGTCGGCCAGGTCGACCGATTGCACTCGGCCGATCGGCACGCCACGCAGGGTCACGTCCTGGTTGGCAAGCAGGCCGCCGGATTCGGCGAGCTGAACTTCGACCACGATCCGACTCGCGAGTGGATTGTCGCGCAGCGCACCGAAAGTGAGGTAGGCGGCACCGACGACGATCAGCGCGACCTGAGCCAGCACCGAAAGAAGGAGCCGGGATGCAACGGCGGAACGCACCGTTCTCACGGTGAATGCGGCGACCGGTTCCACGAGATTCATCGGCGCGGGCCCCATATCCGGTCGCGGTCGGGGCCCCACACCCGGTCGCCCAGCTGGGTGAGGACGAACCTCAGCGACCCGACCAGGTTTTCCCAATCGGCCCACTTCGGCCCGTGGAAACCTGGATCACCCAGATGGTTCTTGTCCGGGATGTGGCCGAGCGCGATTTGCTGCAGGTCGACATCTGAGTGAGTTGCATTGGCACTGAACAGTTTCAGCGTCGGAGGCAGTACCCGCAGCAGGTTGGACATGGTGACGCGCGGGTCGACGGCGACGTCGTTGAACGAACGGGACAGCTCGTTCAGATCGTGGATGAGGCTGCGGGTGTCGGTGCCGGCGATGGACGGGAACCGCTGTAGTTGGCGCGTGACGGATGACAATCGGTCGACCAGATCCACGATCGTGGCGGTGTTGTCGGCGATCACCGTCAGCGCCGGCGCTGACGACGTCAGCAGATCGTCGATCGAATCGCGCCTGGTGTTCAGCTCGTCGGCGAGCGCCGCGGTCTGCTTCATCACCGTGCGGATGTCCTCGGCGCGCGCCGACATGGTGGTCACCAGGGCCCGCGATTCGCGGATCATCGTGGCCAGCCCCTCGCCCTGGTGTCCCACCGCGGAGCCCACCCCGTTGAGCGCCCTGGTGAGGTTGCGAATCACCCCGCCGTTGACCAGCATCGAACTTGAGGCCAGGACCTGTTCGACGGTGGTTGCCGCCACCGTCGACGCGAGCGGGATGGTGTCGCCGTCGTGCAGGACGGCGCCCGTAGCTGCAGCGCCTTCCGGCTCGCGCAGCGCCACGAAGATGTCCCCGAGTGGCGTGGCCGAACGCAATTCGGCGGTAGTGCCTACCGGTAGTCGGACGCTGTCGAGGATCCGCATGCCGACCACTGCGGTGTAGTGCTCGGCGGACATCGATACCACCTCGCCCACGTCGGCCCCGCCGAGGCGGACCTTGGCCCGATCGGGCAGGTTGAGCGCGTTGGAGAACACGGCGGTGAGGTGGTAGCCGGCACCGCCGATGCCGGGGGCGGGCAGCGGCAGCTTCTCCACGCCGACCGAACACCCGGCGACCAACACCGCGCACAGCGCCGCCGGCGCGGCGGTGTGCGCGACTCGGCGGGTCAGTACGCGGCGGGCGATCACTTGCCGAGCCTCGTCATCGCTTCCAGCACCGAGGTCAGGCCGAAATCGGGCCCGAGATCACGGATTGTCCCAGTGCGGCAGCCGAGTTGGCGCAGTCCCAGGATGTTGCAGACTTCCTTGGTCATCGAGCTGTCGAAGAAAACCGAGTCGAAATGCGCACCGACCCGCAGCATGCCGTTGTCCGGATCGATCGCCGCGGCGACGTTGTCGATTGCCAGCGGCGCGACGTCGAAAACCTCGGCCAGCTCGCGGCGATAGTCGACCAAAGCCTTGGTGAAGGCGTTGCTGCTCTGCATCGTTGCCGCCAGGTTCTCGCCGTTGTCGCCGAGCAGGCGGTTCAACTGTTCGAGCACCTCGTTGAGCCGCCGTCCGGTCTGCCCCTGGCCGACGTCCTCGTCGGCCAGGAGGTCGCTGAGTTGGCGGATGCTCGAACCGAACTCGCGTACCAAGGCCTCGTTCTGCGCCGCGGAATCCGTGAGTCTGCTCAAGTTGGTCACCACGGTGGTGAGGTTCTGCCGGGTTGCGTGGCCAGCGTCCCCGCCGTCCCCGCCGGTGCGCAACGCCGCCGAGAGCGCGCCGAGCGCCGATTTGATCCGTTCGCCACTGGTGGACGTGATATCTGAGGTTGCGTTGAGGATGTCGGCCATCGGTCCGCCGCCGGCACCGTCGCCGTGCATCGCGGTGCCGAGCTTGTCGAGCATCTTGAGCACTCGGTCGAACTCGATTGGCGTCCTGGTCCGGCGCAGGCTCAACACGGTGCCGTCGGCCAGCGTAGGGCCCCCCCGATAGGGCGGGGTCAGTTCCACGTGGCGGTCGGTGAGGATCGAGGTGCCGACCGTCACCGCCGTGACATCGCTGGGGATCTGTATCTTGGCATCCACGTCGAGGACGACTTCGACGTAGTCGTTCTTCGGGCTGATCGAGCCGACCCGTCCGACCGGCATACCCAGCACTGCAACGATATTGCCGGTGTAGAGGCCGATCGTGTTGTCGAACTGTGCGGTGATCGTGAGGTGCTTGGGCGCCACGCTGGGCCACAGTGAGTAGCCGGCAACGAGCACGGTCGCCGCCAGCACGGCGAGTATGGTGAGCCGGAGTATTAGTCTCTTGCTCATTCGCAGTCCTTGAAGTACTGGTAACGGTCCGGCCAATTCCATTGCTGCGCGCGACCGCTGATCGCGCACATCCAGGAATCCACCATCAGGCCACCGGGAAGCGCGAAATCCAGAAACGGCCCCGTTCCGCTGGCGTTGGCCACGTTTCGCATCGCGATGGGCATGGTTTGAAACAGGTTGCGCAACAACGGATCGTGGTTTCCGATCATCGCGGTGACCTGACGGGTCTCGGTGAGCAGCGTGTTGATCTGGGCGCTGTTACCGACTGTGAGTTCGTGCGTGGTGTTCACCAGGTTTGTCGCGGCCTGCAGCAGTCGCATGACCGCGTCGCGCCGGGCGACGATCTCACCGAACAGGTCACTGCCCTGCTTGATCAGCGCCTTGAGGTCATCCTGCTGCCGCCCCAGGATGTCGGCTACCGTCGCGGTGCTGCGCAGCAACTCCGCGATCTGGCCCCGGCGGGAAGTGATTACCTGCGAGAGCATTTCGATGTTGGTCATCGCGTCGGGCAGGATCGACGGTAGGCCGCTCAACTGTCTGGATACGGTCTCCATCGAATCGGCGAACTGCTCGGCATTCACCTGCTCGAAGGTGTTCGTCGAATCCTGCAGTACCCGTTGTAAGTCGTAGGGAACCATGGTGTGCGCCAGCGTGATTCGTCGGTCGGCCAGCGGTCCGTCGCCGGCCGGCTTCAATTCCACATAGCGGGCGCCAAGCACGGTGCTCAACTTGATCGCCGCCCTGGTCTGCGATCGAAGCGACACGTCAGGCCGGATTTTCATCGTCACCACGACGTGGTCGTCGGCCAGCGAGGTGTCGTCGACCGTGCCCACCGGCACCCCGGCGATGCTCACGTCGTCGCCCGGGCGGATGCCTGCCGCCTGCACGAATTCAGCTACGTACGTCGTCTTTCCGAGGTGCAACGAGGTCAGCATGGTGCTGACCGCCACCAGCGCGGCGAGCGTGAGCACCGCACCGAGGCCCAGCCACGCGGTATTGAGGTCCTCGAGGACCCACTTGCGTCGCCGTTTTGCCATCGCGTTCACCTGCACTGCGCCGAATATTTGCGCTGGCCACCGGGAGTGGCCGCGTTGACGATGCTGGGCACGATCGGCTTGAGGAAGTTGAGCAGCGTGAAGTTGAAGTCGCAGGCCTGTGCGCTCATGGCGGTGCTGTCGCCGGTGATGCGGGCCACGCCCTTGAGGACGGCGGGCAGGTTGGCGCCCAGGGTGGCGAATTGGTCCTGATCGGCAACCATGGTCCGCAGCAGCCCCGGCTGACGGTTGAGGGTGTCATCCAGATCCGGGCGCGTCGCGGTCATGATCGCCGAAATACGGTCGACCACCGTGGAAATCGACCCCACCGAGGTGATCAGCTCGTCGCGGCGGACATTCAGCCCCGCCACCACCGCCCGGACCTGCGTCAACGTGGTCTCCAGCGATTTACCCTGGCTCGCCAGGTTGTGGGTTACCGCGTTGAGGCTGTTGATGAGCTGGCCCAGGAGGTCGTCAGGGCCGGACATCGACTGGGCGAGGTGTGATGTCTCGGCGATCAGCAGCGCCAACGAATTCGAGTCGCCCTGAAGCGCTTTGATCAGCGCGTTGGACAGATTCCCCCGGTTGTCGGGATCGAGCAGCGTGAAGAGCGGTTCGAAGCCGTTGAGCAGTTCGGTCACGTCGAACGACGGCTCCGTGTGATCGAGGGGGATCGTTGCGTCCGGGGCGAGCAGGTCCGGCTGGCCGAAATCGGCCAGTGACAGGCTGAGATAGCGTTGCCCGATGATGTTCTGATAGACCACAGCGACTTTGGTGTTGCCGTAGACGGGTTGGTGGCGTTCAATCCGGAAACGCACCCGTGCGAGATCCCCGGAGAGGTCGATGTCGTCGACCCGTCCCACCCGGACACCCGCCATCCGCACGTCGGACCCAGCGCGCAGCCCGGTGACATCGGTGAAGGTCGCGGTGTAGCTTGCGGTCGGTCCAACGACGTCGCGGCGCAGGGTGACGTAGATGATCCAGGTGAGTGCGAAGCAGAACGTGAGGAAGGCGACGAGCCAGGCGAGCTGGCATCGGTGCGTGGTCATGGCGTCCCCCGAGGGTCCGGTTCGGGCACGAAAGCCGCTGGCGGCGGCGGAGTTTGCGCGGCACCCGTCAGAAGCTGTTCCGCCGCGTTCGTCGGCGGCGGCAGGACGGTGCCCGGCGGGGGAACGTACGCGCGGGGATCGGGGAGTCCGTGGGTGTCCACCACGGGCGTCGTCTCGGGCGCGGTGACGCAGCTGGGTCCCCGCAGCTCCCCGTACACCGGGCAGTCGGAGCGTGTGTACAGCCGCAGCGGAGCCAGCGCCACCACAAGCTTGAAGGTGAAGCCCACCTTCGTGCCGGTGCGGGTCCACAACTCATCGAAGAACTTGTCGACAACGTTGTTGATTCCCAATGCGATTGCCGGAAACTTGGCGGAGTGATCGGCCAGCACGCCGACGACCGGCGTGAGTTGGGTGGTGATCGCCAATAACTGGTCGGCGTGGTTGTTCAGCCCGGTGTCGACGGTGCCGACGGTGTGCTGCGCTCCGGTCAGCAGGTCGTCGAGAGCAACCCGCTTCTCGGCGATGGTTCGCATCGGCACCACGGCGTTGTGCAACGCGTCCACCAGGTCGGGCGCCGAACCGCGCAGCGCCTCGATCGCGGATTCCCACGTTGCCAGGGTGGGCAACTCGTCGGTTTGGGTGTTCAGCCGATTCAGCTCGGTGGCAATGCGATTCAGGCCCGCGGCGGCCGAGGTCAGCGCCCGTCCCTTACCCGCGGTCGCGTCGGCAAGCGCGCGCATCAGCCCCAGCGTGTGGTCGCCGCCGGGACGGCCGACGGCCGCGACCACATCACGCAACTTGGCCAGCGTGGTCTGGAACAGTTGCGTCGGCAGGGTGTGATCCTGGGCGATGGTGGCCCCGGGTCGGATCGGCGGCGCCGGACCGTTGTCGACCAGCTGCACCGACGACACCGCAAAGGCGTTACTCGGGACGATCCGGGCGGTCACACTGTTCGGGATGCCTTGCGCCCGTACCGGATCGATGTCGATGTGCACCCGGTTGGCGCCACCGCCGGTCGCGGGCGTGACGTCGCGGACGGCACCCACCAGCACGCCGCGGAACTTCACGTCCGATTGCGGCGGCAGCCCGTCGCCGACGGTGCTCAGCACCGCGGTGACCCCGACGCGCCCGTCCAGCCTGCCCTGAGACTTCGCCAGCAGCAGGTAGCCCACCAGCACGCACACCAGCAGAAAGCCCGTTCCGGTGACCCGCAGTATCGGCATCGACGGACCGCGCCCGTCGAGGTCGAACTTGTTCGGCATCAGCCGCCCAGCCTTCCGCCCGCGTCGACGCCCCAAAACGCCATGGTGAGAAGCATGTTGACGCTGACCATGACGGTGATGCTGGCGCGCATCGCCCGCCCGGCCGCGATGCCGACGCCACGCGGCCCGCCGCTGGCGTAGAAGCCGTAATAGCACTGCAGCGTGGACATGATGGTGACGAAGACGGCGACCTTGATGATGGCGAACACCATGTCGCGGGGGCTGAGCATGAGCCCGAAGTAGTGCAGATAGGTGCCCGACCCCTGCCCACTGGCCAGATAGATGACGAACTGGCAGACCAGGAAATTCAGACACAGGCAGACCACGAACAACGGGACGACGGCCAGCGCGGACGCCAGCACCCGGGTGGTCACCAGATAGGGGATGGGCCGGATCGCCACCGACTCGAGGGCGTCGATCTCCTCCGAGATCCGCATCGCCCCCAATTGGGCCGTGAAGCGGCACCCGGCCTGGATCGCGAAGCCGAGTGATGCCATCATCGGCGCGATTTCGCGCACGCTGGCCAGCGCGGTGATCAGCCCGGTCGCCGGTCCCAGTCCGAGCAGGTTGAGCGCGTTGTAGCCCTCGATCGCCACAACGGCTCCACCGGCCGCCCCGTTGATAAGTACCACGCCGGCCGTGCCGCCGCCGACGACGATCGAACCGTTGCCCCAGGTGACATCGGAGAGCAACCGGAAGAATTCGCGCGGATACCGGCGCAGCACGAGTGGCACGCCGGCCAGCGTCTGAAAGAAGAACGCCACCATATGACCGATCCGGGCCACCTGGTCACCGGCCCCGACGACGGCGGACACGACCGGGCGCACGCCGACGGGATAGTAGGTGGCTGCCATGATCAGAAACTGGTCTTGGGGAACAAGATCAAATACATCTGGCTCATCAACACGTTGACCAGCAGCAGTACCAGAACGGATTGCACGACGGCGGCGTTTACCGAGTTGGCCACGCCGGCCGGGCCGCCACGAGCGTCCAGGCCCTTGTAACACGAGATGACCGCGACGATGGCGCCGAAGACCACCGCCTTGAGCAGGGTCAGGATCAGGTCGTCCACGGTGGCGAACGAGGAAAAGGTCGCGGTGTAGCTGCCCGGGGTGCCGCCTTGCAGCATGACCGTGAACGCGTACCCGGCCAAAAACCCGATGAAGCAGGCGAATCCGGTCAACGCGGTGGCGATCAGCATGCTGGCCGCCAGGCGGGGCACCACCAGGCGCCGGATCACCGACACCCCCATCACCTCCATGGCGTCGGTCTCTTCCCGGATCTTTCGGGAGCCGAGGTCCGCGCCCGTCGCCGACCCGACCGCCGCGGCCATCAGGACGGCGGCGACCAGTGGGGCACCCTGCCGCAGGACCGCCAGGCCGTTGGCCGCCCCGGCCAGCGAGGTGGCGCCGAGTTGCCCGGCCAACAAGCTGAATTGGATCGCCAGGGTGACGCTGAGCGGCACGGCGATGAACAGTGTCGGTACCGCCGCGGTGCGCGCCATGAAGGTGGCCTGCTCGACGAATTCGCGGAACGGAAAGCGGGCCCGGGCCAGGTCGATGAAGAAGTACTGGAAGGCGCGCACCGCGAGCACACACTGTCCGCCGACCGTGCGCAGCGCTGTGATCGGGTGGCGGTCGACGTAGCCGGTGGACCACCCGATGATCTCCTGGGTCGACGAATCCAGCCGGTTCTCCTGCACGGCAACGCCTTCCGTCATTGCGGCGCCCGGGACGGCTCCAGCACCAGGGAGAGCCGCTTGAGTCCGCGCAGCATGAAACTGGGCTCGTATTCGAAGTCGTTGTCCGCGGTCAACGTCACGGAGGCGAACCGCTGGGCCAGTTCCTGCAACCCAATTGCGGCTTCCAGTCGTGCCAGGGTGGCGCCGAGGCACGCGTGGATGCCGTGTCCGAAGGCCAAGTGGGTCTTGGCGTTCGGGCGCTCAGGATTGAAGTCGTCGGCGTCGTCGAATTGGGCCTCGTCGCGATTCGCCGACGCGAAGCCCAGCACCACCAACGAGCCCGCGGGGATGGTCACGCCGCCGAGTTCGGTCTCTGCCTTGGTGATCCGGAACATGGTCTGGACGGGAGACAGGAAACGCAGTGCCTCTTCGACGAACGCGCCGGCCCGCTCGGCGGGGTTCTCCCGCAGCCAGTCCCACCACTTCGGCGACTCTCCCGCCAGCAGCAGCGATCCCGTCAACAGCTTGGTCGTCGTCTCGTTGCCGGCGATCAACAGCTGCTGGATGATGCTCAGCGCCGCGCCGGTGCTCAGCGGCTCGTCGTCGCTCTCGGCGGTGGATGCGGTGGTGAGCCCGGTGAGCAGGTCGTCCTTCGGTTCGGCGCGACGGTCGTCGAGTTGGGCAGCGAAGTAGCGCTGGAATTCCAGCAGGCTGCGCGCCTGTTCGAGCCGGCCGGCGTCGTCGAGTTCGGCGCCGACGGTCAGGGCGAACTGGTCGGACCACTGTTTGAAGTCGTCGATCCGTTCGTCGGGAACGTTCAGGATGTGCGCGATGACTCGCAGCGGCAGCGGTGCCGCGAACGCGGTGATGACCTCGATCGGGCTGCCGGCGGGCAGTTGATCGGCGACCTCGGCGGCGATCCGGCGGATCGCCGGCTCCTGCTGGGCGATGAAGCGTGGCGTGAAGGTCCGGGCCACCATCCGGCGGTAGTAGTGGTGCTCGGGCGGGTCGGCGGTGAGCAACGTCGGCACCGGGGGCCAGCCCTCGGCCGCGATCTCGGCGACCGCGGCCGCGATCGATTCCGGCGCCGGCAGCTGCGGCACCCCGAAGTTCGACGAGAACACCTCGTGGTTGGTCAACGCTTCGGTGACCAGTTCGCGCGAGGTGACGAACCACATGCCCCGGGCGGCCACGAAGTGCACCGGCGCCTGCTCCCGCAACGCCCGGTAGTGCGGGAACGGGCATTGCAGCGTCTGCGGGTCGAGCGGGTCGAAGTTGTCGGGCGAGGGGGGACCGGCGGCGATGTCTGGATCGGTGGTCGTCTGGCTCACGGTGGCTCCCAACTTCGCGCTTGGCCGGCAGTTAATTGGTGAGCTAATATAATAGTGATCTGAATCATAGGCAAGATCATGAGGAGATGACATGACGCGGGTACCGGCGTGCCGACGGCGGTAGTGACCGGCGCGGGAAACGGCATCGGACGTGCGATTTCGCGTCGCCTCGCCGCCACCGGCGCCCACGTCGTGGTGGTGGACCGGGATGCCGACGCGGCGCGCCGCACCGCCGAGAGCGTCGGCGGGACCGCCGTGGAGTGCGACGTATCCGACGAACGGTCGGTCGCCGGGCTGGCAGAGGCCGTCGACTCGGTGGATGTGCTGGTGAACAATGCCGGCATCTGGCGATCGCAGACGCTCGACGACAGCACCGTGGTCGACGTGGACGACGTGTTGGGCGTCAACGTGCGGGGCACCTGGCTGGTCACTCGCGCGCTGATGCCGAAGTTCGGGCCGGCCGGAGGCGCGGTGGTGAACCTGACGTCGGTGCTGGCCGAACTCGGCGGTGTCGGCCGCGGCATCTACCCGGCGTCCAAGGCGGCGCTGGTCGCACTGACCAAGCAGATGGCATCGGAATATGCGGGCCGGCGGATCCGGGTCAACGCGGTCGGCCCCGGCCTGGTTTTGACGGAGGGCACGGCCGCGGAGTTCGGCGACCCGGGCCTGCGGGACGCGGTCGCCGCCGCGATGCCGCTGGGCCGGATCGGCGACCCCGAGGACGTCGCCGCCGCGGTGGCTTTCCTGGCGTCGGATGCCGCCGGGTACGTCACCGGGCAGGTGCTCTACGTGGACGGGGGTTGGTCGGTGAACGGTTCGGCGTTCATCGGCACCGCGATCCAGGCTTATCTGGCGGGGCTCGGTGGTGAACCAGCGGTTGGAGGACCCAGTGGTGGGAGGACAGCGTGACTGATGTGGGCGTGCGGCGCGAGCCGGCACCGGGCGAGGCTCGTTCGCCGGGGCCGACGGTGCAGGAGCTGCTGGCCAAGGACACTCGCGACGTCCCCGCGCCGCTGCTGGAGGAGTCCTACGAATTTCTCGGGTCGGCCGACATCGACAAGGAGCGCTACCTCAGCCGGGACTTCCACCAGCGCGAGGTCGACCGGCTGTGGAGCAGGGTGTGGCAGTTCGCCTGCCGCGAAGAAGACATTCCCGAGCCCGGCGACTACGTCGTCTACGACGTCGCCGACATCTCGCTGATCGTGGTGCGCACCGGTCCCGACGAAATCAAGGCGTATCGCAACGCGTGCCTGCACCGCGGGCGGCGGCTTTGCGACGACTCCGGCCACGCCGCGCGCTTCCGGTGCCCGTTCCACGGTTTCACCTGGGACCTGCACGGCGCCCTGGCCGAGGTGCCGTGCCGCTGGGACTTCCCGCACGTCGACGACCAGGCGTTCGGGTTGCCGCAAGCGCGCACCGGGACCTGGGCCGGCTTCGTGTTCGTCAACCCCGACCCCGACGCCGCGCCGCTGGCCGACTACCTAGGTGACGTGCAGCGGCATCTGGCGCCCTTCGGCCTGGAATCCCGATTCAAGGCGGCGCACGTCGCCAAGGTCATCGCCTGCAACTGGAAGGTCGGCCTGGAGGCCTTCATCGAGTCCTACCACGTCATCGCCACCCATCCGCAGTTGCTGGAGTACCTGGGGGACTGCAATACCCAGTACGACATCTACCGCCGCGGTGACGGGCTGCCCGGGTTCAACCGGATGATCACCCCGCAGGCGACCAGCAGCCCGCACCTGGGGGAGCCGCTGGACCCCCAGGAGGTGCTCGACGCGATGTTCCGGGATTTCTTCCCCGACGCGGCCGGCAACATCACGGTGCCTGAAGGTCAGGAAGCGCGGCCGGTGGTGGCCGAGGCGATGCGGGGCCGGTTGGCCGAGGCCACCGGCGCCGACCTGTCGGCCGTCAGCGACAGCGAGATCGTGGACGCGATCGAGTACTTCGTGTTCCCGAACCTGGTGCCCTGGGCCGGGGTCGGGGCACCGTTGACCTACCGTTTCCGGCCGTACGGCAACGACCCCGATCAGTGCATCTTCGAGATCATGCTGCTCGCGCCGTTGCCGCCGGGGGTGCCCAAGCCAAAGGCCGCCCCGGCGCATTGGCTGGGGCCAGACGAGGATTACGACGCGGCGCCGGAGTTGGGTGCGTTGTGCGCCGTCTACAACCAGGATCTGGTCAACCTCGCCCAGGTGCAGCGGGGGTTGAAAAGCATGACCAAACCCGGCGTGACGCTGGCCAACTACCAGGAAATTCGGATACGTCAGTTCCATCAGGACCTCGACGACTATCTGCGGGGCTAGGGCGTGCTTAGTCGCAGCGTCGTCGCGATGCGCGATGATGAGTCAGTGACGAGTCCGAACGCCAAGCCACGCCCGGGGCCCGGGCGTCGGGCCGGAATCGACAGCGGCGACACCCGGCAACAGGTCATCGACGCCGCATGCCGGTGCTTTGCGCAGTTCGGCTACGGCCCGGCGACCAACAGCGTGATCGCCGAGATGGCGGGTGTGACGGCGGGTTCGGTGCATTACCACTTCGGCAGCAAGCGCAACCTGTTCGAGGCGGTCTGCGACGACGTCTACGGCAAGATCATCGGGCGGTCGACGGTGGCGATGGCCGGTCCCCGTTCGGTGAGCGGCCTGTTGCGGGCGGTGCTCGAGGAATCGATGCGGATCAATCACGAATCGCCGGAGTTGGCCGGTTTCGTCGCCACCGCGCCGATCGACGCGCGACGCCATCGGGAGCTCACCGATGCGTTTGCCAGGCAGGCCGTGCGGATGACCGAGACCCTGGCCATGGCGGTGCGACAGGGCCAGGAAGGCGGCCTGATTCCGGCCGATCGGGACCCGGTCGAGATCGCACAGATGATCAGCGCCGTCGTCGACGGCTTCGCGCACGCGGCGGCGTCACTGGACCCGCCCGCTATGGACTCGATGACCGAATTGTTCGAAACGCTGGTCTTGGACGCCGACGTTTCCGCCCCGTCCAGGCCCACCCCCAGCTAGCGCGCGTCCGCTCGCACCTGCGGCGTTGACACCCTCTGGTGACGACTGTTACAAATTAATTGTTGGACCAACTAATAGATAGGGGCGCCGTGGCCAGTCCCGTTGCCGAGGTTGGCGTGCAGGCCTCTGTCCTGACGCGCATCTTCACCACCGCCACCCGGATCAAGGTGTGCGACGAGAAGTTCCGCTCGCTGGTGCTGGCCGGCCAGGTCAGCGCGCAGTATTACTCACCGCGTGGCCAAGAGATCGTCTCGGCCTCGGTCGGGGCTTTGCTGGAGACCACGGACTACGTGGTGACGACCTACCGCGGACTGCACGACCAACTGGCCAAGGGCGTGCCGATGCCGCAGTTGTGGGCCGAATTCCTGGGCAAGGCGACGGGCACCTGCAAAGGCAAGGGCGGCCCGATGCACATCACCCATCCGGCGTCGGGCCTGATGGTGACCACCGGCATCGTCGGGGGCGGCCTGCCGATCGCGGCGGGCTTGGCGCTGGCCTCGCAGCTGCGGGACGACAAGCGGGTCACCGTGGTCAACTTCGGTGACGGCGCCAGCAACATCGGCGCGTTCCACGAGGCGTGCAACCTCGCGGGCCTGTGGAAGCTGCCGGTGGTGTTCTGCTGCCAGAACAACCGATACGCCGAGCACACCGCGTTCGAGGACGGCACCAGTGCCGAACGGATCGTCGATCGCGCCGTCGGCTACGGCATGCCGGGGGTCCGGGTCGACGGTAACGACCCGGTGGCGATGTACACCGCGGCCAAAGAGGCGGTGGAGCGGGCGCGCCGCGGGGACGGCCCCACCCTGCTCGAGGCGATGACCTTCCGCTTCTACGGCCATCAGATGTCCGACGGCAACGAGTACATGAAGCCCGGCGAACTCGACGCGGCGCGTGCCGCCGATCCGGTCGTGCGGTTCCGGGGGTGGCTGATCGACAACGGCATTCTGACCGCCGCCGAGGTCGAGTCCATCGAGGCCGAGGCCAAGGCCGAGGTGGAGGCCGGGGTGAAGTTCGCGATGGACAGCCCACCGCCGGACGTGTCCGAAGTCTTGACCGACGTATACGAGGAGCAGCTGCCATGACCGGTGCCGCCGTCGACACGGTGCCGATGCTGGGGTTCCAGGCCGTGTGCAGCGCGCTGGACGACGCGCTGACCCGCGACCCCTCCGTGCTGCTGTTGGGTGAGGACATCGCCGATCCCAGCGGGGGCGTGTTCAAGACCTCGGTCGGACTGTCCACCAAGCACGGCGCGCACCGGGTGCGGGCCACGCCGATCAGTGAGCAGGCGATCGTCGGGGCCGCGATCGGGGCGGCCATCGCGGGAATGCGGCCGGTCGCCGAGATCATGCTGATGGACTTCCTCGCGGTCTGCATGGACCAGTTGTCCAACCACGCCGCCAAACTGCGTTACATGTCCGGCGGCCAGACGACGGTGCCGCTGACCATCCGATGCGCCGCCGGCGCCGGAATGCAGTTTGGCGCACAGCATTCGGAGATGCTCGAGGCGTGGCTGACCCATATCCCTGGTCTCAAGGTGGTGGTACCCAGCAATCCGGCCGACGCCAAGGGATTGCTGACTGCCGCCATTTTCGATCCGGATCCGTGCGTGGTCATCGAGCAGAGCCTGCTGTATTTCGGGCCGCCGCAACCGGTTCCGACCGGGCACCACGTGGTGCCGTTGGGCAGCGCGGCCACCGTGCGACCCGGTGCTGACATCACCCTGATCAGTTATGGCCGGCAGGTGCACCAGGCGCTGGCCGCCGCCGAGACCCTGGCCGTGGAGTCCATCGACGCCGAGGTCATCGATCTGCGGTCGCTGGTGCCGCTGGACGAGGAGACGGTGCTGGAGTCGGTGGCGCGCACCCGGCACGCGGTGGTGATCCACGAGGCGGTGCGCCGCGGCGGCTTCGGCGCCGAAATCGCCAGCCTGATCAACGAGCGCCTGTTCGACGAGTTGGGAGCCCCGGTGCAGCGGGTCGCGGGCCCGAACACCCCCATCCCGTACGCCAAGCAACTTGAGGACGCATTCGTCCCCGACGCCGGTGCCATCGTCGCTGCCGCCAGGTCAGCACTGTCACGTTCGCGCGCGCCGCAGCGAGTGAAGGGATAACCGATTGGTCTACGGCATTGCGCAGTCGGCACAGCGGCATCCCCAGGACGTCGCCATAGTCGACGGGTCCGCGGAATGGACCTGGGCACAACTGAATTCGACCCTGAATCGGATGGTCAACTGGCTGGTTTCGCTGCGGCTCCAGCCCGGTGAGCGCATCGCGGTGATGGCCGGCAACAGCGCACACACCGCGATGGCGCACCTGGCGATCACCTACGCGGGGTACTCGGCCGTGCCGGTCAACTACCACCTGACATCCGCCGAGGTCGGGTACATCCTGCGCGATGCGCGCGTGCACACCGTGTTGTGCAGCGGTCAAACCGCCGCCACGGTGCGTGCGGCCGACCCCGACGTGCGGGTGGTGGCCTGGGGGCGGCCCGACGTCGCCGGTGTCGACGACTTCGACGCCACCGTGTGCGCCGCACACTCCTATGCCGAGCCGTCGGCTGACATCGCACCGGTCAAGCGCGGAGGCGGCGCTGGCCGCGATCGAGACGCACCGCATCGAGAGCTCGATGATGGTGCCCACCCACTTTTCCCGAATGTTGGCTCTCCCCAAAGAGATTCGAAATCGATACGACGTGAGCAGTCTGCGCAGCATCGTGCACACCGGGGCCGCGTGCCCGGTGCACGTGAAGCGGGCAATGATCGACTGGTTCGGCCCGGTGCTCCTCGAGGCGTATGGCTCGACCGAGGCAGGCACGATCAGCACCATCACCTCCACCGAGTGGCTGGCCCACCCGGGATCCGTCGGCAAGGCTTCGCCCGGTTACCGCGTCAGCATCCGCACCGAGGACGGCGTGGAATTGGACCCCGGCGAGAGCGGGCTGGTCTGCGTGGAATCGACCACCGGTCACCGACCCAGCTACCACGGCGATCGCGAAAAGACCCGGCGCAGCTACGTCGCCGACGGCGTCTTCGCGCTGGGCGAGATCGGCTACCTCGACGACGACGGCTACCTGTACCTCACCGATCGAGCCTCCGACATGGTGGTCAGCGGTGGTGTGAACGTCTACCCGGCCGAGTCCGAGGCGGTGCTGCGCACCCATCCCGCGGTGCGCGACGTCGCCGTGATCGGCATCCCCCACGACGATCTCGGCGAGCAACTGTGCGCGCTGGTGGTCGCCGAGCCCGGCGCCGACGTCGACGCCGCGGAACTGGTCCGGTGGTGCCGCGATCGGCTGTCGCACTACAAGTGCCCCGCAGTGCTGGAGCTGACCGACGTCGAGCTGCGAACGGCGATGGGCAAGGTCAACAAACGCAAGCTGCGTGACGACTACCTGGCCGCCCAGTGGGCCGGCTCCCGGTCGGGTGACTGGTGTCGGTAACCGAGACCGCTGAGACCGCGGGGACATCCGAGACGTCCGGGACGCCGAAAATGTTCGAGTTCACCGCCGAACAGGATGCCCTGCGGGAGGTGTTGCGCGAATACTTCGCCGCCACCGCGACGCTGGACGGCCACCTACGTTGGCGGCGGCTACTCACCGAGGTGGGCGCCGACGACATCCTGCTCGGCGGCGACGAATCAGATTCCACCGCAACCGAACTGAGCATCCTGGCCGAGGAAGCCGGGGCCGCGTTGTCGGGTGCCGCGGTGGTCTCGGCGGCGGCGCTGGCCCCGCTGCTCGACGACGGCGACTGGGCCTCGGTGGCCGCGCCGGTGCGGCGTGGACAGCACGGTGTGTCCGCGGCGATCTCGCTGACCGGCTTCGGCGAGCCCGGGCACTGGGCGGCTGGAACGGTGCAGCCGCTCTGGGATTTCGATGACGACGCGCTGGTCATCGTCGACGATCACGTCGACGGCGAACCGGCCATCATCGCGTTCGCCGGCGCCTCCGTCGGATTGCAGCGGCTGTCCGGGCTGGACCTGTCGCGGTCGTTGGGCCGTATCACGCGTCGCGACAGCCCGCCGCTATTGGTGCGTGCCGCGGCGGGCGACGCGCTGAAGGCGATCCGGCGGCGCACTGACCTGGTGATCTCGGCCGAGTTGCTGGGGGTGTCCCAATGGGCGCTGGACGCCACCGTCGAATACGTCGCGCAGCGAGTCCAATTCGGTCGTACCGTTGGCTCGTTCCAGGCGATCAAGCATCGGCTGGCCGATCTGCTGGCGCAGGTCGAGCTGGCCCGGTCGGCGGTCTACGGCGCGGCCTGGCAGCTCGAGTACCGGCCGTCGGCGGCCCAGACGGACGTGGATCTGGCGGTGGCCGCGGTGCTGGCGCGGGAGGCCGCCGTCGACGTCACCAAGGCCGCGGTGCAACTGCACGGCGGAATCGGGATCACCTGGGAGCATTGGGCGCATCGGTACCTCCGCCGGGCACATTCGGTGATCGCCCTGACGGGTGCGCCCGGCCTGCACCGCCGCCGGCTGGCGGCGCTGGTGGACGCCCGGGACGGTGTCGATGACTGACCGAACCGGCCTCGACGCGCTGCGCGCCGAGGCGGACGCATGGGTGCGGGCCAACCTCCCTGAAAACTGGCCGCAGGTAACCGAATCGGACGCGGATGTGGCGCGGCGCTGGTACCAGACACTGGCGGGGCGCGGCTGGACGGTGCCCGGCTGGGCGCCCGAGCACGGCGGGGCGGGCCTGGACGCCGCCGCCGCCGCGGTGATCCGCGACGTGCTGGCGAGCTACGACGCTGACCTACCGGTGCACCATTTCGTGCCGTTGACGCTGATCGGACCGGCCATCATCGCGTGGGGCACCGAGGAGCAACGCCGGCGCTACCTGCCGGGCATCACCAGTGGTGCCGACATGTGGTGCCAGCTGTTCAGCGAGCCCGGCGCCGGTTCGGATCTGGCCAGCCTGGCGACCCGGGCGGTACCCACCGACAGCGGGACCTGGATCGTCGACGGCCAGAAGGTCTGGAGTTCGTTCGCCAACCTCTGCCAATACGGGATGCTGCTCGCCCGTACCGACCCCGATCTGCCGAAAAATGCGGGCATCACCTGTTTTCTGGTGGACATGCGGGCCCCCGGCGTGACGGTGCGCCCGCTGCGGCAGATGACCGGCACCGAGCACTTCTGCGAGGTGTTCCTGGAGCGGGTCGAACTGCCCGCCGACAGCATGCTGGGCCCGCTTAACGGCGGATGGCGGGTGGCGCTCTCGACGTTGACCGCGGAGCGCTCCGGCCTTTCGGAGACCTCCAGCGCCAGCGGCGTGGAGTTGGAGCCAACGCTGGAATTGGCGCGCCGCACCGGCGCGTGGCGCGACGACACGGTGCGCGACCGAATAGCCACGCTGATCGCCAAGGAACGGGCGCTGGCCCTGACGAACCTGCGCCTGCGCGCTCGTCCCGACGCGAAGGGCTCCATCACCAAGTTGCTGCTTTCCGAACTGTCGCAACGCATCAGCGAGTTGCGATTCGAGCTGGCCGGCCCCGGTGCCGCGTATTGGGAGGGCGATGCGGGGTCGCCCGAGGCGATGGGCCTGCTGGACAGCCGGCGGCTCACGGTGGCCGGTGGGACCTCGGAGATTCAGCGCAACATCATCGCCGAGCGCGTGCTGGGCTTGGACCGCGAACCCGACCCCGACCGCGGACGCCCGTGGCGAGAACTACGGCGGGGCTGACATGCCGACGATCACGGTGCGGCCGTCTGGCATCGAATTCGCCGCTGTTCCGGGCCAGACCATCATGGCCGCGGGCGAGGCGGCCGGCTACCGGTGGCCGACCATCTGCGGCGGCAACGGTGAGTGCCTGGTGTGCCACGTGGAGGTCCTCGAACACCCCGAGCACCTCGCGCAGGCCGACGCGGCCGAGGCGCAGGCGATCCGGGGCCTCTCGGGCGATCGCGGCGCTCGGGGACGACACGTCCGGCTGGCGTGCCAGGCGGCCGTCGAGGGTGACGTGGTTGTCCTCAAACGTGGTGTGCGCCCGGGTAAACCACGACGAGAACGGGAGGAGGGCGGGTGACGGCAGGAAGTGTAGAGCCCATCGATCGCGAGATCATGGAGATCGACGATGGCCACATTCACCTGATCGGCGGGCAGTGCGGGGAGTGCGGCGAGACCGGCTTCCCGCGGCAGAACACCTGCCGGCGTTGCAGCGCCGACCGCATCGCCACGGTGCGGTTGGCCCAGCGGGGAGTGTTGTGGAGCTGGACGATCCAGCGGTTTCCGCCCCCGAGCCCACCGTTCGTGGCATCCGGTGACGAGTTCGTGCCGTTCGGCGTCGGCTACGTGGAGCTGCCCGGTCAGGTGATCGTCGAGGCGCGCCTGACCGAATCCAATCCGGACGCGTTGCGCATCGGCATGCCGATGCGGGTGACCGCGCTGCAGGTTCCCGCCGAAGAGGGCGGAGCTGCAACGACATTCGCGTTCGCTCCGATCGAAGAAGGAGAGCTGGGATGAGCGGCGGCGTCGCAATAGTCGGCATCGGCTGCCGCCCCTTCGGCCGGTATTTGGACACCACGGCCCGCGGCGAGGCGGTGCGCGCGGTGCGCGAAGCCCTCGACGACGCGGGGCTGTCGTGGCCGCAGATCGACTACGCGGTAGGCGGCAGCATGGCCGCCGGTTCGGCGGACACGCTGGTGTCCGAGCTCGGTCTGACCGGTGTGCCATTCGTCAACGTGCTGAACGGCTGCGCGACGGGCACCAGTTCGCTGGTCTGCGCGGTGCAGGCGATCGCGTCGGGGGCGGCGGAGACCGCGTTGGTCGTCGGATTCGATTCGCATCCGCGGGGTGCATTCACGATCCGCCCCGAGGCGATGGGCCTGGGGCATTGGTACGGCGCCACCGGCCTGGCGATGACGTCGCAGTTCTTCGCGCTCAAGATCCAGCGGTACCTGCACGAGCACGGGGTGCCGCAGCGGCTGTTGGCGGCCGTGGCCAGCAAGGCTTTTCGCAATGGTTCGATCAACCCCAACGCGTGGCGGCGCAAGCCGCTCTCGGTGGCGGACGTGGAGGCCTCGGCGATGCTCAGCGACCCGCTGCGCCAGTACATGCTGTGCTCGCCCGGAGATGGGGCCGCCGCGTTGGTGCTGTGCAGCTCCGAGCGTGCCCGGCAATTGCGTGCGGATCCGGTCTATGTCGCGGGCGCGGCCGTGCGTACGCGTCGGCCGGGTTCGTTCGAGGTGCTCAGCCCGTCGCTTTCGGTGCGGCGCGGGGACAGCCCGACCGTCGACGCCGCGCGGGCGGCCATGGAAGCGGCGGGCATCGGGCCCTCCGACGTCGACGTGGCGCAACTGCAGGACACCGATGCCGGAGCGGAACTCATCCATTTGGCCGAGACCGGCTTGTGCGAACACGGCGAGCAGACCGCGTTGATCGATGACGGCGACACCGAGATCGGCGGGCGACTGCCGATCAATACCGACGGCGGCTGCCTGGCCAACGGCGAACCGATCGGCGCCTCGGGACTGCGTCAGATCCACGAGAACGTACTGCAGCTGCGCGGCCACGCCGGCGCGCGTCAGGTGGCCGGGCGGCCCAGGGTGGCCTTTTCCCATGTTTACGGGGCACCCGGCCTGAGCGCCTGCACGGTGTTGACCCGCCGATCGGAGATTCGATGAAAGTTGTTGTGAATGAGGATCGTTGCGTCGGCAACGGAGTCTGCGAATCGATCGCCGCGGATCTGTTCGTGGTCGATGACGACGCGATCGCGCGGCCGCAGCTCGACGAGATACCCGCCGACCGTTACGAGGCGGCGCTCGAGGCAGTTCGGGCCTGCCCCAGCCAGGCGCTGCGCATCAGCGAGTAGCGGCCGCACCGAAAGGGAGTCGGATGGAAATCAAGATGCCCAAACTCGACGTCACCATGACCGAAGGCACCTTTATGGGTTGGCTGGTTCCCGATGGCGCCAACGTGTCCGCGGGGGAGGACCTCTACACGGTGGGGACCGACAAGGTCCAGGTGGATGTCCCGGCACCGTGCGATGGCGTGCTGCGGCACGGGAACATCGAGGAGGAGGCCGTCTATCCGGTGGGCACCACCCTGGGCGTGGTCGAGACGTGAACCACCGCGCCGAGATCGAGGTCCGCAATCCCGCCGATGGAAAGTTGGTGGGCGCGGTCCCCGACAACGCGGCGCCGGCCGTCGCGGAGGCCGTTCGGCGGTTGCGCGCGCGGCAGCCGGAATGGGAGGACCTCGGTGTCCGTGGGCGGGCGAAATGGCTACTGTGCTATCAGGATTGGCTGATCGACAACGCGACGCGCCTGACCGACGTGGTGCAATCGGAGACCGGGAAATCGCGCTGCGACGCCGAAATCGAAGCGCCCGCCGCGATCGACCTGGTGAAGTACTGGGTCCGGCATGCGGGGGCGTTCCTGGCCGACGAGCGGCCGACGCCACACAGCCCTCTCGGGCTGACGAAGCGGCTGGTCACCAGGTATCGGCCGCACCCGGTGATCGGCATCATCACCCCGTGGAACCTGCCGTTGCTCAATCCCTGCCTGGACGCGTTCGCCGCGCTGATGGCCGGCGCCGCGATAGTGGTGAAACCGTCCGAGGTGACCCCGCTCAGCGCCGTCGAGCTGGGCCGCGGCTGGGCCGAAATCGGGGCGCCGCCGGTGTTTTCGGTGCTGACCGGCGGTGCCGACACCGGCCGCGCCGTGGTCGGCGTCGTCGACTACCTGCAGTTCACCGGGTCCACCAGGACCGGCCGGCAGATCGCCGCCGCCTGTGGTGACGCGCTGATCCCGTACAGCCTGGAGCTGGGCGGCAAGGATCCGGCCATCGTGCTGTCCGGCGCGGACATCGACCGGGCCGCGGCCGGGGTCATATACGGCGGTCTGTTCAACTCGGGCCAGGCGTGCATCTCGGTCGAGCGGATCTACGTTGAGGAGCCCGTTTACGACCGCTTCGTGGCCAGCCTCGTCGAGCAGGTGCGGCGGCTGCGCCAGGGCAATGACGGCCGGGGGTTCCGATTCGACATCGGCGCGATGGCGACGTCGGCCCAGCGTGACATCGTGCAACGGCATGTCGATGATGCCGTCGCGCGTGGCGCGCGAGTTCTGTTCGGCGGCAAGGCATCCGAAACCGGTACCTTCTTCGAGCCGACGGTGCTGGTCGACGTCGATCATTCGATGGCGTGCCTGACCGAGGAGACCTTCGGCCCGCTGCTGCCGATCATCAAGGTGGCCGGCGAGGACGAGGCGGTGCAACTGGCCAACGACTCGGTCTACGGGTTGTCGGCCACAGTCTGGACGGGCGACCTCCGGCGCGGCGAACGGGTGGCGCGCCGCTTGGAAGTCGGTGCGGTCAACATCAACGATGCGTTCGCGAACATGGTGAACTTTGCTGTCCCCATGGGCGGTTGGAAGCGATCGGGCATCGGCGCGCGGTTCGGCGGCGCGGCCGGCATCCGCAAATACTGCAGGCAGCAGGCGATTGTCAGCCCCCGCGGACCGTTGCTCAAACGCGAACCGCTGTGGTACCCGGCGTCGAAGGCACGCTTCCGGGCGGTGACGACGCTGATGCGGGCTTTCGACGGGCGCGGCCGACGCAGGTTCGCCGCCACCGCCACTTCAACAGCGCGACGACCTTCGCTTCCCGAGTGACCGGGCCACCGGATCCGGATAGCCCGTGCGAACTCGCGGCCGACGAGCTTCTGAAGGCAGGCCAGTGAAATGACGCGTCACGGCCGCATCTGCAGCAACTCCTCGACAAAGCGAACCGATTCGCGGGAGTCCGAACTCAACGGCCGCACGGTCAGTGTTGTCACCCCGGCTTCGGCAAAGGCGGCCAACCGTTCGGCGACAAACCCACGGGGGCCGACCAACGACATGCCGCGGGCCAACTCGTCGGGCACCGCGTTGATCGCCTCTTGCTTACGGCCGGCCAGATACAGCTCCTGGATGCGGTCGGCGACCTCGCCGAATCCGTAGCGCGTGGCCAGGTTGTGGTAGAAGTTGCGGCCCCTGGCGCCCATCCCGCCGATGTAGAGACCCAGCTGCGGTTTGGTCCAGGCCAACCGGTCGTCGACGTCGTCGCCGATGGCCAGCGAGGTGCCCACCACCACGTCGAGGGGGCCCAGGGCGGGGTCGCGTTTGGCGGCACCGGCCGCGAGCGCGTCACCCCAGACCAACGATGCCTTCTCCGGCAGGAAGAACACCGGCTGCCAGCCCTCGGCGATCTCGGCGGTGAGCTCGACATTCTTGGGTCCCAGCGCCGCAATGTGTACCGGAATGCGTTCGCGCACCGGGTGATTGATCAGGTGCAATGGCTTACCCAGCCCGGTGCCGCGGTCGGCGGGCAGCGGGATCTGGTAGTGCTTGCCGGCGTATTGCACCCGCTCTCGGCGCCACACCTGGCGGCATATCTCGATCACCTCGCGGGTGCGGCCCAGCGGCGCATCGAATGCCACGCCGTGGAAGCCTTCCATCACCTGCGGCCCGGACGTGCCGATGCCGAGGGTGAACCGGCCGTTGGACACGTAGTCCAGACCGGCCGCGGTCATCGCCAGCAGTGTGGGCGTGCGGATGTAGATGGGAAGCACCCCAGACGCCAATTCGACGGTGGTTGTCTTGGCGGCCAGATAGCCCAGTTGGCTGACGGCGTCGTAGGAATACGCCTCGGCCACCACGGCGATGTCCAGGCCGGACTTCTCCAGCTCTACGACCCGCTCGACGCCCTCATGAAACCCGCCCGTGTAGTCCAACGCTAGCCCGATTCGCATCAACGATGCTTATCACGGCCGGGTGCAGGGCCCGTCCTAGCCCGCCGACGTGCCGGTCCAGTACTCGGCGAAGCGTTGCCCGTCGTCGGCGAGCCGCAGGATGTCGTTGCCGGTGAACGACATGGGCCCGTCCGGACCGCGGCCGGAGCCGACCCAGCGGCCGGCGACCAGGTCTCCCTCGTGCAGTGGACCGATCTGGATCGCAAAAGTCATATCCGACAACATGTTTCGTGTCTGGTCGACAATCTGCTGCAGTTCGTGCGGTCCGTGGACCTCTCTGTCGGGCCAGTGTCCGACAAAGTCTTCGGTGACGATCTCGGCGGCAACCGGTTGCCCGGCCCAGAGTTCGTCGATCCAGCGTCGGTAAAGCTCCCGCACACTCGGCATGGTGCTCACTCGCTCACTTCAGTAGCGCGACAATCCTGTCTTCCCGCGTCACCGGCGCCGCTTCGGGATCCAGTGCGTCCGTCTTGGGAAGTTGCACATCCGGGTCGGCGAAATCGCGATATTTCTTGTCGCCGGTGAGCGTGAATAGGAGATACCCGGTCAGCAGCGCCCGAACCGCACGCTGCGTCTTGCGGTGGGCGCCCTGCAGTCCCACCACCTTGGTGAGTCGGCGGCCCTCGACCAGGCCACCCTCCTGGGCTTTGCTGACGATGCGCAGCGTGGCCGTGTCCCAGGCTCGCGACAGTTCGTGCGCGTTGGAATTCAGCGACAGCGTTGCGGAGGGGGCGGCCAGGATCAGACCGGGGAGCTCCAGCGTTGCGGCCGGTTGCTCGGCCGGGGGAGCGGTCGGTCTCGGGAAGAGCGCTACCGCCGACGCGAGTTTGGCCGGCATGCCCGCCGCGGCGAACACGGCCGCGGATCCGCCGAAACCGTGACCGACGACTCCGAGCTTGGCCGGATGCACGCTGATCTCGCCGGGTCCCAACCGCACCCCCGCCACGATGTCGAGGGCGACGCCGAGGTCGAAGGCGAAATTCAGGACCGACGGCGCGACTCCGCGCTGAGTGTCGGGAGCCCCGGCGACGATCCCCCAGGACGCCAGATGCTCCAACAGGCCCGCATATTGGGCCGAGCCGGTCAGCCAATCGTGACCGAAGGCGACGGCGGGCAGGTTCAGCCCGGATTCCGGGGTGTAGACAACCCCGGGGAGTCCGGCAAACGCCAGGTCGCCGCGCAGAACGCGGTGCGGACCACGACGGCTCAGGGCGGCGAAAAGCTTGCGGGTGCGGGCCACCCGTCGACGTTAGCGGTGACGCGTGGCCCGGGTCCAGTTGCCTGGCGGAGCCGCCGCATCGACGTCCGCCGTGTGGGCGAGGATCGCCGCGGCGACGGGTTCGAGCACCGGACTGCTGAGTGCGTGTCCCATGCCGGGGATGGTGACGCGCCGCGCGGAGCCGATGACTTCGGCGAGATAAGCGGCGTGCGGCGGCGGATTGATGGGATCCTCCGGAGCTTCGATGACCAGCGTCGGGACGCTCACTCGAGCCAACTCTGCGCCACGGTCGAGTCCCCGTTGGTCGGCGCGGGCGTGTGCGGCCGGATTGTCGTATCGGCCGGCGTGCTGGATTGTTCGCTCCTCGAGCCGCCGGAAGTCGTCGGCGTCGAAGTCGATGACCCCTCCGTTGAGGATGCGCCAGTGCTCCACCCGCCACTCGAGCTCGGCCGCCCGGTCTCTCGGTTCGTTCATCTGCTCCCACAGCGCCAGCAGCCGGGGATCGGGACCGGGAAGATCCGGTCTCGGCGACGAGTCACCGGTCGCGGCGGCGCCGACACCCAACGCACAGCTACACAGCACCGTGGCCGACAGCAGGCGGTCCGGATGGTCGAGCAAGAGCAACTGCACGAGGATGCCGCCCAACGACATGCCGACGAGGTGCGCCCGCGCCACGCCGAGTGCGTCGAGCACCGCCACCGCGTCCTCGGCGAGGTCGGCGACCGCGTACGGATGCTCGTCGAAAGCCCAGGTCGAGCGACCGGTGTCGCGGTGGTCATAGCTGATGACGCGATGTTGGCGCCCCAACTGCTCGACAAACTCGGGAGGCCACGCCAAGGCGGACGCGTTCGCGCCCATGATCAACAGCAGCGGCGATCTGTCCGAGCGGCCCTCGTCGCAGACCCACAAACGAACATCACCGTCGAGCTGAACGAAGGTTTCCATCAGCAACCGCGGCCCCGACGTCGAATCGTGGCAGTCATTCGGCCGGAGGGCGAAGCTTCACTCGGCGTCCAACTTCGCCTACCGCTGCGCCCACCACCGCGCCGACCGTCACCCACCACCAGTGATCGGTCGCCGATGCCACTGCCGCCCCGATGACAAGGC
This sequence comes from Mycobacterium bourgelatii, assembly GCF_010723575.1. Classification (NCBI taxonomy): domain Bacteria; kingdom Bacillati; phylum Actinomycetota; class Actinomycetes; order Mycobacteriales; family Mycobacteriaceae; genus Mycobacterium; species Mycobacterium bourgelatii. The sequence continues at coordinate 786,538 of NZ_BLKZ01000001.1, forward strand.
CGACAATCAAAGGCAGGTAGAAGAATGACCAGGCGCTCTTCTGCTTGCTTGTCGTCTGTTCGCGGGTCATCCCTCCGACGGTAGCGCCGGTTGTTCGACTAATCATCGACCCAGGTCACGCGCCTGACCGGCCCCGCTCAAGGTCGCTGCGGGCCCGCTGTGACCGGCTGCTGCATTACCCTGGTTGGCTATGTGCGGAATTGTCGGCTACGTGGGACAGCGTTCTGCCTGCGATGTCGTCATGGACGCACTGCGCCGGATGGAGTACCGCGGCTACGACTCGTCGGGCTTGGCGTTGGTGGACGGAAAAGGCAAGCTCACCGTGCGTCGCCGCGCCGGACGGCTGGCCAACCTCGAGGCCGCGACCGCGGAAATGTCACCCGCCGAGCTGGCCGGTTGCACCGGCCTGGGGCATACCCGCTGGGCCACCCACGGCCGTCCCACCGACCGCAACGCGCACCCGCATCGCGATGCCGCCGGCAAGATCGCCGTCGTCCACAACGGGATCATCGAAAACTTCAGCAGCCTGCGCCATGAGCTCGAGGCAGCGGGCGTGGAGTTCGCCAGCGACACCGACACCGAAGTCGCGGTGCACATGGTGGCGCAGGCCTACCACCACGGCGAGACGGCCGGCGACTTCACCGCATCCGTGCTCTCCGTGCTGCGTCGGCTCGAAGGCCACTTCACCCTGGTGTTCGCCAACGCCGACGAACCCGGCACCATCGTCGCGGCGCGCCGCTCCACACCGCTGGTGGTCGGGGTCGGCGACGGCGAGATGTTCGTCGGGTCCGACGTCGCCGCGTTCATCGAGCACACCCGCAACGCGGTCGAACTGGGCCAAGACCAGGCCGTGGTGATCACCGCCGACAGTTACCGGATCACCGACTTCTACGGCAACGAGGACCTGGGCCCCGGGGCTTACCGGCAGTTCTACATCGACTGGGACCTGGCCGCGGCCGAAAAGGGCGGCTACGAGTACTTCATGCTCAAGGAGATCGCCGAACAGCCCACCGCGGTGGCCGACACCCTGCTCGGGCACTTCGTCGACAACCGGATCGTCCTGGACGAACAGCGGTTGAGCGACCAGGAACTGCGCGAGATCGACAAGGTCTTCGTGGTCGCCTGCGGCACCGCCTATCACTCCGGTCTGCTGGCCAAGTACGCGATCGAGCACTGGACGCGGCTCCCGGTGGAAGTGGAGCTGGCCAGTGAATTCCGCTACCGCGACCCGGTGCTGGACCGCAGCACGCTGGTGGTGGCGATCTCGCAATCCGGCGAAACCGCCGACACCCTGGAAGCCGTGCGGCACGCCAAGGAACAGAAGGCCAAAGTGCTGGCGATCTGCAACACCAACGGCTCGCAGATCCCGCGCGAGTGCGACGCGGTGCTGTACACGCGCGCCGGGCCGGAGATCGGTGTGGCGTCGACCAAGACCTTTCTGGCGCAGATCACCGCCAACTACCTGGTGGGCCTGGCGCTGGCGCAAGCGCGCGGTACCAAGTACCCCGACGAGGTCGAGCGTGAGTACCGCGAACTGGAAGCGATGCCCGACCTGGTGGCCAGGGTGATCGCGGGAATCGACCCGGTCGCCGAGCTGGCGCACCAGTTCGCGAAGTCGTCGACGGTGCTGTTCCTGGGCCGCCATGTCGGATACCCGGTGGCCCTCGAAGGCGCGCTCAAACTGAAAGAGCTGGCCTACATGCACGCCGAAGGGTTCGCGGCCGGCGAACTCAAGCACGGGCCGATCGCGTTGATCGAAGACGACCTGCCGGTCATCGTCGTCATGCCGTCCCCGAAGGGGTCGGCGATGTTGCATGCGAAGCTGTTGTCCAATATCCGCGAGGTCCAGACCCGCGGCGCGGTGACCATTGTGATCGCCGAAGAGGGCGACGATACGGTGCGTCCCTACGCCGATCATTTGATCGAAATCCCTGCAGTATCAACCCTTTTGCAACCGCTCCTGTCGACGATCCCGCTGCAGGTGTTCGCTGCCGCGGTGGCCCAAGCCCGCGGTTACGACGTCGACAAGCCCCGAAATCTGGCAAAATCCGTGACCGTCGAATAAGCAAGTCGAATCGTCGAATAGCTGTCGTCGGGGAGGCACCGTGAAGAAATGGCGCATCGCGGGCATTGTCGCGTTCGTCGTCGCATACATCGGTCTGGCCGCGGTGTACGCCCTCGCTGGCATGGGCCCAGCGCACCCGCTCATCGAAGCCAAGCCAACGTCCGACGGAACGACCGTGAATCTGGACATCGTGGCCATCCAGCCGTATCGCAATTCGCTGCAATGCGATGTGACCGTGACGCCGGGCGCTGACATATTGGACCCGAAAACCGGCAACCTCACGCAGGACCTCACGGTCGCAATCACTTCAGCGACCACACCTACCAGCCGAACCTGGCAGAAGGGCACCCAACCGGGCGTTTTTCCGGTGTCGGTGAACATCAGCGGCGACATATCGGACTGGCCCTTCGACGGCTATAAGTCCAAGCCCGTCTCCGTCAACATCTTCGTCGGCTCCCCGCAAACGCAAACGCCGGAGCGGGCCGCGGTGGGCTTTGTCGACCGGCTTCCGGGCTGGAAACCCACCGTGCACGGTGGCAAGGTCGGCGACACGGGGCCTTACCAGGTACACGTGCACCGGTCCCCGAGCACCATGGCGGTGGCGCTCGTCCTGCTGGGAGTGCTCGTCGCATTGGCCGTCTTCGGCCTGTTCGTCGCCGGTCAAACCGTGCGCAACCGGCGCAAATTCCAGCCGCCGATGGCGACGTGGTTCGCGGCCATGCTGTTCGCGGTGGTACCGCTACGCAACGCGCTGCCCGACTCACCGCCGTTCGGAGCCTGGGTGGATGTCATGATCGTGATCTGGGTGATCGTGGCCCTGGTGACAGCGATGGGGTTGTACGTGTCCTGCTGGTGGCGGCACCTGGCACCGGACTTCGACTTCGACGCCGCTGGCAAACCGGAACCGGCACAAGCTGATTCGGCGCCGGCGCCGGCCGAGCCGGCAACGAAATAAACCGGCGGCGTGCGAAGTAATCCCTTGGCAAGGATGTCGCTGTCGACGCGCACGATCGTGGGAGTGGTGGTCTTCGTCGCGGCCTACGTCTTGTCGATCCTGTTGTATGTCAACGGCGGATCGGGCCAGCGGCACCAGATGTCCTCCGGTGCGGGCGACGGCACCAAGGTGACGTTCGACATCGAAGACATCCAGTCCAACAACGGCATCCTGGCGGCCAACATCACCGTGATGCCGGCGCCCGACCTGTTGGATCCGCAGACCGGCACGCTCAACGACGACCTCCACATCGTCGCCAACTCGCTGGTGCAGTCCAGCAAACGCACCTGGCCGAAGGGTTCACTGCCCGACCCGTTGCGGGTGTCGATCAGCCTCACCGGGGACGTCGCGGACTGGCCGTTCGACCAATATGAAACCGGACCGCTCAAGGTGCACCTTTTCTCCGGCGCCTCGCAGACTCCGCAGAAGGTGACGGTGACACTCGTCGATCGGCTGCTGGGCTGGGAAGTCGACGTGAGGCACCAGCACCAGGGCGAAGGTCACGCTCCCTACGGGCTGCTACTGCACCGCTCCCACAGCACGATGGCGTTCGCGGTGTTGATCCTCGGTGTCCTCATCGCGCTGGCCGGCCTGGCCTTATTCGTCGCAATCCAGACGGTGCGCAACCGAAGGAAATTCCAGCCGCCCATGACGACGTGGTATGCGGCCATGCTGTTCGCGGTGATGCCGCTGCGCGATGCGCTACCCGACTCGCCGCCCTTCGGTAGTTGGGTGGACGTCACCGTCGTGCTCTGGGTGATCGTCGTCCTGACCATTTCGTTAGTGCTCTACATCTCCTGCTGGTGGCGCCACCTGGCCCCCGACTACGAGAAGTAGTGACAACCAATCACGGCATGCGAAGGTTAGGCCGTGGCGAGGACATCGGTGAAGGCGCGGTTGCGGAGCTGGGCTCGCGTGGTCTGGGTCTTCGTCAGCGATGCGCCGTTGACCTACTCCTGGTTGCTCGCGTTGGTGGTCACCACGATCATTCAGAATCAACTCGCCGGCCCGCAGTTGCATTCGGTGCTGCTGCACCGCTCCACCAACCTCGCCCATTTAGGCCGTGATCCGCTGGAAGTGCTGTTTTCCAGCCTGTTTTGGATCGACGGCCGGAATCTGGAACCCTATCTCGTTCTGTTCACCCTGTTCTTGGCTCCCGCCGAACATTGGCTTGGCCAATTACGTTGGCTCACAGTGGGATTGACGGCGCACATCGGCGCCACCTACTTCAGCGAAGGGATTCTGTACCTCACCATCCAAATGCGCGAGTCTTCGGAGAGGTTGGTGCATTCCCGCGACATCGGGGTCAGCTATTTTCTCGCCGGGGTGATGGGGGTGCTGGCCTATCGCATCGTGAAACCGTGGCGGTGGGGCTATCTCGCGGTGTTGCTGGTGATCTTCGGCTTTCCGTTGCTCACGATGGACAAAACCGAGCTGGACTTCACCGCCATCGGCCATTTCACAGCGTTGCTGATCGGCCTGCTTTTCTACCCGATGGCCCGTGACCGCGTGGGTATGCCCTTGAACCCCGTCCGTCTCAGGGCCATTTTCCGGCGCCGCCGGGCTGCTGAAGCTGCTGATGAGGAAGCCCCGCCGCGCGAAGGACGCGAAGGGGATGTGCAATCGGCGGGCACATAACGGGATACTTGACACGTGCCTGTACCCGCACCAGGTCGGCCTGGGGGCATTACTGCAGCTGCGCGGCGGATTCGGTCCGGTGACGGCTGAGGTGATACCCGCAGCTCGAACGCGGGTAGCCAGTCCGGGATCCACGAATCGTGAACTCGTCCCCGGCAGCGGGTGGGGCGATTGCAAGGCCACCTGGATCCTGGTGAGCGAAGCAAACGGAGAAAGCGGGAGGCATGTGCGGAATCTGCGGTGAGATCCGCTGGGACGGGCGGTCGGCCGATGTCGCCGCGGTGGGCCGGATGGTCGACGCCATGACGTCACGCGGGCCGGACGGCAGCGGTGTCGTTGCGCACGGGGCGGTCGCATTCGGGCACCGGCGGCTCTCGATCATCGATCTGTCCACCCGCGGCTCGCAGCCGATGGTCGACAGTGACCTGGCCTTGACGCTGGTGTTCAACGGTTGCATCTACAACTACAAGCAGCTGCGCGAGGAGCTGCAGGCCGTCGGGTATCGCTTCTTCTCGACCGCCGACAGCGAGGTCGTGCTCAAGGCGTTCCACAAGTGGGGCCCGCGCTGTGTGGACCGGTTCAAGGGCATGTTCGCGTTCGCCGTTGTCGACCACGATTCGGGCGTCGTGACGCTGGCGCGCGACCGACTGGGCATCAAGCCGCTGTACCTGGCAGCCTCGCCGGGCCGGCTGCGGTTCGCGTCCAGCGTGCGCGCCCTGCTGGATGCCGGCGGGGTGGACACCGAGCTGGACCGTCACGCGCTGCACCACTACATGAGCTTTCACGCGGTGGTTCCCGCGCCGCTGACCATCTACCGCGGTGTGCGCAAGCTGCCGCCCGCCACCGTGCGGGTGATCCAACCCGATGGCTCACACACCGACACCGTCTATTGGAATCCGGCGTTCGGCCGCGATCCAGAACGGGCTTCGTGGTCGGCGCGGGACTGGCAGGACGCGTTGCTGGACGCGCTGCGCACCTCGGTGTCGTTGCGGATGGTCGCCGACGTGCCCGTCGGCGTGTTGTTGTCGGGCGGCATCGACTCCTCGATCGTGGTGGCGCTGCTGGCCGAGCAGGGCCAGCACGGGCTTGCCACGTTCAGCATCGGCTTCGACTCCGCCGCCGGCGAATCCGGCGACGAATATGTCTACTCCGACCTGATCGCGAAGACCTTCGACACCGACCACCACAAGATCCACATCGACTCCTCGCGTCTGCTGCCCGCGGTGCCGAAAACCATTGCCGCGATGAGCGAACCGATGGTCAGCCATGACTGCGTCGCCTTCTATCTGCTGTCGGAGGAAGTCAGCAAGTCGGTCAAGGTGGTGCAGTCCGGGCAGGGCGCCGACGAGATCCTGGCCGGCTACAGCTGGTATCCGCCGCTGGCCAACATTGCCCGCGAGCAGACCACCGAGGCGTACGCCAAGGTGTTTTTCGACCGCGATCACAGCGACGTGCTGAACATCTTTGCTCCCGAGTACGCCGTAGACGCCGACGTCAGTCGCGAGTTCGTGACGGCGCACCAGGCCGCGCCGGGAGCGGACTCCGCCGTCGACGCCGCACTGCGTCTCGACACCCAGGTCATGCTCGTCGACGACCCGGTGAAGCGGGTCGACACGATGACCATGGCGTGGGGCCTGGAAGCGCGGGTTCCGTTCCTTGACCACGACTTCGTCGAACTGGCCGCCACCTGCCCACCGGAGCACAAGCTCGCCTCCGGCGGCAAAGGCGTGCTCAAGGACGCTGCGCGAGCGTTGCTGCCGTCCGAAGTCATCGACCGGACGAAGGGCTACTTTCCGGTGCCCGGAATCCGCCATCTAGACGGTGAGTTGCTCGACATGGTGTGCGACGCGCTGACCAACGAGGCCGCCCGTAACCGTGGGCTGTACCGGTCCGAGACCGTGGCCGCCCTGCTCAAGGAGCCGAACAAGACCCGTACCACGTTGGACGGCAACACATTATGGCAACTGGGCGTGCTGGAGATGTGGCTGCAGAGCATGGCGGGCTAACCGAATGGTTCACCAGGTCCGCGCGCTCTACGGGGCGTCCTTGTCCCCAGACGCGACGGCGTTCGCCCATCTGGTCGACGACGGCGGTTATCCCCGTGCGGTGCAACGCTTTCTGCGAGGCCAACGGGCCAGTTCGTCGCGGGATGTCGAGCTACCGGTAGCGGGCCCGGTCACCCGGGTGATTCATTCCGCCGACGGGCACTGGTTGGCCTGCCAGGTGGCGCCCGACGGGGGCAATCGCAGCCAAATCTGGATCGTGACAACCGATCCCGACGACCGCATGGCCAGACGCATCGACGGCGAAGAGCACGGCACCGCCGAACTGATCGGCTGGGACGGCACCCGGGTGGCGGCGATTCTGACCGGTGAGGACGGCATCGGGCGGTCGTGCCTGATCGACCCGGGCGACGGGTTCACCAACGTGCTGGACCGCCGGTCGGGCGGTCGATTGGTCGATGCGTGGGCCGGAGCGGCGCTGATTCGCGTCGGGCCGCGCGGTTACCACGAGATGATCATGCTGCATGGGTCCACCGAAATCGCCTTCCTGCCTTCAGATCCCGGGTCCGTCACCGCGGCCGGGGTGATCCTGGACGACCATCATCCACGCCGTATCCGGTCCGGCCCCACCGGCGATGAGGCCCGGTTGTACTACCCGGCGAAGATGTGCCGAAATCCCGGCCTCGGCTACGTGCGGGCGCTGGTGCTCAGCGACAACGGGTGCGAGCACACGCGACTTTTGGAGGTGACGGTCAGCGAGGACGGCGTGAGCTACTTTGTGGTGGCCGAACGCCCCGACTGCAGCATCGACGAGTTCGCCGTCAGCGACGACCTGTCCACCATCGCGCTGCTGTGGAACCTGCAGGGGCGCAGCGAATTACAGATCATCGAGTACAGCGACTACACGCTCACCCCGCCCATCCCGCTGCCGGGCCCGGTCGCCGGCGAGCTGTCCATCAGTGCCGGTGGCTCGATGGTCGCCATGACCATCCAGGGCCCAGACCTGCCGCGTACCGTCGAACTGGTCAACCCCCGCACCCGGGAGTGGGAACTGATCGACCGCGAACCCACCCGGGGGCCGGTCATCACCGGGTTCACCGCGAAGTCCGAGCCGGAACGGATCACCGCCCGCGACGGGCTGAGCTTGAACGCCTGGCTGTTTCGACCCCCCGATGCGTCCGAGTCGACGGGCGCGGTGGTATACCTGCACGGCGGACCGGAAGGGCAGGCCCGCCCCGGATATAACGAGATCTTCGCGCGGCTGGTGAACGATGGCATCACCGTGCTGGCACCGAACGTCCGCGGTTCCGGCGGCTTCGGGCGCACCTTCGTACACGCCGACGACAAGGAGAAGCGCTTCGCGGCCATCGACGACGTCGCCGATTGCGTGCGATTCCTGGTCGACAACAAGCTGGCGGACCCGCGGCGCATCGCGTGCGCGGGCTGGTCCTACGGCGGCTATCTGACGTTGGCGGCCTTGACGTTTCACCCCGACCTGTTCGCGGCGGGCGTCAGCATCTGCGGCATGAGCGACCTCGGTACCTTTTACCGCAATACCGAACCGTGGATCGCCGATGCGGCCTACCCCGAGTACGGGCACCCGGTCAACGACCGGGAGTTGCTCGACCGGTTGTCCCCGCTGCAACGGGTCGACGCGCTCACCGCGCCACTGCTGGTCGTGCACGGAGCCCACGACACCAACGTGCCGGTCGGCGAGTCCGAACAGATCGTCGAGGCGTTGCGCAGCGCCGGCCGCGAGGTGCGTTACCTGTTGTTCGACGACGACGGCCACTCGATCAGCAAGCGGGAGAATCGGGTGGTGCTGGCCGACGCCATGAGCGAGTGGTTGCACAAGGCCTTTGCGGCGGTGACCGTCTAGGCCCCCGGTCGAGTGCTGACGCCCGCTCGCTGCCGAGTGTGATCGAAGCGGGTGTCGGAAGCAGACCCGCGACCGATTCTGCCGTATGCAATGCTGGCGTTGATGCGGCATTACTTCTCTGCTGACACGATCCGCGAGGCCGAGGCGCCACTGCTGGCCAGCCTGCCCGACGGTGCCTTGATGCGCCGTGCGGCGTTTGGATTGGCCACCGAAATCCTGCGCGAGCTGAAGGACCGCACCGGCGGCGTGTCCGGGCGCCGAATATGTGCGGTCGTCGGGTCCGGCGACAACGGCGGCGATGCGTTGTGGGCGGCCACCTTCCTGCGCCGCCGCGGCGCGGCCGCCGATGCGGTCCTGCTCAACCCGGAGCGCACCCACCGCAAGGGCCTGGCGGCGTTCCGCGCCGCGGGCGGTCGGGTCGTCGAAAAGGTGTCACCAACAACCGATCTCGTCATCGACGGGGTAGTGGGAATCTCCGGTTCCGGACCGCTGCGCCCTGGCGCGGCCGAGGTATTCGACGCCGTGAACGACGCTGGTATCCCAGTGGTGGCCGTCGACATTCCCAGCGGCATCGACGTGTCGACCGGAGCGATCAACGGACCCGCGGTGCGCGCCGTGCTGACCGTCACCTTCGGCGGGCTCAAACCGGTGCACGCGCTGGCCGACTGCGGACGCGTCGTCCTGGTGGACATCGGGCTCGACCTGCCCGAAACGGACCTGCTGGGTTTCGACGCCGCGGACGTCGCCGCGCGTTGGCCGGTCCCCGGCCCCCACGACGACAAGTACACCCAGGGCGTGACCGGCGTCCTCGCCGGATCGGCGACGTACCCTGGGGCCGCCGTGCTGTGTACCGGCGCCGCCGTCGCCGCCACGTCCGGCATGGTCCGCTATGCCGGGAGCGCGAACCACGAGGTGCTGGCGCACTGGCCCGAGGTCATCGCGTCACCCACTCCGTCGTCAGCCGGGCGGGTGCAGGCCTGGGTCGTCGGGCCAGGCCTGGGGACCGATGAGGCCGGAGCGGCCGCACTGTGGTTCGCGTTGGAGACCGACCTGCCGGTGCTGGTCGACGCCGACGGTCTCACCATGCTGGCGGCCCACCCGGAACTGGTGGCCAATCGCCAAGCCCCGACGGTGCTGACCCCGCACGCCGGCGAGTTCGCGCGGCTGGCCGGGGCGCCGCCGGGTGATGACCGGGTCGGTGCCTGCCGCAAGCTCGCCGACGGGTTCGGGGCCACGGTGTTGCTCAAGGGCAACGTCACCGTCATCGCCGACCCGGGCGGTCCGGTCTATCTGAACCCGGCCGGGCAATCCTGGGCGGCGACGGCCGGCTCCGGCGACGTGCTGTCGGGAATGATCGGCGCGCTGCTGGCGTCCGGGCTGCCGCCCGGCGAGGCCGCGGCGGCCGCTGCTTTTGTGCACGCGCGCGCCGCCGCGCTGTCGGCCGCCGACCCGGGACCCGGTGAAGCGCCCACGTCGGCGTCGCGAATCCTGCACCACATCCGGGCCGCCCTGGCCGCCATCTAGCGGCGTCAGCCGCGATCTACTTCGAGAGGATCCGTCATGGCATCACACCACCCGTCCGTTCCGGGGCACTCGATCGCGCCCGCATACACCGGCCGACTGTTCAACGCTCCGATCCCCGCGCTGCGGATGCCCGAGGAGTCGATGGATCCCGAAGCCGCCTACCGCTTCATCCACGACGAACTGATGCTCGACGGCAGTTCGCGGCTGAACCTGGCCACGTTCGTGACGACCTGGATGGATCCCCAGGCCGGACAGCTGATGGCCGAAACGTTCGACAAGAACATGATCGACAAGGACGAGTACCCGGCGACCGCGGCGATCGAGCAGCGCTGCGTGTGCATGGTGGCCGACCTGTTCCACGCCGAGAACCTGCGCGACGACGACCCGTCCAGCGCCATCGGGGTCTCGACCATCGGGTCCAGCGAGGCGGTGATGCTGGGCGGGCTGGCGCTGAAATGGCGGTGGCGTCAGCGCGTCGGCAAGGGCTGGGAAGGGCGCACGCCGAATCTGGTGCTGGGGTCCAACGTGCAGGTGGTGTGGGAGAAGTTCTGCCGTTACTTCGACGTCGAGCCGCGCTACCTGCCGATGGAAGAGGGGCGCTACGTCATCACCCCGGAGCAGGTGGTGGACGCCGTCGACGAAAACACCATCGGCGTGGTGGCCATTCTGGGCACCACCTACACCGGTGAGCTCGAACCCATCGCGGAAATCTGCGCGGCGTTGGACAAGCTGGCCGCGGGGGGCGGGGTCGACGTCCCGGTGCACGTCGACGCCGCCAGCGGCGGCTTCGTGGTGCCGTTCCTGCATCCGGACCTGAAGTGGGATTTCCGGCTGCCGCGGGTGGTGTCCATCAACGTCAGCGGGCACAAGTACGGGCTGACCTACCCGGGCATCGGGTTCGTGGTGTGGCGCAGCGCCGAGCATCTTCCCGAGGAGCTGATCTTCCGGGTCAACTACCTGGGCGGCGACATGCCGACCTTCACGTTGAACTTCTCCCGTCCCGGCAACCAGGTGGTCGGGCAGTACTACAACTTCCTGCGGCTGGGCCGCGAGGGATATACGAAGGTCATGCAGTCCCTGTCGCAGACGGCGCGGTGGCTCGGCGAGCAGTTGCGGACGGGCGAGCACATGGAGCTGATCTCGGACGGTTCTGCGATCCCGGTGGTCGCGTTCCGACTGGCCCGCGACCGCGGGTACACCGAGTTCGACGTCTCTCACGAACTGCGGACCTTCGGATGGCAGGTGCCCGCGTACACCATGCCCGACAACGCCACGCACATCTCCGTGCTGCGCATCGTGGTGCGGGAAGGATTCTCCGCCGACCTGGCCCGGGCCCTGCACGACGACGCCGTCACCGCGCTGCGCACCCTGGACAAGGTAAAGCCGGGCGGACATTACGACGGCCAGCATTTTGCCCATTGACCAGGCGCTATCCGGGCCGGTTGGGCGCCGTCACACACCGTCGCCCGGATCGCGCGGCGACGCGCATCAGCCGGTTCTGGGACAATGGCGGCCGTGCACGCTACGTCGACATCGCTGACACCGGGAGTACTGGCCGAGGCGGTCGTCGACCTGGGCGCCATCCAACACAACGTGCGGGTGCTGCGCGAACACGCCGGTGACGCGCAGGTGATGGCCGTGGTCAAGGCGGACGGTTACGGCCACGGCGCCACCCGGGTGGCGCACGCCGCGCTCGCCGCTGGAGCCACCGAACTGGGCGTCGCCACCGTGGACGAGGCACTGGCTTTGCGGGCCGACGGCATCACCGCCCCCGTGCTGGCCTGGCTGCACCCGCCCGGCATCGACTTCGCGCCCGCGCTGCAGGCCAACGTGGAGATCGCCGTGTCCTCGGTGCGCCAGCTCGACGAGTTGCTGGACGCGGTGCGGCGGACCGGCGTCCCCGCCACGGTCACTGTCAAGGTCGACACCGGACTGAACCGCAACGGCGTACCGGCGAAGCTGTACCCGGCGATGTTGACCGCGTTGCGCGCGGCCGTCGCCGAGGAGACCATCCGGCTGCGCGGGCTGATGTCGCACATGGTCTACGCCGACGCACCGGACAAGTCCATCAACGACGTGCAGGCCCAACGGTTTAAGGACATGCTGGCGCATGCCCGCGAAAAGGGCGTGAAGTTCGAGGTCGCGCACCTGTCGAACTCCTCGGCCACCCTGGCCCGGCCCGACCTGACGCTGGACCTGGTGCGGCCCGGCATCGCGGTGTACGGCCTGAGCCCGGTGCCCAAGTTGGGTGACATGGGTCTGGTGCCAGCGATGACACTGAAATGTGCTGTGGCACTGGTGAAGTCGATACCAGCGGGTGGCGGGGTCTCGTACGGACACGATTGGGTCGCGCCGCGCGACACCACCGTTGCGCTGCTGCCTATCGGCTACGCCGACGGTGTGTTCCGCTCTTTGGGCGGGCGGCTCGAGGTGATGATCAACGGCAAGCGGCGACCGGGGGTGGGACGGGTCTGTATGGATCAGTTCGTCGTCGACCTGGGACCCGGACCCGTCGACGTCAGCGAAGGTGACGAGGCGATCCTGTTCGGACCAGGCAGCATCGGCGAGCCCACCGCCCAGGACTGGGCCGACCTCGCCGGAACCATCCACTACGAGATCGTCACCAGCCCACGGGGTCGCATCACCAGGACCTATCGCGAGGCCGAAAAACCTTGAGCGACGAGGATGCCCGCAAGCGTCAGAAGGCATGGCTTGCGGGTAGCGCAGGGCTGACAGCGGTGGCCACGATCGTGGGCGCCTCGGCGCGGCGATCGCTCGCCGAACGCAGCAGCGTCATCGAAGACCCGTGGGCCGACGAGGATTTCGACCGACTGGACAGCGACCCCGCCACCGTGGTGATGACGCCGGACGGGGTGGAGCTGGCGGTTCGCGAGGCCGGCCCGGAGGACGCCCCGCTGACCATCGTGTTCGCGCACGGATTCTGTTTGCACATGGGCGCCTTCCACTTTCAGCGGACCCGGCTCGGCGAGCATTACGGCTCGCGGGTGCGGATGGTCTTCTACGACCAGCGCGGGCACGGCCAGTCCGGGCAGGGAGAGCCCGAGTCCTACACGCTGACCCAACTCGGGCAGGACCTGGAAACCGTGCTGCAGGCCACCGCACCCCGCGGATTGGTCGTGCTGGTGGGCCACTCCATGGGTGGCATGACGGTGCTGTCACACGCCCGGCAATTCCCCGAGCGGTACGGCAAGCGGATCGTGGGTGCGGCGTTGTTGTCGTCGGCCGCAGAGGGCGTGACGCGCTCACCGCTGGGCGAGTTCCTCAAGAACCCGGCACTCAACGCCGTACGGTTCACCGCCAAATCCGCGCCGAAGCTGTTGGACCGGGGCCGCAACGTATCTCGATCGTTGATCGGCCCCATCCTGCGGGCCGCCTCCTACAGCGACCTGAAGGTCAGCCGGAGCCTGGATGCGTTCTCCCAGCGGATGATGAACGGCACCCCGATCGCCACCTTGGTGGGCTTCCTGCGGGCCCTGGAAACGCACGACGAGACCGGGGGATTGTGGACGCTGCTCAAGATCCCGACGCTGGTGGTCTGCGGCGATCACGACCTGCTCACCCCGGACGAGTACTCGCGGTTGATGGCGGCCTCGCTGCCGCAGTCCGAACTGGTGATCGTCGAAGGGGCCAGCCACCTGGCGTTGCTCGACAAGCCCGATCCGATCAATGAGGGTCTGATCCGGCTCGTCGAGCGGGCCGTCCCGAACAGGCTGACGTTGCGATACCGCCGATTCGGCGAGCGGCTCCGAGAACGGTTTCGGCGTCATGGTTAGCGCGGCCCGGACCGGCGGGGGCACCGCAACCTGCGGGCGCGTCGAGGACACCATCGCCCTCGGCTCCCGGCTGGGCGCCGAGCTGCGCGCCGGCGACGTGGTGGTGTTGTCCGGTCCGCTCGGCGCGGGAAAGACGGTGTTGGCCAAGGGGATTGCCGCAGCGATGGATGTCGACGGGCCGGTCACCTCGCCAACGTACGTGCTGGCCCGGGTGCACCCGGCGCGCCAGGCGGGCAAGCCGGCCATGATCCACGTCGACATGTACCGGTTGCTGGACCATCAGGGTGCGGACTTGCTCGGCGAACTCGACTCCCTCGACCTCGACACCGATCTCGAAGACGCCGTCGTGGTAGTGGAGTGGGGTGAAGGACTGGCCGAACGGCTCTCCGAACGTCACCTCGATGTCCGGCTGGAGCGAGTCAGCCACTCCGACACCAGGATTGCGACGTGGGAGTGGGGATCGTGAAGGTTGTTCTCGCGCTTGACACTTCGACGCCGGCGGTGACGGCGGGCATCGTTGGTCTCGATGATGTGCAGGTGCTGGCCGAGCGCGTCACGCTCGACGCCCGCGCGCACGCCGAACGGCTGACTCCCAACGTCCTGGCCGCGCTCGCCGATGCCGGGCTGACCATGGCCGACCTCGATGCCGTGGTAGTGGGTTGCGGGCCTGGGCCTTTCACCGGCCTGCGGGCCGGCATGGCCACCGCGGCGGCCTACGGGCATGCGCTGGACATTCCGGTGCACGGAGTGTGCAGCTTGGACGCCATTGGGGTGCTGACCACGGGTGACGTGCTGGTGGTGACGGACGCGCGTCGGCGCGAGGTCTACTGGGCGCGCTACCGCGACGGAGTCCGCACCGCGGGTCCGGACGTCAACGCCCCGGCCGACGTGGACCCCGGCTCGGCGCACGCGGTGGCCGGATCGCTTGAGCATGCGGCACTTTTCGACCTGCCGCGGATAGAGCCCGTCTACCCGACTGCGGCGGGCCTGGTGCGCGCGGTGCCCGACTTTTCGGCGCCGCCGGCGCCGCTGGTGGCGTTGTACCTGCGCCGGCCCGACGCCAAGCCCTTGGCGGCACGCTCATGACGCGCGCCGGTGACGATGCAGAGCGACGCGATGAGGAGGAGCGGCGCATGGCCCTAGACCTTGAGCCCGTCATTCTGGGCGCGCTGACCCGCGCGGACGCGCGCCGCTGCGCCGAGCTCGAAGCGGTGTTGTTCGACGGCGACGACCCGTGGCCGGCGGTCGCCTTCGAGCGCGAATTGGCCAGTGGGCGTAATCATTACGTGGGCGCGCGGATCGGGGACCTGTTGGTCGGGTACGCGGGGATCTCGCGACTGGGCCGCGTCGCACTGTTCGAATATGAAGTGCACACCATCGGGGTGGACCCGGCCTATCAGGGACGGGGCATCGGCCGCCGATTGCTCGAAGAGTTACTGGAATTCGCCGACGGCGGCGTGGTCTTTCTGGAGGTCCGCACCGACAACGAGGCCGCCATCGGGTTGTACCGCAGCGTGGGATTCGAGCAGATCGGACTGCGCAAGCGGTACTACCGAGTCAGCGGGGCCGACGCCTACACGATGCGGCGGGGGGCCCAGTGACCACCATTCTGGCCATCGAAACCTCTTGTGATGAAACGGGTGTCGGCATTGCGCGGCTGGAGCTCGACGGCAGCGTGACACTGTTGGCCGACGAGGTTGCCTCCAGTGTCGACGAGCACGTGCGGTTCGGCGGCGTGGTGCCCGAGATCGCTTCCCGCGCACACCTGGAGGCGCTCGGCCCCGCGATGCGGCGCGCGCTGGAAGCCGCCGGCCTGGCCAAGCCCGACGTTGTCGCGGCCACCATCGGGCCCGGGTTGGCCGGCGCGTTGTTGGTGGGAGTCGCTGCCGCCAAGGCTTATTCGGCCGCCTGGGAAGTGCCGTTCTACGCCGTGAACCACCTCGGCGGGCACTTGGCCGCCGACGTCTACGAACAGGGCCCGCTACCCGAGTGTGTGGCGCTGTTGGTGTCGGGCGGCCACACCCACCTCCTGCACGTACGGTCGCTCGGCGAGCCGATCGTCGAGTTGGGCAGCACCGTCGACGACGCCGCCGGTGAGGCCTACGACAAGGTGGCGCGGCTACTGGGTCTGGGTTATCCGGGCGGCAAGGTGCTTGACGATCTGGCGCGCACCGGGGACCGGGACGCCATCCCGTTCCCACGCGGGATGACCGGCCCGAACGACGACCCGTACGCGTTCAGCTTCTCCGGACTCAAGACCGCCGTCGCGCGCTATGTGGAGAGCCACCCCGATGCCGTGACCGCTGATGTCGCCGCCGGGTTTCAAGAGGCCGTCGCCGACGTCTTGACCAAGAAGGCGGTGCGCGCGGCGACCGACCGCGGTGTGTCGAACCTGCTGATCGCCGGGGGAGTGGCCGCGAACTCGCGGATCAGGGAACTGGCCACGCAACGCTGCGCCGAGGCGGGCCTGACCCTGCGCGTTCCCCGGCCGCGACTGTGCACGGACAACGGGGCGATGATCGCCGCGTTCGCCGCACAGCTCGTCGCGGCGGGAGCCGAACCGTCGCCGCTGGACGCGGCGAGCGACCCGGGACTGCCGGTGGTCGTGGGTCAGGTCTAGCCCAGGTCTAGCCCAGGTCTAGTCCCACCGCCGAGCGTCCCGCCGCCGAGCGTCCCGCCAGAGTGACCGCCGACGCCGAGCGTCACGCTGGCGCGGCACTCGGCGAGTGAGGGGCGGTTGGGCTGACGTCGGGCGTCCCGCCGCCGAGCGTCCCGCCGCCGAGCGTCCCGCCAGAGTGACCGCCGACGCCGAGCGTCACGCTGGCGCGGCACTCGGCGAGTGAGAGGCGTCAGCCCGGGGAGCCGCCGGTGCCGAAGCCGCCGCCGGTCCCGCCGGCGCCGCCAGTGAGGCCGTCCGGACCAGTGCCGGCGTCGCCCGCCGTACCGGCGGTGCCGGCTTTGCCGTTGGTAGAGGAGCTCTTGCCGCCGGTGCCGCCACCCCCGCCGGCGCCACCGGATCCGCCCCAGCCGCCCGCGCCCTCGCCGCTGCCGGTGCCACCCGCGCCGCCGGTGCCGCCGATGCTGCCGTCACCACCGGTACCGCCGGTAGAGGCGCTCGAGTTACCGCCGGCACCGCCCGTGCCGCCGGTTCCGCCGGCACCGCCATTGCCGCCGTTGCCGTCGCCGCCGCCGGCATTGCCGCCGACGCCGCCGGTTCCGGCGATACCGCCGGTTCCGCCGATACCGCCCTTGCCGTTGGTGTTGGCCAAGCCGCCGGCGCCACCGGCGCCAGCGGTGCCACCCTGACCGCCGGTGCCGCCGGAACCACCATCGGTTCCATTCCCACCGGCGCCGCCGGTGCCCGCGGCGCCACCGGTGCCGCCCGTTCCGCCGGTCGCGGTGCTGCCGACGGCGTTGCTGCTGCCGCCGGTGCCGCCGGTGCCGCCGGTGCCGCCTTGGCCACCGGTGCCACCAGCACCGCCGCCGACGCCGCCGATACCCGCTCCGCCGTCACCACCCACGCCGCCCGCGCCCCCGGTGCCACCCGACTTGCCCTCAGTAGGAGCCGCACCGTTGCTTCCAGCGGTACCCGTGGCTCCGGTACCGCCTTGGCCACCCGTGCCTCCGGTGCCGCCGGTGCCGATCTTCCCGTCCTGGCCGCCGTCAACCCCGAGCCCGGCCGCTCCGGCGGTGCCGCCGGAGCCACCCTTGCCGCCCTCTCCGGCGACATTTGCGCTGCCGACGGTGGTGTTGTTGCCGCCGGCACCGCCGGTGCCGCCGGTGCCGCCGTTGCCGCCCTGGCCGCCGTGGCCGCCGCCCTGACCCTCGATGCCGGCACCGCCGTCACCGCCTTGGCCTCCCGCGCCGGCCTTGCCGCCCTGACCGCCATTGGTCGGCGTGCCGCTGTTGGTGCCGGCGGTACCGGTGCCGCCATTGCCGCCATTGCCGCCCTTGCCGCCGGTGCCACCGGCGCCGATGTTGCCGTCGTCGCCGCCGTCAGTGCCGAGTCCTGCTGCGCCGGCCGCGCCGCCGGTGCCGCCCTTGCCGCCGTCGGCGCCGGCGCCACCGGTGGTGCCGGTGTTGCTGCCGCCGACGCCGCCGGTGCCTCCGGTGCCGCCGTTACCACCCTGACCGCCCTGGCCGCCGCCTTCGCCGTCGATACCGGCCCCGCCGGAACCACCCTGACCGCCGGCGCCGCCAGCGCCGCCCTGCTTCCCGCCGGTTGGTGCACTCGTGGAGTTGCTGCCCGCAGTGCCGGTGCCACCGCTGCCGCCGTTGCCGCCCGTGCCGCCCTGGCCGCCGGTCCCGTTCGCGCCGATCTCCCCGCCGTCGGTGCCGATACCGCCGGCCCCGGCCGTGCCGCCGGTGCCGCCCTTGCCGCCGGCGGCACCGTTACCACCGGCACTGGCGGTGTTGTTGCCGCCGTTTCCGCCGTTGCCGCCGGTCCCGCCGATGCCCCCGGTGCCGCCCTGGCCGCCGCCCACGCCGTTGATCCCGGCGCCGCCGTCGCCGCCGACGCCCCCCGCGCCGCCCTGGCCGCCCTGGCCGCCCTTGCCGGGCCCGGAGCCACTGCCGCCGGTGCTGCCGGTTGCCCCGGTACCGCCTCCACCGCCGGCGCCGCCCTGGCCGCCGGTGCCGTTCGACCCGTCCAAGCCGCCGTCCGTGCCGAGCCCGGCCGCACCGGCCGCGCCGCCGGTGCCGCCTTTACCGCCCGCGGCGGCGTTAGCGCCGTTGGTGCCGGTGTGCGAGCCACCCTTACCGCCTTCGCCGCCCTGGCCGCCTTGGCCACCGTTGCCACCGTTGCCGCCGCCCTGGCCGTCGACGCCGGCCCCACCCGCGCCACCTTGGCCGCCGGCGCCGCCCTGGAAGCCTTGCAGGCCCGGGGTCGGTGTGGTGGAGCTAGTGCCCGCGGCGCCCACATCGCCGACCCCGCCGTTGCCTCCGGAGCCACCGTTACCGCCGGTGCCGTTGCTGCCCGTCTTACCGACGGAACCCAACGGGCCGCCGGTGCCGCCGGCCCCGCCAACCCCGGCATTGCCGCCGGTGCCGCCCGTTCCACCGCTGCCGCCGTTCGTGGCGGAGCCCACGCCGGTGCCACCGGTGCCGCCGTCACCGCCCACGCCGCCCGAACCGCCGGCGCCGCCTGCACCGCCCACTCCGTAAATCCCCGCGTTGGCGCCGCCTGCGCCACCGGCACCGCCCGCTCCGCCGGCGGTGCCGTCACCGCCGGTCCCGCCACCTGCACTGCCCGTTTCACCTGTTGCGCCGTCTCCGCCGGCCCCGCCGTCGCCGCCGGAACCGGCGTTCCCGCCGAACAGTGCCCTGCTCGCGCCGCCGGCCCCGCCGTCCCCGCCGGCACCCCCGGCCACTCCGGTGGCACCTGCGCCTCCTTGGCCCCCGGCTCCGCCGTTCCCGCCGTGACCGCCGAACGTTCCACCGGCGCCGCCCGCGCCGCCGATGCCACCCACGCCGCCGGGCGTGATGGCAGCGCCACCGGCGCCGCCGACCCCCCCGTTACCGAACAGGCCGGCCCAACCGCCTGCTCCGCCTGCCTGGCCCGCGCCCCCGGCGCCGCCGGCCCCGCCGTTGCCGTACAGGATTCCGCCGGCCCCGCCAACGCCGCCGGACGCCCCGGCTCCGCCCGCGCCGCCGGCCCCGCCGTTACCGAACAGGCCCGCCGCGCCACCGACGCCGCCGGCCTGTCCGGCCGCCCCTGACCCGCCACTGCCGCCGTTGCCGAACAAGATGCCGCCGGCGCCACCCGCCTGGCCCGTCCCCGCGGCGCCGTTGGCGCCGTCGCCGATCAACGGGCGCTGGAACAGCGCCTGAGTCGGCGCATTGATCGCGTCCAAGATCTGCTGTTCGATCGCCTGCAACGGCGAAGCGTTGGCCGCCTCGGCCGCCGCATACGCCCCAGCGCCCGACCTCAGCGCCTGCACAAATTGGTCGTGAAAGGTGGCCGCCTGAGCGCCCAGCGCTTGATACTGCCGCGCGAACCCGCCGAACAGGGTCGCGATCGCTGCAGACACCTCGTCGGCGCCGGCCGCCGCAATCTGCGTCGTCGCACCGGCCGCGGCCGCATTGGCCGCCTGCACGGCCGAACCGATCCCACCCAACTCCGCCGACGCGCTACCGAGAAATTCAGGGGTGACAAAAATAAAAGAGGACAACTGAAGGCTCCTATTTCGGAAGACGATCTCAGCAGGATCCAGCCGGAATCCGCGAGACGTAGAAGGCAATTGGAGCGGACGATACCGCGAGGTCTTACGTCCGCAGCCCCAATTTCTGCAGCCTGATTCTATGGATATTGATTTGCTCCACGCTGATTCTTTGTCTACCCATATTGGCCGAACTATGTTGGTATCGTGGCGGATTCGACTGTTTGTCATCCGGTGGGCGCTCGTTCTCGAGTCCGGCAAGACGAGCAATTGTGTCCATCCGCCGCCCATTCGGTATTGGGGGAGCATGGCCCCCGTTAGTCCACATTTCGCGGAAGGCGAAATGCGCCGCTTGCGGATATGCGTAACGCGGTAGGCGTCCACGTGGGCCGGGCAATAACCTGGTGAAATGAGCCTCGCGACCGCGCGGTGACACAGTCCGGGCCCGCCGTCTCACGCAGGGCGAACGCAGGTCGGCGACACGGAAGCATCGGGGTACCCTTGAGTGCTAGCACTCTCGTGTATAGAGTGCTAGGTGGCAGTCGGAAAGCCCCTGTGTCGGCACCCGCGACGACGGCGCGAGGGCACCGGAAGACTGCCGAACACCTGGTAATTCGGACGTTCGGGCGGATGCCCCGAGCGGCCGTCAACTCGGTCCGGGGCTCGCGGTCCCGGACCCGATCCAAATAGTGGAGGGCTCCAATCGTGGCGAAGGTGAACATCAAGCCACTCGAGGACAAGATTCTCGTGCAGGCCAACGAGGCCGAGACCACGACCGCTTCCGGTCTGGTCATTCCCGACACCGCCAAGGAGAAGCCCCAAGAGGGCACCGTCGTCGCAGTCGGCCCCGGCCGTTGGGACGAGGACGGCGAGAAGAGGATTCCGCTCGACGTCGCCGAAGGTGACACCGTCATCTACAGCAAGTACGGCGGCACCGAAATCAAGTACGGCGGTGAGGAATACCTCATCCTGTCGGCGCGCGACGTGCTGGCTGTCGTTTCCAAGTAGAACCGTGTCCCGCCCCGGCGATCCCCGCGTATCAGCGCGGGTGATTTCCGGGGCGGCATGCGTAATGGGGAAGGACCCTGATGAGCAAGCTGATTGAGTACGACGAAATCGCGCGTCGCGCCATCGAGGCGGGCATGGACAAGCTCGCCGACACGGTACGGGTGACGCTGGGTCCGCGTGGTCGGCATGTGGTGCTGGCCAAGTCATTTGGCGGGCCCACGGTCACCAACGACGGCGTCACGGTCGCCCGCGAGATCGACCTGGAGGACCCGTTCGAGAACCTGGGTGCCCAACTGGTGAAGTCGGTGGCCACCAAGACCAACGACGTCGCGGGTGACGGCACCACCACCGCGACCGTGCTGGCACAGGCGTTGGTGAAGGCCGGGCTGCGCCTGGTTGCCGCCGGCGCCAACCCGATCGCGGTGGGGTCGGGCATCAGCAAGGCCGCCGACGCGGTGTCGGAGGCGTTGTTGGCCTCGGCCACACCGGTTTCCGGCAAGGAAGCCATCGCCCAGGTGGCTACGGTCTCCTCGCGGGACGCCGTCATCGGTGAGCTGGTCGGCGAGGCGATGAGCAAGGTCGGCCACGACGGCGTGGTGAGCGTCGAAGAATCGTCGACGCTGAACACCGAGTTGGAGTTCACCGAGGGCGTCGGCTTCGACAAGGGATTCTTGTCGGCCTACTTCGTCACCGACTTCGACTCCCAGGAGGCCGTGCTCGAGGACCCGCTGATCCTGTTGCACCAGGACAAGATCAGCTCGCTGCCCGACCTGCTGCCGCTGTTGGAGAAGGTCGCCGAGTCCGGCAAGCCGCTGCTGATCATCGCCGAAGACGTCGAGGGTGAAGCGCTGGCGACGCTGGTCGTCAACGCGATCCGCAAGACGCTCAAGGCCGTCGCGGTCAAGTCGCCGTACTTCGGCGACCGCCGCAAGGCATTCCTGCAGGACCTCGCTGTGGTTACCGGAGCCCAGGTGATCACTCCTGACACCGGACTGGTGTTGCGCGAGGTTGGTCTCGAGGTCTTGGGTTCGGCGCGACGCGTGGTGGTCAGTAAAGACGAGACCATCATCGTCGACGGCGCAGGCTCGGCGGAGGACGTTGCCCACCGCGTGAAGACCCTGCGTGCCGAGATCGAGGCCAGTGACTCCGACTGGGACCGCGAGAAACTGCAGGAGCGAGTGGCCAAGCTGGCCGGAGGCGTCGCCGTCATCCAGGTCGGCGCCGCGACCGAGACCGCACTCAAGGAACGCAAGGAGAGCGTCGAGGATGCCGTGGCTGCAGCCAAGGCTGCGGTCGAAGAGGGCATCGTCCCCGGCGGTGGGTCGGCGCTAGTCCACGCCCGCGAGGCGCTGAAGTCGCTGCGCGAGGAACTCAGTGGCGACGAGTTGCTGGGCGTTAACGCGTTCTCCGATGCCCTTGCGGCACCGCTGTATTGGATTGCGGCGAACGCTGGACTGGACGGCGCGGTCGCGGTCAGTAAGGTCAGTGAGCTACCGCCTGGCCACGGGCTGAACGCGGGCACGCTCGAGTACGGTGACCTTGCCGCCGCCGGCATTGTCGACCCGGTGAAGGTGACCCGGTCGGCGGTGCTCAACGCCTCGTCGGTGGCGCGCATGATCCTGACCACGGAGACGGCCGTCGTAGAAAAGCCGGCTGAGCCGGCCGACGATGGTCACGGGCACCACCACGGTCACGCGCACTAGTCAACAAGACGGAGCGCCCCGGTCAACTGGCCGGGGCGCTTTCGTTGTACGCCCAGCATGGGCATTCGCTAGGAGGTGTGAGTCCTCTGGAGGAGAAGGTGGTTTAACTCCGAGTCGATGGCAACTGCGTCACCGTGAGGTGGGGTGGGAAGGAAGCCGGAGACGAAGCCCTGCACCGAGGGACACGAACCGTATAGAAGGCATGCCGGTTGGGGTGAGCCAGCAACAGATGGTGAAGCCCGTTCCACCGAAGCGGCCGGTGTGTAAATGCGGCGGCGGCAGGGTGAAAGTGGATGTTCTTATCTGGGGAGATCTGTCCTGGTGCGTCGGTGCTGTGCGCCGGAGCGGCGTCGTTCGTGAGGGCGGCGCTGACGGGGCAGAAGTCAGCAGAGGCCGTAGTACCGGCGGGAATCAGATGTGCCGGGAAGGGCTGAACGTTGGGAATTGATGTTTCGAAGTGGTGCTTCTCGTGGATGTCGCGGTGATCGCAGCCAACCCACCGGCGGTGGGGCAGATGATGTGGAGGGACTGGTGAATCCGGAAGTGCCCTTGTCTGTGCAGTAGCGGTGTCTCGGCGGGTGCTGCCGAGGGTGTCAGGGGTGGCCAGGATTTGTGGGAGCAGGTGTTCGCGCCCGCGAATCTGGCTGTCGCGTTGGGACGTGTCGAACGCAATCGCGGTGCGGCCGGTGTCGATGGTGTCAGCGCGCAGGAGTTGCGTAACTGGTGCCGGGACAACTGGGCCGGAGTGCGGGAGGCGTTGGATGCGGGCACGTACCGTCCGATGCCGGTGCGTCAGGTGATGATTCCCAAACCTGATGGCGGGCAACGGAAGTTGGTGCCGACGGTGCTGGATCGGTTGATCCAGCAGGCGATCGCGCAGTGCTGACCCCGGTCTTTGATCCGGGGTTTGTGCCGGTCTCGTATGGGTTCCGGCCGGGCAAAGCGCCCACGACGCTGTGAAGGTCGCCAGGTTGGTGATCGAGCAGGGGTATCGGTGGGTGGTCGAGGTGGACCTGGATGCGTTCTTCGATCGGGTCAACCACGACGTGCTGATGGCCCGGGTTGCGCGGAAAGTGAACGACAAACGGCTGCTGAAGCTGATCCGCCGCTATTTGGAGGCGGGGATCATGGCCGATGGGGTGCGGCAGGCGGTGAGCCAGGGGACCCCACAGGGGTCGCCGTTATCGCCGCTGTTGTCGAACATCATGCTCGACGATTTCGATCAGGAGTTCTGGGCGCGTGGGCACCGGTTTGTCCGCTACGCCGACGATATCCGGGTCTTTGTGAAATCGAAGCGGGCGGCCGAGCGGGTGCTCGAACAGGGCACTCGGCTGCTGGAGCAGCGGTTGAAGTTGAGGGTGAACCAGGCCAAGTCCTCGATCGCCCCGGCGACGACAGCTGTGTTGCTGGGGTTCGGGTTCTTCACTACCTCCGGGGTCAAGATCCGGGTCGCGCCCAAGGCGTGGCAGCGGGCCAAAGCCCGCATCCGGTCGTTGACGTCGCGGCGGTGGAGTGTGGCCATGGAGTACCGCATCATGCGGCTGAACCAATACGTCCGGGGCTGGATGGGGTACTTCCGCCTAGCGGACACACCCCGCAAGTTCCGGGATCTGGATGAGTGGTTCCGCCGTCGACTGCGCCAAATCCGCTGGAAGGAATGGAAACGCGTCCGCACCAAGGTCGCGAACCTGCGTACACTCGGGATCCGGGCCGACCTGGCCTGGCAATGGGGCATGAGCAGCCGCGGCTACTGGCGAATCGCGGGCTCGCCCGTCCTGACGCGGGCACTGCCCAACCGATACTGGGACCGGCAGGGCCTCATCACGTTTCACCACGCCTGGGCCAGATTCCACACGACCTAGCGAACCGCCGGATGCGAGGCCCGCACGTCCGGTGGTGAGAGAGGGGGCCGGTCAACCCGGCCCCCTACTCGATGTACGCCCAGCATGGGCATTCGCTAGGAGGTGTGAGTCCTCTGGAGGAGAAGGTGGTTTAACTCCGAGTCGATGGCAACTGCGTCACCGTGAGGTGGGTGGGAAGGAAGCCGGAGACGAAGCCCTGCACCGAGGGACACGAACCGTATAGAAGGCATGCCGGTTGGGGTGAGCCAGCAACAGATGGTGAAGCCCGTTCCACCGAAGCGGCCGGTGTGTAAATGCGGCGGCGGCAGGGTGAAAGTGGATGTTCTTATCTGGGGAGATCTGGGTGCGTCGGTGCTGGCGCCGGAGCGGCTGTTCGTGAGGGCGGCGCTGACGGGGCAGAAGGCAGAGTGTGCAGATGTGCCGGGAAGGGCTGAACGTTGGGAATTGATGTTTCGAAGTGGTGCTGTGGATGTCGCGGTGGCAGCCAACCCACCGGCGGTGGGGCAGATGATGTGGAGGGACTGGTGAATCCGGAAGGCCCTTGTCTGTGCGTAGCGGTGTCTCGGCGGGTGCTGCCGAGGGTGTCAGGCCAGGATTTGTGGGAGCAGGTGTTCGCGCCCGCGAATCTGGCTGTCGCGTTGGGACGTGTCGAACGCAATCGCGGTGCGGCCGGTGTCGATGGTGTCAGCGCGCAGGAGTTGCGTAACTGGTGCCGGGACAACTGGGCCGGAGTGCGGGAGGCGTTGGATGCGGGCACGTACCGTCCGATGCCGGTGCGTCAGGTGATGATTCCCAAACCTGATGGCGGGCAACGGAAGTTGGGGGTGCCGACGGTGCTGGATCGGTTGATCCAGCAGGCGATCGCGCAGTGCTGACCCCGGTCTTTGATCCGGGGTTTGTGCCGGTCTCGTATGGGTTCCGGCCGGGCAAAGCGCCCACGACGCTGTGAAGGTCGCCAGGTTGGTGATCGAGCAGGGGTATCGGTGGGTGGTCGAGGTGGACCTGGATGCGTTCTTCGATCGGGTCAACCACGACGTGCTGATGGCCCGGTTGCGCGGAAAGTGAACGACAAACGGCTGCTGAAGCTGATCCGCCGCTATTTGGAGGCGGGGATCATGGCCGATGGGGTGCGGCAGGCGGTGAGCCAGGGACCCCACAGGTCGCCGTTATCGCCGCTGTTGTCGAACATCATGCTCGACGATTTCGATCAGGAGTTCTGGGCGCGTGGGCACCGGTTTGTCCGCTACGCCGACGATATCCGGGTCTTTGTGAAATCGAAGCGGGCGGCCGAGCGGGTGCTCGAACAGGGCACTCGGCTGCTGGAGCAGCGGTTGAAGTTGAGGGTGAACCAGGCCAAGTCCTCGATCGCCCCGGCGACGACAGCTGTGTTGCTGGGGTTCGGGTTCTTCACTACCTCCGGGGTCAAGATCCGGGTCGCGCCCAAGGCGTGGCAGCGGCCAAAGCCCGCATCCGGTCGTTGACGTCGCGGCGGTGGAGTGTGGCCATGGAGTACCGCATCATGCGGCTGAACCAATACGTCCGGGGCTGGATGGGGTACTTCCGCCTAGCGGACACACCCGCAAGTTCCGGGATCTGGATGAGTGGTTCCGCCGTCGACTGCGCCAAATCCGCTGGAAGGAATGGAAACGCGTCCGCACCAAGGTCGCGAACCTGCGTGCACTCGGGATCCGGGCCGACCTGGCCTGGCAATGGGGCATGAGCAGCCGCGGCTACTGGCGAATCGCGGGCTCGCCCGTCCTGACGCGGGCACTGCCCAACCGATACTGGGACCGGCAGGGCCTCATCACGTTTCACCACGCCTGGGCCAGATTCCACACGACCTAGCGAACCGCCGGATGCGAGGCCCGCACGTCCGGTGGTGTGAGAGGGGGCCGGTCAACCCGGCCCCCTACTCGATTCTGGGCGGAGCGCGCGGCGTCAGGTCGACGGGTGTCTTGACCGCGTTCATTCACGTTGCCGTAACGGGCCAAATGGGGAACGGCGACGGGATCACCAACAGCCTCAGTTCGGCGCTACCGACGTTTAACTTCGCTGCATGGATCGCATCTGGCAGTGGGCGTGGGACCGGTACGGGGCGAGATACTCGTGGGCGATCTGTGCAATCACGTTCGCCGTGGTTCTGCCGGTCTAGGCCAACACGGCCGAGGACACCGTCGCGCGGCTCAACGAGTTGTTCGAGATCGTGGTGCCCGCCGTCCTGGGGGTCGGTGGGCAAGGAAACAAGTTCCTCGGTGACGGTGCGTTGGCCGTTTTCGGTGCGCCCAACGCCCTCGCGGATCATGCCGGCGCCGCGCTGCCGCCTGATGTCCAACGAAAAGCCTTGTACCCGAAGCGATTTGATCCGCCGTATACGAGACAGATGGTCGTCGGTTCTAAAGGCCGGCGCGGCTTTGCCACTCGCGTTCAGCCTGGTCATTTCGCCGCGGCGGGCCAGCCCATCAATCGTCATTTTCACTGCGGTCATTTTCCTTGTTAATTGCGGGACCAACCGTTACGGTCCGATCTGTAATCGTGTCGGAGGCGTGGCGCATGGCTGTGACGGAAACCGTTCGATTCACTGGCGCCGCGGTAAAGGCCTTCGGCGGGTCCATCCGGGCCAACAGCAGGGGGATCCGTGCCCGCCGATTAGCGCGGAACGGGGCGGCGATCACCGCCTACGACCCGCTCGACCCTTCGACCGCGGCCCATCCGCACGATGCCTACCGCCAACTGCATGAGGGCAGTCGCGTGCAGTACAACCCGAAGCGGGCGGTGTGGATCCTGAGCCGTCTCGACGACGTCCGGCGAGCGCTTCGTGACGCTAGCGCTGACGGGCCAGCCCGGGTCAGGGTCCGTGCGCCGATCCTGGTCTCGACCGACGGTGAGAAACACGCGAAGCTGCGCCGCCAGGCGATGCCCGCGTTCACCAAGGCGGCGTTGGAAAGTTGGCGTCTGACAATCGATCAGCTCGCGGCGGAGACGGTGCGCGACGTTCTTGAAAATCCCGGTTGCGATGTCGTGCAGCGGTTGGCGGTGCCGGTTCCGGTGCGTCTCATCGCACAGCTGTTAGGTATCCCCGACACGGATGTCGCAGATTTCCGGAGGTGGTCCGAAGCGGCGACGCAGCTCACCGGTGTGGCGTTGACGGCCGAGGGTGCCCGCAAATTTACGCAGATGCTCCGCGGTTCCTGGGCGATGCATCAATATTTCAGGCGGCAGTTCGCCCTCGGTGGGTTGAAGGGCTCAGGCACGATCTGCGGCCGACTGCTGGCCGAGAATGAGGCGGGCTCCCTTTCCGATTCGGAGCTGTTTCAATTTGCGATGTTGCTGCTCCTTGCGGGCAACGAGACCACCACCAATCTGCTCGGCGGGTTGTTCGCGACACTGGCTGACCACCCGGAACAGTTCGAAATGGTGCGCTCCGATACTGGACTTATCCCAATGGCGATCGAGGAAGGCCTGCGTTACCTCTCACCTGCCCAGAACGTGCATCGCACAGCGGCCCGCGATTACCAGGTGGGTGACGTAACCATTCCGGCCGGCGAGCGTGTCTTGCTCAGCATCGGTGCCGCCAATCGCGACCCAAGGGTCTTCGACCAACCCGACGAGTTTCGGGTAAACCGAAACCCCACCCAGCACATTGCCTTTGGCTTCGGTGTCCATCTGTGCATCGGCGCGCAACTCACTCGCATGGAAGCCCAAGCTGTGCTGCGGGAGTTTGTGACGCAGGCGAGTGGGATCTCGGCGGTGGGTGATACGCGCTGGTCAACCAACAGCTTGTTGCGCGGCCCGACGTGCCTGCGGGTCCGCCTCACTCCTGCCTAGAGGCCCGAGACAGCCGACGCGCTCTCGTGGTCAATCTGGGATCGCCGCCACGTCCGGAACGACGACCGCGAACAGGTCGGAGATGGCGGCCAGGCTGGCGGCCTGGATGGTTGCGGCCGACACCGTGCCCTCGACGCCCGGCAACGCCCGAGTCGCGGTTGCCGACGCGACGACGGTGGGTGCGTACCCGAGGTTGAACGCCCCGCGCGCGGTTGAATTGACGCACATGTGGGTCATGAATCCGGCAAGGATGAGGTGCGTCGCGTTCAGACCTTTGAGCCGCTCGTCGAGGTCGGTCGACACGAATGAGTTGGGATAGGACTTCACCACGACGGGTTCGTCGCCGCGGGGCGCGACCGGGGCGACGATCGCGCCCGACTCGCCTTCGATGTCGTAGAGCGAGCCCGGACCCATGTTGTGCTGGATGTGGATGACGGGCACGCCGGCGCTGCGAGCTCGGTCCAGTAGCGCGGCGGCTTCATCCAAGGCCGGCTGAACACCGTCGAGTTCCATTGTGCCGCTTGTGTATGTGTTCTGACAGTCGATGAGGATGAGTGCAGAGTCGGCTAGTCGGGGCGGTTGTCCGGGTAAGCCGGCCAGGGCCCGCAGGGTGTCAGACATATTTACCTTTCTTGAACTAGCGGCGCACCGCGGTGGCGGCCACGTCGGCGGAAAATGGGCTCAGCGCAAACCATTTGGGCAGCGCACGAGCGAGCTTGGCGGGCCCTTCGATGACGATGTCGCCATCGGCGATTGCTTGCTTCAGGTCGCGGTGACCGAACCAAATCTCATGCCATAGACGGCCACTGCCGGTCACCTGCAGGTCGACGGCGAATCCCGGATCGTGAAGGCAGACAGACACTTCGGTGTTGGTGGCCACGATCCATCCGCGTTTCACATCGCCGTCGGTGAAGTCGAACAGCATGGTGGTGCGTCCCTCGGGCAGCTGCGAGGTGATCCCGGCCCGCATGCGCCACAGCAGCAGAGCGTTGTCGACCTGTTCGGGTTGGGGCGCAGGGAACCACCAGCGCACGGTCCATCGCCCCAGGGCATAGATGACCTCATGCAGGTCTTCGCCGGCAGGCGTGAGGCGGTACTCGTGTGTCCGTCCGCTGCCGGTCGGTACGCGCTTGAGCACGCCGAGTTCTTCCAGATGACGCAAGCGGGTGGTCAGCAGGCTCCGCGACAACCCTGGAAGTCCTCGCAGGATCGCGTTGAACTGGTGGGCGCCCACCATCACCTCTCGGACGATCAACAGGCTCCAGCGGTCGGCGAGCATGCTCGCACCGATAGACACTGGGCAGTATTCGGCCGGCACCACGGACATAGCGGCGACGCTACCCGATTGTTACCGGTTCAAATCTAGTACCGGAATAGTCGTGAATTTAAACCTGTTGCTGGGCGCCTGCCGTCGTGTTGAGTGGCTGATGGCCTGCCGACAGTGCGTCCCTTGAGGAGAATTATGACCAACACAGCGACTAGTCGCACGCTCGAACTCATCTACGCGGCCCAAGCCAACCTTGACCGGCTCACACCGCAGGAGGCGGCAGCCGCGCTCGATGAGGGCGTGCTACTCATCGACACCCGCACCAGCGAAGAGCAGGCGGCTGACGGCATCATCCCCGGCGCAATCCGAGTGCCCCGCAACGCCGTCGAGGTCTTCCTCGACCCCACTCACCGCCCGCTGTTCACCCCCGAGGAGGCGGCCGAACTGCCGCCCCTGCCGCAACCGGACGACAAGATCATCGTGCTGTGCAATCTCGGACTCGCTTCAAGCCTTTCCGCCGCCTCCTTGCAGCGCATCGGGCTCAGCGGCGCCACCGACGTCGAAGGTGGCTTTCAGGCGTGGAAGGCGGCCGGACTCCCAGTCGTCGACCTGGAGTCCTAGGCGCCCGTTACTGGTGCGTCGGCTGAATGGACACGAGCCGGAACCAACCCGGCCGGGCGTCATCGGGGGTGAACCGGACCACCAGGATATTCGGGGGGAACTGGGCGGCAAGGCTATTCAGGGTACGGGGCAGGAAGGCCTTTGACTTGGCGTTGCCGTACCAGTTGGGGTCGGACGGGTCGGTAGGGAGATTGCTGACCTTGTCGAGGGTGTCGTCCCACTCTTGTACGGGAGCGGGTCGCACGTCTCCGAACCCCGCCGACTTCTGGTAGGCATCTCCTTGTCCCGCAAGGGTAATCGCCGCTCCGCCACCCACAGGGGTCCCGGTGATCGTCCCGTCGGTGACATTGTCCGTCACTGACGTCAGGCGCACGGTGCAAACGTTGTCGACGACGCTGGACGGCACGCAAAAGGCGGGTAACGGGTCAGCCTGAGCCGAGGCGATGTTCAGGACGGTTGGCAGGGCCAGGGCAGACAGGGCGGCGCAACTGGCGGCCACCGTACGGCGGTAATCGTTCGGCATTGGAATGTCCCTCCTTCTGGCCCTTAACTGTATTCGGCAACGCGCTCCCGGTCAGTTCGGTCCGGGGAGAGGGGCAATACTGTGCCGACGGGCGGTGTCGTATTGCCTGACCGTCAGGGCCGCGGCGCGCAGGGTGGATTCGGCGCGATTCCGCACATGTCGTGGTGCAGATAGCTCGGCACCCGCTCGGCGGGTTGGGTGTCCGCGTGCTGGTTGACCAGGTTGAAACCCAACATGAACACCATCATGATCAGGTTGAATACCGCGGTCAGCGCCAGGATCCGCACCAGCGGCACCGTGCGCTTGTTGCGCAGGTTATCGATGCCGATGTCGCTGATCATCCGTCCCTGTCCGTCCCGGAAGCAGTAGATGGCGATGGACAACACACTGACCACCCCGCCGAAGAAAACCCCCTCGTACAACGGGAACTGGTACAGGGTGCCGGGGAAGATTGACCAATCACCGTCGACGCGGAGGTAGGTCCACAGCCTGACCCGGTGGAAAAACTGTTCCAGGGCGATGTCCAGCACGATGAACAGCACCAGCATCGCCGCGATGACCCCCGCCCGGTTCAGGCGTGGAACGGCCTTTCGCATCCGCACGATGAGCGTGTCGATACCCATGATCGCCAGCGGCGTCAGCACGATATAGCTGGCCAGGAAATAGATGATCGGCTGTGGGTTCTCGGCTCCCTTGCTCACCCAGCCGGGAATGAATTCCCCCCAGGTGCCCATGTTGAAAAAGGCGCTGTTATAGGCGAATACCGGGCGCGTGGCATTGACGCCGACATCCTGCCAGGCGGCCAGCAGCCAGGCGACCACGAATACACCGACAGCGGGGAACTCCCCGTCGCGACGTGTCTTGCGGATGATCCACCACACCAGACCGACACCCGCGGCGACGCAGCCTATCTCCCAGAACCGGACCCAGAAGATGGCCGAACCGGGGACCGGATCGGGCCCGCTCGGCATCGGGGTGAACCTGTCGGAGAAGATCCAGCGCAGGTACACGTACACCTGGAACACCACGAACACGCCACCCAGGCGGGCAAGCCAGACGATCGGCGGCGAGTCCTTCGCGCCGTCAAACAGCCCGGTGTGGTCCTCGACCTCGGTGCGGGTGTTCTGATCTGCGGTCACTGGAACACTCCCATCTCCGAAACAACCGCCAGGACGTTCGCGCAATAGTTCGCCCGACGCCGTGAGCTCACCAGAAACGCCGGCGGGGAGAGGATTGCGAGCTCCGGAAGGCGCCGCCGATTCGACAGCATTTCCCTGGCCTGGCCGGCGTCTCCGCACACCGCCATCGACCACAACATCTCCTCACTCACGTGATTGCCCAGCTTGCGGGGGTCGCCGGAGGCGAACTCCCGGCGGATCGCGGCGACCTCGTCCTGCCAGCCGTGCAACGTCACCAACGAGTCGTAGGTCTTGACGGTGAGATAGAACGCGATCTGACGTCTGGCGTCCTCGATCGCTCGCTGCGGATCAGCGTCGTCGATCGCGGTGATCACCCACCCCCACCGCAGCAGTCCCGCACTGTCGCGCCGCTCGCGTTCGGCGCCGAGCCGTAGCTGTGGATCCACCACCTCGTTCCACCACCGGTCGGTGAACAGGCCATGACCCAGCACCCCGTCGGCGACGGCACCGGCGGTGCGAATCATGTGGATGTTGAACGCACCCAACAGGATCGGTATGTCAATGGGTCCCATGACGGGCGCTTGGATGCGGGCGTTCACGGTGTAGAACTCCCCGTCGAACGTGATCCGCTGATAGTCCTCCGCCGTCAGAAAGGCTCGGATGCAGCTGACCAACTCCCTCATCCGGGGCGCCGGGTGGCTGGAGTCCACGCCGAACCAATCGCGATTCATCCGCCCCGTGCCAGCGCCCAGTCCGAGAAAGACCCGACCCCGGGCGATCTTGTTCAGGTGCCGGGCCGCGGCGGCGTGCACGAACGGCGATCGAGCGAACGCGTAGGCGATACCCGGTCCTATCCGGGCCGCCGTCGTGGCGTGCGCCATCTCCGAAGCCGTCACATACGCACTGGCATCGACAAATTCACCGGCGCAGAACGCCGTCGCTCCCGCCTCCTCGCATTGTTGTGCGAGAACCGTTCCCGGCCAAGGCATTCCCCATTTCATCGGCTGTTCAGTTGCTCCCTGAGTACATGTTTTTGGACCTTGCCGCTGGCCGTCCGGGGTAATTCGGGGACCACGACGACGCGCTCCGGCGTCTTATGCCGGGCCAGACCGCACTCCCTGAAATGGCGGGCAGCGTCGGCCACTTCGAAGCGCTGCCCGGCATTGACCACGACGAAGACGCACACCCGTTCGCCGTACACTTCGTCGACCGCGCCCACGGCGGCCGCCTCGGCGATGGCGGGATGGCTGCTCAGCACGTCTTCGACCTCTTTGGACGAAATGTTCTCGCCGCCACGGACGATGATGTCCTTCTTGCGGTCGGTGATGGTGAGATAGCCGTCGGCATCGAGTCGCCCGACGTCCCCGGTGCGGAACCAGCCATCGAGCATGCTGTCCCGGTTGTGTCGATGATCGGTGTAACCACAGAACAACTCGGGTCCGCGGGTGAGGATTTCACCGGCCACACCGGTTGCCACGTCGGCACCGTCGTCGCCGACGATCCTGATGGCGGTTCCGGGCGTGATCCGGCCGTCGGTGTCGGCGCGCTTGTCCAGCGGATCCTCGGGTCGCCCGGAACTGATGGTCGGATGCTCGGAGGACCCGTAGCAGCGGAACGCCCCGACCCCGAACCGGGCCGCGCGACGGATCAGCGTGCCGGCCACCCCGGCCGCGCCGGTGACGTACTCGCTCAAGCTGGACAAATCGAGCCCGTCGCGCTCGGCCACATCGAGAATGCCGTTGAGGTGGATCGGTGCGCCGGCGGAGACGCCGACGGAGTGGCGTGCGATGAGCCGGGCGGCCCGTTCGGCGTTCCAGGAATCCAGAGCGATGGTGGTGCCCGCCCGGCAGAACAACCGCAGGATGCCCAGGGTGCCGGCGATGTGCCCGGACGGAAACACCGTCAGCGTAGTGAGATTCGCTCTCGCCGAGCGCAGTTCGTCCATCGACCGCATCTCACCGAGTAGGCTGGCGTGGCTGTGCTGCACACCCTTGGGTTCGGCGGTGGTTCCGGAGGTGTACACCAGCAGGCACCGGTCGCGGGGGTCCGCCGGCGTCACCGGATCGAAGTCGGTTGCCACAGAGTCGGCCAGTTCGGCGTAGTCGACCGTGCCTGGCAGTGGGTCGCCCACCAGAACGAAGTGGTCGAGGCCCGGAACCGGGGCCAACGCGGCGAGCGCGGGAGCGGCATCGCGTTTGCCTGCCGTCCGGGCCAGTATCACGGCCCTGGCCTGGGCGCGTCGGGTGATGAACTCCAGTTCTGCCGGTCCGTAGCTGGGCACTATCGGCAGCACCACGGCGCCGCACAGCCAGATCGCGGCATGTGCGGTGAAGCACTCACGCCAGTTCGGCAGCTGCACCGCCACCACGTCACCCGGTCGCACTCCGAGCGCCGCCAGACCCGCTGCCACGCGGCAACTTTCGTCGACCAGGTCACCCAGGCTGGCCGAATCGCACCGGACGTCGCTGTGTACCACCACCCGCTTGTCTCGGAAACTAGCCGCGGCGCCGAGGATTTCGCCGGGGATGTGCTGGGTCAACATCGGGCTGTGGCGGGGACGTTGCCGGGATGTGTGAGCGGTGGCCAAGTGCGGCGACTCAATGCGCCCGAGGCCGTACGGGTCAGGTAGTCATCGCGTTTGATGCCGCGCCAGAGTTGTGCGACGTAGTCCCGTTGGTCGATCTCGCCGCGCCCGGCCAGCTCCGCGAGTGCCGCGCGGCCCTCCGATACCGAAGCCGGCGTCGACCCCAGGAAGGTGGCGAGTTCGGCGGTCTCCTGGGCATCGATGATCGGTCCGATCCGATCGACCTCGGCGAGGTACTTCACCAGCCGCGCCGCACCCTTGATGTAGCGCAACGCCAGCCCGTCCGTGGCCCGCTCGGCGGCACTGGCCATGGCCGCCGCGGCCGCGTCGTAGACCGCGGCGTATTCCGACCGGTGATCGGCGTCGGGAAAGTCCACGTGGACTTCGGGGATGCCGACGACGTGGGCCAGTGCCTCGACCAGCAGCCGACGGTGCAGCATGCCGTAGATCAGCCGATTGCCCGCATCCGGTGAGCCGGCCGGCGCCGAAGCCCGCACGTCGATGCTGCCCGGACTCACCGAGGCGAGTCGAGTTTCGGCGAACAACCGGTAGTACCAGACCCGCTGCGGGTCGATGCGGTGGCCGGAAGCTCGCTCGTACTCGGCGAGCCGGGCGGGAAAATCGGTGAAGGTGTCCTGCACCGTTCGCAGTGACAACCAGGCGATGTCGTCCATCGGGTCACCGAAGTGCGCCAGCTCCCAGTCCACAATCGCGGTGACCGCGCCGTCGGCGTACATGAAATTGCCCGGGCCGGTGTCGCCTTGCACCAGCACCGTCGGCCCGTCGTAGTCGGGCACATTCCGCTCCAGCCAGTCGATGCAGAACCGCAACAACGGCGCGGGCTTTCCACCTGCGTCCACCCGGCGCCGCATCGCGGCGATCTCGGCGCGGACGTGTCCGTCGACCGGACCCGCCGGCCCCAGGCTGGGGATTTGCAAGCGCCGGGCGTCGATCCGGTGCAGCACAGCCAATTTGGCGATGAAGTCTTGCGCGGTGCGGACCTGTTCGTCGGGGTCGGCGATCAGCCGAAACCAGGTCTCCCCGTCAACCCGCTGCAGCAGCACCGCCTGAATTTCCGGATGGGCCGCCACGACCCGGGGTACCGTCACACCGTGGCGGTGCAGTTCCGCCATGATCTCGGCCTCGACCTGCAGCCGATGAAATGCACCGCCAGGCTGTGGTTCTCGCGGGTCGTACCGCAAGAACAAGGCTTGATCATCGGCATCCACGAACCACGCCTGGCGGCTCGCGCCGCCGGGCACCTGCTTGACCTCGATCCGCTCGGCGCCCGTCGTCTCGGCGATCCAATCCTTGACGTCGGCGGGTATCTCGCGACGCGTCCTGGTCACCGCTTGCTCGCCTTCGCCGCAGCCAGCCATGCCTTGACTGCATCCCGATGCTCCTGAGTGAGTCCGGTGCGCACCATCCGCTCACTTTCGAGCAGCAGCGCATCGGCTAGCGGCAGCCGTTGTGCGTCAGAAACATTGGCTTTGGTGGCGGCGTAAGCATAGGTCGGGCCGGCGGCGATCTCGCTGGCCCAGCGCAACGCCTCGCCCGGCAGGTCGGCGTCGTCCACCACCCGATTGAACAGCCCCAGCCGCAGCCCGGCATTTGCGTCGATGGCCTGGTCGGCGATCAGTAACTCCAGCGCCTTCGCCGGGCCAACCAACCGTGTCAAAAACCAGGCCCCACCGAAATCGCCCGAGAACGCCAGCTTCGACCACCCGGGGATCAGCCGGGCCGAGGTGGCGGCGATCCGCAGGTCGGCGGCCAGCGCGATGCTCATACCCGCGCCGACGGCCGCGCCCGGCAACGCCGCGATCGTCACTTTCGGCATCTCGTGCAGCAGTGTGACCATGCGTGCGTTGTCGGCCAACAGTGTGCTACGAGCGGCGATTTGGGCTTCTTGGGCTTCCGAGCCGCCGGTCCCGGTAACCGCCTTGGCCGACCCGCCGTCACGCACATCGCCGCCGGCGCAGAATGCCTGCCCCGCTCCGGTGATCACCACGGCGCCGACGCCGTCGTCGGCGGCGAACCGCTCCAACAGGCGGGGCACCGCCTCGTACATCTCGTTGTGCAGGGCGTTGCGGCGCTGCGGCCGGTTCAAGGCGACGACTCCGACACCGTCGACCACCGCCGCCAGCACCATCTCGGTACCGGTATCGAGGTGGGCGCCGGCCGGGATCACCGCTTGGTTCCGCGGGCCAATTCGTTGTGCCGTGCCATCATTGCGGCGGCCTTGCGGCGTAGTGCCGGATCCGGCTCGGGAAGCACCACCGGACCGAACTCCCGGCTCGGCAGCGCCACCGTCGCGGTGGCCGGTGCGGTGACCTCGCCACGCTGGTTGGTCGCCCGGAATTCGACATCGACGACGCCGTTACCGTTTTCGACGCGTT
Organism: Mycobacterium bourgelatii; assembly: GCF_010723575.1. Taxonomy (NCBI): domain Bacteria; kingdom Bacillati; phylum Actinomycetota; class Actinomycetes; order Mycobacteriales; family Mycobacteriaceae; genus Mycobacterium; species Mycobacterium bourgelatii. The sequence goes on from NZ_BLKZ01000001.1 coordinate 823,521, forward strand.
TGCCGACCACCTCGCCGGTGATGAACTGGGTGTCGCCGATGTAGTTGAACTTGCGCATCTCGTCGTGTTGGCGCAGCAACCAGCCGTCGTCACCCATCCAGTCGGTGAGGTAATGGGTCAGCCAGCATTCCCGCATGATGCCGTAGTCGTAAGCCATCGGGTTGCCGATCGACTGCGACCACTCGTTCTCCCAGTGCAGCCGCTGCGCCACGTCGGGGATGCCGGCGGCATTCTTGATGTAGAACTTCGGCACCCGCTGGCGGTTCTTGTATCCGACTCGGGCACCGCCGATTCCGTATGGTCCGAAGCCGTATCCGCCGGCGTGGAAGCAGATCATGTCGGTCAGCGTCAGCGGGCCCTTGACCATGCGCGGAAGCTGCTCGCCGACCCGGACGTCCTCGTAGTAGCGCGGCTCGGCGCCCCGCGGACCCTCGGCCGCGTAGATCGCGTCGATCTCCGCGATCTGCTCGTCGGTATAGGTGGCCGGCTTGATGTCCATGTACTTGCCGCGCTCACGCGACTTTTTGCGTTCGGTGGCGATCAGGATCGTCCGTTCAATGGCCACGACCTCTGCGCGCTGGTTGATCCGCACCACGCGCCGGACCCGGATGACCGAGCGGCCGGCGAACTCACTGTTCTTTTCCTCGATCGACTCCAGACCACCGAACCCGTACAGTTCATCACCCGGGCGCACCGGCTGGTACCACTCCGTGTGTTGGCCGGACACGAAGATGTGGATGCCGGAGAACAATCCCCGGGTGGCCTTGCGGATGTCCTCGGGAATCTTGTCGCCCAACATCTTTTTCGACAGCGCCGAGTGGATCATCGGCGGGGCGATGGGGCCGCCCCAGCGGGTTCGCGCTGCGTAACTGGGGTCGACGAACAGTGGGTTGTCGTCGCCGTAGCCGATCGCAAACTGACGAATCGCGTCGACGCTCAATTGGCGGTGATGCTCGTCGATGCTGATCGGGGCGTCGAGGCCGAGTAGCAGCTTGGCACGTTCGATGTCCTCGTCCTTGATGGCGTGGTCGAAGTCCCGGGCTTCCTCGGTCTGTGTCATGTCAGTACATCCGTATCGGTAGTTCGGTCAGGCCTCGAAGCGACACCGTGGGCTTGTAGCGCAAGCTCTCTCGCGGTGCCGTCAATTCCCAGTTGGGGAAGCGTTCCAGCAGCGTGGCCAACGCGGCACGGCCCTCCAGCCGCGCCAACTGATGGCCCAAGCAGTAGTGGATCCCGAACGCAAAAGCCAGGTGTTTGTTGGGCTTTCGGGTCAGGTCGAGCGCATCGGGGTTGTCGAACACCGCCTCATCCCGGTTGGCCGAAACGATCGAGCCGACCACCTGTGAACCGCGGGGGATCGGGACCCCGCGGATCTCCAGATCCTCCGTCGCCAGCCGGGTGGCGCCGTCGGCGACCGGGGAGGTGAACCGCAGCAGTTCCTCCAGCCCGGTGGTCTCCAACAATTCTGGCTGCTCACGCAGCAAAGCTTGTTGGTCGGGATGCTCGATCAGGGCCAGCACGCTGCTGCCGATCAGGTTGGCGGTGGTGTCATGTCCCGCCAGCAGCAGTAGGAAGACCATGGCGATGGTCTCCTTGTGACTGAGCCGGTCGCCGCCCTCGTTGGCGCGCACGAGTTCTGAGATCAGTCCATCGTCCGGGCGCAGGCGGCGTTCTTCGACCAGTGCCTCGAAGAGCTTGACGAGTTTTCGTGCGGTGGCGAATCCGCGCAACGTGTTGGACTCCGAACTGACCTTCTCGACCAGCATTTGGAACCGGTCGCGGTCCTCGTCGGCGACCCCGAGCATGCTGGCGATAACGGCAAGAGGCAACTTGACCGCGAACTCGTGGACCAGGTCCACATCCCGCTTGGCCTTGACTTCGTCGGCGAGCCGGTCGGCGATCGCGGCGATCTCGGGCGTCATCGCGCGGACAAACCTGGGGGTGAAAGCCTTGTGCACCAACGTGCGTAGCCGTTTGTGATCCGGATCGTCCTTGAACACCATGGTCTGCGTCAGCATCCGGATGGTGGGCGGCAGCAGCCAGATGAACTTGCCGACCGAGGTGTACTTGACGACATCGGTCGAGAACCGCTCATCGCTGTGGATCGTTACGACATCGTCGTACCGGGCCAGCAGGTATCCACCTTTGCCATGCAACAGCAGCGAAGCCGTCGCCCAGGACACCGGGGCGTGTGCCCTCAGGTACGCAAGCCGGGCGAACGGGTCGTCGAGCATCTCGCGACTGTCCAACGCGGTTTTCGGCATGGCCGCAATGACTTTTGACATGGTTGCTCGGCTGCCTATTTCGACTTCCTCGTGTCTGTGGCTCGGCTCCGTTTATTAGTACACTGATTTCTATGATTTCCGCTACCCCAGACACGCTTGAGGCCATCGAGTTCGATGTCGAGGAGCACGTCGCCACCATTACGTTGGCCCGCCCGGACGCGATGAATGCGATCAACGCCCGGATGGCCCACGAGCTCGCCTGGGCATGGCAAACCGTGCGAGACACCGACGACATCCATGTCGCCGTCGTACGGGCCGCCGGTGATCGCGCCTTCTGTACCGGAGTCGACGTCAAAGGGGATGGCAACTGGTTCTTCCGGACCAATATTTGGAACACATTCGACCCGGGCACCGTGGTGGCCCCGAAGATCGTGCACCGGTGTTGGAAGCCCGTGGTCACGGCGGTACACGGGTATGCGGCCGGGGGTGCTCAGTATCTGCTCAACGAGTCCGACATCATCATCTGTTCGCGGGACGCCGCCTTCTTCGACCCGCACGCCAACGCCTCGATCGTCTCGGCGCTGGAACCCATCGGCATGCTGCACCGCGGAATACCCCTCGGCGAGGTGCTGCGCTGGGCTCTGATGGGCACCGAGGAACGGATCTCGGCCGACACCGCGCTGCGGATCGGGTTGGTGTCAGAAGTCGTCAGCCGCGAAGAACTGTGGCCGCGGGCGCACGAGATCGCGAGTTCGATCGCCGCGCGCAATCCCAAGGCGATCCAGGGCACCATCCGCGCGATATGGGAATCTCTTGACATGACGCGGTCGGCCGCACTGCAGAACGGCATGGCCTACACCCATATCGGTAATCCGCCACTGGCCGAGCGGCGGGCGGCTCCCCGGCGTAACGGACCCGCTTCCTACCGGTGACCGGGTGAATCCACAGCTGATCGCGCCGCGCGTCGATTCGCGTCGCGCCAAACTCGCCGGGCGCGCCGCTGAGCAGATCGTCGCCGACGTGATCGAGCTGGGTTGGCCGGTGGGCCAGGTGCTGGGTTCTGAGGCCGAACTGTTGGAACGCTACGGGGTCAGCCGGGCGGTGCTGCGCGAGGCGATCCGGCTGGTCGAACACCAGCGTGTGGCGCGGATGCGACGCGGCACCGGCGGCGGCCTGGTCATCGACGCGCCGGATATCGATGCGGTAATCGGGCCGGCCATCATCTACCTGCTGCGCATCGGCGCCACCCTCGACGAGGTCGCCGACACTCGAATTCTGTTGGAGGAGTTGGCGGCCGAGATCGCTTCGCAGCGGGTCAAAGAATCCGACATCGCCGGGATCCGCCGTACCATCGAGCGGGAATCGTCCGGAAACATCTCCAACTACCGGCTGCTGCATTCCCAAGTGGCAACGCTGACCGGCAACCCGGTGCTCGAACTGTTCGTCGAAACGTTCGCCCGATTGACCAACTTCTACTTCGATGACACCGCCGCCCTGCCGAAGGATATCGACCAGGAGATCGCGCGAGCCCACGCAGGCATCGCTAAAGCGATCCTGAGCAACAACCCGGGCCTGGCCCGCGATCGGATGCAGCGCCACCTGCGTGCCGAGGCTGACTTCATCCGGGCGCATCCGGCCGCATCGCAACGGCTCGACCCGGCGGTAGCGCTGTCGGGAACGCTCGGCGACAAGCGGGGCGAGGCCCTGGCCCGCCAGTTGTGCACCCACATCGTCAGCTCCGGCGCCACCCCGGGGAGCTTCATCGGCTCCGAGGCGACGTTGATGGGCGAGCATCGCGCCAGCCGGGCCGTGGTGCGCGAGGCGATCCGGATTCTGGAGTACCACCAGATCGCGTTGACCCGCCGCGGGCCCGGGGGAGGCCTGTTCGTCGCCGAACCGGACATCTCCGCGCTGACCGACATCATCACGATTTATCTGCGGCGTCGCGGGGTGCGCTTGCGCGACATCGCCGACCTTCGCATCGGTTTGGAGTTGGCGGTGGTCGAGCGGGCCGCGGCAGCGTTGCGCGCCCGTCCAGAAGATGCTGAATTGCTCGAGCGGTCACTGCGCCGCGAGTCCGAGCATGGCCTCGCTCTGGCCTTCGACCACGGCGAGGATTTCCACTCGGCGCTAGCCGCCATCACCGGCAACCGGGTCCTGCAATTGGCGCACCGCGTCACCATGCGGTTGGGCTGGCAGTTCTTCTCGCAGCTGGCCGCCAGCGACCCGGCGGTGGGTGCGATGTCCAGGCCGTCGAAGATCGAGCCGGCTCACCAAGGCGTCATCGACGCACTGGTCACCGGGGACACCGAATTGGCCGTGATGCGAATGCGTACGCACATGACCGAGACCTCGGCACCCAAGCACTGACCGGGCGGTCACCGCGTGCGCCCTTTCCGCTACCTGAGAGTTCAGGATACTGTTCTATCTAATAGAGCACCGGGAGGTGGGATGCGACATCCGTGGGACCGACGCCTTGGCGTGTGGTGGATCGCAGAGGATCACCCCGAGGCGCCGGCCATCGTCGCCTCGCCCAGCGGTCGCACACTGACCTTCGGCGAACTGGCCGCCGCCGCGCATCAGGTGGCAAACGCACTGCGCGCAAACGGACTTGGCGATGAGGCGGTGGTGGCTTACGCGCTGCCCAATGATGTTGACGCGCTCATCTGGCAGCTGGCCACCAACGAGATCGGACTGCGTTATCTCACCCTGAACACCGCCCTCTCGGCGGCCGAGTTCGCCTCGATCCTCGATCACTCCGGCGCCGCCGTCCTGGTCACCCATGCCGCCTACCTGGACCGGTTCGCCGCGGTCCCCGACAACATCCGGCTCCGCATTGTCGTCGGCGACGACGCGGAAGTGCCGGCCGGCTTCATTGCGGAGCGCGATCTGTTGGTCGGGCATCCGACGACGGCGCCCGCCGGGCGCAAGCAGGGGGACGCCATCCGTTACTCCTCGGGCACCACCGGCAAACCCAAAGGCATCGTGCGGCCTCTCGATGGCCGCGATCCGTCCGTTGCGGCAAATTCGATGTCAATCTTCGGCCGCGCCTTCGACTTTCGGCCCTTCGAGGGCGCGCACCTAGTGTCGACTGCCATGTACCACGCCGGATGCCAGAGCTTCTATCTCGGCGCTCTCAATGTCGGTCAGCCGCTGGCGATCCTGGGCCGGTTCGATCCCGAGCAGACGCTGGCCGCCATCGAACGGCACGCGGTGAGCACCGCCTACATGGTGCCCACCCAGTTCGTCCGCATGCTCAAGCTGCCCGCCGACGTCCGCGACAAGTACGACCTGAGCAGCCTGCATTCGGTGGTTCATTCCGCTGCCCCGTGCCCGCTGCAGGTCAAGAAGGACATGATGGCCTGGTGGGGGCCGGTCATCTGGGAAACCTACGGGGGTACCGAGGGGGCCGCCACCATCGCCAAGCCGTACCGCTGGCTGCAGAAGCCAGGGACCGTCGGTCGGCCGGTGCGCGGAATGCGCGTCAAAATCCTCGATGACGAAGGGAATCCGTTGCCGCCCAACGCGGTCGGCAACGTGTACCTGGAACGACTGGACGGCGCCCGGTTCGAATACCGCAATGACGCCGAACTCACGGCCTCGGTACACCGCGGCGCCGCCTTCACCCTCGGCGACCTCGGCTACCTCGACGAGGATGGTTACCTGTTCATCTGCGACCGCGCCAAGGACATGATCATCAGCGGCGGGGTGAACATCTATCCCGCCGAGGTCGAGGGCGTGCTCAGCGCGCACCCCTTGGTCGCCGACGCCGCCGTCATCGGAATTCCGGACCCGGAATGGGGCGAGCAGGTCAAGGCGGTGGTCGAGTTGGTCGGCGACGCCGAACCATCGGCGGGGTTGGCCGACGACATCATCGCCCATTGCCGCGCACACCTGGCCGGTTTCAAGTGCCCACGCTCGGTGGAGTTCCAATCCGCCCTGCCCCGAACCGAATCCGGCAAACTGCTCAAGCGCGAGATTCGCGACGTCTACTGGGCCGACGCCGGTCGTCGGGTCTAGCAAGTTGAAGGTGAGTAACTACTAAATGAGTATCCTTTTAGGTTAGGATCGCGTGATGGCGCAGGTGCGCACTCCGGACAGGGCGGACGGGAGAACCGAACCGATCACCGCCGCAACTCCGTTCCTGCCGGCCGACGACGACTTCCACACACCGCCGGATGACAACCCGTTCTGGACCGAGACGACGTGGTGGTCATTCAACGTCCCGGACCGCAAGTTAGGCGGGTGGTTGCACGCCGCGTTCCACACCAACCGCGGCACCGTGACCTGGCGGGTCTACGTTTGGGACCCGAGCGGTGCGACACCGGAGCAGTTGCCTTACTGCAAGGTGGTTTCCGACGTCCCGGTCACCGATCCCACTCCGGATCTGCGTGACATCACCATCCCCGGCGGCGGCTTCAGTGTCCGGATGCTGCGGCCACTGCGTGACTACCGCATCGAATTCAACGATGCCGAAGCGGATTTCGCCGTCCGGCTGACCTACCAAGGCGTACATGAGCCACGCCGCTTCACTCCGGGCGAGCCGCCGTTCATGGAGCACACCCACCTCGACCAACTCGGTCATGTCACCGGCGAGTTGGTGTTGTCCGGACAGTCGGTTCCGATCGACTGCTATTCCATCCGGGATCGATCGTGGGCGCCACGGGGCGGGCCCCCGGCGCCGCCGCGCGAAAAGACCTCGGGCCAAACGACCGACGAGTCGACCCGGGTGCGGCATCCCGGCGGCCCGCGCTGGCGCGAGATCGAACGGGAACGTGGGCGCGGGCGAATCCAGTACATCTTCGGCCATGCCGGCGCGGACACCGGGTTCCTTGCCTTCGTCCGGGTGGCCGACGGCAACGCCGAGGGCTTCGCGCCCCTGAACCACGGGTGGCTGCTGCGCGACGGACGGTTCGAACTGCTGGACAAATCCGCCAGCCGGATGAAGAACTACCGGGACCCGGTCACCGGCTGGGGCTCCCACATGGACGTGCAGCTGCGAGATGTCACCGGACGGGCGATGGTCGCCGAAGGCATGGCGGTGAGCCACATCTGTGAGCGTGGCGGCGGCAGCACCGCGCTGATGTGCTGGGACATCGACGGCAAGGTGGGTTGGGGCGAGGACCAAGACATCTGGCATCCAAAACATTTCGCTCGCATGCATGCCGCTCTGGCGGAGCAAGCACCGCCCGCACCGCAAGTGTCACAGGTGCCGCAAGCGCCGGATCACCACTAGCCGACGGACCGAGGAGATGGGTGTGACCGGACCATTCGAGGGCGTGCGTGTCGTCGAGGTGGCGTCGTGGACATTCGTCCCGGCGGCAGGCGCCATCATGGCCGATCTCGGTGCGGAGGTGATCAAGGTCGAACCCCCGGCCGGCGACCCTCAGCGTGCCTTGCTCAACGCGATCAATGCCGACAAGTCCCTGCCCGACCCCTTTGTGCAAGTACCCAATCGGGGCAAGCGCAGCATCACGCTGGACCTGTCGCACGAGGCCGGTCTGACCACGTTGCGCCGCTTGGTCGCATCCGCCGATGTGTTTCTCACCAGCTATTTGCCCAAGGTGCGGTCCAAGCTGGGCATCGAGGCCGAGGACCTGCGCGCCGAAAACGAGCGCTTGATCTATGTCCGCGGATCCGGTTGGGGCAGTGCGGGTCCGATGGCAGACGCGGGTGGATTCGATGCCGCCGCCGCATGGTCCGCGGCAGGCATTCAGCACAAGTTGACCGCGCCCCGCGCTGCCGCACCCGCCGCGCAACCCGCGGCGTTCTTCGACCTGCAGGGTTCGAGTGCAATAGCGGGCGCCGTTGCCATGGCGCTGTTCCGGCGCGAACGCACCGGCGTCGGCGGCGTGGTCGATGTCTCGCTGTTGAACACCGGCATGTGGACCATGAGCCCCGATCTGGCCGCCAGCGCAGCGGGTATCGGCGAGTTACCTCGCACCGACCGACTGGCGGCCCCCAATCCGATCGTCAACAGTTACCGAACGTCCGACGACCGCTGGCTCAATCTGGTGTGCCTGCAGTCGGACCGGTTCTGGTCCGAGCTGTGTGTACTCGTCGGCCGACCCGACTTGGCTGACGACCCACGGTTCGGCGATGCGGTCGCCCGCTACGTCAACCGCGCGGCCTGCATCGCCGAACTGGACACCACGTTCGCCGGCCGCCCCCTCGCGGAATGGCGCGAGGTGCTGGCCGGATTTTCCGGAGTATGGTCTGCCGCCGCAACGTTCGAGGAGGTCTGCGACAACCCCCAGGTCGCCAGCAATGGATACCTGCCCACCGTCACCGGTCTCGACGGAAACACCTTCCGCCTGGTCGCCCCGCCGTATCAGTTCGATGGGAAGCCGACGACACCGGCCGGACCCGCACCCGAACTCGGGCAGCACACCGAGGAGATCCTGTTGGAGAGCGGGCTGGAGTGGGACGAGATCACCAGCATGCGAGACGACGGAGTCCTGGGCTGATGTCAGCCTGGTCAGACGTAGAGGTCGATCACCCGCTCGGTCGCCAGGTCGCCCCACAACATCTTGCGGCCGGCCCGATCCATGTGCGTGGTCCAGAACTCTCTGGCCGCGACACCATCGCGGGATTCGATGAGGCCGATGAATTTGTGGAACGCACGAACGGTCTGCTTGAATTGCTTTTCAATCTGGGCGTGACTGCTGGTCGTGGACACCACGCGCTCCATGTGCCGGGTGACTACCTCGCGCAGCACGGCTCCGATCAGGGCCACCGTGTTGTTTCCGGCTCGTTCCAGAATCAGGTCGTGGAACCGGAACGTCGCCGCCGTCCACTCGCCGAAATCGGCAGGCCCGGTGGCTTCGTTGACCAACGCCGCCAGCGCGTCCGCCGTGGCCTTGAGTTCCGCGACGTCCTCGGGTGTCGCTCGGGCGGCCAGCAGCTCGGCGGCGGCCGGTTCGAAAATCTTGCGCGCCTCGTACACATCGGCCAGCGTGGTGCCCGACATCTGCAGCAGCAGACCGAAATCCCTTGCGGCCACCGATGTTTCCGGGGAGGACACCAGTACTCCGCCGCGCGAACCACGGCGGACCACGATCAGCGATTCACTTTCCAGAATGCGAAACGCCTCGCGCAGGGTGGGGCGGGAGACGCCGAACTGCTTCACCAATTCCACCTCGGTGGGCAGCGCGTCGCCCTTGCGGAGAACACCGCGAACGATGCTGCTACGCAGTTGATCCGCGATGATCTCGGCGGTCTTGGGGGCCCGCACCAATTTCGTCGCGCTGTTCATCCGCTTCGTGGCGTCCATCAGATAAATGATCTTACTCATTTGGCTAATTCACGGATTACTGGGAGGAATGAATGACTTCGACACCGCTGATCACCCGCGAACTGTTCATCGACGGGAAGTGGACCGCCGGTGTCGGGGACGAACGTCTTGAGGTGCTCAACCCAGCGACCGAGCAGACGATCGCCGAGGTGCCTCAGGCCACCCCGGCCGACATCGACGCCGCAGTGCGCGCGGCCCGCCGCGCCTTCGACGAAGGACCGTGGCCGACCATGCGTCCGGCCGAACGGGCGAAGATCCTCGCGGCGATGGCCGACGAAATGACCCGCAGGCGTGCCGAACTGGTAGATCTGAACATCACCGAGGCCGGATCGACGCGGATGATCGCCGACTTCCTGCAGGTCGGCACGCCGATCGACCATTTCGCCGACATGGCACACCGGGTGTTGCCGCAGTTCGCCTTCGAGCAACCGGTGCCGCCGGTTTACGGTCGTGGTATCGGCCAGGGCGTGGTGGTGCGCGAACCCTACGGCGTCGCGGCGCTGATCACCGCGTTCAACTTCCCGTTCCTGCTCAACCTGGCCAAGGTCGCCCCGGCATTGGCCGCGGGCTGCACGGCCGTGCTGAAATCGTCCCCGTACACGCCGTTGGAGGCGTTGGTGCTCGGTGAGATCGCCGAAACCGCCGGGCTGCCACCGGGAACGCTCAACATCGTGACCGGCGACATCGCCGCAGGCGAAGCGTTGACTCAGCATCCGGGGGTGGACATCGTCAGCTTCACCGGGTCAGACACCGTGGGCCGCAAGGTATATGCCCAGGGAGCCGACTCGATCAAGAAGGTGGTGCTGGAGCTCGGCGGCAAGTCCGCGAACATCCTCCTCGAAGACACCGACCTCGACAAGGTGATGGAAAGCGTGCTGGGCGGCATCATCACGCACGCCGGACAGGGCTGCGCGTTGCAAACCCGCGTCCTGGTACACCAGTCGCTGCACGACGAATTGGTGGCGCGGATCGTTGGAACCCTTGGCTTCATCAGTGTCGGCGACCCGGCCGACCCCGCCACGGTGATGGGTCCACTGATCCGTGACGTGCAGCGGCAGCGGGTCGAGTCGCTGATCGCCGCCGGGGTGGCCGAGGGGGCGCAGATCGCTTTCGGCGGCGGCCGCCCCGCCCACCTGGACCGTGGATTCTTCTTGGAACCAACGCTTTTCGTTGGCGTCGACAACCGGATGCGCATCGCCCAGGAGGAATTCTTCGGACCGGTCGGCGTCGTGATTCCCTTCAGCGACGATGACGAGGCCGTTCGGATCGCCAACGACAGCCGTTACGGACTGGGCGGCGGTGTCTGGTCCGCAGACCCCCAGCGCGCCGTCGCCGTGGCCCGTCGGTTACGCACCGGCATGGTGACCATCAACGGTGGTGGCGGCGGGCTCAACCCCGCGGCCCCGTTCGGCGGCTACAAGTACAGCGGCGTGGGTCGCGAGTTCGGCGAATACGGCCTGTCGGAGTACTTGCAGCACAAGACGCTGCAGTGGCCGGTCGGTTAGCGGTTCACTCGTGCTCGATGGCGGAGCCGAATCTCCGCTGGAACGCCTCATTCGTCCCTTGTTCGTGCCGGTACCGGTCGGCGGCCACCTTCAAGACGGCGATGCGCTCTTCGATCCGGCGGATCGCATTCGGATCCGGCGGCGTCATTGCGCGCAGCCTGTCGAGTTCGTCGTACTGGGCGGCCAACTCCTCGGCCAGTCGCGCCGCGACCTCACCGAATGTCAGTAGGTCGTAGTCGTCGGTATCGGGACGCTGATCGTCGGAAGTCATTGCGAGTCAGCCGAAGTGCAGCAACTCGCGGGCGTTGAGTTCCACGATTCGATGAACGTCGTCATCGTCCACCTCAATGAGGTTCTCGGCAATGCGTTTGCGGCTGTTGGGCCAGTTCGAGTCGGAATGCGGATAATCCACCTCGACCAGGATTCGGTCGATGCCGATCGCCTCCCGTGAGTTCACACCGTGGACGTCGTCGATGAAGCAGCCCCAGATGTGTTTGCGGAAGAGGTCCGACGGGCGGTCGGTGCGGCTGATGTTCTGGTACCAGCGGTGGCGTTCCCAGGTGTAGTCCAGACGCTCCAAAAGGTAAGGTATCCAGCCAATTCCGCCTTCGGACAGCAGGAACTTCAGATTCGCGTGACGTTGCAGCATCCCCGAGAACACCAGATCGGCGGTGCTCCACATCAGGTTGGTCGAGAAGGTGGCGATCGCCACGGCGAACGGGGCGGGGTCGTCGGCGGACGGCTTGACGAACGAGAAGCCGGGGACAAATCCGCCGGAACCGAAGTGCAGGCACACCGGGATGTCAGCGGCTTCCAACGCATTCCACAGCGGTTCCCAGTGGTCGGGGTGGTGGAAGGACGGCAGTCCCAGTGGAACCGGGCTGTCCGGGAAGGACACCGCTCTGGTGCCGATCTGCGCCAATCGCTCGACTTCGGTCGCGGCCAATTGCGGGTCCCAGGTGGGCAGAATCCCCAACGGGATCAACCGGTCTGGCGCTGTCGCACACCACTCGTCGACCTGAAAGTCGTTCCAGGCCTGCACGCAGGCCAGCGCAAGTTCCTTGTCTTTCGCGCGGTGGAACACGTTGCCGCCGAAGCCGGGGAACGACGGGAAGGATAGCGCCGCGTGCACGCCGTCAATGTCCATGTCCTTGATCCGCTCGACCGGGTCGTAACACCCCGGGATCATCTCGTCGTAGCGCACTGGGTCCATTCCGTATTCTTCGGGAGGCCTGCCGGCGACGGCATTGAGTCCGAGTTGCGGAAACAGCTGTCCCTCGAAGCGCCAAACGTGGTGACCCGCAGCGGTTTCTATGATCTGCGGGCCCTGCTCGCGATGCGCCGCCGACAGCCGGTCCTGCCATACCCGCGGATGTTCGATGACGTGGTCGTCCACCGAAATGATCTTCATCCAGTCCTGTAGTGGCATGTTTCTCCTTCGATCGACGGCTGATCAGCGAGGGAGGCCCAAGGCGCGCTCGGCGATCAGGTTTCGCAGCACTTCGTTGGTCCCACCCGCGATGGTGAAGGCGCGCGCGTACAGAAAGGCGTCCTGCCACCAGCCGCTGTCCCACACGCGAGCGTCACCCTCGATCCGCACCCCGTCGTGCCCCTGTAGCTCGAGGCCGAATTCGTGCAGTGCCAGGTTGATTTCGCTGAACAGGATCTTCGACAGCGGGGCGTCGGCAGCATCACCGGTACCGTGCAGCGCGCGACTGTCGCCAAAGGCCGAAACCAACGAGTTCACCTGGACGTCAGCCGCGAAGCCGCCGATGGCCTGGCGGACGTCGTCGTGCTCGATGGCCGGGCGTCCGTCCCGCGTCACCGTGCCGGCCAATTGCACGAGTCGCTCCAGCGCACCGAACAGGGAGGCTCCGCTCCCGGCGCTGGAACGCTCGAGCGCCAGGCTGGCGGTCGTCACCGCCCAGCCCTGGTTGACCTCGCCGATGACGTGCTCGACGGGGATCCGGACGCCGTCGAGAAACACCTCGTTGAAATCGGCGGTACCGGTGATCTCGCGCAGCGGTCGTACCGTCACACCGGGGGTGGTCATGTCCAGAGCGAACGCCGTGATACCCGCGTGCTTGGGTGCGTCGGGGTCGGTTCTGGCGAGTAGGTACCCCCAGTCCGCATGGTGTGCGTTGGTTGTCCACACCTTCTGTCCATCGACGACGAATTCGTCGCCGTCCCGGCGGGCACGGGTCCGCAGACTCGCCAGATCGCTGCCCGCGTCGGGCTCGCTGAACAGCTGGCACCAGATGTGCTCTGCTGTCCGTATTTTCGGCAAGAAATAGTTCTGCTGCTCGACGGTGCCGAAGCCGATGATGGCGGCGGCGGCCAGCAGTCCGCCACCGACCGGCCCCGCCGCCCCGGCGCGGATCAGTTCGTCGGTCACGACCGACTCGTGCAGCGGGTGTGGGTCGGCCAGTCCGCCGTACGCCACCGGCCAGTGCACCCCGAGCAACTGATGCTCGAACAGCATCCTGGTCCACTTCTGTAACGCCGGAACCTCATGGGCTTCGGGCGCGCGCACACCGGTGCGCCCGTTGCGCGGCGGCGCATGTCGCGAGGCCAACTGCCGGACCCGCTCGCGTAGCTTGTCCAGTTCGTCGTCTTGCCCGAGTTCCACGCAATCCTTCCCACGACGGGACCCCATTTAACTTAATCAGTATCCTGTATATTCCCAAAGAGTTTTTCCAAATCCGAGGAGCACCCGGGTGGATTTCGAGCTCACCGATGAACAGCGAGGGCTCGTCGATTCCACTCGGTCGTTGCTGACCGCCAAGGCTCCAATCGAGCGGACTCGCAAACTCGCGGAGACCGAGCACCGGTTCGATGCCGAGCTGTGGGGGTACGGCGCCGAGCTGGGCTGGCCGGCGCTGGCAATAGCGGAGTCGGACGGCGGACTGGGGCAACAGATCATCGACCTGACCTTGGTTGCCGTCGAACTCGGACGCGCGCTGGCGTCCACCCCGTTCATACCCGTCGTGGTCGCCGCCGACGTGCTGTCCCATTCCAATCATGAGCGGAAATCGGAACTGTTGCAGTCGATCTGCGCCGGGACGCTCATCGCAACGTGGGCGTTTGCCGAGTTCGGGCAGCCATGGTCGGTCGCCGGCGTACAGACCCGTGCGGAGCCGGCAGGTGGAGGCTATGAGCTCACCGGATCCAAGGTGTCGGTGCAAGACGGTGACATCGCCCAGTTTGTCGTCGTCGATGCGGTTCTCGACAATGCACCCGCCCGGTTCCTCGTCCCGACCGACATCGCCGGCATTCATACCAGGCGACAGCAGACGCTCGATGTCACCCGCGGTTACTTCGAGGTGGACTTCGACCATGCTTCGGTGGACGCATCCGCCCTGCTCGCTCGTGGCGACTCGGCCCAGATCGGCCGTACGTTGCAGTTGATCACCGTGCTCACGTGTGCCGAGCTGGTCGGGATAGGCCAACGCTTGCTGGACATGACCACCGACTACGTCAAGAACCGGGTCCAGTTTGGGCGTCCCGTCGGAAGCTTTCAGGCCGTCAAGCACAAGTGCGCCGACATGAGAATGTGGGTGCAAGCCAGCACCGCCGCCACCTACTACGCCGCCATGGCTCTCGACGCCGAGCATCACGACACCGAGCGCCTTGTCAGCGTCGCCAAGGCGTACGTCTCTGGTGCCGTCAATCGTGTTGCCGGACAGGCACTTCAACTACATGGTGGCATCGGATTCACGTGGGAGCACGACTTGCATCTCTATCTGCGGCGCGCCCGGGTGGGTTCGATGCTTTACGGCGATGTCAGGCACCACCGCGAGCGGTTGTGTCAGATCTTGCAGTCAGGAGTACGTGACTCAAGGCCTTAAAAGCGGCACGAGCGTGGGGCTTCTGGACCCGGATCTGCCATTTCCGGTGCAAAGACCACACTTTCGGCGCGCGGTGAGGCCGTCAAATGAGCCCCCGCGGCCGCGACTCAGGTGCCGGGCGGGAGCGAGACGGTGGGAGTCGGCGTCAGCGTGATCGTCGGCGTCGGCGTGACCGTCGGCGGCGATGTCAGTGTCGGAGTGCTGGTCACCGTGACCGTACTGGTGCTCGTACTGACGCTCGGTGGCGGCACTTCGGTGGTGGTGGTGCTCGTGGTGACGCTCGTAGTCGTCGCGGTGGACGAGGTGGTTGTCGCGGACGCCGCGGCGATCACACCGCAGGCCACGTGCTTGTTCGGTTCACCCGAAGGGCTACCGCTCAAATTGTCCGCGTCTTGATGGATGACCAATGCCGTCCCGGAACTGCTCCGCAGGTCTGCCGCGGTCAACTTGTCTGTGGTGGTGACGAGTTTCGCTGACCCGTCGGAACGTACCTGCAATGCGGTCAGTTCACCGCTGGGGGGATAGCCGGTGTGGTCCTGCTTCTGGAAGACGCTGCCGGCGGCCTCGAAATCATCGCCCTCGCACTTGCCCACCGAGTGGATTTGGAGCCCGTGGAACCCGGGGGTCAGGACCTGGTTGGGGCCCGCTTCGACCGTCACCGACACGTATCCGCTATCGAAATCGAAAGTGGCGGTGGCGACTTGGCTGCCATCTGCCGCCTTCAAGGGGGTGGTCATCCGATCGGCGCCGGGCGCTTTGGTGGAGGCCGACGTGGCTTGGCCACCGCCCTGCTGGTTTCCGCATGCGGCTAACGGTGCGACGGCGACGGTAATTACCGCGAACGCGAAGGATACGCCCTTATTCATGAGCCGTACCTACCCGTTCGACGAGAATTGAAACCAGGTCAGTCCCGCCGGCCGGCCAGCAACCCCGCGGAGGCGAACTTCAGGCCGGCGCGCAACTCGTCCAGCCGGATGGGGTCGTCGGACTCGATATAACGCATGGTCGTCGCCACGGCCATGTTGAAGAACAACCACGCCAACGCGCTCGGACTCAACTCGTCTCGATACTGGCTGCGGTAGTGATTCATGTGCATCCGAGTCATCGTGAGCAGGGTGGCGTTGAGGCCCGAGATGGAGTCGAACGTGCGAATGTGGTCGGGCCGCTCGGCGAGGTAGCGGAACAACCGGCGGTTGGCGATGGTGTAGTCGATGAGCATGTCGATTGACGATTCGATCGCCGATTCCGGACGTTCGAGAGTGATCGCTCTGAGCATCTCCTCGATAGCGGGTGCCTGTTCGGCGGCGAGCCGCTCGATCGCGGCTTTGATGATTTCTTCCTTGTTCGGAAAGTATTGATAGATCGATCCCTTGCTGACGCCGGCCTTCTCGGCGATCAGGTTGGTGGTGATCTGCTCGGGTGCGTACCTGCGCAGCAGCGACGCGGTCGTGCCGATAATTTTTGCGACCATATCGCGGGACCGTGCCTGTTGGGGCGCTTTGCGACGCCCTGAACTGGACTTTGTTGCGCCCACTACCGCTCCTAATGCGACTTGAATGCGACCTGACGGTCATATTAGCTTTCGACGGCATAACTTGAGGGAGGGTTAACGACGATGACCGCCACTAGGGATCTCGCGGAGCCGGACGTCAGCGCGCCCATTGACGCGCCCATTGAACTGGTTCCGCCGGACTCCATCACCGCCGAGCACACCGGACGTTGGACCTTTCTCATGCTCGAGGGCGCGGCGTTCATGATGCAGGCCATGCATCCGGTCATCGGCGAGATGGTCGGCCGATACTCCGCGGCCTTCCACGGCGACCCCGCCGGTCGTGCGATACGTTCCGTTGACTCCGTGTTGCGCTGGACGTATGGCCTCACCGAAGCCGCGGCCGAGGGCGACCGCGTTCGGGCGATGCACCAGCCGATCACCATGAAGAGCGCCCGCACCGGAAAACAGATCAGCGCGCTGAACCCGGAGGCGTACCAGTGGGTGATCGCCACCGGCTACATCGGCTACGTGCAGGCCGGTCGGCTGCTGATCGGCCGGGAATTCACCGACGCTGAGAAAGACGAACTGCTGCGGGACAATCGTCGGCTGGCTCGACTGCTGCACGTGCCGATGCGCGGCTATCCCGAGTCGCAACAGGAGATGGCCGACTACTACGAGTCGATGATCGACAAGCTGCAAGGCACTCCGGAGGCGTTGCAGTTGATCCACGACTTGAAGACGGGCCAAGTCGACCTGCCGCCGTTTGTTCCGAAACCGTTGGTCCCGTTGGCGAGAACCGCACTGCGGCCCGCGCTGCGTTTCAATTACCTATCGGTCGTCGGATTGCTCGATCCGCGTCTTCGCAAGAAGCTCGGTGTCACTTGGAGCGCCAAAGAGGAACGGGAGCTCACCCGGACGTACGCCGTGATCCGCAACGCCTACCGAGTGCTGCCGGACCGGCTCACCTATTTCCCGTTGGCGTATCACGCGCGCAAACACCATCAGTGCCTCGAGAAGATGAAGCGGCGCCAAGAGAAGTCATTCGCATACCACCTGCCGAAGGACCCGCCGAAGGCGCGATAACGGGGTCATACTCCGACGACTCGCTCGAGGTCTTTGAGCGAGGTCTCCAGATGGTCGAGTAGACGCTGCAGGTGCGGTACGGCCCGGCGACAGCCCACGAGCCCGAAGTCAAGACGATCACCGCTGCTCACAAGGGTGATGTTGAGCGCCTGCCCATTGGCCGCGATCGACATCGGGTAGCTGCCCTGCAACTGGGCGCCATTGGCGTACAGCGGTTTCCGCGCACCGGGAACATTGGAGATGCACACATTGAACGGCGGCGGGCCGGCGGCCGTACCCATGACTCCACCCAACACCACCGGTGAGAGCAACATCATTCCCAGAGCCATGGCCTGCTGCCTGGGAAGTTGGGCCAGCACGGCCTTGTTGTTGCGCATGCAGGTGCTGATCGTGTCCAAGCGCTGGGCGGGGTCGTCGAGATGTGTGGCCAAGTTGGCCAGTACCGCTCCCACGGCGTTACCCCCGGCCGCCTCGTCGGCGCCCCGAAGGCTGACTGGAACCATTGCAACCAACGGCTTTTCGGGCAACGCATCCTGATCGGCGAGGTAGGCGCGCAGAGCGCCGGCGCACATCGCGAGCACGACGTCATTGACCGTGACGCCGGCGGCATTCTTGACGTCCTTGACGCGCTGTAGCGACCACGACTGTGCAGCGCAACGTCGAGCCCCGCCGATCGGAACATTGAGCCTGGTACGAGGCGCCCGGAACGGTAACGTGAGCTGTTGCTCGAGCAACGCGGCGCGTGCCAGGCCGAGCGTCGAGGTACCAAGGCGGGGAACCGATTTGATCGCCCCACCCAGCGTCTGCCACCTCGACGGAGCGTCGGTGCGCTCACCGGCATTGATCGGGCTCGCCCACGGCGCGCGGACCGTTCTGTCGAGTTCGTCCGCCGCGAGTGCATTCTGCAGAAAGTTGATGGTCGATATGCCGTCGACGAGGCCGTGGTGAATCTTGGTGTAGACGGCGAAGCGTCCGTCGTTAAGCCCTTCGACGACGTGGGTCTCCCACAGTGGACGATGCCGGTCCAGCACGCCGGAATGCAGCCGCGAGGTGAGTTCGAGTAGCTCCCGCACTCTTCCGGGGCCCGGCAGCGCCGAGTGTCGGACGTGATAGTCGAGATCGACATCGGGCGCGGAAGACCAGATGGCGTTTCGTCCTCCCGGCACCGTCGTTGGGTGCTTGCGGAAGAGTGGCTGGACCTCGTCGCAGGACCGAAGCGCCCGAACGTAATTGCGGACGAATTCTGACCCAGCACCTTCGGGCGTTTTGAAGAGCTGCAACCCCGCCACATGCATCGGTTGTCCGGGCGACTCAGCGAGCAGCATCATCGATTCGATTGGTGACATCAGGTCCATGACTTGTCCTCAGTGTTGGCGGTGCTAGGGGAGCGTGCTGCAAAAGTAGGGACTGAGCGGCTGGGAAGCCTCGTGTCGCGGTGCCAACGTCGATCCTGGCGATTGTGGCCACGTCACAAAGAGGAGTACGTTCATCCTCCATGGAGCTCGCGTGGGAACCACTGCGTGAGCCGGGCGCCGAGGACGTCTGGAAGATGTTGCTGCGCCCGATTGCAGCCGAAATGCGCACAGGTGCAGTGGAACTCGCCGAGTTGGCCGTCGCCCGGGTGCAGGCCGAGATGCCGATGCTGTTTCCCGACCCGCAGTCGGTACCGGAAAACGTAGTGAGCACAGCGGCGAGCATCCGCCAACTGGCTGACATCATCGACGTGGCCGGTGACCCTCGCACAGTCGAATTACCGGCGCCGACCGTGGCGCTCGCCCGCGCCGGAGTGCAACGGCAGATTCCCCTCGCCAGCTTGATGAGGTTCTACCGGGTGACCCATGAGTTGTTGTGGCAATGGATGTGGGATCGCATCACCACGGCCGCGATCGGTCAGAAGCAGCAAGCCGAGGCGTTGCGCCTTGTCTCCAACTGGATGTTCGGTTACGTCGACGCGGCCTTGAACCGAGCAGAGCAGGCATACGAGGCCGAACGCGAAAGTTGGCTACGGAATACGGCCGCCGCCCGTACCGACGCAATCGCCGACATTTTGAGCCGGCGGGAACGTGACCCGCAGCGGGCGTCCAAGCGGTTGCGCTACGACGTCAACAGGTACCACGTCGGGGTCGTCGCGTGGGTCGATGCGATACCGGACAGCGGCGACGCTCAGTCCATGCTGAGCGAGGCGCTCACCATCCTGGGGCGGGAAATGGGCGGGGAAACCACCCTCATCCACCCGGCCGGTTCGCTGGCGGCGTTCGGCTGGTTCAGTCGGCAAAGCGCCTTCGACGCAAGTGCTTTCGCTGACGTCGCCGACGGGGTGGGCGGGCCCGGACTTCCCGACGGCGTTCGGGTTGGGATCGGCGAAGCCGGACACGGTCTGCAGGGCTTTCGGTCCACTCATCTGGAGGCATCCAGTGCCCGCCGGGTCGCCTCGCTGGCCGGGACACGCGCCGGCGCACTGACGCGATACCGCGATGTCGCGATCCCCGCGTTGGCCAGTTGCGATGCGCAGCAGGCGGCATCGTTCGTTCTTCGGGTGCTCGGTCCACTGGCCGCCGACGATGAGGCGACCTACCGGGTCGCCATGACGTTGTCGGTGTACCTGCAGGAGAACCGCAGCCGGTCCCGAGCTGCGAAGCGACTCACCGTGCACCCCAACACTATTAGTTACCGTGTCGATCAGGCTCAAATGATCCTTGGCCGCAGCATTGACACCGACACGCTCGATCTCGCCATGGCGTTGTTATTGCTGCCCATGCTGCCGGGGCTCGTAGCGGAGGCATCGCCCCGCCCGCACGCACTGTGACCTGAGTACAAACCAGGAAACCAACCTTGGCGTCGCAACCTAAGGAATCTGCGGCGCCCGGCCCTACCGTCTTCGGCAGTTGGCCTGCTGGCCACCGGCCCATCACGAAGCAAGGAGACCCCGATGCAAACGCTGCAAGAACTCGACGTCAACTACATGAGCGGCGCCGACAACCCCTGGATCCCGTTCATCCCGTTGAGCGACCAGGTGTTCCTGAAGTACTGGAAGATCGACCCGGTCCGCGGCGAGATCGTCGTCTCGATGAAGTTTCCCGCC
This sequence comes from Mycobacterium bourgelatii, assembly GCF_010723575.1. Taxonomy (NCBI): domain Bacteria; kingdom Bacillati; phylum Actinomycetota; class Actinomycetes; order Mycobacteriales; family Mycobacteriaceae; genus Mycobacterium; species Mycobacterium bourgelatii. The sequence goes on from NZ_BLKZ01000001.1 coordinate 844,050, forward strand.
GGTCTGGAGTTGGCCTCGCACTATCACACGGGCATCGTGGTCGGACACACCGTCAAGGGGGCGTGGCGCTACCAGGAAAACAACTGGGTATCCCGCGGCGGCGACACCGTCTACGAGGTCTCCGGCTCCAGGCACACCCCGGAGAGCCTGGAGGACACCGAGGTGTTCTTCTTCATCGTCGGTGAGCTGCTGTTCATCGACGAGAACAACACGATCTTGTGGCAGGAGAACCACAAGACCTCCGTGGCGCGGTACCTCGATTACTGTGCTGCCCACGGCATCCCGGCCCGCGACCTGACGACCTGGGACGCCTGACGGGATCCGCAGGCCCGCCGGCGCCCCAGCGGGCGGGCCGGGGGATCTAGGCCGGGATGGCGGCCTGCGCTGAGAACAGATATTTGGTCGAAGGCGGGTTCGGTACCTAGGCCCCATGTTTGGCGTCCGCACAGCAAGCGATAACGTCTTGACATCCAACGATGGAGGTGGGGCATGGCCGGGCAGATCCCGCTGGTCGACTATCTGGTGCTGGACGGCGACAATCCGCATTTGGTCGCGCAGGAGTGCGCCGGTTGCGGGGCCCGATTCTTCGACCGCCGCAATGCGTGCGCGAACTGCTTCGCCACCGAGTTCACCTCCGTGCCGGTCGCGACCGAGGGCACGGTGCGTGCGTTCACCATCGTCACGTTCGCGGCACCCGGGATTCCGACACCGTTTGTGGCCGCCGTGGTCGACTGCGACGGCACCCATGTTCGCGCCAACCTGGTCAACGTCAAGCCCGATCCCGAACACGTTTACGACGGCATGCGAGTGCGTCTCGTTACCCAGCCGATCGGTACCGACTCCGAGGGTACGGAAGCCATCGGGTTCGGCTTCGAGCCAGTGAACAAGGAGCAGTGATGAGCGCAAGTGACGACATCTGGATCCTCGGCATCCACATGACCAAGTTCGGCAAGCACCCCCAACTCGACACGATCGATCTGGCGGCCGAAGCCGCGATGGGCGCGCTGTCGGACGCGGGCGTCACCATGGCGGACATCGGTGTGCTCGCCGCAGGCAGCTTGATGAATGCGAATGCCAGTATCGGCCAGCAGCTTCAGAAGCAGATCGGCCAGACGGGGATTCCGGTCTACAACGTCGCCAACGCCTGCGCGACCGGCGCCACCGCGTTGCGCACCGCGATCATGGCGGTCAAGGCGGGGGAGGTGGACTACGGTCTGGCGGTCGGTGTCGAAAAGCTGGCGGGTGCGGGCCTTCTGGCCGGCGGGGCCAAGAAGAAGGACGCCGACACCTGGACACCGGCGGGCCGCTACGGGGCAGTGGCGGGTATCGACGGCAGAATCGGCACCGAGACCATGCCGGGCGTATTCGCCCAGATCGGGATCGAATACGGCCACAAGTACGGCGGTACCAGCTTCGAGCTGTTCGCCAAGATCAGCGAGAAGAACCACGCCCACTCCACGCTGAATCCGCTTGCGTCGTACCAAAAACGCTTCACGCTGGAGCAGATCATGAACGACGTCATGATCGCCTACCCGAACACGCGCCCGATGTGTTCGGCGAACTGCGATGGCGCCGCGGCCGCCGTGGTGTGCAGCGGTGAGACGCTGAAGACGCTGTCGCTGGAGCAACGCAGGCGTGCGGTGAAGGTGTCGGCGTCCGTCCTGACGACCGACCCCTACGAGGAAGGCTGCCAGGTGTTGCCGAACGTCAACACGCTGACCCGAAAGGCCGCCACCATCGCCTATGAGCAGGCGGGCATCGGTCCGTCCGACCTCGACCTCGTCGAGTTGCACGACTGCTTTGCCACCGCCGAACTGGTGCACTACGACAACTTGATGCTGTGCGAAGAAGGCGGTGCGGCCGAATTCTTCAACTCTGGCGCAACCTGGCGCGACGGCTCCACCCCGGTGAACGTTTCCGGCGGGCTGGAGTCCAAGGGCCATCCGATCGCGGCCACCGGCATCGCGAACATCTGGGAGATATGCCACCACCTGCGCGGCGAGGCCGGCGAACGGCAGATCGAGAACGCCAAGGTTGGCCTGGCCCACGTGATCGGACTCGGTTCCGCGTGTGGCGTGCACGTGCTGGAGCGCTCCGCCGTCTGACGGTCGCTTTGGTGCGTTTGAACGCCGCTGAGTGTGAGGCTAATGTACTGATGCGCAACGGTTTTAGTGCATAGCCCGCACGTTCGGCGTGATCAGCGATGCCCACTGGCGTTGGAATTCTGGCGCAGCCGGGGAACACTTAGTCGATGCGGGCGATAATCGCGCGGGATCGCGCGGCCGGAATCGATGGGCTTGCGCTGGCGGAGCTTTCCTACCCCCATGCAGCGGAGAACGACGCCATTGTCCGGGTGCATGCGGCCGGGTTCACCCCGGGCGAACTCGACTGGCCGGGCACGTGGACCGATCGAGCCGGCCGCGACCGGACGCCCAGCGTTCCCGGCCACGAGGTCTCCGGCGTGGTGGTGGAGTTGGGTTACGGAACAACAGGGTTGGCCGTCGGCCAAAGAGTGTTCGGGATAACCGACTGGTGCCGTAACGGCACGCTGGCCGAGTTCGTTGCCGTAGAGGCGCGCAACCTGGCGGTGCTGTCGTCCGGTGTCGACCACACTGTGGCTGCGGCGCTGCCAATTTCGGGTTTGACGGCGTGGCAGGCCTTGTTCACCCACGGACATCTCGAAACCGGGCAGACCGTCCTGATCCATGGCGCCGCGGGTGGTGTCGGTTCGGTTGCAGTGCAGTTGGCGCTGGAGATCCGGGCGCGGGTGATCGGGACCGGTCGCGCCGCCCACCGGGAGACGGTGCTCGGCTTGGGTGCGGAGAATTTCGTGGATTTGGCCTCGGACAAATCGGACAAGCTGGAGAGCATCGGCGAGGTAGACCTGGTGCTCGACGTGTTCGGGGGGCAAATCCTTCGTCGTTCAACGCCTTTGGTCCGCCCCGGTGGCACCATCGTCAGCATTGCCGAAACTCCACCCTCAACTCCAGACGGCGGACGGGCCATTTTCTTCGTTGTGGAACCCGATCGTGCGCAACTCGCGGCGCTGGAAGTCAGGCTGCGTGATGGGCGGTTGCGCCCGCTCGTTGGGCCGACCTACCCCCTCGAACAGGCTGCCGCGGCCTTCGACCCGTCGCGCCGTGGACTTGGCAAGCCGATCATCCGGGTCATCGACGACGGCTAAAGCGGCAACACGAGTGAGAGTGGGCCGAAACCAAACCGTCTGTTTCCGACGAGTTCGAATCCACGATTGTTGTCGCCAATGTTGCCCACGCCGAAGTTGCGGTCACCGAGGTTGCCAAAGCCGACGTTGTAGTTGCCGACGTTGCCGCCACCGAAGTTGAAGCTGCCGATGTTGTTGTCGCCGAGCAAGTTCAGGCTGCCGTAGTTGTGGCTGCCGAAGTTGAAGCTGCCCCTGTTCCCATCGCCGAAGTTGAGCATGCCGCGGTTGTTGTTGCCGAAGTTCAAGAACCCCTGGTTGTTGTCACCGGAATTGAACAGTCCAAGGTTGCCGGTTCCCGGGTCCAAGAAACCTAGGCCGGTTGCGTTGAGCAGTGTCGCCTGCGCTTGGACGGCCGTCTGGTACGCGGCGGTGCTGAAACTGACGCTGAGGGACCAGCCGAAGTAGTCGAAGCTGTTGGTCACTTGGGACACGTGCAGGTAGGTGTTGATGCTCGCGAGGTGCATCGTGGCCGCGAGGCTCTGCTGTATTCCCGGCACGCTGACGGGGCTCGAGGCGCCAGGTGCGCCATTGCTGCCCAGCGGCCCGGTTGCCCCGTGCACTCCGGCGCTGCTGAAGAGGAGCCCGCCCAGTCCGCCGGATCCTCCGCTGCCCGGGGTGCCGGCGATTCCGAAAACTCCGCCGGACCCGCCGACGGCAGGCCCCCCGCCGCCATTGCCGCCGTCGCCCGCGCCGCCGCCATCACCTCCGGCACCGCCGTTGCCGAACAGACTGGCGCCGGAACCGCCGGTGCCGCCGGCACCGCCCGTGCCACCAGTGCCACCGGTCCCGCCCAACCCGTTGATGCTTTGGGCTGGGCCGCCATTGCCGCCCAACCCCCCTGCGCCGCCGGTCCCGCCGACGCCGCCGTGGCCGGAGAGCAACCCGGCGTGGCCGCCGGTGCCACCGACACCGCCATCACCTCCAAGGCCGCCGGTATGCCCGGACCCGAAGACCGTCCACCACTCCGTACCCCCGACACCGCCTTGTCCTCCAGCGCCGCCCGCGCCACCGTTGCCCCCGTTGCCGTAGAACAGGCCACCGGTGCCGCCCGCACCGCCTGCGCCGCCGCGGCCTCCGAAGCCGCCCTGACCGGCCGCGGGTGTCAAACCGGGCCCACCCGCACCGCCCGCGCCGCCGGTGCCCCCGGAACCCCACAACCAGGCCGCTCCGCCAGCACCTCCAGCTTGACCGGGCGCGCCGGGCAGTCCGGCGGCACCGGTGCCCCCGGCGCCGCCGTTACCGATCAGCCCGGCTGCTCCGCCGTTGCCGCCCAAACCGTGAAAGCCGTTGCCGCCGTTGCCCCATAGCAATCCGCCCGCCTGCCCATCGGGATTCGTCGCGGTGCCCGCGGCGCCGTCGCCAATCAGCGGACGGCCCAGCAATACGTTGGTGGGTGCATTGACCACAGTCAGCAGTTGCTGCCCGAACATCTGCGCGGGCCCATGCAATGGCCGGGTGTTGACAGCTTCGGCCGTGGCGTAACTCGCCGCTCCACTGCTGACCAGTTCCACGAACTGCGCATGAAATGTTTCCGCCTGAGCACTGAGTGCTTGGTAGGCCTGCGCATGTGAACTGAACAGCTCAGCAATCGCCGCCGACACCTCCTCAGCGCCGGCCGCCAGCAGCCCGGTGGTGGACGTCGCCGCGGCGGAGTTGGCTTGGCTGACGGCAGATCCGATGCGTGTCAAATCCGTTGTCGCCGTGTTAATTAACGCCAGATCGATAACTAATGAAGACATGACAAAGCTCTCGCAATTCCTAGACTAATTTCGTCCAGCCGTGGCGGACGGCCTCACACCGTTCCTCGCCATGCCGACCGGGTGGCCCGGCGCCCGTACTGCTAGAAGCGCCGAGGGCCCAATCCCTCCGCATCGGCTGGCTCCCGCTCGGACGTCATTGGCCGAGGACACACCCGATGCGATTCATCTCCGCATACGATACATACACGTATCTGATAAGCAATTCGCGTACCTTCGGGAGCTCCCGGACTTTCGGGTGCGTCAATTTCCGTTGGGGCACATACAGTCTCCCGACCGAGGGCCTCGGAAGTGGTAATCAACTGACAAGCAACGGATTTGCTACACCAAGCCGGAAAGACTCGGTTCGCTGGCGCAGAGACTCATGTGGCACTTGTGGTTGGTGGGGCAGCTCGGCGACGTTGGTCACATCGCGAGCTGAGCTGCCAGCGTGAAGCGTCTCGCGGCGATCGCCGCCGTTGCGCAGCGCAGCCACGGCGAGGGCATCCCGCTGCGGGCGCAGGTGCTGGTGTATCCGATGCTCGACGACCGCACCGCATTGCGTGCGGATCACGCCGGACGTGGCCGGTTCACGTGGACACCGGCATCGAATCTGTTCGGCTGGACCTGTTACCTGGGTCGTCGCCCGCGGGCGTCGGATGCCCCGGAATACGCGGCACCGGCGCGCCGCGAGGACTTGCGTGGCCTGCCCCCGGCCTGGATCGGCGTGGGGTGACCTCGACCTGTTCTACGACGAGGACGTCGAGCACGCCGGACGGCTGAGTGCCAGCGGTGTCCCATGCACCCTCGTCACGGTTCCCGGGATGTATCACGGTGCCGAGTTTGCTGAGGCCGAAGTCGTTGACCGCGAAGAATTTTCATGCTGGCGCACGGGATCATCTACACAAATATCTTTGATGTGGAATGCGCCGTGTGGCCGATGGCGTTGTAGACATGCGTGACTATTCGCCTTGGATTGCAGATTCCCAACTTCTCCTACAACACGCCGGTCGCCGAGCTGTTTCCGGCCGTCATCGCTCAAGCTCAGGAGGCCGAAGCCGCCGGTTTCGACACCGTCTTCCTGATGGACCACTTCTATCAGCTGCCCGGCCTGGGTGCGCCCGACGAACCCATGCTCGAGGCCTACACGGCGCTGGGTGCGCTGGCCACGGTCACCGAGCGGGTACAGCTGGGCACTTTGGTGACGGGCAATACCTACCGCAACCCGACGCTGCTCGCGAAGGTGATCTCGACATTGGACGTCGTCAGCGGCGGCCGCGGAATTCTTGGTATCGGGGCGGGATGGTTCGAACTCGAGCATCGCCAGCTCGGCTTCGAGTTCGGCACGTTCACCGAGCGTTTCGAAAAGCTCGAAGAGGCGCTGCAGATCATCCTGCCGATGCTGCACGGCGAGCGGCGCAGCTTTTCCGGCAAGTGGTACCACACCGAGAACGCGATCAACGAACCGCGCTATCGGGACCATATTCCGGTGATGCTCGGCGGCAGCGGCGAGAAGAAGACGTTCCGAATGGCCGCCCGCTACGCCGACCACCTCAACATCATCGCCGACATCGACGACTTACCCGCCAAGGTGCAGGTGTTACGGCAGCGCTGCGTCGAGATCGACCGCGACCCAGCAACTTTGGAGACCAGTGGCCTGCTCACCGTGGTGGTCGACGGGTACGACGCGCCGCGCGACATCGGCGAGGCGCAAGGCGGGCGTGCGGTGCACGGGACACCCGATCAAATCGCCGACGAGATCAAACGGCGCGTGCTGGACGCAGGCATCGACGGCGTCATCATCAACCTTCCGACGCACCGCCACACACCGGGAGTGATCACGAAGGTGGGAGAAGCGCTCAAACCGCTGGTGCAGCCGTAGTCGGCGGCCATCCAACTTTGCGGTTAGCGGTCCACCAGCCCCGTCGTCAGCAACTGACGGGACTCTGGGCTGCCGTCGAGCATTCGCGTGGTGCGTTCCACGATCTGCCACTGATTGTCGTTGCGCCGCAAGATAAACCGGTTGGCGCCGGCGCGAGCGACGACGAAATGCTCACCGCGTTTGACCACCAGCAGTGATTCGCAGACCGCCGCGGCCTCGTCGCCGTCGACGGACACCACCGCCGGACCGAGGAAGTGGCAGCAACCACGGCCGATGAGTCCCTGGTGGGCGTCGGAGCGCACCATGGCCTCGACGTCTGCGCGGCTGCGCATCGGCCAGCCTTCCACGTCATAGCTGCCGTTCGTTGCCCACAGCGCGGCCGTCGCTTCGGCCGCTCCGGCATCCACGAGCGGACCGTAGGAAGCGATGAGCCGTTCGATCGCCCGCTCGTCCTCGATCTGTTGCAAGCGCCGCTCTAGCTCGGCGAGCCGTTCCTCGGTCAACGCCTTTCCTTCCCTTGGCCTTCCCTTGCCGCTGACTCTGCATCCACGGCGGTTGCTACTCGAACTTTTGCGCCCTGGACGCAGAATCAACGTCCATCCGAGCGGGACCCCGGGGGCCCCAGCAACTTCTCCATGAATCGGTGCGTGCCCAGGACGACCTTGGCGCGGTCGGGATCGTTGCGGCGCGCGACATCGTCGGCGTTGCCCCCGGCCACATACACCGGCCCATTGGAAAGTTGTTGCAGGCCTTCACGAGCCACGTCCGCGGGCTCGGCGACGCGCATGCCGGGCACGTCGAAATTGAGTCCGACGCGCTCCATCGCGGGAGTGCGGGTGACACCGAGTACCAGTTCGAGTACGTCAACGTTGTACTCGCGCAACTCAAGCCACAGGCTCTCGGCGAAGATTCGTCCGAACGCCTTCACGCCGCCGTACACGGTGTGGCGCATCGAACCCAGATAACCGGCCATCGATCCGACCATCAGGATTCCGCCGCGCCGACGCTCGCGCATCGGGCGGCCGAAGTGCTGTACCAGCGCGAGCATCGTGCCGATGTTCAAATCGATCACTCGCGCAAAGTCCGCGAGGTCGCCATCGAGGAAGTGTTCGCTGCACGTGTTGGCGCCCGCGTTGTAGATCAGCAGGCCGACCTCGATATCGGCGGTGGTCTCGATTACCCGCGCGACGGCGTCGTCTCTGACCAGGTCGAGTTCGACGGTGCGCACTTCGACCCCGCGGGAGCGGCAGGGATCGGCGGTCTTGGCGAGCGGACCAGGCTTCCTGGCGATCAGAACGAGATTGAGCCCCGCGTCGGCCAGTGCGAAGGCAAACTCAGCACCGACGCCCTCCGATCCGCCCGCCACCACCGCCCACGGCCCATAACGCGAGAGATCAGCCACGGGTAGATCCTCGCGCACCAAGTGCCGCGCAGCAGCAACGGCCCCGAATCAAAGCCGTGCGAGGGAAAGGAGGGGGAACGTGTGGAGAACGCGATAAGGGCTAGGCCGTGCGGCGGATGGCGCGGCGGCCAAGGCTGCCCTTGAGCAGCATGTCGCGCTCGGCTTCCGACAGCCCGCCCCACACTCCGTACGGTTCGCCAACCTCGAGTGCGTGCGTACGGCACTCGTCGATCACCGGACAACGCCGGCACATCTCCTTGGCCCGCTGCTCGCGCTGCATGCGCGCGCGGCCCCGCTCACCGTCAGGGTGGAAGAACATCGACGAGTCCTGGCCTCGGCACAGGCCCTGCAGTTGCCAGTTCCAGATGTCGGCGTTGGGTCCAGGTAGCTGCTCCGGTTGTGGCATGAGTCTGTTCCCTCCAAAGTGAACGAGGAAGATCGCGAACCTGCGAGTTGTGCAACTGAATTGGAGTGCAGTCACCGATGACCACCTGTCGCAGTAGACGCTAAGGTGCTCTATGAATTTCCGTCAATAGCCGCTAGGCGTGGCGAAAAACAGCCCCCACGGTAGAGAATTAACGCCCCGTTCATCTGTCCCGCCATTATCGAAGACTAGATGTGCTAACAGCATCGCTTCGTTGTGGAGATTCCCCAGCTCAGGCGGCAGACGTTAGCACGACGTAATTAACCCACACACCGCTGTGAGTAATATTCCGGTAACCCGGAACGCACAAACTTTTAACGATTCGGAGCGCAGCTATCACGGTGATCGGAACTAGCAACAGTTCGATTGGGGATGAGCTGCCTCCGGCATCGCCTTCGGCGGTGCCCGCGGCCTTGCGAGCAGCCGCTTTCGGCGACCAGCCGAACGCCTGGCCGCTGCCTACCGCAACCACGCCGTACCAGTTGTGGCTACGGGCCGTGGCCGCCGGTGGACAGGGCCGCTACGGCGCCGCATACAGCGATCTCGCGCAGTTGCGACGGCGCGCGACGAGTGGCCGGTTGGCTTCCCTGGCGCACAGCACCCAGGCTTCATTCCTGCGACAGCTTGGGTGGCACACGCTGGCCCGCGGTTGGGACGGCCGCGCGCTGGCGCTGGCCGGGGACGACCCGGAGGCCAGTTGCGATGCTCTGGTCGGATTGGCGGCCGACGCGCTCGGCGTCGGCCGCCTCGCCGCGTCGGCCGCCCTGTTGGCCCGCGCGGAGACGCTGCCGGTCGACGAACGTCAGGCGGTGCGCAGGCGTTGGGTGGCGGCCGAGTTGGCGATGGCCGGGGGAGACGGGGTAACGGCGGTTCGTCACGCGGAGGAAGCGGTCGACTTGGCGCAGGCCATGACCGTCATATCGGTGCGACATCAAGTCAAGAGCGACGTCGTGCTGGCGGCGGCGTTGTGCAGCGCCGGGAACATCGACCGCGCTTGTGCGGTGGCAGAGGCGGCATTGGACGCGACCGGGCAATTTGGGCTGGTACCGCTGCAATGGGCACTGAGTTGCTTGCTGATTGATATCGGCAAAGTCACGCTTTCGGCACACAAATTGCGCGAACTCATCGATATCCGCGATATTTGTGCAGGTCAGGTGCAAGACGCCGGTGGAAATTGGCGTTCTGTTTGAAATGCAGTCCGACCGTTATGGTCTAGCAGTGTCTTAGCTGGCTCAGGGCTTGTCTCAGAGGCTTGTCTCAAAGCCAGGATGTGTCCGCTTCGTAACGTTGGAGATATCACCGTCGATGACAATTGAAGGCGAACGTCTCGACGCTGTGGTTGCGGAAGCCGTGGCGGGGGACCGGAACGCGCTTCGGGAGGTGCTGGAGACCATCCGTCCAATCGTCGTCCGATATTGCCGAGCGCGAGTCGGCACGGTCGAGCGGAGTGGCCTGTCAGCAGATGACGTGGCACAGGAGGTTTGCTTGGCCACCATAACGGCGTTGCCGCGCTACCGAGACCGAGGACGTCCGTTCCTGGCCTTCCTGTACGGCATCGCGGCGCACAAGGTCGCCGACGCGCACCGCGCCGCGGGTCGTGATCTGGCCTATCCGGCCGAGGAGGTGCCCGAGCGCCGGTCGTCGGACGCAGGCCCGGAACAGCGTGCGATCGAAGCGGATTCGGTGAGCCGGATGAATGACCTGCTCGAAATCTTGCCTTCCAAACAACGCGAGATCCTCATCCTGCGCGTTGTCGTTGGTCTGAGCGCGGAGGAGACCGCCGCCGCGGTGGGTAGCACCACGGGGGCGGTACGGGTGGCCCAGCACCGCGCACTTCAGCGGTTAAAAGACGAACTCGTTGCGGCAGGTGATTATGCATAATTCAGGGCGGAGTTCAGGACGCAATTCCGAACCGGACTTCGGGTCGCGCGGCGACCCGCCGGCGCTGGACGAACTGACCCACACCGATCTGCTGTTGGATGCGCTCGCCGAGCGGGCGGACTTCCGGCTCGGGGATCCCGACGACGACGCGCTCGCCACCTTGCTCGGGGAGTGGCGAGACGACGTGCGGTGGCCACCCGCCAACACGCTGGTGTCGAAAGACCAGGCCATTGCGGCTTTGGAAGAGGGACTCGCGGAGCGCCGGCGCACTCGTCGCGGTATGGCCGCGGTTGGGTCGGTGGCGGCAACGGTGTTGGCGTTGAGTGGATTTGGCGCCGTGGTGGCGGACGCTCGTCCGGGCGACGCGTTGTATGGCCTGCACGCGATGCTGTTCAGCGAACCGCGGGTCAACGACGACCAGATCGAGTTGTCGGCCAAGGCGGAGCTGGCGAAGGTCGAGCAGATGATCGCCCAGGGCCAGTGGGACCAGGCCCACACGCAGTTGGCGGAGGTCAGCAGCACCCTGCAGGGGGTGAACGACGACAACCGTAAGCAGAACTTGTTGAACGAAGTGAATCAGCTGAACACGAAGGTGGACAGGCGCGACCCCAACGCGCAGGCGCCCCAAACCGGGTCACTGGCCCCGGCGCCGTCGGCGCCACCGTCTGCGCCGCAGTCGACTCCGACATCCGTCCCGGCGACCACCTCGGCGGCGGGCTCGACGACCCCGACGGTAAGTCCGACAACAACCCCGCAGGACGGGGTCACGGTCAGCGCGACCCCGACGCCTTCGGCATCCGGGTCCCCGTCGCCAACCCCCGGCGCGACGGAGTCCGAGGCGCCGTCCCCGTCCGCAACCGAACCGTCGGACTCGACGACACCGGCTCCGACGACCACGTCGTAGGTCAACTCACGGGTCGCACAAGTCGTCGGAAACACCGACTGAACCGCCGGCGGAGCCGGCGCCGTAGTTAAAGACCGTAGTTAGAGACCGTAGTTAAAGAGCGCGCTCAGAGATGGCGGCGGAAACCGTCCGCGTCTGACGTCGCTTCGTTGAGCGAGGCGTCCGCGTACCCGCGGCAGTAGTCCCAGGTGACATACGCGTCGGGTTCGGGGTCATACGCCGGCTCGTGCGGACGCACCGTGCCGTCGATCAGAAGCTGCAGAAGATTGGCACGCAGCATGTCCCAATCGTGGTAGTGGTCTTGCTGGCACTCGTCGCAGCACACCACCAGCCCGCGGATGCCTCTGTGCGCCAGCAAAGCTTCGTAGACGGCCAAATCAGCCAGGTCGGCTTCGACGGCCATTCGCTCTTGCTGATCAAGGGGCTGTCCCGGCTCGACGGCCTCCAGCGCCGCCGACGGGTCGCAGGGGTCGTCAGCAAACGGGTCAGGCGGCAAACCCGGTGGGAGGTGGTCGCGCACGCCTCTAGACTACGCAAGCGGGCGGACATATTGCCAGAAATTCCCGGGCGGCCCCGTTCGTGGCGGGACCGGGGCGGTTCGGGTCAGTCTGGGTACCAACACGCCAGGCGTGCACCAAAAGCTGTGAGTAGGGCACGGTGCGGAAGCCGATAGGATGGATTTCTCATCTGACGCATGCGTATGGAGGGCTTCCAGATGTCCCGTGGCATGTCCGGCCTCGAAGAAAGCTCCGACCTGGTCGGCAGCCCTTACGTGCGCGACGCTCCCGTTTCGGGGCTCGCGGGCGAATCGGTGCCGACCGGCGGCGACGACCCGCACAAGATCGCGATGCTGGGTCTGACCTTCGACGACGTCTTGCTGTTGCCAGCGGCGTCCGACGTGGTGCCCGCCACTGCGGATACGTCCAGTCAGCTCACCAAGCGGATCCGGCTGAAGGTGCCGCTGGTTAGCTCGGCGATGGACACCGTCACCGAGTCGCGGATGGCGATCGCGATGGCCCGGGCGGGCGGAATGGGTGTGCTGCACCGCAATCTGCCCGTCGCCGAACAAGCGGGCCAGGTCGAGATGGTCAAGCGGTCGGAGGCCGGCATGGTCACCGACCCGGTCACCTGCCGTCCGGACAACACGTTGGCGCAGGTCGACGCGCTTTGCGCGCGGTTCCGCATCTCCGGTCTGCCCGTCGTCGACGACGATGGTGCCCTGGTCGGCATCATCACCAACCGCGACATGCGGTTCGAGGTCGACCAGTCCAAGCAGGTCGCCGAGGTGATGACGAAGGCCCCGCTGATCACCGCGCAGGAGGGTGTGAGTGCGTCAGCGGCGCTGGGCCTGCTGCGCCGCCACAAGATCGAGAAGCTGCCCGTCGTGGACGGCCGCGGCCGCCTGACCGGGCTGATCACCGTCAAAGACTTCGTCAAGACCGAACAGCACCCGCTGGCCACCAAGGACAGCGACGGCCGGCTGCTGGTGGGTGCCGCCGTCGGCGTCGGCGGTGACGCCTGGGTCCGGGCGATGATGCTGGTCGATGCCGGGGTCGACGTGTTGGTCGTCGACACCGCGCACGCGCACAACCGGCTGGTCCTGGACATGGTGCACAAACTCAAGCTCGAGGTCGGTGACCGGGTAGAGGTGATCGGCGGCAACGTCGCCACCCGAGCCGCGGCCGCGGCCCTGGTCGACGCCGGCGCAGACGCGGTGAAGGTCGGGGTGGGGCCGGGTTCGATCTGCACGACGCGGGTGGTGGCCGGAGTCGGTGCGCCTCAAATCACGGCGATTTTGGAAGCCGTCGCGGTGTGCCGGCCGGCCGGTGTGCCGGTGATCGCCGATGGCGGGCTGCAGTATTCCGGCGACATCGCCAAGGCACTGGCCGCCGGCGCGTCGACTGCCATGCTCGGTTCGCTGCTGGCCGGGACGGCCGAGGCGCCGGGCGAGCTCATCTTTGTCAACGGCAAGCAGTACAAGAGCTATCGCGGCATGGGGTCGCTGGGTGCCATGCAGGGCCGCGGCGGGGCCAAGTCGTACTCCAAGGACCGTTACTTCGCCGACGACGCGCTGTCCGAGGACAAGTTGGTGCCCGAAGGGATCGAGGGCAGGGTGCCGTTCCGCGGTCCGCTGAACTCGGTGATCCACCAACTGACCGGCGGGTTGCGGGCCGCCATGGGTTACACCGGCTCGCCCACCATCGAGGTACTGCAGCAGGCCCAGTTCGTCCGGATCACCCCGGCGGGCCTCAAAGAGAGCCACCCGCACGACGTCGCTATGACCGTCGAGGCGCCCAATTACTACGCACGCTGAGCTGACGGGCACACCGAACATGGTTGAAATCGGCATGGGCCGCAACGCCCGCCGCACCTACGAACTGAGCGAAATCAGCATCGTGCCGTCGCGGCGCACCCGCTCGTCCCAGGACGTGTCCACCGCCTGGCAGCTGGACGCCTACCGGTTCGAGATCCCGGTGCTGGCGCACCCGACCGACGCGCTGGTCTCTCCGGAGTTCGCGATCGAACTCGGTCGGCTCGGCGGGCTGGGCGTGCTCAACGGCGAGGGGCTGATCGGCCGGCACGCCGACGTGCAGTCCAAGATTGCCCTGGTCATCGAGGCCGCGAGCAAGGAGCCGGAACCGTCGGCTGCGATCCGGCTGCTGCAGGAGATGCACGCGGCACCGCTGAACCCGGACCTGCTGGGCGCGGCGGTGGCCCGGATCCGCGAAGCGGGTGTGACCACCGCGGTGCGGGTCAGCCCGCAGAATGCCCAGGCGCTGACCCCGGTGTTGCTGCAGGCCGGCATCGATCTGCTGCTCATCCAGGGCACGATCGTCTCCGCGGAACGGGTGGCCAGTGACGGTGAGCCGCTCAACCTGAAGACGTTCATCTCCGAACTCGACATCCCCGTCGTCGCGGGCGGGGTGCAGGACCACCGCACGGCATTGCACCTGATGCGTACCGGCGCCGCGGGCGTCATCGTCGGCTACGGCTCGACGCGCGGAGTGACCACCACCGACGAGGTGCTGGGCATCAGCGTGCCGATGGCGACCGCGATTGCCGACGCCGCGGCCGCGCGACGCGAATACCTGGACGAGACCGGCGGCCGTTACGTCCACGTGCTGGCCGACGGCGACATCCACACCTCCGGTGAGCTGGCCAAAGCGATCGCCTGCGGCGCCGACGCGGTGGTGCTGGGCACGCCGCTGGCCGAGTCCGCCGAAGCGCTGGGCGAGGGCTGGTTCTGGCCGGCCGCTGCGGCGCATCCGTCGTTGCCGCGCGGGGCGCTGCTGCAGATCGCCGTCGGCGAACGGCCGCCCCTGGAGCGGGTGCTCAACGGACCGTCCGACGACCCGTTCGGCAGCTTGAATCTGGTCGGCGGTTTGCGGAGAGCGATGGCCAAGGCCGGGTATTGCGACCTCAAAGAGTTCCAGAAGGTCGGCCTGACAGTCGGCTGCTGAGGGGTGCCGGTTTAGCTTCGCTGTCAAGCCGTTCATACTGCACCGATGAAGCCGGATTATGACGTTCTGATTATCGGGTCGGGATTCGGGGGCAGCGTCAGCGCGCTGCGTCTGACCGAGAAGGGCTATCGGGTCGGCGTTTTGGAAGCCGGACGCCGTTACGAAGACCACGAATTCGCCAAGACCTCCTGGGACCTGCGCAAATTCCTCTGGGCGCCCAAGCTGGGTTGCTACGGCATTCAGCGCATCCACCCGCTGACCAACGTGATGATCCTGGCCGGCGCCGGCGTGGGCGGTGGGTCGCTGAACTATGCCAACACCCTGTACATACCGCCGGACCCGTTCTTCAACGATCCGCAGTGGCGGGACATCTCCAACTGGCGTTCCGAGTTGATGCCGCACTACGAGCAGGCGCAACGGATGCTGGGCGTGGTCTACAACCCGACGTTCACCGACGCCGACCGCATCATCAAAGAGGTTGCCGACGAGATGGGCTGCGGCGACACCTTCGTGCCGACTCCGGTGGGGGTGTTCTTCGGGCCGGACGGCACCAAGACACCGGGCAAGACCGTGCCCGACCCATACTTCGGCGGTGCGGGACCGGCGCGCACCGGTTGCCTGGAATGCGGCTCGTGCATGACCGGTTGCCGCTACGGCGCCAAGAACACGTTGCTCAAGAACTACCTCTATCTCGCGGAATCCGCAGGCGCAGAAGTTATTCCGATGACGACGGTCAAGTCGTTCGCGCAGCGTCCGGATGGGTTGTGGGAAGTCAGCACGGTGCGCACCGGCAGCTGGGTGCGACGGGATCGGCGCAAGTTCACCGCCACGCACCTCATCCTGGCCGCCGGCACCTGGGGCACCCAGCACCTGCTGTTCAACATGCGCGACGCCGGCAAACTGCCCAAGCTGTCGAAGCGGCTGGGCGTGCTGACTCGCACCAACTCCGAATCCATCGTCGGCGCGGCCACATTGGAGGTGAAGCCGGATCTCGACCTGACTCACGGGGTCGCGATCACCTCGTCGATCCACCCGACGGAGGACACCCACGTCGAACCGGTGCGGTACGGCAAGGGCTCCAACGCGATGGGGTTGCTGCAGACGTTGATGACCGACGGAGCGGGACCCGAAGGCACCGACGTGCCGCGCTGGAAGCAGCTGCTGGACCAAGCGGGCAAGGATCCGAAAAACATGTTGCGGCTGCTGAATCCGCGGCAGTGGAGCGAACGCACCCTGATCGCGTTGGTGATGCAGCACTTGGACAACTCGATCACCACCTACACCAAGCGTGGCAAGCTCGGCATTCGCTGGTACTCCAGCAAGCAGGGCCACGGGGAGCCGAACCCGACCTGGATCCCGGTGGGCAACCAAGTGACCCGTCGGATCGCCGAGAAGATCGACGGTGTCGCCGGAGGCACCTGGGGCGAGCTGTTCAACATCCCGCTGACCGCTCACTTCCTGGGCGGCGCGGTGATCGGCGACAGCCCCGACACCGGGGTCATCGACCCCTACCACCGCGTCTACGGCTACCCGACGCTCTATGTGGTGGACGGCGCCGCGATCTCTGCGAACCTGGGTGTCAACCCCTCGCTGTCGATCGCCGCGCAGGCCGAGCGCGCGGCGTCGCTATGGCCGAACAAGGGCGACAACGACGTGCGCCCGTCGCAAGGTGAGGCATACCAGCGGATGGAGCCGATCGACCCGCTGCACCCGGTGGTGCCTGCCGACGCGCCCGGCGCGCTGCGCCGGCTGCCGCAGAAGGAGATCCTTCCGCAGGCCGACGTCGGCTGAGCGGTGCGGCAGGGGCTGCTAGCCCGCTAGCGCCAGCGGCGTCCCGCTGATCACCCGGCTGCGCTGCCCGTGCACGTTGACGGGGACGTCGCCCATCAAGGTGACCCGGTGCATGACCCGGTGCTGGTTGTCGTAGTCGTCGATCGCTCGGTGCTGGGTGGCTCGGTTGTCCCAGACGGCGACATCGCCCGATTCCCAGTTCCAGCGGATGGTGTTCTCCGGCAGGGTGATTCGACGCTGCAGTATCTCGAACAACAGGTTCGACTCATGACTGTCCAGTCCGACGAGATTGCGGACGAAGTCGCCCAGCACCAGGGTTCGCTCGCCCGTCTCCGGGTGCACACGCACCACCGGATGCTCGGTCCGGAAGTCGGGCTCCTCGAACACCCGTCGGAAGGCGCGCTGCGCCTCGGTTGACGATTCCTGCGCCTCGCCGGTAGTGCCGCCGGGGGCCCCGCTGGCGGCGTAGTCGTAGCGGTTGGAGTGCACGGCCCACAGGTGCTTGGTGAGCGACTTCAGCGGCTCGGGCAGATCCTCGTAGGCGGCTGCGGTGTTGGCCCAGAGCGTCGACCCGCCGTAGCTGGGCAGCGTGACCGCGCGCAGGATCGACGCCGCCGGGTAGTTGGCGGCGAACGTGACGTCGGTGTGCCAGCGGTTGGCCTTGCCGAACACCGAGTTGATGGGCGTGATGACCGGCGCGTTGGCGGCGAAGGCGGCGGCGGCCGGGTGCCCGACGGGGGTGCCGAGTAGTCCGGCGAATGCGAGCTGCTGCGCGTCGTCGAGGTGGTGCTGGTTGCGGAGGAAGATCACCTTGTGGGCCAGCAGCGCCGCCCGGATTTCGTCCACCACTGCCGGGTCCAGGTCGCCGCCGAGGCGAACACCGCTGATCTCGGCACCGATGCGGCTGCCCAGCTTTTTCACTCCGATCAGATGGGTGGTGGTGGTCGTCATGATGTGTCCTTACCCGGGTGTTCATCTGTAGTCAGTTGACTACATTAGAGCTCACTGTAGTCGAGTGACTACACCCGGTGCAAGGGGCAGTTTCGCGGTCGGCTAACGTAGACGGATGACTACACGGTCCGCGGGGTCTGCGAGGGTGTCGCGCGGCAAGATCCCCACCGGCCGCGATGAGGTTGCGGCGGCGGTATTAGAAAGCGCTACAGATCTTTTCGCCGAGCGTGGGCCGGCCGCCACGTCGATTCGTGACATCGCCGCAAGGTCGAAGGTCAACCACGGGTTGGTGTTTCGCCACTTCGGCACCAAAGAACAGTTGGTCGGTGCGGTGCTCGATCACCTGGGCGCCACGCTGTCCGGGTTGGTGCACTCCGAGACCCCGCCCGACGTCATCGAACGCGCGCTTGACCGGCACATGCGGGTGCTGGCCCGCGCATTGCTGGACGGTTATCCCGTCGCGCAGTTGCAGAAGCGTTTTCCCAACGTTGCCGAGCTGCTCGACGAGGTGCTTCCCCGTCATGAGGACGAAACCAAGGGGCGGCTGGCCGTCGCCAATTCCCTTGCACTGCAATTTGGTTGGCGGCTGTTCGCGCCGATGCTGCGCTCGGCGACCGGTCTTGACCACATGCCCGAAGAGGAACTGCGTCAGGAGGTGGCCGCCGAGGTCGCCCGGATGCTTGGACCGCGCTGAAGTAGGGTCAGCGCGGTGGGGAAAGCCGACGATGACACGAACCGTGACACCAAGAGTGCCACGAAAACACTGATATTGACCGACAACGTCCACGCCCACGCCGTGGCGTTGGAACTGCAATCCAGGCACCCCGGCATCGATGTCTATCAGTCCCAGCATGGTCAGCTGCCCGATGTCCCGCGGCTGAACATCAACGAGCAGGCACTCGAGGTCATCGACCGGTATGACCTGCTTCTTTCCCTGCACTGCAAGCAGAAGTTCCCGGCGCAGCTGATCGACCGGATCAGGTGCGTGAACGTTCATCCGGGGCTCAATCCCTACAACCGCGGCTGGTATCCGCAGGTGTTCTCGCTGATCAACGGGCTACCGGTAGGAGTGACCATCCACGAGATCGACGAGGAACTCGATCACGGGCCGATCATCGCCCAGCAGGAGTGCGCGATCGAGTCGTGGGATACCTCGGGAACCGTCTACGCCAGGCTCATCGAGATCGAGCGCCAACTGGTGCTCGAACACTTCCCGGCCATCCGCGACGGCAGTTACCAGACCACCCCGCCGCACATGGAGGGCAACCTCAACTACAAGAAGGACTTCGCCGCGCTGCTGGAGCTGGACTTGACCGAACGCGGCACGTTCGGCGATTTCCTCAACCGGCTGCGCGCGTTGACGCACGACGAGTACCGCAACGCCTGGTTCGTCGACGAGTCGGGCCGCAAGGTGTTCGTCCGCGTGGTGCTCGAACCCGAGCAAGCCTGAGTCGGCGCTGCTTCTCCTACTTCGTGATCGACCGGGCCATGGCACGCCGGTGTACCGGCTCGCGGCCCGGCGGCTGCGGCGGTGGCGGCAGCAGCGGCTTGCGCTTGCGCACCGGGAAGGTGGACGGCTTCTCGGTGCTCAGGGTGATCTCTTCGCCGGCGTGCCGCATGTTCAGCTCGCCGCCCGGGCCGTCGCGCAGCGTGTAGGTCACATCGTCGTGGTTCACGTCCACCGTCAGTCGAAATCCCTGCCAGCGCAGCCGGAACCGCAGGCACGAAATGCCGTCGGGCAGGTGGGGATCGATGGACAGGATGCCCTCGTCGTCACGCAGTCCGCCAAAGCCGTTCACCAAGGCCATCCACGCTCCGGCCAGCGACGCCATGTGCAGGCCGTCACGAGTGTTCTGGTGCAGATCGCGGAGGTCGATCAGGGCAGCCTCGTAGGCGTAGTCATGGGCCAGTTCCAGGTGACCCACCTCGGCGCACATGACGGCCTGGGTGCACGCCGACAGTGACGAGTCGCGCACCATGCGCCGCTCGTAGTAGTCGACGTTGCGTGCCTTCTGTTCGGGCGTGAACGCGTGGCTCTGCCATTGCATGGCCAGCACCAGGTCGGCCTGCTTGATCACCTGCGCGGGATACAGCCGCACGTAGGCCTCGTGCAGGAGCAGGGGGTAGGTGGTGTTGGTTTCGAAGTCCCATTCGCCGAAGGTGGTGAATCCTTCGCATTGCTGATGGACGCCCAACTCCTCGTCGTAGGGGATGTTCACGGCATTGGCCGCATCGCGCCAGGCGGCCATTTCCTCTGTGGTGACGCCTAATTCGCCCGCTTTGTCGGGGTGACGGGCGCTGGCATCGGCGGCGGTGAGGAGATTGTGGGCCGCCATCAGGTTGGTGAAGACGTTGTCGCGCACGATCGCCGTGTACTCGTCTGGACCGGTGACCCCGTCGAGGTGCCAGACGCCGTGTCGGTCGTGGTGGCCGAGCGACATCCACAACCGCGCGGTCTCGACGAGCACCGTCAGCCCGCATTCGGCTTCCAGCGAGTGGTCACCGGTGACGGTGCGGTACCGCTCGAAAGCCATTGCGATGTCGGCGTTGATGTGCCAGGCCGCCGTGCCGGCCGGCCAGTAGGCCGAGCACTCTTGACCGCGGATGGTTCGCCAGGGGAAGGCGGCGCCGTCGAGGCCCAGTTCGGCGGCGCGCTCCTTGGCCAGGTCCAATGTCGAGGCGCGCCAGCGCAGGGCGTCGGCCACCGCGTGCGGCAGGGTGTAGGTGAGCACCGGGAGCACGAATCCTTCGGTGTCCCAGAAGGCGTGGCCGTCATAGCCGGTGCCGGTGAGCCCTTTGCTGGGAATGGCGCGCCGTTCGGCGCGGGCGCTGGCTTGCACGAGGTGAAACAGCCCGAACCGCACGGCTTGCTGCGATTCCGGGTCGCCCTCGACCTCCACATCGGCGCAGTCCCAGAAGTCGTCGAGGTACTTGCGCTGGGCGTCGAGCAGCCCCTGCCATCCGCTGTACTGCGCGCCGTGCAGGGCGGCGGCGGCCTGGTCGCGCAGCGCCGGCCGGGAACGCAGGCTCGACCAGCCGTACGCCAGATACTTGACGATGCGCAGCTTTTGTCCGGCCCGCAGCCCGCAGATCACCGTGGTTCGGGCCAGGTCGGCGCGGGCGTCGGTGGAGACCTCTACCCGGCCTGGTACGTCCACCTCGTGATCCATCGCCGCGGCCATCATCAGCGCGCTGGCGCGGGTGCGGTGCATGAGAACCGCTCTGGTGCCGCTACATTCGTGATCGACCGCCTCCAGCGGATTTTCCAGGATCGCCGAAACCCGCGGGTCGTCAGAAGTTTGCGGTTGGTCCTCGTTGGTAACCAGTTCGGACTGCACGGTGACCCGGGCGAAGTCTTCGACGGCCTCGACCACGTATTCGATGGCCGCGACACTGCGCTGCACCAGCGACACCAACCTGGTCGAGGTGATCTTGACCTGCTTGCCGGTGGGGGTGCGCCAGTGTGCCTTGCGGCACAGCGTTCCGGCGCGTAGATCGAGAACCCTTTCGTGCGAGATCAATTCGCCGTAGCGGACATCGAATGGCTCGTCGTCGACCATCAACCGCAGAATCTTTCCGTTGGTCACGTCGACGACGGTTTGGCCACCCTCGGGATAGCCGTATCCGGCTTCCGCGTACGGCAGCGGGCGGATTTCGTAGAAGGAGTTCAAATAGGTGCCGGGCAGGCCGTACGGTTCACCCTCGTCGAGGTTGCCGCGCAAGCCGATGTGCCCGTTGGACAAGGCGAATATCGACTCCGACTGCGACAGCAGGTTCAGGCTGAGTTTGGTCTCCCGAACAACCCACGGTTCTACCGGGAAGGTTTCTTCGGTGATCATGACTGCAGCAGTTCGGCGAGATCCGTTACCACCACGTCCGCGCCATTGCTGCGTAAATCATCGGCCTGACCCACTCGATCGACTCCCACCACTAGGCCGAAGTTACCGGCACGCCCTGCTTGCACGCCAGAGATTGCGTCTTCGAACACCGCGGCTTCTTCGGGAGTCACCTCCAACAGTTTCGCCGCGCGCAGAAATGAGTCCGGCGCGGGTTTGCCGGCGATGTTTTCTTCACGCAAGGTGACGCCGTCCACCCGCGCTTGGACGAAGCGGTCCAGGCCGGTGATCTCGAGCACGTCGCGAGTATTTGCACTCGACGACACGACGGCGATGGCCAGACCGGCGTCCGCCGCGGCTTCCAAATAGCGCCGCGATCCGTCGAAAACCTCGACACCGTCTTCTTTGAGGACCTTTTGAAACATGTCGTTCTTCCGGTTGCCCAGGCCGTTCACCGTCTCGGTATCCCCGGAGTCATCGGGATCGCCGTCAGGCAATTCGATGTCCCGACTGCTCAGGAAGGAACGGACACCGTCTTGCCGTGGCTTTCCGTCCACATATTTGCGGTAGTCGGCGGCCGGATCGAAGGGAACGAATTCCTCTCCGGTGCGCTCGGCCCGTTGCTTCAGATATTCGTCGAACATGGCCTTCCAGGCCTTGGTATGCACGCTCGCGGTATCGGTGAGCACTCCGTCGAGGTCGAACAGGCAGGCGCGCACCTTATCTGGCAGACCGAGCACGGAGAACCTCACTTTCTGGAGTAATTCAGGTTGATACCCACTCCACCATGGCTACCCCTTCGCGACGCGCGACACGCACCGCGCGACGCACGGCGCGGGACAACGAGTTACATGCACCGACGCCGCTGGGTCGGCTTGATTAGGTCGGGTGTTCGACGGGCTACGCGTCGATCCAGCCCTGCTTGCGGGCCAGTTGCTCGAAGCCGCTGCGCACCTCGAGGATCTGCTGGGCGTTCAGAGCAGGGGTTATCCGCAACAGCTTCTCGGTGACGATGTGCAGAAATTCCTCGGGAGTAAGAACATCGAAGTAATCGTCACCGATCGCGGCCCCGTCATCGTCTCCGACATCGGAATGGAGCTTTGGTGGTGCATCCGCGAGCCGGACTTCCGTCGCAAACTTTCCGCGATTGCCCTCTTCGATTTCAAAAGAAACCTGCACGCCCGGCTTGACCTTTCGCTTGTCTACTTCCAGATCATTGACATGCAGAAAGACGTCGTCTCCGCCGATATCGGGTGCTACGAAACCATACCCACGCACTTCATCAAAACGAACCACTTTCCCAACGTGCCGCACCCCAAAACACCCCGCATCCCACATAGGTCCTACACCTGGTGATGCTACTTGCTGCTGGCCGTCGGACGCAGTCGGGGTGAATGACCACTAGAGTGGATGCCCGTGGAATCAGGCTCGCCGCGGCCCGTATTGGTGGTCGACTTCGGTGCGCAGTATGCGCAATTGATCGCTCGCCGCGTCCGTGAGGCGCGGGTCTTCTCGGAGGTCATTCCGCATACCGCCTCGATCGAGGAAATCAAAGCTCATGATCCGTTGGCGTTGGTGTTGTCCGGCGGGCCGGCCAGTGTCTACGCCGAAGGCGCCCCGCAACTGGATCCGGAACTGTTCGAGCTCGACCTACCGGTATTCGGCATTTGCTACGGGTTTCAGGCCATGGCGCAGGCGTTGGGCGGCACCGTGGCCCAGACCGGTACGCGTGAGTACGGCCGCACCGAACTGAAAGTGGTTGGTGGCGAGCTGCATTCGGGATTGCCCCCGGTCCAGCCCGTCTGGATGAGCCATGGGGATGCGGTCACGTCGGCGCCCGACGGATTCGCCGTGGTGGCCAGCAGTGCCGGCGCCCCAGTCGCGGCTTTCGAAAACGTCGGTCGCCGCCTGGCCGGGGTGCAGTACCACCCGGAAGTGATGCACACGCCCCATGGGCAACAAATCCTCAACCGGTTCCTGCATGACTTCGCCGGGATTGGCGCGGAGTGGACGCCGGCCAATATCGCCAGTGCGCTGGTGGAGCAGGTGCGGGAGAAGATCGGCGATGGACGCGCGATTTGCGGGCTGTCCGGTGGGGTGGACTCCGCGGTGGCGGCGGCCTTGGTCCAACGCGCCATCGGTGACCGATTGACCTGTGTCTTCGTCGATCACGGATTGCTGCGCGCGGGTGAGCGTGAGCAGGTGGAGCGGGATTTCGTGGCCGCCACCGGGGCCAAACTGGTGACCGTTGATGCCGCCGACACCTTCCTGGAGGCGTTGGCGGGTGTGACCAATCCCGAAGGCAAACGCAAGATCATCGGCCGCAAGTTCATTCGGGCCTTCGAAGGTGCGGTGCGGGATATCGTGGGAGGCAACGCCTCTGGCGACGAAATCGAGTTCTTGGTGCAAGGCACGCTGTATCCCGATGTGGTGGAGTCCGGTGGAGGCAGTGGGACGGCGAACATCAAGAGCCACCACAACGTCGGGGGGCTGCCGGAAGACCTGAAGTTCACTCTTGTTGAGCCGCTGCGGCTTCTGTTCAAAGACGAAGTGCGTGCGGTGGGACGGGAGTTGGGTCTGCCGGAGGAAATTGTTGCCCGGCAACCCTTCCCGGGACCGGGTTTGGGCATTCGCATTGTCGGTGAGGTGACCGCCGCGCGGCTGGAAACGCTGCGGCACGCTGATTCGATCGCACGCGAGGAATTGACCGCGGCGGGCCTGGATCACCAGATCTGGCAGTGTCCGGTGGTGCTGCTGGCCGACGTCCGTTCGGTGGGGGTGCAGGGTGACGGCCGTACCTATGGGCATCCGATCGTGTTGCGTCCGGTGTCCAGTGAGGACGCCATGACCGCCGACTGGACCCGCGTTCCTTATGAGGTGTTGGAGCGGATCTCAACTCGGATCACCAACGAGGTCGCGGAAGTCAACCGCGTGGTGCTGGATATCACCAGTAAGCCACCGGGCA
Organism: Mycobacterium bourgelatii; assembly: GCF_010723575.1. Taxonomy (NCBI): domain Bacteria; kingdom Bacillati; phylum Actinomycetota; class Actinomycetes; order Mycobacteriales; family Mycobacteriaceae; genus Mycobacterium; species Mycobacterium bourgelatii. The sequence goes on from NZ_BLKZ01000001.1 coordinate 868,506, forward strand.
CCATCGAGTGGGAGTAGTTTTCGCGGCTGCGGCGATTTTGTGCCGCAATTGCCGTGAGTCCCCTTGGTATTCACTTCTGTCACATTGGTATCGGGTCCGAAGGACTAGGGGTTCTGCCCGGCTTTGAGCGACAGGTTCTGTGCCGCAAGCGATGTCGCTCCGAGTCGACTCAGGGCGACGCCGAACCAACCTCGGCGGTTTGGACGAATTCGCGCCTACCGAAAGCGAGCGTCGCGGATTCCCAGCTGCCACCGGACTCTTGGACCAGTCGGCGGGCGAGGTCAACATCGTCGCAGTCGGCGATCAGGATCAGGGTGCGGTCTGTCGTGGTGACAGATCCGCCCAGGAGTCGGCGCCGCGCGGTCGGGTCGGCCGCGAACGCTTCGCCGAAGCGTCCGAAGTCGACGTCGGGCACGGTGACGGCGACCCCGTTGGCGCCGTCGCCGGGAGCGCTTTGCGGTTGGTAGTCGAACGTCAGCACCGCATCCTGGTCGAACTGGTGGCCTAACGCCTCGGCGGCGGCGTGCAGGGTCGCTGCATCGGTGATGCACAGATGGAACTCGCGCGAGCGCTCGAAGGTGATTTGCTGGCGGTCCTCGGACCAGAACACCCCATCCAGTGGGGTGGATCCCGTCACCGCCACACCGAAGGGGGCCCCTGTCACGATCGTCGTCGTCGCCTGCAGTTCGAACAGCGGCGACCCGGTGTCTGTGGTGAACAACTCCGCCGGCCGGCAGTCCCGGCGTTCAGTCCCTGGGTCAGCACTGACCAAAGGGGCTGGTGGGACCACACAAAACGCCAAGAACCACACCAGTATCAAGCTCCTGCGCGACCGCACGACGGCAGCGTCTCATGCGTTCTTGACGCTTGTCGGAGGGCGGGTGTTTACTCGAATCAATCGAACATACTTTCGAACCAAGGCGGGATGATGACTGCGGCTTTTGCCCCGGGTCGTCGGCACGAAAATCGTGCTGAACAGCTCGAATCGCTACGTCAGCGGATTGCTGAGCTGTCCGGGGGGCCCAGCCGGCTGGACGAACTGCGGACCACGGAGTCAACGTCTGCGCAGCTTCCACGGGGGACGGTGGCGGTGATCTCCGGGGCGCGGTCGCTATTACTGCGCATGGTGGCGTCGGTGACGGCGGAGGGAGGCAACGTCGCCATCGTCGGCCAGCCGGATATCGGGCTGCTGGCCGCCGTGGAGATGGGGGCGGACCTGAGTCGGCTCGCGGTGATACCGGATCCCGGCGCGGACCCGGTCGAGGTGGCGGCGGTGCTTATCGACGGCATGGACTTGGTGGTGCTCGGTCTGGGTGGGCGTCGGGTGACGCGGACGCGGGCGCGGGCCGTGATGGTTCGGGCCCGGCAGAAGGGTTGCACTTTGCTGGTGACCGACGGCGAGTGGGAAGGCGCGCAGGCGCGGCTTCAGGCCCGGGTCTGCGGCTACGAGATCACCCCTTTTCCTCGGGGCGCACCCACCCCCGGGTTTGGGCGGATCAGCGGTGTTCGGCTGCAGATCACCCGGTGTGGCCAGACGATCGGCCGAACGCGAACCGGGTGAGTCCGGTGGGCTCTTCCCGAGTGCTGGCAATTTGGTGCATGGACTGGCCCGCGGTGGCCGCTGCTGCGGCGGCGGGCCAGCCCGTGACGGCTCCGGTCGCGGTCACGTTGGCCAACCGGGTGATCGCCTGTTCGGCGACCGCGCGTGCGGCGGGCGTACGGCGGGGGTTGCGACGCCGGGAGGCGGCGGCGCGCTGCCCGCAACTGCACATCGTGGCCGCCGACGCCGACCGCGACGCCCGCTTCTTCGAAGGGGTGATCGCTGCGGTGGACGATCTGGTGCCCCGCGCCGAGGTGCTACGGCCCGGGCTCCTGGTATTACCGGTGCGCGGGGCGGCCCGCTATTTCGGCTCCGAACAGCAGGCGGCCGAGCGGTTGGTTGACGCGGTGGCTGTGAGTTCAGTGGCGGGCGCCGAGTGCCAGGTCGGGATAGCCGACCAGTTGTCCACCGCGGTCTTCGCCGCACGCGCGGGCCGGATCGTGGAGCCGGGAGGCGACGCGCGGTTCTTGTCCTTGTTGTCGATCCGACAGCTTGCCACCGAACCGAGCTTGTCGGGTCCTGGGCGGGATGAGTTGACGGATCTGTTGTGGCGGTTAGGGATTCGCACCATGGGCCAGTTCGCTGCGCTGTCCCGCACCGACGTGGCCTCCCGGTTCGGGGCCGAGGGGGTGGCCGCACACCGGTTTGCCCGCGGCGAGCCCGAGCGGGCGCCGTCCGGTCGGGAGTTGCCGCCGGAACTCGACGCCGTGCTGGACTGCGATCCGCCGATCGACCGGGTCGACGCCGCGGCATTCGCCGGGCGCTCGTTGGCCGCCTCGCTGCATCAGGCGTTGATGGCGGCCGGGGTGGAGTGTACCCGACTGGCGATCCACGCCGTCACCGCCAACGGCGAAGAACTGAGCCGAGTGTGGCGGTGTGCCGAGCCGTTGACCGAGGACGCCACCGCGGACCGCGTGCGCTGGCAGCTGGACGGGTGGCTGAACCATCGAACCGCCCAGGCTAGGCCGACCGGCCCGGTGACCTCGTTGCGTCTGCAGGCCATCGAGGTGGTGTCGGCCGGGGCATTGCAGCTCCCGCTGTGGGGTGGTCTTGGTGACGAGGACAGGCTCCGAGCCCGACGGGCGCTGGTGCGGGTTCAGGGCCTGCTCGGTCCGGAGGCGGTCCAGGTGCCGGTGCTGTCCGGTGGCCGCGGACCGGCCGAACGCATCACGCTGACCCCACTGGGCGACGAGCCGGTGCCGCAAGCGGACCCGGATCAGCCCTGGCCTGGCCAACTGCCGCAGCCGTCGCCGGCGGTGTTGCTCGATGATGCGGTGGAATTGCTTGATGCCCAACGGAATCCGGTTCGGGTGACCAGTCGCGGGATGTTCTCCGCCGATCCGGTGCGGCTGACGCTGCGGGGTCAGGACGACCGGGTGTGCTGGTGGGCCGGACCGTGGCCGGTCGACGAGCGATGGTGGGATCCGGATCGGGCAGCGGGCGCGCGTACCGCTCGGGCCCAGGTGTTGTTGGAGAGCGAACGCGCGCTGCTGCTGTGTTACCGCCAGCGGCGCTGGTACCTCGAGGGGGCCTATGAATAGGTGCGCATAGTTAAGTTGCGTGTAGTTGGGCAGAGCCGGTTGCCGACTACGGACACCAGGGCGGGATGGGGCAGAAGTCGAGACCCGGTGGCCACGGCGGCGGTGGCGGCGGGTTCTCGCCGTCCCAGATGTTGTGCGCCACATTGCCTTGGCCGGAGTGGACGTAGTAATAGGTGTGGCAGATGCTCTCGTCCCACACCACCGGGTACACCGCAATATTGCCGGTCTGCACCGGGGGATCCCCCGGACACCAGCGACATGGCCCCTCCGGATGGTCTTCCGGGCATCCGGGCCAGGAGCGTAGCGGCAACGGGCCGGGCTGGGCCTGAGCCGGGCCCACCCCTGAAACGTTGCCCGTCAGCAGCACCGTCGCTGCCAACCCTACGAACAGTTTCCTCATGGTGTGACGCTATTGCTAGCGGCTTGCGAATTTCTTGCGCGCAAACGCCGCCACCCGTTCGATGAACAGGTCGAAAAACGCGGCCGGGTCGACATCAACGGCGATCTGCGCGTTGGGTTCTCGGCTTCCCGAGTAATCGGCAACGGTCCGGCCCCGGGCACCGGTCAGATCGACGTCCACCGTCGCCGCGCGTGCCGACACCAACTGCGGGTCCAGGGCGACGGCGGCGGCCAACGGATCGTGCATGAACGCCACATAACCCAGGCCGCGGGACTCGTGCGACTCGAAGTAGAACCGCACCGCGTCCTTGATCATCGTGATCAGCGGTGACGGTCCGGCGGCCGTCGCCAGTCGGGCGAGTATCTCCGGTGTCATTGCGACACGTCTGGTCAGCTGCAGCCCGCACACGACCGGAAGTTCTTGGTGCCCAGCCCAGGCAGCGAACACCTCGGTGGCGGCTTCTGGGTCTACCCGGATGTTCCACTCGGACACCGGCTGCTCGCCGAACGTGCCGCCCATGATCACCAGCCGGCGCAGCAGCGTCGGCAGCGCGGGTTCGGCCCGCAGCGCGAGCGCCAGATTGGTCAACGGTCCGGTGACCAGCCCGATCAGCTCACCGGGGCGGGCGCGGGCCGCCTCGACCCAGGCCGTCGTCGCGTCGTAGCGGGTGAGCCGGCGGTCGGTAGCTGGCAGATCGGCATAGCCTAAACCCTTGGGGCCGTGAAACTTTGAGGACTCACCCCACTGTCCGTGCAGCGGGTCGTCGGCGCCTTTGGATACGGGTATGTCTGGGACGCCGCACAATTCGAGGAGGCCGAGGTTGTTCGCACACACCTGGTCGACCGAGATGTTGCCGCCGGTTGAGGCGATGCCCACCACGTCGATGTCACTGGCCAGCAGAAAAATCAACGCAAGTGCATCGTCGATGCCGGTATCGACATCGACGAAAACGGCGTTCACCGCCGCCACGTTACGGGACTACGCTGTCACGATGGCCGACGATCTCACGCCGCACTTCGACGACATCCAGGCGCACTACGACCTGTCCGACGACTTCTTCCGACTATTCCTCGACCCCAGCCAGACCTACAGCTGCGCCTACTTCGAGCGCGACGACATGACATTGGAAGAGGCTCAGCTCGCCAAGGTTGATCTGGCCTTGGGCAAGCTCGGACTACAGCCGGGCATGACCCTGCTCGACGTCGGCTGCGGCTGGGGCGCGACGATGCGCCGGGCCATCGAGAAGTACGACGTCAACGTCGTCGGCCTGACGCTCAGCAAGAACCAGGCGGCCCACGTCCAGCAGCAGTTCGACGCGATGGACACCTCCCGGACCAGGCGGGTGCTGCTCAACGGTTGGGAACAGTTCGACGAGCCCGTCGACCGGATCGTCAGCATCGGAGCATTCGAGCATTTCGGGCACGAACGCTACGACGCATTCTTCACCCTGGCGCACCGCTTGCTACCCGACGACGGAATCATGTTGCTGCACACCATCACTGGGCTGCACCCGTTGGAGATGAAGGAACGCGGTCTGCCGCTGACATTCGAATTCGCCCGGTTCGTCAAATTCATCGTCACCGAGATCTTCCCGGGTGGGCGGCTACCGTCGATCCCGATGGTTCAGGAACGGGCCGCCGCCAACGGCTTCACCGTGACCCGCGTTCAGTCGTTGCAGCCGCACTACGCAAAGACGCTCGACATCTGGTCTGCGGCGCTGGAAGCCCGCAAGGACGAAGCGATCGCACTGCAATCCGAGGAAGTTTACGAGCGTTACATCAAGTACCTGACCGGCTGCGCCAATGCCTTCCGCGTCGGGTACATCGACGTCAACCAATTCACGTGCCAGAAGTGACTACCAGTACACGCCGGGCACTAACCGCACGAGCCGCTTGACGGGCCGGGGGAATCCCACGCGGGTCAAGGTTTTCGAGGCGGCGCGGACCGGACGCTTGGGCCGGCGGGGGGCCGGAGCGCGCCGCTCGGTGCTCTCCGGATGCGAAATACCACGTGCCGCAGGCGAGTCGGGGTAACCCAGATACAACTGATGCAGGATTCGCCGGGCCGTCCTGGGCGCGAAGTAGTTGCCGGCCTCGGCGAGGGTGCCGATGGGGGTATCGATCCGGGTCGGCTTCTCGACCAGGCCGCGCACCACCATTGCCGCCGCGTGCTCTGGGCTGATCGCGCGCACCGGGTTGAGCCGTTGCGACGGGGCGATCATCGGCGTCCTGACCAACGGCATATGGATATTGGTGAACGTGATGTGGTCGGACAGCGTCTCGGTGGCAACCACCTCGGAGAACTTATCGAGCGCCGCCTTGGTGGGCAGATAGGCGCTGTACTTGGGGTTGTGGGCCTGCGCCCCGGCGCTGGAGACGTTCACGACATGGCCGAACCGGCGCTCGCGCCAGTGCGGCAACAGCGCCAGCACCATCCGCACCGCGCCGAAATAGTTGACGGCCATGACCCGTTCGTAATCATGCAGTCGGTCGGTGGAGTTGATCACCGACCGACGGATGGACCGACCGGCATTGTTCACCAGGTAGTCGACGTGGTCGAAGCGGCCGAGGATGTCCTTGATGGTGTGGTCCACCGAGTCGGAATCGGTGACGTCACAAGTGAATGCGTACGCATCGCCGCCGTTGGCGCGGATCTCGGCGACCAGTTCGTCCAGCGCCTCACCACTGCGGGCCAGTGCGAACACCGTGGCCCCGCGTTCCGCGACGGCGATCGCCGAAGCCCGGCCGATACCGCTAGAGGCGCCGGTGATGATGACGTGCCGACCCACCAGCGGTCCGTCCTTGTCGTCTCGGCGGGCGCGATCTGGGTCGAGGTGATCGGCCCAGTACCGCCACAGCTTGGGTGCGTATTCCGCGAACTCCGGAACCACAATCCCGCTGCCGTGCAACGCCTTGCGCGTCTCATCGGACACAAAGGTGGGTGCCAGTTCGACGACGTCGAAAATCTCGGCTGGGATGCCCAGCTGCGTTGCGGCCATGGCGCGGAACACCTTTGCGCGCCCGCTTACCTGCAGTACCGGCGTGGCGACCGATCGGGGCAGCGACCCACGCAACGGAGGCAGCCCGGCCGCAGCCGCGACCCCACGGTAGATGCCCCGCAAGCCAACCGTTTTGGGTGCGGTCAGGTGGAACGTCTGGCCATCGCGCCCCTCGGCGTGCATCAACTCCACCAATGCGTTGACGACGTAGTCGACCGGGACGACATTGGTCCGTCCGGTGTCCGGCAACATCATCGGGGTGAATGAGGGCAACACCGCCAGCTTGGCCAGCAGGCCGAAAAAGTAGTAAGGGCCGTCGATCTTGTCCATCTCGCCGGTTCTCGAATCACCCACCACCACCGCCGGACGGTAAATGCGGTGCCGCAGCCCAGCAGTCGAACGCACCAAGGCTTCGGATTCGAACTTCGTCTGGTGATACGGAGTCGGCAGTCGCTGGCCGACGTCGAAATCCGCCTCGGTGTATTCGCCCGCGAAATCACCGGCGACGGCGATGGACGAGACGTGGTGCAAGGTGGCCCCGAGTCGCTGTGCCAGTGCGATGACGGCGCGGGTGCCTTCGACGTTGACGGCCCGCTGTTCGGCGTCGCCGGCGGTGATGTCGTAGATCGCCGCGCAGTGCACCACGTGGTCTATCTGGTCGAGTTCGGCCAGCGTCTCCTCGGTCAGTTGCAGGTCGGGCAGCTCGCCGACCAGCGGCCGCGCTTGTTCACCCCACTGGGGGTTGCGGGAGGCGAGGCGCTCGAAGCGGCCCAGCGACTGACGGCGGACCAGCACCCAGACCTGAGCATCGGGGTGGACGTCCAGCAGACGGGATACGACGCGGCTACCAATAAACCCGGTACCGCCGGTAACGACATACCGCATGCCTCATCGTGGCGGCCCGTGGCCGCACACGTCAACCGTGAGATTCGACTCAGCTGAAGCTGCGGACGCCGTCCCACTCGACCAGCGTCCAGCCCGTCGCCGGGCTGCCGGTGATCACGACTCGGCCGATGTTGGGCAGCGGGTGGCTGGTCAACAGGCTTTCCTTGGGGTTCTTGGCGTTCATCAGCGTCCACACCATGATCGCCGTGCCCTGGGCGATTACGACCGGCTTGTTGTGGCCGCTGTCGTAGATCTGTCGGACCGCGGAGGCGAATTCGGAATTGAACTTGGTGCCGCTGATCGATCCCGGGACGCTGTTCTCGACGTCCCCGTTGACCCATGAGGCCGGCGCCAACATGTAGGTCGTACTGGCCGTCGACTCCGGCTCGCCGTTGAACCAGCCGGCGTTGATCGGCTTGAGGCCGTCCAGGATTTGGGCTTGCCTACCGGACTCGCTCGCCAGCGGTGCTGCGGTCTGCTGGTCGGCGGCCGCGGGCGAGGTGTAGATGCTGTCGAAGTCGTTGCGCTTGATCTGGTGGGCGAGCTGCTGGGCCTGCCCCTTGCCTTCCTCGGTGAGGCTGGGGCCGGGTACGGCGGTGTCGATGATTCCGTCGGCGTTGGCTTGGGATTGGGCGTTGCGGATGAAGGTCAAGGTGATGCTGCGTGCCTCTGGGCTCCCGCTGCCGCAGGCGCCGACGATAAGTGTGGCGGCCAGCACAGCGGCCGTCTTCCAGATCAGGGTGCGCTTCGCCATGGCGCATAGCCTGCCCTGCCGACACCGTCTGTGGGAAGAGTTTGCGATGGTTGGGTGCGAAAAAGCGTGATTTTGAAATCGAGAGGAGACTTGGATGGCGATTGACCCGAGCGCCATTGGTGCGGTGACCGAGCCGATGTTGTTCGAGTGGACCGACCGGGACACCCTGCTTTACGCGCTTGGTGTCGGTGCAGGGGTTGACGACCTAGCCTTCACCACCGAGAACAGTCACGGGATTCCGCAGCAGGTACTGCCGACCTACGCGGTGATCTGCTGCCCGGCCTTCGGGGCGGCCGGATTGATCGGCAGCTTCAATTGGGCACTGCTGCTGCACGGTTCGCAGACCGTACGGCTGCACGCGCCGTTGCCGCCGGCGGGCAAGCTGTCGGTGGTCTCCGAGGTTGCGGACCTGCAGGACAAGGGTGAGGGCAAGAACGCGATCGTGGTGCTACACGGCCGCGGGACCGATCCGGACTCGGGCAAGCTGATCGCCGAGACGATCACCACGCTGGTGCTGCGGGGCGAGGGCGGCTTCGGGGGCGAGAAGGGGGAACGACCGGCTGCGCCGGAGTTTCCCGATCGCGAGCCCGACGCGCGCATCGACCTGCCGACGCGTGAGGACCAAGCGCTGATCTACCGGTTGTCCGGTGACCGCAATCCGCTGCACAGCGACCCCTGGTTCGCCAAGGAGCTGGCCGGGTTCCCCACGCCGATCCTGCACGGGTTGTGCACCTACGGCGTCTCGGGTCGCGCCCTGGTGGCCGAACTGGGCGGCGGCCAGGCCGCCAACATCACCTCGATCGCCGCGCGGTTCACCAAGCCGGTATTCCCCGGCGAGACGCTGAGCACCCTGATCTGGCGGACGGAACCGGGCAAGGCCGTCTTCCGCACCGAAGCGTCTGGCGCACAAGGCCAGGAGGCCCGCGTGGTGCTGGACGACGGTGAAGTGGAGTACGTGGCGAGTTAGCCCGGCTTGCGTCTGCTCGGCGGAGTCAGACCGTCATTCCGTTCCGGCCGTCGTTGACGCCGTTGACCCCGCTGCCGCCGGTGCCGCCGATGCCGACGCCACCGCCGCCGCCCCCGTCGTTGCCGAAGGTGTCGTTGTTGGCGCCGTCGCCGCCTGCCCCTCCGAGTGCACCGGTGGTGCCGGCGACGCCGTTGCCGGTGCCGTCGTCGGTGTTGGCGATACTGCCGCCGCCGCCACCGCCGCCCACACCGTTGTTCCCTCCGCCACCGCCGGCGCCGCCGGTACCGGCAGCGGAGACGATCGGTGTTTGGCTGACGGTGGCGAGGGTGTTGCCACCGGCGCCCCCGCTGCCTCCAGCGCTGGACGAAGAGCCGGCCCCACCGCCACCACCGCCGCCGCCAGCGACACCCTCGCCCTTGCTGCTGCCGTTGCTAGTGGCGAAGGCACCGCCGCCACCGCCGCCGCCGGCCCCACCCGATCCGCCAGTGCTGCCAGAGGCGGCCGCACCGCTACCGCCGCCACCGCCGACGCCGCCAAAACCTTCGCTTGAGGGCGGGTTGCCATTGTGCGCGTGGCCGCCCTTACCGCCGCCACCGCCGGTGCCGCCCTGGCCGCCGGTCCCGCCGGTGCCACCCGTTCCGACATCGCCGCCGGTGCCGCCCGCGCCGCCGCCACCGCCACCGCCGCTGTAAAGGTTGTCGAAGATGCCAAGGGCATCGCCGCCGCCTCCGCCGGTGCCGCCTCCGCCGCCGACGCCGCCCGTGCCATTGGTTCCGACGCCGCCGATGACGTCACCGCCGACGCCGCCCACGCCGCCCCGGCCGCCGTCGCCGCCCTGGCCGGCGAGCTTCTGCCCGGCGACCGGATCCACCGAGGTGGCCCCGCCCTTTCCGCCGGTGCCGCCCTTTCCGCCGGTTCCGCCTACCCCACCAGTGCCGCCGTCGGTCGCAGTGCCGCCGGCTCCGCCCGCTCCGCCGGCGCCGCCATGCCCTCCGTTACCGCCGTTGGGGTTCGCGACTGCGGCAGCGCCTGCACCGCCGGCGCCACCGGCGCCGCCGGTGCCGCCCGTGCCGCCGGTGCCTCCGCCGCTGCCGCCGATGCCCGCTCCGCCCGCTCCGCCCTGGCCGCCATTGCCGCCGGCGGTGCCGTTCATGCCGTTACCGCCGTCGCCGCTGCCGTCGTCGCCTTGGTGTCCGGCCCCGCCGGTTCCGCCGGTGCCACCGGTGCCGCCTTTGCCGTTGGCACCATCGCTACCGCCGGTGCCGCCGCTACCGACCAGTCCACCCTCGCCGGCAGCGCCGCCCTTGCCGCCGGTGCCGCCCGCCGTGGCGTTGTCAACGCCGTCGGAGGCCCAGCCCGTGCCACCCTTGCCGCCCTGGCCGCCGCTGCCGCCGAGCCCGCCCTTGCCATTGATGCCGCCGGCGGAGCTGCCACCTTGCCCGCCTTTGCCGCCCGCGGCGCCGTCGCCTCCGGTGCCCCCGTTCTCGCCGCTGTTCGCGGCGGTGGCCCCCTGCGCGCCGGCGCCACCGGTGCCGCCTTTACCACCGGTGCCGCCGGTTCCCGTGGCACCGGCGCTGCCTCCGCTGCCTCCGGTCCCGGCCGCTCCACCCGTGCCAGCGGCGCCGCCCTGACCACCCGTGCCGCCGGCGGTTGCGTCGTTAGCACCCGAGTCGGCACGGCCGGTGCCGCCCTGGCCACCGTTCCCGCCGGTTCCCCCGACCCCGCCGGATCCGTTGGTGCCGCCATTGCCAGAGCCGCCCTGACCGCCCTGGCCGCCGGCCCCGCCGAGGCCGCCGACGCCGCCGGTCTGGGTGTTATCTGGGGCCGTAACACCCTGGGATCCGTTGCCGCCGGTGCCACCGGTGCCGCCGGTTCCTCCAGTCCCTGAGCTGCCTGCGATTCCCGAGCCGAGAGTGCCGGTGCCCGGGGCGCCGGCGGTGCCCGCGGCGCCACCTTGACCGCCGGTGCCGCCGGTGCCGCCGGGGTTGCCACTGCCGGTGGCGTTGAATCCGGTGCCGCCGATTCCGCCGCTGCCGCCGTTGCCGGCGGCGCCGCCGCTGCCGCCCTTGCCGAGCAGCAGCGCGCCGTTGGCTCCGGTGCCGCCTACGCCGCCCGTCCCACCGACACCGCCGGTGCCGGGGTCGCCGAAGCCGGCGCCGCCGTCGCTGCCGCCTTTGCCGCCGGCCCCGCCACTGCCGCCGCTGCCGGCGTTGCCGGCGTTGCCTCCGTTGCCGATCAGCAGCCCGCTGCGGCCGCCGTGGCCGCCAGCACCGCCATCGCCGCCGGCGCCACCAGTGCCGCCGGTGCCGCCTTGGGCCATGCCGGTGCCATCGGTACCGATTTGGGCGCCGCCGCCGTTGCCGCCGTTGCCGCCGTCGCCGGCGGGGCCACCGTTGCCGAACCAGCCCGCGTTGCCGCCGCTACCGCCGGCACCGCCGACCCCGCCGGACCCCCCGCTGTTGCCGTTGCGGACGGTGCCGCCGGCTGCTGCGGTGTTGCTGCCGCCGTCGCCGCCGCGCCCGCCGGCACCCGCGTCCCCGTAGAGCGATCCGGCATTGCCGCCAGCTCCGCCGTCGCCGCCAGCTCCGCCGACGGCCCCGGTTTCCCGTCCCGCCGTGTTCCCGCCGGTCCCGCCGGAACCGCCGTGACCTCCCGCACCGATCAGGCCCCGAGCACTGCCACCCGCTCCGCCGTTACCGGCCGCACCACCGGTGTGGTTGGTGCCGCCGCCCTTGTTGGCCCCACCGACCCCGCCGCCGCCGCCATTGCCGCCGTCGCCGGCCAGCAACCCGCCGGCACCGCCGGAGCCTCCGTTTCCGCCCGCGCCGCCGCTGCCCTGACCACCGGTTTGGTTGCCGCCGGCGCCTCCGGCCCCACCGTGACCACCCGCGCCGATCAGTCCGGCGTTGCCGCCCGCAGCGCCATGGCCGGCGGATCCCGCGACACCGGAGGCACTGTTCTGCCCTCCTGCGCCCCCGGCCCCGCCGGCCCCGCCGTTCCCGTACAGCCAACCGGCCGCGGCACCGACTCCGCCGGCACCGCCGGTGCCGGCGCCGCCGGTTCCGCCATTCACCCCGCCGGCTCCGCCCGCGCCGCCGGCGCCTCCGCTGCCCACCAGGAATCCGGCCGTCCCGCCGGCACCACCGGTTCCGCCGGTGCCCCCGGTCAGGCCAGGACCACCACTCGAGTTGGCGCCGCCGGTTCCGCCGGCTCCACCCGTGCCGCCGTCGCCGACCAGATACCCGCCGCCCCCGCCGGCACCCCCGGCGCCGCCGGTGCCGCCGCCGGTACCGGTCTGGTTGTTCTCCCCGCCGGTGCCGCCGGCCCCACCCGCGCCGCCGGTGCCGAACAGGCCGGCATGGCCCCCGGCACCGCCGGCACCACCTGCCGAGGTGGTTGCCGTGTTCTGTCCGGCCCCGCCGGTGCCGCCGGTTCCGCCGGACCCGCCGTTGCCATACAGCCACCCGCCATTGCCCCCGGCGCCGCCGGCGCCGCCGGCGCCTCCGTCGGTGGTGCCGTTGCCGTTCGCGCCGTTCGCTCCCGCCCCGCCGGCCCCGCCGGAGCCCCACAGCCAGGAGTTGCCGCCGGCTCCGCCGGCCCCGCCACTGGTGCCCAGGGCGGTGGCCGTACCACCGGCGCCGCCGATCCCACCGTTGCCATACAGCCACCCGCCATTGCCACCGGCCCCGCCGGCCGCGCCCGCGCCGCCACTGCCGCCGGCCCCGCCGTTGCCGATCAACCCCGCGGAACCGCCGGCACCACCGGCTGCCCCGGCCGTGGTCTGGGAAAAGCCGTTGCCGCCGTTGCCGTACAACAACCCACCTTCGCCGCCGTTCGGACTCGCCGCGGTCCCGTCGGCGCCATCACCGATCAGCGGGCGGCCCAACAACAACTGGGTCGGGGTGTTGATGATGTCCAGCACCGGCTGCAACGGCCCCGCGTTGAACGACTCCGCCAAGGCATACGAACTGCCCGCACCGGTCAACGCCTGCACGAACTGGGCATGGAACGCTGTCGCCTGCGCGCTGGCGGCCTGAAAGGCCGCGCCGTGCTGGCCGAACAGCGCCGAAATCGCGACCGACACCTCATCGGCGGCGGCCGCGGCAAGTTGGACCGTCGGAGCCGCCGCCGACGCGTTCGCGGCCTCGATGGCGAATTTGACAGCCGCCAAATCATTCGCGGCTGCGCTGATTGCCCCCGGATTTACAAAGGAAAAAGACATGCCCAGACTCCCTCGACGGAGGGAGCGTACCGCTGTTCCGGCAATGGATAATGCGTTTTCGTGGCGGGACTAATTCACGTTCTCGTCAGATAATTGCCGTGCCAATCGGGCGACGAATTCGCCAACCTGCGCCGGGCTGTCCAGTGCGAACAAAGCGGCGGTGGCACGATCACCATCGTCATTGTGCCGCACCAAAATTGGGATGCCATCGGAACGCACCGCGTCGAATGCGTCTTCGTCGGTGATGTCGTCGCCAAGATAGATGGGGACGAGCGTCCCCGATCCATCCCGCTGCATTTGATCGATCACCCAGCGCAACGTTTTTCCCTTGTCCCAGTCGACATCAGGGCGTAGCTCGATGACTTCGCGGCCCGTGGTCACCCGCAACTCGTCCCGCCGACCGGCGGCGCGCACCGCGGCGGACACCTCGCCGATCCGGTCGCGTGCCGCGTTGCGATAGTGCACGGCCACACCAAATCGCTTGTGTTCCACCACAACACCCGGGATCGACCCGAGCTGATCACGCAGCTCGGCGGCGGCCTGCTCGAGTATCGGGATGGCTTGCGCCGCCGCATCGTTCTGGTGGTGCGTGCCATCAGGTGCGGTCAGTTCGAACCCATGGCTGCCCGCATACCAAATGCCCGGCAGGCCCACCCGCTGTGACACATCGGCAAGATCGCGACCGCTGAGCACCGCGACCGGGCACCGAGCGGCCAATTGCTGCAACGCCTCAGCGGCGCCCGGGGCGGGCACGGCCGCGTCGGGATCCTCGACGATGTCGGACAGGGTGCCGTCGAAATCGAAGAACACCGCAGGTGATCGCGTGCTCAAGCCATCGGCCAGACCGAGAGCCTGCAATGCGTCGGGAAGCTCGGACATCCGGCGATCTCCGGACCGCACCAGGATTTCGTTCAGGTCGGTGAGAACGGCATCGGCGCCCGCCTGGCGCAACGAGTCGCCCTGCCCGCCGGGATCGACACCGATCACCAACGCGAAACCGGCGTCACGCGCGGCCTTGACGCCCGCCGCGTCTACCGCCACCACGGCGCACCGACCCGCACGCACGGCAAGGCGTTCGGCTGCCGCGGTCACCGGGGTCTCGCCAGACAACGTGGCGGTGCCGACGCCGACGTCCTGCAACTGCCGAAGCAGCGCTTCCTTGCTGGCCAAGGAGGCGTCGAACAGCACGGCGTCATGGCGACGCGGGTCGATGGTGACCGGCTCCAACTTGTGCACGCCCCACCTTCTCACGGTGGTCAACGTGGCTCGGGTTGGGTCAGCGGCGCGCTCGGGCCGGGTGCGCGGCAACGCGTCCGCGCGACGGGCGGACGGTGCGCTTGCGGCGGTTCTTGGCGAACAGCAGGACGGAGTCCTGACTCAGCGCCACCAGGCGCGCCATCCCTCGTTCGATGCCGGCGATCAACTGCGTCATGTCCGACCCAGCCCCGTACTCGGCGGTGATGCCGAAGACCAACTCGTCGCCGTAGCTCAGAACGGCAACCCCGGTGCTCAGCTGCTGCGCGGTGGGCGGGATGGGCAGCAGTTGGTCGACCCGTTGGCCCATCAACCGCAGCCGACGCCGTGGCCCCGCCGCGTTGGTTGCCAGCGTGACGAAACGCTGGGGCAGTCGGGTAAGGGTTTGAAATGCTTTGGCGGCCAGTATGAATGGTGTGTCGAGGCCGTTAGGGGCGGGACGTTGGTCATGCTGGCGCAACCGGCCGTGCACAGCCCGAAGTTGTGCGACCGGGTCGTCGTGCTCGACGGGTAGGTAGGGCAGGAGCGCCGAGATGCGATCGTCGGCATTTGCGACGGTGCGCAGTGAATCCGCGCGCGGCTCTTCGCCGCGTCCGAGTAGGACTGACCGGAAACCTTCGGTGATCACGGCCAACGCAACATCATTGGCAGTCACGCCGAACTTGCGGCTCACGGCGTCGACGTCGGCGCGAGGAACCCGCACCGTGCCGTACCGGCGCCTGGTGGCGACCGATTCGGCCGGCGACATCCAGATCGCCGGCCAGCACAGCACGCGCGCCGCGGTCTTGAATGCGGTGGCGTACGCGTTGATGACGGTCTCGGTCCAGCTGCGCGGCGGCGTCTGCGAGTGCGAAATGGATTTGACGGCAACGTCAGTGGCAAACAAGTCGGTGTCGGCGTCGTCGCAGAGCCGGGTGAGCAGGTGGGCTGGAGACACCTCGTCAGCCATGCAGTGGTGGATCTTCATCAAGATCGCCCACCGGTCGTCCTGGAGGCCCTCGATGATCCAGCACTCCCACAGCGGACGGTTCAGCGCGAGCGGGCGCTCCAAGGTGTGGGCGATCACCTGGAACAGTTCACCGTCGTCACCCGGTTGGGGAAGCGCCACCCGTTGTACGTGCCGGGCGAGGTCGAATTCCGGATCCGCCCTCCACTCGGTGCGGAGCACTTGCGTGCAGCGCGGAACATCCTGAATCCGTTGCGCGAGAAATTCTTTGAATTGATCAAAGGGTGGAATGGGGCCGTCCATCACGGCGACCGCTCCGATTGACATGCTGGCGTCCTGGTCCGGTTCCGGTGCTCTGAGGAAGTTCGTATCCAAGGCCGTCAGTTGTCCCACAGTTACCCCCCAAATGCTGTTTTCTTAATGTGTACCAGTATCTGATGCGCGTCTTCGCGGCGGTAGACCCGCAAGGTTAACAACATGTTTTGTCGTTAAAGTCATGTTTAACAGCGGCGATGGACCCTCGGCTTGTGCGCCGCTCACAATTACTCAGCCGTGGTTTAACCCCATCGTACAAGCGCGACCAGGGCCCTCTATCGAACAAACTTTCGATAGACTGTAGCGCATGGGCTGGGGTAATGGGCCGCCGAGTTGGTCCGAAATGGAGCGGGTGCTAGACGGCAAACCGCGTCATGCCGGTGCGCCGGCCCCGGCAGTACCGGCTGATGATGCCCCGGTGTCGCACAAGCGCGGGGCGTATCGGCCCGCGGCAAAGGATCGGGTCCGTTCCTCCGTCGCGTACGCCGAGCTGCATGCGCACTCGGCATACAGCTTTCTCGACGGGGCCAGCACTCCGGAGGAGTTGGTCGAAGAAGCGGCCCGGCTCGATCTGCGCGCACTGGCGCTGACCGACCACAACGGCTTGTACGGGGCGGTGCGGTTCGCCGAGGCGGCCGCCGAACTCGACGTACGAACCGTCTTCGGCGCCGAGCTGTCGCTGTCTGCCTCGTCGGTATCCGAGGCCCGCACCGAGCAGCCGGATCCACCCGGCCCACATCTGCTGGTGCTGGCCCGTGGCCCGGAAGGGTACCGGCGGTTGTCCCGGCAACTGGCAGCGGCGCATCTGGCCGGCGGCGAGAAAGGCAAGCTGCACTACGACTACGACGCACTCACCGGAGCGGCCGGCGGGCACTGGCACATCCTGACGGGTTGTCGGAAAGGCCATGTGCGCCAGGCGCTTTACCAAGGAGGGCCGGAAGCGGCGGAACGGGCGCTGGCCGACCTGGTAGACCGGTTCGGCGCCGAGCGGGTCAGCATTGAGTTGACCCATCATGGTCAGCCGCTCGACGACGAACACAACGCGGCACTGGCCGGGCTGGCACCGCGGTTCGGGGTCGGCGTCGTCGCCACCACCGGAGCGCATTTCGCCCATCCGTCCCGCGGACGGTTGGCCATGGCGATGGGCGCAATCCGGGCCCGGCAGTCTCTGGACGCCGCCGCCGGATGGCTGGCTCCATTGGGTGGCGCACACCTGCGGTCGGGTGAGGAGATGGCCAGGCTGTTCGCGCAGCGCCCCGAGGTGGTGACCGCGGCCGCCGAACTCGGCGAACAATGCGCCTTCGGGTTGGCGCTCATCGCGCCGCAGCTGCCGCCGTTCGAGGTGCCCGACGGCCACACCGAGGACACCTGGTTGCGGGTGTTGGTCATGGCGGGTGCCCGCGACCGCTACGGTCCGGCAGAGCGGGCGCCGCGTGCTTACACCCAAATCGAACATGAGCTGAAAGTGATTGCCCAGCTAGGCTTTCCGGGCTATTTCCTGGTGGTGCACGACATCACTCAATTCTGCCGGCGCAACGACATCTTGTGTCAGGGCAGGGGATCGGCGGCCAACTCCGCGGTGTGTTTTGCCCTCGGTGTCACCGCCGTGGACCCGATTGCCAACGAGTTGTTGTTCGAGCGCTTCTTGTCGCCGGTCCGCGACGGCCCGCCTGACATCGACATCGACATCGAGTCGGATCAGCGCGAGAAGGTCATCCAGTACATCTACGACAAATACGGCCGCGACTACGCCGCCCAGGTCGCCAATGTCATCACCTACCGGGGGCGCAGCGCCGTGCGTGACATGGCCCGCGCCCTGGGTTTCTCCCAGGGGCAGCAGGACGCCTGGAGCAAGCAGATCAGCCATTGGAGCGGCAAGGTCGATTCTCCCGATGTCGAGGGCATCCCCGAGCAGGTGATCGACCTGGCCAACCAGATCCGGAACCTGCCGCGACACATGGGCATTCATTCCGGCGGCATGGTGATCTGTGACCGCCCTATTGCCGACGTGTGCCCGGTGGAGTGGGCCCGCATGGAGAACCGCAGTGTGCTGCAATGGGACAAGGACGACTGTGCGGCAATAGGTTTGGTGAAATTCGATCTGCTCGGGCTGGGCATGCTCTCGGCACTGCACTACGCCCGGGACCTGGTCGCCGAGCACAAGGGCATCGAGGTGGACTTCGCCCGGCTGGACCTGTCCGAGCCGGCGGTGTACGAGATGCTGTCCCGCGCCGATTCCGTCGGCGTGTTCCAGGTGGAGTCACGGGCGCAGATGGCCACCTTGCCACGGCTGCGGCCGCGGGTGTTCTACGACCTGGTGGTGGAGGTTGCGCTGATCCGTCCCGGCCCCATCCAGGGCGGGTCGGTGCACCCGTACATCCGCCGGCGCAACGGCATTGACCCGGTCACCTACGAGCACCCGTCGATGGAATCGGCGTTGCGAAAGACCCTGGGCGTGCCGCTGTTTCAGGAACAGCTGATGCAGCTTGCCGTCGACTGCGCCGGCTTTACGGCCGCCGAGGCCGACCAGTTGCGGCGCGCCATGGGATCCAAGCGCTCCACGGAACGCATGCGCCGGCTGCGCGGCCGGTTCTACGAGGGCATGCGCACACTGCACGGCGCCGACGAGGACACCATCGATCGGATCTACGAAAAGCTGGAAGCGTTCGCCAATTTCGGCTTCCCGGAAAGCCACGCGCTGTCCTTCGCGTCCCTGGTGTTCTACTCGTCGTGGTTCAAACTGCACCACCCGGCGGCCTTCTGCGCCGCGCTGCTGCGTGCCCAGCCGATGGGTTTCTATTCACCCCAATCGCTGGTGGCCGACGCGCGTCGGCACGGCGTGCTGGTCCACGGGCCCGACGTCAATGCCAGCCTGGCGCACGCGACGCTGGAGAACGCGGGAACCGAGGTGCGACTCGGGCTGGGCGCGGTCCGTTTCATCGGGGACGACCTGGCCGAGAAGTTGGTCGCAGAACGAGAGGCCAACGGCCCGTTCGTTTCTCTGTTGGACTTGACATCGCGATTGCAGCTGACCGTGCCGCAGACCGAAGCGTTGGCGACGGCCGGGGCGCTGGGTTGCTTCGACATGTCGAGGCGGGAGGCGCTGTGGGCGGCCGGTGCCGCGGCCACTCAACGACCGGACCGGCTGCCCGGTGTGGGTTCGTCATCGCATATTCCGGCGCTGCCCGGGATGAGCGAATTGGAGTTGGCCGCCGCAAACGTGTGGGCCACCGGAATTTCCCCGGACAGTTATCCGACGCAGTTCCTGCGGGCGGATCTGGACGCGATGGGGGTGGTGCCCGCCGCGGCGCTGGGATCGGTGCCCGACGGTGATCGGGTGCTGGTCGCCGGGGCGGTGACCCACCGGCAGCGTCCCGGGACGGCCCAAGGGGTGACGTTCATCAACCTCGAAGACGAGACCGGGATGGTCAACGTCCTCTGTACGCCGGGGGTGTGGGCGCGGCACCGCAAGTTGGCGAACACGGCGGCGGCGCTACTGATCCGCGGCCAGGTCCAGAACGCCAGTGGCGCTATCACCGTGGTGGCTGAGCGCTTGGGACGCATCAGCCTCTCCGTGGGCTCGAAGTCGCGGGACTTCCGCTAGCGCGGGGTCGCTAGTGCTAGGCGCGAGCGTGCGCTAAGTGTCGGCCGCGACGGCGTGTCGCCGTACCGACGCGCACGCTCGCGGGAGGAGAAGGTGGCCCGGCCGCCAACGGTATAATTTCTGCAGCCTGTGCTGCGGTTTGACGGGTTTGACGGGTTTTGTCCGTGCGGGTCGCTGGCCCCGAAAGGGTGTCCGACCGAACAGCAGCCAATAAATCGACAGCTTTGAACTCGGCCCGGCAGGGCCCGGAAAGGGTGCTGCTTGTGAGCGCATTCCTCACCACAGCGGCTCAGCCGCGCGACCCCGAGGCGGCAGGCGTGGCCTGGCACGCCATGACCCCGGCGGAGGTGCTGGAACGCCTCGATTCGAGTGAAGACGGCCTGGGCGAGGACGAGGTCCTGCGGCGCCGAGCGCAGTACGGCTTGAACCAGCTCGTGCGGGCGAAGCCACAGAACGTGCTGGTCCGCTTCCTGCGTCAGTTCCACAACATCTTGCTTTACGTCATGTCGGGCGCCGCCGTGATCACCGCTCTGCTGGGGCACTGGGTGGACACCGCGGTGCTGTTCGCCGCGGTTGTCATCAACGCGATCGTCGCCTTCATCCAGGAGGGCAAGGCGGAGGCGGCGATGAACGCGATCCGGGCGATGCTCTCTCCGCACGCGACGGTCGTGCGCGCCGGCCGGGACAAGGACATCGAGGCCGCCGAGCTGGTCCCCGGGGACATCGTCAAGCTGGTGCCCGGTGACCGGGTACCAGCCGATCTGCGGCTGATCTCCGTGGACGAATTGCAGGTCGATGAGGCGGCCCTGACCGGCGAGTCCCTGCCGGTGGACAAGACCACCGGTGCCGCGCCCGTCGACGCGACCATCGGGGACCGGTTCGGCATGGCCTACTCGGGCACGATGGTGCTGCACGGTCAAGCCGTCGGAATCGTGGTCGCCACCGGCAGCTCCAGCGAGATCGGTCAGATCGACCAGATGCTGAAGAAGATCTCGACGTCGAGCACACCGCTGCTACGTCAGATCAGCCACTTCGGCCGGTTGCTTGCGCTGGTCATTCTGCTGTCCAGCGTGGGCATCTACGCGTTCGGCGTGTTGTGGCACGGGCACAGCTTCAGCGAGATGTTCACCATGACGGTGGCGCTCGCGGCGTCCGCCATCCCCGAGGGGCTGCCGGCGATCATCACCGTGACGTTGGCGATCGGGGTGCAGCGAATGTCGCGTCGACGCGCGATCATCCGTCGCCTGCCGGCGGTCGAGGCGCTCGGGTCGGTGACCGTGATCTGTTCGGACAAGACCGGGACCCTCACCACCAACGAAATGACCGCTCAGCACGTGATCTGCGCGGGGCAGATCTTCGATGTCGAGGGTGCGGGATATACGCCCAAGGGTGACCTGACGCTGGACGGGCAGGTGATCAACCCGGCGGACTATCCGGCGCTGATTGACACCATCCGTGCCGGGGTGCTGTGCAACGACTCCACGCTGCGGCACGAGGACGGCGCCTGGACGGTCGTGGGGGACCCGACCGAAGCGGCGCTGCTGGTGTTGGGCATCAAGGTAGGAATGCCCTACCGCGCCACCGAAGCCGAATTCCCGCGGGTCAGCACGGTGCCCTTCGAATCCGAGCGTCGCATGATGGGCACCCTGCACGCCGATCCCCATGGTCGCCCGCTGATATTGGTGAAGGGCGCACCCGAACGCATCCTTGACCTCT
The DNA here is from genome assembly GCF_010723575.1 of Mycobacterium bourgelatii. Taxonomy (NCBI): domain Bacteria; kingdom Bacillati; phylum Actinomycetota; class Actinomycetes; order Mycobacteriales; family Mycobacteriaceae; genus Mycobacterium; species Mycobacterium bourgelatii. Next base: position 889,708 of record NZ_BLKZ01000001.1, read on the forward strand.
GCGCAACCCAGCGCGACCAGCACGGCGACCGCCCCATCGACGCGGAGTATTGGCACCGGGTGGCCGCCGAAACCGCGGCACGAGGCTTGCGGGTCCTGGCGATCGCCGAGCGGCACGGCATGCCGAGGACTCCAGAGACGTTGGAGTTCGAGGATCTCGACGGGGGCTTCACCCTGCTGGGCTTGGTCGGAATCATCGACCCGCTGCGGCCCGAAGCGATCGCGGCCATCCGCGAATGCCACCGCGCCGGAATCCGGGTCAAGATGATCACCGGTGACCATGCCGGTACCGCCCGCGAGATCGGCAACCAGCTGGGTATGAGCCCTGACTCACCGGCCGTCACCGGCACCGAGATCGCCACGATGAACGACGCCGAGTTGCAAGCCGTGGCCCGTGACTGCGACGTGTTCGCCCGAGTCAGCCCGGAACACAAGCTCCGATTGGTGCGGGCATTGCAGGCCGAGGGCGAAGTGGTCGCCATGACCGGCGACGGTGTCAACGACGCGCCGGCGTTGAAGAAGGCGGATGTCGGCGTCGCCATGGGCACCAATGGCACCGAGGCCGCCAAGGAATCGTCGGACATGGTGCTTGCCGACGACAATTTCGCGACGATCGCCGCGGCGGTCGCCGAGGGGCGGACGGTCTACGACAACATCCGCAAGTTCATCCTGTTCATGTTGCCCACCAACGGTGGTGAGGCGCTTGTTGTTATCGCAGCGATCCTCTTCCAACTCACGCTGCCATTGACACCCCCGCAGGTACTTTGGATCAACCTCGTCACCTCCGCAACACTCGGGCTGGCCCTTGCTTTCGAGCCGCCCGAGTCCGACGTGATGGACCGAAAGCCACGGCCGCGCAACGAAAGTCTGCTGTCGCGATACTTCGTGTGGCGGGTGGTTCTGGTCTCGGTGCTGATGGCCGGCGGTGCCTTGAGCATGTTTCTGATGGAGCTCCGCCTGGGCACCAGCGTAGAAATGGCGCGGACAATGGCGGTCAACGCAATCGTGGTCGCGGAGATGTTCTACCTGCTGAACAATCGCTTCCTGATGGCCCCGGTGCTCAACCGAATCGGGTTGTTCGGCAACCGAATTGCCCTACTAACCGTAGTGGCCTGTGTGGCATTGCAACTCGCGTTCACCTACGCCCCGGCCATGAACGCCTTCTTCGGGTCCACCCCGTTGGGCTACGTGGAATGGATCAAAGCCGCGGGGGTGGGTGCGTTGGTCTTCGTCGCTGTGGAGATCGAGAAAACCGTCGTGCGGCGACATCGGGCCAGGCGGTGAGCGACGCGCAACGCGTGTCATAGCGGTTCAAGACATCGCCCGACAAGCGCGCCGGCTTCCGCGGGTGCATAGTAGAGACGCTTGTTGCCGACGTTTTCTTCTGTCCCGAGAGGACGGCCGTCTTGGCCCCACACGACGCCAAAGTCTGGTTTCTCACCGGAGCATCACGCGGATTCGGCCTTGAGATCGCGCGCAAGATCTTGAGCCAGGGGGACAAGGTGGTAGCCACCGCGCGGCGCACCAACCAAATCCACGAACAGCTTCCCGGCGCGGGCGACAACCTGCTGGCCGTCGACCTCGACGTCACCAACGGCGAGCAGGCCACCAAAGCGGTCCAGTCCGCGGTCGACGCGTTCGGACGCATCGACGTGCTGGTGAACAACGCCGGGCGCGGACTGCTCGGAGCCGTCGAAGAATCGTCCGACGCCTCGGCCCGTGCCGTCTACGAGGTCAACGTGTTTGGCACGCTCACCATGCAGCGGGCGGTGCTGCCGGTGATGCGCCGACAACGGTCCGGGCGCATCATCAACATCAGCTCGATCGGCGGACTGCTCGGCTCACCCGGGTGGGGCGTCTACTGCTCCACCAAGTTCGCGATGGAAGGGTTCAGCGAAGCGCTGGCCAAAGAGGTTAAGCCGCTGGGCATTTGGGTCACGATCGTGGAGCCGGGTTACTTCCGCACCGACTTCCTCGACGCGTCCAGCCTCGGCACCGAGGAAACCATCATCGCCGACTACGAATCGACCGCGGGAGCGGTGCGCGCCCGCGCCGCGGAACTCAATCACGAGCAACCCGGCGATCCGGTCAAGGCCGCGGCCGCGATCGTCGACATCGCCGCGGCGGCGGAGCCCCCGGTGCACCTGCTGTTGGGCAGCGACTGCGTCGCGGCGGTCGAGAACAAGATCCAGCAGCTGCAAGCCGAGATCGACGCCTGGCGGGCGGTCTCGCTCTCGACCGACCACGACTGAGCGGGCGGGATTTGGTCTCGGGTGAGCGCGAAGATCACCCCGGTAGCCTCCACGTATGACCCTCAACCTGTCCGTCGACGAAGTCCTCACCACCACGCGCTCGGTGCGCAAGCGCCTCGACTTCGACAAGCCGGTGCCGCGCGAGGTGTTGATGGAATGCCTCGAGTTGGCGCTACAGGCGCCCACCGGCTCCAACGCCCAGGGCTGGCAGTGGATGTTCGTCGAAGACCCCGACAAGAAGCAGGCGATCGCCGACGTCTATCGGGGAAATGCCCTGCCCTACCTCGGTTCACCCGCGCCCGAGTACCCCGAGGGTGACCCGCGCAACACCCAGATGGGACGCGTTCGCGATTCGGCGCGCTACCTCGCCGAGCGCATGCACGAGGCGCCGGTCCTGTTGGTTCCCTGCCTGAAAGGACGGCCGGAGGAGTCGCCGTTGGGCGGCGTCTCGTTCTGGGCGTCGCTGTTCCCGGCGGTGTGGAGCTTTTGTTTGGCACTGCGTTCCCGTGGGCTGGGATCCTGCTGGACCACGCTGCACCTCTTCAACGACGGTGAGCGCAAAGTGGCCGACGTGCTCGGCATTCCGTACGACGAGTACGCCCAGGCGGGCCTGTTCCCGATCGCCTACACCAAGGGCACCGGCTTCCGGCCCGCCAAGCGGCTGCCCGCCGCGGACCTCACCCACTGGAACAGCTGGTAGCTGGTACTGGTCCAGTTTCGGCCAGTAGGGCGCGCTGACCGCTGCTCTCTGGTTATATGTCTGCCAAACGCAGCGCTGCGTTATGGGGCAGCAGCTCCGCCCTGCGGCTTGTGAGCTGGTAGCGGCCCCTCGTAATGAGTTGTAAGTGAGGTTGTCAATGCACTTTTCAGCCCCGGTGGGCAGCCCTGCGCACGGTCTCGTCATGGCAGTTCTGGTGTTGGTGGGCATCATTGTCGCCACCGCGGTGTGGGTGTACGCCGATGCCAAGGCGTTCAGCGGGCGCGGTCGCCCGATCGTCTCGTCGCTCGGTTCGGTCCAGCTCGACACACCGATGGCGTGGTTCCTTGCCTGCCTGCTGATGTGGGAGATGGTCTTTCCCCACTACATCGACAGTCGGGGCATGTCCTAACCGCAGCTCAGATCGCGCCGGAGTACGCGTGCTGTCGCCAGGCCTCGTACACGGCGACGGCGGCGGCGTTGGACAGGTTCAGTGAGCGCCGACCGGCCAGCATGGGAATGCGCACCTGGGTGGTGATGTGTTCGTCGGCCAGGGTCGCCTCGTCCAGACCGGTGGGCTCGGGCCCGAACATCAGCACGTCGCCGGCCTGGTAACTCACGTCGGAAAACCGGCTACCCGCGGCCGTGGTGAAGGCGAACACCCGCGCCGGCATCAGCGCCGTCCAAGCGGCCGCAAGCGACGCATGGACGGTGACCGAGGCCAGGTCGTGGTAGTCCAGGCCCGCTCGGCGCAGCTTCGGTTCGGACAGGTCGAAACCCAGCGGCTCGACCAGATGCAGCTCGCAACCGGTTGCCGCCGCCGTCCGGATGGCGTTGCCCGTGTTCGGCGCGATACGCGGGGAATAGAAAAGCAACCGGAACACCGGTCGATCATGCCCGACCAAGGGAGTCGAACCCGACAGCAGTCGCACCGACGCCCGCGCAGCTACCGTCTTACCGCGGCCGCTTCAGCTGGCTGAACTGTGGAACGGCCGCCAGCGTGGCGAACGCGTCGAGAAGCGGCCGAGCCTGCGCGGGGGCGGGCGGATCGGTCAGCACGGGTCCGAAAAAGGTCCGGTCGTTTATCCGCACGATGGGGCTACCGCCCTCTTCGCCCAGGGCCTCTTGGCCGGACTCGTGGCTGGCCCGCACGATCTGGTCGTATGCCTCGTCCGAGAGCACCGCATCCGCGACGTCGGAACTAGCCGCCGCGCAGACTTCTTTGACCAGCGGACCGCTGATGTCGTTGGCACCGTCAAAGAAGCGCTCGCCGAACGCGAAATAAGCGGCGACCACGTCCCCGTGCTGCTCACCGATGGCGGCCATCAGTCGGCCGATCTGACGCGATTCCCGCATGTGCTCCTGCTGCTGCGGCGATTGCTCCTGTCCCTCGTTGAGTACCGCCAGGCTCATCAGTCGCCAATCGACGGTGACGTCGCCGTCGTCCGCGACGGACTTCAACCATCGAGCGGTATTCCAGGTAAAGGGACCCACCGGGTCGAACCAAATAGTCACCGCCGCGGCAACGTTGCGATCACCGTCCACGTGTACACCACCTCTTCCGCGCGGCTACCGCCGCAGCGGTGGCGTACCCGGTGCCTCCCCGTTAAAACGGTGCGGCGTGCGCAAAGTCCGCCCGGACACGGGCGACGCGTACCTGAGCACGCCGCGCCACTGCGGGATGGAACCCCGACACGACCCGGCCGGTGAGCAACACCGCCGTCGTGACGTGGGCAAAGAGCAGCAGCGGGCCTTTTTCGGTCATGACGGAAGTCTGTAAGGGGGTCCTTGCGGAATCCTTGCCGCTTCCTTGACGCCTTCCGGCCGCCTGGCTGGTGTGAAGTCCCAGGCCAGGGCCTTTAAGAAGTCCGCAAGAAGTCTGCAAGGACGGTGCAGAAATCTCTGTGTCAAGCCAGAACGACAGCGCCACCCACAGGCCAGCACAGGGGGAACCACCAAATGACCGTCGAAGCAGTGCACGTCACCAACGTCTACCCGCACGCCGACAGCCGGTACGAGAACGTGGAAGCGACCGTCACCTTCGCCGTAGACCCGACGCACCTGGCGAACAAGAGCATCACCGACCTCGAGCTCGCGCCCCGCGACGACGACGGCCTGGTCCGCTTCGACGCCGACCTGCGCCTGACCCGCCCGGTCGACGGCGGCAACGGCAAGCTGCTGTTCGTCGTGCCCAACCGCGGTGTGCCCACCAACGCGCCCTGGCTCAAGGGCGGCTTCCTGCTCAACCGCGGCTGGACCATCGCGTCGTGCGGATGGCAGTGGGACGTGCAGCGTTCACCGGCCATCCTCGGTCTGACGGCACCGCAGGCGGCGGACAAGGTGGAGCCCGGCTTCATCCGCCTGGAGTGGCGCTCGGACATTGCCAAGGACGAGCACCCGCTGAGCTTCACCGCCCCCGAGTTCGAGGCGATCCCCGGTGCTGACGTGCTGTTCAAGTTCACCGACTACCCGACCGTCGACGTCAACGGCCCAGAAGCCGTGCTGACCGTGCGCACCGCGCCCGACGTCGAGCCCACCGTCATCCCGCGGGACACCTGGCGCTTCACGGACGAGACGCATGTCGCCCTGGACGGGGGATTCCAGCCGTTCCACTGGTACGAACTGGTGTACCGGACGGCACTGACCCCCATCGCCGGCGTCGGACTGCTGGCGATCCGCGACCTGGTCGCCCACCTGCGCTCCGACCACAAGCTCTCCGGCGGCATCGACCACACCTTCGCCTACGGGGTCTCCCAGGCCGGTCGGTTGCTGCGCCAGTTCCTGTCCGACGGCCTCAACGTCGACGAGGCCGGCATGCCGGTGTTCGACGGCGTCTTCAGCGACTTCGCCAGCGCCAACCGCGGTCAGTTCAACCAGCGGTACGCGCAGCCGTCGACCCCGGGCGGCAGCGCCTCGGCCAGCAGCGGTTTGTTCGGCAACGCCGACCTGCTGGCTCGGCAGCGCGAACTCGGCGGCGTGCCGAAGACGATCTTCACCAACAGCGCCACCGAGTACTGGCAGGGCGACGGCGCGCTGGTGCACGTCGACCCGGACACCGGTCAGGACCTGCCCGAGGACCCTGACGTCCGCACCTACCTGCTGGCCGGCACCGACCACTTCGGCAGCAGCAAGATGAAGGACGCGCTGCCCGCCGCCAACCCGGTGCACCACCTCGACGTCACGCCGGTCACCCGGGCGCTGCTCGTCGCGCTGGAGAACTGGGTTGTCGACGGCATCGAGCCCCCCGCCAGCCGGGTGCCCCGGACCAGCGACGGCACCGCCGTCTCCCGCAAGGAGGTGCTGTCCGCTTTCGGCTACGCGACGACCCCGGCGCCCGCCTGGTTGCCCTTCTCGCGCTTCGGCGAGTTCGGCGGCGCCCACGTCGACCTGGTTTCGGCGGTCGACGCGGACGGCAACGAGGTGGCCGGGATCCGACTGCCCGCGGTCGCCGCGCCGCTGGCCACCTACACCGGCTGGAATGCTCGCCGGTTTGTCGAGGAGTTGCCCGACGTCATGTACGAGCGCATCGGCAGCAAGCTGCCCTTCCCGCCGGGTCGGCCGTCGGTCGCGGACCGCTACCCGACCGTCGCCGACTACGCCGCGACGGTGCAAAGCGCCGCCGAAAAGCTTGTGGCACAACGGTTTCTGCTGACCGAAGAGGTCGACTCGGTGGTCAAGAAGACGGTTGCCCAGTACCCGGTTCCCGCGTCCGCGTGAGTGCCGCGCTGGCGTGACGCTCGACGGCGGCCGCAACGCTGGCGTGACGCTCGGTGGCGAAGTTTGCGGGACGGCTTTTCGGGTCGGTTGCGGCGTACCTTATCTACTCAGTAACAATTGTGGTCAGCACGGCCGATTAACAGGGGAGCCTGTCATACTCGTCGGATTGCCAGGCGTTTAGGTAGGCGCCCGTCGGTTTGGCGAATAAAGCAGGAAGTTTCATGAGTTTCGCGTTTCGCACAGCGCTGCACGTTGGGGCCTGTCATGCGGCAAGGGCCGGTCGCACGGCCGGCAGCCCATGACCATGTTCGCCCGCCCGACCCAACCGGTCGCGGCGGCTCCACCGGTCAGCCCCGCCGCATCGGCACCCGGCAAGCGGCCGCCCGCCTGGTCGCTGCGCAATTGGCCGGTACGGTGGAAAGTCCTTGCGATAGCGCTGATTCCGCTGATCTTGGCCACCACTTTCGGGGTGTTGCGGGTTCGCGCGGAGTGGGACAGTTCCGACGAACTCCGGCTGGCCGCCGCGCGCGCCAACATGATTCCGGCGATCACCAATTACATGTCCGCACTGGACGTGGCATTGCTGGCCAGCTCCACCGGTCGTGATGTGGAAGGCGCCAAGAAAAACTTCGCCGCCCGCAAGACCGAATTGCAGATGCGCCTGGCGGAAACCGACGTGATCGCCGACGTCCGCTCGGGTGTCGACGCCCTGCTGAACGACGGTCAGTCGCTGGTGGACAAGGTGCTCGCCGACAACATCCCGTTGCGCGAGCGGATCACCACCTACGCGCCGCTGCTGTTGACAGCCGAGGACGCGATCAACGCCTCGGTGCGCGCTGACACCGAGCAGATTCGCGCGCAGGTGCAGGGCTTGAGCCGAGCGGTCGGCGCGCGCGGGCAGATGACCATGCAAGAGATCCTGGTGACTCGGGGCGCCGAACTTCCAGAGCCGCAACTGCGCTCGTCGATGATCACGCTGGCCGGCACCGAACCGTCCACCCTTTTCGGCCTCAACCAGTTGCTCGGCATCGGGTCCCCGGATACCAAGACCCTGCAGCAGCAGATGGTCTCGCGGCTGGCGATCCTGTCCGATCCGGCCAATGAGCTGGTCGACAACCCCGACCTGCTGCGCTCGATCGAGACGACCAAGGGGATCGCCGAGCAGGTCATCACCGACAACGCGACGCCGGTGACGAAGTCGGTGCAAAGCGAGGCCACGGCACGTCGCGACGTGGCCACCCGTGATGCCCTGCTCGTGCTGGGCGCCATCGCTATCGCCCTGGTCGCGGTGCTGCTGGTGGCCCGGACGCTGGTCAAGCCGCTGCGCGTGCTGCGTGACGGCGCCCTGAAAGTCGCCCACACCGACCTCGCCGGTGAAATCGAGGCGGTTCGGGGTGGTGCGGACCCGGTCCCCGCGCCGCTGGCCGTGTACACCACCGAGGAGATCGGCCAGGTCGCGCACGCCGTCGACGAACTGCACACCCAAGCGCTGCAGTTGGCCGGCGACGAAGCGCGGCTGCGGCTACTGGTCAACGACATGTTCGAGACCATGTCGCGACGCAGCCGATCGCTGGTCGACCAGCAGTTGAAGCTCATCGACGGGCTGGAACGCCAGGAAGAGGATCCCGAGCGGCTGGAAAGTCTGTTCCGGTTGGACCACCTGGCCGCGCGACTCCGCCGCAACAGCGCCAACCTGCTGGTGCTCGCGGGTGCGCAGATCACCCGCGACAACCGCGAACCGGTGCCACTGTCGACCGTGCTCAACGCGGCGGTGTCCGAGGTCGAAGACTATCGACGGGTCGAAATCGCCGACCTGCCCGACTGCACGGTGGTCGGCTCGGCGGCCGGCGGGGTCATCCACATGCTCGCCGAATTGATCGACAACGCGCTGCGCTACTCGCCGCCGACCAGCCAGGTAAGGGTGTCGGCCGTCCGCGGCCAGGACGGCGGCGCGTTGTTGCGGGTCGCCGACTCCGGCCTGGGCATGACCGAGTCGGATCGGCGGATCGCCAACATGCGCCTACAGGCCGGCGGCGAGGTGATTCCGGACAACGCCCGACACATGGGCCTGTTCGTGGTCGGCCGATTGGCGAGCCGGCACGGTATCCGGGTGGGGCTGCGCGGCCCTGCGGCCGGCGAGTCCGGCACCGGCACCACGGCCGAGGTCTACCTGCCGGCGGCCGTGCTCGTTGGAACCGCCCCGCACGAGCCCGAGTCCGGGCCAGAGTCCGCGCCGCCGAAACGGGCCGCCGGGGCTTTCCTCGTGTCGCCGCCCAGGCCGGCCGATGAGCAGGGCGATCAACAGGCCGTCGCGGAGCCCGCCGCCAATGGCGCCGGTGCACCCGTTCCGCCGGTCACCCTGTTGCCGCGACGCACTCCCGGCACCAGCGGCATCACCGATGTCCCCGCCCCGCCGAGCAAGCGGCCGCGGCGTGAGCTGCCAACGCCCTGGTGGGAGAAGGGCTCTCGGCAGGAGAGCAAGCCGGGCGCCGGGCAGCCCCCGAAGCCGGCCGCCGCCCAACCCATTTCAAAGCCGGCCACGCAGCCGGCCCCGAAGCCGACCGCGCAACAGGCCCCGCAACCGGCCCGAGCATCCGACACGTCGGCGTTCTTCGCCCGACGTTCACCCGCCCCGGCCGCCCAGCCAGAAAAGCCCCGAGAACCCGAAAAGCCCCAACAGCCCGAGAAGTCCACACCCAAGCCGGCGGACCCGGTTGGCCCGGTCGATGACGATGTCATCTACCAGCGGATGCTTGCCGAGATGATGGGTGACCCGCACGACCTGGTCGAGAGCCCCGACCTGGACTGGAAGACCGTGTGGGACCGCGGCTGGTCGGCGGCAGCGGCGGCCGAGGAGCAGCCCGTCGAGGCCCACACCGAGCACGGACTGCCGGTGCGCAATCCCGGCGCCCGCCTGGTGCCGGGCTCGGCCGAGTCCGACGCCGACGAGGCCGTGGTCCGCGACCCCGAAGCGGTTCGCGCGTCGATCGGCAGCCATTTCGGTGGCGTACACACCGGACGGTCGCAGGCGGGCGACACCGCTAACGGATCGGAGCGGCCATGACGGGCGGTGCTGCGGGAAGCTCGCTGGACTGGCTGGTCTCGCAGTTCGCCCGCGACGTCCCTGGCGTGGCACACGCGCTGCTCGTCTCGGTCGACGGGTTGCCGGTCGCGGCCAGCGAGTACCTACCGCCCGAACGGGCCGATCAGCTGGCGGCGGTGGCGTCCGGGCTGGCCAGCCTGGCGAGCGGCGCCGCGCAGCTCTTCGAGGGCGGACAGGTACTGCAGTCGGTGGTCGAGATGCAGAACGGCTTCTTGCTGTTGATGCGGGTCGGCGATGGTTCGCACCTCGCGACGCTGGCGGTGAACGGATGCGACATCGGCCAAATCGGTTACGAGATGGCCGTTCTCGTTGAACGGGTGGGTAGCGTTGTCCAATCTTCCCGGCGCTAGCGACGGGTCGGCGCATCTCGTCCGTCCGTATACCCTGACGGCTGGACGGACGGACACCGACGTCGAGCTACCGCTGGAAGCGCCGGTGCAGACGGTGTCGGACGAACGTCAGGACCGACCCAAGGTGTGGCCGCTCCACGACACGCGCGGAAGGATCGTCCAACTGTGCGTGGACAGCCCGTCGGTCGCCGAAGTTGCGGCTCGTCTTGATCTGCCGGTGGGGGTTGCGCGCGTCTTGATCGGTGATCTGGTCACCGCCGGTTACCTTCGAGTGCACAGGACCTTGACCGACCGTTCGACGCGTGACGAGCGCACTGAACTCATAGGAAGGACCTTGCGTGGCCTCCGCGCCCTTTGACAGCCGTTCAGTCGGGCACGACACCGCGTCGACGAAGATCGTCATCGCCGGTGGGTTCGGTGCCGGCAAGACGACGTTCGTCGGCGCGGTCTCAGAAATCATGCCGCTGCGGACGGAAGCGATGGTGACCGATGCCTCGGCGGGTGTCGACATGCTCGAGGCCACCCCGGACAAGCGGACCACCACCGTGGCGATGGACTTCGGGCGCATCACCCTGGCCGACGATCTGGTGTTGTACCTGTTCGGCACCCCGGGCCAGCGCCGGTTCTGGTTCATGTGGGACGACCTGGTGCGCGGCGCGATAGGCGCGATAATCCTCGTCGACTGCCGACGTCTGCAGGACAGCTTTGCCGCGGTCGATTTCTTCGAGCACCGCAATCTGCCTTTTCTGGTCGCTGTGAACGAGTTCGACGGCGCGCCGAGATATCCCCTTGACGAGGTGCGCAAGGCGCTGATGTTGCCCCCGCACATTCCGTTGATCAATGTCGATGCGCGCAACCGACGTTCGGCGACCGATGCGCTGATCGCCGTGAGCGAGTACGCGCTGACCAGCCTGACCCGCGGCTGAAATGCTCCGTGGCGGCGCCGCAACCCCGGGCTCTCACCTCGTGCCCCGAATGGGCATTGTGCACAAGTGATTAGGAGAGCTTTGGTAACAATGCACTCGCTTGCGCCAACTGGCTGACGGGCAGAATCAATTGGTTCACACTTATCCCTACGGTTGGCCGGTCCTCGCCAAGCGGCACAGCTGGAAGAGGGTGCGGCGGCCGGCGATTGTCGCGGATATCCGAGAAGAGGACGGGGCGATGAATTCCGCAGAGTTGCGTCCGAACACAGGACTCACGCGTGGGTATATCGGTGCCGGGGTGTCGCTGTCGCGGGCGGAGGTATTCGTCGACCAATTGCATAGCTAGCGACCTGATTGTGTTCGCATCCCGGATGCTGGAGGAATTGTCATGTCGCTAATGGTGGCCCCGGAGTTCGTGGCAGCCGCGGCAACGGATTTGGCGGGGATCGGGTCGGCGATCAGCGCGGCGAATGCCGCTGCGGCGGGCCCGACCAGCAACGTGCTGGCGGCAGCCGCCGACGAAGTGTCTACCGCGATCGCGGCGTTGTTCGGCACGCACGCGCAGGAGTACCGGGCGCTGAGCGCTCAGGCCGCGGCATTTCACGCGCAGTTCGTGCAATCGCTGACTGCGACCAGCAACACGTACAACATCGCGGAGGCGGCAAGTGCGTCGCCATTCCAGATGTTCGAGCAGGCCGTGCTGGATGTGATCAATACGCCCACCCAACTCTTGTTGGGCCGCAATTTGATCGGAGACGGGGTTAGTGCGGCGCCCGAGAGCGGGCAGGCCGGCACGCCTGGGGGTCTGTTGTGGGGCAATGGCGGCGCCGGCGGTTCGGGGGCGACCGGTCAAGTCGGTGGGCCGGGGGGTGCTGCTGGGTTGTTCGGCAACGGCGGGCCCGGCGGCGCCGGCGGCGCCGGTGCTAATGGCGGCGTCGGTGGGGCCGGCGGGTGGTTGAACGGCAACGGCGGCGTTGGTGGGCCTGGCGGTGTTGGCGGCAATGGTGGTGCCGGCGGCAGTGCCGGGCTGTTCGGTTCCGGCGGAGCCGGCGGGGTGGGCGGCCTCGGCGGCAATGGTGGCGCCGGTGGTAACGGCGGGCTGATCTGGGGCAACGGCGGGACCGGCGGGCAGGGCGGCGTCGGTACGGCGGGCGGGTTTGGCGGCAACGGCGGCAACGGCGGCGACGCCGGGGGGTTGTTCGGCAACGGCGGAGCCGGCGGGATTGGTGGGCCCGGCGCGCCCGGTGCTGCCGGTATCAACGGCACCGGCGCCGACGGCGGCAATGGCGGCAATGGCGGTAACGGCGGCAACGGCGGTCGCGGCGGGACGTTGGTCGGAAATGGTGGCGCCGGCGGCGCAGCCGGTGTCGGCGGGGATGGTGGCGCCGGCGGCTCAGGAGATCCGACCTTCGTGCTCAACAGCGGTGCCGGCGGGAAGGGCGGCAACGGCGGCGACCCCGGCACGGGCGGGGTAGGTGGTGGCGCCGGAGCGTTGGCAGGCCTGCCCGGTGCCGCCGGCGCCACTCCGACCAGCGGCGGCAACGGCGGTAATGGTGGGGCCGGCGCAGCCAGCATCAACGCCAACCTCGCCGGCGGGGCCGGGGGCAACGGCGGCAACGGTGGATCCGTCGGCAACGGGGGTAACGGCGGTGCCGGCGGCGCCGGTCATGAAGGCATCGCCGGCGGTAGTGGCGGCGGCGATGGCGGTAGCGGGGCGATCGGCAGCAGCGGGGGTAAGGGCGGCAATGGCGGTAACGGCGGCGCAAAGGCCGGCAATGGCGGTGCCGGGGGTAACGGCGGAGACGGCGGCAATGGGGGCGTCGGCGGCAACGGGCACGATGCCTCCGCCCTGAACACTGGCGAAAACGGCGGCAACGGCGGCAACGGCGGCACGGGCGGGACCGGCGGCGCCGGAGGCAACGGCGGCACCGCTGTCGCCGGCCTCAACGGCAAGGGAGGGAACGGCGGCAAAGGCGGCATGGGCGGGGTAGCCGGCAACGGCGGCCACGGCGCCAACGGCGACCCGACTCTCGCAATCCTGCAGGGCAACGGTGGCAACGGCGGCAACGGCGGCAACCCCGGCGCCGGCGGCGTGGGCGGTGCCGCCGGTCTGGGCGCCACCCCGGCTTTGAACGGTACGGCCGGCGCCAACGGCACCTCGCCCACCAGCGGCGGTAACGGCGGCAACGGTGGCAACGGCGCCACCCGCACAGGCTCGCATGCCAACGGCGCCAACGGTGGTAACGGCGGCAATGGCGGCAACGGCGGGTTGGTCGGCGACGGTGGTCACGGCGGTAACGGGGGCAACGGTGCTAGTGGCACCGACACCGGCAAGAACGGCGGCAACGCCGCCAGCGGCGGGGATGGCGGTAACGGGGGTAACGGCGGCAACGGCGGGGCGCTGAACGGCAAGGGCGGCAACGGCGGCAAGGGCGGCGACGGCGCCGCCGGAACCGGTGGGGACGACAACATCGGAGCCGCCAACGGGGCCAACGGCGGGAACGGCGGAAACGGCGGCAAAGGGGGCAACGGCGGCAAGGGCGGCGACTCGTTCGCCATGTTCGCCAAAGCGGGCAGCGGCGGCGACGCGGGCAACGGCGGCGCCGCCGGCAATGGCGGCGACGGCGCCGCCGGTGATCCGAGTGGGATCACCAAGGCAGGGGCCGGCGGCAACGGCGGCAATGGCGGCAACCCCGGCACCGGAGGCGTGGGTGGCACCGGCGGCAAGGGCGTCATTCCGGCCATGAAGGGTGCGGACGGGGCCGATGGCACCGGGCCCACCAGTGGCGGCGACGGGGGCAATGGCGGTAAAGGCTCGAGCACCAATTCGGGAACCCAGGCAGGCAACGGCGGTAACGGCGGCAACGGCGGAAAGTACGGCAACGGCGGAAACGGCGGTGACGGCGGCACCGCCAGCGGGGTAGGCAAGAACGGCGGCAACGGCGGCGCCGGCGGCACCGGCGGGTCCGTGAGCGGCAACGGTGGCAACGGCGGTGCCGGCGGTAGCGGCACGACCGGTAGCGCTTCAGCGCCCGGCGGCAACGGTGGGGCCGGTGGTGCCGGCGGCAACGCCGGCGGTTCCGGTGACGGCGGCAAGGGCGGCAACGGCGGTGCGGGCGGAGCCGGTGTCGATGGAACGTCGGCGAAGAGCACCGGCACCTCTGGCACCTCCGGCACCAGCGGCGGTTCCGGCGGAAATGGTGGAGCCGGTGGCGCGGGTGGAATCAACGCCGGCAAAGGCGGCAACGGCGGCAACGGCGGCGCCGGTGGTTCCGGCGGCCACGGCGGCGACGGCATGACGGGCTCGGACGGCAGCAACATCTTCCCCGGCAACGGCGGCAACGGCCAGAACGGCGGTAACGGTGGTAACGGCGGGAACGGCGGCAACGGGGGCAACGGCGGTCTCGGCGGTGCGGCGAAGGCGGCTGGGTACGTCAATGGCACCACGGGCCTCGGCGGTAACGCGGGCAACGGCGGCAACGGCGGCAAGCCGGGCGACGGCGGCAACGGCCAGGCCGGCACCAGCAGTTCCGACGCCAGTGCGGTTGGCAAGGGCGGCGACGGCGGCAACGGCGGTAACGCGGGTGTCGGCGGTGCCGGAGGCAAAGGCGGCGTCGGACCTCAGACCGGCACCGATGCCAAGGGCGATCCCATCTACTTCAAGGGGTTGGACGGTGCCGACGGCATCATCCACAACGGTGGCAAGGGTGGTAACGGCGGCAACGGTGGCTCCGCTCAACCAAAGGCCGGCGGCACCGCCACGCACGGCGGGGCCGGCGGACACGGTGGTAACGGTGGCTCCGGCCTCAACGGCGGTAACGGCGGTAACGGCGGTAATGGCGGCGGAGCGCTGGACCAGGCGTTCTTCGAAGGCACCGGTGGACGGGGCGGTGACGGCGGTGACGGCGGCGCCGGCCTGATCAACGGCGGCCTGGGCGGCTTCGGCGGCACGGGCGGCAGCGGGACCGACCCTGGAACGTTCGCGAAAACCGGCGGCCAAGGCGGTGACGGCGGCGACGGCGGACAGGGCGGCACCGGGTTCGGCGGCCCAGGTGGCGCCGGCGGTCCCGGCGGCAACGGAGACAGCGTGAGTGGCCCCGGCGGCAGCGGCGGCAAAGGCGGCAAAGGCGGCGACAGCACCAACGGGATCGGCGGCTATGGCGGCCAGGGCGGCATGGGCGGAACCGGAAACTCAGGTGGCCACGGCGGCGCCGGCGGGGCCGGCGGTGACGGCGAGTACGGCGGCGGCGAAGGCGGTGGCGGCGGCTTTGGCGGCCAGGGCAACTTCACCGGTCCCGGGGGCAACGGTGGCGCCGGAGGCGCCGGCGGAAACTCCAGCAAAGGGTTCGGTGGTGCCGGCGGCACCGGTGGCTACGGCGGCGCGCCGGGCATCAACGGCCACGGCGGCAACGGCGGCAACGGTGGTAACGGCGGAAACGGCGGCACCGACACCGTCGGCGGCGTCGGCGGTGCCGGCGGTAAGGGCGGCAACGGCGCCAACGGCGCGGACACCGGCCACGGCGGTGACGCCGGTGCGGGTGGCAACGGCGGCAACGGTGGCAAAGGCCTTGACGGCCCGGGCGGCAACGGTGGTGCCGGTGGTGCCGGTGGTATTGGCGGCACCAGCAACGGCAACACGACGGGCAACGGCGGTTCTGGCGGCCACGGCGGCAACGGCGGCGACGGCACGAACGGTGCGGGCGGCGACGGCGGCAAGGGTGGCGCCGCGGGCGCCGCAGGAGTTGCCAACACCAACGCCGTGGGCGGGAACGGTGGCAACGGCGGTAACGGCGGCCATGGTGGCAACGGCACGACGGGCGGCGCCGGTGGTGCGGGTGGCAACGCCACCAGCGCCGCCAACAGCGGCTCTGGCGTAGTCAACGTAACGGCCGGCAACGGCGGCAACGGCGGCAACGGTGGTAACGGCGGCCACGGCTCGGCCGGTGAAGGTGGTAAGGGCGGCGCCGGCGGCAGCGGCGGCAACGGCGGCCACGGCGGCGGTTCCGACGGCGGCAACGGCGGTAGCGGCGGCAACGGCGGAAACTCCGGCAACAGCACCGGCGTCGCGGGCATCGCCGGTGGCGCTGCCGGGGCGGCCGGCAACGGCGGTGGCACCAGCGCCATCGGCGGGCGGGGTGGCAGCGGTGGCAACGGCGGTAGCGGCGGCAGTGGCGGCAACGGCACCACCGGTGGTGCCGGGGCCAACGGTGCCAACGGTGGTGCCGCCGCCGGCAATGGTTCGACGGCACTCGGGCGTACCGCCGGCAACGGCGGCAGTGGCGGCAACGGCGGCAATGGCGGTGACGGCTCCAACGGGCCCGGTGGCGCCGGCGGGCACGGTGGCCATGGCGCCAACGGCGGTGACGGCAACGGCGGCACCGGCGGCAACGCGGGTGCCGGCGGCCACGGCGGCAACGCCGGAAACGGCACGTCCGGCGCGGGTGCCGCCGGTGGCAATGGCGGCAACGGCGGCGCCGGAGGCGGAACCAAGGCCGATGCCGGACACGGCGGCAGCGGCGCTGCCGGTGGCAAAGGCGGCAACGGTGGCAAGGGCGTTAACGGCGGTAACGGTGGCGCCGGCGGCGCGGGTGGAAACGGGGCCGCCGGCGGCAGTGCCAGCCTCGGTCAGTCCGGCGGCAGCGGGGGTGCCGGCGGGGCCGGCGGCGACGGCGGCATGAACATCGGAATCGGCGTCGGCACCGGCGGCGCCGGCGGCGCTGGCGGCGCCGGTGGCAATGGCGGTGACGGCACCGGCGGCAATGGCGGAAACGCCGGCTCGGGCGGCAAAGGCGGCGCGGGCGGCGGCAACCTCAACTTCAGCAACACCACCGGCGGTGCTGGCGGTGCCGGCGGCAAAGGTGGCACCGGCGGCACCAGCAACGGCAACGCCTACGGCGGCAACGCCGGTCATGGCGGGGCTGGCGGTGCCGGCGGCGCGGGTGACATAGGCGGCAGCGGCGGCAACGGCGGCAATGGTGGCGTCGGTGGCCGGGGCGGCGTCGGTGGTGGCGGTCCGAGCGGAGGGCAAGGCGGCAACGGCGGGCAGGGTGGCGCCGGTGGCAATGGCGTCTCGCTCGGCGGGAATGGGGGCAACGGTGGTCACGGTGACCATGGCGGCCCCGCCACGAATGCCGGCAGTGGCACCAAGGGCGGCAACGGCGGGGCCGGCGGTCACGGTGGCGCCGGAGGCGATGCCACGGGCGTCGGCGGCAAGGGTGGTAACGGCGGTACCGGCGGCAACGGGAGCTACGGCGACACCAGCGGACCCGTCTCCATTGGCGTCGAGGGTGCGACCGGGGGTGCCGGCGGCAACGGCGGTAAGGGCGGCAGCAACCCGAACGGCTCTGGCGGCGACGGCGGCCACGGCGGCCACGGCGGTGCCGGGGGTAACGGCGGGTCCAGCGGAGCCAACTCGGGTATCACCGGCGGTTCCGGCGGGGCCGGGGGCGCCGGCGGCGCGGGCGGCGACGGTGGCAACAACGTCGGCAACACCGGAGGCAAGGGCGGCAACGGCGGCAACGGCGGCAGTGGTGTCGGCGGGAACAGCAGCGTCACCAAGGGCGGTACTGGCGCCGCCGGCGGCGCCGGCGGGGCAGGCGGCAGTGGCTACACGGGGGGTGCCGGCGGTAGCGGCGGTAGTGGCGGCTCCGGTGGCAGCAATAGCGGCGGCACCATCGGCACGGTCTCCGGTGGTGGCGGCAACGGCGGCGCGGGCGGCAAGGGCGGTGCCGGCGTTGTGCTCGGCGGTGCCGGCGGTAGTGGCGGCTCCGGCGGCACGGGCGGCCACGGCGGTGGCTCCACCGGCGGTAACGGCGGCAACGGCGGCCAGGGCGGTCACGGCGGTAACGCCAACAGCGGCGGCACGGGCGGGAAGGGCGGCAACGGCGGCTCCAGCGGAGCCGGCGGCGGGACCAGCTCCCTTCTTGGTCTCGGCGGCGACAGTGGCGTCAGCGGGGCCGGCGGCACCGGCGGCTCCAGCGGTGCCATAGCCGGCCAGGGCGGCGGGGGCTCGCAAGGCCCGAACAAACACGATGGCACGACCCCCGGGGGTGCCGCCCCCGGCGGCAGCGGCGGCAATGGTGCGACACCGTGATTGACACCTGGGTGATGGCGATGTCGGAGACCAACGGGAGAGGAACGGCGGCATGACTTTTCCCTTGCTGCCGCCGGAGATCAACTCGGCGCTCATGCACTCCGGGGCGGGACCGGGACCGCTGTTTGCCGCCGCGGCGGCCTGGGAGGAGCTGGCCGCCGAGCTCAGTTCGGCTGCGGAGTCGTTCGGCTCGGTGACCTCGGGGTTGGCGGGTGGAGCCTGGCAGGGAGCGTCGGCGGTCGCGATGGCGAGCGCGGCCGCTCCATACGCCGGATGGCTGAATGCGACCGCGGCCGCCGCGGCGGCGGCGGCCGGGCAGGCGCGGGTCGTGGCGGGGGTGTTCGAGGCGGCGTTGGCCGCCACGGTGGACCCCTTGCTCATCACGGCCAACCGTTCGCAGCTGGTATCGCTGGTGCTGTCGAATCTGTTCGGCCAGAACACGCCCGCGATCGCGGCCGCGGAGTTCGACTACGAGCTGATGTGGGCCCAGGACGTCGCCGCGATGTTGGGCTATCACGCGGGCGCCTCGGCGGCCGTCGAGGCGTTGCCGCTGTTTGCTCAGCCGTTTGCCCAGCCGTTTGCCATCGCCGGCGCGGCCGCTTCCGACCCGCTCAAGACACTCGTCGTCAACCTGGGTCTGGCCAACGTCGGCACCTTCAACGGCGGCCTCGGGAACATCGGCAGCTACAACGTCGGCAACGGCAACGTCGGTGGTTTCAACCTTGGCGGCGGCAACGTCGGCAACAACAACGTCGGGTGGGGCAACGTCGGGCTGCGCAACATCGGGTTCGGCAACTCGGGTCTGGTCGCCAACGTCGGAGGCCTGGGCAATTTCGGGTTCGGCAACACCGGTGACGCCAACTACGGCTTCGGGAACCTCGGTATCGGCAACATCGGGTTCGGCAACACCGGCAACGGGAACATCGGCATCGGGTTGACCGGCAACAACCTGACCGGGATCGGTGGGCTCAATTCCGGTAGCGGCAACATCGGTTTGTTCAACTCCGGAACCAACAATGTCGGGTTCTTCAACTCCGGCACCGGCAACTTCGGCCTATTCAATTCCGGTAGTTATAACAGCGGAATCGGCAACTCGGGCATCGGCAGCACGGGTCTGTTCAACGCGGGTGGGTTCAGCGCGGGTTTTGCCAACGCCGGTAACTACAACACCGGCAGCTTCAACGCGGGTGCCTTCAACACGGGCAGCTTCAACCCGGGCAGCATCAATACGGGTTGGCTCAACACCGGTGACACGAACACCGGGTTGGCGAATTCCGGCAATGTCAACACCGGCGCATTTCTGTCGGGTGACTACAGCAACGGCTTCTTGTTGCGGGGCGAATACCAGGGTTTGCTCGGACCCATATCGGGCGGAATCGGTTTGCTGGGCGACATCCCCATCAGCGTCGATATCAATGGTGGCGTCGGCGCCATCACGATAGAGCCCATCCACCTGCTTCCCGAAATCCCGATCAACATCGACCACACCTTCTATCTAGGCCCGTTGGTCGTTCCGCCCATCCACATCCCGGCGATCTCGCTGGGTGGCGTCATACCGAACCTGTCGATCGGCCCCATCAAGATCGATGCGATACCCCTTTTGCCGGCCCAACACGCCGAATTCCTCTTGAATGCCGCGTGGCCGCAGTCGACGATAACAATTCCAGCGATCAGCCAGGTATCGCTTTCGCCCAATCCCGTTCCCACCACGATAATCGGCCCAATAACTATCAATATGGGCTTTTCGGTACCGTTCACCTTTAGTTTCTCCACGCCCGAGATTACGCTATTGCCGAACGGCCTGAGCATTCCCGACGCGCCACTTACGCTCAGCCTCGGCGCGGCGGTAGGGACCGATGCGTTCACCGTTCCGGGATTTTCAATTCCCGAGCAGGCACTGCCGATCACGTTCAATCTGATTGGCCGTATCGACTCGCTGAGCACCCCGCCGATAACGATCAGCAACATTCCCCTGAGCCTGCATGCCACCGGCAGCGGCGGCCCGATCAGCATGCCCGGGTTCACCACTCCGCTGGTGCCGGGCTACGGGAATACGACCACCACACCTTCGTCGGGATTCTTCAACAGCGGTGCCGGTGGCTCTTCGGGCTTCTTCAACTCCGGCGCGCATCTGTCGGGCTGGTTCAACCAAGCACCCCAAACTGCGCAGACACTGCTGGGGACGGCCTCCGGCTTCTTCAATTCCGGCTCGTTGGTGTCGGGAATCTTGGCGGGCGCAAACCTTGGCCTGGGTGGCCTCGGCGACGGCAACCTCGGCAGCGGCAATATCGGGCTGGGCAATGTCGGGGTGGGCAATATCGGGTTCGGGAACTCTGGTCTTTCGGTCGACATCCCCGGCTTGGGCAACGTCGGATTCGGTAATGCCGGTGACGCCAACTACGGCTTCGGGAACTTCGGCGTGGGCAACATCGGCTTCGGCAACACCGGCAACGGGAATATCGGGATCGGGCTGACCGGAAACAACCTGACCGGGTTCGGCGACTTCAATTCCGGTAGCGGCAATATCGGGTTGTTCAACTCGGGTACCAACAATGTCGGGTTCTTCAACTCCGGCACCGGGAACTCTGGCTTGTTCAATTCGGGGAGCAACAACACCGGTATCGCCAATTCGGGGATCGGCAACATCGGTGTTCTAGCCACCGGCACAAGCGTTGGGCCGCTGCTCCCGCTCCCGACAATCGACTTCCCGCAATACATTCCGCTCGGGGGACTTTCAGAAATCCCCATCAACCTCCACGTGATCGGCACCCTAGGTCCCATCCACCTCGAACCCATCCCCATCCCCGAGTTCAACGTGGAAATCACCGGAGCCTTCATCGGCGTGCGCGAATTCACCCTCCCACAGATCACGGTTCCCGCTGTCCCGGTTCACGTGACGGGATTCGTCGATCTGGAGGGTTTCAGCGTCTCCGCGACGCCGCTCATGTCAGCGCTGAGCGTCAGTGCAGACTTTTACGCGAACCCGTTTGCCCTACCAAGTCCGTTCCTCACGCTGGCCAACTACGGCCCACCGCTAGGCCCGCCCGGAGCGAGATTCCCGCACGGACCGTTCTACCTGAGCATCAGCGACCTCAAGGTCAACGGACCCGTCATCGGCAGCGGTACCAACCCTGGGATCGCCGGCCCGATCAACATCGGTTTCGATCTGACCACAACGCCGTTGACCTTGTTCCCCAACGGATTCAGCATCGGCGACCAAAGGCCGGTGACCGTCAACTTGACCGGAGGCCTGGACAGCTTCACGTTGTTCCCGGGCGGCTTGCAGTTCCCCGAGAACCCGATTGTCAGCCTCACCGACTTCACCGCCGGCACGCGGGCTTTCACCCTGTTCCCGCAGGGCTTCACGATCGACCCCATCCCGGTGGACCTGCAGGTCAGCATGGGTATCGGCCCCATACCTCTGCAATGGGGCTACTTCCCGCCAACGCCGGCCAACGGCCCCATTCCGGCGGTCCCCGGCGGGTTCGGCATCACCAGTGGGCTGTTCCCGTTCCACTTGGCCATGACCGGCGGCATCGGCCCTGTCAGCTTCCCGACCACCACCGTCTTGGACGCGTTGACGCCCCTGCTCACCGTCACGGGAAACCTCGAGGTCGGCCCCTTCACGATCCCGGAAGTTCCCATCCCGGCCATCAATTTCGGCCTCAACGGCGTTGTCGACGTCGGACTCACCGCGCCCGAAACCATTCTTCTTTCCGGCCTGGGCATCACGGGAAGTTTCGACATCCCGTCAATTCAGATTCAAGCCATTTCCACTCAGCCGTTCAAGATGTACATGGGGATCAGCGACACCCTGCTGCTGTTTGACTTCAGAGACGGCGTCGCGATGCAGCCCGTGGTAATTCCATTGAGCGGTGACACGTTCAGCATGCCGCCCCTCAGCATCGAGCTGCCGGTCATCAAGGAATCCATTCCGCTGAATCTGTCTTTCGGTTCGCCGGCATCCATCGTGGAGAAGACGGTTCTCCATATGTCGGAGCTTCTTAACTTCTCCGTGGACATCAAAGAACCCGTGATCATTCCGGCGACCACCCTCCTGTTCGAAAACAGCCCGATAATTCCGCTGAATTTCGACCTCACCACCGCTGTCGGCCCCCTCAACATCGGGATCATCTCGCTGCCGGGGTCTGACAGCGAGGGCAGCACCGGCGGCCCGGCGTTTGACCCATTCGGCGCTTTGAGTGCACTGCTGTTGGGAGGTTTGAGCGCCCCGGGCGTGGGGCTGGGCATCTTGAGCCTGTTCGACGGGAGCATCGGAGACGCCCTGATCTCGGGCCTCAGCTCGGCCGTCGGGATCGTCGGCCCCAATTTGGGCCTGAGCGACCTGGGTGGCGGGAACGTCGGATTCGGCAACATCGGCGACTTCAACCTGGGCGCCGCCAACGTCGGCAACTTCAACTTCGGCGGCGGCAACATCGGCGACAACAACTTCGGCTTCGGCAACCTCGGTTTGGGCAACATCGGGATCGCCAACTCGGGTTCGGGTGCCGGGGCCTTCGGCGTCAACAATTTCGGATTCGCCAATATCGGCAGTGACAACTACGGCCTGGCGAACATCGGCGTCGGCAACATCGGGTTCGCCAACACCGGCAGTGGGAACGTCGGCATCGGATTGAACGGCGACAACCTGACCGGGTTCGGTGCCTTCAACACGGGCAGCGGCAACATCGGGTTGTTCAACTCGGGCACCAACAATGTCGGGTTCTTCAACTCCGGCACCGGCAACTTCGGCCTGTTCAACTCGGGCAGCTACAACACCGGCATCGGCAACTCGGGCATCGCCAGCACCGGCCTGTTCAACGCCGGCGGCTTCAACACGGGCCTGGCCAACCCGGGCAGCTACAACACGGGCAGCTTCAACGCGGGTAACGCCAACACCGGCGGTTTCAACCCCGGCAACACCAACACGGGCTGGTTGAACACCGGCGACACCAATACGGGGTTGGCCAACTCCGGCAACGTCAACACCGGACTACTCATCTCGGGGAACTACAGCAACGGCGCCTTCTGGACGGGCGATTACCAGGGCTTGGCCGGTTTCTACTACGACATCGGCAACTTGGCTCCGGAAACATACCTCGTGTACATCCGCGAAACCCTGAATCTCGGACCCATCCACATCGACCCGATCCCCGTCGACATACCGCCGTTCTTGGACATCGACGAAACCTTCTACTTCGGTCCATTCACCCTGGACCCGATCACCATCGGCCCAATCTCGCTGGATATCCATGAGACGTTCGAGCTTGGCCCGTTGGTCATCTTGCCGCCCATGAACATTCCGGCGACTCTGATCCACGAGGTCTCGACGTCGCCCGGCGGCCCTTCCGCCATACCGCCGCTGACCGTTTCCACCGTTCAGAATGTGTGGCTTTCCACTGTCGACTTCGCCAACGGCAACACCGTGCTCGGCCCATACCAGGGCGGCCTGTTCCCGTTCACCATCAGGTTCGGGGACTCTGGACCGTCATTCTCGGCGCTGAATCTGAGCATCCCGCCCATTGCGATTCCGGGGCTGACTATTCCTTCCCTGCCGCTGCGTCTCGATGTGACCGGCGGGATCCCGGCGATCACCCTGTTCCCCGACGGCCTCACCTTCCCGCAGATTCCGGTGCATGTCGACGCGTTCGCCGGAATCGCGCCTTTCACGATCTTTCCCGACGGCTACACCATCGACCCCCTTCCGCTCGAGCTCAACATCGATCTCCTGCTCGGCCCCATGGCACTCTCGCCGATCCACATTCCGCCTGTTCCGGGGTTCGGGAACACGACCGCCACCCCGTCGTCGGGTTTCTTCAATTCCGGCGCCGGGGGAGTCTCCGGAATCGGCAACTTCGGCTCGAACTTGTCGGGTGGGTGGAACCAGGCCAGCCAGATCGCGCAAGGCACGGTTTCGGGTCTCTTCAACGCCGGCACGTTCGGATCGGGGTTGCTCAACTGGGGCTCGGGCGTGTCGGGCCTGTTCAACACGAGCGGGCTAGATGTCGCGACCTCGGCGGTGTTGTCGGGCTTCGGCAACGTCGGTGCCCAGCTGTCGGGCGTGTTGTCGGGCGACAGCGCGCTCAACCCAGTCAGCCTGGTCTCGGCCGGGTTGGCCAACGTAGGGGCGAGCAATGTCGGCTTCGGCAACGTCGGCGGCTTCAACCTGGGCGCCGCCAACGTCGGCGATTTCAACGTCGGCGGCAGCAACATCGGCGACAACAACTTCGGCTTCGGCAACCTCGGTCTGGGCAACGTCGGGATCGCCAACTCGGGTTCGGGTGCCGGTCCCTTTGGCATCAACAATTTCGGGTTCGCCAATATCGGCGCCGGCAACTTCGGCCTGGCGAACATCGGCGTCGGCAATATCGGGTTCGCCAACACCGGCAGTGGGAACGTCGGCATCGGGCTGACCGGCGACAACCTGACCGGGTTCGGTGCCTTCAATTCGGGCAGCGGCAATATCGGGTTGTTCAACTCCGGTACCAACAATGTCGGGTTCTTCAACTCCGGCACCGGCAACTTCGGCCTGTTCAACTCGGGCAGCTACAACACCGGCATCGGCAATTCGGGCATCGTGAGCACCGGCCTGTTCAACGCCGGCGGCTTCAACACGGGCCTGGCCAACGCGGGCAGCTACAACACGGGCGGCTTCAACGCGGGTAACGCCAACACCGGCGGCTTCAACCCCGGCAATATCAACACGGGCTGGCTGAACACGGGTCACACCAACACCGGGCTGGCCAACTCCGGCAACGTCAACACCGGGGCCCTCATCTCCGGGAACTACAGCAACGGCCTGCTGTGGCGGGGTGAGTACGAGGGCCTGGGTGGTTTCGTGTTGGACCCCGTGGTGCTGCCGCAAACCGACTTCCTGCACCTGTACTTCTCCGGCGGGCTGGGCGACGTTGTTATCCCGGCCATCGACGTTCCCGCGATCCGCGCGGTATTCAACGCCGACGTCGCCGTCGGCAGCTTCACCATCCCGGAAATCCCGATTCCGCGCGTCGACCTGGACGCCATCACGGTCAGCGCCGGCCTCGGCCCGATCTCGCTCCCGCACCTAGCGATCCCGAAGATCCCCGTCACACTGAACTACTCATTCGGCTCGCAACCCGGCGGACCCCTGAGCGTCGGTCCCCTGTCGGGTGGGTTCGAGGTACTTCCCGGCCAGCTTTTCACGCTGACGCTGGGTCCGGTGGTGATAGGTTCCAGCTCGTCGCAAGGGAGCATCGCCGCTTTCCTGGCGAACCTGCCCCTCAGCACCCCCGTGGTCAACATCGACCGGATCCCGCTGCTGGCCTCCATCACCGGCCACTCCGAGCCCATCACCGTATTCCCGGGTGGCCTCACCATCCCAGCGATGAACCCGCTGAACATCGACGTGTCCGGCGGGACCGGCGCCTTCACCATCCCGGAGATCAAGGTCGCCGGAATTCCTTGGTACCTCGAGGCGCACAGCACCATTGGCCCCGCTCGCATCGTCTTCGCCAACATCCCGGCGCTCCCGGGCATCTTGAATACGACGGGCACGCCGTCGTCGGGCTTCTTCAACGGTGGTCCCGGTGGGGTGTCGGGAATCTCGAACGTCGGGACGAACGTTTCGGGCCTGCTCAACCAGGTCCCGGCCGGGTTGCAGGGGATGGCGTCGGGCTTCTTCAACGCCAGCAGCCTGGGATCGGGCTTGTTCAACATCGGCTCGGGCCTGTCGGGCCTGTTCAACACGAGCGCGCTCGATGCGGGGACCTCGGCGGTGATGTCAGGTGTCGGCAACTTCGGTGCCCAGTTGTCGGGAGTGCTTTCGGGCGCCAGCCTGGGGTTGGGCGATGTGGGAGGCGCGAACGCCGGGTTGGGCAATGTCGGCGGGTTCAACCTGGGCGTGGGCAACATCGGCGACTTCAACCTGGGCGCCAGCAATATCGGCGACAACAACTTCGGCTTCGGCAACCTCGGCTGGGGCAACATCGGCATCGCGAACTCCGGTTCGTTGCCGGGCCCGTCGGGCATGCCCAACATCGGCCTCGCCAACGTCGGCCAGAGCAACTTCGGTATTGCCAACATCGGCATAGGCAACATCGGGTTCGCCAACACCGGCAACGGGAACATCGGAATCGGTTTGCACGGTGACAACCTGACCGGAATCGGCGCCCTCAACTCGGGTAGCGGAAATATCGGGCTGTTCAATTCGGGTACCGGCAACATCGGCTTCTTCAACTCCGGTACCGGCAACTTCGGCCTGTTCAACTCGGGCAGCTACAACACCGGCATCGGCAATTCCGGAATCGCCAGCACTGGAGTGTTCAACTCCGGCGGGTTCAACACGGGCCTGGCCAATGCGGGCAACTACAACACCGGCGGGTTCAACGCCGGCGACAGCAACACCGGCGACTTCAACACCGGCATCGCCAATACGGGCTGGTTGAACGCCGGCCACACCAACACCGGACTGGCCAACTCGGGCAACGTCAACACCGGCATCCTGAACAGAGGCAACTACAGCAATGGCTTCTTCTGGTGGGGCGACTACCAGGGCGTGCTCGGGTTCTCCTACAACGAAACCATCATTCCGAAGTTCAACGTCGCGAATGTCCATGCGACCGGCTGGGCCGGGCCGATCCAGATTCCGTCGATCCACATTCCGGCGATCCCGCTGGACATCACCGCAACCGGCGCAATCGGCGGCTTCAGCATCCCGTCCATATCCATTTCGCCGATCACGGTCGGCATCAACCCGGTATTCGAAATCGGCCCCATCACCATTCAGGACATCGTTTTCCCGGGTCTGGGCCTCGACCCCGCCAGCAGCATCACCGTCGGCCCGATGTTCAGCTCCGGATCCATCATCGACCAGTTCCCGATCAAGCTGCTGAATTTCATCGACGTCAACGTCGGTCCCATCCAGACGACGGGCAGCGAGATGCAGCCGTTCACGCTGTCCCTCAGTTCGCTCGGCATAACCACCCTGCTACCGGAATTCGTCATCCCGGGAATCACGATTCCCGTGGACCCGATCCGCATCGAGCTGCCGCTGTCCGTCACCATCGGACCCTTCGTCAGCCCAGAAATTCCGATACCCGTGTTCCCGCTGGGCCTCGCGTTGTCCAACGGCACCCCGCCTTTCAACTTCCCTCCGCCGATCACTATCGACCGCATCCCGGTGCTCCTCGACGTCGACGCCTTCGTCGGGCCGGTCAAGGGCGGCTTCTTCATCCCGCTGGTCCCGGGCTTTGGAAACCACACCACCTTCCCGTCGTCGGGCTTCTTCAACTTCGGCTACGGTGGCGGGCTGTCGGGCATCTCGAACTACGGAACGGGCGTCTCGGGCATCCTGAACCAGGCCGCGGCCCCGTTGCTGGGTACCGTCTCCGGCATCTTCAACTACGGCACGCAGGTGTCCGGCCTGCTCGAGCAGGGTGCCGGCCTCTCCGGGCTGTACAACGGCAGCGACCTCGACCTGGACCTCATCACGTCGGCCTTCACGTCCGGTGTGATGAACTTCGGCCGGCAGCTCGCCGGCCTCTTGTTCCAGGGCACCGGGCCGTAGCCCGCCGGCCGGGCCATGAGCCGCGGCCGACCCAGAGAGGGGGAGTTGAGCTGAGCTCGTTGCACTGGGTCGACCGCGAATTCACCGGGCAGGATTTCCGGGACCTCCAGGACGGGGACCTCAGCCGGCTGCGCACCGAACGTGCGGTGTTCGACGAATGCGATTTCAGCGGTGTCAACCTGGCCGAATCCGAACATCGCGGATCGGCGTTCCGCAACTGCACGTTCCGCCGAACAACGCTGTGGCACAGCACGTTTGCACAGTGCAGCATGCTGGGCTCGGTGTTCGTGCAGTGCCGGCTGCGGCCGGTGAGCTTCGAAGAAGTCGATTTCACCCTGGCGGTTCTCGGCGGCAATGACCTGCGCGGCGTCGACCTGACCGGGTGCCGGCTGCGGGAGGCCAGCTTGGTGGAGACCGACTTGCGCAAGGCCGTGCTGCGCGGCGCCGACCTCAGTGGCGCACGAACTACCGGCACCCGACTGGACGACGCCGACCTGCGCGGCGCCAAGGCCGACCCGTCGTTGTGGACCAGCGCCAAGCTGGCCGGAGCGCGCATCGACGTCCCGCAGGCACTCGCCTTCGCGCTGGCGCACGGGCTTCGGTTGGACGCGCAGTAGTGGTGGTGGGTATGCGGGGAACGGCGGCCGTGGTGTCTGGATCGTGCGGTCGCGGCCGAGGCCGAAATCGCGGTCGGGGCGGGTGCTTGCGCGGTCGGTCGGGGGATTGTGGCGGCGGATCGTCCGACGGCGGAGTCACCGGAGTCGGGTCCGTCGGCGGCAACAGGCCAACGATGCCCCGGTGGTGACCGACCTCGAAGGCGACCCGTGGTCCGTCGGGCCGGCCCAGGTTGACCGTCAGGCCGTCGCTGATGTCGACCGACCCCACTTGACTGCCGTCGACGAAAACTCCACTGGAAGAAGCGTTGTCGATCGCGACCCAGCGATCCTGCTCGAAGCGCAGCAACAGGTGAGCGCGGGCGATGCGCGGGTGTGCGACGCGCACATCGGCGTGTACGTCACTGCCGACGACGACGTCGCTGCCCGCCGCGAAGGTTCGCTGAACCTGACCGGAGCGAACCGTCAGCACCGGATGGTGGCCCTGACTCATTACTCAAGTCTGCCCGGGCCCGGCGGGCAAGAAGGCGCAAAGACGCCGATCTGGCGCCTGTGCGTACACCAGGTCAGCGACGCTTCAGCCGGATCTTCCACCAGACGATGGTGCTGTACACGATGCACAACACCGCGAGCATCGCCATGTCGAACAGCCACGCGCTGGGCTTGTGGTCCCAGTGCTGGTCCTTGGGGCTGGTCGGGCCCGGCGTCAGGCGGTGGACGTCGATGGTGGACGACGCCGCCGCGTAGCCCCACCGGGCAGGCGTCGCCCACGACAGCTGGTCGAGCACGGTGCGGTTGGTCACCCAGATCATGCCGCCGGAAAACACCAGCTGCGACATGATGGCGGTGACCAGCAGCGGCATGATCTGGTCCTGGGACTTGGCGATCGCCGACAGGGCCATACCGAGGACGGCCGAGGCCACACAGGTCGCGGCGACGGTGACGAACAACTCCAGACTTACGTCCGGTAAGACCACGGGATCGGCGATCGGCGTCCCCCACCCGACGATGGCGATGATGGTGGCGACCGCAGCCTGCATGGTCGCGAATGCGCAGAAAACGACGATCTTGGCGGCCATATAAGCGCCGGTGGACAAGCCGACCGCCTGCTCGCGTCGGAAGATGGGCCGCTCGCCGACGAGATCTCGGATGGTCAGCGCGGTACCCATGAACACCGCGCCGACGTTGAGCATGACCAGGATCTGTCCCGGCTGGTTGGGGGCGCTGCTGTTCGGATCGGCCATGTCGAAACCGGTCTTGCCGCGGACCGTCAACGTCAGCACACCGATGAGGAACGGCAGCAAAGCCAGGAACACGGTGTAGCCACGGTCCGAGATGACCAGACGCACCTGGCGGCGGGCCACAGTCGAGAACTGGTGGAGTCCGCTGGTATGGACCGGTTCGCCAAGGTCGGCAGCCGGACTGGAGGGGGCCGGACCCCTCGGCTGTTCTCGCTGGGCCAGGAACCGGCGGTTCGCCTCGTCGGGGTCGGCGCCCACCTTGGTGAAGATGTCGGCCCAGTTGGTGGTGCCCATGGCCGCGCCGATTCCGTCGGGCGGACCCAGGTACGCCGTCTTGCCGCCGGGGGCCAGCAGCAGGATCTGGTCGCACACGTCCAGGTAGGACACCGAGTGGGTGACCACCAGCACCACACGACCCGCGTCGGCAAGCTGGCGCAGCATCATCATCACCTGGCGGTCCAACGCGGGGTCCAGACCGGAGGTCGGTTCGTCCAGGATCAGCAGCGACGGGCCGGTGAGCAGCTCGAGCGCCACCGAGGCGCGCTTGCGCTGACCGCCGGAGAGTTTGTCCACCCGGGTGTCGGCGTGCTTGGTCAACTCGAGCTCTTCGAGCACCTGAGCCACCACCTGCGCCCGGTCGGCTTTGCTGGTGTCCGGCGGCAACCGGAGTTCGGCGGCATAGCCGAGCGCTTGGTTGACGGTCAGCTGCCGGTGCACCACGTCGTCCTGGGGGACCATGCCGACCCGGCTGCGCAACGACGCGTATTCGGCGTGAATGTCGTGGCCCTCGAAGGTGACATTGCCCGTGGTGGGGCTGGTGTAGCCGGCGATCAGCCGGGACAGCGTGGACTTGCCGGCGCCGGACCCGCCGATGATGGCGGTCAGCGTCCCGGGACGGGCGGTCAGCGAGATGTGGTCGAGCAGCTGCTTGCCGCCCTCGACCGTGAACGTGACCGAGTTGACCTCCAACCCGCCCGTACGGGTGGCCGCTTCGGTGCGACGGACCAGGGTGCCGCGGGTGTAGACCAGGTCGACGTTGCCGATGGTGACCACGTCGCCCTCGGTGAGGATGGCCGATCCGACCCGGACGCCGTTGACGAAGGTCCCGTTCACGCTCTGCTCGTCGCGAATCTCCGCACCCAGCGGCGACATCGTCAACGACGCGTGGTGACGCGACGCCAGGACGTCCTGAATGACGATGTCGTTGTCGGTCGATCGGCCGATGGTGACGGCGTTGGCGTTGACGGGCCTCTCGTGGGAGCCCGTCCGGGTGCGCAGGGCCTGGAACATCTTCGTGGCCAGGTTCGACGACTGCGGCGGGGAAGATTGCGGAGGAATGCGTCGCGGTGCCGCGCGGGGCGGAGCCGGACGTGGCGGAAAGTTGGTCGCCGCAGATGTGGCGGGCGCGGGCTGAACGGGTCCCCGGGGGGCCCCGCCGCCGGGATACATCGGCGGCGCACCGCTTGGAGGGGGCGGTCCGCCCGGCTGGGGACGCGCAGGTGGTGGGGGACCCCAGTTCGAACCGCGGGCCGACGGCGGACCGGGCGGCCCTGGCGGCCCTGGCGGACCCACCGGTGCAACCTGGTCCCAGCTCGCTTCGGTGTTGATGATCGGCATCGAATTGGTCTGGGGCGGACGTCCGGCCAGGCCGACGTGTCGTCCGACCTCGAAGATCAACAGCGGACCGTCTGGATTTCCGATGTTGACGGCTTGGCCGTCGTGGATGTCGACCACGGGCACTCGGCGCCCGTTGACGTACGTCCCGTTCAGCGAATTGTTGTCGATCGCCAGCCAGCGGCCCTGATCGAAGCGCAGCAGCAGATGAGCGCGAGAGATCAGCGGATGGGTGATTCGCAAGTCGGCGCGAAGGTCGCGTCCTACGACTACATCGTGGCCCGCTGCGAACGTGCGCTCCGATCCGTCGTACCGAACGGTGAGCGTTGGTGGCGCGGGTGAGGACATCGCCACAACTCTAGCTTTGTCTATATTGCGCACCAACTGCATCAACCGCGGCCCGGTGTCTGTGTGGAGTCTGCGCTTAGGCGTTGAGTCTGCGTTCCGGGCGGCGCATTGCGACGAATCTCCGCCCTCAGCGCAGGGTCAACGGTCGTGGAAGTGGCGCCAACGCCATTTCGGTCGGCGGAGCTGTGCACTTTGCATAGGTCCGGCGCAAATGCGTGGACAAATTGCCCTAGGGGTCGCCACTGTCCAAAGGGGAAAGTATGCAGACATCACTCGCGTTTACGCTGCCCTGAGATCCGCCTTTGGCGCGGGCAGCGGTAAGCGTTTCGAGACAGCCCTGGCGGCGGTGGTGAATCCCGCGATCCAGGCCGACCGGGCGGGAGCCGGTGTCGCTTGCGGTATCGAACATCTTCGGACAGAACACTCCGGCGATCGCGGCCACCGAGGCCGCTTATATATGCAATGAGCTCTTACTTAAGAGTTTCCCATTCCTCGAGCGGAATGGCCTGGGTAATGAGAGCATGGCCAGTGCGTTCTGCGGAGGTGGGTGATGAGTTTTCAAATATTGCCCCCGGAAATCAATTCCCTCTTGATGTACGGCGGCGCGGGTTCGGGGCCCATGTTGAGGACGGCCGCGGCATGGGACGGGTTGGCGGCTGAATTAAGTTCAGCGGCCGCGTCGTTCGGTCGCGTCACGTCGGAGTTGGCCACCGGAGCCTGGCAGGGGCCGGCGTCGACGGCGATGGCGGCCGCGGCCGCGCCGTATACCGGGTGGTTGGGTGCGGTGGCGGCGGCCGCCGAGGCGGCGGCGGGACAGGCCCGGGTGGTGGCCGAAGTCTTCGAAGCCGCGTTGACCGCGACGGTGAATCCCGTTGTGGTGGCGACCAACCGTTTCGAGTTGGCGTCATTGGCGTTGTCGAACATTCTCGGGCAGAACACGCCGGCGATCGCGGCAACCGAGGCCGCCTACGAGCTGATGTGGGCCCAGGACGTGGCCGCGATGGCGGCCTATCACGCCGGTGCGTCGGCTGCGGTGTCGGCGTTGCCGGCGTTCGAAGAGGTAGGGGCCATCCTGTCGGCGCTGGTGGGCCACGCCAACGCGGCGATGGACGAATTGGCGGCCGTCCCGAAGCAACTCGTTCTCAATGCTGGATTGGCCAACGTCGGCAACTACAACGTCGGTGGCGGCAATATCGGCCTGCTGAACTTCGGGGTGTCCAACATCGGCACCGGAAACGTGGGCAAGGCCAACATCGGCAATTGGAACTTCGGTTTTGCCAACATTGGCGACTTGAACCTGGGTTGGGGCAACGCCGCGCTGGGGTCGTTCAGCGGCGGGAACATCGGGTTCGGCAATACCGGTGCCAGCAACCTTGGCTTCGGGAATATGGGCCTGGGCAACATCGGATTTGGCAATACCGGCAACAACAATGTCGGGTTCGGGCTCACGGGCGACAACCAGACGGGCTTCGGGGGCCTTAACTCGGGGACCGGCAACATCGGGTTGTTCAACTCGGGCACCGGAAACATCGGGCTGTTCAACTCGGGCACCGGAAACGTTGGCTTGTTCAACGCGGGCAACAGCTACAACACCGGATTCGGCAACACGGGGCACGCCAGCACCGGCATCTTCGTCTCCGGCAACTTCAGCACCGGCATCGACATTTCCGGTGACTACAACACCGGTTTGTTCAATTCCGGCAATGCGAACACCGGCTGGTTCAATACCGGCAACGTCAACACCGGCTGGTTCAACACCGGCCACATAAACACCGGCATCGGCAACTCCGGCAATGTCAACACCGGCTTCTTCATCAGGGGCAACTACAGCAACGGGTTCTTGTGGGCGGGTGATTACCAGGGCCTGATCGGGTTCGACGCCGGATCCTCCATACCGTTGATTCCGGTCAATATCGGTTTGTTCGGCGCGGTCGGTCCCATCACCCTGCTGCCCATCCAGATCCTTCCCACCATCCCGCTGAACATCCACCACACCTTCAATCTGGGTCCGCTGCATGTTCCCGACATAGTTATTCCCGCGTTCGGCGGAGGCACCGGGATACCCATCGACATCGGCCCGATCACCATCTCGCCCATCACCCTGTTCCAGGCGCAGCATTTCAACACCGAATTCCCGATCGGCCCCTTGTTCGCCCTCGGCGTGGTGAACATTTCCGAGATCCAAATCGTCGATCCGCAAGGCGCGGTGACCCAATTCGGGCCCATCACGATCGACACTCGCATTTCGCAGACTTCGTTGCGAATCGACTGGAATACGCCCGCTATCACGCTCTTCCCGAATGGGATCAGCATTCCCAACAATCCGCTGTCGCTGCTTGCCCGCGCGTCGATCGGTACCCCGGGCTTCACCATTCCGGGCTTCAGCCTCCCGATCGAACCGCTGCCGCTCACCATCGACATCGACGGCCAAATTGACGGCTTCAGAACACCGCCCATCACTATCGACGTCCTGCCCATCAATATCGGGATCAAATTCAACATCGGTCCCATCCCGATCCATGGGCTGCATATCCCGGCAACGCCGGGCTACGGGAACACCACCACCAACCCGTCCTCGGGCTTCTTCAACAGCGGCGAAGGGGGCGTCTCGGGCTTCGGGAACTTCGGCCAGGGCGTCTCGGGCTGGTGGAACCAGGCGAACGCCGCGGTGGCCGGGACCAGCTCCGGGCTGGCCAACTTCGGCTCGTTGCAGTCTGGGTTCCTGAATTTCGGCTCGGGCGTATCGGGTCTCTACAACACCGCCGCCGTCGGGGCGCCCGCATTGGTCTCGGGATTCGGCAACATCGGCGAGCGGGTGGCGGGACTGTTGTCGTCGGGCGATGGGCTCAACCAACAGTTGGTCGCCAACATCGGCTTGGCGGACGTGGGCAAATACAACGTCGGACTCGGCAATCTCGGAGACCTCAACCTGGGTGCCGCCAACCTGGGCATGCAGAATCTCGGTTTCGGCAATGTCGGTGACGGCAACATCGGGTTCGGCAATATCGGCAACGGCAACCTCGGATTCGCCAACCAGGGCAACAACAACTTCGGTATCGGCCTCGTTGGTGACAACCAGACCGGTATCGGCGGGCTGGCCGCTGGGCTTGGTTCCGGCCTCAATGCCGGCCAAGGCAACATCGGGTTGTTCAACTCGGGCGACAACAACATCGGGTTCTTCAACTCGGGCAGCGGGAATTTCGGATTCTTCAACTCGGGTGATTACAACACCGGCGTCGGTAACGCCGGTATGGCCAATACCGGGTTGTTCAACGTCGGCAGTTTCAACACCGGACTGGCCAATCCCGGCCACTACAACAGTGGCAGCTTCAACATCGGCAGCTACAACACCGGCGATTTCAACCCGGGCAGCATCAACACCGGGTGGTTGAACACCGGCAATTCGAACACCGGTATCGCGAACTCGGGCAACTTCGACACCGGCGCCTTCATCACGGGCAACTACAGCAACGGCATCCTGTGGCGTGGCAACTACGAAGGCCTGGTCGGCGCGTACTACGCGGTCACGGCCGACCGCTTCCCGGTGACCATGCACGCCATCGCCGGTGTCGGCCCGCTTCACATAGATCCCGTTCCGATTCCGGCGCTGCACTTCTCGATCACCAACGCGGCAGTCGGCTTGGGGCCGTTCACCATTCCCGAAATCCACATTCCGAAGATCCCGATCGACGTCCTGGGATCCGTAAACCTTGCGGCCAACACCATCGCGCCGATCACCGCCCTGAACCCGATCAGTGCTGGGGTCGGTCTCCTGGTCGGTTCCTTCCAGTTCAACAACCCGTTCATCAGCATCGACCATTTCGGCAATCCAAACCCCCCGGTCATCGGCTTCTACTTGTCCGACCTGTCGATCACCGGACCCAGACTCAGCGGGTTCAACATCGGGGACCCGATCCCGCTGATGCTCTCGGTGCAGTCCACGGTGGTGACGCTCCTCCCGAACGGCTGGAACATCCCCGATCAGGTTCCGGTAACCCTTGCCCTGTCCGGCGGCAACGACGCGTTCACGATCTTCCCGGGCGGTCTCACGTTCCCCAAGGCCTTCGCGGGGGTCTCCAACCTGTCGGGCGGACTCGACGCGTTCACCCTGCTGCCCAACGGTTTCACCATCAACACCGTCCCGGCCATCGTCGACGGCCATGCCATGGTCGGCGAGATCCGGATGTCGGTCATCAACATCCCGGCGGTCCCGGGTTTCGGGAACACGACGACCACCCCGTCGTCCGGCTTCTTCAACAGCGGCGCCGGCGGGGGATCGGGCTTCGGGAACTTCGGCGCCGGCGTGTCGGGTTGGTGGAACCAGGCGCACGACATGTTGGCGGGCGCGGGGTCGGGCGTCGGCAACTTCGGCTCTCTGCACTCGGGTTTGCTGAACTTCGGTTCGGGGGTCTCGGGTGTGTACAACGCCAGCACCCTCGCGGCCGGCACATCGGCGGTGCTCTCCGGCGCCGGCAACGTCGGTCAGCAGCTGTCCGGGCTACTGGCTGCCGGTACCGCACTGAATCCCGGAAGCAGCATCACCAACCTCGGGTTGGCCGATCTGGGTGTCTTCAACCTCGGTCTCGGCAACGTCGGGGATTTCAACCTGGGTGCGGCCAACGTCGGCTGGCAGAACCTGGGATTCGGCAATATCGGCAACGGCAACTTCGGATTCGCCAATATCGGCGACAGCAATTTCGGGTTCGGCAATTCGGGTCTGTCGGCGGGCTTGGCCGGCATCGCCAATATCGGGTTCGGCAATGCCGGCAGCAACAACGTGGGCTTCGCCAACCTGGGTGTGGGCAACATCGGGTTCGGCAACACGGGCAACAACAACTTCGGCATCGGCCTCACCGGTGACAACCAGTCGGGTATCGGCGGGCTGAACTCGGGAGCCGGCAACTTCGGGCTGTTCAATTCCGGCACCAACAACGTCGGATTGTTCAACACGGGCAACGGGAACTGGGGGCTGTTCAACTCCGGCAGCTACAACACCGGTATCGGTAATTCCGGCACGGCAAGTACCGGGTTGTTCAACGCCGGCAATTTCAACACCGGTTTGTTCAACCCCGGGCACTACAACAGCGGCAGCTTTAACGCGGGGAACACCAACACCGGCGATTTCAACCCCGGCAACATCAACACCGGTTGGTTCAACACCGGCCACTCCAACACCGGGATGTTCAACTCGGGCACCCTGAACACCGGCATCTTCATGACGGGCAATGCCAGCAACGGCTGGTTCTGGCGCGGCAATTTCGAGGGCCTGGTCGGTGCGCACTACGGCATGACGATCGAGGAGTTCCCCCTCCACATCACCACCACCGGCGGATTCGGACCGATCGTCATCCCGGACATCGAGCTGCTGCCGCCACTGCACCTAGGCATCTCCGGTGGCGCGAACTACGGGTTCACCGTGCCCGACATCCCGATCCCGGCGATCCACATTGGCATCACCGGCGGCGCCAACGTCGGCTTCCAAGCCCCAGCCACCACGCTGATGTCAGCAGTGGACCTCCAAGGAGGCTTCCGGTTCGGCCCGCTCACGATTTCGGACCTGCAGCTCAATCCGTTCAATGTGGTGCTGACCTTGCCCTTCCTGCACGACATTGATCCGAATATCTTCCCCGATCCCAAGATTTCGCTGCGGATCAACGTCCCGATACCGTTCCATTCGGCGACCGCATTGGGCTTTTTCTTTCCGTTGTCGGAGCAGATCGAGCCCATCACACTGGATGCGATCGCCTTTAGTGAGTTCATACCGATCGACATTCCGCCCATTGACATCCCGGCGTCGATTGTCGAGGGACTGTCGATGGCCGGTTCGTTGCCCATCGATTTCTCCTTGGATATCCCGGCGGTCACCATCCCGGGGATGACGATCCCCGCAATTCCGCTGGACTTCGACATCATCGCCAATGTCGGACCCTTCGATATTTCAATAATCGACGTTCCGAAGGTTCCGGGTTTCGGAAACACGACCGAACTCGTGTCGTCGGGCTTCTTCAACGCCGGTGTTGGCGGCGGATCGGGCATTCAGAACGCCGGCGCGGGCATTTCGGGCATCTTCAATTTCGGGTACGAGGCGATGAAGGGCGGACTGTCCGGTTTCGGCAACGCCGGCAGCCTGGCGTCCGGCATGTTGAACTCCGGCGTCGACATCTCCGGCTGGTTCAACGTGAGCACGGTCGGCAGAGACACTTCGGCGTTCATCTCCGGCATCAGCAACCTCGGGCACAACGTCTCCGGGATGTCGTACCAAGGATTGCTCGCGATGTTGACCCACCCTCAGGATTCAGGGTCTGGCGAGCCAAACCTGATCGACTTGGCCCTCGCCGAGTTGCGACACATGCGCGTCCTCAACTTCCTCGACCTGGGAAACATCGGCGCCTACAACTTCGGCTTCGGCAACATCGGCGACTACAACTTCGGCGCGGGCAACGTCGGAAACCTGAACCTCGGCGGCGGCAACATCGGCCTGCAGAACCTGGGCTTCGGCAACATCGGCGACGGCAACTTCGGCTTGGGCAACCTCGGCGACAGCAATATCGGGTTCGGCAATTCCGGTCTCGCCACGGGTTTGGCCGGTCTTGGCAACATCGGCTTCGGCAATGCCGGCAGCAACAACTTCGGCTTCGCCAACCTGGGCGTGGGCAACATCGGCTTCGCCAACACCGGCAACAACAACGTCGGCATCGGGCTCACCGGCGACAACCAGTCGGGCTTCGGCGGCCTGAACTCCGGGCAGGGCAACCTCGGCCTGTTCAACTCCGGCACCAACAACATCGGCTTCTTCAACACCGGCAACGGGAACTGGGGGTTGTTCAACTCCGGTAGCTACAACACCGGAATCGGTAACTCAGGAATCGCCAGTACCGGCTTCTTCAACGCCGGGAATTTCAACAGCGGGCTGGCCAATGCGGGTCACTACAACACGGGCAGCTTCAACGCCGGCAACACCAACAGCGGCGACTTCAACGCCGGCAACATCAACAGCGGGTGGTTCAACACCGGGCACACCAACACCGGCCTGTTCAACACGGGCAATGTCAACACCGGCGCCTTCAATTCCGGCAACTTCAACAACGGGATGTTGTGGACGGGCGAGTACCACGGCCTGCTGCACTTCGAATACCGCATCGAAATATCCGGCAGCACGGTCCTGGACCTCAACGAGGCGTTCAACTTCGGGCCGGTCACCATCCCGCAGATCGACATCCCCGGAATGTCGCTGTTCGACATCAGCGAACTGATCAATATCGGCCCGTTCAACATTCCCGAAATCCACGTTCCCGCATTAGACCTCGACATTCACGAGGTCATCGAGATCCCGCCGATCGTCTTCCTGCCCAGCATGCAGATCGGCGGCCAGACGTACACGATTTCGCTCGACACCCCGGCCGCGCCCGCTCCGCCGCCCTTCCGGCTGCCGCTGCTCATTGTTGAGGCGCTCGGGGATACCTGGATCGTCGGCGCGACCAATTCAACGGGTTTCGATGGTCTTGGCTTCGTCACCCCGCCGACGCAGGGCATCCTCATCCATTCCGGCCCCACCTTCGGCAGCACGGGCAGTCTCGAACTGCACTTCCCGAGCATGACGATTCCGACGATCCAGACGTCGCCCGTACCGCTACGTATCGATATCACCGGCGGTCTGCCGGCATTCACGCTCTTCCCCGGTGGCCTGTCGATTCCGCAGGACGCGATCCCGCTGAATATCGAGGCGTTCGGCAGGCTCGATCCGATCACCATTTTCCCGGGCGGCTTGACCATCGACCCGCTGCCGCTGACCGTCGCACTCAACATCACGGTGCCGGACAGCAGCGTCCCGATCATCAGCATTCCGCCGGCGCCGGGTTTTGGGAACATGACCAGCTCCCCGTCGTCGGGCTTCTTCAACAGCGGCGCCGGTGGAGTCTCGGGCATCGGAAACTTTGGCGCGGGCTTGTCGGGTGGCTGGAACCAGGCCTACTCCGCGTTGGTGGGCGGGACCTCGGGCGTTGCCAACTTCGGCTCGTTGCAGTCGGGCCTGCTCAACGTCGGCTCGGGCCTGTCAGGGTTCTACAACACCAGCGTGCTGCCGCTAGGCACGCAGGCGTTGGTGTCGGGTATCGGCAACTTCGGCGAGCGGCTGTCGGGTCTGCTGGCCGCGGGCAACGGCGTGAACCAAGCGCTGGTCGCCAACATCGGGTTGGCCGACGTCGGCAACTTCAACCTCGGCTTCGGCAACGTCGGGAACTTCAACCTGGGCGCGGCCAACGTCGGCGGGCAGAACCTCGGCTTCGGCAACTTCGGCGACGTCAACATCGGCTTGGCCAATGTCGGCGGCGGCAACATCGGGTTTGCCAACGCGGGCGACAACAACTTCGGATTCGGCAACCTGGGCCTGGGCAACATCGGTCTAGGCAACTCCGGCAACAACAACGTCGGTATCGGGCTCAAGGGCGACAACCAGTTTGGTATCGGCGGATTGAACTCCGGAGAAGGCAATATCGGGTTGTTCAACTCCGGCACCGGCAATGTCGGATTCTTCAACTCCGGCACCGGCAACTGGGGGCTGTTCAACTCAGGCAGCTACAACACCGGCATCGGCAACTCCGGTATCGCCAGCTCCGGGTTCTTCAACGCCGGCAACTTCAACACCGGGCTGGCCAACACCGGTCACTACAACACCGGCAGCTTCAACGCCGGCGACACGAACTCCGGCGACTTCAACCCCGGCAACATCAACACCGGATGGTTCAACACCGGCCACTCCAACACCGGCATCGCCAACTCGGGCAACGTCGACACCGGGGCATTCATGTCCGGCAGCTACAGCAACGGCATCCTCTGGCGGGGCAACTACGAGGGACTGTTCAGCGCCTCCTACAACTACCCGGCGCCCAGGATCGAAATCCTGGAGCTGCACGGAAACGCCGCCTTCGGGCCCGTCATCATTCCGCCCATCCCGATACCGACGGTGCATATGCACTTTGGCGGCAATGTCGCGATGGGCGCGTTCACCATTCCGCAGATCGACATCCCCGCCCTGCACCCGAACGTTCTGGGCAGCGTCGGTTTCGGGCCCGTCGAGATCCCGTCCGTGCACATTCCATCCATCACCGCGTTTACAGCAATCCTCAATCAGGCGGTGACGATCGGGTCTACGACACAGATCGAGCCGTTCCTGTTCTGGACGTCAAGCGGTCTCATCGGTCCGACTTTCTACGCAGTGGGGCAGAGCTACAGCTTCGGCAATGTCTTTCCGTCGGGCAATATCACCTCGGGCATCCCGAATCTCAGCACCAGCGGACCCCTGCACGCCGTGTTCAAGCTGGCCACCGACCAGGGTTTCGACACGCCGGCGTTGCACATCGGCCAGATTCCGTTGGGCTTCCACGTGCCGGGCACCCTCGACGCAATCACCATCTTCCCGGGCGGTCTGCACTTCTCGGCGGCCTCGCTGCTGAATCTGAAAATCTCCGCCTTCGCCGGAGGCGTCGACATCCCAGCGATCACGTTCCCGCAGATCCCGGCGAGCGCCGACGGCTCCCTGTACTTCATCGGCGGCAACATCCCGTTCGTCAACGTGCCCCCGACACCGGGTATCGGCAACACGACGACGCTGCCCTCGTCGGGGTTCTTCAACCTCGGCGAAGGTGGGGGATCGGGCTTCGGCAACTTCGGCTCGAACGTTTCGGGCTTGTGGAACCAGGCGCACACCGCCATGGCGGGGGCGGGGTCCGGCGTCGCCAACGTGGGCTCGCTGTTCTCCGGCATGCTCAACGTGGGCAGCGGTCTGTCCGGGTTCTACAACACCAGCACCCTGCCGCTGGACACGTCGGCGCTGGTCTCTGGCATCGGCAACTTCGGCGACCACCTGTCGGGGCTGTTGGCGGCCAACGCCGGCCAGAACCCGATCACCATCGTCAACCTCGGACTTGCCGACGTCGGCAACGGCAACATCGGACTTGGCAACGTCGGAAACCTCAACCTGGGCGCGGGCAACGTCGGCGATCTGAACCTGGGCCTCGGGAACCTGGGCAGCCGCAACTTCGGGTTCGGCAATGTCGGTGACCTCAACGTCGGGTTCGGCAACGCAGCTCTGGGCGCGGTGCTGGGCGGCAACGTCGGGTTCGGCAACGCGGGCGCCGGCAACTTCGGCCTGGCGAACCTGGGCGTCGGCAACATCGGCTTCGCCAATACCGGCAACAACAACTTCGGCATTGGCCTGGTCGGCGACAACCTGACTGGATTCGGCGGCTTCAATTCCGGTGAGGGCAACATCGGGCTGTTCAACTCCGGCACCGGCAACATCGGGTTCTTCAACACCGGGACCGGAAACTTCGGGTTGTTCAACTCCGGCAGCTACAACACCGGCATCGGCAACTCCGGCATGGCCAGCACCGGGTTGTTCAACGTGGGCAACTTCAACACCGGTCTGGCGAACGTCGGACACGCCAACACCGGCACCGCAAACGCAGGCAGCTACAACACCGGCGGCTTCAACCCGGGCAGCATCAACACCGGTTGGGTCAACACCGGTAACTCCAACACCGGTTTCGCCAACGCCGGCAACGTCGACACCGGCGCCTATATCACCGGCAACTACAGCAACGGCTTCCTGTGGCGGGGGAACTTCCAGGGGCTGAACGGGTTCGCCTACGGATACACCGTCCCGTTGTTCTCCGCGCTCGGTGCCGATGTCCACGCCGGTGTCGGGCCCATCACCGTGATCCCGCCGATCCACATCCCGGCAATCCCACTGGGATTCACCGCGATTGGCGACATCGGTCCGGTGAACATTCCGTCGATTCCCGTCCCGTCCATCCACCTGAGCCTCAACCCGACCTTTGACGTCGGCACGATCACCGTCGCGCCCTTCAGCTTCACCGTTCCGGGCGTGAACTTGGAAGCCGCCATCTCGGATCTCAACCTGAGATCCGGGAGCAGCTCGGGCTTCCAGGTCAAGGCCAGCTACGTTCCGTTCTCCGTCGGTTCCGACTTCGACCCGGGCGGCGGGGTATCGGTGTTGAAGGCTTTCACCGTTGGACCAATCGTCTTGGGCGCCACAACGTTCCACATTCCGGGATTCACCATTCCCGTCGATCCCATCCATATCGGCCTGCCGTTGTCGCTGACCATCCCTGGGTTCGACATCCCTGCAGGTGGCCTGCCGCGATTGCCGCTGGGCCTCGCGTTGACCGATGGCACGCCGTTCTTCGACATCCCGACGGCCGTCATCGACCGCATTCTGATCGAATTGCACGCCACCAGCACCATCGGCCCGATCGATGTGCCCGTCTTCGGCACCGGCGGGAGCCCGGGTTTCTGGAACTCGTCCACGACGCCGTCGTCGGGCTTCTTCAACAGCGGCGGTGGCGGCAATTCGGGCTTCTTCAACGACGGGGCCAGCCTGTCCGGCTGGTACAACGCGATGTCGGAGGCCTCGAACGGATGGGCGTCGGGCTTCTACAACTTCGGCACTCAGCTGTCTGGATTGCTGAACCGCGGCGCCGGCATGTCGGGTCTGATCAACACCACCACGCTGGACCTGGTCACCGCGGCCTTCACCTCCGGCTTCATGAATGTTGGCGAGCACCTCTCCGGCCTGATTTTCAAGGGCGTCGGGCCGTAGCGATGGTGGCCGCCGCGGCGGTGCCGCTGCGTCGCCTTTGCGCATTGCCGCCGCGCCTCGGCATCGCGAGTGTGGGGGATATGTACCTCGTCGGGCGATATTGGGGCCGAAGGCCTTACGTTCGGCGAAGTGGTGGGCGCCGCTGCGGCGCCGCTGCGTCGCCGCTGCGTCGCGGGTGTGGGGGATATGTACCTCGTCGGGCGATGTTGGGGCCGAAGGCCTTACGTTCGGCGAAGTGGTGGGCGCCGCTGCGGCGCCGCTGCGTCGCCGCTGCGTCGCGGGTGTGGGGGATATGTACCTCGTCGGGCGATGTTGGGGCCGAAGGCCTTACGTTCGGCGAAGGGGCACGCCGCGCCGCGCCGCCGCGGCGCAGCAGGGCCGGCGGCTAGTCCGGAGCTCCGGTGACCACACAGTGCGTGCGGCTGTAGATCGTGGGCATGCACCGATTGCAGTGAATACAAGCGGATTTCACGGCGGCGCCCTCAGCTTTGATCCGGTTGATCAGGTCAGGCTCGGCCAGCAGCGCCCGTGCCATCGCGACGAACTCGAACCCTTCCGCCATCGCCAGGTCCATGGTCTCCCGGTTGGTGATGCCACCCAGCAGAATCAGCGGCATCGACAACTCGGCGCGGAACAGCTTCGCGTCGCGCAGCAGGTAAGCCTCGCGGTAGGGGTACTCGCGGAGGAATTTCTTGCCCGTCATCCGAATCCCCCACCGAATGGGCGGCTTGAAGGCGCCGGCGAAATCCTTGACCGGAGCGTCCCCGCGGAACAGGTACATCGGGTTGACCAGCGAACTGCCCGCGGTCAGCTCGAGCGCGTCCAGGCCGCCGTCTTCTTCCAGCCACTTGGCGGTGGTCAGCGCCTCCTCGATGCTGATGCCGCCGCGCACGCCGTCGGCCATGTTGAGCTTGGCCGTCACCGCGATCCGGCGCGGGCCTTGGTCCACTGCGCGGC
Source organism: Mycobacterium bourgelatii (assembly GCF_010723575.1). Taxonomy (NCBI): domain Bacteria; kingdom Bacillati; phylum Actinomycetota; class Actinomycetes; order Mycobacteriales; family Mycobacteriaceae; genus Mycobacterium; species Mycobacterium bourgelatii. The sequence goes on from NZ_BLKZ01000001.1 coordinate 933,783, forward strand.
GCACGGCCAGCACCAATCCACGCGCGACCTTGGCCCGGTTCGCCAGCGACCCGCCGAACTCATCGGTGCGGCGGTTGATCAGCGGGCTGAGAAACGAGCTGGCCAGGTAGTTGTGACCGAGGTGGATTTCCACGGCGTCGAAGCCGGCTTCGACGGCAAACCGGGCCGCTTTGGCGTGATCGGCGAGTACGTCATCGATGTCGTCACGGCTGGCCTTCTTGGCGAACCGCATCGCGATCGGGTTGAAGAACCGCACCGGCGCCAGCGCGGTGGCCTTGTTGGATCGGGCGTCGGCCACGGGCCCGGCGTGGCCGATCTGCGCGCTCACCAACGCACCCTCGGCGTGGATCGTGTCGGTGAGGCGACGTAGGCCAGGCACCGCCTCCGGCCGCATCCAGATCTGCTCGCCGCTGGTCCGGCCGCCGGGGGCGACCGCGCAATACGCGACCGTCGTCATGGCGGCCCCGCCGGCCGCCGGCTGTCGGTGGTATTCGATCAGGTCGTCCGTCACCAGCGCGTCGGGTGTGCGGGCCTCGAAGGTCGCGGCCTTGATGATGCGGTTGCGCAGCGTCAGTGGCCCCAGCTTGGCGGGGCTGAAAACGTCTGGAGCCGCCTGAGGGGCTGTCTCAGGAACCATGCCGCTGAGCCTAATGGCGCGGTGCGCCGAGATCGCCGCTAGGGCGGTGCTAACGCTCGCGTCCTCGGGCCCCGACGGCAATGTCGGCGCGGCGGCCCCAAGCCCGCCATGCCAGACTGTCTGTCGTGGGCGCAATCACGCTGGACGGCAAGGCCACCCGTGAGGAGATCTTCGTCGACCTGAAGCAACGGGTCGAGGCGCTAACTGCAGCGGGCCGCACGCCCGGGCTGGGCACGATTCTGGTCGGTGACGATCCTGGTTCCCAGGCGTACGTCCGCGGCAAGCACGCCGACTGCGCGAAGGTGGGCATCAACTCGATCCGTCGCGACCTGCCCGCAGACATCTCCCCGGCCACGCTCGACGAGACGATCGACGAGCTCAACGCCAACTCGGACTGCACCGGCTACATCGTGCAGCTGCCGCTGCCCAAGCATCTCGACGAGAACGCGGCGCTGGAACGCGTCAGCCCGGCCAAGGACGCCGACGGTCTGCACCCGACCAACCTGGGCCGGCTGGTGCTCAACACACCGGCACCGCTGCCCTGCACGCCGCGGGGCATCGTGCACCTGCTGCGGCGTTACGACGTTCCGATCGCGGGGGCGCACGTCGTCGTCATCGGACGTGGTGTGACGGTGGGCCGGCCGTTGGGGCTGTTGCTCACCCGCCGTTCCGAGAACGCCACAGTGACGTTGTGCCACACCGGAACTCGCAATCTGCCCGAGCTGACCAGGCAGGCCGACATCATTGTGGCTGGCGTCGGGGTGCCGCATCTGGTGACGGCGGACATGGTGCGTCCGGGCGCCGCGGTCGTCGACGTCGGTGTCAGCCGGGTGGACGGCAAGCTCACCGGTGACGTGCACCCGGACGTCTGGGACGTCGCCGGACACGTGTCGCCCAACCCCGGCGGGGTGGGACCCCTCACCCGGGCGTTCCTGCTGACCAACGTCGTCGAGTTGGCCGAGCAGGCCGCAAAGCCATGACGGTTCGGGCCATCCTCGCGCGCGCCCTGCGTGCGCAATGGCCAATCCTGCTGGTTGGGTTGATCTTCACTGTGGCGTTTGTGCTGGTAGGGGCCAACTTCTGGCGCCGGGGGGCACTGCTTATCGGAATCGGCGTGGGTGTCGCGGCCGCGCTACGTTTGGTGCTTTCGGAGGATCGGGCGGGTCTGCTGGTGGTGCGGCACCGCGGAACGGACTTTGCGACGATGGCGACGGTCGCGGCCACGATGGTTTACATCGCCTCGACCATCGATCCCTTAGGTACGCGCTAGCGCTGCTAGAAGCCGGGCAGTCCGGGGAGGTCCGCCAGGCCGGGTATCTGTCCCACTCCGGGAATTTGCTGCAGACTGTCCGGCAGGCTGCCGTTCGCGACGTTGGCCATCACCTGCGGGCAGTAGGACGCAATCGCGATGCTGGTGAACATTTCAGCCATGCCCTGGTTCATGCCGCTTTGCCTGGCGACGACCGTTGACGCGGCCTTGTTGAACGAACCACCCGGCTGGGACAGGATCGGGCAGACGGACTGGCCCAGCGCTTCCGCATTGAGCGCGTCGCCGTAGTTGATTCCGGCGTTGTTCAGCGCATTGATGAATGCGTCGTCTACCGGGCTGGCTTCCGCCGGTGCCGCCGCAAATACCGCGCTGGCGGCCAATACTCCGGCGGACGCCGTCAGCAGACGAATGGTCAAGGGCTGATTGCGCCAAAGTTTCATGTTGAGAACCCTCCGGCATGGCGGTCTCATTTAGAACACGACGCCATAAAGGTTTGCCTTCTCTGCGTTTTCTTATGGTCCTCCGGCTAGCTCTTCGGCTATTAGCGGTGCTCCGCAACGACACGATCGCGTCACGCTGGGATGCGACACGTTGCGGCACAAGCATTTTGGTGGTGCTGACAGTGAACAATGCGGACCATGGGCCGGGAGATCTCACGCCAAGAGTTCCTACGAGGCGCCGTCGGGGCGCTGGCTGCCGGGGCGTTGGCCAATTCGGGGCGGGCGGCGGCAGACCCGGGGATCGACTGGGCGGGCCTGGCTTCTTCGATCGGTGGCAAGGTCGTGCTGCCCGCCAACGGCGGCGCGTTCACCTCGGCCAAGCAGGTTTTCAACTCGCTGTACGACGGTTCCAACCCGGCGGCCGTCGTCACCGTCACGTCCCAGTCCGACGTCGAGAAGGCAGTCGCCTTCGCGGTGGCCAACAAGCTGAAGATCGCACCCCGGGGCGGCGGGCACTCCTACACCGGCGCCTCGACCGCCACCGGCGCGATGGTCCTCGACCTGCGTGGTCTGCCCGGTGGGGTGAAATTCGACAGCGCCACGAACACTGTCACGGTGCCCGCCGCAACGCACCTGTATGCCGTGCATGAAGCGCTGGCCGGCGTAGGTCGCGCGATTCCCACCGGCAGTTGCCCCACCGTCGGGGTCGGCGGATTAGCCTTCGGCGGCGGGCTGGGTGCCGATTCCCGCCACGCCGGATTGACGTGCGACGCGCTGCGATCGGCGACCGTGGTGCTGCCCAGCGGGGAGACGGTGACCGCATCCGCGGACGACCACCCGGACCTGTTCTGGGCGCTGCGTGGTGGTGGGGGAGGGAACTTCGGGGTGACGACGTCGATGACGTTTGCGACGTTTCCCGCTGCCGGGGCCGATGTGGTTCGGGTCGATTTCCCGCCGGCAACGGCGGCCGAGGTGCTGATCGGCTGGCAGAAGTGGCTCGCGGCGGCGGATCGCAACACGTGGGGTCTGGTCGATCTGTCGGTAGGCCAGGGTCAGGGGGCATCAGGAGGCAATTGTCATGTATTGGCGACGTGCCCTTCCGGTTCCGGCGCCGCGACGACTGAGGCGATCAAGTCGTCGGTGGGCATCCAACCCAGCGGCACCGAGATCAAGTCGTTCGCTCACATGGAGCTGGTGCGGTATCTGGCCGGTGGCAGCGCGACGAGCTCGCCGCGCGGATTCGTCGCCGGATCCGACGTCATCGACACGTTGAGTTCTGGTGCGGCACAAGCGATTGTGGCCGCCATCGGCAAGTGGCCGCCCGCGTCGGGTCGCGCGGCGGCGATCATCGATACGCTCAGCGGCGCCGTCGCCGACGTTGATCCGGGCGCTTCGGCGTTTTCCTGGCGCCGGCAGGCCGCCGTCGTGCAGTGGTACGCCGAGACGCCCAATGCCGCGCAAGTGGGCACCGCCAATCAGTGGGTGACGGCACACCAAGTGGTGCAACCGTTTTCGGTGGGCGGCTACGTGAATTACCTGGAGCCCAACACCCAGGCGGTACGTTACTTCGGCTCAAACCTAGCTCGGCTCAGCGCTATTCGGCAGCAGTTCGACCCCAACCGGGTGATGTACTCCGGGCTTACGTTCTAACTTCAGAAGGTGCCGGCACCGGCTCCACCGGCCCCGCCGGCCCCCCCGTCGCCGCCGATAACAGAGCCGGCGCCGGTGGGCCCCGTGCCGAGGCTGCCGAGGCCGCCCGGCTGGCCCACAGCGATGATCACATTCACAAGCCGCGAACCGCCCTGGCCGCCGTCGCCGCCTTTGCCGCCGTTGCCGCCCGGGCCGCTCGATCCACCGCCGGGCGCCAGCGTCCCGTTGCCGCCATCGCCCCCGTTGCCGCCATTGCCGCCGGTGCCGCCACTGACGAAGCCAATGCCGCCTTCGCCGCCTTTGCCGCCGAGGCCACCGTCGGTGCCATTGGCGAGGAGTGGGATGGTGGAGCCGTCGCCGCCGATACCGCCATCGCCACCGTTGCCGCCGACGCCGGTGACACCCCAACCGCCGTCGCCGCCCATGCCGCCATTTCCGGCTTCGCCGCCGGCGGCGCCGGCTCCGCCACTTCCTCCGTTGCCGCCGTCACCCCCATTGGAGCCGATGCCACCGGCGCCACCTTTGCCGCCGTGGCCGCCGTGGACCCAGACGCCGCCATTGCCGCCGAAACCACCATCGCCTCCGTTGCCCTGCTGGCCTGCCGCGCCCTTTGCCCCTTGGCTGGAACCCTGGCCCCCCTGGCCGCCACTGCCGCCCGCACCGCCGTCGCCGCCTCTGCCGCCGTCGCCACCGTTTCGCTCCGAATCAATAATCGAGTTGGCGCCGTGCGCGCCGGTCCCGCCGTCGCCACCCGTGCCGCCTTTGCCGCCCGCGCCTCCCGCGCCCCCGGCGCCTTGCTTGCCATCGACACCGGCACCTTTCGCGGTACCGCCGGCGCCCCCTTGGCCGCCGGTGCCGCCGTCGCCGCCGAGTCCGCCGGTGAGGCCGTTGCCGCCGGTGCCGCCCTTGACGCCGGTGCTGCCCTCGCCCCCGATTCCACCAGAGCCGCCGGCGCCGCCGGTGCCGCCGTCGCCGGAGATAGTGCCACCGCTGCCGCCGGCCCCACCTTTGCCGCCGATGCCGCCTTGGCCACCGGTTGCGCCGGGCGTGCTCGGGTTTGAGGCGCCGATCCCGCCGGTGCCGCCTTGGCCCCCGGTGCCGCCGTTGCCGACGACTCCGCCGTTGCCGCCTTTGCCGCCGTCGCCGCCGGTGCCGGCGATGTCGACTGCGTTGGCGCCCTTGCCGCCCGTGCCGCCGTTGCCGCCGCTGCTACCGGCGTTACCCGCGAGGCCATCGGTGGTGCCGCTGCCCTTGCCGCTGCCGCCCTGGCCGCCGGCGCCGCCCTGGCCTGGGTCACCGCCGTCGCCGCCGCTGCCACCGGTCCCGTTGTTGACACTCCAGGTGCCTTGGGCGCCGTTCCCGCCGTTGCCGGCTTTGCCGCCGGTGCCGCCGGTGCCGCCCTTTCCGCTGTCCCCGACATCGGCGCTAATGCCATTCCAGGACAGGCCGCCGGTGCCGCCGTCACCGCCCTTACCGCCGACGCCACCTTTGCCGCCGTCGCCGCCCTGACCGCCGTCGCCGAAGGGAAGCAAGCTGCCGTCGATGCCGGTTCCGCCGGTTGCGCCGGTGCCGCCCGTGCCGCCGGTCCCGCCATTGCCGCCACGGCCACCGTTGCCGGCCATGAATCCGGCGTTACCGCCTTTACCGCCATTGCCGCCCTGGCCACCGTCACCACCGGTTGCTCCGGTGGCTCCGGCGGGGGTGTTGGGCCCCAGCAGGGGGTCGCCGTTGACGCCGTTGACGCCGTTACCGCCGTTGCCGCCGTTGCCGCCGTTGCCGTGCGAACCGCCGTTACCGCCGTCACCGCCGTTGCCGCCCGGGATGAGGGTGTTACCGAAGCTGAGTCCGCCGCCGCCGGTGCCGCCATTGCCGCCATGACCGCCGGAACCGGCGAACGCGCCCGTGCTGTCTTTAATGCCGCCGTTCTGCCCGTTGACGATGGGAGTGGATCCCGACCCACCTGCTCCGCCAAATCCTTTCGCGCCGGCGTTGCCGCCGTTGCCGCCTTTTCCGCCGGTGCCCTGGATCGCGTCACCGCCGTCGCCGCCGTTACCGCCGTGGGCGTTGGCGCCGCCGTTTCCGCCGGCACCGCCGGCGCCCAGTTTGCCGGCCTGACCGTTCGGTGCAGCACCGCCGGCGCCGCCGTTGCCGCCGTTGCCGCCGTTGCCGCCCCCGCCGCCGTCCATTCCGTCGTCGCCTGCAAAGCCGCCGAGGGCGCCCTTGGCGCCGTCGGCACCAACGGTGCCGTCTTGGCCGAAGCCGCCGTTGCCGCCCGCCCCGCCGTCCCCACCGTTGCCGGCTTGGGCACCGCCCATGCCCCCTGCGCCGCCGTGACCGCCGTGGCCGCCAGATCCGCCGTCCTGGCCAGGCCCCGCCGCCGCGGGAGCGCCATGGGCGCCGAAGCCGCCCCTGCCGCCCTTGCCGCCGTCGCCGACCAGGCCGCCGTTGCCTCCGTTACCGCCGGCCCCGCCATTCTGGCCGGTGAACAAAAAGCCGTGGCCGCCGTCGCCGCCGTTGCCTCCGTTGCCGCCGCTGGTAGCTGTGCTTCCGGCCGCGCCGTCGGCTCCGTTGATCCGGCCGGGCGCGCCGGCTCCGCCGATCCCGCCGACGCCGGGATTACCGCCGTTGCCGCCGTCGGCACCAGCGGCGCCGGAAATCGCCGAATGCGCCCCGTCGCCGCCGTTGCCGGGGGCCCCGCCGGTCCCGCCGGCTCCGCCGGCCCCGCCGACACCCTGAACACCCCCGAACATGCCACCCAGGCCGCCCTGGCCACCGGCCCCGCCGTTTCCGCCGGCCCCACCGTTGGCGCCGTGTCCGCCCGCGACACCGGTGGTCACTCCGGCCGAGCCGTTCCCACCGTTCCCACCGGATCCGCCGACTCCGCCACCGCCGCCGGCGCCGCCATTGCCGAACAGCAACCCGCCGTAACCGCCGGCGCCACCTTGACCGCCGGTGCCTCCCAGTCCGCCGTTGGTGCCTGAAATTCCCTCCGCGTCAAACGTGAAGCCGGCGGCTCCCGTGGTGCCTGCTCCGCCGGCACCGCCCGATCCACCGGTGCCGATCATCCCGGCGTGACCGCCCTGCCCGCCGCTGCCGCCGAGCACTCCGGCACCGCCGGTCCCACCGGTGCCGCCGTCACCGAACAACCAGGCGCGGCCTCCCGCGCCGCCAATTCCGCCGGCAGTCCCACCCCCAGCCCCGCCGGCGCCCCCGTGCCCGCCATGGCCGAACAACAAGCCGCCGCTGCCGCCGGCGCCTCCCGCAGCGCCCGCGCCTCCGGCGCCGCCCAGGCCGCCCGAGCCGATCAGACCCGCCGCGCCACCGGCACCCCCGGCAACGCCAGGGCCGCCGGATCCACCGGCTCCACCGTTGCCCCACAACAGTCCGCCCGCGCCGCCGTTCGAGCCGGTACCCGCGGCCCCGTCGGCGCCATTGCCGATCAGCGGACGGCCCAACAGCGCCATTGTCGGAGCGTTGATCACGCCCAGAATCAGCTGCGCCGCGTCCGTCTCCGCGGCCGCGTATGCGCTACCGGCACGAGTGAGCGCCTGCACGAACTCGGTGTGAAACGCTGCGGCCTGCGTACTCAGCGTCTGAAACTGGTTACCTTGAGACGAAAAAAGCGCCGCGATCGCCACTGAAACCTCGTCGGCGGCCGCCGGGGCCAGCCCGACAATGGACGCCGCCGCCGCATACTGCGCTTGGCTGAGTGTTGCACCGATACTGGCCAGATCCGTAGCAGCAGAAGCGAACACACCCGGCACAGCCACTACGAACGACATGACGCCCTTCCCGACCCCTACAGCCCCCGATCGGCAAAACTAACGCCATAGCGGGCAGGCCAACCCCGTACGGCACTACTTGGATTTCGACCCACACCCGCCGACGACTACCTACTCGGAAAGCAAGTAGTCAGGCGTCGAGAGCATTCGAAAATCAGGTAGCGCGGTACGGGGCAGCGCCGTGCGCCGTGCGGCATCGTCACTAGCGACCGAGACGACAGCTTCGCGGCGGGAAGGTCATGACACAGGACGAGGACTACGAGGCCGCACTGCGCCGTTTACCTGAAGCGCATTCACTCGCCATTCGCCTGCACGATGCCGGCGTCGCGGAGGCGGTGATCTGCGAGTACCTCCACATCGAGCCGGAAAGCCTAGGCACGCTGCTCGACGTGGCGCGTCGCAAGCTGGACAGCGCGCTGCACTGCCAACGCAGGTAGCGGTCCGTCACCCCGTAGGCGCGGTCGCCGCGTCGTTGAACTGTTGCACCAGGGCGGACAGTTCTGCACGCGACGAAACGCCGGCCTTGGTGCTGGCCTGGTAAACGTGACCTTCGATCGTGCGAATCGACACCGACATTGCTTCCGCGATTTCCTTGTTGGACAGACCTTTCGACACCAGATTTGCAATCTCGTGCTCGCGCCGCGTGAAGGGCAGCGGTACCTTGCTCGCGGCCAACGCCGGGCTTACCGCGCCCCCGCACTGCCGGGCAAGCAGTTGCGCCCGGGCACCGGCGGTGAGCGCACTACCGCGTCGCCCCTGCGAACGGTGGGAGGCGGCGGCCTGCGCCGCGGCATCGGCCGCGGCCAAAACGTCGCCCATCGCCTCGAAATCCCGCGACACCGCATCCAGTCCTGCGGCGTCATCGTCAGCCAGGGCACGGGCATAGCGGGCCAACAGGGGCGCTCGCGGGCCTTCGACCAGAGTGGCCAGTTCCTCGAGTCGGGTGGCCGCGTCGACGTCGCCGAACTGCACCCCGGTCTGCAGACAGAGGACCTCGCGCGCGTATTGGTGGTGGTCGCGGGCAAATTGCGTTGCGCGCGAAACGATCTCGCGCGCATCCGTGGTTCGCCCCTGTGCTGCGCGTACCCACGCCTCCGCCAACAGGTATCCGGATTCGACATACATGTATGCCGGATGTCTGTTTCGGCGGGTCGTCTCCAGACAAGCTAGCGCGGCATCGACGGCGCCAGATCGGGCCAGCGCCTCGGTCTGCAGGACTCTGAATCGATACGAGAATCCGGAGGTCTCGCCGGAGCCGCCGAAACTTTCGAGAGCTGTTGTCAAATATCGCCGGGCCGCGGCCAGATCACCCTTGCCGAGCGCAACCATTCCCTGGGCGGCGATAGCCATCGACCGCAACATGCCAGGCATATCGGCGTACTGGCGATACTGGTCGTCCGTAACGACCCCGGCCTCGTCGACGTAGCCCGCGGCCATCAGTGCGTAGGCGTGAAATTCGCCGAGACCGGAGCGGTGAAACGACTCTTCCTCCGGTGCGCCTGCCAGCTCTGAGTATCCCGACCTGGCCCGCGCAGCGGCATCTTCGGTGCGTCCCACGTCACCCAACGCAATCGTTTCTGTTGCGCAGCCGACGACCCCGTAACCGGCCAACCGATCTTGGTCGACCCTGCTCATCGTCTCGATCGCTGCGGTCGGTTGGGCGGCCATCACTTCGATGACGGCACGGCACGTGCGCAGCACATGGTTGCGGTCGGCATCGCCGAGTCGCATTGCATCGTCGAGCACGCTGCGGGATTCGTTGGGCTGCCGCAAGTTGAGCAACAGATTCGTGGCACGCAGGACCGATCCGTCAAAGAAGCCGTGCCCGGCGAGCTCCGGTGGCCCGAGACTGCTCAGGATTTCCTCGGCGTCGTCGCCCTTCTCTTGCATAAAGAGGATGTATGCCAGTGAGATCTTTGCCTCGGGAACGGGTTTCACGGCGAGGGCCGCGCGGGCGAGCCGCTCGGCCAGTCCGAGATCGTGCCGCGACGCGGCCACCTTCGCGGCATGTGTCAGGATTTCGGCGTCCGGAGCAAGATCGGACTCCAACCACAGCAGCCCGAGCCGAAGCACGTCGGCGCCATCGTTCGCTGCCATCGCGGCCGCGACGCTTCCGCGTAATCTCTTCAGCCGCAACGGTCCACAATTGCTCAGCCGGATCTCCCCATACAGCGGATGGCCGACGTACAGGGCGTCGGTAGCGGAGCTGGCCACAACCAGGCCGCGTTGTTCGGCGGATTCGATCGCGGGCGGCTCGGCCAGCGTGGCTAAGAGTCGGCGGTCGATCGGCTCAGCGACCGCCACCAAATCCACAACATGCTGGATATCTTCGGGCACCGCGCCAATTTGTTCGTCTACTAGTTCGACCAGCGACGGCGATGCCGATAGTGTCCCCGCCCAACGCCATTCGCCGTCGACACACGCGAGATTGCCAGATTCCCGAAGGTGTTCCACAAGATGGCGCAGGTAAAGGACATTCCCTTGGCTCAACTTCCACAACCGCTCGAGGGCGTCGGCGCCAACCGGACCGTCGAGGACGGTGTGCAACAGAATGTCGGTCTCGATGCGGGATAACGGCTGCAACTCCAACCGGCGCAGCAGGCTGTCTTTCCATAACGCCCTGACAGCGTCGGGTGTGGGCTCGCCACTGCGAATGGTGGCGATCACGGTCGCCACGTCCTGCATGACCAGTTGATGCAGGATCAGTGCCGACAGGTCATCCAACAGATGCGCGTCGTCGACGAGAACGAGCAAAGGCGCGCCGTTGCTGCCATCGGCAAGTTCAGCGAATACTTTGCGCGCCACAGCCGCCGACGATGCATCGGCAGCGTCCACCCAGGGCGCGAAAGCGCCCAGCATCACCGCCCGACCGGTCGCAGTGCCGGCCACCCGCCGCACCGACCACCCGGTTTCCGCTGCCGCACTGGCGGCTTCACGCGCCAACCGGGTCTTACCCACCCCGGCCGCACCGGCGATAACGATGCCCCTGTGGTCGCCGAATTCGCCACCGCCGAGCGACTCGCCGATGAGCCGAAGTTCCTCCGCACGACCCGTCAGAGGCCAGCGGTCTGCCATAGGAGCAGATGCTAGTCGCTCGGCAGGCGCGTGGACCACGAAAGTCGGCCCCGCCGGCCCCGCAGCCCGTTCAGTGGGCCAGCGTTGCCCTTACGCAGACCGTGACGTACGGCAGCGCCAATCCCGCCGAATTCGCCAAGGCCGGATGGGTGGCCAGTAACTCCCGCACCTTGTCCAGCGTCTTGGTCCGCACCTCGGTCGGTGAGTTGATGCAGTAGGTGCGCGACGCCACCAAATCGATAAGCGCTTGTGGCGTCACGTAATTCGTCCACTCAATCTGATGACGTTCCAGATCGGTGAACGGCTCGGGCAGCGTCACCTTGTCGCGGACCGGGTCGCCGTCGCGCCCGATGATGTCGCCCAATTCGCGTACCCAGCCGAGTCTTTCGTCGCGGATGTTCCACACCAGGCCCAGCCGTCCGCCCGGCCGCAACACCCGAGCCACCTCGGGAATCGCTCGTGCCGGGTCCACCCAATGCCACGCCTGCGCGACCAGCACGGCGTCAACGCTGTTGTCCTCCAACGGAATCTCTTCCGCCGTCCCGAGTAGCGCCCGGGTATCCGGTAGCGACTGGCGCAGCACATCCAGCATCTCCGGAATCGGGTCGACCGCCACCACGTCCAGACCGCGCTCGACCAGCCTGGTGGTCAGCTTGCCGGTGCCCGCCCCAAGGTCGAGCACATCGCGCGCGCTGGCCGGTAGCAACCAATCGATCGCGTCGGGCGGATAGGACGGACGTCCTCGCTCGTAGGCAGCGGCCGCGGAGCCGAAGGACAGGGAGCGGTCGTGCCTGGAGCGGGTCACCGCGGACACGCGCCTTTCGAGTCGGCCGGCTCGGCCGCACCGGCCGAGCCATCGGCCAAAGCCAACGTCTCGCGCACCAATTCGCCGACGGCCTCCGTCTCGACCAGGAAGCCGTCGTGGCCGCAGATGGACTCGACGACCCGCAGGCCTTCGCAGCCGGGCAGCAACTCGGCCAGCTCCGCCTGCAGACGTAACGGGTACAGCCGGTCCGAGGTTATGCCACCGACCACCGCCGGCACCGGGCAACCGCGCAGCGCCGCCTCGACGCCGCCGCGGCCGCGGCCGACGTCGTGGCTGCTGAGCGCCTCGGTCAGGATCACGTAGCTGCCGGCGTCAAACCGGGCCAGCAGCTTGTCGCCCTGGTGTTCCAGGTAGCTCTGCACGGCGTAACGACCACCGTGGGCCGGGTCCTCGGTGCCCTGCGGCTTGTTGGCGAACCGGGTGTCCAGTTCGACCTCCCCGCGGTAGGTCAGGTGCGCGAACCGCCGGGCAATGCTCAGGCCATCGTCGGGTGAGCGCCCGGTGTCGTAGTAGTCGCCGCCTTGCCAGTTCGGATCCGCCTTGATGGCCGCGATCTGCGTCGACTGGGTGCCGATCTGGTCGCCGGTGGCGCGCGCGCCCACCGCCAGCAGCAACCCGGCCCGCACCCGGTCCGGGTGGCCGACCATCCATTCCAACGCTCGGGCGCCGCCCATGGACCCGCCAACAACGGCGGCCACCTCGGTTATTCCCAACGCTTCCAGCGCGGCGATGTCCGCCTCGACCTGGTCGCGTACGGATATCAGCGGAAACCTTGAGCCATAAGGCTTTCCGTCGCGGGCGAGCGAACTGGGCCCGGTGGACCCGCGGCACCCGCCCAGCACGTTGGTGGCCAGGGCGCACCAGCGGTTGGTGTCGATCGGTGCGCCGGGGCCGGCGATGCCGTCCCACCACCCGGGCGTGGGATGACCCGGCCCGGCCGGTCCGGTGATGTGCGAGTCGCCGGTGAGGGCGTGCAGGACAACCACGACGTTGTCGCGGGTGGGCGACAGCTCACCCCAGCGCTGCACCGCGATGCTGACGTTGTCGAGAACGGCGCCGCTTTCCAGGCGCAGTGAGCCGATGTCGACGACGCCGATCTCGCCTTCGGCGGGCAGCGCTTGGGTGGGCACGTCGGAGATTGTCACGTCAGTTCCTCAGAAGGCCGCCACGGACTGCGCGTCGCCGCTGACTTTGCTCGCCTTTGCGGCGGCGGCGAAGCCCAACTCCAGGTCGGCCAGGATGTCGTCGATCCCTTCCAGGCCGACGGCCAGCCGCACCAAGCCCGGGCTGACGCCGGTGGCCAGCTGCTCGGCCGGGCTCAGCTGGGCGTGGGTGGTCGACGCCGGGTGGATGACCAGCGAGCGCACATCGCCGATGTTGGCGACGTGACTGTGCAGCTGCAGCGCGTCCACGAAGGCCTTGCCGGCCTCGACGCCGCCGGCCAGTTCGAACGCCAGCACGGCGCCGGTTCCCTTGGGCGCCAGCTTCTTTCCGAGTTCGTACCACGGCGAGCTGGGCAGGCCGGCGTAGTTGACCGACACCACGTCGTCGTGGCCCTCCAAGTACTCGGCGACGCGAAGAGCGTTGGCGACGTGGCGTTCAACCCGCAGGCTCAACGTCTCCAGACCCTGTGCCACCAGGAACGCGTTGAACGGCGATGCCGCCGAGCCGAGGTCGCGCAGCAGCTGCACGCGGGCCTTGAGGGCGAACGCGGGCGGTCCCAGCTCGGCGAACACCACGCCGTGGTAGCTGGGGTCCGGGGTGGTGAAGCCGGGGAACTTACCGTTCGTCCAGTCGAAGGTGCCGCCGTCGACAACGACACCGGCGATTGCCGAGCCGTGCCCGCCCAGGTACTTGGTGGCCGAGTGCACCACGATGTCGGCGCCTTGCGCCAACGGCTGGATCAGATACGGCGTGGCGATGGTGTTGTCGACGATCAGCGGCACCCCGTTGCTGTGCGCGACTTCAGAGACGGCCGGCGTGTTCAGCACGTCGATCTTGGGGTTGGAGATGGTCTCGCCGAAGAACGCCTTGGTGTTCGGGCGTACCGCCGCTTGCCACGAGTCCAGGTCGTCGGGGTCCTCGACGAAGCTGACTTCGATGCCGAGCTTGGGCAGCGAGTAGTGGAACAGGTTGTACGTCCCGCCGTAGAGCCGCGGGCTGGACACGATGTGGTCGCCCGCGGCGGCCAGGTTCAAGATGGCGAACGTCTCGGCGGCCTGCCCGGAGGACAGGAACAACGCGGCCACCCCGCCCTCGAGCGCGGCGATGCGCTGCTCGACGACATCCGTGGTCGGGTTGCCGATCCGGGTGTAGATGTTGCCCGGCTCCGCCAGCCCGAACAGCGCGGCGGCGTGCGCGACGTTGTCGAAGGTGTACGACGTGGTCTGGTAGATGGGCAGGGCCCGCGCATTGGTGGTCGGATCCGGTCGTTGACCTGCGTGGATCTGCTTGGTTTCGAACGACCAATGCGCGGTCGGATCGGTGTCGGGGTTATTGCTCTCACTGCTCATGAAAAGGCACTTTCTACGCGAAGGAACCGATGGTGGGCAGGACCGCACGAGGTGCGGGAGGGGGAGAAAGTGTGCACATCACGCCGCCCTGTTCTAAGTCAGGGGCCCGTCATGGCGGACCCGCGCTTGCCGTGTAGCCCTTGGGTGTGGCTACTCAACCTGGTCATCACCCGGGGCACCCCACCGCGGTTGGAGGGTTGCCGGCCAGCAAGCCGGGGCTTAACGCTGGCGCTCATGACCGATCTGAAGCCTATCGCATGGCGGCTGGTCGGTGCCAATTCGAGGGCCGAGCGGCCCGGTAAGCGCTAGTACGCTGGCCTTACGAGCAAATCTCAAGCAGGGGAGGGACTGGAGGCTGCGACCAAGATGTCCAAAAAGATGTCCAAGATGTCCAACCCAGCCAAGATCAAAGTCAAGGGCACGGTTGTCGAGCTCGACGGCGACGAGATGACGCGAGTCATCTGGAAGCTGATCAAGGACATGCTGATCCTGCCCCATCTGGACATCAACCTCGACTACTACGACCTGGGCATCGAGTTCCGTGACCGCGCCGACGACCAGGTGACCATCGACGCGGCGTACGCGATCAAGAAGCACGGCGTCGGCGTCAAGTGCGCGACCATCACCCCCGACGAAGCCCGGGTCCAGGAATTCAACCTGAAGAAAATGTGGTTGTCGCCCAACGGGACGATCCGAAACATCCTGGGCGGGACCATTTTCCGCGAGCCGATCGTAATTTCCAATGTGCCGCGGCTGGTCCCGGGATGGACCAAGCCAATCGTGATCGGCCGTCACGCATTCGGCGACCAGTACCGGGCGACGAACTTCAAGGTGGACAAACCCGGCACTGTCACACTGACTTTCACGCCGGCGGACGGCAGCGAGCCGATCGTGCACGAGGTGGTGTCCATTCCCGAGGACGGCGGGGTGGTCATGGGGATGTACAACTTCAAGCGGTCGATCCAGGACTTCGCGCGGGCGACGTTCTCCTACGGGCTGAACGCGAAATGGCCGGTGTACCTGTCGACGAAGAACACCATCCTCAAGTCCTACGACGGCATGTTCAAAGACGAGTTCCAACGCATCTACGACGAGGAGTTCAAGGAGCGGTTCGAGGAGGCCGGGCTGACCTACGAGCACCGCCTCATCGACGACATGGTCGCCGCGTGCCTGAAGTGGGAGGGCGGGTACGTCTGGGCCTGCAAGAACTACGACGGCGACGTCCAGTCGGACACCGTCGCACAGGGTTACGGCTCATTGGGGTTGATGACTTCGGTGTTGATGACGGCCGACGGCCGGACGGTAGAGGCCGAAGCCGCCCACGGCACCGTGACCCGCCATTACCGCCAGTACCAGGCCGGCCAGCCCACCTCCACCAACCCGATCGCCTCGATCTTCGCCTGGACGCGGGGGCTGGCGCACCGCGGCAAGCTGGACGACACCCCCGAGGTCGTCGAGTTCGCTCAGACCCTGGAACAGGTGGTCATCGGCACGGTGGAGAGCGGCAAGATGACCAAGGACCTCGCGATTCTGATCGGCCCGGACCAGGACTGGCTGCACACCGAAGAATTCATGCAAGCCATCTCGGACAATCTGGAAAAGGCGCTGGCTAACCGAACGTAGGCGCGGCGCGGCCGTCAGCTAGCTGGCGGGCGGTTCGATGGCTTCGGCGCCGTGCTCTACCAAGTCGTCGAGGAAGTCGAGGATCACCTCGGTGACGCGGCCGGGTGCCTCGTACATCGGCACGTGCCCGACGTTGTCGAGTTCGACGACGCGGTGGTCGTCGGGCAGGTGGTTGGTGAAGTGGCGGCTGAACCTCGGCGCGGGAATGACCCGATCCTTCTCGCAAATGACCAATTGCGCCGGGACGGCGTTCTCGGCCAGCTCCTGCAGGCCGGGTGCCATCAGCGCCTTGACCAGCAGCTGGAAGTACGCCGGGCAGTGGGCGACGTCATCGATGATGCCGCGCAGTTCACGTTCGCCGACCCCGTCGGGCGACGCGCTGATCGCGTAGGTGGCCAGCGGGCGGCTGAACGGCAGGCTCAGCACGCGTGCCCCCAACAACCAGGCCAGGATCATCAGCGGGATGCCCAGGACAAACTTGGCGATCACCTCGAACTTGGCCGGAGTCCAGCGGTGCCAACCCCCTGCCGGCGCGATGCCGATGACGCTGCGCGCCCGGCCGCGCCGCTCGAGTTCGAACGCGACCCAGCCGCCCAAGGAGTTGCCGACGATGTGGGCCGTCGGCCAACCAAGCTCGTCCATTTGGCGTTCGACGTGGTCGGCCAGCACCGAGGAGGACAGGAAGTGGGTACCCGCACGTGGTCCGCCGTTGTGGCCGGCCATGGTGGGGGCGAAAACCTCGTAGCGGCCGGTCTCGGCCAGCTGCTGGGCCACGACCTCCCACACCGACTGGGAGAGCAGGAATGGGTGCAGCAGCAGGACTGGTTCACGTTGGCCGTCATTGGCCCCCAGGTGAATGGGCGGGCGAGTCGTCACTCTCCCGACACTAAATGCGGTACCGGCGGTATCGCAAGCAGACCGGATCCGGTCCGGTCCTGGCCCGATTCGCCGTGACAAGATCGTGGGCATCATGAGCACCGCAACCGGAACGAGCCGGATTTTCTCCGGCGTACAGCCGACGTCTGATTCGCTGCACCTCGGGAACGCCCTGGGCGCCGTCGCCCAGTGGGTTGGGCTGCAGGACGACCACGACGCCTTCTTCTGCGTGGTCGACCTACACGCGATCACCATCCCGCAGGACCCCGAGGCGCTGCGCCGCCGCACGCTGATCACCGCTGCGCAATACCTGGCGCTGGGGATCGACCCGGCGCGGGCGACCATCTTTGTGCAGAGTCATGTGCCGGCGCACACCGAGTTGGCGTGGGTGCTGGGCTGCTTCACCGGCTTCGGTCAGGCATCGCGGATGACGCAGTTCAAGGACAAGTCGACGCGGCAGGGGGCCGATTCCACCACGGTCGGCCTGTTCACCTACCCGGTGCTGCAGGCCGCCGACGTGCTGGCCTATGACACCAACCTGGTGCCGGTGGGGGAGGACCAGCGCCAACATCTGGAGTTGGCGCGCGACATCGCCCAACGGTTCAACAGCCGCTTCCCGGACACCTTCGTGGTGCCCGACGTGCTCATCCCCAAGGTCACCGCGAAGATCTACGACCTGCAGGACCCGACGTCCAAGATGAGCAAGTCGGCCAGCACCGACGCCGGGCTGATCAACCTGCTCGACGATCCGGCACGGTCCGCGAAGAAGATTCGCTCCGCCGTCACCGACAGTGAGCGCGAGATCCGCTATGACGTCGAGGCCAAGCCCGGGGTGTCGAACCTGCTGAGCATCCAGTCGGCGGTCAGCGGGGTCGACATCGACACGCTCGTCGAGGGCTACGCGGGGCGCGGGTACGGAGACCTGAAGAAGGACACGGCCGAGGCAGTCGTGGAATACGTCCGCCCGATCAAGACCCGCGTCGACGAGTTGACCGCCGATCTCGCCGAACTGGAGTCCGTGCTGGCGGCCGGTGCGCAGCGCGCCACCGAGGTGGCCAGCAATACCGTGCAGCGGGTCTACGATCGGTTAGGTTTCCTGCCGCGAAGGTGACGGCACAAGGAATAGGTGGTCGATGACCGAAGCCGCGAAGCTCGGGTTCTTAGAGCGGTGGCGGATCCGGTATCCGTGGTTTGACCACGCGCTGCGCGCCGCTGCACGCTTCAGCGAGCAGAAGGGCACTTTCTTCGCGGCCGGCCTCACGTATTACACGATCTTTTCGTTGTTCCCCTTGCTGATGGTCGGTTTCGCGGTTGCCGGCTACAGCCTGTCGCGCCATCCGCAGCTGATCAAGACGCTGGAGCACAACATTCGATCCGCGGTGTCCGGCTCGCTAGGGCAGCAACTGGTCGACCTGATGAATTCGGCGATCGATGCGCGTACGTCGGTGGGCGTGATCGGGTTGGCCACCGCGGCGTGGGCGGGCCTTGGGTGGATGTATCACCTGCGCGAAGCGCTGAGCGAAATGTGGTTGCAACCCACGAATTCGGGCGGGTTCGTGCGTACCAAGCTGTCGGATCTGCTGGCCATGCTCGGCACGTTCCTGGTGATTACTTTCACCGTCGCATTGAGCGCGTTGGGTCAGACCAAGCCGATGAGGGCCGTCCTGAGATTGCTTCGCATACCTGAGTTTTCGATCTTCGACGAGATCTTCCGCGGTGTTTCGATCCTGGTCTCGGTGCTGGTGGCGTGGCTGTTGTTCTCGTGGATGATCGCCCGGTTGCCGCGCGAACCGGCCGGCTTCGTGACCTCGCTGCGCGCGGGATTCATGGCGGCCATCGGCTTCGAGTTGTTCAAGCAACTGGGCTCGATCTATCTGCAGGCGGTGGTGCGCAGCCCGGCGGGCGCCACCTTCGGGCCGGTGTTGGGGCTCATGGTGTTCACGTTCGTCACCTGGTCGCTGCTTATGTTCGCCACCGCCTGGGCCGCGACGGCCGAACCGGAGGACCCGCGCGACCGCCATGTCGACCCGCCCGCGCCCGCGATCATCAGTCCGCGAATAGAGGTCAGCCAAGGCCCCAACGCGCGTCAGACGGTTGCCGCCGCGACGCTGGGAGCAATTGGGGCGCTGGCATTCTCACGGTTTCTGCAGCCTCGTCGGCGGGGCGGACGGGGATCCTAGGCGCCGGTCTGCCACGCGCCGTGCCGCATGACCGCCCGTATCTGCAAATCCCCTTCCAGCACAACCAGATCGGCGTCATAGCCCGGCCGGAGGCTGCCCACCCGATCGAGCCGCAGCGCCCTGGCCGGCGTCGTCGAGGTGGTCTGGACCGCCGCCAGCAGCGCGGCATCGCGGTCGGTTTCAGTGTCGCCGCCCAATCCAGCGACCGCCCGGAAGAGCTGATCCATGGTGGCCGTGCTGCCGGCGATCGTCGACGTCCCGCGGACCCGTGCTACCCCTGATTCGACATCGATCGGCACTGAACCGAGCCGGTACGCCCCGTCGCCGTAACCTGCCGCCGCGATGGCATCGGTGACGACGGCGACCCGGTCGGGGCCGACCCATTGGATGACGGTGCGCACGACGTCGGGGTGGACGTGCACGCCGTCGGCGATCAATTCCACGGTCACGCGCTGGTCGGCCAACAACGCCAGCGCGGGCCCGGGCTCGCGATGATGCAGTGGCGGCATCGCGTTGAACAGGTGGGTCCCGACCGTCGCGCCCAGGGCAATCGCGTGGTGGGTCTGCTCGTAGCTGGCGTTCGTATGTCCCACTGCGACAACGACATCGGCCTCGACGAACCGTCGGATCGCAGCGTTGCTACCCGGCAGTTCCGGAGCCAGCGTCACCATGCGGACGGCGCCGTCGGCGGCGTTTAGTACGGCTTCGACCTCGGTGAGGGCCGGCGGCCGCATTTTGTTGTGGTCGTGGGCGCCGCAGCGCGCCGGGCTCAACCACGGTCCTTCTAGATGGATGCCGTCGATCAAGCCCCCCCGGGTTGCCTCGGCAAGGGCGCCCACCGCGGAGAGCAGTTCCTCCGGCCCCGCGGTGACCAGGCTGGCGAGCATCGATGTGGTGCCGTGGCCCAGATGGAACTCGGCCGCTCGCGCGGTGTCACCATCGGTGAAGGACACGCCGCCGCCACCGTGGACGTGCATGTCGACAAAGCCCGGTACCACAATGCAATTCGGAAAGTCAGCGTCGGGAACGCCGGGCGGGTCGCCGCCACCGCAGTCCAGGATCTGCGACGCCGCTATGTGGACCCACCCCGGCCGGCAGATCTGCCCGTCGATGACCGCGGTTCCTGCACGGATCACCGTCATGGGGCGTCAGACGTATCCGGCGTATCCAAAGGAGTGGGCCACTTTCCGCCGTTTTCCCAGTAGCGTCGGATTTCTTCGAGTTGTCGACCTTTGGTCTCGGGCGCGAACCGGTACACGACGACGAGGGCGACTACGGCCAACAGGCCGAATACGGTGTAAACGCCTGCACCGCCGAGTATTTGGAGCATCGGTAGGAAGAAGGCGGCGATCAGAGCATTGCCGGTCAGGTTCGCGGTGAGCATGACGCTCGACCCAATCGATCGCAGCCGAGACGGGAAGCTCTCCCCGGCGTAGACCCAGACCAGAGAACCGAACCCGAAGTTGAACCCGATGATGAACAGCAGCACGCCGCCAAAGCCGAAGACCAGCGCGAGACCGCCCGCATGGGCGGCGCCGTTGGCGAAGACGGCGACCAGCACGATATCGGCGATCGTCATCAATGCGATGCCGGACATCAGGATCGGCCGGCGGCCCATGCGATCTATCAAGAACAGCGAAACGCTCAGCGCCGCAGCCAAACCGGCCACCTGCACCATGGCCGGCAGTGCCAGCAGCGCGAAGTTGCCGTGGAATCCCATGGCCGTGAACAGGCCCGGGCTGAAATAGATGATCGCGTTGATCCCGGTGATCTGCTGCAGGAATCCCAGGGCGACAACAAACAACGTCGCCCGTAGATACGGTTGTCTCACTAGTTCGGAAAGGCCGCCGCCGGAACGGTCTTGGGTTTCCTCGGCAATGGCACGAGAGATTTCGGCCAGTTCCGCGTCGACGTTGTCCTCCGGCTCGATCCGCAGTAGCGAGCGGCGCGCGTCGTCGGTCCGTCCCTTGAGCAGGTACCAGCGCGCACTTTCGGGCATCCGCAACAACAGTGGCAGCAACAGCAGTGCGGGAACGGCGGCGAGTCCCAGCATCAAGCGCCAACTCTGCGACCCGGCCAGGAAGTAGGCGGTCACGTAGCCGAGGATGACGCCGCTGAGGGTGGCCACCTGGTAGGCGGTCAGCATCGACCCGCGCACAGCGGCCGGTGCCGACTCGGCCACGTACACCGGAGCCACCACCACGGACACGCCGATGGCGACGCCAATGAGCGCGCGTGCCGTCAACAGCATCGGCACCGACATCGAGAACGCCCCCAGCAGCGCGAACGCCGTGTAACCGAGCAGGATCAGCAGCATCGACCTCTTGCGCCCGATCGCGTTGGCCAGCACACCGGCGCCGAGCGCCCCGCCGATCTGGCCGATCACGACCATTGTGGTCAGCAGCCCCTTTTGGCTGTCCGAGGCGATGGCGAGGTCCTTGCCGACGAACAGCAGCACACCCGCGATGGTGGACAGGTCGTAGCCGTAGACGACGCCGACGCTGGCTGCGGTCAGCCCGACAAATAGTCCTTTGCGCACCCTGTAGACCCGGTCAGCAGCTGACCCGGGCCTTCAGAATTTCGATGACCTTCTCCGGATCTTCGGGCGTGATGCACGGCCGCACCTTGCGTCCCACGTTGAGGACCAGCAGCGTCTTCTTGTCGCCCCGGTGCATGTCCAAGGGGAACCAGTAGCGCGGGTCCGCCGCACCCCACCAACGGGCCTTGCCCGACATCCAGCCCATCGACTCGGCCTTGATGCCCTGGATGTCGCGGTAGGCGACCCGCTTCGCGTTAGCAAAGGGGAAGTAGTAGCGCCGAATGGTGATTCCCTCGTCATCCAGCGTCAGGCCAGCGTCCTCGTAAAGGGCAGTCATGCCCGATACGGTGACACAGCCGCGGGGGCTGGTCAATGAACCCGCCGGGCCCTGACTCAGTATTGGGCCCTGCGGTTCATCGAGCGTGCGACCAGGATCAATGCGAACACGACGATGGCACCGATCACGGCCACGCCGACACGCACCGGTAAAGCATCCGCGGGCGACATCAGCCCGGCGGCCTGGGGGTCGGTCGCCTGTCGGTCGGCGGGATTGGGCTTGCCGGGCAGCAGTGACGGGTCGGGCTCGACCAGCGAACCGATCTGGGTGCCCGGCGGCGTGCTGAATCCGTAATCGAGGAGGTGCGCCGCTTGTTCCCACGGCGGGATCGGCAGCCGGGTGCCGTGCAGCAGCACCGCCACCAGCCGTCGGCCGTTGCGGTTGGCCGCGCCGACGAAGGTCTGGCCGGCGTCGTCGGTGTAACCGGTCTTGCCGCCCATGGCGCCCGGATAGTTGTAGAGCAGCTTGTTGTCGTTTTCCAGCTCGTAGCCGGGGTGGTCGCCGTGGCCGGGGAAGTCGAACGTGCGGGTGGCGACGATGTCGGCGAAGACGGGGTTCTTCCAGGCGTACCTGTAGAACAGGGCCATGTCGTAGGCCGACGTGCTCATGCCCGGTCCATCCAATCCCGATGGCGTGGCCACCCGGGTGTCGCGGCCGCCGAGCTTGGCGGCGAGCACGTTGAGCTTCTCCAGCGCGGCCTCCATGCCGCCGAGTTGCCTGGCCAAGGCGTGTGCGGCGTCATTGCCGGAATGCATCATCAGGCCGTGCAGCAGCTGGTTGATGGTGTACGTGCCGCCCGGCCCGACGCCGACCTGCGTGCCTTCGGCCGCCTCGTCGTCCTCGGTTCCCTCCACCGTCTTGTTGAGGTTGAAGGTGTTGATGGTGGCCATCGCGACCAGCACCTTGATGATGCTGGCGGGACGGTGCCGGCCATGGGGGTCCTTTGCGGCGATCACGGCGCCGCTGTCCAGATCCGCCACCAGCCACGCCTCGGCGGAGATGTCATTGGGTACCGGAGGCGTGTCGGGCGCGGTGATGATGCCGCAGCCGCCCAGTGCGCTGCCGCCGACCGGGGTCGCCGGGACCGCCAATGGCAGTGGCGGATCACCGGCTTGGGGAACCTCTGACGAGTCCACCGCGGGCGGAGTGGTGACCCGGTAGGGGCAGTTTGTGGATGAGCCGTTGGCCACGGGGGTGGGGTCGGCCAAGGCGATCGGCATTCCCAGCGTGACCGGCCCGGCCAGCAGGAATGCCGCTGCCGCCAGGCCCGCGCCGCGAGACAGAGACCGTGAGAAAAGCATCGCTGAGCAGACTAGGCGATCCAGGTGGCAAACGCAGGTTGGCACGCTGTGACTAGTGTGACTGATGTTATTTGACAGTGTCTGATATGTGTATGACACTGTCAATCAATGGAATCACTGCTGACGCTCTCCGAGTTCGCCGCCGCGGCCGCCGACGCGGTCCAGGCGTCCGGCGCCGTGCCCGAGAATCGTCAGGCCAAGCCGATCCCGGCCGAGCGGATGATCCGCTACTACACCGCGCGCGGCCTGCTGCCGCGTCCGGGAAATCGGGGTCGTGCGCTCACCTACGGCCGGAAACACTTGGTGAGCCTCGTTGCCATCAAGCGGTTGCAGGGTCAGGGACTCTCGCTCGACGAGATCGGCCGGCGCCTGGCGGGTCTGTCGCCGGCGGAACTGGAAGCGCTGGCCGCCATCCCGCCCGGCGCGATCCCGGCCGATTTGGGCGACCCCGAACCGCTCCCGGAGCCGTCGCGCGCCGCGGGGCGGTTCTGGGAGACCGTTCCGGAAGTGGTGGCGGAACCGCCTGCACCGGACGGGCCCGCTGCGGCTGCTGAGCCCTCTGGGCCTGCCGTCACCAGCCTGCAGGCCGTCCGGCTTTCCGACACTGTCACCTTGCTCATCGACGGGCCGCTTCCCGAACTCGACGCGCTGCGCCGCGCGGCTGCGCCGCTGTTGGACCTACTGGACAATCGACGAAAGGACGCCCAGTGAACGCTCAGTTGCTCCCCATCATCGCCGCGGAGGCCATCCCCGGCCCGGGGCCGACGTGCGGCGAGTTGAGCTCGGCCGAGGGCGTTCGGCTGCCGCTCAAGGCTGTCGACGTCGACACCGTCATCGTCGGCATGACCGCGACCTCGACCGTGCGACAGCGGTTCGTCAACAACCTCGACACCGCCCTCGAGGCCACGTACGTGTTCCCGTTGCCCGCGCGGGCCGGGGTGACCGACTTCGTGGCCGACCTGGCCGGGCGACGCGTGGTCGGCGTGCTCAAGGAGCGTGGGGAGGCGCGAGCCGACTACGAGCAGGCGCTGGTCTCGGGTCAGCGCGCGGCGATCGTCGAGGAGGACCGCTCGGATGTGTTCTCGGTGCGGGTGGGCAACCTCGGCCCCGGTGAAGAGGCCACCATCGAGATGCGGCTGACGGGGCCGCTGGCGTTCGAAGACGGCGAGGCGACGTTCCGTTTCCCGCTCGTGGTCGCGCCGCGCTACACCACCGGCACCCCGCTGTCCGGCGACCGGACCGGCGGCGGCGAGGCCCCCGACACCGACGCCGTTCCGGATGCGTCACGGGTGACCCCGCCCCGGCTTGGCGACGGTGACGAGCGGCCGGACCTGCAGATCTCGCTGACGGTGGACGGCGGCGGTTTCGCGGTGTCGGACTTGCGGTCGTCCCTGCCGACCGCCGTGCTCGACTCGGATGGGGTGACCCGACTGGAGTTGCAGCCGGGTCTGCGAGCCGACCAGGACTTCATCTTGCGGTTCCGCGTCGACCGGACGGAGTTGTCGTCGTCGGCGCTGCTGGTCCCCGACACCGAAGGTGACGAAGGTACATGGTCGGTGACGCTGTTGCCGCCCGCCGAAACATCCAGCGCTCCACGCGATGTCGTTGTCGTACTGGACCGTTCCGGGTCGATGCACGGCTGGAAGATGATCGCGGCGCGACGGGCTGCGGGGCGCATCGTCGACATGCTCGACACCGCCGACAGGTTCTGTGTGATCGCCTTCGACGACCGGGTTGATACTCCCGACGCGCTGCCCAACCGGCTCGTCGAGGCCACTGACCGCAACCGGTTTGCCGCGGCGTCGTGGTTGGGCTCGCTGCAGAGTCGCGGCGGCACGGAGATGGCCGAACCGTTGCGGATGGCCTTCCGGCTGCTGGCCAATGCGGACCAAGGCCGTTGCGCCAGCGTTGTTTTGGTGACTGACGGGCAGATCAGCGGTGAGGACCATTTGCTTCGCTCGCTTGCCACGATCGCCGGGCGGACCCGCACCTACTGCGTGGGGATCGACCGCGCCGTCAACGCCGGCTTCCTCGACCGGCTCGCCAGCATGAACAGTGGCCGAGTCGAGTTGGTCGAATCCGAGGACCGCCTCGACGAGGCAATGGGCAGGTTGGCCCGCACCATAGGCCGTCCGACGCTGACCGACGTGCGGGTGAGCGCAGACGGGGTCGAGATCATCGACGGCACCGTCACCCCAGGCCGCGCGCCCGACGCCTTTGCCGGGGTGCCGTGTGTGATTTCCGGGCGCTACCGAGGATCTGCGGCTGGTGCTTCGCTTCGCGTCGCGGCCGACGCCTCGACCGGGCCGTTCGCGGTCACGGTGCCGGCCAAGACCGCGCCCGAAGCCATTGCTGTGCAAACGATCTGGGCACGATCTCTGGTCCGTGACATGGAGGACGACTACGCGTCGGGCCGTGGCGACACGGAGTTGGCCGTACAATTGGTGGCGCACTCGATCCGATTCGGGGTGCTGTCGCGGTTCACCGCATTCGTCGCCGTCGACCCCGAGCGCACCGACGCCGGACCGCTCACCGAGGTGATGCAGCCCGTCGAGCAGCCCGCTGGTTGGGCGATGCTGGCCGCGGCAGCGCCGACCACTGGAGCGTTCCCCATGGCCGCGCCAATGGGCGCGCCTCCGGCTGCGGCTGGGGTGCCTTTCGTCGGCACCGCTCGCCACCGCAGGACCGCCCCGGAGTTTGACGGCGGGGCACTGGATCCGCTCGCAAAACGCATGGCGCCCAAGCTGACTCAGCCGACTCGGCCGGCTCTGAAGGATGTGCTCAAGGCGGTGGAGAAGGCGGTCGGTCACGACGAGACGGGACTGTCCGGCTTCTTGCAACAACTCGAGGCCGAACGCGCAGCCACTTCCGATCCGGCGTTGGAGGCAGCTCTGGAGAACCTTTGCGACGCACTGCGGGCATATGTGTCGAGCCCGAGTGACGCGGGCGCGAGGCAAGTGCGGGAGGCCGTCGCGGAGGTGAAGAAAGCCCTGAAACACGTTCGGGCGGGCCGAAAGCTGCGCTTCTGGGAGTAGTCAGGTCATGCCTGCGAGAGCACACCGCGCAGGATCGATTCGATGGCGTCGAATTCGGCTTGAGTGCTGATCAGCGGAGGGGCGAGCTGAATGACGGCGTCGCCACGGTCGTCGGTGCGGCAGTACAAGCCGGCTTCGAAGAGCGACTTGGACACGTGGCGCAGCAGCGAGGCGCGCTCGTCATCGGTGAACTTCTCCTTGCCGGCCTGATCTTTGACCAACTCGATGCCGAAGAAGAACCCTTCGCCGCGTACGTCGCCGACGATGGGCAGGTCGTAAAGCTTTTCCAGCGTGGCGCGCAGTGCGGGAGAGTTTTGCTTGACGTGTTCGTTGAGGCCTTCACGTTCGAAGATGTCGAGGTTGGCCAAGGCGACGGCCGCCGAAACCGGGTGGCCGCCGAAGGTGTAACCGTGCCGGAAGGTCGTTTTGCCGTCGTTGAATGGCTCAAAGACCTTGTCACTGGCGATCATTGCGCCTAATGGCGAGTAACCCGACGTCATGCCCTTGGCGCAGGTGATCATGTCGGGCACATAGCCGAAGTCGTCGCAGGCGAACATCGATCCGATCCGGCCGAACGCGCAGATCACCTCGTCGGAAACCAGGAGCACGTCGTACTCGTCGCAGATTTCCCGCACCCGCTCGAAATAGCCCGGGGGCGGCGGGTACGAGCCGCCGGCGTTCTGGACGGGTTCGAGGAAGACCGCGGCGACGGTGTCGGGCCCTTCGAACTCGATCGCCTCGGCGATCCGGTCGGCGGCCCATTGGCCGAACGCCTTGATGTCCGTGTGGAACGGCTCCGGAGCCCGGTAGAAGTTGGTGTTGGGCACCCGGAAGCCGCCCGGCGCCAACGGCTCAAACGCTTCCTTGTACTTCGGTAGGCCGGTGATCGACAGGGCACCCTGCGTGGTTCCGTGATAGGCGATGGCGCGCGAAATCACTTTGTACTTATTGGGTTTGCCGACGAGCTTGAAGTATTGCTTGGCGACCTTCCACGCGGTTTCGACGGCCTCGGTGCCGCCGTTGGTGAAGAAAACCCGGTTCAGGTCGCCTGGCGCGTAGTGCGCTAGACGCTCGGCGAGTTCGATTGCCGGCGGCGTCGCGTGACCCCACAGCGGGAAGAACGCCAGTTTCTCGGCTTGGCGCGCGGCGGCCTCGGCCAGTTCGGTGCGGCCGTGGCCGACCTGCACGACGAACAGACCCGACAGCGCGTCGAGGTAACTCTTGCCGCGGTCGTCGAAGATGGTGACGCCTTCGCCGCGGGTGATGACGGGCGGCGTGATGCCGTTGCCGTGCTGGGCGAAATGGAGCCAAAGGTTGTTAGTCATGGTGATCGCGATGCTAGCCGCTTGGCTGGATGGCGCGGCTCCTTACTCGCGCCGTCCCGGCGCTCGCCGTCGCCGCGCTCGGTTGGATGGCGCGGCTCCTTACTCGCGCCGTCCCGGCGCTCGCCGTCGCCGCGCTCGGTTGGATGGCGCGGCTCCTTACTCGCGCCGTCCCGGCGCTCGCCGTCGCCGCGCTCGGTTGGATGGCGCGGCTCCTTACTCGCGCCGTCCCGGCGCTCGCCGTCGCCGCGCTCGGTTGGATGGCGCGGCTCCTTACTCGCGCCGTCCCGGCGCTCGCCGTCGCCGCGCTCGGTTGGATGGCGCGGCTCCTTACTCGCGCCGTCCCGGCGCTCGCCGTCGCCGCGCTAGGCTCGCGACTATGACGGTGGTAGCCGAGTTCGAGGAGCTGCGACCTCATCTCATGTCGGTCGCATATCGGCTGACTGGCACCGTGGCAGATGCCGAAGACATCGTCCAGGAGGCATGGCTTCGTTGGGACGGCCAGGAATCGCAGATCGAAGACCCGCGGGCGTGGCTCACCACCGTCGTCAGCCGGCTAGGCCTGGACAAGCTGCGCTCGGCCGCGCACCGGCGGGAGACCTACACCGGCAACTGGCTACCCGAGCCCGTCGTCACCGGCTTCGACAGTGGCGATCCGCTGTCGGCAGTGGTGGCCAATGAGGATGCCCGGTTCGCGGCGATGGTGGTGTTGGAGCGACTAACCCCCGATCACCGAGTGGCGTTCGTGCTGCACGACGGGTTCTCGGTGCCGTTCTCCGAAATCGCCGAGGTATTGGGCGTCAGCGAAGCGTCCGCGCGGCAACTGGCGTCGCGCGCCCGCAAGGCTGTCGCATCCGCGCCCCCGCCCGAACCTGACCGCGCTCACAACGAGGTGGTCGGCAAGTTGATGGCTGCCATGGCCGCCGGGGACATCGACGCCGTGGTATCGCTCCTGCACCCCGACGTGACGTTCACCGGCGACTCGGACGGCAAGGTGGCGACGGCCGTCCAGGTCATCCGCGGCGCCGACAAGGTGGTTCGGTTCATGCTCGGCCTGGCCAACCGCTACGGCGATGCCTTCTACACATCCCACCAGCTGGCGCTGATCAACGGTGAACTGGGTTCTTACACACCGGGTTTCGATGCAGCGGAAGGCAGGAAGCCGATGCCGCCGCGCATTACCGCGATGACGGTGCGCGACGGAAAGGTGGTCGCGCTGTGGGACATTGCCAATCCCGACAAGTTCACCGGCTCGCCGCTTAGGGCGTCGGAGGCGTAGTGGCTCGCCACGGGGTCGCGCCGCGAGCGCGCCCATATGTACGCGACACACCGGTGAAACGCGTACATTTGCGCGCGCTCGTGGGAGGCGCGCCGCGCTCGGGGTGGGGTTCGCGCCCCCTTCACTCGCGCTCGGCGGAAACCTCGGTGGCCCAAGGAACCCGGCAGGCGTCACCGGAATTGAAGCCCTGCTCGGTGATGCCGAGTGCCGCGTACATCCGCGCGCGCATGTTCTCCACACCGATTTGGTAGCTCAGCTCGACCACGCCGGCATCGCCGAAGCGGGCGCGTAGATCGGCAACCTGCTCGTCGGTGACCGAATGCGGGTCGGTGGTCATGGCGTCGGCGTAGGCGATGGCGGCGCGCTCGTCGTCAGTGAAGTGCGGCGAGGTGGCGTAGTTGTCGATGTCCTTGAGCCGCTCCATGTCGAGGCCTTCGAGACGCTGCAGCATGGACCCGAAGTCCACGCACCATGAGCAGCCGATGGTGCGGGCCGTCCAGAACACCGCCAGCTCGCGCACGCTGACCGGAAGTGTCTGCGACGCTCGCTGCAGCAAGGTTTCGTGCACCGCATTCGCCATTAGCAAGCGGGGATGATGCGCGGCGACGGAGAATGGTTCCGGGACCTCCCCGAAGCGTCGTTTGGCGACGCGGTACATGAGGCGGGTCAGGAACCCGGCGCGGTCGGGGGACAGGGGTTGGATGCGTGTTTTCTGTGTCATGCCCATCAGACGAGACAGCCCGCCGATCTGTGACATGCGGTCCAAGAATTTTCCAAGAATCCATCAAGAATCCGACAAGTAGCACGTCAGAGGCTCTGTACGTGACTTACGAAACGGCTTCCTACTGGACCTTCACCGAACTCCCGCGGCCGCAGGACATCGAGGACATGGCACACGCCGAGGTGCTGGTTGCCGATTCGCGGTTGGACCAGAGCCTGATCCGCGCCGCCGTCGACGAGGTTTTCGAAGCCAACCCCACCCTGGGGGCGGTATTCGAACCCTGGTGTGACCGCTGGATGGCGCGTCCGGGGGGTTCATGGGCCTGGGCGGTGGAGCCGCCCGGTGCCACGGTCGCCGAGGTCATCGCACGTCAGCGCGCAGCCTTCGACATGCGCCTCGGCAGATTGTTCGGCGTTTCGCTGCTGCCCGGGACTCCCGACCGGCTGGTGCTCACGGCCAGTCACCTGTGCGTGGACGGCGAGTCGTGGCAGGCCGTGGTTGAGGAGGTCGTGACGGCCTATGACGCGGGCCAGCTGGAACCCGAACCCGCGCGGATCTAGAAGTCGCGCCGAATGCTCATCGGTGTGACGTCGGGTATGTCGGCTCCAGCCTGCCGCGCGATCGGCGTCAGCGCCTGAAACAACGTTTCGAGTTCGTCGTCGTCGAGACCGTCGAACACATGCAGTGCGAGCGTGTCGGTGACCGTTTCGATCTGTTCCTTGAATTGGCGTCCCGCGGATGTCAGCGAGCCATCCTCGTCTAGAAGGCCACGAGCAGCCAGGCTCTGCGCGCACGCACTCCATTCGGCGTCGTCGTAGTGACGAGACCGCATCAGGTATTCCTTCGGCACTCCGGCGCCCGCGCCGTGCAGCACGTTGGATTCCCGCCCGGATACACCGGCGGCGGCCAGCACCGCCACGTGGCCATCACCGCGGTGCTCGCGCAGCAGCGTCGTCGCGTGCCACAGCGCGGCCACCGGATCGTCCGGCCACGGCAAGGCGCGGTTGGCCGCGAACAGCGTCCGACCGTCGACCGCCGCACCCTGTACCGCGCGGGCGGCCAATTGTGCTGCGGTGCGAACATTTTCGTCATCGGTAACGCCACAGCGCCGCAACGCCGCCACCGCGGAATCTTCGCGGGCCCGCAATGCTTGCTCACGGCTGGCGATCTCCCATGCCGCCGGAATGGCCTTGGCTACCCGCGCCGGGGCGAAGTTGTAGAAGACGGCCGTCACGACCTCGGGCGGGACCCGACCCAAGGGTGCGGACCGTGCTGCGAAGTAGCCCATGAAGAAGCCGCGATAGCCGAGGTCGTCGAAAGCCTTGCGCGCTTCCGGCGCGAAGTACGTGACGGCATGGATGGGCTCGAAGCGGTCATAGAACTGCCGAGCCAGTTCAGGTGTCCGTTGCATTTCTGCAGCTAAGCACTTTTCACTCATCACCCTGATGGTGGGGGTTGATACGGCCTACTGCCCGGCGGGGGATAGTTCGTCGGCGGATACGGGCTGCGGGGTGGCGGTGGGTAGTAACCCTGAGGCGGCGGGGGATACCCGGGCCGAGGATAGCCAGGCGGGGGTGTGCCCGGTGGTGGGTAGTACTGCGGAGGTGATACGGCTGGCTACGAGGATCTTGCGTCTGCTCGCGTCGTTCTCGCGGGCCTCGCGGGGGTAAGGCGCGCTGCCGATTAACGCGAGAACATCAGGGCGCGTTTGACCTCTTGGATCGCCTTGGTGACCTCGATGCCGCGCGGGCAGGACTCGGTGCAGTTGAACGTGGTCCGGCAGCGCCACACGCCGTCAACTTCGTTGAGGATGTCGAGCCGCTCGCCGGCGGCCTCGTCGCGACTGTCGAAGATGAACCGGTGCGCGTTGACGATCGCCGCCGGGCCGAAGTAGCTGCCCTCGTTCCAGAACACCGGGCAGCTGGTGGTGCAGCATGCGCACAGGATGCACTTGGTGGTGTCGTCGTAGCGGGCGCGGTCGGTGGGGCTTTGGATCCGTTCCCGCGTGGGCGGGTTGCCGCTGGTGACCAGGTACGGCTTGATCGCGCGGTAGGCGTCGAAGAACGGCTCCATGTCGACCACCAGGTCCTTCTCGACCGGCAGCCCGCGAATCGGCTCGACCGTGACGGTCAACTTCTTGCCGGGCTTCTTGGGCAGCAGGTCACGCATCAGCACCTTGCAGGCCAGCCGGTTGACGCCATTGATGCGCATGGCGTCCGACCCGCACACGCCGTGGGCGCAGGAGCGGCGGAAGGTCAACGTCCCGTCCAGGTAACCCTTGACGTAGAGCAGCAGGTTGAGCAGCCGGTCGGTGGGCAGGCACGGCACCCGGAAGCTCTGCCAGCCGCCGGTAGCGGCGAAACGCTCGGGGTCGTCGGGGTTGTACCGGGCGATCTTGAGCGTCACCATCACCGCGCCGTCCGGAACCGGAGGCAACGGCTGCTGCAGCGTCTCGACCTCGACAGTGTCGCCAGCGGGCTCAGCGCTCATCAGTACTTCCGTTCCTTCGGCTCGTAGCGGGTCTGCACGACGGGCTTGAAGTCCAGCCTGATGTCGCTGAGCAGGTCGGTGCCCTCCTTGTACGCCATGGTGTGCCGCATGTAGTTGACGTCGTCGCGGTTTGGATAGTCCTCGCGGGCATGCCCGCCGCGGGATTCCTTGCGGTTCAACGCGCCAACAACGGTGACCTCGGCCAGCTCCAGCAGGAAGCCCAGTTCGATGGCTTCCAGTAGGTCGCTGTTGAAGCGTTTGCCTTTGTCTTGCACGGTGATTCGCGAGTAGCGCTCCTTCAACGCGTGGATGTCGGTGAGCGCCTGCTTCAGGGTCTCCTCGGTGCGGAACACCGCGGCATTGTTGTCCATCGACTGTTGCAGCGCGCTGCGGATATCCGCGACGCGCTCGTTGCCGTGCTCGGACAAGATGTCGCTGACCCAGCCGACGACCATTTTTTCCGGATGGGGAGGCATGTCGGTGAAGTCGTTGTACTGGGCGTAAGTGGAAGCCGCGAGGCCGGCCCGTCGACCGAACACGTTGATGTCAAGCAGCGAGTTGGTGCCCAGCCGGTTGGCACCGTGCACGGACACGCAGGCACATTCGCCGGCCGCGTACAGGCCGGGGACGGTGTTGGTGTTGTCGCGCAGCACCTGGCCGCCGACGGTGGTGGGGATGCCGCCCATCAGGTAGTGGCACGTCGGGTACACCGGGACTAATTCGGTGACCGGGTCCACCCCGAGGTAGGTGCGGGCGAATTCGGTGATGTCGGGCAGTTTGGATTCCAGCACGTCCTCGCCGAGGTGCCGGACGTCGATGTGGACGTAGTCCTTGTGCGGACCGCAACCGCGTCCCTCCAGGACCTCCAACACCATTGAGCGGGCGACGATGTCGCGGGGTGCCAGGTCGACGATGGTCGGGGCGTAGCGCTCCATGAACCGCTCGCCGTCGGCATTGAGCAGCCGGCCACCCTCGCCGCGGACGGCCTCGGAGATCAGGATGCCCAGCCCGGCCAGACCGGTCGGGTGGAACTGGTGAAACTCCATGTCCTCCAAGGGAAGTCCCTTGCGGAACACGATCCCGATGCCGTCACCGGTCAGCGTGTGCGCATTGGAGGTGGTCTTGTACATCCGGCCCGAGCCGCCCGTCGCCAGCACCACGGCCTTGGCATGGAACACGTGGATGTCCCCGGTGGCCAGTTCATAAGCCACCACCCCGGTGGCCACCGGCCCGGTCGGGGTCTGGGTGAGTACCAGGTCGAGCGCGTAGAACTCGTTGAAGAACTGCACATCGTGCTTGACGCAGTTCTGATACAGCGTCTGCAGGATCATGTGGCCGGTGCGGTCGGCCGCGTAGCACGCGCGGCGCACCGGGGCCTTGCCGTGCTCGCGGGTGTGCCCGCCGAAGCGGCGCTGGTCGATGCGGCCCTCAGGGGTGCGGTTGAACGGCATCCCCATCTTTTCCAGGTCGAGCACCGCGTCGATGGCCTCTTTGCACATGATCTCGACGGCGTCCTGGTCAGCCAGGTAGTCGCCACCCTTGACGGTGTCGAACGTATGCCACTCCCAGTTGTCGTCTTCGACGTTGGCCAGCGCGGCGCACATGCCGCCCTGCGCGGCGCCGGTGTGGCTTCGGGTGGGATAGAGCTTGGTCAGCACCGCCGTGCGAACACGTGGGCCGGCCTCCACGGCGGCACGCATCCCGGCACCCCCGGCGCCGACGATCACAACGTCGTATCGGTGTTGCTGTATCACCGCCGCCACCGACGATCCAGAGCGTTGTGATGGGGACAAGGTGGCGCAAACATGACAGCCTTTCAGGAAATGTTCGGGTTGAACGTCATCAGTACATAGGTGCCGAGCACCAATGTGAACCCCATCGACAAGAGCAGCAGGCTGTTCAGCCAGAAACGTGTGCTGTTCTTGCGGCTGTAGTCGTCGATGATGGTGCGCAGGCCGTTTCCGCCGTGAAATTGCGCCAGCCACAGCAGGGCCAAATCCCAGAATTGCCAGAACGGCGACGCCCAGCGCGACGCGACGTAGTTGAAGTCAATACGGTAGACACCGTTTTCCCACATCAACATCACGAACAAGTGCCCTAGCGCAAGGAACACCAGCGCGACGCCGGAAAACCGCATGAACAGCCAGGCGAATTTCTCGAAGTTGGGTATGCCGGCGCGACGCCGCGGCGAGCGCGGGTTGTCCAGGCTTGCCGGACGATCGTGGCTGCGTTGCCGGACCGGCGCGAGCTGGCCCCGTGTGTTTCGGGCGCCGAGCTGGTCTGTTGTGCTCATCGGAAGTGCTCCCACATGTGGATGCCCTGCACGACCCCGGCCATGACCAGCAGCAGCAGGAAGACGACGGCGACGACCCATAGCATTAGCCGCTGGTACCGAGGTCCCTCGGACCAGAAGTCGATGAGGATGATCCGAATTCCGTTCAGTCCGTGAAACAAAACGGCGGCCACGAGGCCGTATTCCATGAGCCCGACGATGGGGGTTTTGTAGGTCGAGAGGACCTCGTTGTAGATCTGCGGGCTAACACGCAGCATCGCGGCGTCAAGGACGTGGACAAACAGGAAGAAGAAAATCGTCGCCCCGCTGATGCGATGCAGCACCCACGACCACATTCCGGGATCTCCCCGATACAAAGTCCGAGGTGGTCGCCGCTTGCGCGATGATCCCGGCGCTTTGAGGGCCGGATCCGCGGTTGCCGTCATGTCTTTTACCGCCTTATACAAACCGTCATCAAACGCTCTGGCCGGGCAACGCGAGCTTAACGTTTGCAACGTTGATGCGGTACCAGACAATCCCCTTCCGATTGTGTGTCGTGGCACAGGTTAGGGTGGCTATCTAAGGTCGACTCATTGGAGGGCGGGGTCGTGCAATGAGTGATGTTGACTGGAAGATATTGCGGGACAAGGCGATACAAGCCTCGTCCACTGCCTATGCGCCGTATTCGGGGTTCCCCGTCGGCGCGGCTGCCTTGGTTGACGACGGGCGCATCGTCGTTGGTTGCAATGTGGAAAACGTCTCATATGGTCTTGGTCTCTGTGCGGAATGTTCTGTGGTGAGTGCCCTGTATTCCAGTGGTGGCGGACGGCTGGTGGCGCTTGCCTGTGTGGACGGTGCCGGGGCCCCGTTGATGCCGTGCGGTCGGTGTCGTCAGGTCCTGCTCGAGCACGGCGGGCCGGAACTGCTGATCGACCATGCGGCCGGGCCGCGCCGATTGGGCGACCTGTTGCCCGACCCCTTCGGTCCCGACGATCTCGCCGGGAATTCCGTTGAGTAACTTCGATTTTGATGCACCGACGATCATCCGCACCAAGCGGGACGGCGGTCGGCTGTCCGATGCCGCGATCGACTGGATCGTTCAGGGTTATACCGACGGCCAGGTCGCTCCCGAACAGATGTCGGCTTTGCTGATGGCGATTGTGTTGCGCGGCATGGATCGTGGCGAGATCGCACGGTGGACCGAGGCGATGCTGAACTCGGGTGACGTGCTGGACTTCCGCGATCTGAGGTCAGGAGCCGAGCCTGGAAAGCCGCTGCCGACGGTGGGCAAGCATTCCACCGGTGGGGTGGGGGACAAGACCACGCTGGTGTTGGTGCCCGTCATCGCCGCTTGTGGCGCCGCGGTACCGAAGTCGTCCGGGCGCGGGCTCGGCCATACCGGCGGCACCCTGGACAAGCTCGAATCGATCGCGGGCTTTACCGCTGAGCTGTCCGATCAGCGGGTGCGCGAACAGCTGTGCGACATCGGTGCGGCGATCTTCGCCGCCGGCCGCTTGGCGCCGGCCGACAAGAAGTTGTATGCCCTGCGCGACATCACCGGCACCACCGAGTCGCTGCCGTTGGTCGCCAGTTCGGTGATGAGCAAGAAGCTGGCCGAGGGTGCCGGCGCGCTGGTGCTCGACGTGAAGGTCGGGTCGGGCGCATTGGTGAAGACCGAGGCGGAGAGTCGCGAGCTGGCGCAGACCATGGTTGAAGTGGGCGAGGCGCACGGGGTGCCGACCCGCGCGCTGCTGACCGATATGAGTTGTCCGCTGGGTGCGACCGTTGGCAATGCGCTCGAGGTGCAGGAGTCGCTGGACGTGCTCGCCGGGGGCGGTCCGCCGGACGTCGTGGAACTCGCACTGCGGCTGGCGGCCGAGATGCTCGAGCTCGCCGGCATCGACGACCGCGATCCGGCGCAGACGCTGCGCGACGGCACGGCGATGGACCGTTTTCGCCGGCTGGTGGCCGCCCAGGGTGGGGACTTGTCGCAACCGTTGCCGATTGGTCGGTGCTCGGACACCGTGGTCGCCGGCCGAAGCGGCACAATGGGCAACATAGACGCGTTGCAAGTAGGGCTGACGGCATGGCGGCTCGGCGCAGGCAGGTCTGCGCCGGGTGCGCGGGTGCAGCACGGGGCCGGCGTCCGGATCCACCGCCGCCCGGGCGAGCCGGTGGTTGCCGGTGACGTGCTGTTCACGCTGTACACCGACACACCGGAACGTCTCGGTGCCGCGCTTGGCGAGCTGGACGGCGCCTGGACTGTCGGCGACCCGCCGGAGCCGCGGCCGTTGATCATCGATCGGATCACCTCATGACCACCCCGTTGAACCTGGAGACCATCAAACAGGCGCCCAAGGCCCTGCTGCACGACCACCTCGACGGCGGATTGCGCCCGGCAACCGTCCTGGACATCGCCGGCCAGATCGGTTACGACGAGTTGCCCGCCACCGAGGCCGACGCGCTGGCTAACTGGTTTCGCACCCGGTCGCACAGCGGCTCGCTAGAGCGCTACCTCGAACCGTTCTCCCACACCGTGGCGGTGATGCAGACTCCCGATGCCCTGTACCGGGTCGCCTATGAATGCGTGGAAGACCTGGCCGCGGACGCGGTCGTGTATGCCGAAGTTCGGTTCGCACCGGAATTGCACATCGAACGCGGGCTGTCGTTCGACGAGGTCGTCGACGCGGTGCTGGCTGGCTTTGCCGACGGTGAAAAGGCTTGTGCCGCAGAGGGTCATCCCATCGTCGTGCGGTGTCTGGTCACCGCGATGCGACACGCCGCACTGTCACGAGAGATCGCCGAGTTGGCGATCCGGTTCCGCGACAAGGGCGTCGTCGGCTTTGACATCGCCGGCGCCGAAGCCGGGCACCCGCCGACGCGGCACTTGGATGCGTTCGAATACATGCGGGATAACAACGCGCGCTTCACAATTCACGCTGGCGAAGCGTTCGGTCTACCGTCCATCCACGAGGCGATCGCGTTCTGTGGTGCCGACCGGCTTGGTCACGGCGTGCGGATCACCGATGACATCACCGTGGCCCCAGATGGTCGTGTCACGCTGGGTCGGCTCGCATCGATCCTGCGGGACAAGCGAATTCCGCTGGAAATGTGTCCCAGCTCCAATGTGCAGACCGGTGCGGTCAAGAGCATTGCCGAGCATCCCTTCGATCTGCTGGCTCGCACGCGCTTCCGGGTGACGGTCAACACCGACAATCGATTGATGAGCGATACGACGATGAGCCAGGAGATGCATCGGTTGGTGGAGGCTTTCGGTTACGGCTGGGCCGACCTGCAGCGGTTCACCATCAATGCGATGAAGTCGGCGTTCATACCGTTCGACGAGCGGTTGGCCATCATCGATGACGTGATCAAGCCGCGGTACGCGGTGCTCATCGGGTAACGCATCCGATCGACGCTGCGCGTGCGGGCGATCCTTAACGTTCGACACCGCACCGCCGCCCTCTGTCCCGTAACCGCGGTGCTCGCCCTGTTTGTCGCGGGACGCTCGCACTCGCACTCGAATCGCAACCATCTTGCGAGACTGGTCCAATGTTGACGTTATCTGGATCACTTTTGGTTCTAAGTTCCAAATGATGAACTATACATGCTATTTATGTAGCTGGTGACGCTACATCGGTACCAGGACTCATTACCTGCAATGGGCGAAGCGTCCGCGCCGGATGGATTGGTGATAGGCGGGAGGGCCGAGATGTCACATGTGATGGTGGTTCCGGAGCTGATCGAGGCGGCAACGGCAGATCTAACGAGTATGGGTTCGACGCTCGGCGCCGCACACCTGGCGGCGGCGGGTCCGACAGTGGGGGTGTTGCCCGCCGCCGCGGACGAGGTGTCGGCGGGCATCGCCGCCTTGTTTTCCCAGCACGCGCAGGAGTATCAGAAGCTGGCCGAGAAGGCGGGGGCGTTCCACGAGGAGTTTGTGCAGCGATTGACCGCCAGTGCCGGCGCTTACGCGAGCGCCGAGGCGGCCAACACGTCGTTGCTGCAACCGTTGAGCGCGGCCGCCGACACGCTCGCCCGCGTTGCCGCAGCCGTGGACCCGAAAGTTATCGGTTATTTGAAAATGGTGCCGGATCGTCTCGGTGCTCTGGTTGTTGGCTTATGGGATACGTTGATTGATTACATTGAACTATTTCCTAGGCGCCCGCTCGACGCTGTGCTTCTTTTCTCGTTGACCATGCCAATCGGCTCTGTCATTGCTCTTGGGTGGGCCTTTTCGCCGTTGGTTCCACTCTCGCTACATCTGCTGGCTGCGGCGCTTACCCAGCCGCTAGTTCCCTTAATAGGGTCAGCGCTGGTCAACGGAATGGTTCCTCTTGCTACGGCTCTATCCAATGCTGCGGCTCCGCTTACTGCGGCGCTATCCACCGCTGTAGCTCCTCTTGCTACGGCGTTGTATGACGCGACGAGTTTCTTTTTCGCAACATTCCCCTTCGTTCCGGTAGTTGTGCTTCTGGCGGCGCTTTCTCCGCTGCTTTTTTTGGAATTGGCCTTGACGTTCTACTCGGCCACTGGGGGTACGTACCTGTAACGGCGGACGGGCCCGTTGGGCGTCAAATGCGTTCGTAAATATCCGTAGGGGTGGGGCATGTCTCACGTCATGGCGGCACCGCGGTTGCTGGAGGTGGCGGCGGCGGAACTAGCCGCAATCGGTTCGTCCCTCGAGGCGGTGCACCTGAAAGCGGGGCTCCCGCTCGAGCTGGCGCCTCCCGCCGCTGACGAGGTGTCCGCGAGCATTGCACGTCTATTTTCTCGTCAGGCTGAGGATTACCAGAAACA
This sequence comes from Mycobacterium bourgelatii, assembly GCF_010723575.1. NCBI lineage: Bacteria > Bacillati > Actinomycetota > Actinomycetes > Mycobacteriales > Mycobacteriaceae > Mycobacterium > Mycobacterium bourgelatii. The sequence goes on from NZ_BLKZ01000001.1 coordinate 972,751, forward strand.
GGCCGGCGAGGCGGCGGCGTTTCACGAGAACTTTGTGCATCGCTTGACCGCTAGCGCCGAGGCTTACGCGAGTCGAGGTTGCTAACGCGTCGTTGTTACAGCCCTTGGCTGGCGCGACTGATTCGCTTGCCGGGGCAGTAATAGCCATAGATCCGATAGCTGCTGCCTACTTGGAAATGGTATTAGTCCGTTCGGCAGCGATGATTACTGGACTGCCTAATCTGATCGTGGACCTGTTAGTCTCGCTGCTCACTGCCAACCCGATTGCCGCTCTAACCGACGCAGTACTTAGCGTGACATTCTTACCCGCGGTCCTGTTTCTTTTTGTTGTATCCCCCTGGGGCCCCTTTCACTGCATGCGCTCGAAACGCTAGCTTTGCAGCCTTGGGTCACGCAGCTGGTCGCACCTATGCTGCCTATATTCGCGTCGAGTCCGGGTCTGCAGATGCTGGCTCAGCTGGCCTTGTCGCCGAGCGTCCTCTTGTTGTTTGTGTACTTGTTCACGGGTGGGACAGCGTTATAGATGGCCATATCGCTTATCAAGCATCGCGCCATTGGCTGCGAAAGTTCGGATTGGTGGATCGACGCGCGTCTAGCTTGCATTACTCCTAGCGGGAGCGACAGGCCAGCGCCGCCGAGTCAGCGAAATTACCTAGGGAGCAGTCGTAGCCCCGGCGAATCCGTACGACCCGCGCCTGGCGGATTTACGCGTTCCAACCGATGGAGGGGACGGCGGAAGTTGGGACATTCGAAGTGTCCAAGTCTTTGAAGCACTTCTTGAAGGGATCCGACCATGAAGTTTCGCATCCGCACCGTCTCCGGTTCAGAAACCGGCTCGACCGAGCGCCGCAGCCGCCACCAGCCGCGCCACCAAGCCGCAAAGCGCTACTCGTTCCTCGATGACTCCTGCATGGCGCGGGCGATGAACCGACTCTGAGAATATTAGTTGCGCGAATGTCAATATTCTTCCGATGAGAGACTAACAAGGCCAAGTGCGGGCGAATGTTGCAATTATGGAACTGACATGTCATTCTGGTGGCAGTATGGCTCCATCTCGACGCGGAGGCTTATCGGCGGCGACGTGAGTTTCATACCGACACTCGAGACCCGGTAGGAGGGCGATATGTCTCACGTGATGGTGGTGCCAGAGCTGTTGACCGCTGCGGCCACTGACTTGACGGCTATCGGTGTGACGCTGCAGGCGGCGCACCGCGAAGCGGCTTCGACGCTCGCGCTGGCCCCGGCTGCCGCCGACGAGGTGTCTGTGAATATCGCCAGCCTGTTTTCTCGACAGGCCGAGGACTATCAGCAGCTGGCCAGCGAGGCCGCGGCGTTTCACGAGCAGTTTGTGGAGCGGCTGGCAGCCGGCGCAGGTGCGTATGCGAGCGCGGAGGCCCTCAACGTCTCCTTGCTGCAACCGTTCGCCGAAGCGCTTGGTACCGCAGGCGCAGCTGTTGCGCAAGCGGTGCCGCAATCGCTTGACGAATTGGGCAGCCTGTTGTTCACCTCTTTGCTCAGCAGCTTTATCTTGATCCTCTTAATATTCCTCGGGATTCCTGCGGTGCTATTTGTCGGGGTTCCCCTGCTGCTATTTCTTGCCGCTTTCCTTTATTTCAACCCGAATCTCGTGCGGGGATTCGCGGCACTCGCAAATGGAAGGGGCTAAGCGACATGTCTCACGTAATGGTGGTTCCGGAGTCGATGAAGGCAACCGCAACGAATCTGGCGACCATTGGTGACACGCTGAAGGCGGCGAACCTAGAAGCGGCGGAGCCGACGCTCGCGATGATGCCCGCTGCCGCCGATGAGGTGTCCGCGAGTATCGCCTACCTCTTTTCCCGACAAGCCGAGGAATATCAGAAACTCGCCGGGGAGGCAACCGCGTTCCATGAGCGGTTCGTGCAGCAGTTGACAGCAACTGCAAATACCTACGCCAACGCCGAGGCTGCAAACGCCTCGCTGCTTCAGTCGTTGGCGGCTACTTCGGATTCTGTTGCCGGTGGTGCTGTTGCAGCCTCTGAGAACGCTTTGGTCGACTTACAAACTATGCTAGTCGGGTTTGTCGTAAATGCTCTAATTCTGGCATTATTTTGGCCGCTTATCATACCCGGCCTATTCTTCTTGTTTTGGTGGCAGAGCATCTTTTTCAGGTCATGATTCGCCCGATTGCGGCTTTCGCAGAATCCTATGGGCTCTAAGGGCGGGTGTCGATGTCCGGCGCACAGGCGGCAAAGATCGCGTCCCAGTCTTCGATGCCGAAATGCCCCTTCCCATGGGCCCAGTGAAAGTCGACGCCCGGGATCGCACGTTGGTAGTACTCACCCATCGAGCGCGGCACAAAGCTGTCCTGATCGCCCAACCAGATATGAGTGGGCACCGCGACCTCGCCGATGTTGAATCCCCACGGCCGGTACTCCAAATACGATTCGTAGGCCCCACCGCGGCTGCCCTGCCGGAACGCCTCCAACTGCATGGCGCGGAAATGGCGAAGGAAACTTTCGTCGCGCAAGTGACGCTGGTCGACCGCGGGCACCGTAGCAGTCACTATTCGGCAGAACAATCCCGGCGAGTACTTGGCGCACCAGCCCATCGGCGCGAAGAGGGCGGCGAACGGGTGCGGTCCGAGATGCGCCGCACGCGCATAGAAGCTGTCCGCGGTATTCAAGCTGTCCATAATCTCCGGCGTAGCGAGCGGCCCCCATGGTCCGAGCGCGCCGATGAACTTCAGTCGTGACGGCGGGACGAAGACGCCGCAGGCGAACAGGTGCGGCCCCGCTCCCGAGTGCCCGACCACGCCGAACTCGTCCAGCCCCAGCGCGTCGGCCAGCGCGCACACATCGGTCGGCCAATCGCGGAAAGTGCGCCCCGCCTGGAAGGTGGAACGACCGAACCCGGGGCGGTCAACGGAGATCAGCCTGAAGCCGTTGCGCCGCGCGGCACCGTCGACGAAGGCCGCCTCAAGACGCGAACTTGGCGTCCCGTGAAAGTAGAACGCGGGGTAGCCGGCGGGGTCGCCCCACTCGAGGTAGGCCAGAACGCGACCGTCGGGCAGCGTGCAGAGCTCGGCCTCGTGATTGCGGATGCGCTCGGGCAGCATCAGCGAATGCCTTTCAGAAACGCGCGTCCGCGCGGCGACAAGCGGTAGCCGACATCCAGGCTGATCGTCAGACCGAGCTCCTTGAGCCGACGCACCCTCCGCTTGAACCGGGGTACGTCCAGGCCCTCGCCGGCCGCCAGGTTCGGAGCTCGCACGGCCTCGTTGTCTGCGATGAGCCGCAGGTAATGCCGAGTCCACGGTCCGGAGTCACTGGCGGCGTCGAGCCGGTCGAGGCGGGCCGCAATCGCGGCAACGTCGGCCGCCGTCAATGCGTCGTCTGCCGCCAGCGCGGGACGCTCGTCGGCGCCCAGGAATGAGACGGAGATGAGGTAGGTGTGCTTGGCCGGCCGCCGGTCCAACTCGGCCTGCGCGGTCGCCACATCGGGATAGCCCGCGGCCCGCGCCTCGCGCTCGGTCACCTGGTAGTCGGCCGAGTGCTCGACGACGTCGTCGATGCGGATGGTGCCGGCCATCGTCCGCTGCGTGCCACCGGGTTTGGCTCGCGGAGCGTCCCAGCGCCGCAAGACCAGGGTGATGCTGCCGTTCGCGATGCCCTCGGCGGTGGCGCGGTTGAGCAGCACACGGGTGATGTTATGTAACGGTCCAACCTTCGAGGAAAGGCAGGAACAAGATCTTCCAGAAATCCTCTATCGGGAAGGCCCTTGGGAAAAACGCGGACAATATTATGTAGAACGGCAGAAACGACACGGCTATCGGGAGCCATAAGGGCCAGAACAGGAACAGGAAGATCTGGTTGAGGACGCTATCGATGAAGTTGTTGATGGCCATGTTCAACGCGTCGTACCAGGGAATTCCGGTACCGGCGGCCGGCGCCGCTTCGGCGATCTTCGGCGCGAGCAGGGATGCATTGGCGGCTTCGGCGTTGGCGTAGGCGTTGGCGGTCGCCGTCAACTGCTGCACGAACTTCTCGTGGAACGCCGCTGCTTGTCCAGCCGCTTGCTGGTATTCCGCTGCGTGTTGGGCGAACAGCTGCGCGATACCGGCCGAAACTTCGTCGGCAGCCGCGGGTAACAGGATGCCGGTCTGAGTTGCCGCCTTCAGTCGTGCTGCGTCAACGGCCGAACCGATTGCCGCCAAATCCGTTGTCGCCGCCTGCACAGACTGCGGCACCGCGATCACGTACGACATAGTTTCATCCTACCCAACGGCCGGCCCCGTTTCCGGCGTAGAGGATTATTTTGTCCGACGCGTCGCTTGCTGGCTATAGCTTTCGCGCCCTTTGTACCGGGGCTGCCCGTTCAGCGAGAGTGAACGGTATGACGCGACACAACCAAGATGCGTCGCCGGACTCACACTCGATGCAGCCGGCGTCGCGCTAGAGCGCTATTCGCGCCGCAGTCGGCCTTCCACGAAGGCCTCCAGCCTCTCCCACTCGCGCACGGCTGCGGCATACGGAGGCTTGGGCTTGGGTGCAGAGTCGGGGTCCAACACGTGGGCGACCAGCTTGCCAAGCGCCTTGGTCGGCTCCAGCGCCTTTTCGACCGTGCTCTCCTCCGAGTAGTCACCGATGTCGCGCAGCAGTTCGACGGCCAGCTCCAGTTGGTCACGGTCCACCGCGTCCGGCCCGTCGGCGAAGTCGTCGGCAAGGCCGCTCAACACGTAGACGTTGTCGTCGGTGACGTCGACCTGCAGCGACCCGTCGGTCGCGGCGGTGCGGATGTCGTCATAGGTCGCCAAGTCGGACAAGTCGTGGTCGTGCTCGTCGGCAAGGTAGCGAGCCAAAGCACGCTCAGAGGTGAAGACGCTGATCCGGCCGTTGCGGCCCAGGAAGATCGGCTGGTCGTCCAGGTAGCAACGCAGGGTATAGAACGTACCGGCCCCCGTCATGATCCGGATCGGGTCGATACCCACCTGCGCCCAGAAATCCTCGTCGCTGCCCAGGATCACCGTGTCGGCGGCCGCGCGTTCTTCCTCTTCGTCTTCGTCGTCGGTGTCCTCGTCCGCGTCCTCCGCCTCGTCAGTCTCGTCGGCCGCCTCGTCGGTTTCGGTGTCCTCGGACTCCTCTTCCTCTTCTTCGCGTTCCTCTTCGAGCTCCTCGGCGGCCTTCTCCGACAGCTTCTCGTCGACCTCCGGAATGGTCGCGATCTCATCGATGGCGTCGAGCACATCGTCCCAGCTGCGGGCGATCACGTCGGCGATTGCGTCCCAGCGCTTCTGGCCCGCCTTGCCGGTGAAGTTCCCGATTCCGCCGGACACCGTGCCCAAGATCGGGTTGCCGTTGAAGAATTTCGACACCGCGGGCAGCTCGCACACCGAACCGATGGACGACACGATCGCCAGGGCGCCGGCCAGCGCGGCCACCGACTCCTCGGTCGGCTTTTCGGCCAGCAACTCCTCGACGACAACGAGATCGAACTCCTTGTCGGCGGCCGGCTCGAACTTGTGCGCGTGCGCCTCGGTCAGCCGCTGCCACCCCGGGTGGTCCACCAGGTCGTTGTCGGTGCCGCTGCGGACGAAGGCGACCAAGTCCGCGACATTGTCGAAGACGTACAGGTCTTCGTCCTTGCCCAGGAATGCCTCCCACTCGTCTCCAGCGTCGCGCCAGCGGGGTGCCCACACCGTGTAGCGGTCACCCTCGGACAGGCTCAGGCGGATGGGCACGAGGTCAGCAGCCATGCGGCAAAGGATAGCGACGACCCGTCCGCGGCCCCGTCCCCGGTGGGGTTACGCGGCCCAAATGCTGGCGATCGGCGGGGCGGTCGCCGCATAACCCGTCTTGGGCAGGCCGTACATCTGCTCCAGTGTGGACAGCACGTTGTAGTGGCTGATCGTCTCGTTGTAGGTGCCCGGCTGGATGTGGGCGCCGTAGAACACGGTCGGGATCTGATTGCGGCTGTGGCCGTCGTCCTCATCCCAGGTGACGATGAGCAGGCTGTTGTTGGCCCGGGCCCAGTTGGCGTACGCGGAGAAGTTGCGGTTGAGCCAGGCATCGCCCTGGGCAATCGAGCCGTCGTGCATGTCGTTGTCGCCATTGGGAATGACGAACGCCACCGTCGGCAAGCTGGCGTAGTTGGCCGGACTCGGAAACGCGGAGAACGGCACCGACAGCGTCGGCGGCACATTGGTGAAGTTGACCCACGGCACGTGCTTGCGTCCGTACTTGCCCGCGGCGCACACCGTCGAGCCGACGGCGGGCAGGTCCTCGGCGTAGCCCACGAACGTGCGGCCGGCGGCGAGCAGTTCGGAGGCCAGGTTGGGCGCCGCGCCGGCGTTGACCGGGCAGGCGTTCTCCTTCAGCCCGAAGGTGTCGCCCGCGAACAGTGCCAGGTAGTTCGGCTCGCTCGGATGGGTTTCGGCGAACGACTGCGCCATCATGGCGCCACCGGCGGCCAGCGCATTGATGAAGGGCGCCGACGGGTTGCCGATGATGTTGGACTGCGACCGGTTTTCCTCGACGACGATCACCACGTGCGAGTAGGTAGGCAGCGGCGCCGCGCTCAGCGTCACCGGTGGCGCGGTGCGCGCGGTGTCGAACCCGCCCGCGGGCAGCGTCAACGCCACCGCGCCGAGAACCGCCAACGCCCGATATGCCCTGGTCAGAGGCTCCCGCAACCGCCGCATGCCGGGAGTATATGGGCGGATCCGTGGCGTGCTGGGGATGGAAGTTCGCGTGTCAGGCGCCCTGCATCCGATCGTTATATAAGGTCACACCCCGTGGACGTGCACGTCATAGACCATCCGCTGGCCGCGGCGCGGCTGACCGTCCTGCGCGACAAGCGCACCGGTAACGCCGCCTTCCGGGCAGCGCTGCGTGAGCTGACGCTGATGCTCGTCTACGAGGCCACGCGCACTTTGCCCAGCGAACCAGTCCAGATCTGCACGCCGCTGGCCGAGACGGTCGGGTCGCGGCTGGCCAAGCCGCCACTGCTGGTTCCGGTGCTGCGGGCCGGACTGGGCATGGTCGACGAAGCGCACGCGGCGCTGCCGGAGGCGCATGTCGGGTTCATCGGCGTTGCCCGCAACGAGGAAACGCATGAACCCGTGCCGTATATGGAGTCGCTGCCCGACGACCTTTCCGACCTGCCGGTGATAGTGCTCGACCCGATGCTGGCCACCGGGGGTTCCATGACGCATACCGTCGGCCTGCTGCAGCGCCGCGGTGCCGTCGACATCACCGTGCTCTGTGTGGTGGCCGCGCCGCAAGGCATTGCCGCACTGGAAAAGGTGGCCCCGAACCTGCGACTGTTCACCGCGGCCATCGACGACGGGCTCAACGAGATCGCCTATATCGTGCCCGGTTTGGGCGACGCTGGGGATCGCCAGTTCGGCCCCCGGTAGGTCACCACCGCTGTATCTCTGCGACGAGTTGCCGGCTCAGGGCCTCGGCCCGCTGCCGGGTTGCTGCCAAGTCTTCGGCGACCGCGCAGCGAACCTCCGTGTAGCACTTGAGCTTTGGCTCGGTGCCCGACGGGCGCACCACCACCCGGACCGAGGCGTCCGCGTCGCCGCCGGTGAAGATCAGCGCATCGGTGATGTCGTCAAGGGTCGTGTCGAAGCCGGCCAGCCGACGCGGCGGATCCGCGCGCAGCCGGCGCATGATGTTCGCCGCCTCGACGACATCGGCGACGCGACGTGGCGCCGCGGCGACCTGGTGCACCCCGTACCGCCGAGCCAGCCGATCGAGGACGTCGGAAACGTTGTCGCCCTTGGCTTTCAGGCTCGCCACCAGATCGCACACCAACACCGCCGCGCTGATGCCGTCCTTGTCGCGCACGGCGGCGGGGTCGACGCAGTGCCCGATCGCCTCCTCGTAGGCGTAGACCAGGGTGCCGCCGGGTACGTCAGCATCGGCGCGCGCCAGCCATTTGAATCCGGTGAGGGTCTCCACGTGGACGGCGTCATGGTCGGCCGCGATGGCCGACAGCATGCGCGACGACACCACGGTACTGGCGACCACCCGTGTCCCGGGTTGCCGGCCTTGCGTGTCCGACAGGATGTAATCGCCTAATAGCCAACCGGTTTCGTCGCCGGACAGCATTCGCCAGCCCGCTTCCCCGGACATCCCCAAGGGGATTCCGACGGCGCAGCGGTCGGCGTCGGGGTCCAGGGCGATGGCGACGTCGGCGGCGACGTCGGCGGCCAGGGCGAGCAGTGCGTCGGCGGCGCCGGGTTCCTCGGGATTGGGAAACGCCACCGTGGGGAAGTTCGGATCGGGAGCGAATTGTGTTGCGACGGTGTGCACGTCGTCGAAACCGGCGCGCCGGAGCGTCTCGACGGCCACCGCACCGCCCACGCCGTGCAGCGCCGTCAGTGCGATGCAAACCGATCCGCCGCCGCGTCGCACGCCGGCCGCGCGTTCGATGTAGCGCTCGACGAGATCGGTGTCGGCGGGCGCGACAGGTGCGCGGGGTATCTGGTCGGCCGGCGGTGCCGCGGCCATCGCCTCCTCGATGTCCCGGTCGGTGGGGGAGATGATCTGCAACCCGCCGTCGAGGTACACCTTGTAGCCGTTGTCGGCGGGCGGGTTGTGTGAGGCGGTGATCTGTATGCCGGCGGCCGCGCCGGTGGCGCGCACCGCGAACGCCACCACCGGGGTGGGTACGTGGCCTGGCAGTAGTAGCACCGAAAAGCCGTGCGCAGCAAGAACTTCAGCGGTCGCGGCGCCGAACTGGGCCGACCCGTGCCGGGCGTCTCGGCCCACGATCACCCGTTGACCGGCCAGGCCGCGTCGGCTGAGTACCTGGGCCACCGCCCAGGTGGCGCGCAACACCACTGCCAGGTTCATCGCGTCGGGACCGCCGCGGACCGGCCCGCGCAGCCCAGCGGTGCCGAACTTGAGCGGACGCGCGAACCTCGCCGTGAGTTCGTCGGCGTCGCAAGCGGCCAACTCGGCTGCGGTCACCGGGTCGGGATCGTGCGCGATCCAGTCTTCGGGCTTCACTGGTGTCACATGCGGGCGATGATGTCGGCCAGGAGGGCGCCCATCGTCGCCGCCGATGCGGCTCCGGCGGCCAGCACCTCGGCATGGCTGAGCGGTTCGCCGGTGATCCCCGCCGCGAGGTTCGTTACCAGGGAAACCCCCAGCACCTCGGCGCCCTCGGCGCGCGCGGCGATGGTCTCGTGGACGGTGGACATGCCCACCAGGTCGGCGCCCAGCGTCCGCAGCATCCGGATCTCGGCGGGCGTCTCGTAATGCGGACCGGGCAGTGCCGCGTAGACGCCCTCGGCCAGCGCCGGGTCGGCTTGCCGGGCCAGCGCGCGCAGCCGGGGGGAGTAGGCGTCGGTCAGGTCGATGAACTGGGCCCCGACCAACGGGGAGCGCGCGGTCAGGTTCAGGTGGTCGCTGATCAGCACGGGCTGGCCGACCCGCATGTCCGGCCGCAGTCCGCCGGCGGCGTTCGTGAGCACGATGATCTCCGCGCCCGCGGCGCACGCCGTTCGCACCGGGTGCACGACATGCTGCAGGTCGTGTCCCTCATAGGCATGGATGCGCCCGGCCAGCACCAGCACCCGGTGGCCGCCGATCCGCACGGAGAGCAGCTCGCCGGTGTGTCCCACGGCGCGGGGTGGCGAGAAGCCGGGGACTTCGGCCTGTGACAGCAGTGCTACGGCAGGGCCGAGCGCTGCGATGGCGGGCGCCCACCCCGATCCGAGAACGACCGCGACGTCATGCTCGGCGCTCCCGGTGCGTTCGGCGATGACCTGCGCCGCCTGTCGCGCGAGTGAGGCGGGGTCGGGCGGCGGGCTGGTCACACTGGGGGAGCCTATCTGGGTGCAGCGGACTTTGGGCCGTACTGCGAGGTGGATGGGATACTTGCCAACATGCCCGCAGCCACCGCCCTGGATGACGTCGAGGAATTGGTGCGCCGCCGCGGCGACGAGCTGGTCGAGTTGTCCCACGCGATCCACGCCGAGCCGGAGCTGGCCTTCGACGAGCACCGCAGTTGCGCCAAGGCGCAGACGCTGGTCGCCGAGCGGGGATTCGAGATCACGCGGGCAGTTGGTGGCTTGGAAACGGCGTTCCGCGCCGACTACGGCAGTGGGCCCTTGGTCGTCGGCATCTGCGCCGAGTACGACGCGCTTCCGGAGATCGGGCACGCCTGCGGGCACAACATCATCGCCGCGTCGGCGGTCGGCACCGCGCTGGCGCTGGCAGAAGTGGCCGACGACCTGGGCCTGACCGTGTCCTTGCTGGGCACTCCCGCCGAGGAGTCGGGTGGCGGGAAAGCCTTGATGCTCGAGGCGGGCACATTCGACGACGTTACGGTCGCGGTGATGGTGCATCCCGGGCCGACCGATATCGCCGGCGCCCGATCCCTGGCGCTGTCCGAGGTGAACGTGGAGTACCGGGGCAAGGAGTCGCACGCCGCCGTCGCGCCCTACCTGGGCGTCAACGCCGCCGACGCGGTGACCGTTGCGCAAGTGGCCATCGGGTTGCTGCGTCAGCAACTGGCGCCGGGCCAGATGACGCACGGCATCGTCACCCACGGCGGTGAGGCGGTCAACATCATCCCCGGGCGTGCGACCCTGCACTACGCGATGCGCGCCATCGAGTCCGACTCGTTACGCGAGCTAGAGGGGCGGATGTTCGCGTGTTTCGCCGCCGGTGCGCTGGCGGCGGGGTGCGAATACGACATCGACAATTCCGCACCGGCATATCTCGAGCTCAAACCCGACCGCTGGCTGGTCGACGTATGCCGAGACGAGCTGCGCCGTCTGGGGCGCGCGCCGGTGCCGCCCGATGTGGAGGCTGTGTTGCCGTTGGGCAGCACCGACATGGGCAACGTGACGCACCTGCTCCCGGGGATCCATCCGGTGATCGGTGTCGACGCCGGGGGCGCCACCGTTCATCAGCGCGCATTCGAGGCCGCAGCCGCGGGCCCGAGCGCGGACCGCGCGGTCGTCGACGGCGCGATCATGTTGGCGCGCACCGTTGTTCAGCTCGCGCAGAACCCCGACGAGCGTGACCGGGTGCTCGCCGCCCAGCAGCGTAGAGCCAGCGGGGCCGCCGGCGGGACGCAGTCATGAGTCTCGTCGACAGCGCCGAATCGTGGTTGGCCGCCCATTACGACGATCTGGTCGCGTGGCGTCGACACATCCACCGCTACCCAGAGCTGGGTCGTCAGGAATACGCGACCACACAATTCGTCGCCGAGCGGTTGGCCGACGCGGGGCTCAACCCCAAGGTGCTGCCCGGCGGCACTGGACTGACGTGCGACTTCGGCCCCGAACACCAACCCAGGATCGCGCTGCGCGCCGACATGGACGCGCTGCCCATGGCCGAGCGCACCGGGGCGCCGTATGCCTCCACGATGCCGAATGTCGCGCACGCCTGCGGCCATGATGCGCACACCGCGATCCTGCTCGGGACGGCGTTGGCGCTGGCCTCGGTGCCCGAACTGCCGGTCGGCGTGCGCCTGGTCTTTCAGGCGGCCGAGGAATTGATGCCCGGTGGTGCCATCGACGCGATCGCGGCGGGGGCGTTGACCGGGGTGTCGCGGATCTTCGCGCTGCACTGCGATCCGCGGTTGGAGGTCGGCAAGGTCGCTGTGCGACCGGGGCCCATCACGTCGGCGGCGGACCAGATCGAGATCACGCTGTATTCACCCGGCGGCCACACGTCGCGCCCGCACCTGACCGCCGACCTGGTCTACGGGCTGGGTACGGTGATCACCGGCCTGCCGGGGGTGTTGTCGCGGCGCATCGACCCGCGCAACAGCACGGTCTTGGTGTGGGGTGCGGTTAACGCGGGGGTGGCGCCGAATGCCATACCGCAGACCGGTGTGCTCGCCGGCACTGTGCGCACCGCGAGCCGTCACACCTGGATAGACCTTGAGGAGTTGATCCGCGAGGCCGTCGCGGGCCTGCTCGCCCCGCTGGCCATCGAGCACACGCTGCAATACCGGCGTGGAGTGCCGCCCGTGGTCAACGAGGACGTCTCGACGCGCATGCTCACCCATGCGATCGAAGCGATCGGCCCCGATGTGCTGGCCGACACCCGGCAATCCGGCGGCGGCGAGGACTTTTCCTGGTACCTCGAAGAAGTGCCGGGTGCGATGGCGCGCCTCGGGGTGTGGTCGGGGGAGGGGCCGCAGTTAGACCTGCACCAGCCGACGTTCGACCTCGACGAGCGGGCGCTGGGCATCGGGGTGCGGGTGATGGTCAACCTCATCGAGCAGGCGGCGCAGTTCTAAACACCGCGAGACCGGGAGCGCGCCCATTTGTACACGAAAAGGCCCCGAAACCTGGCAATTTGCGGACGCTCACGCCGCGCGGGCTAGGCGTTGGTTGATCCGCGCGACCAATTCCGCCGGTCGTTGCCTGACGTCCTCGGCAATGATGGGCACGACCACCCAGCCCAGATCGCCAACGGCCGCCGCCCTCTTGCGATCCCGGCGAAATGCATCCGGTGAGGTGTGCCAGTCGACGCCCTCGTATTCGGCCGCGACTCGCTGCTCGGGCCATGCGAAATCCAACCGCCAGACGCGTCCCTGCAGGTCAACAAGCTCGTATTGCAGCACCGGCGGCGGCAGGCCGCCGTCGATCATGACCAGGCGTGCCTCGCTCTCCATGGGAGACTCGGCGAGCGGCGACGCGATGGGGAGCAATTCGCGCGCGATGGCAATACCGCGACGACCTGCCTGCAGCTCGATGGCCCGCTCAAGCTCATAGCGGAGACACGTACCGCTGCGTAACGCAGCATCCAGCGTCGCCAGAGCCCGAGGCCGGCGCAAACTGCGGGCGACTTCGATTGCGGTCCACGGTGGGGTGGTTGCGGGTCGTCCCCGGACGACGGTCAGCGGTGCGCCCTGGCGACGGTGGACTACCACGCCAGCGGACGAACGAAGACGAAGTCCATCCGGGCTCAGCACGTGCACACTAGTGGTTCGCTCCGTGTCGAAGCCGTAGGCGGCAGCGGCGGTACCCATGCAAGCAGCGACCGTGGTACCCGTCACCAAGTCCAGGCCGCGCAGTTTCAGACTGGTCGTCACGTTGCCGACGCCGTAGACGCCGTGCAAAACCTTCCGCAGTGCACCGCTTTTCACCTTTGCCTCAAGGCCGCGGCGGGTTAGGTAGGTCAACGCCTGAGCAGCGGTGACGACCCCACCCTGCGCTTGGAGTAGTTGACCGAGCTCCGCGTGCACGCGAGCAATCGTGAGGGCGACGTGCGGCGCAGGCAATTCACCTGACGAGCGTCCGCAAAATGCCGGGTTTTGGGGCCAAAACACGTACAAATGGGGACGCTCGCGGCGCCCGTAGCTAACTAAGTAGGCGTGCCGGGGCCGATGTTGCGGGCGGGGCGGGTGCGCAGGTCGTGCACGTATTCGGGTGGGGCGCCCGCGATTTCGGCGGCGTCGGCCATCACCCCTAGATAGCGCGCTGACGGCAGCCCGCCCTCCCAGGCGTCCAGCACGTAAAGCCACGCGAGGACGGGGTCGGTGGTGGTGTCCGACGACAGCCGCTCGACGCGGCAGCGGATCTTCTTGTGCACGCCGAACTCGGACCCCTCCCATTGGTCCAGGTTGGCCTCGTCGGCCGGCGTCATGTCGTAGAGGACGACGAACACCTTGGAGTCCGGATCCTCGACGATTGTGGCCAGGGCGCCTTCCCAGCCGATGTCCTCGCCGCCGAACGTCAGCCGCCAGCCGTGTAACCAGCCGGTTCCGGCCATCGGCGAGTGGGGTGCGCGCTGCAGCATCTGCTCGGGATGCATGTTTGACCCGTAAGCGGCGTATAGCGGCACGGAGAAATCTTAGACAACACGCGGCCCCCCACCTGTCTGTGGCCGAAGTTGCCGGCCGCAAGCCGGCCGCAAGCCGGGCGCAAGTCGGCCGCGGCGGGCCTGCGACCTGGCCCCTTGCGCGGCACTCGGCGCTTTCCGAGCCGCCGGGCTAGGTTAGGGCCTGTGGTGACTCGCATCGTGATCATCGGTGGAGGCCCGGCCGGCTACGAGGCCGCGTTGGTAGCCGCCACCTCGCACCCCGATACAGCCAAAGTCACGGTCATCGATTCCGATGGCATCGGCGGAGCTGCCGTCTTGGACGACTGCGTGCCGTCCAAGACGTTCATCGCCTCGACCTGGCTGCGTACCGAATTGCGGCGGGCGCCGCGGCTGGGCTTCGACATCGACATCGACGACGCCAAGATTTCGCTCCCGCAGATCCATGCCCGGGTCCGCCGGCTGGCCGCCGAGCAGTCCGCCGACATCGCCATGCAGCTGCGCGACGTCGGGGTGAAGATCGTCGCCGGGCGCGGCGAGCTGGTCGACCCCAGGCCCGGCCTGGCCCGGCACCGGGTCAGGGCCACCGGCGACGACGGCCAGGTCACCGAACACGACGCCGACGTCGTGCTCATCGCCACCGGCGCCAGCCCGCGCATCATGCCGACGGCTCAGCCCGACGGCGAGCGGATCCTCACCTGGCGCCAGCTCTACGACCTGAAGACGCTGCCCGAACACCTGATCGTGGTGGGCTCCGGGGTCACCGGCGCCGAGTTCGTACACGCCTACACCGAGCTGGGTGTACCGGTGACGGTGGCGGCCAGCCGGGACCGCGTGCTGCCGTATGAGGACGCCGACGCCGCGGCGGTACTTGAGGAGTCGTTCGCCGAACGCGGCGTGCAGCTGTACAAGAACGCCCGCGCCGAATCGGTGACCCGCACCGACACCGGCGTGCTGGTGACGATGACCGACGGCCGCACCGTCGAAGGCAGCCATGCGCTGATGACGATCGGCTCGGTGCCCAACACCAGCGGCCTGGGCCTGGAACGGGTCGGCATCGAGGTCGCGCCCGGCGACTACCTGAAGGTGGACCGGGTCTCGCGCACGTCGGTGCCCGGCATCTACGCCGCAGGCGACTGCACCGGCCTGCTGCTGCTGGCCTCCGTCGCCGCGATGCAGGGCCGGATCGCGATGTATCACGCGCTGGGCGAGGGCGTGAGCCCGATCCGGCTGCGCACGGTCGCCGCGACGGTTTTCACCCGTCCGGAGATCGCGGCCGTCGGAGTAACCCAAAAGGCGATCGACGAGGGGCAGTTCAGCGCCCGCACCATCATGTTGCCGCTGCGCACCAACGCCCGCGCCAAGATGTCCGGCCTGCGGCAGGGCTTCGTGAAGATCTTCTGCCGGCAGTCCACCGGCGTCGTGATCGGCGGCGTGGTGGTGGCCCCCATCGCTTCGGAGCTGATCCTGCCCATAGCTGTGGCCGTGCAGAACCGCATCACGGTCAACGAGTTGGCGCAGACACTCGCCGTTTACCCGTCGTTGTCGGGTTCGATCACCGAGGCCGCGCGCCGCCTGATGGCACACGACGATCTGGACTGAAGGGCAAACTCCAACGTGCCCGACGCACTAGCCTTACGTGAGCAACGCGTACCGACGAGTAGCCGACAGGAGACGTAGTCGTGAGCATCCCGATGGACGGACCGGATAGCGAGCAGGCCCTGCGGCCCGCGTTGCTGGGTCCCGAGCAGCGCGCGTTGGCGTGGGAGCGACTCGGTACCGAGCAATTCGACGTGGTGGTCATCGGCGGCGGCGTGGTGGGTGCCGGAAGCGCGTTGGACGCCGCTACCCGTGGCCTCAAGGTGGCGTTGGTCGAGGCGCGTGACTTCGCCTCCGGAACGTCCAGTCGGTCGTCGAAGATGTTCCACGGCGGCCTGCGCTATCTGGAGCAATTGGAATTCGGCCTGGTGCGCGAGGCGCTCTACGAGCGCGAGTTGTCGCTGACCACGCTGGCGCCGCACTTGGTAAAGCCGTTGCCGTTCCTGTTCCCGCTCACCAAGCGGCTGTGGGAACGCCCGTACATTGCCGCCGGCATTTTCCTGTACGACAGCCTGGGTGGAGCGAAATCCGTTCCCGCGCAGAAACATTGCACCCGGGCCGGTGCGCTGCGGCTGAGCCCGGGTCTGAAGCGCAGCTCGCTGATCGGCGGCATCCGCTACTACGACACCGTCGTCGACGACGCCCGGCACACGATGACCGTCGCGCGCACCGCCGCCCATTACGGCGCCGTGGTGCGATCCTCCAGCCAGGTGGTGGCGCTGCTGCGGGAAGGGGATCGGGTCACCGGCGTTCGCGTCCGCGACTCCGAGGACGGCGCGATCACCGAGGTGCGCGGCCACGTCGTGATCAATGCGACCGGCGTGTGGACCGACGAAATCCAGGCCCTGTCCAAGCAGCGCGGGCGGTTCAAAGTCCGCGCATCCAAGGGCGTGCACGTGGTGGTGCCGCGCGACCGCATTGTCAGCGACGTCGCGATCATCCTGCGCACCGAGAAGTCGGTGATGTTCGTCATCCCGTGGGGCAGCCACTGGATCATCGGGACCACCGACACCGACTGGAATCTCGACCTGGCGCACCCGGCGGCCACCAAGGCCGACATCGACTACATCCTCAGCACGGTCAACACCGTGCTGGCCGTCCCGCTGACGCATGCCGACATCGACGGCGTCTACGCCGGACTGCGGCCGCTGCTGGCCGGGGAGTCCGAGGAGACGTCCAAGCTGTCCCGCGAGCACGCCGTGGCCGTACCCGCGCCCGGCCTGGTCGCCATCGCGGGCGGCAAGTACACCACCTACCGGGTGATGGCCGCCGACGCCGTCGACGCCGCAGCGGAGTTCATTCCGACCAGGGTCGCCCCGTCGATCACCAAGAAGGTGCCGCTGCTGGGCGCCGACGGCTACTTCGCGCTCATCAACCAAACCGAGAAGGTCGGTGCCACAAGGGGTTTGCACCCCTACCGGGTTCGCCATCTGCTGGACCGGTACGGTTCGCTGATCGACGAGGTGCTGGCCTTGGCCGTCAAAGACTCCAGCCTGCTCGGCCCGATCAAGGAGGCGCCGGGCTACCTGAAGGTGGAAGCGCTGTACGCCGTGGTCGCCGAGGGCGCGTTGCACCTCGAGGACATCCTGGCGCGCCGGATGCGGATCTCCATCGAGTACTCGCACCGCGGGGTGGACTGCGCCCAGGAGGTCGCCGAAATCGTCGCCCCCGTCCTGGGATGGAGCCCGGCGGACGTCGAACGCGAAGTGGCCAACTACAAGGCGCGGGTGGAGGCCGAGGTGTTGTCCCAAGCGCAGCCCGACGACGTTTCGGCAGACATGCTGCGGGCCAGTGCCCCCGAGGCCCGGGCCGAGATCCTCGAGCCGGTGCCGCTCGATTGAGCCAGATGAGCCAGTGGTGAGGGCCGCGCCGCTGCCGGTTCGCGACGGCTTGGGACCGGCACGGGTGCGCCTGCATGGCGGGCCCGTGCTCGCCGAGTTGGCCGCCCGGTTCGGGGACGCGGCGCGGACGAAAGTCCTTGCCGGAGAAGTGGTTGACGCCGACGGCGATGTTGTCGACGATCGTACCGTGCTGCCCGCCGGGGCGAGCGTTTATCTGTATCGGGACCTGCCGGACGAGGTGCCGGTGCCGTATGACATACCCGTGCTGTATCAAGACGCCAACATTGTGGTCGTCGACAAGCCGCACTTCCTGGCCACCATGCCCCGCGGGCGGCATGTCGCGCAGACTGCGCTGGTGCGGCTGCGCCGGGAACTGGACCTGCCCGAACTGAGCCCGGCCCACCGACTTGACCGGCTCACCGCCGGGGTGTTGCTGTTCACCACCCGACGCGAGCTTCGTGGCCCCTACCAGACGCTGTTCGCCCGCGGCGCCGTGGCCAAGACCTACCTGGCCCGGGCGGCGGTGGATCCAACGCTGACGCTACCGCGGGTGGTCCGCAGCCGGATCGTCAAGCGCCGGGGCAACTTACAGGCGGTGACCGAACCGGGCCCGCCCAACGCGGAAACCCTGGTCGAACTGGTCACACCCGACGGCTTGTACCGGCTGACGCCGCGCACCGGACGCACCCATCAGCTGCGCGTGCACATGGCTTCGCTGGGGATACCGATATGCGGAGATCCGTTGTATCCCAACGTCGTGGCGGTTCCAGACGACGATTTCAGCACACCGCTGCAGCTGTTGGCGCAGCGCATCGAGTTTGTCGACCCGATCACCGGCTCACGCCGGGAGTTCATGAGCAACAGGGAGTTACGACATGGGTGAAGAAAACGCACTCGTCATCGTCGCGGGGTATCAGAGCATTGACGCCGCGCGAAAGGACTTCGAGAACCTCAACGGCAAGGCCAAGGCCAAGGCGATCGAGTTGCACGGCGCGGTGCTTGTCGGCAAGGACGCCGACGGCAACGCCGTCCTGCTCGACACCGGAAATCGGTTGGGCCGCCGCGGCGCCGCGTGGGGAGCCGGGGCGGGCTTGGCCGTCGGCCTGTTCTCGCCCGCCCTGCTGGCTTCGACCCTATTGGGCGCGGCCGCCGGTGCGGTGGCGGGCACCTTCGCGAACTACCGGATCAAGAGTGGG
Organism: Mycobacterium bourgelatii; assembly: GCF_010723575.1. NCBI lineage: Bacteria > Bacillati > Actinomycetota > Actinomycetes > Mycobacteriales > Mycobacteriaceae > Mycobacterium > Mycobacterium bourgelatii. The sequence goes on from NZ_BLKZ01000001.1 coordinate 991,165, forward strand.
CTGGCCGACAAGATCGGGGAAGCGCTGGCGGCCGGCAGTGGCCTGATCATCGCCGTGACACCCGCGCCGGGGCGGCTGGCCGTGCAGCAGACATTGGCCGGCTCGCCGATGAAATCACTTGCCGAACTGAGTCATACGACCCTGCGTAGCTTCGGTTCGGCGCTCGAACAGGCGATGGGCAAGTTCAACCCGGACCGCACCAAGCTGCCGATAGCCCAACGCAGTTTCGGCGGGACGATCGGCCGCACGGTGGGGGAGTCGGTCGGTGACTGGACGATCGTCCCGGGCGCCAGTGCACCCGAGGGCGCACCGAATGTGTTGATCGTGCTGATTGACGACGCCGGGTTCGGCGGTCCGGACACCTTCGGTGGCGGCATTTCGACGCCGACGCTGTCGCGCATCGCAGAAAATGGGTTGGCCTACAACCGTTTCCATGTGACCGCGGTGTGCTCGCCGACCCGTGCGGCGCTGTTGACCGGCCGCAACCACCACCGCGTCGGCTTCGGTTCGGTCTGCGAGTTCCCCGGCCCGTACCCGGGATACTCGACGGTCAAGCCGCGCAGCTGCGCCGCACTGCCCCGCATTTTGCGTGACAACGGTTATGTGACAGCCGCTTTCGGCAAATGGCACCTTACTCCGGACAACGTCCAGGGAGCGGCCGGACCATTCGACAACTGGCCGCTGGGTTGGGGATTTGACCACTTCTGGGGCTTTCCCTCCGGTGCCGCGGGCCAGTACGACCCGATCATCAGCCAGGACAATTCGGTCTTGGGTATACCAGCGGCGATACCCGAAGCGCCCGAGGGCAAGCCGTACTTCTTCCCCGACGACCTCACCGACAAGGCCGTCGAGTGGCTGCACACCGTGCGCGCCCAGAACGCGACGAAGCCCTGGATGATCTACTACTCGACCGGCGCCACCCACGCGCCGCACCACGTGTTCAAGGAGTGGGCCGACAAATACAAGGGGAAGTTCGACGAAGGCTGGGATGTGTACCGGCAGAAAACATTCGAACGCCAGAAGCAACTCGGGATCATCCCGCCGGACACCGAGCTCACCGAACGGCCGGACCTGTTCCCGGCGTGGGACAGCCTCTCGGAGACCCAACGCAAACTCTTTGCCCGGCAGATGGAAGTGTTCGCCGGATTCTCCGAGAACGCCGACTGGAACGTCGGCCGACTGATCGACGCGATCGACAACCTCGGCGAGTTGGACAACACGCTGATCTTCTACATCTGGGGCGACAACGGCGCCAGCATGGAAGGGACCAATACCGGTTCGTTCAACGAGATGACGTTCATCAACGGTCTCGACCTGGACGCCGAGCATCAGTTGGAACTCATCGAGCAGTACGGCGGGATGGAAGCGCTGGGCGACGAATTTACCGCCCCGCACTTCGCGTCGCCCTGGGCGCACGCGAATAACACGCCGCTGCAATGGGGCAAGCAGATGGCCAGCCATCTGGGCGGCACCCGCGACCCCATGGTGGTCGCCTGGCCGAGCCGGATCCCGCGCGGCACCGGCATCCGCGAGCAGTTCACCCATTGCATCGACATCGCGCCAACGGTGTTGGAGGCCATCGGTTTACCGCAGCCGGACACGGTCGACGGCGTGGAGCAGGAACCGATGGACGGCACGAGCTTCGTGCACACCTTCGACAACCCCGCCGCCGAAGAGCGGCACACCGTGCAGTACTTCGAAAACTTCGGCAGCCGCGCCATTTACAAGGACGGCTGGTGGGCGTGTGCGCGACTGGACAAGGCGCCGTGGGATCTGTCGCCGCAGACGATGCAGCGCTTTGCCCCTGGCGTATACGACCCGGACAAAGACATTTGGGAGCTCTATTACCTGCCCGACGACTTCTCGCAGGCGCACAACCTAGCGGACAAACACCCGGACAAACTTGCCGAGCTGCAAGAGCTGTGGTGGCAGGAGGCGGAGAAGAACCGGGTGCTGCCGCTACTCGGCGGGCTTGCGGTGATGTACGGCGACCTGCCGCCGCTGCCCACCACCACCCGGTTCAGCTTCCAGGGCGGCGTGCAGAACATTCAACGCGGCATGGTGCCACGCATCTTCGGTCGCTCCTATGCCATCGAGGCGCGGCTGCACGTACCGGAGGGTGGGGCGCAGGGGGTGATCGTCGCCAACGCCGACTTCATGGGCGGATTCGCGTTGTGGGTGGACGAGGAGCACCGGCTGCACCACACCTATTCGTTCCTCGGCGTCGAGACGTATCGGCAGGTGTCCACCGAGCCGATCCCGACGGGTGACGTCACGGTGCGTATGCTGTTCGAAACCGCGCAGCCGGTGGTGGGTTCCGGTGGGCGCGTGACGCTTTGGGCCGACGATCGATTGATCGGCGACGGTGAGTTGCCGCAGACGGTGAGCCTGGCCTTCACGTCCTACGCCGGGTTGGACGTCGGTCGCGACAACGGACTCGTTGTCGACCGCGACTACGAGGACAAGGCTCCCTATGCATTCACCGGAACCGTCAAAGAGGTGATTTTCGACCTCAAGCCGGTTCCGCCGGCCGCCGAGCACGCGTTGCACGAGCACGCCTCCATCCAGGCGGTCGGGCGGGGCGCGGCCAACTAGTCCGAATGCCGTTGGCGCGGTGGGCGGACGGGGTCAGCCTTGGGGAAGCCCTAGTCAGCCATGGTGTCTAGGGCAGAACGCGGCGATGCTCAGGCCGACGAAGAACCCGGCGTGATAGCCGTCCAGCTTGCCGCTGTTGGTCAATTCGGTCGCGATGTCACCCTTTGGCCTGCCTTGGTCGAGTTCATTGCAGACTTGGTGGCCGGCGAGGATCGCCGCTTGCGGCGAGGCGAACTTGATGTCCCGGGACTCCACCGCGCTCAGGAATTGATCGTCGATTCCGTCGGCCCGTGCCGTCGGGGCGACCGCGCCTGCGAGACCGACCGACACCACCAACGCGGTCAGGCCGGCCCAGAATGATCGCGCGGGTATGGATGTGCGCACATGCTGGATTGCCATTGCCAAACCTCCCCGCTGACCTGCCGATGTAACACGCTGCTTACATTCCGATCATTACACGACCGTTCCGGACGGTGCGAACATCGCAGGTTGCCGGGTTGTGTACGGGTGGCGAACGGTCGCTGAATTCACGCCTTCGGTACCTCCGGTGTGGATTGAGGATGGCCGCTATTCGAGCGCGCTTGTTACCATGCGTCGTGGCTGCGAGCCGGGGCAGCCTTCGTGCCTTGAGGAATTGAGTTGAACTGCAATCGGTTTGGTCTCGCACTGAGCGTCATCGCCTCCGCTGCGGTGACGCTGTCGGCGTGCGGCGGCGAGAAAGACGCCGTCCGCCCGGCCGCGAGTCCGAACCCCGAGGGAACGTCGCCGACGCAGGTGGCGTGCGGTGGCAAGACGGCGCTGAAGGCCAGCGGATCCACCGCTCAGGAAGGCGCAATGAGCCGATTCACCAAGGCCTTCGAACAAGTTTGCCAGGGACAGTCACTAACTTATGCGGGTGACGGATCGGCCGCCGGAATCGACGAATTCATCAGCAACCGAACCGATTTCGCCGGTTCGGACGCACCCCTGGCCAAGGATGACTACGCGAAAGCGGAGCGGCGCTGTGGTTCTCCGGCGTGGAACCTGCCGGTAGTCTTCGGCGCAATTGCCATCGCCTACAACGTCAAAGGTTTGACGTCATTGAGCCTCGACGGACCGACCGCGGCGAAAATCTTCAACGGTGCCATCACCGCCTGGAATGACCCCGCGATCGCCGCGCTGAATCCAGGTGCCGCGCTGCCCGCTCAGCCAATCCGGGTCGTCTTTCGCAGCGACGAGTCCGGCACCTCGGAAAACTTCCAGCGCTACCTCGACACCGCCGGCTACGGCGCCTGGGGCAAGGGTGCTGGCAAGACGTTCAACGGCGGCGTCGGCGAGGGCGCCGCTGGCAACGAGGGTGCCGCCGCGGCCGTCGCCAACGCTGACGGTTCCATCACCTATGTCGGGTGGTCATTCGCCCAAGCGCACCACCTGGCGACGGCCCGGATCATCACCGCGGCCGGACCGGAACCGGTGGCGTTGAGCGCAGACTCGGTCGGGAAGACGATCTCGGGTGCCTGGTTCGCCAAGGAGGGCAACGACCTGGCTCTCGACACCATCTCCTTCTACCGGCCCAACCAGCCCGACTCCTACCCGATCGTGCAGGCGACCTATGAGGTGGTGTGCTCGAAGTACTCCGACGCGCAGACGGGCACGGCGGTCAGAGCGTTCCTGCAGAGCGCCATCGGCCCCGGTCAGAACGGTCTGGTCGACAACGGATACGCTCCCGTTCCGGACGCATTCAAGTCGCGATTATCCGCGGCGGTCAACGCCATCAGTTGACCGCCGAAGTCCTGAGCAGGATCGCCGACGCGCATTATTCCTGCGCTTTTAACCTGTGTGTTTAACAGAAACTTCGCAAAATTTTCTCTTGCTGTCATTGTGAGGTGCTATGGAGTTCGTAACGCTGCCGCCTGAGGTGACCTCGGCGCTGATCCACTCGGGACCGGGTGCGCAATCACTGATCGTCGCCTCCGGGGTATGGCAGAACCTCGGCACCGACTTGGAAGAAACCGTCGCCAACTATGCGTCGGTGCTGTCTACGCTGGCCGGGGAATGGCACGGACCGTCGACCATGGCGATGATCGATGCCGCCGGTCCCTTTCTCAACTGGATGCGAGCCACCGCGCAGCAGTGTCACCGGTTGAGCGCTTCGGCGCAGGCCGCTGCGGCGGAATTCAACGCGACCCTCGCAGCGGTGGTGCACCCCTCGGTCGTCAGCGCCAACCGGGCCCAGTTGGCCCAGTTGATTGCCACCAACGGATTCGGCAAGAACCTTGCCGCCATCGCCGAGAACGAGGCGCAGTACCAAGCGATGTGGGTGAACAACTCCGCGGCCATGTACCGATACCAGGCGGCGACGGCGCAGGCCCTCGACTTGCCGTTGTTCTCCTCACCACCGACCATGGTGGATCCGGGCGGGATGGCAGCCCAAACCGACGCCGTCCAGACGGCAGTCGCGTCCGCAGGGTCCACGCACGCCGCGTCAGGGCTGGCCGAGGCGGCCGCTGCCGCGGCGCCCGCATCGGCGGTTGCTCCGCCGATGTCTCCGATCGATGCGCTGCTTCAGAGCGTCGGCGTCCTCTTCGATCCGAGCCAGGGCTGGTTCGGCATGGCCAACACCTACGCCAACCAGTTGGTCTCGTCGGGATTCCCGATCAACATGCTCAGCTATTTCGCACAATTCACGTCGGCCCAGGCTTTGACGGAGCTTGCCCCGGATGTCGCCGAGGGCCTGGCCGAAGGCGAGTCGGCCCTGAGCGGCGCAGCGGGCGGCCTAGCCGACGTTGCCGAGGCGTTGAGCGGGATCGGCGCTCCTGCGGCGACGATGGGCGCTGCCGTTCAGCTGGGCAGCCTCTCGGCACCACCCGCCACCGCGGGCCTTCTGGTCAGTGCGAATACGCCGGTGCAACTCGCCTCGGCCGCGTCCCCGCTACCCGCTGGGGATGCCGATTTCCCGATGCTCCCGCCGATCATGGCCCCGCCGATCTCGGCCGGAAGCGGTTGGCGCAAGCGCACCGACCCGAAGTACGAAGACCTGGCGATGGGCAAGGAAATTATCGGGACGTTCATCCCCCGATCTCCGTCTGGGGGATGAGGGGACGTCAGGCGCGCGCTTAGGTACGCGAGCACTGGGGTAGCCACCCGCGATGGACATCACGGTGACCTTCATCGGCAACGCCACCACGTTGATCCGGGCGGGCGGGTTCACGATCCTGACCGATCCGAACTTCCTGCACCGCGGGCAGCGCGCATACCTCGGCTACGGGCTGGTGTCGAAGCGCCGCAAAGAGCCGGCGCTCAGCATCGAGCAGCTGCCGCCGATCGATGTGGTTGTGCTCTCGCACATGCATGGCGACCACTGGGATCGGGTGTCGCAGCAGCGCCTCGACCATGCACTGCCCATCGTGACGACCCCGCATGCTGCCAAGCGGCTGCAGCACCGCGGCTTCGACGACGCGCTCGGCCTCAGCACCTGGCAGCGGCACATCATCACCAAGGGCGATCTCACCGTCACCCTGACGTCGCTGCCCGGCCGGCACGCACCGACCTTGGCGCATCGGCTGCTGCCACCGGTGATGGGCACCATGCTGGATTTCGTCGCCGTTGACGGCGACCGGCGACGGCGGATCTACATATCCGGCGACACGCTGCTAGTCGAAGAACTCAAAGAGATTCCAGTGCAATTCGATTCGATCGACGTCGGCCTGCTCCATCTGGGCGGGGCCCGGCTGCCGGCCGGTAGACGGCTTCCGTTCGGGCTCACGGTGACCATGGACGGCAGGCAGGGCGCCGGGTTGGTGGAGTTGCTTGACCTGCCGAAAATGATTCCGGTGCACTTCGATGACTATGGCGTCTTCGCGTCACCCCTTTCCGAGTTCAGCCGGGAAATGGAACGGCGAGGCATGGCCGACCGGATCATCGAGCTGGAGCGGGGCGCCTCCGTCGTGGTGTGAGACAGCCTGAACCGAGGGCCGGCAGCCCGCGACATGTGGAGGCGTTCAACGCATGTGCGGGTGCGGTCGGTAATTTGGCTGCATGCTCTGGGCGCGATTGCTATCGCTTGCCGTTCTTCTGGTGTGCGCTACCTGCGTGACTGGGTGTGCGGAGCAGAAGGTGTCGGCGGATCGTTCTCGGGATATTCCGGGAACGTTTCACTATGACAAGTTGAAGCGCACCTACGTCGTGCATGTGCCGCCGGGGGACCCCGTCGGCCTGGTGCTCAACCTGCATGGAGGCGGCGGCACCGGAATCGGACAACAGAACCTGACGCGTTTCAACTCCGTCGCCGACGCCGCCAACCTGGTGGTGGTATATCCCGACGGCTACGACAAGAGCTGGGCCGACGGCCGCGGCGCGGCACCCGCTGACCGTCGCCATCTCAACGATGTCGGATTCTTGGTCGCCCTGGTTGAACGGGTGCAGAAAGAGTTCGACGTTCCGGCCGGACACATCTTCGCCACCGGAATGTCCAACGGCGGGTTCATGTCCAACCGGCTGGCTTGCGACCGCGCCGACCTGTTCGCCGCGATTGCGCCGATCTCGGGCACGCTGGGCGTCGGCGTGCCCTGCAATCCGTCGCGTCCGGTGTCGGTGCTGGCCGCGCACGGCACCGCGGATCGGATCGTGCCGTTCAACGGCGGGAAGGTCCGGGGCCGCGGCGGGATCAGCCAGGCCATTTCCGTCGCCAACTCCCTCGATCGGTGGCGCGCCATCGACGGGTGTAAAGGCGCACCGTCGGTGCAGAACCTGCCGGATGTCAGGGACGGAACTCGCGTTCGCCGTTTCGATTCCACGGGCTGCAAGGACGGGACGGAGGTGGTCTTCTATCAGATCGACGACGGCGGACACACCTGGCCGGGCAGCAAGCAGTATCTGCCGAAATCGGTCATCGGACTCACCACGCGGACGTTCGACAGCTCGCAGGTGATCGCCCAGTTCTTCCTGACCCACGGCCGCGACTAAGCGCCGCGACTGATTGGTGCGGCCCGCGCCCACGGCCTCAGCGCTGACATTTCGGGCACCAGTACGTCACGCGCTCGTCGCCGCCCTCGGCGTTCCGGTAGTTGATGCGTGTTCCGCAGCGCCGGCAGGGCTGGCCGGACCGGCCGTACACCCACAGCTGCCTGCCGGGCCGGGTGTCGCCCGTGGTGCAGCGGTTCCAGCGGAAACGATTGGCCCACAACATCTCCCGGGCTCGGGTGGCCAGACGCAACGGATCGGCGACATCGCTGACGGGCGCGGTCGGTAGCTGCCCGAAGATAAAGCACAGCTCGTTGCTGTAGACGTTGCCGACACCGGCCATCACCCGCTGGTCGAGCAGTGCTTCGGCCAACGGCCGGTCGGGATCGGCCACCAGATTGGCCGCCGCGGTTTGGGCATCCCAGTCCTCGCCCAGCAGATCGGGACCAAGATGTGCGACTGGGTCGCCGTCGTGGTCGCGGTCAAGAATCTCGAGCACGCCGAGATCGACACCCACCGCCCGGACGTCGCCGGCCTCGAGCACGATCCGGGCGCGGTAGTCCACCTTCACCGGTCGATTGCTGACGCGCCAGCTGCCGTCCATCTTCAGGTGCGAGTGAATGCTGGCCGGCCCGACCCGGATGAACAAATGCTTGCCCCGACTGATCACCTCGTCCACCACCGCACCGGTGAGGTCGACGGTGGCGAAGCGGGGCACCCGCACGTCGCAGCGGGTCAACGTGCGGCCAACCAGATGCTCACGCAGGGTGGCGGCGGTGTGCCAGACGGTGTCGCCCTCGGGCATGGCCTACCGTAGCCGCAGCCCGCGTGGCGTGCGTGAGAAGCCGGCGTCCACGAGGCCGGTCAGCGCGCTCGTCACGCGCTCGGACGCGTCGGGGGATAGCACCGGCACCCCATTGACCCGTTCGACCAGGATCGACGCCACTCGCCGGGCGGTGACCAACTCGGCGAGTCCCAGGGCGGCGGCGCCGTTGGCTGCGGGATCGTCGGTGAAGGTGAGCATCGATCGTCCGCCCCGTTCGAGGAACCAGGCGAGCACGCCGTCCACCAGGACCACCAGCGCTCCCGCCTTGCGACCCGGCCGGGCGCCGGCGTGGTCGTCGATGGTGGGCCAGGGCAGGGCGGCCCCGTAGGGATTGGCCGGGTCGGCGGCGGCCAGCACCACCGCGCGGTATTCCGGGCGTTCGGGGTCGACACTGTCGAGGTAGCTGCGCAACCGGTCGACGGTCGAGGCGACGGCGAACTGTGCGCCGCCCAGTGACTCGACGAAGTACCCCCGCTGGCACTTGCCGGCCTCTTCGAACGCGCTCAGGACCTTGTAGACCGTGGCGAATCCGCCGGGGATGCCCTCGGCGGCGACGGCGCCCTTGGTCAGCACGCCGTGGCGGTTCAGCAGCACCTCCACCTGGTGATGTGCGCGCAGCGTGGAGTCCGGCTCGGGCGACGGCAGCGCCGACCATCGGCCCGCAACGGTCGGGTCGGCTGCGCGGGTGGCCGCATGCGCGACGCTGTACCGGCTCAGCCGCGGGGGGCGGTGTGCCCGGTGTGCGGGCGCCGACCGCTTTCGGGGGCCCTGCCCGCCGCCGAGCACCGCGCGTACCGGCGCGAAGGTGTCACCGGTGACCCAGCCCGCCCAAATCAGTTCCCACAGTGCGGCTTTCAGCTCCGATTCGGGCAACCCGGTGGCCATGAGCTGGCGGAAGAAGTAAGCGCCACCGTTGGCCAGGCTGTCCAGGATCGCCCGGTGGGCGTCGGTGAGGTCAATCTCGGCGGGTGGGGCCAGCGTGAAGGGCGCCACCTCGGCCGGGTGCAGCGTGATCCAGCCGTCGCTGCCCGAGATCGACCCGGCACCGGCCCAGGTGACCTCGCCGGTGGCCAGCAGTTCGTCGAGCATCGCCGGCGAGTAGCCGGGGATGCGTGGGGCCAGCACCAGCGGTTCCAGCGCTGAGGCCGGTATCCGAACCCCGGCGAGCTGGTCGACCACCGACAGCAGCCGGTCGACGCCCGATGCGCCGGCCGAGCCGGACGTGCCCACTTCGTGCCAGGCCGGCAAGAACCGCCCGTAGGCGGCGGTGCTGACGGGCTCGACCTGAGCGCGCAACGCCGCCAGCGAACGTCGGCGCAGAATGCGCAAAACGTCGGCGTCGCACCACTGCTGGGAACCCGCTCCGCCAACCGGTTCGGCCACGACGAAGTCGCCGCGCACCAACCGGCCGTCGCTGGCCAGCCGGCCCAGGACATCGGCGGTGACCCGCAGCCCCAATCCGAACCGAGCGGCGGCCTCGGCGGTGGTGAACGGGGTGTGCGTGCGGGCGTAACGGCCGAGGAGTTCGCCCAGCGGATCGGCCACCGCCTCGGTGAAGCTGGCCGGTAGACCCACCGGAACGGCGGCGCCGACACCGTCGCGCAGCCGGCCGATGTCCTCGACCGCCACCCACCAGGTGCGGCCGGCGAACGACAACGTCAGCGCGCGTCGGGCGGCGCGCAGACCTTCGAGCCAGCCGCCGACATCGGTGTTGGGCGAAGACACGCTCGACCGCTCGGCGACCTCGTCTTCGGTGAGCGGACCGAGCAACCGCAGCAGGTCGGCGACTCCCTCGGCGTCGCGGGCGCGTCGGTCGTCGGAGAGATGCTGCAGCTGGCGACCGGTCGCCGCAATGACTTCGGGATCAAGCAGCTCGCGCAGTTCGACGCGGCCGAGCAGTTCGGCCAGCAGCGTGCTGTCGAGCGAGAGTGCCGCGGCGCGTCGTTCGGCCAGCGGGATGTCGCCCTCGTACATGAACGCGCCGACGTAGCCGAACATCAGCGACGCGGCAAAGGGGGAGGGCTTGGCGGTCTCGGTCTCGATCACCCGTATCCGCCGCTGGGCGATCGCGGTCATCAACCCGGTCAGCGTGGGGACGTCATAGACGTCCTGCAGGCACTCGCGGACGGTTTCCAGCACGATCGGGAAATCGGGATACTTGCGGGCGACCTCGAGCAGCTGAGCGGCGCGCTGCCGCTGATGCCACAGCGGAGAGCGCCGACCGGGATGGCGGCGCGGCAGCAACAGGGCGCGGGCCGCGGATTCCCGGAAGCGCGAGGCGAACAGCGCCGAGGCGCCCACTTCGGCGGTGACTATCGGGTCGATCTCGTCGGCGTCGAAGACGAACAGTTCGGCGCCGGGCGGCGTGTCGTCTCCGGTGTCCGGCAACCGCACCACGATGCCGTCATCGGAGGCGGTTGGTTTCTCGTCGAGGTCGTAACGTTCGCGCAGTCGGCGGCCCACAGCAAGCGCGAGCGGCCCGTGCACGCGCAGGCCGTAGGGCGAATGCAGGACCACCCGCCAGTCGCCGAGCTCGTCGCGGAACCGCTCGACCAGCAGGGTGGTGTCGGTGGGCACCACACCGGTGGCGGTGCGCTGGTCGTCCAGCAGCACCCAGAGGTTGTCGATCGCGTAGGCGTCGAATCCCAGTTCGGCACAACGCTTGTCGAAGGATTCGCGATCCAGACCGGCCAGCTCACCAGTCAGCGCGCCGAGGGCGGCGCCGAGTTCGGCGGGGCGGCCGACGTCGTCGCCGCGCCAGAACGGCAGCCGGGCCGGCTGTCCAGGGGCGGGCACGACGAGCACCCGGTCGTGGGTGATCTCGACGATCCGCCAGCTGGTGGCGCCCAGCGAGATGACGTCGCCCGGGCGCGATTCGTAGACCATCTCTTCATCGAGTTCGCCTACCCGCGAGGGCTTTTCAGAGTCAGAGGCGAGGTAGACGGTGAACAGCCCGCGGTCGGGAATGGCGCCGCCGGAGGTGACGGCCAGCCGTTGCGCGCCGGGCCGTGCGGTCAACGTGCCGGTGTCACGGTCGTAGACCAAACGTGGTCGCAATTCGGCGAATTCGGTGGACGGGTACTTGCCGGACAGCAAATCCAGGGTGGCCTCGAACACGCTGCGTGGCAGCGTCGCGAAGGGCGCGCTGCGTCGCACGGTGTCGAACCACGCGTCGGCGTTCAGCGGCTCCAAGGCGGCCGCGGCCACCGTGTGCTGCGCCAGGATGTCGAGCGGGTTGGCGGGCACCCGCATGGTCTCGATCTGGCCGCTGAGCATGCGTTGCACACTCACCGCGCAGCCGATCAGGTCGGTGCGGTGCTTGGGGAACAGGACCCCGCGCGAGATTTCGCCGACCTGGTGGCCGGCCCGCCCGATGCGTTGCAGGCCACTGGCCACCGATGGGGGCGCCTCCACCTGGATCACGAGGTCGACCGCGCCCATGTCGATGCCGAGCTCCAGGCTCGACGTCGCCACCACCGCCTTGAGCTGACCGCGTTTGAGGTCTTCTTCGACGATGGCTCGTTGCTCCTTGCTGACCGACCCGTGGTGCGCGCGGGCCAGTAGTGGGGGAGCGCCGAAAGTCTGGCCGCTCGCCATCACGTAGGCGGGTGCCCCGCCCGCGACCTGGGGGTTGCCGGCGGAAGGCAGTTCCACTCCCGACCGCTCCGCGTGAATCTCGTTGAGGCGCGCGGTAAGTCGCTCGGCCAACCGCCGTGAGTTGGCGAACACGATGGTGGAATTGTGCGCTTCGATGAGATCGACCAGCCGTGCCTCGACATCGGGCCAGATGGTGTTTTTCTCCAAATTGGCCATGTCCGGCACGGGAACTTGCACGGACAGTTCGACGGTCTTGCTCGACGGCGGAGCCACCACGGTGGTCCGGGCGGCGGGGTTTACCCCGGACAGGAACCGGGCGAGTTCCTCGGGCGGCCGCACGGTGGCCGACAGCCCGATGCGCTGTGGGCGCGCCGTGCCGCACAGTTCGTCGAGCCGTTCCAGTGACAGGGCCAGATGCGCGCCGCGCTTGGTGGCGGCCACGGCGTGGATCTCGTCGACAATGACGGTCTGCACGTCGGCCAGCGTCTCGCGGGCCGCCGACGTCAGCATCAGGAACAGCGACTCCGGCGTAGTGATCAGCACGTCCGGTGGTCGGGCGATGAGCTGACGGCGCAGCGTCGGGGGAGTGTCGCCGGACCGGACCCCGACGCTGATGCTCGGGACGGGCAGCCCCCGGCGTTCGGCCAGCCGGGTCAGCCCGGCCAACGGGGTGCGTAGGTTGCGTTCGACGTCGACCGCGAGCGCTTTTAGCGGAGATACGTAAAGGACGCGGGTGCCCACCGGCCGGTCGGCGGCCGTGCCGGCCTGGGCGGCCAGGTTGTCCAAAGCCCACAGGAAGGCGGCGAGCGTCTTGCCGGAGCCGGTAGGCGCGATGACCAGCGTGTCGTCGCCGTCGGCGATGGCGTTCCAGGCGCTCGCCTGCGCGGTGGTCGGCGCGGCGAACGTGCTGGAAAACCAGTCCCTGGTGATCGCACTGAAGCGATCCAATGCTGCCAGAGAAGGGGCCGGTTCGGCGTGCGCGGGGCTCACCTAACCCATCGTGCCAACAGGTACCGACAAGTTACCGTTGCGGCAGGTCGCGGGCGGTCTTCATGGCGTCGGCCAGTTTGCCCGGGATGTTGGGCACCCGGGCGATGGCGTCGAGCAGCATGTGCGCGCAGGCATCGGCGAGCATGTCGGCGTCGGTCGTCGGGTCCATGATCCGCTGGCGACAGATTTCGAACGTGAACGCGATCCAGCCGTAGATGATCACCCTCAGGTCGCGCTCGATTTCGGCGTCCAGCGCGCTCGTGTCCGGCATTCCGCTCACGACCTCGCCGATGCGGCTCATGATGTGTTCCATCTGGCGGTCCTTGGCCTCGTCGTCGATGCCAAGCAGAACCGGGTCCGACCGACCCAGGCCCACGTAGGCGGCCCAGGCCGCCTCGGGGTTCTGTTGGTGGTAGGCCATGTAGGCCAGCACGCCGGTGCGGATTTCTTCGAACATCGTCATGCCGGGCGCGGGCTCGGTGTTGGTGGCTGCGTACAGCCGATCGGCCTCGTCCTTCACGACCGCGGCGAAGAACGACCGCTTGTCGGGGAAATAGTGGTACATCAGCGCGCGCGACACCCCGGCGCGTTCGGCAATCTCGTCGATCCGAACCTCGTCGTAAGGTCGCTTCCCGAAAACTTCCGCCCCCAGGGCGAGCAGTTCAGCGCGTCGATCCTCCGGGGATAACCGCCTTCTGGCTGTCGCCATAAGCACCGATACTACTCATGTCGTTTAAGCGCTCAGGCGAAACGAGTTTTTTCGCCGAACTTTCTTCCGCGGCGACGGCGGGGCGTTCGAGCACGCGATATCGGCGCTGGTCGAGCGCGTGCCGATGAAACCTTCGGCGGCCCAACGTTATTGAACGCATGTAAAGCGCCTGATAAGCACGGCCAGGATCGGCCGCGGACGTCGGCGCCGCCTCGCCGGCATTTTGGTACGGCCATCGAACCGCCGTCGACTCAACGCAATACGCGCTCGCACGGTTGCCATCGAATTGGTGGTCGCATTAGTAGGGGCATTGGTGGTGCGCATTGGCCGTGCGCATTGGTGGGTCGCGCGCTGCGGCGAGGCCAAAATGCGGTTTTACCAGCCATCGCGCAGGGTATTGGACACAAAAGTGGCCGCCGGGTGTAACTAACCAGGCGGCCCGCGCGACGTACTTATTGATCCGCAGCCTGCGGACCACGCGACAGAGGGGCTTCGATGCAGGAGGCGCGCGAGCGATCACCGGGTGATCGACTGGGGTTGGAGGACGGTGAGGTCCACGCCGCGATCCGGCTTGCAGTGCTGGCCATACTTGCCGGCCTGGGCTTCGTCGTCTTGGCCGCCCTGTGGGTGAGCACCTGTCCTGGCACGACGGTGGACACCGTGGCGTGCGGCGTACCCCAACGAACCGCGTTGGCGCTCGGTGGACCGCTGATCCTGTTGGGCGGCGGACTGTGGGCGTTCCTGCGCACCTACCTGGCGCGGCGCGAGGAACGCACCTGGTGGGGCTGGCACGGAGCGGGTTGGTTCCTGTTGGGCTTGGCGATGCTGACCGCGTCCATGGGCTTCCCGTCGATCGCCGGACCCTTCCCGGCCCTTTGAGTCAGGCCCGCGATTGAGTCGGCCCGCGTCGCATTGCGCGCCCAATTTCGGATATTGCGCTTTGATCGGACAACTCGCGTTCTTCACAGCCATACTTCAAAGTCCTACGCTTATTGCATGAGGCAAATTCTCGTACGCTTAGCTGTGCTTCTAATTGTGTGGGCGATCGGACTAATGCTGGCGGCGTGGATTGTTCCCAGAGTTTCGTTGTCGGCGTCGGGGTTCATCGTCGCGCTGGTGTTGTTCTCGGTCACGCAGGCGCTGCTGTCGTTCTTGATCTTGAAGTTGCCGCATGAATACGCATCCCTACTGCTGGGCGGGAGCGGCCTGGCATTGACCCTCCTCGCCCTGGTTCTCGCGGCTGAATTGACCGACGGGGTCAGCATCGGCGGCTTCCCCTCGTGGGTGGCCACCACCGTGATGGTCTGGCTTGTCACGACGATTGGTGCGATTTCCCTGCCCGACCTGTTCGATCGCCAGGACGCCGCCTCGGTGTGACACAAAGTGTGCGCGTGTGCGTTATTCGGCACCGCCCGCCGGCACGTGCACATTCGGGATTTCGCTGGTACCCCCGAAGTAGGTAGCATTTCAATTGTCTCGTCCCGTAGGAGAGGAGACGTGATGGGCGATACGCATCACGATCCGACGGATTACTTGCGCACCACGCTGCCGCACGCCGGCCTCGTCATGAAGGACAATTTCTTCTGGCCGGGCTTGATTTTGTTTGCTGTATCGGCGTTCGGCATGATCAGCACTGCGGTAGCCGCAGGCTACCGGCACTACGAGTGGCTCGCTACGACGATAGTGATCGCCGTGCTGGGATTGATCGCCGGTGCGCTGTGGTTCGCCGTAGAGAACCGTCGCGTCGGCCGCATCGAGGAGCGGTTTTATGCCGCCCACCCCGATAGTCGGCCACGCCAACGCGCTACGTCGAGCTAATTGGCGAGCTACTTGGCCTGCCCCGTATCACGTCGGTGCATGCCTGCACACCTCGCCGAAACTCAGCGGGCAAACCTGGTTTCGCCCACCCCGGTGATGGGGTATTAAGAGGTCACCATGATGAGCACCGGCATGTCTGCGTTAGCCTGTTGTCCCCGCGATCTTTGTGTCGGTCGTGTCTACCTGGCCGTTAGCTGGTTGAATACCCGGTGGCAATCATGAACAACCGGCTGGATCAAGAGGTCGAAGCCGGGATTGAAGGCGGGAGTGTTGTCGCCCAAATACTGCCGGGAGGCCAGATGACCGATGCGGATCCGCGTAACAATGGGCGCCAACGGGGGCTACGCGCCGTTGAGTTCAATGTTGCTGCACGCCTGGAGAACCTGGCGATGCTGCGTACGCTGGTCGGTGCCATCGGCACTTTCGAAGACCTGGATTTCGACGCCGTCGCGGACCTGAGGCTGGCGGTGGACGAAGTGTGTACGCGGCTGATCCGTTCGGCCACGCCCGGCGCCACCCTCAACCTCGTCGTCGACCCGCGTGATGACGAGCTCGTGGTGGAGGCTTCCGCAGCGTGCGACACCCACGACGTGGTGGCACCGGGGAGCTTCAGTTGGCACGTCCTAACCTCGCTGGCCGATGACGTCCAGACTTTCCACGACGGTCGGCAGCCCGATGCAACCGGGAGCGTCTTCGGTATCTCGTTGACGGCCCGGCGGGCGGCCCCCAGCAGGTGACGACCAGGTGACAGCGCGTGCTGCCGGCGGTTCTGAATCCCGACCTAACGAATACGCCGATGTGCCAGACATGTTTCGTGAGCTGGCCACTTTTGGTTCCGATAGCGCGGAGTTCCAGCGGCACCGGGACAAAATCGTGGAACGATGCCTGCCATTGGCCGATCACATCGCGCGGCGGTTCGAAGGCCGTGGCGAGCCGCGAGACGACCTCGTCCAGGTCGCGCGTGTAGGACTGGTCAACGCCGTAGTCCGGTTCGACGTCGAGACGGGGTCGGATTTCGTTTCCTTCGCCGTGCCCACCATCATGGGCGAGGTCCGGCGGCACTTCCGGGACAACAGCTGGTCGGTCAAAGTGCCCCGGCGTCTCAAGGAGTTGCACCTGCGACTCGGCACCGCCACCGCGGATCTGTCGCAGCGGCTGGGCCGTGCGCCGACCGCCACCGAACTCGCCGCCGAACTCGGGATGGACCGGGAAGAAGTGGTGGAAGGCCTGGTGGCCGGCAGTTCGTACAACACCTTGTCCATCGACAGCGGCGGCGGCAACGAAGACGACGACGCCCGCGCCATCGCGGACACCCTGGGCGACGTCGACACCGGCTTGGATCAGATCGAGAACCGGGAGGCCCTTCGGCCCCTGCTCGAGGCGTTACCCGAGCGGGAACGAATGGTTTTAGTCCTGCGGTTTTTCGAGTCGATGACGCAGACCCAGATCGCCGAGCGGGTCGGCATCTCTCAGATGCACGTATCCCGCCTACTGGCTAAGTCGCTAGCGCGACTTCGGGACCAGCTGCAATAGGCCCGGGCTGCACGCCGTCCAACTCCCCGGCCGCGTCGCCATCCAGACGCAGGATCGGTAGCGAACCGTCCGGATCGCAGATTTGCAGCAATCGCGTCACCGCCGCGCTGGGAATCATCGACCAGTCCGCCTGGGCTTCCGAGCACGCGACATTGATCCGGTGCAGAGCCGAAAACCCGGCCGTACCAATGAATTCCAGGCCACGCAGGTCCAGGACGAGGCGATCGCGGTGCTGACTGCAGCGATGCACGAATTCGGCGAGCAGGTCGGCGTTCGCCGCGTCGAGTTCGCCGTCGGCGATGATGACACCGGTCGACGGACCCCACCGAGCCGTGAACTCTGCGGTGCCGCTCTTTTGCCAAGCTTGGGAAACGGACATGTTGACTCCTCAGTCGTCTAGCAAATAAATGCTGCGGACCACGGCAATGCAACGAACGACCGCTTCTAGAGAATGGGGAAATTCATGGCCCCTGTGCGGCCTGAGCAGATGTAAGACGTGAGTCCGGGCGGCTGTGAACTCAACCTTCTTCTGACCCTACCCGCACAGGGACCAATAAGACACCCTTGACCCGAACAGTGCGCTAAAAGCGCCCAGCGCGGCTAAACAATCGCCACGGCTCGTCGAGCCGTTGCGACGCTATTTGATCTCGGCGATCACGGTGCCCTGGGTGATGGCCGCACCCGGTTCGACCGCCAGGCCGGTGATCACACCGTCCTTGTGCGCGGTGACCGGGTTCTCCATCTTCATCGCCTCTAGGACCACCACCAGATCGCCCGTGGTGACCTCCTGGCCTTCTTCGACGGCCACTTTCACCACGGTGCCCTGCATGGGCGCGGTCACCGCGTCACCGGAGGCGGTGGCGCCGCCATGGGCACCACGCTTGCGCGGCTTGGGCTTGCGCCGGACGGCACCGACGGCGTCGGTGCTGGGTCCGCCCGCCAGCCCGCCAAAGTCGGCCGGCAGCGAGACCTCGACGCGGCGCCCGTCCACCTCGACGACCACCTTCTGCCGTGGCCGGGCGTCTTCCTCGTCGGGAACTTCACCGCCGGTGAACGGCTCGACGGTGTTGTTCCACTCGGTCTCGATCCAGCGGGTGTGCACGCTGAAGCCGTTGTCGTCGCCGATAAACGCCGGGTCGGACACGATGGCGCGGTGGAATGGGATGACGGTGGCCAGGCCTTCGACCTGGAATTCGTCCAGTGCGCGACGGGCGCGTGCCAGCGCCTCGTTGCGGTCGGCGCCGTACACGATCAGCTTGGCCAGCATCGAGTCGAAATTGCCGCTGATCACCGAGCCGCTCTCCACACCGGAGTCCAGGCGGACGCCGGGGCCGCTCGGCGGGTGGAACTTGGTCACCGGGCCAGGCGCCGGCAGGAAGCCGCGGCCGGCGTCCTCGCCGTTGATCCGGAACTCGATGGCGTGGCCGCGAGGCGTGGGGTCCTCGGTGATGTCAAGCTTCTCGCCGTTGGCGATCTTGAATTGCTGCAGCACCAGGTCGATGCCCGCGGTTTCCTCGGTGACGGGGTGCTCGACCTGCAGGCGGGTGTTGACCTCCAGGAACGAGATCAGCCCGTCCTGGCCCACCAGGTATTCAACGGTGCCGGCGCCGTAGTAGTGCGCCTCTTTGACGATCCGCTTGGCCGACTCGTGGATCTCCTTGCGCTGCGCGTCGGTCAAGAACGGCGCGGGACCCTCCTCGACGAGCTTTTGGAAGCGGCGCTGCAGCGAGCAGTCGCGGGTGCCGGCGACGACGACGTTGCCGTGCTGGTCGGCGATCACCTGGGCCTCGACGTGGCGGGGCTTGTCCAGGTAGCGCTCCACGAAGCACTCGCCGCGGCCGAACGCGGCGACAGCCTCGCGGGTGGCCGACTCGAACAGCTCGGGGATCTCTTCCAGGGTGCGGGCCACTTTCATGCCGCGGCCGCCGCCGCCGAAAGCCGCCTTGATGGCGATCGGCACCCCGTACTCCTTGGCGAAGGCCACCACCTCGTCGGCGTCCTTGACCGGGTCGGCGGTGCCGGGCACCAGCGGGGCCTGGGCGCGGGCGGCGATGTGGCGCGCGGTCACCTTGTCGCCCAGATCGCGGATCGACTGCGGGCTGGGCCCGATCCAGATCAGGCCGGCGTCGATCACCGCCTGGGCGAAGTCGGCGTTCTCGGACAGGAAGCCGTAACCGGGGTGGATGGCGTTGGCGCCGGACTTGGCGGCCGCATCCAGGATCTTGCCGAAGTCCAGGTAGGACTCGGCGGAGGTCTGGCCGCCCAGGGCGAACGCCTCGTCAGCGAGGCTGACGTGCGGTGCTTCCGCGTCCGGTTCGGCGTAGACGGCCACGCTCGCCAGGCCGGCGTCGCGGGCCGCCCGGATCACTCGGACTGCGATCTCGCCGCGGTTGGCCACGAGAACCTTTGAGATCCTCGAGCTGGCGTGACTACCCACTGCGCCTCCTGTAGCTGGACGTCTGCGTCTTTAAGAGAATTTCTTACAAGCCTTCTCGGGGAGTTTATGCGTCGCGCCCACGGCGCGGTCACGCGGTTCCCCCTTCAGGCGGCTTCGCGCAACCGCCGCTTGATCCGAGCCAGCATCGCCGACATCCCCCGCAGTCGCAGTGGGCTGATCAGAGCGGCCAAACCCAGCTCGGTGTAGAAATCGTCGGGCACCGCCAGGATTTCGGCGGCGGGTTGCTGGTCGAGGCCGGTAGCCAGGATGGAGGCGAAGCCCCGGGTGGTCGGCGCCTCGGCGGGCGCGCTGAAATACAACCGCACCCGGTCCGGGTCCTTCGCGTCGACGTGCAGGAACAGCGGTGATTGGCACTCCGGCACCGGCTCCATCGCCGCCTCTTCCAGATGCGCCGGAAGCGGTGGGAGGTCGTTGGCAAATTCCAACAACAGCTGCAACTTGTCCTGCCCTTGGACTTCGGCGAAGTCGGACAGCACCTCGGCCAGCGGCGCGGGCATGCTCATCAGCCGGGTACGGCTCCCGGTTCGGCGCCCGCCACGATCGGCACCCGCACGGTGTTACCCCATTCGGTCCACGAGCCGTCGTAGTTGCGTACGTCGGGCTTGCCCAGCAGATGTGTGAGCACGAACCAGGTGTGGCTGGACCGTTCGCCGATCCGGCAGTAGACGACCGTCTTGTCTTCGGGCGACAGGAAGCCGTAGAGCTCCTCGAGTTCCTGACGGCTGCGGAACCGGCCGGTCTCGTCCACCGCCTTGCCCCACGGAATCGACACCGCGGTCGGGATGTGGCCGGCGCGCAGCGCCCCCTCCTCGGGATAGTCGGGCATGTGCGTCCGTTTGCCGGTGTACTCGTCGGGGGACCGCACGTCGATCAGGGGCTCCTCGCCGAGGATGGCCAGCACGTCGTCCTTGAACGCGCGAATGGGGGCGTCGTTGCGGGCGACGACGGGATAGCCGGTCGAGGTCTTGGTGGGCACCTCCAACGTGGTATCGCGGCGCTCCGCCAACCACAGGTCACGACCACCGTTGAGCAGCCGCACGTCGGGGTGGCCGAACAAGGTGAAGACCCACAGCGCATAGGCCGCCCACCAGTTGCTCTTGTCGCCGTAGATCACCACGGTGTCGTCGCGGGAAATGCCCTTGCGGTCCATCAGTTCGGCGAACTGCGCGCCGTTGATGTAGTCGCGCACACGTGGGTCGTTGAGGTCGGTATGCCAGTCCATTTTGACGGCGCCGGGTATGTGGCCGACGTCGTACAGCAAGACGTCCTCGTCGGATTCGACGATCGCCAGGCCGGACGCGCCGATGTTGGCTGACAGCCAGTCAGCCGTCACCAGCCGTTCCGGGTGGGCGTATTCCGACAGGGTTGGGCTCGGGTCCGCGGGAAGTGGCACGTCCCAAGCCTACTCAGCCGGTACCGCTCGGGAATCGACGGCCGTTCAGTGCTTGCGTACAACGCGTTCCGGCTGGCCGGGATTCCAGATGGTGATGTCGAGGTGATCGTCTCCGACCTCGACCGCCGAGGCGCCGGTGAGCTCGGTTGAGAAAAAGCCGAATTCCTCGTTGCGCAGATCGAATCCGGTTTCGGCGTAAAGGTTCTCGGCGAAGCGTCGCCGCAGCGCCGCGTCGGTGACGTCGTGGGCCAGCCCCCACAGTTTCGCGTCGCCGTCGGTCACCTTGGGGTCCGCGGTTGCGGTGTGCAGGCAGAAGCGCGGGTCGCGGGCGAGGTCGGCGAACTTGGTGGTGTGGGGCATGCCCGGTAACCACAGCTGGTCTTCGAAGATCAGCGGCTCCAGTGGGCTGATGCGCGGGAACCCGTCGGATCGAATGGTGGCCAGCAGGCAGAGGTTTCCGGTGGCGCGGTGGCGACGCAGAAAGATGGCCGCGATCCGCGGCGCCTGCCCGGTGAACTCCGTCCAGCCGGTCACGACGCGACCGCGTTCGCCGCCCAGAGGGCAGCGACCGACACGCCCATCCGCTGCGCGAGCGTGCGGATCAGCGGCAGGCTCAGGCCGATCACGTTGGACGGGTCACCCTCCACACCGTCGATGAACCAACCGGACAGGCCATCCAGGGTGAAGCCGCCGGCCACCCCCAACGACTCCCCGCTGGCCAGATATGCCTCCAGGTCGGTGTCCGATGGTATGCCGAAATGAACTCGGGTAACTGCTGTTTCGGCTACTTGACTGACTATTGCATTGTCTTGCAACAAGATTAGGCAGTGACCGGTGTGCAGCTCGCCGATGTGGCCGGCCATCGACCGCCACTGCCGGCGCGCATCGTCCACCGACGCCGGCTTGCCGCAGAGACCGCCGTCCAGGTAGAGCATCGAATCGCAGCCCACCACAAGGCAATTCGCGGCGACATCGGGATACGCCCCGGATAGCAGGGTCGTCACGTGTTCGGCCTTGGCGCGGGCGAGCGCGCACACCACCTCGTCGGGATCGGCATCGGAACCAAGCCCGGCGATGACTGCGTCCTCGTCCACGCCGGAAACCACGACCAGTGGGTCGACGCCGGCCTGGCGCAGGACCTTGAGCCGGCCGCTCGACGACGACCCGAGCACCAGCCGGGTCATCGGCGCATGTGCGTCATTTCCTGCAGGGTGATGCGCTGCCAACTGAAGACGGGGTAACGCAGTTTGTCGACCGGCAGGCCCCACCGGCTGGGCTCGGGTGGCGGGGGCGGCGGCGGACCGCCGATGCTGCCCAGCACGGCCACCAGCGCGGCCAGCTCCTGATCGGTGGGGTGGCCCTTGAGGATCTCAACGTGCGGCTCGTGGTGCTGCCCTGCTTCCGCCGGCTTTTCGGCGGCGGCTGCTGCTGCGTCGGTCATAGCGGAATGTTCCCGTGCTTCTTGGGCGGCAACTGAGCGATCTTGCGTTCCAACAGGCGCAGTGAGGTGCCGATGTAGCCGCGGGTATGCGACGGCGGGATCACCGCGTCAACGTAACCACGTTCGGCGGCCACGTAGGGGTTGACCAGCGTGTCCTCGTACTCCTGCTGCAGCTTCAACCGAAGCGCATCGACGTCCTCGCCCTTGGCGGCCGCCTCCTTCAGTTGCTGGCGGTAGACGAAGCCGACCGCGCCGGAGGCGCCCATCACGGCGATCTGGGCCGTCGGCCAGGCCAGGTTGACGTCGCAGCCCATGTCCTTGGAACCCATGACGCAGTACGCGCCGCCGTAGGCCTTGCGGGTGATGACGGTGATCTTCGGGACGGTGGCCTCGCCGTATGCGAACAGCAGCTTGGCGCCGCGCCGGATGATGCCGTTGTACTCCTGGCCGGTTCCGGGCAGGAAGCCGGGAACGTCGACGAACATGACGATCGGGATGTTGAAGCAGTCGCAGGTCCGCACGAAGCGTGCCGCCTTCTCGGAGGCGTCGATGTCCAGGCAGCCCGCGAAGTGGGTGGGCTGGTTTGCGACGATCCCGACCGGCCGGCCCTCGATCCGACCGAACCCGACAACGATGTTCTGGGCGTAACCGGCTTGGATTTCGAGGAACTCGTCCTCGTCGAGGACGCGCGTGATCACCTCGTGCATGTCGTAGGGCTGGTTCGGTGAGTCCGGAATCAGCGTGTCCAACTCGAGGTCCTCGTCGGTGAGGTTCTCCTCGATGGCCCCGACGGGCTCGGTGGCCTGGTAGCGCGGCGCGTCGGTCGCGTTGTTCGGCGGCAGGTAGCTGAGTAGGTCGCGGACGTAGTCGAAGGCGTCCTGTTCGCCGGACGCGACGTAGTGCGCGGTGCCCGAGCGGGCCATGTGGGTGTGGGCGCCGCCGAGTTCTTCCATGGTGACGTCCTCACCGGTGACGGTCTTGATGACGTCTGGTCCGGTGATGAACATCTGGCTCGTTTGGTCGACCATGATCACGAAGTCGGTCAGGGCGGGGGAGTAGACGTGCCCACCGGCGGCGGCGCCCATGATCAGCGAGATCTGCGGGACGACGCCGGAGGCCAGGATGTTGTTGCGGAAGATGCGGCTGTACAGACCCAGCGAAACGACACCCTCCTGGATACGCGCGCCGGCGCCGTCGTTGATGCCGATGAGCGGTCGGCCGGTCTTGATCGCCAACTCCTGCACCTTGACGATCTTTTCGCCGTAGACCTCGCCGAGGCTGCCGCCGAACACGGTGGCGTCCTGGCTGAAGATGCACACGTCGCGCCCGTCGATGGTGCCGTAGCCGGTCACCACGCCGTCACCGAGCGGGCGGTTCTTGTCCAACCCGAAGTTGGTGCTGCGGTGCTTGGCCAGCGCGTCCAATTCCACGAACGAGTCCTCGTCGAGGAGCGCGTAGATGCGCTCCCGGGCAGTCAGCTTGCCCTTGGCGTGTACCTTCTCGACGGCCTCCTCGCCGACGGGGTGCAGCGACTCTTCCCGACGCCGGTGCAACTCGGCCAGCTTGCCCGCGGTGGTGTGGATGTCGATCTTGTGCTCGGCAGCCGGCTCTGCGGTGTGGTCGGTAACGCTAGTCATAGGTGACGATGCTATCGGCAGCCCCGACCGGGCCCCATGCCGGTCCTTATGCAGCCCTTAGTAATCGTCTTAGCATCGCCGGAAGTCGCCCATGCGGGGCGAGGAGTCGACGCGCGGAGCGCCCTCGCCGTCGGGGCCGCAACAGTGAAATGGGCGCAGCCTAACCCGCGTGCGTGGTCTCGCCGGGTTAAAGTCGCGCATGACCGACCGCGATCAGCTCCGGCCGCCACTTGATCAGGTGGCGCTGCGCGCCGAGGTGCTAGGGAAGTCCTCTTACTGGCGCCAACTCGATGTCGTCGCCGAAACGGGTTCCACCAATGCCGACCTGTTGGCTCGGGCCGCGTCCGGTGTCGACATTGACGGCCACGTGTTGATCGCCGAGCATCAGACGGCCGGACGTGGACGGCATGGCCGTAGCTGGTGGGCGTCACCGCGGGCGCAGATCACGTTGTCGGCGGGCGTCCGGATCGACGATGTCCCGACGGCAGGTTGGGGCTGGCTGTCCCTGGCCACCGGCCTGGCCGTGGTCGATGCGGTGGCCACCGTCACCACCGTCGAGGCGGGCCTCAAATGGCCCAACGACGTGCTGGCCAACGCTTTCGGGTCGATGGCAAAGCTGGCCGGGATCCTGGCCGAGGTGGCCCATCCATTCGCGGTCGTGGGGCTAGGGCTGAATGTTTACGAGGCCCCTGGCGACGTCCCCGACGCCGCCTCGCTGGTGGATGCGGGAGTCGCCGAGCCCGACCGGCACGTCATCGTTCGTCACTTGCTGCGTGAACTGGGCGGGCGGATCGCCAGCTGGCGATCCGCGCACGGGGCGGATGCACAGCTGATGGCCGATTATCGGGCCCGCAGCCTGACGCTGGGTTCGCGCGTGCGTGCCGTCCTCCCGGGCGGCAAAGATGTCGTCGGCGTCGCCCGCGACATCGACGACGAAGGCCGGCTCTGCTTGGAAACGTGGGCGACCGACGAGGCCAAGTCAGGCGAGATGGTCGTGGTGTCCGCCGGTGATGTCGTTCACCTGCGCTGAGGTCTAGGGTCACCGCTATGGGCTATCCGGACAACGCACTGGCCAAGGGCGAGCAGGTGGTCTTGCACCGCCACCCACATTGGAAGCGCCTCATCCTGCCGGCGTTGGCGCTGATCCTGGTGACCGGCCTGGCCGCCCTGGGGTCCGCCGTCGTCAACGGGACCGGTTCGCAGTGGCCGCAGCTCACCAAGAACATCCTCTACGGCGTCATCTGGGGAATCTGGCTGGTGATCGTCGGATGGCTGACGGTTTGGCCGTTCCTGAGCTGGCTCACCACCCATTTCGTGGTGACCAACCGACGGGTGATGTACCGCCACGGCGTCATGACCCGCAGTGGGATCGACATTCCGTTGGCGCGTATCAACAGTGTGGAGTTCCGGGACAAGCTTTCGGAGCGAATCTTCCGCACCGGAACGCTGATCATCGAATCGGCGTCGCAGGACCCGTTGGAGTTTTACAACATCCCGCGGCTACGTGAGGTGCACGCGCTGCTGTATCACGAAGTCTTCGACACGCTGGGCTCAGAGGAGTCGCCCAGCTGATTCAGCCTGCTGGCCTTCTTACGCCGCCAGGCGCGCAACAACGTCACGTTTCCGTTTTGGCCGTTGTCGTACTCGGCTTCCAGGCCGTCCTCTAAAGCGTCCTCGAATACCTCGGCAATACCGCCGGCCGTAAGCGCCGATTCCAGTGCCTTGTCGGGGTTGCGGGCGAACTGGTCGGGGAACACCCAGCGCCGGAATGCCCAGAAGCGGAATGCCATCTGCAGCAGGTTGCCGATGATGTAAGCCGAGATGAAGTCAGCGATGTTTTCCACGGTCAGCGACACCATGGGCTGCCGCAGCTGCAGGACGTAGCTCGAAACCCACAGCGGCGCCATGCTCAGCAGCACCCCGACGCCGCTGAACGCGAAGAACAGCAGCGCTTCGTGATGGCGCTCGCGGCCGCCCCGGTCGCGGAAACTCCACTCCCGGTTCAGCACATACGAGGCAATGACCGCGACGATACCTGCGATGACCTTGGCAGTTACCGGCTTCGGCTCGAGAATTGTGAGCTTCAGCGCAAAGAAAATTGCCGAGTCAATGATGAAAGTGGTGCCGCCGACGATGGCAAATTTGATCAGCTCATGATGGCGCATCGCAAAGGGCTGAATGACCCCAGGAAGGCGCGCAATTGTGGCATCGGCAAAGGACACAGCACGCCAGTCTACGTATGATCTCGAAATCGGCGCAAAATGGTACATAACGATTTGGCGCTCCGGCCGGTAAACACGCCGGTCAGGCGCCGTGACACCATGATGGCCGTGCCGAGTCCCCGCACCCCCCTGGTAGCCATGGTCGGTGGCGGCCAACTTGCCCGCATGACCCACCAGGCCGCGATCGCCCTGGGGCAGACCCTACGCGTGCTGGCTAACGCGGTCGACGAGCCGGCCGCCCAGGTCAGCCCCGACGTGGTGATCGGCGCGCACGATGACCTGGACGACCTGCGTCGCGTCGCCGCCGGCGCTCACGTGTTGACCTTCGACCACGAACACGTCCCGACCGAGCTGCTGGAAAAACTGGTCGCCGAGGGCGTCAACGTGGCACCGCCACCGCAGGCTCTGGTGCATGCCCAGGACAAACTCGTGATGCGCAAAAGCTTGGAAGAACTGGGCGCCCCGGTGCCGCGCTACCGCGCCATCGAGAGCCTCGACGATCTGGACGACTTCGCCGGGCGCCTCGACGTGCCGCTCGTCATCAAGGCGATACGTGGCGGCTATGACGGGCGCGGCGTACAGCTGGCCAGCGACCTGGAGCACGCCCGCGACATCACCCGTGACTACCTGGCCGGCGGAACGCCGGTGCTGGCCGAGGAGCGGGTGCAGCTGCGTCGGGAATTGTCGGCGCTGGTCGCCCGCTCGCCGTTCGGCCAGGGAGCGGCGTGGCCGGTGGTGGAGACGGTGCAGCAGGACGGCATCTGTGTCCAGGTGATCGCGCCCGCGCCCAACTTGGCCGAGGAGGTCGCCGCCTCGGCGCAGCAGCTGGCCTTGCGGCTGGCCGACCAGCTTGGCGTCGTCGGCGTGCTGGCGGTCGAGTTGTTCGAGACCACCGACGGCGAATTGCTTATCAACGAACTCGCTATGCGCCCGCACAACTCCGGGCACTGGACCATGGACGGTTCCCGCACCAGCCAGTTCGAGCAGCACCTGCGCGCGGTGCTCGACTATCCGCTGGGCAGCACCGACCCCATCGCGCCGGTGACCGTGATGGCCAACGTGCTGGGCGCCGCCGAGACGCCCGCCATGTCGGTCGACGAGCGGCTGCACCACCTATTTGCCCGGATGCCCGACGCACGGGTGCACCTGTACGGCAAAGCCGAACGGCCAGGCCGCAAGGTGGGACACATCAACTTTCTCGGCGGGGACGCGCATGACCTGCCCGCACTTCGAGAGCGCGCGGAACGGGCGGCACACTGGTTGTCGCACGCAGAATGGACGGACGGATGGGATCCACATGGCTAACGGACCCAGCGGGCCCCGGGTCGGGGTCATCATGGGCAGCGACAGCGACTGGTCGGTGATGCAGGACGCCGCCGCAGCGCTGGCCGAATTCGACGTTCCCGCCGAGGTCAGGGTGGTGTCGGCGCACCGCACTCCCGATGTCATGTTCGATTACGCGCGAACCGCGGCCGACCGGGGCCTCGAGGTGATCATCGCCGGCGCGGGGGGCGCGGCGCACTTGCCGGGAATGGTCGCCTCGGCGACGTCGCTTCCGGTGATCGGGGTGCCGGTGCCGTTGAGCCGGCTCGACGGCCTGGATTCCCTGCTGTCGATCGTGCAGATGCCCGCCGGTGTTCCGGTGGCCACGGTGTCGATCGGCGGAGCCCGCAACGCGGGTTTGCTGGCGGTGCGGATGCTGGGCGCGTCCGACCCAGAGCTGCGGGCCCGGATCACCGCCTTCCAAGACCAGCTCGCTGAGACGGTGCGCGCGAAGGATGCGGCGCTGCAGCAGTTGCACGGTAAAGTTACCGGCGAGTAGCAAGAGGCTAGGAGGTCTCGAGATGGCTGGATGGGCCGGAAACCCGTCGTTCGATTTGTTCCAACTGCCGGAGGAACACCAGGAGTTGCGCGCGGCGATCCGCGCGCTGGCGGAAAAGGAAATCGCCCCCCACGCCGCCGACGTGGACGAAAACTCCCGCTTCCCGCAAGAGGCGCTGGACGCCCTGAACGCTTCGGGATTCAACGCCGTGCACGTGCCCGAGGAGTATGGCGGGCAAGGTGCCGATTCGGTGGCGGCGTGCATTGTCATCGAGGAGGTCGCCCGCGTCGACGCGTCCGCTTCGCTCATCCCGGCCGTCAACAAGCTGGGCACCATGGGCCTGATTCTCAGTGGCTCCGACGAGCTGAAGAAGCAGGTGCTGCCCTCGGTCTCAGACGGGACCGCGATGGCTTCCTACGCCCTCAGTGAGCGTGAGGCGGGTTCGGATGCCGCCTCGATGCGCACCCGCGCCAAGCGCGACGGCGACGACTGGGTGCTCAACGGTGCGAAGTGCTGGATCACCAACGGCGGCAAGTCGACCTGGTACACCGTGATGGCCGTGACCGACGCCGACCTGGGTGCCAACGGCATCTCGGCGTTCATAGTGCACAAGGACGACCCTGGCTTCACCGTCGGCCCCAAAGAGCGCAAGCTGGGCATCAAGGGATCGCCCACCACCGAACTGTACTTCGAGGACTGTCGGATCCCGGGCGACCGGATCATCGGAGAACCCGGCACCGGCTTCAAGACGGCGCTGAAGACCCTGGATCACACCCGACCGACCATCGGTGCCCAGGCGGTGGGTATCGCGCAGGGGGCGCTCGACGCTGCCATTGCCTACACCAAGGACCGCAAGCAGTTCGCGCAGTCGATCAGCAGCTTCCAGGCGGTGCAGTTCATGATCGCCGACATGGCCATGAAGGTGGAGGCCGCCCGACTGATGGTCTACGCCGCCGCCGCTCGCGCCGAGCGCGGTGAAAGCAACCTGGGCTTCATCTCGGCGGCCTCGAAGTGCATGGCTTCGGATGTCGCGATGGAGGTCACCACCGACGCGGTTCAGCTGTTCGGGGGCGCAGGGTATACGGTTGACTTCCCAGTAGAACGCATGATGCGGGACGCCAAAATCACCCAGATTTATGAAGGCACCAACCAGATTCAACGAGTGGTGATGTCACGAGCACTGCTCCGTTGAGTTCGGTTCGAGCTTTCCGGCGCGGCACTTTCACGAACTCGGCGAAAAGGTACGCCCGTGCGCATACGATCCATCTCTAGGCTTTAGAACCAAGGCCGCGCGATCAGCAGTTATTCGGGAAGACGCGACGCGTCGGCCCGCTCCTTCAACCCGTCGGCTGTGCTGTGGACGCCACCACGCATCGCGATAGTCTTAGCCGCCCAGCGGTTGTCCAGGGGGTACTAGTGAACGACCTAGTTGCGTACGCGCATCCCCGGGTCACCAGGAGCTGATGCAGGTGCGTGGACCCCTTGTGCAGGCATCGGCCTTGAAGTCGCTGGTGTTGCTGCTGGTCGAGGACGATCGGGGCGACGCGGTGCTGGTCGAAGACCTGGTCAGCAACGCGGTCGCCGATATCCGGGTGGTGTGGGCGCCATCGATGGCCCATGCCGAGCGTGAGCTGGCATCGGCCCGGCCCGACTGTGTGCTGCTCGACCTGAACCTGCCGGATGCCAAAGGGATCGATGCCCTCGACCGCATCGCCAAGTTCGACGCCACGGTCCCGATAGTCGTGCTGACCGGGCTCAACGACGAATACTTCGGGGCTTCCGCGGTCGCCGCGGGCGCCCAGGATTACCTGGTCAAAGGGCGTGTCGAGCCTGAGATGCTGCGTCGTGCGGTGCTGTATGCCATCGAACGCAAACGCGCGGAACTAATCGCGGCGGACCTGCATGCCACCCAGCTTCGGGCCCGCGAGAATGCGCTACTCGAGCGCGGCTTGTTGCCCTCCCCGCTGCTGCTCGACGACCCCGGTGTCGACATCGTGGCCCGCTACCGGCCCAGCCGCGAGGACGCCTTGTTGTGCGGCGACTTCTACGACGTCGTCCAGACGCCGGATCGCATCGTGCATGTCCTGATCGGCGACGTGGCCGGGCACGGTCCCAACGAGGCGGCGCTGGGTGCAGCGCTGCGCATCGCTTGGCGCGCGCTCACCTTGGCCGGCGTACACGGGGTCGACCTGATGCGACAACTCGAACGGGTGCTACACGCCGAGCGGACCGGCGCGGGGATCTTCGCCACGGTGCTCAGCCTGACGATCGACCCCGACAGCCCTCGAGTCACCGCGATCCGCGCCGGGCACCCGGGAATGTTGCTGCACGGTCTCGGCAGCGTGGAGTGGGTGGAGCCGCCGGCCGGCCCCGCGTTGGGTTTGCATTCCGACGGCTGGCCGCAGCATGAGGTGGACTTGCCGGTCGGTTGCAGCCTGCTGCTGCTGACCGACGGCCTCTACGAAGGCTATGCGGGGCGTGGCCGCGAACGGCTCGGCGAGGGTGGGCTGCTGGAGTTGGCGCGCCGACACGTCGCATTGTCCGGTCCGGCCTTCGTCGACGCGCTCATCGACGCGGCGCAGGGGCGCGCCCAGACCCACGGAGGACTCACCGACGACATCGCCGTGCTGCGCGTGGAGCGGACCCCGAGGTGAGTCGCGTGGGCCTGCCGTCGGGATCAAACCTCACGGTGCGGGGCTGGCAGGCTTTCTTGCTGTCGACGATGGGCGTGCTGGTGCTCGCCGGAGCGGTGGCCGGTACGTTGTTGCTGAATCGCACCGACGAGGTCTCCCGTGCGTTGGTCGACGACATCCAGCCGGCACGGGCGGCCGCTGCCCAACTACAGGTGGCGCTGCGTGACCAGGAAACCGGGGTGCGCGGCTACCTGATTTCGGCGGATCCGCAGTTCCTCAGTCCCTACTACGACGGTCAACGGTCCGAGCGCGTGGCGGCCGAGGACATTCGGCAGCGACTGGCGCACCGACCCGATCTGATCGCCGATCTGGACGCCATCGAAGCTGCCGCCGCCGATTGGCGAGACAACTATGCCGAGCCGGTGATCAAACAGGTCAAGCCCAACGCGCCCGACGTCGTCAGCGCTGAGACCGCGTCCCGCGGCAAGGTCGAATTCGACCAGCTGCGAACGCTTTTCGATGCGCAAAGTGCGCACTTGGTGGCGGCCCGGCAGGATGCCGCCGATGAACTCACCCGCATCAACAACTGGCGCAACCGGGTGCTGGGCGCAATGGTGCTGGTGTTCATCGCGACGGCATTGCTCTTGGGTCTGTTGACCCGACGGGCGGTGACGCAACCGCTCGCCGCGCTGGCCGCGGCCTGCCGCCGGATCACCGAAGGCAACTTCGGCGAAAAGATCACGCCCCCACGGCGTCCCAAAGACATTCGCGGCATCGCCATCGACGTCGAGAACATGCGGCAGCGGATCGTCGATGAACTCGAGGTATCGCGCCGTGCCCGGGAGTTATTGGATGAACAGACGATGGAATTGCGGCGCTCCAACGCCGAACTCGAGCAATTCGCTTACGTCGCGTCCCACGATCTGCAGGAACCGCTGCGCAAGGTGGCCTCGTTCTGCCAACTGCTGGAGCGGCGCTACGGGGACAAGCTCGATGAGCGTGGCGTCGAGTACATCGCGTTCGCGGTCGACGGGGCCAAACGTATGCAGGTACTCATCAACGACCTGCTGACGTTCTCTCGAGTCGGTCGGATGAACACCAAGTGGACCGACGTTCACCTCGACACCACACTGGACAGTGCCGTCGCCAATCTGTCCACCGCGATCGAGGAGTCCGGCGCCCAGATCACCCGCCCGAAGCGGCTACCGGAGTTGATGGGCGACCCGACGTTGCTGACGATGTTGTGGCAGAACCTGATTGGCAACGCGGTGAAATTCCGGCGCGAAGGTGTTGCGCCGCACATCGTCGTCGACTGTCGGCAAGGCACCGGTGACCGCAACGACCAATGGGTGCTGAGCGTGTCCGACAACGGCATCGGCATTCCGGAGGACTTCGTCGAAAAGGTCTTTGTCATTTTCCAGCGGCTGCACGGTCGCGATGCCTACAGCGGAACGGGGCTGGGCTTGGCGATGTGCAAGAAGATCGTCGAGCATCACGGCGGACACGTCTGGATCGACACGTCGTACACCGACGGCACCCGCTTTGAGTTCACCCTGCCGGTTGCGGACTCCATTGTGAGGTCCGCCCCAGACCAATACGCCACCACAGAAGGAGCACACCAATGACAGCCCCCGGCCGTGCCATCGACATCTTGCTCGTCGAAGACGACCCCGGTGATGAGCTCATCACTCGAGAAGCGTTCGAGCACAACAAATTGAAGAACAGGCTGCATGTTGCCCACGATGGCGAGGAGGGGCTGAACTACCTCTACCAACGCGGCGCGTACCAGCATGCGCCCCGGCCGGATCTGATCCTGCTCGATCTGAATCTGCCGAAGTACGACGGGCGGCACCTGCTGCAGAAGATCAAGTCGGATCCCGACCTTTGTCGCATCCCGGTGGTAGTCCTCACCACGTCCTCGGCGGAGGAGGACATCCTGCGCAGTTACAACCTGCACGCCAACGCTTACGTCACCAAGCCGGTCGACCTCGACCAGTTCATGACGGCCGTCCGGCAGATCGACGAGTTCTTCCTGCAGGTCGTGCGGCTGCCCAACGGCTGACCAAATTCCTGACCTGCCCTGGGAATCAGGGCTTTACGAGGGCTGCCCCACGTGTTCGTCGCTCTCGACCAGGCCGTTCGCGTCCACCTCGTGGACGTGCACAGTCTGGAAATCGAAGAACATGCCCAGGACTTGCACGTCGCCGGCCGCCACTGCGGGGCCTAAAACTTCGTGGCCGGTAAGCCTTTCCACCTGGACGGCCACATTTACGATCGCCAGCTGGTCGACGTCGCTGAAGTTGTGGCCATTCGAGGTGGCGCTGGCCCGTGCTGGATGGCCCTCGCGGAATCGTTCCAGACTCTCGTTCGCCTGCGCGAGCCATTGCCCTATCGGGGTATCGATGTCCTCGGCTAATCCCTCCAGCAGTGCCTGCATCGCGCGGCAGGACGAATGTCCGCAGACCACAACGGTACTCGCGCCAAGCTGATTGACCGCGAAGTCGAGCGCAGCGTCGACCGAGCGGCTGGACGCGTCGACGGGCACGATGTTGCCCACATTGCGGACGATGTAGAGGTCACCCGGTTTGCTGGCGGTGATGGTGTCCGGCAGGATCCGCGAGTCGGCGCAGGTCAGGAACACCGTGTCCGGGTTCGGCGAACCGATCAGGTCGGGCACATGGTGATGCAGTATTCGCACGCCGTTGCGGTGATATTCCTTGACGCCGTGGCGAACCGACGTTTCGCCGTTGCCGTTGCCGTTGTCGCGCCGCGAAATCCAGGGGGAAGTTGCCGGCGACTTCGGCTTGAACTGACGCTTGGGCGGACTGGAGTGTGCGTCGGACATCGTTATGTGCGTCTCTTTGATCGTCACCGATCCGCCGGTCAACTCGTGGCTGGTCTTCCAGTCGGAGATCGCTTCGGAGATGGAGTGATCGATGTAGTCCGCGTTCAGGTTCAACGTCACATCGGCACCTCGCGGGACCTTCGCAAACACTCCGGTCAGTCGCGGCAGGAGCAGGAAGCTCAGGGTGCCGTCGATGTCGATGTGCCACTGCTTGGCGTTCTCTTCACCAACAGGCCGGGCCTCGATGGGCGCCTGGACGACCCGGAAGAGCAGGAAGACGATCGCGACCGCGAGGCCGATCGCCACACCCTCGAGCAGGTTGAGGAACACCACGCACACGATGGTGACGACGTAGATGACGAAGTTGCCGGTGCGCCAAGCGAGTTGGACGTGGGCCAGTTGGACGAGCTGGATACCGATCACGATGAGTAGCCCGGCCAGCGCCGCCTTCGGGATGAGCTCCACCAGGTTGGTGAACATCGATGCGAACAACAGGACCCAGACACCGTGCAGGATGGCCGACATCCGGGTGCGCCCACCGGCAGCGACGTTGGCCGAACTCCGGACGATCACGCCGGTGATAGGCAGCCCGCCGAGGAATCCGGACAGCACGTTGGCGCTACCTTGCCCGATCATTTCCCGGTTGAAGTCGGTGCGCGGCCCGGTGTGCAGCTTGTCGACGCCGACCGCGCAGAGCAGCGATTCGACGCTGGCGATCAGGGCGATGGTGAACACGCCCACGACAATGGCGCTGATGTGCTGTGTCCAGGGACTACCGTCTGGCATGTCGGGGGTGAAATCGGGCAGGCTGAGGGACTCGAAAAAGCTGCCCTGCAGGTCGATCCGATCGACGTCGAGTCCGGTGACCTTTGCCAGCGCTGCCGCGACGATGATGGCGATCAACGCACCGGGAATCATGCGCACCTTGGGTGGCAACTTGGTCCACAGCAACAGAATGGCGATGACCGTCCCGCCGACGATCACTTCGTGCAGTTCGTGGTTGAGCAGGCCCTCCGGAAGGGCGACAAGGTTTTCCCAAGCCGAACTGTGCGCCGTACCACCCACCAGGACGTGGATCTGCTGCAGAGCGATGGTGATACCGATGCCGGCCAGCATCGCGTGCACCACCACCGGCGCGATCGCCAGCGCGGCGCGAGCCATCCGGCTCAGACCGAACGCGATCTGCAGAATGCCGGCGCCCAGCGTCATCAGACACACCATCTGCCAGCCCACGTCATCAATCAGTCCGGCCACCACCACGGTCAGGCCGGCGGCGGGCCCGCTGACTTGCACTGAGGACCCGCCAAGTGCGCCGGCGACGATGCCGCCGACGACCGCGGCGATCAGGCCCGCGACCAGCGGGGCACCGGAGGCGATGGCAATACCCAACGACAGCGGCAACGCGACCAGGAAAACGACCAGCGATGCGGGCAGGTCGTGCCGCAGGTTGGCGAAAATCGACTGTCCACCCGTATCAGGGACGTCGTCGGAGTTCTTCACAGGGGTTGTCATAGCTTTCGATTCCTCGGAGCCGGTCAGTGAGTCTCAGCAGGTCACGGCGGCGGTTCCGGCACCGCAAGCCGTCGACCCTCTATGACCGGCGTGAACGTCATCTGTCAAAGAGGTGTCTACCAAGTGTTGGACGATTCAGGTCACATCTGTGAGCAGCAGTTATTGCGGCCCAGCAGGGGTGCTGAATAAATCTTCCCAGGCTGTCTTTCGTGGTCCCGGGAATCGAGGCCTAATTCATGGCCAATTCAAATAATGCCCAAAGTTCACGCTGGGAATTTCAGGGTTTGGCTAGAAACAATTGGTTGTGTTCGCCGAGGTCCGGCGGCGGCTCGGTAACCGCTGCGTCGAACGAGGAGTAGCGGGCTGGAGTGCGGATCAGGGTGATTCTTTGCCCTGTCTCGGGGTCGGGGTCGCCCACTTCCAGCGCGAGCTCGTTCTCGGCGAACAGCGGCGTGTCGACGACCTCTTTCCAGGTGTGGGCCAGGCAGGCCATCAGCCCGCCTTCGTGCAGCAGTTCCACCCACTCGGCGGCGGTCTTGCTGGCCAGGGCCGCCTCCAGCTCCTCGGTCAACTCCGGATAGTGCAGCGCCCGGGCTCGCTGATCGATGAAGCGCTCGTCCTCCAGAAGGTCGGGGCGGCCGATGATTTCACACAGCTTGGCCCAATGTTTGGGCACGTACGCGCTGATCACCAGATAACCGTCGGCCGCCCGGAAGGCGTCCGAGGGCTGGGTGGCAAACCCGACGCTCTTGCGCCGCTTCTCCTTTGGCGGGCCGGCGGGCTTTGGCTTGCTGTTCTTGGGGCGGTTGAGATGGACGGTCAGCTGATTGGCTTGCAGGCTCACCGCGACGTCATACATGGCAACCCGGACGACGTCGGCCACGCCATGACGCTCGCGGTTGAGCAGCGCGGCCAGCACCGCCTGAGCCAGCACATGACCACTGGCGTTGTCGACGAGCTGGAACGGGATGATCTGCGGTTTGCCGTCCGGCGTGGGCATGCCGGTGGACATTCCGGCCTCGGCCGCGACCATCAGATCGACGCCCGGTCGGCTGCCGTGCGGGCCGTTGCCGCCGTACGCCGACAGGCGTGCGTAGATCAGCTTGGGGTTGCGCGCCTGTAAGGCGTCCGGCCCCAGGCCCAGCCGTTCCATGACGCCCGGGCGAAACCCTTCCAGGACCACGTCAGCGGTCTCGGCCAGGCGCAGGATCTGCTGCTTGCCCTCGTCGTTGGTCAGGTCCACCGACACCGACTTCTTGCCCCGGTTGTTCGGCAGAAAATACGTTGC
Organism: Mycobacterium bourgelatii; assembly: GCF_010723575.1. Classification (NCBI taxonomy): domain Bacteria; kingdom Bacillati; phylum Actinomycetota; class Actinomycetes; order Mycobacteriales; family Mycobacteriaceae; genus Mycobacterium; species Mycobacterium bourgelatii. Next base: position 1,027,425 of record NZ_BLKZ01000001.1, read on the forward strand.
CAGCGGTGGGCGTCCGGGCAGCACCGAGGTGATGTGCCGGGCCGCCTCGCCGGTGGGGGCCTCGACCTTGATCACTTCGGCGCCCAGGTCGGCCAACACCTGCCCGGCGAGCGGGCCGGCCACGTTCTGCGTGAAATCGAGGACGCGGAACCCGTCAAGTGGTTTGGCGGCGTTGCTGTTCGGCATCGACGAGCCTTTCGGAGTCAGTGCTGCGGTCCGCGATGACCGCAAACTGTCAGTCAGATTAACCACAGGCATTCATCGAGGTTTTGGTCCGTCTTGCCTCTACCATCGTCTGGGTGGACATGCCGTCGCCCGTGGAGCTATCGGCTGACACCTGTTGCCATGGACATGGGCATGAACACGGGCATGGCGACGACTGGCACCGCAACGCACTGTGGGCGCGCCGGCTGGCGTGGATCAGCCTCACCATGCTCCTCGTCGAGGGGGTCTTGGGGCTGTGGCAAGGCCTGTCGGTCGGCTCCATCGCGTTGACCGGGTGGGCGCTGGGCGGCTTCGCCGAGGGGTTGGCCAGCGCCATGGTGTTGTGGCGCTTCACCGGCGACCGCACGGTGTCGGCGACCGCCGAGCGACACGCCCAACGCGGGGTCGCCGTGTCTTTCTGGCTGACCGCCCCGTACGTCGCCGCCGAATCGATCCATCATCTGGCTGACGCGCAACGCGTCGAGACGTCGGTGATCGGCATCGTGTTGACCTCCGTGGCGCTGGTCGCGATGCCGATGCTCGGCCGGGCCAACCACAAACTGGGCGCGCGACTGAGGTCGGGGGCAACCGAGGGCAGCGGCACCCAGAACTACCTTTGCGCGGCGCAGGCTGCGGGGGTCTTGCTCACTCTCGCGCTCACTGCGCTCTGGTCCGGCGGTTGGTGGGTAGATCCCGCGATCGGGTTGGCCATTGCGTGTGTCGCCGTATGGCAGGGTGTTCGAGCCTGGCGCGGCCAAGACTGCTGCTAGGTGTGGCATGACCCTTCGTTGAGACTGCGCTGAGGGCGGTCATTTCTCGCATTTTGTCGCCCTGGACGCAGTGTCAACGCCCGGCGTCGTGGCGCCACCCGCAGATCGTTGCGCCTACGCAAATACCTAATGTCTGCCGGGTCGCCGCGGATGCCATGCCCATGCACGCCTACCGACTGCCTGAGCAGGCAATATGTGTGGGATAAGTCCCATCTTCGTTGGGGCGCGCGAACTACCCGGGCGATGTATGGTGGGCCTTTCGGAGGGGGTCGTCGGGTCACAGCACCGGGAGCGGCGCGATGACTTCAGGCCGACCAAGGTGCGTCGAGGAGCAACGTAGCCATGGATTTCGGGAGCTATCCGCCTGAGATCAATTCGGCCCGGATGTATGCCGGCCCTGGGTCGGGGCCGATGTTGGTCGCGGCCGAGGCGTGGGCTGCGCTCGCCGCCGGACTGCAGTCGGCCGCGAGTTCGTACCAAGCGGCGGTATCGGCATTGACCGCCGGTCCCTGGTTGGGGCCGTCGGCGGCGTCGATGAGCGCTGCGGCCGCGTCGTATGTGGTGTGGTTGCGAGCCACCGCCGCACAAGCCGAAGAAACCTCCGCCCAGGCAAAGGCCGCGGCCGCCGCCTACCAAACCGCGTTTTCGGCGACGGTTCCGCCGCCTATCGTGGCGGCCAACCGCACTCAGCTGTTGACCCTGATCGCCACCAATGTGTTCGGAATAAACACCCAGGCCATCGCGGCCACGGAGGCACAGTACGCGGAGATGTGGGCCCAGGACGCGGCGGCGATGTATGCCTACGCAGCCTCGTCAGCCTCGGCGACGACGTTGACGCCATTCAATCCACCCCCGCAGACCACCGACCCGAGCGGCTTGGCCGAGCAAGCCGCCGCTGGCCAGGCCGGCAGCCTGGAAAGCAGTGTCCAACGAGCGCTCTCCGCGGTGCCCGGCGCGCTGCAGAGCGCGGCGACCCCGGCAGCGGCGGCGGAGGACCCATTGGTGGTGCTGGCCGTGCTGGCCGATCTGTCCGCCATTGTCTTCGGCGTAACAGCGGGCATCGCTACCTTGGGTCTCGGCGTGCCCGCCGCTGTGCTCGGGATCGTGAACTTTCCGGTGGCCATCTTCGGCACCATGGTGGGTGTTCACACCGACGAGATCCTCAGCGACTTGGAGGGCGTGGAACCCCTCGCGACCATTGAGCCGGAACCGGACGTTAAGCCGCTTACGGCGCCGGTGCGCAACATGCCGCCGGGGGCGGTGTCGTCAGGGAGTATCTCGGCCAATCTGGGTGAAGCGAAGGGAGTTGGGGCGTTATCCGTGCCACCGACGTGGACCATCGCCACTCCAGCGGTCCGCCCCGTCTCGTACACGCTGCCGGCGTTGAGTGATGCTGCAGTCAAGGCCACCGCCGCGCCAGCGCCGGGAGCCGGTTCGGGCAGCTCGCTCGGTGAGATGGCACTCGCGGGCATGGCCGGGGGCGCCATGGCCGGATTCCTCGGCCCCGGCGTGGGCTTGGGCGGCGGCAAGGGGGCGAAGAAAACAGCGGCGCCCGCTCGCGCCAGAGCCGCCGAGACCGCCGGTGGCAATGTGGCTGCTGGCGAGAACGGCGAGGCGCCCGACGACAAGCCTCGGGCTGTGGTCACCGGAGTCGCGGCTGAGCTACGTGAATTCGCCAAGCTCCGCGACGAGGGGATTTTGACCGACGAGGAATTCACCGAGCAGAAGAACCGCCTGCTCGGTCGCTGAACCGTCGTCCGACGAAGGCAGCGGCTGTCAAGAAGAGGTATGCGCAACAGTGGATTTCGGGATCTATCCGCCGGAGATCAACTCCGGTCGGATGTACACCGGTCCGGGAGCGGGGCCGATGCTGGCCGCTGCGCAGGCCTGGGACAGCTTGGCCGACGAGCTGCACATAACAATCTCCGGATATCAGTCCACGGTGTCCGAACTCACCGAAGGGGCTTGGTCGGGTCCGTCGGCCGCGGCGATGCGCACAGCGGCCGAGTCGTATGTGGAATGGCTGAGCGCCACCGCTGCGCGGGCTGAGCAGACCGCCGCCCAAGCATGGACAGCGGTCGCCGCCTACGAGGCGGCGTTCGCGGCCACGGTGCCGCCACCGGAGATCGCCGCCAACCGCAGCCTGCTGGCGGCGCTGGTGGCGACTAATTTTTTGGGACAGAACACGCCAGCCATCGCGGCCACCGAGGCGCTTTACGCCGAGATGTGGGCGCAGGACAGCCTGGCGATGTACAACTACGCAGCTTCGTCAGCAGTCGCGACCGTGCTGACTCCGTTTGCCTCTCCGCACCAGAACACCGACCCGGCCGGGACGGCCGGCCAAGCAGCCGCGATCAGCCAGATCGGCACCTTTGCCGGCGCTGCGCAAGATGCGATGTCGGTTGTGCCGCAGGCGTTGTCCGCAATGGCGGTACCGGCTGAGTTCGAGCAGCTTGAACTCCTGCTGGTCCTGGTCGGGCTTCTTTTCCTTTCGCCAATCGACGCACTGGCCCTTGTGGCGCTAGTGCCGGCAGACGTGCTCGGCTCATTCGGGGACTTTCCTCTCGCCATATTCACCACGGTTTCGGGTGCCGAGGACGATGAGGCTCTCAGCGGCCTGGACGGGACGGAACTCTTTCCGGGTACCGGATCGGCACCTGTGGAGCCGTTTGTGGCTCCCCTTCTGGGGACACCTTCCAGCGGGCTTCCGGCACCGACGACGTCAGCGCTCTTCGGTGGGGCGAACGCGGTCGGAAGGTTGACGGTGCCGCCGAGCTGGACTCGAATCGCTGATGGCGAGCCCGAGATCCGCCCGACCGCGCTGACCGCACCGCTGCCGAGCACGGACGCGGCGGCGGCGCCGGAAGCTGAGTTGGGCCAGGCGAACACATTGAACGAGACGGCGACTGCCGCCATGGCCGCACAGGCGCTGGCCGGCCCGCCGGCCGCCGCGAACACGGAGGCGAACGCCAGGCCGGCGTGGTTCACCGGTCGCACCGAGGACACACCAACCGACGACGTCGAGGCCGTACCCGCGCCGCGGACCGTCATGACCGGCGTCGCCGCCGCGATCCGCCAGCTCGCCGAACAGCGCGCCGCCGGACTGCTTAGTGAACAGGACTACACCGAGCAGAAGAAAATGCTGCTCGAAATCTCGTTCGGCGCGTAGATCAGTCGCCGCTTCGCCCGGCTGCGCCGCGCTTGCGATCGCCACTGGCCCGATGGTGGCGACCCGCTTCGCCCGGCTGCGCCGCGCTTGCGATCGCCACTAGTCGAGGCGGTACCGGATCAGCCGAGAACTGTTGGCCACCACGGCAACTGACGAAGCGTTGTGCAGGATCGCAGCCAGCACCGGCGACAGCGCGCCGCCCGCCCCGATCAGCAGACCGGCCGCGTTGACGGCGATCGACATGCCGTAGTTCTGCCGGATGACGTCTACGGCCCGGGCCCCCAAATCCCGCACATCCAGTAGGCGGTGCAGGTTGTCGTTGGCCAGTGCGACGTCGGCGGTCTCGACGGCGACATCCGTGCCGGCCAGGCCCATGGCGATCCCGATGTCCGCGGCGGCCAGCGCCGGGGCGTCGTTGATGCCGTCGCCGACCATCCCCACGACGTAGCCGTCGTTTTGCAGTTCCCGCACCACCTCGAGCTTGTCCTCGGGCATCACCTCGGCGCGCCACTCGTCGATCTTCAGCTCCTCGGCCACCACCTTGGCGATGTCGGGATGGTCCCCGGTGAGCATGACAATCCGGCGAACGCCGTTGGCCCGCAGCTTCTTCAGCACCTCGGCGGCCTCGGGCCGCACCTCGTCGCGCAGGCTGATCAGCCCCACCAGCTTGCCGTCCACCGTCAACAGCAGTGGCGTCTCGGCCTGGGCGCGCAGTTTGTCGACCCACTCCGACGCCCTCTTGGACACCCGGATCTTCTCGGCCCGCAGCAGTCCGGGACTGCCCAGCAGCAGGGTCCGGCCGTCGGCCCAGGTCCGCATACCCAGACCCACCAGCACCTCGCACTCCTCGTGCGGGGGAATCGTGATGTGGCGTTCCTCGGTCGAGCGGATGACGGCTTCGGCCAGCGGGTGACGAGAGTGGATCTCCGAGCTGGCGGCATAGGCCAGCACCTGCTCGGGCTCCCAATCCTTGTGCAAGGAAACGATATTGGTCACGACGGGCCGCCCGACGGTCAGGGTGCCGGTCTTGTCGAACACGATCGCGTCCACCCGGCCCGCCTGCTCGAGGTGCGAACCGCCCTTGATCAGGATGCCGCGGCGCGCGCCGTTTCCGATCGCGGCGCTGATGGCCGTCGGCGTGGACAGCCCGACCGCGCATGGGCAGGCGATCAACAGCATGGTCATCGCGCGCCGGACGTCGCCGGTCACCAGCAGGGTCAGGCCCGACAGGATGAATGAGGTGGGCACGAAGCGGCGGGAGAAGGTCTCGCCGACCGTCTGGATCGGTGCCCGGTCGTGTTGTGCCTCCTCGACTCGGGCGATGATGCGCCCGATGGTGGTCTGCTTGCCGACCGCTTCGGCGCGCACCACCAGACGGCCGCGCTCCACCACCGAACCGGCGTGCACGTGCTGGCCCGCCGTGATGCTGACCGGCAAGTTCTCGCCGGTGATCGCGGACTGGTTGACCACCGCCTCGCCCTCGACCACTTCGCCGTCGACTGGGATCGCAACGTGGTCGTGGACGACCACCTCGTCGCCGATCTGCACCGAATCGGTGGCCACCTGGACCTCCGTGACGGCGTCGGGCCCCCCGGCAGGATCAGTCAGTCGGATCCAGGTGGTGTCTTGGTTGCCGCGCAGCAACTCCGAAATCGCCCGGCGGGTCCGCCGCAGCGTCAGATCCTGCAGATATTCGCCGATGTTGAGCAGCCACAGCACGGTGAGCGCGACGACGTTCTCCCGCAGGATCAGGCTGGCGATCGTCGCCGCCGAGACCAGTGCGTCGGTGCCGAGCTTCCCCGAGCCGACCGAGCGAAACGCCCCGCGCAGGAAGGGGTATCCGGTGAAGATCGTGACGCCGGTGGCGACCGTGCGACCGCTGGGCCCGAGCAGTGGTGGTCGCGCGAACACGTATCGCCGGACGCCCAACAGCGCTAACGCCGCGCCCCCGATGACCATGCGCAGCACGTCCGCGTTGCGGATTTCCGACGAATGCGGGGCGCGGGTTGGAATCAGATCGGCGGCAACGTGCGCGGCGCGGCCGATGGCGGCCAGGACCGCCGCGCGGTCACAGCGCTTGGGCGAATACCAGACCACGACCGACCCGGTGCGCGGGTAAGCATGCACGACGCGCACACCGTCCTCCTTGGCGACGGCCTCTTCGACCGCGACCGCGCGCCGCGAATCCGAGCGCACCCACGGCACTCGGACGCGCATTCGCCCGGCAGCGTCGGAAACCACCTCCAAGGTCGGATCGTCCGAATCGGCGACGTCGGGGACCAGCGCGAGCGACATATCAGTGATCGTGCTCGTGCACGCCGACGGCTGGAGTGGGCGCCTCCTCGCCGATGCGCTCGCGAGCCTCGGCCATCACGTCGGCGATTTTGAGCCGGGCCGATTCCGCGGCTTCCTCGGCCTTGCGGGTTCCGCGCAGACCCAGTTCCGCCGCCGTTACCGCAGTCTGGTGCAGCGGCGCCTTGGCGAGGCCCTTTTTCAAGGCCTCGTAGGCGGTCACCCCGACCAGACCGGTGACCACCGTCGCTGCCGCCTTCCCTAGGAGCGCCTGGAATGCCATCGCGCGAAACCTTCCTGCTGAGTTCTGGGTTAACCCGACGCTAACATTGAAATATTGCTATATCAACATGGATCTGCGACTTGGTCCCCGGGAAGACGCCGCGGACGACTCACAGGACGCGAGTGACCTTTTCGGTCTCGATCCGCCGCGGCAGCGCAGCCTGGTCCGGGTTGGCGACCTGCACCAGCGACCCGCCGACGGCCATGATCGCCAGCAGCCCAGCCACCAACTCGTCGGGCGTGTCCCACGACGCGGTGGACAGGACGCGATCGGTAGCACCCAGACCTTGCGCCGTCGCCGATTCCCGACAATCGGCCAGCACCCGTTCCGCCGTTCGACCGGCCAGGGCCGGCCCCGGGTTGCTTTCGGGCACGATCTGGTCACCATGCACCCGCACGGCGGTCGCGTAGTCGGTGACGCCGATCGGCACGTCGGGCGCCGGCCGGCCGAACGGGTCCAGCGACAACACCGCGACCTCGCCGCCCGCCACCGCCTCGTCGGCTTCGTCGAGTCGTTCGGCGGTGCACAGCGCCAGATCCGCCGGTCCGGAAAGCACGACCTCGGCGCCGATCCACCACACACCGAACAACACCGCGGCCGTCTGCCAATGTGCGGGCAACAGCACGGCGACCTTGCTGCCGGCCCCGGCGGCGAGTTCGTCGCGCAACAGATTGCCGGTCTTGGCGGCCCAGTTGGCCAGCGTCACCGCGGACAACTCGATGCGCTCGCCTGTCGAATCGTCGTAGTAGGTGATCCGGGGGCCAACCGGATCGGCGCGGAGCATCGGATCCAGGATCGCCGCGCTGAGCGTTGTCGCCGCGCTCAGTTGATGCACTCCGGGCTATCCGAGCCCGCGGTCAGGATCCGCGAGGCGGGGGGAGTTGCGCCATCGGAAGCCCCCTGGTTCGAGGCGCGTACGGGGGTCACGGTCCCGGTCCCGCTGAGCCCCGAACCCGGCCCGGTGTAGTCGTTGGACAGCACCACGCGCACCGACCCCGGCGGGATGGACGCATCGGCGACGACGGGCAACCCGCCCAACTCCTTGGCGACCTCTTGGGCCCCCTTGTCGTCGGTCTTGGCTGCCCGGACCTGGCTGCCCTTCACGTGGGCGCCATCGTTGTTGCCAACGGTCCCGGTGCCAAATCCCTTGGCGGCCAACACCCCTGAAACGGCCGACGCGAGCCCGTTGATGTCGGTGTCGTTGAGCACATCGGCGGTGGTCTTGTCCGGTGAGTAGGCGAGTTCCTCGGTCTTGCCCTCGTCCTGCTCGTGCAGCAGCCCGCCGACCCATTCCTGGACCTGACGGGGATCCACCCGCACCACGCTGTGCATGCCGTCGTCGCTCCAGCCCGCGCCGTCGACGACGGGGATGGTGGCGAAGGCGACGTTTCCGCCGGCCAGCTTCTGCAACTGGCCCATGAAGTCCATCACGTCCCAACCCGAGGACAGCACCACCGAGCGCTGCACCGCCTGCTCGAGCCGTTTCAAAGTGGCGGGGCTGGACAGTGTCTTGCCGGAGATGACCCGATGCGCCAAGGACGCCATCACCACCTGCTGACGAACCACCCGATCCAGGTCGCCGCGCGGCAGATCGTGGCGCTGGCGGACGAAGCTCAGTGCCTGCGGCCCGTCGAGTCGCTGCCGGCCGGCGGGGAAGTCTGCCCCGGATAGCGGCTCGAACACCGGCTCCTTGAGGCAGACGTCGACGCCGCCGAGGGCGTCGGTGATCAACGCAAAGCCGAGCAGTCCGATCTCGGCGTAGTGGTCGACGGTGACTCCGGTGAGCGCGGCCACCGTCTTGATCAGGGCCTCGCGCCCGGCTTCGGTCCCGGCGGCCGCGGCTTCGTCGGGCGATGCGCCGGCCTGTACGAGTTTGACCCGCTTGGTCTCTCGGGTCTCCCCGTAGACGCCGTTGATCTTGGTCTTTCCCAGGCCCGGGGCCTGGACGTAGGAGTCGCGCGGTATCGAGATCGCGGTCGCCGACCTGCCGTTGTTCGGTATCCGGACCAGGATGATGGTGTCGGTGTTGGTGGCTTCCTCGTCGCCGGCCCGCAGCGTCGCAAGTTCCTCCGCGGTCAACGGATTACCGTGCGCGTCCGTTCGGCTGTCCAGGCCCACCAGCAATATGTCGATGGCGCCGTCCTGGGCGCCGCGCCCCAGTGACGGCGAAGACATGTGAAAGATGCCGTCCTCAAAGGACCGGACGCTGGTCCAGGCGACCCCGGTGCCAAGGACGATTGCGACGGCCAGCGCGGTCCCGATCGCACGAGCCACACGTTGCACAGGCATCACTGTAGGCTACTTGTGTCACAGCCAGATTCCGGTTAGCTGAGCCCGGCGTGCCAGACTCGACCCCATGACAGGCGGGTCAACAAGGCTGGTGATCACCGGGGCTGGTGGGCAGCTGGGTAGCCATTTGGCGGCGCTGGCCGCCCGCGCCGGCCGCGCCTACACGGCCTTCACCTCCGCGGAGTGGGACATCACCGACCCGGACGCGGCCGCGCGCAACATTCAAGCTGGCGATGTAGTGGTCAATTGCGCGGCATACACCGACGTCGACGGCGCCGAAAGCGACGAGGCGGGCGCATACGCGGTCAACGCGACGGGTCCCGAACTGCTCGCGCGGGCCTGTGCCCGCGTCGGCGCCCAGTTGATCCACGTCTCCACCGACTACGTGTTCAACGGCGACTTCGGTGGCGGCGAGCCACGCCCCTACGAGCCGGACGACCCAACCGGACCGCAGGGCGTTTATGCCGCAAGCAAACTCGCCGGTGAACGGGCCGTGTTGCAGGCGTTGCCGGACGCCATCGTGGTGCGCACCGCCTGGGTCTACACCGGCGGGTCCGGCAAGGACTTCATCGCCGTGATGCGACGGCTGGCCGCCGGTGACGGCCCGATCAAGGTGGTCGACGACCAGACCGGTACACCGACCTACGTCGCCGACCTGGCCGCCGGTTTGTTGGAGCTGGCCGACTCCTGGCAAGAGAAAGACATTCGCGGGCGCATCCTGCACGCGGCCAACGAGGGCGTGGTGTCCCGGTTCGAGCAGGCCCGCGCGGTGTTCGAAGAATCCGGCGCGGATCCGCAGCGGGTGAACCCGTGCAGCACCGCCGAATTTCCACGCCCGGCGGTGCGACCGAGCTACTCCGCGCTGTCGAGCCGCTCCTGGGTTGCTGCTGGCCTGACGCCGTTACGGCCATGGCGCAGTGCGCTTGTCGCGGCGTTGAAGACGGCTAGCAACGGGGCTTCGGTGGAACGAGCGATACCCTCGACGCGTGACTGACGTCCTGCCGGTCGTAGCGGTGACCTATTCGCCGGGTCCGCATCTGGAGCGGTTCCTGGCGTCGTTGTCGCTTGCCACCGAGCGTCCGGTCAGCGTGATCTTGGCCGACAACGGCTCCACCGACGGGACTCCGGAGGCCGCGGTGGAGCGCTACCCCAACGTGCGGCTGCTGCGGACCGGGGCCAACCTCGGATACGGGACCGCGGTGAACCGCACGATCGCCCAACTCTCCGAGCTCACACCGACTGGGACCGGCCTGCCATCGGAGGGAGAGTCCTGGGTCGACGACTTTGTGATCGTGGCCAACCCCGACGTGCAGTGGGGCCCGGGCAGCATCGACGCCCTGCTGGAGGCGGCCGCCCGCTGGCCGCGCGCCGGCGCGCTGGGGCCGCTGGTCCGTGATCCCGACGGGTCGGTGTACCCGTCGGCGCGTCACCTGCCGAGCCTGGTCCGCGGCAGCATGCACGCGGTGCTCGGGCCGTTCTGGCCGCGCAATCCCTGGACCGTGGCCTACCGCCAGGAACGGCTCGAACCCAGTGAACGGCCGGTGGGCTGGCTGTCCGGGTCGTGCCTGTTGGTGCGGCGGTCGGCGTTCGCCGAAATCGGCGGATTCGACGAGCGGTACTTCATGTACATGGAGGACGTCGACCTCGGTGACCGGCTGGGTAAGGCCGGCTGGCTCAGTGTCTACGTGCCGTCGGCCGAAGTCCTGCACCACAAGGGCCACTCGACGGGCCGCGACCCGGCCACCCATCTGGCCGCGCATCACAAGAGCACCTACCTCTTCCTTGCCGACCGGCATCCGGGTTGGTGGCGCGCCCCATTGCGCTGGACACTGCGCGGTACGCTCGCCGCGCGTTCTCGCCTGATGGTGCACAGCGCGCGCCGGGCACTGAAGCGGGATTCGCGAAGGGAACTGAAACTGGCGGAAGGGCGGCGCTGAGGTGGCTGACTCGTTGGATCCCTCTCAAGTCGATGCGGTGATCCTGGTCGGCGGCAAAGGCACCAGGCTGCGTCCGCTGACCCTGTCGGCTCCCAAGCCGATGCTGCCCACCGCCGGGCTGCCCTTCCTCACCCATCTGCTGTCGAGGATCGCCGCGGCGGGCATCGAGCACGTGATCCTGGGCACCTCATATCGCGCCGCGGTGTTCGAGGCCGAGTTCGGCGACGGCTCCAAACTGGGCCTGCAGATCGACTATGAGACCGAAGAGAACCCGCTGGGCACCGGTGGCGGCATCGCGAATGTGGCGGGCAAGCTGCGTCACGACACCGTGCTGGTGTTCAACGGCGACGTGCTTTCCGGAGCCGACCTGGGCCAGTTGCTGCAGTTCCACAAGACGAACGAGGCCGACGTCACGCTGCACCTGGTGCGAGTCAGCGATCCGCGCGCGTTCGGTTGTGTGCCCACCGACGAGGAGGGCCGCGTCGTCGCCTTCCTGGAAAAGACGCAGGATCCGCCTACCGACCAGATCAACGCGGGCTGCTACGTCTTCGAGCGCAAGATCATCGACCGGATACCGCGGGGCCGCGAGGTTTCGGTGGAGCGCGAGGTGTTCCCGGCCCTGCTGTCCGACCCCGAGGTCAAGGTGTGCGGCTACGTCGACGCCACCTATTGGCGCGACATGGGCACACCCGAAGACTTCGTGCGCGGATCGTCGGACCTGGTGCGCGGGATCGCCCCGTCGCCGGCTCTGCAGGGCCAGCGTGGCGAGAAGTTGGTGCATGACGGGGCGGCGGTGGCCCCCGGCGCGGTGCTGATCGGCGGCACGGTGGTGGGGCGGGGAGCCGAGATCGGCCCCGGCGTCCGACTCGACGGAGCGGTCATCTTCGACGGTGTGAAGGTCGAGGCGGGCAGCGTGATCGAGCGCTCGATCATCGGTTTCGGTGCCCGCATCGGCCCGCGGGCGCTGATCCGCGACGGGGTGATCGGCGACGGTGCGGACATCGGCGCGCGCTGCGAGCTGTTGCGTGGCGCGCGGGTGTGGCCGGGTGTGTCGATTCCCGACGGCGGCATCCGCTACTCGTCCGACGTGTGACCCCCCGCTCGCCGGGTGGCCCACCCCCGTTTGCCGGGTGGCCCACCCCCTGTTCGCCGAACGTCACGCTGGCGCGACGCTCGACGCCGGCCGTCGCGTTAGCGTGACGCTCGACGGGTGGCCCGGGCGACCAGACTCCTCAGCGCGTGATCGGCACCGTCGGGCAGGCCGTCCGCCGGCCACCACTGCAGGTCATCAGACTCGTCGCTGATCGCGATCTGTGCGCCCGCCGGCGCGTGCGCGACGAACTGCAGGTCGAGGTGGCGGGTCGGTACGCCCAACGAGCAGGTGACCGGGTGGACGTGCACGGCGGCCAGTTCGGGGTCGATGCGTAACCCATCGATGCCGGATTCCTCGAAGGCCTCGCGCAGCGCGGCGGCGACGATGTCGGTGTCCTCGTCGTCGCAGTGCCCGCCGAGCTGGACCCAGCGGCCCACCCGTGGATGCAGGGTGAGCAGCACCTGACCGCCGGTGTGATCGAGCACGATCGTCGAGGCGGTGACGTGACCGGGTACGCACTCGCGCTGGCAGGAGTCCTCGCGGGCGTGCACGAAGCTGAGCACCGCGTGCCGCAGCGAGTCCTGGTCCGGGTCTGGGGCCTGCCACCGGGTCAAGGTCGTGATCACCGACTGTCGGACGCTCACCGCGATCGCCGCCTAATCCTCCGGTCGCGCAACGTGCTCCACGCGTCCCGGCATTTAGACACGACTTCGGGCGCCAGGCCGAGCCCGTCGATCAGGACCCGGCGGTCCACCACGTCGAGCGCCTTCTCGATCTCATGGGCCTTGAGCAGCAGATCGACGTCGCGCGCGAGTTCGGCGTCGGCATATGCCGGTGCCGGAATGGGCAACTCCTCGGCCTCGCGGGGTTCCAGCTCCAAGATCCCACCACCGTAACTGCGGCCCATGATCTCGGCGAAGGCGAACGTCACGCTGTTGTGGAACACCGCGGCCAGCGCGGCCGCGTCGACCTGCGGCGCGAGTCGGACCCGGTGCACGGTGTCTGTGCTCGTCGCCGCGGCGGCGTTGACCGCAAGCCTTGGCGCCAGGTGGATCTGGCGCAGCATGAACAAGTCCGGGACCCACAGCGACGGGGTAGTCCACCACGGCTTGCGGATCGAGCATTTGTAACCGGTGTGGACGCCAGCCCGTTCGCCGGCTTGGATGTGCGCTACGACGGCCGGGTCGACCGGGTCGCGGGCATTAAGCAGCCAGGTGCGGTGTCCGGAAGCGAGATCGCTTGCGCGGCAGTCAGTGTCGTAGACCAGGCCGGACAGTTGCGCGCTGCGGGAGACCAGCGGGACGCAGTGCGCGGCCAGTCCGAGTTCGCGGGCTTGCGCATCGGTGAAAGTGAAGAAGCTGTTGCGGCCCGTCACGATGCCGACGTCCACGGCGGCCAGGCAACCCAGCCGGGTCATGCTGCTCGACCGCTTGAGCGATCGCAGCAGTTCGATCTGCCCGGGCTCCAGGAAATATTTCGTCCACTTCTCTTTGTCGTGCAGCAGCGCGGGCGCGGACCCCACGCGGAGATCGGCGGCCGCCAGCGCGTCGGCATCGGTGAGACGCACCGTGCGGATCTGTGCCGGACCCGCGCCGACGACGCCGCAGAACAACACGACTTCCTGCAGGACGCCGTCGAATACCAAGCGCTCGAACGTGATGAGCGTGATCTCGCGGTACCGGCTGACGAGATACTCCCGCAGTTGCGCGGCGTAGGTGACCTGGAGCAACTCGGCGGGCAGCACCAGGCCGACGCGCCCGCCGTCGCGGACCAGCGTCGTGCTTGCCACGACGAACGGTACCCACGCGTTGGTGAGCTTCGTGGGTTTCAAGCCTTCGCGCCGCATGAGCGCCAAGGCCGGTTCGCGCTGCGCCGGCGCCCAGTTGCCGAAGCGGATGTACGGGGGATTGCCGGCCACCCCGTCCCATGCGCCGACTCCGGCCTTGTCCAGCCAGCTGAAGAGGCTGTCGGCGGCGACGGGCGCGAAGTGGCGCGACTTGTCCGCCTCCTCGGCAATGAACTCCACGCCCTGGGCCTGGCCGGTGAGCAGGGCTAGTTCGCGCAGGATCCGGCCGTCACCGCAGGAGGGCTCCAGCAGCCTCGTGCCCGCCTCGCGGATCCACCGGGCTAGAAATCGGGCGACGGAAGGCGGGGTGTAATAGCCTCCGCGCACCTTGTCGGCCGATGCCGGTGCCTTGCCGGAGAACACGTGGACAAGTATTGACCGAACTCCGAGGAAACTCGGTAACCGGGGCCGCGCCGATGCTGGCAAGTTCGGATGCCGCCGCGTGGCACCTGCTCATCTGCGAATGAGCAGGTCTCCGACGGTCACGGGGTCGCGCGGCCCAGTGGGCTCGGCGGCGTAGCCAATAGCGATGGCGCCCAACGGCTCCCAGTCACCGGGTAACTCCAGTTCGGCGCGGACGAGGTCGGCGGCGAAGATCGTCGACCCGATCCAACAACTGCCCAGCCCACGAACTGCCAAGGCGACCAGCAGTGCCTGTACGGCCGCCCCCACCGCGACGGTGAACATGGTGTGTTCGGCGTCGGTGCGGGCGGCGTCGGGGTAGCTGTGCGCGCCGTCGGGAACCATAAAGGGGATGACGACTTCCGGTGCGTCATAAAGGATTTGACCGCGCGCCACCCGTCGTTCCACCGAATCGGCGGGCCGCCCGTCACCGACGAGGTCGGAACGCCATTTGTCCTTCATCCGGTCCAGCAGTCGGATGCGGGTGGCGGGGGTTTGCAGCCACACAAACCGCACCGGACGGGTGTGATGGGGCGCGGGCGCGGTGAGCGCCTCGGCGACGGCGGCCTCGACGAGCTCTGCCGGTACCGGGTCGGCGCTGAACCGACGCACCGACCGACGCAACAGTTGGGCCTGCTGTCGGCCGAGTTCGACGGCTTCGGCGGTGCCGAGCCAGAACAGGTCTTCCTCTCCGGGCCGCAGCAATTGCCGTGCCGTCGAGCCGTCATCGGTGACCACACTCTCCGAAAGCCCCCGTACCACCGCCACCGGCATCGCGGTCAGCTTGCCCTTGACCAGATCCGCCGCGGCGGCAACCTCGTCGGCAACCGCGATCTCGGTGACGATCAATTCGTTGCCGTGCGCGTCGACAGCGCCAGAGTAGTTGTGCAGCACCGAGATTCCGGCGGATCCGATGGCAGCGTCGGTTTGGCCGGTGCGCCAGGCGCGGCCCATCGTGTCGGTGATGATCACGGCGACGGTGACGCCCAGCCGTTCCCGCAACCCATTTCGCAACGCGGCAGCGCTGGTGTCAGGATCGATTGGCAACAGTGCGATTTCGCCTCGGTCGACGTTGGAACCGTCCACTCCGGCGGCGGCCTGAATCAGGCCGAGTCGATTCTCGGTGATCAAGGTCCGGCCCTTGCGCGCCAGCACCCGCACCGCCTCCTCCTCGACCAGCTTGCGGCGCAGCTGATCTCGTTCCTCCTCGTCGGAGGGTGCCGGCACCAGTCGTCCCTCGCACTTGGAAACCACCTTGCTGGTGACCACCACGACGTCGCCGTCGCGCAGCCACGGCGCGGCCGCGGCCACCGCGGCGCTGAGGTCGTCGCCGGGGCGGAATTCGGGAAGGCCGGGGACGGGCAGGATTTCGATAGCCGCGGCGGTGCCGTGTTCGGTCACGCGGTCACGCCCGCCAATTCCAGCCCCGCGCGGACCATCTCCGCGGTCGCGCTGGGATCGGTCATCAACAGCGGGATTTCCCGCACGGCGACACCGTCGATATCCGCGGCGAATCCGGCCAAGTCGCCCTCGTGCACCAGCCAGCAGTCCAGTATCCCGGTGCCACTGCGCGCACCGTAGTGTCGGCCGACGGCCTCCGCGGTGGAATCCACCCCGATCACGGTAAGGCAGGCATCGGCCATGCCGCGCAACGGCTTTCCGCCGATGATCGGGGAGTAGCCGACGATCGGCGCCGTGGTCGAGCGCAGCGCCGCGCGAATGCCCGGCACGGCGAGGATGGCACCGATGCTGACCACCGGGTTGGAGGGCGCCAGCATGACGACGTCAGCGTCGGCGATGGCCTCGACCGCTTCGGTTGCGGCGGCTGCCTTTTCGGCGCCAATGAAGGCGAAGCTGTGCGTCGGCACCTTGGCGCGGTAGCGCACCCACCACTCCTGGAAATGGATCGCGCGCTGGGTGTTGTCTGTGGGATCGGTGATCACCACGTGGGTTTCACAGCGGTCGTCGGTGGTGGGCACCAACCGGGCGCCCGGCTGCCAACGGTCGCACAACGCCGTCGTGATCTGGGACAGGGGATAGCCCGCGTGCAGCATCTGGGTGCGCACCAGATGGGTGGCAATGTCCCGGTCGCCGAGTTCGAACCAGTCGGGTTGCACGCCGTAGCGTGCCAGTTCCTCCATGGCATGCCACGTTTCGTCACGGTGACCCCAGCCGCGCTGCGGGTCTACACCTCCACCCAAGGTGTACATGCAGGTGTCCAGGTCCGGACAGACCCGCAGGCCGTGGATCCAGGCGTCGTCGCCGATGTTGACCACTGCGGTTAGCTGGTGGTCGCCTTTTGCTCCCGGTGCGGCAAACTGCCCGAGGCCGAGCAACTGCTGCACGCCAAGCAGAAATCGGGCGCCGCCGACCCCGCCCACCAAAACGGTGACCTTCACAGCGCACGACAGTACCGCGCGACAACTACGGGCACGACAGGCTATGGTGAGTGACTGAAGTGGCCAATGTGACGGGGGGGACGGACATTTGACCACAAGTGTGACTAGTTGCACTCGACACGCCGCCGACCAAGCGTGACAGATAAGCAGAAATTTGGTCACGAGCTGATATGGAAATGCGGCGTAGCGCTTGACCGGAAAGACCATCCCGTGTCTAATCACATCAGTGTCATTTCCCGGTTGGCCGGCCGGTTGCGGTGTCGCAGACCGAGATTCGATCACTTGTTCGAAGTATTGCTACACCAAAAAAGTGGTCAAGAATCACTCTCGACAACAAGCGAGGAGGCGGAGGCATGTCCTATGAACACCTTCGGGGAGTAATGGGAAGCGCCGCGCACATAAACACCGGTCTGGCGCAGACGGTAACTGCCCGACCGCATTTGAGTTTGGTACCTGTCGTCTCGGAGCCGCCCGCCGCGCTTGAGCCGGAGCCGTTGCCGGCCGTCGCCGACCAGTGGCAGGACCGCGCTCTGTGCGCCCAAACGGACCCGGAGGCGTTCTTTCCGGAGAAGGGCGGCTCCACGCGCGAGGCGAAGAAGATCTGCCTCGGGTGCGAGGTTCGCCACGAGTGCTTGGAATACGCGTTGGCTCACGACGAGCGCTTCGGCATCTGGGGTGGCTTGTCCGAGCGGGAGCGTCGCCGCCTCAAGCGCGGCATCGTCTGACCCCGCCTCACTCCCCGCCTCAGTCGTCGTCGATCGTCGGGTCGATGACCGAGGGTTCCACGTCCAAGTAGATGGCCACCTGGGCCACCAAGATTTCATGCAGTAATTCCGCAAGCTCGACGGTGTCTTTGGCGCGTCGCTCAATTGGCTTGCGAAACAGTACAATTCGCGCCCGCGTGGCGTTGCCGCGGACGTCGACACCGGCCGGAATCAGGCGCGCCAGGGCGATCGGCCCGTCGGCGATGACTTCCGGTGGCCACTGCACGCTGTCGGGATCCTTGGCGGCGATGCGGGGTATCTCGTCGACGGCGACATCGAGCTCGGACACCCGGTCCCGCCACCGCCGCTCGATGGGTTCGTAAGCCTCGAGTACCGCCATGTCGAATCGTTCGGCGCGGCTGCGCCAGCCCGGCACCGTCGGCGGCAGGAGTGGACCGCGCAGATCGCGGCCGCGGCGTGTGGCCCGGCGAGAGCTCGATCGCCGGGATGGCTGACCCTTTCCCGGGTAGCTGCGGAATTCGCCGCCGAAATGGCCCACAAGCGCCGATGGTAACGGCAATGGTAACGGTTGCGAATCGCCCCCGGAACGGTTGCGCGTGTCCGGCGCTTGCACGACCTTTCCGCACGATAGCCTTTCGAGCGTGAACGTACCCCGTCGCTGCTGCCGGCCCGGGTGTCCGCACTATGCGGTGGCAACGTTGACGTTCGTGTACTCGGACTCGACGGCGGTCGTCGGTCCGCTCGCTACCGCGCGGGAACCGCACTCCTGGGATCTGTGTGTCGGCCATGCCGGTCGAATTACCGCTCCACGTGGGTGGGAACTCATGCGCCATGCCGGCCCACTGCCGACCTATCCGCATCCGGAAGAGGACGACCTCGTCGCCCTCGCCGACGCCGTGCGTGAGGGCGGCCCATCTGGGCGCTCGGCCGAAACCCCTTACTCCGGGTTCTCGGCCGCGCATGGCGGCGCGAACGGTATGCCGCTAAATGGCTTTACGCCCCGGACCAATGCCCCACCTGGCGACCTCCGTCCGGCCGGAACCCAGGCGACCGCGCCCAATGGCAGCGTGATCGCGCCACCCGAGCACCGGTCCGGCCGTCGGCGCGGACACCTGCGAGTGCTGCCCGATCCTTCGGACTAGTCGCACTAACGCTCAACGGCCGGCGAAAGGTCGATAGGCTGGCGGCCAAGAAGCGAACAACGTCTAGGTCGTCAGGAGAGCTCGCATGCCGTGGCCCGCCGAGGCTGTCCACCGTGTCATCAAGGCGTATGACGTGCGTGGGTTGGTCGGCGAAGAGATCACCGACGAATTCGTCGCCGACGTCGGCGCCGCATTCGCGCGGTTGATGCGCGCCGAGGGAGCCGCGCAGGTCGTGATCGGTCACGACATGCGCGACAGTTCTCCGTCGCTGGCCGCTGCCTTCGCGACCGGAGTCACCGGGCAGGGACTCGACGTGGTGCGCATCGGCCTGGCGTCGACCGATCAGCTGTATTTCGCCTCGGGCTTGTTGAATTGCCCGGGCGCCATGTTCACCGCGAGCCACAACCCGGCGGCCTACAACGGCATCAAGCTGTGCCGGGCGGCCGCCCTGCCGGTCGGCGCGGACACCGGCCTGAATGCCATTCGCAACGACCTGATCGGCGACCCGACCGACTCGGCCGGCTCACACGCCTACGACGGGCCCCCCGGCACCATCTCCGACCGCGACGTGCTGAGCGACTACGGGGCGTTCCTGCGGTCACTGGTCGACACCGCCGAGCTGCGGCCGCTGCGCGTGGCGGTGGACGCCGGCAACGGCATGGCCGGTCACACCGCGCCCGCGGTGCTCGGCCCGATCGATTCGATTACCTTGCTGCCCTTGTACTTTGAGCTCGACGGCTCATTCCCCAACCACGAGGCCAATCCGCTCGACCCGGCGAACCTGCGGGATCTGCAGGCGTTCGTCCGCGAAACCGGCGCCGATATCGGTCTGGCCTTCGACGGAGACGCCGACCGCTGCTTCGTGGTCGACGAACGTGGCCTGCCCGTATCGCCGTCGGCGGTGACCGCCCTGGTGGCCGCGCGTGAACTCAGCCGCGAAATCGGCGCCACGGTGATCCACAACGTGATCACCTCGCGCGCGGTGCCCGAGCTGGTGCTCGAGCGCGGCGGAACACCATTGCGGTCGCGTGTGGGCCACTCCTACATCAAGGGGATGATGGCCGAGACCGGCGCGATCTTCGGCGGAGAGCATTCGGCGCACTATTACTTCCGTGACTTCTTCGGCGCCGATTCGGGGATGCTGGCCGCCTTGTACGTGCTGGCCGCCCTGGGCGAGCAGGACAACAGGCCGCTGTCCGAGCTGGCCTCCGATTACCAGCGTTACGAGTCGTCCGGCGAGATCAACTTCACCGTGGCCGATGCGGACGCCGCGGTGGACGCCGTGCTGAAGTCCTTCGCGAGCCGGATCCAGTCCATCGACCACCTGGACGGGGTGACGGTGGATCTGGGTGACGACAGCTGGTTCAACCTCCGTAGCTCCAACACCGAACCGCTGCTGCGGCTCAACGTGGAGGGGCGCAGCGTCGAGGACGTCGAAGCGGTGGTTGGTGAGGTCAGGGCGCTGATCGCTACCGTGACAGCGGAGAAGGCGGGGGAGAAGGCAGAGTCGACAACATGAGCACCACCCAAGTGGTCGATCTCGAAGACACCGAGGGATTGCTGGCCGCCGACCGCGACGCATTGCTGCGCGGGGCGTCGATGGCGGGTGCGCAGGTGCGAGCTGTCGCCGCCGCGGCCAACGAGGGCGAACTGGATGCGCTGCGGGACTCGGTTGTGCGCAGCGTGATCTGGGTGGCCGGGCGGGGCACCGCCGCGACCGCCGGCGTCATGTTGTCTTCCACGCTCGGCGCCGTTGCGGCCCAACCGATCGTCGTGGCCACCGAGGCGCCGCCCTGGATCGGACCGCTCGACGTGTTGGTAGTCGCCGGTGACGACCCCGGTGACCCCGCGCTGGTCGGGGCGGCCGCGGTCGGCGTGCGCCGGGGAGCGCGGGTGGTTGTGGTCGCGCCATACGAAGGCCCGCTACGCGACTCCACGGCCGGACGTGCCGCGGTGCTGCCGCCGCGTTTGCTGGTTCCCGACGAGTTCGGCTTGTGCCGATACCTGGCCGCGGGTGTGGCCGTTTTGCAGGCCGTGGACCCCAAGCTGCGCACCGATCTCGCCGCGCTCGCCGACGAACTCGATGCCGAGACGCTGCGCAACAGCGCCGCCCGCGACGTGTTCACCAACCCGGCCAAGAGCCTGGCGGCGCGGGTGTCCGACTTCCGGGTCGCGCTGGCCGGGGACAGCGCCGCGACGGTGGCGTTGGCCCGCCACGGCAGTTCAACGATGCTGCGGATCGGCAACGAGGTGGTCGCCGCGGCCGGGCTGGCGGATGCGGTGGTCGCGCTACGTACCGGTTCGTCGGGTCTTTCCGCCGAGCAGGCCCTGTTCCACGACGAGGAGCTCGACGGCCCGTTGCCGGAGCGGCTGCGCGTTCTGGTGCTGACGCTGGCCGGCGAGCGCACGGTGGTGGCAGCGCGGGTTGCCGGTCTCGATGCCGTAGATCTGATCACGGCGGAAGACGTGCCGGAGGTTCCCGATACGCCGGGCGGTCTGACGGGATCGACCGGGTTCCCGGCGCAGGGTGGTGCCGCGGGAGCCGAGCAGCAACTGGCAGTATTGGCCGTTCGGTTGGAGATGGCGGCGGTTTACTTGCGATTGGTTCGGGGATAGATAGACAGTGGAACTACTACGCGGCGCGCTACGTACGTATGCCTGGGGATCGCGTACCGCTATCGCCGAATTCACCGGGCGGCCCGTACCGGCCATTCACCCCGAAGCTGAACTCTGGTTCGGCGCGCACCCGGGTGACCCAGCCTGGCTGGAGACGCCCGACGGCGAAACTTCGCTCCTGGACGCGCTCGTCGCCGACCCGGAGGGCCAACTCGGCACTGCAGCCCGGACCCGCTTCGGCGATGTACTTCCTTTTCTGGTGAAGGTGCTCGCCGCCGACGAACCGTTGTCGCTGCAGGCCCATCCGAGCGCCGAACAAGCGGTCGAGGGCTACCTGCGCGAGGAACGTCTGGGTATCCCGGTGAACTCGCCGGTGCGCAACTACCGCGACACCAGCCACAAACCGGAGCTGTTGGTGGCGCTGGAGCCGTTCGAAGCGTTGGCCGGTTTCCGTCAGGCCGCGCGCACCCGCGAGCTGTTGCAGGCGCTGGCCGTTTCCGATCTCGACCCGTTCATCGACTTGCTCACCGACGGGTCCGACGCCGACGGACTGCGTGCGCTGTTCACCACCTGGATCACTGCCCCCCAGCCGGACATCGACGTGCTGATTCCGGCCGTGTTAGACGGTGCGATTCAGTATGTCACTTCTGGCGCAACCGAATTCGCGGCAGAGGCCAAGACGGTGCTGGAGCTCGGTGAGCGGTACCCGGGTGACGCCGGCGTGCTTGCTGCCCTGCTGCTCAACCGCATCACCCTGGCCCCCGGTGAGGCGATCTTCTTGCCGGCCGGCAATCTGCACACCTATTTGCGCGGGTTCGCACTGGAAGTTATGGCCAACTCCGACAACGTTTTACGTGGTGGTCTCACCCCCAAGCACGTCGATGTGCCGGAGTTGTTGCGGGTGCTGGATTTCACCCCTACCCCCGAGTCGGCGCTGCGGGCACAGGTTCACCGCGAGGGTCTGGCGCTGATCTACGAGACCCCGACCGACGAGTTCGCGGCCGCCCTGCTGGAACTCGACGGCGATTCCCTCGGCCACGAGGTTGACGCGTCGACACGGCACGAAGGGCCGCAGATCCTGTTGTGCGCCGAGGGTTCCACGGTCGTGCACGCGAAGTCCGGTTCGCTCACGCTGGAACGCGGTGCGGCGGCGTGGGTGGCGGCCGATGACGGCCCGATCCGGTTGACCGCGCACGAACCGACCAAGTTGTTCAGGGCAACTGTAGGGCTCTGACGTCCCTGACAGTTCCGCCGCGCCTGGCTGCTCCGCCGCCCCTGCGCTGCGCGCGCTGCTCGTTTAGCCATAGTCGCATGTTGTGCACCACCGTGCGTCCGAATATCCGCGCGGGCGGCAGCATGTACAGGCTGTCGAGCAGGCTGAATCGGCGCAGAAACCATTCGGCGAGAACGGGATCCGTTTCGGCGGCGCCGAGGAACTGATCGAACAGGTTGCCCGCCGACCGCCACCAGCGCGGCTCCGGGTCGGCCTTGGCGTGGTGGAAGGTGACGTCGCCAATGGCGTTCATCATCCACACCGGAAAGGTCGTCTTGGCGGTGGCCCGGTTGAATTCGCGGGCCAGCTGAGCATCCGAACTCGCGCCCACGGCGGATTCCAACGCCCGGCGCAGGTGGCCCGCTTGCAGCGACGTCATCGTCATGCCCTGACCGAAGGTGGGATTGAAGCTCACGACCGCGTCACCGAACGGAATGATCCCGGCGGGGAAGCGCTCCAGCTTGTGATAGCGACGCCACTTACTGGCCGGGAACGCGTGGAATGCGGGTTTGCCAATCGGTTCGGCCTGGGCGAGCGCCTTGCCGAAGTAGTCCGGCAACAGCTCGTCGACGAGTGTCAGCATCTCTGAAAACGTCTGCGGCGGTTTGATATTCGCCACGCCGAAGGTGGTCAGCACCCACGTGCGGTCCTCGTAGAACAGCATGCCTAACCCCAGAGATTGATCATGGGAGGCGCCGTTGACCACGACCTTCTCTTGGATCAACCCGTCGGGCATGCGGAACGCGTGGGAGGCGTATTTGACGCCGATGCCCACCGTCGCTTCCTGGGCGGGCTGGTATCCCCACTGCTTGAGCCAGACCGGCAATCGGGTGCCGCGCCCCGCCGCGTCGACCACCAGATCGGCGGCGACGAACTCGGGGTCCGCATCGGGTTCGGGCGGATCGAGCAGCACGCCGGTCACCCGCTCCCGGGCCGGCTCGTACCGTGGCTCGAGTACCGAGCGCTGCAGGATCTCGACGTTTTTGATGTCGCGGACGCGCCGCCGCAATTGCCACTCGAGATGCGGCCGGCTCGGCACGTACGCGGTGAATTCGTCGCGCAGGGTGTGCCCGGTGCCCAGCACGTGGCCCGCGGCGCCGAGGTAGATGCAGTCCGGCCGGTTCTCCAACTTGACCACACCCGCGGCGACCATGTCGTCGAGCAGCCCAGGGAAGAGGCCCTCGAACTCGGTTGCCCCGCGGGCCATCAGCATGTGCAGATGCCGGTCCTGCGGCACCGCGGAGCGGCTGGCCGGTTCGCCGGGCAGGTCATCCCGCTCGAATACCGTCACCCGGGCGTAGAAATCCGACAGCACCCGTGCCGCGGACAATCCCGCGATGCTGGCGCCGATGACCACGGCATGTTCATGTTTGTCCTGCAAGTCCCCCTCCATTTCCGCAGGGTACCCAGTAACCTCCGGATCACAGCGCGACACAGACGAATAGGGGTGGGTGACATGGCCGGTCGTTGGCGCATGAAGTCAGTCGAGCAATCGATCGCCGACACCGACGAACCGGGCACTCGCCTGCGCAAAGACCTCACCTGGCGGGACCTGGTGGTTTTCGGTGTCTCGGTGGTGATCGGGGCGGGCATCTTCACCGTGACGGCATCGACCACCGGGGATATCACCGGCCCGGCGATCTGGGTCTCGTTCCTCATCGCGGCGGCGACGTGTGCGCTCGCTGCGCTTTGCTATGCCGAATTCGCCTCAACGCTGCCGGTGGCGGGCAGCGCCTACACCTTCTCCTACGCCACCTTCGGCGAATTCCTGGCCTGGGTCATCGGCTGGAATCTGGTCCTGGAGCTGGCCATCGGCGCCGCCGTCGTCGCCAAGGGGTGGTCGAGCTACCTGGGCACGGTATTCGGATTTGCCGGAGCCACCGCACATTTCAGGTCCTTCGACTTCGCATGGAACCTCGACTGGGGTGCGCTGCTGATCATCACCCTGGTTGCGGTGTTGTTGGCGTTGGGCACCAAGTTGTCGTCGCGGTTCTCCGCGGTGGTCACCACGATCAAGGTGTCGGTGGTCATCCTGGTCGTGGTCGTGGGCGCGTTCTACGTCAAGGCGTCGAACTACCGGCCGTTCATTCCCGAACCCGAGATCGGCGGCAGCGAGGGCGGTGGCCTCGACCAGTCGGTGTTGTCGATGCTGACCGGCGCCGGAAGCAGCCACTACGGCTGGTACGGCGTGCTGGCCGGCGCGTCGATCGTGTTCTTCGCGTTCATCGGTTTCGACATCGTGGCCACCATGGCGGAGGAGACCAAGGAACCGCAGCGCAATGTCCCGCGCGGAATCCTCGCCTCGCTCGGCGTGGTCACCGTGCTTTACGTGGCGGTGTCGATCGTGCTGTCCGGGATGGTGTCCTACACCGAACTCAAGACCGTCGACGGTCATTCGGCCAACCTGGCCACCGCGTTCAAGGCGAACGGCATCGACTGGGCCAGCGACATCATCTCGATCGGCGCGCTGGCCGGCCTGACCACCGTGGTGATGGTGCTGATGCTGGGTCAGTGCCGGGTGCTGTTCGCCATGTCCCGCGACGGCTTGCTGCCGAGATGGCTGGCCAAGACCGGCCGGCGGGGCACGCCGGTGCGCATCACCGTGCTGGTTGCGGTGGTGATCGCGGCGACGGCGTCGGTGTTCCCCATCGACAAGCTCGAGGAGATGGTCAACGTCGGCACGCTGTTCGCTTTCGTGCTGGTGTCGGCCGGCGTGATCGTGCTGCGTCGGACCCGGCCGGACCTGGAACGCGGGTTCAAAGCGCCGGGGGTGCCGCTGCTGCCCATCGCCTCGGTGGCCGCCTGCCTATGGCTGATGCTCAACCTGACCGCTCTGACCTGGGTCCGGTTCGCCGTCTGGCTGCTGCTGGGCACCGCGATCTACGCCGGCTACGGGCATCGCCACTCGGTGCTGGGGCGCCGCGTTGCCGGCACCCGTTCGACGACCTCGACAAAAGTGGACTCGGAGGACACTTCGTAGACACCAGAAGAAAATTTGGCCACTTCGTGTACAAAATACCTCTCTGTGTCTAGACAGGAGACGGGATAGTCGATATTGTCAACTTCCGAGAGTGGTGTGACTCACAAGGAGGTTTGGCATATGACCACACAATTCAGATCCGACTCGCCGGAGGTACCGGCGGCAGAGTGGCGCGACAAGAAGCGCCACCTGTGGCTGATGGGCCTGGTCGCGCCCACGGCGCTGTTCGTGATGCTGCCCGTCGTCTGGGGCATCAATCAGCTCGGGTGGCACACCGCGGCGCAGGTGCCGCTGTGGATCGGGCCGTTCCTGGTCTACATCCTGTTGCCGTTGCTTGACCTGCGGTTCGGTCCCGACGGGCAGAACCCGCCCGACGAGGTGATGGAGCGGCTGGAGAACGACAAGTACTACCGCTACTGCACCTACATCTACATCCCGTTCCAGTACGCCAGCGTGATCCTGGGCGCGTATCTGTTCACCGCGCCGAACCTCAGCTGGCTGGGCTTTGAGGGCGGTCTGGGCTGGCTGGGCAAGATCGGTCTGGCGCTCTCGGTCGGCGTGCTCGGTGGCGTCGGCATCAACACCGCCCACGAGATGGGCCACAAGAAGGAGTCGCTGGAGCGCTGGCTGTCCAAGATCACCCTGGCGCAGACCTGCTACGGCCACTTCTACGTCGAGCACAACCGCGGCCACCACGTGCGCGTCTCCACGCCCGAGGACCCCGCGTCGGCCCGCTTCGGCGAGACCTTCTGGGAGTTTCTGCCCCGCACCGTGATCGGCAGCGCGCGCTCTGCGTTCCACCTCGAAGCGCAGCGCATCCGTCGGACGGGCCGCAGCCCGTGGGACCCCCGCACCTACCTGGGCAACGACGTGCTCAACGCCTTCGCCATGTCAGTGGTGCTGTGGGGTGCGCTGATCGCCGTGTTCGGCGTCGGCCTGATCCCGTTCATCATCATCCAGGCGGTTTTCGGGTTCTGCCTGCTGGAAGCGGTCAACTACCTCGAGCACTACGGACTGCTGCGGCAGCAGAACGCTAACGGCCGCTACGAGCGCTGCGCCCCGGTGCACAGCTGGAACTCCGACCACATCGTCACCAACCTGTTCCTGTACCACCTGCAGCGGCACAGCGACCACCACGCCAACCCCACCCGGCGCTACCAGACGCTGCGCAGCATGGAGGGCGCGCCCAACCTGCCCAGTGGGTACGCATCGATGATCTCGCTGACCTACTTCCCGCCACTGTGGCGCAAGGTGATGGACCACCGGGTGCTCGAGCACTACGACGGCGACATCACCAAGGTCAATGTGCACCCCCGGTTGCGCAAGAAGCTGCTCGCCAAGTACGGCGCCCAGGAAGGCGGCCAGGAGGTTGCCGCGTGACCCAGAAGACGAGCAACGCCTATCAGTGCCCGGTCTGCGACTACGTCTACGACGAGGCCAAAGGCGATCCGAGAGAAGGCTTTCCAGCCGGCACGGGCTGGGATGAGATTCCCGAAGACTGGACCTGTCCGGACTGCGCCGTCCGCGAAAAGCCAGATTTCGAAAGGATAGGAGGAAACAAGTGAGCGACTACAAACTCTTCCAATGCGTCCAGTGCGGCTTTGAGTACGACGAGGCGCTGGGCTGGCCTGAAGACGGCATACCTCCCGGGACCCGCTGGGCCGACATCCCCGAGGATTGGAGCTGCCCGGACTGCGGCGCGGGAAAAGGCGACTTCGCGATGGTGGAGGTGGCACGGAGTTGAGCACTATTGTCGCGCCTGTGAAGCGCATTCCCTACGCCGAAGCGTCACGTGCCCTGCTCCGTGACTCGGTCCTGGATGCGATGCGGGATCTGCTGCTGACCCGGGACTGGTCTGCGATCACCCTGTCTGACGTCGCCCGTGCCGCGGGCATCAGCCGGCAGACCATCTACAACGAGTTCGGCTCCCGCCAGGGTCTGGCGCAGGGCTACGCCTTGCGACTGGCCGACCGCTTGGTCGACGCGGTCCACGCGTCGCTGGAGGCCAACGTCGGGAACATCTACCAATCGTTCCTGCAGGGTTTCCGCACCTTCTTCACAGAGACGGCCGCGGACCCACTGGTGGTCTCGTTGCTGACCGGCGTCGCCAAGCCCGATCTGCTGCAACTGATCACCACCGACAGCGCGCCGATCATCAACCGTGCTTCGGAGCGACTGGCTACGGCATTCACCCAAACCTGGGTTGCCACCAGCGATGATGACGCCAACGTGTTGTCGCGGGCGATCGTTCGGATCTGCCTGAGCTATGTGTCGATGCCACCGGAAGCCGACCACGACGTGGCGGCGGACCTGGCCCGGCTGCTGACCCCGTTTGCCGAGCGGCACGGGGTGAACATCGTTCCGTAGAAATCAGACAGTCCCCTGACCAGGGGGCCTAGGGCCGGGCGGCTACAGTGGGCGGAGGACGAGACCTCGGCTAAAGTAGCCGCCCGGCTCTTTCACGAGCCCGGAGTTAGCCCCCTTGAGTAAGGAAAACACGCTATGACCACGCTCGAAAATTCGCTAACCGCAGATGTTCGGAATGGCATCGACTTCAAGATTGCCGATCTGTCGTTGGCGGAATTCGGTCGTAAGGAACTGCGGATCGCCGAGCACGAGATGCCCGGACTGATGTCGCTGCGGCGTGAGTACGCCGACGTGCAACCGCTGAAGGGTGCCCGGATCTCGGGTTCGCTGCACATGACCGTGCAGACCGCGGTGCTGATCGAGACCCTCGTCGCGCTCGGCGCCGAGGTGCGCTGGGCGTCCTGCAACATCTTCTCCACCCAGGACCACGCGGCGGCCGCCGTCGTGGTCGGGCCGTACGGCACCCCCGAGGAGCCCAAGGGCGTCCCGGTGTTCGCATGGAAGGGTGAGACGCTCGAGGAGTACTGGTGGTGCGCCGAGCAGATGCTCACCTGGCCGGACCCGGACAAGCCGGCCAACATGATCCTGGACGACGGCGGTGACGCCACCATGCTGGTGCTGCGCGGCATGCAGTACGAGAAGGCAGGCGTGGTGCCGCCCGCCGAGGACGACGACCCGGCCGAGTGGAAGGTCTTCCTGAACCTGCTGCGCAAGCGCTTCGAGACCGACAAGGGCAAGTGGACCAAGATCGCCGGGTCCGTCAAGGGCGTCACCGAGGAGACCACCACCGGCGTGCTGCGCTTGTACCAGTTCGCCGCTGCGGGCGACCTGGCTTTCCCGGCGATCAACGTCAACGACTCGGTCACCAAGTCCAAGTTCGACAACAAGTACGGCACCCGGCACTCGCTGATCGACGGCATCAACCGGGGCACCGACGCGCTGATCGGCGGCAAGAACGTCCTGATCTGCGGTTACGGTGACGTCGGCAAGGGCTGCGCGGAGGCCGCGAAGGGCCAGGGCGCGCGCGTGAGCGTCACCGAGATCGACCCGATCAACGCGTTGCAGGCCCTGATGGAGGGCTTCGACGTGGTGACGGTCGAGGAGGCCATCGCCGATGCGGACATCGTCGTGACCGCCACCGGTAACAAGGACATCATCACGCTGGAGCACATGAAGGCGATGAAGGACCACGCCATCCTGGGCAACATCGGCCACTTCGACAACGAGATCGACATCGCCGCGCTGGAGCGTTCCGGGGCCACCCGCACCAACATCAAGCCGCAGGTCGACCTGTGGACCTTCAACGACACCGGTCGCTCGATCATCGTGCTGTCCGAGGGCCGGCTGCTGAACCTGGGCAACGCCACCGGGCACCCGTCGTTCGTGATGAGCAACAGCTTCGCCAACCAGACGATCGCCCAGATCGAGTTGTGGACGAAGAACGACGAGTACGACAACGAGGTGTACCGGCTGCCCAAGCACCTCGACGAGAAGGTGGCCCGCATCCACGTCGAGGCGCTCGGCGGCAAGCTGACCAAGCTGACCAAGGACCAGGCCGAATACCTCGGTGTCGACGTCGAGGGCCCCTACAAGCCCGACCACTACCGCTACTGATCCAGCCTCGCTACTGATCCAGCCTCGCCGGCTGATTCAGCCTCGCCGCCGAGCGTCACGTCAGCGTGGCGCTGGGCGCCGAGTGTCACGTCAGCGTGACGTTCGAACCCCTCGATAGGCTCGCCCGGTGCTGATCGCCATCGAAGGGGTCGACGGTTCGGGTAAGCGGACGTTGACCGAGGGGTTGAAGGCCGCCTTCGAGGCGGCCGGCAAGTCCGTCACGACGCTCGCGTTCCCGCGCTACGGCAGATCCGTGACGGCTGACGTCGCCGCGGAGGCGCTGCATGGCCAGCACGGTGACCTCGCCACGTCGGTGTATGCGATGGCCATGCTGTTCGCGCTGGACCGGGCCGGCGCGGTCGAGGAGATCGTGCGGTTGCAGCGCGACTACGACGTGGTGATCCTGGACCGCTACGTTGCCTCCAACGCCGCCTACAGCGCCGCCCGTCTGCATCAGAACATGACGGGGGAGGCGGTGTCGTGGGTGCAGCAGATGGAATACCAGCGTCTGGGTCTGCCCGCGCCGGACTGGCAGGTGCTGCTGGCCGTCCCGGTCGAGTTGGCCAAGCAACGGGCGCGTAGCCGCGCCGAAAGCGACCCGGGTCGTGCGCGCGACAGCTACGAGCGCGACGACGGACTGCAGCTGCGCACCGGTGAGGTGTACCGAGAACTGGCCGACGCCGGGTGGGGCGGACGTTGGCTGGTGGTCGACGCGGACGTCGATCCGAAGGGTCTGGCGGCCCGATTGGCGGGCGTTTCGGGCAGTTAGATGCCGATTTGTTATGGATTTGGCCTTATCAACCAAGAAACGCCCGTGGGATAGCCCAGATTTGTCCCGAACTGATGACACCATGGACAGCATGAGGCAAAGGATTTTGGTCGTCGATGACGACGCTTCGCTCGCCGAGATGCTCACCATCGTGCTTCGTGGGGAGGGTTTCGACACTGCGGTCATCGGTGACGGTACCCAGGCCCTGACCGCGGTGCGCGAGCTGCGCCCCGATCTGGTGCTGTTGGACCTGATGTTGCCCGGCATGAACGGCATCGACGTGTGCCGAGTCTTGCGCGCCGATTCCGGTGTTCCGATCGTGATGCTGACCGCCAAGACCGACACCGTGGATGTGGTGCTGGGCCTGGAGTCGGGCGCCGACGACTACATCATGAAGCCGTTCAAGCCGAAGGAGCTGGTCGCGCGGGTGCGTGCCCGGCTGCGCCGGAACGACGACGAACCGGCCGAGATGCTGTCGATCGCCGATGTCGACATTGACGTGCCGGCGCACAAGGTCACCCGCAACGGCGAGCAGATCTCGCTGACGCCGTTGGAGTTCGACCTGCTCGTCGCGTTGGCGCGCAAACCGCGCCAGGTGTTTACTCGTGATGTGCTGCTCGAACAGGTGTGGGGATACCGGCACCCGGCGGACACCCGCCTGGTGAACGTGCACGTCCAGCGTCTGCGGGCCAAGGTCGAAAAAGACCCCGAGAACCCGACTGTGGTTCTGACCGTTCGAGGAGTGGGATACAAGGCCGGACCTCCGTGATATCCGGGGTTTCCGGCGTTAGTGCAGAAAGGCGCCGGTGATCTGGGGCT
Source organism: Mycobacterium bourgelatii (assembly GCF_010723575.1). Taxonomy (NCBI): domain Bacteria; kingdom Bacillati; phylum Actinomycetota; class Actinomycetes; order Mycobacteriales; family Mycobacteriaceae; genus Mycobacterium; species Mycobacterium bourgelatii. The sequence continues at coordinate 1,058,414 of NZ_BLKZ01000001.1, forward strand.
CGCGGCGACGAACACGCAGTCGTTGGGGGCGTTCCGGGCCCATGACGCGGGGTCTGGGTGCGTTAAGTCGCATCGTTAGTGTTGCTTGGCGCCGCTCGCTGCAATTGCGAGTCGTCGCGCTAACCCTTGGGATGTCGTTGGCGGTCATCCTCGCCCTCGGCTTCGTGCTGACCAGCCAGGTCACCAACCGGGTCCTCGACGTCAAAGTGCGGGCCGCGATCGACCAGATCGAGCGGGCGCGCAACACCGTGAGCGGCATCGTCAACGGTGAAGAGACCCGCTCGCTGGACAGCAGCCTGCAGCTCGCGCGCAATACGCTGACGTCGAAAACAGATCCCGCCTCCGGCGCCGGCCTGGCCGGTGCCTTCGACGCGGTGCTGATGGTGCCGGGTGACGGTCCCCGCGCGGCGTCCAGCGCCGGGCCCGTCGACCAGGTTCCCAATGCACTGCGCGGGTTCGTCAAGGCCGGGCAGGCCGCCTACCAGTACGCGACGGTGCGAACCGAGGGCTTCGACGGTCCCGCGCTGATCGTCGGCAGCCCGACGTCGTCGCAGGTGGCCAACCTGGAGCTGTACCTGATCTTCCCGCTGGCCAACGAACAGGCCACCATCACGCTGGTGCGCGGCACCATGGCCACCGGCGGTCTGGTGCTGCTGGTCCTGCTGGCCGGGATCGCGCTGCTGGTGTCGCGTCAGGTGGTGAACCCGGTGCGGTCGGCGTCGCGGATCGCCGAGCGGTTCGCCGAGGGGCATCTGTCCGAACGCATGCCGGTGCGCGGTGAAGACGACATGGCCCGACTCGCGGTGTCGTTCAACGACATGGCCGAGAGCCTGTCGCGGCAGATCACCCAGCTCGAGGAGTTCGGCAACCTGCAACGCCGCTTCACCTCCGACGTCAGCCACGAACTGCGCACGCCGTTGACCACCGTGCGCATGGCTGCCGACCTGATCTACGACCACAGCGCCGACCTGGACCCGGCGCTGCGCCGCTCCACCGAGCTGATGGTGAACGAGCTCGATCGCTTTGAGACGCTGCTCAACGACCTGCTCGAGATTTCCCGGCACGATGCCGGTGTGGCCGAATTGTCCGTCGAGGCAGTCGATTTGCGCGCCACGGTCAAGAGCGCGCTGGGTAACGTCGGCCACCTGGCAGAGGACGCCAAGATCGAGTTGCAGGTCTTCATGCCGGAGGAAGAGGTGATCGCAGAGGTCGACCCGCGGCGGGTCGAGCGCATCCTGCGCAACCTGATCGCCAACGCCATCGACCACGCCGAGCACAAGCCGGTGCAGATCCGGATGGCTTACGACGAGGACACCGTCGCGGTCACCGTGCGCGACTTCGGTGTCGGGCTGCGGCCGGGCGAGGAGAAGTTGGTGTTCAGCCGATTCTGGCGGTCAGACCCGTCGCGGGTGCGTCGCTCCGGCGGCACCGGACTGGGTTTGGCGATCAGTGTCGAGGACGCGCGGTTGCACCAGGGCCGGCTGGAAGCCTGGGGCGAGCCCGGCGAGGGCGCCTGCTTCCGGCTCACGCTGCCGTTGGTGCGCGGCCACAAGGTGACCACCAGCCCGTTGCCCATGAAACCGGTCCCAGCACCGCCGCAATCGGGTCCCCAGCCGGTGGTCTCGCCGTCGTCGCAACCCAGTGCGCAGGACCACGCGGAGCGGCAACGCCAGCGCGAGCACGCCGACTGGAGAGGATGATGAAGCGGCTAAGGGCCATCTTGGCGCTGATGTCCACGGTGCTATTGCTCGCCGGGTGTGCCAGCGTGCCCAGCTCGTCGGCCCCGCAAGCCATTGGCACCGTGGAGCGGCCCGCGCCGTCGAACCTGCCCAAGCCGACCCCCGGCATGGATCCCGACGTGCTGCTGCGCGAGTTCCTCAAAGCCACCGCCGACCCGGCCAACCGCCACCTCGCGGCACGTCAGTTCCTCACCCAGAAGGCCTCTAATTCCTGGGACGACGGCGGTAGCGCGCTGCTGATCGACCACGTCGTGTTCGTGGAAACCCGTGGCGCGGAAAAGGTTACGGCGAACATGCGGGCGGACATCCTCGGCTCGCTGTCCGACATGGGGGTGTTCGAGACCGCCGAAGGCCAACTGCCGGACCCGGGACCGATCGAGTTGATCAAGACCTCGGGCGGCTGGCGCATCGACCGCCTGCCCAACGGTGTCTTCCTGGACTGGCAGCAGTTCCAGGCCACCTACAAACGCAACACGCTGTACTTCGCCGATCCCACCGGTAAGACCGTGGTGCCCGATCCGCGCTACGTCGCGGTGTCCGATCACGACCAGCTGGCGACCGAACTCGTCTCCAAGTTGCTGGCCGGTCAACGTCCCGAGATGGCGCACACGGTACGCAATCTGCTTTCGCCGCCGCTGCGGCTGCGGGGTCCGGTGACTCGGGCCGACGGCGGCAAGAACGGCATCGGCAAGGGGTACGGCGGCGCGCGCATCGAACTCGAAAAGCTGACCACCACCGACCCGCACAGCAGACAACTCCTTGCCGCACAGATCATTTGGACGTTGGCCCGGGCCGATATCAGAGGACCGTACGTCATCAACGCCGACGGCGCCCCGCTTGACGACAGGTTCGCGCAGGGATGGAACACCTCGGACGTCGCCGCAACCGACCCCGGCGTGGCCGACGGCGCGGGTGCCGGGCTGCACGCGCTGGTCGGCGGGTCGCTGGTCGGGCTGGACGGGCAGCACATCGCCCCCGTGCCTGGAGCGTTCGGGCACATGGGCGACCAGACCGCCGCCGCGTTGTCACGCAATGGGCGGCAGGTGGCGTCGGTGGTGACGCTGCGACGCGGTGCCCCGGACATGGCCGCGTCGTTGTGGATCGGCGATCTTGGCGGCGAGGCGGCGCAATCCGCGGACGGGCACAATCTGTCGCGGCCCAGTTGGTCGCTGGACGACGCGGTGTGGGTCGTGGTGGACACGAACAACGTCCTGCGCGCGATACAGGAACCCGCGTCGGGACAACCCGCGCGGATTCCGGTGGATTCCACCGCGGTGACTGCCCGTTTCCCGGGGGCGATCAGCGAGCTGCAGCTGTCCCGTGACGGGACGCGGGCCGCGATGGTCATCGAGGGCCAGGTGATTCTCGCGGGGGTGGAACAGACTCAGGCCGGCCAGTTCGCGTTGACCTATCCGCGCCGGCTGGGATTCGGGTTGGGCACATCGGTGGTGTCGTTGTACTGGCGTACTGGTGACGACATCGTGGTGACCCGTAACGACGCCACCCATCCGGTGTCCTACGTCAACCTCGACGGGGTCAATTCCGATGCTCCGTCGCACAACTTGCAGATTCCGCTGTTCGCGATCGCGGCCAACCCGTCGACCGTGTACGTCGCGGGACCCCAAGGGGTGCTGATGTATTCGGCGTCGGCGGCCGAGGGCCAGCAGGGCTGGTTGGAGGTACCCGGGCTGATGGTGCCCGGGGCCGCGCCGGTGTTGCCGGGATAACGCGGCTGACACAGCACCGTCATCGTCGGTGCAGCCGAACTTTCCTAGTGTGAGCCTGGCGCGTCGGGCTACTCTCGCATTTGAGGAGGCGCTTGGCATGTCGCCGAAAGTTCCCCGGTTGCGGTGGGATGACCCGTTGCGCGCATTGGATTTCCTTGGGTCGTTGTGGTCGTCGAGCGGTTTGCAGTCGGTGAGCGACGGCGCAGCTCAGGCGGCCAAGGTGCCCTACCGCACGTTGTTCGTGACGTTGCAGCAGTTGCTCATCGGCACGGAAGTCACGGTCCGGATGGGCGACCGCGACGTGCAGCTGACGGTGACGGAGTTGGCATCGGAGCTGGAACCACAAGGCTTGGCCATCGGTCAGCTCGGTGAGGTGCGGGTGGCGGCGTGCAACATCAGATGGGATAACCACCACCTGCAGCGTGCCGTCGCGGTCCTGCAAAATGTCCACATTCGACCGGGCATGCCGCCGATGGTGGTCGCGGCGCCGGTTCAACTGTCGTCGGCGGTGCCCGCCAACACCTTCGATGAAGCGCTGCGGTTGGCGGCGCCGCGACTGCGGGGGGAGTTGCGCGAGGATGGGACCGCCCGCCTGCGCTGGGCTCGTCAACCCCGTTGGGGCGGCGTGGAAGTCGACGTCGACGTGGTGGGGAGCAACTTGTGGTTGCGGCCGCTGGCGGTGGTCGTCGGGAAGCGGCGCTGGACGTTGCCGGCCCGGTTACCGGCCTACCAGGTGCCGCTGCCTGAACTGCCGCACGGCTTGCTGATCACCGACGTCAGCCTTGGGGCGGACACCTTGCAGGTATCCGCCGTCCTGCCGGAGTGGCGAACCGAGTTTCCGCTCAAACACTTGGAGAACCTGATCACCCGGTTGAGCCAAGGCGCGCTCAGTTTCACCTGGCCGTCGTCGCTCTGGGGTTGACTCTGCGTCCTGGGCGGGGGGCTTTGGCGTTGACTTTGCGTCCTGGGCGAGGAAGTGCGAGTAACCCCCGCCCTCAGCGCAGTCTCAACACCCGCTGCCACCCCGCCCGCCGCCGCCATGTGTTGACTCTGCGTCCTGGGCGAGGAAGTGCGAGTAACTCCCGCCCTCAGCGCAGTCTCAACACCCGCTGCCACCCCGCCCGCCGCCGCCATGCGTTGACTCTGCGTCCTGGGCGAGGAAGTGCGAGTAACCCCCGCACTCAGCGCAGTCTCAACACCCGCGCGTGGGGCTTTGGTGTTGACTCTGCGTCCTGGGCGAGGAAGTGCGAGTAACCCCCGCCCTCAGCGCAGTGTCAACGGTCGCGGGGGTGGGGCAGTGTCAACCCCGTGAAAAGTGGCCTAAAACCCCGTCAAGTCACCGTTCGACAACCCTGCAGTCACGACGTGGCTGGCACACAGTATCGGTTCGGCAACCAATTTCCGCTGGTCTAGAAAGGGATTCGGGTGCAGAGATACCGTTCCGATTGTCGAGTGAATCGCGTAGGCGAGTGAATGAAGGAGCGGGCGTTGAAGATCTCGGATCGACGCAGCATTGGGATGATGGTTGGCACTGGGTTGTGCGGCGCTGTGATGGCGTGCGCTCCGTTAGCGGCAGCCGCTCCGCTGCCCACCGGTGGTCCGACGTGTGCTTACGGCGCCGTCGGCCCGGCTATGGGCGCTGCGGGGCCAATCGGCGCCGCCGCAGCACCGGTGGTGCTGCCCGGGCCGGTGCCGGTGGTGCCCGTCGCGCCCGTACCGCCTGTGCCGGTCGTGCCGCCGGTTCCCGTTGTTCCGGTCGTACCGGCTGGCGCCGGCGCTGGCGCTGCCGGCGGAGCCGGCCCAGCTGGCGTGCCGATAACGGCTGCGGGTGGTAGTGGCAAGGGTGCGCCGACTAGTGGGCCGTCACTGGCCAGCGATCCGGTCGTGCTACCAGGCCCGGCACCCGAGCCGACGCCGCCCATTCCGGCCGTCTTGGCGGGAGCTTCGGGGGCGATGCCGGGTTGCGTCGGCGCCCCGGCGCCACTGGCACCGCACTAAGCAGCAGGGCACTAAGCAGCAGGGCACTAAGCAGCAGGACACTAGGCAACGGGGTCAGCCTTCTTGACTGGGTCCGCTTCCTTGATCTGCTGATCGATGGGAACTCCTTCCTTGACGATGATGGGGTCGCCGATGTTGGCGGTGTCGAAGTACCACTCGGCATCGGCGATGCCCAGGCTGATGCAGCCGTGGCTGACGTTCTCCAAACCCAGTGATGGGACTGCCCAAGGAGCCGAGTGCACGTAGAGCCCGCTATTGCTGAAACGGACCGCATAGTCCACCGTGATGCGATAACCGTCAGGGTCGTTGACGGGAATGCCGACGGTGCTTGAATCCATGACCACTGAGCGGTCCTTGGCCAGCACTCGGTACGTGCCCACCGGCGTCGGGAATTCCGGCCTACCCATGGACGCCGGCATCACGCCGGACTCGCCGAAGTGCGGGCGATGGTGTGGTGCGGGCAGGGGAGGAGGTGGTTGAGAGTCGTCTCCGTCGATAGTGACGGTGAACGTGTGATTTGAGATGTCAGCGACGCCAACGACTTTCGGGCCCGTCTTGAAGTCGGTGCGCATCCCGCCGACCGACAGCGCCACCGCGCGGTGCGCCGGCCAGTAGCGGTTGGGCACCCACTGCACGACGTTGTTGTCAAGCCACTCGTAGCTGCCGGTCATCGCCGGGACCGAGTGGATGGCCAGTGAGCGCTCGGCCGCCTGGCGATTGGCGACGGAGCCGGCGAAGGTCACGATGACCGGATGCGCGACACCCACCACCGAGCCGCGCGCCGGTGCAATTGCGGCGATGGGCGGGTAGTCAGTCGCTGTACGAGACGCCGTGAGCACGACGTCGGCGCGGTCTGCGATAAGTGCTGAGGCGACGCCGATCACGACTACCAGAGATCGAATCGCCGCCCGCATGACTCCCTCAACACCCTTTCCGTTTCTGGATTGACCGCATCGATGGTTGAGCGTACGGGCGGTATCACGAATGAATGTCCAAGCGCGCCTTGGCATGTCGGTCAAGTTTTGGTCACGAGTCGGTCGCTGTTGATTGCGGTTCGGTGTCAGCCCGGCACACCACAATGGCTATGTGCTCGATCTGATACTGCCTTTGGAGTGCGGCGGCTGCGGCTTACCGGGAACGCGATGGTGTGCGGCCTGTGCCGCTGAACTGGTCGTGAGACCCGACCAACCGCACCTGGTGAGCCCGCGCGCAGACCCGCAGGTCCCGGTGTTCGCGCTCGGCCGCTATGTGGGCGCCCGGCGTCAGGCATTGCTGGCGATGAAAGAGCACGGGCGCAGCGACTTGGTGGCGCCCATGGCGCGTGCGCTAGCCGTTGGCGTCCACCGACTGCTGTGTTGGGGCATGGTCGAGGCGCCGCTCACGATGGTTCCGGCACCCACCCGGCGATCGGCGGCCCGGCGGCGCGGGGGCGATCCCGTCACCAGAATGGCCGAGGCCGCGGTGGCCGGCAGGCCGGACATCAGTGTGGTGCGCGCACTGCGGATGAAGGCCTTCGCCCGCGACTCGGTCGGGCTCGGCACCTCGGACCGCGAACGCAACATCGCCAACCGGGTCGTCTTCCGCACCAAACACCGACCGCGCGACGAGGTCGTACTCGTCGACGACATCGTCACCACCGGCGCCACCGCGCGCGAGTCGGTTCGGGTTCTGCTGCACGCCGGCGTGCGCGTCGCGGCGGTGCTGACGATCGCTGCGGCGTGAAAGACATGAGTACGTGAAGAACCAGAAACAGGTAGCAGAATTTGGTGGCACGGTTGGGCAAACTAGGGCTAACGTCGTGGAAAAGCGGCACCCGCAGCAGGAGGTGAGAATTCGACATCTTGCTCCGGCGGGCAGCCTGCGGCGGTGGCCATTTCTCAATCCGCTACACCCTCGTCGGAGCGCTTAACGAATTGCCCCGCACGCAGGGCGCGTGCGTTACGAGAAAAAGAAACGAGTTGTCACGTATGTCAAGATCTACCGCGGACTCCACTGAGGTTCTCGACACGGCTGACGAACAGGCTCAACCGTCGTCGCAGGCCGAGATCGTCTTCAAGGGCCGCAACGTCGAGATCCCCGACCACTTCCGCATCTACGTTTCGCAAAAGCTCGCGCGGTGCGAGCGATTCGACAAGACCATCTACTTGTTCGACGTCGAGCTCGACCACGAACGCAACCGTCGCCAACGCAAGGCTTGCCAGCGTGTGGAGATCACCGCTCGCGGCCGTGGGCCCGTCGTCCGGGGTGAGGCCTGCGCCGACAGCTTCTACGCCGCCCTCGAGGCCGCGGTCGACAAACTAGAGAATCGACTGCGCCGCGGCAAGGACCGCCGCAAGGTGCACTACGGCGACAAGACCCCGGTATCGGTGGCCGAGGCCACCGCCTCGATACCCGCGCCGGAGGTCGTGGAGAAGGCCTTCAACGGCACAGTCACCGAGACACACGAGCACGCTCCCGCCGTCGAGGAATTTGTCGAGGACCACGAGCCCGGTCGGATCGTTCGGATCAAGGAACACCCCGCCAAGCCGATGTCGGTCGACGACGCGCTGTACGAAATGGAGCTGGTTGGCCACGACTTCTTCCTGTTCTTGGACAAGGAGACCGACAAGCCGTCCGTGGTGTACCGGCGACGCGGCTACGACTATGGCTTAATTCGACTGGCCTGATCCGCTCCGGCCTGACGATCAGGGGCTTGCACCTCTTCGTCGCCTGCGGCAGAGGGCGCGACCCGCTGCGCCCGGCTTCGCCGCGCTGGCGATCGCGCCTACGACAGAGGGCGCGACCCGCTGCGCCAGGCTTCGCCGCGCTGGCGATCGCGCCTACGACAGAGGGCGCGACCCGCTGCGCCAGGCTTCGCCGCGGCGGCGATCGCGCCTACGACAGCGGGCGCGACCCGCTGCGCCCGGCTTCGCCGCGCTGGCGATCGCGCCTACGACAGAGGGCGCGACCCGCTGCGCCCGGCTTCGCCGCGCTGGCGATCGCGCCTACGACAGAGGGCGCGACCCGCTGCGCCCGGCTTCGCCGCGCTGGCGATCGCGCCTACGACAGAGGGCGCGACCCGCTGCGCCCGGCTTCGCCGCGCTGGCGATCGCGCCTACGACAGAGGGCGCGACCCGCTGCGCCCGGCTTCGCCGCGCTGGCGATCGCGCCTACGATGGGGGTCGCTCACTAAAGAAGAAGACTCCTACCCATAAGGGATTTAGCTGTGCTGTCGAAGTTGCTGCGCCTTGGTGAAGGTCGCATGGTCAAGCGCCTCAGGAAGGTGGCCGACTACGTCAACACGTTGTCTGACGATGTCGAAAAGCTCACCGACGCCGAGCTGAGGGCCAAGACCGACGAGTTCAAGAAGCGCCTGGCCGACGGCGAGGAGCTCGAAGACCTGCTGCCGGAGGCGTTCGCGGTCGCCCGCGAAGCCGCCTGGCGGGTGCTTGACCAGCGGCCTTTCGACGTGCAGGTGATGGGTGCGGCGGCGTTGCACCTGGGCAACGTCGCCGAGATGAAGACCGGTGAGGGTAAGACGCTGACCTGTGTGCTGCCCGCTTACCTCAATGCGCTGGCCGGCAAGGGCGTGCACGTCGTCACGGTCAACGACTACCTGGCCAAACGTGACAGCGAGTGGATGGGCCGTGTGCACCGCTTCCTCGGCCTGGAAGTGGGCGTCATCCTGGCCCAGATGACGCCTGACCAGCGTCGCGTCGCCTACAACGCCGACATCACCTACGGCACCAACAACGAGTTCGGCTTCGACTACCTGCGCGACAACATGGCGCATTCTCTCGAGGACCTGGTGCAGCGCGGGCACAACTACGCGATCGTCGACGAGGTCGACTCCATCCTGATCGACGAGGCGCGGACCCCGCTGATCATCTCCGGCCCCGCCGACGGCGCCTCCAACTGGTACACCGAGTTCGCCCGGATCGCGCCGCTGATGGAGAAGGACGTCCACTACGAGGTCGACCTGCGCAAACGCACCGTCGGCGTGCACGAGAAGGGCGTGGAGTTCGTCGAGGACCAGCTCGGCATCGACAACCTCTACGAGGCGGCCAACTCGCCGCTGGTCAGCTACCTCAACAACGCGCTGAAGGCCAAGGAGCTGTTCCACCGCGACAAGGACTACATCGTCCGCGATGGTGAGGTCCTCATCGTCGACGAGTTCACCGGTCGTGTGCTGATCGGCCGCCGCTATAACGAGGGCATGCACCAGGCCATCGAGGCCAAAGAGCACGTCGAGATCAAGGCCGAGAACCAGACGCTGGCGACCATCACGCTGCAGAACTACTTCCGCCTCTACGACAAGCTGGCCGGCATGACCGGTACGGCCCAGACCGAGGCCGCCGAGCTGCACGAGATCTACAAGCTGGGCGTGGTCAGCATCCCGACCAACAAGCCGATGATCCGCGTCGACCACTCCGACCTGATCTACAAGACCGAGGAAGCCAAGTACATCGCGGTGGTCGACGACGTCGCCGAGCGCTACGAGAAGGGGCAGCCGGTCCTGATCGGCACCACCAGCGTCGACCGCTCGGAGTACCTGTCGCGCCAGTTCACCAAGCGCCGCATCCCGCACAACGTGCTGAACGCCAAGTACCACGAACAAGAAGCCGGCATCATCGCCGTGGCCGGCCGCCGCGGCGGCGTCACCGTGGCCACCAACATGGCCGGCCGCGGCACCGACATCGTGCTGGGCGGCAACGTCGACTTCCTCACCGACAAGCGGCTGCGCGAGCGCGGTCTGGATCCGGTGGAGACGCCCGAAGAATACGAACAGGCCTGGCACGAGGAGTTGCCGAAGGTCAAAGAGGAAGCCAGCAAAGAGGCCGAGGAGGTCATCGAGGCCGGCGGCCTGTACGTGCTGGGTACCGAGCGGCATGAGTCGCGGCGTATCGACAACCAGTTGCGCGGTCGTTCTGGCCGGCAAGGCGACCCGGGCGAGTCGCGGTTCTACCTGTCGCTGGGTGACGAGCTCATGCGACGCTTCAACGGCGCCGCGCTGGAGGCGCTGCTGACCCGGTTGAACCTGCCCGACGACGTGCCGATCGAGGCCAAGATGGTCACCCGGGCGATCAAGAGCGCCCAGACCCAGGTCGAGCAGCAGAACTTCGAGGTCAGAAAGAACGTCCTCAAGTACGACGAGGTGATGAACCAGCAGCGCAAGGTCGTCTACGCCGAGCGCCGCCGAATCCTCGAAGGCGAGAACCTCAAAGAACAGGCGCTGGACATGGTCCGCGACGTCATCACGGCGTACGTCGACGGGGCGACGGCCGAGGGCTATGCCGAGGACTGGGATCTCGAGGCGCTGTGGACGGCGCTCAAGACGCTGTATCCGGTCGGGATTTCGCACGAAGAGCTGACGCACCGCGACGCCGACTCCGATCGCGACGACCTCACCCGGGACGAGTTGCTCGAGGCGCTGATCAAAGACGCCGAACGCGCATACGCCGCCCGCGAAGCCGAACTCGAGGAGATCGCCGGCGAGGGCGCGATGCGCCAACTGGAGCGCAACGTGCTGCTCAACGTGATCGACCGCAAGTGGCGTGAGCACCTCTACGAGATGGACTACCTCAAGGAGGGCATCGGGCTGCGGGCGATGGCGCAGCGCGACCCGTTGGTCGAGTACCAGCGCGAGGGCTACGACATGTTCATGGCGATGCTCGACGGGATGAAGGAGGAATCCGTCGGCTTCCTGTTCAACGTCACGGTCGAGGCCGTCCCGCCCCCGCAGGTGGACGTCGCTCCCGTCGAGACTCCCGAAGGCCTTGCAGAACTGGCCGGCGAGGGTGCCCCCAAGCAGGCGACGCCGCCGCGCGAAGAGGCGCCGACGTTGCGCGCCAAGGGAATTGACGACAGTGACGCGCCTCCTCTGACATATTCCGGCCCGTCCGAGGACGGGTCGGCGCAGGTGCAGCGCAACGGCGGGGCCGCCAAGACACCGGCCGGTGCGCCGGGCGGAGGCAGTCGCCGCGAGCGGCGGGCGGCGGCGCGGCAACAAGGGCGTGGCCCGAAGCCGCCGAAGTCGGTGAAGAAGCGCTAGGAGCCCCGCATTCAGGAGCGCCTCCTTTACACGGAGCGCCGGGGAAATGAGGCAGTCGCCTCATGCGGCTGGTGGCCTGCCGCAAGCACCATTCCCCCATGAACACACCGGTAACTCCCCTTGAGGCCGTCACGGCTGTCCTGCAAAACCCCGCCCTGCCCGCGGGTGATGACGAGCGGTTCGTCGGCTACGGCGTCATGGGCTTGCCGTTTGCCAACGGGCACTACCTTGCCCTGCGGCATTTTCCGAAGGCCACCTTCGCGCCGGCTTACAAGTCGGTCTGGCACCGCAGTCCCGACGGCATCTGGACGTTCTACGCCACGACGCCGGGGGCGCAAAGCTGTGCGCGCTACTTCAGTTCGGCGACGCCGCAGGACGCGGTCCAGTGCGACATCGAGGTCGAGTGGGTTAGTCCGTGGTTGGTCTTCGTCAGGATCGAGGGGCTGCTCGACTGGCAGATCGATATCCGGTCGACCTTGTCGACGCGCTTGATGACGGCCGTGGGCAGCCGGTTGCCCGCCGGAACCTGGACCAATCGCATGGCCCTCGGCGTGTTGAGCGGCGCGGCTGGCCTGGCGTTGAATGCCGGGCAGCTGCGGCTCGCCGGCACCGCGCCGAATGGTCAGCGGTTCATGATCGCCCCCCGGCAGTTGTGGGAGGTGGCCCACTCCCGCGCAATTCTGGGCGGCCAGGACCTCGGACCGGTGGGTCCGCTGCCCAACCAAGCCAAACTCGCCAGTTTCAGGCCGCCGCAACGCGGTTTGTTCGTGGTGGGGTCAGGGCATTTCGAGAACTTCGATGCTGACCGCCACGATGCCGTCGGGCGCACGATCACGATTGAGTGAGTGAAAATCCGCCATGACTGTGCACAATATTTGCATGCCCTCCCGCGAGGAGACTGCCGCCGAGTTACCGACGCGAGCCGAGGTGCTCGCCGCCCTGTCCGTAGCGATCGACCTTGGTCTTGGTCAACCGGCCGAACACATGCTGCGCGCCGCCATGATCGCGACCAGGCTCGCCGATCGACTCGGGCTGAGCAAGGAGCAGCGAGGCGACGCGTACTACACCACGCTGATCATGTGGATTGGCTGTCATGCCGACTCACACGAGCTTTCGCAGTGGTTCGGCGACGATATTTCCGTGCGTCACGACTCCTACATGGTCGACACCGCGGGGCTGCCTCATATGTGGTTCCTGTTGAGCAACATGGGTCGTGGTCAGTCGTGGCTGCAACGGCTCAGCCTCATGGCGACGGTGATGACCAATGCGCGTGGTCAGCTAGCTCGAATGATCCACTCGCACTGCACATCTGCGGGACTGCTGGCCGACCGACTCGGTCTGGGCCCGGGCGTGCGAACGGCGCTGAGGTTCGCATTCGAGCGTTATGACGGCGACGGGCTGCCCACCCGGGCGAGTGGTGATGCGATCCCGATCCAAATGCACGTCGCTCAAGTCGCCGAACTGGCCGAGGTGCACCACCGCATGTACGGCATCGAGGGCGCGAAGGCGATGGTGCAAGCCCGGCGAGGCGGACAGTTCGATCCGCACGTCGCCGACACATTCGTCGACAACGCCGAAGAGTTGCTGTCCGTCCCTCCTGTCGGCGACGTGTGGGCGGCGGCGTTGCAGGAGGCGCCGGATCGTCATGAGCGCCTTGATGATCAGATGTTGGACACGCTGCTCGTTGCGCTTGGCGACTTCGTAGATCTCAAGTGCCCCTTCACTCTGGGGCACTCGCGGGCGGTCGCCCGGCTCGCGGCTCAGGCGGCGACGGTCGCCGGCCTGGATGCCGATGCGGTGGCGCTGACGAGGCGTGCCGGTCATGTTCACGATCTGGGCCGCATCGGGGTATCGAATCAAGTCTGGTCCAAGTCAGGCTCTCTGACCGCTGCCGAGTTCGAGCGTGTTCGGCTGCACCCGTATTTGACGGTGCGAATTCTCAAGCAGGTGCCCGGGCTTCGGCAGCTGGCCGACGTGGCCGGCAATCATCACGAATGCGTGGACGGCTCGGGCTACCCGCGCGGCCTGGACGGGACGGCGCTGGGCCTGCCGGACCGGATCCTGGCGGCCGCTGTCAGTTATCAATCCGCTTGTGAACCAAGGCCATACCGGAAAGAGATGACACCCGAGTCGGCCGCCCGCCGGCTTAAAGGCCGGGTGCAGACCGGCGAGCTGGATCCGGCGGCCGTCGAGGCGGTGCTGCACGCGGCCGGACACCGCGCGCAGCGCCCGCAGGTCCGTCCGGACGGGCTCACCCCGCGAGAGGTCGAGGTGCTGTGCCTGGTCGCGCGCGGCGCGTCCAACAAAGAGATCGCGGCGGAATTGGTGATCAGCGAGAAGACGGCCCGCAACCACGTGGAGCGGACTTACGCCAAGATCGGGGTGTCGAATCGCATCGGCGCCAGCATGTATGCGCTGCGACACGGCCTGGCCAACGCCTGACTGACCCGCCAGAAACGGCCCCAAACCTTGAGGCAAACGCCTCATGTGCTCGGCGGGTCCACAGCGAACACTGAGCTCATGAAGCGTTATTTGACAATTGGATACGGCGCAATCAGCTACGCGGTCTTCCTGGTTGCTTTCCTCTATGCGATCGGATTCGTCGGCGGCATCCTGGTGCCGCGCGATGTGGACCACGGGGTCACCGCCTCGATCGGCGAAGCTGTCGCGGTTAATGTGTTGCTGCTGGGCGCCTTTGCCGTTCAGCACAGTGTTATGGCCCGCCCCGGGTTCAAACGGTGGTGGACCCGGTTCGTCCCTCCATCCATCGAGCGCAGCACCTATGTCTGGATTGCCAGCGCAGTGCTGCTGTTGCTCTACTGGCAGTGGCGAACGATGCCCGCGGTCATCTGGGACGTGCGCCAGCCGGTTGCGCGCCTGGTGGTTTGGACCATGTTCTGGCTGGGCTGGGCCATGGTGTTCAGCGCGACCTTCATGATCAACCATTTCGAGCTGTTCGGCCTACGGCAGGTGTATCAGGTCTGGCGCGGAAAGCCTTACGCCGAACTTGGTTTTCGCACGGTGCTGCTTTACCGGCTGGTGCGCCATCCGCTGATGCTCGGATTCATCATCGCGTTCTGGGCGGCGCCGACGATGACCGCGGGGCACCTGCTGTTCGCGGTCGCCACCACCGGATACATCCTGATCGCTTTGACGCTAGAAGAACATGATCTGGAAGCGGCGTTGGGTGATCAGTACCGCGATTACCGCCGCGATGTGCCGAAGCTGGTTCCGGTGCCGCACCGCCGACACCACGCCAAAGTCACCTAACCCGCCGAGCAGGCGCAAAAGCCCCGAAACACATGCGGTTTCGGGAGCTTTTGCGTCTGTTCGGCCTAGGACCTAGCTCTCGACCAGCTCGGCGATTCGCTCCAGCGTCGCGCGCATGCCGTCCGCGGTTTGCTTCGGCATCGAACCGCGCGTGATCAACCATGGCTGTTTGTCCTCCGACACGTCCCAGGTCTCGCGGACCAGGGTGCCCTCCTGGCCGTCGCCAACCGGACTCAGCTCGTAGCGCCAGATGCGGCCGCCGATCAGACCTCCGGCCCCGGTCGTCTTCCAGGCGATGCGCCGGTTCGGTTCGAACTCGACCACCGTGTTGGTGGTGCGGTACGGAATGAACAGCGTTTCGATGCGACCTCGCATCGCCATGCCGAACTTCGACCCCATGGACAGCGGCACCGATTCGGCGGTGGAGTGGTTCACCGACTCCGAACCGTCGAAAGTGGAGTGCTTTCCCGCGTCCGCCAACAACGCAAAGATTTTGTCCGGGGGCGCCTTGATGACTCGCTCAACGCTTACCGTTTTGCCTTCCATGAATCAACACTAGCCCCGGCTCGCATGCCGTCGGTTGGTGAAGCTCAGTCGGCCGGCAGACCAGGTGGACAGGTCGCCTGTGTCCCTCGAGACGGGCTGTTCTACGTCCGACGAACCTGGCAAACTCGATGAGCGGTCGCCGGCCTCGTCGGCCTCGCCGCCGAATACGACCCTTTGATGGCTGGGTAGTCCCCTGGAAAGTGCAGGTGAAGTGAGCGGGCCCAAGGTCATCGACTACCGGGCATTAGAGCGCGAGCGCGTCGAGGCGGCGCGACGGCGCTGGCGCTCGCTTTGCGGCTGGGCCTCGGCATTGGAGCGCCGCTGCGCGTCGACGGGTCATCTCGACTGCGTGGTCGACGTGGTCGCCGTTACCGGGCTGGCCGAGCCGACCGGCGGATCCGAGGCGATGAAGACCCAATGCGACAAGCTGGAGCAGGCACTCGCCCGGGCGGCCGGTGAACTGGAACGGCGTCAGCTCGCCCAACGCACCCAACAGGTGATGGCCACCATGCGGGACATCCTGGCTGACGTGCAGCGGCGCGAGCGCGCGGCCACCGAGGCGGCAGCGGCCCGGCGAGCAGCGCACCCGACCGCGCCAGTCGAACAAGCCACCCCTCGGGTCGACTACGCCGACAAGGTGGCGGCAAAACTGGCGTCGCTGAAGGTCCCATCCGCTGAGCTGGAACGAGCCGCCCGCGAAGTAGTGGCCACTGGCGATCAGGCGCGTGCCCGGCTGCTCTACGCCGACTTGGCGGATCGCGTCGAGGAAGCCAACCGATGTGCCGAGCGGACCGAGGCCCAGCGCACCGAAATCGCCGAGCTGCGTGCCCATCTCAGCGATCTCCCCGACCCGGATCCGGTAAGCGTGCTGCTCGACCAGGCGGCCGTCAGCGCCGACCGGGGCGAGGACGTGCACACGCTGCTGGCGCAGGCGCGCAGCGCAATCACCTACCAACTGGACAGCGTTGCCGCGCAGGCGAATCGAGATTTCGTCCGGCACGCGGTGGTCGAATCGCTGACGGAGTTGGGCTATGACGTCCTGGACGTGGCGGTGCAAACCCCGCAGACCCTGGTGGTCCGGCAAAGCGGCACCCACGGCGTGCGGGCCGACATCGGCGATGGTGAGATCGGTCTGCGCGCGGTGCGATTCGGTCCGGCGGATGCGGTAGCGGACCGTGACGCCGAGGAAGAGTTCTGCCGCAGGGTGCCTGGCTTTCTCAGCGCGATGTCACGTCGCGGGCTGTCGACGGGCATCAGGGAGCAAAAGCTGCCCGGGTTGTCCGCTCCGGAGGCGATCAGCTTGCGCAAGAAGGCGACTCAATCATCCTCCCGGCTGGACCAGCAGCACACGACGCACAAGAGAGGCGCGCGTTGATCCTCGAACACCCAACCTGGTTGCGCGAACTCGACATCGCCTTGCCGGCGAACCCGCAGGTCCTGGTGACCGGCAACCTGCGCGACATCGTCTTGATTCCCCGCGGGGGTACCGCGGCACCCCGGCAGGCCTCGGTGGTCGACGCGATCCTGCTGGAACTCGAAGCGGCCGGACACCGCAACGTCATCGTCTACGACCCGGTCGACGGCGCGGACGCGGCGCGAGACGACGGCGAGGTGGCGTCTGGGCTGATCGCCACCGTCGCACGGGGTCAGGCCGACGGTGCAACGGGCCCGGAGTTGTTGGCCGCGCTGATGCGCGCGGTGGTGACTTCCGAGCGGCCGTGCGTGCTGATCCTTGCCAATGCTTCCCGGCTGGCGCCGGCGGGCAACTTCTCCGGTGACGGGATACATGGCCTGCTTGCCACCGCCGAGAAGTTGATGCTGACCGCGCAGGCGCATCCGGTGCCCGGCCGGCATCGCGCCCCGCTGTACAACACGGTGATCTGGTTGCTCGACCGAGAGGGTGATCTGCCGTACTGGCTGGCGTCCTCGGAGCTGGCCCGGGTGATCTCGGTTCCGCAGCCCACGATGGAGCACCGGGTCGCGCTGGCACGCTCGCTGGTGCTCTCGCTACCGCAACCGCCCGAGCCGAACACCCCCGAACTGGCGGACATCGTCGACCGCTTCGCCGCCCGGACCGACGGCCTGACGTTGCGCTCGATGACGGAGATCAGCCGTCTCGCGCAGGATTGTCAGATCGCGGCCGACGACATCGGCGATGCGGTCCGCACCTTCCGGCACGGCGTGCCTGACAACCCGTGGCAGTCCGCTGATTTGCGGCGACGGATCCGTGACGGCGCGACATCGTTGGGAACGAAGGTGCTCGGTCAACCGGCGGCGATCCGCAAGGCCGTCGACATCCTGATCCGCTCCTGCATGGGCCTGACCGGCGCCGAGTCGAGAAGCTCCACCACCCGCCCGCAGGGCGTGCTGTTCTTCGCCGGACCGACCGGCGTCGGCAAGACCGAGCTGGCCAAGTCGATCGCCGAATTGGTGTTCGGCCAGAAGGATTCCTTCGTCCGGTTCGACATGAGCGAATTCCGCGCCGATCACAACGAGGCCCGGCTCATCGGCGCCCCGCCGGGCTACGAGGGGTTCAGTGGCGGCGGCGAGCTGACCAATGCCATTCGGCAGCAACCGTTCCGGCTGATCCTTTTCGACGAGATCGAGAAGGCGCATCCGCGCATACTGGACAAGTTTTTGCAGATCCTCGACGACGGCCGACTCACCGACGGCACCGGCGCCACAGTCTTTTTCAGCGAGGCGCTGATCGTGTTCACCTCCAATCTCGGTGTCTACGGACATGACGACGCTGGCAATCGGATACCCGTCGTCGATCCGGGCGCCCCGTACGAAGAGGTGGAACGCAAGATCCGGACGGCGGTGCAGGAGCACTTCAAGACCGAGATCGGTCGGCCCGAAATTCTCAACCGGATCGGTGACAACATCGTCGTCTTCGACTTCATCTGCGCGGACGTCGCCGAACAGCTGGTCCCGATGTTCACCGGCAACGTGATCGATCGGATCCGTGACGACCTCGGGATCGACGTGACGGTGAGCGACGACGTACGACGCACACTGGTCGATGAGGCGTTGGTGCAGCTTGAGTTTGGCGGACGCGGTGTGCGCAACGCGGTCGAGTCGACGTTCACGAACCCGTTGGCGCGAGCGTTGTTCGAACTGGATGCCGGCACGACCGCGGCGACGGTGACCCGGCTGAAGCGCTCCGGTGACGGCTGGACCGCGGTGCTGGCGTGACCGCCATGTTGTTGTCTCGGCTGCACCATCCGGTGCGCAACCTGGGGTTCGGTGTGCGCGCGGGCATCTGGTTCCAGGGCTGCACCCTGTACTGCCGGGGTTGCGTCTCACGTGACACGTGGGCGTTCGACGAGTCCCGGTGCTGTGACGTCGAGGCCGTCCTTGCTTGGCTGGACGGGCTGGGCGCGCTGGACGGGATCACCATCTCCGGTGGGGAACCCACCGACCAACCCACAGCGTTGCGAACCCTGTTGGAAGCCTTGAAGGGTCGCGATATCGACACCGATGTGCTGATGTACTCCGGGCGTACGTATGAGCGCCTGCGGGTTGACTTTCCGTGGTTGTGGGACGGTCTGGTCGACGTCCTCATCAGCGATCCGTTCGAGCAGGATCAGGCGGGCGACGTCGCGCTGCGGGGCTCGGCCAACCAGCGGGTCCACCGCCTGACCGACCTGGCGCTGCGGCGTTACCCCGAGGAGGATTTCGAGCAGAGGTATTCACTTCAGCGACAACAGATCTCGATCAACGTCGATGACCACGCGGTGTGGATGGTGGGAATTCCCAAGCCGGGGGATCTGGCCCGGCTTCGCGATTCGCTCGAGGCACGCGGGGTGGGCGTGGGGAGAACGTCGTGGCTGAGTTGACCGACCCCGTCACCTGCAAGTGCGGCAGCGACTGGGACCGTGCGCTGTATTCGCAATGTGCCCATTGCACAAGGAATCTGTGGGACGACGCCAACCTCATCGGTCCGCAGTCGGACCGCCCGAATCCGCCGGTTCCCGCGCGCGCGGCCGCCCCGGGCACCGTGCTGGACGTTCCACCCCATCCGGGCATAGGTCTGCTGGTCTGCGGTCGGCGGCTCACCGTCGAGCCAGGCCGCACACTGCAATTGGGCCGCGACGACGACCTCGAAACCGAGAGCGTGTTCCGGACGGCCATGAACGTGTCACGTCATCATGCTCTGCTGCGGTATGAAGGCGGCCGGCTGTACATCACCGATACCAATTCCAGCAACGGCACTTTCGTCAACGATCACAGGTTGCCCGCTGACACCGAGTACGAACTGCGGCCAGGGCAGACGTTGCGGCTGGGGTCCAACGTCCACGTCGAGATCAGGTGGCCATCGTGACACGGGTGCGGATCACCGTCGGCTTCGGCGATCGCGCATTGGCTGGTGGCAACCGGGACAGCGGATCGGTGGTCTAGGTGAGCGCGATCAGGGACCAGACCGGTGGCTGACGAGACGTTCATCGAGGGTGGCAGCGCGCAGCGCGCCCCGGCGACTCACATCGAGGGTGACCAGGCCGGGCTGGCAGAGTACCAACCACTGCCACCCTCATTGGCCGCCCAGGGCTACCGCGCGATACGTGAACTCGGTGTCGGTGCGGAAGCGCGAGTTTGGTTGTGCACCAACAGCGACGGCGTCCAGGTGGCCGTCAAGGTGTACTTCCGGGCGCCGGACTACAAGTTCGAATTGAACTCGAGTAAGTATCGACAACATTTCTCCCGGGAGTGGACCGTCGAGGTGTTGCAACGCGGCAGCGACCGAGTGGCCGGTACCGAGATGCATTACGAGGTCATGGAGTACTGCGCGGACGGAACCCTCGAGGAGTTCGTCGCTGCCCAAGGCCACTCCGACCAGATCGCGACTCAAGATACTGGCCCGTTTGGCCTACTGCCTCAAGGGCTTACAGGGGCCCGATGCGCAGGTGGTGCACGGCGACCTCAAACCCCGCAATGTTCTCGTTCGTAACGTAGCCGACGTTGACCTCGTGCTCAGCGATTTCGGGTTGACCTTCGACCTCGACCAGCGCTCCCATCTGAGCAACTTCGGGCATGGCACCACCGCCTACAACGCCCCGGAGGTCATGCGGGTCAAAGGTGCTCCCGCTGACTGGTGGAGCCTGGGCATGGTGATGTACACGGTCCTGGTCGGGCGCGGGTACTACCAGGCCGACGACAGGCGTTGGCTCAATCAGCGGGCGATCGAAACTGACTTGCTCGCGCGTGATGTCTCCCTGACTGCGATCGATGAATTGGCGATGCCGGCCGAGCGTCGGTGGCGCTGGAAGCTGTTGCTGGCCGGCCTGCTGACGCGGGACTTCGACCTGCGCTGGGGGGCCGCGCAGGTTGAAGCCTGGCTCGCGGGGCAGAGTCCCGCAGTGCATCGTCCGCTGGACGGGCAGGGCGGGCCCATGCCCGAGTCCGGCCATTCGCGGCCCGTGAAGCCATTCCCGTTCGCGAACGTGGGAGAGTTCACCTCACCGGCGGCGCTGGGGGCGGCGATGGCGGAACGGCCCGACGAGGCCGCCCGGATGCTCAGCGGCAAGGGCATCAACCGGCTGCTTACCTGGCTCACCAAAGAGGTGTGCACCGGCGACGACTATTCCGAACTGGCCCAACACAACTGGGGCCCAGACGCGAAGGTCGCCTACCTCGTCGCGCGCCTGGCTCCGACGGCGCCGCTGACCTTTCGGGGCTACGCGGTGACGGCCCCCAGCGACCTGGTGCGGTTGGCGCAAAGCGCCGACACCGAGGTCGTCGGCGCGCTGTTCGACGCCCGGTTGCTGGGTGGCATCGCCGACGATGCGGCCCGCTCCGGTTACCGGATGATCGACGTGAACTGGCACGACGTAGTCGCGAGGTCGCGCGACGCCGCATCCCGGCGAGGAGTCCCGTTCACCCGGCAGGTGCGTCGACAGGTCCGCCAAGTCGCGCTGTCGATCACCGCAATGGCCGACTCCGCAAGCGTGCAACGCTATGCCGCCGACGTCATGGCGCGAGTCAGCGCAGCGGAGTTCGCTGCGGCCCGAGAGGTGGACTGGTTCGTCCGGTTGTGCTCCGATGCCGCTGGCGTGGCAGGCCCGTCCAACGACGCGCTGGCATTGGCCCTGTTGATCGACGCGACTGCGGACATCGCACGTGAGCAGGGGCAACGCGACCGCGACGACCACGCCGAAGAGGCACGTGGTGAGACGTTGACCGCCGCCGCCTCACGGCGCGGCTGGAACGACATCAAAGCGACGATCGCGGCGGTGGTTCTGGCCGCGACGGTTCGGGTGCCCCTCCTGATCGGGCAATTCGTCATGACCAAGACGTTCGTCCTGAAGCCGGATTCCAACGTCTACGAGGCGTCCGCCCGCGGCGTCCGCGATCACCATCTCGCGTTCTACCTCGCCGGCCTGATCCCGATCGCGCTGTTGTTGGGGATCTTCTTGGTCGCCCGTCGGCCCTGGGCTGGTCGGCGTGTGGCGGTCGCCGGCGGAATCGTCTTATTGATCGGGACCCCGGTGGTTCTGCTGCCCACAGCGGTGTCCAAATGGCATGAGGCCGAGGGCAAGACGATCGCCAAGCTGCGTGAGACGCCGTTTCCCTTCGAGCAAGAGCACTACAGCTGCGCGAGTTGGACGTTCGACGCCGAGACCGGCGCACACGACCCCGAACTGTGGCAGGTGTACCTGGGGCAGTCCTTAGACACCCCTGGTCAGGGGTGCGATCGCGCAGACGTCTACCGCGGTCGGCAGTTCGTCGGCGCCTACAACCTGCCCGACGGCGACAGCTTCACCGGGGAAATCGTCGTCGACACCCCCGGCTGGACTGAGCCCGAGCGTGCGACCTCGTCGACGAGGTTCGCGCCGCACGACAACACGACCGGCCGTCGAGCCCGGATGGATCCCACCAACACGAACGTCAAGCTGCCGACGACGAACGGCCGTGTGCTCGATTTCACTCTCGATGGTGCCGGACAGAACGGATTCGAGTTGCGCTAGGTCTTACCCAGGTGGCCCACCCACGGGCCCCTCGGCCAGCACCACAGCCGTCAGCCAATGTGCAGGGCGACCATCAACCACCGTCCCGAGGCCGAGCCTGAACCCGAGCCCGTCGGAGCCACCCGTTCCACCCGGCAGGCGATCGCGTGGACCCGGTCGCCGCGGCTGTAAGTGCCGAAAACCTCGGCGGCGTTTTCCGGACCGTCCGGCCGGCCCCAACCATCACACGTCGCGGGTTGTAGCCGCATTCGGCGCAGCACCGCCGTACCCTCCTGGCCCGCCGTGGCACCGGGTACCACGCGGCTGAGCGAAAGCACCGAGTCGACCAGGCCGGACGTCAGCAACGGGCGCAACTGAGACACCGGACGGCGCCGGTCCAACACTTCCAGCACCCGGCGCAGGGCAGCGTCGGAGAAGGCCGCCGCCTGTCGCATCGCGGGCGACAGGGGCGCCGCCGCCGCAGGCGGCATAGGCGCTGCAAACGACGGCGGCCGGCTGCCCTGGACGCCGACCGTTCGGTGAGTGATATGCGGAGTGGTCGGGCGCACCGACGCATGCGATGATTGCCCGCACCGTGGGACATCGCGCGTAGGGGGTTCGTAGTCGACAACGGGCATGACCGCGAAGGCAGCACGACGGGGTGGGCCGGCAATAGGAATCAAACTCAATGGGCACTCTCCAACTGGGTCACACGAACGACGGAAGCCTGCTGGAGAGTGGGCAGACGACAAGCTGCCGGCCATCATCGCACAAACCAAGCTGGCGCGTACTCGCCCCGCTGTGCGATGGCACAGGGGACGTAGGGAGGGCGAATTGACAAGGAGGACAACGCCGTAATGGTGACCCGGCTGTCCAACGCTGATGCGTCCTTCTACCGCCTGGAAAACAGCGCCACCCCGATGTACGTGGGATCTCTGTCCATCCTGCGTCGACCGCGGTCCGGCCTGAGCTACGAGACGTTGCTGGCCACCATCGAGCAGCGGCTACCCCAGATTCCGCGGTACCGGCAGAAGGTGCGCGAGGTCTCTGGCTTCCCCATCCAACTCGCACGGCCGGTGTGGGTAGACGACCCGGAATTCGACATCACCTACCACGTCAGGCGGTCGGCGCTGCCGTCCCCGGGTAGCGACGAGCAATTGCACGAACTGATCGCCCGACTGGCCGCACGACCGTTGGACAAGTCGCGGCCGCTGTGGGAGATGTACCTCGTCGAGGGACTGGCAAAGAACCGCATCGCCCTCTACACAAAGTCGCATCAGGCGCTGATCAACGGCATGAGCGCGCTCGAGATCGGCCACGTCATCGCCGACCGGACCCGCAAGCCGCCACCGTTCCCCGAAGACATCTGGATACCGGAGCGCGACCCGGGCAACACCCGTCTGATCCTGGGTGCCATTGGCGACTGGATCGCCGGCCCGGGCGCCCAGGTGCAGTCCGTCGGGTCCGCGCTCGCCGGGCTGGCGACCAGCTACAGCGAACTCGTCGACGCCGGCCGCCGCGTCTTCGACGTGGTCCGCACGGTCGCGCGCGGCACCGCACCGAGCAGCCCGCTCAACGCCACCGTGTCGCGCAATCGGCGGTTCACCGTCGCGCGGGGAAAGCTCGACGACTACCGAGCGGTGCGTGCCCGCTACGACTGCGACGTCAACGACGTGGTGTTGGCGGTGATCGCCGGCGCACTGAGCAACTGGCTGATGTCTCGCGGCGAGACGGTGGCTCAGACCAGGACGGTGCGGGCAATGGCGCCGCTGTCGGTGTACGAAGACCCGCTCAACTCGACCGGCCCCGGCCAGCCGATCAGCCAGGTGACGCCGTTCTTGGTCGACCTTCCGGTGGGGGAGGGTAACGCGGTGGTGCGGCTTTCCCAGATCGCCCACGCCACCGAGTCGAATCCGACGGCGGCCAGCCTGGTCGACGCGAGAACCATCGTGACGCTGTCCGGCTTTGCGCCACCCACCTTGCACGCCATGGGAATTCGCGTTGCCACGACCTTTCCGGCGCGTCTGTTCAACCTGCTGATCACCAATGCCCCCGGCGCGCAGTCGCAGATGTACATCGCCGGCACCAAGCTGCTGGAGACCTACTCCGTTCCACCCCTCCTGCACAACCAGGCGCTGGCCATCAGCGTGACGTCTTACAACGGCATGCTGTATTACGGCATCAACGCCGACCGCGATGCGATGAGCGACGTCGACATGTTGCCCGACCTGTTGAACCAGGCGTTGGAAGAGCTTTTGGAAGCTTCTCGGTAACATCCGTGAGTGTGAGCACCGCGGGCAACGGCGCATCGGCGAAGTCGAACAAGAAGAAGAAGATTGCCGCCGATGTCTACGAAGCCGAATTGTTCCGGTTACAAACGGAATTCGTGAAGCTGCAGGAGTGGGTGCGGCACACCGGCGCCCGTCTGGTCGTCCTGTTCGAAGGACGCGACGCGGCGGGCAAGGGCGGAGCAATCAAACGAATCACCGAATACCTCAGCCCGCGGGTCGCTCACATCGCCGCATTGCCGGTGCCGACGGATCGGGAGCGGGGCCAGTGGTATTACCAGCGCTACATCGCACACCTGCCGGCCAGGGGCGAAATCGTGCTGTTCGACCGGTCTTGGTACAACCGGGCCGGCATCGAAAAGGTGATGGGGTTCTGCACCCCGCAGGAGTACGTGTTGTTCCTGCGGCAGACGCCGATTTTCGAGCAGATGCTGATCGATGACGGAATCCTGTTGCGCAAGTATTGGTTTTCGGTCTCCGAGGCCGAGCAGCTGCGTAGGTTCAAAGCCCGGCAAAACGACCCCGTCCGGCAATGGAAGCTCAGCCCGATGGACCTCGAGTCGGTGTACCGGTGGGACGAATATTCACGTGCGAAGGACGAAATGATGGTGCACACCGACACGCCCAACAGCCCTTGGTACATCGTGGAATCCGATATCAAGAAACACGCGCGGCTGAACATGATGGCCCATCTGCTTTCCACCATCGACTATCACGAGGTGGAAAAGCCGAAAGTCCACTTGCCCGATCGGCCCGTCGGAAGCACCGAGTACCGGCGACCACCCCGCGAGTTGGCGACCTATGTCGACGACTACGCGGCGACGTTGATTGAGCGGAAGGCATGACGCAGGTCTACATCCCCGCCACGCTGGCCATGTTGCAACAGCTCGTCGCCGACGGTTCGTTGCGGCCGGTGAACGGCACCGCCTTCGCGGTGACACCGACCCTGCGCGAGTCCTACGCCGAGGGCGACGACGACGAGCTCGCCGAGGTCGCGCTGCGCGAGGCGGCGCTGGCGTCCTTGCGCCTGCTTGCCGTCGAACCCGGCGACACGCTGCCCCCGCGGCGCGCCGTGCTCGCCGCGGAGGTCGACGAGGTCAAGCACCGGCCGGACCTGGACGACGCCGCCGTCCGGCTCGCCGGGCCGGTGTCTTTGGACCAGGTGGTCGCGGCGTACGTTGACAATGCCGCCGCCGAGCCGGCCGTCACCGCTGCCATAGAAGCGATCGATGACGCCGACCTTGGCGACGAGGACGCCGAGTTGATTGTCGGTGACGCCGAGGACCACGATTTGGCCTGGTACGCAACCCAGGAGTTGCCGTTTCTGCTTGATCTGCTCTGAAGCGGGTATGCCGAACTTGCCGGCCAGCCTAGCGATCTAACCGTAACTTACGGTACCGTAGCTTCGATTGGATCGGCTGCATCGGAGCAGGAGCTACCCCATTGAGTAAGAAGTTTGCTTCGGTTACCGCCAACGTCGTCGAAACCAAGCGTCCGACCGTCGCCGGGGCCGACAAGCACCCCGGCTGGCACGCGCTGCGCAAAATTGCTGCGCGCATCACTACGCCACTGTTGCCCGACGACTATCTGCATCTGGCCAATCCGCTGTGGTCCGCGCGGGAATTGCGTGGCCGGGTCGTCGCGGTTCGTCGGGAAACAGAAGACTCCGCCACGCTGGTCATCAAACCCGGCTGGGGCTTCAGTTTCGACTACCAACCCGGGCAGTACATGGGCATCGGACTGCTGGTCGACGGGCGCTGGCGCTGGCGCTCGTATTCGCTGACCTCAAGTCCTGCGGAATCGCCGGGGTCGTCCCGGCGTGGTCGGCCGCGCACGGTGACCATCACGGTGAAGGCCATGCCCGAGGGTTTCCTGTCCACGCACCTGGTGGCCGGGGTTGCGCCGGGCACCATCGTGCGATTGGCCGCGCCGCAGGGCAATTTCGTGTTGCCGGACCCGGCGCCGGATTCGATCCTGTTCCTGACCGCCGGTTCCGGGATCACCCCGGTGATGTCGATGCTGCGGACGTTGGTGCGCCGCAAGCAGATTACCGACATTGCGCATGTGCACTCGGCGCCGACCCAAGCCGACGTGATGTTCGGTGCCGAACTGGCCGAGCTGGCCGAGGAGCACCCCGGTTACCGCTTGACCGTGCGCCAGACGCGCACGATGGGCCGACTCGACCTGTCCCGCCTCGATGACGAGGTACCCGACTGGCGCGAACGTCAGACCTGGGCCTGCGGGCCCGAAGGCATGCTCAACCAGGCCGAAAAGCTTTGGAACGCGGCCGGAATCGGTGACCGGCTGCACCTGGAGCGGTTCGCGGTGGCCAAGGCCGCACCCGCAGGTGTGGGTGGGACGGTGACGTTCGCGCGTAGCGGCAAGGCGGTGACCGCCGACGCCGCGACGTCGGTGATGGACGCCGGTGAGTCCGCAGGTGTACAGATGCCCTTCGGTTGCCGGATGGGTATCTGTCAATCATGTGTCGTTGGTCTGGTCGAGGGTCACGTGCGTGACCTGCGGACGGGCATGGAACACGAACCAGGGACCCGAATTCAGACCTGCATTTCGGCCGCCTCCGGCGACTGCGTGGTGGACATCTAGAGTTACCGATAGGTAACTTACGAAGACGTAGGTTACGATGGCGTAGGTCGTCGTACGACAACCAGGGAGATGGACACGATGGCGATAACAGACGTCGACGTATTCGCCCATTTGACGGATGCCGACATCGAAAGCCTGGCCTATGAGCTGGACGCCATCCGCCAGGACATCGAAGACTCTCGCGGCGAGCGGGATGCCCGCTACATCCGCCGCACCATTGCCGCTCAGCGGGCGCTAGAGGTTTCCGCCCGACTGCTGCTGGCCGCCAGTTCGCGGCGATCGGCCTGGTGGGCGGGCACGGTAACGCTGGGCGTGGCCAAGATCGTCGAGAACATGGAGATCGGCCACAACGTCATGCACGGCCAGTGGGACTGGATGAACGACCCCGAGATCCATTCCTCGACGTGGGAATGGGACATGAGCGGGTCGTCCAAGCACTGGCGGTACACGCACAACTTCGTGCACCACAAGTACACCAACATCCTGGGCATGGACGACGACGTCGGCTACGGCCTGCTGCGCGTCACCCGCGATCAGCCTTGGAAGCGCTTCAACCTCTTCAATCTGGTCTACAACACGTTGTTGGCCTTGCTGTTTGAGTGGGGCGTAGGCCTGCAGCACGTAGAGATCGGCAAGATCGTCAAGAAGCGGATGGACCACGAAGAAGCCCGGCAACGCATCGACGAATTCTTGGCCAAGGCGGGACGCCAGGTGGTGAAGGACTACGTCGCGTACCCGGCGTTGACCTCGTTGTCGCCCGGCGCAACCTACCGGTCCACGTTGACGGCCAACGCGACGGCCAACGTGATCCGCAACGTATGGTCCAACGCCGTCATCTTCTGCGGTCATTTCCCGGACGGTGCAGAGAAATTCACCAAGACCGACATGATCGGTGAGACCAAGGGGCAGTGGTACCTGCGCCAGATGCTCGGCAGTGCCAACTTCGAAGCCGGGCCGGCGCTGCGGTTCATGAGTGGTAACCTGTGCCACCAGATCGAGCACCACCTGTACCCCGACCTGCCGAGCAACAGGCTGCACGAGATCTCGGTGCGGGTCCGCCAGGTCTGCGACAAATACGACTTGCCTTACACCACAGGCTCTTTCCTGGTGCAGTACGCCAAGACGTGGCGCACTCTGGCCAAACTGTCGTTGCCCAACAAGTACCTGCGCGACAACGCCGACGATGCGCCGGAGACCCGCAGCGAGCGGATGTTCGCCGAACTGGAAGCCGATTTCGCCGGTCCTGACCCGGCAACCGGTCGCCGGCGTGGCCTCAAGACGGCGATCGCCACCGTGCGGGGCTGGCGGCGTGACCGGAAGGCCGCAAAGCGGCGCCTGGCTGGTTCAGACGACGACTTGGCGGCCTAGGGCCTTCGCAGCCGCCTTCGCGAATTTTCAACCCTGAGAACACGTTCGCGCGGCGATGCATACTGGGACGCGTGCAGGTATTCGCCGGACAGCAGGTGTCCCACTGGGACTTCCCCAGGAATACCGGCAGCGTCGCACTGATGACGGAATTCGGCCGCCAGCACGGTCTGGCCGTTTCGGACGTGCTCGAGGGATCCGGCCTGTCCGAATCCGACCTGCACGACCCCGACCGGATGATCTTCGGGCGTCAGGAACTAGCGGTCGCGACCAACCTGGTCAACCTCCTCGGTGACCAGTGCGGTCCCGCCGACCTAGGGGTTCGGGTGGGGCGCAGCTATCACGTCGGATCGTTCGGCATCTTCGGTTTCGCCTGCTTGACCAGCTCCACCTTGGGCGACGCAGTCCGATTCGCCGCCCGGTTCTACGAGCTGAGCTACGGCTTCTGCCTGCCAACGGTCACCTTGGAGGACTCGGTCGCGGCACTGCGCCTGGACCTGCCCGACCTCACCGGTCCCGTCGCCGATTTCCTGGTGCGCCGGGACATGGCGGCGATCGCACAGGTCATGGCGGAATTGGTGGGCCACCCCCTTACCTTCGCCTATATCGAATTAGCAAGTCCCGCAACGGTTTCCGGCGACAACGAGGCACGCGAGATGTTCGGCGTGACACCGCGTTACGACGCGCCCGCCAACGTGGCCGGATTGCCCGCCGCCCTGCTCGGCGACCGGCTACCTCAAGCCAGCGAGATGAGTGTGGCCATCTGCGAGCAGCAGTGCCAGGCTCTGCTGGAGCGTCGGCGGCAGCGCACCGGTGTGGCCCGCCTCGTCCGGGATCGGCTGGCGTCGATCGACGGTAAACCCCACACGATCACCAGCGTCGCCCGGCAACTGGCCATGAGCGAACGCACCCTGCGGCGTCGGCTGGCCGAGGAGAACACCACCTTTCGCGACCTGGTCGAGGAGGTGCATCGCGTGCTCGCGGAGGAACTGCTGGCCACCGGTGCGCTGTCGGTGGAGGACGTCGCGCTACGGCTGGGGTATGCCGAGGCGACGAGCTTCATCACCGCCTTCAAGCGGTGGACGGGCACGACCCCGGCTCGATATCAGCGTTCGGTGGCGCCGCGCGCCCGCTCGCTCGCCGTTTAGCGTCGCGCGGCCCCGGCGGAACCGTCAGGTGACGGTCAGCCCTGGTCTCGGGCCGACGGGAACTGTGGTTGGCGCTTTTCCCGGAGGGCGGTGTAGCCCTCCACCACGTCCGGGCCGAGGAACGTCAGCATCTCGTAGGCCGCGGACTGGTCAAAGGTTGGTCCGGCGCTGCGCAACCAGTTGTTCAGGGCTCGCTTGGTGAGGCGGATCGCCGGTTGCGACCCGGTTGCCAACACGTCAGCGACCCGCAACGCCTCGTCGAGGACCTGCTCACGGGGGAGGGCCTTGGCGACGAGTCCGATGCGCTCGGCTTCGGCGCCGCTGACCATTTCGCCGGTGAGCAAGTAGTAGCGAGACTTGGCCATGCCGGCCAGGAGCGGCCAAATGATCGCGGCGTGGTCCCCGGCGGCGACACCGAGTTTCACGTGTCCGTCGCCGATCTTGGCGTCTTCGGCGGCGATCGCAACATCGGCCAGCAGGGCGGCAACCGTTCCGGCGCCGACGGCGACTCCGTTGATCGCCGACACGATCGGCTTGGGACAGTTGATGATGTTGTAGACCAGGTCGCTCATCTCGTGGAGCATGTGCGAAACCCGCTCGTAGTCACCGGCCATGCGCTCAACCATCGCCAGGTCACCGCCTGCCGAGAACGCCTTGCCGGCGCCGGTGATCACGGCGACGCGGGTCTGGGGGTCTGCCGCCACATCAACCCAGATCCGCGCCAGCTCGCTGTGCATCTGCTCGTCGGCCGCGTTGTACTTCTCCGGGCGGTCCAGCGTGATCAACAGCACCCCGTTGTCGCGGCGCTCCAACCGCAATTGCTGGTAGTCGTCGAATCCCATGAGTCCGGGTCCCTCGCTTCCTGGCGTGGCAATACAGCTGCGGCTGTTCTCGGCTGACCGCCATAGTCAACCACCGACCGACGGGACGGTAGTTCGACCGCGATAGTGAGGCAAACCGCCACCGTGGCCGAAATTATGGATTTGCCGTCCGCAATTTGCTGTCGCTGACCACTCACCCGCTCATAACTTGGGCTTATGAGCTCGAATACTCGTCCCCGCGTACTGGTGATCGGCGCCGGCTTCGGTGGGCTGGCCGCCGCCTACGAACTGTCGAGAGACGGCCTCGCCGACGTGACCGTGCTGGAAAAGGCCGACGACATCGGCGGCGTGTGGCGGGACAACACCTACCCCGGTGCCGCCTGCGATGTTCCGTCGAACCTGTACTCGTACTCGTTCGCCCGGAAGAACGACTGGAACCGCAGGTACGCCGAGCAACCCGACATCCTCGACTACATCCACGACACGGCCGACCGGTTCGGCCTGCGCGGCCTGGTCCGCACCGGCGTGGAGGTCACCTCCGCGGAGTATGACGACAGCACCGTCACCTGGCGGGTGACGACCTCGGCCGGCGACACCTACGAGGCCGACGTGCTGATCCCCGCAGTGGGTCAGCTGTCACGCCCGGCGTTCCCGGGGATTCCGGGGCTCGACTCGTTCTCGGGGCCGTCCTTTCACTCCGCCCAGTGGCGCCATGACGTCGACCTCACTGGCAAGCGCATCGCGGTGATCGGCACCGGGGCATCGGCGATCCAGTTCGTGCCCCGGATCCGTGAGACGGCCGGCCACGTGACCGTCTTCCAGCGCTCCGCGCCGTATGTGATCCCGAAGCTGGACCGCGCGTACACCCCGGCGCACCACGACGCGTTCCAGCATGTGCCCGGCTTCGCTGCCGCCATGCGCGGCGCGATTTGGGAGACCACCGAACTGCTGGGCTTTGCCCTGCTCAAAGCCGCCCCACTGGCTCGGGTGCTGAAGGGCCTTGCCGCGGCTAATCTCAAGCGCCACATCAAGGATCCGGTGCTGCGGGCCAAGCTGACGCCCGACTACCCGATCGGTTGCAAGCGCGTGCTGTTCAGCAGCGAGTGGTATCCGGCATTGGCCTGCGACAACGTCAACGTCGAGACCGACCACATCGTCGAGGTGACGGAGACCGGCGTGCGCACCGCCGACGGCCGACTGCACGAAGTGGACGTGATCATCTACGGCACCGGATTCAAGGCCACCGAGTTCCTCGCCCCGATGACGATCACCGGCCGCGACGGACGAGACCTGCAGTCCGAATGGGCCGATGGTGCCCACGCCCATCTCGGCATCGCCGTGCCCGGCTTTCCGAACATGTTCCTGATCTACGGTCCGAACACAAATCTCGGTAGTAGCTCGGTGATTTTGATGATGGAGCAGCAGGCCGGTTACATCCGCCAGATCGTCGAGGAGCTGGCTCGCCGCGGCACTGGCCGGGCATTCGAGGTGTGGCGCTCGGTGGCGGAAACGTACGACGCCGAGATCCAGTCCCGCCTAGAGAGGGGCGTCTGGAGCCAGTGCAACAACTGGTATCGGACCGCTTCGGGCCGCGTAACCACCAACTGGCCCGGGCTGGTGCACGAATATCAGCGTCGCACCCGGACCGCGGTGCTCGACGACTACCTGGAAGTGCTGCCGAAGTTCCAGCCGGAAGAGGTAGGTGCGTGACCTCCGGGTTCGACTACGACGTACTGGTCATCGGATCCGGCTTCGGCGGCAGCGTAACGGCGCTACGCCTGAGCGAAAAAAACTATCGGGTAGGCGTTCTCGAGGCGGGCCGCCGGTTCCGCGATCAGGACTTCGCCAAGAACAATTGGCACATCCGCGATTACCTGTTCAAGCCTTCCCTTGGTTGTTACGGGATCCAGCGGATTGACCTGCTCTCCGACGCCGTCGTACTCAGTGGCGCGGGAGTGGGTGGCGGCTCGCTCGTTTACGCGAACACGCTCTACGAACCCGGCGACTCCTTCTACGCCGACCCGCGCTGGAGCGGAATCACCGATTGGAAGGACGAACTGGGGCGGTGGTACGACCAGGCCACCCGAATGCTCGGCGTCGAAACCTATCCGCGCACCACGCCTTCGGACAAGGTGATGCTGCAGATCGCCACCGACCTCGGCGTTGCTGACTCCTTCCACGCCACCCGCGTCGGCGTGTGCTTCACCGATGCGGACGGCCGCCTCGCCGAACCGGGCGCCCCGGTTGGCGATCCGTACTTCGGCGGAGCCGGACCGGACCGCAACGCGTGCAGGCACTGCGGCGAGTGCATGACCGGGTGTCGGCACAACGCCAAGAACACGCTGGTAAAGAACTACCTCTATCTCGCCGAGCGGCTCGGCGCGAAAGTTCATCCGCTGACCACGGTCGTCGACGTCCGGCCGCGTTCGAACGGCGGGTACGACGTCGTCACGCGTCGTACCGGGGGCAAGTTCCGTCGGCGCCGCCGCACCTTCACCGCCGAACAGGTGGTGTTCTCGGCCGCCGCGCTCGGCACCCAGCGGTTGCTGCACAAGCTGCGCGACCGGGGCAGCCTGCCGCACATTTCACCCAAACTCGGCGAACTTTCGCGGACCAACTCCGAGGCCATCCTCGCCGTGCGGGCCCGCGGCGACGACGTCGACTATTCCGAGGGCGTGGCCATCACGTCCTCGATCCACCCGGACAGCCATACCCATGTGGAGCCATGCCGATACGGTCACGACTCCAACCTGATGGGGTTGCTGGGGACCGTTCTGGTCGACGGTCTGGACGGCGTCGGAAAACGACGCGGCCGATGGCGGACCGGCCTGAAAGAGCTTGTGCAACAACGACGAGACCTGCCCCGCCTGTTGAACCCCAAGCGCTGGTCGGAGCAGACCATCCCGCTGCTGGTGATGCAAACGCACGACAACTCGCTCACCACGTTCACCCGCCGCTCGCTGTTCGGCCGGCGCATGGTGACACGCCAAGGCGTGGGCGAACCCAACCCGACGTGGATTCCGGTCGGCCACAAGGTCGCCCGGCTCGCGGCCGATCACCTGGACGGCATTGCCGGTGGCGCCTGGGCCGACCTGGCGGACATTCCGATGACGGGTCACTTCATCGGCGGCTGTGTGATCGGTGAAACCGCCAACGACGGCGTGGTCGACCCGTATCACCGGATGCACGGATACCCGGGCCTGCACGTGATCGACGGTTCCACCATCACCGCGAATCTGGGTGTGAACCCGTCGCTCACCATCACCGCGCTGGCCGAGCGCGCCGCGTCGCTGTGGCCCAACAAGGGCGAGCCGGACCCGCGCCCGCCGCTTGGCGCCGGTTACGTCCGCATCCCTGCCGTGTCCCCGCGCAACCCCGCGGTGCCGGCGAGCGCGCCCGGCGCACTGCGTGGCGACCGGGACTACGCTCTATGACGTGCTCGCAGCTTTTGGTTTCGAATCCCTCGGTGTGGTCGTCGGCGACATGTTCTTCGTCGACCCCTCGCCGAACACCGGCCAGGAAACGCCGGAACGGGGAGTCAGACTCGAACTTCGCCTGGTCGACCGGGACGAGCCCCAGGGGTCGATCTACGCGGGAATCCCCATCGGCTTCGGGCGTCCGGTGTGGCGGGTGGATCTCTTCGAATCAACCGAAAGCCCACCCGGGACCCTGGACCGCGCGCATCACCACCCCCGGTTCGACGGTTGGGAGCCCGGCCGCCGACATTTCGTCCCCGAGCTGACCGCGGACCCGGTGTCCTGGTTGGCCAACGAGCTGGCCGATCCGGCCGCCGTGCTGGCTCGGTCCGGCATCGATGTTGACGAGGTTGCCGAGGGCGACCTGACCGGGCTGGCCGCAGCGGCTCCGGAGATCGTCGCCACGGTGAAACGGATGCTGGACGGCGTGTGGAACGGCGAGTTGGCTCCGGTTCCCGCCGAGCCGGTCGCCGCCGCCCGCACCGGCTGGCTCTGAGCACTCGCCGCATGCGTCCGGTAATCATCGAATGCGCCATCAACGGATTGACTTCGAAGGCGACCAATCCCCATGTGCCGGTTGAACCTTCGGAGATCACCGCGGATGCGCTGGCCTGCATAGCGGCGGGTGCGGCCATCATCCACAATCACATCGACCTGCCCGGCGCGACCGTGGAGCAGGCCGCGGAACGCTACCTCGAGGGGTGGCGGCCGGTCCTCGCCGTTCGGCCGGACGCCTTGCTGTACCCGACGATCCACTTCGACGAGAGCTATTCGATTTCGTACGAACACCTCATCCCGCTTGCCGCGGCCGGGATGCGCGTCGGCCTCACCGATCCCGGCTCGGTAAACCTCGGCGGCTCCGACGCCGACGGCGTGCCGGTGGGAGATTTCGTCTACCGCAACTCATTCCAAACGATCGGCCGGGCCTTCGACATCTGCCGTCAGGCGAAGCTCGGCCCCAGTCTGGCGATCTATGAGCCCGGTTTTCTGCGTGCCGCGCTGGCCTGGTGGCGAGCCGACAAGTTGCCGCAAGGGACGATGATCAAGCTTTACTTCTCCACCGAGAACGGCTATTTGGGGGCGCCGTTCGGTCTGCCCCCAACGGAGCGCGCGCTCGATGCCTACCTGGAATTGCTTGACGGATGCGACATCCCATGGGCGGTGTCGGTCGTCGGCGGGGATCTGTGCGCCAGTCCGATCGCCCGGCTGGCCCTCGAACGCGGCGGACATCTGCACCTGGGACTCGAGTTCTATCGCGGCGACCGCACGCCCACCAATGTCGAGTTGGTGACGGAGGCCGTCAGTCTCTGTCAAGGCATGGGCCGCGACGTTGCGACGCCCGAGCGGGCGGCGCAGATCCTCGGGCTGCCCTAAGAGTTGGTCACCTTGGCGGCCAACGCCGCCAACTTTGCGTCGAGTTCTTCTGCGGCGGCGAGTAATTCGGGATTGGCTTCGACCACCATCAACGACGAGGGCTTGACGTAAGTGAGGCTGCTGCCAGTGGGCTCGTCGAGGATCAAGAGTTCGACAGGGGCGAACAGGCCTGCGGTGACGTCGTGGCGGAGCATCGTTACCGCGATCAGCGGGTTGCCGAGCATGACACGCAGCACCTTGCGGTCGATACCGGCGTTCGCGATCCAGGCGCCGTGGTCGATCAGGGCGAACAACATGAAACCGCTTGCGCCGACGTGGGCTTGGAGCAGCTGCTCAAAGGAATCCCAGCCGACCGTCGGTTCCTGGACCTTGCGAAACGGAACCGGCTTGTCGCCGATGTCGGCTAACAGCGCCGCCACCAATTCGTCGTAGCTCTTGGTGCTCTCGTAACGCACTCGCACGCCCTGGAATTGGGTTTCCTTCGGCTCAGAGGGAGGGGTAGTCACAGCAATGCCTTTCGTGCGCCATCGAACAGAGACCGGTGTTCGTTGATGAAGTCTTCTACCGTGGCCAGCGGGCGTCCAATGATCGTCGGGGCCGCATCGGTTACCCCGGCCAGGAGCCCTTCTTGCTGGTCGATCGTCACCGCCTCGAAGTGCCGTAGCTTGGCCGTGTCGTCGGGAATCCCGAGTAGATCTAAAAACGTTGTGGCGGTGACACGTTCGTACGGAAGATCCTTGGCGAGCACGCGGGAGACCTCAGCGGCGAGTTCCTGGTGGCTGTACTCGACCGGTCCGGTCAACGTGTAAGTGCGGCCGCCGTGTAGCTCGGGATCGGCCAGGATGGCCGCGGCGGCGAGTGCGATGTCTCGTGCGGCGATCGGGGCGAAGCGACTGTCGGCGTCATAGGGCATGACGTAGCGGCCGTATCGGATCAACCCGGCGATGTAGGTCAGCCATTCCATGAAGAACGTGACCCGCAACGTGGTTGTCGGCACTTCCGACCAGTCGAAGATCTGCTCGGCGAGCCAATGGTTTTGGGTCGCCTTGCTGTGGGCCTGTGGTCGCGACTGAATGTGCGACATGTTGACGATCAGCTCCAGGTTGTACTCCCTGGCTGCCTGGGCGAACATGACCGCGGCTTCGACGAGTCCCTCGCCGACCGGGAAATTGAAGTAGGCGCGCTGCACGCCGTCCAGGGCCGCGCGGACATCGCGAAGATTGAGCAGATCGCCGAACACGACTTCGGCGCCGCTATCGCGAAGGCGCTGGGCGCGAGCGTCATCGCGGCGGACCATCGCCCTCACCTGGAGCCCGCGCTCGAGTAGGTACTCGACCATGGGGCGTCCGGTATCGCCGTTGGCGGTCGTCACCAGAATCCGTGTCATGGCGGGCCTCTCCGTCCTGCGTCGGGCTGGGCCGAGGACTGGGCGCCGCGGGGGCGCCCAGTCTCGATCGTCGTCAGCCGAGGCGCTCGATGATGGTGGCGTTGGCCATGCCGCCGCCCTCGCACATGGTCTGCAGGCCGTACCGCCCGCCGCGCTGCTCGAGCGCGTTGACCAGTGTGGTCATGATGCGCGCGCCGCTCGCTCCCAACGGGTGCCCGATCGCGATGGCCCCGCCGTTGACGTTGGTCTTGGCGAGGTCTGCGCCCACATCGTGTGCCCACGCCAGGACAACCGGGGCGAAGGCCTCGTTGACCTCGAACAGGTCGATGTCGGCCAGGGTGAGTCCGGCGCGGTGCAGCACCCTCTCGGTGGCCGGGATGACGCCGGTCAGCATGTACAGCGGGTCGGACCCGACCGCGGTAGCGGTGTGGATGCGGGCCAGCGGGCGCAGGCCGTGCTTCTTGGCGTACTCGCTGCTGGTGATCATCACCGCGGCGCTGCCGTCGGACAGCGGCGACGAGTTGCCCGGCGTGATGTGCCAATTGATCTGGGGGAAGCGCGCCGCGGTCGCCTCGCTGTAGAACGCCGGCTTGAGATTGGCCAGCGTTTCGACCGTCGTGCCCGGCCGGATGATCTCGTCGGTGGTCAAGCCGGCGATCGGGATCAGCTCGTTGTCGAACAACCCTTCCTTGGTGGCCCGGGCCGCCTTCTCGTGGCTGGCCGCAGAGAACTCGTCGAGTTGGGCGCGCGAGAGACCCCACTTGGCGGCGATCAGTTCGGCGCTGATGCCCTGTGGCACCAGGCCTTCGGGGTAGCGCCGGGTCATGTCCTCACCGAACGGATTGCTGCCCGGCAGCACCGAGGTGCCCATCGGGACCCGGCTCATCGACTCCACGCCGGCGGCGATCACGACGTCGTATGCGCCGGCGATCACGCCTTGTGCGGCGAAGCTGATGGCCTGCTGGCTGCTGCCGCACTGCCGGTCCACCGTGGTTCCCGGGACCGACTCCGGGAATCCGGCCCCCAGCAGCGCGTTTCGGGCGATGTTCACGGCCTGGTCGCCGACCTGGGTGACGGCGCCGGCGATGACGTCGTCGATCTGTACCGGGTCCACGCCGGTGCGGGCTACCACTTCGCGCAGGCTGTGGGCCAGCAAGTCGGCGGGTAGCACGTCGTGCAGCGCGCCGTTGGCCTTGCCTTTGCCGATGGGGGTGCGGACAGCGCCGACAATCACGGCGTCACGGGACATAACTCCTCCTTGAGTCGCGAGCTGAGTATTTAGCGCTATACCCAGATAAACACCTGGGTACACTTAAAACAACCCAGACCGGAGGTGATCTACGTGACAATGCTGCAGGGGCGGCTCGCGGACCGGGAGGCCTGGTCGGCGGTGGGGGAGTGCGCGATCGAGAAGACGATGAGCGTCGTCGGCACCAAGTCCGCGATGCTCATCATGCGCGAGGCCTACTACGGCACCACCCGGTTCGACGACTTCGCCCGCCGCGTGGGCATCACCAAGGCGGCGACCTCGGCACGGCTGGCGGAACTGGTCGACCTGGGCCTGCTGACCCGCCGGCCCTATCAGGAACCGGGGCAGCGGAGTCGCGACGAGTATGTGCTCACCGAGGCCGGCATCGATTTCATGCCGGTGGTCTGGGCGATGTTTCAGTGGGGGCAGCGTCACCTGCCGGGCCGCCATCGGCTGCGGCTCACCCATCTGGGTTGCGGCGCCGATGCCGAAGTCCGAATGTGCTGCAGCGAAGGGCATCTGGTTCCGCCAGAAGAACTCGGTATGAGGCTCGTCAAGTCCTGACGATCTGCCGCGAGCGCGCCCAAAATGCCGGCTTTGGCGGCCTTTTGCCGTACAACTGAGCGCCCTCGCCGGGGCCGGCGGTCAAGCTTCTCTGAGCGTCGACAACAACCGGCGTGCTGCCGCGACACGGCGCTGCGCGGTGCCGGTAAGCGTGTCCAGCGCACACTCGGGGTCGGCCGGCGGACCCATGTGCCCGCAGCCCCGTGGGCAATCCTCGACCGCCTCGGCCAGGTCGGAGAACGCCATCAGCACGTCGTCGGGCGCGATGTGCGCCAAACCGAACGAACGGATGCCCGGCGTGTCGATCACCCAGCCGCCACCTTCAAGGGGCAGAGCGACCGACTGGGTGGACGTATGCCGCCCCCGGCCGATCTCGGTGACCTCGCCCACCGCGCGATCGGCTTCGGGGACAAGGCGATTCACCAGAGTCGACTTGCCGACTCCGGAATGGCCGAGCAGCACGGTGATCTTGTTGTGCAGCAGATCTGCCACCGAGAGCAGCGGATCTTCGACGCCGGCCGTGACCACGGTCAGGTCCAGATCGACAAATTGCTTGGCGAACGGCTCGGGCGGGGCGAGGTCGGTCTTGGTCAGACACAAGATCGGGACCAGCCCGCCCGCGTAGGCGGCTATCAGCGCGCGGTCCACCAATCCGGTTCGTGGTGGCGGATCCGCCAGCGCCACCACGATCAGTAGTTGATCGGCGTTGGCGACGACCACGCGTTCGGTGGGATCGGTGTCATCGGCGGTGCGCCGCAACACCGTTCGCCGTTCGCCGCGCCGCACGATGCGGGCCAGGGTGTCCGGACGCCCGGACAGGTCGCCGACGATGTCGACCTCGTCGCCGACGACAATCGGGGTTCGGCCGAGTTCGCGCGCCCGCATCGCAGTGACCCGGCGGTCGGGCTGGCCACCGAGCACGCAACCCCACCGGCCACGGTCAACGCTCACCACCATGGCCTTTACGGCATCGGCATGTCGCGGACGAGTCTTGGTCCGGGGTCGTGAACCTCGCCCGGAGCGGACCTTGACGTCGGACTCGTCGTAGTCGCCGGGCCTCAAGTGTCGCAGCCTCGCACCATGTCGGCCCACAGCTGCGGGAACTCGGGCAGGGTCTTGGTGGTGGCACCGATGTCGTCGACTTCGACACCGGGCACCCGCAGCCCGACGATCGCGCCGGCCATCGCCATCCGATGATCTGCGTAAGCTCGCCAGGTTCCGGGCCGCAGCGGCGTCGCGGTGATCACCAGTCCGTCGGGCGTTTCCTCGCAATTGCCGCCCAGGCGGTTGATTTCGGTGCTCAGTGCGGCCAGTCGGTCCGTTTCGTGGCCGCGTAGGTGCGCGATGCCGGTGAGGCGCGACACCGATCCGACAGTGGCCAATGCCGCTAATGCCGCCACCGACGGCGTCAACTCACCGACGTCGCGCAAGTCGACATCGAAGCCGCCATAGCCCCCGCGGCTCTGCACCTCTAACAACGAATCAGACTGCGTTACCACCGCTTTAAGAGTTTGCAAGACGTTCAGGATGTGATCGGCCGGCTGCACGCTGACCTTAGGCCATCCGGTGATGCGGACGGTGCCGCCGGTGACGACGGCCGCGGCCAGGAATGCCACCGCATTGGTCAGGTCCGGTTCGACCTGCCAGTGGCGCGCCTGTACCACGCCCGGCCGCACCCGCCAGCGGTTGGGCACCGAGTCGTCGACATCGACACCGGCCTGGCGCAGCATGGTCACCGTCATCGCAATGTGAGGTGCCGACGGCAGCGACGAACCGGTGTGCTCGACGGTCAGGCCGTCGGTAAACGACGCTGCCGACAGCAGCAGCCCCGACACGAATTGCGACGACGCCGACGCATCGATCGCCACGGTGCCGCCCGCGACCGATCCGCTCCCTTCCACCCGGAACGGAAGACGGGTCCCGTCGACCGGGACGCCGAGACCGCGTAGCGCATCCAACAGAGGCGCGATGGGTCGGGCCCGGGCTTGCTCGTCACCGTCGAACGTGACCGGAACGGCGCTCAGCGCCGCCAGCGGTGGAACAAACCGCAACACCGTGCCCGCCAGCCCGCAGTCCACTCGGGCGTCGGGTTGGGGTTCGATCCCGCCGCTGACCTCGAGTTCGGTGCCGTCGCCGTCGACACGCAGGCCCAGTGTCTTCAGCGCGCCGATCATCAGGTCGGTATCACGGCTGCGCAGCGCGCCGGAGATGGTCGAGCCGCCCGAACCCTGCGCGGCGGCCAGCGCCGCCAGGATCAGTGTCCGGTTGGTCTGCGATTTCGAGCCAGGCACGGTGACGGTTGCATGCACCGGGGACCGTACGGCTGGGGCCGGCCAGGACGCGATGCTCACCGCTTCATCCTG
Source organism: Mycobacterium bourgelatii (assembly GCF_010723575.1). NCBI lineage: Bacteria > Bacillati > Actinomycetota > Actinomycetes > Mycobacteriales > Mycobacteriaceae > Mycobacterium > Mycobacterium bourgelatii. The sequence continues at coordinate 1,099,308 of NZ_BLKZ01000001.1, forward strand.
CCGTGTCGGCAGGCGTCATGGGTATTGGGCACCATGGGAACCATGTGCGGAAGATTCGCGGTCACCACCGACCCAGCGCAACTGGCCGAGAAGATCAAGGCAATCGACGAGGCGACCGGCGCCTCGGCCGATGCGGCGGCACCGAAGTTCAACGTCGCGCCCACCAACGACATCGCCGTCGTCGTGACACGTCACAACGAGCCCGACGACGATGCCACGAGACGACTGCGGGTCATGCGCTGGGGACTACTGCCCCCCTGGGTCAAGGCCGGTCCCGACGGGGCGCCCGACACCAAAGGCCCGTTGCTGATCAACGCCCGGGCGGACAAGGTCGCCACTTCGCCGGCGTTTCGCAGCTCGGCGAAGAGCAAGCGCTGCCTGGTGCCGATGGACGGCTGGTACGAGTGGCGGGGCAGCTTGGAGGCCCCGAAGGGGAAGAAGGGGCCCAAGACGCCGTTTTTCATGCACCGCGAGGACGGTGGATTGGTGTGCATGGCCGGGCTGTGGTCGGTGTGGAAGCCGGCCAAGGATGCCCCGCCGCTGCTGAGCTGCACGATTATCACCACCGACGCGGTGGGCGAGCTGGCCCAGGTGCACGACCGGATGCCGCTGCTGCTGCCCGAAGAGGATTGGGACGCGTGGCTGAACCCCGATGCGCCCCTGGATCCCGAGTTGCTGGCGCGACCGCCCGACGTCGACGGCATCGAAATGCGCCAGGTCTCGACGCTGGTCAACAACGTCCGCAACAACGGACCCGAGCTGCTTGAGCCCGCCGAGCCGGAGCCCGAGCAGATCACCTTGCTCTGAGCGACGCGTCTGGAGCTGCCACAAGGATCATGGCGAGTCTGCGCTACTGGTTATCCCAACAGGCGACTTTCCCTTCCGCGGTGACCGGGGTTTGTCCGCTGTCGGAGGCACCCCACAGCTTCAGTCGGTAGTTGCCCGCGTAGCTCAATTCCTCGTTTGAGGTGCCGTTGGTCTGGATGACGAGCTGGACCGAGGCGAACGGGTCGTCGCCTTGCGTTTCGCGGTAGATCAGCAGCTTGAGATCGTTGTCCTGCCACCACTGCTGCAGCAGATCCGAGCTGTCTAGCGCGAACTGCTGCAACGACTTCGGCGTGCGCGGAAGTTTGGACTGGAACTCGCCGCCGACCGCATGAATCTTGGGAATTGAATGCGAATACACCCCGTTGAAGTCCAGCTTCAGGTTGTCGTCGTCGATGCTGCAGGCCAAGCCGCCCGTCGCGTGAGCGGTGCCCGGTGCGGGTCCGAACCCCAGCACGAACACGCAGGCAAACGCCGAAGCCACATGCGCGCACTTGCGTGTCATCTTGGCTGTGGCGCCTTGCATGCGGCTCTCCTTTTCGGCTTGGTCGTATCATCGTCGTCCCTTTGGTCCGGATCGAACAGTGCGACTTAGCATGCGTAGGTGACGTCGTACACCTATACCTTCGAGGACATCCGGGACCGTCCGGTCGCGGTGATCGGCGCCGGAACGCTGGGCCGTCGCATCGCCTTGATGTTCGCCAGTCGCGGCGGCGCCGTGCGAATCTATGCGCGCCGTCCGGAACAGCGAGCCGAAGCGATCCAGTACGTGACGGATACTCTGCCAACGGTGCTGCAGGACCGAGGATTTGGCGAGGTTGGTACCGTGACGGGGACTGGCTCGCTCGAAGCGGCACTAGACGGCGCGTGGCTGGCCGTCGAGTCCGTCTCCGAGAAACTTGAGGTCAAGATTCCGTTGTGGGGCGAAATCGACCGGGCCGCACCGCCGGACACCATTTTCGCGACGAACTCGTCGTCATTCCCCTCCCGGTTGATGACCGAAAACATCCGTGACAAAACACGTTTGTGCAACACGCACTTCTACATGCCGCCGCAAATCAACGCCCTGGACCTGATGTCGGACGGCCAGACTGACCGCGGCTTGCTCGACACCCTGTTGACTGTGTTGCCCGAATTCGGCGTCCACCCCTTCGAAGCCCGCAAAGAATGCACCGGCTTCATCTTCAACCGGATCTGGGCTGCGATAAAACGTGAATCACTGGCCGTGGTTGCCGAGGGGGTGGCTCGCCCCGAAGACGTCGACGGCATGTTCAAAGTCAACTGGGGAGTGCCGGCTGGCCCGTTCCAAATGATGGATATGGTCGGGTTGGACGTGGTGCTCGACATCGAAAACCACTACGCCCAGGAGTTTCCGCACCTTCCCAAGAGCGTGCGGGACTTGCTGCAGTCCTACGTGGACGCAGGCAAACTCGGCATCAAGACCGGCGAGGGCTTCTACACCTATGCGCGGTCCTGAGCCGCGGTATCAGTTGTTGCTGAGGACCAGGCGCCAGTTGCCGAACGTCTGGTGATCCGGGATGCACCAGAAGTTGTTCCAGTTGAACGGCGGTGTCGCGGCCTGAACGGCCGGACCGGCATCCAGACAAGCCTGTCGGCTCGGGTAGCTGCCCTCAGTCTGAAACGTGTCGGCGTGACTGACGGCCACACCGGTCATCAACCCCGCAGATGCGAGCACGCCCGCGGCGGCAACTGTGAAGGTCAATCGCTTCATATCTATCCAATCTCCATGCGGTGATCCGCCTCGGCGGACAGCCTTAAGCTAACTCCCGACGGGCGACTACATTGGCGTTTTCGCGCGATAGCTACGCTTTGTTACAGCGGAGGTGGCTAGACGTACGCCCATGCATTGCGGCAGCCTTGCGCCCGACTACCGGCTGGTCCGATAACTTCGGGAACCAGGCACTGGCTCACCGCGCGGATCGACGAATTGAGGACGACCGAATGAACACCGTCAGCTTCGATTTCACCGGTAGCAACGTTCTGGTGACGGGCGGAACCAGGGGTATCGGCCATGCCATCGCCACCGGCTTCGCCAAGGCCGGCGCTGACGTGATCGTCACCGGAACCCGTTCCAGCGCCGAGGATTACGACGACGACCTGCACGCATTCGGCTACCGACAGTGCCGGATTCAGGAGCCCGAATCGGTCGATGCGTTGGCCGCTTCCCTCGGCGAGCTGGACATCCTGATCAACAACGCCGGCGGACTTTATCCCGCCGGCGACGAGTACAAACCCGACGGTTACGCCGCGTCGGTGCAACAGAACTTGCTCGGTCCCATGAGACTGACCATGCGGTGCCATGAGCGGCTCAAGTCCAGCGAGGTCCCCGGCGGCGCGTCGGTGGTCAATATCGTCTCGATGTCCGCCTTTCGTTCCGCGGTCTTCGTCCCTGGCTACGCCTCGTCGAAATCGGGCCTGCTCGCACTGACGATGAATCTGGCCCGTCGATGGGCCGATGACGGCATCCGGGTCAACGCGATAGCGCCCGGAATGATCGACACCCGAATGACGGCTCCGGCATTGAACATCAAGCAGATCATGGACGTCGAAATCGGCTTCCACACACCGCTGAAAAGGCCGGGAACCCCCCAGGACTGCGTCGGAACGGTTCTGTTCTTGTGTACTGACGCCGCGTCCTACATCACCGGCACCACCGTCGCCGTCGACGGCGGGTATCTGACGGTCTGATCGCGAGCGGTCGCAAATCCCCGCAATAGGTTGCGTACAGGGGATCCTGCGTCAGCACTGCGGCAGTCGGTTCTACTGAAGTGATCCGGTCTTGGGCTCAGTGATCTTGTGTACCAAGGTGATTAGCGCCGGGAGGATGATGGGGAACATGATCAGCACGATCATTCCGACAATGGTCAAGTAGGGCGTCATAATTCACTCACTTCTATAGCGGCGGTGGGATATTGGTGGCGCGACCTTGCGCTTGCGATGAAACGTACTAATGAGCCCATGGTTTGCGGATGTGACGAGACGACCAAATCCGGCGGCGCTCTGGTGTTCCGGGAACAAACGCCAGCGTTGGCGTTGCCCGCCGCACCGACAAGATGGATGCGTGCGGCCTTCATGCGGCGCAGAATGTTCAGCCATGGACCCTGAACAGGTCGTGCTGGCCGAACTGAAGGCGTGGGAGAGGCGCGACGTCGACGAGATCGTGGGATATTTCAGTGCCGATGCGACGTGGTCCGATCCGAATGGAACCTTCCGCGGCTCTGACGAAATTCGGAAGGCGGTCGAAGGGTATGTGGCCCGGATGGAGCACGCCGAGATGGAGGTCGTCAACATCGCCGCCGCCGGCAACGTCGTGTTGACCGAACGTGTAGATCGGTTCGTCTACGACGGCAGGAACATTGCCCAGCCCCTGATGGGCGCCTTTGAGGTGGCGGACGGCAAGATCACGGCGTGGCGCGACTACTACAACATGCCGCGCTGAGGTCTATACAGCGATGTCCCACGTGACGGCATCGGTCAATTGGATCAGATCCTGCGGAGCCACCGCGACATCCCAATGTCGCCGGCCGGCGCTACACAGCACCCGGTCCCACCGCAGGGCCGAACTGTCCACCACCGTCCGCAGCCGCTTGCGCTGGCCGAACGGCGAGATGCCGCCGACCACGTAGCCCGTACTCCGTTCGGCCGCGGCCGGTTCGGCCATGCTGGCCTTCGCCACGCCCAGCGCCGCCGCGGCCGCCTTGAGCGACAACTTCGACGGCACCGGAACCACCGCTACCGCCAGTTCGCGGGGCAACGCGATGATCAGGGTCTTGAACACCTGCTCGGGCGCAATGCCGGTGCCATTCGACAGGTCGCCGATGACCTCGAAGTGCAAGACCTCGTGCGGCACACCGGCTTTGACGAGCGCGGCGAGTCCCGGCGTCGCTGCCACTAGGTCGCTGCCACGCGGTGGGCTGCGCGCACCGCCGAGCCGATGCCGATGGCTCGGTTGCGCCAGGACGCCGACACAGCGGAACTCTGTTGCCCGATCCGCGTCTTTGGGCGGCAGCGAGGATCCGCTGGTGAGCGAATCCGACTTGCGGGAATGGCGTTCGCGGACACAGGCGGACTTTTCGGTGGAAATGCTGCGGGCGGCCAATTCTATCTCGTCGACGATCTCGGCTGCATAACGCAACCAAGTTCCCACTGGGACAAGCCTTCCGCCTGGCGCTCGCGGGCGTGCATGCTTGATCGGTGAACGCAAGCAACTTGCTGGGCCGTCGCAAAGCCGTCCTGGATTACCTGCAGGGCGCGGTCTGGGTGCTGCCAGCATTGGGTGTGATAGCCGGCCTCGGGAGCGGGGCCATCCTGTCGATGATCCCCGTGAAAGATGACTCGCTGATCGACAAGTTGATGTTCCAGGGCACCGCCGGCGATGCCCGCGGGGTGCTAATCGTGGTGTCCGCCACCATGATCACCACCATCGGCATTGTCTTCTCGCTGACGGTCCTGTCCCTGCAGATCGCCTCGAGTCAGTTCTCGGTGCGGTTGCTGCGAACCTTCCTGCGCGATGTGCCGAACCAAGTGGTGATGGCGATCTTCGCGTGCACCTTCGCCTATAGCACCGGTGGGCTACTCACCGTTGGTGAGCGTGCCGGCGGGGGCGCGTACGTTCCCAAGGTCGCAGTTACCGGCGCACTCGCGTTGGCGTTCGTCAGCATCAGTGCGCTGATCTACTTTCTGCACCACCTCGTGCACTCGATCCAGATAGACGCGATCATGGAGAAAGTGCGGCTGCGCACCCTCACGTTGATCGATCAGTTGTATCCGGAGCCGGATAAGCCTGATCGGCAAGTGGAAACGGCGCCCGACCCGCCGGTCGATGCGGTACCGCTGTTGGCCCAGCAATCAGGCTATTTGCAGACCGTCGACGTGGACGACATTGCCGGGCTGGCGGCGCGCAGCGGGCACACGTTACAGCTGGTCACGTTGGTCGGCGACTACGTCACCGCCGGTGCCGTATTGGGCTGGTGCTGGCGCCGGGGCGCCACAGCGTCCACATCGAAGTCCACGCCGACGTCCGACTTTGCGCAACGCTGCTTGCGTTACGTGCACATCGGGTTCGAGCGCACCCTGCAGCAGGACATTCGATTCGGATTGCGTCAGCTGGTCGATATCGGGCTCCGCGCACTGTCGGACGCAATCAACGACCCGTACACGGCTATCCAGGTTGTGCACCATCTTTCGTCGGTGCAGTCGGTGTTGGCGTCGCGTCTGCAGTCCGATGATGTGCGCCGTAACGATGCCGGAGAGCTTCTGGTCTGGCTTCCACACCCGGGCTTTGCCGCCTATCTGCAGGTCGTATGTGGACAGGTCCGCCGCTATGGGGCACGTGAGCCCCTCGTGCTGGGTGCGCTGTTGCAACTGCTGAGCGCGGTGGCCCAGCACTGCGTCAGCCCATCGCGCCGTGCGGCGGTACAGGCCCAGATCGCGCTGGTGGTACGGACTGCAGAGTGTGAGCTCACCGACGAATCGGACCGGGCCATGGTGGTGGGTGCCGCAGCACGGGCGATGGAGGTTGTCGAGCGGCCAGGAACTTTGGCGCCACCGCCATCCACATTCGGGCAGGTGGCTGGGGCGAAGGCGGTGGCGTCGACCATTACCGCCGCCGAACCGGCGGTCTCGGCGGACGACTCCGATCGGCGGGTAACAAACGCATAGGCGTGCGCAGCTCGCTGTGATATCGAACACGTTTCACGGCAAGCGATTCCGGGTCCATTGACCTTTACGGGATCGAAAATGCTTTCGCTGCAACCATTTTACGCTTATGTCAACTATGGCCTGCACCAGCACTTTGAACCGATTCGTTGAAACTCAAAGAGCAGCAAGCCCTTAAGAACGTCGACCAACATGGATGCCTGGTGTTTCCGTGGTCGTGCCGATGGGTAATCCGTTGATTACCGAACAATAAACGGGAGGAAATTGCGATGAATCTGAAGCGACTGGTCGGCCGTGGAGTGGTTGCCGGTGGCATCGGCTTGACCGCAGCCGGCCTCGGAATGGGCGTGGCGTCCGCGGATCCATTTGTTCCGGCGCCACCGATACCGGACGTGAACGTACCGGACGTCAACGTGCCGCCGGTGAACGTGCCGCCGGTGAACGTGCCGCCGGTGAACGTGCCGCCGGTCAACGTGCCGCCGGTCAACGTGCCTGACGTGAATGTCCCGCCGGTCAACGTGCCCGATGTGAACGTGCCGCCGGTTAACGTTCCGCCGGTCAACGTGCCCGACGTGAACGTCCCGCCGGTCAACGTGCCTGATGTGAACGTGCCGCCGGTGAACGTGCCGCCGGTGAACACTCCGCCGGTCAACGTTCCGCCGGTCAACGTGCCCGACGTGAACGTCCCGCCGGTCAACGTGCCCGACGTCAACGTCCCGCCGGTTAACGTACCGCCGGTGAACGTGCCGAACGTCAACGTGCCGCAGGTCAACGTGCCAGGAATCTAGATCGCACTACGGCCCAAGAGCCACCACGCTGGAGTAATCCGACGTGGTGGCTTTGGCCATCTCAGGGCGTTCGCTAGATCTCTGCCCGCCGGCCGAAGCGTCAGCGACAGAAGTTAATTCGCCGGCGTCTCGGTCACCGGCACGCGAGCTATGGCTGCTTGTACCCCGGGGGGTTCACGCCGTCCACCCAGAAGTCCACGCCGAGCTCACCGCCGGGCACGCAGTCATATACAGACAGGTCGGTCACGCCGTTCTCGAAGAGCACGTCCTCGCACAACAGGGTGTTGCCGGTGTACTCCCGCGACGGCTTGTTGAGGATGATGTAGGCCGAGTCGGCGTACACCTCGGGCTTGCGAGCCTTGGCCATCGCCTCGTCGCCGCCGAGCAGGTTCTGCACCGCCGCGGTGGCCACCAGGGTGCGCGGCCACAGCGTGTTCGAGGCGATCCCGTCCTCGCGCAACTCCTCGGCGATACCCAGAGCGCACAGCGTCATCCCGAACTTGGCCATCATGTACGCGGTCGGCTTCAGCCACTCCTTGTCCAGCAACACCGGCGGCGACAGCGTCAGGATGTGCGGGTTCTCCCGGCCGATCATGTGCGGGATGGCCGTATGCGACACCGCGTAGGTGCCACGCACCTGGATGCCGTTCATCAGGTCGAAGCGCTTCATCGGCACGTCCTTGATCGACCCGAGGTTGATGGCCGAGGCGTTGTTGACGACGATGTCGATGCCGCCGAACTGCTCGACGGTCTTGGCTATCGCGGACTCCACCGACTCCGGGTCACGGACGTCGCCGACGATCGGCAAGGCCTGGCCGCCTGCCTCTTCGAGCTCCTTGGCGGCGGTGTACACCGTGCCCGGCAACTTGGGGTGCGGCTCGGCCGTCTTGGCGATCAGGGCGATGTTGGCACCGTCTTGAGCGGCGCGTTTGGCGATTGCCAGACCGATACCGCGACTGGCTCCGGAGATGAACATGGTCTTGCCGTTGAGAGACATGGCGACACCCTAACGCCCTGCTTTACGCCGCCTGCCAGGCCCCTGGCACCGCCGCGGAAATAGCGAGCCGACCGGCGCTGTTGATTGGAGCGGTTTCTACTGTCGGTTGCAGCCTCTAGATTGGGGAACGGAGTCCGATGTCAGCGGCAACGAGCCTGTTGGGTGAGCAGCGGTTGGCGTCTTACGGCACCGCAACTGAAGGGACCCAATTAATCACTATGGCCGATATAGATGGCGTGACCGGGCCGGAGGTTGACGAGTCCGCGCCGCCGCATGTCGAAACCGACGCGGAACTGACCGAGCGCTTCGAACGCGACGCCATTCCGCTGCTGGACCAGCTCTACGGTGGCGCGCTGCGCATGACACGGAACCCGGCCGACGCCGAGGACCTATTGCAGGAAACGATGGTCAAGGCCTATGCGGGGTTCCGTTCGTTCCGGGAGGGCACCAACCTCAAGGCGTGGCTGTACCGCATCCTGACCAACACCTACATCAACAGCTACCGCAAGAAGCAGCGGCAGCCGTCGGAGTATCCAACCGAGGAAATCACCGATTGGCAGCTGGCGTCCAATGCCGAGCATTCGTCGACGGGGTTGCGCTCGGCCGAAGTCGAAGCCCTCGAAGCATTGCCGGATACCGAGATCAAAGAAGCGCTGCAAGCGCTTCCAGAAGACTTTCGTATGGCGGTTTATTACGCGGACGTCGAAGGTTTCCCCTATAAAGAAATCGCGGAAATCATGGATACCCCGATCGGGACCGTGATGTCGCGGCTGCACCGCGGCCGTCGTCAGCTGCGTAGTCTGCTCGCTGACGTGGCCAAGGAGCGGGGTTTCGCCCGTGGTAAGCATGCGCACGAGGAGGTGACGTCATGAGCGAGCTGTCTGGCCCGACCGACCCGTGCTCGATGGGCGACGACTCCCACGACTACCTCGGCTGTGCCGAAGTGATCGCCGAAGTCTGGACCTTGCTGGACGGTGAGTGCACACCGGAGACGCGCGCCAAACTACGCAAGCACCTCGAGGCCTGCCCGGGATGCCTGAAGCATTACGGGCTCGAGGAACGGATCAAGACACTGATCGCGACCAAGTGCCAAGGGGAGAAGGCCCCTGAGGGCCTACGCGAGCGGCTCCGGCTGGAAATCCGCCGGACCACGATCATCCGCGGGCAAGAACGCCTTTAGCAGCGGCTTTAGGCGTTGGGACGCTTGCCGTGGTTGGCCTTGCTGTACTTGCGATCACGCTTCTTACGGCCGCGCTTGGCCATGGCTGAACCTCCGTAGTTCGTCAGAGTTTGGTACGAGCAGGGCGGTGAATCGCGCCCAGTTTGGTACCCAGTGTCTCATGAAACCCGCGAGCCACTGTCGCTAGCCCGCGCGCCGCAGCGCCGCGCGGCCTTATGGTTCGATATACATGACCCTGATGGACCAGCAGTCAACATGCGGACGGCCGAAACGAGTGGGGTGAAGATGGCCGAGGATGTGCGCGCCGAGATTGTGGCGAGCGTGCTCGAAGTCGTTGTCAGCGAAGGCGACCAGATCGGCAAAGGCGACGTCGTTGTGCTGCTGGAGTCGATGAAGATGGAGATACCCGTCCTCGCCGAGGTCGGGGGCACCGTCAGCAAAGTGAGCGTGTCGGTAGGCGACGTCATCCAGGCCGGCGACCTCATCGCGGTGATCAGCTAGCAACTTGCTGAACAATGTCCACTCTCGGTGATCTGCTCGCCGAACACACCGTGTTGCCGGGCAGCGCGGTCGACCACCTGCACGCGGTGGTGGGGGAGTGGCAGCTACTGGCCGACCTGTCCTTCGCCGATTATCTGATGTGGGTGCGCCGCGACGACGATGTGCTCGTCTGCGTGGCCCAATGCCGGCCGAACACCGCTCCCACCGTCCTGCAGAGGGACGCGGTGGGCACCGTCGTCACCGCCGATCACCTGCCCCTGGTTGCCGAGACCTTCGTCACCGGCAGCGTCCTGGAAAACGGCGGCGCCGAACAGTCGTCTGAGCAACTGCCCGGCCCGAACATTGCGGCGTCCCCGGTCCGCTACCGCGACCAGGTGGTGGCGGTGCTCACCCAGCACCAAACCGAACTGGCCGCTGAACGCCTGTCGGGCCACCTGGAAACCGCGTACCGCGAATGTGCCATCGACCTGCTGCACATGGTGGCCGAGGGCACCTTCCCCGACGTCAAGGACGTCGCAATGTCACGTTCCACCCCGCGAGCGGGTGACGGGTTCATCCGGCTGGATGTCAACGGCGTCGTGGAGTACGCCAGTCCCAACGCGCTGTCGGCCTATCACCGGATGGGCTTGACCAGCGATTTGGAGGGACACAACCTGATCAGGGTCACTCGGCCGCTGATCTCCGACCCGTTCGAGGCGCAGGAACTGGCCGAGCATGTACTCGACCTGCTGGCCGGCGGGGCCAGTGTGCGCATGGAGGTCGACGCCGGCGGCGCCACCGTGCTGTTGCGGACGCTGCCGCTGGTCCGCAAGGGGGAAAGCGCCGGTGCCGCGATCCTGATCCGCGACGTCACCGAGGTGAAGCGCCGCGACCGCGCGCTGATCTCCAAGGACGCCACGATCCGGGAAATCCACCACCGGGTGAAGAACAATCTGCAAACGGTGGCGGCGCTGCTACGCCTGCAGGCCAGGCGGACCGTCAACGCCGAAGGCCGGGAGGCGCTGATCGAGTCGGTGCGCCGGGTGTCGTCGATCGCGTTGGTCCACGATGCGCTGTCGATGTCGGTGGACGAGCAGGTGAACCTCGACGAGGTCATCGACCGGATTCTGCCGATGATGAATGACGTGGCCTCGGTGGATCGGCCGATCCGCATCAACAGGGTCGGCGATCTGGGTGTACTGGACTCCGACCGTGCGACGGCGCTGATCATGGTCATCACCGAACTGGTGCAGAACGCCATCGAGCACGCGTTCGACCCCGCCGATCAGGGGTCGGTGACCATTCGAGCGGAGCGTTCGGCGCGCTGGCTCGACGTGGTGGTGCACGACGACGGACGCGGCCTGCCCGAAGGGTTCAGCCTGGAAAAGTCCGACAGCCTGGGCTTACAGATCGTGCGGACGCTGGTATCCGCCGAGTTGGACGGGACGTTGGGAATGCGGGAAAGCACCGACCGCGGCACCGATGTGGTGCTGCGCGTACCGATTGGACGGCGGGCCCGATTAGTGGTGTAGGACGCAACAGTACGGCCCCGACTTCTTTCGTCGGGGCCGTAATGCTGCGTATCGAGTCGTCAGACTCCGCTGCGGGCCTTCGTCCGGGCGTTGCGGCGCTTGAGCGCACGCCGCTCGTCTTCGCTCATGCCTCCCCAGACGCCCGAGTCCTGGCCAGTGTTCAGGGCCCAACCAAGGCATTCCGTGGTCACCGGGCACCGATTACAGACCAGTTTCGCGTCAGCGATCTGTGCGAGCGCCGGGCCGCTGTTCCCTACCGGGAAGAACAGCTCCGGATCCTCGTCGCGACAGACCGCCCTATGGCGCCAATCCATTAGTCACTACTCCTCACTAAGTGCGCAGCAAGGCGCACGGCGTTTTCTTGGCTAGTTAACGCGTGCGCAAGAAAGGTTCCGTACCCCTCGGATATTTCTGCATGCAACCTTTTGATCGTTTCACAGGCTCACTAGATGTCAATAGCGTTACGCGAGCTCGTGGGCTATCTCACTTCGGCGATCTCTTACGAAAGCCCTTACTCCGTTGTACTACACTGCGGTACGAATTGCGCCCAACATTTGCATCGCGAGCCGGTCACATCTTTGATTTTCGCAGGTCAGACGGATTTTTGTGAGGGCGGCGCAACTACCGGCAGTATGTCGCGAACCTCGCGGAAGGTCATGGTTTCGCGCAGGCCGAGGTATTCTCCGTCGAACTGGACGGCGGCCGGCTCCCGCATGCGTGTGACGCGCACGTAACTGACGTCGTCATCGCGGATCAGTTGCTTGGCTTCGAGCTTGGGCCGCTTGGCCATGAGCTGGCGGAGCAATCTGATCGTGGGAAAGAACTTCATGCTGGTCAGCGCGAACAGGCCGAGGCCGGTCTCGAAGCTGCAACCCGGGTTGGTGACCATCGGCCGGTTGCTGCTGTAGGTCCACACGTTCGTGTTGCACACCCAGACGAAGTGCACGCCCGGAATGGGCTCGCCCTCGGGGAGCTCCAAAATGAGGTTCGGGTCGCGGCGGCTGAACCGCACTGAGACGGGCGTGGCGATCCGCCAGTAGTTCAACGGCGTGACCTTGACACCCTGGCGCCGTTTCTCTTCGACCGCGGCTACCACCTCGGCGTCGACGCCGACGCCGGCGTTGACGATTGCCCAGACCTCGCCGCAGTCGATCAGGCCGATGCGGCGCCAGTTCCCGGTCCGCTCGTGCACGTCGAGCAGTTGGATGAGTTGGTTGCTGGCGGCGGCGGGATCGATCGGTATTCCCAGCGCCCTGGCCAGTACATTCGCCGAGCCGCCGGGGATGATTCCGACCGCGGGCACCTTTGTACGCAGCTGGTCGGGTGCCGTCTGGTCCGGGCGGCCGAGCATGCCGTTGACCACCGCGCTGACCGTCCCGTCGCCACCGTGCACGACGACGAGGTCGTATCCGTCCGCGGCCGCGGCCTTGCCGAGTTCGAAGGCGTGGCCGGAGTACGCGGTCTGCTCGACGGTGAGTTCGACGCGGCTCTCCAGGGCGTGCGCCACCAGTTCACGAGCTGCCGGCGTGATGCTGGTGGCAATGGGGTTGACGATCAACATGGCACGCATGAGGCAAGAGCTTAGGGGGCATAACGACCTGGGCCGGACATCGACTGCACATTGTCGGCGCCGACTACGCTGACGCTGTGAACGCTGCAGCCCCGACCACCGTGCGCGGCGCAGGCTGGATTGTCGCGGTGCAAGGCGGCGCGGCGCTGGTGATGGCCGCCGTGTTGGTGGTGCGCAGCATCGCGGGAGCCGACCAGCACGTCGTCAACGGACTCGGCACCGCCCTGTGGTTTGTGCTGATTGGGGGAGGGGTGCTGGCCGGCGGGTGCGCACTGCTGGCCGGCAAGCGCTGGGGACGCGGTTTGGGTGTGTTCACTCAGCTGTTGCTGCTGCCGGTGGCGTGGTACCTGGCCGTCGGATCGCATCGGCCGCTTCTTGGAATCCCCGTGGCGCTGGTATCGCTGGCCGCACTGGTGTTGCTGTTCAGCCCGCCGTCTGTGCGTTGGGCGGCCGGCGACGATCAGCGCGGCCCGGCGAGCGCGGCCAGTTCGAGGCCGGATAAGCGATAGGTGGTCCACTCGGACTGGGGCCGCGCGCCAACCCCGTCGTAGAGCGCGATGGCATCGACGTTCCAGTTCAGCACCGCCCATGACAGCCGCGTGTAGCCCTTGTCGACACATTCGCCGGCCAGCGTCGCCAGGAGTCGACGGGCCAGGCCGCGCCGTCGGAACTCCGGCCGCACGTAAAGGTCCTCCAGGTAAATGCCCGGGACGCCGTCCCAGGTGGAAAAGCTCAGAAACCACACCGCCATCGCGGCGACTGCGCCGTCGACCTCGGCCACATGCCCGAATACGGTGGGGTGCTCGCCGAAAAGTGCCGCGGCAATTTGTGATTCGGTGACGGTGCATTGTTCGGGCGCCCGTTCGAACTCGGCGAGTTCGTGAATCATGGCCGCAATATCGGCGGCGTCTTGCGGTGCGGCGCGGCGGATGCCCTCAATCACTCTTCACTCCCAGCGCGTTCAGTATGGTGGCGAATTTCGTTGTGGTTTCGTCCACTTCGTCATCGGGATCGGATTCGGCGACGATGCCGCCACCGGCGCGGGCCAGCGCGGTGCGGCGGTCGGCCGACAACTGTGCACAGCGGATCGACACCACCCAGCGCCCGTCGCCCTGTGCGTCGCACCAACCCACGGCGCCGGCATAGAAGCCGCGGTCGCCCTCCAGTTCCGCGATGAGGCCAACGGCGTCCTTGGTGGGGACTCCGCCGACTGCGGGCGTGGGGTGCAAAGCCAAAGCCAGATCTATTGCCGTCGTTGATGTTTCACGTAGCTGGCCGCTGATCGGGGTGCACAGGTGCCATACCGCCGCGGTGCGGCTCAGCTGTGGTTCGGGCGCGATGGTCAACTCGCGGCACAGCGGCTCCAGCGCCGCGCGCATGGTCTCGATGACCAACTGATGCTCGTGCCGGTTCTTGGCCGAACCGGCCAACGCGGCCCCGTTGGCGGCGTCGAGGTCGGGATCGTCGGCGCGCGGGGCGGAGCCGGCAAAGGGTTGGCACACGACTCGATCGCCGAAGCGGGCAACCAGAAGTTCCGGGCTGGCGCCGACCAGTGCCGCCCCCCGATAGTCGTCACCGGCCGGGGTCAGGTCGACGAGGTAGCCGTAAGCCGTCGGGTCGGCCTGGGTCAGCCGCCGCACGATGGCGCGGGTGTCCAACGGGGCTTCGGCGGACAGCTGCAAGGCACGTGCCAGCACCACCTTTCGCAGCGAATTATCCGCTGCGGCAAGGTGATCAACCGCGCGGCCGATCCGCTCGCGATACTCGGCCCGCGGCGGGACGGAAGCGCCTACCCGCACCGCCGGCATCCGACCGGTCGGCCAGTCGGGCAGTGTCTCGGAACGGCGGACCGCCCGCGGCGTTATCAGCGCCGCCGGCCGCGTCGCGTCGAAAGGCAACGCGCCCAACAATATTGGTGCGCCGCCGGAACGAAGTACTGCCTGCGCCGCGCGCACGTCGCTGAATTGTGCCGTAACTCCGTCGGCAACTACCGTCCCCCCGGGCCCGCTAAGTACGAAAGGCGGTTCGCTGGGCCAATCGCTCGGATTCACAAGTCCAGATGCCCCTGCAGCCCCAGTGCGATGAGTTGGCGTACCCCGTGCTCGAACCCGCAGACCGCGATCGAGGCGGTGACCATGGCGAAGCGGCTGCCCTCGCGGATGGGCAGCTCGAGCCAGCGGGCGATCACCGCCCGGGAGAAGTGGCCATGGGTGACGAACAGCACGTCGCGGGATTCCATGTGCTCGAGCGCCAGCGCGATGGCAAGGTCGGCGCGGTCGCTGACCTGCTCGGGTGTCTCGCCATCCGGGCAACCTCGCGTCCAGACCAGCCAACCCGGTTCGGTTTCGCGGATTTGCGCCGTCGTCAGCCCCTCGTAGGAGCCGTAGTCCCATTCGGCAAGCAGCGGAGATACCTCGTCGACCGTTAGGTCGGCCAACCCGGCGGTGACCAGAGCCCGTTTACGCGGACTGCTGATCACCAGCGGGTTCGACAGCCCGAGCTCTCGTAAGGCTTGTCCGGCCAGGTCGGCCTGCACACGACCGGCTTCGGTCAGGTCGATGTCGGTCCGACCCGTGTGCTGGCCCGATTTCGACCATTTGGTTTCACCATGGCGCATCAGCAGCAGTCTGTGGTTGTGCAGGCCCATGCCGAGATTGTGCCCGAGACACGCCAGAAGCCATGCCGGGCCTGCTGCCCCGACCGGAATGAGCGATACATGTCAGGATGGGCCTTGTGACAGAAATGCGGGTACTGGCTGTGGCCAACCAGAAGGGTGGTGTGGCCAAGACGACCACGGTCGCCTCGCTGGGTGCGGCAATGGTGGACAAGGGACGGCGAGTGCTACTGGTCGACCTGGATCCGCAGGGCTGCTTGACCTTCTCACTTGGCCAGGATCCAGACAAACTGGCGGTGTCGGTGCACGAGGTGTTGCTCGGTGAGGTCGAACCGAACGCAGCGCTGGTGTCGACGGTCGAGGGGATGACGCTGCTACCGGCCAACATTGACCTGGCCGGCGCGGAAGCGATGCTCTTGATGCGGGCCGGCCGCGAATATGCGCTCAAGCGCGCGCTGGCCAAGCTCGCCGACGACTTCGACGTCGTGATCATCGACTGCCCCCCGTCGCTGGGGGTGCTCACACTCAACGGGTTGACCGCCGCCGACGAGGTGATCGTGCCGCTGCAGTGCGAGACGCTGGCACACCGCGGGGTTGGACAGTTCCTGCGCACCGTCGCCGATGTCCAGCAGATCACCAACCCGAAACTGCGGCTGCTGGGTGCGCTGCCGACGCTTTACGACTCGCGAACCACCCACACCCGCGACGTGCTGCTCGACGTCGCAGACCGATACCAGCTGCCGGTGCTGGCGCCGCCGATCCCGCGCACGGTGCGCTTCGCCGAAGCCAGCGCGTCCGGGGCCTCGGTGCTGGCAGGCCGCAAGAACAAGGGCGCGATCGCCTACCGAGAGCTGGCGCAGGCGCTGCTCAAGCACTGGAAGTCCGGCAAGCCGCTGCCGACGTTTGAGGTAGAGGTCTAGTTCACCGGCGAGCAGACGCAAACTCGTACGAAAACCACGGAATTTATACGAGTTTGCGTCTGCTCGCGGGGAAAGTTAGCCGAGCACGGCGACGGTATCGCCGCGCTGTTCGATCACCTTGGAACCCGAGACGATCGGGATGACCGGCGCATCGCTGGGCGGCCGGTCCACCGCGATGGTGCGCAGGTATTCGCCGTTGACCGGGTCGTACACGCCGATGCCGCCAGTGATCGGAACCAGCAGCTGACTGGCCATCATCACGCCGGGTCCCAGCACATTCACCGTCTCACCCGAGGCGATGGTGTACCGCTCGGCCAGGTTGGCCGCATCGAAAACGATCACCTGGTCGCCGGTCCACCACGTCACCACGCTGCCGGACTGCGACACCACGGCCGCGGACGACGGCGGTTTGGTCAACGACTTCGTCGACACGACGGCACCGGTTTGGTCGACGACGTCGACCCTGGGCTGCGGTGACGGCAAATACACCGCGGTGTAGGTCTGCGACACGACGAGCACCCGGGCACCCGACCCGAGCCGAACCCCAGGCTCGGCCACGGAGTGTTGTTCGGGCTCGTCTTCTTCCTTGCCGGCGCGCAGCAGCAGCAGCTTCAAGTCCTGGTCGCCGCATGACTCGAGCACCGATACCCCTGACGGGCCGGCCGCTGCCGACTCCAGGAAGCAACCCGAGTTCAGGCCACGGTTCACCGGTTTCACCCGAGCGTCGGTCTCGCCGTACGACAGCATCCGCACCATGTCCGAGCGCCACTGCTCCAGCCGCGTGTTCCCCGCCGACAACACGGTCGAGCCGTCCGAGGAGAGTCGCACATGATCGTCGGCGTAGCTGCTGCGGGCGGGTCCGCGCCGACCGGTCGATCCGTCAATCGTGCTGACCTGGCCGCAGCCACGGCCGTCGCGATAAACCGCGACGGCGTAGTGGTAAACCCAGCTCACACCGCACAAATCGGTGTCACGGGCATAGCTCCACAGCGATTCGCCGGTGGTCGGGTCGCGACCTTCCACCTGACGGCCGTTCGCAGTGACCACCGTGCCGCCCACCGCCACCGGTACGCGGGTGCCGGGGCTTGGGGCGGTCCACAGTTGCCTCAGTGACTCGGGGACCTCGCGCGCCGGCGACGGGTTGGTTGCCGGAACGGCGGCGGGCCTGCTGATCGTGGCGCGGGCGTCACTGGTCCACCAGATCAGCGCCGCTACCGCGGCCACGACAACCACGATCGCCGCGGCGGCCACGATGTCGCCCTTGGTGCGGCGTTCGGGTTTGACCATGCGGGAGCGCGGCTTGGGGCGGGGTTAGTGCGCCGGATTAGCTCGCCGACACGGCGGCGTCGGCGGGCTTGCGGCGACGACGGCGACGACGGCTCGGCCCCGAACCGGCGGACGGTGACTCGGACCCTGCGCCCGTCGCGGCCTCAGCGGGACTTTCGCTAGCCGTGGTGGCCGTCGGGTGCCCGGTGACCGGCTTGCCGCCGCGGGTGCGCCGACGGCTTCTATTGCTCCGCGCGCGGGGCGCCTTCTGCTCGGCGCCGCCCTCTGTCTCCCGCGTTTCGCGCGCTTCACGGCGGGTTGACGACGTCTTGTGGGGCTTGCCAATCGAACCCCCCGCGTCGGTCGGGATGCCGAGCTCGGCGTACAGGTGCGGCGAGCTGGAATAGGTTTCGGCGGGGTCGGGCGAGCCCAGGCCCAGCGCTTTGTCGATCATCAACCAGCGGGGCAGTTCGTCCCAGTCCACCAGCGTGACCGCGACTCCCGTGCGGCCGGCCCGGCCGGTGCGGCCGATCCGGTGGACGTACATCTTCTCGTCCTCGGGGCACTGGTAGTTGATGACGTGGGTGACGTCGTCGATGTCGATCCCACGAGCGGCCACGTCGGTGGCAACCAGCACGTCGATTTCCCTGGAACGGAATGCTTTGAGCGCCTTCTCGCGCGCAATCTGTCCCAGGTCGCCGTGCACGGCGCCCACCTTGAAGCCGCGCTCGTTCAATTCGTCGGCAACCTTCTGAGCGGTGCGCTTGGTGCGGGTGAAGATCATCGTCGCGCCCCGGTCGCGAACCTGCAGCACGCGGCTGACCAACTCGATCTTGTCCAGCGCGTGCGCCCGGTAGACGAACTGCTGGGTGGTGTCGTGGACGGCCAGCGAGTGCGGCGCCTCGGCCCGAATATGGGTGGGCTGAACCATGAAGGTGCGGGCCAGCGTGATGATCGGGTCGGGCATTGTCGCGGAGAACAGCATCGACTGGCGGTCCGCCGGTATCTGCCGCAGGATGCGCTCGATGTCGGGCAGGAAGCCCAGGTCGAGCATTTCGTCGGCCTCGTCGAGGACCAGCACGGACAGTCCGCCGAGCTGCAGGTGACCCTGCTGGCTCAGGTCGAGCAGCCGCCCAGGAGTGCCCACCACGACGTCGACGCCCTTCTGCAAAGCGTCGACCTGCGGCTCATAGGCACGTCCGCCGTAAATGGCGACAACCGACAGGGGGCGTTCGCCGTTTTCGCCCGCCTTCAGGTCTTTGGCCGCCAGGGACAGGTCGCCGGTCACCTGGATGCACAGCTCGCGGGTCGGTACGACGACCAGCGCCCGGGGGGTGCCCGTGAGCGGCCTGGTCGCGGTGTCGGAGGTGATGCGTTCCAGCAGTGGCACGCCGAACGCGAAAGTCTTGCCCATACCGGTGCGGGCCTGGCCGATGACGTCCTCGCCGGCCAGTGCCAGCGGCAGGGTGAGTTCTTGGATAGCAAAGGGCGCTTCGATGCCCTTTTCGGCCAGTGCGCGGACTATTTCGTCGCGGACACCAAGCTCGGCAAATGTTTTTGGGGTGGTTTCTGTTGTGCTTTTAAGTGCGGTCATATGCGGTTGAAAAGCCTCTCGGTGATGCTGTCGTTCATGTCGGTTTTTTCTCTATCGCGGTCCACGCGCGCACGAGTTCCGACTCCGACTGCTTCGCCGAGTCACCGGCCCGCCGCCCGATCTGAGCGGGGCCAGTCATGTGCACGCACATTTCGCTGGCAGCGACTTCAGGATTCAACGAAGACAACTACACGAAAATTGCAGCCACTGCCGTTATCCATCATAACGGGTGTGCCAAGCGGGCTCCCGCGGCCATTTACGCGTGCCTATTAGAGTGTTGCCCATGCCTTCGCCCTCATCCGCCGACCAGGTGGCCGACTCGTCCAGGCCCCGGCTGCCGGCGGATCATCCCGGCATCAACGAATTTTTCGCGTTGCTGGCGTATGGCGAGGTGTCGGCCTTTTACCGGCTGACCGAAGAGGCGCGGATGGCGCCGGACCTGCGCGGGCGGATCTCGATGGCCAGTATCGCCGCCGCCGAGATGGGGCATTACGAGTTACTGCGCGATGCGCTGGAAAAGCGCGGGGTCGACGTGGTGCCGGCGATGTCGAAATACGTGTCGGCTTTGGAGAATTACCACCGTCTGACCATGCCGAGTACGTGGCTGGAAGCGCTGGTCAAGACCTACGTCGCGGATGCGCTGGCCGCCGACCTGTATTTGGAGATCGCCGACGGTTTGCCGGACGAGGTCGCCGATGTTGTGCGCGCGGCGTTGGCGGAGACGGACCACTCGCAGTTCGTCGTCGCCGAGGTACGCGCCGCGGTGACGTCCAGCGGCAAACAGCGCAGCCGACTGGCGCTGTGGGCTCGTCGCCTACTTGGCGAGGCGATCACTCAGGCCCAGTTTGTGCTGGCCGACCACGACGAGTTGGTCGACCTGGTGATGGCCGGGACGGGTGGCCTTGGTCAGCTGGGGTCGTTCTTCGACCGGCTGCAGCAGACGCACGACCAACGGATGCGTGAGCTCGGGCTGAGCTAGCCCTCCCCGAGCTACCCCTCGACCTACCCCTCGACCTACTTTGTGCAGGTCGCAAGCATCCCGTCGCTGCTGGACGCCACGACCAGTTGGCCCTGGGCATTGGTGATCGTGCAGCTGAGGTGGCCGCTGAGGCTGGTCGCGATCACCGACTCGACCTGCACGCCGGGGTTGAGAACCACCACCTTGGTCCACGGCAACGCGACGTTGACCTCGGTCTGGGGGAAGCCCTTTTCGTCGGTGTAGACCACGGTCACCAGATCGAAGAGCTGCTTGGTTCCGGTCACGCTGTAGACGACGGTCCGCGGACTCAGCGCCGCGCCGGGGGGCGGGGCGGTACGCGGCAATGTCGGAGCGGCAGTGGGCGGGCTGCCGGGCAGGCCGGCGGTCGGGGGTGTTGTCGATGGTGTCAACGTGGTGACCGTCTCCGGCGGCAGGGACGGGATGTTGGCGCTGGGTGGGTTGCTGGGTGTCGTCAACGCCGGGGCGGTTGACGGCAGCGTGGTCCGCGTCGCGGTGGAGATCGGCGGCCGGCTGGGGATCACCGTGGCCTTCGTCGTCGCGCTGTCCCCGCTGTTGATGATCACGGCGGTCGCGATGGCGCCGACGGCGATCACCCCGCCGAGGAGGGCCGTGACCGGGCGCCAGCGGCGATCGGTCGGCCAGGCCAGCTCGGCGTAGCGGTAATCGGCGTATTCGTCATCGCCGTAGCCGTCATCGCCGTAGCCCTGGTCGGCTCCGTTGTCGTAATAGCTCTCGTCGTCCGGGTAGTCCTGGACGTCGTCATGGAGCGTGCGCGTGGTGGTACTGATGGTGCCAATGTTATTGATGAGGCATCGGCAAAGCGGCCGACGAGAGCGGAGTTGGCCAACACTAGACCGAATTGTGATGGTTCCGGCCACGCGCGTTGCCGTCTGCGTCAGGCAGCCTCAGCGGCCGCCAGCGGCGTCTACTAGCCTGCTGCTGACACGCTGCGATGGAATACCAACGGAAGGGGGCCCCCGTGGAGGTCAAGATCGGTATCACGGACAGTCCGCGCGAGCTGGTGTTTTCCAGTGCGCAGTCGCCCGCAGAGGTCGAGGAAACGGTCAGCGCGGCGCTGGCCGGCGATTCGGGCTTGTTGAGCCTCACCGATGAGCGCGGCCGGCGCTACCTGGTAAACACCGCCAAGATCGCCTACGTCGAAATCGGTCCTGCCGACGCCCGCCGAGTCGGCTTTGGGATCGGCACCGACATCATCGCGAAGGCATAACGCCAGCTCGCGGCGCGGCCAGCGGGCTCAGTTGCGCGCAAGCGGCACGTGGGAAAGTCCGCCCCAGGCGAACTGCACGGTGCCCTCGACGGCGTCCGACTTTGAAATCGGGCGATCGGAATCCAGCCAGTACCTAGCGGCGTCGACGCTCATGCCCACCAGGCCGACCGCGATCATGCGGGCACGGTGTGGGTCCAGACCGGAGTCCTCGGCGATCAAGGCGAACACCGCGTCGATGCAGGATTCGGTGGCGACGCGCACTTGGGCGGCCACCTCGGGCTCGGTGACGTAGTCGTTCTCGAAGATCAGCCGGTATCCCTGGCTGTCGTGCTCGATGAAGTCGAAGAACGCCTGAACGGCCGCGTGCAGTCGGCCTCGGTTGTCGGTCGTTGTACGCAACGCGTCCTGGACGCCGGTGACCAAGTTGTCCACGTGCCGGGACAGCACCGCCAGGTACAGCTCCAGCTTGCTCGAAAAGTGTTGGTATAGAACGGGTTTGCTGACACCGGCCCGGTCGGCGATCTCGTCCATGCCGGCTGCGTGGTAGCCGCGGTCGACAAAGACGTCGCTGGCCACGATGAGCAATTGGCCCCGGCGCTCGTCGCGGGGTAACCGGTTGCCGCGTCGATTCGCGGGCGCGGCCTCGGACGGCCGCTCGCGTTCGCTCGATCTCACGGCACGACGCGCCGTCTTAGCGAGATCGCTCATTAGTCCTCATCTGATCCATCGTCCGCCACCCGTCCCGTCCCCGTGGCGGCATCGTTGTCGCAACGACATTACTACCTGCGGCGTCTCCCCGATTGATCGGCGCATTCGGGCGCGCCAGGAACGCAGTCAAGCCGGGTTGTGCGATCCTGGGAAAATGACGTCCCCGCGGCCTGTGCGCGGCACCGGCCGAGTGCCGGTGCTGCGTGACGAGTGGCGTGAGCCGCTGCGCGCCCAGCGGGATCCGCTCGGGCAGTCGGCGGGACGGCCCCGTGCCCAGCGCGACAGGCCACGCCAGTGGCGCAAGCAGACCTGGCTGGGCAGGTTTGTCTCGACCTACGGCTGGCGCGCATATGCACTGCCGGTGTTGGCCGTGGTCACCGTGTTGGTGATCTATCAAACGCTGACCGGCGCCAACGGTCCGAAACAGGCGGCGGCGCAGACTCCGCAGCAACCACCCGAAATCGGTGTGGTGGGCACATCGATCTTGGACACCCCGCCGCGGGGGCTCGTTGCGTTCGACGCCAATCTGCCGGCCGGGACGCTGCCCGACGGCGGCCTCTTCACCGAGGCGGGCGACAAGAGCTACCGGGTGGTTCCCGGGGCCACGCCGCAAGTCGGTCAGGGCACCGCCAAGGTGTTCAGGTACACCGTCGAGATCGAAAACGGCCTGGACCCGACGATGTACGGCGGCGACAGCGCGTTCGCCCAGATGGTCGACCAGACGTTGGCCAACCCCAAGGGCTGGACCCACAATCCCCAGTTCGCCTTCATCCGAATCGATAGCGGGAAGCCGGACTTCCGGGTTTCGCTGGTGTCGCCGGTGAGCGTGCGCGAGGGCTGCGGCTATGAGTTCCGCCTCGAAACCTCCTGCTACAACCCGTCGTTCGGCGCGGATCGGGAAGCACGGGTGTTCGTCAACGAGGCCCGCTGGGTGCGCGGTGCCGTTCCGTTCGAAGGCGACGTCGGTTCCTACCGGCAGTACGTGATCAACCACGAAGTGGGCCACGCCATTGGCTATGTGCGTCACGAACCGTGCGACCAGGAGGGTGGCCTGGCCCCGGTGATGATGCAGCAGACGTTCTCCACCGCCAATGACGACGGCGCCAAGTTCGACCCCGATGAAGTCAAGCCAGATGGCAAGACCTGCCGGTTCAATCCCTGGCCCTATCCGATCGCCTAAGCGTGGAGCGCTTGGCGCGTCTCGAGTGTCGAACGTCACATTGGAGTGGCGCTCGATGCCCCGCGTTGCGCCAGCGTGACGCTCGGCGCGGCGTCGGGAAGAGCGTCGGGGCTGTTTGCCGTTGATTGACTCAACTGCTGTGATGGTGAGAGCAGTTAGATGAAGCCGAGGAGATGTTTTCGGTGCCGAGTTCGCTGCCGCCGCTGGTCGCGCCCGCGCCGTCGTTGACCAGGGAAGAGGTGGCACGCTACAGCCGCCATCTGATCATTCCCGACCTGGGTATTGACGGCCAGAAGCGGCTGAAGAACGCGCGGGTGTTGGTCATCGGCGCGGGTGGGTTGGGGTCGCCGACGTTGCTGTATCTGGCCGCCGCCGGGGTCGGCACCCTCGGCATTGTCGACTTCGACGTGGTCGACGAGTCGAATCTGCACCGTCAGATCATTCACGGCACGGCCGACGTCGGGCGCTCCAAAGCCCAGTCGGCGCGCGATTCGATCGCGGCCATCAATCCGTTTGTCGACGTGCGACTGCACGAGTTCCGGCTGGGGGCCGACAATGCCGTCGACTTGTTCAAGCAGTACGACCTGATCCTGGACGGCGCCGACAACTTCGCCACCAGGTACCTGGTCAACGACGCCGCGGTGCTGGCCGGCAAGCCATACGTGTGGGGGTCGATCTACCGCTTCGAAGGCCAGGTGTCGGTGTTCTGGGAAGACGCTCCCGACGGGCCCGACGGCGAAAAACGGGGTCTGAACTACCGCGACCTGTACCCGGAGCCGCCGCCCCCCGGCATGGTGCCGTCGTGCGCCGAAGGCGGGGTGTTGGGCATCATCTGCGCATCGATCGCGTCGGTGATGGGCACCGAGGCGATCAAGCTGATCACCGGGCTGGGGGAGTCGTTGCTCGGCCGGTTGATGATTTACGACGCGCTGGAGATGAGTTACCGCACCATCAAGATCCGCAAGGATCCGGCGACGCCGAAGATCACCGAACTGGTCGACTACGAATATTTCTGCGGCCTGGGCACCGATGACGCGACCGATGACGTGTCCGACACAGCCGCCAACTCGACGATCACGCCTTCGGAATTGCGTGCGTTGCTGGACTCGGGTAGCAGGCTGGCCCTGATCGATGTTCGCGAACAGGCGGAGTTTGACATCGTGCATATCGATGGCGCGCAGCTGATTCCGAAGTCGTTGATCACCTCCGGGGAGGGCTTGTCGCAGCTGCCGCAGGACCGAAAAGCGGTGCTGTACTGCAAAAGTGGCGTGCGCTCGGCCGAGGCACTGGCCGCGGTGAAGAAGGCCGGCTTCTCCGATGCGCTGCACCTGCAGGGCGGAATCATGGCATGGGCCAAGGAGGTTCAACCCGACATGGTCATGTACTGAGGCAACCGGCTAGCCGCAGCAGTTCGGATCCAGCGCGGTGCACAACGCCTGCAGCGACTCCCGCCGCACCCGGTGAAAGACGTTCATGCCCCGCCGTTCTGATGCCACCAGCCCAGCCTTGCGCAACTGGGTCAGGTGGTGACTGACCGTCGACTCGGTCAACCCGAGCACGGCGGCCAACTCTCCGGACGACTTCTCGCCGGCCGACGAACTGAACAACAACGACACGACCTTGACCCGGGTGGGGTCACCGAGCGCCCGCAGGCGCAGGGCAATTTCCAGCGCGTCGGCGTCACTCATCGGACCCGCCGCCACGGGCGCGCAGCACACGGGCGCGGTCGTGTCGATCAGCGGTAGGGCTTTCGGCATGACGCCATCTTGCCAGAGAGTTTGACATATATCAAAAAAGTGGCATGCTGTTGCCAGGACTACTTCGATATATGTCTCATACCTTCGAAAGGAGCGGTCCCATGTCTCGTATCCAACTCGCTCTTAACGTCGACGACCTCGACGCGGCGATCACGTTCTACAGCAAGCTTTTTGGCGCGCAGCCGGCCAAGGTCAAGCCTGGTTACGCGAACTTCGCGATTGCCGACCCGCCGCTCAAGCTTGTCCTGCTCGAAAACCCCGGGGCTGGCGGCAGTATCAATCATCTTGGCGTTGAGGTGGCCTCCAGTGAGGCGGTGCGCGCCGAGACTGCCCGCCTCGTCGAGGAGGGTCTGATCACCGCGGAGGAGACCAACACCACCTGTTGTTACGCCACTCAGGACAAGGTTTGGGCCACCGGACCGGGTGGCGAGAGCTGGGAGATCTACACGGTGCTAGCCGATTCCGAGGTCTTCGGCGCCGGAGCCGACCACTCGGCCGTGGACACCGCGGCCCCGTGTTGCAGCGGCGCCCGCTGAATGCCGCGCGCCTAGGCCGGCCCGTTCACCCCGGGTAGGCCGAAGATCTTCCCGGCGGCACCACCGATGCCGCCGGGTTGGCCGAGGATGCCGGCGCCGCCGTCGCCCCATGGCAGCCCACCGTCACCACCGGGCCCGCCATCGCTGGTTTGGAACACTACGCCGACGGTCGCGCCGCCGTCGCCGCCCCGGCCACCGACGCCGACCAGCTGTCCGAGAACCCGCCGTAGCCGCCGTTGCCGACGTTGCTGCCGACGTCGCCGGCGCCACCATTCCGCTGACGCCTCATAACCGGCTGCGGACAGCACCTCCGTCGCCGAAGCCGCTGTGACGATGTTGGCCGCCCGGAGTGTCGTTTCAACCAACCCGCCACGCGGCCGCTAGCAGGTCCGGAGCAGCAAGTACGACGAACGGACGATCGTGCCCGCAACACCCCGAGCGTCACATCGCCGAAGCTCTCCGGGCCTCTACTAGGCTGACCGGTGTGACCGTCGAGCCACCGCCCGAGCATGTACTGGCGGCGTTCGGTTTGACCGGCGTGCAGCCCGTCTCATTGGGTGCCAACTGGGAAGGCGGTTGGCGATGCGGCGAGGTCGTGTTGTCGCTCGTGGCCGACCATGCCCGGGCCGCCTGGTCCGCGAGGGTTCGCGAGACGTTGTTCGTCGACGGTGTGCGCCTGGCGCGGCCGGTTCGCTCCACGGACGGCCGGTACGTTGTTTCGGGCTGGCGGGCAGACACCTTTGTCGCCGGGACCCCCGAGGCGCGCCACGATGAAGTCGTTTCGGCCGCTGTGCGTCTGCACGAGGCCACCGGCAAGCTGGAGCGCCCCCGCTTCTTGACCCAGGGGCCAACCACGCCGTGGGCGGACGTCGATGTGTTCATAGCCGCCGACCGCGCCGCGTGGGAAGAACGGCCGCTGCAGTCGATCCCGCCGGGGGCGAGGACGGCCCCAGCGACCGCTGACACCGAGCGTTCGATCGAACTCATCAATCAGCTGGCCACGCTGCGCAAGCCGACCCGCAGCCCCAACCAGCTCGTGCATGGAGACCTGTACGGGACAGTCCTTTTCGTCGGTAGCGCCCCGCCCGGCATCACCGACATCACCCCCTACTGGCGCCCCGCATCCTGGGCGGCCGGCGTCGTGGTCGTCGATGCGTTGTCCTGGGGAGAGGCCGACGACGGTCTCATCGAACGATGGAGCGCGCTGCCGGAGTGGCCGCAGATGTTGTTGCGCGCCTTGATGTTTCGGTTGGCGGTGCATGCGCTGCACCCGCGCTCCACCGCCGAGGCGTTCCCGGGGCTGGCCCGCACCGCGGCGTTGGTGCGAATGGTGCTCTAGGGCTTGTCCGTCGGGAATTCGTAGCGTACTTCGCTCAACGCCACCTTGCCGTCGACGGCCAAAACTCCTTCTGCCCGCAGCAGTTCCAATTGCCGGGAGGTCAGGTGCCGTGCCGGCCGTCCCGAGGCCGTGATCACCCGGTGCCAAGGCAGGTCCGAAGAGTCGGTCCGCATGATCCAGCCAACAATCCGCGGGCTGGAAAGCCCTGCGACGGCTGCGATGTCACCGTAGGTCGAAACCTTGCCCGGCGGAATGGCCGCAACCAGCGAGCGCACCAGTTCCACCTGTTCGTCAGTGATCTGGGCCATGTCAGCGTTCCTTCAGATAGCCCCGGATCAGCGTTGCGACTTCGGCGGGCTTGGCCTGCGGGATCATGTGGCCGCATTCGAAATCCAGCAGTTCGAAATCGGTTCCCAGTCGTCGTCGAAGCGCCGCCACCAGCTCGTCGCTGACGTACTGCGGATCGGACTTGGCGGCGCGCACCAATGTGGTTGCCGTTCCCGTCGGTGGCAACGCAGGATCGCGAGCCAATTCACTCCAATAGCACACCATCGCGGCGAGGTTCATCCGCCAAGTACAGCGCCCGTTCGGCAACATGACGAGATGCTCTTCTAGTTCGGCGTCGAGAACCGCCGGGTCCACGTCCGACCAAGCGCCGAAAGCTTTTTCGGCCCGGGCCTCGGCCGCGTCGGTGTAATCCGGATAAGAAATCATCGCATCGACGACCTCGCGCACCCGGTCACCGTCCAGCCCGACTGCCGGGTCCAACAGGACCAGCGCAGCAACCAGGTCCGGACGGGAGGCGGCGAACTGCAAGGCGATAGCGCCGCCGAACGAGTGCCCCACCACCACGACCGGACCAGCGCCCTGGTCATCGACTAAGGCGGCCAATGCCGCAACATTGGCGTCGATGCTCCACGGTGCGGCCCACGACGAGCGCCCGTGTCCAAGTAGATCCGGTGCGGCGATGGAGATTTCGGGCAAGTAGCCGGCAAGCAACTCCCATGCTCGGCCGTGCTCCGTCACGCCGTGGATCGGCAGCACTTGCACTGGGCCACTGGGTCCGAAGCGGTGTACGTGCAGGTCGGCGGTCACCCGTCGATAATGCCAGCACTGGTGGCGCATCCTGGTAATCGCTACTTTTGACAGTGACATGGTCCATATCGCCGGCTCCGTGGAGCGCACCGCAGCACCTGCAATTGCCTGACATTGCTAACGGCGCGCGATATGGTCTGGCGGTGCTTGCAGGTTGCTCTGGGAGGGCTAGTTGGGAAGGACGTCGTTCGGCAGGTACCAGCTGATTGAGGTGCTGGGCCGGGGCGGAATGGGCGAGGTGTGGCGCGCTCATGACACCGTCACCGATCGAATCGTTGCGCTCAAGATCCTGCCCGCTCAACTCTCCCACGACCACGTGTTCCAACAGCGGTTCCGTCGCGAAGCGCACGCGGCGGCGCGATTGAGCAACCCGCACCTGATCCCGATCCATACCTATGGGGAAATCAACGGGCGTCTATACGTGGACATGCGCCTGATCGAGGGGCGCGACCTACAGGAGGAGTTGGGCCGCGGGCCACTGCCGCCCGAGCGGGCGGTAGGCATCATCGACCAGATAGCCAAGGCGCTGCACTCCGCGCACAACGCCGGGCTGCTGCACCGGGATGTCAAGCCGTCCAACATCCTGCTCGACAATGACGACTTCGCCTACCTGATCGACTTCGGAATTGCGCGCGCGACAGGCGAACTGGCCTTGACGGCGGCCGGCGACGTGGTCGGTACCTCGCACTACATGGCCCCGGAGCGGTTCGGCGGCACACGAATCGACACCAGGGCGGACATCTACTCCCTGGCCTGTGTGCTCTACGTGTCCCTGGCCGCCCAGCACCCCTTTCCAGGTGACACCCTTGAGGAACAGATCACCGGCCACCTCAAGTTGCCGCCGCCGCGACCGACGGTGACGAATCCCGGGTTGCCCGCGGGCTTCGACACGGTAATCGCCAAGGGCATGGCCAAGAACCCCGATGATCGTTACGACACCGCGGCCGAGTTTGCCCGGGCAGCGCATGAGGCTCTCCACACGCCGCCACGTCAGGCTTCCTTCCGGGCGCCCTCGGGCGCCTACGGCCGCGGGAGCGCCCCCGCGCGTCCGGACATCTACGTTCCCCCACGCCCCGAGATCCGGGTTCCACCGCCGGCGCCACGCCCACCTGCCCCACGCCCACCTGCCCCACGCCCACCGGCCCCACAACCGCCGCCCCCACAACGGATGGCCCCGCCACCCACCCCGCCGCCCTCCCCGTCGCCGGGTCCCATGGACTCCCCGCCGACCTTGCGCCGTCCGCTGCCGCCTATATACCCGTCGCCGGGGCGAGAACCCCCGGGGGCTGCCCACCCGTCCGAGGGGTTACAGCCGTCGGCGCCGCCGGTCTCCCAGCCGCCGTCTCGGCCGCCGTCACGGCCCTGGTGGCGCCGTAAGGCCGTGACTATCCCGGCTGCTGTCCTGATAGCGGTTGCTGCGACGGTGACGGCGGTGGTCATGAGCGGTTCGGGTACGGAAAGCAAGGAACCGAAGCAGGTGACGTTGCCGTTCACCGACTTGCGCGAGCCGCAGGGTCTGTCGGTAGACGGTGGCGGCACGGTCTACGTCGCCGACACCGAACACAACCGGATCATGGCGCTGCCCGCGGGTTCGTCGACGCCGATCCAACTGCCGTTCAAGGGACTGCATTTTCCGACCGGCGTTACCGCCGACAACACCGGCACGGTCTACGTCAACGACGCCGGTAACAAGCGGGTTGTGGTGCTGCCTTCCGGATCGAAGGACCAACGCGATCTGCCCTTCACCGACTTGGAAAATCCGACCGGTCTCTCGGTAGACAAGAGCGGCACGGTGTATGTGGCCGATACGGCCAAAAATCGTGTGGTGGCGCTGTTCCCCGGATCGAACACCCAGATTGTGCTGCCGTTCACCGATCTCAAAGAGCCGACCGGTTTGGTGGTGAACAACGGCGGCACCGTTTACGTGGCCGACGGTGGTCATGACCGGGTGTTGGCTTTACCGCCCGATTCGAAAGTGCAAGAGCCGTTGCCGTTCAAGGGTCTGAAGCAACCCGGTGGTGTCACCGTGGACAGGGACGGCACGGTGTACGTCAACGACACAGGTAACAACCGCACACTCAAACTTCCATTCGGTGCCACGGAGCAGATCGAGCTGCATTTCCACGGACTCGACACCCCCTGGGGCCTGGCGGTCGCCAACAACGGCACCGTCTACGTCGGCGGGCGCAACAGCCAGATCGTGGCGCTCCAGCAGTAACACACTTGATGTCTTTGTCCGACAATGGCATTCATCGGGCCTATCGAAGGCTCGGCGAAGCGATACTATTCCGCGTACAACTTTTCAGGAGCATCCATGGGCAGGATCGAGCGTGGCTGGGCTTTGACCAAGCAGAGCTGGAGGGTGCTGAAGAGCGACGTCTCGCTCGCGATATTCCCGGTACTTTCAACCATTTTCGGAACACTAGCCGTGCTCACGATCGGGGGATCGGCACTGCTGGCCCGAGGCGCGTTCGATGGCCGTCCCCTGGATCAACGTGACCCCGTTCTCTACGCAGCCGGACTGGCAATCGCATACGTGTCGACGTTTATCGCCATCTTCTTCAACGTGGCACTCGCCGCCTGCGCGGTGCGCTCGATGCGCGGCGAGGACACCAAACTCAGCGAAGGCATCGCGGCCGCCGCCAGTCGCATCGGTCCCATCCTCGGCTGGACCTTCGTCGCGACAACGGTCGGGTTGATCCTGAAAGCGCTCGAGAAGCGTTTTGGGGTGCTCGGCGATATCGCGGTTTGGCTGGCCGGCGCGGCCTGGTCCGTCGCAACATTTTTCGTCATCCCAGTGGTCGCACTCGAAGGCACCGGGCCCATCCGGTCACTGAAACGCTCGGCGACGGTCGTGAAGGCGCGATGGGGTGAGGGGGCGACCGGAGCGGCCGCGATCGGTGTGGTGACTTTCTTGTCCGTTCTGGCGATCGCGGTTGTCGGCGGTGGAGTTGGTGCGGCCCTGGTAGCGGTCCGGCTGTGGCCGCTCGGCGTCGT
The DNA here is from genome assembly GCF_010723575.1 of Mycobacterium bourgelatii. Taxonomy (NCBI): domain Bacteria; kingdom Bacillati; phylum Actinomycetota; class Actinomycetes; order Mycobacteriales; family Mycobacteriaceae; genus Mycobacterium; species Mycobacterium bourgelatii. Next base: position 1,130,593 of record NZ_BLKZ01000001.1, read on the forward strand.
GGTGCTGGCCGCCGCGGTGCTGGGCATCATCGTCGTCTCGTTCCTTTCGAGCGCGCTGAGCCAGATCTTCCGCGTCGCCGTCTATCAGTACGCCGTCGACGGTCGCGCGCCGGGCGGATTCGACCACAACCTGCTGCAGCAAGCATTCGTGCGGCAGTAGTCGGGCCGACTTGTCGTACCCCCGTGGTTGCATGCCGCTATGTCATTCACGTGGGGTGCGGAAGCGCAGGCCGTTCTGGCGCCTGGCGCGCGCGGCGTGGTGCGTGTCCTTGGCGGCCCGGGGACCGGTAAGAGCAGCCTGTTGATCGACGCCGCGGTCGCGCACATCAGCGACGGCGTCGATCCCGAATCGGTTCTGCTGCTTAGCGGCTTGGGTCGGCTGGGGACACGGGCGCGCAGCACATTGACGACGAAGTTGCTGCGTGCGCACGGCAGTGGTCGCGCTCTCGCGGCGGTCCGCGAGCCGTTGGTGCGCAGTGTGCACAGCTATGCCTACGCCGTGCTGCGGCGCGCCGCCGAACGCACGGGTGATGCGCCCCCGCGGCTGATCACCAGCGCCGAGCAGGACGCGATCATCCGCGAACTGCTGGCCGGTGATCTCGAAGACGGCCCCACGGCCGGGACGGCGTGGCCGGCACATCTGCTGCCCGCCTTGAGTACCGCGGGTTTTGCCGCTGAGTTGCGAAACCTCCTGGCGCGCTGCGCCGAACGGGGTGTCGACCCTCAGGAGCTGGAACGGCTGGGGCGACGGTCCGGCCGTCCGGAATGGACCGCCGCCGGCCAATTCGCCCAGCAGTACGAGCAGGTGATGCTGCTTCGTGCGGCGGTGGGCACGGCGACCCCCAACGCGAGTGCGCCGGCGCTGGGCGCCGCCGAGCTGGTCGGGGCCACCCTGGAGGCTTTCGCCGTCGACCCGGAGCTGCTGGCGGCCGAACGTGCCCGTATCCGTGTCCTGTTGGTCGACGACGCCCAGCAGCTCGACCCTCAGGCGGCGCGCCTGGTCCGGGTGCTGGCGGCGGGGACGGAGCTAGCACTCATCGTCGGCGACCCGAACCAGGCGGTGTTCGGGTTCCGGGGTGGCGAGCACGGAGGATTGCTCAGCGACGAGACCCCTGCGGTGACCTTGACTTCGTCGTATCGGTGCGCTCCGGCCGTCGCGCAGGTAGTCAGTGGCATCGCCCGACGCCTGCCGGGCAGCAGCGCGGGAAGGCAGATTGAGGGCACGACAGGCGATTCCGGATCGGTGGAGGCGCGTCTGGCGGCGTCCGCGCACGCGGAGGCGGCCCTGATCGCGGACACACTGCGGCGGGCGCATCTCGTTGACGGCATTCCGTGGTCGCAGATGGCCGTGATCGTCCGGTCCGTGCCGCGAGCCGCTTCGCGGTTGCCGCGGGCGTTGGCCGCCGCAGGTGTTCCGGTCGCGAGTCCGGCGATCGGCGGATCGTTGTCGGAGGAACCAGCGGCGCGGGCACTGCTCACCGTCCTGGCGGCCACGGCGGACGGGTTGACCGGAGATCAGGCGTTGGCACTGGTTACGGGTCCGATCGGCCGGGTCGACCCGGTCTCGCTGCGCCAGCTGCGCCGAACACTGCGACGTGCCCAGCCGGATTCTCCTACAGGCAAGTTCGGCGATCTGCTGGCCGAGACGCTGAGCGGCGACTCGCCGCTGTCCGGTCCGCAGGCCGCCGCACTGCGCCGGGTGCGCGCCGTCCTGGCGGCGGCCGACCGTTGTCACCGCGAGGGGAACGACCCGCGCTACACCTTGTGGGCAGCCTGGCACCGGTCGGGTCTGCAACGTCGTTGGCTGACGGCAAGCGAGCGCGGCGGACCGGCCGGGGCCCAGGCCACTCGGGATCTGGAAACCGTGACCGCGCTGTTCGACATCACCGACCAGTACGTGTCACGCACGTCGGGTGCGTCGCTGCGCGGGCTCGTCGAGCATGTCGGCTCATTGCAGCTGCCCAACCCCAACCGCGAGCCGGAATCGCCGAAAGAGCAGGTCAAAGTACTCAGCGCGCACGCCGCCCTGGGACATGAGTGGGATCTGGTCATTCTGGCCGGCCTGCAAGAGGGGCTGTGGCCCAACACGATTCCGCGTGGTGGCGTGCTGGCCACCCAACGGCTGCTCGACGAGCTTGACGGGCTCACCGAGGACGCCTCGGTGCGGGCGCCGGTGCTGGCCGAGGAACGGCGCCTGCTGGTCGCGGCGTTGGGTCGGGCCAGGCGCCGGGTACTGGTGACTGCCGTCGACAGCGAAACCGGCGGCGGCGCCCAAGAGGGCGAGTTGCCGTCGGCGTTCTTCTTCGAAATCGCCGCGCTATCCGGGTGCGACACCGAACCCGCTGAGGTGCAAGCCGTATCGGCTCCGCGTGTATTGTCGGCCGCCGCGATGGTGGGTCGGTTGCGCAGCGTGGTGTGCGCACCGGCCGGTGCGGTGGATGACGCCACCCGTGCCTGTGCCGCAGCGCAATTGGCGCGGTTGGCCAAAGCCGGTGTGCCGGGCGCGGATCCGGCCGGATGGCACGGCCTGATCCCGGTCAGCACCAGCGCCCCGCTCTGCGGTGCCGGCGACACCGTCACCTTGACACCCTCGACGTTGCAGACAATCGGCGACTGCCCGTTGCGCTGGCTCGCCGAACGGCACGGTGGCGCGGACGCGCGCGAAATGCGTTCCGCCATAGGGTCGCTGGTGCACGCGCTGATCGCCGAACCGAACAAGGGTGAATCGCAGCTGCTGACCGAGCTGGAAAGGGCCTGGGAACATTTGCCTTTCGATGCGAAGTGGCATTCGAACAACGAGCTTGCGCGCCACCGAGCCATGATCCAGGCCTTCGTCGACTGGCGGGCGCAAACCCGCGCCGAGTTGACCGAAGTGGGCGTCGAGGTCGACGTCGACGGAATACTCCCGGCACCCGAAGGCGATGGTCGCCAGGTGCGGCTGCGTGGACGCGTCGACCGCCTCGAGCGCGACGCCGCCGGCCGCCTGGTGATCGTCGACGTCAAGACCGGCAAGTCGCCGGTGACCAAGGACGACGCGCAGCAGCACGCTCAGCTGGCGGTGTATCAGCTTGCGGTTGCCGAAGGTCTGGTCCCCGCTGGTGACGAACCGGGCGGCGCGCGCCTGGTCTATCCCGCCCGGACCGGGGCGGGCGGCGTCGCCCAGCGTGAGCAGGATCCCCTGACCCCAGCCGCCCGCGAGGAATGGCGAAACCGTGTGCGGCAGGCAGCCGAAGCGACGGCCGGCCCGCAATTCATCGCCCGGCGCAACGAGGGGTGCTCGCACTGCCCCGTACGTCCGAACTGCCCGGCTTACCCCGACGGGTCACAGCAGTGAGCCCCCTAGCGGACACGACGGCCACCCGATACAGCCCGAGCGAATTGGCTTCGGCGCTGGGGCTTTTCCCGCCGACCGACGAGCAGGCGGCGGTCATTGCCGCGCCGCCGGGCCCGTTGGTCGTCATCGCGGGCGCCGGTGCCGGCAAGACCGAGACCATGGCCGCGCGCGTGGTGTGGCTGATCGCCAACGGCTACGCCGAACCCGGCCAGGTGCTGGGGCTGACCTTCACCCGCAAGGCCGCTGGTCAGCTGCTGCGCCGCGTCCGATCCCGGCTGGCCAGGCTGGCGGGTATCGGCCTGGGTCCGGTACGTCCCGCGGACTTCGAGTCGTCGGGTCCTCCGGTGGTCAGCACCTATCACGCCTTCGCCGGGTCACTGATCCGTGATTACGGCCTGCTGCTGCCCGTGGAGCCGGACACGCGCCTGCTAGGGGAAACCGAGCTGTGGCAGCTGGCGTTCGACGTGGTCAACGGATACGGCGGCGAGCTTCGCATCGACAAGTCCCCGACCGCGGTGACCTCATTGGTGCTGCGGTTGTGGGGGCAACTTGCCGAACACCTGGTGGACACCACCCAGCTGCGCGATACGCACATCGAACTGGAACGACTCATCCACACTCTTCCCGCGGGGCCATACCAACGTGACCGCGGGCCCAGCCAGTGGCTGCTGAAGCTGCTGGCCACCCAGACCGAGCGCGCCGAGCTCGTGCCGTTGCTGGACGCGTTGCACCGGCGCATGCGCGAAGAGAAGGTCATGGACTTCAGTGCGCAAATGGCGTCGGCCGCACGGTTGGCGGCGACTTTCCCACAGGTGGGTCAGGACTTGCGCAACCGCTACCGGGTGGTGTTGCTCGACGAATATCAGGACACCGGGCATTCCCAGCGCGTTGCGTTGTCGGCACTGTTCGGCGGCGGCGTCGACGACGGGCTGGCGTTGACCGCCGTCGGCGACCCCATTCAATCGATCTACGGGTGGCGTGGTGCCTCGGCGACGAACCTGCCGCGCTTCACCACCGATTTCCCGCTGTCCGACGGCAGCCCGGCGCCCATCTTGGAGCTTCGCACCAGCTGGCGTAACCCGCCGCGAACTCTGACCGTGGCCAACGCCATCTCCGCCGAGGCGCGACGTCGTTCCGTCGCAGTGCGTGAACTGCGCGCCCGTCCGGACGCCTCGCCGGGGACCGTCCGCTGTGCATTGCTACCCGATGTGCAGGCTGAACGGGAGTGGATCGCCGACCATCTACACGCGGAGTACCAGCGCGCCATGGCTGACGGCGCCAGCCCGCCCACTGCCGCGGTACTGGTGCGGCGCAATGCCGACGCGGCACCCATCGCCGATGCGCTGCAAGCCCGCGGCATCCCGGTTGAAGTCGTCGGGCTGGCCGGATTGTTGTCTATTCCCGAGGTGGCCGACGTGGTTGCCATGCTGCGGCTGGTCGCGGACCCGACGGCCGGTGCTGCGGCCATGCGGGTGCTGACGGGTCCGCGTTGGCGCCTCGGCGCCAGCGACCTCGCAGCGTTATGGCGACGCGCACGCGCGTTGATCGGGACTCCGGCGGTCACCGAATCCGCCACTCCCGAGTCCATCGCGATGGCGGCCGCCGCCGACGCCGACACCGCGTGCCTGGCTGACGCCATCATCGACCCAGGATCCCCAGACGACTATTCGGACGCCGGATATGAGCGCATCGGCGCGTTGGCCGCTGAGCTGACCGCCTTGCGCGGCCACCTGGATCATTCGCTGCCAGACCTGGTCGCCGAGGTGCGCCGGACAATCGGTGTCGACTGCGAAGTCCGTGCCCGGACGGCGGTGTCGGGGGAGTGGGCTGGCGCAGAACACCTCGATGCGTTCGCCGATGTCGTCGCGAGCTACGCCGAGCGGACGATGGCCAGCGGCTCAAACCACGAGCCCACTGTCGCGGGCCTGCTTGCCTATCTGGACGTTGCCGCGGTAGTCGAGAACGGCTTGCCCCCTGCTGAATTGGCGGTCGCCCGCGACCGGGTGCAGGTGCTCACCGTTCACGCCGCAAAGGGTCTGGAGTGGCAGGTGGTGGCGGTAGCTCACCTGTCCGGCGGGACCTTCCCGTCGACCGCGTCGCGAAGCAGCTGGCTGACCGACCCCGGCGAACTGCCGCCGCTACTGCGCGGCGACCGTGCCTCGGTGGGTACTCTGGGCATCCCGGTGCTGGACACTTCCAACGTCACCAACCGAAAACAACTGTCGGACAAGATCTCTGAGCACCGTAGTCAACTCGATCAACGGCGCATCGACGAGGAGCGTCGCCTGCTGTACGTGGCTGTTACCCGGGCCGAGGACACTCTGCTGGTGTCAGGTCACCATTGGGGCTCCACCGGCATGAAGCCGCGCGGGCCATCGGCATTCCTGTGCGAGCTCAAGGACATCATCGACCGGTCAACCGCTGACGGTGACCCATGCGGGGTGGTGGAACTGTGGGCGCCCGAGCCGGCCGAGGGTGAGCGGAACCCGTTGCGTGACAATGTCGTCGAAGCAGTGTGGCCGGTTGACCCATTGGCGACCCGCCGCGAAGACGTCGAGCGTGGAGCCGGCTTGGTGTTGGAAGCGATGGCGACAGACGCGCCCGACGCGGGCAGTGAACACGCCGACGGCGAGGGATGGATCGCCGACGTCGATGCGCTCCTGGCTGAGCGTGCGCGCGCGTCCCAACCGCCAACCGTCACGCTGCCGAGCCAGTTGTCGGTCAGCGGTCTGGTGGAGCTGGCCCGGGACCCCGCCGCGGCGCGGCGCCTCGTCCATCGGCTACCCACCCGCCCGGACCCACACGCGTTGTTGGGCAACGCATTCCACTCCTGGGTTCAGCAATTCTACGGCGCCGAGTTGCTGTTCGACCTGGGCGATCTGCCGGGTGCCGCCGACGCCGAAGTGGGAGACAACGAAGAACTGGCCGCGTTGCAGGCCGCGTTCGCCGAATCCCCCTGGGCGGCCCGCACACCCATCGCCATCGAGGTGCCGTTCGAAATGCCGATTGGTGACACCGTGGTACGCGGCCGCATTGACGCGGTGTTCGCCGACTCCGACGGGGGCGCCACGGTGGTGGACTGGAAAACCGGCGAGCCGCCGCGCGGGGCGGAAGCCATGCGCCAGGCAGCTGTCCAACTCGCTGTGTACCGGCTGGCGTGGGCCGCGTTGTGCGGCTGCCCCGCGTCATCGGTGCGAACTGCCTTCTACTACGTGCGCAGCGGAACCACCGTCATCCCCGATGAATTGCCCGCGGCCGACGAGCTCGCCGCGCTACTGGCTGACTCCGGTCGCCCCTTTGAGGGCTGATCGTGGTTACATGTTGTCGTGCATGTCTGGTGCGCCGAGGTCGGACCGGTGACGGATTTCCGTGGCGAAAGGTAGCTGGCGGCGGCTGAGGCGTCTGGACGAGCGATTGACCGTCCAGCCCAGCTATGCGCTGGTCGGCGTGCTGCGCATTCCCCAGGGCCAAGCCGGGCCCATGCGCATCATCTCGCGTCGGATCGCCATCGCGGTGACCGCCCTGCTCGTTGCCTCCGTGGTTGTGTACCTCGACCGCGACGGCTACCGCGACGTGCAGGGTGACCGACTGAGCTTCCTTGACTGCCTTTACTACTCGGCGGTGACGCTGTCCACGACCGGTTACGGCGACATCACCCCCATTTCCGAGTTTGCCCGTACGGTCAACATCTTCGTCATCACGCCGCTGCGTATTGCATTCCTGATCTTGTTGGTCGGCACGACCTTGGAAGTTGTCACCGAAACGTCCCGACAGGCACTGAAGATTCAGCGATGGAGGAGCAAGGTGCGCAACCACACCGTCGTCATCGGCTACGGGACCAAGGGCAAGACGGCCATCGCGGCCATGCTCGGCGACGAGGCGGTCCCCGGAGACATCGTCGTCGTCGACACCGATCGGGCGGCGCTGGACCGTGCCGCGGCCGCCGGATTGGTCACCGTGCACGGTGATGCCACCAAATCCGACGTGCTCCGACTTGCCAGCGTTCAGCACGCATCCGCGATCATCGTGGCCACCAGCCGGGACGACACCGCGGTACTCGTTACCCTGACGGCCCGCGAGATCTCGCCGCAGTCAAAGATCGTGGCCGCAATCCGAGAGGCCGAGAATCAACACCTGCTACGGCAATCGGGGGCGGACTCCGTGGTGGTCTCCTCGGAAACGGCCGGCCGGTTGCTCGGCCTGGCCACCACCACGCCCAGCGTGGTGGAAATGATTGAGGACCTGCTGACGCCGGATGCTGGGCTTGTCATTGCAGAACGCGAGGTCGAGCCGACAGAGGTCGGTGGATCTCCGCGGCACCTGCGCGACATCGTGCTTGGTGTGGTGCGCAACGGCGACCTGTTGCGAATCGATTCACCCGAGGTAGACGCTGTCGAGGCAGGCGATCGCTTGCTGTACATCCGGACCGCGGGGCATTGATGCCAGGGGCTGACTTTCAACTCAGAGAAACCCCGCTGCTATCGCGGGTAGGTGCGGACCGGGCAGATCAACTGCGCACCGACATCGAGGCGGCGACCGCGGGATGGGCGGATGCGGCGCTGCTGCGAGTGGACTCGCGCAATCAGGTCATGATCGTCAACGGACAAGTGGCGCTGCAGCCGGCCGCCGCGTTGGGCGACAAGCCCCCGCCCGAGGCGGTGTTCCTGGGCCGCGTCGAGGGTGGCCGCCATGTGTGGGCCATCCGCAGCCCCCTTGAGCCGCCCGATGATCCCGATGCGCGACCGGAGGTGGTGGACCTTCGTCGGCTCGGCAAATTCATCGACGACACCACCAGCCAATTGGTGGCCAGCGCAACGGCATTGCTGAATTGGCATGACAACTGCCGATTCAGCGCCATCGACGGGATGCCGACGAAGCCCGCCCGAGCAGGTTGGTCACGGGTCAACCCCCTCACCGGGCATGAGGAGTTCCCACGCATCGACCCAGCGGTGATCTGCCTGGTACACGACGGGGGCGACCGGGCGGTGCTGGCGCGGCAAGGTGGGTGGCCGCCGCGGATGTTCTCGCTGCTGGCCGGATTCGTCGAGGCCGGCGAGTCGTTCGAGGTGTGCGTTGCCCGCGAGATCCGCGAGGAGATCGGCCTTACCGTCCGCGACGTGCGCTACCTGGGCAGCCAGCCCTGGCCGTTCCCGCGCTCGCTCATGGTCGGTTTCCACGCGATCGCCGACCCGGACGAGCCGTTCTCATTCAACGACGGCGAGATCGCCGAAGCGGCCTGGTTCACCCGAGACGAGGTGCTCGCCGCGCTGGATGCCGGTGACTGGACCAGCAAGACGGAGTCGAATCTGCTGCTGCCCGGATCGATTTCGATCGCCCGGGTGATCATCGAGTCCTGGGCGAGGCGCGACTGAGCGCGAGCGCGAGGCGCGCAGGTTATTTGACTCGATCGGTGACGACCTGAAGCACGACGCTCGCGACCCGCTCGGTGGGCTCGATACCCACCACGCCGACCGATATCAGCACCGCGTTCTTCGCGCGGTAGAAGTGACTCCAGCCCTGGTCGGTGATCCGCACGGTGGTGGCGTCGGACTTGTCCACTGTGAAGTCGTAGTTGGGGTCGTGCAGGGCGACGCACGCCTGCAACGACGACAGCAGCTGATCCAGCGCACTGCGCGCGGCCCGCTCATTTGGGTAGATCGCGACGGCTTGGCTGACGGAGTCGACCAGTGCCCGCCCGCCCGGATCGATGTCGTCGGTGACGCCGCTATAGCCAGCGCTACGGAACTCGTTCCAGCCGGGCGCAAAAGTCAGATCGCTGGTGCCGGCCGCCCGGCACGGGCCTGGCGCATTCAAATCTCCAGGCGGCGGGTTACGCATGGCTTCATGGCCGTGCGTGGTCAATTCGTCGTAGTCGGCGATACGCCGCACGTCTTCCACGCTGACGATAAGCGCGTCAATGCCCGTAGCCTGCGGCGTTGCATTCGGCTTTGCGGTGCTGTCGTGGGAGCACGCCGAGATCGCGAACACCGCGCAGCACGCCACCAATGCCGGTCTGGCCGCGCCTAGCACGCAGCTGCCAAACGGGCGGGCTGAGGCATAGCGCCATCCTACGGCCGGGCCACCCGAAAAAGCGCTGGTCGGTCAGCCGGCGACGTCCGCCAGCTTTGCCTTGACTTGGGCTGCGCTCGGGTTGGTCATGGTGGACCCGTCGGCGAACTTCACCGTCGGAACCGTCCGATTGCCGCCGTTAACCGAGCCGACGAACTCCGCTGCCTCAGGGTCTTGCTCGATGTCGACCTCGTCGTAGGAGATCCCGTTGGCCTTGAGCGCTGTCTTCAGCCGAAAGCAGTAGCCACACCAGGTGGTTGTGTAGATCGTGAGCGCAGCGTTGGTCATGACTCGTTAACGTAGCCTCTTAACTATTCATTCCGACAACGCATTCCGCTCGACGGCCGTGAATCGGGCGGCCGGGGCGGCCGTGAAACGGCGTGGCGACACACCGAGCTTGTCGGTCACCGCTGCCAGTATGAGAGACAAGATGGACGCCATGCCGTTGGTCGCCGACCCCTTGACCGCCGAGCTGGACGACGAGCAACGCGAAGCCGTGCTCGCCCCGCGCGGACCAGTCTGTGTGCTTGCGGGCGCTGGGACGGGCAAGACCCGCACCATCACGCACCGCATCGCACAACTCGTCACCTCTGGTCATGTCTCGGCCGGGCAGGTGCTCGCGGTGACGTTCACGCAGCGCGCGGCGGGGGAGATGCGTTCCCGGTTGCGCTCACTCGACATGATCGCGCAATCGGGTGTCGGCTCTGTGCAGGCGCTCACCTTCCACGCTGCAGCACACCGCCAGCTGCGGTATTTCTGGCCCCGGGTGGTCGGTGACTCGCGTTGGGAGCTGCTGGACAGCAAGTTCGCCGTGGTGGCCCGCGCTGCCAGCCGCTGCCGACTGAACACCAGCACCGACGGCGTGCGGGACCTGGCCGGCGAAATCGAGTGGGCCAAGGCTTCGTTGATCGGCCCCGAGGACTACGCGAGTGCAGTCGCCGCGATCAGCAGGGACACTCCGCTGGAGGCGGCCAAGATCGCCGACGTCTACGCCGCGTACGAGGCGCTCAAAGTCCGCGATGAGGCCGTCACTTTGCTCGACTTCGACGACCTGCTGTTGCACACGGCGGCCGCGATTGAAAACGACCCCGCGGTGGCCCAGGAGTTCCGGGACCGCTACCGCTGCTTTGTCGTCGACGAGTACCAGGACGTCACACCGTTGCAGCAACGCGTCCTGTCGGCGTGGCTGGGGGAGCGGGATGATCTCACCGTCGTCGGCGACGCCAACCAGACCATCTACTCCTTCACCGGGGCTTCGCCGCGTTTCCTACTCGACTTCTCCCGCCGGTTCCCCGACGCGACGGTGGTTCGACTGGAGCGTGACTACCGATCCACCCCTCAGGTCGTGTCCCTGGCCAACCAGGTGATCGCGGCGGCACGCGGCCGCGTGGCAGGCAGCAAGCTGCAGCTTTCCGGTCAGCGTCCACCCGGCCCCGCCCCGTCGTTCCACGAACATCCCGACGAGCCCACCGAAGCCGCCGCTGTGGCAGCTTCGATCGCCCGGCTCATCGAGGCTGGGACAGCGCCGGCCGAGATTGCCGTCCTCTACCGCGTCAACGCGCAGTCCGAGGTCTATGAGGAGGCGTTGACCGAGGCCGGGATCGCTTATCAGGTCCGCGGCGGCGAAGGCTTTTTCAACCGCCAGGAGATCAAGCAGGCCCTGCTGGCGCTGCAGCGCGCGGCGGAGCGAGGCGTCGACGCGGCCCCAGAAACGGATTTGCCGCAGATCGTACGCGGGATCCTGGAACCGCTGGGACTGACCGCCGAGGAGCCCGTCGGTACCCGAGCCAGAGACCGCTGGGAGGCGCTCACCGCCCTCGCTCAACTCGTCGACGACGAGGTGGCCCAGCGTCCGCAGCTCGAACTACCCGGATTGCTGGCCGAGTTACGCACGCGCGCCGACTCACGCCACCCACCGGTGGTGCAAGGCGTCACGCTGGCTTCGCTGCACGCGGCGAAGGGTTTGGAGTGGGACGCGGTGTTTCTCGTCGGGTTGGTCGACGGCACGCTACCGATCTCACACGCGTTGGCATACGGGCCCGACAGCGAGCGCGTCGAGGAAGAACGTCGCCTGCTGTACGTCGGAATCACAAGAGCGCGAGTGCATTTGGCGCTCAGTTGGGCGCTGGCGCGGGCGTCGGGCGGGCGGCAGAGCCGCAAACCGTCGCGTTTCCTCAACGGCATCGCCCCCCAGACACGCATCGAGGCTGCACCGGCCAAGTCCCGCCGCAGTAAGGGCACCCCGACCCGCTGCCGGATTTGCAACAAGGACCTGACCACGCCGGCGGCCATCATGCTGCGGCGCTGCGAGACATGTGCCGGCGACGTCGACGAAAACTTGCTGCTGCAGCTCAAGGAATGGCGGCTCAACACGGCCAAAGAGCAGAACGTGCCGGCTTACATCGTGTTCAGCGACAACACCCTGATCGCGATCGCGGAGATGCGACCCACCGACGAGGCGGCCCTGATCGCGATCCCCGGCATCGGCGCGCGCAAGCTCGAGCAGTATGGCACCGACGTGCTCGACCTCGTGCGGCAATCCCGCTGAGGCGCATTTGCGCAGGTCAGAAAATCGGTTGTGGTGAACACCCGCGACCGTTTACCCTCGAAAGCACACTCTGCTAGCGCGTAGCTGAAGGCTGGCATCAGACAAACGAGAGGAGGCGGCCACGGTGATCAACAGCGACATCTTCGGTGTAGGCGCGGCCGGTGCGCCCTCTCGCTGGGTAGGTGCGACGACCGCCAAGGCCGCCCATGCCGCCGCGCCGGCGGCTCGGTTGGCCAGCGCCAAGCACCGTGCCGCCGCGACTGACGCGTCCGTGAACAGGGGCCCGACTTAACTTTGTAAGCCCAGTTTCGCCAAATGGCCACGGACCGGAAGTCACCAGGATCCGTGGCCAATTTTTTGGGACCTGAGCCGTGCTCCTCCCAAATCTGGTCCGGATCACCGAATTGGACAGCCACCAGATTTAGGAAGAGGTGAACAGGACATGTCGGCCACGACGGTCCCTAGACAGACGCAGTCGGTCCCCAAGCTGGACCTGCCGTGTCATGTCGGTGACCCCGATCTGTGGTTTGCCGACACCCCGGCTGACCTGGAACGGGCCAAGTCGCTCTGCGTGAGCTGCCCAGTTCGCCGTCAGTGCCTGGCTGCGGCCCTGGAGCGGGCCGAGCCGTGGGGTGTGTGGGGCGGCGAGATCTTCGAGCGCGGCTCGGTGATCAGCCGCAAGCGTCCTCGCGGGCGACCCCGTAAGGCCGCATAGATCGGGTGAACCTAGCGGTGCCGGCCAGCGCGATCAGACGATCGCGCTGGTCGGCTCCGTGAAACCGGGGATAAGCTCCTCCATCAACGCCTTGATCGGCACATGCGCATCCAGCTGGCACAGGATCGCGGAGACCGAGGCGATGACGCGCATCGGAATGGCCAGCTTGGGCGGCAAGTCCATCTGCCGCGCGGTCTTGATCTGGGAGACCGACCGGTCGAACTGGAACTGGGTCGCCGTCATCCGCTGCAGCCACTTGCGGTTGTAGTGGAAGACATCCACCTCGACGGGTTCGACGTACTGGCGCAACATCTCGTCGATGTCGCGTACCGACACCTGCTGACCGCGTTGAATGAACCCGATCTTCTCCATCGTCGGCAACAGCAGGTCATAGTTCTTATCCCGAGCCAACCGGATGGTCATGCCGAGTTCGGGGGGATAGCCGCCGGGCAGCGGCGCCACCGCACCGAAGTCGATCACGCCCAGCTTGCCGTCGGGCAGCAACATGAAGTTCCCGGGGTGGGCGTCGCCGTGCAGCAGTCCCAATCGGCCCGGTGCGTCGAACACCAGCTCCAGCAGCAGGGTTCCGACGCGGTCACGCTGCTCGGGAGTTCCGTCCCGGATGATGTGCGACATCGGAATGCCGTCGATCCATTCCTGGATCACCACCTTGGGTGCGCTCGCCACGACGTGCGGTATCAGGAAACGCGGGTGATCCTGGTATGCCTTGGCAAAGGCGCGCTGGTTGTCGGCCTCCAACCGATAGTCGAGCTCCATCTCCGTGCGCTCGATCAGTTCGTCCACAATGCCCTGAATATCGGCGCCCGGTGCGAGCTGCTTGAACACACTGACCAACCGCTGCATGGTCTTCAGGTCGGCGCGCAGCGCCTCGTCGGCGCCGGGGTACTGGATCTTGACGGCCACTTCGCGGCCATCGGACCAGACCGCCTTGTGCACCTGACCAATGCTGGCGGAGGCCACCGGCTTGTCGTCGAATTCACTGAATCGCTGGCGCCACTTGGTGCCCAGCTGTGCGTCCAGCACCCGGTGCACCTTGGCCGCGGGCAAGGGTGGGGCGTCTTTCTGGAGCTTGGTCAACGCTTCGCGGTAGGGCTGGCCGAACTGCTCGGGAATGGCCGCTTCCATCACCGACAGGGCCTGGCCCACCTTCATGGCTCCGCCCTTGAGCTCACCCAAAACGGTGAACAACTGGTGGGCGGCCTTCTCCATCAGTTCGGCGTTGACCTCGTCTTTTGACTTGCCCGTGAGGCGTTTACCGAACCCGAGTGCCGCCCGGCCGGCCATCCCTACCGGCAGACTTGCGAGCTTGGCGTTACGCGCGGCGCGTCCGCGTTTGATCTCTGACACAGGACCATCATCCATGACGGCTAACCCGCCTGCGTGGCGAACCTGCAACTCTTCCTTTGACATGTCCCGAATCGGGGTCGGCCGGGCTAACGCGGGTCAGCACGAACACAGCGGATGCCGGGTCCAGTGGCGCGCCACGATCGAGCCGGCGTTGAGGTCGAACTCCAAGGTGGCGTTGAGCGCCGACGGCGGATCGGGGGTCGCCGCCTGCCCGCGGACGGCGGCGATCACCAGGTTTATCTGACTGAGTGCCAGTGCGGCGGTGGCGAGCAGCGTGGCGCGGTCGGCGACGCCGACGGTGTCACGTAGCTGCGCCGCGATGGCGGGCCAGGCGGCGTCCCGGTCGGCGCGATGCAGGTCAGCGCACGCCAAGCAGCTTGTTGCACCGGGGATGACCAGCGGCCCCACTAACCCGGTGCCGTCCCGCACCCGCACGGGAAGGTGCGCGATGCCTGCGTTGTGCAACTCGCGCACCATGCGCGGGTCCGCCACTAGGTAGTCGGACAGGACCACCAGGTCCACCCCGGCTGGTGTGACGGCCGCGTGCGATTGGCTGCTGTGCCCGATTCGAGCGCCCGAGCAGCGCAGCGATTCGACGAGCAGGTCCGACAGCGGCCCGCGCCCGTGTACGCGAATTGACGCCGTCCGCCCGCGGGCGGGCCGGTTACCCGGGGTAACGATACCCGCGCTCACCAGCTGGGCGACCAGCTCCGCCAGCCCGTCGGCGTCCCCCAGACCGCGGCCGGCCGCCTGACGCTGCAGTTCGTCGATCGGGATCGGCAATCGCATGGACTGCAGCAACGTGGCCAACTTGGCCGGGGACAGGCCACTTGGTGGACGGACCAGAACCGCACGCCGAGGGTCCCAGCCAACCTGCACGGCGCCGTCGGGTCGCAACAAGATCGGCATAGCCGGATCGAGTGTGTAAGACGGGTCCTGCGGCATGACGTGTGACTGTGCCACGCGCCGGGCGTGCGGACTGCTCGGTTATCCACAAGGCCAGGAATTCAGTACCGGCTACGGATAATTCAGTACTCGACCACTCAATTCGACCGAACGCACCCGCCTTACGTTGCCTGTACCTGGCGGATCGATGACCGCCAGCCGAGTGACAAGCAGGGCTCGTCGGAGGTGCACGACATGTCGTTTGTAATCGCAGTACCGGAGGCGATGGTGGCCGCGGCGGCGGAGTTGGCAACCATCGGCTCGGATATCGACGCTGCTGGCGCGGCAGCGGCTTCCCAAACTACGGCGGTTCTTGCGGCGGCCGAGGATGAGGTCTCGGCGGCGATCGCGGCGCTGTTCTCGGCCCACGGTCAGGGGTTTCAGGCGCTTAGCGCGCGGGCGGCGACGTTTCATGAACAGTGCATTCAGGCATTGATGTCAAGTGCGGAATCGTTCGCCAGCGCGGAAGCTGCCAATCTGACGGCGCTGGGGGACATGATTCTCACAAATATTTTCGGGTCGCCAGCCATGCCATCCCCACCCTCGGAAATTCCGCTGTTCACCGGTCAACAGTCGCTACTAACTCGACTCGAAATCGACTTTTTGTTACGGCCATTGAGAGATTTTCTGACTTTTTCCGGAATTTATGACCAGATGGGGGTGCTGGGCTCTCCGGTCCAAAATCTATTCGTCAGTGGCCTGCTATCACCGCTCTTCAGCGACACCCCGCCATTGCTCTTGACTTCGCTGTTGGGGCAAACGGTTCAATACACCACCTACGACGGTATGCCCGTGGTGGAGATCATCCCTGCGAATCCCACCGGCAACTATGTCGTCGCCCTGCACGGCGGCGCATTCATCTGGCCGCCTTTGCTTTTCCACTGGGTTTGGTACTCGGTGACGGCCTACCAGACGGGTGCGACGATTTCGGTGCCCATCTATCCGCTGATTCAACAAGGTGGTACGGCCGCCACGGTGGTACCCAAGGTGGCCGACTTCATCTCTTCGCAAATCGCTACACACGGTGCCTCCCGCGTCAGCGTGCTCGGTGACTCGTCGGGGGCCAACATAGGCCTGGCCGCCGTCCAATACCTGGTGGCTAACAACCAACCCGTACCGGCGTCGATGGTTTTGGTGTCCCCGCTGTTATCTATAACTGGAAGCAATCCCAATATGCAGTTCATCAACGATCCGCTTCTCCCGCCACGCGGGAACATGCTTTACCAATTTGCTCAGCAGTGGGCAGGCGGTCTTGCGTTGACCGATCCTTTGGTGAGTCCGCTGTACGGGTCACTCGACGGACTCCCGCCAACCCATATCTACGCAGGTTCGCTCGATATGGCTTCGGCCGAAGCGGTTGTCCTTTCGCAAAAAGCCGCAATTGAGTCAGCGCCGATCAGCTTCGTGATGGCGACCGGCGGATTCCATGACTGGATCCTCCTCAGCCCGGACGGACTTCGCTACTGGACGCAGATCGGGCGGCAACTACTCGGTGCCTGAAGCCGCGGAGCCGTCGCCCGTCGGTGTGTGCGGCCTAGCTGCGTCAGCAGCGTTAGTTGTCCGAGGAACCGGGGTCGTCCGGACGGTCACCGTCCTCCTCGACTTCCTGCTCCAGCTGCGCGATCACGTCGTCGATGCCGCTGGTGTCGCCACCGATGACCCGGTCGATGAAGCCCGCTGGGTCGTCCAGATCGTCGGCGCCGGGCAGCAGGTCGGGGTGTTGCCAGACACCGTCGCGGGCGTCCATCCCGGCAGCCAGGGTCAGCCGCTCCCACAACACGCCGGCCTCGCGGAGCTTGCGCGGCCGCAACTCGAGGCCGACCAGGGTGGCGAAGGTCTGTTCGGCGGGACCGCCGCTGGCCCGTCGGCGACGAAGCGTCTCGGTCAACGCGGCCGTGCCGGGGATGCGGTCGCCGAGCGCCTCGGTCACGACCGTCTGCACCCAACCCTCGATCAGCGCAAGCAGCGTCTCGAGACGCTCCAGGGCCTGCGTCTGCGCCGGCGTCGCCTTGGGTTCGAACACACCCTGGCTCAACAACTGCTCCATGGCGGTGGGGTCGGCCAGCGTCGCCGGGTTGAAGTCGCGGGCCAGCTCCTCGATGCCGCTCATGTCGATCTTCATGCCCATCGCGTAGGCCTCGACGGCGCCCAACAATTGGCTGGCCAGCCACGGCACGTGACTGAACAGCCGATGATGCGCAGCCTCGCGCGCAGCCAGGAACGTCAGGATTTCGCTGCGCGGCTGTTCGAGCCCTTTGGCGAACGACTCGACGGCTTCGGGCAGTATCGCGGCCACCCCTTTGGGCCCCAGCGGCAGGCCGATATCAGTCGAGGTCAGCACCTCGCGGGACAGCCGCGCCAGGGCCTGGCCCAACTGCGAACCGAACGCGATGCCGCCCATTTGCGACATCATCGTCAGCAGGGGGCCGGCCATGTCCTTGGCTTCTTCGGGTAGTGATGCCACCCATACCGACGAAATCTGCTGGGCCATCGGATCGCAGAGCCTCTTCCAGACCTGCAGGGTGTTGTCGACCCAGTCGGAAGGGGTCCAGCCCACCGCCCGCGTGGTGCCGGCCGGTATCGCGGTGGCCCCGTCGAGCCAGGTCTCGGCCAGGTGCACGGCGTCGGAAATCGCCGAGGTGGTCTTTTCGGGGATGGGCGCAACGAACCCGATCGAGTTCGAGGCGACTTGCCGCGCCAGGTCGTAGTTGACCGGCCCGGAGGCTTTGCCCGAGGCCATCGCGCTGCCGACGCCACCGAACATCTCGCCGAGCTTGGTGAAAATCTGCCCCAACTCGGCCATGCCGAAGTCGCCGCCGATCCCGAACGCGCCGAAGGGATTGGACCCCGCGCCGGACTCGGGATCGTTACTCCCTCGGTTGTCGCGGTCAGGGTCTTCTCCGGACGAGAAGCCGAAAGGCACGTCAGCCATACACCCAACCGTACCCACCGCCGGAACAGAAAGCGCACTCCACCGTCTCGCTCGCAGTGAACGTGGCCCGCCAGGCTCCAACTAGTGTATGCGGCGTGAACAGGCGGATTTTGACCTTGATGGTCGCGCTGGTGCCGATCGTGGCGTTCGGGGTGTTGCTCGCGGTGGCGACGGTGCCGTTTGTGTCACTGGGGCCCGGTCCCACGTTCGACACCCTGGGTGAGGTCGACGGGAAGCAGGTCGTGCAGATCGAGGGCACCCAGACCTACCCGACATCCGGTCACCTCAACATGACCACGGTGTCCCAGCGCGACGAGCTGACCCTGGGCGAAGCCCTGACCTTGTGGTTGTCCGGCCAGGAGCAGTTGGTGCCTCGTGACCTGGTGTACCCGCCCGGCAAATCGAGGGACGAGGTCGACAAGGCCAACAATGAAGACTTCAAGAACTCCGAAGACGCAGCTGAATACGCCGCGCTGGGTTACCTGAACTACCCGAAGGCAGTGACGATCGCTACCGTCAACGACCCCGGCCCATCGGCCGGCAAGCTCAAGGCCGGTGACGCCATCGACAACGTCAACGGCACCCCGGTGGCCAACGTCGAACAGTTCACGTCGTTGCTGAAGACGACCAAGCCCGGCGATGTGGTGATAATCGACTACCGCCGCAAGAACGAGCCTGCGGGCATCGCACAGGTCACGTTGGGCAAGAACAAGGACCGCGACTACGGCTTCATGGGCGTCGCCGTGCTCGATGCGCCATGGGCCCCGTTCGAAGTGAATTTCAACCTCGCGAACATCGGCGGACCCTCGGCCGGACTCATGTTCAGCCTGGCCCTGGTCGACAAGCTGACCACCGGCGAGCTGGTCGGCAATACCTTCGTCGCCGGCACCGGCACGATCGCGCTCGACGGCAAAGTGGGCCCCATCGGTGGGATCACCCACAAGATGGCGGCCGCGCGCGCTGCCGGTGCCACCGTCTTCCTGGTGCCCGCCAAGAATTGCGTCGAGGCGACCTCCGACATTCCGGACGGCTTGAAGCTGGTGAAGGTTGAGACGCTCGGTTCGGCGGTGGATGCGCTGCACGCGATGACATCGGGGGCGCCGACGCCAAGTTGCTAGCGGACAATCGGGTTCGGCGGTCACGATGCGTACAGTGATGAGCATCGGGGAAACAGAGCAGGGAGCGTAGCTAGTGGGAATGCGGCCCACCGCAAGGATGCCGAAACTGACTCGTCGCAGCCGGATCCTGATCACCGTCGCGCTTGGTGTGATCGTCTTGCTGCTTGCCGGTCCACGCCTGATCGACACCTACGTGGACTGGCTTTGGTTCGGCGAGCTCGGCTATCGGTCGGTCTTCACTACCGTCTTGGTCACCCGCCTGGTGGTGTTTCTGGTGGCGAGCGTGTTCGTCGGCGGCATCGTGTTCGCCGGGCTCGCGCTGGCCTACCGCACCCGGCCCGTCTTCGTTCCGAGTAACGACAACGATCCGGTGGCGCGCTATCGAGTCGCGGTGATGGGACGTCTGCGCCTGGTGGCCATCGGGATCCCGACGGCCATCGGGTTGTTGGCCGGCGTGGTCGCGCAGAGCTATTGGGTCCGGATCCAGCTGTTCCTGCACGGCGGTGACTTCGGTGTCACGGATCCGCAGTTCGGCAAGGATTTGGGCTTCTACGCCTTCGAGTTGCCGTTCTACCGGTTGGTGCTCAGCTACATCTTCGTCGCCGCGTTCATGGCGTTCGTGGCGAACTTGGTGTCGCACTACATCTTCGGCGGGATTCGGTTGTCCGGACGCGCCGGTGCGCTGAGCCGCTCGGCACGTGTGCAGCTGGTAGCCCTGGCCGGGATTCTGGTGCTGCTCAAAGCCGTTGCCTACTGGCTGGATCGGTACGAACTGCTGTCTCATACCCGCGGCGGCAAGCCGTTCACCGGCGCCGGCTACACCGACATCAACGCGGTATTGCCGGCCAAGCTGATCCTGATGGCCATCGCCTTGATCTGTGCCGCTGCGGTGTTCTCCGCGATCACCCTGCGAGACTTGCGGATTCCGGCCATCGGCCTGGTGCTGTTGCTGCTTTCGTCGCTGATCGTGGGTGCCGGCTGGCCGCTGATCGTCGAGCAGTTCAGCGTGAAACCCAATGCCGCGCAGAAGGAAAGCGAGTACATCAGCCGAAGTATCAAGGCCACCAGGGAGGCCTATGGTCTGACACCGGATGTGGTGACCTATCGCAACTACACCGGCGACGGGCAGGCCACCGCCCAACAGGTAGCCTCCGACCGCGCGACCACCTCCAACATCCGCTTGCTCGACCCCACCATCGTCAGCCCGGCATTCACCCAGTTCCAGCAGGGTAAGAACTTCTACTACTTCCCTGACCAGCTCTCCATCGATCGCTACCTGGACCGCAACGGCAATCTGCGGGACTACGTGGTGGCCGCGCGTGAGCTCAACCCCGACCGGCTGATCGAAAACCAGCGGGACTGGATCAACCGGCACACCGTGTACACGCACGGCAACGGGTTCATCGCGTCGCCGGCCAATACGGTGCGGGGCGTCGCCAATGACCCGAACCAGAACGGCGGCTACCCCGAGTTCCTGGTCAACGTCGTCGGCGCCAACGGCAACGTCATATCCGACGGGCCGGCACAGCTGGACCAGCCGCGGGTCTACTACGGGCCGGTCATCTCGAACACCCCGGCCGACTACGCGATCGTCGGAAAGACCGGCGCTGACCGCGAATACGACTACGAAACCAGCACCGAAACCAAGAATTACACCTACAGCGGCCTGGGCGGCGTCCCGATCGGTGGCTGGTTCGCCCGCACGGTCTTCGCGGCGAAGTTCGCCGAGCGTAACTTCCTGTTCTCCAACGTCATCGGATCGAACAGCAAGATCCTGTTCAACCGCGATCCGGCTCAGCGCGTGGAGGCCGTGGCCCCATGGCTGACGACCGATACCGCGGTGTACCCCGCGATCGTCAACAAGCGGCTGCTGTGGATCATCGACGGCTACACCACGCTGGACAACTACCCGTACTCCGAGCTCACTTCGCTGTCGTCGGCGACGGCTGATTCGAACGAGGTGGCGTTCAACCGGCTGGCCCCGGACAAGAAGGTGTCCTACATCCGCAATTCGGTGAAGGCCACGGTTGACGCGTACGACGGCACGGTCACGCTGTACCAGCAGGACGAACAAGACCCAGTGCTGAAGGCCTGGATGAAGGTGTTCCCCGGCACGGTCAAGCCGAAGAGCGACATCACGCCTGAGTTGGCCGATCATCTGCGCTACCCCGAGGACCTGTTCAAGGTGCAGCGCATGCTGCTGGCGAAGTACCACGTGAACGACCCCGTGACGTTCTTCTCGACGTCGGACTTCTGGGACGTGCCGCTGGACCCGAACCCCACCGCCAGCAGCTATCAGCCGCCGTACTACATCGTCGCGAAAAACATTTACAAGAACGACAACACGGCGTCGTATCAGCTGACCAGCGCGATGAACAGGTTCAAGCGCGACTACCTGGCCGCCTACATCAGCGCCAGCTCCGATCCCGCGACGTACGGCAAGATCACCGTGCTGACCATCCCGGGCCAGGTCAACGGTCCCAAATTGGCCAACAACGCGATCACCACCGATCCGGCGGTGTCTCAGGACCTTGGTGTGATCGGCCGAGATAATCAGAACCGCATCAAGTGGGGCAACCTGCTGACCCTTCCGGTCGGTCAGGGTGGGCTGCTGTACGTCGAACCCGTATACGCCTCACCGGGATCCAGCGATGCGGCCTCGTCGTATCCGCGGTTGATCCGCGTGGCGATGATGTACAACGACAAGGTCGGCTACGGACCCACCGTGCGTGACGCGCTCAACACGCTGTTCGGCCCCGGTGCGGGTAATGCGGCGACGGGCATCGTGCCGACCGAGCCCGGTGCGCCGCCGCCGGCGGCTGACACCCCGCCGCCGGCCAATGCACCGGGCACCACGCCGCCCACGGCCGTCGTGCCGCCGCCTCCGGATGGGGCGACCACGTTGTCGCCGGCCAAAGTCGCTGCGTTGCAGGAGATTCAGTCGGCGATCGGGGCGGCACGGGACGCGCAGAAGAAGGGTGACTTCGCCGGCTATGGGGCGGCGCTGCAACGCCTCGACGAAGCCATCAACAAGTTCAACGCCGCTCGGTAGCTGAGCCTTTGACGGCGAGCGCGCGTGTTTGTACGGTGACACGCCGCAAAAGCCGGCATTTTGCGCGCGCTCGTCACGGCCGTCACCGCTGCAGCTGGCGTGCCACCTCGCCGTAGCGTTCGAACCGCTCCGGATCGCCGACGGCGTTGTACAGCGCGAGCCGCGTCGCGATGCCCTCGTATTTGTCGGTCAGGGCTTGAGCCAGCCCGTCCCACGTCGATTCGGTGGCGAGTGTGGCGATGTGCTCGTCGGTGATCTGGGCGGCCATACCCGCGAAGTCCCCGGCCTTCTGCTTCTCCCGAATCCGCGCGGTCGTTCCCTCGAAACCGGCTTCGTCCCAGATGAAGGAATAGTTGGGCGTGCTCGAGTAGAAGGCCATGCTGGACCGGACAAGCTGGCGGTCTTTCTCGCGCTCCTCGTCGCTGTCCCCGACGATCGTCAAAACGGGCACGATGACCGCGATGTCCGATGGGGACCGTCCCGCCTTTTCGGCGCCGGCGGAGATGCTGGGCAGTACGTGGCGGGCCAGATAGCCGGGTTCGCCGAGCGGGTGGACGTGTACCCCGTCGGCGACCTCGCCAGCCATCCGCAGCATCCACGGATTCACCGCTGCCACATCGACTTTGGGGTCGGGCGCGTCGATCGGTCCCGCACTCCACTGGGGGGTGATGAAGTCCAGGTTGTAGAACTCGCCGTGGTAGTCCAACTTTCCCGTCCGAAACGCGGCAAAGCACGCCTTCACCGCGCGGACGTAGTCGCGCAGCCTCGGACCGGGCCGCTCGAATTCCACGCCGTAACGGCGCACCACGTGGGTGCGTACTTGCGTGCCCAGGCCGAGCCGGAACTTTCCGCCCGTCGCCTCCTGCAATTCCCACGCCGAGGCCGCGGTGACGAAGGGGCTGCGCGGAAATGCCACGGCGACCCCGGTGGACAACTCGAGCCCCGGCGCGGCCTGTGAGGCGACGGCGGCGTTGAGATAGGCGGTGCGCCCAGTCTCGGTGAACAGCATGCCGGAGAAGCCGGCGTCTTGAGTTTGACGGGCCAGCTCTCCGATCTGGCCCAGTGGCTGCGGAACCATCATCACGTCAATCTGCACGCAGCAACAGTACGCCCGCGGTTTGCGCCTCCCGGCCAGCACCGCCATTAGATATATGATGTCTATAATCAATACTGTGACTGTCGATCATCAAACCGCCAGTGCGCTGTTGTCTCAGGTGGCTCGCTCCTCAGCTGGCCCGGCCCTGGACGTCTTCGGTGCAACCGTCGAATTCCTCAGCCGCACAGACGAATTCTGCGTTATGCGCGGCGTGGTGCCGCCCGGAGCCGTGGTACCGCTGCACCGGCACGCCGACGCTGAGGACTTCTTCATCCTCTCCGGGCAGCAACAGGTACTCGTTTCCGTCGGCAACCAACTGGCCTGGCGGGATGCGTCGGCTGGCGATTACGTGCGCATACCCGGCAACGTCATGCACGCTCACCGCAACGTCACCGATGAACCGGCCGTCGACCTCATCATCACCACGTCGCGACTCGGCAGGTTCTTCGCCGAAATCGGCCGCCCGGTCACGAAGGATCTGCGGCCGCCGACAGCGGCAGAACTTGCGAAGTTCGTCGAGGCGTCGGCGCGGTACGGATATGTGTTGGCGACGCCGCAGGAAAACGCGGCGTACGGCATCGACATGCCTGTGTTTTCGGGTTAACTGACCTGGGGCCGAATCAACGCCGCGGAGGTTTGCGCCAGCAGCCACCGCTCGGCGTCGTCCCAGGACCAGCCACGCTCGGCGACAAGTCGGTGCCACGCCTCGTGCCCGAAGTAGAACCACAGGATGTCCGTCGCTTTGGCCTCGGTCACGCCGCGGGGTAGCGCCTTGAGTGTGCGCAGCTTCCGTGCGATCTGACCCAACGCCTGCCGATACCCCACGTCGGACTCCTGAAGGATGTCCGTTGCCGTAGCGTCTACTGCGGCAGCGTATTTCATCACTTCGATGATGTCGTGATAGCGCTCGTTGTCCACCCGAGTACCGTGCGCGGCGATCTTGAGGACGTCGGTGGCGGACTTGGCCTTGCGCACCGCGGCGAGCGTTTCGGCGACGATGGGATCCTGCATCGCTTCTTCGATGAGCGTCGCCAGAATGGCCGCCTTGCCGCCGGCGCTGGCGTAGACCGTGGGCAATGCCAGCGCTGCTTCGCTTGCGATGTCGGCGACGGTCACCTTGCCGTAGCCGCGCTCGAGGAACAACCGCATCGCGGTGTCGAGGATGTTTCTGCGGGTCTCCCGCGCCCCTTTGGTCCGCAACTCCGACCGGTAGGTGCGGGCGGACTTCACCGGCTTGGACTTGGCTGCCGGCATCGGCTTCCTTCAGGACGGGGGACTCGACGGGTAGAGGATATCTGTAATGAATATGATGTTCAGCTGCGGGACGCGGTGCGGAATCTCTCCCGGTAGGCCTTTGGCGAGACGCCGAGGTGGTCGACGAACACCCGCCGCAGGCTCTCGGGGCTGCCGAACCCCGCCAACCGTGCGGTGTCGGCAACGGTGCGGCCGGCGTCGAGTGCTGCGCGGGCGGCATCGATGCGCACCAACTCCACATAACGGGCCGGCGTGGTGCCGAGCTCGGACTGGAAGAGCCGCGTCAACTGCCGGGTGCTCAAAGACGCCCGCGCCGCAAGCGAATTCACGGTGTGGTTGGCAGCGGGGTCGGCCGAGATAGCATCGGTGACCTTGCGCAGCGGAGACTCCGGCGGCGGGTCGGCCTCGACAAGCACCGAGAATTGCGACTGCCCGCCCGCCCGTTTGAGGTAGACGACCAACCAGCGGGCCACGGCACGCACCAGGTCGGTGCCGTGATCCGCTTCGACCAGCGACAGCGCCAGGTCGATGCCGGCCGATATCCCGGCTGAGGTGAAGATGTCACCGTCGCGGACGAAAATCGCGTCCGGCTCGACGGTGATCTCAGGGAAAGCCCGAGCGAACAGCCGAACGTCATGCCAGTGCGTGGTCGCGCGTCGGCCGTCGAGCAGACCGGCCTGCGCAAGAACGAACGAACCGGTGCAGATCGACGCCAGCCGCTTGGTCCGGCCCGCGATCGATCTGACCGCCTCGACCAGGGCAGGGTCGATGGGCCGCCGGGGCAGGTGGTCGCTGCCGGCGACCATGACGGTGTCGGCCGCTTCGATCGAGGAAATGGCGTCGGTCACGCCCAGCCGGGTGCCGATCGAAGTGACGACGTCGCCGCCGTTGACCGACGCGATCTTCAACCGGTAATTGGCGCCGAACCTGTTGGCCTCGGCAAAGACCTCGCCCGCGCCCGCGACGTCCAGCATCGTCACGTCGTCGAACACGACGATGACCACCACCCGGGGAGCTCCACTGTCGTGGGTTGCAGGCCGCACCTGTCCATTCTGCTGGCTGGTGTCGCTTTTTGTGGGAATCACGGCGCAAACGCCACGGCCCGGTGTGGGTGCATCCGCTCACACTGATCACACCAACCAAGGAGGAAACCATGACCACTCACTCCATCGAAGCCGTAGCCGGCATCATCATCCCGGACACACCGCTGGTACGCGAAGTCACCGAATACATCCGCGACGTCGAAGACGATCTGCTTTTCGACCATTCCCGACGGGTGTTCCTGTTCGGTGCGCTGCACGGTCGCCGGCTGGGTCTGCAGCCGGACCTGGAGATGCTGTACGTCGGTGCGATGTTTCACGACATTGGGCTGACGCCGCGCTACCGGGAGTCCATGTTGCGCTTTGAGGTCGACGGCGCCAACGCGGCGCGCGACTTCCTGCTTGAGCGTGGTTACGACCGGGCCGACGCCGAGAAGGTGTGGCTGGGCATCGCCCTGCACACGACGCCGGGCGTGCCGGAATTCCTGGACCCCGAAATCGCTTTGGTCACAGCCGGTGTCGAGACTGATGTGCTCGGCATGGGCCGCGAGGACCTGGTACCCGAGGCATTGGATGCGGTGACGGCGGCACACCCGCGACCAGACTTCAAGAATCGCATCATCGCGGCCTTCAACGAGGGCATGAAGCACCGCCCGGAGAGCACCTTCGGCACCATGAACGACGACGTGCTCGCGCACTTCGACCCGAACTTCAAGCGGGCGAACTTCGTGGACATCATCCGCAACAACAGCTGGCCCGAGTAGTGGAAGGAGTGACCGATGGACATTTACGAGGCGCTGTACACCACCAGAATGATGCGGCGGTTGCGGTCGGACCCGATCCCGCTGGACACCCAAGCGCGGATCCTCGATGCGGCCGTTCGTGCGCCGAACGGCGGAAACACCCAACGCTGGCACTTCCTTGCGGTGGACGACCCGAAGCTGAAAGGCCAATTCGCTCAACTGTTTCGGCAGGCCCGCGCTTTGGAATACGAGAAGTTCAGCTCGGGGACGGGACCGATGGCCGCGGCGGCACCCGGCGTGGATCCAACCGCGCACGCCGAGAATATGCGCCGGATCAAGGGTTCGGGCAATTACCTTGCCGACCACTTTGAAGAGATTCCGTTGTTGCTCTTCGTCTTCGCTATCGACGATCTTGGTGGCGCCAACATCTATCCGGCGATCTGGAGCGCGCTGCTCGCTGCGCGTGCCGAGGGAGTCGGCGGTGTCATGACCATGGTGCTCCGCAACTGTGAAGACAAGGTGAACGAGTTGCTGGGCGTGCCGGTCGAGGAGGGCTGGCGGATGTCGGCCATGCTGGCCCTGGGTTACCCGCGGGGCCGCTGGGGTGTTGCCGCCAACCGGCTTCCGGTGCAGGAGGTATCGTCCCGCAATCACTGGGATGCACCGTTCGGTGTCGAGGTACCGCAGCCGTTGTGGCCGCCTCAGGATGGAACCGAAACGGTCCTGACGGCCGTCGGATAGTCTTTCGCGCCGAGCTTTTCGGGTCGGCCACGTCACGGGCGAGGTCATCGTGCTGCAGCGGCGCCGGCCGCGTGGAAGATCGACTTGGTCGTGTGATAGGCGGCCAAACCCTCAGGGCCGAGCTCACGGCCGAAGCCGCTCGCTTTGATGCCGCCAAAGGGGGAACCCAAGTCGGGCTGATACATGTTGATGCCGATGGTTCCCGTGTGCACGGCACGGGCCACCTGGGTGGCCCGTGCCTCGTCGGACGACCACACACTGCCCGCAAGGCCGAACTCCGAATCGTTGGCTAGTTCGATCGCTTCGCGGTCCGACTCGTAGGGGATCACCGTCAGCACCGGTCCGAAGATCTCGTCGCGGGCTATTCGCGCCGAATTGGGCACGTCGGCAAACACTGTCGGCGCCACATACCAGCCACGGCGGCAATCTGCCGGTACGCCGCCTCCGGTAACGATTCGGGCGCCTTCCGCCTTGCCGATCTCGATGTAGTTCAATACCCGTTCCCGCTGACGCGAACTGACCAGCGGGCCGATGTCGACGTTCTCGTCGAGCGGATTTCCGACGACCAGACCGTCGGCCATCTCAGCCAGCGCGTCAACGAATTCCCCGCAGCGACCGCGCGGCGCGAGGATCCGCGTACCGGCATAACACAATTGGCCGTTGTTACCGAAGGACACCGACCGCAGCCCTTGAATTGTGGTTTCCAGTTCGGCGTCGTCAAGGATGATGGCGGCCGATTTCCCGCCCAACTCCAGGGTTATCGGACGGACAAGTTGCCCGCAGGTCTGCCCGATGAGCCGTCCCGTGTCCGTCGATCCGGTGAAAGCCACTTTGTCGATATCGCGGTGACCTACCAAGTACGCGCCGGTCTCGCGCCCACCCGGAATTACGTTGAGGACGCCGGGCGGTAGCCCCGCTTCTTCGGCTGCCTCTGCGATCGCCAGCGCGTCCAGCGCCGTCTCGGGCGCCGGTTTCAAGACCACGGTGCAGCCTGCTGCCAGTGCTGGGGCCAGCTTCATCGTGGCCAGGAGTTGAGGCACATTCCACGGCACGATGGCACCCACCACGCCGATCGGCTCGTGGCGCACCAAGGTGTGCCCGACCAGACTCGGCCTGAATTCCTCGATGTCAAACGTGTCTATCAGTCCTGCGTAGTAGCGGAATATCACCGCCGGCAGGAAGCCATTGGCTTGCCGCGAGTACGTGATGGGGGCGCCCGTCTCCTGGCTGCACAGCTCACTCGTACGGAGCGCAAGTGCCTCGAGTGCGTCGGCCAGCGTAAACAGGGCTTTGGCGCGATCGGTGGGTGGAGTCGACCGCCAGTCGGGGAGTGCGCGCCGGGCCGCCGCCACGGCGTCGTCGATATCGGCGCGGGTAGCGCTCGCTCCTAGTCCCAGGACCTTTTCCGTTGCCGCTTCTATCACCGGCTCGACATTGTCGGCGTCGCGGAATTTCCCGTCGGCAAACAACTTTCCCTCAACTACATCCACTGCAATCCTTTCGTCGGTCACCCTTCTACCGCAGATGCGCCAGCCAACGCGTGTCTGTGTCGTGTGCCCTGTACACGCAGTGCGCATCAAATTGACGTGTCGCTATTTGAACGAAATCTGTCTCAATACCCGGACCTTGGCGGATCGTCTCCTACCCCAGACTGGCACTTGTGATTTCGCGATCATTCACCGAATCCTCGTGCACGCATACGGCAGCCAGCGCACCGGAAAACATCGCGGGTGCGGTGGGGTTCGCGCCACACAGGCGCATCACGTCAGCCAGCCACGGTGTGTCGGCAGCGATCTGGCGCTTTCGCGGCGAGCGGGTCTACGAATTGCGGGGGCCGGCTCGGGAAGGCATAGACCTGGTCTCCCTTGCGCTCAGCGGCAAACATCACCACACCTACTTCGGGAACGGCCGGAAGAAATGGAGCCGCCCGCATCCGGCC
This sequence comes from Mycobacterium bourgelatii, assembly GCF_010723575.1. Taxonomy (NCBI): domain Bacteria; kingdom Bacillati; phylum Actinomycetota; class Actinomycetes; order Mycobacteriales; family Mycobacteriaceae; genus Mycobacterium; species Mycobacterium bourgelatii. The sequence goes on from NZ_BLKZ01000001.1 coordinate 1,159,487, forward strand.
TTCCACATGAATCTGGTTGCGGCCGGCGAGCATCCCCGAGGGATATTCAGGTCAGAGCGGCCATTCAGTTACCTACACGTGTATCTACCGCACAGGCTGGTCGAACGTGTCGCCGCGCAGAGCGGTGTTATGAAGGCGGCCGGCTCCGTAACGCTTACCGACCCGATGTGCTCGCGTGATCCGTTCGTGGAGAACATCGCCCGTCAGATCGTTCGCGAAATGAGCTACCCGGACGCGTATTCGGCTATGACGATCGATTTGCTCGCTCAGCATCTGGTCGTCCGCCTTATCCGGGAGCATTCCAGTCTTTCCGGTTCCATTACCCGAACGGAGAGAAGTGTTGCCGGGTACCGTGATTGGCGCCTGAAGCGGCTGGTCGAGTATCTCGAAGCCCACGTGTCCGATGATGTCGGCCTAAACGACCTGGCCGAACTGGTGGGACTGTCAGCGGCACGCGTGGCAACACTGTTCCGTGAAGGAACAGGAGAGCCACCCCATCGGTGGTTGATGAACCGCCGTGTCACCAAGGCGTGTGAGCTGCTGGGCAACCCCTCCTTGAGTATCGGCGAGATCGCGCAGCAATGCGGATTCGCCAGTCCACAACATCTGGCGACTGTGATGCGCCGGCTGCTCGCCACCACACCCACCGAATTTCGTGCCGGCAAGCTTGGAGCTGACATTGTCTGAATCGAAAGGTAATGCCGTAGTCCTGGGGGCCGGTATCGCCGGACTGCTGGCAGCGCGGGTGCTTGCCGATTTCTACGGTGATGTGACCGTCGTCGAACGTGATTCATTGCCCAACGGACCGCGCAACCGTCGGGGAGTGCCCCAGGGCGGGTTGCCCCACATCCCGACGGCACGCGCCACACAAAGCATGGAAAAGCTGTTCCCTGGCTTCCTTGCCGACCTTGTCGCCGGCGGTGCGCGGGTGTGGGACGACGGTGATCTGTCGCGACTCTGCATGAACTTCGGCGGGCACCAACTGTTGCGGTCCGGCAACATTCCCGACCCCGGTTCGATCGTCGTCCACTACGCGCATCGGCCATTTCTCGAATGGCGGCTGCGTCGACGCGTTTTGGACATCCCTAACGTGACGTTTGCCGAGGCCCACGACGCGGTGCGGCTGACTTCGAACGGGCAGCTCGGCCGGGTGACCGGCGTGGTGTTGGCCCGGCGCGACTCCGGTGCCCAACGAACTCTTTTGGCGGACCTGGTGGTGGATGCCACCGGCCGCGGCTCCCGGACGCCGGTTCTGCTGGAGCAATTGGGCTATCCTCGTCCGCCGGAAAGTGAGCTGAAGGTGCATGTCACCTACTCCGGTCTGCCGGTCTACGTTGCGCCGGGCGGGTTGCGGGAGAACATCACCCTCACTGCGGCCGAGCCAAAGCGCCCACTGGCTTTCGCCATGTTCGCCGGCGAGAACGACAACTACATGCTGGCGGTGCAGACACTGGCTGGGCGCCCGGCGCCGACCGACCGCGCCTCGTTGTTCGACTGCCTGACCGATGTCGCACCACCACATGTGCTAGCGGCCGCGCGGTCCGCGGAACCACTCGCCGACCTCATGCAGTACAAATTCCGGGCCAACCGTTGGCGACACTACGACAGGCTGACCCACCGGCCGGATGGCCTGATCGTAATGGGCGACGCCATGTGCACCTTCAACCCGCTCTACGGCCAGGGCATGACGATCGCCGCCGTCGAGGCCTTGATCCTGCGCGATTGTCTGCGCCACGGCGACGAAGATCTGCCGCGGCGCTTCTTTCGCCGCGCGGCGAAAGAAGCGGGCGTGGCTTGGCGGATGGCGGTGAGTTCTGACCTCGCGCTGCCGCAGATAGCGGGGAAGCGAACCGCGTCGGTGCGGATCCGAAACGCGGTTGTTGACCGCATGGTCACGGCGGCAGAAACCGATCCGCTGGTGGTACAGCGATTCCTGCACCTGATGAACATGGTCGGCCGCCGCGGACCGCTCACCACCGCATCGACATTGTTGCGCACCGTATTTCGATGAGAAGGGATAACATGGCAAGAACTGAGAACGACACCTGGGACCTCGCGACGAGCGTGGGGGCGACGGCCACCATGGTCGCTGCGGCCAGGGCAGCGGCCAGTCGGCAGCCGAATCCGATCATCAACGATCCGTACGCCGCACCGCTGGTCTGCGCTGCCGGTGTCGAATTCTTCGCGCGGTTGGCACGTGGTGACCTCGCGTATTCCGATCTCGGAAGTGCTTGGATAGCCGATTTTTTCGCGGTACGGGCGCACTTCTTCGACCAGTTCTTCCCAGACGCGATGGCGGCCGGTATCCAGCAGGCGGTGATCGTCGGCTCGGGGCTGGACTCGCGTGTCTACCGGCTGGCATGGCCGGCGGAAGCCGTGGTCTACGAGATCGATCAACCCGCGGTGCTTGAGTTCAAAACCTCGACGTTGGCCGAAATCGGCGCGAGTCCGTCGGTCGAATTGCGCACGGTGGGAACCGATCTGCGGCAGGACTGGCCAACGGCACTGCGGGAGGCAGGCTTTGACAGCTCAAGTCCCAGCGCGTGGATGCTCGAGGGACTGATGATCGGATATCTCCCCGGTGACGCGCAGAACCGGATGTTGGACGACATCACCGCACTCAGCGCCAAGGGCAGCCGACTTGTCGCCGACCATCTACCACGCGGGGCCCAGTCCATCGGAGCCTTGATGGAGGAGCTTGCTGGAGCCTGGCGACAGTACGGGCTCGACGCCGACCTCAGCGGGCTGACGTATACGCATGAACGCAACGACGCAGACAATTACTTGCAAACGCACGGGTGGGCCACCACCTCGCGCGAATTGAGCGATCTGCTGCAGGCGGCGGGGGTGTCGGCCGGTGACATGGACACCAGCTCCAGCGGGCAGGGCGCAATCAGATACCTGCTCGCCGCGCGGACCGCCCGATGACCCAAAGTGTGGGAAAGACGTCTCGTTGTCCTAGTTAGCTGTACGGCCGCGGTGCGCATGCTTGACGCATGAGTTCGAAGGCGCAATCCGTACCGCGATGGTGCATCGCGGCCTCGTGCGGAAGCGTCCGGGCGACCGTGCTGGTGGGCCGGGATTCGAACCCGAAAGCTTTGACACCACAACGGTTCGAGGAGGCGGTCCCCATGACCGAATTGCAAGTGACGGGTCGGCGTTTGGTTTGGCATGGCATGTTGTTGTTCCTGATTGGTGTAGTGACAGGGACCCAGCAGCGCCGCTTCACCAACATGCGCATGGCGCTTTCGGCGCACCTGGAAGGGGTGATGAACGGCACCTTCCTGATCGCGCTGGGTGCGATCTGGACCCAGGTCAAACTGCCGCCCAACCTAAGGCGCGCGGCTCGCTGGACGACCCTCTACGGCACCTACGGCAACTGGTTGTTCACCACGGTTGGCGCCGCGCTCGGCACCGCGGCCGCCAATCCGACGCTGTCGCAGGGACATCGTGGCAAGCCGTGGCAGGAGCGGCTGGTTCTGCTTGGTTTCCGGAGCATGCGGTACGCGTTTCTCACCGCGGTGGTGCTGATTTTCTCGGGCTTGACCCGTGGGCTGTCCGAGGAGTGATCATCATGCGCTTGGTAGTTGGCATGACCGGTGCAACCGGAGCCGCCCTCGGTATTCGGCTGCTCGAAGTCCTCCGCGACCTTGACGTCGAAACCCATCTCGTACTGAGTGATTGGGCTCGCGCGACGATCAAAATGGAGACGGATCACACCGTCAACGACGTCCGGGCATTGGCGTCACACGCATACAGCGCCCGCGATCTCGCCGCCGGCATCTCCAGTGGGTCGTTCCGCACGGACGGCATGGTTGTCTGCCCGTGCAGCATGAAGACCTTGAGCGCGATTCGAATCGGCTTCAGCGACAATCTCATCACCCGTGCTGCCGACGTGACACTGAAGGAACGCCGCAAGCTGGTTCTGGTCGCGCGTGAGGCACCATTGAGCGAGATCCATTTGGACAACATGCATTACCTGGCGCGGATGGGGGCGGTGATCTTCCCGCCGACGGTGGCCTACTACGCGCGACCCACGTCCATCGACGAGGCGACGAACTACGTCGTCGGCCGGGTCATCGACCAACTCGGCATCGAGCACGACCTGATCAAACGCTGGAAAGACGGCGTGAATGGCACGCGATCGGTTGCGGGGGTGACACTGTGAGCAACGAACTGGTACCCGACCTGCGGAGTTGGATGGCGACCCTCAAGACCGCAGGCCAGCTGCGGCACATCACGGCCCGCGTCGACTGGGATGAGGAAATCGGTGCGATCACCCGGGCGAATCTGTCCCTGGGTGGACCAGCGCTGCTGTTCGAGAACATCGTCGGGCATGAAGACACCCGGTGCACCAAGTTTCTGACGTCGGCGATCGGAAATGGGTGTCAGATCCGGCTCATGCTGGGTCTGTCGTCGAGCGCCAGCGATGCCGTCGTCGTGCGTCACCTCAAAGACGCGTTCCTGAAACCGATTCCGCCGCGCATTGTGCAGACCGGTCCGGTGAAAGAGAACAGCATCGCGGGCGATCAGATCGACCTCTGGCAGTTTCCGGCGCCGAAATGGCATGCCGCGGACGGCGGTCGGTATATCGACACATTCTGCGGTGTGGTGACCGAAGACAAGGTGACCGGACGCGACAACATCGGGGTCTACCGCGGCATGATCGTCGACCGCGACAAGATTGCCAAGCTGTTGGCGCCCATCCAAGGTTGGGGCGGTCATCTTCAGCAGTACAAGCCCGAGCCGATGCCGGTGGCCATCGTCTACGGCTGGCACGACGTATTGCCGTTCTGTGCAGGCAGTCCGTTCCCGAAAGATGTCTGCGAGTGGGACATGATGGGCGCGCTGCTCGGCCGGCCGGTAGATCTGGTGGCGTGCGAAACGGTGCCGTTGCATGTCCCGGCGAGCGCCGAGATCGTCGTCGAGGGTTACCTCGACCCTGACCCGGCTACCTTCGTGCCCGAGGGCCCGTTCGCGGAATACCCCGGGTACCTCGATGGCCATGCGGCGCCGACGCCGGTGCTGCAGGTCACCCGGATTACCCATCGCAATGACCCGGTGCTGCGGGGCTCGCTGGAAGGCATGCGGCCGGGATTCCTCGTCGAAGACTCGATGATCAACTACGCCCGCTCCGCCATCGCCTGGAACGTTCTTGAAAGCGCCGGCGTCCGGGGCGTGACCGATGTGTGGATGTCGCAGGTGTCGAATGGCACCAACATCGTTGTTCAGGTCCACAAGGCTTACCGCGGTCACGCGCAGCAGGTTGCCGCGGCGCTGTGGGGTACCAGCGGATCCATCTGGTTTTACAAGAACGTGATGGTCGTTGAGGAGGACATCGACATCCACGATCCGCAGGCACTCGACTGGGCGATGGCCTACCGTGTCAACGCCGGCCTCGGCGACATCTCGTTCTATGGGCCGACACTCGGCTCACCGCTGGATCCCTCCACGCCACCCGAGAAGGCAGACATGGGCAAGTACGGCAGCGGCGAATGGACGCGGGTGCTCATCGACGCAACGCGAAGCTGGGAGTTCGAACCCCGCCCGGAGTGGGGCGGGCGCCACTATCCGGCGATCAACAAGCTCTCGCCGCCACTGGAAGCCCGAGTCGCCGCCCGCTGGGACGAACTGGGAATCGGCATCCCCTATCTCAGTGTGGACCGCCGTGAACTGCTGACGATGGAGCAGCTCAGCCAGCGCCTGCCGGACGTCTAGGTGCCCTTGACGTTCATGATCTGCCGCAACGAGGTGACGATTTCGACGAGTGGTTCCGCGTCCGTCATCACCTGGTCGATGTCCTTGTAGGCCTGCGGAATCTCGTCGACCCATTCCTTGCCGTGCCGGTATTCGATGCCCGCCATGGCCGCTGCCAGATCCTGCTCGGTAAAAAGCTTCTTGGCTTTTGTCCGGCTGAACCGCCGGCCTGCCCCGTGCGGGGCCGACCAGAGTCCGTCGGCGTTTCCCTTGCCGCGCACGATGTACGAACGCGTACCCATCGACCCAGGGATGATGCCCAGCTTGCCCTCGGTCGCGTCGATTGCGCCCTTGCGAGTCAGCCAGACAGCCTCACCGTCGATTTGCGTTGGGACCGTGTAGTTATGGTGCGTGTTGATTCGCTCCAACTCCACACGTTGCGCTTGCACACCGAGCCACTGAGCAAAGACGTGGACAAAGCGATCCATCATCTCGGCGCGGTTGAGGTAGGCGAAGCGCTGAGCCCACTCCAAATCCTTGATGTAGCGGTCGAATTCGGGAGCGCCTTCCGTGAGAAACGCCAGGTCCCGGTTCGGCAGCTTGATCAAGGGGTCCTTTGTACATTGCTGCAGGGCGATCTTGATGTGCCGCTGTGCGATTTTGTTGCCGACGCCGCGCGAGCCGCTGTGCAGGAACAACCAGACGTTGTCGTCGGTGTCCAAGCACAGTTCGATGAAGTGATTCCCGCCGCCCAATGATCCCAACTGCTCCATCCACTTTGGGCTGTGCGACAGGTCGACACCGAGGTCATCCTGCAGCTTGAACAGCTCGTCGAGCTTTTTGGTGGTGAACGGAAACCGCCGAAGCGACTTGTTGTAGTTGCCCGGCGACAGCGGAATTGTCTCCTCGACCGCGCGTCGCAGCTGAGGCAACTTTGGCCGGTAGTCGCCGCCGAACTTCCCCGACAGATCGTCCTCGGTGAACCGCGTCTTTGCCGCGACCATGCCGCAGCCGATGTCCACCCCGACCGCCGCGGGAATTACGGCGCCCTTGGTGGGGATGACGGTTCCGACGGCCGAGCCCTTGCCCAGGTGGGCGTCGGGCATGAGGGAGACGTGCGGGTGCACGAACGGCATCGACGCGGTGGTCTTCGCCTGCGCGACGGTGTCGCCTTCGATTTCCGAAGCGAAGTTCAGCAGCTTGGTCCCGATGCGTTGTGACATGTCGATCTCCTTGAGCGCTGTTGCGAGGGGCTGGCGCCGAAGGGGTCCGTGGGCGACTAGCTGTCGGATGTTATCTATCTCCAATGTGCCGCGGCAACGGATTTTCGTCGAGGGCGGGACCGTCCATAAGCGCTGCTCAGAGCTCGATTTGGCCAGGTTAGCCCGCGTTCGGTAACCTTGCATTCACCGACGCGGGGTGGAGCAGCTCGGTAGCTCGCTGGGCTCATAACCCAGAGGTCGCAGGTTCGAATCCTGTCCCCGCTACCAGCGAGAATGGCCCTCAGGCGCAAGCCTGGGGGCTGTTTTCTATCCGGTTGGGAACCGGCGCGGTCGTTCTCGAAAAGGTTCTAGTCAAACAGATTTGCCGGGGTGCCCACCGTGACGTCTGCTCATGCGCCGTCCGGATGCTTGCGGCCCCCGCAGCTGGGCTATCCGGGGTTACCGGGAGACCCGCTGACGCCGAAGACCGGCGCGTCGGTATCAGTCCGGACTCCGCCCTGGAATCCGCCAGTGCCGCTGTTATGGGGCGTGCCTGGTCCTCCGACCGACGTACTACCCATGCCGCCGCCGCCACCCGCTCCACCGGTCCCAGCGGACCCGGTGATGCCGCTCGAGCCCGAGAGGCCCAGGCCGAAGAGGCCTGCACCCGGCGTCCCCGCAGCGCCGCCAACCCCGCCGTGGCCGCCGTCGCCGCCGTTGCCCCCGTCACCGCCGCTGCCGCCGCGGCCGGCATTGGCGTGAGCTGTGCCCCCGGTTACCCCGGCAGTGGCGTCGCCGCCGGTGCCTCCTGCGCCCCCAACGCCGCCGCCACCGCCCTGCCCGCCGGCGCCACCAGCGCCCCCGTGTCCGGCAGCACCGCCGCTGCCGAACAACCCACCGCGACCACCGGCACCTCCAACACCCCCATCACCACCCGTGCCGCCGATGCCGCCAACTCCGCCCGTGCCGCCGCGGCCGCCGTCTCCGCCGAGGGCTCCTGCGTTTACGGCGTTGGTAGCGGTGCCTTGACCGCCGGTACCGCCGAGACCACCCGTCCCGCCGACGGCGCCGGCACCTCCTGCCCCTCCGACACCACCGACACCGCCGGCGCCTCCGTCGCCGAACAGCAGTCCGCCGGCGCCGCCGCTACCACCGGCGCCTCCGACACCGCCGGCACTACCGGCGGCCCCCGTGCCGCCGATGCCGCCAGCGCCGCCGGTGCCCCCTTCGGCGGCGGGGGTGGCGACGTTGGCGTAGGTACTGGAGCCGCCAGTGCCACCCGTGCCGCCGACCTGGCCCGCGCCAGCGGCGCCGTTGGCACCTGGGTCGCCCGAGCCGCCTGGAGCTTGGATCTCATTAGAGCCGTTGCCGCCTGCCGCGGCCTGCGATGTGCTGTTCGTGCCGGCAACCCCGGCCAGGCCCGCGCCGCCGGGGCCCCCGGCCCCGCCGCTGCCCCACAGCCCTGCGTCTCCACCCGCACCGCCAACGCCGGGGCCGAGGAGCAGCGTGGCAGCCCCACCGGCGCCGCCGGCGCCGCCGCTGCCATAGAGCATTCCGCCGGCTCCACCGCTGCCGCCGTTTGCACCGGCCCCGGCGCCACCGCCCGCGCCGCCATTGCCAAGCAATCCAGCGTTCCCGCCGCGGCCGCCGGCTACGCCAGCCGTTGTTTGCGTGTAGCCGGTGCCGCCGTTGCCGAGTAAGAGACCGCCGTCACCGCCGTTGGGATTCGCCGCGGTCCCGTTGGCCCCGTTACCGACCAACGGACGGCCGGTCGCCGCCAGGAAAGGCGAATTGATCGCATCGAGCGCACTCTGTAGCGGCGAGGCCGCGGCGGCCTCGGCGCCGGCATACGAGCCCGCACCAGCGGCTACCGCCTGCACGAACCGGTCATGAAACGCCATTGCCTGGGTGCTGAGCGATTGGTACTGCTGTCCGTAAGAGGAAAACAAGTTCGCGACAGCCGTCGACACCTCATCGGTCGCCGCCGCCATGATCCCGGTCGTGTGGGATGCCGCGGCTGCCCTGGTGGTATTGATCGAGTCCGCGATCTTGGCCAAATCCCCGGCCGCCGCGCTCAAGGCCTCAGGTGCCGCGATTACGTATGACATGAGTTTCTCCAACCGCGAAGAACTGGTAATCGCAGCTCAGCGATGGCGAACGGTACCATGCAGCTAGCCGTCAGTATTTGGTTTTTGGCTAGCTAGTGCCCGGAAATCGGATTTGTTTACTTGTGTAGCGTGAAACGCTCGCTGACGGTGATTTCTGAAGCCCCCGCGGATTATTTTGGTAGTTGGTCACGGTTCGGCAGGAATCGTTGAACTGAGCAGCTAGGTCCCCGCGCGTGTGGCGCTGCGTCTGCCGACTCGCGGCCTTAGAAGCCCCCGCCGTCAGGGCCGGGGCCGCCGCCGTTGACGCCTAAGCCGCCTTTGCCGGCGCCCTCGACAGCGGCGTCGCCGTGCCTCCGCTGTTCAGTAGGGCGTTGCTTTCTGCGCCGCCCCCACCGGCCCCCGCCGACCGCACCACTGGCGCCTGAGTCGTAGCGAAACCCGCAGTCTTCGCCGTATCGCGACAATTTCGTTTGTTGGCCCCTACTACGATCGCGGTTGATGACTGAAGGAGCTCCTGGACCCGCGTCGCCACAAGCACAGGCCGGCGGGATTGCCCCACTCGACGTCGACGGCTCCGGAGTCCTTCCCCCGGTCGCTGACAGAGTGCGCCGAACCTTTCGGCTGCTCGAATGGTTTGCGCCCTCTTTGGGATCGCGGTGGGCAGTCGAGTTGTGGTGCACCCCACCGGTACTCGAGTCGAGCCTGCGGATGCCGCCGGGTGTGGGCCCGGGCAGGCCGATAGAAGCGTATTGGGATGGGCATCGGGTCGCTGGCGAGGAATGGGGCGAGGGGCCGCCGATATACCTTGTCCACGGTTGGGGCGGCCAGCGGGCCCATCTGGCAGTGTTCGTCAAACCGCTGGTGGAGGCGGGGTATCGGGTCGTTGCGTTCGACTTGCCCAGCCACAACGAATCTGATCCCGGTGCGCTAGCCCCCGGGCGTACCACTTCCATCGAGTGTGCCGCCGCGATTGCGGCCATGATCGAGACCCATGGGCCTGCCCACGCGGTAGTCGCTCATTCACTCGGCGCAAACGCGACCGCATTTGCGGCGGCACAGGGTGCACCCGTAGGGCGCTTGGTCTTATTGGCGCCCATGGGCGAATTTCCCCTCTATCTCGACCTATTCGCCGCACGCCACGGCTTCGGTCGCCGGATCCGCGCGGGCCTGCAGCGGCGTCTGGAAAGACGAATCGGCATGCCGCTACACGAGACGAACATGACGCGGATCGGTCAACGAGCCAACTACCCGCCACTGCTCCTGATCCACGACCCCGACGACCCGGATAGCCCCTATGCCGCCAGCGAGCGACTGGCCACGGCATGGCCAGGCGCACGGCTAGTGACCACGCGAGGGCTCGGCCGATTAGCTCATTACCGAATCTTGCGCCACCGCCCCGCGATTCTCGCCGGGGTGGAATTCATCGGCGTCCAAGCGGCTGAAAGTTGATCACAGGCAGCGATCATCTGGCGACCATGACGCCCAACCCATGGTGCGGAAACACTTTGGCGGCCGCATCCGAGTTACGTTAGCGGTAGCGCTGCCCGCCCACCGCTGACCTGCGCAAATGAGATCTCACGGCAGTCCGAAACCCACCGGCGGTCGGGCCATGGGGTACCGGAACGTCACCCGATCGTGCAGCAGACCCGGAGCCGTCCAGAGGACGGAAGCGACAACACAACGTTTCGTTTCTTGGCCAAAAGGGTAGATAGGTCAGGTCGAGTTCAGATCAGAGCCCGCGCAGAAAATGTCTTGCGGACGAGGATTTGAGGATTGATATGACGTTGACCGGCGAGTACGCAGACGTCGCCGAAATGTTTCGCCGTCTGAACGAGTTGCCGCCAGAGTCTGTCGCGTATCGCCAGCAGCGAGATCTGATTGTGCAGCGGTGCTTACCGTTAGCCGACCACATCGCCAGTCGCTACCGAGGACGGGGCGAGTCCCTCGATGATCTCGTACAGGTAGCCCGGGTAGGTCTGATCAACGCGGTCAACCGTTTCGACATCGACAACGGCGCAGACTTTCTAGCATTCGCGGTTCCAACGATCACGGGCGAAGTTCGTCGCCACTTCCGCGACCACGGATGGGCTGTGAAAGTGCCGCGACGGATCAAGGAACTTCAGTCGCAATTGAACACGGCGACAAACGATTTGACGCGGCAGCTGCAGCGAGCCCCCAACGCGTCAGAACTGGCCGAGCGCCTAGGTATCGACCGAGCGGTGGTAGTGGACGTGATGGTTGCGAACAGCAACTATTCGGTGCTATCCATGGATGCCCCACGAGGAGAAGGCGACGAGGGGGACTCGTTGAAAGACACAATGGGGTCTACCGATCCGAGCCTCGAAAAGATTTTAAGTGTTGAGACGGTGCGGCCCCTGATCGCTGCTTTGCCAGAGCGGGAGCGAATGGTCATCAAACTTCGCTTTTTCGACGAGATGACACAGACCGAAATCGCTGAACGAGTCGGGTGTTCGCAAATGCACGTCTCACGTCTACTTGCCCGCGCTCTGGACAAACTGCGTAGCGGCGCCCATCGGCCAGACCTGGCCGCGACGGGCTGACAAGCTCGCCCAACGATCGACGAGTCTCGCCAAGACATGACGGCGTGGGCTCGGTGATCGCGCTCAGCAAGCGTCGACTTCGCCTACTTGAGTAGTCGATTACTCAAGCCAACCGTGCCGATTCGAGCGACGCTAACGCAATTCCTGTTAGCCCGGATTTTTCGTGAAACGTTGTGAGTTTCGGGGTGTAGATATGCGAAAGTGCCTGTCCTGCAAGGAATAATTGGACTTCTCTACGGGTTCAGTCGTTCCAGCGGGAAGGCACCTCGCAGGTGAAGAATATCGCGGTCGGGTCGCGGGTGAAAGTTTCCGCCGACGGTTATGGTGTCGTGTCGCATGCCGGGATGGCCATGGTGCGTGAGCTCGCGGACCGCAGCGGGTTATCGGCGCAGGTCACCGCCGCGTTGGCAGATACCTACCGGGGCCCGTGGGTGTATGCGCCCGGGGAGGTGTTCGCTGATCTGGCTGCCGCGGTCGCCGATGGGGCGGACTGCATCGACGCGGTCGGACAACTGTGCGGCGACCGTGAGCATGTCCTGGGTGCCAAAGCCTCCACGACCACGATGTGGCGGCTAATCGATGAGCGCATCGATGCTTCGCACCTACCGCGGGTGCGTGCCGCCCGGGCTGCGGCCCGCGCAGCGGCCTGGCCGCCGGCGCCGCCCCGCACCGGGTGGCTGGTTGCACATCGACATCGACGCCACCCTGGTCCTCGATCATTCCGATAACAAGGAGAAGGCAGGGCGACCTGGAAAAGACCTACGGTCACCACCCGCTGCTGGCCTTCGTGGACCGCCCCGAGATCGCCGGCGGGGAAGCGCTGGCGGCCTACTGCGCCCCGGTGGCGCGGGCTCCAACACCGCAGCTGACCACGTCAGTGTCCTAGCGCAGGCACTGGCGGCCTGCGGCGCGATGGCGGCCGGACCCCGATCATCGCGACGACCCCGACAAGCCGGCGGTGCTGGTGCGCTGCGACACCGCCGGGGCCACCCACGACTTCGCCGACGCCTGCCGCGCCGCGGGCGGGGTTCTCCTTCGGCTACCCCGTGGATTGGCGGGTGCAGGACGCTGTGGACACTCTCAACATCGGGCAGTGCTGGTATCCGGCGATCGACACCGACGGTGGTATCCGCGAGGGCGCCTGGGTCGCCGAGGCCACCAACCTGGTCAACCTGTCATCGTGGCGGCGGGGACCCGGCTGATCCTGCGCAAGGAAAGGCCCCATCCGGGTGCGCAGTTGCGGTTCACCGACGCCGACGGGATGCGGGTCACCGCGTTCATCACCGACACACCGCCCGGTGTGGTCGCCGGCCAGGTGGCAGGTCTGGAACTACGCCACCGCCAACACGCCCGCGTCGAAGACCGCATCCGCGAACTCAAAGCCACCGGCCTGCGCAACCTGCCGTGTCAGGCATTCGACGCCAACGCCGCCTGGCTGGAAATCGTCTTGGCCGCAGCCGATCTGGTCACCTGGTGCCAGCTCATCGGATTCACCGGCCACCCGGCCTGACCCGTGCCGAGATCGCTACCTTCCGCTACCGAGTCCTGCACGTCGCAGCCCGCATCACCCGCGGCGCCCGCCGAACCCGACTACGCATCGACGCCACCTGGCGATGGGCCGCAGCCATCGCCACCGCATGGCAACACATCCGCACCGCCTTCGGTTGACCGACAACCCAGCTGACCAACCGAGCACGAAAGACCACCGGCCCTGGGAAAGCCCGCCAACCCGGCGACACGGGACAACCCCAACACGCCCTAAACCACACAAACCCCAGACACCACGCACCCCATCGCCAAGTCCGACCGAAATCACCCTCGACGAAAAATCGAGGTTAGCCCGCGTTGGCTTCGCACAGTGAGGACGGTGGAATGTCGCATTTGATCGTTGCGCCGCCCATGATGATGAAGGCGGCAGAGGACTTGAAAATCATCGGGTCGGACCTCAGCACAGCACATGCGGCTGCGGCTATGCGCACCGTCGCCGTGGCGCCCGCAGCGGCCGACGAGGTGTCCGCGGGTATCGCGCATCTGTTTTCCCAGTACGCAGAGGGTTATCACGCGTTGGCCGAGAAGGCCGCCGCGTTTCAAGCGCAGTTCGTGCGCAGTTTGGACGCGGCGAGGGGCGCCTATCTGACTGCCGAGGAGGCTAATGCTTCACTGTTGCAAGTTGGCCCCGCTGCTGTGGTCCACGAGCCGCCGATCGACGTGCCGCCACCCACGCCGTCGCTAATACGCTCTCCGGTTGAGGTGTTCTTCGACATGTGGCGCAACACCATTGAATCTCTGTTGCTTCAGCAGATGATGGGCAGGTACAACCTGTTTCTGACGCTCGTGTCCAATGTCTTGAAGACGATGTCTGACACCATGGGTTCGATAGTGCAGAACCTGAGGTAGGCGCCAGTCGCGCGGTTACGTCGCCGCCCGTTTCGACTTCAACGCGACAACGTTCCAATCGCTGTATGTGCGCCTGCGCTTGTCCGCCCGCCATCACGTTCGGGCGCTACTAGCCGCAATCTTCTGGACGCCAGGCTCCCGGCGTTCCGTGCCAGATGATGCGGATCGAGGTCCAGCGCTGTGCACCGGCGTCACCGCGAAACAACGCCAGCGCTCCGCAGGCGTATCGCGCGTTGGCGCTCTGCCCGTCGAATGAGTACAGCCCAGGCACGCCACCGTCGCCCGGGGCGCCGAAGGGCACAAGGTCACCACGCAGCGAGGGCGGTAAGACGGTGTCGAGCAACGCTGCGGCGGTTGCCTTGTCGAACGCCTCGCCGTGCGGCGCAAAGATGGTCGCTGCGTACGCGTAGCGCTGGCCTTCGGGCGGCTGCACGAAGTTGATAAAAAGATCTACACCCCGGGCGAGGGTTCGCCGGGCTACAAAGCCGCGCGCCTCGCCCTCCGTATGGAGCCGACGGTAGTGGTAGGCGAGATGCCAGCAGGCGCGCCGGCAGATCTCGGCCTCGGCGCTGTTGCCGAGCTCGACGAGGATCGGTTCCATGTCGTCGACCTCGTAATCGATCTCCGTGGCCGCCTCCACCGCCAGCTCACGGTGTCCCATGTCGAGGAGCCGACGTACGTACCCGGGGCGGCCACCGAAGATCTCGTGGGCGAAGAAGTCGATGCCATTGCTGCACGGCAGAGTGTCCGGCTCGGGATGCTTACGTTGGGCCAGGATGGTGCACAACCAATCCTCGACCTGCACCTCGGCGCGGTCGGCGAAGTCCTGCATGCCGAAGCCGTACCAATTCGAGAAGAACGGCCCCGCGATGCCCGGCCGCTCGATCTCCTTGGCGGTAAGCCGCGATGCGAACTCGGGCAGCGGTGGTGAGAGTACCTCTCGAGCGTCGCAGTAGCGTTTGCCGAGCGCACGTGCAGCGTAGGCGCGCACCATGTCGTCGGCGTGGTCGAGACAGCCGACGAGCGATTCTCCCGGACGCTCCCACGCGGCCCGCCCGTCGAGATAGGCGATCCGCGCCGCGAGCTCCAGCGGCGATCCGGCGGCGACCGCCGCGATGAACTCTTCAACGACCCGCTGGGGCGCACAATCAGCCAGGTCTTCGACATGGACCTGGTCGTCGATCGTGCGGAGTAATGACTTCTCTCCGCTGCGAACCAGCGGAGTTAGCGCCGGCAACAGTTGAGCCGTGCGGCGTTCTACGTAGGCCGAGCGTTGCTCCTGGATGGTGTCGTCATACGGCGGTCCGTACTCGGCGCCCATGACGATGCGTGCGTAGTGGTCGCAAAGATCGCGGACCCTGGCGACCTCACTGCCGAGCCCGCGTACCAAGACCACGAACAAGCGGTCCCAACAATCGTGCCGCCGCGCGCGCTGCTCGTGAAAGGGGAAGCGCCACAGATCATCCAACGCCGCCGCCAGACGAGCGTCGTCGCAGGCAGCCGACGCCGCCTCGAGCTCGCTCAGCCAGGGTTCCCAGTCCTCCGCGCTCATCGGCCGCCATCATCCCGTCTAGGCGTCCGAGATGTCATCCGCGGCGGGCGCCCAGCTCGTCGAACATTGAATTACACACGGTAGCAATGGGATTACAGGAGTCCCGGTGCTAGCAGGCAGCGGGTGTTAGGCGGGGCGCCCGCCGCGGCCGTCGCCGCCGCCGGCGCCCTTGCCGCCGGTGCCGGTGCCGCCCGTGCCGCCGGTGCCAATACCGGTGCCGGCTGCTCCGCCGGTGCCACCAACCGGTGAATCGGCTCCGGATCATCCGGTCGGCTATTCGTGGAGAACGACAGGGAGTCGTGTCGGCCCGCGTAGTGAGCTGTTGGTGGACCACGTCGTGGGTCCGGTGACGGAGATTCGTGACACCCGGGAGACCAGTTCGCGGAGGACGGCTTGTGCCTCCATTCGTGCCAGCGGTGCACCGAGGCACAGGTGTGGACCGTAGCCAAATCCCACGTGGGAGCGTGGGTTTCGGTCGGCGCGGAAGGTATTGGGGTCGTCGAATGCGAGCGGGTCGCGGTTGGCCGCTCCGAACGACAACATCACGCGTGAACCCGCTGGGATGGTGACCTCGCCGACTTGATAGTCGGCACGTGTGTAGCGGTAGAGGTTTTGAATGGGACTGGTGTAGCGGACATGTTCTTCGATGGCCTGCGGGATGAGGTCGGGGTTGGCGCGGATCATGTCGTACTGCTCGGGGTAATGGGCGTAGGTGTGCAGCATCCCGCCAAGAAGGTTGGTTGTGGTCTCATTGCCGGCGATCAGAAGCAGGATGGCGATGTAGAACAACTGGTTGTCGGTTAGCGCCCCATCGGAGTTGTGCGCCAATAAGCGGCCGAGGACGGTGTCCGAGTCTTTGAGATGCCCGTCCGCGAGTTGTTTCAAGAAGTAGCGCCGCAGAGCCGCTGCGGCCCGCAGGGATCGCGTTGTGTTGACGAAACCTTTTACCGTGGGCGTGAAGTTGATTATCTGAGTGCTCTCGTCCGACCAACGGCGGAAGTCGGCGATGTCGCTCTCCGGGACGCCGAGAATCGCTGCGATCACCCGAAGGGGCATCGGCGTCGTTAACAGCTCTACTGCATCACAGCCGCGCGAAGCGATCATGTCGTCGACGAGTTCGGCGGCGAGGCTGTCGATGATGTCGCGCCAACTGTCCAGCGCCCCTTTGGTGAAGGCCGGGTGGACTTGTTTCCGCAGGCGGCTGTGCTGCTCGCCGTCGGTGAGCACGACGAGATCGGCGACTACCCGTATTCGGGTCACTCCCTCGCTGCTGGTCACCCGGTCGGTGTCGCGCAGCGCTGCGCGGACATCGTCGAGGCGGTGCAGGATCCAGGTCGCGCGTCGGGGGTTGTAGTGAACACGTCCACTGCGGTGCATGGCGTCGTACGCAGCATGGGGCTGCGCTGCCACTGCTGGGTCCAGTGGGTCGTAGTCCGTGTTGACCGCACCCGTCCACCCGCTGTACCCACGCCTACGCGTGCGAATCGCCGCCGCGACGTTCAATCGACCCGCCGCAATGAGCGGCGAGAACATCATGGCGGCACCGTCAGTGGCCTTTGCAACCTTCAAGTTTCAGCGCACCTTTCCCGAGAGCTCACCTAAGACTCGGTAGGGCCACCCAGGCGGTCAATACCTCGTGATGAAGTTGAAAGGCCGCGCGCCGGGCCAACGAACACAGCGGTCGTCAGAACGGGTCACAACCTGCGCATACTGCTGAGACATTTTGAGTGAAGTGTCTCGCGGTGATAGGGCGGGTTTGTTGTCTATCTCTTTCCTAAGCGGCGCTAGCGCACCGTGACGTCGATCGCGAAGCGGCGCGCGACGTGGTCGCTGTTGTCCGCCTGCACCAGGGTGACGTGCACAGTTCCGGCACGGCCGGCCCGGTATTTGCTGGTGAACGTTCCACCCTCGCCGCCGCCAGGAGGCTTGCGCGCGGGTTCGAATCTCATCCCTAACGGTTCGAGAACCGAGGTGTCGTATGTCCGCTCGTCACGCCACTGATGGTGCGACGTCTCATAGTCGTCGGCCAGGACGATGTCCAACATCTGGCCGCCCTTGAGTTCGATGTGACGACCGTTGTCGGAATCGTTAACCGTCACGTATCTCCCCGACGAGCACCCAGCCACCAACAACAGGCAGCACACCGACAGAAGTGCCCTGATCCAGTGCACGCCTTACACGCTAGCGCGTAGCGGCTTTAGGAACCGCCGTTGCCGCCGTCACCGGCCTTGCCGCCGCTGCCGCCGGTAACGCCCACGGCAACGCCACCCGGCCCGCCCGCGCTCCCGGCGCTACCGGCGTTGCCGTTGCCGGCGGTACCACCGTGGCCACCAGTGCCGCCCTGGCCGCCGTTGGCTCCGGCACCGGCTGTGCTGCCGGCGCCTGTGGCGGCGCCGCCGTTGCCGCCGGTTCCGCCGGTGCCGCCATTGCCCCCCTTGGCGCCGACCGCCGACGAGCCGGGGGAGGCGTTGCCGCCGGCGCCACCTTCGCCGGCTTGGCCGCCTATGCCGCCGTTGCCGCCGACGCCGCCGACGCCCACCGCACCGCCGGCGCCGCCGGCGCCGCCGTTACCCCCGACGCCGCCCGCGCCGGCCGCGACTGGGGTGCCGCCGACGGTGTGGCTGTTGTTGCCATGCCCGCCATTGCCGCCGGTGCCGCCCGCGCCGCCGACTCCGCCGAAGTTCTGGGCGAGGCCGCCGGTGCTGGCACCACCGGCACCGCCCGCGCCGCCGGCCCCACCACCGCCGCCCGCGAGTGGCACCGGCGCGGTTTGAAGCGCGATGTTGCTGCCGCTGCCGCCCTTGCCGCCGTTCCCGCCGGCGCCGCCGGTCGCGACGAGGTCGCCGATGCCGCCGGCGCCGCCATTGCCGCCGTTCCCGCCAGCGCCGCCGGTGGGACCGGGCGGCAACGGACCAATGAGCCCAAGGTCGACGGCGTTACTGCCGTTGCCGCCGTTGCCGCCCTTTCCGCCGGTGCCGCCGACGGGGCTGGCGGCACCGCCGCTGCCGGAAATGCCGGCGTCGCCACCGTGCCCGCCGTGGCCGCCGTTGCTGCTTGTCTGGGACAGGTTGCCGTTGCTGCCGCCATCGCCGCCGTGGCCGCCGTGGCCGCCGGAGCCGCTGGCCCCGTTGGTGCCGCCGGTGCCGGAGTTGCCGCCGTTGCCGCCCTTTCCGCCGGCCCCACCGCTGCCGCCGTTGTGCCCAGGGCTTTCACCAGTACCGTTGGCGCCCTTGGCGCCGTCGCCGCCGTTGCCACCGGTGCCGCCCGCGCCGCCGTTTCCGGCCTTGGCCCCGGCACCCGCGTTGCCGCCATTGCCGCCGGTGCCGCCGGCACCGCCGGACGGAGCGGTCGCGCCGGTGTCAGCCCCGGCGTTGCCGCCGTTTCCGCCAGCTCCGCCGGTGCCGCCGTTACCGCCGACGCTGCCGACACCACTGGCGTTGCCCCCGTTTCCGCCGAGCCCGCCGGTGCCACCGATGTCGCCGGAGTTGCCCGCGCTGCCGACGAGGCCGTCCGCTCCCTTTCCGCCGTTGCCGCCGTTGCCGCCGATCCCGCCCGCGCCCGCGGTGGCGCCGCTACCGACCGCGCCGGCGTCGCCACCATTGCCGCCATTGCCGCCAGAGGCAGCGGTGACGCCGGTGCCAAGGGTGTCGGCGCCACCGTTGGCGCCGTTGCCTCCGTGACCGCCGTTGCCGGCTTTGCCGCCGACACTGTTGGCGCCGCTGGCGTTGCCGCCGTCGCCACCGGAGCCGCCTGCCCCGCCGTGGTTACCGACAAGGTTGCTGTTGACCACCGAATTGCCGTTGCTGCCGTCGCCACCGGCGCCACCGACACCGCCCTGGCCCGCTGTGGCCCCGCTGCCTGCCTTGCCGGCATCGCCCCCGTCGCCGCCGGCTCCGCCGGACGGAGCGGTGCCGCCACCAGTGCTGGTGTCGACCCCGCCGTGTCCGCCGTTGCCGCCTTGGCCGCCGTGCCCGGCGTTGCCGCCGACGCTGCCGACCCCGCTGGCGTTGCCGCCGTTGCCGCCGGCCCCACCGTGGCCGCCGTTGTTCCCGGCCTGGCCGGCGGCGCCGCTCTTGGCGTTGCCGCCCGCGCCACCGTCGCCGCCGTTTCCGCCGGTGCCGCCCTTGACTGGGCCGCTGATGCCGCCGGTCCCGACCGTGCCGGCGTTGCCGCCGTTGCCGCCCGCACCGCCGGCCGGGGCGGTGGCGCCATTGGTTCCTATGTCCGCTCCGCCGTCGCCACCCTTGCCGCCGTTGCCGCCGTGGCCGGCATTACCCGCAGTGCCGCCGGTGCCCGAGGCGTTCCCGCCGTTGCCGCCGATGCCGCCGTTGCCGCCGTGGCCGCCGCTGTCGCCGTTGGCTCCATTGGCGCCGGCACCGCCGTTGCCGCCGTTGCCGCCGGCGCCGGAAACGCCACCGGTAGTGCCGGCGGCAAGGACCGTACCCGCCCGACCGCCGTTACCGCCTCGGCCACCGTTGCCGCCCGCGGGGGCGCTGGAGCCGCCCGTGCCGGTGTCGGTTCCGCCGGCACCGCCATTGCCGCCGTTGCCGCCGTTGCCGCCGTTGCCGGCCTGGCCGCCCACGCCGCCGGCGTTGCCGCCATTGCCGCCGTTGCCGCCGACGCCGCCGTGGTCTCCGGCCTGACCCGGGGTGTCGACCCCGCCGTTGCCGTTGCCGCCGTTGCCGCCATGTCCACCGTTGCCGCCATGTCCGCCATTGCCGGATTTCGCGCCGCTGCCCACCACGCCGGCGTTGCCCCCGTTGCCGCCCGCCCCGCCGGCCGCAGCGGTGGCGCCGCCCGTGCCTACGTCGATGCCGTCGCCGCCATCGCCGCCGTTTCCGCCGTTACCAGCATTGCCGCCGACGCTGTCGGTGCCAGTGGCCTTGCCGCCGTTACCGCCCGCCGCGCCGTGGCCGCCGGCGCCGCCTGCCACTGCGCCGAGTTGACCGTTGCCGCCGTGTGCGCCAGCACCGCCGTCGCCACCCGTCCCGCCGACGCTATCGGTACCCACGGCGTTGCCGCCGTTGCCGCCGGCCCCGCCGTTGCCGCCGTTGTGGCCCTGCCCGCCGTTGCCACCGTGGCCGCCTTGTCCGCCGCGGCCGCCGAGGCCGTTGGTGGCGCCGGTGCCGGCATTCCCGGCGTTGCCGCCGTTGCCGCCGGCGTTGCCGTTGCCGCCCTTGCCGGTGGTGGCCGTGCCGCCGTTGCCGGCGTTGCCACCGGTACCGCCGTTACCGGCATCGCCGCCGATGCCGGTGCCGGTGGCGGAGCCGCCGTTGCCACCCGCGCCGCCGTGGCCCCCCTCGCCACCGTTGCTGCCGTTGACGCTGCCTGCATTGCTCACGCCGCCTGTACCGCCGGCGCCGCCCTGCCCGCCGGAGCCGCCGCTGCCGGCAATGCCGCCAGATCCGGCGCTGCCGCCGTTGCCGCCGTGGCCGGCATTGCCGCCGTTACCTCCGTTGTCGACGCCGTTGACGAAGGCGGGATTGGTGGCGCCATTGCCGCCGTGGCCGCCGTTGCCGCCACTGCCACCGGCGCCACCGTTGCCCGAGATCGCGCCGGTGCCGCCGGCACCGCCATTGCCTCCGTGGCCGCCGGCGCCGCCATTGCTGGCTTTTTGAACGAGGGTGTCGCCGCCGTTGCCGCCGTTGCCGCCGCTACCGCCATTGCCTCCGTTGCCGCCGGTGCCAGTGGCACCGCCGCTGCCCCCGTTACCGCCGGCGCCACCGTCGCCGCCGGCGTCGCCGTTGATGCCCGAGATCCCGTTGGAGGGGTTGGAACTGCCGTTGCCGCCATTGCCGCCGTTGCCGCCCGTGCCGCCGGCGCCAGCGGTGGCACCGATGCCAGCGACACCGGCGTCACCGCCATTGCCGCCAGCCCCGCCGGTGTAGCCGATGAGTTGGCCGGTTTGGTCGCCGACAGAGCCCAGCGCGTTGCCGCCGTTTCCGCCGTTGCCGCCGTTGCCCGCTTTGCCGCCGACGCTTCCCGCGCCGGTGGCGTTGCCGCCGTTGCCACCCGCGCCGCCCTTGCCGCCGTTGTCGCCGGGGGTCTTGACCTCGGTGGCGTTGTTGCCGTTGACGCCGTTTCCGCCGTTGCCGCCGTCACCACCGACTCCGCCCGCGCCGTCCTGCGCGGTGCCAATGCCGATCTTGCCGGCGTCGCCGCCGTTGCCGCCGGTCCCGCCCGCTGGGGCGTCGACGCCGCCGGTGCCGGTGTCCTTGGCGCCGTCGCCGCCGTTGCCGCCGGCGCCGCCGTTGCCCGCTTTGCCGCCGATGGCCCCGGCGCCGGAAGCGTTGCCGCCGTCGCCGCCTGCCCCGCCATGGCCGCCGTTGTCGCCGGTGTTGCCGTTGCTTCCGGCGCCGCCATTCCCGCCTGCCCCGCCGATGCCGCCGTCGCCGTGCGCGGCGCCGGTGCCAGCCAGGCCGGCGTCGCCGCCGTTGCCGCCGTTGCCACCGGACGGGGCGGTGGTGCCGCCGGTGCCGGTGTCGGCCCCGCCGTTGCCTCCGTTGCCGCCTTGGCCACCGTTGCCGGCCTTGCCGCCGATGCTGCCGGTGCCCGTGGCATTGCCGCCGTTGCCGCCCGCGCCGCCCTTACCGCCGGCGGATCCGGCTTGACCCGCGGCGCCGTTACTGCCGAGTCCACCGGTGCCGCCTACACCCCCGGCGCCACCGATGCCGCCCATGCCTTCGGTCTCGCCACTGCCGACGCTGCCGGCGTTGCCCCCCTTGCCACCGGCACCACCGGCTCCGGCGCCGGTTCCGATGTCCGCGCCGCCGGCGCCGCCGGCGCCGCCGTTACCGCCGTTACCGGCATTGCCGCCGACACTTCCGGCGCCGGTGGCGTTACCGCCGTTGCCGCCCGCGCCGCCGCTGCCACCGGTGTTTCCCACTTGGCCGCCGAGGCCGTCCGCCGCTATGCGCCCGTTGCCCCCGTTGCCGCCGTTGCCGCCCCTGCCGCCCTTGCCCGCGGTGGCCCCGGTGCCGGCCGTGCCGGCGTCGCCGCCGTTGCCACCGGCGCCACCGGATGGAGCCATGCCGGAGCCAACACTGTCGACGCCTCCGTTGCCTCCGTTGCCCCCGTTTCCGCCGTTGCCGGCATTGCCGCCGATACCGGTGGCGCCACCCGAGCCGCCGTTGCCGCCGACGCCACCGTTGCCGCCAACGAAGCCCGCATTGCCGACGTTGGCTGAGGCGCCGTTACTGCCGTTGCCGCCCGTTCCCCCAGCGCCGCCCCGGCCGCCGAGGCCCGTTGTGGTCCCGGTGCCGGCTGTGCCGGCGTCGCCGCCATTGCCACCCGCGCCACCCGCGGCGCCGGCGCCGCCCGTGTTACCGAATTGGTCGCTCAAACCGCCGTTGCCGCCCGTGCCGCCGGCCCCGCCGTCACCGGCATTGCCACCGATGCCGCCGTGGCCGCCGTTGCCGCCCGTCCCGCCGGCACCGCCCTGGCCGCCGGCGCCGCCCTGCAGGCCCGACTGCAACGCGGTGCTGCCGCCGTCGCCGCCATTACCGCCGCGGCCACCGGCGCCCCCAGCGCCCGCGATACCGCCCGGCCCAGAGTTACCGCCAACACCGCCGCTTCCGCCGGTGCCACCGGCGAAGCCCACTGCCCCGGGCGCGCCCTGCGCGCCGTCCGCGCCCACACCGCCTTGGCCGCCGGCGCCGCCGTGGCCATAGGCGCCGATCGTGCTGCCGAACCCGCCAGCCCCGGCGTCACCGCCGCGCCCGCCCGCCCCGCCATTGCCGCCAACACCAGAGGTGCTAAGGCCCGCACCGCCGGCTCCTCCATCACCGCCGTCGCCGCCCACCCCACCAGGACCGGTGGTGCCGGAAAGCTGGCTGCCGGCACCCCCTGCGCCGCCGACCCCGCCAGCCCCGCCGGCACCACCCACGCCGCCGGGCAGCCCCTCGCCGCCTGCCCCGCCGGCACCGCCGGCGCCCCCGGCACCCCCGACGCCGCCAAATGCTTGGGCATTGGCGCCCCCGACGCCGCCCATACCTCCGGGTCCGCCGGCCTGGCCCGGCGCACCCGGTGCGCCTGCCCCGCCGTTGCCGCCGACGCCGGGGATACCTCCGGCCGCCCCGCTGGCGCCGCCGTTGCCGCCGTTGCCGCCTGCACCGCCGTTGATGCCGGCCACCCCGGCTCCACCGGCGCCGCCGTTTCCGCCATTGCCGACCCCGAGCAGCGGCCCACGCCCGCCGTTACCGCCATTTTGGCCGGGTCCCCCCGGTCCGCCATCGCCCCCGTTGCCGCCGAGGATCCCGGCGTCCTGGCCGTTCTGCCCCGGTCCCGTGGCGTCGGCGCCGTCACCGAGCAGCGGGAGGTCCGTCAGTAACTGGGTCGGCAGGTTGACCATGCCCATGACCGTGTTGGTCAGCGGGTTGTTCAGCAATGGCCGCAGCGGCGAAGCGTTGATGGCGTCCATCCGCGCATACGCCTGGGCGCCCTCTTCGAATGCCTGCCAGAACCGGTCGTTCATCGATAGCGCCTCGGCGCTCAACACCTGATACTCATGGCCGAAGGTGCCGAACAGTCTGGCGATAGCGGTGGACACCTCGTCGGCAGCCGCTGCTTGTATGCCCGTCGTCCACGGAGCGGCCGCGGCACTCGCCGCCCTGATCGCCTCGCCGATTCCCCACACGTCCGCCGAGGCTGTGGACAGAGCCGCCGGGGTGGCAATCACGTAGGACGACACTCTCGTTTACCTCCGGAATAGCAAGTGGGACAAGGAGATTACCCGTCTAGAACAAGGTGAGGTTGCCGGCGAGGTTGATCGGAATCCGATCGATGGTGATTGACGGCAGATCAAAGGCAGGCAAGCCGCCGGACAAGCCCAAGCCGAGCGGTAGGTGGGGAATCGAGACGCCCGGGAAGGTCAGGGACGGAATGGTGACCGACAGCGGCAGAGTAATGGTGATCGGGTCGACGGGGAACCCGAAACCGGGGATGCCGCCACCGGGCGGGGTGACCACGCTGAACCCTGGTATGCCGAATGGCGGGGTGGTGCTTCCAGCGGTGGTGCCACCCAGGTCGACGATGGCTCCCGCGAGTCCGCTGACGCGCATTTGGATGGAGCTGGTGGACGCCCCGGTTGTCATCGCGCTGACTTCGATTCCGTCTATCTGGAGGATGATCTGGTCGAAGCTGATGGGGTGGACGGTGACCGGCCCCAGGCTGGCGAACGGGTCCAGGCCCAAGCTGATGGGTGGCGTCGAGAACGACGGAATGGTGATGGGACCAATGCCGCCGCCGAGCTCGAAGCCCAGCGGGATAGAGGGAATGTGGAATGACGGGAACACAAAGGGCCCGACCCCACCGGTCGCGTTGACCTTCAGCAGATTGTATGGAGGCCACGGGTTGTCGGGGGTGGCAATGCTGACGATGGCGTGCAGGTCTGCGGAGATGGCCTGAATTGTTCGGGCTGGAATGGTGAAAGCCTGTGTGCCGGCGGCCAAGTCGAGGTTCAGCAGGTTGTTCGCCGGGAAGGTCAACCCACCGGGGAAGATGGTCGCACCATCGAACCCGCCCGGCACCTGGAAGCCCAGCGGGATTTGGTCGATCATGACCGCTGGGGTGTTGAAGGCCAACATGCCGCCACTGATGGTCGCCGACCATGGCCCCGATGAGGCTCCGCCGATGATCAGTGGCCCATGCGGCAACGGGAAGGGCGCCCCTTGCCAATCCGTGCCGAATGCTATGAAGGACGGGCCAGTGGTAGCTGGGTCCCACAACGAATTAGAAGGCGACCAGACGTAGAACGGGTCGATCCTCATGCCCGCGCTTTGGGACGCGTCGAAGTGAATCGTGGCCAAGGGATCGCCCCAAATGGCGGCAATGGGTTGGGATTCGATCCCGATGGGGCCCAAACCTATGTTTCCGCTGATTTGGACGGGAATGTTGGGGAGCTGGAGCTGCGGGATGGTGAAGTCGCCGTGGCTGAGGTTGGCGGTAAGGCTCAACGGAATTGCGGGAATGGGGAGGTCTGGGATCGCCACCGGGCCAAGGCCGCCGTACACGTGGAAGTCCACCAGGTTCAATGAGGGGGGAATTCCGTCGAACGGGTTGAGCAGGTTGGCGTCCAGGCGCAGGTGCAGCGGGATCGGGTCGATCGTGTAGCCGTCCGGGAAGATGGTGAACGGCTGCAGGCCGCCCGTCACGGAGAGATTCACCGGGATGGGGTTCTCGGGAATGGACAGCCCACCCGGGAAAAGCGAGAACGCCGGGATACCCCCCGTCACGTCGATGCTCAGCGGCACCGGGGACGTCGCGATCTTTGGGATGTTGATTTCGGGAAGGTTCAGGGTGATGTGGCCCGTTCGGCCGCTGCTCTCGGCGAAATGGAAGGTAATGCCGGTGGTGGGTTGACCGCTGGTCGACCTCGGGTCAGAGGTTTGCCCGATGAAGAAGTCCTGGGGGTTCAACGGTGGCAGCACGCCAAAGTGGGCCTGGGCCGTGTACTTGATGACGGGAAGCGTCAACGTCGAGGCTGAGCCGGCGGGGATTTCGATGGGGATGGTGTGGACCTGAGCGGGCAGATGCAAGCCCTCGAACAGGGTGATGGCGGGCAGGGTGAGGCCCTGGTGGATGTCGAGCGGTATCGCCGGAACATCGATCTGCGGGATGGTGAACGGCCCGATGTAGAAGGTCTCGTTGATGTCGATCGGCAGACCAGGCACATGGATTGGGTCGATGTGGATCGGACCCAGATTTTCGTTGATGTCGAGAATGTTGATGCCCGCGCCGCCTGCGAAATCACCCGTGAAGAGAGCGCCGACGCTGTGGTTGCCCGAGATCAGCACGCCAATGTTCGAGTTGCCGGAATTGGCAATGCCGGTGTTGGCGTGACCGCTGTTGAACCAGCCCGTGTTGGCATTGCCCGGGTTGAAGGCGCCGGTGTTCAAGACGCCGGCATTGAAACCACCCCTGTTGTAAGCGCCGGCGTTCCCGACACCGGTATTCGCCAGGCCGGCGTTGAACAAGCCCGTGTTGGACTCGCCAGAGTTGCCGAAACCGCTGTTGTTGATGCCGGAGTTGAACAGGCCCCAGTTGCCGGTGCCGGAGTTGAACAGGCCGACATTGCCGCTGCCCGAGTTCCAGCCGCCGAAGCCGCTGCGGTTGTCGCCGATCAACCCGATACCGGAGTTGCCGTTGCCGGTGTTGCCAATGCCGATGTTGCCGTTGCCGGTGTTGCCAAACCCGATGTTGCCCGAGCCGGAGTTGCCGAAGCCGAAGTTCTGGCCCATCAGGGTGCCCAGCGCCGAGTTGCCCAGGCCAATGTTGGCGACGCCGATATTTCCCCAACCGAGGTTGTAACTGCCGACATTTCCGCCGCCGAAGTTGAAATCGCCCAGGTTGCCGCTGCCCAAGTTGTAGACGCCGGCGTTGCCGAGGCCGGCGTTCGATAGCTGATGGCCGAGCCAATCGACGCCGGCGTCGAGCGCGGTGCTCAACCGTGGTCCGGCGTTGACGACATTGTCGGCGAACGCGTTCAGCAGTGCCGTCCACCCGCCGCCGGCGGAGTTGGCCATATTTCCACCGAAAGATATTGCGGCAATTGTGGTTTCGGGAATGCTGAGCGCAGGCGTATCGAACGCAAAATCGAGTGGGATCGACTGGCTGTGCGTGATCCCCGGGACGGTGATGGCGGAGAGGACGTCGAACGGCAGCTCGAGGGGTATGGAACCGGTGAGGGAAAGCGGCGGGACGGTAATGGGCCCGGTCGTGAAATCGATCGGCGCGACCATTGAGGGGATTGCCTGAGAAAGGCTGAAAGGCGCGACCTCCCCCGCGATGCGGAGCCCGATGACAGGCACAACGAGGTCTAGGGGAAATGAACTCACCTTGATGGCAGCGTTGATCTGGCTGATGGCAAGGTTTCCCGTTCCGCGGAAGGGGAGTATGTCAATGGGCTGGTCGGTAAAGAAGCCATAGTTGGTGTTCCCGTGCAGCCCACCATGGATAGCCGGCAGGGGAATTGACGGGAGCCCCAAGTTGAGGCCGACGTTGCCGGTGACACCCCCGTGGATGGCGGGAAGCGCAGGTGCCGCCGGTATGTGTATCGGTCCGACGCTGCCCGTGCTGTACGGGGTGGGTGAAAGGACTTCGGCGTGGAATTTGAACGGGAACTGGTCGACTTTGAAGCCGTCCGAAAAGATCGTGAATGGATTTAGGCCAGCGGAAAAATTGGTCAGGCTCACGGAGTTTTCCGGGAAGGTGAGCCCACCGGAGAAAAAGGTTACCGGATCGATGCCACCAGCGAGATCAAGTGACAACAGATTCTGACTCGGAATACTAATGTCCGGCAGTGCAAATTCAAACGTCTTTAGGCTGATGCTTTCGAATCCAAGCGGGGTGATCTCAAGGTTGGCCGTGACATCGCTTATCACGACATAAGCGGCATCAGCGAGTGGCCGCAGCATTCTCTCAATGTGGACAGATGGGCCGGTAATTTGGCCGAGGGCCAACTGCGCGTGGATATCGAGGGGGTCCAGCAGGGTGAAGTGCGTAATGCTGTTTTCAGCCAGCGCTACGGTGCCCGACACGTGCAATGGAATGTGAGGCACGGACATTTGGGGCAACGTAAAACTGCCGACGGTGACCGATGCATTGGTGATGGCCACGTGCGTCGCGGGCATCGAGATTGGTGCCACGTTCAGGGCTCCGAGGGAGCCATTGAGGTCGATGTGCAGCGGGATCGTCGGCAACGGGAAAATGGGCACGACTCGGTCAGCCGTGACGGCCAGGTGCAGTTGGCTGGGAATGGCGTCGATCGTGATTGCCGGAGTGCTGAGGCCGTCGATTTGACCGGCAATGTTGATCGTCACCGGGATTGCTTGCTCCGGGAGCGAGAATCCGGGAATGGTGAAACCGCCGGTTCCCGCGGACGCGCCGACATCTAGATGGATCGGATTGTCAGGGATGTTCAGGCCGCTCGGAAAAAGGGTGATCGGCGGAATGGACAGACCAACTTGCGCGGTGGTCGCATTCACTCCCAGATTGACTTCGAGCACCCCGGTTCCGAAAAGAAAATTAAAGATTTGGATCGGCCCGGTGGGCACAATGTTGAAGGCGGGAATGGGGATGATCTCATTCGGTATCACCGCGCCGGGAAAGACCGTAATGGGTGACATGTTGAGGGGGCCGATGTCAATCGGTATCGAAATGCCCGCCAACGGAATCGCGGGCACGTGGATGTCCGGAACGGTCACCGGACCCAGGTAGAAGGTGTGATTGAAGTTCAGCGGAATCGTCGGAAGAATCTGGATGGGCTGAATGTTGATCGGACCAATGCCACCAGCCACATTGAGGTCCAACGGCAACGTAATGGGGAAGAGATCAAGATCGGCGCCAGGGTTAACCGAGCGGATGAAGCTGTTGATGAACCCGTCCAGGTCCACTCCGGCCACGCTGGCTGCGCCACCAGTCGCTGAACTAGGGGCATTGAACCCCCATTGGGTGAGCCAACTTCGCAACAGGCCCGTGCCGGCCACGCTCAAATTCGAACCCAGAGTGGGAAATGCTAATGGGCCACCCGTACTTGACCAGCCGAAACTCCCGACGCCGGGAAGATGACCGCCGATCCCGATCTGGCTGTCGACCCTCAACCCGGTAACTCCGGTCAAGGCGGCCAGCGGCGAGCCGAGGTGTTGACCGGCGGTGGCGATCGAGCCGACGCTCCCGCTGACGGCGCCCAATCCGCCAAGGCCGGCCAGTGCAGGTCGGGCGAACTCCTGCAACTTGGAGACCAGTAGTGACACGTCGACGTGGTATCCGGCCATCGCGGCCACATCCTTGGCCCACATCAACTCGTAGTCCCACTCGACGGCAGCGATCGCGGGGGAGTTCTGGCCGAAGATATTGGACAACGCCAACGACACCAGCTCGGACCGGTTGGCCGCGATCACCAGGGGGTCCACGGTCGCGGCCAGAGCCGTTTCGAATGCGCTGACCACTCCGAGGGCCTGGGTGGCCGTCGACTCGGCCGAGGCGGCCGCGGCGCTCAACCAGCTGGTGTACGGAGCAGCGGCCTCCGCCATCGCCGTCGCCGAGGCGCCCTGCCACGGACCGCCGACCAAACTCGATGTCACCGAGGCGAACGAATCGGCCGCAGTTGCCAATTCGGCCGACAGCCCTTTCCATGCCGTCGCGGCCTCGAGCAGAGGCGCCGTACCGGCACCTGCATGCATCAGAGCCGAGTTGATCTCAGGGGGAAGCGCCAGGAAGCTCACTGCCTCACCTTCCGCCTTAAGTTGTCAACCTGTCAGCGCATTAAATTGACGCCTGCGCAGCATGTATAGCGCAGAACGTCACAGCTTTTCGGTCCTTTCGGCGAAGTGTGGGCAAATTGCCTAGTCCGACAGTCACGCCGTTCCGCCGCTGGTCGACCGGTTGCACGGCCCCGTAGGATACGTGCACGTATACGATACATACCTGTATGTGGCACCGTATGGAGGCATGACGAAAAGGAGAATTCGTCCCGACGCCCGCGCGCACTCAGTTGGAGTCGGCTTTCGAACGCGAGTTGCACGGGTGGCTACCAGAACGCCTGCAACCCGTCAACGCACCTTTTCTTCAGCGTGACTTTTTCACGTCCACCGTGTGAGTTGCCGCCCGGTCTCTCGACAACGTGCAGCAAACTGCGGCCGAACTCCCGCGATACCGAAGAACGGGTGGGTCAGCGTGGGCGTCCCGTGGTGCTTCGCCCCGCGTCGTCACATCGCTGGTAGCAGGTTCAACCATTAGGCTTCCCGCCATGCATGTGGCACCCGGTGTTCTGGAGTGCGGCATCCTCATGCGCTGTCGTCGCTGACCCGCCAGTCCTCTCTGCGCGATCTGGCGTGGCGTGAGCGGAACGTCCGTGGCGTTCGACCACATTCGCGCAGCCACGGAATCACGATTTCGCCGCGTAGGCGAATAGCCATGTCTGAGAAGGAGACTTACCGATGACGGACACGAGCAATCCCGCGATTGTGGTGCGTGATGCCTATAAGAATTACGGCGATTTCGTTGCGCTGGATCATGTGGACTTTGAGGTGCCCAGTGGGTCGTTGACGGCGTTGTTGGGGCCGAGTGGTTCGGGCAAGTCGACGTTGTTGCGCACGATCGCGGGTCTGGATCAGCCTGATTCGGGGATGGTGACGATCAATGGTCGTGACGTGACTCGGGTGCCGCCGCAGCGGCGGGGTATCGGGTTTGTGTTTCAGCATTATGCGGCGTTTAAGCATCTGACGGTGCGCGACAACGTGGCCTATGGGTTGAAGATCCGCAAGCGGCCCAAGGCGGAGATCAAAAAGAAGGTCGATGATCTGTTGGAGGTGGTGGGGCTTAGCGGGTTTCAGCGTCGTTATCCCAATCAGCTCTCCGGTGGTCAGCGTCAGCGGATGGCGTTGGCGCGGGCGTTGGCGGTGGATCCGGAGGTGTTGTTGCTCGATGAGCCGTTTGGGGCGCTGGATGCCAAGGTGCGGGAGGATCTGCGCAGTTGGTTGCGCCGGTTGCATGACGAGGTGCATGTGACCACGGTGTTGGTGACGCATGATCAGGCTGAGGCGTTGGATGTGGCCGATCGGATTGCGGTGCTGAACAAGGGGCGTATCGAGCAGGTCGGATCGCCCACCGAGGTGTATGACACCCCGGCCAATCCGTTTGTCATGTCGTTCCTGGGTGCGGTGTCCACCCTCAACGGCGCATTGGTCCGCCCGCACGACATCCGGGTCGGACGCAGCCCTGAGTTGGCGATCGAGGGCGGTGACCGCAGCGCGGACTCGCTCGGGGTGTTGCCCGCCACCGTGGATCGAGTGGTGGCACTGGGCTTCGAGGTTCGGGTGGAGTTGACCGGTGCCGACGGAGCGCCCTTCACCGCGCAGATCACCCGCGGTGACGCCGAGGCGCTGGCCCTGAAGGACGGCGACACCGTCTACGTCCGAGCCACCCGGGTCCCGCCGATCGCCGCGAAAGCTGACGACGCGGGTGCCGAGGACGACGAGGCCGCCCTGACCTCTGTATGACCCTCTGTATGACGCCCCGCGCTAGTCGGGTTCGCCGTACTCGTCGAACCAGTACGCGAGCTTGCCCCGTCTGCTCACCGCACGAAGTCTCGATTCGGTGGCCGTGCGCGTCTTGCTGGTCGTGACGATCAACAATTCATCGCCGGCCTGAATGCGCGTGTCGGGCATCGGGACAAAGGTATGGCCCTTGCGGATGATCAGCGTGATCACCGCGGGGTCGGGCAATCGCAGCTCGACGATGGTGACGTTGTGCAACCGCGACTCTGGCTGCACCGTCATGGTCAGCAGTTCGGCGTCGAGCACGTCGAGAGGTGCCGCTTCGACCTGAATCTCGCGCGTCGTTTCGCGCGTGATTAGTCCCAACCTCTGCGCGATGGGGCGCAGGCTCGGGGCCTGTATGACGGTGAAGACCAGCACCAGCATGAAAACGATGTTGAGCAGGCGGTAACTATCGGCAACGCCCGCGACCACCGGGAAGGTGGCCAACACAATCGGGACCGCGCCTCGCAACCCGGCCCACGATAGAAACGCCTGCTCCCGCCAGGGAATGCGGAACCAGAGCAGAGATGCCACCACCGACAGAGGCCGCGCGACCAGCAGCAGCAGCAGGCCGATCACCACCGCCGGGATCGCGTCATGCGCCACTTCGCTCGGGTCCACGAGGAGCCCCAGCAGCACGAACAACCCGATCTGCGCCAGCCAGCCGACCCCCTCCGCGAAGGACCTGGTCGCGGCTCGGTGGGGTAGTCCGGAGTTTGCCAGGACCACCGAGGCCAGGTACGCGGCGATGAATCCACTGGCCTGGCTCTCACCGGCTGCCGAGAACGCGACCAGCCCCAACCCGAAGGTCGAAACCGGATACAAACCGGACGCCGGCAGTGCGATGCGGCGCAGCGCTATCGCGCCGAGGTAACCGATCGCCAGTCCGAGCGCGCCGCCGACGGCGAGCTGGAAAAGCAGATCAAGGATCGCCCCCTCCGGCTCGAACACGAAGGGCACGGAGCTGAACATGAGCACCAGAATCACGGCGGGTGCGTCGTTGAACCCGGATTCGGCCTCCAGCAGCCCGGCTATGCGCCGGGGCAGGGGGAGCACTCTCAGGACCGAGAACACCGCCGCGGCGTCGGTAGAGCACACGATGGCGCCCAGCAACAGCGAGACTTGCCAGTCGATGCCCAACAAGAAATGCGTCCCGACCGCGGTCACCGCCATGCTGATGACGACGCCGACGGTGGCCAACGAAACCGCCGGGGCCAGCACCGAACGAATGTCGGAAAACTGGGTGGTCAGGCCGCCTTCGATGAGGATCAGCGCCAGAGCGGCCGTCCCCACATTCCGCGCCAGCTGCACGTCGTCGAACTGCACGCCGAGCCCGTCTTCGCCGACAGCAACACCGACCAGCAGGAACAGCAGCATGCTGGGAAACCCGATACGGGTCGCCAAGCGGGTACCCACGATGCTGGCAAGCAGCACGAGGCCACCGATCAGCATGGCTAGGTACAGCTGCGGCAAGCTCACTTCAAATCCCGTCTCAACCCGTCTCAGATGTGCTCGGCGGTGGGCGGTGACTCGGCACCAGGAAATGCTCGCCTGTTAGTAAATCAGTACTGGCGGCACGGTGCGCGCGGTGCAGGCCGGATGAGCCAAGATGTCTTAGTGGTAAAGCGGAAGATGCGGATCGTCGTAGTGGGCGCCGGTAACGTTGGCCGGTCTGTCGCCCGCGAGTTGCTGGACAACGGTCACAAGATCTTGCTGATCGAGCGTCAGCGCAGCAACTTCGAGCCGAACACCGTCCCTGAAGCGGACTGGTTGAACGCCGACGCCTGCGAATTGTCGTCATTGCAGGAGGCGGGCATCCAGACGTGCGACGTCCTGATCGCGGCCACGGGTGACGACAAGGCGAATCTCGTGGTGGGTTTGCTGGCCAAGACCGAGTTCGGGGTGCCCCGGGTGGTGGCGAGGATCAACGACCTGCGGAACGAGTGGCTGTTCAGCCAGTCGTGGGGTATCGACGTGGCGGTTTCGGCCCCGGGCGCGATGGTCGCCGGGATCGAGGGCGCCATTGACGTGGGTCACCTGGTGCGGTTGATGGGGCTGCGAGAAGGGCTTGCCGCGCTGACCAAGCTCACGCTGCCTGAAGACAATCCGCTGGTCGGGCAGCGCGTGGGTGAGTTGCACCTGCCGAAGAACACGGCCTTGGTCACGATTCTTCGGGGTGACGGTGTGATTGTCGCCAAGCCCGATGACGTCTTGGCGGCCGGCGACGAGTTGCTGTTCGTCGCCGATAACTCGATGGAGCCCTCAATCCAATCCGCCATCAGCGCGCACCCGCGCGTGGTGCCCCGGTCCTGGACCGGCGGGCTCGCGTGAGCTGTCCGGAGCCAGCCGTAGGACGGTCGCGCTGCTCCGCGAGATGTTCGAGAAGATGGTGGTGGCCAAAAACGCCGAGGTAGTCCTCATCGCACAAGGCTTCACCTCAAGCGGCGCATCAACTCCGCCGCGGCGGATCTTCCGCTGAGCAGCGCGCCGTGCACGTCGCCGGGATTGTCCACGGTGACAGCCTCGCCGGCGAGGTAGAGGCGATCGCCGATCGGTTCCTGAAGCCGACGGCGGTCGTCAAGGCCGGAACCGGGCGCGTGAAACGAGTAGCAGCCCAGCGCGTAAGGATCGGTGGTCCAACGCGACGACATGACCTGCACCGGTGCGACATCGCTGCCGAAGAGCTGTCGAGCAATGGGCAGCGCGTTCGTCATCACTTCACCCGGCGTGGCGTTCTCGACCCATCGACCGCGGTGACCGGCATTGAATGCCAACACAATTGGCCCCGCAGCGGCGGGCAACGTGAACCACTGCGTCCACATTCCGTCGTCGGAGCCCAGGTAATGGAAGAAGGCGTTTTCCTCATCCCAGGTCCGTCGATCGAAGCGGAAAAAGCTCTTGGACAGCGCGCCGAACCCTAGGGCGTGCACGGCACGGAGGTGTTGGTCGGGAAGGGGTGGGTCGAAGGCGATGGCCCCTGACTTCAGGACGCCGAGCGGGGCCGTGACAATGGCGGCACGTCCCTCGAATGACCGGTCGCCGGCCCGTACGGTGACGGAAGTGCCCCGTCGGACCACCGCGGTGACGACGGTATTCAGCTCGATCTGCAGCCCGTCGGCGAGCAGTCGCGGTATGGCGTCGTAGCCGCTGGTAATGACGACCTGCGGGCCGCTGGTGAAGTTGCCCTGATCAAAAGTGTTGGCTGACAGCTGATCCGCGTCAGCGGCGTATTCCTCCTCAATTTCGGAGTTGACGTAGAAAGCCAACTCGGCGCGTTCGGTGGTGGTCAGCTCTTCGCGGTTGGCCGCGGCTTTGACGGCCGCCGCCACCGTCCCGCCGTCGACTTCCGCGCATGCGTCGCTGACGAATTGTCGCCAGACCTTGTTGTCGTAGTTGACCCCTGACAGCCGCGGGTCGATCGCCAACTTCGCCGATTCGTAGTAGGCGGTCGGAACCCGTTGCGCCCGAGCCCGTTCGGCGAGTTCGTTCAATGGATTGTCGGTGGTGCCATGAATCCACGACGCTCCCAGCTCCAGCGGCGTGCCCCAGTCGCGGTTTGTATGGATCCGCCCCCCAATTCGACTGCGGGCTTCGATCAACCGCACCGGCCAGCCCGCATCGGCCAGGCTGCGCGCGGCGGCCAGACCCGCCACACCTGCGCCGACTATCAGCGCCGACTCGTTTCCCGCCGGGATCGGCTCGCCGGCGTGGTGATCGGGCGCGGCGCAGCCGGCCGAAAGTGCGGCGCTGCCGCCCACCGCCGCCGTTGTCAAAAACTCCCGACGGGATATCGGGGCCACGGCAGCCAGCGTCTCATATTTCATCCTGAGCGCGGGCGATGGCGTAACGTCGGAATCGAGCTGTTTTGTTTTCAACCGTTGTCCTCACGCATGACCAGCGCGAGCAGATCGACAGGCAATACGACTCCGCCGTCCTACACCCGTAGGCGGTCGATTTCGAGTGCGAGGGGCCCGGCGCGTGGATCGGAACACAGTGACGGTTCGGGTGACGCTGGCTTCAACGCTCGGACGTCACATCGATGGCGCCTGGTGGCCACGAAGCGCTGCCATTGGACGGGAACTTCCCCAGCTGGTCACGCTCTTGGGCGCACGTCTGGGGGAGATCGTCGACATCCAGGTCGGTTGGTCGGCGTCGCAGGCCCCACCAAGGTTGGATGTGCCCGGTTGGGAAGGCATGCAGCAGCACGTGCTGACCATCACTGGCCGCGACGCCAGCGCCAATCTGCTGATAGTCCCTCATCGGACCGGTACCGCTTTGGCCGTGATGGTGCTTCGGGTCGCGGCCGGATTGCCGATTTCCCCGTCGCACCTTGACACGCACGCCTGTCGCACCGCCAACGCCGTCGTGCACGCCGCCCGCATTCAACGTGAACTGCACGTGGGGCGGCTGGCCAACGTCCCGGCGGACGCCGCGTCCTCGACCCCGAAAGTCACAGGGCTATAACAGACTCGGTGTCGCCGCACCTACCCGTCTCGCATCTCTTTACGTTCAGGTAAAGTCGGCGATCCAGAGTGCGGCAACGAGGCCGCGTTCAAAAGGGGAGCGGCGATGAATGCTCGGATGTCCCAGGTCAGTGTTTCGTGTCCGGCGCCGGATGCATTGCCGCCCAGTCAGACCCTGAAGGTCCGCGCTGCGGATGGTACCCAGCTCCACACCCAGGTGTTCGGCCCCGCCGACGGATACCCGATCGTATTGACCCACGGAATCGTGTGCGCTTCCCGGGCCTGGGCCCACCAGATCGCCGACTTGTCGTCCGAATACCGGGTGATCGCGTTCGACCACCGCGGTCACGGCCAAAGCAGCATTCCGCGAAAGGGCAGCTACACCCTCAAACACCTTGCGTCCGACCTGGATTGCGTGCTTGACGCAACGTTGGCTCCGCACGAGCGCGCGGTGATCGCCGGACATTCGATGGGCGGAATCACGATCGCCGCCTGGTCGCACCGCTACCGCCACAAGGTGCCCCGGCGTGCCGACGCCGTCGCAATGATCAACACCACCACCGGGGATCTGCTGCGCCAGTTGAAACTGCTGCCGGTGCCGCGCGGGTTGTCACCAGCGCGGGTCCTGGCCGGTCGCAAGCTGATCAGCACTTTTGGTGGTATCCCGATCCCGGGAGCGGTCCGGATTCCGACGCGCTACCTGATCGCGATGATGGCCGTCGCCGCCGACGCCGAAAAGAGCGCGGCGCAGTTGGTCTATGAGTTGTTCGCCGAGACCTCGGCCGCCGGGCGCGGTGGTTGCGCGAAGATGCTCGTCGAAGAGCTGGGCACGGGCTACTTGAACCTGGAAGGCTTGACAGTGCCGACGCTGGTCATCGGCAGCCAGCGGGATCGGCTCACCCCGATCGCCGCAGCGCGGCACATCGCCAAGACCGCCCCCAACGTCATCGACTTGGTCGAGTTGCCCGGTGGCCACTGCTCGATGTTGGAACAGCCACATGAGGTGAATCGCCACCTGCGTGCCCTAGCACAGATGTCGGCGACCCGGCACGGTTCGGTCCACCGGATCAGCTCATAACAGGGCTTATAGCAAGGCGCTGACCGCGCCGGCCGCCCGCTGACCGGACCGGACCGCACCGTCAAAGTATCCGGTCCATTCGTCCGCGGTTTCCGTCCCAGCCCAATGGATGGGCCCGACGGGTGCGCGCAGCCACCGGCCGTATCTGGTCCAAGACCCCGGCGGTACCGCCGCGGTCGGCCCGCCCGGCGCGAATTCCTCAGTGCCCCAGCGTTGGTCGGCATAGTCGAGCGGGGTCAGCGCCTCGTCGCCGAACACCGCGGCAAAGCAGCGCAACGCCTCACGTCGGCGCTGCTCGGCGGGAAGCGAGTCGAAGGTGCGCGAGTCGACGAATCCCAGCAAGAGGCCGGGCCCGTCGTCGTGCGGGCTGAGGTCGAAGGTGATGAACACCGGGCCCTGGTCGGACAGGGTCTGACCGGAGTAACCATTGGAACGCCAGAACGGCTTTTGGTACGCGGCGTAGGCCTTGCTCAACCGACCCTGCGGCCAGTTCTTGGCGAGCTGGTCGTACTCCGGTGGGAGCGGGGGACTGAACTCGATGGCGGCGCGGTGCGCCGGGGGGATCGCGACGATGACGAAGCCCGCCTCGGCCTGGCCTCGATCGGTCGTGATCGTCACGCCGGCTCCGTGCCGCTCGATGCGCCGGACCGGTGCGTTGAGCACGACACGGTCGCCGAGTTCGGCCGCCATGGCGAGGGGGATCTGCTGCGTGCCGCCCGGGAAGTGGTCCTGCTGCGCGCCGTTTTCGGTGTCGAGCAACCGGTCCAGTCCACCGGCGGCGCGGATGTAGCGCGCGGCGTGCAGCATCGACACATCCTCGGGCTCGCAGCCCCACGTCACCCTGCTCATGATCGCCATCAGGTCATGCGAGCTCGCCGTCGCCTTCACCATGCGCAAC
This sequence comes from Mycobacterium bourgelatii, assembly GCF_010723575.1. Lineage (NCBI taxonomy): Bacteria > Bacillati > Actinomycetota > Actinomycetes > Mycobacteriales > Mycobacteriaceae > Mycobacterium > Mycobacterium bourgelatii. The sequence goes on from NZ_BLKZ01000001.1 coordinate 1,197,480, forward strand.
CACTCCCGCAACGACACCGCGTCGAGGTGGTGGGCTTCCGGTGCGTCCCAGGGAGCGTCGATCGGAACGTCGCGGCAGATCCTGGCGAGTTGCCACTGCAGCCGGCCGATGTCGACCAGGCCGAGCAGCGACAGCCGCGGAATGGTGCCGCTGTACGAGCGCGACGCGCCGCGCCAGCGGATCACATTCTTGCCCGTGTGGCGCGTCGGGGCGGTGGGAATCTGGAGTTCGGCTGCCAGCTTCAGGACGGCATCCTGGGTGGGGCCGACAAAGGATCCGCCCAAGTCGATTGGCAGGCCAGCGACGGTGCCGGTGAAGGAGCGACCGCCCACGCGGTCGCGGCCCTCAAGCACCACTACGTCATGACCTTGTCGCGACAGTTCTCGTGCCGCGGCCAATCCGGCGAAGCCGGCACCCACCACGACGACGTCGACAGTCCACGGCGGGTTCGTCACGCCCTCTAGTCAACATCATTTGGACGGCTCTCCCTAGGATGAATTTGATTTCCGAAAACCGGAGGCGGTGCGTTGAAAGTCTTGACAGCCCTGTATGGGCTCGCCGATGCGGCCGATAACGCAAGGGCGTTGCGTGACGCCGGCGTGCACGGCGTCGCAACCTTCGAAGGGCCGCACGACGTGTTCGCTCCGCTGACGCTGGCGGCGACGGTGGGCGGGCTCGACTTGATGACGAATGTGGCGATCGCTTTTCCGCGCAACCCCATTCATCTGGCGCATCAGGCCAACGACCATCAGTTGCTCTCCGGCGGTCGGTTCCGCCTCGGGCTCGGCACCCAGATCCGTCCGCAGATCGAGAAGCGGTTCGGGGCGCAGTTCGACAACCCGGTGGGTCGTATGGTTGAGCTGATCGCCGCCCTGCGCGCGATCTTCGAGGCGTGGAACACCGGATCCCGCTTGAACTTTCGCGGTGACTATTACCGACACACGTTGATGACGCCGACCTTTGATCCCGGCCCGAATCCCTATGGCCCACCGCCGATCTATGTGGGTGCGTTGGGGCCCAAGCTAACCCGCGCCACGGCGCAGCACGCCGACGGACTATTGGTAATGCCGTTCGGCTCCAAGCGTTTTCTGCACGACAGCACCATGCCCGCGGTGCGCGAAGGTCTTGCGGCCGGCGGGCGTCGGGCCGACGAGTTCGTCATCATCCCCGAAATCATCGTGTCGTCGGACGATCCGGATGCCATCGCGAGCACCCGACGGCTGTTGGCGTTCTACGGCTCGACACCGGCATATCGGCCAGTGCTGGCCGCGCACGGCTGGGAAGAGTTGCAGCCCGAGCTGAATGCGATGTCCAAACAAGGCCGTTGGCACGAGATGGCCGACCTGATCGACGACGAGATGCTGCATACCCTGGCGGGCTGCGGCGCCCCTGCCGACATCGCGGCGTATGTCCGCGACCGCGTGGAGGGCGTCGCCGACACTGTCTTCCTGTACCAGCCGACGCCAATCGCCCTGTCGACGCTGGCGGAAGTTGTTGACCTGCTGCGCTAGGGCGCGACGGTCAACCAGTCCTTGAATCCCGAAGGGTCGTGGCGTCCCAACGCACCGTGCTCGTACAGGCCCCAGCCTTCCACCGGATCCGCGTCCCCCTCGCGGCATACCGCGCGGCCCACATGGTCGATCACCCCGAAGCCGGACCGGCCGATGATCGCCGGGTCGGTCATGTCGTAGGTCAACCGCTCGACGAATTTCTCGCCCTTCCACACCCCGTGCAGCCAATCCGAATCGCCGCCGTAGCCGCCGCCGACGTGGATCGGCACCGGCAGCTTCGATTCCACGTCGAAGTGCACGGGGCTGCCGTCGGGTGTAGTCGCTTCGATGGTCGCTCCGGTCGGGATGCGGGTGCCGGAACGGTAGTGGATCTTGACGTGGGGCCAACCCAATTGCTCGACCCGGCCGTCGCGCCAGACCCGGGTGCAGTCATTGAGCGAGCGGAACCCGTTGGGCTCCTCCTGGATGATCAGCACGATCGCGAAGTCGTCGAACGCCATCGGCACGTACAGCCACCACATGCCCTCGAACGGGGGATCGGCCGGCCGGCCGGCGGGTTCGGGCTCGCCGATGGGCCGGATGCCCCAGGACCGGTCGCGGCTGCCTATCCACGTCGCGGGGTCGACCTTGATCTCTTCGTCGTCGACAACGATGCGACCCGACCAGCTGCCCAGTTGCGCGAACCGCTGTGCGTTCAAGGTCACCCGGTTGCCCGACCGCAAAATGTGCGGCTGCTCCTGGACGACGTTGAAAAGACCGTCCCAGGTGAGATCGGCTGCGATGCCTTCGGTTTCGTCGAGCACGATGCGGATTTTGCGCAACGGCTCGATGACCTCGACGCGATAGCCGTTGACGTGCTGGTTGAGCCGGTCCTGGTCGATCGCGTCCGAAAGGTGGACCGCGGTTTGGGTATCTCCGCGTCGGACGAGGAAGAACGCGTCCTTGACTCCGAGGTTGGGGTAGTAGCCGATGCCGGTGATCACGAAGATGTTCCCGGTGCGGTCGTGGGCGTTGAAGTAGGAGCGGTCGTAGAAGTTGCGGTCGGACGACCCGGGCCAGGCGATCGGCTGAGGGATCTGGTGTACCGGGTATTCGTCTAGTGGCCCGAGCATTACTGATCCTCTCCGATAAGGCGTTTCATCAACCCGGCGTGGTAGAACAACGACTCCACGTCGTCGGGTTTCTCGGCTTCGCCGAAGTGCACCCGCCGCGCACCGGTACGCATGAACACACACGCCCACATCACCCCGGCGTAGGCGTAAAACCAACGCAGGTCATCGAGTTCCACGCCGGTGAGTTGCTGATACGTGGCGCGAACGTCGTCCTCACGCATCACGTCGGGTAGACCCGGCAGCGTCGCCAGGCCGGCCAGTTCTTCAAAGACCTTGTGGGCATAAATCATCCACGCGACGTCGAGCTCCCGCGGACCCAGCGTCACCATCTCCCAGTCCAGCACCGCCACCGGTTCGAAGTCGCGGTACAAGACGTTGCCCACCCGTGCATCGCCCCACAACAGGGCCGGTTCGCGCGCATCGGCCGCTGTCGGCCAATTGTCCTGCAGCCATTCGAAACTGCGCTCCACCAACGGTGAGCGCCCGATGTCCGGGACGGCGAAGTCGTACCAAGACCGCACCCAGCCGAAGTGTCTGCGCAGCGCGGTTTCACCGGTCAGGCCTTCGGTAAGGAAACCGAATGTCTGCTCGGCGTTCGGAATTGAATGCAATTTGGCCAGAATTGCGACCGAGGCGTCCTGCAGTTGGCGTCGCTCCTCGGCGGGCGCATCGGCAAACCAGTTGCCGCCGAACGTGTATGGCATCACGTCCGGCGGCACCACGCCGTCGACGTAGTCCATCAAGAAGAACGGCGCCCCTAGGACATCCCCGGTGTTTTCGATCCAGCGCACCCGCGGGACGGGCACATCGGTGAGTTCTGCCACTTGCCGGATGACTTCGAATTGGTGGTCGAGCCGATAGCTGGGGAACACCGGCACGTCCTGAGCGGTGGGCGCCACCCGGGCCACCAGCTTCTGCTCCACCGGCTGCCCGTTTTCTTCCCAACGGGCGGTCAGGATGATCGTTTCCGACGACATGCCCGTCGAGTCGATGCCGCTCTCCACCGTTATTTCAGGAGCGACGGGCAACACCGTCGACAACCACCGCGACAGCAGGTTGGGTACCGTGCTGGTGTCGCGGCTCGAGCGCTGCATGCGGCCTATTTCCTCGACCGCCGGTTCATTGGCCACAGGTGCTTCCTTCGCGCGGTAATTACGATACGGTAGGTAGCGTTATGAAAGCAGACACGTCTCGCCTTGACAAGGCCCCCGGTGCCGGGCGGCCGCGGGACCCGCGCATCGACTCTGCCATTCTGGCAGCGACCGCCGAGTTGCTGGTCGAGATCGGCTATTCCAATCTGAGTCTGGCCGCTGTTGCCGAACGTGCGGGAACCACCAAATCGGCGTTGTACCGGCGCTGGTCGAGCAAGGCGGAGTTGGTGCACGAGGCGGCGTTCCCCTCGGCGCCCACCGCGCTGGAGGCGCCAGCCGGTGACTTCGCCGCCGACATCCGGATGATGATCGTGGCCGCTCGTGACGTGTTCACCACCCCGGTGGTGCGGGCAGCCCTGCCCGGCCTGTTGGCCGACATGACCGCCGACAACGAACTGAACGCGCGGGTCATGTCCCGTTTCGCCGACGTGTTCGTCGCCGTGCGGGTGCGACTGTGCGAAGCCGTCAAACGCGGCGAGGCTCATCCCGATGTCGATCCCGACAGGCTGATCGAGTTGATCGGAGGAGCGACGATGTTGCGGATGCTGTTGTATCCCGACGACAAACTGGACGACGCCTGGGTGGATCAGACCGCCGCGATCGTGGTGCACGGAGTGACATGCTGAAGGGTCGAAACGCGATCGTCACCGGCGCAAGCCGGGGACTGGGGCGGGCAATCGCACTTGCCCTGGCGGCAGAGGGTGCCGCGGTGGCCGTCGTCGGGCGAACCGAACAGGTGTGGGACGAGCGGCTGCCGGGCACCATCGGCGAGACCGTGGCCGACATCGAGGCGGCGGGTGGCCGGGCGGTCGCGGTGCGGGCCGACCTGACGGATCGCGAGGACATCGCGCGCCTGGTAGAAGAATCGCGAAACGCGCTGGGTGCTATCACGATTCTGGTCAACAACGCCGCGTTCACCGCGCCTGGCCGGCCTGGCACCGCCGCGCCGAAGCCGAACACGAAGTCCGCGAAACCAGGCTGGCCGGGATTCGTCAGTACCCCATTCAGCGCGTACCGGCGGCACTTCGAGATCGCGGTGTTCGCGGCTTACGAACTCATGCAGCTCGTCAGCCCCGACATGATCACCGCCGGCGGCGGCTCGATCATCAACATCACCTCGATCGCCTCCCGGCTACCCGGCCCCGGGCCCTACCGCGAGCGTGGCGGCGTCCTGCCCGGCTACGGTGGCTCCAAAGCCGCGCTCGAGCACTTGACTTCCTGCGCCGCCTACGACCTCGCCGACCACAACATCGCGGTGAATGCGCTGGCACCCTCCAAGGCGATCATGACACCGGGTTTGTCCTACTACGCCAAGGGATTTGACGAGGTCAGCTCCGCGGACGAATTCGCGCAGGCGACAGTGCAATTGGCGCAGGTGGACTCCGGCGTGGTCACCGGCCGGACCATCGGGCACCTGCAGGTTCTCGACGGCAGTTTCGCGCCGTTCAACCCGTGAGCGTCAAGCGGCGTGCAGATTGACGAGCTCGACGCCGATCGCGGTCTCCACTTCGCTGACGTCGATAAGTGGGTAGCCGGGCAGCGGTGGCGCGATGGATAGGTGGCAGGTTCCCGTCGGCGTCTTGAAACGGACGGTGTGTCTACCGTTTTCGTTGCCTGCCGTCACCTGCCAGCCCGGTGCCTCCTTCGCGTAGTTGCACAGTTCGCACAAGCCGGTGCCGTTGTCCGCGGTCGTCTTTCCGCCGCGCCGGTGTGGCTGTGCGTGGTCGCGATGTCGGATGCGGGCGTCGCAGTACGGGGTGCGGCAGCGCTGGTCGCGCACGCCGACGAAGTGGGCCAGGCCACGGGGGAACCGTCGAGACCGCGATTCCATCGCCACCAGCGCGCCGGTGTCAGGTCGGGCGTAGAGCCGCCGCAGCGTGGCCCACGACCGCTTGTCGGCGAGGGCGTTGTCGACCAGGTTGCGCGCCACTTGCGCCGGGATCGGGCCATGGCCGTCGATCACTGCGGGGCTCGAGTCGTCGCCGAACAACACCTGATCCGACAGCACCAGGTTGAGCGCGACCGGCGTCGCCACATCGGCCGGCGTGCCGGTGATGCGCTCCATCAGGGTGTCGGCCATCACCTGGCCCCGGCTGCGGCCGTCAGAGGTGGTGTTGGCGGCGCGCGTCAGGGCGGCAAACACGGCGACGCCCTTGGCCACGGGCAACAACGCGCTGACCCAGGTCATGGTGTCGGGGGCGGGCCGGATGGTCACGGTGCGGTCCTGCTCGGCCTTGGCCGCACGATCGACCACGGCGCGCGGGTCCAGCCGGTAGGCGATGGCCTTGGCCTCCGCTTCCACCCGGCGATCGCCCATCCCCGCCAGCTTGGTCGCGTCCTCGCACAGTTCCTGATCGAGCTTGCGGCGGTGCTCGACGTCCAGGCAGGCCGACTCCCGCACGATCAAGGTGGCGCGCCACTCCGACAACACTCCGCTTTCCAGGGCGGCCAAGGTGTGCGGCATCTCGTGGACCAAGGCGCGCGCGAACCCCAGGTGCCGACCGCCGCGAGCGGGGGAGTCGTGCCGGGCCAGGGCGATTTCGCTACCCAGACCGCGGCCCCGCTTGGCCGCAGCGACACCGGCGGCGGCCTCGGCGGCCCGTCGGGCGGCGTCGAGTGCCGCCGCCGCGCGTGCCTGTCCGGCCGCGGCGGCGGACTTGACGCGCTCCAACTCGGTGATGCGCGCGACCAGTTGCGCCTCGTCGGCGTCCGGATCTACCTGCGAAAACATGTCGTGTTCGAACATAAGTTCGATACTACCCGACCCCCCCGACGACACCACCTCCACTGGACCGCGACGGGCCAGTGTCGCTAGCCTTCGGTCATGGGGCGCACTCCAGCCTCAGTGCTGCGTTGGCCGGCCAACGTTTCGCTGGTCGTCGGCTGATGTCCGGCAACGCGACAGGCCGCGTGGTGGCCCTGATCGTGCTCCTGTTTCTGACGGCTGCCGCACTGCGCGGATATCTCCCCCCGCCCAGTGGCGGACAGCTCGCCGACGCCGGCGGCGGCAAGGTGGCGATGACCATCTTGGTCGCGTCGCTCGCCGGGACATTGGCGATGATGGCGTTCGCGATCATTGCCCGCCTGCGCGACCCCCGCACTGTGGCGCCCAGCGCGGGGGAGCTGTCTCGCATGCTGGGCGGCCGTCCTGCTCGGCCCAGCTGGCGCGTGATTCTGATCGGCCTCGCAGTCATCTTGGCCTGGCTGCTTGTCGCATTCGCCTTGTCCCGAATCTTCCAGCCCTACGAGCTCAGTCCTCCTGAGCAACAGCAGGATTCGAACACGACGACATCGGTCGGCGCTCCCGCTACCACGACACCGCCCAAGCAGTCCCAGAACAACGACAGCAACCGTGGCGTGCTGCAGATCCTTCTCGCAAGCTCAATTCCGTTGGCTCTCATGGTCATCGCCGGGGCGGCCGTCGCCGCGCGGCGCCGCGCACAAGTGGCGCCGGATTCCGACGGTGCATCCGCCGACGATGACCTCGAACCTCCGCCACCGCAAGCGCCTTCCGATTCTCTGGTCCGTGCCGCCGAAGTCGGCCTGGCCGAGATGGCTGACCGCAGCCGCGACCCACGCGAGGCGATCATCGCGTGCTACGCGGCGATGGAGCGCGAGCTGGCGACCGTTCCCGGAGCCGCCCCGCAAGACTGCGACACCCCCTCGGAAGTTCTGGCCCGCGCTGTGGGTCGCCGTGCGTTGCACGGTGATAACGCCGCCCTGTTGGTGAACCTGTTCGTCGAGGCCCGGTTCAGCCCTCACGTGATGACCGAGGCGCACCGCGAGGAGGCGGTGCGGATCCTTCAGCTGGTGCGCGAGGAACTTGCTGGAAGCTCCCGGAGCCGAGCATGAAAAAGCTTATCGCCCTGGGCATCTGCCTCATTGTCGGGATAGAGGTTTTGACACTGGTGCTGCAGGCTCGGCATCTCGTGCTGGCCGCGTCCGGCGTGGCCCTGGCGTTGGTGCTACTCAATATCCGGCGGGTGCTCGGCAGCGGAAACCGACCCGACACCGACTTCGATGCCGACGATCTCGGCGAGGGTTTGCGTAGGTGGTTGTCCAACACCGAAACCACAATCCGTCGGTCCGAGTCGACGCGGGCGGACTGGGACCGGCATCTGCGCCCCATGCTTGCCCGCCGTTTCGAAATCGCTACCGGCCAAAGCCAGACGAAAGACCCGGCGGCCTTCAACGCGACCGGGCAAACGCTGTTCGGCGCCGAGCTATGGGAATGGGTTAACCCCAACAACATCTCGCACACCGGCGACCGCGGTCCCGGACCCGGCCGTCGGGCATTGGAAACCATTCTGCAAAGGTTGGAACAGGTTTGACATGACGGAACGGGTTTGACATGACGCTACCGGCCGCGACCACCACCGCTCACTGTGAAGCGGTGCTCGACGAAATTGAACGGGTCGTGGTGGGAAAGCGCTCGGCCCTCACGCTGATCCTCACTGCCGTCCTGGCTCGCGGGCACGTGTTGATCGAAGATCTCCCCGGCCTCGGTAAGACGCTGATCGCCAGGTCGTTCGCCGCCGCGCTGGGGCTCCAGTTCACCCGCGTTCAGTTCACTCCCGACCTGCTGCCGGCCGACCTTCTCGGTTCGACCATCTACGACATGCAATCCGGCCGTTTCGATTTCCGGCGCGGACCAATCTTCACCAACCTGCTGCTTGCCGACGAGATCAACCGAACCCCGCCCAAGACTCAGGCCGCGTTGCTCGAGGCCATGGCCGAAGGCCAGGTCAGCATCGACGGTCACACCCACCCGCTGCCCCTGCCGTTCATCGTGCTGGCCACCGACAATCCGATCGAGTACGAAGGCACTTATCCATTGCCGGAAGCGCAGCTCGACCGGTTTGCGCTTCGGATGGAGCTGCGTTACCTCTCGGAGAGCGATGAGACCTCGATGCTGCGCCGCCGCCTCGACCGGGGTTCGGCCCAGCCGGTGGTCAATCAGGTTGTGGACGCGCACGATCTGCTGGCCATGCGTGAGTCGGTCGAGCAGGTGACCGTGCACGACGACGTCCTGCATTACGTGGTCTCGCTGGCGACGGCGACGCGGCACCACCCGCAGGTCGCCGTGGGTGCAAGTCCGCGAGCCGAACTCGACCTGGTCCAACTCGCGCGCGCCCGGGCGTTGCTGCTCGGTAGGGACTATGTCATCCCCGAAGACGTCAAGGCGCTGGCCATTCCGGCAGTCGCGCACCGCATCACGTTGCGTCCCGAGATGTGGGTGCGAAAGATTCAGGGTGCCGACGTCGTTGGGGAATTGCTGCGACGCCTGCCTGTCCCTCGTGCCAAGGGTGCTGACGGCGGGTCGGGTTGAGAACCACTCTCGATGTCGAATTACGCTGGCGCGCAACACATCTGACGCTGGCGATCGCCACCTGCGGCGCGGTGGCCTTGGCCGCCGCCGTCATCGCCGGCCGTTGGGAACTGGTTGCGTTCGCGGCGCCATTTCTCGGTGTATTGAGCTCACTCAGTTGGCAGCGCCCCGCCCCGGCGGTCCGGGTGCACGGGGAGCCTGCGTCGCAGCGATGCTTCGAGGACGAGCAGTCCCGAGTGACGGTGTGGGCCGAAGTCCATTCCGGATCCGGCGCGGTCGAACTCACGGTGTCGGCTCTTCCCGGCATGGAGGTCGAGGTCATCGACTCGACCGGTCGGTACTCGAAAACCGTTGTGGTGGTGGCATCACGTTGGGGGCGTTATCCGATCCGGGCCCGGGTCGACGTCGTCGCCCGCGGTGGACTGTTGCGTGGCACCGGATTCGCCGACGCCGCGCACATTTTCGTGTTCCCGCTGACCCCGCCACAGTCCACACCGACTCCGCAGACCGACCTGTTGGACCGGCTGGGCGCCCATCTCACCCGGTACATCGGGCCTGGCGTCGAGTATGCCGACATTCGCCCGTACGTCCCGGGCGACCAGCTGCGCGCCGTGAACTGGGCGGTCAGCGCACGCCGCGGACGACTGCACGTGACCCAACGGTTGACCGACCGCGCCGCCGACGTCATCGTGCTGATCGACACCTACCGGCAGCCGCCGGGCCCGGCGACCGAGGCAACCGAACGGATAGCGCGCGGAGCAGCGCAAGTGGTGCAGACCGCCCTGCGCAATGGCGACCGCGCCGGGATAATCGCACTCGGCGGTAATCGCCCCCGTTGGCTTGGCGCCGACATTGGTCAGCGCCAGTTCTACCGGGTGCTCGATACCGTGCTGGACGCCGGCGACCACTTCGAACACACGACCGGGACACTGGCACCGCCCGCCGCCGTGCCCGCGGGCGCGATCGTCATCGCGTTCTCCACCCTGCTTGATACCGAATTCGCGCTGGCGCTAATCGATTTGCGCAAGCGCGGGCACGTCGTGGTCGCGGTCGACGTGCTGGCCGGTTCGCCATTCGAGGACGAGCAGGATCCCTTGGTGGTACGGATGTGGACACTGCAGCGCTTCGCGATGTACCGCGACATGGCTACCGTCGGCGTCGATGTGTTGTCGTGGCCGGGTGACTTCTCGCTCGATCAGGCGATGAGCGCGTTGCCCGACCGGCGCCGTCGGCTGCGTGGCCGGGCGTAGGGGGGCGGGATGGCTGCTGTGCTGCAACGGGGCAGTGCCCTGGCGCCGATCTTCGGCCTTCCGATGGTCGCCGCGGCGGCGCTCGAATCCCACGGCACGGCAATTGTGCTGGCATTGGCGGCGTTGATAGCGGTCGCAATAAGCACCGTGTTTCGGCCGGCCGCAACTCTGGCCGTGCTCCTATCGATGGCGGTGATCGTGATTTCGGATCCGTCGTATTTGCTGGTGACGCTGTCGGGGCTCTTCGCTGTTGCCTATCTGGTGTGCCGGCATGCCGGGCCGGCCGCGGATGTCGTCATCACCGCGCCGACAATCGTTGCGGCATCAGGGTTCACGTTCGCCGGCCTGGTCGCGACGGCATTCCCGTTGCAGTTGCCGTGGCTGCCGTTGGTGGCCCCACTTGCGGTGTTGGCGATCTACGTGCTGGCAACGCGCCCATTTCTGGGTTGAAATAGCATCGCGATTAATGCTGGCTTCATGAACAACAGTATCGGCCTGGTTGGTACCAATAACCTGGGTGATTTCAACAGCGGATTCGGCAACAGGGGCATTGGCGAACTTGGTACCGGCGTCCCAAATTATCAATTGCCGCCAGTCTATTCCGCCCCTGTGTAATAATCGCGCCCGCGAGAAATGGCGCAAAATCAGGACAGAATTGACGGTGTCGTCATACGATGACGCCGGAATGCCGGCCACAGGGGAGGGAACGGGAACAAATGACATCTTTGCTTGTCGAACCGGAGATCGTCACCGCGGCCGTAGCGGACATTGAAACCATAGGTTCAACCGTGACCGCGGCAAGCGCCGCCGCGGCTGCCCCCACCTCCAATCTGCTGGCCGCCGCCGCCGACGAGGTGTCGGTCGCCTTCGCCAATCTGTTTGGCGCGTACGGGAAAGAGTTCCAAGCCGTCGTCGGCCAGGTCGAAGCGTTCCAGACGCAGTTCCAGCGGACCCTGGCCGCCGCCGCAAACGCTTACGTACAAACCGAACTCGCGACGGTCACTGCACTGCAGGGCGCATTGGGCGCCGCCGCGGCCCCCAACGCGTTGGCGGCAGCCGTTCCGCCGCCGCCGTTCCCCGCCCTGAACACCGCGGTCTTCATCGGACCCACCGGCGTGCCCATACCGCCCCCGGCCTACGTCACCTTCGCCAACGAGCTGTACGTCCACGCGAACGGGATTCTGACGACCCTGTTCACGCCCGAAGAGTTGTATCCGATCACGGGCGTCAAAAGCTCGACCCTGAATCAATCGGTGAGCGAAGGCCTCACGATTCTTGAGAATTACGTTCAAGCGCAATTCGCCGCCGGCGAGTCCACTACCGTTTTCGGATACTCCCAAAGCGCGATCATCTCATCGCTGCTGATGTACAAGCTCGCCGCCATGGGGTCACCGAATCCCGACATGCTCAACTTCATCCTCGTCGGCAATGAGATGAACCCCAATGGCGGTCTGCTGGCCCGCTTCCCGAACCTCACCCTCCCCACTCTGGGTTTGACATTCTACGGTGCGACGCCGTCGGACACGCTCTACAACACGGCCATCTACACGCAGGAGTACGACGGTTTCGCGTCCTTCCCGCGATATCCGCTCAACTTCATCTCCGACCTCAACGCGGTAATCGGCATCGCCACCGTACACACCAAGTATCTGGACCTCACCCCGGCGCAAGTGGCCAACGCCATCCAGTTGGAGACATCACCCGGGTACTACGAGAACGGCGGCAAGACCTACTACTACATGATCCCGACGGACGAGTTGCCGATTCTCACCCCGCTACGGGCGATACCCGTCATCGGCCGGCCGCTGGCCGCCTTGATCGAGCCCAATGTGGAAGTGATCGTCAACCTCGGCTACGGCGACCCCTACCACGGCTACTCCACGGGCTACGCCGACGTGCAGACCCCGTTCGGCTTATTCCCTGAAGTCAGCCCACAAACCCTCGTCGAGGCGTTCAGCGCCGGGACCCAGCAGGGCATCCACGACTTCAACCTCGAGTTGCAATCCTTGTCCGCGAATCCGCCCACGGTGCCCGCATTGATACCGCCGCAACCGGTCGACTTCGTCAACGCGGTGGCCAAACTGCCGGCGCCAGAAGAGGTTGTGAACACGGCCGCCGAGATCATCTCGACCGACTATGCCGTGCTCCTTCCCACCGCGGACACCGCCTTGGCCTTCGCCACGACAATGCCCCTGTACAACGCTCAGCTCTTCCTGAGCGAACTCGCAAAGGGCAACCTGATCAACGCACTCGGGTACCCGCTGGCGGCCGACGTCGGGTTGGCCACCGTCGCGGGCATCGTCGAGCTCCTGGTCATCGGGAAGGCGCTGTCGGAGAACATCACCGCCTTGCAAGCTCTGTTTGCCTGACGAATTCGGGCATATTTGCGGGGGCCGGAGCGGCGCCGATGCTGGCGGCAGCCGGAGCCTGGACGGCGCTGGCCGATGAGCTGGGGGCGGTTGCGGAGTCCTTCGCGGCGGTCACCTCGGGGCTGACCGGCCAGGCGTGGCAAGGTCCGGCCGCCACTGCAATGGCGACCGCGGCGGCGCCGTACGCGAGGTGGTTAAGCGCCGCGGCCAGTCAAGCCGCCGGAGCGTCGGCCCAGGCCAACGCCGTGGTCCAGCGGCATCGGAAACTCAGGAAACGGTTCCGCGGGACTCTTCAACCAAGGCGACGACCGGGCAGGCATTTTCGGCCCACCGTAGTCGAACTCAGTGCAGCAACTGCGCGGCGTTGTTGGCGAGGTCCAGCACCGACTGCGGCAGGATGCCCAAAATCACTGTGACCAAAGCACATACCGCAATGGCCGCCTTGGCCAACACGCCGGGCGCCACCACTTGCGGTGTGTCATCGGTCGGCTCGGTGAAGAACATCGAGACGATCACCCGGACGTAGAAGTACGCGGCCACCGCACTCGAGATCACACCAAGGATGACCAGCGGCACCGCGCCGCCCTCGGCCGCCGCCTTGAATGCCGCGAACTTGCTGACGAATCCGCTGGTCAACGGGATGCCGGCGAAGGCCAGCAGGAACATCGAAAGCATCACGCCCACAATGGGGCTGCGCTGGCCCAGTCCCGCCCAGTGCGACAGCGTGGCGTCCTCGACGCCCTTGGCGTCGCGGACCAGGCCGACAATGGCGAAGGCCCCGACAGTGCTGAAGCTGTAGGCGACCAGATAGAACAAGGTGCCCGCGAGCCCCGACTGGTTGTCCGCGATCACGCCGGTCAGGATGAACCCGACGTGGGCCACCGACGAGTAGGCGAGCATGCGCTTGACGTCGGTCTGGTTCACCGCGGTGATCGTGCCGACCGTCATCGTCAGGATCGCGATCGCCCACAGCACCGGACGCCACTGATCGTGCAGCGGCGGCAGCGCCACGTAGACCACCCGCAGCAGCGCACCGAACGCCGCGACCTTGGTGGCCGCCGCCATGAACCCGGTGACGGGCGTGGGTGCGCCCTGGTACACGTCGGGAATCCACGAGTGGAACGGCACCGCACCGACCTTGAACAGCAGGCCCACCGACAGTAGCCCCACACCGACCAGCGCCATGGACGAATCACTTTGTGCCGCCAAGGTATCCCGAATACCGGTCAACGTCAGGGCGCCGGTCGCGCCGTACAGCAGGGCGACACCGTAAAGGAAAAACGCCGACGAGAACGCGCCCAGCAGGAAGTACTTCATCGCCGACTCCTGTGAGAGCAGGCGACGATGCCGGGCCAGCCCACACATCAGGTACAGGGGCAGCGAAAGAACTTCCAGCGCAACGAACATCGTCAGCAGGTCGTTGGACGCGGGGAACACCATCATGCCGCCGACGGACAACAGCGTCAGCGGGAACAACTCGGTCTGCGCGTTGCCCGCACGCTCCGCCTCGCGCTCCGCGTCACTTCCGGGCACCGCGGAGGCCTGCGGCGTGAACGAGTCCAGTCCGCGCGCGCTACCCACCGCGGCGGGCGTTTTGGTCGCAACGGCGGGTGCCTGGCGCTCGGCCATGAAGATGATCGCGAGAACGGCGACCAACAACAGCGTGCCCTGTAGGAACAGCGTCGGTCGGTCTACGGCGATCGATCCGACGACCGCGCGCAGCCCGGAGGACGAGGCCGGAATGGACTTGGCCACCGCGACCACCGCGACGAATGCTGCGACGAGCCCGGCAAGTGATGTCGTCACCTGTGCGATGTACCGGAAACGCCGCGGTACGAACGCCTCCACCAGCACGCCCACCACCGCCACGGCGAAGATGATGAGCATTGGCGACAGCTCGAAATACTCGACATGGGGAGCAGGGATCATTGGTGCGGTCCTTGGGCTGTCCGGGAGCCGCCCACACCGGAACCTGGGGGCGTCACCGTGGGCGAGGGATCATGTTGATTGATGGTCTGCATGGTGCTTTCCACCGCCGGGTTGATGACATCGAGCACGGGCTTGGGGTAGACCCCGAGCACGAACAGCAGCGCCAACAGCGGTGCGACGACAACTATTTCGCGCGGCACCAGGTCACGAATCTTTTCGTTGCCCGCGGCCAGCGGCCCGGTCATCGTGCGCTGGTACAGCCACAACATGTAGATCGCCGCCAACACCAGCGCGGTCACCCCGAAGGCCGCCGCCAGCCAGTAACGGTTGAAAGTGCCCAGCAGCACCAGGAATTCGCTGACGAACGGGGCCAGGCCGGGCAGCGACAGGGTGGCCATGCAAGAGACCAGGAACGTACCGGCCAGGATGGGCGCCACCTTCTGCACGCCGCCGTAGTCGGCGATCGCCCTGCTGCCGCGGCGGGACACCAAGAAGCCCGCGATCAAGAACACCGCCGCGGTGGAGATCCCGTGGTTGAGCATGTAGAGCGTCGACCCGCTTTGTCCCTGCGTGGTCATCACGAAGATGCCGGCGATGATGAAGCCGAAGTGCGAAATCGAGGTGTAGGCGATCAGGCGCATCATGTCGGTCTGGCCGATCGCCACGATCGCGCCGTAGATCACGCCGATGATGGCCAGCGTGACGATCACCGGACGGAAATACGTTGAGGCTTCCGGGAACAACTGCAGGCAGTAGCGCAGCATGCCGAAGGTGCCGACCTTGTCCATCACCGCAGTGATCAACACGGCGGTCGCCGGTGTGGACTCGACGGCGGCGTCGGGCAGCCAGCGGTGGAACGGCCACAGTGGCGCCTTGATCGCGAACGCGAACATGAACCCAAGGAACAACGCCTTGAATACCGCCGGGTCCACGTCGGCAAAGCGACCCCCGTCGCGCACGCCTTGAACGATTTCGACGAAATCGAATGTGCCGCCGCCGTGCTGCGCGGTGATCACATACAACCCGATCACCGCCGCCAGCATTATGAGCCCGCCGAACAGGTTGTACAGCAAGAACTTCACCGCGGCACGCGAGCGGTTCTCGCCCTGCCCGAAGCCGCCGATCAGGAAGTACATCGGGATGAGCATCGCCTCGAAGAAGACGTAGAACAGCAGCACGTCCAGGGCGACGACGGAGATCAGCACCATCGACTCGATGGCGAGCGTCAAGGCGACATAGGCGTGCACGCCGCGCGGGTTGCGTTCGCCACGCTCGTCACCAGCTGCGTCGTTCCAGCCCGCGATCAGCAGTATCGGGACCAGCACGGCGGTCAGTATCACCAGCACCACCGCGATGCCGTCCACACCGAGGGTGTAGCCGGCGCCGAAAGCCGGTATCCACTCGTGCTTTTCGTAGAACTGATAGGTGTCCCCGCCGGGCTTGAAGCCGACGGTGATCTTGGCCGCCAACGCCAGGGTCGCAAGACTGACAACCAAACCCGTCCACTTGGCTACCTGCCGCAGCCCGGGCGGCATCAGGATGATGACGATCGAGCCCGCCAGCGGTGCCAGCCACAACCAGGTAAGCCAACCGAAGTGCGTCACCACAGGTTCACCGCCAGCAGCACCGCGGCGACCACGACCGCGCCCACGAGCATCGACAACGCGTAGTTACGGGCGAACCCGGTTTGCAGTTGCCGCAGCCCATTCGACGTTCGGCTGATCAGCGCGGCCAGTGAGTTGACCGAGCCGTCCACGCCCGCGTCGTCGATGGTGACCAGCGCTTTGGTCAATTGCGCGCCTGGGCGCATGAACACCTCCTCGTTGAAGGCATCACCGTAGGCGTCGGCGCGTGCGGCTGTGGTCAGCGGCGAGACGCGAACGGGGGCCACCCTGGGGATTTCAGCTTTGCCGCCGTACATCCGGTAGGCGACCGCGACACCGATGACCACAACCGATAGGGCCAGGGTGGTGCTGATCCACGCGGGCACTGCATGTGCGGACTCTTCGTGGGCGCCGACGACGGGTTCCAGCCAGTGCGCCAGCGTGCCGCCGATG
Source organism: Mycobacterium bourgelatii (assembly GCF_010723575.1). NCBI lineage: Bacteria > Bacillati > Actinomycetota > Actinomycetes > Mycobacteriales > Mycobacteriaceae > Mycobacterium > Mycobacterium bourgelatii. Next base: position 1,214,188 of record NZ_BLKZ01000001.1, read on the forward strand.
GCGAACAGGCCACCGGAGAACACCGAGCCGACGGCAAGCAGGATCATCGGCCACGTCATCAGGGCCGGCGCCTCGTGGGGGTGGGATTCCGGCGCCCAACGCTTCTTGCCGAAGAACGTCATCAGCATCACCCGGGTCATGTAGAACGCGGTGATCCCCGCACCCAGCAGGGCGGTACCTCCCAGCACGTAGCCGCGTACGCCTCCGGCGCCCAGCGCGGCCTCGATGATGGCGTCCTTGGAGAAGAAGCCGGCGAACGGCGGCACGCCGATGATCGCCAGGTATCCCAGCCCGAAGGTGACGAACGTGATGGGAAGTGCGGCACGCAGGCCGCCGTAGCGGCGCATGTCCTGCTCTTCGTGCATGGCGTGGATCACCGCGCCGGACCCGAGGAACAGTCCGGCCTTGAAGAAGCCGTGAGTGAGCAGGTGCATGATCGCGAACGCGTAGCCGGCGGGGCCCAGCCCGGCAGCCAGCACCATGTAGCCGATCTGGCTCATGGTGGAGGCCGCCAGCGCGCGTTTGATGTCGTCCTTCGCGCAGCCGATGAACGCCCCGAGCATCAGTGTGACGGCGCCGACGATGACGACAGCCAGTTGAGCGCCGGGGGCCAGGTTGAACAACGGGTTGGAGCGCACGATCAGGTACACGCCGGCGGTCACCATGGTGGCCGCGTGGATCAGCGCCGACACCGGGGTCGGGCCTTCCATGGCGTCGCCCAACCAGGCCTGCAGGGGCACCTGGGCGGACTTCGCGCAGGCGCCGAGCAGTAGCAGCAGTCCCGTCACGTTCAGCACTGCCTCGCTAGCGGCCGGTACGCCGGCGAACACCCCGCTGTAGGAGACGGTTCCAAAGGTGGCGAACATCAAGAACATGGCCAGCGCCAGGCCGGCGTCCCCGACCCGGTTCATCACGAACGCCTTCTTGGCCGCGGTCGCCGCCGACGGCTTGTGGTACCAGAACCCGATCAGCAGGTAGGACGCCAGGCCGACGCCTTCCCAACCGACATAGAGCAGCACGTAGTTGTCGGCGATCACCAGCAGCAGCATCGAGGCCAGGAACAGGTTGAGGTAGCCGAAAAACCTTCGGCGGTCCTCGTCTTCGGCCATGTAGGCGACCGAATAGATGTGGATCAGCGACCCGACCCCGGAGATCAGCAGCACGAAACACATTGAGAGCTGGTCGATTTGCAAGCCGAAGTCGACCTGCAGCCCGCCGACCGGAATCCAGGAGAACACCGTTTGGTGGATCGTCCGGTCCTCCGCGGCGCGACTGAGTAGATCCGCGAGCAGCGTCGCGCCCACCCCGAACGCGGACAGGGCCGCCAGGCAACCCAACCAATGTCCCCACGCGTCCGTTCGCCTACCGCCGAACAGCAAGATCGCGGCACCAGCAAGGGGCAGCGCCACCAACAGCCAGGTGTAGTCAGTCATCTTGGCGTTTTTAGCCTTTGAGTAGATTCGCGTCGTCGACCGACGCCGATTTGCGGGCACGGAAAATCGTCATGATGATGGCCAGGCCGATCACGACCTCGCAGGCGGCCACCACCATCGTGAAGAACGCGACCATCTGTCCGTCGAGCTTGCCGTGCATGCGTGAAAACGTGACGAATGCCAGGTTGACGGCGTTGAGCATGAGCTCGACGCACATGAACATGACGATCGCGTTGCGTCGCAACAGCACGCCCGCTGCGCCGATGGTGAACAGCAGTGCCGAAAGGTAAAGGTAGTTGGCCGGGTTCATGATTTTCCGCCTTTGAAAACACCGGAGATAGCCTCGCGCGAGGGGGCTTGCTTGCCGTCGGCTCCGCGGGTCAGCAAGAGCCGCGAGACGGACAACTCTGAGTAGGAGCCGTCGGGCAGTAGTGCGGCGACGTCCACCGCATTGTGGCGCGCGTAGACGCCAGGGCTGGGCAGGGGAGTGGGATGGCCGCCCGGCCGGAACCGCTCCTGCGACAGCTCTTTCTGGGTCTTGCGGCGCTCGAAGCGCTCCCGGTGGGCCAACACCATCGCCCCGACGGCGGCGGTGATCAGCAGTGCGCTGGTCAATTCGAACGCCCACAAATAGCGCGTGAAGATGAGCACCGCGAGGCCTTCGACGTTGCCCTGGTTGTTCGCGGTGGCCAGCCCGTCGAAGCCGCCGGTCGCGTAGTTGCCGATGCCGCCGATCAGCAGGATTCCGAACCCGATTCCGGTCGCCACCGCGGCCACGCGCTGGCCCCGCAGTGTCTCCTTCAGCGATTCCGCCGAGTCCACACCGATCAGCATCAGCACGAACAAGAACAGCATCATGACCGCGCCGGTGTAGACCACCACTTGGACGACGCCCAAAAACAGTGCGTCCTGGGCGATGTAGAACACGGCCAGGATGATCATGGTCAGCGCCAGATACATCGCCGAGTACACGGCGTTGACGGCCAACACCACCCCGAGCGCGCCAAGCACTGCGATCGTGCCCAACACCCAGAACATCACGGCCTCGCCGGTCGAGGTGCGAGTGATGACGTCGTGAGCAAGTGTGGTGATCACTTCGCTGCTCCGGCTTCGGCTTTGGTGTCGGCTTTCGCGTCGGCTTTGGTGTCGGCTTGCGCGTCAGGCCCGGCGCCATCGCGCCGCCGCAGGCCGTCGGCGGTCACGTTGCCCAGGTAGTAGTCCTTGTCGGTGGCGCCCTCGGTCCGGGGATGCGGCGGCGCTGTCATGCCAGGCAGCAGGGGAGCCAGCAGTCGGTCCTTCTCGTAGATCAGGTCGGCCCGGTTGTCGTCGGCCATCTCGTAGTTGTTGGTCATCGTCAGTGCTCGAGTGGGGCACGCCTCGATGCACAGGCCGCAACCGATGCAGCGCAGGTAGTTGATCTGGTACACGCGGCCGTAGCGTTCCCCGGGCGAAAACCGTTGCTCTTCGGTGTTGTCCGCGCCCTCGACGTAGATCGCGTCGGCCGGGCAGGCCCAGGCGCACAGCTCGCAGCCGATGCATTTCTCCAGGCCGTCGGGGTACCGGTTGAGTTGGTGCCTGCCGTGGTAGCGCGGTGCGACCGGGCCGGGCTTCTCCGGATACTCCTCGGTGACGGTCTTTTTGAACATCGAACCGAACGTCACGCCGAAACCGGCGATGGCGTCTAAAAACTTAGCCACGGACTTTCTCCTTTGTCGGCAGCGGCGGGGTGGGGAAAGTCGGCCACTCGTCGGCGGCAACGTCGGCCAGTTCGGCCTCGCGTTGCTTAAGTTGCTTGCGTTCCTGCCGTGCTGATGCGCGAGCACTCGGCGCGCTGAACGGCTTTCGCAGCCAGAACACCAGCCAGATCGCGACGACAGCACTGCTGACGACCAAGGTCGGGGTCCAGTACTGGAAACCCTCGTTCTTCGCCGCACGGATGATGCCCGCGATCATCACCCAGATCAGGGACACCGGAATCAGCAATTTCCAGCCCAGCGCCATGAATTGGTCGTAACGCAGCCGGGGCAGCGTGGCGCGCAGCCAGAAGTAGATGAACAGGAACAGCCACACCTTGCCGACGAACCAGAGCACCGGCCACCAGCCGGTGTTGGCGCCGGCCCACATGTTCAGCGGCCACGGGGCACGCCAGCCGCCCAGGAACATGGTCGCGGCCAACGCCGAAACCGTTGTCATGTTGACGTATTCGGCGAGCATGAACATCGCGAACTTCAGCGACGAGTACTCGGTGTGGAAGCCGGCGACCAGCTCGCCTTCGGCCTCGGGCAGGTCGAAGGGCGCCCGGTTGGTTTCACCCACCATCGAGACCAGGTAGACGACGAACGACGGTGCCAGCAGGAAGATGTACCAGACTCGGTCCTGTTTGGCGATGATCTCCGAGGTGGACATGCTGCCGGCGTAGAGGAACACCGCCGCGAACGACAGCCCCATGGCGACCTCATAGGAAATCACCTGTGCCGTGGACCGCACCCCGCCCAACAGCGGGTAGGTAGACCCAGATGCCCAACCGCCCAGCACGATCCCGTACACGCCGACCGCGGACATGGCGAGGATGAACAACACGGCCACCGGCAGATCGGTGAGTTGCAAGGGGGTGCGGTGGCCGAACACCGAGACCTCGGGACCGAACGGGATGACCGCGAAGGCGGTGAACGCCGGGATCGCCGAAATAACAGGCGCCGCAAAGTAAACGAACTTGTCGATGCCGCCCGGGGTGATGCTTTCCTTGAGCGCCAGCTTGACCCCGTCGGCCAAGCTCTGCAGGGCGCCCTTCGGTCCCACCCGGTTCGGACCCGGGCGCAATTGCATCCGACCCAGCAGTTTGCGTTCGGCCAGGATCGCCACCAGCACCGTCAGCATCAGGAACGCAAAGACGACCAACACCTTGGCGCCCACCAGCCACCAGGGGTCGTGTCCGAAGATCGGCGAAGTCATGACGACACTCCAATATTTACGATGCTGCCGATGGTCACGCCCAGCTGGCGGTGCACCGCTGAGCCCTCCGAGTTCAACGGAAGCCACACCACCCGGTCAGGCATGTCGGTGATGTTGAGCGGCAAGGTGATCGAGCCGCGCGGCGTGCTCACTGTCACCTCGTCGCCGTCAGCGGCATTGATCTCGGCCGCCGTATCGGGGGACAGGCGCACCACGGGTCTGCGTGCGGTACCGGCCAGGTGCGGTTCGCCGTCCTGCAGGCGGCCCTTGTCGAGCAGCATCCGCCAGCCGGTCAGGACGGCCTGACCCGCCTCAGGTTGGGCCGGGCTCGGCGCATCGATGTTCGGAGCTGCCGGGCGCTGGCCGTCCCAGGTGCCCAGCGCAGCCAGTTCCTCACGGGCCGTCTCGACGCTGGTCGTGCCGAGGTAGACACCAAACTCGTCGGCCAGCGAGTCGAGCACCCGGTGATCGGACTGTCGGGCCGTTTGAGTGGTGCCGCGCAGCGCGGGCTCGAAACCGCGGTACCGACCTTCCCAGTCGACGAAGGCGCCGGCCTTCTGTGACGCGGGCGCGATTGGGAACACCACGTCGGCGCGTTCGGTGACCTCGCTGTGCCGCAGTTCCAGGCTCACCACGAAGCCGGCGGCGTCCAGCGCGGCCAGCACCGCGTCCGGGTCGGCGAAGTCGCCCGGCTCGATACCGCCCACGACCAACGCCCCGAGTGAACCGTCTGCGGCGGCGGCAAGGATGCCCTCGGCGTCGCGCCCCGGCTCGGAGGGCAATTCGTCGACATGCCAGGCGGCAGTCACCTGCGATCGGGCGTTGTCGTCGGCCACCGGGCGTCCGCCGGGCAGCAGCCCCGGCAGGGCCCCGGCTTCCAGCGCACCGCGTTCACCGGCCCGCCGTGGCACCCAGGCCAGCCGGGCTCCGGTAGCGTCGGCCAACCGCGCGGCCGCGGACAATCCGCCGGGCACCGTGGCCAGTCGTTCCCCGACCAGGATGACGGCGCCGGGCTTGGCCAGCAGGTCTGCGAGCTCACCGGTCGCGAGTCCGTCGAGCACCGAAGGCTCTTCGCCCGGGCGGGCTTTCAGCAGCCGGCCGGACATTTTCTGCAGCGCGCGGGTGGCGAACGGCGCGATCGCGTACACCGGAAGCGAGCGCTTGCGGGCCGCCTTTCGCAGGCGCAGGAAGACGATGGGTGACTCTTCTTCCGGTTCGAACCCGACGAGCAGGACCACGGGCGCCGACTCCAAGTCGGAGTAGCTGACGCTGACCGGGCGTCCGGCGACCCGTGCCGCGAGGAAGTCCGCCTCCTCCGCCGAGTGGGGCCGGGCGCGGAAATCGATGTCGTTGGTATGCAACACGATTCGCGCGAACTTGGAATAGGCGTAGGCGTCCTCCCAGGTGACCCGCCCGCCGACCAGGACACCCGCGCGGCCGCGCGCCGCGTCCAGCCCTTGAGCCGCCGCCACCATCGCGTGCGCCCAGGACGCCGGTTGCAGCGTGCCGTCGCTGTCACGGATCAGGGGAGTGGTGATGACATCCGGCTGGGTCTCGTAGGTGAAGGCCCACCGGCCCTTGTCGCAGTTCCACTCCTCGTTGACTTCCGGGTCGTCGCCGGCGAGCCGGCGCAGCACCTTGCCGCGGCGGTGATCGGTGCGCTGGGCGCATCCGGATGCACAGTGCTCGCACACGCTCGGGCTGGAAACCAGGTCGAACGGGCGCGCCCGGAATCGGTAGGCCGTTCCGGTCAGTGCCCCGACCGGGCAGATCTGCACCGTGTTGCCGGAGAAGTAGGACTCGAACGGCTGGTCGGCGTAGATGCCGACCTGCTGCAGCGCGCCGCGTTCCTGCATGTCGATGAACGGATCTCCCGCGATCTGCTCGGAGAACCGCGTGCAGCGCGCGCACAGGATGCAGCGCTCACGGTCCAGCAGGACCTGCGACGAGATGTTGATCGGCTTGGCGAAGGTGCGCTTGGCGTCGGTGAAGCGAGAATCGGTGCGCCCGTTGGACATTGCCTGGTTCTGCAGTGGGCATTCGCCGCCCTTGTCGCACATCGGGCAGTCCAGCGGATGGTTGATCAGCAGCAGCTCCATCACGCCGTGCTGGGCCTTGTCGGCCGCGCTCGAGGTGAGTTGGGTGCGCACCACCATGTCGTCGGTGGCCACGGTGGTGCAGGAGGCCAGCGGCTTGCGTTGTCCCTCAACCTCAACCAGGCACTGCCGGCAGGCGCCGACCGGGTCCAGCAGCGGATGGTCGCAGAACCGGGGGATCTGGATGCCCATCAGCTCGGCTGCGCGGATCACCAAAGTCCCCTTGGGGACGCTGATTTCGACGTCGTCGATAGTCAGCGTCACCATTTCCGGCTGGGCCAGCCGGTTTTCAGTGTCGGCGGACTGTGTCGTCACGCGCCGCTCCTCTCCCCCGCGAGCGGGAGGTGCCCCCACATCGCTTTCCTGCTCTGCATCGTCGTCGGCGCGGTCACGCATTAGCTCCATTCGGCGTCAACATCGAGTCTCGAGGGTCGAAGGGGCAGCCGCCCTTTTCGATGTGGGCGATGTATTCGTCGCGGAAATGCTTGATCGACGACATCACTGGGCTGGCGGCGCCATCGCCCAACGCGCAGAACGACTTTCCCAGAATGGCGTCGGCGATGTCGGACAATTTGTCGATGTCCTCGCGGGTGCCGCCGCCGTTCTCCAGCCGCGCATAGATCTTGTCCAGCCAGAACGTGCCCTCCCGGCACGGCGTGCACTTGCCGCACGACTCGTGCTTGTAGAACTCCGTCCACCGTCGCACCGCGCGTACCACGCAGGTGGTCTCGTCGAAGATTTCCAGCGCCTTGGTGCCCAGCATCGAGCCGGCCGCGCCGACGCCCTCGTAGTCCAGCGGTATGTCGAGGTGCTCATCGGTGAGCAGCGGCGTCGAGGATCCACCGGGTGTCCAGAACTTGAGCCGGTGCCCCGCCCGAATGCCGCCGGCGTAGTCGAGCAACTCGCGCAACGTGATGCCCAGCGGTGCCTCGTACTGGCCGGGGCGGGTCACGTGTCCGGACAACGAATACAGCGTGAAGCCAGGCGATTTCTCGCTACCCATGGACCGGAACCAGTCGACGCCGTTGAAGATGATCGACGGCACGCTGGCGATGGTCTCGACGTTGTTGATCACCGTCGGCGAGCCGTACAGCCCGGCCACGGCGGGGAAGGGTGGCCGCAGCCGCGGCTGGCCGCGCCGGCCTTCCAGCGAGTCCAGCAGCGCCGTCTCCTCGCCGCAGATGTAGGCGCCGGCTCCCGCGTGGACCACCAGTTCCAAATCGAAGCCGGAACCCTTGATGTCGCGACCGAGGTAGCCGGCGGCGTAGGCCTCGGCCACCGCATTTTGCAGCCTGCGCAGCACCGGCACCACCTCACCGCGCACGTAGATGAACGCGTGGCTGGCCCGAATCGCGTACGAGGCGATGATGACGCCCTCGACGAGCACGTGCGGGGTCGCCAACATCAACGGAATGTCTTTGCACGTACCCGGTTCCGACTCGTCGGCGTTGACCACCAGATAGTGCGGCTTGGCCGCCGGACCGCTGTCGCCCTGCGGAATGAAGGACCACTTGGTGCCGGTCGAGAAGCCGGCTCCACCGCGTCCGCGCAGGCCCGAGTCCTTGACCGCAGCGATCACGGCGTCGGGCTCCATGGCCAGCGCCTTTTCCAGGCCCTTGTAGCCGTCGTGGCGCAGGTACGTTTCCAGGGTCCAGGATTGGGGGTCGTCCCAGAAGCGGCTGAGCACTGGGGTCAGCGGCGTCGCCGGGGCGCTGGTCATTGGCCGGCCTCCGATTTGTTCTCCGAGTTGGCCTCGGGCGCCTCCATGCCGTTCTCCTGCGCCACCCGCAAACCGGCCAACGTGGCCTCGCCCGCGCCGCCCTGCCCTTCGTCGGGGCGAGGGTCGGGCAGGCCGGCCAGGATGCGCGACGTCTGGCGGAACGTACACAGCGGGGCGCCGCGAGTGGGTGCTTTGGGCTGTTCGGTGCGCAGCGAGTCGACGAGTTCGCGCGCGGACTCCACGGTCTGGTTGTCGAAGAACTCCCAGTTCACCATCACCACCGGCGCGTAGTCGCAGGCCGCGTTGCACTCGATGTGTTGCAGGGTGACCGACCCGTCTTCGGTGGTCTCGTCGTTGCCGACGCCGAGGTGTTCCTTGAGGTCGTCGAAGATGGCGTCGCCGCCCATGACAGCGCACAAGGTGTTGGTGCAGACGCCGACCAGGTATTTGCCGGTGGGGCCGCGGCGATACATGGTGTAGAAGGACGCCACCGCCGACACTTCAGCGCCGGTCAGTCCGAGCTGTTCGGCGCAGAACTGCAGACCCGCCGGCGTCAGGTAGGAATCCTCGCCCTGTACCAGGTGCAGCAACGGCAGCAGCGCCGAGCGCTTGCTCGGGTAGCGTCCGATGATCTCCTTCGCCTCGACCTCGAGGCGGGCCTGCACGTCGGGCGGATACGACTGCGGGGCGCCCTCGACCAAGAATTGGTTGGGCTCCTCCGGCGGCGGTCCCAGGCGGATGAAAACCCGCTCCCCGGCCCCCCCGTTTTGAACGCCCCCCGAACCCGGCTCCGTCATCGGTCCACCCCGCCCATGACCGGGTCGATGCTGGCGACCGCGGTGATCAGGTCGGCCACCATCGCGCCCTCGCACATCGCTGCCACCGACTGCAGGTTGGTGAAGGATGGATCCCGGTAGTGCACACGGTAGGGGCGGGTACCGCCGTCGCTGACCATATGCACACCGAGTTCGCCGCGTGGTGACTCGACGGCCACGTAGACCTGGCCGGCCGGAACCCGGATGCCCTCGGTGACCAGCTTGAAGTGGTGGATCAGCGCCTCCATGGAACCGCCCATGATCTTGGCAATGTGTTCGGGTGAATTGCCCATGCCGTCGGGTCCGACGTACAGGTCGGCCGGCCAGGCGATCTTGCGGTCCTCGACCATGGTCGGCCCCGGCCGCAGCTTGTCCAGACACTGCTCGACGATCTTCACTGACTCCCACATCTCTTTGACGCGAATCATGTAGCGCCCGTACGAATCACACGAGTCGTCGGTGATCACATCGAAGTCGTAGTTCTCGTACCCGCAGTAGGGTTCGGCCCTACGCAAGTCGTGCGGCAAGCCGGTGGAGCGCAGGATCGGGCCGGTGACGCCCAGCGCCATACACCCCGCCAGGTCCAGGTAGCCGATGTCCTGGGTGCGCGCTTTCCAGATGGCGTTTTCGTTGAGCAACTCGCCCATCTCGCGCAGCGGGACCTTCAGTGCCTCGAGCGATTCGGCGATGTAGTCAACCGCATTGGGTGGCAGGTCCTGCGCCAGCCCACCCGGGCGGATGTACGCGTGGTTCATCCGCAGACCGGTGATGTGTTCGAAGATGGTCAGCACGATCTCGCGCGCCCGGAAGCCGATGAACATGGCGGTCATCGCGCCAAGCTCCATGCCGCCGGTGGCCAACGCGACCAGGTGCGACGAGATTCGGTTGAGCTCCATCAGCATCACCCGAATGATGTTGACCCGCTCCGGGATTTCGTCGGTGATGCCGAGCAGCTTCTCCACGCCCAGGCAGTACGCGACCTCGTTGAAAAACGGTGACAGGTAATCCATCCGGGTCACGAACGTGACGCCCTGGGTCCAGTACCGAAATTCCAGGTTCTTCTCGATTCCGGTGTGCAAGTAGCCGATTCCACACCGGACCTCGGTGATGGTTTCGCCTTCGATCTCGAGGATCAGCCGCAACACCCCATGGGTGGACGGGTGCTGGGGCCCCATGTTGACGACGATGCGTTCGCCGGGATCCGCGTTGCGTGCAGCTTCGATGACTTGATCCCAGTCCTGGCCGCCGGCCAACAGGACTGTCTCGGCGGTGTCGGTCATTCTTCTTTTCCGTCTTTTCGCATTAGTTGTAGCCCCTGCGCTCGTCGGGCGGAGGTATCTTGGCGCCCTTGTATTCGACCGGGATGCCGCCGAGCGGGTAGTCCTTGCGTTGCGGGTGTCCGTGCCAGTCGTCCGGCATCTCGATGCGGGTCAACGACGGATGGCCGTCGAAGATGATTCCGAAGAAGTCGTACGTCTCGCGCTCGTGCCAGTCGTTGGTCGGATAAATGGCGAAGAGCGACGGGATGTGCGGATCACTGTCTGGCGCAGACACTTCCAGCCGCAGTCGGCGGGAGTGGGTTATCGACCTCAACGGGTAGACCGCGTGCAATTCCCGGCCTGTCTCGTTGGGGTAGTGCACCCCGTTCACACCCAGGCAAAGTTCGAAACGCAGTTCGGGTTCATCCCGCAGTCGCTGGGCCACCTGCGGCAATCGGTCCCGGGTGACGTGCAGGGTCAACTCGTCGCGGTAGACGACGACCTTCTCTATCGTCTCGTCGAATTCGAGCCCGTCGCGCTGCAGCGCCTCTTCCAACCGGTCGACGACCTCGTCGAAGTAACTGCCGTACGGCCGCGGCGTACCCCCGGGGAGGGTGACTTTGCGGACCAGGCGCCCATATCCGGAGGTGTCGCCGGTCCCCTGCACGCCGAACATGCCGCGGCGGACATTGATCACCTCTTCATTGGCGGTTTCTCCGCCGGACGGAACATCCGTTCCCGTCGGAGTAAGCGTCGCTCCCTGCGGGTCGTGATCCGGTGAGCTCATCGCAGCAACCCGCGCATCTCGATGGTGGGCCGGGCCGACAACGCTGCCTCTTCGGCTTCGGCGATGGCACGCTCCCGGTTGACGCCCAGCGGCATCTCCTGAATCTTCTCGTGCAACTTCAGGATTGCGTGCAACAGCATTTCCGGCCGGGGCGGACAGCCGGGCAAGTAGATGTCCACCGGCACGACGTGGTCGACGCCCTGCACGATCGCGTAGTTGTTGAACATCCCGCCCGACGAGGCGCAGACGCCCATCGCCAGAACCCACTTCGGCTCGGCCATCTGGTCGTAAACCTGGCGCAGCACCGGGGCCATCTTCTGGCTGACCCGTCCGGCGACGATCATCAGGTCCGCCTGCCGCGGCGTCGCCGAGAACCGCTCCATGCCGAACCGTGCGATGTCAAACCTCGGGCCGGCCGTCGCCATCATCTCGATGGCGCAGCAGGCCAACCCGAAGGTGGCCGGCCACAGGGAGTTCTTGCGGACGTAGCCCGCCACCTTTTCGACGGTCGACAGCAGTATCCCGCCGGGTAATTGTTCTTCGAGACCCACGTCCCTACCTCAATCCCAGGTCAGGCCTCCGCGGCGCCACACATAGGCGTACGCCACGAACACCGTGAGCATGAAAATGACCATTTCGACCAGCGCGAACTTGCCCAGGTAGTCAAAGGTGACCGCCCACGGGTAGAGGAACACGATCTCGATGTCGAAAACGATGAACAACATCGCCGTCAGGTAGTACTTGATCGGAAACCGCTGGCCGGTCGCCGTCTGCCCAGCGGGCGAACGGGATGTCATGTCGGTCGGCTCGATGCCGCACTCGTACGCGGCCTGTTTGGACCGGTTGTAGCGGGACGGGCCGACGATGCTCGCGAGTACCACCGAGCCCACGGCGAAGACGGCGGCAAGCGCGGCGAGGACCAGAATGGGTACGTAGACGTTCAAGTCGCTCCAAGATCCGTCGTATGGGGCCGCCAGCGCGGCGGCCGGGCGGTAGCGGGGCTGCTGTGAAGGACCGGTTCGTGTGGGCCGTCACAATATGCATCAACATAGTCGTGCGTCACACAGCGCACATGTTGGGGGTCAACCAACTGGACACGCGTCGATTCCCAGGTTGCGCGTCCGAGAGGGACCACGTATCCGCAGCTTGGCTATATGATGTGACCAAACCAGCGAATTCGCGGAGCTATGTTGTTACGCTCTGAATTCACCGGTTAGTCAGCTGGGAGGAATGGAGCTGTGAGCTTTTTCACGCTGCCGCCGGAAATCAACTCGTTGCGCATGTTTTTGGGCGCCGGTTCCGGGCCGATGTTGGCTGCGGCCGCGGCCTGGGAGGGCCTAGCCGACGAGTTGGCTGCCGCGGCGCAATCGTTTCAGTCGGTGACCGCCGGTTTGGCTGGTCAGGCGTGGCAGGGCCCGGCAGCGCAGGCGATGGCCGCCGCGGCGGCTCCGTATGCGGGGTGGCTGGCGGCGGCGGCGACGCAGTCGGCCGGTGCATCGGCGCAGGCGCGGGCGGTGGCCAGCATGTTCGAGGCGGCCAAGGCCGCAACCGTGCTCCCGCAGGCAGTCGCGGCCAACCGCGACGCCTTCGTGCAGCTGGTGATGACGAACCTCTTCGGCCAGAACGCACCGGCCATAGCCTTCGCCGAGAGCCTCTATGAGGAGATGTGGGCCGCGGACGTGGCCGCCATGTCCGGCTACTACTCCGGCGTGTCGTCGGTGGCGGCGCAGGTCGTGCCGTGGAGCAGCGTGCTGAAGGGCCTTCCCGGGTTGGGCGGCGCCAACGGCGCCGGTGCCGAGACCGGGGGCGGGGCACTGGCCGCAGGTGCCGCAGGCACCGGTGTCGCGGGCGCCGGTGGGGGTGGCGGTGGCGAGCAGGCCGTCGCCAGTGGTGGCGGCGGTGTCGCTGCCGGCGGCGGTGGGCCCGTAGCCGGCGGCGCGCAGGACCTGCTCGGGGCGAATACCGGCGCCGGGTTCACGCAAGGTGATCCTTCGGCTGGGGCCGTGAGTGCGGGCGGCTACACGGCGGCGGCCAGCGGCGGCATGACCGCGGCTAACCCCGGCATGATGATGAGTCCGGCGATGATGGCCGGCCCGATGATGATGGCCGGCATGGCCGCTAACAGCGGCGGCCAGTCGGGCGTCATCAATGCCGGTCCGGTCAAGGGCCCCAAGTCCAAAGAAGAGGAAGAAGCCGAGGCCAAGCGGGCTGCAGAAGCCGCAGCAGCGGAAGAAGCCGCGTTGGAAGCCGAGGCTGCCGAAGAAGGCGTGGAAGTCGCCCCAGAGGTTCCGGCAATGAGCGTGCTGGCTACCGCGGACCCGGAAGCCGCAGCCAAGGCGGCGCCGGGAGCGGCGACCACGCAGGCAACCCGCACCCGGGTTTCTGGAATTCCGGAGGCGGGATTACGAGTCGGGGCGAAGGCCAAGGACGAGGAGTCTTCCGAGACGGGAGAGAAGGTGCCTACGCTCCGGCCGGAGCCGAAGGAATTCCGCCCCCAGGTCGAGGAAGAAGAGGAGCAGCAGCTGCAAATACGCGGCGGCTAGTGCGTCGGCGTCCGCAGCAGACCCAGCACGGTCCTGCCCAGCACGATCGGGTCGATCGGATGGGGCACCGCAGCCTCGGCTCGTGACCAACTGGCCAGCCAGGCATCGTCCGGGCGACCGGTGAGCACCAGGATGGGCGGACACGTCGTCAATTCGTCCTTGAGCTGCTTGGCGATCCCCATGCCTCCGGTGGGCGTGGCCTCACCGTCGAGGATGGCCAGATCGATGCCCCCCTCATCCATCTGCCGGATGACCATGGGCCCGGTCGCTACCTCGACGTAGCTAAATTCGGGTAGATCCGGGTGCAGGCGCTTGCCCAATGCCTGTATCACCTGCTCACGGGTGTGGACGTTGTCGCTGTAGACCAGGATCCGCAATTTTTCAGTGGAGTCGGGCACGGTGAAAGATGCTACTGCGCGGCCTGTACGAAGATCAGTTCGGCCGTTGTCGTCACGGTCGGGGCGATCATGCCGAGCCTGTTCCAGTCCACGCCGAACTGAATCCGATCGATTTGGGCTTCCCCGCAGACCCGCACCGACCCGTCGCTGAGTTCGGTGATCGTGACCGGCAGCGGCACCGGATCGGTTACGCCTTTGATGGTGAAGGTTGCCTTCAGGTCAGCGCCCTTGCCTTGGGTCGGCTGCAGCGCGCTGACCACGACGCGGATCTGCGGATAGCGGTCCGCGTCGAAGAAATCGGCCGAGAGCAGGTGCTTGTCCCGGGCCTTGATGCCGGTGCGCAGCGACGCGACCTCGATCTCCAGGTGACCGGTGACCGCTCCATCGCTGGACAGCTCGCCGCGCCCGCTGAGCTCGTGGAACTCGCCCTTGACGGGGATGAGGCCCCACATGTTCTTGACCTTGAAGCCGACGACCGAGCGGTCTGCGACGAGATTCCATCCACCGGTCGTGTCAGGATCGCTGAGCAGCGTTTCCAGCGTCGTCATCGTCTGCCTCGCTGTCTATCCGTTGGAGCTCGTTGTTGGAGGCCGTGGGAGGTCAGGCCAGTAACACCGCGATGTCGGCGGGGTCGAAGTATTCGTCGATACGGTTGATAAAACCATTTATGTCCAGCTTGATCACGATGCAAACCCGCAGGGCGATCGTCTGGCCTGCGGTACCGGTCGCATGCAGCACGTGTTGCTGGACGAAACCCCGGGCGGCGCCATCGGAGCCACCGGAGCCACCGGAGCCATTGTCGAAGACCTGGCGGTCCAGAATTTCGTAGCGGCGCTCGGTGGTGACCGAGATGAACCACTCGATCACCCGCAGCGCGCGCGGCTTGTCATCGTCGCGACGGGCGCCGGGCCGCCACACCAAGATGTCGTCGCTCCACATCCGTTCGACCGTCGCGATGTCGGTGTTCTCGATCGCGGCGAACAGCCTGTCGGCCACGTCGAGGATTTGGGCCTTGCTCGCGTCGTCGCCAGTGGGCATGCGAGTCACTCCTATTCGCTGTCGTAACCGGGGTGGGCGGCCGCCAACCGATGTCGTACCAAGGCGCTCAAACAGTTCAGGACGGCCTCGTCGCGCCCGTCGAGTTGGCCGGACCGGATCGCGGCGGCCAGGCTGGCCTCGTCGGCGAAGCCGAGCTCAGCGAGCGACGACCGGACCTCGGAGGCTTCGGCGTCGGCGGGGCCGAGCAGTTCGCGCTCCACGATGCGCAAGGCGTTGGCGGCCACCCTGGCGTGGAAGTTGACCTGGCCGCCGGTCGCCTCCCGGATCTCGCCTTCCAGGAACTCGGCGACGGCGGCTACCAGTTCCGCCGCGGTCGGACGGCCATGAGTCATGCCCGGTCCTCCTTGAGTAGCTGGATCAGATCCCACTCGTTCTCACACACCCGGCGACCGATCGTCGCCAACTCCACCGAGCGAGTCTGCCCGCTCAAGTGGCGTTCCGCCTGGTACCGGCAGATGATTCCCCAGCGCAGGGTGGCCAGCACCAGCCACCACCGAAACGCCTTGCGGTCTATTGCCGTACCGCTGGCGTCCTCGTAGGCGCGCAGAAAGCTTTCGATGCTGCCCAGACCGCCGGCCCCGTGACTGGGGGGTGCGCCGAATCGCCAGGCACGCACGCAGAACCAGGCCAAGTCCTCGTATGCGTCGCCGACGTGCACCAGCTCCCAATCCAGCACGGCGGCGAGGTCTGATCCGTCGACGATGAGATTTCCCATCCGAAAGTCACCGTGCACCAGAACCGGTGGCGACGGGGCCGGCCGGTGCGCGGTCAGCCAGCGGAAGGTCCATTCGAAAGTGGCGGTGGTGTCGCCCATCTCGTCCAGTCGCTCCCGCCACTGCGTAATCGGGTCCTCGTGGAGCAGTTCGGGGTCGTTGGCGGCCGCCCGGTGGATGGCCGCCAGGGCGCGGGCGCACTGCGTCAGCAGCCGCTCGCGGCCCGGGTCGTCGAGCTGACGCTGGATGCGTCGGACGATGGTTTCACCCTTGATCTCGTCGCAGATCAAAAACGGATTTCCCAGTGTCGCAGGGGAATTGTCGGCGACCAAGACATGCGGCACGGGTGCCCCCGCCGCCGCTGCCGCCGCCTGAACCCGCGCTTCCAGTTCCATGCTCGCGTGCACGTCGTCGGGCGGCCCGGTGCGCAGGATCAGCGGTCGATTGCCCGCCTCGGTGACGGCGTCGAACGCCCATGTCGTCCTGCTGGCGCCACCGGTCAGGGGGCGCAGATTGGCTACCGTCACCTCAGCGCGCATCACCGAGGTAAGCAGCGCAGACACGCTGTCCGCGAGCGTCGTGCCCTGGGTCACTTCTTGCCGAACTTGAACAGCCGCTGGGCAACTCGGCGAATCTGGATTTCTTCGGCACCCTCGGTGATGCGGTAGCGACGGTGATGGCGATAGATGTGCTCGAACGGCTCGTGTCGGCTGTAGCCGACGCCGCCGCAGACCTGCATCGCGCGGTCGGCGGCTTCGCAAACCAGACGATTCGCCCGGTAGTTGGCCATCGACACCTTGTCGGACACCTCCATGTGGTGGTTGTTGTCCAATTGCGTGGCCGCGTAATACACCAATAGGCGCACCATCTGCGCCTCGGTCTGCAATTCGACCAGCGGCCACTGTACGGCCTGGTTCACCGCCAGCGGCTTACCGAACACGATGCGTTCGCCGGCATAGGCCACCGCGCGGTCGATGCAGTGCTGCGCGGCGCCGAGGCTGCTGGCGGCCTGACGAATCCTGTTCTCGTGCAAGAACGTCTGGCCCACCTCGAGGCCGCGGTCGACCTCGCCCAGCACCGCGTCGCCGGGGACCCGGACGTCCTTCAGTTCGACCTCGGCGTGGTCGGTGGGCATGTTGAACGTCCACCAGTAGTACGGCACGGTGAAGCCCGGGGTGTCGGTCGGCACCAGGAACGCGGTGATACCCGTGGCTTGCCCGGCCTCACCCGAAGTGCGGGCGAACACGAGGTCGTGGGTGGCGCGGTGCACCCCGGTGTTGAACCGCTTGGCGCCGTTGATGATCCAGCTGTCGCCATCCTTGACCGCGGTGGTCTCCAGCCACGTGGCGTCGGACCCGTGCTTGGGTTCGGTCAGCCCGAATGCCATCGACCGCTCGCCGGTGATCAGCGCCTCGGTCCACTCCTTCTTCTGCTCTTCGGTGCCGAACCGGTCCATCATGATCACCTGCGGGAAGTTGCCGACGATCGACGACTCGTCCTGCAGATCGTTGTGCAATCCAAGACCCTTGTGCGCCAAGTGTTCCCGGATGACCGCCATGTCCAAGTTGGTACCGTCGCGGCCACCGAACCGGGACGGCAGGCCGTAACGCAGCCAGCCCGCCTTGTCGGCGCGCCTGCGCATTTCGGCGAGCAGGTCTTCCCATTCCCGCCGCGGGATGCCGCCGTTGTCCCAGTCGGTGCGGGCGTTCTCCCGACGATGGTCGAAGTACTGGATGTTCTCCCGTTCCAGCGGTTTGATCTCGGTCTCGATGAAGTCGTCCATCTCCGCGAGTAGACCCGGAAGGTGTTCGGGGAGGGTGAAATCCACGTTGATATCTCCTCTGTTGCGGTGGACTCTATTCGTTCTGGTATCCGGGATTGGCGACCGCCAGCCGCTGTTGTGCCAGTACCCGCAAGCAGGAGGTGACGTCAGCGGCGCGGTCGTCGAGATCACCGTTGCGAATCGCCGCCGCCAGTTGGGCTTCGTCGGAGAAGCCGAGGCGGGCCAGCGCAGCCCGGGAGGTTGCATCCCCGGCCGGGTCGCCGAGCATTTCGCGCTCGACGATTCGCAGCGCGGCTACGGCCGCGGCGATTTCGTCGTGGCTGTGCGGGCTGGCGGTGGCGGCCGGCAAGACATGCTCTTCCAGGAACTGGGTGACCAACGCCAGCAGCTCGGTGGCGGTGCGGTCCCGGGACGGGGACTCGTTCGAACTCATTTACCCGTTCCCTCGCCGATGAGGTTGAGCAGGTCCCATTCGGTCTCGCAAATCCGGCGGCCCATGATGGCCGCCCTCATCGAGGGGACCTGGGCCGTCCGTCCGATCTGGGCTTCCGAGAAGTTCATGATTCCCCGCAGCAGCGCCGCCATCACCCGCCACCAGTGAAACCTCACTCGGTCGACGGTAGTCCCGCTGGCTTCTTCGTAGGCGCCCAGGAAGGTGTCGATGCTGCCCAGACCGCCCGCGCCCCTGGTCAGCGGGGCGCCGTAGCGCCAGGCCCGGTCGCAGAACCAGGCCAGGTCTTCGCATGCGTCGCCGACGTGCAGATACCGCCACCCAAGTATGGCGGTCAGGTGCATGCCATCGACCGCGAGATTCCCCATTCGGAAGTCGCCGTTGACCACCACCGCCGGCGATGGGGGTGGTTGGTGGGTGAGCAGCCACCGATAAGCCCATTCGAAAGCGGCGGGTGCGTCGGCCAGGGCGTCGAGTGAGGCGCGGTAGATCGCGAGGCGGTCCTGGCGGGCCTTTTCCGGTTCAGCGGTCTCGATCCGATGGATGCGAGACAGCGCGAGCGCGCACTGTCGCAGCAGTTGCGCACGGCCGCCGGCGTGTCGGCCGGCGCTGTCGAGCCGGCGCACAATCACGGAGTGTTCCGTTTCGCCCCTGGGCATTTCGAGGATCACGTAAGGACTGCCCAGCGTGGCATCGGAGTCGTCGGCGGCAACGACGCGCGGCACCGGAACCCCTTTCGCCTTGGCGCTGAAGTGGGCATGAGCTTGCAGCTGCGGGGCGGCCTCGATCGAACTGCGGTTCACCGGTTCCAGGCGCAGGATCAGCGTGCCGCGGCCCGCCGGGCTGGTGGCGTCGAATGCCCAGGCGGCGGCCCCGTAGTTGCGACGCAGTGGGCGCAGGTTGTCAATCGTGATGCTTGCCGCGTCCACTTTCAGCGTGCCACCGATCACTGCACGCAACTTGTCGGCCAGCTCTTCGACCCCGGTCAACGATCTCCTTACCCGCCGTACAGTGTCTTCTTCCAGACCGTGGACAACGTCTTGATCGCATCGTCGTCGTTGATCGTGACCCCTAGCCCCCGCGGGCCGTCCTGTCCCGATGCGCCGACGAAGACGGTCGTGAAGTTCTCGAAGAGCAAGGCTATCGCGGCGGCGATGTGTTCGGCGTTGAGGTCGGCCGCGTAGCCCTGCTCCTGCGCCCGGCGCACCGAGGCGGCCACAATGTCCATGCCGAACCGCCGGAACTCGTTCTGCACTGCAGCGAACCGCTGCTGGGTGGCGGCCAACTGGGCGACGGCGATCATGATGCCGATGTTTTGTTTGAACATGTTCCAGTAACCGGTGACCGCCGTAGTGAAAAACGTGTCGTCGTTGGGCGACTCCGGCAGCGACACGCTCTGCCCCGACGGTGCGACCACATCGTGCAGAAATGACTCCGCCAGCGCGGCCAGTAGATCTTCCTTGTCGGTGAAGTACCGGTAGAAGACCGCCGACGATTTTCCTGCGGCCGAGGTGATGTCGGCCAGGGTGGTTCCGTGAAAGCCACGCTCAGCAAACAGCTTTCGCGCTGCCTGTTCGATCGCCTCCCGCGTTTGGCGGCCTTTGGCGCTGAGCGTGCTGGCGGGCATCAGCTGCGAATCCGGTCGCCCGCACGCAACAGGGCACTGGGTAAGTCATGTCCTACAACGGATTTCGCGACTTCAGCGGCGGCGATCGCGGCGGCCAGGTCGATATCTACCTCGAACCCGCTGTCGGTCAGCAGATACACCAGATCCTCGGTGGCGATGTTGCCGGTCGCGCCTGGCGCAAACGGGCAACCACCGAGCCCGCCGGCGGAGGCGTCCAACCGGGTGACGCCGGCGGTGACGGCGGCATAGGCGCTGGCCAGTCCCGCGCCACGGGTGTTGTGGAAATGTCCGCCCAACGCGAGGTCACCGATCACCGGACGAAGTTGTGCGATAAGCGAACTGACCCGACCGGGGGTGGCGGTGCCGATGGTGTCGGCGATGGAGAAGCGGTCCACACCCTGGTCTCGTGCCGCGGCGGCGATATCGAGCACTCGCTGGGGCGGGGTGGGTCCCTCGAAGGGGGAGTCCCACGCGGTGGCGACGATGACCTCGACGGCGACACCGCTGCCGTGCGCGATCGCGACGATATCCGCGATCTGTTCGGTGGCCTCGGCGCTGGTGCGCCCGACATTTTTCATGCTGAACGTGTCGTCGGCAGCCACCACGTACTCGATCGAGCGGAACCCCGCCGCGATGGCCCGCTTGGCGCCGTTCGGGCTGGCCACCAGGGCCGAAAAATCGATGTCGGGGTAGTTGTGCAGTTCGGCCGCGAGTTCGGCGGCGTCGGCCATCGACGGCACTTTCGTCGGGGAGACGAACGCCGTCGCCTCCACCTCACGGACGCCCGTGGCCGCCACGGCGGCAAGCAGTTCCAGCTTGGCCGCCAACGGGATTGGCTTCTCGATCTGCAGACCGTCGCGCAGCGCCACTTCGCGAATCGAGATGTGCGTCATCTCAGATCACCTCTTCGGCACGCAAATCGGCAAGCTCGTCGTGTGTCTTGCCGAGCAGTCCGACATAGACGTCGTCGTTGTGCTGGCCCGGATACGCGGGGCCGGCATTGCGGACGCTGCCCGGGGACTCCGACAGCACCGGCACGATCCCCGGTCCCAGCACGGGTCGCTGCAGGCGCTCGTCGAAGTGTTCGACCAGCATGCCGCGGGCCCGCAGTTGCGGATCGTTGACCACCTCGGCGACGGTGTTGATCGGCCCGGCGATAACGCCTGCGGCGGAGAGGGTTTCGATGATGTCGGCTGGCTGTCGCTCGGCCGCCCACGCGCCGATGATCTTGTCCAGTTCGTCCTGATTGCGTCCGCGGGCGCCGTGTGTGGCGAACCGCTCGTCGGTGGCCAGTTCCGGACGGTCCATCGCCTGGCAGAGGCGCGCGAACACGGTGTCTTGGTTGGCCGCGATCACCACCCAGGACCCGTCGGCGCTGCGGTAGATGTTGGAGGGCGCGATGCCTTCCAGTCGGGTGCCCGACGGTCCGCGCACGACCCCACCCACGTCGTAGTCCGGGATGGTGGATTCCTGTACGGCCAGGCATGATTCGGTCAAGGCTACGTCGACCACCTGGCCGTGCCCGGTCACGCTGCGGCGATAGAGGGCGGCCAGGGCGCCCTGGGCGCCGAACATGCCGGCCAGGCTGTCACCGAGCGACAGGGCAAGCCGCGGCGGCGGGCCACCGGGAAACCCGTTGAGGTGGCGCAAGCCACTGGCCGCCTCGGCGACGGAGGCGTAACCCGCCTTGCGCGCGTCGGGCCCGGTCTGCCCGTAGCCCGACACCCGGACCAGGATGATGCCCGAGTTGCGTTGGCTGAGCACGTCGTAACCCAAGTCCCACTTTTCGAGGGTGCCCGGCCGGAAGTTCTCGACGACGATGTCGGACTTGTCCACCAGCTCGAGAAACAACTCGCGACCGCGCGGCCGGCGCAGGTCGAGGGTGATCGCTTTCTTGTTGCGGGCATGGACCGTCCAGAAGACGTGGTGGCCGTCCAGTTCGGCTTGACCCCAGGTTCGTAGCGGATCCGGGGCGCCGGGTGGTTCCACCTTGATGACCTCGGCGCCCATGTCGCCGAGCAGTCGTCCGGCGAACGGGCCCGCGATCAGGGTGCCCAGTTCAAGCACCCGGATGCCGTCCAATGCGCCACTAACCGTCATTCCGACCCCACGAAGTCGTGGCGAGTCAGCCAGTCGGTCACTATGCCGACGGCCTCGCGCAACTTGTCGCGCTGGTCAGGACCCGCGTAATAGTGTGTGGCGCCCGAAATTTCGTGCATCTCCTTGTCGGGATGACCGATCGCCTCGAAGAGGCGTCGGGTGTGGCTGGGGGTGCATGCGTCGTCGGCCAGGTTACCGATGACCAGCGCGGGAACGGCGATGTCGGGGCCGCACGCCACACCGTCGCCCCGGGCGTCGT
This sequence comes from Mycobacterium bourgelatii, assembly GCF_010723575.1. Classification (NCBI taxonomy): domain Bacteria; kingdom Bacillati; phylum Actinomycetota; class Actinomycetes; order Mycobacteriales; family Mycobacteriaceae; genus Mycobacterium; species Mycobacterium bourgelatii. The sequence goes on from NZ_BLKZ01000001.1 coordinate 1,236,183, forward strand.
CGTAGCTCCATTGCGACAGCCAGCCGCGCAGCGTCGAGAACCGGGCCAGCCCCACCGGGCTCATGTTCACCACCCGCGGGTCGCCCAGGTAGCAGGTGCCCGGGGTGCGCTCGTTGGGGTCGACGGTCGGGTCCAGCCAGCGCGGGTCGGCCATGGTGCCGTGCACGACGAAGCAGAACTCCTCGTCGGGGCGGCCGGCGGCGCGCAACTCGGCCAGCTTGTCCCTGACCCAGGCGGTGATGCGGCGATTGCGGTCGATCTGCGCCTGGCGATACCGCTGCAGGAACTCCTCGCTGTACGGCGGCTGGTTGGGGTTGTCCGGGTTGTAAAGATCCAGTTCGGGATCGCGCTTGGTGGGGTCGGATTCGTCGAGTATCGAGGCGTCCAGCCACTCGGTCAGGGTGCCGTGCCGGCTGATGTGGGCGGCGAGCAGCATGATGCCGTCGGCCGGAATCAGGTCCAGCTGGGTCAGGTCGGGGCCGTCGCCGGACGGGCTGGCCGTGATGGTGGGCTTTTGCGCCTGCTGCTGATAGAACACCGACAGCGAACCGCCGCCGCTCCAGCCGGCCAGCACCACCTTTTGATAGCCCAGCCGGTTCTTGGCGTCCTTGATGCACTCGCCGAGGTCCTCGACGACCTTTTCCATCATCAATGCCGAATCCGTCCCGCGGAACCGGCTGTTGCAGTAGATGACGTGGTGGCCGGCGCGGGCCAGCGCATTGATCATCGGCAGGTAGGCGCCCCCGCCGATGGGGTGCATGAACACCAGCACGGTGTCTGACGGCTTGTCCTTGGGCTTGAGCAGGAAGCTTTCCAGGACGGTGATCTCGGCCAGCCCGCCGTAGACGTCGCGGACACCGGAATTATTTTGGAAGGCAACCAGATACGGGATGCGTTCGTAGTCGTACTTGACGGCTTGAGTCATTTCGATGTTGTCCTACCTCAGTGTTGTCCGAGATCGTTGGCCAGAATTTCGGCCGAGGGTGTCAGGCGCCGGCGGGTGTCGATGGCGATCACCTGCCAGTCGACGCTGGAGTATTCGTCGAACTTGCGACGCGCTCGTTCTCGCGCCTTCTCCGGGGCTCCGTGGTGAACCCCTTGCGGCGCATGCGAGATCAGGCCCGGCGGCATCGGGATCCCATACAGCGAGCCGCCGTGGAAGAACGCGATCTCGTCGTAGTCGACGTTGCGGTGATACCACGGTGTGCGCTCGGTGCCGGGAACGGTTTCGGCCGGCTTAGGTAGGAAGTTCATCACGTAGACGCCCGTGGCCTGCATGAACAGGTGCACCGTCGGCGGCAGGTGCACGCTGTCTGAGGTGACGACGGTGTAGTCGGCGATGTTGAACGTGAAGGCGAAGTTGTCGCCGCGCCAACCTTCGACGTCGATCGGATTGTGTTGGTAGTACAGCGTTGTCGAATCGCTATCCTCGATCTCCCGGTGCATGAGCCGGACCTCGTACTGGTCGCGGCCGTCGTCCTCGATCGGTTCCGGGTCGGGGATGGTCGCCTGTGCCGGATCGAACGGGAAGTGGCGGCCCAGGGTGCCCGGGGGAGGGACGCGGAACTCGTCGGTCGCCTCGATCATCAGCAGGGTCGTCTCGCCATCGGGTATCTGGCGCCAGGTGCACGCCTTGGGGATGTAGACCCAGTCGCCCTGCCGGTAGCTCAGCGGGCCGAACTCGGTCTCGAGCAGGCCGCTGCCCTGGTGGACGAAGCAGAGCAGATCGCCGTCGACGTAGCGGGTGTAAAACGGCATTTCCTCCTGCCGCCGACTCAGCAGAATGCGGCAGTCGGGGTTGCTGAACATCAGCAGCGGCCCGCCGTTGGCGTCGGTGGCGTCGCTGGGCTTGAGTTGGTCGGCCAGCACGTCGGTGGGCCGCAGCGGGCCGACCGACCGGAAGGCGGTGGGGTCGTGGCGGCGGTACATGTTGGCCGTGCGGCCGGTGAATCCGCCGCGGCCGAGTTCGTCGTCCTTGAGTCCGTCGAGGTCGGCGTGGACGCGCCGCGGCGTCTTGCCTTTTCGCAGGTGGATGAACGATTCCATGGCTGGCTCCCGGGGGTCTCCGCTACAAAACTAAAAGTGACATTACTTTTTCTTTTGCGGGGAAACAAGGCCAACCCGGCGGTCCGCGATTAATTGCGGACGCGCAACACGACCTTTCCCTTGGCGGTGCGGTTCTCCAGCGAAGCCACCGCTGCCGCCGCCTCATCGAGGGGGAAGACCTCGGGTTCCGGCGGGGTCAACTTCCCGGAGGTGAACAGCTCCTCAAGTGCGGCCCACTGCTCTTGCAGCGCACCCGGGTGCCTGCCGGCCCAGGCTCCCCAGCCCACACCGACAACGTCAATGTTGTTCAGCAGCAACCGGTTTACCTTCACCGTGGGTATCTCGCCGCCGGTGAAGCCGATCACCAGCAACCGGCCCGCCGGGGCCAGGGAGCGCAGCGAATCGGTGAACCGGTCGCCACCGACGGGATCCACCACGATGTCCACGCCCCGGCCGCTGGTGAGCTCTTTGACCGCATCCTTGAACCCGTCGGCGAGCACGACGTCGGTGGCGCCGGCCGCTGTGGCGATCTGTCCCTTTTCCTCGGAGCTGACCACCGCGATCACGCGCGACGCCCCGAGCGCCGGTGCCAGTCGCAGCGCCGACGTGCCGATACCCCCGGCCGCCCCGTGCACCAACACCGTCTCGCCCTGCTGCAAGCGGCCACGCACCGTCAGCGCGAAATACACGGTCAGGTCGTTGAACAGCACCCCGGCGCCGGCCTCGAAGCTGACGTTGTCGGGCAGCTTGAACACCCGGTCGGGCGCCAGTATCGCGACTTCGGCCATGCCGCCGGTGAGCATGGTCAGGCCCAGCACCCGGTCGCCGGCACGGAAGCCGCTGTCGTCCGGCGCCGATCGGACCACCCCGGCGATCTCGGCGCCGAGGGTGAAGGGCGGGTCCGGGCGGTACTGGTAGAGGCCACGGGTGAGCAGCGCATCCGGAAATGCCACCCCGGCCGCGTGTACGTCGACCACGACACCGTCGCCGGTGGGTTCGTCGACGTCTGCCACCTCGATGGCGTCTGGACCATCAAGTCGAGTCACTCTTACCGCGCGCATGCTGCTCCCGTCGTAGATCCCTGCTGCCTCAATCTAGAACTCGTCGGCTCGACGCTAGCCTCAGGGCATGAATTCATTTCCACTCGGTCGATACACCGTCTCGCGTATCGGCTTCGGTGCGATGCAGCTGCCCGGCCCCGGAGTGTTCGGGCCGCCGCGGGACAAAGGCGAGGCATTGGCCGTGCTGCGCAGGGCGGTCGAACTGGGCGTCACCCACATCGACACCGCCCAGTTCTACGGTCCCGACGTTGCCAACGAGTTGATCCGGGAGGCGTTGTACCCCTACCCGGAGGACTTGGCTCTGGTGAGCAAGGTGGGCGCCCGGCGCGACGAGGCCGGAGCCTGGATGGAGATCGACGAACCCGCCGAGTTGCGCCGCGACATCGAAGCCAACTTGCGCACCCTCGGGGTCGAGCAACTGGCGGCGGTCAACCTGCGAGTGTTTGAGAGCGATGCACCCGACCAGCGCTTCGACGACCAATTGGCAGTCATGATCGCCGCTCGGGACGAAGGGCTGATCGGCGACATCGGCCTCAGCAACGTCAGTCCGGCGCAACTGCTGCATGCCCTGGAAGTCACCGAGATCGCCTGCGTGCAAAATGCGTTCAACCTCGTACACCGGGATTCCACGCCGGTGCTGGACGTCTGCCGTTCGCGGGGCATCGCCTTCGTGCCATTCTTTCCCCTGGGATCGGCGTTTGCGGGGCCGGCTAACCCGGTGTTGGGGAACGAGTTGATCCAGCGCGTGGCCGCCGAACTCGGCCGCACCCCAGCACAGATCGCGCTGGCCTGGACGTTGGGCGTGGCGTCCAATGTCGTGCTGATCCCAGGCACGTCGTCCGTACCGCACCTCGAGGAGAACATGGCCGTCGCCGACATCGAGCTCGATGAGGAAACCCGCGAACAGCTGAATGAGGTTGCCGGGTAATGCCGGTGGTACGTTCGGCCGTTCGTTCGGCCAGCGCCGCCGACGCTGCGGCGTGCGTGGAAATTTACCGTCCGTACGTGCTGGACACCGCGATAAGCTTCGAAACGGAAGTGCCGACGCTCGAGCAGATGGCGGCACGGATTGCCGCCGCACAGGTCATTCACGAATGGCTGGTGTTAGAGATCGACGATGAAGTCGTCGGCTACGCCTATGCACAGCAACTGAATCCGCGTGCCGCGTACCGCTGGGCGGTGGAAACGAGCGTCTATGTGGCGATGGACCGCCGGCGCTCGGGTGGTGGCCGCCTGCTCTACGATGAACTGCTGAATCGGCTCGCCCGCCGCGGCTTCCGGCGGGCAATCGGCATCATCGCCCAACCCAACGATGGCAGCAATGCGCTGCACGCGTCGTTCGGGTTTCAGCCGGCGGGCCTACTTCGGCGGGTGGGCTGGAAGCTCGGTGCTTGGCACGACGTCCAGTGGTGGCAGCTGGACTTGGTGGACCCAGACGAGGAAATCGACCCGCCGCCCGCAATCATCGACTGACCGCGAGCAGACGCAAACTTGTACTATTCTAGGCGATTTCGTACAAGTTTGCGTCTGCTCGCCGGGTCGTCGAGGCTACTTGAGTTCGGCCGACGAGAGGCCGAGCAGGCGGCGGGCGACCACCAGCTGCTGAATCTGCTGCGTGCCCTCGAAGATGTCCAGAATCTTGGAGTCGCGGCCCCACTTCTCCAACATGGACTGCTCGGAATAGCCGGTGGTGCCGGCCAATTCGACGGACTTGAGCGTGACGTCACTGGCCATGCGGCCCGCCTTGGCCTTGCTCATCGACGCCTCTTTGGAGTTCGGAATGCCGTTGTCGGCCTGCCATGCGGCGCGCAGTGACAGCAGGTAGCTGGCCTCCCAGTCGGCCTCCATCCGCAGGAACTCCGCCGCGGCGGCGCTTTGGACATGCGCCGGTCGGTCGTAGTCGATGTCCACGCCGGCCTCGGTGAGGATCTTGCGAATTTCCTCCAATGCGGCGCGGCCGATCCCGACAGCCATCGCGGCCACGATGGGCCGGGTGTTGTCGAAGGTCTCCATCACACCGGAGAACCCCTTGCCCTCCTCGATTTCGGGATTGCCCAGCAGGTTCTCTTTGGGGATGCGGGCGTTGTCGAAGCGGATCACCGCGGTGTCCGACCCCTTGATGCCGAGCTTGCGCTCTAGGCGTTCGACGGTCACACCCGGGTGCTCGCGCGGCACGATGAAGGACTTGATCGCCGCGCGGCCCTTCGACTTGTCCAGCGTGGCCCACACGACGATGTGGGTGGCGCGCGAGCCGGCCGTGACGAAGATCTTCTCGCCGTTGATGACGTACTCGTCGCCGTCCAAGGTGGCCGTCGTCGTCACCGCCGCCGAGTCGGACCCGAAGCCCGGCTCGGTGATGGCCATTGCGGCCCAAACCTTTCCGAGCCGTTCCAGTTGCTCGTCGGTGGCCACCGCGGAGATGGCGGCATTGCCCAAGCCCTGGTAGGGCAGGGACAGCATCATCGCGACGTCGCCCCAGCTGGCTTCCATGGTTTGCACCAGTGCGGCCATGTTGGCGCCGTTGTGGTTCTCGTCTTTGCCCTCGTCGTCGTCGCGGAGCGAGTCCGCGCCGGCGAAGTTGAACGATTCGGATGCGCCCTCGAACAGCTTGATCAAGGTGTCGAGTTCGACCGGGTAGGCGTGTTCCTTCAGGTCATACTTCCGCGCGATCGGGCGCATCAACTCCGCCGCGCCCTGGTGGGTCTTGACGATGACCGCTTGCAGCTTGCGGGGAAGCTCCAGATTGATTGCCATGACTAAACTTTCAGCTCGTATGAGGTCTGGTTTGAGGTAACTGCTCAGATGACTACGACGCCCTCGGCCACGCCGATGGCTCGCAAGTCGCGGTACCAGCGCTCGACCGGGTGTTCTTTGGTGTAGCCGTGGCCGCCCAGCAGCTGCACGCCGTCCAGGCCGATCTGCATGCCCTTGTCGGCGCCGAGGCGTTTGGCCAAGGCGGCCTCGCGGGCGAACGGCAGGCCCTGCTCGGCGCGCGACGCGCCACGCCAGGTGATCAGGCGCAACCCGTCCAATTCGATGGCGATGTTGGCGCACATGAACGCCACCGCTTGACGTCGGGCGATCGGCTCGCCGAATGCGTGGCGTTCCTTGACGTACGGGATGACGTAGTCGAGCACCGCGTGCGAGGTGCCGACAGCCAGCGCGGCCCAGCCCAACCGGGCCAAGGCGATCGCTTCGGAGTAGTCGTTGTCGGTGGCCTGATCTTCGCCCAGCCGGGCATCGAGCGGCACCGAAACCCCGGACAGCTCAACCTGGCCCAGCGCTGCGGCGCGCACGCCCATGCTCGGGTCGGGCTTGACGGTCAGGCCCGGCGAGGATGACTCGACGATGAACAACGCCGGCTTGCCGTTCAACTGCGCACCGACGATGAACAATTCGGCGTCGGCCGCGGCGGGGACCAGTGACTTCACGCCGTCGAGCCGGTAGCCGGACGGGGTGCGTACGGCGGTGGTCTTGAGCCGGGTGGGGTCGAACAGCGGTTGCGGCTCGGCGATGGCCACGCAAGCCTGCGGAACATTCTCGCCGGCAAACTCTTTCAGGTAGGTCGCCTGCTGATCGGCGCTGCCCCAGTGGGTTAGCGCGGCCGCGACGCCGCCGGGCGCCAGAATCGGAAGCGCCAGGCCCATATCGCCGTAGGCCAGGGCCTCGGCCACAAGCACGTTGGTCACGCTGGAGCGGTGCTCGGCGATGCCGTCGAAGTCTTCGGGAATGTTGATCGCGGTGATGCCGAGTTCGGCCGCCTTGGCGATCAGGTCAGCCGGGTAGGCGGCGGCGTCGTCGGCGTCTGGTGCGGCGGGCCGCAGCACCTCTTCGGCGAATTCGTTGACGGTCTCGACGATCATCTTCTGGTCGTCGTCGGGGGTGAGGTCGAAGTAGTCCTTGCCGCTGGACTTCAGGCGGGTCGGCCCGCTACCCGCGCTCTGCACCCGTTTGAACTGACGGCTGGCGGCGCCCGCGGTGGAGAACATCGTCTTCACGCCGTAGCGCAGGGCTCGATTCATCGGGTCGCGCAGGTGGTACTTGTCCAAGAATTCCTGGCCGACGATCGGGGTTAGCAGGGCTATGGCGATGTCGATTCCGGTGCGTTTGTGGGGCTGCAATCCGACGCCGGAATTGGAGTTCGCGCGTCCGGGTCGCTTTGAACCGGAGCGGGGCGATTTCACACTGGGCTGGGTCTGGGTCATGTCAAAAGCCTCTGTCGTTGGGGCGATGCCATCAACGTTATCTTACTCCGGAGTAAGATAGGTAGGGCCGTGTTAGTTAATTCACAACGCGCAGGCTGCTCAGCACCTGCTCGTGCAGCAGGCCATTGGTCCCGACGGCACTGCCGCCATGTGGCCCCGGGGTGCCATCCAGGCTGGTGAACTGTCCGCCCGCCTCGCGCAGCAGGATGTCCAGCGCCGCCAGGTCCCACACCGAGACCTCGGGTTCCGCGGCGATGTCGACGGCCCCCTCGGCCACCAGGCAATAGGACAGGAAGTCGCCGTAGCCGCGCACCCGCCACACCGCATCGGTGAGGTCGATGAAGCGGTCGCGTATCCCGAGCTCCGCCCAGCCGGAGAGGCTGGAGAACGACAGGCTGGCCGACCCCAGGTCGGCAACCGCCGACACCCTCAACCGGCGCGGCGTGCCACCGTCGACCGACGCGAACGCGCCCTGCCCGCGTGCGGCCCACCACCGACGTTGCAATGCGGGCGCACTTACGACGCCAACGATCGGCACGCCATCTTCGAGCAACGCGATCAAGCTCGCCCACACCGGAACTCCGCGCACGAAGTTCTTGGTGCCGTCGATCGGGTCGACAATCCACTGTCGGCCACTGAAAGTTGTTGTGCCGCCGAACTCTTCGCCCAACACGCTGTCGTTGGGCCGGTCGCGGTCAAGCGCCTCGCGCACTGCGGTCTCGACCGCCCGGTCGGCGTCGGTGACCGGCGTCAGATCAGGCTTGGTGTCGACGCGCAGATCCAGCGCACCGAACCGGGCGCGCGTCACCGCGTCCGCACGGTCTGCCAACTGCAGCGCGAAAATCAGATCGTTGCGATCCATGCAGCAGTCCTACCATGACGGTATGTGGGAATTCCTCGTGCTGGTCCTGTTGATAGGGGCCCTGTTCCTGTTGATCGGGCCGCGGTTCTTTGGACGGGGCCCACGGGGCGACATGGCCAGCGGCACGCTGCTGGTCACCGGGGTCAGTCCGCGACCCGACGCCACCGGCGAGCAGTTCGTCACCATCTCCGGCGTCATCAACGGACCGACGGTCAACGAGTACGACGTGTATCAGCGGATGGCCGTCGACGTCGAGCAGTGGCCGGTCGTCGGACAGCAGTTCCCCGTCGTGTATTCACCCAAGAATCCGGACAACTGGACCTTCGCCCCGCCGGAACTGCCGCCGCCAGGCCCCGACTTTCAGGGCTAACCTCACCCGGACGCGGGTGGTTGAGTGCCCGATCCGAACAGGTACCTGTCGGCGATAGCGTGTTCGTTTCGAATCGACATCTCCTGCGCGGTGTTCAGCCACAGTCCGTCGAAACCCGCGGAATGCATGCCGGCGTGGATTGCGCCGATGTTTCGAAGGTCTTGCGACGGGAGCTCACCCCATCCGTCGTGGTCTTGCCACCGCTCGAAAACTTGCCATTGTGTCTGGGGAACATCCCCGGGCGCGAAATGCTCCAACGAAAACATTTCGAACGTGCAGCGGTTCGGATCGTCGGCATCCGGCAGCATGCGGTAGCCGAGGAGACACGACTTTTCCACGAGGATGACCATGGTGGGAAACACATGCCAGTCGCCGTTTCCGGCGAAGTACTGCTCCATCGTCATCTTCGGGAAGTCGACGCCCTCGGCGTGTGCGAGCTCCTCGCATAGCTGGTGGTAGCGCACGAAGGGCGGGACTTCACTGGGCTCCTCCGTGGCCAACTGTTGGGCGGCGCGGTAGTCACGTTCGGTGACCAGGGAGCCGACTTCGAGGTATTGGTACTGCATCGAATTCGCAAAAACCTCGGGGCGAGAGGAAAGTTCCTGACGTCCACTGTCGCGGCTGGCGTGTTCGGGGCGCTGTGTGTAGACGAACCGGGAATGATTCTGGTACGCGATGGTCGGTGTGTACGGAGCGTAGACGTACTCCTGGGGTGTGGCGGGGGCGGTCGACGGCCGCGGGCCCTCCGCGGAACGCATCGTCTGCGGGTGGGTACCGGGGGTGTGGTAGCCCTCGATGAAGGCGTCGATGACGGTCTTCCAATTCGCGGGCAGGAAGGTGCGCTTGCGCCAGCGGTACCGCATGTCGTGCAAACGAAATGGCGCTAGCGCCGTGGGCAAGGGGTCCAACCACTCAAGCAGGTCCGGTGGGTCCGCGGCCATGCTTACGAAGACCCACCCACCCCATGTTCCGACGCTGACCGGGCGCAGGTCCCACTCTTCGCGTGGCCGGGAGGCGAACTCGTCGCGGCACGGAACAAAGGACGACCGGCCGTCAAGCCCGTAGCGCCAACCGTGGAAACCACACCGGAATTCGTGATCCGGTGTGCAACCGTTGCCCAGGACGATCTTCATGCCACGGTGGGCGCAGGTGTTGTGAAACGCCTTGATGCCGCCGTCCTTCTGCCGTACGACCATGATCGACTGGCGGCCGATCGCATATTCGTAATAGCAACCGGGGTCGGGGATCTCCTCCTCGCGACATGCGGGCTGCCAAACCTGAGTGAACAACCGGTCGAGTTCGAGTTGGAGATATTCGGGGTCGATGTACCGGCTTTTCGGCACGAAAGTTTCACCGCAGGCGTACTTTTCGGGTACCTGCACAGTCGCAACCTCGGTCATGTCACCCTCTCCGTCTACTAGCTGGCGGGTGGTTTATCGAAGATGTTGGGATACAGGACCGCTTCCTTGAACGACGTCTCGATCTCGGCGAAGGCCGTGGGAATATCCCAGGTCCCCGACGCCGACACGATCTCGCGCTCTATGACGGGGTTCGACATCAGACTAATCCGGCCGTTGCCCGCGAAGATCACGCGGCGATTGAGCCAATCCGACTGCACGCTGGCCAGATACACCACGGGAGGCACACAGTTCTTGGGGGACAGCCGAACATTGCTGTCCGAGTAGTCCATGCTGCCGCCGCCCTTGATGCCCTGGGTCATGCGGGTTCCGGCGATCGGTGCGATCGCGTTGCTCCTGACCCCGTAGTTTCGCAGCGCGTTGGCGCACGAGAAGGTCAGGCCGACGATGCCCATTTTGGCCGCCGCGTAGTTGGGCTGGCTCGGCGCGCCCTGCAGCCCCGACATCGACGTGAAGGTGATCAGTCGGTACTGTCCGCCCCGGTTTTCGCGCCACCAGGCCGCGGCATGGCGCGTGACGTTGAACGTGCCCTTGAGGTGCACCGAGACCACCGCATCCCAATCCTGCTCGCTCATCTTGAATACCATTCCGTCGCGCAGGATTCCGGCCGCATTCACCACGACGTCCAAGCCGCCGAGTGTTTCGGCCGCGCGGTCGATGAGTTCCGCGCATGCGGCGAAGTCGGTGATGTCGGTGGTGTCGGCGAATGCCTTGCCGCCCCGGTTCGTGATGCCGGCCACCACACTTTCGGCCGGACCAGCGTCGTGGCCGGTACCGTCGACGCTGACGCCGGCGTCGGACACCAGGACCGTCGCGCCCTCGGCCGCGAGGCCTTCGGCCACCGCGGCGCCGATTCCCCGCCCGGCGCCGGTTACCAGCGCGGTACGTCCGTCCAGCACACCCATCGTTCATCCAGCCCTTCGTAACGACGTCCGTGTTCTCAGCATACAGAACACAAATACAGTATCTGTATAGTTGTTCGTCCGGGAGCTAGTCGAAGCCCCACTCCGAATAGCGGCGCTCCAACTCCGCCAGCGCTTCGCGACCACCCCGCTCGGTTCGTTCTTTCATGAAGTTGAACTCGTCGTCACGCCAGGACAGGTTGCTGAATACCGTGTGCCCCATCGGAACCCAGTCGCCAAACTGCGCCATGCCGACGGCATGCCAAAACGCGATCAGCGCGTGCTTTCCTACCATCAACCCGTCCGCGGAGTGGTGGGCGATAGCGCGGGCGTAACGCATGGCTTCATCGCGCAGTGACTCGGTCGGCACCACCGACGCGGCGACCCCCCAGTCGCGCAGCTCGGTCGCGGCCACCTTGCGGCCGGTGATCATGGCCTCGTAGCCGCGATTCGGGCCCAGCTTGAGCAACGCCAGCGGCATGGCCGTGGAGAATCCCGCGAACCCGATGCGCGCCTGCGGCCGGGCGAGGTACATGTCCTCGGCCACCACCAGGATGTCGGCGGCCAGTGCGAGATTCATGCCGGCCCCCAACGTGGCGCCCTGGCAAGCGGCGATCACGGTCTTGGGGAACTCCAGCCAGTTCGTCAGGTGGCGGTGCAGTCGGCGCGCGTTGCCCAGTCGTGCGGTCTGCGGCAACCGCTGTCCTTTGCGCAGCCCGGCAGCTTCGACTGGTAACCGGCGGACATCGTCGCCGCTGCAGAAATCCTTGCCCTCGGCGAGCAGGACCACCACCTTGACATCATCGTCGTCCTCGGCGCGATTCAGTCGTTCCTTGAACAAGTTGTGCATGTCAGGAGAGAGGATGGCGTTGCGCCGCTCCGGGCGGTTGATGGTGATGTGGGCGATGTGCGGCTCGACGACTTCGTAGCGGACCCAGTCTTCTTCGACCTTGAACTCGTCTCCGTCGGGGGCGTCGTTGCTCATCTCACCCTCTTCCAGCCAGCGATACACAAGTACATTAGTCGACTAATTGTTACATCGCGGTGATACGGTCGGCGAATGCCAACGATTACTGTCAGCAAGCGCCTTGCCGCGCCACCGGAAGCGGTGTGGGCGACCCTTGCCGATTTCGGCAACGTCGACTGGATCCCGGGGGTCAGCGACGTTGGGGTCGAGGGCGACGGCCCCGGCATGCGGCGGCTCATCGGCACCAGCGGTGGGAACCCGGTGACCGAGACGCTTATCTGGATCAAGCCGGAAGAACGCGCCCTGTCCTACGAGATCACCAACAATCCAATGCCGGTCAGCCGCTTCGTGGCTGTGGCTCGCGTCTCCGACGCCTCGGATGACGCGGGAGAATCGACCGTCGTCTGGGAGGTTGACTACGAACCGACCGGCGACGATACAGCCGCGCGCGACGCGATCGAGGCGATTTACGGGCTCATGGCCGACTGGATCGCGGACTACGCCAACGCGCACGCGACATGACTGAACACTTAGACAGAATCTGTCTAGAAGTTTAAGATGTACGGGTGATTGATCCTCTCGATTTGGTGCTGATCAGCGTGGACGACCACACCATCGAGCCACCCGACATGTTCGCGGGGCGAGTGCCAAGCCGCTACGCCGACGATGCCCCGCGGATTATCGAGGACGAAGATGGCGTGTGCTATTGGGTTTACGACGACCTGAAGCTACCCAATATCGGACTCAATGCAGTCGCGGGACGGCCCAACGACGAGTGGGGCTTCGAGCCGTCGCGTTTCACCGATATGCGGTCAGGATGCTATGACGTCGACGCACGGGTCGCCGACATGAACGCTGCCGGTGTGCTGGCGTCGCTGTGCTTTCCGTCGTTTCCGACCATCTCGGGAGCGCTGTTCACCTACCGGGGCGACCGTGAAGTCTCGGCGGTGATGGTGCGCGCCTACAACGACTGGCACATTGAGGACTGGTGTGGCCGTCATCCGGATCGATTCATCCCAATGGGCATTCTGCCGCTGTGGGATCCGGCGCTCGCCGCCGCCGAGGTCCACCGCCTGGCCGGATTGGGTTGCCGTGCGGTGACGGCGCCGCAGCACATCGCCAATTACGGCCAGCCGCCCTGGCAGGACCCGCACTGGGATCCGTTGTGGGAGGCGCTGTGCGAAGAGAACACGGTGGTGAACATCCACATCGGCACCGGCGGTGGGTTGCCCGTGCCGTCCGACCAGACCACCTACCTCGCTTACAACTCGATGATGCCGATCGACACCCAGCGGTTCACCGCCGATCTGCTGTTCTCCCCGGTACTCACAAAGTTCCCGACGATCAAGTTCTCCCTCTCGGAGGGAGGCATCGGCTGGATTCCCTTCCTGCTGGAACGATTTGAGGACATCTACTCCCGGCAGCGCGCCTGGACCGGTGACGATCTCGGAGACGGATTGAGCCCCACCGACGTGTTCCGCCGCAACTTCATGTCGTGTTTCATTCGTGACCGGGTTGGCATCGAGATGCGCGAACGGATCGGGATAGAAACCATCTGCTGGGAAATGGACTATCCGCACTCCGACAGCAGCTGGCCCGATGCGCCCGAACAACTCGCCGCCCAACTGGAGGGCTGCACCTTCGACGAGGTCGAAGCCATCACGTGGAAGAACGCCGCGCGCGAGTTCGGCTACACCGGGGTAGAGCGCCTCGGCAGGCAGAACTGCACCGTTTCGGCGTTGCGGGAGAAGAATACTGGCCTGGATCTGTCCGCACCGAAAGTAGCTGCGGGACGCGCGCCGAAAGCGGGTGCCGCCGCGATCACCTACGGGGACATGAAGGTGCGGATGGCCTCGATACTTCGTGGTGGGGCGTGACCGAACCCGATTACGATGCCGTCCTCGGCGACGCCGACCGCGAGTTCCGCGACGAGGTCCGCGCCTTCCTGGCCGCAACACTGGCTGCCGGCGTGGGCGATCGCCGCGACGACGAGAGCCGCCTCGCACGGATGCGATGGTGGCAGGGACAACTACACAACGCGGGTCTGGCCGCCATCTCGTGGCCCGTGCAATTCGGCGGCCGCGCGGCAACGCCGCTGCAGCAGTTGATCTTCAACGCCGAGATGGCCGCTGCGCGGGCTCCCGAGCCCATCAACCGCAGTGCCATCAACCAACTGGGACCCACCATCATCCAGTGGGGCACCGATGAGCAGCGTGCCCGCTATCTGCCGAAAATCCTGTCCGGAGAAGAGGTGTGGTGCCAGGGGTTCAGCGAACCCGAGGCGGGCAGCGACCTGGCCGCGCTGAAAACACGGGCCGAAATCGACGGCGACGACCTGGTGATCACCGGTCAGAAGATTTGGACCTCGAAAGCCCAGTACGCGGACTGGATCTACATTCTGGCCCGCACCGACCCGGCTGCGGACAAACACGCCGGGATCAGCTATGTACTGGTGCCACTTCGGACACCTGGGATCGAGGTGCGCCCCATCCGCCAGATAACCGGTGCCGCCGAATTCAACGAGGTGTTCTTCGATGCGGTGCGGGTGCCGCTCACGCATGTGCTCGGACCGCTGCACGGCGGTTGGACCGTCGCGAAGTCCACTCTGGGTTATGAGCGCGTCGGCCAGAGTCGCACCCACCGCATCGAGCGGCGACTCGCGATTCTGGCCCGCCTGGCTCAGGAACCTAATGCGCTGACAACCAACGGCTTTGGCGACAGCTACGTCGCGGATCGGGTCGTCGGGTTCGCGGCACAGGTCGAGGCGCTGCGGCAGATCGCGGCGCAAGCGACCGCCGCCGGGGTTCGTGGCGTCAGCCCCGGACCGGAGGCGTCGGTTGCCAAGCTGCTGACGTCCGAGGTCGACCAGGCGATGGCCAATTTCGGGTTGGACCTCGCCGGACCCGCCGGAACGCTGGAGCGCGGCTCACTGGGCGCGGCCAAGAACGGCAATGTCGCGCAGAGCTATCTGCTGATGCGGGCCGCGACCTTTGGGGCGGGCACATCGGAGATCCAGCGGAATGTGATCGCCGAGAAGTTGCTGGGGCTGCCTCGTGACCCGTAACGACACCCGTCTACTGACTGAGATCGCGGACACCGCAGCAGAACTGTCCGAACTACGGCAGTCGGCCGGCGACATCCTACGGCGGGCGTGGTCACCGGCCGCTTTCCGCAGCTTGCTCGACGGACCGAGTCCGGCTTTCGATGCCGGGCTGTGGCAAACCATAACCGGGTTGGGCTGGCCCGATGTCCTGGTGAGCGAAGCGAACGGCGGGGGAGGAGGGGGTCTTCGCGAACTATGTGTGCTCGCCGAACTAGCCGGCACCGTGGCGGCCCCGGTCCCGTTGCCCGCAACGGCCGCGGCGAACTGGTGTGAGGACCGGAGCGGCGACGGAATCAGCCTGCTGCTGCCCGGATGCGGTGAGCGCACCGGCGACCGCGTCTCGGGAGTATGGCCATTGGTGCCGTTCGCTGCGGTCGCGACCAGGTTGTTGGTCTGCGCGGGCGCGGGCGATCAAACCATTCTGGGGGTGGTCGATCCGACCGCCGCCGGCGTGGTTCGCCAACCGGTGACGCCATTGGATCATAATCCGGCTGCACGAATCGAGTTGCAGGACGCGCCAATTCGTGCCATCGATGAGGGCCAAGGCGCCGGTCGACGTCATCGCGACGCGATCCTGCGCGCGCAGGTCGCGCAGCTGGCCGAACTCGTCGGCATCGCGTCGGCGGCCAACGACGCCGCAACCGAATACGCCAAACAGCGCATCGCATTCGGTCATCCGATCGGCACGTATCAAGCCATCAAGCATCGCCTTGTCGACCAGCGGTGCGCAATCGAGATCGGACGGGCTCTGGTCAACCGCGCCGCGGACGCGTGCGAGCAACGGCATCCCGATGCACCGGCGCTGACATCGCTTGGCGCATTTTGGGGCATCGATGCGCTGCGCGCGGTACCCGAAGGCGCCACCCAGGTATTCGGCGGCATTGCCTATACGTGGGAGCACGAAGCTCACGTTCACCTTCGCCGTGCGGCGAGTGCCGTGACCGCGCTCGGTGCCCGAGCCCAGCACCGGGACGCCGTGACGCGCTGGCTCAGTGGCCGCCATCCCGTCGCCCAGAACGGGGAGCGTGGATGAACACCCGCGCTCGGGACTCCTTTCTGACGGGAATCAAGGTCCTCGAAATCGGTGACGGGATCGCCGGATCCACGGCGGCGGCGCTGTTGGCCAGCCTGGGCGCCGAGGTCGCCAAGGCGTCTCACCACGACACACCCAGCCGCGTCGGGCCGATCATCAGCACCAAGACCGGGCCGGTTGCGGCCGTCGACCTGACGCTCGACCAATCCAAACGCATCCTCGGACCGCCAACGGATGCAGACGCTTTGGCGAGTAACGATGACATGTATGACATCGTGATCGTCGACCGCGGCACCGTCGTGCGACCACCGGAAGCCCACAACGCCGTGGTGGTCGTGGTAAGTCCGTTCGGTCTCGATGGACCACGGTGCGCCGAGTCGGGCGGCGAGTTGGTGGCCCAGGCCGCCGGCGGGATGCTCGCCACCATCGAAGGGTCTGACGGCACGCCCGTGCCCGCACCCGGCTACGTCGCGTCCAAGGCCGCGGGTGCGGTGACCGCGCTGGCGGCACTGCACGGTCTCGATCAACGCAACAGCACCAAGGGATCGGTCCTGGTGGACGTGTCGGTGCAGGAAGCCGTGGTGTTCACCGCAGCTCTGCCGGAGTGCGCCCACGTGCTTTACTCATGCCCCGGGCGGGCGGGCAGCGGTCGTTACCTGGCACCGTCCGGTCTGTTCGAGTGCCGCGACGGCCTCGTGCGGATCACCGCGGTGGAGAACCACCAGTGGAAAGGGCTGCTTGGCGCCCTGAATCATCCTGCGTGGGCAGCAGGTCTTGACGAGCGATCCGCCCGTATCGAACACGCGGGCCTGATCAACCAACACGTCGCCGCCTGGGCGGCAACTCAGGCCAAAGAGGGATGCGCCGCCCTGCTGCAGGCTCATGGCGTGCCGTCGACCCCGGTGAACACACCCGAGGAGATTCTGACATCACCCCAATTCGCCTTCCGCGCTGCGGTTTCGGCGACTCGGCTCGGCGATGTTCCCTTGTCCGTCCTCGAGGCACCGTGGCTGACGCAAATCGGCCGTCCCGGTGTCGACGACCGAACGTCCCGGCTCAGCGACGTGCGGATCGTCGAGCTGACCCACGTGCTGGCCGGGCCCATCGTCGGGGCACTCCTCGGTGCAATGGGGGCGCCGGTGGTGCGCCTGGAAGATCCCGACCGTCTCGACATCTACCGCCGTACCGGCCCCTTCGCCCACGGGAAACCGGGAATCGAGCGCGGCGCCTACTTCGCGGTTTCCAACCACTCCAAACAGAGCAGGTTGATCGAGCCGAGTCGGGCCACCCAGGATGTCGCCGCAGCGCTGAAAGATGCCGACGTACTCATCGAGAACGTCGGAACCTCTCGCCTGACCCGGTTGGACGTGAACCCCGCGGCACTCGCGGACTCGGGCAAGTTGGTGATGCGGGTCTCCGGCTTTGGTTCGACGGGACCGATGGCCGGGTATCGGGTGTACGCCAACAACGTTCAGGCGTACGGCGGACTGGCGGGATTGACCTTGGGCGCCGACGGCACCCCGGCGAAACTGGGCACCGTCATCGCCGATCCGCTGTCATCCGTGGTGGCGGCCACCGTGATCGCTGCCTGGGCCTTGGGTCCGGGCCGTAACACCGGCGCGGTGATCGATCTGTCGATGGCGGAGGTCGTCGCATCCACCGTAGCGGAGTTCGTCAGTGCGGCCTCGGCTACCGAACAATCCGTTGTCGACAATGCGAACCCACCACACCGGGGAATCTACCGAGCCGTCGACGGGCGTTGGGTCGCTGTCGAACTCAGCGGGTCGGAAGACCTGACACATGCGGCGGATCATGCTGCGACGCAAAGCCATTTGACGTCTGTGATTGCCACGATGTCGGCTCACGAAGCGAGTGCGCGATTGGCGACGGAGGGCATCCGCGCCGTGCCAGTGTTGCGGGCCGAAGACCTGGTCGCCGATCCTCATCTGGCGGCACGCGGATTCTTTCCCGAAATCGCCCACCCAGACCCCGAAATCGGTACCGCCCGGTTGGTCGGCCTGCCGTGGCGGTTCGTGGGCCGCGGCCCCGTGCCACTCGCGCCCCCACCGGCGCTGGGAAGCACGAACCTTCACCAGGAAAGGATGACAAGTGCCCGTTGACGTATCCGACGGTTTGACGGCGACCGTGTGGTCGGCGACATTCGTGCCGGCGAAGTCGCCGATTCCCGGCTACGGCGAGAACGGCTACAGCGTGGCATGGGTCGACACGGACGGCGGGCGGCTGCAAGTGTTGGTTTCCGGGCCCCGTCCGGCGCCCGGCACCACGGGCCGCATCATCCGAACGTCCCTGTCGGACAAAACAGTTCTCCTCTTCCACGCGGAGCCGGCATGACGGGCACGCACATCGCCGGGATCGGGGTGACGCCGTTCGGCAAGCGTAGCGGCACCCCGTTGGCCGACCTTGGCGTGGAGGCCGCGGAGCTGGCTCTCGCCGACGCCGGGCTGGGCTATGACGCCGTGGGTGAGGTGTTCACCTCGTCCTCAATGGCTCCGCCGCAGACCGCCCTGAAAGTGGCCCATCGGTTGGGCCGCACCGGCATCCCGGTGACCGCGACCGAGAGTGCCTCTGCGGGCGGCATGGTCGCGTTGCGCCACGCGGTGTGGGCGGTGGCGTCCGGCCGGTGCGACACCGCCCTGGCGATCGGATACGAGAAGACCACCGCGCTGGAACCCGGCGGCGTCGTGCCGGCCGCCGTCGAATTCTGGGATCGCTTTCCGCCACAACTGCATTACGCCATCGAGGCGAATCGCTGGCTGTACGAGACGAACTCGAAGCCGGAGGTCATCGCCGCGGTGGCGGCCAAGGCGTACAACCAAGCTCGGCTCAATCCATTGGCCGCGCGACGAAGCGACGCCGAAGTGACCATCGAGCAAGTCATGTCGGCCCGCATGGTCGCCGAGCCGCTGACGAAGATGATGTGTCATGCCTCGGCCGACGGCGGGGCGGCGATTGTGGTGACCGCCAACACCTTCCCGCGATCGGTTTCGGTCGCCGCCGTAGAACAGACCAGTTGGCCGCTGGACCCGCAGTGGCCGGTGTCCGGTCCGTGCGTCGGTCCGCCATCGCAAATAGCTCTCGCCGCCAACCGGGCCTTCGCCGCAGCCGGGAGGGCGCCCGCCGATATCGGTATCGTCTCGCTGCACGACATGTGCGCCAGCGAGGAGATCACCGCCCTGATCGCGCTGGGTCTCGCCGACGGCAAGGGGGCCGCCGAACTGGCGGTCTCCGGTGGGCTTGCCAGCGGTGGGCGGCTACCTACCAACACCGACGGCGGGTGCCTGGCCCGTGGTCATGCATTCGGTGCCACCGGTCTTGCCCAGGTGGCCGAAGTCGTCAGTCAGCTTCGGGGAGAGGCTGATTCGCGCCAGGTTGCGGATCCCCGCATCGGGCTGGCGCAGGCCATGGGCGGCGGGGGGTCCTGTGTGGTTGCCTTGTTGGAACGGTAATCCGCTGAAAGCGGCGTCAGCTGAGTGCGTTGATGCGCACCGGAAATGACTCGATCCCAATGCCAACGTTGTGCACTGGCCCGGCGCCTGTCCACACCGCAGGTCCCGCCGCCTCGACGTCGTAACCGGCCGCGATCGACTCGTACACCACTTTGATCTCCTTCTGGGCGAGATTGGCGCCCAGGCAGTAGTGCGCACCTCCGCCCCCGAAGGCCATGTGCGGATTGGGCGATCGGTTGATGTCGAATCGAAAAGGGTCGGCAAAGACATTCTCGTCGCGGTTTCCGGACGGGTACCAGAACACCACACGATCGCCTGCCTGCACATCCTGATCCCCGATGGTCACGTCTTTGGTGGCAGTGCGTCCGAAGAACAACACCGGACTGGACCAGCGCAAGACCTCGTCCACAACAGTTGCCGAAATACCTCGGTTCGAACGCAACTCGGCCAACTGGTCCGGGTTCTCCAAGAGTGCGACCAAACCCATCGAGAGGGCGTTGCGGGTCGTTTCGCTGCCGGCGAGGGACAGGATGAGGAAGAACATTTCCAGTTCGAACCCGTCGAGCCGCTCCGCAAGCTTGGTCCATACGTCGTCGGCCGGATTCGCCCGCTTCTCAGCGGTGATGCGTTGCGCGTACTCGAACAGTTCGGCCTGCAACCCGAGCCGGGTTTCCGGGGAAAAGCCGGGCCGGTACGGATCGCCCGCTTTCAGCAGTTGATCAGTGCGTTCGAACACCCACGAGCGGGTGTCCTCGGGGATGCCGA
This sequence comes from Mycobacterium bourgelatii, assembly GCF_010723575.1. Classification (NCBI taxonomy): domain Bacteria; kingdom Bacillati; phylum Actinomycetota; class Actinomycetes; order Mycobacteriales; family Mycobacteriaceae; genus Mycobacterium; species Mycobacterium bourgelatii. The sequence goes on from NZ_BLKZ01000001.1 coordinate 1,256,382, forward strand.
TGATGTCGGCGATCACGTGCATCGGCACCTGATAGGCGACGTCCCGGACGAAGTCACACGTACCGCTTGCCGCCGCGGCCTCGAGGATGCGTGCGGTGCGGTCAGCTAGGCGCTGCTCGAGGGTATTGACCATGCGCGGAGTGAACTCCGAGGAAATGATCCGGCGCATCTCGGTTTGTTCGGGTGGGTCCAACGTCAGCAACGTGCGCCCGGCACTCATCAATGGATCAGGTCCGAGCAAAGGACCGTCCTGCGCGGCGAAGGTCTTCCAGTCGCGGTTGGCCTGTTGGATCTCGGGGTGCGTGACGATTGACCAGAACGGAATCGAGGGTATGTCCGGGCGACCCTCGATCGCGGGATGAAGGTGCACCGGCCCGCGGCGACGCAGCTCGGTGAACACTTCGTGCGGGAACCCATTCTCATAGAGCTGCGGGTTTGTGAGGTCGATGTCCAGAGTCCGCGTCACGGAATCCTCCTTGGCCCCGGCCCTAGTGCTAATACAGCGCCTCGATTTCGGCTGCCGCAAGCGACGCGTTTGGCCGGACGGTCGCGCCCCTGAGACTAGCCATTATCGCATGAAGTGTAAAGTCTGAATGTGTTGGGCTCCTCATGACCGGTATGTCTATTGGCGATATCAGCCATAAATCAGCCTGTTACGGCGTCCCACCGTCGTGCCGGTTGACGGGCTGCATGTCAGACATTACATTTTGTCTAGATCGTCAGACCGAGAATACGCCGAGCTGGTTGGTAAAACATGATGCGCGAATCCCAGATTGCATGTTCTCCCGCAGGCGATTTCGGGGCGTTTGGCTGCTCGTGCGTCGCGACTGCTACTGCGATCGGTCAGTCCGGAGTCCGGCGTGCGTAGACACGGTTGGTCGGGCCACACCCCCGCATCCGACGAGGAAGCGATCGACCGAATCCTCGATGCCGTTGATTTACTCGTCGAACGCGGGAAGCCCGTTCGCGTGACTGAAGTTGCGCGCATTCTTGGCGTCAGCCGCCCGACCGTGTACCGCTATTTCCCCGGCACCGAGGCACTGCTGGCGGGAAGTCGGGTGCGTTCAGCCGACGGGTTCATGGAACGGTTCGCGGAGCATGTCCGTGGACTGCACGATCCTGTGGCAGCGTTGGTTGAAGGCGTTGCTTTTGCAGTCGAAAGCCTGGCTGGTGACCCGCAGATTCATCAAGTCCTCACCGCTCGGGTCAACGACTCGCCGGCGTTGCCCTTCGCCTCAGAGTTGGCCTCGGCGTTCGGACGCTCGATGCTACGTCGGTACGACGTGGACTGGACGCGGCACGGCTACGATGACGTCGCGCTCGACGAGGTCGGTGAGCTTTGCATCCGCACGTTCCATTCGCTGGTTGTCGATCCTGGTGACCATGTCGGAGATCGAATGGCGCTGCGCCGCTTCATAGCTGGGTGGTTGGCCCCGGCGATTCACTATCGGCAGACGACACGTACCGTGGAGACGCTGGAGTCATTCGCAGCAGCCAAGCCGGCGCGCAGAACTGACAATTCAGCGTGAAGATGCCGGCGTAGCCGGATTACTCCGACGACTGGTGACCACTGAGGAATTCAAGGATTGGGTCTACCAGTAGCACCCAGTTGTCGAACAAGGTAAATCGTCCTGCCTCGCCCGTCGAAAACTTCTCCGCGGCGCGCAGCCAGTAGTCGTCCGGCCACGGCGGGTCGACCACGAGGGATCCCTTGATCAGGCAGCTCACGTCAAGAGACGTGCGGCGTGGATGGTCCCAGTCGCTGTCGGAGCCACGGAAGATCAAGGTGGGTACCGTGATTCGCTCGAACATCTCGTCGTCGACGCCGGGCATTGCCTGTCCGGTCTTGGGTACGTAGGCGTTGAGCCAACGCTTCATCACCTTCAAGAACTCGGCACTGTCCATGTCCAGCAGCCGTTGGCGGTTGTTGGGGTTCGCGGCGATACGTTCTTGCCACTCAGGCGCATTGAGCAATGCCGCCATCCCGATGCCTCCTCCGCCGAGCCCCCGTACGGCGACGATGCTGGGAATCACGTAGTAGGAACCGAGGAAAAAGGACCCATAGATGCCGCCGACGATGTTCCACAGCACCAGTTTTGACGCGACCTCGGGATAGAGAATGGCGGTCAGCATCGAGTCTCTGGCCCCGCTCGAACCGCCGGCCAGCACGCAAGGCCCGGCAACCAATCTGGTCAGCAGCTCATAGAGCGTGTCGGCGCGCATGTGTGATTCGGACGGACCGAAGAACTGGACATCGGATCTGCCGCAGTTTGGCCGGTCCCACAACAGCACGCGTTTGCCGCCGGCGACAAGCCCGTCGGCCAGCGGTCGAAACCAGTCGCTGTCCTTGCTGAACCGGCCTCCGGGCGTCAGGACGATGAGTTCGCCTGCCTCCCCGAGGAGTTCATAAACGACGCTGCCGCCGTTGATTTCCATTGACCGTTCACCGGGCTCGAGCACGTTAGCGATACTCTCGGTCGTGCTCGAGGACGCGCGCCCCGGCCATCGGTCCGCTCATGGATGAGGGCTTCAGCGGTAGTCCAGGACGACAGGCAAGTGGTCGTGGGTGTGGACCAGCGCCGATGCCCGCGGCACGCGGTCGCCGACCACATGAACGCCCTTGGCGCGCCTGGTGACTTCCTCCAGCAGCAAACGTGCTTCACGCCGGGCAAGTGCGGCGCCCATGCAGAAGTGCTCCCCGACACCGAATCCCAGATGGCTTGCAGCGTCTTCGCGGGTGATGTCGAACCGCTCCGCGGTAGGCCCCCAATGGTCCTGGTCGCGATTGGCCGACGCGTAGGCGAGCAGCACGCCGTCGCCTCCTTTGATGGTTACGCCGCGTAATTTGACATCCTGGGCGGCCTGGCGTGCCATGCTCATGACCGGCGTCCAGTATCGAAGGACCTCCTCGACTGCGTTGCCGCTCAGACTCGGTTCGGCGAACAGCTTTGCGGCCTGATCGGGATGACCGTCGAGGCAGTCCGCCATTCCCGCTATCAGGCTTTGTGTCGTCTCGCTGCCCGCCGCCAGTAGCGTCAGCGCGTAGATCATCACCTCCATGTCCGTGAAGGGCTCCCCGTCGATGGTGACGGTGGACAGCATGGTGAGCAGATCGTCCCGTGGTTGCTCCTTGCGTTCGGCGACCAAACCCATGAGGTAGGGGCCGATGTGTTCGAAGATGAACGTGTAGTCCTCATCGCTGGCCACGCCGCTGCCGACATTTGCGATCGTGGTCGCCCACCCGGCGACCTTGGGCCAGTCCTCTTCGGGCACCCCCAGCAAGTATGCGAACACATAGACGGGAATGGGCTCGGCCACCCGCTCGATCCAGTCGAACTCACCGTTCGGCAAGTCGTCGAGGACGTCGTGCACGACTTGGCGGACCCGCTCCTCCAGCTTCGCCACCGCGGCGGGTGTGAACCGGACCCCGATTGCCTTCCGGTGCGCGCGGTGTTCCGGGGGGTCCATGAACATGATGCCGCGAGTCCCGTAACCCTGCGGGTCTCGGCCCTCACGGTGGGCGATCAGATCCATCATGATGCCGATGCGCTCCGACTTGAACTTCTCCGGGCGCGCCGAAATCCCTTTGATGTCATCGTATTTAGTGATGACCCAGAACTTGCCCTCGTCATACCAATGCACGGGGTCGGTGTCGCGCAGCTGCGCGAATGTCGCGTTCGGGTCGCCGAGGTAGAACGCCGGTTCGTCAAATCGGGCGGCTGCGATCGTCACCATTCTTTGAACAATAGAACATTTGTTGTCACTCTGCGAGCAGCTCCCGGCCGCTTCTGCCTACGGATGCCACGTTGGCAGCAGAACAAATTATGTCTTATTGTTGCATGATGACCCGCGGTCTATCCCATCTGCGCGTGTGCGATCTAGGCGGCCAGTTGGCCGGAGCGGGCGCGACGAAGATCCTGGCCGCCTTCGGAGCCGAGGTGATCCGCGTCGAAGATCCGGTCACTCGCGGGATGTGGGACGCGCTGCGCGGTGTCGGGCCGTTCGTCGACGAGCGCAGGGGAGTCAACCTGGGCGCCGGCTTCAACAACCACAACGTCGGCAAGCTCGGCGTGACCATCAACCTGCGTGTCGATCCGGGTAAGCAACTGCTGCGCGAGCTGATCGCGTTGTCAGACATCGTGTGTGAGAACTTTGCGGCCGGCGTGCTCGCCCGGATGGGATTCGGCTACGACGACCTGCGGCGGATCAAGCCCGACATTATCTACGTCTCCAACTGCGGGTTCGGCCACACCGGGCCGTACCGAGATTTCAAGACGTGGGGTCCGATTGTGCAGGCGCTCAGCGGCCTGACCTTCACCTCCGGGCTGCCGGACAGCGAGCCGGCCGGATGGGGTTTCTCCTACATGGACCACATCGCCGCCTATTACATGGTCATTGCGATTCTGGCGGCGGTGCACCATCGGGAGCGCACCGGCGAGGGCCAGCACGTCGATTTGGCAACGGTGCCGGCCGGTATCGCGATGCTGCCGACAGAAGTGCTCGACTGGACGGTCAACAAGCGGTCGACCCGCAGAGCGGGGCTGCCCAACGGCAACCACGCCGACTTCGGGGAAATGGCCCCGCACGGGATCTACCCGTGCCTCGGAGAGGACCGGTGGATCGCCATAGCCTGCCGAGACGACAGTGATGTCGCCGTACTGGCCAAAGTCTTGGACGAACCCGAACTGGTCGCCGACCGTTTCGCCACCCTCGACCAGCGGCTCGCGTCCAGTGCTGAACTCGACGGGCTGGTCGCCGCCCGTACTCGCACCCGGGAGCCCGCGACTTTGGCGAATGAGCTTGTTGGTGCCGGTGTTCCTGCGAGTGTCGTGAAATCTCCTCGCGAACGGATCGACGACGATCCCGACCTAGAAGAGTGGGGCCTTTTCCCCACGGTGCAGCACCCAGAGATCGGCACGGTGCGGGTCGAGGGCATTCCGCTGCGACTCTCGGCGTCGCCGTGGCGCATTCAGCGCGCGGCACCGTGCCTCGGTGAACACAATCGCGATGTACTGGGCGGCCTGCTCGGCCGCACTGATCGAGAGCTGGACGAACTGACGAAACAGGGTGTGATCTGAACGCGCTGAATGACATACGGGTAGTCGAGATCGGCGACCAATTCACCGCCGTAGGCGGTCGGTTGCTCGCCGAGCTCGGTGCCGACGTGGTCGTCGTGGAACCTCCTGGTGGTTCGGCGGACCGGGCGCGACCGCCATTCGCCGGCGGCGCCGGATCCGAGTCCAGCCTGCGTTGGTGGAGCGGCAATGTGGGCAAGCGCTCGGTGACCGTTGAATTCGGCTCGGGGGAGGGGATGAACGCTCTCCGGCGCCTGATCGCCACGGCAGACGTGGTGATCTCGGGGGCTGGCGCGGTCAAAGACATCAGGCCGGCGACAAACCATCCCGCGCTGGTCTGGGTGGCGGTCAGCCCGTTCGGCTTGAATAGCGTCCGCGCTGACCACCCAGTGACCGACCTCACCATGCTCGCCGGGGGCGGGCCGGTATGGAACTGCGGCTACGACGACCACTCGCTGCCGCCGATCCGGGGCGGTGGCGAACAATCGGCCAATATCGCCGGAATGTATTGCGCGATCGGCACCTTGGTTGCCCTTGCGCACCGCGACCAGACCGGCGACGGTCAACTTGTCGACGTCAGCGTGAACGCGGCGTGCAACGTCACCTCGGAACAGACCACCTACCACTGGCTGGTGAACAACGAGACGTGTGTACGCCAGACCGGGCGCCACGCGTACTTCACCCCTAGTCAGCCGACCCAGGTGCGTTGTGCTGACGGTGCCTACGCCACCACGGGAGTGTTGCCCAGAAAGCCCAGCGAGTACGCCGACCTGTTCGCCTGGCTGGCCGATCTCGACCTAGTGGACGAGTTTCCTGAATCGGTATTCCTCGAGCTGGCCGCGTCCCGCGAAGCGCCCGTGGACATAGCTCTGATCGGTGCAGACGACGAAACCACCGCGATCCTGACCGCGGCCCGGGGTGCCATGACGCTGATCGCTTCCCGGTTGCCCGCCAAGGAGTACTTCTTGGAGAGCCAACGCAGGGGATTCCCGGCCGGTGCGGTGCTGTCGCCCGACGAGGCCTTCGAGGACAAGCACATCGCGGCCCGGGGTTTCCGGGTTCCGGTGCGTCATGAGGAACTGAACGAAACGTTCGAGTATCCGGGTGTGCCATATGTTTTCAGCGCTACACCCGCCGGTCCTCGTAGTCGCCCGCCACTGCTCGGTGAGCACAATGACCTGCTCGACGAACTATTGGACGACGACCGATGACCGCCCGCCTCGCGCTGACCCACATCGGGCTGTGTGTTTCCGACATCGAAAGTTCAGCTGTTTTCTATTGTGCCGCACTTGGTTTCGAGGAAGTTCGCCGCATGCGCGTGGCCAATCCCGAGACGGCGACATTGCTGGGCGTGCCGGGTCTGGTGCTGGATCTTGTTTACCTGCAGCGCGACGGATTTCGGCTGGAGTTGCTGGGCTACCCGGTGCCGGGGGTGCACGGCGACGGTCAACCGCGGCAATTGAATGCGCTGGGCTTCACCCATCTGTCGTTTCGCGTCGATGACCCTGACGGACTCGTCTCGCTCATCGAGCGTTACGGGGGAAAGGCGTGGGCCGATCGGACGGTGGCATTTGCGGGCGGGAGTCGCGGGCTCATGGCAACCGACCCCGATGGCAACTGGATCGAGTTGATCGAAAGTCGGCCGGCAGCTGCGGACTGAGCAACTAGTCAGATTATGTTTGATTGTTCATGCAACTGATAGAGTTGGTACCGTGCGGGCAACCAGGGAGTTGATGTATTCGCCGTTCTCCAAGGCGATCTTCGACGATCCGTACCCTGTCTATCGCCGCTTGCGTGACGAGGCGCCCGTGTACCGGGACCCCGACGACCGTTGGTGGGTGCTGTCCCGGTTCGACGACGTCTCGCAGGCCCTGCGCGACTGGGAAACCTTCTCGTCCAAACTGGGTCCGGCGCCGGAGAACCCCGACAACGACGGCCGAAAATACTCGGTGATCTCCATGGATCCCCCCCGTCACGACCGCATTCGTGGTGTCCTCAAAGGCTTCTTCACACCAAAAGCCGTCGCGGCGATGGACGCCGCGCTGCAAAGGGTTGTCGCCACACACATGGACCGACTGCGTCCGGGTACCACCGTCGACGCCATGGAGGCCTTCGCGTTCTCGGTTCCCACCGACGTGATCGGTGACCTGCTCGGGGTGCCGCACGGCGATCGCGCCCAACTTCGCGTCTGGTGGGAAGACTTCCTCACCCGCGAGGAAGGCCAAGTCGCCATGCCGGCTAAAGCGATCCAAGCAAACCGGATGATCAGCCAGTACATCGGCGACCTGATCGACCGCCGGCGAACCGACCCAGGCGATGACCTGATCAGCATCGTCCTGCGGGCCACCTTCGACGACCCCGAAACGGGTGGTGAGCGTTCGCTGACGGGGCACGAGGTGCTCATGTTCTGCAATCTGCTGTCGGCGGCCGGATCGGAGACCACACAGAAATTGATCTCCAACGGCTTGGTGGCGCTTGCGGAGCACCCGGATCAGTGGCAACGAATCATTAAGGACCGCAGCCTGATTCCGATCGCGGTCAACGAGGCGCTGCGCTACGACACACCCAGTCATTGGGTGGCGCGCACCCTGACGCGGCCCATCGAGCGCCACGGCGTGACGATGAACGCCGGTGACTGGGTGCTGCTGCTGCTGGGCAGCGCCAACCGGGACGAACGCCGCTATCAGGATCCCGACCGCTTCGTCATCGGCAGGCCCCGGGGCACCGACGTGTATTTCGGTTGGGGTATCCACATCTGCCTCGGGCAATGGCTGGCGCGCCGCGAGGCGCAGCTCGTCTTCGACTACGTTGCAAGAAAATTTCCGGACTACACCATTGGGGCGTGCGAGCGGGTGTTGACCGCGACGGTGCGTGGCTACACCAGCGTGGAGATGACGTTGCGCTGACATGGAAATCTGCCTCACCGACGAGCAGCAACTGCTGCAGGACACCGCGGGCCGGCTTGCAAAGACCCTTGGCGTCGAAGGTTCCGAGCGACTGCCTTCCGCGGAGACACTCGCCGCCCAGTGGCGCGACGTGGTCGAACTAGGGGTGCCGACGCTGCGTTCGTCCGCGCACTGCGGTCTCGAGGCAAGTGGCGTCGAAACCGTCATCGTCATCGAGCAACTCGCGCGCACGCTCAGCGCGGTGCCGGTGATCGGTCAAGCGGTGCTGGCCACCGAACTGCTCGAGGCGGCCGACGCTGAGCACGAGTTGGACCTAGTCGCCGGCGGCAACTTGCGGGTCGCGCCCGTATTGAGCGCTGCCTTAACCGAATTCGGTACCGCAGGGGAGAAAGCACTCGCATTCGACGCCGTGGGAGCCACCCATGCGCTAATAGAGACCCGGCTGGACGGGCAACGCCGGCTGGTCTGCGCGCCCTTGGGCGGGGCCAAGTCGGACGCCTTGGATCTCACTCGCGAGTTCCGCCGCGTACCAGCGGATCTGGCAGAAGCTGGCACCGTCATCGGGAAGTCGATCAGCGACGAGAGGTGGCAGCGGGCGACTGCGCTGGCCATGACGGCGATCGCCGCCGATCTTGTCGGGGTCATGCAGGGGGCGCTCGATGATGCGGTGCAGTATGCCGGCGAGCGCACCCAGTTCGACGTGAAAATCGGCTCCTTCCAGGCCATCGGGCACTTACTCGCCGACGCGCTGGTGCAGGTCGAGGGCGCCCGCAGTTGCCTATGGCATGCCGCGTGGGCCATCGACCAACTCCCGGTCGATGAGGCACGTCTGGCCGCGATGACGGCCAAAGCATATGCCTCCGCGGCTGGGCGCGAGGTGGTGGAGACATCCGTTCAGGTGTTCGGCGGAATCGCTATCACCTGGGAGCACGTGTCACATCTACGGCTGCGTCGCGCGCTGCTTGATCGGCGGTTGTTCGGTGACGAGACGGTCCACTACGAGGCCATCGGGGCAATGCGCCTGGCGAACCGGGAGCTCGCGTAACAGTGGACTTCAACGACACCGCACCCGAAGCGCAATTTCGCGCCGAACTTCGGCAGTGGCTCGCCGAACATGCCGCCGAAGCCACCATCCCAGCGGATCCCGCCGCCCGTGCAGACGCCCAGAATGCCTGGCATCAAACGCTTTACGAGGCGGGGTATATCGGCCTTTCGTTCCCCGTCGAGTATGGGGGACACGGCAAGCCACCCATCTACGAGGCGATCCTCAACGACGAACTTGGCCGAGCGGGCGCTCCGCCCATCGAGGGTGTCGGTCACCTCAGCAACGCATTGCGGCTGTTCGGGAACGACCAACAGCGGGACGACCTCTTGCCCGGCTTGTTGTCCGGCCGCGTGCGGTGGTGTCAAGGGTTCTCCGAACCCGAGGCGGGCTCCGACCTGGCCGGTCTGAAGACCCGGGCCGAGTTGGTCGACGTCGACGGCCGTCCGGTGTTCCGTGTCAACGGACGCAAGATCTGGACCAGCTTCGGGGCCGTTGCCGACTGGTGCTTCCTGCTGTGCCGGACCGAACCTGACGCGGCCAAGCACGCCGGTATCTCGGTGCTGCTGGTTCCCATGTCCACACCGGGCATCGAGGTGCGGCCCATCGTGAACGCCGCAAGAAACCGGGAATTCACCCAGATCACTTTCGACGACGTCCACGTGCCGGTCGAAAACCTCCTCGGCGAACGCGGCCAGGGCTGGGCCATCGCCAATCAGCTGCTGGCTTACGAACGAGGACCCAGTGACATCAATTGGATCAGTCGCCTCTCAACTCAGCTGAGGCGGTTGGAGGACGATATCCGCGCCGGTCGACTGGACGACTCACCCGCGATTCGGGCGCGGCTCGGCGAGTCATATGTTGCGCTGCGGGCGTTGCAGATCAAGGTGCAGCGATCTCTCACCGAGCGGCAGCAGGGAAAGCTTCCCGGGCCGGAGGGATCAATTGACAAGCTGCTCCTCACCCGCGCGGACCAGTTGTTCGCCCACACCATGATGGATCTGCGCGGCGCCGACCCGCTGCTCACCGAAGGTTTGGAGTGGGACGTCTACGTCTGGTCGCGCTCGGCGAGCATCTACGGTGGGACCGCGCAAATTCAACGCAATATCGTCGCGCAGCGCGTGCTCGGCCTGCCGCGCAGCTGAGCCGCCGCTGCATCGCAGTCTTAACTTTCCTCGGTCAGGTGCTTGTGGGCCTCTTTGAGCCCGTGCAGTCGGCGCTCGAGAATCTCTCTCGCCGCGCCGGAACCGGCATCGGGCCCATCGAGCTTGGCGGTGACCTCGGCGATCTCGACCGCGAGCCGCTCTGCCGCTTCGCTCTTGGTGAGCAGGTCCTGGTCGGCCCAGTCGTCGTGGGGGATGCGTCGGCGCGGATCCATGTCTCTCCTCAATGCCCGCCCGCTGTTTGAGGACGACTCAGAACCGGCGGTATAGTCAATTAGGCATAAGTTGTCTATTTGTACCGTACCGCACGAGACGAGAGTCGAGGACGCCGACGATGCCCCTGCAGCCATCGATGAAGCTTCTATCTGTCGACGACCACCTCATCGAACCGCCTCATGTGTGGCGGGACCGACTGCCCAAGAAGTATGTCGACCAGGGGCCGCGCATCGTCGACTTCCCACGCGAGGGTGCTCCACCGATGCAGCAGTGGGTCTACGAGGGCAGGGCCTATCCGAACATCGGGCTGAACGCCGTTGCGGGCCGATCGCCGGAAGAGTTCGGCGTCGATCCGATTCGCTACGCCGACATGATCCCCGGATGTTACGACCCCAAAGCGCGCCTCGCCGACATGGACATCGACGGTGTGCATGCCATGTTGTGCTTTCCATCGTTTCCGCGGTTCTGCGGCACGGTGTTTCTGGAAGGCGAGGACAAGGAACTGGCCCTGCTCAGCGTCAAGGCGTGGAACGACTTTTCGCTCGACGAGTGGTGCGCCACCGACCCCGCCCGGTTCATCCCGATGGCCATCACGCCGCTGTGGGATGCGGCGCTCATCGTCGCAGAGATCGAGCGGGTGGCAGCCAAGGGGGCGCGCGCGATCGGACTGCCCGACAACCCGACCAATCTGAAACTACCCAGCTACCACACCGCCTACTGGGAACCGGTGTGGTCGGCGCTGGAGGCGACCAACCTGACGGCGGTAATGCATTTCGGCAGTGGCGGATTCCCGCCCCAGACCGCGCCCGAGGCGCCGTTCGCGGTGATGATCACACTGATGGGCACCACCTCGATGGCGGCGGCCACCGAGCTCATCTTCTCGCCCGTGTTTCACAAGCATCCGAACCTCAAGGTCGCGTTCAGCGAGGGTGGTGTCGGCTGGATGCCCTATCTTGTCGAGCGCGCCGACTACGTCTGGCGCAAACACAAGTTCTATCAGAACATCCACCCGACCGTCGCGCCGTCAGAACTGTTCCGCCGCAACATTTCCGGATGTTTCATCGAGGACGAGGTAGGGATGGCGATGCGCCACGAGATCGGGATCGACAACATCACCTGGGAATGCGATTACCCGCACTCCGATTCGTTCTGGCCGAAGAGCCGTGCGCGCGCCGAGGAGATGCTGGCCGATGTCCCTGACGAGGAGGCCGCCAAGATCGTCGAACTGAACGCCCGTCGCTGGTACTCCTTTCCAGAGGAGGGATTCAAGTCCTGTACCGCGGATGCCGGCTGGCGCCCGAACGGCGGCAACCCGCCCGAGTACGACTATGACGAGATCATGGCGGCCCACGGGGGGATTGGCTTCGAGGCCTTCCTCAACAAGATGGAGGAACAGAAGGCTCAGAAGGCCTGACGAATCAATCGGCCACACCCGCTGCCTGCAGCCAATTCTTGACCGCTATCAGACGGCCCGTCGACGCTAGGGTCATGAACAACGTCTTTCCGTCGCAGCTCAATGTCACGTTGGTTGTCATCGGGTCGTCGGCGGGAATCGAGCCCAAGAGCTCGCCCGTGGGGGAGAAGACCGTGACGCCGCCCGTCCCGAGCGTGGCGACCAGTACGCGCCCGGCTTCATCGACGCAGACTCCGTCGGCCCCGCCGATGTTGAGCGGGCCGCCACTGGGCACCGTCGTCAGTCCGCGGGCCGCGGCAACGACTCCGGGTCGCTCGAGCTCGAACTCCCAGATGCGTCGCGTCCGTGTCTCCGCCACATACAGCACCGCGCCGTCGGCCGAAAGTGCCACGCCGTTGGGCATTTCCAGCGGATAGACGATTTCGCGCAGGCCATCTTCGACGGTGCCGTAAAGCAGCCCGGTCATGCTGCGCGTGCGGCCTCGCGTAGTTCCGCCATCTGTCACGTAGAAGCCGCCTTGACCGTCAACACAAATGTCGCTGGGTCGCACCAGCGGCAGCACCTTCCCCGAGCGCGTGGTGAATTCCGTGGCCAGCGTGCTGACGTGACCACTCGGGGCGACTATTTGCAGTGCGGGCGGTACCGGTTGATCGGGTGGACCTACCGGCCGGAAAAGCCGTACGCACCCCTCGAACTCGTACGGCCACGCGCCGAGGCCGAACCGCGATCCTCCGTTCTGACACACCACCAGTCGCCCGTCGGGGAGCCTGCCGACCCCATTTGGTCCGCCTCCGGTGATGGCGACAGTCTCGGTTGCCCCGTCGGGGAGAACCCGGGTGATGCGGCCGGCCGCCATCTCGGACACCACGACCGAGCCGTCCTCGTAGGCTATCGGGCTTTCCGGAAATGCCAACCCGTCGGATATGCACTGGATCATCGCGGCGGCTCGTTGTGTTGCGGCGGCGCAACGGTTTTGGTCGTGTTCCGCCAGTCGATGAAGGTGGGATCGGACAAGGGCAGGTCACCCACGCCGATTTGATTTGCTGGCCACTGGGCGGCCCGTTGGGTCAGCGGCGAATTCTCTCGGCGGACGCCGTAATAGAGGCGGTGCCTGCGATGCAGGAAACACCACCGACCCGCATGTTTCTCGTAGCGATCGTCGTATCTGATGAGTTGTTCGATGAACCCGTCGGAGTGGGTCTGCGCGAAGCACTGTGCCCAGACTTGCCCATGTCCGCGGTCCTCGCCGTCGAGTTCGATGATGTGGTTGGCGACGAGAATGACCGAGAAGACGCTTTCCCGGAGGCTCCGTGACATCAGCAACCGCAGCCCGTCGCGGCCCCCTCCGTACTCGCCGAACCGGGCGTGCGGAACGAACAGGTCAGCCATCGCGTCAACATCGCGGGTCTCGATCGCGGCGGCATAGCGATAGGCAAGCTGGTGAATCTCCTCGCGTGCCAACATGTCCCGGACCGCTGCTGCGCCGAGCACCCCTTCCTGTGGCAAGGTGCGACCTCGAATCACGTGAGCTGTCGTAAGTGACAGATTAACACTGAGTGTTCTATCATCCAATAAGGTTGGCGGGTTCGCGCACCCGCAGATGGAGGAGCAAATGCAGCGTCTGAGCGGCCGGCTGAGCGGCAAGGTGGCCGTGATCACGGGTGCGGCGCGGGGACAGGGTCGAAGCCACGCCATCCACCTTGCGGACGAGGGTGCCGACATCATCGCGCTGGACATCTGCGCCGACATCGAGACCAATCAGTATCCGCTGGCTACCCGCGAGGATCTGGACGAGACCGTCAAGCTCGTCGAAAAGTCAGGTCGGAGGGCGATATCTGCTGTTGCCGATGTACGTGACCGCGTCTCGTTGAAGAAGGCGATCGACGAGGCCGTCGCGGAGCTGGGCGGCCTGCACGTTGTCGTGGCGAACGCGGGAATTTGCCCACTGGGCAACAATGTTCCGTCGCGGGGATTCATGGACGCGTTCGACGTCGACTTTGTCGGCGTCGTGAACGCGGTCCACGCGAGCATCGATCACTTGCGGGCGGGTGCCTCGATCATCGTTACCGGATCGGTGGCCGGGCTTGTCCCGCAAAAGGATCTGGCCACTGGGGGTGGGCCACAGGGCCCCGGCGGCGCCGGCTACGGGCTCGCCAAGAAGATGCTGGGGGAGTACACCAAGGGGCTTGCCCTGACATTGGCGCCCGAGCAGATTCGCATCAACACCGTGCACCCAACCAACGTCAACACCGGGATGTTGCACAACTCGGCGATGTACCGGACATTTCGTCCGGACCTGCCTGACCCGAGTCGAGAGGACGCCGAACTCGTCTTTCCGCTGCTGCAGCTCATGCCGGTCCCGTGGATAGAGCCCGAGGACGTCTCCCATCTGGTGGTGTACCTGGCCTCCGACGAATCCCGGTACGTCACCGGACAGCAGCTGTTCGTCGATGCGGGCGCTGGCCTGAAAATGGGTATCTAGCAGCGGAATTCGTCGCGAGCTCATCAGCGGCCGCGGAATTCGGGGTCGCGTCGTTCGACAAAGGCTGCCATTCCTTCGGCAACATCGTCGGTGGCGGCGACCTGTTCCACGAGCAGCGCCTCGGTGCGAAACGCCGCATCACGGTCGACGTCGAGGGCGTGATTGAGCATCGCCTTGGCGGCGGCGAGAGCGCGGGTCGGTCCTTGTGCGAGGCGTTGCGCCCAGGCGGTCGCCTCGCTGAGGAGGTCGCCGTCTGGCACCACTTTGTTGACCAGGCCGATTCGGTAGGCTTCGGGCGCTGTCAGCGTTTCGCCGAAAAACAGCAGTTGTTTGGCGACGTTGAAGGGCACCTTGCGGGCCAGTAGGTAGGCGGCGCCGCCGTCGGGTGCCAGACCTCGGCGCGTGAAAAGCGCCATCAGCCGGGCGCTTTCGGCTGCAACGATGAGGTCGCAGGCCAGCGCCATGCTCGCGCCGATTCCGGCAGCGACACCGTTGAGCGCGCAGAGTACCGGCTTCTCGCAATCGAGCAGTGCCGAGACCACCGCTTGTGAACCCGAACGCAAGATGCGCGCCGCATCGCCGGCGATGCGGTCCTTCCGCGGTTGCATTCCAGGGTCACGCAAATTCGGTCCAGTACAGAAGTGTTTGTTTCCGCATCCGGTAAGCACCACGGCCCGCACGTCGGGATTCTCGGTGGCATCAGCGAGATTTTCGATGAGGCTGCGCTGCATGGCACGCGTTACCGAATTGCCGACGTCCGGACGGTCCAGGATCAGCCAGCGCACCCCATCCTCGGTGCGTACCACCACATCGGGAGTGATCACAGTCGGATGGGCACGCTGGCCGGGCCACGCACCGAATTGGTGTGCACATATCGCACCGCATCTTCGTCGACGTCCCACGTTGGAAACCGCGCGAGCGTCTCCTCCAGCGCTACCCGGGCTTCCAGGCGCGCAAGCGCGGCACCCAGGCAGAAATGTGAACCGTGGCCGAAGCTGACGTGGCGGATTCCGGTTCGTTCGACATCGAAAACGTCCGGGTTCTCGTACTGGCGCTCGTCGCGACCGGCGGACCCAGTCAATAGCGCCACCCGCGAGCCCTTGGGTATGAGCTGGCCATGGAAGGTGACGTCGCGTTCGGTGTAGCGGCCTTGCACCGGCGACGGCGCGTCATAGCGAAGCAGTTCCTCGACGGCGTTGCCGATCAACTGGGGATTGGCGACCAGCTTGGCCCGCTGCTCTGGATGGCGCCAAAGCGTCAGACCCGCCCAGCCAAGTAGCCGCGCCACCGTCTCGTTACCCGCGACGTTGATCATCGCGATGAACATCAACAACTCGGTGTCGTCCAGGCGACGAGTCTCGCGGTCGGGTTGGACGAGGTCGGAAACCATCAGATTACCGACGATATCGTCGGTCGGGTTGGCCCGGCGTTGCTGGACCTGGGCGGTGTAATAGCTGAACAGCTTGACGTTGGCCTCCCGGCCCGCCTCGCTGAGCTTTGGTGAGCCGTCGTCCCGGTGGATCTGGGCATCCGACCATTCCCGCAGGTTGTCGTGATCCTCCTCGGGAAATCCGAGTAGGGAGCTGATCACCATCACCGGCAACTTCATGGAAAAATCGCGCACATAGTCGAAGCCGCCGCTCCCGACGAAAGGGTCTAGGTAGCCGCGACACAGCCCGCGGATATGCTCCTCGAGTTCTGCGATCTTGGTCCGAAAGAACGTGCGGTTGACCATTTTCCGCAACGCGGTGTGATCGGGGGGATCCATCATGATCATCGCCCTGGGCGATGGCCAGGGTTCAGCGGTGATCGCGTCCAACGTGATGCCGTGCTGCGAGGAGAAGGTCTCGGTGTCCAGCGACGCCTCCAGTACGTCGGAGAACCTGCTCAACGCGTAAAAGTCGTATTCCTCGTTGCGATACACCGGTGCTTCGTCGCGCAATCGCTTCCACACCGCGTACGGGTCAACATGCAGGGCACGGTCGAAAGGATCCCAACGCAAGTCCGTCGTGGTCATCAGCACCGCCCTTCCGCAAAGAACAGTAATACATTATATGTGTAGTTGCACTATCGTGGTGCTACGGGCTCCCAGCCCTGTCGAGAGGACGAACCATAACGTGGAAACGCAAGAGCTCGAGCATGTCATCTATGAAAAAGACGGTCCCATCGCCCGGATCATTCTGAACAATCCGGATGCCGCCAATGCCCAGACCTCCGAAATGGTCCACAGCGTCAACCATGCCTTAGACGACGCGCAGTACGACTACAACATCAAGGTCGTCATCATCAAGGCCAACGGCAGGGGCTTCTGCTCGGGTCACGTGCCCACTGGCGCGTATCCAGAGTTCAAGGCCGAGCTCGAAGCATCGGGGAAAGTCTGGCGATCGGCCGCGCAGTTGTTTCTGTGGCCGGTCCTCAAGCTTTGGGAGTTCCCCAAGCCGGTGATCGCTCAGGTGCACGGCTACGCGATCGGCGGGGGCACCACCTGGGCGCTGATCCCCGAGATCACCGTTTGCTCCGAGGACGCCTGGTTCCAGATGCCACTGGTTCCCGGATTCGGGCTGCCGGGCGCCGAAACGATGTTCGAGCCGTGGGTATTCATGAACTACAAACGCGCCGCCGAGTACCTTTACACCGCCCAGCGGTTGACCGCCGCCGAGGCGCTGGAGTTTGGTTTGGTCAACAGGGTGGTGCCCGCTGACGAACTCGAAACCACCGTCGAGGAGTTGGCCGCGCAGATCGCCAAGGCCCCGCTGATCACGTTGCAAGCGGTCAAGTCCGGCGTCATCCGGGCCTGGGAAACCATGGGTTTCCGCACCCATCAGCAGGCCAGCAATGACCTGCAGGCGATGGTGACCGGCAGCGCGGAGTTCCAACAATTTCTGGCACAACTGATGAAGAAGGGCTCGAAACCCACTGACCGGATCTGAGCATGCCGCTTAAGCCGATCATCCGGTTTGGCGGGGACGAGAAGACCGAATCGCTGCGAGTTTCGGTCCGTGAGTGGCTTGCCCGTAACCTGCCCGATGAATTTCGCCGTACCGCGGCCAATCCCGACTACCTACCGCGCGACGCGCACGACCGCGCCGTCGCGTTCTGTCGGGAATTACACGCCCAAGGATGGTTCGTGCCGCACTGGCCCGCCGAGTACGGCGGGGGCGGGCGAGGGGTCGTCGAACAGGTCGTCATACGTGAGGAACTCGCCTATGCGGGGGCGCCCCTGGTGAACACCAACGGCGTCAACATGCTCGCGCCCATATTGTTCAAATACGGCACGCCCGAACAGAAGGCGGAGCACCTGCCTGCCATCGCGCGCTCGGAACGCATGTGGGCACAAGGGTATTCCGAACCCGAGGCCGGGTCGGATCTGGCTGCGCTGCGCATGACCGCCCGACGCGATGGCGACCATTACATCCTCGATGGGCAGAAGACGTGGACCAGCAACGGCGTTCTCGCCGATTGGATTTTCGTGCTGGCCCGCACGGCGCCGGTCGCCGAAAGGCGCCAGGCGGGCATTTCGTTCTTCTTGGTCGACCTGAACACTCCCGGTATCACCCGCCGGCCCATCAGGTCGATGACCGGCTATCCCACTTTTGCCGAGGAATTTTTCGACGGCGTCCGGGTACCGGCGGCCAATCTCGTTGGGGCCGAGGGGCAGGGGTGGACGGTCGGCAAAGCGCTGCTTGAGGTGGAGCGGTCGAATATTACTCGGGCCGCGCAGGCTCAGCGCTATCTCGACGAACTGATCGACTGGTGTCACGCTCAACAAGGCGCGCTGCACGATCCGCTCGCTGATCCGAACACCCGTATCGCGCTGGCCCGGGCCTTCGAACGTGTCGAGGTCGGTCGCGCGCTGTCCTACCGGGTGGCGACCCTGCAAGCCGCGGGCGCCCTGGATCCCGCTCTGCCGTCCCTGTCCAAGCTGTACCACTCCGAACTGACCGCCGAACTTCGCTCGCTCGGAGCCCAGATACTCGGTCCCGCAGGAGAACTCTTACCCGATGATCCGGACGCCCTGCTGCACGGCCATTTCTCCGAGGGGCTGTTGCTCTCGTTGCTGCACTCGATCGGTGGGGGGACCAGCGAGATCCAGCGCGATTTGATCTCGACGTCCGGCCTGGGCCTGCCCCGCTGAGGTTAAGAGAAAGCGGTCCGTGCGGCTGCCGCGGCCGAGCGTTGCTGTGCCACGGTCGCCATCGCCAGTTCGAGCGGCTGGAACGTTGCCAGTTGAGCGCTTTCGGCCGAATTGATAAGCCTTTTGGTCATTTCCATCGCACCCGGGTCGGCTTTCATCAACTCGATGGCGATATCACGCGCACGGTCTATCGCCGTTCCAGGTTCCGCCAAATCGGTGACTAGTCCCATCCGTTCGGCTTCGATCGCAGGCAATCTGCCACCGCGGAGCAACAGCGAAGCCGCACGGTGCCGACCCAGTTGCTCCGTGAGGCGCCAGGCCAGTCCGCCGTCGGGCACCACCGCGCGCGCCACGAACGGCGCAGCGAAGAACGCGTCGCTGGCACACACAACGAGGTCGCACGAGAGGGCCAGGCTCCAACCGAGGCCGACCGCGGCACCCTCGATCGCAGCGATCGTCGGCACCGGAAGTGCCCTGAGTTGCGCCATCACCCGTTGTGCGTGTTCGACGCGGCCGGCGGGCGCCAGGGGTCCATCACCGTGGGCCGGGCCGGCCTTCAAATCTCCACCGGCGCAGAAGAATCCATTTGATCCGGCGAGAATCACGGCGCCGCTGCGGTCGTCGACGACAGCGCCGAGTAGCACCGATAGCTCGGTCCACGACTCGTAGCGCAAAGCGTTGCGCTGGCGGGGCCGGTTGAGCAACAGTGTCGTGACCCCGTCGTGGTCTTCGCGCAGGATTAGTGGAGCGTCCGCGGTGTCGTCCATAGCCTGTGCGCTACCGGTTGAGGAACTTGTCGATCGCGGCGCGGTGCTCGGGAGTGGTGAAACATTCCGTCTCGGCTGATATTCCGTACTCAAGAATGCCGGTAATCGCGCGTTGCGCATGCAGATTCAATGTCCGCTTGGTGTCCTGAACCGCGCGCGGCGGCAGCGCGGCGAGGCGGTGTGCCACCGCGAGGCCCTCTTGCTTGATCTCGGCGTGCGGTACAACCCGGTTGGCCAGACCCAACTCAACGGCCTTCTCTGCCTTGATGCGCTCGCCGAGCATCAGGTACTCCTTGGCCTTGATCAGGCTCATCAATAACGGCCACAGCACCGACCCGCCGTCGCCGGCGACGAGACCGCTTGCGACGTGGGTATCGGCGAAGAACGCCCGGTCGGAGATCAGCACGATGTCACACAACACGGCAATGCTGCAGCCGAATCCGACCGCCGGCCCGTTCACTGCAGCGACAACAGGCAGCGGAAAATCGATCATGTCACGCACGATTCGCCGAGCGTCGCGCATCCCGGCGCGGCGGGTGACCGGGTTGTTGACGTGGGTTTCCAGCCATTCCACCAGGTTTCCACCCGCGGAGAAGTAATCGCCTGTGCCAGTAATCAGGACCGCGCGCGCGTCGGGGTCTTCGGCCAGCGAGGCCCACAGTCGGGTGAACGCGGTGTGCATCGTGTTGTTGACCGCGTTGGCGTTGTCCGGGTTGTTCAACGTCACGATCCGGACTGGCCCGTCCGCCGCAACCAGGATTTCGTCGCACCCGGTCAGTTCCGAGGTGCCGCGCGGTAGGTCCGTCATCATGCTGAATGATAGAACAAATAATGTCTATCTGTCATGTAAGGCGCTGTCGGTTGACGTTGACGCGACGTCAGTCGGGTTGGGGTGGCAACCAGATCGGACGACGGGTATGCACGAAGGCGGCTCGGTCGTTATTGACGGGTGGCCATTCCGGTGATCTCTTCTGCAAGAACGCGGTAAAAGCTTCGATCTGCTCGGCAGTCCCGATGGATGACCAGTAACCGGTGACGTCGACGGGGGGTAAGGCGCGGGCCATTTCGCGTTTCATTGCTGCACGTGCGGCGGGACCGGTCTTGCGAACTCGATCGAGCAGAGTGGCGACCTCGGAAAGAAGGGTGTCGTGCGGCACGACCTTGCCGACCAGGCCGAGTCGCTCCGCCTCGGCCGCATCGATCCAATCATTCCCGTAAATAAGGTGATTGGCCCGCAGCGTGCCCAGTCGCTGTGGCAGTCTCGCGGCAACGAACGCCTCATACACGCCGCGGGTGAGGTCTGGCACGCGAAATCGAGCTTTATCGGAGGCGACAACCAGATCCGCGAACAACGTCATGACCAGACCCCCACCGAGCGCGATGCCGTTGACCGCGCACACGACGAGTTTGGGAATCTTGCCCAACGTTTCGAACGGCGTCCCGTCGTAGGACTCGGTGAAAGCATCCCACCGCCGGTCCGGGTTCTGGTCGGCGTTCATATCCCCGCCGGCGCAGAAGGTTTCGCCAACGCCGGTGATCACCAGAAAATTCAAGGCGGGCTCATCGGCGACGATCATGGCCGCCCGTTTGATTCCGTGATAGCCGTCCGCAGTGACGGCGTTCTTCTTTTCGGGCCGGTTGATCGTGACGATCAACGTGTCGCCCTCGATCCGTCCGGCGAGCTCAGGCGCGCCCAGGTCAACATCGGTTGAATGCGGCAGAGCGGTCATTTGTCCTCGATTATCGCGAGGAGGGAACCTACGTCGTAGGAATTTCCGACGTCGGCCTTCCAGACAACCACGCCGCTTGCCGGAGCTTCGATGTCCATCTCCACCTTGTCCGTGGCAATCTGATATAGCAAGTCGCCCTCCGCAACTCGCGCGCCGTCGGCAACGTAGCGCCCGGTCAATTCGGCTTCGGTGATCGCGTCACCCGGCTTGGGCATGCGCACCTCTGTCACACGATCCTCCTGATGGCGTCGGCGACACGGGCGGCGTCCGGGCGGCAAGCGGCTTCCAAGGTCGCGGCCCGCGGCACCGGTGTGTAGCTGCCGGCCACCCGTTGAATGGGTCTCTCGAGAACGTCGAACAATTCGGTCCCCGCCGCGGCCGCGATCTCAGCGCCGGGTCCGCAGAACCCGACCGATTCGTGTGTTACGACCAGGCGGCGCGTCTTGCGAACCGATTCGAGCACTGTGGTCAGATCCAATGGCACGAGGGTCCGCAAGTCGACCACCTCGACCGAGACACCCTCGTCGGCAAGGCGATCAGCCGCGTCCAGCGCCGCGTGCACCGTAGCTCCGTAGGTGCAGATGGTCACGTCGTTGCCGACACGCTTGATGTCGGCCTGCCCCAACGGGATCACATAGTCGGCGGTCGGGACTGGTCCTTTGCCGCCTCCGTAAAACAGCTTCATCGACTCGACGAACAGGCAAGGATCATCCTCTGCCAGACACGCATTGAGCAGGCCGACGGCGTCTGCGGCGGTACTGGGCCAGACGACCTTGATACCCGGGGTGTGCATCGCCCAGGCTTCGAATGCTTGCGAGTGCTGTGGGCCCGCGGCGGTGCCCACCATGACGCGGATGATCATCGGCGCGCCCTGCCGGCCGCCGGACATGTAGCGAATCTTTGCCGCATGGTTGGCGATTTGGTCCATGGCGACTCCGAGGAAGTCCATGAACATCAGCTCCGCGACCGGCCGCAGTCCACCGAGAGCAGCTCCGAGTGCGGCGCCGATGATTGAGCTCTCGGCGATCGGGGTGTCGCGGACCCGGTCGGCACCGTACTTCGTGGACAGCCCCGCTGTGATCTTGAACATGCCGCCAGCCGGGTCGGCGATGTCTTCCCCTAGCAGCACGATCGATTCGTCGGCGGCCATGGCGCGGTCTAGCGTGCGGTGAATCGCTTGCACCAGGCCGAGATCCTCGGTGTCGCCGTCCGGCACGCTGGCGCGCTGGACCACGGGTGCGGCCAATTCGGTGCCGTTCCCGGCGAAGACATCGAGGTTGAGTTCGTCGACCGCCGTCGGTTCGGCGTCGCGCGCAGCGGCGAAGGCCGCATCGATCTCGGCAATCAGCTCGGCATCGACGCGGTCCAGTTCGGCCTCGGTGGCCGAGCCGTTGTCGATGAGATGTTGCCGGTACCGCGCGAATGGGGGGTCCGCGCGCTTGGCCGCAAGCTCGTCGGGGTCGGCGTAGGTCATCTGGTCGCCGAAGTAATGCCCCTGGAGGCGGTAGGCGACGGCCTCGACGAAAGACGGGCCGCCACCAGAGCGCGCACGCTCGACGGCCTCCGTGACTGCCTGGTAGACGGCGTGCGGATCGGTGCCGTCGACGGTCACGCCGGGCATCTGGTAGCCGGCGGCACGATCGGACAGTCGCGTCGAGCGCGTGTAGCCCGCCACGGGGGTGCATTCGGCCCACGCGTTGTTCTGGCAGAAGAACACCACCGGTAGCGCCCACAACGCCGCCATGTTCATCGCTTCGTGGACGTAGCCGATGCTGGTCGCGCCGTCTCCGAAGCTAACCAGCACGATTCGCCCGGTGGATTTCATGGTTTCGGCCAGGGCAATCCCGTTGGCGATCAGGGGTCCCGCGCCGACGATGCCTGTGGTCCAGGCGATCCCGTGGTCAGGGTCGAAGATGCCCATTGCCCCCGCCTTGCCTTTCGACAAGCCGGTGCTTCGTCCGAGAATCTCGGCAAAATATTTTGGCAGGTCGATGCCTTTGGCAACCACGTCGCCGAGGCCTCGATAAGTGGTGACCAGCTGATCGTCGTGCGCGAGAGCCAACGCTGCGCCCGCCGACATCGCTTCCTGGCCCTCCACCGGCCAGTAACTCATCGCAATCTCGCCTGATGACAACCCTTTTCGAACGCGTCGGTCACTGTGGTGCACCTTGCTCATCAACCGGTACAACTCGAGAGCTGGGTCGCTGCTCAACGATGGAATCCCGGTATCTACCTGCGTGGCCACCACTTGCTCCTTCGCGATGTGCGCTCAGCGGCGAGTATACAATATTACGAAGTTTGTTCATTCGTCCGACTGGCGGCCGCCAGTTTCTCTGCCAGCAGCATCCGGTCGAAATAACAGCGCTCAAGGACCAGGTCGGGTCCGTCGAAACCGAACAGATTCACACTCAACATGTCGAAAGAAGTGCCGGGTGCGGTTGTTCGGGTCTCCACGATCAGGCCGTGTTCGCCGTGATAGACCGCCTCGGCGGTGTAGCGCAGCGACGGCAGGTCCGCCCACTGCTTCAACAGCATGGCGCGCACCGCGTCATGTCCGTCGAAAACCGCGCCGGTAGGGATGATCTCGTAGCGCGGCCGGGTGAAGGTGGCCAGCGCCGCGTCCGCGTCCCGCGCATTCTCGGCGGCGACGTGGCGTAGCACCAGGTCCTCGCGAACCCGTTGCAGGCCGGGATCCGGAATCATCGCTGCCGCTCGAACACCGCGAGATTGCGACCGTCATCCAGCGGCACCCAGGCCAGTCCGACGCGCTCACCCACCGCGGGCGGCGGGCCAAACACACTGGACATCAGCCGAACTCCCTCGTCGAGATCCACCAAGACCACCGAGTAGGGGACCTTGTCGGCCAGCGCGGGTAGCGCCGCGCGGTGGTGCACGCTCACCGCGTACACGACACCGCCTCCGCTCAGTTTTTCCCACCGTAGCGACAATCCCCCGCAGTGCGGGCAGACAAACCGTGGGTACCACACCAGGCGGCTGCACGATTCACACCGCTGCATCGTCAGTTCGTGTCGTCGGGTGGCGTCCCAGAACGGTGCCGAAACGGCACTGGGTTCGGGGACCGGCAGCTCAGCGCTCACAGTGTGTCCTCCGTTCCGAGAATCACGGTCGAGGTCGCCGACAACACCCCGCCGGTGCCGTGTGCGACCGCGGTCTTCGCGTCGGCTACCTGTCGTTCGCCGCACTCGCCCCGCAGCTGCCGGGCGGCCTCGACGAGCAGGAAGGCGCCGAACGCGCCCGGGTGCGTGTAGGCAAGCCCGCCGCCGGTCGTCTGGCCGGGCAGTATCCCCCCGGGCGCCAAAGCGCCGTCGCCGACGAATGCTCCACCTTCGCCTTTGGCGCAGAAGCCAAGGTCTTCGAGGGCGAGCAGGACAGTGATGGTGAACGAGTCATAGAGTTCGACAACGTCGATGTCACCAGGATCGAGCCGGGCCGTCTGGAATGCGGCCGGGCCGGACACCGCCCCGGGAGTGACCGTAAGATCCGGCATCTGCGAGATCATCGCGTGCGACGCGCAAGAGGCCGCGCCCAGGACGAACGCCGGCGGCCTGGCCAGATCGCGGGCGCGCTCTGCGCTGGTGAGCACGATCGCCGCGGCGCCGTCGGTCACCAGGCAGCATTCCAGCTTGTGCAGCGGTTCGGCGATGAACCCGGAAGCCAGCACGTCGTCCACGGTGATCGGGTCGCGCAGGTAGGCGCGGGGGTTCAGCGAGGCCCATCGTCTGGTGTCGACGGCGATCTGAGCCAGCTGCTCGGCGGTGGTTCCGTAGGTCGCCATGTGGCGGTTGGCGGCCAGTGCGTAGGCGCTGATCGGCAGCATCACTCCGGATGGCGTCTCCCACTCGAGGCGTTCCGGGGTGGCGAAAACGCCGAGTCCCTTTTCGCCCCGTTTTCGGGCCGCGCGCGGCGTGGATGCGTACACGATCACGACCGTCTCGGCCGCACCGGTCGCGATCGCGGCCGCGGCGTGTTCGACGTAGAGTCCGTAGCTGGCCCCGCCGGTCTGGGTGGCGTCGGTGAATCGCGGTGTGATTCCCAGGTATTCGGCTAATTCGACGGAATGCATCAGCGATCCCCCGGTGCAGGTGCACAGCCCGTCGACATCGCGTAGCGACAGGCCCGCATCAGCCAGCGCGGCAGTGACCACGCGTGCCTCGAGTTCCCGCAGCGCAACATCGATCACACCCGTCGACGAAACCTCATCGGCCACACCGACGATGGCGGCAGCGCCGCGGACGTCATCAGTCACGTACACACCTCTTTCATCCGGACACCCCATCAAACAATTCGCGGATACCGGGCTGGCTGACCTTCAGCGACGGCGTGCGGGGCAACTCGTCGACGATGATCAAGTGGGCCGGAACCTGGTAGCTGCTGAGCCGTGCGCGCAGAAACGCAAGGAGATCGTCGGACGTGGCCTGGCGGCCGTCGGCCAATTCGACCGCCGCGACCGGGACTTGGCCCAGGCGTTCGTCGGCCAGGCCGGTGACGCCCGCGTCGCGGACCGCCGGATGCGTACGCAGGACGTTGACGATATCGGCCGGCGTGATCTTGAAGCCGCCGCGAATGATGACGTCGTCGCTGCGCCCGTCGATGAACACGAAACCGTCGGCATCCACTCGGCCGACATCGGTGGTACGCACCCAGTCCCCACCGGTGGTGCGTACTTCGATTCGGCCCTGCGCTCCGGGGGCCACCTCGGTGCCGTCATCGATGGAGATGACACGAATCTCGCGCCCCTGCTGCGGCCGTCCCACGCTTCCCCGCTTGGTGGACGCCCACTGCCGGTGCAGCGCGAGGTTCCAGCCGGCGACACCGCCGGCGAATTCGGTTGCCCCGTAGGACGGTAGGACCGCGACGTCGTAACGCTCCTCGAATGCTGTCTGCACGTCCACCGGCAGATGTGCGGTACCCGACGTCACCACCTCGACGCTGGAGAACACCTCTGGCGGCACATCGGCGTCCAGCACCATCGCGAGCGCGGACGGCACCAGACTCACCGCGCGCGGGCGGTGTCGCACCACCAGGTCCACGAAGTCATTCACCCGAAATCGTGCTAGAAGGGCAATCTTTCGGCCTTCGCAGAGGTTGTGCAGGGTTCGGAACAGGCCAGACATGTGCACCAAGGGCGCCGAGACTATCGCGACGCCCGAACGCAATTTGAGTTCAGGCGTTCGGTTTTGGCTGTAATGCCTGCCCGCCGCGGTCAACGTGTGTTCGAACGCGCTGTAGGACAGTGGGATACGCTTGGGTGGTCCGGTGGTGCCACTGGTCAGCATCAAGACCGCTGTGGGATCGGCGCCGACGGCGATGTTCCGGTCTGGGTTCGCGGTTGGAGCTTCTAGCCCGGCTACGGGTACTGCCTGCGCCGGATTGAGCGTGACCCGCAACCCCAGTGAGCCGGCCGCGGCGTCGATGACGCCGGTGCGCTGCCAGTCGGTCTCCATCGCCACCAGCGCCGCCAGTCGCAAGCCGCGGATGTCTGACGTCAGTCCGGTGTCACCGTGTGACGGGTTGATCGTGACGACGCAGGCACCCGCCTGCAGCACACCTAGCATTGCCCCGATCGCGGCGGGATGGTTTCGCAATATCAGGCCGATGGCGGATCCTTCGCCCAAACCGGCTGTGGTGAGGTATTTTTCGATTCCGGCAGCGACATCCGCTAGCGATTGCCACGTCGACCACTCACCCTCGTACTCGATCGCGGGTGCCTCGGGGTCGAGCGCCAGAACCGCGCGGATGCGGTCGGCCAGCCGCTGGCTCAAACCGCAGCTGCCGCGAGTTCGGAGGCCGCCGGGATCACCTCTTGGGCGAACAACTTCATCGAGTCGTATACCTTGGAGCGTTCCATCGCACCGCCGCGCGACATGCGCAGAATGATGTTGCGCCAACCCATGTCGATGACGGTGTGCATCTTGTCGATGATGCGTTCCGGGTTGCCCATCAGCGTCAGGTGTGAATTCAGTACCTGCTCGTAGCTCTGCTTGTCGTGCTTCTCGAACCAGTCTGCGTAGGCCTTGTAGTCGGCCGGTATCTCCCCGCCGCGTTCGAACGGGTTCGAATACTTGCGATGGGTCTCGATCGACAACTCCACACTCCGGCGGGGATAGCTGCGGGCGAACCCGTCGTCTTCGTGGCAGAAGGCGTTCAGTAGTGCCCAGACGTTGCCGGTGGCCGCGTCGAGTCCCTTCTTGGACTGCACATCCAGGTAGATGTCCAGTGCTCCCTTCAGATCCGGGTCGACCTGGTAGGGGTTGCCGATGATCGCACCGTAGCCCTTGTCGGCAAGCCATTCGAAGCTCGACGGCGTCTTCATCACCGTGCCCCAGACGGGAATCTTCCGCCGCGGTCGCGGATAGATGGTCACGTCCTCAATCTGGAAGTACTTGCCCTGATAGCTGACATTCTCCTCGGTCAGTAGGCGGTCGACGATCTCTACGCATTCCTGGTACCTGCCGGTGGCCTCATCCATCGAGATGCCGAAGCCCCTGAACTCGTGCGACTGATAACCACGGCCGAACCCCGCGTCGAAACGGCCACCGGAGAGGACGTCGACAACGGCGATCCGTTCGGCCAGTTGGATCGGGTCGTGGAAGGGCGCGACCATGCATGCGGTCCCGATTTGGATGCGCTCGGTCTGCGCGGCGATGGCCGTCGCGATCTGCGGGAGGTCGGGCAGCATGCCGTACGGGGAGAAGTGGTGCTCGGCCAGCCATACCTCGTCGTAGCCGAGTTCTTCTGCCCAGCGCGCCTCCTGCAACACATTGGCCAACACCTCACGCTCACTGAGGTGATTGGGCTTGTCGCCGAGGATGAACACACCGAACTTCATGTCGGTCCTTCCCGCAAGATAGACCTGGCAAAACTAGTTGCAGTTACTGCCACTATATTGCACGATTGAACAAATAGCGTCAATTCGTACATAGCTGGGAGACGCCGTGACCCTGTCCGACTCCGTGGTCGGAACCACGTTGGAATCGACGACCTTTCAGTGGGATCAGACCGATGTAATCCTCTACGCGCTAGGGGTCGGTGCTCGCCCCCCGGCCGAGCTGGCCCTGCTGAACGAGGCGTTGGGTCCGGCGGTACTGCCAACCTTTGCGCTCATTGCCAATTGGTGGGCCGTCAAGGATCTGCGGTCCGTCCTTGACCTCGGTACGTTTCCGATCGTGCACTCCGCGCAAGCGCTGGAACTGCACCGGCCGATCGGGCCGTGCGGTGAACTGAGCGTGCAGGCCACGGTGTCTGCGGTGTGGGACACGGGCAAGCATGGCGCCGTGGAGCTGACCGGCCACGGCACCGACGCGGACGGCACCGTTTTCGTAACCCGATCACAGACGATGGTATTGGGCGCAGGCGGTTTCGGCGGTACCCGTGGACCCGCACCGCAGCCGGATCCGGACGTCGCGCCGGACACATTCTTCGAGGACGTCATCCGTCCGGAGCAGGCGGCGATCTATCGGCTGTCCGGCGACCGCAATCAGCTGCACATCGACCCAGAGGCGGCCCGCAAGTACGGCTTCGACGACGTCTTCCTGCACGGGTTGTGCACGCTGGGATTCGCCGCGCGTGCCGTCATCAACACCATTGGCGGCGGTGACCCGCAAGCCTTGACGTCCGTGAGCTGCCGGTTCGCCAAGCCGGTCAAGCTGGATGCCCCACTGCGCACCGAGATCTGGCAAACCGGAGACTCCGTGCGTTTCCGGACCCTGCAGGGTGATGTCGTGGCGTTGAGTTCTGGCACCGCTGCCGTAGCGGGTGTCGTGGCAGGGGTTTGATTGTGGATCAACGACGGGCCCGTGGACTGCGCAACCGCCAGGCGCTGATACATGCTGCGCTGGAACTATTTGCCGTGCATGGCTACGAGGCGACCACCGTCGAACAGATTTCTGCTGCCGCGGGCGTGGCGCCGCGCACGTTCTTCCGTCACTTCGCCACCAAGGATGACATCCTGTTCGACGGATATGTCGAACGGCTCCGCGAGGCCACCCGCCGGTTTCGCGCCTCGCGCTCAAGCTCATTGTGGGGGGCGCTCTTCGAGGCGTCTTCGGCTGTGGCAGAGGCGATTATGAACCAGCCGGAGATTTTCGTGGTTCGCGCGCGGATGTACCACAGCGTGCCGCCATTGCGCGCGACCATGTTGCGGATCAACGAGGACTGGATCGACCAGCTCACCGCCGAGGTTGCCCGGTGGCTGAACAGCGATGCGGATTCAGACCTACGGCCCCGACTGGCGGCGGCGTTGATCAACGGTGCTAACCGCGCTGCCATTGATGCGTGGGTCGCCGGTGGTGGGGAGGGTGATCTGTGCGAATTGATGGCCGAGTCCGTGAAACTGGTGCGGCCGTCCATCGAGGCGATCGAGAGCTCAGCATCGACCGGAGGACAGGGAGGTGGACAGCGTGTCGGCTGAAGCCCGTCCGCTCGCGGTCGTCACCGGAGGAGCACGGGGGATTGGGGAAGCGATTGTCGCGGAACTGATATCCGCCGGCCACCGGGTGGTCGTCGTGGATATCAATGCGAAAGCCATTGCACGGGCTAGTGACTCGGATGCCGCCCGAGCGGGATTACTCATCCCGCTGGCGTTGTCCATCACCGACCGTGCCGCGGTGGAAGATGCATTGGCCGGCCTGGCCGAGCAACATGGGCCCGTCAGCGCGCTGGTCAACAACGCCGGGATGACGCTATCGGGATCGTTTCTCGATCAAACCGATGAGGACTGGGACCGCATCGTCGATGTCAACCTCAAAGGCACATTCGTCGTCTCGCAGGTTGCCGCCCGACAGATGGTGGCTGAAGGTGGTGGGTCGATCGTCAACATCAGTTCGGTGTCGGCCCACGGTGTGCGGACCGGTCCGCCGGCGTATGCGGCCGCCAAGGCCGGAGTGGAAGGCCTGAGCCGGCTGATGGCCGTGCAGTTGGGGGAGCATGGCATACGGGTGAACACGTTGGTTGTCGGGACCACGGCGACTCCGTGGCTGTTGTCGCGAAAAAGCGAGGAAGAGTTGGCGAAGATGCGTCAGAGCACCCTGACCGGTCAACTCGGCGACCCGGGTGATGTCGCCGGAGTGGCGGTCTTCCTGTGCTCACCGGCAGCCAAACACATTACCGGGCAGTTGATTTCGGTGTCGGGGGGGCAATGGATGCCGTGAATGTCGAGCAAGACGGTCGCAGGGAGTCGAGGTCAGGGGATGCCGTGGAACTGAAGAGAATCCTGTTCGAGGTCAGCGAGCACGTCGCGACGATTACCATCAACCGTCCGGAGCGACTCAACGCCACCGATGACCTGACCCGTACCGAACTCGGCATTGCGTGGGCGCGGGTGCGCGACGACCCCGACATCCGGGTCGCCATCATCACCGGTGCCGGCGACCGCGCTTTTTCTGCGGGGCAGGACGTTCGGGCCACCGCGGAAAGCGGCATCCGCAATAAGGTTCCGGGTTCGCGACTGCACCACAACGTGTGGAAACCGGTCATCTGCGCGCTCAACGGAATGGCGGTCGGCGGCGGCCTCCATCAGGTCGCCGACTCCGACTTGATCATCGCTGCCGAACATGCGGAACTGATCGACACGCACCTTGCCGTCGGCAACGTATTCGCGCTCGAGGCCGCCGTGTTGCTGCGCCGGATGCCGCTGTCGATGGTCATGCAACTCGCGCTGATGACCAAGAAGGGGCGCATCAGCGCCCAACGGGCCCACGAGATCGGTTTGATCAACGAAGTCGTACCGGCCGATCGCCTGCAGCAACGGGCACGCGAAATCGCGCTCGACATCGTCAAGCTTTCGCCGGCCACAGTGCAGGCGTCTATCAAGGCGATGTGGGCCACCCTCGACGTGGGACTGCACGCGGCCCACGACGTGGCGTACCGCTACGTGCTGCAGCACCAGTTGACTCACCCCGACTACCGGGAAGGGATGCTGGCCTTCGCCGAGAAACGTGAACCGCGATGGGTCGTTGAATGACCCAGCCCCGTCAGCCGAGCCAGCCCCGGCGAACATTCAGCTACGACCCACTGCCATACCCGGCGGTCATTCCGGCAATGCTGGCCGATGTGGTTGCCGCCCATGGCGGTAACGACTTCATCGTCTCCGCGGTGGGCGACGGCAACGTCGCGCGGATCACCTACGCGCAGGCTGATTTCCAATCCGCAACCATGGCGCGCAAACTCATTGCTGCAGGTGTTACCAAGGGCGTTCGGGTCGGAGTGATTGCCCCGAACGGGCCCGAGTTCGTCGTGGCTCTTCTTGCCGCGACCCGAATCGGTGCGGTGGCGGTGCCGATCAACACGTTCTTTCAGGCGCAAGAGCTGCGGTGGGTACTCCGCGACGCCGACATCCACACCTTGCTGTCGGTCGATTCGCTGTTGGGCAAGGATATGTTGGCGCGGGTGTCCGATGCGGTCGGGCCCGCCGACAGGCTTCCGACCCCAGATGGGCAGCTGGCTGTGGCGCGACTCCCGCAGTTGCGCAACGTCTTACCGCTCGGTGAAACCAGTCGAAGTTGGCCGACGAACTGGCCCCAGCCGGTGCCCGAAGCCTTCCTGCGGGCATGCGAAGCCACGGTGCGACCGTCCGACGATCTCGTCATCATCTACACATCGGGGAGTACGTCGGATCCCAAGGGCATCATTCACACTCACGCGACCGTGATCACCCATTCGCGTTTCATCGCCACCCAGCACGAGTGGAAACCGCATGACCGGGTCTACGTTCCCATGACTTTCTTCTGGGTTGCCGGGCTGGTTTTCGGCCTGTTGGGACCCATGCAAACCGGGCTGACGATACTCACCGAGCACAGATTCGACGCCGGCGAAGCGTTACGTCTGCTCGAATCCGAACGAGCCACCTACGCAACGGGTTTCCCGCATGTCGGGACGGCGCTCGCGAACCACCCCGACTTCGCGTCCACCGATC
Organism: Mycobacterium bourgelatii; assembly: GCF_010723575.1. NCBI lineage: Bacteria > Bacillati > Actinomycetota > Actinomycetes > Mycobacteriales > Mycobacteriaceae > Mycobacterium > Mycobacterium bourgelatii. The sequence continues at coordinate 1,288,245 of NZ_BLKZ01000001.1, forward strand.
TGTCCAGCCTGCGCGAGGGATACCATCAGGTGCTGCTACCGCCCGAATCGCGTGCCGCAGATCCCTCGTTGCGGACAACGCAACTCGGTATGACCGAAACGTGCAGTTCGCACACATGGTGGCCGCCGCACGAACCGCTTCCGGAGGCAAAGCGCGGCTCGCTTGGTATCTCCGGACCCGGCTACGAGCACCGCATCGTCGACGAAACCGGTGCGGTGGTGCCAGACGGCACTGTCGGAGAGATCTGCGTGCGGGGCGCTGCCATGATGCGTGGCATGGTCGGACGTCAGCACGCCGAACTGTTTGACGCCGACGGCTGGTATCACACCAGGGATGCCGGGTACCTCGACGACGACGGGTTCCTGTACTTCACCGGGCGTGGCGACGAGATGATCAAGACATCAGGAGCCAATGTCGCACCCCTGGAGGTGGAAGCGGTGCTCGCCCGTATCGACGGGGTCCGGATCGCTTACGTCGTAGGCGTTCCCGACCCAGACAAGGGTGCATTGGTCTGCGCCGTCGTCGTGCTCAACCAAGGACGCCAAGCCTCGGCGGAAGAACTCACCGCGGCATGCCGAAAAGAACTGGCAGCATACAAGATCCCAAAAAGATGGGTCATCCTGCCCGACACGGACAAGTTGCCTTACACCACCACAAACAAGATCGACAAGAATCGGCTGGTGCAGCGGCTCACGTCAGGAGAGCTGACGTGACCGAGGAGGGGACGCTGGCCGAACTGCAGGCGCGTATCGCGCGACTGGAGGCCCTTGACGAGATCCGACAACTGGCGGCCAAATACGCGGTGGCCCTGGACATGCGCGACTTCAACAGCTTGGCCAATCTTTTCGTCGACGACGTCGGCCTACCGGGCAAGCGCCAAGGCCGTGCGGCGATGCGGGAGTGGTACGACACTGAGATCCGGCGCTCGCTGATAGGCAGCGCCCACGGGATTCTCGGCCATGTGATCGACATCCACGACGCCGACACCGCCAGCGGGCTCGTGTACTCACGCAATGACCTCGAGACCGAATCGGCCTGGGTCATCGAGCTGTTGGCGTATCTGGACTCATACGTGCGGCGCGACGGCCATTGGTACTTTCTGCGGCGCACACCGCTGTTCTGGTATCAGAGCGACATCACCGATCCACCCGTCGGGCCACACAAGATCCGCTGGCCGGGCGCCGCGCGCCACGACGGTGCATTCCACGATGCATTCCCGTCCTGGGAGGAGTTCTGGAATGCCGACCCGGGACGTTTCGACGCACCCGTGCCCGCTCCGGCTCCCGTAGGGGAGTGGTTACGCACCCTGCGTCGTGGTGCCGACGTACCGCGGGTTAACCCCACCGGTCGAGCGGGAGATTCGAATGACCGGCACTAACTTGAATTTCGCCTTCACCGACGAGCAGAACGAGTTGCGTCGAACGGTGCGTTCGTTCCTGGAGGTCAAGGCCAGCGAGGCGCAGGTTCGTCGACACATGGAATTGCCGCTCGGGTACGACCCGGCCCTGTGGGCACAAATGTCCGATGAGTTGGGCCTGACCGGGCTGGCCATCCCGGAAGAGTTCGGGGGCCACGGTTTCACCTTTGTCGAACTCGGCATCGTCGTGGAGGAAATGGGCCGGGCTCTGCTGCCGTCGCCGTATTTCGCATCCATAGTCCTGGGGGCCAACCTGCTCCTCCATTGCGGCGATGATGCGGCACGCCACCGCTACCTCCCGGGAATCGCATCGGGCACCACCGTCGCGACCCTGGCGGTCACCGAGGAATCCGGTCGTTGGACGCCCGACGCAGTCCAACTGCGGGCGCGCAGGGAAGGCGACGAGTGGTTGCTGGACGGCGCCAAGACGTATGTGCTTGATGGTTGTGCCGCCGAGGTGCTGTTCGTGGCTGCTCGGACGGATACCGGCCTCTCGCTGTTCGCGGTCGACCGGTTCGGGCGCGTCGTGCGCCGGCAGCTGTCGACCCTGGATCCGACCCGCAGGCAGGCCCGTGTCGAATTCGATTCCACTCCAGCTACTTTGGTCGGGACGGAGGGTAACGCCTGGCCGGTGCTGATGCGGACCCTGGCGCTCGGCTCTGCGGCGCTGGCGACCGAGCAGGTCGGCGGGGCGCAGCGCTGCCTCGAGATGTCTGTGGATTATGCAAAGGTGCGCAAACAGTTCGGTAAGCCCATCGGGTCTTTCCAGGCCATTCGGCACAAGTGCGCCGACGTGTTCGTCGATGTCGAATGCGCGCGCGGCGTTGCGCATTACGCGGTGCGCGCGGCGGCTCAGCTCTCGGAGGAACTTCCGGCGGTGGCGTCGCTGGCCAAGGCCTGCAGTTCGGATGCGTATGCGCGTGCCGCGGCGGCAAGTATTCAGATTCACGGCGGGATTGGCTTTACTTGGGAGCATCCCGCGCATCTGTACTACAAGCGCGCGAAATCCTCCGGGCACCTACTCGGCGACGCCAACTTTCACCGCGCACTGCTCGCCGACGAGGTCGGGATCTAAAGCTTAGAAGTCGGTGCCCCCATCGATGTTGATGGCCGCACCGGTCATGAAGGCCGCCCGCTCACCCAGTAGGAATGCAATCAGTTCGCCCGCTTCGTTCGGTAGGCCGCCACGACCCAGGGCGACCCGCATGTTCCAGTCTGGATTGCTTGCCAGATGCGTGTAGATCGCGTCTTTTTCTGGCACACCGTATTCCGCCGCGCGCTGGGCGCGAATGAAGTCGTTCACTTCGGTGTCGAACAGACCCGGGCACACCGTGTTCACCCGGATACCGTCTGGGCCGTGCGTTTTGGCCAGAATCTTCGACAGCGTCAGCACCGCGGCTTTGAGCGCGTTATAGGGCGGAATCAAGATCTTGGGTGCCCTGACGGAATACGCGGCCGTGGTCACGATCGTTCCGCCTCCGTTGCGCTGCAAGTGCGGAATGATCGCGCGACAGGAGCGGACCGTCCCCATAAGGATCAACTGGTAGTACCAGTCCCACGACTCGTCGCCGTGTTCGAGGAATGGGCCCTGCTGATTCATCGGGCCCGCGGTGACGGCGAGCCCCCGGAGCGGACCCAGCGCGGCAGCCGCCTGGTCGATGGCGCGCTGGACACTATCGCCGGTGGCGGCAACGTCAACGGCGATGCCGACCGCAGCTACACCGTGCTGGTCGCTCAACTGCGCGGCCCGGTCGCTGGCACGAGTCCCGTCGCGAGCCAACAGCGCCACGTTGGCTCCATTACCAGCGAGTTGCTCGGCGGCCGCGAACCCGATTCCGGTGGTGCCACCCACCAGAACGAAGTTGCGCTCCGCTACGCCCAGGTCCACCCGCCGTCCCTTCTGCGCGCATCGTCCCGGGGCCACGGCATATGCCCCGGATCAGCATCCTGAACAACAGAACGAATTATGTCATAATGATTACCGCTATCGCGGGTCGCGCAGGGCGGTGCTGCGGCTGGCGGAACAATAGGCGCACGTTTGTCGCGTGGCACGACTATTGGCGAGCGGGTTAGCGTGGCGCGAGGAGCGAGAATGTCGACGGAACGGATCAGCGCAGAGCCCGACTCGGCCGACGAGTTCGACCGCAGGGACCAGATCCTTGAGGCGGCGAACGAATGCTTCGCCCAACTCGGTATTCAGCGGACCAGTGTTCAGGACGTTGCCCGAGTGGCGAGCGTCTCGCGCGGTACGGTGTACCGCTATTTCGAGGACCGTAATGTGTTGATCGGTGCCGCGATTGAGTTCGGTGCGCAGCGTTTCTACCGTGAGGTCGCTACTGCCATGGCAGCAAAGACCACCCTCGCCGAGCAGGTCGGTGCCATGGCGGAAACGCATGCGCGAATACTTCTCGACCATCGCACGCGCAACCGTCTGATGGCTGATGACGCGGAGTTGATGCGGATAATCATCTCCGACGGGGATACGGCTGTTCGCCGTTCGACGGCATTTCTGATGCCCTATGTCCGCGATGCACGTGAACGAGGCGAGGTCGGCGCCGGCGTCGACGTCGCTGCCGCCAGCGAATGGCTGGCTCGGATCATCTACTCGTTCGCTACCGTCAACGAGGCGCAGACATTCGACATGTCCAAACCGGATACCGTCGGTCGCTATGTCGAGACCTTCGCCGTCAACGGCCTCCGGTGAGCAGAGCCATGGGCGAACGGACTTTGCGCGGTAAGCGTGTCGCGGTGGTCGGTGCGTCAGCCGGCATTGGGCGCGCCTTTGCCGTGCGTGCCGGCAAGGAAGGCGCGGAATTGCTTGTCGCCGCACGCCGCCAAGGACGTCTGGAGGAGGTCGTGGCCGAGGCGGGCCGGGGTAGCACGGTGACCGCCGATGTGCGCAACGCCGACGATTGCGCGCGCATCGCAGCCGCGGCTCGCGACACGCTGGGTGGCATCGACTTGCTGTTCATCTCAGTCGGTTACGCACCCTTGCGGATGTTTGTCGACACCTCCGCTGCGGACTGGTTCGACGTGATGCAGACCAACGTGGTCAGCATCCATCAGGTGATCAGGGCCTGTCTGCCGGCGCTCACACCCGGTGCGATCGTGGGCGCACTTTCCTCGGAGACGGTCGGCCAGCCCCGGCTCGGTCTCGGCGCCTATTCAACGAGCAAGGCCGCCCTGAACGAGAGTCTGAACGCTTGGCGCACCGAGCATCCCGATTTTCGTTTCTGCTGTGTCACGGTGGGGGGCACCGTGCCTACCGAGTTCACGGCGGCGTTCGACACCGAATTGCTGGGGACCGTCGTTCAGGATTGGATCGCGCGAGGTCTGCTGCAAGAGACCTTGATGACACCCGACGAGGTCGCCGACATGCTTGCCGGTGTCTTCGCCAGCGCGTTGAACTGTCCTGTCGTCAGCCCCGAGCAGCTGGTGCTGCGTCCACCCGCAGCGGTGGTGAAACCTGCAATGGCGTGAAAGGTCAACGATGACAGCTCAAGTCGAATCGGCGTGGCCGGATCACCCGGGGTACCGGATTGATGTCACCCGGTACCCGCACGCCGGCCAAGTGTGGCATGGCGACGTCCTCGTTGCCGAGAGCGACCGCTGCCTACTGGTCACCGAGAGCGACCACGAGGACCGCCTGTACTTCCCTGAGTCGGATGTTCGCTGGGATCTCTTCGTGCCGTCGGATCACGCCACCGTGTGCCCTTTCAAGGGTCGCGCCAGTTACTGGACCTTGTCCGGTGCGGACCCGGTGGTCGAGAACGTTGTCTGGGCATACCGCACGCCACTACCCGAGGTGGCCGATATCGCCGGCTACGTATCGTTCTACGACGATGTGCTGCGGGTGGTTGTTGTCGAAAGCTGGCCGGACGGCAGTAAGGTTGCCACCAACTTCCCGCTGTGGGGCGATGCCGAGGAGCTGCGCCGGCTCATCGATGTCGAGCCCGCAGGCGATGGCCGGTTCGTCGGCCCAGCGCACGGGCCGACCCGTCGCAATGTCGTCGAGGGTGGCCAGCTGCTGGGGGAGGCTATCGTTGCCGCATCTAAAACATTTCCAGCACAACGGGTTACGTCCACCTCGATGATCTTCAACAAGGCGGCCGCATTCGATGCGTCGGTGGACCTCACTGTCGATGTACTGCGCCGGGGCAGGTCCTTCTCGTCGGCCGAAGTACGGATCAGCCAGCACGGCAAACTGCGTAGTGCCGCGATCGTCCTTGCGGACTCGGGCGCGCGCGATGTCATTCGCGACACTGAGGGCATGCCGGATGTCCCCGGGCCTGAGACAGCGGTGGCATTTCCGGGCTTCGGGATGACGGGTCGCGAAATCCGGGTGGTGGACGCGGCCTACGACCCCGATCCCGACCGGATTGGCCCTCCGGTGATCAACGTGTGGGTGCGGTTTCGGGAAGCGCCGCGGGAACGATCCTTGCAGTCGGCCCTGCTGGCGCAGTCGACGACGCACTGGATCATCGCCGCGGGCATGCGACCCCACCCGGGTTTCGGCGAGGCTCGTGCGCACATCACGCTGTCGACGGGGATCATGAAGGCCGACATCGCTTTTCACGACGACGTCGACATCGCGGACTGGCTCTTGTACACCAACCATGCGTTCTGGGCGGGTCGTGGTCTGGTGCAAGGCGATGGGCGGGTTTTCACTCGCGATGGCCGCTTGGCCGCGTCGTACACGGTGCAGGCGATGGTCCGCGACTTCGCGGCGGATCCTGCCGCCATCGGTCACGACAGCAGGACGGCAATGTAACGGGTCGCTCCGCGCCACGCGCAAGGAAGCCCGCTTGCGTTCGCATCTTGAACTAGGAGGCTCACGGTCATGACTGCGACCACAACGGTGCGTTCCCGGAATCCTTCCCAGGCTCTTTCCCGCAACGCCAGGGCGGCCGGTTCGATCGTCAAGCCGTTGGCCGTTTCGGCACGCCTGAGGTCCGTCCCACTTGGCCGCGCGGCTGACACCCGCATAATTACTTGATCTCCATTCGTTGCAGCGAGGAAGGATTCGGATGTCACTTAGCGGCCAGACCGACAGAGATTGGCGGGTTCTTGTGGGGGCGCTCGTCGTGGGAATCGGACTGGCCCACTTCGTCTTCCCGGCGCATTTCGACCCGATCAACAAGATCGCCTTCCCCGAAAATCCCCGGCCGTACACCTACATCAACGGGGGTTTTGAAACACTAATCGGCCTAACCCTGCTCGAGGCGAGGAAGCGGAATCGCTGGAAGGTCGTCGGCGTCGCGTACGTCTCCTACTTGCTCTTAAACCTGGTCCGTGCCAGGGCTGTACCGCGATTGCGGGTCAGCGCAAGCCGTTGACGGCAAATTTCTCCACGTAGCGACGGACGGTTTCGGGCTTCGACATGTCGAAGCTCAGACCCTGGTTGACCGTGTTGAAGGAGTAGATCATGCGGGCCAGCCATTCGCTGGCGGCGGTGATATCGACTCCCGCGCCCACTTCGCCGCGCTTCTGGGCATCGCGCACATAGGGTTCCAGAAACTTCGTGGTGCGCCGAACCGCGGAGTCGCCGTCGGAAATCATGTGGCGCATGAGCTCGGAGTCATCCGCCATGAGCCGATTGCGGGTGCGGTGTTCGAGCAGGATCCTCGCGTTCGTCTCGGCCATCGCACCGAGTTGTTCGGCCAGCGTGTTCTTCTGCGCCATCGCGGCGGCGACTTCGCGATAGAAGCGTTGGGCGCCATGCTCGATGGCGGCCTCGATCAATACGTCGCGGTCGGCAAAATAACGGTAGATGGTGCCGCGGGAGACTTTGGCCATCCGCGCGACGTCCTGCACACTGGTGCGCTGGATGCCCAACTGGGTAAAGCATTCGTTCGCGGCGTCGAGAATCTGGTCGCGGCGATCAAACTCGTCGGCGACCTCCGCTTCGCCAGTGGCTCGGTCCGTCAACATGCACTCCTCCGACCAACAGTCATAACCCATTCATGCTACGTGAGGGAGAGGCACCACTATGGCAGCGCGCCGACAGGCCGACCGCGCCACCGATGTAAACGATAATTCACAACATGTACCCTTGTTGATAATTCGGCCGACCCGAAATGAGGTCCAAGTGGCGCTATTATCGTTGGGCTGCTAGGGCTTTCGTATGGGGGTCGGGCAGGCTAGGTCGGCGATAGTGGGACCGGCGGACTTGCGCGGTCGGACAGCGATGATCACCGGTGCCAGCGGAAGTATTGGACGGGTGCTGGCGCGGCGATATGCACAGTGCGGCGCCAATGTCGTCCTGGTGGCGCGTCGCGCCGAGCAACTGGTGGAGACGGCCCGACTTGTGGCAGACGAGGGCGGTGAATCGCTGGTGGCGGTTGCCGACATCTGTGATGAGGATCAGTGCCGCGATGCTGTCGGCCGGGCGCTTTCGCGCTTTGGCCGCCTCGACGTGCTGGTGAACAATGCGGCGGTGCCCGGTACGGACCAGGCGGTCAGCGAAGCGACCGTCGCGAATTGGCGAGAGGTGCTCGAGACAAACCTCATCGCACCCATGGTGCTGTCCCGAGAGGCCCTGCGGCAAGCCATGATTGGCAGCGGCTGCGGAAATATTCAGTTCTTTTCTTCGGCCGCGGCGAGGCTGGTGCGTACGAAAAAAGCCCACTATGCGGCCGCGAAATTGGGACTGAGTGCGCTGGGCCAAACGCTTGCCATGGAGGTCGGCTCGTTGGAAATTCGAGTCAACACCATAGTGATCGGCGCGGTGGCCGGCGAGTTGGTCGACAACTACGTCGCCAAGGTGGCTGTCCAAGAGTCCGCCGCCCCGGAAAGTGTGCGGCAACGTTTGGCATCGGCGAATGCGTTGGCGCGCCTGGTCGAACCGCAGGAAATTGCCGACGTCTCGGTGTGGCTGGCCTCCGACGCGGCCTCAGCGATCACCGGGCAGGACATTTTCGTGACCGCGGGCCAACAACGGTAAGTGGCAAGCCGACCCTTGGTGAGCCCAAGGATGGTCCACTAGGCAGCGCGCTGAGGATCTGCAAGAATTGAATAACTGTACGGAAAGTGTTCAACTGTTACATCACGTCAAGTCTTTTTCAAGGAGTCGCCGTTGTCCCGGTTGGAAGGCCGAAACGCGCTGGTCACCGGCGGGGCTCAGGGTCTGGGCCGTGCGATCGCCCGATCGCTCGCCGGCCTGGGAGCCCACGTGACCGTCGTCGACCTCAACGAGGCGAAGGGGCGCGAATGTGTTGACAGTATTGGCGCAGCAGCTGGCTCGGCGTCTTTCGTCAAGGCTAATGTCGCGCGCCGGGAAGACATCGAAGCCGCTGTGCACCACGCCGCCGACATCGGCGACGGTCGGATCGACGTGATGGTCAACGCGGCCCAGTTCTTTGCCATGCCAAAGGCGTTGGAGCTGGTCACCGAAAAGGATTGGGAGTTGTCGGAAGCGACCGGCCCAAAAGCGACGTTTCGGTTCATGCAGATCGGCTTCCCGTTCCTGCGCGCCTCCGGCCGGGCATCGGTGATCAATTTCGTGTCTGGATCTGCACTGGGTGGCATCGCCTACACGGCGCCCTACTCGGCCGCCAAGGGTGCGGTGGCCGCGCTGACCAAGGTGGCCGCCAACGAATGGGCGCGCCACCGGATCCGGGTCAACGCGCTGTGCCCGTTCGCCCTGACTGAGGCTCAGGAGTCGATGATCGGCACGGAATGGGACAACTACACGCGGACCGCGGTCGCGTCACCGATGAGGCGCGGTGCCGACCCCGAAGCCGAAATCGCGCCGGCGGTGGCCTTTTTGGCCAGTGATGATGCGGCCTTCGTTACCGGCACGGTGCTGCATGTCGACGGCGGAATGACCGAGCTGTCGACGGTGGACTACTCGCAATCGCCGGGCGTGTTCGGGTAATCGTTCGACGACACATGACGCAGCAGTCCGAAATTCAGCGCCCCTTGCCGGCGCTGACCGAGCTCAATCGGCCGTTCTGGACCGCGGGGGCCGACGGGGTGCTGCGCATGCAGCGCTGCGCCGCGTGCGGTCGGCTGGTTCACCCACCGGCATTGCGCTGCCCGTACGACCACGCCCTGCTCGAATACGTCGACCTCAGCGGCCGGGGGCGGGTCGAATCGTGGACCGTCAACCGGCATCCTTGGTTCCCCGGGTTTCCGCCGCCATATCTCGTCGCCTTCGTGAGCCCGGTCGAGGACACCCGGGTGCGGTTGCTGACCAACCTGGTGAACGTCGATCCCGACGAGGTCACCCCAAACATGCCGGTGCAAGTCGTCTTCGAGCGCCGCGAGGACGGTGACGACGTGGTGTACATCCCGTTGTTTGAGCCAGAGCGCCAATGAAGCGCCCGCTCGATCAGGTCGTCATCAGCGGCATCGGCCAATCGGAGATCGGCCGGCGGTTGGGACGTGACGGGTTGGAGCTCACCGTCGAGGCATGTTTGGCGGCGGTCGGTGACGCCGGTTTGACACTGGCTGACATCGACGGCCTAACAACCTATCCGGGAGCATCACAAGCGGGTCCAGGGTTTTCCGGAGCTTCACTGCGCGACATCCATGACGCGTTGGGAATCAAGCCGAACTGGGTCGCTGGGGGAGTCGAGTCGCCAGGGCAGCTCGGCGCGGTGGTCGATGCGATGCTGGCGGTCGCCGGCGGATTGGCCAACCATGTGCTGTGTTGGCGCAGCATCTGGGAGGGCACCGCGCAAGGGGCCGGACGCCGCAGGGGCTATGGGTCCAGCGGTGGACGTCCTAGCGGAATGATGGGCTGGCAGCTGCCATTTGGTGTCACGGCAGCCAATCTCGCGGCACTGCAGATTCGGGCACGGATGCTGCGTTATGGGTTGACCCGCGAGCAGCTTGCGTCGATCGCCATCACCGCGCGCGCACATGCCGCGCTGAACCCCGTGGCGATCTACACCGACCCGCTGGACCTCGATGCCTACCTCAACGGGCGAATGGTGTCCGACCCGTTGTGCATGTTCGACTGCGACATCGCCTGCGACGGCGCCACGGCATTCGTGATTTCGCGCGCCGAACACGCCGCGGGACTCGACCATCCCGCGGTGGCGGTAGAGGCCCTGGACTGTGCCCACCACGACCGCTTCACCTGGGAAGGTGGCGAAGACATCACCCGCATCAGTTCCCGGTGGTCGTCGAACCTGTGGCAGCGCACCGATTTCACCGTCTCGGACGTCGACGTGGCCTCGCTCTACGACGGATTCAGCGTTTTCGTGTTGTGCTGGCTGGAAGATTTAGGCTTCTGCCCGGTCGGGGAATCCGGTGCGTGGGTCGCTGACACGGCACGCATATCGCTGGGCGGTGAGTTGCCGATCAACACCGCCGGAGGACAGTTGTCGGGCGGACGGCTCCACGGCTTCGGGCATCTGCACGAGGCCTGCCTGCAGATCCGCGGGGAAGCGGGCGCTCGACAGGTGGACCACGCCAGTCTGGCGGCGGTCGGCGTCGGCGCCGCCAACAGTGGGACCACGGCCATGTTGCTGCGACGCGCCTGAGATGCCGATGAGAACGGCGGGCAACAGCAGTTTTCAGCCGTGGTGATTGATGTTGTCGATCACACCACGCAAGGCATCGGGGTTGCGCAGAAACGGCGTGATGATGTCGACGGGCAGCGGGAAAACCACTGTCGAGTTCTGATCCGCCCCCAGCTCCAAAAGCGTCTGCAGGTACCGCAATTGCAGTGACGCGGGGCTCTTCGATAGCGTCTCCGCCGCCTCTCGCAACTCCTCGGAGGCCTGCAGTTCGCCTCGGGCGTTGATGACTTTGGCGCGCCGTTCGCGTTCGGCTTCGGCTTCGCGGGCCATTGCGCGTTGCATCGATTCGGGAATCTCGACGTCTTTGATCTCCACCACGTGCACCTGCACACCCCACGGTTCGGTCATCTTCTCGATAATCGTGCGCAGGTCGCTGTTGAGGTCTTCGCGGTGTGCCAGCAAGGTGTCCAGGTCGGCGCGGCCGAGCAGCGATCGCAGCGTCGTCTGGGCGATCTGCGAGGTGGCGACCGCGTAGTTCTCCACCGCCAGAATCGCTTTCAGCGGATCCGTCACCGCGAACATGACCACCGCGTTCACCCGGGCCGGCACGTTGTCACGGGTGATCACCTCCTGCGGCGGGATGGTGAGCGTCACCAACCGCTGGTCGACCCGAACCATCTTGTCCACCAACGGAATCAAGCAACGCAAACCGGGCTGGTACAGCGGGCGCACGTGTCCCATCCGGAACACCACGCCGCGTTCGTACTCGCGTAACACGGCCAACGAGAAAAACGCCAGCACCGTGATAAGCGCGACTCCCACAGCTCCCAGACCAACAACCAATTCGGTCATGGTGTCCGGTCCTCCTTGCCTTCCCAGCCGCCCCAGCGGGTGGAATAGCGATCGATCGCGGCGGCCACCTGGTCTTCCATCGCGGTGCGATGCGGCAGGTAGTCCGGCGCGTTGGACGGGGTGTTCCACAGGTGACGTGCCAGTGGGGATCCGAGTAACGCCACCACCGCGATGGTGCCCGTCAAGACCAGCGCATCAGCCACCGAGTGGTTGGTGATCAACGTCGCTAACGGCAACACGATCCCGAAAGCGGCTACACAGCAGGCGATTCCGCGATGAAAGCGCCCGGCCTCCGAATGCGGCCAGGGATCGACTTCACGGCTCACCTCACGACCATGATCCGATGACGTGCAATTCGACTTGACCGGACAACTGTTGCAGACGACCGGCAAGGCTCGGTACCTCATGACGCGGTGTTTGGGATCGAAGGAACTCGGCCACAGCCAATGGTCCTGCGGACAGATCCAGGCGTCGTGGTCGGGACGGTAGGTGAATTGGCCGGTGCGCCATTGCGCCGCGCGAGCCGAGGCCCGACGCGCCATCCCGTCGAAACTCCATCCGATGGCCAGCAATACCAACGAATACCCGGCAATCAGCCACACCGTCGCAGCCGGTGGTGCCATAGGCTAATCCTCCGATGCCGGCGCGCGCGATGCCGGCGCCCCAGATGCCGGCCCAGCGGATGCCGGCGGGGCGGACGCCGGCTCGGGAACGGCGGATACCTCCGTGTACAGCGGGTGTTCGGGCAACTCGTCGACCGTCGTGCCGGATCGGAAGTGGCGCAACGCCAGCAATGCGATCCAGACGAACGGCAACACGCCGCCGACGATGAGGATGAGGTCACCGGGCAGCCGCAACCACTCCAGCACCGCGTTACCGGGCCTGGTGATGTAGCCCAGCGACCGCGCCTCGAAGTAGCCCTCGTTGACCGAGCTATAGAGCTGCATCACACCCAACGGCAGCAAGGTGACGAAGACCATCCAGGCCAGACCAATGTTCATGCACCAGAAGGAAAGCCGGGCCAACTTCTCCGGCCACTTATCGGCCGGAATCATGTAGCGGAACGCGAACATTGCCAGGCCGACGGCGAGCATGCCGTAGACACCCATCATCGCCGCGTGCCCGTGATTGGCCGTCAGCGCGGTGCCGATCTGGTAGTAGGACACCACCGGCAGGTTGATCAGGAACCCAAAGATGCCCGCGCCCAAGAAGTTCCAGAACCCGACCGCGACGAGGAACATCACGGCCCAGCGGTGCGGGAACGGGTTGCCGTCACCGGACTGTTGACGGGCACCCAGCTGAAGGAACGCCCACGCCTCGACCGTGAGGAAGGTCAACGGGATGACCTCTGCCGCCGAGAAGAACGCGCCCAGCGCCATGTGCTCCACCGGCGTGCCGGAGAAGTACAGGTGGTGCATGGTGCCGATCACGCCACCAGCGGAATACAGGATCACGTCGAGGAAGATCACACCCAGGGCAATGCGCTCGCGCACCACTCCCAGCAGCACGAACAGGTAGGCCACCATCACGGTGGTGAACAGTTCGAGGAAGTCCTCGACCCACAGGTGCACCACCCAGAACCGCCAGAAGTCGGCGACCGTGTAGTGGGTGTCGCTGGTGGCGAGCAGCCCGACAGCGTAGAAGGCAGGAATCGCCAGCCCGGAGAAGAAGAACAACCACGGCATGTTCATCTTCGACTCGCCTTTGAGGCGCGCGCGGATGCCGCGCCAGACGATCGCGATCCACACGAACAGGCCGATGACGAGCAGGATCTGCCACAGCCGCGGCAGGTCCAGGTATTCCCACTGCTGGGAGAACAGGCCGCCTTCGGGGATGACGCCGTAGATGGACAGCGCTTCGCTGATCAGCGAACCGAACACCACCAGCGCGACCGCGCCCAGCAGCACATAGGCCAGCGTCGCCTGTCGTTTGGGTTCTCGGCGGGCGATAAACGGCACCAGGAAGATGCCACCGGCCAGGAATGCGGCCGCCGTCCAGAACAGCGCCAACTGCAGATGCCAGGTGCGGGCCAGGTTGTAGGGCAGGATTCGGGCCAGGTCCAGCCCGAAGAACGTCGACAGATCAGCGCGGTAGTGCTCGGCGGCCGCACCCAGCAACGTCTGCGCCAGGAACAGCACCGACACCACCGCGAAGAACCAGACGGTGGCGCGCTGCGCGGGCGTCAGGCTCACCTCGCCGGGTTGGCGGAAGGACAGGTTCGTTGCCTCGGCGCTGTGCCAGCCGACCTGCTGGCTCCACCGGCCGTAGACCCCGAACAGGATTCCGATGCCGCCGAGCAGCGCCACCAGCGACAGCGCAGACCACACGATCACCGCCGCGGTGGGACCGTTGTCGACGCGTTGCTCGGCCGGCCAGTTGTTGGTGTAGGAGTACTTGTGGCCGGGTCGTTCGGCGGCCGCGGCCCAGGCGGTCCAGGCGAAAAATGCCGTGAGTTGGCGGATCTGCGTCTTGTCGGTGATCAGCTCCGGCCGCAATCCGTACTTGGTGGAGTTTTCGCCGAAAAACGCCGCATAGTGATTTTGGATGCGTTCAAAAGCGGCGGTCTGGTGATTAGTGAACACCAGCGTCTTGTTTTCCGGGTTGTAGCGGTTGGTGCGGAATTCACTCACCACCCGGTCACGGGGTTCGGCGACGCCCTCGGCCCGGAATTGGTTGGCCACCTCGTCGGTTGCCATCCGCAGGTATTCGGCGGTGTAGTCCGGCCCCAGGTAGGCGCCGTGGCCCAGCACCGACCCGTACTGCATCAATCCCCGGGCCTGGAACAGCTCCTGGCCCTTGATGATGTCGTCGCTGGTGAATAACACCTGGCCCGACTCGCTGACCACCTTGTCCGGCATCGGCATCGCCGCTGTGTAAGTCCGGTAGGCCAGGATGCCCATGACCAGGAAACCGAAGATCATCACGAGGGCGACGCCCTGAACCCATCCTTTGCCGATGAGGGGTCGCGGGCTGGGTTCGGAGGGAGTGGGTAACGACGATATCTCTTGAGTGGCCACTGGGAGACTCCCCTCTGGGCAATTGGTTGTATCGCCAGGTCCCTGATATGCAGAGACCTCACAAACATCAAATTCGTATATCGCCGGAATGGCAAGACCGAATTTTTGGCCGGTGCGCGGTAGGGACTAAAGACCCTAATCCGGTGACTAATGCCTCTGTAGCTACCAGTTTTTCGCGCATAACTTCTGAGTTAAACGGGATGAAGAGGCACACGAGAGGTTCGCGAGAGGCAAGGGAAATCGTCATGGAGGACATCTATTCCCGACCATCCGTGGTTGTCGGCATCGACGGGTCAAAAGCGGCCATCCAAGCGGCGCTGTGGGCCGTGGATGAGGCCGTGAGCCGAGACATTCCGCTGCGCTTGGTGTACGTCATCGACGCGATCGAGGTATCCGGGGAACCCGGCAGCTACGACGGCCGGATGGCCGCCGCCCGCGTGGCGCTGCACGACGCTTCTCTGGCCGTCGAAGAGACCGGAAAGCCGGTCAAGATCGAAACCGACATCCTCCGCGGAAAACCGCTGAACAAGCTGATGCACGAGTCCAGGAACGCCACGATGATCTGCGTTGGTTCGATGGGCCTCAACCACGCTCGCCGCGGGCAAGGGTCGGTGGCTGCGACGCTTGCCGGTGCCGCCCTGTGCCCGGTTGCGGTAATCAATCGGGATCCCAAGGACGGGGCAACCCCCGAGGTCAGCGCGGTCGTGGCGGAAGTGGACAATGGTGCGGTGTTGCGACACGCCTTCGAGGAGGCCCGGCTACGCGGAGTGCCGCTACGAGCCATCTCGGTGCATCCGGCCGAAGCGCCGGACGACGTCGGTGCGCACAGGTCGGTAGAGCATCCGCATCTGAGCCGCCGGCTGGCCAGGTGGACACGGTTGTACCCGGACGTGCAGGTCGAATCTGAGGCTGTGCACGGCCACGCCTGCCGATACATGGCCCATCATGCGAAGCCGGGGGAGCTGCTGGTCACCGACGCGCACGCCGCGCAACTTTGCAGCGTGTACAACGCCGGGTGTTCCGTGTTGACCGTGCGGTGCGGCAACCTATAGCCAAGCGGAACACGGGAGGTGCCTTGGTAACAGTCTTCTTGGTCGACGATCACGAGGTGGTGCGGCGCGGCCTGATCGACTTGCTGGGCGCCGATCCCGACCTCGAAGTGGTCGGTGAAGCGGGTTCGGTCGCCGAGGCGGTAGCCAGGATTCCGGCGGCCAACCCCGATGTGGCGGTACTGGACGTCCGGTTGCCCGACGGCAACGGTATCGAGTTGTGCCGAGACCTGTTGTCCCGCATGCCTGATCTGCGATGCCTGATTTTGACGTCGTTCACCTCGGATGAGGCGATGCTGGACGCCATTCTGGCCGGCGCCAGCGGATATGTGGTCAAAGACATCAAAGGCATGGAATTGGCCCGTGCCGTCAAGGAAGTGGGCGCGGGACGGTCCCTGCTGGACAATCGAGCCGCGGCGGCGCTGATGGCGAAATTACGGGGAGCGGCCGAGAAACCGGACCCATTGTCGGGTCTCACCGACCAAGAGCGCACGCTGCTGGGACTGCTCAGTGAGGGCCTGACCAACAAGCAGATCGCCGACCGGATGTTCCTGGCCGAAAAGACGGTGAAGAACTACGTTTCCAGGCTCCTGGCCAAACTTGGCATGGAGCGCCGCACGCAAGCTGCGGTGTTCGCAGCGGAATTGAAGCGCTCGCGGTCGACACGCGATGGATAGCAGCGCCGACGACGCGGACATGCGTCCGTTCCGCGAGACACTTTCCCAGCTGCGCCTGCGCGAGCTGCTGGTCGAGGTGCAAGACCGTGTCGAGCAGATCGTCGAGGGCCGCGACCGCCTGGACGGGCTGTTGGAAGCCATGCTCGTGGTCACCTCGGGGCTGGATTTGGACGCCACCCTGCGCACGATCGTGCATTCGGCGACAAACCTCGTCGACGCTCGCTATGGCGCGTTGGAGGTGCACGACCGGGAGAACCGCTTGCAGCGCTTCGTCCATGAGGGCATCGATGAGAAGACCGTACGCCGCATCGGTCATCTTCCCGAAGGACGGGGTCTCATTCGTCTGCTCATCGAGGACCCCAAACCGCTTCGCTTGGACGATCTTTCGCAGCACCCTGCCTCTGTCGGCTTTCCCGCGCACCACCCTCCGATGCGGACCTTTCTCGGCGTACCGGTTCGGGTGCGCAACGAATCCTTCGGAACCCTGTACCTGACAGACAAGATCAGTGGGCAACCGTTCAGCGACGACGACGAGGTGTTGGTCCAGGCGCTGGCCGCTGCGGCGGGTATCGCGATCGCGAATGCCCGGCTCTACCAAGCGGCAAAGGCGCGTCAGTCGTGGATCGAGGCCACCCGGGACATCGCCACCGAATTGCTGTCCGGCGCCGAACCCGCGGCGGTCTTCCGGTTGATAGCACAGGAAGCGCTCAAGTTGACGTCGGCCGACGCGGCGTTGGTGGCCGTGCCGCTCGACGAGAACCTGCCGGTCGCCGAGGTCACCGAGTTGTTGGTGATCGAAACAGTAGGCGGCGCTGTCGATTCCATCAACGGCCAGACCATACCGGTGGCGGGCACCTCCTTGGGGGAGGCGTTCAGCAGCGGTACCCCGCAACAGGTCGATTCGCTGACTTTGGACGAGTTGGACCGCGCGGGCCCGGCGCTGCTACTGCCGCTGCGTGCCACCGACACCGTGGCCGGCGTCGTTGTGGTGCTGCGACACGATCGATGGGGCTCATTCAGCGATGACCAGCTCGCGATGATGGCCGCGTTCGCCGACCAGGCCGCGCTGGCGTTGCAACTCGCCACATCTCAGCGTCGGATGCGCGAACTCGATGTGCTCACCGACCGCGACCGCATTGCCCGTGATCTGCACGATCACGTGATACAACGCTTGTTCGCCGTAGGGCTGTCGCTGCAAGGCACCGCGCCGCGAACACGTGAACCCGAAGTGCAGAAACGGCTTTCGGAGGCCGTCGATGATCTGCAGGGTGTCATCCAGGAGATCCGGACCACCATCTTTGACCTGCACGGAGCATCACAGGGCATCACTCGGCTACGGCAGCGAATCGACACGGCCGTCGGCCAATTCGCTGGGGCGGGGTTGCGCACCAACGTTCAATACATCGGGCCGCTGTCGGTGGTGGACAGCACGCTGGCCGATCACGCCGAGGCGGTGGTCCGGGAAGCCGTCAGCAACGCGGCACGCCATGCCCATGCGACGACGTTGACCGTTCGGGTCACGGTCGACGACGATTTGCGCATCGAAGTCAGTGACAACGGTTGCGGCATGCCTGATAACTTCACCGCAAGCGGTTTGACGAACCTGCGACGACGCGCCGAGGAAGCCGGCGGAGAATTCAGCGTCGAAACTCAATCCCCAGATGGCGGAACACTATTGCGCTGGTCAGCGCCGCTCATCCAATAGGGCGTCTTCCCCGGCCGGCCAATCGACGACCTGCGCGAGGGTGCGCCGCGGCGTCGACGGCAGTGGGTCGGCATTGACCGGGGCCCAGCCCACGCGCAGCAGCATCTGCGGGTAACCGCTGGTGCCGAAGACGTCGGCGCGGACTGCTTCGCGAGTCTCGGGAATCTCCAATGGCTCCGTGATCGGGCAGCACGCCAATCCCTTCGCGGTCGCGGTGAGCAGGACGACGCTGGTCGCCTCGCCGGCGCGCAATCGGGCCAACCGGTCGTCCTGGTCGGTACCTAGTGCGAGAAGTGCGGCATTGTCCTCGGTGGGCAGCACGCCGGACGGCTGAGCCAGTCCGGGTGCAGCAAAAAGGCGACCGGGAATCGGCGCTTTGGGTTGCGATGCCGGTGCGTTTCGGGCCGGTACGCCCGCCATGGACCCATAACGGCCGCTCCACGCCGTCAGTTCGCGCATGTAGTCGTTGTTGGCGGTGTGGTCCCGGACGGCTTGCGCCACAATGGCTCTCATTTTGTCCAAGGCATCCACCTGGCGGAGCATGACACCGCAGCGGGCTGCCCGTGCGGCCAGTTGTGCGAGGTCGCCGCCGGAAACCGGCCAGGAACTGTAGGCACGGCGGTCTGTCCGGCGCCGCGGTATGGCGGCCGCCAACGCGATGTCGGCCTGGTCTGGAACCTGCCGCTTGACCTCGATGGTCGCTAAGTGACGCGGGTCGTCAGGACTGGGTAGACGACTCACCTTGGGTTGCCAGCCTAGGGACGCCAAGGCTACGACGCAGTGGTGTAACGCGACCCCGCAGCTGATGATGAGGTCGCGCCCGTCCGGATCGGTGCTCTGCAGTTGCAGCTCGGGTTCGGAGAAAAGATCCAGGCTCGTGGCGTTCACTCGCCAACGCCACGGCTGCGTGTTGTGGATGGATGGTGCGCGGGCAGCCAGGGTCAGGACCGTCCGGAGGGTGGCGACATCCGGAAATTCGGCGGTCATGGGTGCCTTTCCGACCTGACGAGACTTCCTGTCATCGACTGTGGTCATTCACCCAAGTTTCGTCTGGGGATACGTCCCCCGGCAGGGGATGAAGCCACCCTAAGGAGGGACTTTTGGCCCTGCCGTGACGGGCCTACCCGCGAGATAGTGGTACTGCGAGTTGCAGATAAATGCAATTCACAGGCTCGGAAGGTCGTGATATGGACCACCTGACAACCCTCGACGCCGGATTTCTCAAGGCCGAAGACGCCGATTCCCGGGTCAGCCTGGCCATCGGAGGCCTCGCGGTCGTTGAGGGGCCCGCGCCACGGCAGGACGCGTTGGTGTCGGTCTTCGCCGAGCGAATTCGCGCCTGTCCGCGCTTCGGCCAGCGATTGAAATTGCATCCCCTCGACCTCGGTGCTCCCGAATGGGTGGACGATCCCGACTTCGACATCGAGCGGCATGTGCGGCGCGTTGCGCTACCGCAGCCGGGTGACGACCACGAGCTTGGCCGGGTGATCGCGGACGTGATGGCGCGGCGGCTGGACCGGGATCGGCCGCTGTGGGAGGTCTGGGTCATCGAGGGCCTTGCCGATGACCGCTGGGCGACACTGACCAAGATTCACCACTGCATGGCCGACGGCATTGCGGCCACCCACGTGCTGGCCGGGTTGTGTGATGACGGCATGAGCGGCATGAGTGGCATGAGCCGGGACAGTTATGTGCACCAGATCCGCGCCGCGCAGGAATCCCCGCAACCCGATTCCGGTTCCCTGAGCCTTATGACCGCGCTGTGGAACCTGCCGGCCTCGATCGCCTCGGGTGTGCTCCGCACGGCCCAGGGCGCCGGCCAGATCGCCGCCGGCTTGCTCAGCCCGGTCGGGTCGCCGTTGACGGGACGCCTCAGCGACCTGCGCCGGTACAGCGGTGCGCGGGTCCCGCTGGCGGACATCGAGCGGATCTGCCAGACGTTCGATGTCACGCTCAACGATGTTGCGCTGACAGCAATTACCGAGAGCTACCGCAACGTCCTGCTCGCACGCGGCCAGCGGCCGTACCGCGATTCGTTGCGCACGTTGATTCCAGTGTCGGTGCGTTCACCCGACGCGTTCGGCCAGACCGACAACCGGGTCTCGATGATGCTGCCGAATCTGCCGGTCGACGAAGAGAATCCGGTGCAACGGCTGCAGAAGGTGCATGCTCGGCTGGGCCGCGCCAAGGCTAGCGGACAGCGGCAGGCGGGGAATGTGCTTGTTTCCCTTGCAAACCGCATCCCATTTGCGTTGAGTGCCTGGGCGGTCGGCTTGTTGACGCGATTGCCCCAGCGTGGTGTCGTGACCGTGGCGACGAATGTTCCCGGGCCACGGCGTCCGCTGCGACTCCTTGGTCGACGCGTGCTCAGCGTGTATCCGATTCCGCCGTTGGCGATGCACCTGCGGACCGGCGTCGCGATGCTCAGCTACGCCGATGACCTTTATTTCGGGATACTTGCCGACTACGACGCCGCCGATGTCGATCAGCTGGCGCGGGGCATCGAAGCCGCAGTGGCGCGACTGGTGGCTATCAGCAAGCGCCGCAAGGCTCCTCGTCGGCGCGGACCCCTGTCCCTGGTTGTCTGACGGATGGCTCAATCGGATTTGGCCGACCGCGCCGATGTCGAGGCGCTGTTGCACCGCTTCTACGGACGGGCGTTGATCGACGAGGTCTTGGCGGAGCCGTTCGCCGAGTTGCGGGCCACCGGACTGGACGCGCACATTCCGACGATGTGCGATTTCTGGGAAACCGTGCTGTTTCGCGCCGGCCGCTACAAAGGCAGTGCCCTGGCGCCACACTTGAAAGTGCACCAGCGGACCCCACTGACCGACCGGCACTTCCTACGGTGGTTGCAGATCTGGCACGACACCGTCGACGAGATGTACCACGGGCCCGCGGCGGAGCGCGCGAAAGTTCAGGCCGGTCGAATCGCGTGGGCGATGCTCCGCCGACTTACCGGTGACGATGCGCCCGAGCTACTGGTTCGGGCTACTGGCTAAGCAACAGTTTCGTGGCAATCCGGTTCCGGGCCGAAATTGAAGTGGCGGCCGGAGATTTCGGTCGGGGTCACCCGGACGAAGTGCGGCTTGCGCGTCGCGAGCCAGGGCAGTAGGTGCGCGCGTTCGGCTTCCTGAATGTCCGCGTCCGTTTTCAGGAGCCGGGCACGACCCCGAAGAATCACACTCCATCCCTCGGTCTCGCTGTGGTCATCGGCCTCGAAGACCACCGTGTGGCTGGCAATCGCCGAAAACAGTTTGGTGCCTTCCGCGGTGCGGAACAGGACGGTCCGACCCTGCACGACGTAGTTCACCGGGAAGATTTCCGGCTCGCCGGCGAAGGTAGTGACCAGTCGTCCCAACGCAACGGACCCCAGCCGGTCCCAACTTTCGTCTTCGGACAGAACGACGATGGGCTCACTATTCATGGGACCAATCCTTTTTCGAGTTGTAGGACTTCGGACAGCGCTCGGCGCGGTGTCGGCGGGGACGGATTGTCGAATGGCGGGGCGACGCCCACGCGGACCAAGACTTGCGGTTCGCCGCGGTGGTCAATCAACTCACGCACGATGTCGCGGCTTTCGTTCGCTTCGACGAGATGGGTCAACGTACAGGTTGCCATGCCGGCCAGGGTGCACTCCAGCAGCACGCTCGACAGCATCTCGCCGCACCGCAATGCGTCAAGTGGGGTGTCCGCAGGGGTAGACAGGACAAGGATTTTGGCCCAGTCGGCACTCACTTGAGGTCGGTGGTCCCGGTAGTTCCGACTCGGGAAGTCCCGGGCCAGGTCGACCCGTAGGCGGTCGGAAGGCGATGCGAGGGCACTCGGCGGGATGCCGTCTGACAGCGTGAAAGGCGAAGTCCACCAGGCGAGTTCGTCATGATACGTCCAGTCGTCGCGGCGGAGTTCTTCGCTCAGTTCGGACGCCTCGACCAGACGCGGACGATGGTCGTCGTCCAGCACATCCAGCATGGCGATGCCCTCGTCGACGGTGCCGCGCAGGGCCGATTCGAACGCTTCCCAGTAGGTGGGGCAGTCGAACGCAAGACGATCCGTTCGTCGCTGCAGTATCGCCTCCGCCCGATTCTGCTCCGCCACCGTGACCCGTCGGAACGGTCTGAAATCGATTGCGGCCAAATGGTCGGGGTTTTTGGGGTAGGGGAAGCGGACGATATTGGCTTGCCACCCTGAGGCTGCCATCGCGACCCGAAAATGGTCCAGCACGGCGCCGCAGCTGATGATGGCTTGGCGCCCCGAAGGGTCGGTGGCCGGCACGACACGATGGCGGTCGAGGTACAGGTGGATTACATCGTCCTCAACCAGCCATCGCCAGGGTTGGGTGTTGTGTACCGACGGAGCTCGGCAGGCCAGCCGTACCGCTTGTTTGACAACCTCTAACTCCACGGAACTGACGCTACGACCATCGGTGAGGGCCTGATAGGGACCTTGGTCCCGAGGGGTAATACCTTGTGTCACCGCAATTTCAGCGATCGCTGACTGACGAAACATGCGGCGGCCTTTCGGCCGCTCGACGGCCGCGTTCGCGGTGCTGAAAATGCTGAGTCTTTGTTGATGTGACGAGGACGAATGTCTGGCATCCTGAACGCATGGCCAAGGAAATCGATCGGGTCCGGACGACGAGTGCGCTCGAGGTGGTTAGGCAGCACCCGCTCTTGGTGCTCTTCGCGTTGTCGCCGGCGTTCGCCGGACTAGCTCTCATCTGGTGGCTCGCGGGCACGGGATGGGCCATCGTCACCCTGTTGGTCTTGCTGGTCGCCGGCGGGGCGTTCGTCGTCCTCAAGCGCTGACGGCAGTGCGCTCCTGGTGGGGTTGGGGCACAGTCGAGGACGCGCTCTCCCCGCGAGAGACACGCGACCTCGAGGCGCGGGTCTCCTCGATGTTGCCCGGGCACGATCTGACCGATCATCGCCCGCCTGACCCGAACGAGCTCGGGCTGCCGCCGCCGCGCGTCACCGCGCCGCGATCTCTCGGTGCGATCTGCTCGGATCACCCCGTTGACCGGGCCGGCCACGCCCGCGGCAAGGCATTCCGTGACGTCGCGCGCAACCTGCAGGGCCGTCTCGACCATGTTCCCGATCTGATTCTGCGTCCGCGCC
This sequence comes from Mycobacterium bourgelatii, assembly GCF_010723575.1. NCBI lineage: Bacteria > Bacillati > Actinomycetota > Actinomycetes > Mycobacteriales > Mycobacteriaceae > Mycobacterium > Mycobacterium bourgelatii. The sequence goes on from NZ_BLKZ01000001.1 coordinate 1,311,549, forward strand.
GTGAGCAGGACGTGGTCGACGTGCTCGATTGGTGTACGCGCGAAGGCATCGCAGTGATCCCCTATGGCGGTGGTAGCTCGGTGGTCGGGGGAGTGGAGCCAAGGTTCGACCATCCGGCCGTCACGGTGGACGTCTCCGTCATGAGCTCGGTCATGGAGGTCGACCGGATCAGCCGCGCCGCACGCATCCAGGCCGGGGCGCTGGGGCCGTGGATCGAGCAACAGCTGCGCAAACACGATCTGACGTTGCGCCACTTTCCGCAGTCCTTCGGTTTCTCCAGCCTCGGTGGGTGGCTGGCCACCCGCGCCGGCGGTCATTTCGCCACCCTGTATACGCACATCGACGACCTGACCGAATCAATGCGGGTTGTCACTCCCGCCGGTATCAGCGAGTCGCGGCGGCTGCCGGGTTCCGGGGCGGGGCCGTCCTCCGACCGGTTGTTCCTCGGTTCGGAGGGCGCGCTGGGCATCATCACCGAGGCGTGGATGCGGTTGCAGGAACGGCCGCGGTGGCAGGTCACGGCCTCGGTTGCCTTCGACGACTGGGCCGCCGCCGTTGCGGCCACCCGCACCATCGCCCAAGCCGGGCTGTTTCCGGCGAACTGCCGACTGCTGGACCCCGCAGAGGCGTTCCTCAACGCCGGAACCCCTGTCGCGGGCGGTTTGTTGGTCCTCGCGTTCGAGTCGGCCGACCACCCGATCGACCCCTGGCTGGACCGGGCCGTGCAGATCGCCGTCGATCACCGCGGCACGGTCGTCTCCCGACGCAGCCGTGAGGCCGAAAAGGGAAGTGAGTCAACAGAGGACGCTTCAGCCACCTGGCGTGCGGCCTTCTTGCGGATGCCGTATCAACGAGATGCCTTGGCCCGCCGGGGCGTTATCGCCGAGACCTTCGAAACCGCTTGCACCTGGACCGGATTCGACGCACTGCATGCCGCCGTGACCGACGCCGCCCGCACGGCGATAAAGAGTGTCTGCGGCACCGGGGTGGTGACCTGCCGGTTCACCCATGTCTATCCCGACGGGCCGGCCCCGTACTACGGCATCTATGCGGGCGGACGGTGGGGCTCCCTCGACGCGCAGTGGGACGAGATCAAGGCCGCCGTGTCCGAGGCGATCAGCGCGACCGGCGGCACCATCACCCACCATCACGCGGTCGGCCGCGACCACCGCCCGTGGTACGACCGGCAGCGCCCCGATCCGTTCGCCGCGGCGCTGCGCGCGACGAAGGCAGCGCTGGATCCGGCGGGGATCCTCAATCCAGGGGTGCTGCTCGATCCGTGATCAGCCGTGCCCGATGCGCAGCAGTTCCGCGATGTTCGGCAGCTTGATGCGAGGCCGCCCGTGCGGCTCACCGGCGGACCGTTCGTACTCGTCGATGGCCTGCCAGTGCGCGTTGGTGACCAGCTTCGGCTGACGGGACGCCAGCCACTCGGCCAACCGGTCGCGGTGGTCGTCGGGGAAATCCGCGCGATCACCCGATCCGGCCAGATCGCGAAGCAAGGTGTCGACGGTGTCCTGGGAGTCCTTTTTGTTGGTGCCGATGACGCCCGTCGGGCCCCGTTTGATCCAGCCGACCACGTACTCGTTGCGGCTGCCGTCCACTCGGCCGTCGGTGTTGGGAATGATCCCGCGCTTTTCGTCGAACGGCAGGCCGGGAGTTGGGACACCGCGGTAGCCCACTGAGCGCACCACCAGTTGAGCGGGCAATTCCTCGCGCTCGCCGGTGTCCTTGGCCGACACCCAACCATCGGCGTTGGTGACCAGCTCGTTGCGGCCCAGCACGATCGACTCGACCTTGCCGTCGCCCTTGATCTCGATAGGGGAGGTCAGGAAGCGGAACACGATGCGGCGGTGGCCCGGCCGGGGAGCCTTTTCGGCGTAGCCGCGCAGCACCTTGATATTCAGGTTGGTGACTTTGCCCGCCGCCTCTGCCTCTTCGTCCGTGATGCCGGCCAGCTGGGCCGGATCGACGATCACGTCGACGTTTTCCAGCTCGCCCAGCTCGCGCAACTCGAGCGTGGTGAACGCGGTCTGCAGCGGGCCGCGCCGGCCGATGATCACCACCTCTTCCACGCCGCAGGGCCGCAACGACTCCAGGGCGTGATCGGCGATGTCGGTCTGAGCCAGCACATCGGGGTCGGTGACCAGAATCCGCGCCACGTCGATGGCCACGTTGCCATTGCCGACGACCACAGCTCGGGCGCCCGAAAGATTCGGTGTCTTGTCCTCGAAGTGGGGGTGTGCGTTGTACCAGCCCACGAAGTCGACCGCCGAGATACTGCCGGGCAGGTCCTCGCCCGGAATGTTGAGCGCCTTGTCGGACTGGGCACCCACCGCGTAGACAACAGCGTCGTAGCGTTCGGCGAGTTCTCTGGCCCCGACGTGCTCGCCCACCAGCACGTTGCCGAAGAACCGGAACCGCGGGTCCGCACCGGTTTTCTCGAACGTCTTGCTGATCGACTTGATCTTGGGGTGATCGGGCGCGACGCCGGAGCGCACCAGTCCCCAGGGCGTGGGCAGCATCTCCAACATGTCGACGGCGACATCGATCTCTTCGGAGGCGTCGGCTGCCTTCAACAAAGACGCCGCGGCGAAGAAGCCGGACGGGCCGGAGCCGACGATCGCAACATGATATGGGCGCATGGTCGAGCCTTCTGTTGTTTCCGGCTGTGACGCATGAGGGCTGGCATGCGGGCTGGGCGTCACAGGCACGCGGTGCACTGGGTCATCTGATGCTAGTCGGTGCTGCCGGTAACGTTGTTCGCTGTGGAACCTGACCGGCAAGCCGACATCGCAGCACTTGACTCCACCCTTACCACGGTGGAGCGGGTGCTTGACGTGGACGGTCTGAAGAGCCGGATCGAGAAGCTCGAGCACGAGGCATCCGACCCCCACCTGTGGGACGACCAGTCCCGCGCGCAGAAGGTGACCAGCGAGCTGTCGCACGCTCAGGGCGAGTTGCGTCGCGTTGAGGAGTTGCGGCGCCGCCTGGACGATCTGCCCGTCCTGTACGAGCTCGCCTCGGAAGAAGAGGGCGCTGCGGCCGCCGAGGCCCTGGCGGAGGCCGACGCCGAGCTCAAGGCGCTGCGGGCCGATATTGAGGCCGCCGAAGTTCGGACCCTGTTGTCGGGCGAGTACGACGAACGTGAGGCGTTGGTCACCATCCGCTCCGGTGCCGGCGGGGTGGATGCGGCCGACTGGGCCGAGATGTTGATGCGGATGTACATCCGGTGGGCCGAGCAACACAAGTACCCCGTCGAGGTGTTCGACACGTCCTACGCCGAGGAAGCCGGCATCAAGAGCACCACTTTCGCCGTGCACGCCCCCTTCGCCTACGGCACCTTGTCGGTCGAGCAGGGCACTCACCGCCTGGTGCGGATCAGCCCGTTCGACAACCAGAGCCGGCGCCAGACCTCCTTCGCCGAAGTCGAGGTTCTGCCTGTGGTGGAAACCACAGACCACATCGACATCCCAGAGGGCGATATACGCGTTGACGTGTACCGATCCAGCGGCCCAGGCGGCCAGTCGGTGAACACCACCGACTCCGCGGTTCGTTTAACACACATCCCAACGGGTATTGTCGTCACTTGTCAGAACGAAAAGTCGCAGTTACAGAACAAAGTGGCGGCGATGCGGGTTCTGCAGGCAAAGTTGTTGGAGCGCAAGCGTTTAGAAGAACGTGCCGAGCTGGACGCCCTGAAGGGCGAAGGCGGCAGTTCTTGGGGCAATCAGATGCGCTCATACGTGCTGCACCCCTATCAGATGGTCAAAGATCTGCGCACCGAGTACGAGGTGGGCAATCCGGCCGCCGTCCTGGACGGAGACATCGACGGGTTCCTGGAAGCGGGAATTCGATGGCGCAATCGAAAAGATGACGACGACTAACACGACAATCCTCGCCGCGTCCATGAAACAGCGTTGGCACGATTTCTGGGGCGGCGAAATCGGTGAGTGGATCATCACCAGGGGTCTGCGGATCGTCATGCTGTTGATCGCGGCGGTCCTGGCGGCCCGTTTCGTCAACTATGTGGCGCACCGAGTGACGAGCAAGCTCGACGTCGGCTTCGCCGAAAGTGATGCACTGGTGCGCTCGGAGGCCACCAAACACCGCCAGGCGGTGGCCTCGGTGATCTCCTGGGTATCGATCGCGATCATTTGCGTGGTCGTCGCGGTCCAGATCACCGAAGTCATGAACTTCTCGGTGGGCTCGCTGGTCGCACCGGCGGCCGTACTGGGTGCCGCGTTGGGCTTCGGTGCTCAGCGGGTGGTCCAGGACCTGCTGGGCGGCTTCTTCATCATCGTCGAGAAGCAGTACGGGTTCGGCGACCTGGTGGCGCTGACGGTCTCGGGTGTTTCCACCGAAGCGCGCGGCACGGTCGAGGACGTCACGCTGCGCGTGACCAAGCTGCGGTCCAGCGACGGGGAAGTGTTCACCATTCCCAACGGTTCGATCGTGAAATCGGTCAATCTCTCCAAGGACTGGGCGCGCGCGGTGGTCGATATTCCGGTCTCCACGCATGTCGATTTGAACCGGGTCAACGAGGTTCTGCATCAGGAGTGCGAACAGGCAATTGACGATCCGGTGCTGGGCGACCTGCTGCTGGACTCGCCCACCGTGATGGGGGTGGAGAGCATCCAGATCGACACCGTCACCCTGCGGTTGGTGGCCCGCACCCTGCCCGGCAAGCAGTTCGAGGCCGGCCGAAAGCTTCGTGTGCTCGTCATCCGGGCGCTCGCCCGAGCCGGCATCATGACCGCCGCCGATGCGACCATCGGCGTTGTCGATGCCGGCGGTGTCAAGGATCCGCAGGCCACCCAGACCGAGACAACGGGTTCGGTGCAACAGCGATGAAGTTTCGGATGTGGCCGAAACATTTGTTCGGCCAATTTCGCACGTCGACGCTGGTTCTGATCGTGGTGTTCCTGCTGACTTGGTGGACCTACGAAACCTACAAGCCGCAACCGGAAGCGAAGCCCTCCACGCCGCCCGCGCAGGTGGTTCCGCCGGGTTACGTGCCCGATCCGGACTACACATGGGTGCCGCGCACCCGGGTGGATCAGGCTCCGCCGAGCACGCCGCCGCCCACGACCACCACCACAACCGAGGAGCCGACGCCGAGCGAAGTGCCGACGACCACCACCACGACGACCCCGCCGCCGTTCGCTCCGCCCACGCTGCCCTGTTTGGTGCCGGCGCTGTGTCCGCCATCGAGTTCGGTCCCGCCGCCGGGCCCGGGTCCGGCACCCCTGCCGGCCGTGCCGGGCCGTTGATTTCGTCCGCCGGGGAAACCCCCGGCTACACTGGCGTGCCGTGATGATCACCCTGGAAAATGTCACCAAGCAGTACAAATCGTCGGCGCGTCCGGCGCTCGACGACATCAACGTCGAAATCGACAAGGGTGAGTTCGTCTTCCTGATCGGCCCGTCGGGTTCCGGCAAGTCGACGTTCATGCGGCTGCTGCTGGCCGCGGAGACGCCGACCAGCGGTGACGTCCGGGTTTCAAAGTTCCACGTCAACAAGCTGCGCGGGCGGAACGTCCCCAAACTGCGCCAGGTGATCGGCTGCGTTTTCCAGGACTTCCGGCTGCTGCAGCAAAAGACCGTCTACGAGAACGTCGCCTTCGCGTTGGAGGTCATCGGCAAGCGCGCCGAAGCGATCAACAAGGTGGTGCCCGAGGTGCTGGAAACGGTCGGCCTGTCCGGCAAGACCAACCGCCTTCCCCACGAGTTGTCGGGCGGTGAGCAGCAGCGGGTGGCGATCGCCCGCGCGTACGTCAACAGGCCTCTGGTCCTGTTGGCCGACGAGCCCACCGGCAACCTCGACCCAGATACCAGTAAGGACATCATGGATTTGTTGGAGCGGATCAACCGGATCAGCGGGACCACGGTCCTGATGGCGACGCACGACCATCACATCGTGGACTCCATGCGCCAACGTGTGGTCGAGTTATCCCTTGGCAGGCTGGTTCGCGACGAGCAGCGTGGCGTCTACGGAATGGATCGTTGAGTGCGCTTCGGATTCCTGCTCAACGAGGTCCTTACTGGCTTTCGTCGCAACGTCACCATGACCATTGCGATGATCTTGACGACCGCCATCTCCATCGGCCTGTTTGGTGGTGGCCTGTTGGTGGTCCGATTGGCCGACAACTCGAGGGCCATTTACCTCGACCGTGTCGAGACCCAGGTCTTTCTCACCGAGGACATCTCCGCCAACGACCCCAACTGTTCGGGGGAGTTGTGCAAGGCGCTGCGCAACAAGATTGAAGCGCGCAGCGAAGTCAAGTCGGTGCGGTTCGTCAACCAGGAAACCGCGTACACGGATGCGATGAAGAAGTTCCCGGAGTACCGGGAGCTCGCCGTCAAGGACTCCTTCCCGGCGTCGTTCATCGTCAAGCTGAACAACCCCGACCAGCACCCGGAATTCGCCGCGGCGATGGAAGGGCAGCCCGGGGTGCGCAGCACCTTCAACCAGAAGCAAGCGATCGACCGGCTGTTTTCCATCCTGGACGGGTTGCGCAACGCGGCGTTCGCCGTGGCGCTGGTCCAGGCCATCGGCACGATCCTGTTGATCGTCAACATGGTCCAGGTCGCGGCCTACACGAGGCGCACCGAAATCGGCATCATGCGACTCGTCGGCGCCAGCCGTTGGTACACGCAGCTGCCCTTCCTGGTTGAGGCGATCGTCGCCGCGCTGATCGGCGTAGTCCTCGCCATCGTCGGTCTGATCGCCGTGCGGGCGTGGTTTTTGGAGGGTGCGCTGGACCGGTTCTACCGCGCCCACTTGATCGCCAAGGTCGATAACGCCGACATCTTGTACTACATCTCGCCCATTTTGCTGCTACTGGGCTTATCGATGGCGGGGCTGACGGCGTATGTGACGTTGCGCCTCTACGTACGGCGGTAGCAATGGCGAAAAAGCCGCGCGCGGACGGCAAACAAATCATCGCGAGCAATCGCAAGGCCCGGCACAACTACTCGATCATCCAGGTGTTCGAAGCGGGTGTGGCCCTGCAAGGCACCGAGGTGAAGAGCCTGCGCGCCGGCCAAGCGTCGCTAGTTGACGCATTCGCCACCGTCGACGACGGCGAGGTCTGGCTCCGAAACCTCCACATTCCGGAGTACCGGCACGGTAGCTGGACCAACCATGATCCGCGCCGCACCCGCAAGCTGCTGTTGCACCGCCGTGAGATCGACGGCCTGATCGGCAAGCTGCGCGAAGGCAACTACGCGTTGGTGCCGCTGTCGCTGTACTTCACCGAAGGCAAGGTCAAAGTCGAGCTCGCCCTGGCGCGCGGTAAGCAGGCCCATGACAAGCGTCAGGACCTCGCCAAACGCGACGCCCAACGCGAAGTGATGCGTGAGCTGGGACGTCGCCAAAAAGGTATGTGAGGGGCCCGCTGGCGCTCTTGCGATCGCCACTACTATTCCGACCATGCCAGCCCCCATCACCCAACTCGACAAGTCCGCCGTTCTCGATGGCCTGTTCTCCGTGTGGGACGACATCGACGCGCTGGTGGACGGCTTGCCGGAGAGCAGTTGGCAGGCGCCGTCACCATTGCCCGGTTGGGACGTCAAGGCCCTGGTTTCGCACATCATCGGGACAGAGTCGTTTCTGGCCGGCATTGCACCACCCCAGCCGGACATCGACGTCAAGGAACTGCCCCATGTGCGCAACGACATCGGCGCCCTGAACGAGTGCTGGGTGCGCGCGCTGGCCGCCGAACCGGGCGCTGCGGTGTTGGAGAAGTTCCGCGAGCTGACAAAGTCGCGCCGGCAGGTCTTGACGGACATGTCCGACGAGGACTGGAACGCCACGACCCCGACGCCGGCCGGTATGGACGCCTACGGGCGGTTCATGCGGATTCGGGCCTTCGACTGCTGGATGCACGAGCAGGACATTCGCCTCGGGCTGCAGCGGCCCTCGTCCGACGACGACCTGAAGGGGCCGGCATTGCCGCTGGTTCTTGACGAGATTTCATCCTCGCTGGGCTTCGTCGTCGGAAAGCTGGCGAAAGCTCCTGACGGGTCCCGTGTCCTGTTCGAGCTGACCGGTCCGCTGAGCGGCAGCATCCGTGTCGCCGTCGACGGCCGGGCCAAGGTGGTCGACGATTTCGGTGGCGCAGAGCCGACAGCGACGATCCGGCTGGATGGCTTGCAGTTCACCAGGCTCGTCGGTGGCCGGCCGCTGTGCCCCAAACGCGCTCAGGACGTCGAGTTGGCCGGCGACCAAGAGCTGGCTCAACGCATCGTGGACCGGCTGAATTTCGTCATCTGAGGGGGCGCGGCGGCGGCGCTGGCGCTGTGGGGCACCACACCCGCGCCGAGTGTGAGCCCCTCGTCCCGCCGCGTGCGAGTGGAGGGCCACAGGCCCCACGCTCGACGCCGCGCACGCCGACGCTCGGCGCCGCCGACCCGCGCCGAATGTGGGCCGTATCGCCCTCCACCTGCGCATTTAGGGCAGCAGGCCACACGTTCGGCGACCGCAAACTGATCCACCCACGCGGGAACATAAACGGTTTGCCGCTAGTTAGTAGAGGCGTACCATTGATGGTCCTGCCGAAAGTCGGCAGGGATGCGAGGGGCTGAAAGGTTTCGACTTCGCGCATCGAATCAAGGGAAGCGTGCCGGTGCAGGCAAGAGACCACCGTAAGCGTCGTTGCAACCAATTAAGCGCCGAGTCACATCAGCGCGACTACGCTCTCGCTGCCTAAGCGACAGCTAGTCTGTCGGACCGGGAACGCCCTCGACCCGGACCCCGGCATCAGCTAGAGGGATCCACCGATGAGTTCGGTCGCGGGACTCATCGGGACACCAACAGCGACTGGGATCGTCATCCTGGCTAGTTCGCGTGACTAGGAGATCCGAGTAGAGGCACAGCGAACTGCGCACGGAGAAGCCTTGAGGGAATGCCGTAGGACCCGGGTTCGATTCCCGGCAGCTCCACCAGAAGGATGGCTGTAAACGCCAGAAATGCTGTATTTGACCTGTCGTCACGAAACTCCATTCGCTCGACGCTCGCCGGAACCGTCGCGATGTCTTGAGATCCTCCCGTCAGGACCTACACAGTCGATCTGACGCCCCCACTTAGAAAGACGCCCATGCGCTCGGGGTTGGGGATCGACTGCCCGGCCGTTCACAAATCCCCGCTCCGGGGATACAGACAGGCTCCAGAACCGCTAGCAGATGCGCCATCACCAGCGGCTCACATGGGCGGTGATAGCGCATGCGCAATCAAAAACGAAACCAACACATATCCCCCGACTGGACATCACCGCACCCCGCTCCAGGGATACAGACAGACTCCAAAATTGCTAGCAGATGCGCCATCACCAGCGGCTCACACGGGCGGTGACAGCGCATGCGCCATCAAAGGCAAAACCACAGGTGGGGGCAACCTGTCCTCGTCGACCCTGTTCAGCCCGAACCACCATCGGGCGCCGGAGTTCGGTGGTCGCCTGATGGGGCTCTACGCGTTGCTTGAAACCCACCCGTCGGCAAGACCCCGGAGACCATCTGCCAGTGTCATGAGATGACTGCAAAGAAGCCCAAGATCGATTTCCCCGGCGGGGAGCCGCCCACCGACCTGGTCATCACCGACGTCGTCGAGGGCCACGGCGCGAAGGCCACCTCCGGTAGCACGGTCGTCGTCCACTACGTCGGAGTGGCCCACTCCACCGGCGAGGAGTTCGACGCTTCCTACAACCGCGGCGAACCGTTGACGTTCCGACTCGGCGTCGGGCAGGTCATCCAGGGCTGGGACCGGGGCGTGCAGGGCATGAAGGTCGGCGGTCGCCGACAGCTGCTCATACCCGCCCACCTCGCCTACGGTGACCGTGGCGCCGGTGGCGTCATCAGGCCCGGCGAGGCGCTGATCTTCGTGGTGGACCTGCTCCAAGTCAGGTAGCCAGCAACACGCTGATGACTCCGTCGCAGTAGACGCGTAGAGCGTCTCAGCCGCCGAAAAGCCCGACCACCACGGCCGAGCCGATGGCCGAGCCGGTGATCTCCTGGGTGGCTTCCCTTGCCGGCGTTGTCGGCGTCAACGCCAACGGCTTGCTCAGCGCATACAGCTGGAAGCGGTAGTGGTGTACGCCGCTGCCGGCCGGCGGGCATGGACCAAGGTAGGCCGCCTTGCCACCGGAGTTCGCGCTGACGACAGCTCCCGCAGGTTGCGCGTCATCGGCGATTTCGGAGGCGGACGGCGGTATGCCGGTCACCACCCAGTGGACGTACAGTCCTCCAACGGCGTCGGGATCATCGAGCACCAACGCTAGCGATTGCGCGCCGGCTGGCACGTTCTGCCAGCGAAGCGGCGGCGGTACGTTACGGCCGTTGCAGGTGTACTCGGCCGGGATCTGGCCGTTGTCGGCGAAGGCGGGACTGCTCACGCCAAAGGGTGTCGGCGCGACCGATGACGACGGCTCCGTCGTGGTCGCGTGAACTGAAGTGCTGGGGGCAGAGCCTTCTTTCGCTTGCTCAGCGCTGCCGCATGCGGTGAGCGCGTAGCAGAGCAGCGCCAGAATCGCGGCCGCCAGTCTCATGGAATTATGTATACGCGTAATGGGTCCTCCGGAGGAGGTCGATTTCCTGATGCGGACGAAAGAGACTCGTAACCAAGGGATTTCGGCTTGTTAGGACCACCGGGCCACGATCACCGGGACTTTGGCCCTGTTGACTACCGCCGCTCCGACGGACCCCAGCAAAGTGCCGCGGAGCGGGCTGCAGCCGTGGCTGCCGACCACGATCAGTTGTGTTAACTCGGAAGCTTCGATCAGCCAATGCGCCGGATCGCCGATTTCGACCCTGCGATGGACCGCCACGTCGGGGTAGCGGTCGTGCCAACCCGCCAACCGTTCGGCGAGCGTCTCCTCTTCCTCGGCGAGTCGAGCGTCCCACTTGGCGTCTTGGTATTTGGTCTTGGAGCCGGAAACATAGGGGTCAACCCACACGTGCAGAGCCGTCAGGCCGACACCTCGCCGGGAAGCTTCTTCGAAGGCGATACCCGTCGCCGCCTCGGATGCCGGTGAACCGTCGATACCCACCAGCACCGGCGCGTGCTCGAAATTGCGGATCGCGCCCTCGCTTTCGTGGATCACGGCGACCGGACAGTGAGCGTGGTAAACCAACGCCGAACTCACCCTGCCCGGGACGTTATATACCGACGCGCCGTGTCCTCGGCGGCCGACGACGACCATCGCCACCTCCGCCGAGAGGCCGACGAGCGCCGAGACGCTGGCCGAATGAAACACGTTGCTGTCGATCGGAACTGGATCGCACTCACCAAAGCTCTCCTCGGCCGCCTCGATCGCCGATTCGAGGAATTCCCGTGCCCGCTGTTCTTGCCGTTGCCTGAAGCCGGCCAGCGCGGACACCTCGAACCACTCCGGTAATGAGGCGTCGACGACATGGACCAGAGCCAGCGGCAGCTTCCGCAGCGCCGCATCACGTGCCGCCCACCGGACGGCGGCCAGTGCCGCCGCTGAGCCATCAATGCCTACCAAGATCGAGCCACGTGGTGGTTGCCACATCTGAAGTTCTTTCTGATCGGCGCGGTCTACCCAATGCAGGATCGCCGAGGAACGCCCTCACTGTGAGGGCCGAAGGGATGCAAGCCAAAGGACCAAAGACACCCTGTGAGGCGCAACAGCGAGCAAATGCCTACCAGCAGAAGTCGCACGAATCCTCTTTGACGGGAGGGGGATTGTCTCCGTCCCACACATCGCTCGGCAACTCGCCCTTGTACGGGACGTTGCCCGCCGAGTTCTTGACCCAGTACCACGTGTGGCAGACATTCATGTCCCACTGGTAGGCAACTCCTGGCCCGGACGACAGGTCGTAACGGGAGTACACCATGGAATCGCCCGGGCACCAGGTATGCGGCGGCAGGGGAGTGGCCTGGGCAGGCGCTGCCAGACCTAGACCACAGCCAGTCATCAAGACGGATGCCAGTGTTGCGAGTCGTCGGTTCATGTTTCTGATCTCTCTATTGGTCGGTAACGACAGCGTGCGCCGGACGGCTTGCGGAACTCTTGCGTCGGGCGACAACGCCGCGACATCTGAACAGGTGACGGCGCGCTAGATTGCTATTCGTGAGTGAAGACAGAGTCCGTGTGCGGATTGCCGACAACGGCGTGGCGACGGCGACGATGGTGCGCTCGGACAAGCACAATGCGCTCGACCAAGCGATGTTCGAGGGGTTGGTGGATGCCGCAGAGCAGTTGGCGGGCAATCCATCGGTACGTGCGGTCGTTCTGCACGGTGAGGGCAAGAGCTTCTGCTCCGGTTTGGACGTGGCAAGTTTCATGGGTGGCGAACGTGGCACGGGCGTCCTGCTGTCCCGAGACGAGGGGCGGGCGGCGAACCTCGCTCAGCGCGTGAGCTACGACTGGTCGTTGGTGCCTGCGCCAGTTATCGCCGCGATCCACGGCAACTGCTTCGGCGGCGGCCTGCAGATCGCGCTCGGCGCAGACATCCGGATCGCCGCGCCAGACGCGAAGCTCAGCATCATGGAGATCAAATGGGGTCTCATTCCCGACATGGGCATCACCCAGGCGTTGCCGCGACTGCTACCGATCGACGTCGCGAAAGAGTTGACGTTCACGGGCCGCATCGTCTCCGGCAGCGAGGGTTCCGAGCTCGGGTTGGTCACTCGGACAGCCGAGGATCCGCTGGCAGCGGCGCAGCAGCTTGCGGACGAAATCGCAACGAAGTCACCGGACGCCATCCGCGCCGCTAAGCGTCTGTACAACGAAACCTGGCTCAGTAACGACCCTGCGGCTGCTTTTGAGCTCGAATCGGTTCTGCAGACCGGGCTGATCGGCTCGCCCAATCAAATCGCTGCCGTGGTCGCTGGAATGTCAGGGGAGCAACCGGTTTTCGTCGATCCCGCTTAATGTCGCTTCCAGCAACATCTTTCGCGTCGCAATGGTCAGCGGCCACCCGGCAAACGGCGGATCACGCCGTCATCGAGCATCTGTTGGAAGTGCTCCGTCACGGTCTGCTCGACAGGCCGATAGGTCAGTCCCAGCTCGTCTTGGCTGCGGCTGTTATCGAAAGCCAGCGGGTAACCCACGTTGCGGTCGACGAACTTTCGCGTCAGCCCTACAACGGGTGCGACGGCCTTGATCATCACCTTGGGTGCCGTCGTCCTGGGGAACGGATAGAGCGGGCCGTACCGGCGGCGCAGCATCTTGCCGATCTCGAGCAGAGTCAACGAATCCGCGTTGACGATGTAGCGGCCGTGGGCCTCCGGGGTGAAGCCGGCTCGAAGGTGAGCATCGGCAACGTCACGCACGTCCACCACGCCCATGGTCAGCGCCGGGGCCCCGGCAAGCAGGGTGCCGTCGGTGAACTGCTTCATCGTGCTCAGGCTGGCCGAATCACTGGCCGTGGTCAGTGCAGGACCAAGCACCAGGCCGGGGTGGATGGTGACCATATCCCAACGATCTTGCGCCTTAACGTATTTCCACGCCTCCCGCTCCGCGACCGTCTTGGAATACGGATACGGTTGGTGGTCAACGCTGCTGGTGGTGTTCCAGTGTTCGCCGGTGAAGACGCCCTCGGGAACATCTAGACACTCACGGGCATCGCCGTAGATCGCCACCACGCTGCTGGTCAGTACCACGCGCTTAACGGATTGCGTGCGGTTGACGGAGTCGAGCACGTTACGGGTGCCCTCCAGGGCCGGGCGCACCAACGCTTCCTCCGCATCCTTGAATCCGGAGATGAGAAATGGCGATGCGGTGTGCATGACGAGTTCGCATCCGTCCATGGCCTCGTCAAAGCTGCTTGGGTCGAGCAGGTCTGCCTTGAACAGTCGGAGCCGACCGGGGTGGTCGTCTGACAGCTTGTGCAGATGCTCCAGACCGGAAGGCTTCTGAGGGTTACGTACCGTGCCGTGCACCGTGCGTCCCGCTTCGAGGAGGAGTCGGACGATCCAGCTGCCGATGTAGCCGCTGGCACCTGTGACGAGGACCGGCGCGTCTGGGTCGATCGCCGTCGGAGACGTGGTCATGTTGGTGTTCCTTAAGTTCGTAGGTGCAGTTACTTCGTGTTGTTACGTTGTGCTGTGACCCGGGCGGGTCGGGTGAGGTTGTTGGTGTGTTGCCGGCTTGATGGTGCGGCTTGAGAGGACTGGCCGCCCGACCCGCTTGGACTTCTCTGGCCGCTGATTGAGATCTGCGATGTGATCGCTTGTTTAAGGAAATGCTGGCGGGGTGGTCCGTGGGGAACATGTTGGCAGACAAGCGAATAGAGGCGAGATGACTGCGGTCCAGTTGTGGGCTGGTGTGGACGTCGGCAAGGAGCATCACTGGGTGTGCGTGGTCGATGACCACGGTGCGGTGGTGCTTTCCCGAAAGTTCGTCAACGACGAGCAACAGATCCGTGGACTTGTTTCCGATGTGGACAAGCTCGGTGGGCAGGTGTCTTGGACAGTGGATCTGACCACCGTCTACGCCACCCTGTTGTTGACGGTGCTCGCCGATGCCGGCAAGTCGGTGCGCTATCTGGCGGGCCGCCAGGTGTGGCAGGCCTCGGCGACCTACCGCGGCGGGGAGGCCAAGACCGACGCCAAGGACGCGCGGGTGATCGCCGATCAATCCCGGATGCGCGGTGCCGATCTGCCGGTGCTGCACCCCGGCGATGACGTGATCACCGAACTGCGGATGCTGACCGCCCATCGGACTGATCTGGTGGCTGATCGCACCCGCACCATCAACCGGCTGCGTCAACAGCTGGTAGCGGTCTGCCCGGCCCTGGAGCGAGCAGCTCAGCTGACCCAGGATCGTGGTTGGGTGGTGCTGCTGGCGCGCTACCAGCGTCCGAAAGCCATTCGGCAGAGCGGCCTTTCGCGGCTGACGCGGGTGCTGGCCGATGCCGGTGCGTAACGCCGCTGCAATCGCAGCGGCGGCCGTGGCTGCGGCGAAGACCCAGACGGTGCGCCTGCCGGGCGAAGAAGTCGCCGCTGGGCTGGTCGCACAACTGGCCCAGGAGGTGATCTCCCTCGATGAACGCATCAAGACCACCGACGCCGACATCGAGGGCCGATTTCGCCGCCATCCACTTGCTGAAGTAATCACCAGCATGCCCGGCATGGGATTTCGGCTCGGCGCCGAATTCCTGGCCGCTGTTGGTGACCCCGCCCTGATCGAGTCGGCTGACCAACTCGCGGCGTGGGCCGGGCTGGCCCCGGTCTCTCGCGACTCGGGAAACGCACTGGACGCCTGCACACTCCGAAGCGCTACAGCCGACGACTGCGCCGGGTCATGTACATGTCCGCGCTCACCGCCATCCGCTGCGACCCGCTTTCCAAGGCCTATTACCAGCGCAAACGGAACGAAGGAAAACGACCGATCGCGGCCACCATCTGCCTGGCGCGACGCCGCACCAACGTCCTCTACGCGCTCATCCGTGACAACCGCACCTGGCAACCCGACTCACCCCCAATCACACAGTCGGCGGCTTGACATCTTCATTGAGAGTCCTCTCTGGCGGACTAGCGAGCGTCGATCACTCTGCCGAGGTCGATCATCGTCGAAAAGGCCCCGTTCACGACAGGGCCGACGCCGGAGTTCGCATGTCTATCGACGCAAACTGTTCCGCGGCTCCCTGGCAAGGGCATAAGCTGCGGCTACTCGGCGATCGGTATCGGCCGGGTAACTGGGAGTTGCCCCGAGACCTGACTTGGCTCACGTTTGACGGTGGACGGCATTCGTAGCGTGCTGACCAGCTCCTTTTGGGGCGCTGCGGTGGGAATTTGCGCACTAATTGGGGGCCGTAGTCTGCGCTGGTGGCTTATATCCGCACGGTGAAGACGGCCTCGGGCGCCCTTGCCGTGCAGATCGTGTGGTCATCACGACGGGGTTCGCGCCAGATCGAGCACATCGGTTCGGCTCATGACGAAGGCGCACTGGCGGCGTTGAAAGCCGCGGCTGCCGAGCGGCTAGCCGCGGGGCAGGCCGTCCTTGATCTCGGTGTGGCGGCACCACCGGGAGCCGAACCTTTACCGATCACCTCCTCGCAGATGCGCCACCTCTGGGAGGCATTGTGCGCGGCGTATCGGATTCTAGGTTTCGAGTCAGCGACCCAGCGCGACAAAGTGTTTCGCGATCTGGTGTTGGCCCGGATCATCGAACCGACCAGCAAGATCGACGCCGAACGGGTGCTGACCGAAGTCGGGGTCAGCGCCGCCTCCTACGCCACGGTCAAACGCCGACTCCGCGGCTACGCCCAGTCCGGTTGGCGCCAATCGCTGGCGGCGGCATGTGCAGCCCACGCGGGGCTGGGACCGGCCAGCCTGGTGCTCTTCGACGTCTCCACCCTGTACTTCGAAACAGACGCCGGCGACGGGTTCCGCGAACCCGGATTCTCCAAAGAACGCAGGCTAGAGCCCCAGATCACCCTCGGATTGCTCACGGACGCCACCGGCTTCCCGCTGACCGTGGCCGCCTTCGAAGGCAACCGCGCCGAGACAGCCACCATGTTGCCGGTCATCAACGCCTTCAAGACCGCCCATCAGCTCAGTGACGTCACCGTGGTCGCCGATGCCGGCATGATTTCAGAAGCCAACCAGGTCGCGCTGCAGGCTGCCGGGCTGTCGTTCGTCCTGGGCACCCGCATCCCCTACCTGCCCGACGTGGTCCGCCGATGGCGCGAAGCACACCCCCAGGAGGCGATCCCGGACGGGTTGATCCTGACCCAGCCCTGGCCCTCAACAAGTTCGGAGAAGGCCCGCGGTATCCCCGACCGGGTCATCCACTACCAGTTCCGCCATGACCGGGCCCGGCGCACGCTACGTGGCATCGACGAACAAGTCGCCAAAGCCGAACGCGCCGTCGAAGGCAAAGCGCCCGTCAAACGCAACCGCTACATCCACCTCGCCGGAGCCACCAAGACCGTCGACCGCGCACTAGAAACCAAAACCCGCGCGCTGGCCGCTGGAAGGGCTACACCACCAACCTCACCACCCAGACCGCCACCTTCGTCATCGATGCCTACCACCAGCTGTGGCACATCGAGAAAGCCTTCCGAATGTCCAAGCACGACCTGCAAGCCCGCCCTATCTACCACCACCTGCGCGAATCCATCGAGGCGCACCTGAGCATCGTGGTCACCGCCTTGGCCGTCAGCCATTACATCGAGCACCAAACCGGTTGGAGCATCAAGAAATTCGTCCGCACCGCACGCCGCTACCGCACCATCAAAATCCAAGCCGGCAACCAAACCCTTACCGCAGCTGACCCACTACCCGACGACCTACGCGAAGCACTGCTCACGATCCACGCCGACAGTGCGCACTAATTTGAGCCAACTCGGGAAGGCCTATTACCAGCGCAAACGGAACGAAGGAAAACGACCGATCGCGGCCACCATCTGCCTGGCGCGACGCCGCACCAACGTCCTCTACGCGCTCATCCGTGACAACCGCACCTGGCAACCCGACTCACCCCCAATCACACAGTCGGCGGCTTGACATCTTCATTGAGAGTCCTCTCTGGCGGACTAGCGAGCGTCGATCACTCTGCCGAGGTCGATCATCGTCGAAAAGGCCCCGTTCACGACAGGGCCGACGCCGGAGTTCGCATGTCTATCGACGCAAACTGTTCCGCGGCTCCCTGGCAAGGGCATAAGCTGCGGCTACTCGGCGATCGGTATCGGCCGGGTAACTGGGAGTTGCCCCGAGACGTGGGAGCGGCACGTGTCGTATGTTGTTGCGCTGCCCGAGATGGTGTCCGCCGCGAGCGTAGACGTGGCTTCGATTGGCTCGTTGGTCACAACGGCAAACCAGGGCGTGGCCGAGGCCACCACGGGGGTGTTGGCCGCCGCCGAGGACGAGGTTTCAGGGGCGATCGCGGCATTGTTCTCCGCCCACGGCCGGGGCTATCAAGCTCTCAGCGCACAGGTGGCGTCCTTTCATGAGCGGTTTGTGCAAACACTGACCCGCGCGGCCGGGGCTTATGCCGCCGCCGAGGCGGCCAACGCCCTTAACCTGTCCGCACTCGAGACTTCAATCGCGGAGGCCGCTAACCCGCTGTCGCGATTGCTCGAGCTTCCGCCGCTAGGTTGGTACACCGGCAACGCCCCGTCGCCGTACCTAACGTGGCCACTGGGCTTAACGGTCCAGTACGGCACGTACGACGGAATGGGTGTCGTCCGGATCACCCCGCCGTATCCAACCGGCGAATACGTGGTCGCGATGCATGGCGGCGGGTTTCTCCTTCCGCCCTCCTTCTTCCACTGGATCCACTACTCGGTGATGTCCTACCAAACCGGCGCGACCATGGAAGTGCCGATCTACCCGTTGGTCTGGCAAGGGGGAACGGCCGGTGTGGTGGTGCCCAAGATGGCGGGTCTCGTGTCGTCGCTGATCGCTCAACACGGGACTGCCAACGTCAGCGTGATCGGCGACTCCGCGGGCGGCAACCTCGCCCTCGCGTCCGTCCAGTACATGGTGGCCCAGGGCGACCCCGTGCCGTCGCGCATGGTGTTGCTGTCCCCGTGGCTCGACGTGGCCTCGCCGTGGCGAGAGGCCTGGAGTATGCAACTCGCGAACTCGTGGGCAGGCAATCTGCCGGTGAACAACTTTCTGGTGAGTCCGTTGTACGGGTCACTTAGCGGACTTCCGCCGACCTATGTCTACTCGGGTTCATGGGATCCGCTGGACGCCCAGGCATCTGTCCTCCGGCAAGCAGCCATAGCCCAAGGCGCCCCAATCAGCTTCATACTGGCCAACTTCCAAGTCCATGACTGGGTTATCGGCACTCCGGGCGGCTTGCTCTACTGGCCGCAGATCAACCAGCAACTCGGCATAGCCTGATTGTCCGCTCCAAACGCGATGCCCTCACGATCACCAGAAACGGGAACTCGGCGCTGCTGCGCGAAAAGCCGAACGGTTACACCGATTGGCTGCCGACTCTGCCAATCCCAACGAAACGGCCTCGGCGGAAGCCGATCTGGTCGACGGCTTGTGCAAGGGCGCAACGCGGTTACTCGACGGCGAAGCCGAAGATGCGGCCCAACCTCGACGTTGAGCGCGCGCGTTATTGGGATCGGTAGCCGGGCACGTCCTGTCCACTGTCGTAGACACCCAAACGAACGCAACCAGAGAGGACGACGGCAGCTATGTCGTTTGTCAGCGTCGTACCCGAACTTGTCGCGCAGGCCGCTCGCGAATTGGATTGCCTTGGCTCGACTTTGAGCGCGGCCAATTCCGCGGCGGCGGCCGCGACGACCGGGATAGTTCCCCCGGCCGCTGATGAGGTATCGGCGGCAATCGCTTCACTGCTGAACTCGCAAGCTCACGAATATCAATCCCTGAGCGCCCGAGTGGCGGCGTTTCACAGCGAGTTCGTCAACCTGCTGAACGCCGGCGTGAGTTCGTATATCAACACCGAGGCCGGCAATACCCATGCCGCCGCGGCAAGTGAATTCGCGCAGTTCTACCCCGAGGGCCCGTTGGGCATGCTGCTCAAGGCCGAAATGGAGTTCATCGAACTCCCCCTTGATGCCATCGGCCCGGTGGTCACGTCGACGGCTGCGCTCGGTCAAAGCGGGTCAACGTTTGTCAATGCGGTGCTGGCGGGGAATCCGGACGCTGCCGCGGCGGCCCTACGCGATGTTGGTCCCAACGTTGGGAACGCCATCCTCTACGGCCAGAACACGATGTCCATACCGTTGCCGTCGAACATCGCGGGCGTATCAGTAGCGCTCAACATTCCCTTCGGTGGTCTGCTGGCTCCCATTCAGCCCATGACCGCGACGGTGACGTTCGGAGGCCCGTTTGCGGGGCAGGAGCCGGTCACCGTTCCCATGCCCTTCGAGGTCGGCGGCATCGTCACCGAGGTGCAGACCGATCCGGAGTCGGTGGCTCTCGCACTGCTCCTGTCGCCCCTGTTTTTCTTGTAGGTCCCCGGCATAACGGAATAACTGGTCACGATTCAGAGTTGCGCCCTGCAGTAGCTCGCCACTTGGCGACGCGGTCAGGAGATGTGATGACCACCGCCATACTTCAAGAGCGCCTCACGGCGGTGCAGAGGGCCGGCCACTTCGATGCTCATGTTGTGGGCGGCCTAGCCCGCTACATCGCCGAAGCGCCCGACGAAAAGCTCTTCCGGATGAACCCTTACCGCTACGCGGCGGAAACCGGCATCACCGAGCGCGATGCGGTGGACCTGTTCTTGCATGCCGCGCACGCCGGTGTTGTCGAGTTCAGTTGGGGTGTCATCTGCCCAGCCTGCGGCGCGTTTATCACGACGGACCACGCGCTGCGCGCACTGAATGAGGACCGTGATTGCGCGATCTGTGATATCTCCATCTCGCCCTCGATCGACGACAACGTCGAAGTCGCATTCAGCGTCGCTCCCTCGGCGAGAACGACCCGGTTCTCGTTCCCGGAAAAGCTGGATTTCATCCGCGACGGTATGACGCTGTTCTTCTCGCCGAGCGTTACGGATACCACCCAGCTAGGCCGCTACCTGGGGAACCCGATGTGGTTCGGTACGGCTCCCGCGGGCGCGACGGTCGAGGCCGAGCGGGAGCTCGCGCCGGGACGTTATCTGCTGGCGCTGCCGGAGTACCACGCCTTGCGGCGCTTCACGGTCGACGAGGGCGCGGGTGGCTCGGCGATGAGCTACGAGGTCCTCGCCGGCGGCAGGCTTATTCAGGACGGTGAGCAGTTGGCGGTTGGCAAGGTGCGCATGAGCCTGCAAAATCGGCTCGGCCGGCCAGTGGTCTTCGGCGCGTTCAGGGACCCCCACCCGTCGTCGCCGGAGGCTCACGCCGCAAAGACGACGATGTTGGGTTCGGGGGCGAAGCTGAACTTCCACCGCTTCTTCACGGTCAAAGAGCTGGTGACGACCCAGGTTTTCCGCGATCTCTTCCGGGCCGAGAGCATTCCCGCGCAGGGTGGTTTAGGGCTGAAGAACCTGACCGTGCTTTTCACCGATCTCAAAGGCTCGGCCGAGCTGTACTCGCGGATGGGGGACATGCGCGCCTACAGCCTCGTCGGCGAGCATTTCGGCCTGCTCCGGGAGGTAGTTGCCGCGCGCGGAGGTGCGGTGGTCAAGACCATCGGCGACGCGGTGATGGCGAGTTTCCCCACGCCGGCGCCGGCGCTCGAAGCGGCCATGGTGATGAACCGCGAGATCGCCAAGGTTGGTGAACTCGAGCTCAAGATCGGCCTGCACGCCGGGCCGTGCATTGCGGTGGACCTGAACGAGCGCCTCGACTACTTCGGCCAGACGGTCAACATTGCGGCCCGTGTTCAGGGGATCGCCGACTCACGCCAGATTGTGTGCACCGACCCGGTGCGTGATGCGCCGGGCGCGGACGAGGTCATCTCCGAGCTGAGTCTGGTCGGCAAGCGCGAGTTGGCGGCTCTCAAGGGGGTTGGCGGTCAGGTGGGTGTCTGGCGCTACCAGTAGGCCGTCACCCTCAGCGACACCGCTAACCTTGGTAGCTGGAATTTATTGAAACCAAACGACATCCGGATCTTAGGGCGGCTGAACAACTTCCGTCGGAATTAAACGGATTGCCGACGAAGCGGTCACGTCGAAACTATGCTGCCCAGATGGGTGAGTTTCGTGCGTCGCCGCCGCCGGATCTTCCGGGTGTTCCCTCGGCCGAGGGGCCCCTGCCAGGCCCGGATCAACTGGTCGGCCGCCCCCGCGCATTGGGCGTGGACTTGCTCGGTGAATTGCACGGTCCGTTGTTCTACTCCGATTTCAACGGTGGCATCAGAAAGCTCTACGCGTGCTCGCTGGAACTGGTGTCCGAGCTTTGCGACGAAACCCGCTTCGCCAAGAACCTCACGGCAACCCTTGCCAGAGTGAGGCCGCTGGCCGGTGACGGCCTGTTCACTGCCTACCACGGCGAACCGAACTGGCAACGGGCTCACGATGTGCTGTTGCCGGGGTTCAGTTACGCAGGCCTGCGCGCCTACCACGCGGCGATGCTGGACATCAACTGCAAACTGATCGACCGGTGGGACGCCAGCGTCGGAGCCCAGTCGGTTGATGTGTCGAACGACTTGCAGAAGTTAGCAATGGACACCGTCGCGTTGGCCGGATTCGGTTCGCGCTTCGAGTCTTTCGACTGTCCTGGACTCGCCCCGATCCCGCAGAGCTTCACAACGGCTTTGGGGGAGTTGGTATCTGAAGTGCAGACACCGGTGTTCACGCAGGAATTGAGCACCCTGCACAACTTCATCGACGGCCTGATCGCCGAGCACCGAGCTTGTGGCGACGAATTCGAGGACCTGTTGGCGCTTATGCTGCAACAGGATCCGGACGGTAATCCCGTGCTGGAGACGGAGAACGTCCGCAATCAGATCATGACCTTCCTGATTGCCGGCCAGCTCACCACATCGGAGTTGATGCCCAACACGCTGTACAACATCGTCAGCGATCCGGCCGTGCTGCACCGGGTGCAGGCCGAGGTGGACTCCGTTTTCGGAGCGGAAGACGACCACCTGCCCGGCTACGACGACATCGGCAAGCTGACCTATCTGCGACAGGCTATCGAGGAAACCCTGCGGTTATCCCCACCGGTGCTGAGTTTCGACCGAATGGCTCTGGAAGACACCGTGATCGGTGGAAGGTACCCGATCAAGCGTGGTGAGGCGGTCGCAGTGCTCACCGGCGCACTGCACCGCCAACCCCAATGGGGCGACAACGTCGAACTCTTCGACCCGGACCGCTTCGTGGCCGAACGCTCGGCGGCCAGGCCGGCCGCGCTGTTCAAACCTTTCGGAACGGGGGCGCGATCATGCATCGGACGGCAGTTCGCGCTGCATGAAGCGACCTTGGCGCTGGCCCGGCTCATCCATCGCTATCGCCTCATCGACGCGTTCCACTATGTGCCGCAGTGGGAGACCCCGACCAGTAGGAGGCCAGTCGGATTCCGGCTTGAGCTACTGCGACGCACCCCACCGGACCGCCGTGCCGACTCCCCCGACCTCGAGGCCGCTGCCGTGCCGAGCGCAGCACAAAACACGACCGCGATCACGGCGGGCACGAGAGTGGCCATCTTTCATGGCTCCAACCTCGGCACCTGCCGCGCCTTGGCTCGTCAATTCGCCGACGATGCAACGGCTCTGGGCTGCGCAGCGACCGTGGCCCCGCTCGACGCCGCCGTTGGCGGTTTCCCCGAAGCCGAGGCCGTCGTGATCGTCGCGTCGTCTTACAACGGACAGCCGACCGACGATGCACGCGCCTTTCTCACCTGGCTACTCGACGCGCACACCACCCTGAAACCGACCCCCAACGTCGCGGTTCTTGGTGTGGGTGACCACAACTGGGCGGACACTTACCAAGCGGTTTCCCGGCGCATCAACGAGCGCCTCGACGAGCTGCAAGCCAACCGCTTGGTCCCGCGGGCGGAGGCTGACACCTCCGGGGATCTGGTCGGCGTGATCGAAGAGTTTGCGGGGGCGCTGTGGTCGTCGTTGGCCGAACACTTCGGCGACCCCGACGCCACGCCACTCACGGATGCGGCCGAACCGCTCTACGAGTTGCGCCGAATAGTCGGTCCGGTGACAGCCGCGATGGACGCACGATCGTCGGTGATCCCGATGACGGTTGTCGAAAGCATCGAACTGGTCCGCCCCGGGCTGGGTCAGGCCAAAACCAATGTTCGCGTGCAACTTCCGGACGGCGTTGACTACCAGACGGGTGACCATCTCACGGTGATGGCCGACAACCCACCCGAGGTTGTCGACGCGGCCTTGGCCCAACTCGGCATTGACCCCGGCCTGCGGCTGTCGATCAACCCTCGGCGTAGCTCAAGGCGACTCATCGCGCTGGACCGAGAGGTCAGCGCGCAAGAACTGCTCACGCACTTCGTCGAATTGCGGAAACCGGTCACCAGCAGTCAATTACGCCGTCTTGCGGCTGCCAATACCAGTCCTGGGGAGCACCAGCGGCTCACCGAACTCGCCGAGGATCCGGCGGGCTGCGCGCTCAGCGTGCTGGAATGCCTCGACGAATACCCTAACTGCGTTCTCACCGGTGCTGAATTTCTCGAACTGCTGGACCCCATGGTGCCGAGGCACTATTCGATCGCATCGTCGTCAATGCTGTCACCACAGACGGTAGGACTGATCGTCAGTGTGCTGGACGCGCCGGCCCGTTCCGGGCGCGGATTGTTCAAGGGTGTCGCATCCAACTACCTTGCGAGAGTCCAACCCGGACAGACGATCCGGGCGCGAGTGGACCCAGCCCGCCATGCATTTCGGGCCGGTGCCGACCCGGCCAAGAACGTAATCCTGGTCAGCGCAGGTACCGGCGTCGCACCGTTCCTCGGCTTCCTCGGTGACCGACTGGCCGCACAGCGCGCTGGGGCACCGGTGGAGCCGGCGTTGTGCTTTTTCGGGGTTCGTGATCCGGAGGTCGATTACATATTCCGCGACCAGTTCGAGCAGGCCGAGGCCATCGGCATCGT
Source organism: Mycobacterium bourgelatii (assembly GCF_010723575.1). Classification (NCBI taxonomy): domain Bacteria; kingdom Bacillati; phylum Actinomycetota; class Actinomycetes; order Mycobacteriales; family Mycobacteriaceae; genus Mycobacterium; species Mycobacterium bourgelatii. Next base: position 1,335,989 of record NZ_BLKZ01000001.1, read on the forward strand.
GCAGATGCGCCCGGCCTTCTCCCGGGCGCCGCGGGACGGGGTTCGCTACGTGCAGGACCGGATCGCCGCCGACGCCGACGAGGTCTGGGCCCTGCTGGGTGACCCAGGCAAGGACGCCCACGTCTACGTGTGCGGCGACGGCGCGCGGATGGCGCCGGCGGTGCGCGGGTCGTTCCTCGACATCTACCGGGCACGAACGGGCGCCGACGACGGTCAGGCCCGCGAGTGGCTGAACGGTCTCATCGAATCCGACCACTACGTCGAGGACGTGTGGGCGGGGTGAGATTTCTTTGCCGCTGACTGTTGTCGGGTGCCGTCGCAGGTCGACCCAACAGGTCGTTGATGAACGCTTCCCGGGGGTAGGGTCGACGCCGAGTCGACGCAGAGTCGACGCCGCGGGGCCGGTTCGCTTTTAGGACGTGAGTCTCGCCGCGTAGCGGAGGGCTTGCAGGTTGGTCGCTACGGTGTTGGCAGGACAAGACTCCTCCAACCCGGGTGACGCAGGAGAAACAGATGCAGCCAATCGACTCGCCCGCGCGGGTGCGCTCTGCGATAACGGACGCGTTGTTCAACCGGCCGCGCGCGGTCCTGGTCGACGGCAGATCAGAGCAACAGTTCGTCGAAATGGTATTCCCGGGGTTGGGCAACGACACGCCCCTCTACGTCTGCAGCGATGAGACCGTAACTGGCCTACCTGGTATCAGGCCCGGTTCGCCGCCACCGGCGTTCAACCTCTTTCAGCGTCTGGTTCATCCGAACTATCCGCTGCTGGCGATTTTCATAACGGAGGGAGTCGGGTCGGTCGAATCCACTTTATTAGATGAGCAATTGCTCGACTACTATTCGGCGGCCTACGGCCGAAGGAGTGACGCACCGGAACGACCCCAGTCGCTGATGAACAGTCTCGCCTTCTTGGAGCCGAACGCGGTTGTTGACACGGGCGAAGTTTCGCCCGGCGTCGGCCTGGTGGTTCCCCAGGTTGCCAGCGCTCCGCCCGTTGTTTACCGGCTGGGTCCCCAGTTCGGATCGGACAACTCGTACGGGCCTCATGCCTTCATCCGATACCTGAAATTTATTGTGCCGCGCCAAGACCCGCAGACGATTGACCTGCTGACGAGCCGCGATTTCGCACGATGGACGCCACAATAGAGAACAATGTGCCGGTTGGCCGGCGGTGCGGCTAATCGAGCCTCGGTCCTGGCGGTACAGCATCAATTTCACTCTGGTCTTGCCATCGAGTGCCCGGCCGCCACGGTGCAAAGCCCTGGTCCCGCGCGGCCGCCAAGGCCTCCGCTTCGGGGCGCGGAACAATAAATTTGAGGAACAGGCCATATGATTCGCGGCCATATGGGGCGGGCGGCCACACGTAATGGACGACGGGCAGCGCGCCGTTCTGCTGTGGAATGATCATGCCCACGCTGGGCTCGACGGCGTTTCGCTCGACCTGTGCTGCGGGGTGTTCCAGTGCAAGTGAGCTCACCAATCGTCGCGCAATGTAAGCGTTTTCGGTGGGTACCGGGTGATGCTTGAAATAGTAGGACGCCAGGGCCGGGTGTAGGACTGCCGATTCAACGGTCGCGGAGCCGACCAGATTCAGGATCGCGACGAACGGATAGGCCGGATGGACCATGGATTGGTAGAGATCGAAATGGGGGCCCCGCGAGAATCCGATCCTCGTCTGCCGGGAGACGTACACTGCAGTGCGCGGATCGACGTGCGGGAAAAGGCTTGCCACGAAACGCTGCTCATCATCGGTGGTGACGAAGAGGATACGCGGATCGAAATAAAGAGACTCCAACACGACGTCTCCAACGGCATCGACGAGTGGATAGCTAGTGGTTGTGACGCACCGCCCCGGGTCATCTTGAATGGTGCCGTCCCGAGCGTCTCGTGCTAGTTCGCCCGCGGCGCGATGCCGATCGTCGGGATTCTTCGCCATCCCTTTGGCCACCACGCGATCGAACTGCGACGGTAGGTCGGGCCGGATCGCCGATACCCGCGGTGGGGGTTCCGATACGTGGCCGATGACTACCCGCTCGAGAGTCGGGCCTGGGAACGGTCGGCTTCCCGTGAGGCATTCATACAATACGCAGGCCAACGCGTAGATGTCCGCACTCGGTTCTAGCCGTTCCGTCGAAAAACGCTCGGGCGCGGCGTAATACCACGTGTCGACGTCGCGATCGGGATCGGGATCGATGACGCTGTCGCGTGGTTGGTGCTTAGGTTCGCTTTCGACGAGCTGAACGGAGTCGCCCGCTGCCACAACGATGTTTTCGGGACGGACTGCGCCATGTACGAGCCCCCGTCCGTGTATCGAGTCCAGCGCGGCAGCGACATCGGTGACTATCTCGACCGCGCGCACTGGGTGCACTGGGCCGTCGGCCAATAGTTCCCGCAGTGTCGTGCCGGCCGGAGCGGCCTGACTCATCGTCGGCAACGGCCGCCCGGGATCGGTGGCCGGATGGACGCCCATCGCCGCGAGTTGTTCTTTGGCATAGTGCGAAAGCGTGGACTCTGAAAAGACAGATCGGCCTTGCAGGTTGAACGAGTCATGCTGGATTGCGAGGCGTTCCCACGCCTGTCGGCCCGCCGCGGGGTCGATGTCGCTAAGCAGCGTCGCGGCATACACCTGACCCGCCGCAATGGCTTCGTCCAATAGCTGCTGAATCCGCGGAAGGTATGCCGAGCCGACCGCGCGGATTGCGAAGTAGGCGTTCGCCTGGGGTGGCACGATGTTGGCGGTACCGACGCCACCAAATGCAACCGCACTTGCATGGCGAAGTGTGTCAAAAGCTGCTTCGATATCGCCGTTCCCGGCGTGCCCGGCCGCGGATGCCATCAGGCCAGTTTAAATTGCAGAGCGTGCCACGGCTCCGCTATCGGACCTACGGCCCGTACAACACTTACCTGGGCGTCCAGGCTGGGTCGAGTCCTGGGCCGATCGCGGTTTACCTCGACCGCAAACGAACACTGCTGCACATCCGACATGCCAAACGCGGCAGCAGACAGTGCCTGGGCTTGATGAAAATTGGTGCGACATAACGGGATCCGGTAATATGCCACTTTTTGTGGTAAAACCGGAATCGGTATCGTTTTACCGAATGCGCATCGAGAGAGTGCGGGGCCAGTCATGGGTGGCGAGTTTGTCGAGATCCGGATAACCCACCCCCGGGAATTCTCCGAGCCGACGCCCGAGGCCATCCGCCCGCGACTGCTGGACTGGCAGGTTGATGAAAAGGGTAGGCACATCGCCGGGCGCTACCGGATAACCCGCTACGAGCAGGACGGCCAACCGAGGTGGTGGTTGGACGGCACGGGTCAGCACCCGTGGAGCAGCGACGAGGTCGAGTACCTCAAGGACGTGGCCGAACACCACGCCACTCGACTGTTGCGTAGACAGCGATGGCGGCCCAAGAGCATGTACAACGACCAAGAACCGCCGCTGTGGATGAGCGGTCGAGGGTGGTCTTAAGGGCTCACGGTAATTCCTCGATGAGATCGTCGAGGAAGCCGCCGGCCTCTCGTCCGGCTCTTTCGACATCCCGCTCGGCGATCGCGTCGATCAATCCGCCATGCCGGATCTCGCGGGGTTCATGCGTCGCGCTTGTGGCTGCGACGCTGGCCGTGACGACCTCGGTGAGTCCGCGATAGAGCTCTGTCAGAACGCCGTTCCCTGACGCCTGGACCACGGCGAAGTGCAACGCGGCGTCCGCTGCTGCAAACGCGGCGTGATCCTCACCGCATTCCAATTCATCTCGGCGCCGGAGCAATTGTCGTAGCGCAGCGACGTCTTCATCCGTACGTGCGGCTGCGGCCAATCGTGCTCCCTCGACCTCCAGACATCGGCGCACCTGCAGCACCTCGCGCAGCTCGGACCCGCACAGGCGACGCAACGCCCCGGACATTTCACTGGTGGCGCGGACGTAGGTGCCATCTCCCTGTCGGACTTCGAGAATCCCAGCGTGCGCCAGGGCGCGCACGGCCTCCCGCACTGTGTTGCGGCCCACACCCAACGTCTCGCTGAGGCTTGGTTCATTGGGTATACGGGTGCCAACAGGCCATTCACCGGACGCCACGGACTGCCGCAGTTGATCGATGATCTGCTCGACCAGGCCGGCGCGACGAGTTGTTGCTAGGGGCACAGTGTTCTCAATTCATCCAATCATGGGATGTATGACAGACTAGCCCAGTGAGTGGTCAAGTGGCCGGCATATGCGCCGCGGTCGACGAGCGTGGCGCACCGATTGCTGCCAACGACATCCGTCCCGTCACCCGGGTAGCGGGCGGTGGCCTGCTGATCGCCGCGGTCGTGCTCACGGCGTTAAACCTGCGACCTGCGCTGACCAGCGTGGGGCCGATCCTCGGCGTGATGCGCGAGTCGCTAGGTGCCTCGGCTACTTGGGCTGGAGTGCTGACCACGCTGCCCGGACTTTGTTTTGCCGCCGCGGGACTGGGTGCGCCGTGGCTGGCCCGCAGGGTAGGCCTACAGCACGCCGTCAGCGCCGCGCTGGTGACGCTGGTCGTCGGCCTGCTCTTGCGGGTACTCGACGGTCCCTTGGTCGTGATCGGGGGCACGGTGGTGGTCACCGGCGGCATCGCACTGATCAATGTGTTGATTCCCGTGGTGATCAAGGGATCGTTCCCCGCTCAGATCGGGGTGATGACGGGCATCTACACCGCTGCCTTGCAGGGTGGCGGCGCGATGGGATCGGCGCTGACACCACCGATGGAATCTGTGCTCGGTAGTTGGCGTGGTGCGTTGGGCGCCTGGTCCGTCCTCGCGATGCTGGCCCTCATCGCGTGGCTTGTGGGTGCGCGGCACATGAGTGGCGTCGAGCTGCCTGCCCGCCCCACCGGTGGATCACTGTTACGAAATCGCTTGGCGTGGACGGTGACGCTGTTCTTCGGCTTCCAGTCCACGCTCGCGTACATCATGTTGGGTTGGCTGCCTGAGGTGTTCATCGACAGCGGTGTGCCCAAGGCGACTGCGGGGATGCTCGTCGGCCTGATGTCGCTCATCGCCGTGCCGATCAGCATTTTCTTCGCGCCGCTGGCAGCTAGATCGGGAAGTCAGAGCGGATGGATCGTCGCGCTGGGGGTCATCGGACTTGTCGGGGTCATCGGCCTGCTGGTCGATCCGGCGGCCGCACCGCTCCTGTGGAGTTTGCTCGTCGGGTTGGGTCTGAGCGTTTTTTCGCTGGCGCTCACCGTGATTGCGCTACGCGCTCGCACCACCGAGGACACCGCGCAGTTGTCGGGGATGGCGCAGGGCTTCGGTTACCTGCTTGCAGGCGTCGGCCCGTTTCTCTTCGGCCTTCTCCACGACGTCACAAACGGCTGGACGGTGCCGTGGATCTTCGTGCTGGTGATCTACACACTGCAGATGACGATGGGCGCACTCGCGGGCCGCGACCGCTACGTCTAGGTGTCGGCGAGTATCGCTTTCAGACGGCCACAGCTGCCCTGGACAATCGGCTAGCTCTTGCTGATCAGGCGATCGCATCCATTATCGGAAGGAAGATTGCGGCATCGATACCGAATACGTAAAGGACGGCCGTAAATAGCAGCATGGCAACTACAAGGGCAAGCCAAATCTCAACCAGGGTAGCCAGGAACATCAGGAAGATGAACCCAGCCACCATAGGATTTGCGTTGAGATAGGAACCTATCAACTGCCATACGATGTTGAGCGGACCTGCTAGCAAATCGCGTATCGGTCCCGGTATTGCATTAATAAGCGCTTCGGCAATCAACGACGACTGCAAGAAGCCGACACTTACGGCCTCGGCGCCGGCGTAGGCGCTCGCGCTGGCAGTCAAGCGCTGAACAAACTGCTCGTGAAACGCCGCCGCCTGTCCGGCCAGTAGTTGGTATTCCTGGCCATAACCCGAGATCAGGTTCGCGATGCCGGCGGACACCTCGTCGGCGGCGGCGGGCAGCACCGCAACGGTTGGGGCCGCCGCCGTCAGGTGGGCGGCGTTGAGTGTTTCGCCGATAGTCGCCAGCTCCCCTGCAGCCTGGGTTAATAGCTCGGGCGCCACGATCACAGCCGACATCGCTGTTCACCCCTTCCGCCCGTGGATGCGAGCAGGTAGTTGCGCAACCGATCGTTGCTCGCATCCGCGGGGCGGGCTTCAGTAATCCACTACTTAAAGAGGGATTGCGAAGGTGGTCGCAGCACCGCGGTGGTCAACTGCGCCGCGCCTGCCGGAACGGGATGTCGCGGTCGGGTTCAGGTTCTTTCGGCAGGCCGAGTACGCGCTCACCGATGATGTTGCGCTGAATCTGGTCGGTCCCGCCCCCGATCGATGTGAAAAACGCGTTGAGGGACAGGAAGTTCACGTCGTCGGCCTCGCGGTTGTCCGGGCCTGCCAACAACGACTCGACGCCGATGATCTCAGTCTTGAGCTCCGCTTCGGAGTGCAGGATTCGCGACATCGCAAGTTTGCCCAGCGACATGATCGAGCTCGACGTGCCCTGGCTGGCCGCCGACTTGGCGCGAAGGTTGTTGAGCCGGTTGAGTTCTCGCAGCGCCAACACGTTGGCCAGCTTTTCTCGCACCGCGGCGTCGCCGAGGCGGCCGTGCGCGCGGGCCAGCTCGACGAGGTTGTCGGCCTTGGACTTGTTTCGTGACCCACGACCGGTGTCACCCATGATCGAGCGCTCGTAAGCCAGGGCGGTCTGTAGCACCCGCCAGCCATTGCCCTCTCCGCCAATGAGGTTCGCGTGTGGCACGGTGGCATCGGAGAGGAACACCTCGTTGAAGTGCGCCTCACCGGTGATCTGTACCAGTGGCCGTACCTCGATGCCCGGCTGGCGCATCGGGATGATGAAGTAGCTCAAGCCCCTGTGCTTGGGTACGTCCCAGTCGGTGCGGGCGATCAGCAGGCCATAGTCGGATGTCGCCGCGCCGGAGGTCCACACCTTCTGGCCATTGACCACCCAATTTTCGCCGTCGCGCACCGCGGTGGTGCTTACCGCCGCCAGATCCGATCCCGCGCCGGGTTCGCTGTACAGCAAGCAGGTTCGGGCTCGTCCGGTCAGAAAGTCGCGGAGCAGAGCATGTTTCAGGTCATCGGAGCCGAATGCGAACAGCGTGTTGGCTGGGATGTTGTATCTGTCCTGGCATGCGCCGGGTGCCTTGACGGCGCGGAATTCCTGCTGAATCACCGAGGCGAGTCGTCCGGGATACCCACGACCGAACCATTCGGTGGGGTAGGTCGGAACGGCGTAACCGGCATCGAGAACCTTTTCCCGCCAGGCGATTTCCTCAGGCGTGCTGACCCACGGGTCGTCCGATGGCGGCAGCGGCGTCCAGTTCTGGGTGAGCCAGTCGCGCACCTCGGCGCGCAAGTCGTCGACGTTCGGGGCAGTCGTGGTCATATCAGGCGCCCTTCGATGCGAGGTACCGCTCGCGGTGATCACGCGAGCTGCCGAACAGTTGGCGGCCGGTACGAGCCCGGCGCAAGAACAGGTGCGCCGGGTGTTCCCAGGTGAACGCGATACCGCCGTGCATCTGGATCGCCTGCATGGCCGTCGTGTGATAGGCCTCGGCACAAGCGAATCCGGCCAGGGCGATCGCGCCACCGGCGGTTGCGGGGTCGGCGTCAAATTGCGTCGCGGCGTGCTGTGCGGCCGATGTCGACGATTCGACCTCCAAGAGCAGGTCCGCCGCCATGTGTTTCAGGGCTTGGAAGCTGCCGATGGGGCGCCCGAACTGGATGCGGGTCTTGAGGTAATCGACGGTGATGTCGAAGATGCGGCGAGTGCCGCCGGCCTGTTCGCCGGCGAGGGCAATGACGGCGAGCGACAGGGCGTGCTCGACGGCCGCCCAGTCGGCAAGATTCATCCGGCGCGCCGGCGCTTGGTCGAAGCTGAACGTCGACATACGCACCGTCGGATCGAAAACGGTTGCGGCCGTTCGCATGAATCCGGGCGCATCCGGCGCGATCTCGAAAATGCCAATGCTCTCGTCGGTCTGGTCGATCCGTGCGACCACCAAGATGATGTCGGCGATCTGCCCGTCGAGAACATAGTGTGAATTGCCGGTCAGCAGGTACTCCGCACCCTGCCGACTTGCCTGAACCGCAACGCCGTCCGGCGACCAGGTACCGCGGGCGCCGGTAACCGCGACGGTTCCGATGGCGGTCCCGTCAGCCAACCCGGGCAGTAACCGCGCTTTGTCGTCGTCGGTGCCCGCGGCCTGAATCAAGGCCGTGGTGAAGACCGCGCTCGACAGAAATGGGGCTGGCAGGAGTGCCGCACCGGTCACCTCGGCGACCGCTTCCAACTCCTGCGCGCCCAGCCCGACACCTCCGTATTCGGTGTCCACGATCAGGCCGGTCAGTCCCTGTGCGGCCAGCCTGTTCCAGAGGTCGCGATCGAATCCGTCCTCGGTGTCCGTGATCCGACGTACGTCGGCCTCGGAGCAGTGCTGAGCGAGCAACTCCTGAACCGCGGCGGCGAGTTCGGCGCGCTCGGCCACGCTCATCGTCATGTGTTCCACCCTTCTGCGTCCGAATCCATCATGTCTGACCGCAGATGCGGGCGAAGAGCCTGGGTTTGGGTATCACGTCGCTCCCCGCGGGGCGCCCGCCAAAAGCTAGTGGCTGCGCTTTCTGCCCGCCGGTTTCGGCGGCGTCAGGCCGGTGCGCACCAGGGTCTGGGCGGTGGAGACAACGACATCCAGCGAACCGCGGTTGGGGTTCCACCATTCCGCGGCCCAGTTCAGGGCGCCCATCACCAACATGCGCGCCACGCGGGGGTCTACGTCGTCGCGGATCTCGCCATCGGCGATCGCCTCGTTGAACAACTTCTGCCAGATACGTCCGTAGGCCGCTTCTTCCTTCTTCTGTCGCGCACGCAGGTGTTCGGGAATCTGACCCGAGTTGCGGATCGAGGCCGTCGTGTAATCGGAGATCTCGAGTTCGTGCCGGAGGTGCGCTTCGACCGCCGCCATGATCTTGTCGATCGATGAAGTGTCGTCCGGCAGATCGTCGAGCGTCTTCAGCAGGTGCTGACGCATGTCGCTGACTCCGGCGTACATGACCTCCTCGATGAGGTCCTCACGCGAGGGGAAGTAGTAGTAGATCGCCGGGGCCTGCAACTCTGCGTACTCGGCCACATCAGTCAACCGCGTGCCCGCAAAGCCCTTGGTGCTCAACACATGTGCGGCGGCATCGAGGATGCGAGTGCGAGTTCGCTGTGATTTCGAGTCCTCGCTCTCCGCACGGGGGGCGGAGTCGCTCTTCCTAGGCATCGTTCGATAATAATTTGGCTCCCGCGGGTGGGGCCATGCATGGTGGATGGCCGAACGGTGGGTCATTCCCGTCTGGGGTGAGGCTCGTTGGGCCCGCGCGAGTACGGGTCGGCCAGCGGCGCTTGCTTCCACCTCTCAGGAGGGCACTGATCACTTCAGGCTTGCCAGGGCGGAGTTTTCGACACCGATCCGGGTGCGTAACAGCGCAGCGTTGAGCGAAGTGAACGCCAGCGCGGTGATCCATGCGTTGTGCGCCAACGGCAGCGCGATTCCCTCGACCACCACGGCGACGTAGTTCGGGTGCGGGAAGAACCGGTAGGGACCCCCGGTGACCCGCGGCGCATTGGGTATGACGACGACGCGGGTGTTCCACTGATGCCCCAGCGTGGTGATGCACCACCAGCGCAGCACCTGGGTTCCCACCGCCAGCGCCAGCATCGGCCAGCCCAGTGCGGGAACGAATGGGCGATGCAGCGCAATCACTTCCACCAGGCACCCCGCCAGGAAACCGGTATGCAGGATGACCATGGTGGGGTAGTGGGTCACGCCGAATTCGACGCCGCCACGGGCGCGGCTCCACGCGAGGTTGCGGTTCGAGACGATCAGTTCGACGACGCGCTCGACCGCGACCGCGGCGATCAGCAAGATGTACCAGGACATGGGCACCGCTGCTCAATTCCACCGCAGCAGTACGAGTTCCGCGCAGAAGCCGGGACCCATCGCCATCAGCACGCCGGGGAGACCGCTGGCCGGTTGCTTTGCCAGCGTGTCGCGCAGTACGTGCAGCACCGAGGACGACGACAGGTTGCCGACCTCGCTCAACGATCGCCAGGTCAGCTCGAGTGCATCGTCGGGCAATTCCAGCGCCTCGGTGATCGCCTCGATGACCCTCGGCCCGCCGGGGTGACTCACCCAGGTGTCAATGTCGTCGATCGTCAGCCCGTGGCCGGTCAGGAATCCGGTGAGGTCGTCGGACAGATGCTTCTCGACGAGGGTGGCGACGTTGGGGGACAGCACCAGCGAAAGTCCGGACGAGCCGAAGTTCCAACCCATCGTGGTCAAGGAGTCCGGGTACAGCCGGCTGCGTGAGTCCACCACGGTGGGCCCCTGGGCGCCAATCCGCTCGGCACGTTGGTCGCCCACGGCAACGACCGCCGACGCGCCGTCGGCGAACAGCACGCTTCCGACCATGGTGGCGACGGTCGGCTCGGCGCCGGGATAGGTCAGCGAGCACAGTTCCACTGACACCAGGACCGCTACGTCATTCGGCGCACCCCGCAGGTAGTCGTTCAACCGCCCGACTCCGGCCGCGCCGGCCACGCAGCCGAGGCCGAACAGCGGCGAACGTCGTACATCCGGGCGCATACCCAGACGGCCCGCAATGCGGGCGTCCAACGACGGCACCGCCAATCCCGTCACCGTCGTCGTGACAATCAGATCGACGTCTTCTGGTTTGAGGCCTGCCTCGTCGAGCGCGCCGGATAGGGCAGTGCTTCCCAACTCGACGGCGTTCTCGATGAAGATGTCGTTCGCCGCACCGAAGTCGGTGAGGGCGGAGTATCTCTCTAGCGGAAGTACGAAATGGCGACTGTTGACTTTGGCGTTCGCGTGCAGTTTGCGGAGAAGATCTTCATGGGGTTCGTAACCGGGAAACCGGATGAACGCCTCGGTGATCTCATCTTGCGTGTAGCGGTGCGGCGGCAACACGCCCTGCACTGCAGAAATGACAGTCATATCAGCTACTTCCCATCGGACGTGGTTGTGGCGTAATTGGTTTCAACGCCCACTTCGATCAATTCGTCGTTGAATTGCGGTCGGGCTGGGTTCGCGTCCAACCCATGCTCGGGCATCGGGACGGAGTGACCGTCATTGAGCCCGAGAAGTTTGTGTAGGCGGACCAGAGGCGCGGGAGCCCACCAGTTCCGTCGTCCTAGGACATGCATGAACGCCGGCATCAGAACCATTCGCACCACGGTCGCGTCGACGGCGACGGCCAGGGTGAGGCCAAGACCGAACATCCGCATGAACGACACGTGGGATGCGATCATCGCCGCGAAGGAGATCGACATGATCAGTGCGGCAGCGGTAACGACCCGACCGGTGCGGGCGATCCCGCGGGCCACACTCTCGTCGTTGTCGGTAGCCTCGGAAAGCTGCCAGAACTCGTGGATTCGGGACACCAGGAACACCTCGTAATCCATCGAAAGCCCGAAAGCGATGCAAAACAACAGGACTGGGATGTTGGCGACCAAGATCCCGCTGGGAGTCGTTCCGAAACCACCGAGGTGACCATCCTGGAAGATCCACACCATCGCGCCGAACGCGGCGGTAAGCGAAAGCACGTTGAGCACCAACGCTTTCAACGGCATCACAACGCTGCCGGTCAACAGGAACAGCAGCAGGAACATGATGCCGCCGATCAGTCCGAGCACTAGTGGCAGGCGTGATGCGATGGCGTCCACGCTGTCTCGGTTGAGCTGGGCTGTGCCGGCGAACAGTACCTTCGTGCCACCCGGCGTCGGGACCGCATGCAGGCGGTTCAGCTGTGTTTCAGACCGGTCGGAAAACAGTGGAGCGGTGCTGTCAACGGTCAGGAACGCGGTGCCGTTAACCTGCCCTGCCGGTGCCGACGGTCCTCCGACGGCGGTTCCGGCGACGTAGGTTGCGGTCGGGGATGAGACCGCGGAGACGTCGGGCACCCGTGACAGGCCAATGGCGTATTGCTCCATCTCGCCTCGGGACAGGTCGCCGGTATCGGGGATGACGATGGTCACCGCGGTATCGGAGTCGATGCGGAAGTCTTCGCGCAGGCGATCGCCGACCTGGTGCGCCGAAGCTGAGGTGGGCAGTACCCGGTCATCGGGGAAACCCCATTTGACGCCGAGGAACGGCAGGCCGAGGAACACCAGGACGGTGACACCTGCCAGTCCCAGCGGAACCGCACGGCGGATGACGAATCTCGTCCAGCGATACCAGAATTGTGGTGTAACGGGCCGCAGGATGGGTTCTGGCCGGCGCAACAGGCGTCGAATGAGCCGGCGGATGTGGGACGAATTCACCCGGTCGCCGAGCAGGATGAGAGCGGCGGGCGTGACAACGACGGCGGCAAAGGCGGCGAGCGCGACGACGGCGACCCCCGCGTAGGCGAACGACTTCAGGAAATGCATTGGGAACAACACCATGACTGCCATTGCGAGGGCGACCGTGGTGGCCGAGAACAACACGGTGCGACCCGCCGTGACCACCGTGCGCGCGACGGCAACTTCACGGTCGGCTCCATCAGCCAGCTCGTCGCGATAGCGGCTGAGGATTAGCAGCGTGTAGTCGATGGCCAGCGCCAAACCCATGGCCGTCGTGAGGTTCAGGGCGAATATCGACACATCGCTGATGAACGAAATCGTCCGCAGGACAGCCAAAGTGCCGAAGATCGCCATTCCGCCGATGCCCACGGGCAGCGCTGCGGCGCTCAGACTGCCGAAGACCCACAGCAACACGAGGAAGCTGAGCGGGATCGCGATCGATTCCATCACCAGCAGGTCGTGCTGCGACTGCTTTGTGATCTGCACGTTGACCATCGCCGCGCCGCCCGTCCGCACTGTGACTCCGTTACGGTCGTACGTCACCAGCGCGGACAGCTCCTCCGCGTACGTCTGCTGCTCGCTTTCGTTCCCCTTGATGCCCGCGACGATCAGTCCGGTGCTGTGGTCCTTGCTGACCAGATCGGCCGCGGCTTGCGGTGGGGTGGTCCACGGTGAGGCCACATCGACCACATGTGGCGCGGTTCGCAGTTGTTCGACGATGGCAATCCCGGCCGCGCGCGCGGCCGGGCTGTTGACGCCATCGGTTGCCGAGACGGTGATAAGCAGCTGGGTGTCACCCTGGTTGAACTTGTCCGTCAGAAGCTGGGTCGCCCGCGCCGATTGCGCTGCCGGATCCTGAAATCCGCTGGCGGACAGACTATTCGCGACCGGCACTCCAAAGATGGCTAGGCCCAGTGTCAGCAGGGCCGCCGCGACGATCACACGTCGTGGCCTCGCGATCGCCATCCTTGCAATCTGATTCAGCAAGGTCACCCATCCGTCAGGTTTTCGAACTCGGTTTCGGCCAACTGCCGATTTGAAATGAGCCACGGCGCGCGGCGAAGGATCGTTCACCAACGGATGGTGAGCCCCGTCTCACTGTCTCCGGTGTTGTCGGCTTGCTACGTTTGCTGACGACGCGAGTCTCTGGGAAAGCGCTCCTTAGGCGGTTTGCTGTGGCCGCGCCTGGGAAGGAACCTACAAGATGCTGCACGGATGCTGTGGACCGCAAGTCGGGGCACGGATTTCGTCGATAACGGGCCCCATCGCGCAGGTGCGGCAGTTAGTATCGAACTGCGCCTGATCTGGCGGCTTCGGGCACAGTCAGTAGAGAGTTGGGAAAGAGTGAATTTCGTTGGCCGTGTTGGTCAACCTTCGACACGCGCCACTTGAGCGCGCGGGGGGCGACGGAGGACACCACCGTTGTCGTTGTCGGTGCCGGAATCACTGGGATCGGCGCCGCGTACTACCTGCGCACCAACGGGATTCCGTATCTCGTCATCGAGGCCAACGATGACCTGGGCGGAGTTTGGCACACTCAGCGCTGGCACGGAGCGCGGTGCGACTCTGACTTCGTCAAGTACTCCTACAGCTTCCAGCCCCATCCGTCGTCGCGGTGTCTGTTGGATCGCGACGAGATCCAACGCTACCTGCGCTCGGTCGCCGAGCAGTTCGACCTGCTGAGGAACATCCGCTTCAGCACGCGGGTAACGTCCGCGTCGTTCGACACCACGACGGGACGCTGGGTGGTTCAGACCCCACACGGTGCCATCCGGGCGCAGTTCGTGATCAACGGCAACGGCTATTTCAATCTGCCGCATGTGCCGGAGTTCCCGGGTGTCGACACCTTCGATGGCGAGATCATCCACACATTTGATTTGGATGCCGAACGCAAATTCCCCGGGAAGAACGTGGTGCTGGTGGGCAGTGGTTCCACCGCTATCTGCGCCGCGCCTGAGCTGGCGAGGGTGTCGGGCTCCATGACGATGCTGCAGCGCTCGCCGTCCTACATCTATGAGGTGGATAACAAGGCAACGCCGTTGATGCGGTTATGCCAGTACCTCTACGGCCGAGGGCTCGGGTTCCCGATCAAGTTCCTGCGCAACTACCTTCAGTTGCGCGACGATGTGATTTTCGTTGCCTTCCGCGCATTTCCGCGCCCCGCACGGTGGTTCTTCCGTCAGCACTGGCAAGACACGGTAAACAGCGAACAGCTCAAGCGGGACTTCTCGCCTTCCTATTCGCCGTGGGAGCAGCGCATCCCCGTCGCTATTGGCCTAAAGGAGGCGGTGCGTCGCGGGGCGGTACGCATTGAGACAGGGACGATCGCACGGTTCACGCCAAGCTCCGTGGTACTCGTCGGCGGGAAGGAACTGCAGTGCGACGTATGTATCCTTGCGACCGGCTTCGAGTTGGACTTCCTCAAGTTTGAGCTGCGTGTGGACGGCGCTCAGATCGAGGTGCGCGGGATCAACTTCTACAAGGGCATCATGTGGGGCGGAGTGCCCAATTACTTTCAGCCGGTTGGTGTTTGGCACTCTGCTTGGACCCAACGCTCGGAGACCGTCACACGGTTCGCCATCAAGGTCATCAAACACATGGCCGCGCATCAATTGAATACCGTTAGCATCGAGCGCAAAGAGGTCGACTACACCCCCTCCATTACTCCTGGCTATCTGATGCGCGACCTCCCGGAACTGCCACGCCTCTATGCCAGCTGGGAGCTACCCACCCTGGACAACCTGTTGGGGCGTTACCGATTTGCGCCACGCAAACTGAACTTCACCTAGCCCCACGACGGCCGGCCGACGGATTGACGAACGGTCGACACGGACAACCGTCAATTGAAGGATTGCTTGCCGGGCAATCGGTGGTTCTCCGATAGATTTCTGCCGAAACTGCCGCATGACCAGGCCGCGTGCACCTAAGCTCCGGCTAGTCGGAGCGGGACCGGCCGGGCACGCGATCTGTTGCCCCGAAGAGCGGAGCTACACATTGTCGTATGTTGTTGCGTTGCCCGAGGCGATGTCAGCCGCGGCCACCAACGTGGCCGCGATTGGCGAGGTGGTCGCGACGGCGGGCCAGGGCGCGGCCGCTGCCACCATAGGATTGCTTGCCGCCGCTGAGGACGAGGTGTCAGCGGCGATCGCGGCTGTGTTTTCCGCCCACGGCGAGGGCTATCAAGCTCTCAGTGCCCAGGCGGCTGCGGTTCACGAGCGCTTCGTCCAGACCCTGGCCGGTGCCAGCGGGGCGTATGCAGCCGCTGAGGCCGCCAGCGCAGCGCCGCTGGCGGCCGTAGAGCAGGCGGCGGTCGGTGTTCAGCAACTCCATGCCGCAGCGGCCACCGGATTCGAATCTCTGTTTTCGGTGCGGGACTCGCCAATTCTGAAGCTGCTGGCCAGTGACATCCCGCCGTGGTCGTGGGTCATGGGCAACTCACCGCCGCCGTTGCTTAATTCACTACTGGGACAAACGGTTTCGTACGGCACGTATGAGGGAATGAACGTCGTCCAGATAACCCCGGCGCGTCCCACCGGCGAATACGTAGTTGCCTTGCACGGTGGTGCGTATATCTTCCCGCCCTCGATCTTCCACTGGATCAATTATTCGGTGACGTCCTACATGACGGGCGCAACCTTCCAGGTGCCGATCTACCCGTTGATACAGGAAGGGGGCACCGCCGCCACCGTCGTACCGAGAACGGCCAGCTTCATTTCCTCGCAGATCGCTGCGCATGGGGTCGAGAACGTCAGTGTGATCGGCGACTCTGCGGGTGGCAACCTCGCACTCGCGGCCGTCCAGTACATGTTGCAGACGAACCCGCTCGGCCCCGTGCCGTCGTCGATGGTTCTGCTGTCTCCATGGCTCGATTTGACCCTTGGACAGCAGGTCGGCATGTGGTGGGGGGACAACCTGCCGATCACCAACCCGATGGTTAGTCCGCTGTACGGGTCGCTTGCCGG
Organism: Mycobacterium bourgelatii; assembly: GCF_010723575.1. NCBI lineage: Bacteria > Bacillati > Actinomycetota > Actinomycetes > Mycobacteriales > Mycobacteriaceae > Mycobacterium > Mycobacterium bourgelatii. Next base: position 1,352,290 of record NZ_BLKZ01000001.1, read on the forward strand.
ACTTCCGCCGACGTACGTCTACTCGGGTGGGTTGGATCCCCTCGTAATCTCCGCGGCAGCCCTCGAGAAGTTGGCCGTGAGTCAGGGCGCCCCGATCGGTTTCGTACTAGCGCCCTTCCACAGCCACGACTGGCCGCTACTCTCCGCATACGGCTTCTTGCACTGGCCCCAAATCAACCAACAGCTCGGTATCGCCGCCTAACCGTCTCGTCCCGCCCTACGGACGAACGTCCTACCCACGGTGGTGTGGTGGCGCCTCATCGCGCAGCCAGTCGTCGTTCGACGCCTGCCGCATCGAGTCCTCGTCGCCGAACCGCTCCAAGTCCTCGGGCGTGACGCGCGCCCGTGGCGCTTTCGGCGCAGCCGCGGGTGGGGGTTTGGGGTCCATGCCGCCCATTGTCCCTCGCGCTTCGAAGTGCTGCTGCGGCATCGACCTTCGCGGCTGTAGCTACCGAAAGGCGAATCTAACACAGAATAGAATTCTGTGCTAGTCTAGGGCATCTTACCGGTATGACGTGCAGTTTTAGGTATTGAACGCAGCGTTGATACTGCGACGGTACGCAACCTGCGGGCCCTTGCACCAGCCCTTGGGAAGGACGAGAACCGTGGAAGCCTTCGCCGGCCTCGGCGTACTCGAGTGCGGCGCGGCCAAGCGTGCCGCGTCCATCGAAGGGGTCGCGCGCCATGTCGGTTGAGGTCTTGCCGCAGGCGAAGGTGTTGGCGGTTCAGCAGCTGTATCAAGCGCTGGCCGCCGGGGATCGGGATGCAATCGACTATCTGCTGCATCCGCAGTTTGTTGGCTATGCCGCCGAGGGGTTGCCACTGGACATGGGCGGTACGCACGTTGGTCCCGATGCGATGCGGGACAACCTGTGGTGGCGCATCGGCAAACACTTCAAGGTTCGCGTCGAGCCGGCCGAGTTCCGCCATCTCGACGACGGTCGACTGTTGGTGGTGGGAACCTACCGCGGGCGGGCCCGTCGCAATCGAAACCCGCTTGAAGCGGCGTTCGTTCATCTGATCGGATTCGAGGCGGACGGGCGCATGGTCTCGCTGCGCCAGCTCACCGACACCGCAGCGTGGTGCGCCGCGCTGGATGAGGCCGGCCGGCTGCAGACGATCGACTACCAGGTCGAAAACGGCTTGGCCACAATTTGTTTGAACAGACCTGACGAACGCAATGCCATTAATCTGCAGATGGCAAGGGAGACACTGGAGGTCACGCGCCGGATCGCGTCCGATCGCTCGGTGCGTGCTGTGCTCATCTGGGCCAACGGGCCGGCCCTGAGCGTCGGCGGTGACATCAAGTACTTCCTGGCCAACAATGACCGCGGTCTCGGTGACCTGTTCATCGCGATGACCACACCGTTTCATCAGGCCTTCGACCTTCTCAGCCGAATTGATGCGCCGATCGTGACCGCCGCACACGGCGCCGTGGCCGGCGGAGGACTGGGCTACGTCTATGCCGCCGATATTGTGTTCGCAGAGCCGGACACCAAGTTTATGACCGCTTTCTCGGGATTGGGGGTCTCCGGCGACGGCGGCGGTACCTGGCACCTGCCCCGCCTGATCGGTCCGCGCCGCGCCGCCGCGGCCTATCTCCGCAACACCCCGATCAGCGCCGAGGAGGCGCTGCAGTGGGGGCTGATCAACGAGATCGTCACCATGCTTCTGAAGAATTGAAGCGGCAGTGGCTCCCCGGGATCGCCGACGGCAGCAGAAAGATGGCCTTCGGGATCACCGAACCCGATGCCGGCTCCAACAGTCACGATGTCAAAACCACTGCCCGCAAGACACCGACAGGATGGACAATTTCGGGCTCCAAGTACTACATCTCCGCGGTAGACCAATGCGAGGCGCTCCTCCTCGTCGCCCGCGACGGCGACCTGTCGACTGCCGAAAAGTCGCGGCTGTCGCTGTTCGTCGTCCCCACCGACGCACCCGGGCTGACCTACCAGCAAATCGACACCAGCATCGTCTCACCGGACAAGCAGTTCACCGTCTTCCTCGACAACGTCGCAGTCGGTGAAGATGCCCTGATCGGACAGGCGGGCAACGGATTACGTCAAGTGTTCGATGGTCTAAACCCCGAGCGGATCCTCGTCGGCGCGATCTGCGGCGGCATCGGCCGGTACGCCATCGAGAAGGCCGCCGACTATGCCCGACAGCGGCAGGTGTGGTCCACGCCGATCGGCGCACACCAAGGCATCGCCCACCCCTTGGCCGAGTGCCACATTGCCGTGGAGCTGAGCCGCATGGCCACCGCACACAGTGCGGCTCTGTTCGATGCCGGGCAACCGGCCGGCGAAGCCGCCAACATCGCCAAATTCGCGGCGTCCGAAGCTGCGCTGAAAGCGCTGGACCAGGCCATCCAAACCCATGGCGGCAACGGCCTTTCCCGCGAATACGGGCTGTCGGAACTGTGGTTCGTCACCCGCCTGATGCGCACCGCACCCGTCAGTCGGGAAATGGTGCTCAACTTCGTCGCCCAGACGTCCCTGGGCCTGCCTCGCTCGTACTGATCAACTCGAAGCGGCACGCCTTCGACGCGGTCGTCATCGGCGCGTGGACCAGCATTTATTTTATTTTAAAATCTGAGCCCGAGATTCGCGGCATGGATCCCCGAGACCGTTGCAAGGCAAGGTAAAGCGCGGTTTTTTAATTCGCTTTCTGCCATCGCGTCGTTAGCCGAAGCGGTGCGCGTCCCCCCGTACAATGTGCGCCATGGCCAGGCGGGACGCTGGAACGGATGACGCTGCCGAGGCAACAGGTGAGGAGGCGCCAAACGTCGAATCAAAGGCGGCGTTGACTCGCAAACGCATCCTCGATGCGGCGGCCCGAGTGCTGTCTGAGCGCGGCTACGCCGGCCTTCGCCTAAGCGATGTGGGTGCGGTCGCCCAGCTACAGGCGCCCGCGATCTACTACCACTTCCCGTCGCGCGACGATCTGATCGAAGAAGTGATGTGGGCGGGGATCGCAGACATGCGCGAACACGTTACGAAGGTCTTGGATGCGCTTCCGGATGGCACCGGGCCGTTGGATCGACTGCTCGTTGCCGCCGAAGCGCACCTGCGACATGAACTCGAGATTTCGGACTACACCACGGCGGCCATCCGCAACGCCGGACAAGTTCCGGTGGCGATCCGCAAGCGCCAGATTGTGGAGGAAGAGCGCTACGGCGAAATCTGGCGCCGGCTTATCAACAACGTCGCACGAGCCGGCCTGCTACGCCCCGAGTTCGATCTCTACATCGCGCAGATGCTGGTCCTCGGGGCGCTGAATTGGGCGGTCGAGTGGTGGAGTCCTCGTCGCGGATCTATCGAAGCCGTCGTCGCCAACGCCCAATCGCTCATCCGACACGGCTTGGTCGACGTGTCGGCGACCTGACGGTCATCCGTTTCGGCGGCCGCGCCAGGCCAGCATCCTCTCGAGCTCGGAGAAGTCGTAGCCGTCGCTGGTGGGGTGGATCTCGGTGGTGAAGAGGGTGACGCCCGCTCGCGCGAACTCATCCGCGGTCGCCGCGTCCGTCCAGGCCATCGCCCGCTCAATGCGGGCCTCGTCACGGCCGGCCGCGGTGGCCAGGCGTTTGAGGAGATCGTTCTTGCGGCGGAACTCAGCCAGAGGTTCGAAGCTGTGCCAGATGTCCGCATACCGCGCGGCGGCCGGGATCGTGCGCCGCTCGCCGCCGCCCCCGATGAGAATCGGGATCTGGCGTAGCGGCAGCGGAGTCAAGTGGCGGAGCCTGTGCTCGATCCGGGCGAGGGCCGCGTCGAAATCGTCCATCCTGGTTTTGGTCGTCCCGTAGTCGTATCCGTAGACCAAGAAGTCCTTGGGATACCAGCCGGCGCCAAGGCCGAGGATGAGCCTTCCACCGCTGATGTGGTCGACGGTGCGTGCCATGTCGGCGAGCAGGTCAGGGTTGCGATAAGGCACGCCCGTCACAAGAAGCCCGATCTCGGCTCTGCTCGTGATTTCGCCCCACGACGCAAGGGCTGTCCATCCCTCGAAATTGTTGACGTCAGGTTGGTCGTCGTGGAGTTGCGGGCCGCCATCGATGATGTCGACGAAGGGCTTGTGAAAGTGGTCGTAGCCGAAGATCGCATCGGCTCCGAGTTCTTCGGCGTGCAGGACCGCGCCTCGCCATGTCTGGAAGTCCGGCGTCCCGCCGGGCCACAGCTGGACCCCGATCCGCACATCAGCCGTCTGACTTGATTGGTCGGTCATCCGTTGCCTTCCCTCGGCGCCGCTGGGGTCTCGCTCGGTTCAAACACCTCGAAGCAGACGTTGCTTCCCCGACAAATCGCCTGGTGACATCCGACAATCCAGGTTTTTCGGCCGCAAGGTGAAACGAATCCAGGTCGTCTGGCGATAACAGCTATGTAACGACTTGATACCGCATCGGCAAGGGAGCGTCAGGGAGGGGGAGGTATGAAGGCCAAGCGATTGGTGTTGGCGGCTGTATTCAGCTGTTTGCTCTCGTTGGGAGCTCCTGTGGCTATGGAGCCGGCCAATGCAGACACCGTAGTGAGTAACCGGACTAGGGGTGCCACGACCGACCGCAACCCGCTCGTTGGCTGGGAGGGCTACTGCACCTGGGGTGCGCAAGAACTGATTCACGCCAACGCCGGCTACTACGTCCAGGCGCTCACCGGGAATGCCGAACTCTGGGCGAACCTGGCCCGGTCAGGGGGGTGGACGGTCGTCAGCGAAGCGCAGCCCCGCTCGGTCGCCGTCTTCAGCAGCGCGCTCGTCGGAGGCGTCGGCCACGTGGCCTGGGTCGATTCCGTCGACGGCGGAGTGCTGACGATCAGTGAAATGAATTACGGCTACGGGGCAACCCCCGCCAACGGCTACCGCACGACGGGCTTCGGCGAATTCGACACGCGCACCATTCCGGAGCTCCCGGGGATGAGTTACATCTTGATCCCCTGAGGAAAGACGCGGGTCTACAGTCTCTCCATGAACCGTCGCGCCGGCAACGTAGCGACATGAGTCCGCCCGCGACGCGACCTTGGGCGGCGCTGTGGGCGATGCTCCTCGGCTATTTCATGACCCTCATCGACTGGACGGCGGTCTCGGTCGCCAATCCGTCGATCATGGCGGCCGTCGGGGTCGCCACGCTCGCAGGCCCACTGTTCGGTGGGGTACTCGTCGACCAATTGAGTTGGGAATGGATATTTTTCGTCAATGTGCCCATCGGTGTGATCGCCTTCGGGCTTGGCATCTGGCTGATGCCGGCTATGCCGATTAATCGGCACCGGTTCGACGTCGTCGGGGTGGTGCTGTCCGGCGTTGCGCTATTCCTGGTCGTTTTTGCCTTGCAAGAGTTTCGGTCTCATCAAGGGGCGCCGTGGATCTGGGCGATGTTCGGGGCCGGCTTGGTCGCAATGGCGGGTTTTGTGTACATCAGGGCTTTCCTGGACGAGGGCATCAACGTCATCGCCGATGACCTGATCTGGACGCGTGACTGGCTGCTGGATTTGCTCCGCGTGTTCACCGGCTACCAGGTTTGGTTGGTAGGTGTCCACGTATCGGACGAGGAGGGCGCCCGTAGGGAGGCGGCGCGGGGTAACCGCCTTGCCGGGGTAAACCGCGGCAGCGCCCGAGCCGCCCACGCCCACACCGAATACGACTTTGAGATCGATACCACCGACGTGCCCATGCCCGAACTGGCGCGGCAGTTGCACGACCGGTACGAGTCCTGTCGGCAGCCGGCGGCTTTCGCTCGGCTCAGCAGCCGCTACCTGTCCTGACGCTCCCGCTAGCCCAACGCGGTGCCCAAGAACTGCACCGCCCAATACGTGGCCAACATGGTGGACAAGGTGCCCAACAACGCCACCACGATGAAGGGCGACAGGACCAGCGCGCCCAATTGGATCAGGGTGACCCAGCCGTTGTCCTCGGCGGGTGCGGCAGCCGCGGGCAACGCTGCGGCGGCCCCAGACAGCACTGAGGCATTAGCCGCCTCGGCACTCGCGTAGGAGTTCGCGCTCCCTGTCAGGGTTTGTACGAAATGGTCATGGAACGCGATCGCTTGGTCGGTTACCTGCTGAAAGCTCTGACCATGTGAAGCGAACGCCGCAGCAATGGCTGCGGAGACTTCGTCGGCCCCCGCGCTGGCGATGTTCGTCATCGGGACGGCCGCTTCAAGATGAGCGAACTTCAAGTCCGACCCGATGGTCGCAATATTTCGTGCTGCAGCGACTAGATTCTCCGGCGCAACCTGCATCTTCCGCAGCATACGCAAGGGTACTGATCCTCGTGGCGTTTTCGCGAAAAGTACTCGGCCCCTTCGCATCCGCCGCGCCACGGCAGTTGTGGACCTGGCCCCTCACACGTAATTCATGCAAACTCCTCCGAAATCCCCCGGTGTATGCCTAAGCTCCGGCTAGCCGACAATTGGTAAACCTGGGCAACCTTCAACGGGTCGCCTTCGGATAGGGGAGCGGCACATTGTCATACGTCTTCGCGTTGCCCGACGTCATATCGACGGCGGCGACGGACGTGGCTTCGATTGGTACTGCGGTCGCGACGGCAAACCGCGGCGTCGCGGAGGCCACCACCGCGGTGCTGGCCGCCGCCGAAGATGAGGTATCAACCGCGATCGCGGCCCTGTTTTCCGCCCACGGCCAGGGATATCAAGCGCTTACCGCGCATGCGGCGGCTTTTCACGAGCGGTTTGTGCAGGCGTTGGCCAGCGCGACGGGGGCATATGCCGCCGCTGAGGCGGCCAATGCGTCGCCGTTGGCTGCCCTGGAACAGACGGTCCTGGGAGTCCAGCGGCAACTGCACCAGGCGTCGAACCTTGTCGCAAGCGAAACGTCAGCGATGGCAACCCAGGCATGGTCTGGACTTGAATCTCTAACCGCGCTGCCGAATAACCCCGTGCTGCGGCTCATTTCCAGCGACATCCCGCCGTTGTCGTGGTTCGTCGGCAACTCCCCGCCGCCGTTGCTGAATTTGCTGCTGGGTGAAACGGTCCAATACACCACTTACGAGGGGATGCCCGTAGTCCAGATCACGCCGGCCCACCCCACGGGCGAGTATGTGGTCGCCCTGCATGGCGGCGCGTTGATCTTTCCGCCCTCGTTCTTCCACTGGATCTATTACTCCGTGACGGCGTACCAGACCGGCGCCACCTTCCAGGTGCCGATCTACCCGTTGGTGCAGGAAGGCGGCACCGCGGGCACGGTCGTGCCCACGGTCGCCAGCTTCATCTCGTCGCAAATCGCTCAATACGGGTCGACCAATGTGAGCGTGACCGGCGACTCCGCGGGCGGCAACCTCGCCCTCGCGGCCCTCCAGTACATGCAGACCAACGGGCTGGGCCCGATGCCGTCAGCGATGGTGCTGGTGTCGCCCTGGTTGGACGTCGGGACCAGAGGGATCGGCGCGGTCTGGGCGGGCGATCTCGGGGTCACCAACTACATGGCGAGTCCGCTGTACGGGTCACTCGACGGCCTGCCGCCAACGTACGTCTACTCGGGTTCGCTGGATCCGCTCGCAGCCCAGGCGGCCATCCTGCAGCAAGCGGCCATCGCCGCAGGGGCTCCGTTCGGCTTCGAACTCTTCCCGGGTGGCATTCACGACTTCATATTGCTCACCCCGTGGGGCCTGCCCTACTGGCCGCAGATCAACCAGCAACTCGGCATCGTGGCCTGATCGCTTGGCCCCAGGTCGTCTAGATCGTCGCGGTCCGGGCCGCCAGTGCTGCCAGATTGCTCAGCGAGTTGTCCAGATGCTCGCTGGGAAATGGTGGGAAGTCGAGGAACCTGCCCTCCCGCGGCACCGCCGACCAGTCGTAGGTCAACCGAACCTCGGTCTTCGACGGCTCGAGGGGGGTCAGGTCGTAGCGCCAGATCCAGCCTCCGAACACTATGTCGTTACCGTTGTCCCCGGCGTTCCCCGCATCCACGCCAAGGGCTCCTTTGGACACTTCCTGACCCGGCTCCCATGCGATGGTTGTCGGCGGGTCGTACGCGACGACGCGATTGGCCATTTCATAGTGCTTGTCCGGGTGGTTGTCGTGATACATCGCCATCCGGAAGATCTGACCCGGCCCGGTCAAGCGTTGGCCGTCGCGGGATTCGCGCACCCAACCTGTGCCGTCGATGCCCGCGTGCGCCCTCGGGTCGGCGAGCACGTCGAAAATCACGTTGGCGGGAGCGTTGATAGTGGTTGTAGCGATCAATCGTTCTTCAGTCACATCAATACCGACCGCCGATCCACCTTAAATTCATCGTGGCCGCTCAACACCCCCGACTTGGATAATTCGCACAAGCCGCTCCCAGAGCCACAGTTGCAGGCATAAGCTCCGATTACTCGGCGATCGTCAAGTGACAGGCAACTAGGGGAAGTTGCCCCGACGTAGGGGAGCGGCGCGGTGTCATATGTGTTTGCATTGCCGGAAGTGGTGTCGGCCGCGGCCACGGATGTGGCCTCGATCGGTTCGGTCGTCGCGACGGCAAACCAGGGCGTGGCAGCTGCCACCACGGAAGTACTGGCCGCGGCCCAGGATGAGGTGTCAGCGGCGATCTCGGCACTTTTCTCCGCCCACGGTCAGGGCTATCAAGCGTTCAGCGCGCAGGCGGCGACATTTCATGCGGAGTTTGTGCGGGCACTCAACAACGCGGCCGGGTCGTATGCCAGCGCTGAGGCGGCCAGCGCCTCCGTCTTGCAGAACTTCGAGCTCGTCGGGCAGGAAATCCTGCAGGCCCCCACGAACGTTGCCACCGGATTCGCCCGAGTGGCCAACTACTTCTTCACCGAGATCGTCGGTGCGCCGGCCGCCCCGCCGTTTCCCGCCACCGAGGCGGGGACCTTCACCGGCGTGCCGTCGATCATCAACAGACTTGAAACCGCCGCGCTGTACCCCGTGAAGCCGCTGCTGGCGTTGTCCGGACTCGAATCGGGAATTGCGATGCCGAGCAATCCGCTGCTGCAGCTGCTTGCCAGCGACATCCCGCCGCTGTCGTGGTTCATCGGCAACTCCCCGCCACCGTTCTTGAACCTGCTGTTGGGTGAAACGGTCCAGTTCTACAGCAGCGACGGCATGCGAATCGTGCAGATCACACCGATGAACCCCACCGGCGAAAATGTGGTCGCCATTCACGGCGGTGCGTTCATCTTCCCGCCGTCGTTCCTGCACTGGATCCATTACTCGGTGATGGCCCACCAGACCGGCGCGACCATTCAGGTGCCGATTTACCCGCTGCTGCAGGAGGGCGGTACCGCCGGGTTGGTGGTACCTCAGCTGGCTAGCTTCATCGACTCGCAGGTCACCGCGCACGGCGCCGCCAACGTCAGCGTGATCGGCGACTCCGCGGGCGGCAACCTCGCGCTCGCCGCGGTCAACCACATGGTCGGCCTCGGCAACCCCGTGCCTTCGAGAATGGTGCTGCTGTCGCCCTGGCTAGACCTGACGATGACCAACCCCAACATCGCCTTCGTTCAGGATCCGCTGCTCCCGTGGGGGCCCGCGATACAGATCGGCAAGGTGTGGGCTGGCGGTCTGCCGGTGACCGACCCGTTGGTCAGCCCGCTGTACGGAACGAATTTCGCCGGGCTCCCGCCGACATTCGTGTACTCCGGCAACCTCGACATTCTGTCGCCCGACGTATTCCGCCTGCAGCAAACCGCCATCAGCCAAACCGCGCCGATCTCGTTCGTCTTGGCCAACGGCCAAATCCACGACTGGCTCATCCTCACCCTCGACGGTCTGCGGTACTGGCCGCAGATCAACCAGCAGCTTGGTATCGCGGCCTGATTGCAAGTCACGCGAAGCTGACCAATATTGGTCGGGTGATCCTTTCCGTCGACCTCGGCAAGACGTCGTGCCGAGCGGCTGGAGGCGGCCGCAGGGTCGAGGGGGCCGGGGCGCCGGGCCTCGCGGCGCCGGGAGGCGTGCGGGCGGCGGAGGCATCGATCCTTGCCGTGGCCGGGCAGTTCGGGCCCATCGAAGAGGTGATCGTGGGTGCCGCCGGAGCGTTGGCGAACCCCGATGCGGCACGCGCGCTGGGCGAGGCGCTGCTGCGTTCACTACGGGCCCAGCGGGTCGCGGTCACCAGTGACAGCGTGATCGCCCATGCCGGCGCGCTGGATGGCAAGCCGGGCGCGGTGCTCCTCGTGGGCACCGGCGTCGTCGCGCTCTCGATCGACGCCGACGGCGCCTTGCGAACAGCCGACGGCTGGGGTCCATGGCTGGGCGACGAGGGCGGTGGCGCCTGGATCGGAACGGCCGGGTTGCGCGCGGCGCTGCGGGCTTTCGACGGCCGCGGACCGGCCACCGCGTTGTTCGACGCCGCATCCGCCCGCTTCGGTCCGCCGCGAACTTGGCCGGGACAGCTCGCCGATCCTGCCTCCCTCGCGTCGTTCGCGCCGGAAGTTTTGGCCGCGAACGACGACGCCGTGGCGTCGGCAATTGTTAGCGCCGCGGCGGAGTCGCTGGTCGCGACCGCGCACGCGGTGGGGGGTGGGCCGGTGACGATGGTCGGCGGCCTCGCCGGGGTGGAAACGCTGCGCGAGCGACTCGACCTCGTCGCGCCCGTTGGTGACGCCCTCGACGGCACGCTGCGGCTCAGCGCGATCCACGAGCCGCACGTGATCCGGCTGCGGGCGGGTGCCGTTCCCGACCGGCTGGACGCGCTAGCGACCGAGGCCGCAAGGCCCGGACTCGACGACCTCGATGCGCGGCCGATCGGTGAGATCGTCGCGCTGCTCGTCGCCGCCGAGGGCGACGCACACAGCGCACTGCGGGCGGCAATCCCACGGATTACGGCGGCGGCGGAGGCGATCGCAGCGCGACTGGACCGCGGTGGTCGCCTGATTTATGCCGGTGCCGGGACACCGGGCCGGCTCGGTGTGCTCGACGCCGCCGAGTGCGGGCCGACCTTCAACACCGACCTGGTGCGTGGCGTGATCGCGGGCGGGCCGGCGGCGCTGACCATGGCGATCGACGGCGCGGAAGACATTTTCGACCCGGCGGACCTAGCCGATGTGACCGCAGCCGATGCGGTGGTGGGCATTGCGGCGTCCGGCCGCACACCGTACGTGCTTGGGGCGCTTGACCATGCGCGCGCGGCTGGGGCGCTGACCGTCGCCGTGGTCAACAACGCCGGCAGTGAGGCGGCCGCCGACATCGTCATCGAACTGCTGACCGGACCAGAGGTGCTTGCCGGCTCCACCCGGCTGACGGCGGGGACAGCGCAAAAGATTGTGCTGAACGCGATCTCGACGAGTGTGATGATCGCCCTCGGCAAGGCCTATGGACCGCGGATGGTCGACGTGCGGGCAACCAACGCGAAGCTGCGCCGCCGCACGGTGCGAATCGTTCGCGACGCGGCCGGCGTCGACGAGGAAGCTGCGACCGCCGCGTTTGCCGCTGCGGGCGGTCACGCCAAGACCGCGATCGTCGCGCTCGTTGCGGGCGTTGACGTCGCCGAGGCCGCGGTCCGGTTGGAGCGGTCGGGGGGACGCGTACGAGATGCACTGGCAGGGAAGACTTCAGGGGAGAGGTAGTGCGGAAGCTTTTTCGTAAGGTCGCAGTGGCCGGAACCGTGATGGTTGCGGTCGTTACGGGTTGCTCGCACGGCGAGCCGACGCATCCGGCGAAAAGTACCAGCACTGCGTCAGCACCGACATCGCGTGCTCAAAGACCCCTGCGCGCAACGGTTCCCAAGATGCCCGATGTCGTCCCGCCACCCGGATTCGAGGCTGTCTCCAAGCTGATCAACGATGCGGTTGCGGCCGAGAAGCTACCGGGTGCCGTCCTGGTGGTCGGGCACGGCGGCAATATCGTCTTCCACGAGGCCTACGGCGTGCGGAGGCTCGCGAGCGAACCTGGATTGGATGGAAAGCCGGCACCCGCAGACCCGATGACCGAGGACACCATCTTCGATCTGGCGTCGTTGACCAAGCCGATTGCTACCACCACGGCCATCATGCAGCTTTACGAGCAAGGCGCGGTCCGATTCGACGATCCCGTGCAGCAGTATCTGCCTGACTTCAACTCGGCGAACGATCCACGGCGCGCTCAGGTGACCGTTCGCATGCTGCTCACGCATACCTCCGGCGAAAAGGACGATGTAGAACTCAAAGATCCGTGGGGACTGGAGCGAGCGGACAAAGCGGAGGGCTTTCGCCGCGCATTGACGACACCGCTTGAATCGGAGCCCGGGACTGTTTTTCACTACTCCGACATCAACTACATCCTGCTCGGAGCGCTGCTCGAGAAGATCACCGGCGAGACCTTGGACGTCTACGTTCAGCGAAAAGTGTTCGCACCGCTTGGTCTGCAGGAGACCAGCTACCTTCCTCCCGCCAAAGCGTGTGGGCCGCACACGATTAGGGGAGTTGCGGTCGGGTGGGCTCCCGGGGAGGAGACCGAGCCGGATGAGTGCCCAGCCGGAACCTGGAGCACCGAGCTCTTACCGCGCATCGCTCCGACGGCGCGTGACGAAGAGAATGCAGCAGATCCGAGCAAGAACCCGGACTTCAATTACCTGCTTTGGGGCACAGTGCATGACATGACGGCGCGGCGGATGGGGGGAGTGGCAGGACATGCTGGAGTGTTCTCCACGGCCCGCGACGTCAGCATCTTTGCGCAGGCTCTGCTCGACCGGCTCGCGGGTCGCCCGAGCGAGTTCCCGCTGACGCAAGCAACGTTGGAGATGATGATCTCGCCGCAGCAGCCGGGAAACACGCCGGGGCAACTGGAGGCAGCCAACAGCGCCACCCGGGAAGCCGTTGCAACAAGACCCAATACGAGGGATCCGCTGCTCGCACCGCGCTACCCGGCGATCCCTGGACAAAACCTGCGCGGCTTCGGTTGGGACATCGATACGCCCCTGTCCGGTGCGCGTGGCAGGGTCTTTCCCGTTGGGAGCTTCGGTCACACGGGCTTCACCGGAACCTCCATTTGGATCGACCCGACTTCGGACACCTACGTCGTACTGCTTTCGAACTCGATCCTCGTGCGAGGCAGTGCACCCATATCGGATTTGCGGGGTGAGGTCGCGACATTGGCAGCCCGGGCCCTGGGCCTGTAACTGCCGCAACGGCAAAGTAATCCGGGCTCAGGCGTGCTCGAAGTGCTGGTAGTCGGGAGTTTTCCAGTAGCCGCCCCATTGCCAGCCCCGATCGGTGAAGGCGCGTTCGGCCGGGTCCCCAGGGTGGATCAGTCCCGGGTCGGTTCGGTTGCGGTCCAGGTAGTCCGCCGCGTTCCGCGGCTCGAAATAGCCGCTGACGTAGAGGCAGGGGTTGATCAACGTATTGATGTCGATGGCCCGGCCATAGGCGTGCAGGGACCATTCGTCGCTGCCCGGGATGCGCCGGCAGTTGAACGCCGACGTGTTGTTGTCCTCCATGGATGCTTCATCGTCGGCGTCCGGGTATTGGTCGACCGTACGCATCTTCTCGACCGGATAGCCCAATCGCAGCAGATCGTCGAAGATCGCGATCACGTCCGCCACCAACTCTTCGTGCACGACGAGCGCGCCGCGGTGAATCTGGCCGTCAAAACCTCTGTAGGGGAGGTCAACCCGTCGCAACTGTTCTGGTTGGACGGGACACTCCGGGCGCCAAGTGGTGCCCAGGTCGGCGGCGGTGACCGGTTGCACAGTCGCGGCAGTCGGGGTTGACGCCGGTGTTGGTGATGCGCTGGGCGCCGACGTGCTGGTCGGTGCAGCGACCGTCGATGAGGACGGCGCTACGGACGGTGATGATTTCGCGGCAGGGGGTGGCGCCGGGTTGGCGCATTGCACGAGCAGGAGAACCGGCGCGAGCACTCGTGCCAACAGCGCAACGCGGCGCGTTGACGACGTCAATTCCCGATGCCCGGGCGAAATCAGGTGAGTACGAGCGCGGGTACGTCGGGTCGGTGGACGATCTCGTTGGGCACCTTGAAGAGGTCGATCATGTTGCCGCCCATCACTTTCCGGACCCCCTCCTCGTCCAGGCCCTGGCGTTCGAGGTCGTCGACGAGGGTGATCGGATCGGACAACCCCTCCGGGTGCGGCCAGTCCGAGCCGAAGATGATGCGGTCGACGCCGCACAGATCGGCCATCTTCTTGAAGTCGTCTTCCCAGAAGGGCGCGACGTACACGCACCGCTTGAAGGCCTGGATCGGGTCCTCGGGGAACTCCTGCGGCATCTTCGCGTAGACGTTCTTGAACTGGTAGAAGAGGTACGGCACCCACGATCCACCATTCTCGACCGACAGGATGCGCAGATCGGGATTGCGGGTGAGCGCGCCGTGGCAGACCAACGCGGCCATGGTGTCTTCGATGGGCCGCTTGCCCATCGCGACCATGCGAAACGCGGTCGGCTTGAACGGCTTGTACTCGTCGCCGGGCTCCCAGTCATTGAGGTATTCGGCGTATCCGCTGTCCGAGGCGTGCATCGATACCGGGATGCCGGCCTTGACGCACGCATCCCAGAACGGGTCGAACTCGGGCAGGCCAAAGGACCGGGTGCCGCGGTGGCCGGGCACCGGCGCGGGCCGGACCAAAACGGTCTTGGCGCCTCGTTGCAGGCACCAGTCGAGTTCCTCGAGGGCCCGATCGACGATGGCCAGATTGATGACCGGCGTGGAGAAGATGCGGTCCTCATAGTTGAACTGCCAGGTCTCGTACATCCACTGGTTGAGCCCATGGATGATGTCCAGAATCAACTCCGGATCGTCCTTCAACCGCTCCTCCACGAGGGAGGCCAGCGTCGGGAACATCAGCGTGTAGTCCAAGCCAAGTCCGTCGAGGACTTCCAGGCGCGCCTCGGGATTGCGGAACGCCGGGATCGATTTCATCGGCTTGCCCATCACCTCACGGAAGCTCTTGCCGCCACTGCCGTGCCGGAAGTATTCCTCCTGGGCGCCGGGGCGCGCCACGATCTCGAACGTTGGGTTCGGAATGTAGTCGCTGACCACGTTGCGCACCATGATCTTGGTGCGGCCACGGACGTCGATGTAGTCGATGACACCTTTGCGGTGCTCCGGCAGAAATTTGGTCAGCGCTTCCTTGGGCTCGTAGAAGTGGTTGTCGGCGTCGAACACAGGGAAGGAAAGGTCGCGTGACGGCATATTCGTCTCCTGGCAGTCTCGTTTGCCCGGGCGGCAAGAATCGTCGATAGCGCAGCCGCCTCTGGTAATCAGGTTACCCCTCCCGCATTAGCAGCGGCAATAAGGCCGGCGACCTGGGGTGAGCATCAGAGCGCGTCATGGTGCGCGCCACTTCTCTACGAGAATTGCGTTACCGCGTCGGGCCCGGTGCTGGGACCGGCGACTTCCCTACCTGCGCGTCTTAGGTGTTGCCCTGCAGGGTGATGTCGGAGATTTTCGTCCGGCTTTCGCCGTTCGTGGTGCCCAAGGTGGAAATCCACACCAGCACGTTGGAGGTCTTGGTGCGGTTATGCACCTCGATGCGGTTGTGTCCCGGCTGCAGGGACGTGGTCGGGGTCAGTTCGGTGGTGTCCTCGAGTTTGGCGGGACTTTCCGTCGCTGACGAGCGGATCTGGACCTGGGTTCCGGTGCTGCTGAGGTCGAGCGTCACCGCAGTCAGCACGGCCGGTTCCGCCAGGTGCAGCAACAATCCCATTCCCTTGAGGAATTTGGGGAAGGGGACGGCGTCCTTGTAGGTGACCGTGGACCATCCGGTATTCGGGTCGCCGTCGATCGCCAAGTCGGCGTCCTGCGGATTGTCCGGGGAGCCGTCCGGGGAGAACACCGTCGCGCTCACCGGCTTGATCTCCACCCCGGGGCGGGTCCCGCGGCCGAATCCGTCGGTGAAGTACCAGACCGCACCGGCGGTCAGCGCGATCACGGCGATTACGGCCGCGATAGCGGTGAACCAGACCTTGGCGCCTTTCGACGCCTTCTTCTCGTCCTCTCGTGGCGGCTGCTGCGGCTTCTCCGGCTTCTGCTGCGGTTTCTCCGGCGCTGCGCGGTCCTGGGACCGGCGTGGCTTCGCAGGAACTGCGGCCGACAGGTTGACCACTTTGTCGGCATCGAGCGTTTCGCCGTCCCAAGCGCCGCTGACTTCGACCACATCGCCATCGGCGAGTTGACCAGCCACCAAGTCGGTTTGTATCTCCACGGGCACCGGTGTGCGCCGATCGCCCAATGGCTCATCTGTGATCAGGTAAAACGACAGGACCCCGAACTGATCGTGACCGTCGATCGCTGTCTGCTGAACGCCCCGCGCCGTGCCCTGAACGGTGACACGTTCAAGACGCTGGGTGGCAGGACGATCTTTCGAGCCGGCGTCCGGAATGCGGCCCGATCCGGAAGTGAGTGCCCGGGCAAATTCGAGGCAGGTCGGGTAACGGTCAGCGGGGTTTTTGGCCAGGGCCCGGATCAGCACGGCGTCGAGGTGCGCCAGATCGGGCCTGCGCTGTGAGATTCGAGGCGGTGGCGAATTCAGGTGGTGGCTGATGACGACGGCGCGATTGGTATCCACGAAAGGTGGGGCACCGGTCAGCAGATGGAAGGTGGTCGCGGCCAGCGCGTATTGGTCCACCCGTCCGTCAAGCGGTTTGCTGAGTAGTTGCTCAGGAGCGACATAGCTGATGGTGCCCACGGTGACGTTGGCGTCGGTGAGGTTGCTGACGTCGTCGATTCGGCGGGCGATGCCAAAGTCGGTCAACAGCACCCTGCGCCGCATACCGTCGGACGGGGTCACCAGGATGTTCTCCGGCTTGACGTCCCGGTGGAGCAGACGGCGTTCATGGCCGAAGTCGAGCGCTTCGGCCACCGCCATCACGATTTCGACAACGTCCTGTTCGGGCATTCCGTTCGGGTAGGTCTCCCGAACCAGTCGGCCGGCGTCGGTGCCCTCGACGTAAGCCATCGAGATCCAAAGGCGGCCGTTGAACTCGCCGCGGTCGAGCACGCCGACGATGTTGGGATGCCACAACGTCGCGGCCAACTCGGCTTCGCGAATGAATCGCGCGCGGAACTCTGCGTCTGCGGTCGCGGGCAGGGACAGGATCTTCAGCGCGTCGTGCCGCGGCAGGCGAGGATGCTGAGCAAGATAGACCTCGCCCATCCCTCCGGAGCCCAGCAACCGGTCAATGACGTAACCAGCGAAGACGTCACCGGGGTTCAAGGGCATGTTCGAGAGCCTACAAACCGGCGCGGCCCAGTAGCGAATTCCGCTGCTCTACCCCTCCGGCGGGATATCCAGCAAGCGCAGGGGGTGCAGACCGTCGACCGCGCCGACGAACGGCGGGTGGATGCTGTAGCCAAGCATGCGGCGAATGTCGTCGGAGACTGCTCGGGCGATGTCTTTGGAGATTGACAGGGTGTAAGCCTCCATGGGGCGTAGCCAAGGCTGACAGTACTGAGCGGTGACGGCGAGACGGCCGCGGCTGGTGGTGTTAGCGCCTCCGCCGTGCCACAGGGTGCCGACGAAGAACACGCATGACCCGGCGGGCATAACGACAGGTACCGCCGGGTCGTCGGGGCCCGGCCGCCCCTGGCCCCACCGGTGGCTGCCGGGTAGGACCACGGTGGCGCCATTGTCGGCGGTGAAGTCGTCGATCGCCCAGATGGTCGCCGCCGCCAGCGGTTCCCGGGGTCGCGGAATCGGGTAGAACCCGTCGTCGTGATGGGCCAGCTGAGCGGCTTCTCCGGGAAGGATGTTAATGGCTTGCAGTGCCGAAAGCAGGTAGTTGGGCATCAGCAAGCGGTCGAGCACTGCCAGAACCCGGGGATGATCGACGAGCCGATCGCATGCCCGTGTTCTGCTCAGGACGCTGTAGATGCGTTGGGTGCGCCGGCCTTCGAAGGTATTGCGTCCGGTGTGTCCCAGCCACGGCCGTACGACCTCGCGGATTTCCGCACATTCGTCGGCGCTGAGTAGGTTGGGCCAGATCACGTAGCCGTCGCGGTCGAGGGCCGCCATGTCGGCGTCGACGACCGCGGGGTCGACGGAGCTTCCGCCGCTCGGTGTCCACCTGTACCGCCCCGCGAGATCGCTCTTGAGGTCCTCCAGCGTGGTGACGTGTTCCTCGTCGATGCTCATCGGCGTTCGTCCTTTTCCCGGCTTTCCTCACCACACTAAGCCGAGGCCGGCCTTGTTCAGGCCAGGATCGCCACTGCCGTCCGTCTCAGGTGGATGAGAGCCGGACGGTCAAACCACAGAAACCGCGCACGAACCGCCCGATGGCGACGCTATCGCTTGTGCGGCCACGGGTTTCGACTCCTGGTGGTGCGGCCGCAGCGCAGGCCGACCTATGGTCGTCGAATTCCGTAGTCTGGTTTCATGACTGATAATTCGTGGAACGTGCAGATCGGCGAGGCTCCCGAAGGAAACCCGGGCATTCCCGCCGTGCCGACAACCGTCTACGAAGGTGATGAAGAAGGCGCACGGGCTGCGTACGAGGAGCACGCGGCGAAGGCGCCCGCGGCCGACTATCGCTACGTTCTGCTGCGCAACGTCGGTGAAGTAGTCGAGCTCTGGGGGACCCCGCCGGCTGTCGGCTAGCTTTCGCGCTGGTAGTCAAGGTTGACGTTGGGCGTGGTTGATCAGCCGGGCTGATGCTCGGCTTGTGGCGCGATGAACGGTGTGTCGTTGTTGGTCGGTGGGCCGTCGTGTTCCGGCAGGCTGATTAGTCGCCGTGAGCGGCAGGCTTTCGTGTGCGCCGTGATGGCGGCCCAGGGCGAGCGGGCGGCAAGCTAGGTTTCGCCGTCGTGCGGCATAGCTACCGTGGCCGTCACCGTTCGCCGCTGAGCCTTCCTTGACGATAGCGCTGTTCATCGAAGGGTTGTTGGGTTCGAAGCAGTCGGTATGACAGCCGGCAGGCATGACGCGCGAGCGCGACACGGGCCTGTATCGGGGCCATCCCTCGCGCGTGAAGTTCAGCGTTGCGCTCGATGAAAGACGGTGAGCACTGCGACAGTCCCCACGCGATGCCCATCAGTGCGTCGCGATGCTCGGCCAGGCCCTGACGTGAAATGCGGCCACGCCGGTTCAGCGTGGCCGATTGGTAGAGTGCTGGCGCCAAACCTGTTGCCGAGTAGAGATGTTCAGCATCAGGGAAGCGTTGGATGGGAAGGCTGTGCGCGGCGAAGGCTGCCGCACGAACGGAGGCGACGCCGGGCAGAGTGGTTAGGATCTGGCCGTCGGTCTCGGCCAATAAGGCCACGACTTCGACGTCGAGGGCATCGATGTCTGTCCGGAGCCGGCGGTACCGGGCCAGATCACGCCCCAGTCGGTGCGCACGTTGATCAGCATCGGCCGGCGGAGGCAGACATCCGCGCCACCGCTGCAGCCAGTACTGGGCGGTGCTGGTCGTCAATCGGCCCGGAGCCCGGCGCATCAGCGACCGCAGTTGCGGTGGTCGTCCTGCAAACACGGCAGCACACGCCAGCACCGCCAGACCCGTCGGAGTCTCCAACGCCAAAGATCGCCCGTGACCCGCCGGCGCCGACAATCCAGGGCACAACGCATTGAGCTGGTCGTGCAGTCGCTGCTGGGCGACCTTGCGGTCGGCTACCAATCCGCGACGATGTCGCACCGCGGCACGTAACGCTTCGACCGGCGATTCCTGGCCGTAGCGGCGACCGCCGCCCTGGCGGGCCATGTACGTCAACGCTGCGCAGTCGCGATCATCGGTCTTGAACCTGCCCGAACCCAGCTGTGTGCGAGCAGATTTCGTCTCCGACGGCGCGAACAGCCGCACGCAACCAGGATGGCGCCGTTCCAGTTCGGCGACCCACGGCCGGTGCAGACTGCCGGTCGCCTCGATCGCGATCACGGGCGCATCTCGGCCATGTTTGTTCAGCGCCAGCTCAAGCTGTGCGATGCCTTCTCGCGAGACCGATAACGACATCGGACCAGCGAGCAGACCGGACCCGTCACTGATCCACACCCGATTGAACGCCTTGCCAGGATCCACGGCAACGATCACCGTGGACGGATCAAGCGCAACCTCCAACACCGACATGAGCAGCCTCCTCCGAAACGGACCTCCTACGAGAATCCGCCCAGTGCCTACTCACGGCCTATCAGCTGTCCAGCTCGACGATCGTGCCTTCCGCCGGGTCGACCTTGCCGTCGAGCAGCTCGAGATAGGCGCGCTGGATCGCGTCCTGTCCCGAAATCCGTTCAACACGAAGCCAACCCGACGCCCACTCCGCGAAAGGCGTCCATGAGTCCGCGACGTTCTGGTCGAGTTTGGCCGTGCCCCAATCGGCACCGCGTTTCTTGATCCGGTCCGGCGCAAAGAAAAAGACGGGCTGGGGTCCGGCGAGATCCGTTGGCCCGGGCGACATTTGGGTCCAATGGGTCACCCCGACCGCAGCACTGTGCGCCAGGCGGTCACCGTAGTGGGAATGAATTGCGGTCCGGATACCTGTGTCGCCCGAGATGTCGACGTAGACGGCACGGTCACCGGGCAACTCGGAGATGTCGTCATAGGAGTAAACGGAGTCGTAGACGTCTAGCGACGTGACGAACTCGGCGTTGCCGCCCGAGGTGAGGCCAATCACTTTGATGCCCTCACGCTTGGAAAGCAGGTACGCCGCGATGATCGCCGTCTTCGACGACGCGCTCGAGATCGTGATGGTGCTCGCGCCGAAAAAGGCTTCGTCGGCCAGGAAATCGTCAATGAGGAACGACGTGAAGAACAGCGGAAAGAAGATGATGTGTTCTGCTTCGCGCTCGGCCGAGTAGATGGGGTCGGTCTGGACGTCGCGATACCCCTGGTAAGCCGAGGGCAGCTGGGCGCGGTGTGGCGCCGCGTCGATGAACCCCTTCTCGTTGATCCGGTCCGGGACGATCAGCAGGTGGCTCGCGCAGGGTAGGTAGCCGTAGACGCGCATGCCCGGTGCCAGATCGGGGTGCCGTGATTCCTCGACGTGGGCGTAACCCCAGACATTGAGCTTGCCCCAGTCCGGGTCCGAGGCCGGGAAGAAATCCCAGTACCTCATCGCCTCGCCGAACACGGCGTAGGTGATGTTGTTCGACGTCAACCCGAACGATTCGACGCGCAGTAGCGCCTGACCATCTTCCGGCGATGGCGCGTCGCCGGTGGCGAAGCGGGTCTGGTGCAAGTCCTTGCGGTGCAACTCGAAGTCCATGCGGTGAGCCTATAGGCATCACCCCTCGATTGATGTACCATTTGGTACATGTTTACGGAGAGCAGTGTGGAAATCAATGCAGCGGCACCCCTGGTGTGGGAGGTGTTCACCGATGTCGAGCGCTGGCCCGAATGGACCCCCTCGGTGAGCCGTCTGGTCGCCCTCGATGGCCCAGAACTCGCTGTCGGCAAGCGATTTCAAATCAAACAGCCGAAACTGCCGACACTCGTCTGGGAGGTGACTGAGCTGGAAACCGGAGTGTCGTGGACGTGGGTGCAGCGTTCTCCCGGCGGCTTGACGTTGGCCAATCACTCACTGACGTCGATCGGCGCGGACCGCACTCTGGTGCGTCAGTCGATCGACCAGCGGGGGCCGATCGGCGCGCTCGTCGGCAAACTGATGCTGCGCACCACCCGTCGTTACCTGGAAATGGAGGGTCTGGGCCTCAAGAGCCGCAGCGAGCAACTGCGGCACTCTCATGGGTCGCGCGCCTGATCTACAGCGTCGCCAGCAACTTCTCGACGCGCTGGTCGAGGAATTCGCCGCGGGCGGCGTCGGCGACCGCTCGCTTCGCGACGTGGCCGCGGCGGTCGGCACCAGCCACCGAATGTTGTTGCACCACTTCGCTTCCCGAGAGGAGCTGTTGCTCGCGATCGTGAACGAGGTTGAGCGCCGGCAGATGGCGATTCTGTCCGAGCTGCCGACCGAACCCGCCGACAGCGTTCTCGCAATGTGGATAACCCTGTGCCGGCCTGAGCTGCGGGCGTTCGAGCGCCTGTTCTTCGAGTGTTATTCGCGTGGCGCACAAGGCGAGCAGCCCTTCGCCCGCATGGTGCCGGGCGCGGTCGAGGATTGGTTGTCTGAGGCGAACAAGACATCGGGAGGTACGACCGACCCGGCCCTGGTGCGGCTGGGCTTGGCCGTCATGCGCGGGTTGTTGCTTGATCTGGTAGCTACGGACGACGAGGCCGGCGTGACTTCGGCGGCGCGGGTTTTCGCGGATCTGCTCCGACAGACCGGGCCGCGGTGAAGTCGGGGGCGGGCACAAACGGGCGGCCTGCGGCGTTGCGTTCGACGTGAAGATTCGCTTTGGGCTTGGGCTGGGGGCGGATACCGCTCCTGATCAGCTCGCCGAGATCGTCGATCAGTTGGAGTCCAGCGGTGTCGACTCCCTGTGGTTCTCCGAGCTGGTGTACTCCCCGGCGGTGGATCCCGTGGTCGGCATGGCGTATGCGCTGGCGCGCACGACTCGTTTGAAAGTGGGCACGTCGGTGGCGGTGCTGCCGGGACGCCACCCGGTGCTGGTGGCAAAACAGTTGGCGTCGTTGGCGGCGCTGGCTCCCAGGCGGGTTCTTCCGGTGTTCGGTCTGCGTTCGGCGATTCCGGCTGAGCGCGAGGTGTTCGTCGTTCCCGACGGCCGGCGAGCGGCCGTGTTCGACGAGTCGTTGCGGGTGTTGCGCTCGGTGTTGGTCGACGAGGCGGCCAGCTACTCCGGCGAGTTCTTCAAAGTCAGTGGGGCAGCGGTCCAGCCGCGGCCGACGCCCGCGCTGGACATTTGGGTGGGCGGCTCGTCACCCGCGGCGTACCGCCGCGTCGGCGCGTTGGCCGACGGTTGGCTCGGCAGCTTTCTCACCCCAACAGAAGCCGGGCAAGCGCGCGAGGCGATCGAACGGGCAGCGGCGGAGGCGGACCGGGAAATCGAGCCCGATCACTTCGGTATTTCGTTGGCGGTTGCGGACGGCGATTTGCCGGGGGAGTTGGCCGCAGCGGTGCGACGTCGCCGTCCCGATCTCGATCCGCACGAGCTTGTCGCCGCCGGTTGGGAGCAGTTGCATCGTCAACTCGACGCATACCTCGATGCGGGTCTGACGAAATTCGTCATAAGGCCGGTCGGCACAAAGCCGTTCGAGCCTTTGGATGTTTTCATCGATCGGTTTGTCGCCGAGCTGCTGGTTCGCCAGAACTAGTCTTGCGGCGGGCGTTGCGCCGGTTCGATCAGCAGCGTGGGTACACCGCACGTGCCGTCCTTCACGCTGATTACTCGCGTGCCGGGCTTGCGACCTGGGCGGACCTCGGAGACGTCGAGTCCGGCTGCGGCGAGCCGCGACCGCGCGGCGTCGGCGTTCGGAACTCGCCACGAAAGTCCCCAGACCTGATCGGTATCCGCCGGCAGCGGTGCGTCCCGCAGGGGTTGCGCGATTTCCACCGTGGTGTCGCCGACGCGCATGAACACCAGTCGCATGCCCCAATCGGGAAAACTGCGGTCGAGTGCCAGTCTCAGGCCGAGTCGGTCCCGGTAGAGCGTGATCGCGGCGTCCGCATCGGAGGTGCTGACCACCGCGTGATCGATTCCGGTGACCACGGCATCGGCGGTGCCGATCGGAGTGGCCTGAGGTAGGCGATGCGGCGATTCGTGCTCGATCACGAGCATCAGCACGCCGCGGGTGCGCGTTTCGGGCAGCACCACGCCGCGCCAGCGCCGCGTCGCCGCGGTATCGATGTCACGGCCTAGACCCGGTGACACGGCGGACGGCTCAAGGCCGTTCGCGGCAAGCTGGGCGTGGGCTGCGTCGATATCGGACGTGGCGAACGCAAGGCCTATCGGGCCGTCACCTCGTCGATCCAGATACGCGGCAATTGTCCGACCGAGGACACCGTCGCCGTACGGCGTGATCAACTCCAAGTAGGTGTTGTCGAGCCGAAACAGCACATTCGCCGTACCCCAACCCGGGTGATTTCCGCGCCAGGAGGGCCGTCGGGACAACAGTGTGGCGTAGCGACGCGCGGCGTCATCGAGGTCGCGCACGGCGAGAATTACGTGGTCGAGCGCATCGAACACGCACCCAGCATGCCTGATCGGGTGCGCGAGCCGTCAGAGAGGCGTTTGTCTTGGCCTGTTGTCGGTCATTGGGTCGTTATTGGCGTCGGGCTCGCACCGGCGGATCAGAATTTGGCGACGGCGCCGGCGTCGACAGGCAGTGCCGCGCCGGTGATGTACTGCGCCTCGTCGGAGGCGAGGAACAGCACCGCGTTGCTGACGGCGCGCGCCTCGATCAGGGGTTTGGGCAACATGTGGAACTGCCCGATGACCTCTCCCGCATCGTGCACCGTTGGATTCGGCAGATCCGGTCGCAGCGTCCTGCAGAACCACTCGTTGTCGAGCATCGGCGTCAAGACATTGCCCGGGTGAATCGAGTTCACCCGGATCCACTGCGGTGCAAGCTCATTCGCCAGAGAGTTCATCAACCCGACAACGGCATGCTTCGCCGACGCGTAGTGGGCCATGTAGCCGCCGCCGCGAATGCCCAGCATCGAGCTGACCAAGATGATCGAGCCGCCGCCGTTGGTCATGTGCGGCAGCGCCACCTTGACGGTGTGCCACACGCCGGTCAGGTTGATGTCCAGCATGGTCTGCCACGCGGATTGCTCGATCAGGGCGGCGGGTGCAGGGGCTCCGCTGATGCCCGCGTTGGCCACCACGATGTCGATCGCGCCCAGGCCCGCAACTCCCTGCTCGACCGCGGCGCGAAGACTCTCCAAGTCCCGCACATCCGCCTTGGCGGTGACGATGCGACGGCCGGCCTTTTCGACGAGATCCGCAGTGTCGGCCAGGTCGGCCTCGGTCGCGCCGGGATAGGCGACCCCGTCGATGTCTTCGCAGACGTCGACCGCGATGATGTCGGCGCCCTCCTCGGCCAGTCGGACCGCGTGTTCGCGCCCCTGGCCGCGAGCTGCACCGGTGATGAACGCGACCTTGCCGGCGACCCTGCCGACCTTGTTGTCTGTCATGGTGACCTTTCGCCGGTATTGCCCGGGTTGACGCTACGTGAGGCGATGCCCGCCGGTGCGAAGATATCCGGTGGCTTCGCAACGCCCCCGCAGCACCGTGCTCCCGTGGCCGGTCCAGTGTCGCCTTTCGGTGGCGCTGGGGCAGCCTATGACAGCGGTCGGTTTACCTCAGTGGCCGGTGAATTGCGGAGGGCGACGTTGCGCCGCTGCGGCCACGCCTTCGGCGAAGTCGGCGGTCGCGTGTAGTCGGGTTTGTTCTTCGAGTTCGTGGGCGGTGGCCGCGGCGACGGCGTCGGCGAGCCCGGCGCGCATGGTGGCGCGAATACTGGTCAGCGCCAAGGGCGCCGCGGCGGCTATGCGTTCGGCGAACCGAATCGCCGCCGCACGTACCTCGCCGTCCGCCACCAGTTCGTCGAATAGTCCTGCTTTGTAACCGATTTCACCGCTGAGGCGTTCGCCTGTCAGTACCCACTCCAGTGCCTTCTGCTGACCGACGACACGTGGCAACGTGGCGGTGATCCCAAAGCCCGGATGCAGGCCGAATCGGCTGAAGTTGGCGGCGAACCTGGTGGAGGGTGCTGCGATGCGAAAGTCCGCGCTGAGTGCAAGCCCGAGCCCGCCGCCTATCGCGCTGCCGTGCACCGCGGCGACAACCGTTGTGCGAGCGCGGAATAATCGGATGGCCTGAGCGTAAAGCTCCCCGGGCGACACGCGATCATCGACGGGGCGGGAGAAGTCGGCTCCGGCGCAGAAATGCTTTCCCTCCGAACACAATACGATCGCCCGGCATTGGACGTCGTCGTCCAGTCGCTCGTAAGCGTCGGCGATGCCCTTGATCAATGCGGTGTCGAAAAAGTTGTTTGGCGGTCGGTGGATCTCGACGACGGCGACGTGCCCGACGGCCTCGACGGTGACGTCTGGCGCGGTCACAGCGAGTCCAGTAGCTCGCGCACTGCGGCATTGAACACCGCGGGCTGGTCCATGTTGGCGGCGTGCCCCGCGTTGTCGATAACGACCTTGCGGGAATTCGGGATGTGGCGGTGCATGTATTCGGCCCCAGCCAGGAAGTCGGTGTCTTGGGCACCGACGACCACCAACGAGGGGACCGCGATACTGTCCAGCGAATTGATCACGCGAGCGTCCTTCTGGGCCATAATTCCGCGGGCGGCGCGGGGGAGGCCTTCGGGATGCTCGTGCACGGCGTGCGCCACTTCCGCCGAGGTGTCGACCTTCGACTCGCCGCGCTCAAGTCGTTGCGCGCGGCGCTCCACCCACGCGTTCCACTTGTCGCGGGCTTCGTCCTTGCGGTAACCGGGCCCAGTATCCACCAGCACCAGTGCGGCAACCCGCTCCGGGTGCACGAGGTGGAAGGCCAGAGAAAGGTAGCCGCCCAACGACATTCCGCCGATCACGGCCCGTTCGGCACCCGCGGCGTCGAGGATGGCCGCCATGTCGGCGACGCTGGCCTGCTCGCTGTAGTGGTCCATGTCCTCGGGTGCATCGCTGCTGCCGTGGCCGCGTAGGTCCCAGGTGATGACCGGCCGGTCGACGCTCAGGGCCTCGATATTTGGCTCCCACATGCGCGATGTGGCGCCGAAACCGTGGGTGAGCAACACCGGAACGCCCCGCCCGTCCGGGTTGTGCACCCGGAACGCCAGCGTGACTCCATCTTCGCGCTCAAGTCGGTTCACTGCACCACCACTCCTTGATCAGACCGGTATCGGCGTGTGCCGCAGGCATTGTGCACAGGGCTTTGGGCAACTGCCAAGCGTAGTTCGAGCAGTGTAGCGGGCAGCCTGATGAAGGCCGTTGGCATTTCAGGAAGGGCAGAGTCTCGCTATGGGACACTCGGCCAAAGCCGGCCGCACCTCGAATTGTGGGTTTACGAAACATCAGTTAGGGAATTCAAACCGTGCATGCGCTGATCAGGTTGGTTCTGAGGTCCAGACGAGAGAGGGAGGGGCCACGATGACGATCAAATGCACGATGGCCTTTGCCGGCGCCTTTCAGGAAGCCGTGGCAGCGGTGCTAGATGCGATGGCGACCGTTGGCGAAGAACGCCACGGAAACCTGAGAAGCGCCAAGCTTGCAGTAGAGAAGGCTATGCGTGAATCGCACAGCAACGCCGAATGGTTCCTAGCCGACCACCTGCGTCGCGGCATCAAGGATGTCGAGGCGCACGCACTGCTTGCCGCTTAGAAGTCAGCATGAGATGTCGAACTACTGTTCGTGCTCGTCGTCTGAAAGAAGTGACTCGAGTGAGTCACGTTGTATACCAATACAAATCGTGAAGCAGGGTCAGTCAGCGCCGTCATCGGCCCGAGCCGACCCTAGCTGTCATAACCGCCCGCTGGGTCAGCGGGCTCCAAATACCAGGCTCGCCAGGCGATCTCGGTTAGAACCTCAGCAATGACGTCGTCTTCCTCGGGCGGCGAGTACCGCACCATTTGGTGACATGCGCGCTCCACCATCCACGTCAGCGCGCGAGCCGTCTCCTGGGGACGCAATCCGGTCACTGCCCCGTCGGCGATGCCCCGCTCCAACGCAGCTGTGCCACCTTCACTGATGCTGTCGACTATCGCCTTGTAATTCTCGGCGACGACGGCGTCGTAGCTTGCCACTTCGACGACAGCGGTGATGACGGTTTGATGCTTGCGATACCCAGCGATGAGCTGACGGATCGCGCGACGTGCATCGTCGGGGTCGCGGCGCTCGGAGACGTCCCACCAGAGTGCGGCGGCCTCGGCGAACTCGGTGAAGACGTGTCGCGTGAGCTGCAGGAGCAGCTGGCGCTTGTCCTCAAAGTAGATGTAGAACGTCGCGCGCGATATGCCGGCCGCGGTCGCGAGCTTGTCGACCGACAGTTCGGTGAAGGCGGAGCCTTCGCCCATCAGCCGCTCGGTGGCTTCCAGGAGCTGTTGCTCGATCTCGGCACGGCGTTGCTGGCGTGACGACTGGGGCTTGCGGGTTGTGGCGGCCACGGCATGACGATACCGCGAACCTGGACAAAATGGTTAGACATAGTGTCTGGACATTAGCTGCCCGCCTCGATGGCCGCGACCGCCGCAACCGCCTCTGGTCCGCAAAAACGCTGGAGGTTCACCCCGCCAGCATCTAGCAGCATGTCGATTCGGCTTCTCAGGTCGCCCGAGGAGATATGGGCGTACAGGTTCGCGCCTGGACACGATGTTTGTGCGAAGTCCCGATGGCCCGCCAGGGTGCTGGTTGGAATGTGAAAGGTCTGCGCGGCCCAGGCACACGCGACCGCGGCTCCGTATAGCAGTGCGTCCGAAACGGGTTCTTTGTCGAAATCACCTTCGCAGAAGACCAGGAAGTGGCCCGTCGTGTCGTACTCCGTCGCGGTGTCACCGGCAATGTTGGGATCGCGCAGTTCGTAGATGTGGCCGTCGCGGTCAATGCCGATGTGATACGCGATGTCGACCCAACCCAGCTGGTCCTGGTGGTAACGCTGGTCCTGGCGGAATCGGTTAGGCGCGTTGCTGTTGGCGCCGAGCACCACGGCGGAGTGGTGGATCGTCAGCCGATTGGGAGTGTGTGGCTTTCCGCCCGGACGGGCGGGCCGGGCCTGCCAGGCATCTCGACATAGCAATTGCGCCGACGCGGCGGCGGCGGGTGAAGCCGAAATCGTCGGCCCGGGTGGTGCCATCGTGGGCTGGCCGGTCTCGGTCGGGCCGGCCATGTGGTTTGACGGTGAAGCAGGACTGGGATTCTCCGTTGGTCCAGAGGCAGGGTCTGCCGCGGTCTTGTTCGAGCAGCTGCCAACCGTTGCGGCAAGTCCGACGCCACCGGCCAGCCAGAGAAGCCGACGGCGGCTGACCACGTCCGAGTGCTTGCCCGGGCCACCATTCGCTGGGGCGTTCATGGCCTCACCTTACGGATACGGCCGTCAGTTGGGCCACGAATGGCGACCGTAGGTACGGTTCTCTATGCTGCGCCCGAGCAGTTGACAGGCAAGGACCTCGATGGTCGGGCAGATCAGTACGCCCTTGCTGTTACCGCATTCCACCTACTCGCGGGAAAGCCGCCATTCGCACACTCAAATCCAGCGGTTGTGATCGGTAAACACCTGTCGGCGTCGCCGCCAAAACTCGCACGCTTGCGTCCTGACCTCGCACCGATTGACGGCGTGCTGGCCAGGGCAATGGCAAAAAAGCCGCTGCGCAGGTTCGATACGTGCCGTGATTTCGCGGCTGCTCTAGCTGACGCCGTTGCCGGTTCGACGAGTTCGGCGGAACCTACGCAAGTCGCAACGCCCATCCCGACTCCTCAGCGCGACACACCCGACCTCCGGCTTGCAATGATTGCCGGCGGCATCGCTGCGCTGATCGCTGTGGGAGTCGTCGCGTATATCGGCGCCCGATTGGCCCCAGCCTTCCTGGGCGCCGCCAACTACGGTCGCGCCTTACCCCAGCGCAATACCGACTGCAACGGCAACAATGGCGCCGCCCGAGACCGTGACCCACACGCGGCCACCGGTGACGATCACCCAATCCGCGGCGCCGCCGAGCGTCAGCACCCCTGCTCGCACAACGACTGCACCGGTGAGTCGAGGCGGAGATCTCGGGCTGGCTACCCCCATCAGCAACCCGGCGTGCAATGGCCAGGGGATCGTCGTGTTGGGGTCGGTCACCACCCCGGGCTTATATGCGGTCGGCGTGCAGCGTCTGCTCGACGCGCACCCGGGTGCTTTCTACCTTCGCACCGATCAGTCGTGTAGTTCAACCACATACCGTAGGCATTGCCTCCTGCCGCACGGACTTTGGCACATACCGCGCTCCGTGTCATCCCTGCGGGCACGTAAACGGCCGTAGATGGGGTTACCTTCGTCGGTTCTCTGACGCAGTGACGGGCAGGACTGGTTTACGGCAACCCGGTTAAACCGTTCTGGCCGAGCAGCAGTCCGCCGGCCCCGCCGTCGCCGGCCTCGCCCGAAGGCGTGCCGTCGCCGCCGTTGCCGCCGTTGCCGCCGTTGCCGATCAGCATGGCGTTGCCGCCGGCCCCGCCGCCACCGCCGGACTTGCCGATGCCGACCCCCCCGGCCCCGCCGTTACCGCCGAGGCCGATCAGCCCGGACTTGCCACCGGACCCGCCTGCCCCGCCGGTGCTGCCAAAGGCCGAACCGCCGCCACTGGCACCGCCGGAGCCTCCGGCGCCACCGGAGCCGAAAAGCATGCCGGCGCTGCCGCCGTCCCCTCCTTGCCCTCCGCCTATCCAGTATCCGAACCCGCCGGCGCCGCCGGCGCCGCCGAAGCCAGAAAGTATGCCGGCATTACCGCCAGCCCCGCCGCCCCCGCCGGTCGAGAATTGGCTAACGCCGAACCCGCCGCTGCCGCCGGCGCCGCCGGCGGCAGCGAAGGCGAGCATGCCGGCGTCACCCCCGGCGCCACCCGCTCCCCCGACGCCGCCATACCCGCCGCTGCCGCCGTTGCCGCCGGAGCCGAACAGTCCGCCGGCCCCGCCGGCCCCGCCGGCCCCGCCTAAGTCGTTGATGGTGGCCCCGCCGATCCCGCCGTTGCCGCCGGAGCCGAACAGTCCGCCGGCCCCGCCGACTCCGCCGGCCCCGCCGACAAAGCCGAATGCCCCCCCGCCGGCCCCGCCACCTCCGCCGTTGGCGAACAACCCGCCGGCCCCGCCCGTGCCGCCGACCCCACCGCGGACCCCAGTAAAGTCGGGGTTAACGGCGTACCCGCCGCCGCCACCGGCCCCACCGTTGTTGAACAGCCCGCCGGCGCCGCCGGCGCCGCCGACGGCACCGGGGAAGTCGGGGCTAAGGAATTTGCCAACTGAGGTTCCGCCGCTTCCGCCGACCCCGCCGGCGCCGAATAGCCCGCCGGCCCCGCCGCTCCCGCCGGCCCCGCCGGCCCCGCTGCTGATGCCTCCGCCGCCTCCGCCGGCCCCGCCGCTGCCGAACAAGATCCCGCCAGCCCCGCCGGCCCCGCCGTCGGCGCCGGGCGCTCCGGACCCGCCGTTGCCGCCGTTGCCGAACAACCATCCGCCGGCTCCGCCGGGGGCCCCGGTGCCGGGAGCCCCGTTGGCGCCGTTGCCTATCAGTGGGCGTCCGGTCAGTGACTGGACAGGTGTGTTGACTGCGTTGAGCACCTGTTGCTGCGCAGTATGCAGGGGCGAGGTGCTGGCGGGAGCGTTGAAGCCGTCGAGTCCCAGCACCAGTCCGCTGATGCCGCCTGCGCCGGTGGTGCCTGCGGTGGCACCGGTGCCGCCGTGAGCGCCGTTGCCCCCGTTGCCGATCAGTACGGCGTGGCCGCCGGCCCCGCCTGTACCTCCGGCCCCGCCCGTACCTCCGGCTCCACCGGTGCCGCCGTTACCGCCGTTGCCGATCAGCCCGGACTTGCCGCCGGCCCCGCCGGCACCGCCGGAGTAGAGGCTCCCGGGGGCGGCAGCGCCGCCGGCGCCGCCGGCACCGCCGGAGCCGGCGAGCAGTCCGGCGTTGCCACCGGCCCCTCCTTGCCCGCCGCCGAGCATGCCGAACCCGCCAGCCCCACCGGCACCGCCGTCACCGAAGAGCAGTCCGGCGTTCCGCCCCGGCCGTCGCGGTCCGCTGGTCCGGTCCCCGGCCCGCCCGCCACCATTACCGCATGCCGTTCCCGCCTGCCCACTGTCCCTTTGCCGACCGATGTCCCGCCGGTACCGCCGTCGCCGCCGGCGCCGAACAGCCCGCCGGCCCCGCCAGCCCCGCCGGCCCCTCCGCCGATGCCGCCGGCCCCGCCGGTCCCGCCGGCCCCGAACAATCCGCCCATCCCACCGGTCCCGCCGGCCCCGCCGGTCGCGCCGGTCCCCCCGGTCCCGCCGGCCCCGAACAATCCGCCCATCCCCCCAGCCCCGCCGGGGCTGCCGGCCCCGCCGGCCCCGGCGGGTCCGGCGAACAACCCGGCAGCCCCACCGGCACCCCCGGCGCCCACGGTCCCACCGGCAAACGAGGAGCGCCCGCCCGCTCCGCCGGCGCCTCCAGCTCCGAACAGCCCGGCGGCCCCGCCAGCCCCGCCGGCACCGCCGTTTCCGGTCGTGGAGGAGCCGCCAGCTCCGCCGGCGCCCCCGGACCCGAACAACCCGCCGGCGCCGCCGGCCCCACCGGCCCCGCCGGTCCCTTCCACACCCGATCCGCCGGCCCCACCGTTGCCGATCAACCAGCCACCAGGGCGACCATCGGCCCCCGTCCCCGGCGCCCCGTTGGCACCGTTGCCGATCAACGGACGCCCAGTCAGCGTCTGCACCGGCGCGTTGATCACATCAAGCAAACTCTGCAACGGCGAGACAGCCGCGGCCTCGGCGCTCGCATAAGCTGCCGCACCACCGGTCAGGGCCTGCACAAACTCGTCATGAAACGCCGCCGCCTGCGCGCCGAGCACCTGATAACCCTGCCCATGGGCGGAAAACAGTGCCGCAATGGCCGCCGACACCTCATCGCCGGCCGCGGCCGTGAGCTGCGTGGTCGCCGTCGCCGCGGCCTGGCTGGCGGTGGCCACCGCCGAACCGATACCGGTCAGATCCGTGGCGGCCGCGGCCATCAGCTGCGGCGTGGCAAACACGTACGACACTGGTCGAACCTCCTCAAAGCGAAGCGATATTCGCTGGTTGTCACGACAACCGCCGTCGTGCTTGCAACACAAGCACCGCATAAACCGTGGCCGCCGTTGCGTTAGATTTACTTGCGGGTCAAGCCTGTATCTGGTGCCGTACGCCACCCGGTGCGGGCGCTGAGCACACGCCCGATGCAGATGACTGTGGCGAGCATAGGAAAATCCACTCCAGCACCGATACAGGGTTTTCCCTATATCTGACGAAAAATTTCCCGACCCCAGGCGCAACCTGTGAACCGCGTCCACCCGCGTTCCTTGAGCCGTCGGCAATCGGCTCGGTGTGCATGATCGGCCCCAGCACCGAATCGCGACCAGACGCGCCTGGCTCCAAGTTGCTGCAGATTCCCAGATCCCGCTCGGTCTGTTCGCCGGCCAACCGGTTCGCTGCAGCGGCCCTTGAGGGCCACCCACACCACTTCGTCGTGGGCCGAGCCACGTTGCTCGATCGAAAGCGAACCTTTGCGCCGGGACGCTGGACCTACCGGACGCGGGGCCTCACTGAACCCCGCAGGAGTGGGCCCACGTCGGGCCACACCGGCCGCGTCGGTGCCATCAAGGTCGGCCCGCCGTCGGTGGCCCGACGATACAGAACGGGCTCATTCACAATCGCCGCAGCGCCGGTCTTGTTGTCGAAGTGATCGATAACCACAGTGGCGTCGATGTGGATGTGTAGCCAACTCTGGGTGGGGGCGGCTCCGGCCGCCCAGGCCGCCGCCCGCGCGCGAGCCCGCGCTGTGCGCACCCCGGCAGGTGTGCGGCATCGATGCGCTGATCGATCAACCGCCACATGGTGGTCGTCGAGGCCTTCGCGCCGAACACATGCTCACGATCGCCGCACAGTTGACCAACTGCGTCGATGCAGTCCGCGCCGTCGGCGACCGCGGCCGCCAGATCGGCGAAGACCTCCCCAGGCGCATACACCCACCGACCCCGGTACGTGTCAGCCAACGCGGCGGTGACCTGCGCCGACAACCCAGTGTGGTCCGCGAGCTCGCGCAGCATGCCCATCCCGGCATGCGACACGACACCATGGCCGTCAGCAAACACTTTCACCCGCGATGCCAGCGCGATATTCTTCACAAGCGAAGTGCCTTCCCGTGGGAATAGTTGAACTCTAGACAAGTCCAATTATCCTTGCAGGACAGGCGCTTTCGCTTATCTACACCCCGTTTCTCAGGGCATTTCACCAAAATCCGGGCTAAGACACCCAGTCCTCGACAAGATCGGCCCAGCGACGTGAAATCGTCTCCTGCAACTCGTCGCGCCGACTCCGAACACTGACGTCATCAGGTTCGATCGTTCCGATCGCCAGTTCCGCGCATTCGCCGACTTGGTCAGGTTCCAGTCCAAACGAGACGAGGGTGTCGAGGTCGCGCTCGGTGTCGATCTCATCCG
This sequence comes from Mycobacterium bourgelatii, assembly GCF_010723575.1. Classification (NCBI taxonomy): domain Bacteria; kingdom Bacillati; phylum Actinomycetota; class Actinomycetes; order Mycobacteriales; family Mycobacteriaceae; genus Mycobacterium; species Mycobacterium bourgelatii. The sequence continues at coordinate 1,386,163 of NZ_BLKZ01000001.1, forward strand.
GTAGCAGCGAACGCGCCAAAAGCACTGCGGCGTTCTCCTCGCCGGCCTCCAGCAGCAGTGCGACCAGGTTCGACTTGTCGATCTTCACCGCGGCGGGTTACGCCGGCCGGCGGAGCGACAGCTCAATGCCGTTGTCGCGCATGACGGTTCGGCACTGTTCTGGCGTGTAGTCGAAGTTCTGCAGGTCTTTGATGTAGGACGCCGGCTCGGCCAGGCCTTCGACGTGGGGGTAGTCCGACCCCATGATGATGCGCTTTTCGCCCAGCAGCCTCAGCAGGCTGGCCAGTTCGTCCTCGTAGAAGGGCGAGACCCAGACGTGGCGTTTGAAGGTCTCTCGGGGATCTTCCTGGTAGAGCTGTGGGATCTGGCCGTAGGACTTGGTCAACTTCTCGAACAGGTGAAACACCCAGGCCGAGCCGCTTTCGATGCACGCCATGCGCAGGTTGGGGAACCGGAGGAACAGGCCCTTGTGTAGATGGTTGGCGAACGTGTCCTGAAGTGGGTCCCCGGAGAACAACGAGCGGAATCCGAGCAGCGCCTGGAACGACATCATGTAGTCCGATTCGCCCCACGCGGGCATGAACTTTGAGTAGTACGTCTCGCCGGAGTGATAACAGACGGTGATGCCCGAGTCGTTCGCCAGTCGCCAGAAGTTGTCGAACATCGGGTCGGCGGGAGCGCGCATGCCGACGGCGGTCGTGATCGGTCCCGGCACCATCACGATGAAGCGGGCGTCGCGCTCGAGTGCCCATTCGAGTTCGCGTGCGGCGTTGTCCGGCTGGCACAACGTGATGTACGGCGCGGCGAAGATCCGCTCTTTGTACGCGAAGCCCCAGTCCTCGTCCATCCACCGGTTGAAGGCCCGGAACGTCGCAGCGGTGGCGTCCAGATCAGGCAGCAGGGCCTGCTCCATCCCTACCCCGAGGGTGGGCAGCAGAATGCAACCCTGCATGCCTTGTTGATCCATCAGTTCCAACCGGGCGTCGCGGTCGCGGTACGCGGGGCTGATCGGTTCCAATTCGCCGAACAGGGAGTTCAACTCGGCGCCACGAGGATTGCGACCACGGAAGTAGTCGTCCAACGCGCCGGGCTTGCCCACGGGATCAAAAGTCGGATTCGGGATGAACCTGTTGACCCTGCCCCCGACGATCAGACGCTGCCTCCCATCGAGCTGAGCCCATTGGATGGCCCGCTTCTTGTACTCCGGCTCGATGTAGCGAGTGAAGGCGTCGACCGCCTCGTAGTAGTGGTTGTCGCAGTCGAAGAACTTGAACGGAAGCTCTGTCGTCATGGCGGCACCGTCCTTTCCGTAGGGGCCGATCGCACAAAACTAGAACCGTGTTTCAGTTTATTCTAAGCATAAAGATGATTCCACTGATCTCTTCCATCTAATGAAAAGAACATGGTTCTTATTACTTGCGCGGCAGTCCCAACACCATCGACGCGATGACCGTCAGCTGGATCTCCGGCGTACCGCCGCCGATGAGCTCGGCCGGCAGGTCGAAGTACGGCTGGAAAACGGCCGGATCGGATTCCTCCAGCATCGCCATGCGCCCGGTCAGGCTCAGCGTCGCGGTCGAGGCGCGGCGCAGCAGCATCACCATCGCGTATTTCGCGATGCTGGATGTCGCGCCCGCGCCGTGCCCTTCCACCAGACGCAGTGTTTCGCGCAAGGTCATCGCCTTGATGGCGGTGGCGTAGGCCTCCACGTCGCCGAGCGCGATCAATGCCGCATCCTGGTCGGGGCCATCGATCTCCGCGATGTGCCGAAGCGCCTCTGCGCGATCGATCTTGACGTAGTTGCCGATCGCGGTGCGTTCCACCGCCATGGTTGACACCGCCAGGGCCCAGCCATCGCCGGGCGCACCGACCAGCATGTCGTCGGGAACGAAGACGTCGGTGAAGAAAACCTCGTTGAACTCCGACCGCCCACTGGCCTGCTTGATCGGCGACACATTGATACCCGGCGAGGACATGTCGATAACGAAGTAACTGATGCCGCGGTGTCTTGGCGCCTCGGGATCGGTGCGTGCCAGCAGCGCCCCGAAGTTCGCCTGATCGGCCAGTGACGTCCAAATCTTGTGGCCGTTGACCAGCCAACCGCCGTCGACCTTGGTGGCTCGGGTGCTCAGTGATGCCAAATCGGAGCCCGCGCCTGGCTCGCTGAAAAGCTGGCACCACCGCAGTTTGCCGCGCAGGGTCGGCCAGGCGAACCGCTCCCGTTGCAGGTCCGAGCCGTTGTCGAGGATTGTCGGGATGATCCACTCACCGATGCCGAGCGAGGGTCTTACCAACGCTGGTCGCTTGTCGAACTCGTCGGCGATGATCACCTGCTGGACCGGCGAGGCGGCAAGGCCCCACGGCGGCTTCAGGTGTGGAACAACTAACCCTTCCCGTGCCAACAGGTCGCGCTGATCGCCGTGGGCACGACCGGGCTCGCGTTGGTCTTCCGAGGGCCAGGCGTTGTCCAATGCCATTGCCCGGTCCAGGATTTCAGCCACCCGCGCGCGAAACTCCGATTCGACGTCGCCAAGCTGAACCGCGGTGGACCGCTTCATGGTTAGGGCCAACTCGCCTAGTTCACGTCTCCACCGCGTTGTCGGTCCCAACGATGCCGCCAGGCTGGTGGCGCGACGCCAGTACAGGTGGGTGTCGTGTTCCCAGGTGTAGCCGATCGCGCCGAACATCAGCAGTGCGTCCAATACGATGTCGGCGCTGACGAAAGCCGCCATCAATGCGGCCGTTGCGGCGGCCAGTCGGTGCTGCTCGATAGATTCGTCAACGGCGCGAACCGCGTCCCAGGCTGCGGCCGCAGCGAGTTCGGAGTTGACGAGGAGCACGGCGGCCTTGTGTTGCAGGGCCTGGAAGCTGCCGACGGGTTTGCCGAACTGTTCACGGGTCCGGATGTAGTCCGTCGCCGCCTCCGCGCACCGACGAACCGTCCCGGCGGCCGCACAAGCGGCGAGGCTGACCACGATGCAGCGGGCCCGTAAAGGGGAGATGTCTGACAGCACCGACGCTGCTGGGACCCGGTGCTCGACCAGGCGCAGCACGCCCACGTCGGTGCACAAATCAGTTCCGCGTTGTTGCTCGACGCTAAAAGACGGGTCGCGCGATTCGGGCGCATCAAGAACGAACCAAATGTCGTCGTCCGACTCCGACCGCGCTACCAGCAGGATCCGTTGCGCTGCACAGATTCCCAGTACCGAGGCAGAAGAGCCGTTGAGTCGCCAACCATCGCCGTCGGAGGTGGCGCGGATATCGGCGTCTTCGGACAGCAGGACCACAGCGGTCGTGCCCGCGGCCAGCTCGGCCAGCAACGACGCCCCGGCTGGGCCGGCCAAACTCGCTACCGCGCTTGCCGTCGCGGTGCTCAGCAGCGGGCCGGGCAACAAAGCCGCGGCCGCCGCTTCGATGACACAGGCCATCTCGGCCAGAGTTCCGCCCTGGCCGCCGACATCCTCCGGCAGATGCACGGCGTGAAAGCCCTGCGCGGTGAATTGCTCCCACCAGGACGGTATTTCGCCCGCCGCAATCGAGTCGAATCCCGCGCGTGTCTTGTCTATCGGCGCGTGGCGAGCCGCGAATCTGCCCACGGCATCGGCCAGTTGCTCCTGTTCGGTCGCGATCGCCAGTCCCATAAGTCCTCAGCCGTCCAATCCGAGGATGCGGGCGGCGTTGCCGTACAAGAACTTCGGCCATACTTCGTCCTTCAACGGAACTTGCGGCAGTTCGCTGAAGATCCGTTCCAGGGACAATCCCATGGGAAAGTATCCGGCATAGAGAACCTTGTCGGCGCCACGGGAATTCGCGTAGTCGATGATGGCCTTCGGGTAGTACTTCGGGGCGAAGGCTGACGTCGAGTAGTACAGATTGGGCCACTTGAGCATCAGCTTTACCGCAAGATCTTCCCAGGGTTCGCACCCGTGGCGGGTGACGAACACCAGGTCGGGGAAGTCGAACATCACCACGTCAATGCGTGAGACTTCTTGTGGGGCAAAAGGAACACGGGGGCCGGGCACGCCCGCGCAGACAAAGATAGGTATGCCGAGTTCGACGCACGTGGCATAGATCGGGTACATCTTCGGGTCGTCGATAGGGACTTGCGGGAAGGTCCCGGCCGGGAACACCGACGTTGCTCGGATGCCGTATTCCTCGTACTCTCGGCGGATCGCTTTGACCGAACCCATCACGTCGTTCGGGTCGACGAGCGCGCCGGACGGAATGAAGCGGTCGGGGAACAGCTTGAGGGCGAGTTGTGCGGAGTCCTCACCGACGCCGATCATCGCCTTCTCGATGCCAAACCTGTCCATCTGCTGCAGAACCAGCGACACCGGGTCGTCGGTCGGCAACCCCTTCGGCACATCCTTGAACATGTACTCCACGGGGAATTCGAAGTCCTCTTTGGACTGACGGTCCTTGGTTTGCTTGCGGATGAAGTCGTACTGAGCGGAGCCCTCGTGGGGAAATCCGATCATGGTGTCGATCACCGGCAGACCTACGGGCCCGGCCATGTGTCCTCCGATCTGGCGAGTGGCGTGGCCGCCGTTACTCATCAATAGTGAAACGCGGTTCTACTAGTGTCAAGTTCGCTAAATGCTGCTAGCTGCGGCAACAGTACATTTTTCGCGAGTATGACGTATCATACGTGGAACAGAGAAGAAGTACGTTCTCGGGAAGGGAATCATCGTCAACGCTCCTGAGTCTCGTGCCGAGCGGGCCGAGTCCGCCGTCTTGCCGCTGGCGACCATGACCAGCAGCCAATTGATCCGTCGCGCCAAGGTCATCGAAGAGGTGATCGACCTCATTGGCGACGTTGGTGCTGAGGCGGTGCAGATGCGCGACGTCGCCCAGCGTTCCGGAGTGGCGCTGGCGACCGTCTACCGGTATTTCAGCTCGAAGGAGCACCTGCTGGCCGCGGCATTGGAAGACTGGCAGAAGCGCTTGACGCGCCGGATCATGTCCGCTGCCCGTCCTCCCGAGCAGGATCCGTTGTCCGGCATGTTGGAATACCTTCGTCGTGCCGTGCGCGCTTTTCATCGCAACCCCGAGATGACGGCGCTGATGCACCAAATGATGATTTCCACCGTTCCCGAGGTCCGGGCGACGATCGACGAGATGAATCGAACGAACATCGACATGTTCAATCGACTCCTCGATGGCGTTGCGCCGGAAGAGATTCCGAATGTCAGTTTCGGCATCAACGCCGCTTTGGCCAGCGCCATCACCGGGATGCTGGTGCGGAGTCTGACCTTGGATGAGGCGTTGAGTCGGGTCGAGTGGGTGGCGCGGGCGCTCATTGACACCGGCACTGCGCAACAGCGCTGACGGGACAAATAGCCACCCTGCGCAACGACTGATACGGGCACCGAGTGGGTAGACATGCGGCGTGCCTGACAACCGCCTCCTGATTCCGGACCAGACGTGCTGGCGCGTGGCTCATGCGGATCAGTTCGCCGACATCATCGATGCGGCTGACTACTTCAAGCACGTCAAGGCGGCGATGTTGCGCGCCCAGCACCGGATCATGGTGATTGCCTGGGATTTGGACGCCAGGATGAACTTTGAACGAGGCACCATTACCCTTCCCGGCCCCAATCAGCTAGGTCCGTTCCTTTCATGGTTGCTGTGGAAACGGCGCGGTCTCGAGGTCTACCTGCTGAGGTCCAATCTGCGGCTGCTCCCGGCGTTCGACGACCTCTGGTACGGGCTTACTCCGACATCGCTGCTGAATCGGGTCAGCAGTAAGCGAATCCACTTCGCGGTAGACGGTGCCCATCCCGCCGGCGCCGTCCATCATCAGAAGATCGCCGTCGTCGACGATGCCGTCGCCTTCTGTGGCGGCATCGACCTGACTGTCCAGCGATGGGACACCCCGGCCCACGAGCACGACAATCGCAGTCGCCGGACCCTGGGACGCAGCTACGGGGCGCGACACGAGGTTGGTGCGGCGGTGGACGGCGCGGCTGCACGCGCCCTTGCCGAGTTGGCACGGCAGCGATGGGAAACCGCGACGGGCCAATCCATGACGCCGGTCGAGGCCAAGCATGTGGCTTGGCCGAGCAAGCTGGAACCGACGTTGCGCAACATCGAGGTCGGAATCGCGCGCACCCTACCCGAGTTGGACGATCGCCCCGAGGTTCGGGAGGTCGAGGCACTTAATCGCGCAGCGATTGCATCAGCACGCCACACCATCTATCTGGAGAATCAATATCTGGCCGCGCGCGGCATCGTCGAGGAGATGGCCGCTCGACTCCGCGACGAGAACGGGCCGGAAGTCGTCATCGTGCTTCCCCGCAAGGGCAGCAACCGGATCGAGAGAGAAACGATGGACGGCGCGCGGCACCGCCTCATTCAAGTCCTGTGGGATGCGGACGAGCATGGGCGGTTAGGCGTCTATTGGCCGGTCACCGATGGCGGTTCGCCGGTATATGTGCACTCGAAGGTGTTGGTGGTTGACGATCGGCTGCTGCGCATCGGATCGTCGAATTTCAACAACCGGTCGATGGGGTTCGACAGCGAGTGCGATCTGGCCATCGAGGCCGACCAGAGCAACGCCGAGCACGACAGCATCCGGCACGAGATCCTGTATGTGCGAAACAAACTGGTGGCCGAACACCTGGGTGTCTCGGTCCACGAGTTTGTTGGCGCGATGGATCGATCTGGTTCCTTTTTCCAAGCTGTCGTGGCATTGCAAGGTGAAGGCCGGACGTTGCGGCCATTTACCGATCAGACGATCTCCGACGAGGCGAGTCGGCTGGCGGAGAACGACCTGATGGACCCCGATCATGTGCCGCGCTCGCTGACCCGCAGCCTTCAGCGGTTTGTCGCGCGCCTCCGGGATTAGCCGGCCGGCGAGATCGCCATTCCGCTCGACAGCGGAGTTTGCCAGAATGGCATCGCCACGGGGGAAGTCGTATTGCTTCGAAGGCCAGGGCGGAGGAAAACTGACAGCACACTTGCGTCGAAGTTCGCCATTCACCCCGGCCTGGCCATTCGTTGACGCGGCGGAGAGGATGTACCCATGCGAACTGCACGAATAGCCGCAGCGTTGCTCGCTGCGACAAGCGCGGTAGGGATCGGGGTAGGGGGCATCGTGGGGCCTCCGTCGACGACATCGTGGACCGCCGGGCCGGCTAGGACGACGATTGCCGCGCCAGCTCCGATTGCTACGACGCACCCCGCGGACCCGGCGCTTGCGGCCGAGCCCGGCCTGCTGGGCGCCGACCTGGCCGCCGATGAGCAGACGCTGCGTGATCCCGGGGCATCGGAGGCCGCACGGGCGGCTGCGGCCCACCGCCAGCAAGTGGCGTACCGCACCATTGGACGTCACCCCGAGTGGGACGCGACGGTGCGATCGAAGATTCCGGCGCAGCTCCAGGGCTTTTATGACCTCAATATCGACGCGCGGCGTCACCTCACCGCGCTGGGCGGGGGAGGTGCAAAGGACACATTGCCCGCGTGGCATATCGTGCCGCCAACGCCCGCCGATGAGCTGCTGGGTCACTACCGCGCCGCGGAGGCGGCGACGGGAGTGGGCTGGAACTACCTGGCCGCGATCAACTTCGTCGAAACCGCGTTCGGCCGCATCAACGGGGTGAGCACGGCGGGTGCGCAAGGCCCGATGCAGTTCCTGCCGTCCACGTTCGCCAGCTACGGCAACGGCGGTGACATCAACTCGCCGCACGACAGCATCATGGCCGCGGGCCGCATGTTGGCGGCGAACGGCTTCGCCGGCAACCCCGACCAAGCCATCTACGCCTACAACCACTCGAACCACTACGTGGCCGCCGTCAAAGACTATGCCGCAGCCATGGCCAGCGATCCGATCGCGTTCGGTGACTATCACCGCTGGGACGTTTACTACGTCACGAGCTCTGGTGATGTCCTGTTGCCTGTCGGATACTATGCGGCGCAACGGATTCCCGTTGCCGACTATCTGGCGACCCACCCGCAGTGAGCAATTCGGACTCCAGCCGCGTCGTCGAATTCGTCAACAAAATCCTCGCCGCGGGGGTTAGCGGGTTCGGGCCTTACAAATCAGCGACCGAAGTGGCCGACGAGTTGCTCGCCGAGCATGACGACCCAGAAGCCGCGATCGCTCGCTTGATCGAGAAGCATCGAAAATGGGTGGCGTCATCCGGATTTGCGTCCGGCGTAGCCGGATTCGCGACTCTCACCGTCGCGCTCCCGGCAGACGCCACCGCCTTTCACATGCTGTGTGCGCGGATGTCGGCGGCAATTGCTGTGCTGCGCGGTTACGACCTCGACGCGGAGGAAGTCCGGACCGCGATCCTGGTCTCGCTGTTGGGCCGCGGGGCGGCCAAGGTACTCAGCGATGTCGGGGTGGAGATCGGCACCGCTGTACCTTCACTGCGCGAGTTGTCGAAGAAAAACCTGCTGAAACTCGACATGAAGGTAGGGCGCAGGCTAATCCGGAAGTTCGCGACCAAAGGCCCGGTGAGGTTGATCAGGGGTATCCCCGTCGTCGGCGGTGGCGTCGGCGCCGGGATGAATGCGGTCGCTCTCAACCGAATTGCCAAGGCAGCCAAGGAAATCTTCGCGCCGGTCAACTAGCGAGACCCAGCATTGATGCGGGCCATCGTCGTCGGATGCCAGCAAGAATAGGTTAAGTTGCGTCGGGCGGGTCACCCTCAAGTTCGCGGATATAGCGTTCGGCGAACTCAACGGTCTTGGCGTGGCCTAACGTCACACCGAGTGTCTCTTCGATAGCCAGTACACCGGTCACGCTGCGCATCAACGTCATCACCACTTCGGGCGGCACTTCCTCTGGCGGGATTCCGTAGCCTTCGAGAATGCCCGACAGGGCTTTGATTTGCTCGTCGCGCAACAGCTCAACGTACCGCGCAAGCTCGTCTTTCAAGGCTTTGCGGCGGTTGGCGAGAGCGATGAACTCAATGCCAAAAACGATCACCCGTGTGTCGGTGCCCATACGCCACAGGGCCCACAGCGGTTTGTCCGTCTTGAGCGCCTGACGTTGAAGTTCGAGCCCTTGATCGGCGCGCCGCCGTAGGACCGCGAGGAACAGGCCGTCCATCGTGCCGAAGTGGTACGGGACCAACTGCGACCTCAGGCCAGCCTTCTTCGCGACATTGCGACCCGTGACAGCAGAGTAGCCGTCCTCCAGCAGCAATCGCTCGGCGGCGTCGAGGAGCAACTGACGGGTCTTCGCGTCCGGCGACCCAATTCTTCGCGGCGATGCCACCCACTTGCTCGATTCGTGCGACTGGCCTGATCTCGGCTTGTCATCCTAAGCCATCTTGAACAAGGACCTCGCCTTGGCTAGTGTTAAGCAGGTGCTTAACTGACCAGTATGAGGGGCCTTTGAGTCGACTGGGCTTCGGTTGCGACCCAAGCGCTCGCCTGGACACGCGGTCAGCACCACATCGGCAGCGATGGACAAGGAGTTACGCCATTGAGCTCGTCGTTGAGCACTCCCACTGTGCCGGCACCTGTCGAATTTGATCCTTACTCCGACGTCTTCTTCGATTCACCGTTCGAGACATATCGACGGATGCGCGATGAGGCGCCTGTGTACTACAACCCAAAATATGACTTCTACGCGCTGACGCGGTACGACGATGTCGCTTCGGCTTATAAGGACACCGCCACGTATTCGTCAGCCCATGGCGCCAGCCTCGATCAGGTCAAGTCCGACGAAATGCACGTCCGCGACCTCAAACTCATCATCATGATGGACCCGCCCGAACACGAGCGCATGCGCAAACTGATCAGCAGGGCGTTTACCCCGCGCGTGATCGCGGCCCTCGAGTCGACGGTGCGCCAGCAGATCAGCCAAACGCTGGCGGTGCTCAATCCGAAATCGTTTGACGCTGTAGCGGATTTTTCAGCACTTTTTCCGGTCGAGATCATCACCGCCATGCTCGGTGTCCCTCCGGAGGACAGGCAGCAGGTTCGACAATGGATCGACCTCGGCCTGGAACGGGAGCCAGGCAACATGGGGCTCACGCAAGAGAGCATGGACGCCATCCTGCAGACCGGTGCGTACTACTACCACCTGGTCCAGGAACGTCGCGCGCGTCCTCGAGAAGACATGATCAGTCGATTGATCGAAGCCGAAATCGATGACGGTGGTAAAACGCGAAGTTTAGACGACGTCGAGATAGCCGGCTTTGCAAGCCTTCTCGGCGGGGCCGGCGCAGAGACGGTGACAAAACTGGTCGGCAACGCGGTAGTCATCTTCGCCGAACACACCGAGCAGTGGCAACTGCTGCGACGCGACCGCACCAAAATCGGTGCGGCAGTGGAAGAACTCTTACGCTACGAAGGCCCTTCCCAATACAACGTGCGGTATACCCTGCGCGAATCGACCCTTCATGACACCACGATTCCGGCAGGAAGCGCCGTGCTCCTGATCAATGGATCGGCTAACCGTGATGAGCGGGCCTTTCCGGACCCTGATCGGTTCGACATCAACCGTCGTCGAAAGTTCGGATACAACATCGGGTTTGGGTACGGAGTCCACAGTTGTCTCGGTGCGGCGCTGGCAAGGCTAGAAAGTCGAATCGCCCTGGAAATGTTGCTCGATTTCATTCCTCGGTATGAAGTCGACCGAGCGGGCCTGCGTCGGGTGCACATGACCAACGTGTGGGGTTGGTCAAACGTGCCGGTACACGCGCCATGACATTCGACCTCAGCTGTTGCGTCTTGTCACGAAGGGAGCTTCACCACACATGACAACGAACACCTCAACGAATGTCCATTTCGACCCGTATGACGCCGCGCTGATTGTCGATCCCTATCCGACGTACAGACGGTTGCGCGATGAAGCGCCGCTATACCGAAACGACCAATATGACTTCTTCGCGCTCAGCCGCTTCGCCGACGTGGAAAAGGGTTTCCGCGAGCACGAGACGTTCAGCTCATCCCGAGGGAACGTGCTCGAAGTGATCAACGCAGGGATCGACATTCCGTCAGGTCTCATCGTCATGGATGACCCACCCCGTCAAACCATCCACCGGAAATTGTTGTCGCGCATGTTCACACCGCGCAAGATCGCGCAACTAGAACCCATGATCCGTGGATACTGCGTGCGCAGCTTGGACGCTCTGGTCGGTGCGGGTGGCTTCGACTTCGTCGCTGACCTGGGCGCGCAAATGCCGATGCGCGTGATCGGAATGCTGCTGGGCATTCCCGAGGAACGGCAGGAAGCCGGGAGAGACCGTGTGTACGCGACGGTCAACGCTCAGAGCGGCAGCGGGATGTCGCTCCCGACGGCGGGTTTCCTCGACGACGAGTTCATCGAGGAATACGTTGACTGGCGGGCAGAAAACCCGTCCGACGACATCGTCACGGAACTTCTCAACGTGGAATTCGAGGACGAAACCGGAACTCGACGACGGCTAGATCGAGCGGAAATACTCGCTTATGTTGCGCTCCTCCAAGTGGCAGGCAACGAAACAACCACCAAGCTCATCGGATGGGCTGGCAAGATACTGGCCGAAAACCCCGATCAGCGGGCACAACTCGTCGCCAATCCCTCGCTGATCCCCGACGCGGTCGAGGAAATCCTCCGCCTGGAAACACCCGCACCCCGTGTGGCTCGGTATGTCACGCGCGACGTCGAGTACTACGACCAGATCGTGCCTCAGGGCAGCATCATGATGTTCCTGATCGGTGCCGCCAACCACGATCACCGGCAATTCCCACCCGACGGCGACAGTTTCGACATCCACCGTCGCGGCAGGACCCACATCAGCTTCGCCGCAGGCGCACATTTCTGCCTGGGTGCCGCCTTGGCGCGTTTGGAAGGCAGGATTGCCTTGGAGGAGTTGTTGATTCGTTTCCCGGAGTGGGACATCGACCTGTCGAAGGCGGTAATGTCACCCTCGTCAACCGTGCGCGGTTGGGAGACAATGCCGGCCATCATCCCCACGTAGTCGTCAGCCCGACCGCCGACGGTTTTCTTTGAGGTGTGCGGAACTGCGGGTCACGTACCAGGTGGCCAGCGGACGCACCAGACGAAGCAGCGGCAACAGCATGCCGAAATCCTCCTGCATGTCTGCCAATTGATCACTGAGTCGACGCTTCTGATACTGCAATAGGCGCTGGCTCTCCTCGGTGTCCACCCAGTCGCCGAAGAAGCGAGGAGGCGTCGCCCGCACGTAGGCGTCGACCGGAATGGGGCCAATGCCAATCGCATCCATCAGTGTATTGGTGAATTCGTAGTAGGTCATTTGGCACTCGGGGCCGCCGGCAATGTACAACGTCTTCCCAACTGTCTCCGCGCAATCCACCGCGCGTGCAAATGCCACACCCGCATCGGCAGGATGGAGAAACTCACACCGCGCATCGGGGCTGAATTCAAACATGATGCTGGGATCCACCGCCTGCAGGTGGATCGGCGACACCGCCGCGAGCCGCAGGATGCTCCAATGGAGCTGCGATTGCCGGATGGCTTGCTCGCAGGCCACCTTGTGCCGGCCGTACTCGTCCGTGGGATTCGTTGGCATGTCGACACGCAGCGGCGGCTCCCGATCCTGCACATCACCGCAAACACCCACTGATGACGCGAAGATCAGCCGTTTGGCCGTGGGCGAACCTTCCATCTGCGCAATCAGATTGAGTGTCCCGTCAAGATTGACCTTCCGCGCGAGTTCGGGTACCCGCTCGGAGTAGGGAGGAATGATTGCCGCCAGGTGGATTACCGCATCCACGTCCGACAGCGCAGCGCGAACCGAATGAGGCTGGGTGATATCGCCCCACACCACGCGGACATGCCCATCGAGTTTGGCTGCGAGCTTGCGCGCCCTACGAGACGAGATGTCGAACGCGACGACGTCATGTCCTTCATCGAGCAACGCCGTCAAGGTCGAATAGCCGATGTTGCCCATCGCGCCGGTCAGCAATACCTTCAATGTTTCATCCTCGCAGTGGTATCGGGGCGGCAAGTTCGCGCAGCGACGACAGAAACAGCTCGTCCATCCGTGGGCTCAGCTCCGCCAGTGTCGCTCCGCAGGCATACCCCGCGGAGCCGAAAACGCGTTCGAGTTCGTCGGTTGCTGTGGCAGCGCCGATCGAAAGACAGAGGCAGGCAACACCGTCGGAGCGGAGTTCTTCGAGGGATTTGCGGGCGTCAGCCTCGGCATACCGCCCCTCATAGCCATGGTCATACGGAAAGCCATCGGACAGCACAAGCAGCAGTCGGTTCGGCGTTCCCGCCTGGGTTTTGAGAATCTCTCCGGCGCCGCGGATCGCCGCGCCAAGCCGCGTGTAGCTCGACGGTTGCAGCTGGTTGAGTCGGGCTCGCTCGAGAGCGCCGAGGCGTCGTTCGAATGGTTTGATCGCAGGTAGTTGGACCGCGTGCCGGCCGTCGGACCGAAACGCATAGACAGCGACGCGATCGCCGAGGTCTTCTAGCGTAGCGGCCAACGTCGCAGCCGCCCGGCGTTGATGGTCATGGACAGCGAGGCCGTTCGGGTCGGTGTCAGTAGCCGACCCAGAGGCGTCGACCAGTATGAGGACGCCTAGGTTACGTGCGAGTTTGCGGCGTTCAGAGTAGACGTGTTCGGGTGGTGAGTAGCCCGACCGCAGATCGACGACCAAGTCGATGAGCGCTTCGACATCAAGCTCGTCGCCGTCGGGGCGTGCGCGTAACACCTTGGGCCCGAGCCCGATACGTGACAGCCGTTGTCGCAGCACATCATCGTGCGGGACGTCGGCGGCGGAAATGTCAGCCGACATCGTCAGCGGAAAGTCGACGACTCGGCACCACTGGGGTCGGTACCGGTTGCCGTGGACGTCCCACTCCGGATACAGGGCGCCGCCTACGCCGACGGCAGCAGCGGGGTTGGTGGTGCCGGCGAAATGGATGCGGGTGGGCAGCGGCCGGGCATGCGCTCCAGCCGCGCGTGCGCGCCGGACGGATCGAACCGGCAACTCGGCGCCGGCCGCGCTGGGACCGGTGGAGCCCGAACCGCCAAGCAACTTGCGGAGGAAGTCAGAAATTCCCTGTGGTCCCAACGGGGTCTGAAACAGCTTGAGTATTTTACTTTCCCGAGGCGTCTCGTCTTCGTCGTCGTCCGGCGTATCGCCAGACGCAAACTTCACCGACAATTCGGTGTCCCGTGGCCGCGTTCCGGCGGACGGCGCAGCGGATGACAACAACTGCGACGGTCTGATGACACCGAACCAATCGGGAGGATCCGCGACTTTGCCTCGGCTCCTGGCCATTTTGAGCGATTCTTCCGCACTTGTAGTAGACACGGTCAGCCCGGACGACAGGCCAGCGGCCAACGGAAGGGTATCCGTGAGCGCGGCAAGCACGCGAGAACCCTCAAGCGCGAGGTAGCGCCGCGCCACCGAAGGACGAATCCGCAACGCCTTTACCAGTCGCGGGTTTAGACTTCCCGCGCCGAGCAGCGCGCTCTGCACCAACATTTCGCGGCGCCACTCGACGACGGAGCGGCCCGCCGATACGTAGATCACTCGGCCGTTGGTGTGCGCGGCAACGCCAGGCGGTGCCTCGGCAACGTCCACAGACTGACCCGCAACAAAGGTGGCGAGCAGCCGCAACTCCGATGCGGTCACGTCGGGGGTAGCACGGCGTCGGCGAGTTCACCCAGGGCACGGACGATTTCGCGGTCATCGGAGAGCGCCCGCACTATTGCCGCCTGCACAGCAGTACGCAGGGTAAGGCCTTCCGCGACAAGTCCGCCGGCGAGAATCAACAGCCGGGTCGAGGCCACTTCGCGCAACGGTGAGCCGTCCAGACTTCGGATGGCGTTGCCGAGCTTGACCAGAGCACGCGCAGTCTCGACTGCGATGCCCGCTTCATGGGCAACGATCTCCGTTTCGATCTCGACGGGCGGGAAGTCCAGTTCGATGGCGACGAATCGCTGCCGGGTCGACTCCTTGATGTTCTTCAGCACGCTCTGGTAGCCGGGGTTGTAGGAGATCACCAGCTGAAAGCCTTGTGCTGCGGTTAATGTCGCGCCGAGCCGGTCTATCGACAACTCACGACGATGATCGGCGAGCGGATGGATGACCACCGTGGTGTCTTGGCGCGCCTCCACCACCTCGTCCAGATAGCAGATGGCGCCCTCGCGCACGGCTCGTGTCAGCGGCCCATCCACCCAAACCGTCTCGCCGCCCTTCAGCAAGAAGCGTCCGACCAAATCCGCCGAGGTCATGTCCTCGTGGCCGGCGACGGTAATCAGATCGCGTCCGAGCTCGTGGGCCATGGCCTCGACAAAGCGGGTTTTCCCGCATCCCGTCGGGCCCTTCAAAAGTACTGGCAGTCCGCGACGCGCCGCGGCCCGGAACACGTCCACCTCATCGCCGACAGCCCGGTAGAACGGTGCCTCGCAATCCGTCAACCTATTTGCCCCGTTCAGAGGGGGGTTCGAATGGGACGGTCTTGGGCAGCTCGGCACCCTCCGGAAGGACGAACTTTCCGTCGGAATCAACGAAGCCGGACCGTTTGGTCGGTATCGGGATGACGGGGTGGGGACATGGCTTATTCGTCCCGTCGCCGCAGATGCCTCCGTTGAAGTACGACCGCTTCATTTGGTCTTCGGGCCAGGGATCGGCATGCATCCCGAGCCATTGAGCGGGGACGTTGTAGAAGACGAAGAAGCAGGCGCTCACGGCGGCGAAGACGGCCAGGAAGCGGGTCAACTGCTGCCGGGCGAAGCCGCCTCGGACTTGGTCCAGCCCGCGCTCGACGACCGTGCGGCCGCGATCGTCGGTGAAGTAGCGCAGACAGCACAACGCCGCCTGGACACCGCCCCACATCAGACCTTCGTAGACCGGCCATTGGTAATAGGTGCCGGCGTTCACCGAGACCGCCCTGATGGCGCCGGGGTAGGTGTAGAACCCGATCGGCAGCAGGACCAGACCCTCCATGACGAAATCGAAGACGAACGCGATGGCGTAGGTCACGGCGATCAGTCGCAGGTTGCTGATGTTGGGCCATTTAGCCTTGATGCGGCGCATCACCCAGCAGCCGGCCATGGTGATCAGCAGAACGCCGTACGCGTAGCCTGGCACGTTCGTCAGCAGTGGCTCGGCAACCTGGTGACCCGGCTCCTCCGGCGATACCCAGCCGGGAATGTGCGACGACCACGAGCCCCGGTTGAACAACCAGGTGTTGTATGTGCACCAGGTGTTGAAGTAGTTCAGCAGCGGATCCTGGAAGAACATCAGCCCGATGGAGACGACGAGAATGCCATCGAGGGTGATCCGCCGCTCCCGGAGCCAGGGCCGCACGAAGAACCACCACACGGCGAACGGCAGGCCCGCCCACAGCACGATCGCGTTGGCCATCAAGGGGATCTTCATGTACAGCGGCGGATCGTTCGGCCCGCCGGGCACCCGCTCGAAATATGGCCCGGTAATCCACCGAACCCATACATAGACCTGCAGAACCAGCACCGCGGCGCCAACGGCGGCCCAAATCCGAACCGGCTTCACCGGTGGCTGAGCACCGAGATCGACGGGCGCATCCTTGCTCAACAGTTCGCTCACGACAAACGACTCCTTTGGCACCCCGACTGCCGGGAATATACCAACGGGTATCTGGCTGAACAATGAGACTCTCAGATTCTATGGCACAATCAGCCGCATGGTGGAGCGCTGGACCAGGGAGCGGCGCCTGGAGCACACGCGTTCGCTGCTGCTGGATGCCGCGGAGGATGTCTTCGCCGAAAAGGGCTTCACCTCAGCAACTCTCGACGACATCGCCTACGCCGCCGGGTATACGAAGGGCGCCATCTACAAGCACTTCACCACCAAGGAGGATCTATTCCTGGCGGTCAGTGATCGGTACTGGCGGCGCTACTTCGACAACTTCGCCGAGGTCATGTCGACCGCGCGGCACATCGGAGCGCGCGAACTCGACGAGATCGCCAAGCGGTGGCGTCAACTGAGCCGGGACCGCGGTGCCGAGCACGCCGCGTTGGGCCACGAGTTCACCCTGTATCTACTTCGTAATCCCGAGGCTCGAAACCGGGTGGCCGCCAAGAGATCAGAGGTTGTCGATGCTCTGGCGAAGTTCATCAACGAGGGCATGAACCGGCTCGGCGGAACCCTTCTTATTCCTCCCGTGACCTTCGCGCAACTGCTGATCGCCACCAGTGATTCCGTCGTGCTGGGCAGTGAACTCGACGACGTCGACCTGTACCGGCCGATCCTGGAAATGTACGTTTCGGCCATCAAGCTGCCCTAACGCCGACTCAAAACGGGCGTTTTTGGGTACTAGTCCCACATGCACCGCCCCGACACGATCATCGAGATCCATCGTGAACGCGTCCAGGATCAAACGGCCGGCATCTTCAGCGGCGACAAGTACACCGAGTCCGTCGACGGCCCGGGTTACTCCGCGACGGCCACTCTGGACCTCACGCTGGATCGCGTCTGGTTCATCTTCGATTCGCATCAGCGGCTATGGCAAGAAGAAGCCGACGACGGTGAATTACGCGATCCGCTACGCCATTTCGCGATCGACCTGGTCGTCTTCAACTCGAAAATCGTGATCGACTCGGTTACCTGTATTCCGCTGGTCAAGCTGCCGCCGGTGACCATAACGATCCCGGACGGTCCCCGTGCCGGCGAATCACGCGAGATCCCCTACAACGAGATACCGCTGTTCGGACGGTTGACGCTGCACGATCAACTCGAGCCACACGAAATAGAACCGGGCAGGCAGACCATCGCGCTGAACTTTCACAAGCAGGATGCTCCCGTGTTGGTGGCCACCAGGCTGGGGGAAGAGGGGGACAAGTACACCCCGCGATTGTTCGGTCCGAACATCGAGCGCCGCTCCGATGGGAGCACCGTGTTCACCGGACAAACCCCGATGATCACCTGGGAACTCGACCACGCCGAGGCGCACTGGATTACCCACAGCATCGCCGGCCAGCTGATGGTGGGCCTGGAACGGCTGCAGCATCCCACCATCTCAGACGAAGAGGCGAGAACCAGGATGCTCGACTCGCTGGCCGCCCAAATTGCCGATGCGGTCCGTCCGAAAATGGCCGACATGGGTGACGGCGGCATCGTCGACATCCTTCCGGAGACGTTGCCCGTCGATCCCGAAGCGGACGACGACAGCTCGTTCAAGGATCTCGATGCCGTCGTGCATCGCTTCGAGGTCGAATCCCCGCAGGAGACCGTCACGCACGAGTCTCTGGTGGTGCAGCTTCAAACCCTGCGCGAACTCCCGGCCGGCGAAGGACTGCCCGCATCGATCCTGGCCGAAAACCCACGTGAGAAGGCCGGTTTGGCCGTCACTGGCTTCAGCATCCTGCGGCAGGTTCGAGACACGGTGATGAACAACTTCGGACTGAACGAAGACGACTTCGACGCCGATGCGCCGTGTCTGCTGAATGGCCCGAAGACCATCAGCATCGGCGGGGAAGAGCGCAGCCTCGACGCTCTGGACGCCGATATCGTGCCCCGAACCGGCGACGGCAAGCTGGTCATCGACGGCACCGTGAGCGCCGACACCACGTTCTACGACTTCAAGGCCAATTTCAAGGTGATCTACGAGATGGTCCTTGACGACATACCCCGCGACCCGCAGGGCAAGGAGAAGTCGCGGGCCGGCACCTTAGAAACCATAGAAACCCTAGAGCGGGCCCTCGCCGTCGCCGGCGAAAAGAGGCGCGCCGGTGAGCTGAGCGACGAGGGCTACGAGGCGGAAGTCAAACGGGTGAACGACCGATTCGGCGAGTTGCCCAGAACCGTGGGGGTGCGACCAACGCAGAACCCCCCGGAGGCCGACGTGAATGCGGATTTCAACCTGACTTTGGCCGGCAAGGCCGCAACCGCGGCCGGTGCCACGGCCGTGATGAGCTTGCTGGCGTTGCCGGTCACCTGGGCGGTGGGCGCAGGGGTGGGAGCCAGTGCGGGAAGTGTCCTCACGCTGGCGATCGTGCAGTACTTCAGCACGTTGTTGACGATCGACTGGTTCGGCGCCGGGATTGGGTCGCGCCAAGTCAAGAAGTCGCTGAACGACCGCCCAGAGGGAACTTTGTTGCCTCCCATCGGCATTCCGGTTGCCGTCGATCTCAACCGCCAGCGTCTCGCGGTGTACTTCCGCGAACTGCCGGCCAAACTGTGGGTCAGTTGCATCACGGCTGAGGCAACAGGTGACGAGGAAAACGGCGACGACACTGGCCCAGTGGCGGACCACAACAGGATCCGCTTCGTCGGTGGGCGTTGGCCAAGCGATGGCCAGCCCTGGAAGCTTTCCAACGACGACGCAGTGCTGTACGTCGATTCCGGCGAACTGCAGCTTCTGGTGACACCGGACAACGCCGTCGGCAGTGAGCTCAACATCGGAGTCGTCACCGACACGGATGGACAAGGCCATCTGCATATCGAAGGCGAAGGATCCGACGCGCTGCATCGACTTCCGCCGTGCGACAACTCGGCTGAGGAGTCCGCATAGTGCGATTAATCGTTGCGGTGTAGAAAGCCGTGCAGAGTCGCCTGGACGAGTTCGTCGACGATCGCCTCGCGCGAGGGCTGCTGTTCGCCGAAGTACGTCGACCGCAACGCGACCATGCCGACGATCATCGCCACCGTGGAGCGCGCGGGCAGATCTGGCTGGCTAGACCGAAATCCACGCAGCTGCATGCCTTCCGCGCTGATCCGGCCCAGCAGTGCGAGCGCCTGCTTGATGTCGGCGATCCCCGTGGCGGCGAGCTCCTCGGGGCTCAAGCCTTCCGACGCCAATAGCGTCAGTAGCAAGCCGCGGTGCTCCACCAGCACGTCATACAGCCGTCCGACGAAAAGTCGGGCCAATTCTTGTTCCTCGGTCTCCTCGGGGATGACCGATTGCCACGTCTGCGCGAACTCTTCGACGAAGCTCGTGAACGGAAGCACCAGCGCCTCGCGAAACAGCCCAGCCTTGGAGCCGAAGTTGCGGAAGAGCAGGTATTCGCTGACGTCGGCGGCCTCGGCTATTTCGCGTGTCGTCGTGCTGCGGTAGTCGCGGCGGGCGAACAGTTCGCGAGCAGCGTCGAGCAGCAGTCGGCGCGGTTCGCCACGCGGCCGGCGCAGCGGTTGAGCGGACGGCGGCATGGTCATTCACGATAGCGCTCTTGACCTCCGACTTTGAATAGTGTCCACTATTAATTCGTGGGAAGGGGTGTGGCGTGAACATGGGAGCGGTCATCATGCTGGGCACCCTGTTCGGATTGATGGCTTTGATATACGCCTTGGTCTACTACCTCGATCCGGAAGCCCGTGGCGGCGACCGTGATACGCCGCGCGAGGGGCGGAGCAAATGAGCACAGAGTTGACGCCGCTGCTGACCGCCTCGGTCATCTTCGGCTGGGGGAGCGGCATTGCTTTCACCGCGGCGGGTGTGTATCTGAGCATCCGCCAACGTCGTGTGCATCCGCTACTGCTGCTGTGCATCTCGGCGATCTCGTTCTCCTGGATCGAGGCGCCTTACGACTGGGCGATGTACGCGCAGTTCCCGCCCGCGCTGCCCCGGATGCCCTCGTGGTGGCCGTTGAACATGACCTGGGGTGGGCTGCCGTCGGCCGTCCCAATCGGGTACATCGGCTATTTCGTGCTGCCCGCCGTCATCGGCGCAGCGCTCGGCAACAAGGTGGCCGCACGGTTCGGTTGGCCTGGGAGGAATAGGCCCTTCACGCTCCTCACCGTCGGATTCATCGTCGGATTCTGCTGGGCCTTCGTGTTCAACGCCTTCCTCGGCGCGCGGCTAGGGGTCTTCTACTACGCCTACGTGATTCCCGGACTAGCCGTCTTCGAGGGCACCAAGCACCAGTACCCGATCTACGACTCCATCGCGTTGGGCGTGCAGATGATGGTGTTCGCCTATCTGCTCGGGCGAACGGATTCCTTCGGCCGCAACGTCATTGAGATGTGGGCGGAATCGAAGACGAAGAGCCGGGTCAAGTCGACCGCGCTGTCCATCGGTGCAGTCATATTGATCGGGAACCTCCTCTACGGCGCCGTCTTTGCGCCGCACCTGATAACCATGCTGGGCGGTTACGTGACTTCGGGATCCAACGAGCAGTTATTCCCTGGCGTACCGAATCAACCGCATTAGGGCAGACCATTGATACAGACCACAGAGCTCTACTACGACCCGTTCGACTATGCGATCGACGACGATCCATACCCGGTGTGGAAGCGAATGCGGGCCGAGGCGCCGCTGTACTTCAACGAGAAATACCGCTTCTACGCGCTGAGCCGTTACGACGATGTGGCTCCGGCACTTCATGATTGGCAGACGTATCGGTCGGGACGAGGTACTACGGCCGACATCTTGTTCAGCGGCATCGAAGTGCCGCCGGGAATTCTGCTGTTCGAAGACCCGCCGCTGCATGACCTGCATCGAAGACTTTTGTCGCGAGTGTTCACGCCGCGCCGGATGTTGGCGGTCGAAGATCTGGTGCGCGAATTCTGCTCTCGCGCATTGGATCCGCTGCGTGATCAGGACGGGTTCGATTTCGTCGTCGATTTGGGTGCGATCATGCCGATGCGCACCATCGGCTATCTGCTGGGGATCCCCGAAGAGGAGCAACAGTCGATTCGCGACCGTAATGACAAGGCCATTACCGTCGGTGCGGAACACGGCGACATCAGCGCCACGATCTTCCAGGATTCGATCGCGCTGTTCGCCGACTACATCGAGTGGCGTTCCAAGCACCCGTCCGATGACTTGATGACGGAACTGCTCAACGCCGAGGTCGAGGAACAAGACGGAACCCGGCGCCGGCTCGACCGCACCGAAGTCCTCGCCTACACGGCGATGATCGCCGGTGCCGGCAACGAAACCACCGCTCGCCTCATCGGTTTCATGGGCCAGCTACTCGGCGAACATCCCGACCAACGACGCGAACTCGTCGCCGATCCGTCGTTGATCCCCTCCGCTGTGGAGGAAACGCTGCGCTACGAGCCTCCATCGCCGGTGCAGGGGCGTTACGTCGCCGCGGCCGTCGAATTGTACGGGCAGATGGTGACTGAGGGTTCCTACATGTTGCTGCTCAACGGATCTGCCAATCGTGACGAAACCAAATTCACCGAACCCGATCGCTACGACATCCACCGCAAGGGCGGACATCTGAGTTTCGGCCAGGGCCTGCACTTCTGCCTCGGCTCCGCCTTGGCACGCCTCGAAGGGCGCGTCGCGTTTGAAGAAGTCCTCAAACGATGGACCGACTGGGAGGTCGACTACGACAACGCGCGCCGGGCACGGACATCCAGCGTGCGGGGTTGGGCACAGCTGCCGGTCAAGACTGGGTAGCCAGTTTCCTGTTGAGAAACTGCAATTGCGTGGAACTGAGTGCCTCACTCAGCCATTCAATCAAGTCGGATTGTCCCGCCTAGCAGAAATGCGCACCTAACACTTGCCATGGCCACACTGCGCCCACCAAGAGGAACGCCGCGACCTCCGAACCTGCGGGGAGTCTGGTTCGCAACGAGGCATCGAGCGTCTGCACCGGTTCGCCTTGGAAGAAGGCCCACACCAGGCCAATCGTGGCGTAGATACACACCACCCATAGCGAGAACTCGACCATCGCCTCGACGCTGACGCGGTGACTGAGCACCCGGCGCAGCAAGCGGGCGCTCATACCAATGCTCGCTTCGCGCGGACGCGCCGGCGCACGTCGGCGAGTAACAGATAGCTACCCCCCTGACGGATGAATATCGGTATGAATCTGTTGACGAGTGCCACCACCCGGAACAGCAATTCGAACAGGTATTGACGAAAGTTGCTCCACCGCAACTCCATCGCCTCACGGAAGACCGGCGCGAGGAAGCCCGTGGTCAAGAACTTCACCAACGGACGAAACGGTATGCCGATCAAGGGGTTGATCATCCGCAGGTTGATCAGATCCTGCAGGTAGCGACGGACCGTCTCGTCCATGGAGACCCGCTCGCAGGCCTCGGTCCAGTACGTGTCGAATTCCTGACGGGTGGGCGGCCATTGATCCTCGGTGACCTGCAATGTGGTGCCCAGCGTCCATGCCGAGTGGTAGAACTGTTCGGACTGTTCGGGCGTCATCTCCCCGCGCAGCAGTTGGTAGGTATCTTCGAGGCCGACGAAAAGGCATGCGGCCACCCACATCTGAAGCTCACGGTTGAACGCGTTGTACTTCACGGGACTGTCGGCGGTCGACTTGACGTGCTTGTGCGAGTCATTGACCGCCTCGCGAAACGCGGCACGATCTTCGGGTGTTCCGAGGATCGCGACCGCTAAGTACTGAAGGGTGGTGCGGGCGCGTTTCCACGGGTGCTTGAGGATATTTCCCGAGTCCACCTTGCTTTCGACGACGCCATAGCCCACGCCGGGCCACGAGAGTTGCATGATGACGTTGGCGGGGCCGCCGGCGAAAGCCCAGAAATCCATAGCGTCTGCCGCGGTGACGGGTTCGGTGTCCCAGCGCGCGGTGCGACGCCGGATCTGGATGCGATTGCGACTGTCAAGGTTGGAAGTCATAACTCTCAGCTCAAGCACACGTTGGCCACGAGCAATGCAGGCCACGACGCGATCGTCCCCAGGATCAGGACAATGCGATGGCCGGCAGCGGCCCCGGCGAGGTGGTGGGTGTGGAAAGCCAGCCACACCACGCCGATCACCAAGTACGGAACAAGAAGCATCGCCGCTGTTCCGAGCCATTCGGCAATGGTCATGTCAAAGCTCAGGATCTTGCGGAGATCGATCGGCATACCTACATATGTTAATGCTCATTCCGCGACATGTTGGTAACTGTTCCGCCGGATGGCCGAAAGCTATGAGTTTGTTTCGTTTGCGCTGCTGGCGGCTAGTTAATCTGCAATACCCTCGGGACGGTACGGGAGAGGCCAATGGGCAATTACAACGTCGTGGTCGTTGGGACGGACGGCTCGGAAACGTCGTTCCGTGCGGTGGAGAAGGCCGCGTCGATTGCCGCGGAATCGGACGCGAAACTGGTCGTGGCCTCGGCCTTTCTGGATTCCCATGACGACGGCGCCGGCCCCGCTCCCGACCAGGCGCGCACGGTGGAGTACCGGACCCAGGGCAATGCCCCCATCTACGAAATGCTCCGCAAAGCCGCCGACACGGCGCGCGATGCCGGCGTCAGCGACGTCGAGGAGCGCGCGGTGGAGGGCGCTCCGGTCGATGCGCTGCTCCAGCTCGCCGACGATGTGAACGCCGACTTGATCGTCGTGGGCAGCGTCGGCACCAACTCCTTCGTTGGCAAAGTCCTCGGTTCCGTTCCGCGGGCGGTGTCTCGTCGCGCCAAGGCTGAGGTGAAAGTCGTCGACACCGAAGGCTGACGCGGGTCTGTGATCGGCCGCTGTTGGCGCTATTGGTCTTGCGTGCCGGTGAGCTTGCGAATCGTCTGGACCTCAGTGTCCCGGTACGGCCGTCCGTCGGGCTGAAAGAGGTCGTGGAACCACACGCTGGGTGGGGAGGTGTACGGGTGGTCCCAAGAGTCCCACGGCAGGTACGTCTGGGTCTTTCCGGCTACGAAGCCCCAGTTGTAAGCACCGACGTTGTGTCGCTTAGCGATTGGCAAGATGCCCTCGATGGTGCTGCCTTGTGATCGGGCCATGTACTCGGTGCACATGATCGGACGACCAAGCGGGGCGAGTTCGGCGATCCTTCCTTCGAATTCACCCGGTGGCGCATAACTGTGGAAGGTAATGATGTCGGAATTGTCGAGTTGGATTCCGGCAATGGTGCTGCGCCGCTCGGGATCCCAGTAACCGTCCCAGACGCCACTGGTCAGCGGCTGACTTGGATTAACCTGTCGCGCCCAGCGGAACACCTGGGGGAGCAGGTGAGTCACCAAGTCGAGCTTGTCCTTGCGCTCTACCTTGCGATACACCTTCGCGGGGTTGTCGGGCTCATTCCATAGGTCCCAACCCAGAACGCGGTCGTCATTGCGGAACTGGCTCAACACGCCGGTCACGTATTCGTATAAAACGCCGTCGTAGCGGCGGTCGGCGAGGTGTTCGGCACCCGGACTCTGCACCCAGCCGGAGTTGTGAATCCCGGGCCGCGGCGCACGTTGAGGACCTATGCGGGGCAACGGATCCCAGCACGAATCGAACAGAACGAAAAGGGGCTTGATGTTCCGCCGTGCCGCGATGGAGACGAACTGCGAGAGGCGCTTCTGAAAGCCCTGGCGATCCTGGGCCCACAACAGATCGTGCAGGAATACCCGCACGGTGTTGAACCCGTAGAACCGGGCCACGTTCAGCTCGGCATCGATGCGCCGGGGGTCGTAGGTGCTCGCTTGGAACATCTCGAGTTGATTGATCGCGTTCGAGGTGATGTAGTTCGCGCCGACCAGCCAACCTTGGGCTTGATACCAGCTCTGGGCTCGTTCGGCGGGCCACCGACCGGCCTCGGCAGATGCGCGCGGCGCATGGGCCAACGCCATGCCAGCCGCCGCCAGGAGTGGCAGCGTCAAGACCGATCTACGCCGCATGCAACGAAGATAGGGTCAGCACGACAGCGTCCTTCGGCAATCAGCGACGTGTTGCGTTTGCGTTACCGAACTGCAACCAAGTTGGGACGGCTGGTGCCGAAGCTAGCCGCGAAAACCGGGACCCGGCTCGGGTGTCACATTGCGTGCGGTGATCTCCTCGCCGCAGTGGGCGCAGATCAGTCTAGGGTCGATCAAATTACTACATACATTGTGGCGCAACACAATTGGTGGTCCGTTTGGATTAGGCAAGTGTTCGTCGCCCCACTGCATGAGCACCACGATCGCTCCAAAGAGTTCCCGTCCCGCGTCGGTGAGCCGATACTCGTGGCGCTCGGGATCCTGCGAATACGGCACCCGATCAAGCAAGCCCACCTCGACGAGCATTCGCAGCCGCGACGACAGCGTGGGTCGCGGGATGTTGAGATTGCGCGCGAACTGGCCGAAGCGCTGCACCCCGAAGAATGTCTCGCGCAGGATCAGCAGTGTCCAGCGCTCGCCGACCAACTCGAGTGCCCGCCCGACCGACTCGCCTTCGAAGCGGTGCGACAGGTCGGGTGCGTTCATAGTTCAATCACTGTACCCGGTTCACTTACTGAACCACTAGGTGGTAAGTTTATTGAACCAAGCAGCGGAATGCGGCTGCGAACCCAGGAGCCACCGATGAACCACAGCGATACGGACATCGAGTCCGTCGCCGCGAAGATCGCGCTCTCGGCCGGCGAGATGTCGGCAGAGACCGACCGCGAGCGTCGACTTCCCGACGGGCTGGTCGACCTGCTGCGTGAGGCCGGGCTCTTTCGGGCCACCATGCCCATCGAGGTCGATGCATTGGAGCTGGCGCCCGGACCGGCCTTGCGTTGCGCCGAAGCGGTGGCGCGCGGTGACGCCGCGGCCGGGTGGTGCGTGTCGATAGCAATCACCAGCGCACTGTTGGTCGCGTACCTGCCAGAGTCGAGTCGCGTCGAAATGTTCGGCGGCGGAAAGGGTGTCGCGGCCGGAGTGTGGGCACCGCGTGGGACGGCGAGATCGGTCGATGGCGGTGTGGTGGTGTCCGGGCGCTGGCCGTTCTGCAGCGGGATCAACCACGCCGACATGATGTTTGCCGGCTGCTTCATCGACGAAGGGCGCGTGCCCTCCGTGGTAGCCCTGCGCAAAGACGACCTGCAGGTACTCGACACCTGGCACACGCTCGGTCTGCGCGGCACGGGCAGCCACGACTCCGTCGCCGAGGACGTCTTCGTACCGGCCGACCGCGTGTTTTCGCTGTTCGACGGGCCGGTCATCGACCGGCCGCTGTATCGCTTCCCGGTGTTCGGCTTCTTCGCGCTGTCGATCGGTGCCGCCGCGTTGGGCAATGCTCGCGCCGCCATCGACGACCTTGTCGAGTTGGCTGTCGGCAAGAAAGGGCTCGGTGCAACGAGGACGTTGGCCGAACGCACGCCGACCCAAGCGGCGGTGGCAACAGCGGATTCCGGGCTCCGCGCGGCCCGGGCCCTGTATTACGAGGCGATAGACGACGCGTGGCAAGCCAGCCAGGAGCCCGGCCCGGTGCCGCTCGCGTTGCGTAACCGGCTTCGCCTTGCAGCCACCCACGCGGTCCGGACGTCGGCCGACGTGGTGCGCAGCATGTACGACTTGGCCGGCGGTACGGCGATATACGACGGTGCGCCGCTGCAGCGCCGGTTCCGCGACGCGTTCACAGCCACCGCTCACTTCCAGGTCAACGAAGCATCTCGCGAACTGCCCGGCCGCGTCCTGCTGGACCTGCCTGCCGAGGTGTCGATGCTGTGAGCGCGATCGAAGTCGTGCTGCCGTTCTGGCTCGACCGACCAGACCTCGAGGCTGTCCACATCGCGATGGCTGCGTTGGACGCCGGCTTTAACGCGCTGTGGATCGGCGAAATGGCGACCTTTGATGCGTTCGCCCTGGCGACCGCCATCGGACAGCGCACGAGCGAACTGACGCTGAAAATCGGGCCGCTGCCCGTCGGTGTTCGCAGCCCCGTGTCGTTGGCATTGGGTGCCAGTTCCGTCGCCGCGCTCACGGGTAGCCGAGTTGACATCGCGCTGGGGGCTTCCAGTCCGGCGATCGTGGCCGGCTGGCACGACCGACCTTGGGCGCACCACGTGCCCGTGATGCGGGAAACCATCGAATGCCTGCGGTCGATCTTGACCGGCGCACGCACCGACTACAGCGGCCAACACGTCCTCAGCCACGGTTTCCGGCTGCGTACCCCTTGCCCCGACACGCGAATTGCGTTGGGAGCCTTCGGTTCAGGCATGATCCGGCTGGCCGCTCAGCATGCCGACGAGGTCGCCCTCAACCTGTCCACGCCGGCACGTGTCGCGCAGGTGCGCGCCGCGCTCGACGCCGCAGCCGCACGAGCCGGCCGTGCGGCGCCGCGCTTGACGGTCTGGGTGCCGGTCGCCGTCGAACCCGGTGACGCGGCGCATGCTCAGCTGGCGGCCCAGCTGGCGGTGTATCTCGCGCCGCCCGGATACGGAGAGATGGTCAGCGCGTTAGGCTTTGAGGATTTGGTTCGCCGCGCCCGCAGCGGCGCCGCTCGCCGCGAATTGGCTGCCGCCGTACCCATCGAACTGCTCAATCAAGTGTGCGCTTTGGGCACCGCCGACCTTGTCGCGGCGCGACTGCGCGACTATCACGAGGCCGGCGCCGACTGCGTTGCCGTCGTGCCGTCCACCATCGAAGATCCGGGAGCCCGGACCACCCTTCGAGCAATGACCGGGAGCTTTGCATCGTGACTACCATCAACGCCGTCAACACCCAGTGCCGTCTCGCCGCTCGCCCGGTAGGCCTGCCCAAGGATTCCGATTGGCAGATCGTCGACGAGCCGGTCCGCAGGCTGACCGACGGCGAGATTCTGGTGCAAGTCGAGTACCTGTCTGTTGATCCCGCCATGCGGACGTGGATGAACGCGGGCCGGTCGTACGTGCCGCCGGTCGAAATCGGCGAGGTAATGCGTGCGGGCGGCATAGGACGTGTAATCGACTCGCGTCACGGTGGTTTCGCGGTGGGTGACGAAGTCTACGGCACGTTCGGCGTACAACGTTACGCGATTTCCGACGGTGGCGATGTGACGCCCGTGGATACCTCGCTCGCTCCCGCCCCGGTTCATCTGGGCGCTCTCGGTATCAGCGGGTTGACTGCCTACTTCGGGCTGCTGGATATAGGTCGCCCGCAACCCGGCCAGACCGTCGTAATTTCCGGGGCCGCCGGCTCGGTGGGCAGCATTGCCGGCCAAATAGCCCGGATCAAGGGCTGCCGCGTGGTCGGCATCGCCGGTGGCGAGGACAAGTGCCGTTGGCTGGTCGAGGAACTTGGGTTCGAGGCCGCCATCGACTACCAGGCAGGCGATCTGCGACAGCAGCTGAAGACGCACGCGCCCAAGGGAATTGACGTCTACTTCGACAACGTCGGGGGAGAGACCCTGGAGGCCGCGCTAGGGCGGTTGGCCCGAGGCGCGCGGGTGGTCATCTGCGGCGCCGTCGCGCAATACAACTCAAGCGGCGAGCTGCGCGGGCCGGCCAACTACATGCAGCTACTGGTCGCACGGGCTTCCATGACCGGCTTCGTAGTCTTCGACTATGCCCACCGATATGCCGAAGGCGTTGCCCTGCTGGCTAGTTGGCTGCGAAGCGGTGAATTGCGTTCGCGTGAGCAGGTTGTCCACGGCGACGTCGCTGACTTTCCCGACGTGCTCCTGGCTCTGTTTCGCGGTGACAACACCGGCAAGCTGGTTCTCGCGCTCGACAAACGCTAGCCCCTGAAACCGTTGTGCCTGCGGATGGCCTCCCAATTTTTTGGGTAATGCGGACAGCGTCGGCCGCACGCCCACAGCGGCGCATGAGGCATCTGCCCTAAGAATTTGGCGCAGATTGTCGGTGGGGTAAAGGGGGTACCAGCATCGGCGTGGATGTCCTTTCCTCAGTGACCCGAGAAGTGACCCAGGCTCGTCAGCACCTCGTCTCGCTGTACCGGCGAACGGGAGCGGATTTGCCGTTCGGTGATCCGTTGCCTTCGCACGGCACTGAGATGGAAGGTTGGTTCTGGCGGCTGTCCGATGCACGCGAAGGACGGGTCGTCGTCGCGCTATGCAGTGAAAACCGGCATCCCGACGGCAACTGGTCCACGGCCGCGATCGCGTTGCACCCCGGCAAAGTGGTGCGCTCGGCCGCCATCGACGGCGTGCGAGCCGACCGCACCCGGTTCGCGGTCAAGGCCGAGAGCGGTGATGATCTCGTCGACGCGAGCCGCGAGAAACTCAGGATGGTCATCGGGGACACCGAACTGGATTTGAAATTCGACGACGAATTCCATTGGCCGAAGGCCTTCGGCGGTGGGGGCGTGTTCTCGTGCGTTCCCTTCCTCAATCAGTACTGGCACCCCTATCGATTGGGTGGGAAAGCGTCGGGAACGGTCAGCTGCGGTGACGAACGCTGGACTTTCAGCGGTGCCGCACTGTACTGCGAACGCAATTGGGGCGCGGGCTTTCCACTGCGCTGGTGGTGGGGTCAGGCGCACGACTTCGACGAGGCTTTCAAAGGGGAAGACGTGTCCGTCGCTTTCTCCGGTGGGTTGCTTGAACTGGGCCCGTTGAAGCGAGACGTGACCGGGGTAGTCGTTCGTTTGGGGGATCGCGTTTTGCGCATCACGCCACCCGCATTGGTGTCGTCTTCCTGCGACCTGGACCGCTGGCGGATCGATGCCCGGACTGCGCGCTACCGTGTGGAGCTGAACGGCGAGGGCACCCCGGAAGGACCACACGTGCTTCCGGTGCCGCTGCCCGGTGAGCGCCGCAACATCGACACCGACTACGAGTACTTGGCCGGCAAATAGAGCCTCACCGTGCGCGAATGGGGTCGCACCATCTTCAACGGCACGACGGACTTGGCGGCTTTGGAGATCGGTAGTCGGCCCGGTTAGTGATTGCCCGGCAATGGGATTTTTCACATCTGCGCGTTGCGAAGGTTAGCTCGCGGCACCTATCGGGTAGCCAAAGGTTAGGTGCATATCACCGAAACAAGCCATCACATCCAAAGGGGGATCGCTTCATGGCGGCATCAGACACGACCAAATTACTTGCCCAACTACGCGTGTTGCTCGACTTGACCAACACGGAAATCCAGATCGCGGAAACTCGTATCGCTCAGGCGCGTACCGAAGCGGTGCGCCGCGAGCTGACCCAGAATGCGGCCAATGGCCGTGAGCGGGCCGAGGCCATCGAGCGAGCGATTCGCGACCTTGGCGGCTTGCCCGACATTCTCGGGCCCTTCCTGGGCCGTGCCGCCGCGGCGGTGAAGGCCCTGACCGAGCAGGCCGAGCCGTTCGACGAGGCGCTGCTGGGCGACCTGGCGCTGGAAGACCAGCTGTTGGACCGTGCGCGCTACCTCAAGGCCCTGGCAGTGGCCGCGAAGAACTCGGACGTCGAGGCGCTGGCGACGCGCCTGATCACCGCGCACTCCGCGACGGTGGACTGGCTGACCACCGTTTTGGCCGAAGAGGCGCTGGGCGGTCCTGTCGCGCTTCGGCGCACACCCTTGCAGGCAGCCACGGGCGCGGCGGTGAAATTCGTGAACCTCCCCGCGTACTGGTCAGCGCGCGGCGTGGACCGGGCCGTGGAGGCGTTGCGTTCCACCCGGCCCGCGCTTGAGCGGTTGCGTAGCCGCGGCGAGCATGCCGGTGAGGTTGCAGCCAAGGCGCTGGCCGCGTCCCGCGACGCGGCGTTGGGTGCAGCGGAGCGAGTTACCCGCAACGAAGGTGCCGACCAAGCCGCCGACACGTTGCGTTCCGCGCGCAGTTCCGCCGGCGTACTGGACGCCTCTGAACTGCCCATTACCGGCTACGACGAGCTCAACGTCAACGATGCGGCCAACGCGGTGAAGGAGCTGAGCGAGCCCGCTGACATTCGAGCCATCATCAACTACGAAGAGGCGCATAAGAACCGCCAGCGTGTCGTCTCAGCGTCGCAAACGCGTCTTGCCGCGATCGCGCAAGAGGTCGTTGGGATCAACAACTAACTGTCAGCGCCCACACGGCCGCCCACACGGCATAGTGCCCCCGCGTCGATACGGCGCGGGGGCACGTTGACGAGCATAGATCCTGGCAAGAGGGGTATCCTTCGACGCGACGCGGGAGATGCAATGAGTGCAGGCTTGTTTGGACTACTCGACGATGTCGCCGCGCTCGTAAAGTTGACGGCAGCCTCGGTCGACGACATCAGCGGTGCCGCCGGACGCGCGACGGCCAAGGCCGCTGGGGTGGTAGTCGATGACACCGCGGTGACGCCGCAGTACGTCGAGGGCATCGCTGCCGAGCGCGAAGTGCCCATGATCAAGCGCATCGCCCTGGGCTCGTTGCGTAACAAGCTGTTGCTCATCCTGCCTGGGGCCTTGCTGCTCAGCCAAATCGCGCCGTGGCTGGTGTTCCCGGTCCTCATGCTTGGTGCTACCTACCTGTGTTACGAAGGCGCAGAGAAGGTTTGGCATGCTGTCCGCGGTCACGACGAGGACTCGGGGCAGTCGGATTCCGAAGATCAGATGGTGTCATCGGCGATCCGGACCGACTTCATACTGTCCGCCGAGATCATGGTGATCGCCCTCAATGAGGTGGCCGACCTCGGGTTTGTGCACCGGCTTGTCATCCTGATCGTCGTCGCTCTGGTGATCACCGCCGGGGTATATGGGGTCGTGGCCGGCATCGTCAAGATGGATGACTTAGGCCTACGCCTCACCCGGACCGATTCTCCCGCCGCGCAGAAGATTGGGCGGGCGTTGGTCCGTGGGATGCCCAGACTGCTGTCGACGCTCACAGTCGTCGGGACCGCCGCCATGCTCTGGGTAGGCGGGCACATACTGCTCGTCGGCAGCGACAAGCTCGGTTGGCACACGCCCTACCAGCTGGTGCACCACCTTGAGCAACTCGTGCAGATCGATCCCGGCGGCGGCGTACTGGCTTGGCTGGTCAACACCGGGATATCGGCGGTGATCGGGTTGGTGGTCGGAGCCATTGTTATGGCGTTTGTGAGTGCGGTTCGGTCGGTGCGGCACCGCAGTTCCGAGTGACGACGGGACAGTTTCGAGGCGATCCGTCGTGCTGCGTATGGCCTGTCCTTCCGCGACCCCGATGGCCTGGAAGGCGAGGTCATGTACGCGAAGTAAGGTGGCGCGCGGGCGATTCCGGACAGTTTGCACACCGCTTGCACTGTTGCCGCGCACCGCGGTGGTGTTGACTGAGCGCAATGAAAGAGCTGCGAGACCGCGTTGCCGTTATCACCGGAGCTGCCGGCGGCATCGGGATGGCCAGCGCGCGTGCGTTATCCCGACGCGGCGCGCACGTGGTGGCCGTCGATCATGCTGCCACTCCCGAGCTCGCCGCAGATCTCAGCAGTCACGGCGCGCGAGCGGTCGCACACGTCGCCGACGTGTCGCGACCTGATGTGTTCGAGGCGGTGCGTGATCGAGCCTTAGATGAGTTCGGTCGCGTCGACATCGTGATGAACAACGTCGGTGTGCTCACCAACGGCCTTCCCGAAGACATCCCCGCCGCCGAGTGGCAACGCATACTCGACATCAATCTGATGTCCGTGGTGCGCAGCAACGAGGTCTTCGTGCCCCTGCTGCTCAGCCAAGGGGAGGGCCACATCGTCAACACGTCGTCAGTGGCAGGACTCTTCACATATTCGTACGACCGGACGCCATATGCGGCGACCAAGGCGGCGATCGTCCACTTGACTGAGGCGCTGGCAATCTACCTGCGGCCAAAGAACATTGGTGTGACGCTGCTGTGCCCGGGACCGGTGCTCACCAACATCGCGAACGACATTCCAAGCTTCGGTCCGGGAGCGCCGCTGCGTCTTCCCTTCGACGAATTCGAGCTGCTTGATCCGGCCGATGTCGGCGAGATGGTTGCCGAAGCGATATTGGCCAATCGATTTTTTCTTCCGACGCACCCAGCGGTCCTGGACCTGCTACGACGCCGCGTCGAGGACTGGGACGGGTTCATCGAATACCAAATTTCCCGCAAACCGAAAACCTAGATCACGCTTGGACAATAACGAGAAAGGGCCATCATGACCGATCTGCACGCCCAAGGTTTGGCAGCTTTCCGAGAGATGCTGCCGGGTCTCATCCCTGACGAAGTGACCTCGCTCGCCGACGAGGCTATCGCCGGGGAACTCGGTGATCTGTCCATCGAGCATGTCTTCGGCGCCCTGTGGACACGTCCGGGTCTGGACCGCCGATCCCGCAGCCTGGTGACACTGGGTGTCTTGATTGCCCTGCGCGCCTCCGACGAACTGAAGTTCCACTTCCCGATCGCGCTGCGCAATGGTCTGACGGTCGCAGAGGTTGAAGAGGTGATCTACCACGTCGCCGGCTACGCCGGATATCCCGCAGCGGCAACCGCTCGGGCCATCGCAAACGCTGTGCTGCACTAAGTTTCGCGCTGGCTATCCCAGATCCGTTGCGTCTCAGCGTCGACGGATGGGTGATGAGTCTGCTGGAAGTTACGCCCACCCCTACGGAATGTCTCGATGACGGCCGCAGGTACGTTCGGCTCCAGTAGAGGCTCGGCGAGCCAGTCGCACGGACGGACGTGCACCAGGTCGACGGCGGCAGCGGCATCGTCGGTGTCATATTCGTACGGGCCAGTGATACGACCCAGCCAGAACAGTCCTTCATCGTCCCGGGTCCACACAAAAGATCCGTTCTCCACTTCGGTAAACCGCGTGACCCGACGGTTGAGGCTTTCCTGCTCGGCAGGGCTCTTGGTGAGCCGGCCGAACCCACACAGACCGAGTCGACGGGCGCGATCGCGGGTGGCGTGCGCGTCAATCTCGTCGCTGCGGGACCGCATCGGTGCCCGGTAAACTGCCATGCTGCCCCTACCTGGACATCCGACGGCGCAACAGTGCTAATCCGGGACCATCCAACGCGTTTAGCGCAGCGGAACGTCCGACCGCAGCCATCATCAATTGCGCTGCCGGGCCGCGTATTTCCTGTCCCCGGCCCCAGGTTCGATCCAGGTCAGTGGCTTGCCAGCGAATCCCTCGCAGTCGTCCGGGCGGCACCAGGCCGATCGGCACCGGGCCGGTCAAGAAGTCCATTGCAATCGCTGTCAGCCGCGGGTCTGGTTCGAAGGGAAGTCCAAGCGGGATTCTCATATCGCCGCTGTGCGCCAAGACTTCGGCGAGCAGACCAGGTGCCTGCGGCGGGGGCCGCCAATACCGGCGATCGGCGAACTCGCGCAGACGCGAGGCAATGTCGGCGGCCGGCCGCTGTGCGCAACGGCGCGCCAACTCATCGATTGCCCGGTCCTCACTAAACCGGCGCATGCCTAGCCACGTGACCCTGAGGGTGCCGTTGGCCAGATAACTCACCAGATGGGCGCCCACCGTCTTCACATCCCAACCCGCACAAAGACTAGGTGTCGCTAGCTGTGCCTCATCAAGGTCGTCGATCAGATCCGCGATGCTGCGACGCTCTTCCGCTGTGGCGGCATGGATCGAATCGCGTTCCACAAGCCAAGTTTAGGCACCGGATTCGTTTCGGTCGACGAACATCTCGCCGCCCTGGCAGCGGCCGCAGAAATCCTAAGTCCGAGTCGAACGCTCAGGTACCGCAGAAGGTCCGGTAGTGACCGAAATCGTCCGGCGCTGGACTGGCGTAGCGCTCCAGACCCGGCCGCTCGTCGTATGGGGTGCGCACGGCTTCCATGAGTTGTCCCAGCGGAGCGAGATCGCCTGCCGTCGCCGCCGTCAAAGCCTCTTCGACGAGATGGTTGCGCGGGATGTAGATCGGGTTGACCCGGTCCATCAGTTCGGCGTCCGGACCCATGGATCGCCAGCGAGACAGCCATCCGTCAAAACGTGCGAGATCGACGAACAGTCCGCGCGCTGGTTCGGCGTCACCGCGGACGGCTTGGCTCAGATGACGGAAGAACGATGTGTAATCGACTCGACTCTGCTGCAGCTGGGAAAGCAGATCATCGACCAACGGTGTGAACTGGTCATCCCGGACGTCGGAGTGCGGGCCTAAGCCAAGCTTGGCGCGCATCCCGGAGGACCAGGCATGGTGATATTGCTGAAATCCACCAAAAGCCTTCTCCACCAGCGTGATTGATTCCTGAACCTCGCCATCGAACAAGGGCAGGAGGGTCTCGGCGAACCGGGCGAGGTTCCATTCGGCGACCATGGGCTGGTTGCCGTAGGCGTAGCGTCCCCAGAAGTCGATAGAGCTGAAGACTGTGTCGGGGTCATAGGCCTCCATGAAAGCGCAAGGCCCGTAGTCGATGGTTTCTCCGGAGATCGTCATGTTGTCGGTGTTCATCACCCCGTGCACAAACCCGATCAGCATCCACTTGGCCAGCAGTTCCGCTTGTGCCGCGACCACAGCTTGAAACAGGGCCAGGTGCGGCCGCTCGGCTTCGGCGGCGCTGGGGTAGTGGCGGGCGATGGCGTGCTCCGTCAGCCGTAGCAGCAGGCCGATATCACCACTGGCAGAGGCATATTGGAAGCTACCGACGCGCAGGTGGCTGCTCGCGACACGGACAAGCAACGCGCCCGGCAGGGGTCGCGCCTCGCGCTCCACCGCCTGTCCCGTGCTGACCACCGCCAGCGAGCGCGTGGTCGGAACGCCCATGGCGTGCATCGCCTCACTGACGATGTACTCACGCAGCATCGGTCCAACCACCGCCAACCCATCCCCGCCGCGCGCAAACGGTGTGCGTCCCGAACCCTTCAGGTGCAAGTCCCGAACGCGTCCGTCGGCGCCGACAACCTCGCCCAGCAGCAGCGCACGGCCGTCACCCAATCTAGGTACATAGCCGCCGAATTGGTGCCCGCTGTAGGCTTGGGCTACCGGAACCGCGTCGTCGGGCACGCGATTACCGACCAGGAACTGGACGCTCTCTGTGCTGCGTAACCACTCCACGTCCAAGCCAAGCTCGCCGGCCAGCGCCTCATTGAGCACCAACAGTTGTGGGTTGGGCGGCACTTCGGCTTTCCAGCGCACCGCCATTTCCGGCAACTCGCGGGCAAAGCGGTCCTGCAGCGAGACGGTCATACGACTAGTCAACCGTCCTCGCCGGTAGCCAGACCTTCCGGGGGAGGGGTCGAGTACGCGGGATAGGCCGGTGGCGACACCACGCTGTCGTCGTTGCCGTCCTTGGGGGCGTCTTCGCTGTCGGACGTCGGTGTCGATTCCGGTGTCGGTTCGGTCGAGCTCATCGGTCCCTCCCCTTATCCCACCGCTTGCTTGATCAGATCGCGCGCACGGTCGAGCATCGAGGCGAAGGGGCCGAGGGCAAAGTTCATCTTCGCCGATTCCACGCCGGGATGCGGCCGCGTCGGAGCGATCGCCTCGGCCGCACGCACGGCGGCGCCCATGCGCCTGAGGTCGTCGTCGTCGACCTTTCCCTGCAGCTTGGGGAATTCCTCGGTCTCCTCGTGCTCGGCGTGCGCCAGGACCGCGTCGCGCAGCTTGGTCAACTCGTCGATGAACTCCTGTGAGGTGATGTCGAGGCCTTCGATCTTCGACAGCAGTTCCTTGGCCTCGTGTTCCTCGGCCAGCAGTACGTCGACAACCGCGTCACCCTCGTCGAACTCCCGCCGCATGCGCGGGTGCACCACCATCTCCTCGGCCGTCTCGTGCACGGCGAGCAGCTGGCGCAACTCGATGAACGGCTTCTCGCGCGCTTGCGGGTCGGAGGCATGCAACACTTCATCGAACATGTCCTCGATCAGGTCATGTTGTGCCTTGAGAAAGTCGATGGCTTCTTCGGGTGTTTGGACAATCATCTCGGCCATGCCGATGAACCTCCTGGTGAGGGCAGATTCGAACGCAGCGGGCTGGGGGCTGTGCTCCGCTGATGAGCGCGGGATACCCGGCAAGTGGGCTGCTAAAACGCCTCGCGGGCTGCGACGAGGCGCTCAACCGCCTGCAGATCGTATGGCGCGCGCAGGCCGAGGATCAGGTGCTCGGCTCCGGCGTCGACGAGGGAGCGCATGGAAGCCGGATCCACCCGTTCGATCCATACGGTGCGTTCGATCTCACGCGGATCCCTGCCGATTTCCTCGCACCAGCGGTCCAGCGCGGTGTTCTTGGCGCGGATCACTTCGGCGTCGCCGTAACCGTTCCACATGTCCGCGTGCTCGGCCACCAGCCGCAGGGTGCGCCGCTCCCCGTTCCCGCCGATCAGAATCGGCAGTCGACCGATCGGTCCGGGTCGCAGCAGACCCAGTCGCCGCCGAATTCTCGGCAGTGCCTCGGCGAGGGCATCGAGCCGCTGGACGGGAGTCCGGACGGGATAGCCGTATTCGACTTCGTCCCTGTCCATCCACCCTGCCCCGATTCCCAAAACGGCTCGGCCGTCCGACAAGTGATCCAGGGTGCGCGCCATATCGGCGAGCAAGTCAGGGTTGCGGTAGCCACAGGCCGTCACCAGCATGCCGATCTGACTAACGTTCGATGTGGTCACCGCCATTGCCGCCAGCACTTGCCAGCCTTCAAAGTGTGATTCGTCGGCCTTGCCATACAGGGGCGGGAAGAAATGATCCCACGTCCACAAGCTGTCGACGCCCAACTGGTCAACACCCTCCCAGCCGGCTCGCAACGCGGCCATGGTCGCGTTCTGCGGGTGTATCTGAACGCCGACCTTCACCGGGTCATCCTATGCACCGCGAGCAGACACAAAATCGTATGATTCCTGGCCGAGCAGTACGAGTTTGCGTCTTCTCGCGAGGTAATGCTCACGGCAGATTGGTCGACAGGAACGTCAGGGGTAGGCCGCACACCGACAGATCGATCTCCTCGAGGTAATTGCCGTCGCCTTCAAATGCCTGGCGGAATCGGACAATTGAGCCATAGCGGTCGGCTATGTCGGCCGCGGCCGAGGCGCCGGGCACCTGCACCACTACCGTGTAGACGCCATCGCCATGGTTGGCCAGGAAGTCACTTACCGAGGTGGCCACTTCCGTGGTCGATCCCGGATCAGGACTGATCAACTCGATACCCCGGTCCCAGTCCAGCAGCACCCGGATCCCGAGTTCGTCGAGGTTGGCCTCGTTGAAGCTGAAGCCCAGTTCGGTAAAGAGCTGTCCCACGGTGTCATGTCGCTCGCGTGCCACCGCGAAGACCACATGATGCAACCGCGAGGGCGAGTCAGTCATCGGCCACCGCCAAATTCGATGATCAGGCTTGTGGGCCCGCTCATGCCGAGCATCGGTTTCCACGGTGCCGCTCCGGCCCGGCGGGCGTCGGGCATCCTTCGGGCCAAGATTTTGAGCCCTTCGGCCAATTCCAGCCGAGCCAGGTTGGCGCCCAGGCAGTAGTGCACGCCGCCACCGAAGGTCAACACCGCCGGCGCTTCCTTGCGGGTTATGTCGAAGCGATCGGGATCCTGGTAAACGTCGGGATCACGGTTCGCGGCAAAGGAGTTCACGAGGATGAAGGTTTCCCGGGGGAAGGTGAATCCGCCCATTTCGACGTCCTCGTGCACGGTGCGGACCGTGGTGCACACGGCAGGGGAGTGGCGCATGCTCTCCTCGACCGCGGACATCGCAAGTTCTGGACGCTCACGCAGCATCGTCCACTGCTCTGGGTGATCCAGCAGCACCTGCAACGAGGCGGCCAGCTGATTGCGGGTGGTATCCGTGCCGGCAACTAACAGACCTGCCACCGTCATGCGCAGTTCGTCGGCGCTGAGCCGATCGCCGTCATCCTCGGCGCGGATGAGGTTGGAAAGCAGGTCCTCGGTCAGCTGGTGCCGTCGTTCGGCCACCATGTCGTCGACGTAGGCATCGAGTTCGCCCCAGCTGCGCAGAACGGCGGGCATCTCTTCGATCAGGTTCACCGAAAAGTTGACCATCTTGAAGATCGCTTCGGCCCACCGGTCGAACTGCGTCCAATCTCCGCGTGGGGCGCCAATCAACGCGCAGATGATCGGGATGGGATAGTGCCGTGCGATATCGGTGACGACGTCACAACGTCTCGCTGGGGCGACGCCGTCGATGAGTTCATTGAGCACATCGTCGATCGTGTCGTGCATACGTGCGATCGCGCGAGGTGTGAATGCGCGTGAGACGAGGCTGCGCAAGCGATGGTGTTCGGCACCTTCGGCGCAGATGATGCTGCCGACAACCCTGTCCCACAACGGGCCTGACGTCACGCCTTGCGCGGCCAGGTGAAGACCCGGTGGGATCACGAACCGGGTATCGCGAAGGATGCTTCGGGCGAGTTCGTATGAGAGTACTTCGGGACCGAGCGGCCCGATGGCGATTGGTGCCAGTCGTTGCGCGGCCCGAATCCGGTCGCAGACCTCATGGGGCGATTCATTGACGTCGTACGCGAGGCTCGGAAGACCCGCTTCAAAGATGTTGGGCGCACCGGCAATTGCCGTCACTTGCGTACCGTCCTTTCAGCTGCGTGCCAGCACGCCCCGCGGAAGTAGCAGGGGCAGGTCGGTGTAGGTGGCGATGCCGGGCGGCGCCGCGACGACGGCGGGTATTGCCGTGATCGGTGGCATCGCGGTGATCGTGAGCCCGAGCATGATGTAGTCTTCGATCGTTTCGCCGTGAAAGTCCGGCGGTGGCTCGAAATTCAGCGTGCTCTTGATGGTTGGACGGCCCTCGACCGTAACGGTGTAACCGAAGTTCGTCGACCAGGCCGGGTCCAGCGATTGGCCCTTGGTCCACACGGCGCGCAGTTCGATCACCTCGCGGCCCGCAAAGATCCCCTTCCAGCGCAGGTCGATACCCGCGACGCACCCCCTCTTGATGGTCCAGTCACCCGGGAGGACCAGATCTTCTGTGGTTTGCGCGTATTCGGCTGCGCAGCGGATGTCGTCGAGTTCGACGCCTAGGGCATCGGCGAGGAGTTGCACCGCTTCGCGGAAGATCCCGGATCCCTTCTCGGTGATCGCGGGCAGATCTGGCTGGTCGATCGGACAGCCGAACCCCATCGGAATCTCCGTGGCCGGAGAGTTGTAGATGGTGGTGTCGAAGGACTCGACGATGGCTATCCGATCGACCCGGTCCGAGAGACCCGCGGTGACGATGGCGAGCAGTTGGATGAACCCGGGGTTGATGCCGCTGCCGAAAATGGTCGAACCGCCCCGCGCACACGCATCGCTGATCCGCTCCCGATCAGGACCCAGTTGCTGCCCGGTGATGAACTCCGATGTGGTGACGACGTTGATTCCCGCCTCCAGAATGCGGGTCACCTCATCGACATTGGCGAACATCGGGTTGTAGACGACACAGTCGGGTTTCAACGCCAACAGCGCGTCGATATCGTCGGTCGCCCGCACACCCAGGTCCTCGATACCGCACAGCTCACCGACATCACAGCCGACCTTGTCGGGTGACCATGCGTAGCAGCCGACCAGTTCCAACAGGGAATTCGCTGTGATCGCGTGCACCGACTTCCTGCCCACATTGCCAGTGGTCCACTGAACGACGCGCAGCTTGGTCATTATGGTTTCGCGCCGGCCTGCTGCTCTGCGGCCTGACGGGCGAGGCGCTCGTCGTGGATTCGTACCAATTCGCGGAATCCCAACCGGTGGTATTTCGGAATCGGTTGAATGCCCCAGACGTCCTGCGCGGTGTCCTTGCCCTCGGCTCCCTCGGGCGGCCCCAACGGGGGGTAAGGGTACTTGCATTCCAGGGTGTCATCGGAGTAGCGGACTTTGAGTAGCTCGCTGCAGATTTCGGTGAGGGACAACGTCGGGTAGCCGTAGTAGACGGCCATGAACGGCAGCGTGAACGCGCCCTCGATGACCAGCGCGATCAGGCATACCAGCACGGCACGCTTGATCCACTTGTGCATGCGTGCCCAGTACGGCGTGGTGCCCGGGGGCAGGTCTTCTGCCGTCGCTTCTTTCGTTGCTTCAGTGGTCATGATGTTATCCCTCTCAGTCAGAGAAGATTTCGCGGTTGACGGTGTGCAGGTACGGGATGGCCAGGAACGGGGTGATGTAGAAGATGTCGAACAGCCACCAGCCGATCACCGGGAAAACGACACCGGCGAAGCGCACGTCGGCGTACATCGTCATGTTGAACACGTATGCGGTCCAGATCACCACGCCCATCCAGCAGGTAATGATCATCCACTGGTGTCCCCAGCGCTTCATCTGCAGGAATCCGATCGCCGCGGCGACCCGCATCGAAAACACGGTGATAATCAGCCCGACCACATAGGCCTTTTCGCCCGGGCCCGCCGCGCCACCGACCCACAATTCGTTGTAGTGCCAGAAGTAGCCGGCATCGAACATGTTGCCCCAACCGACCATCAGCACCCGATTGATCAAGGTGTGGTTGGCGACGAGATCCAAGGACCAGCCAAGGGTGTTGAGCATTCCGTCGATCATGACCAGGTAACCGATCAAGGTGATGATCATCGGCCGAACCGACAGGCCCGCGCGTAATGCCTGGCGCTGCAA
Organism: Mycobacterium bourgelatii; assembly: GCF_010723575.1. NCBI lineage: Bacteria > Bacillati > Actinomycetota > Actinomycetes > Mycobacteriales > Mycobacteriaceae > Mycobacterium > Mycobacterium bourgelatii. Next base: position 1,428,066 of record NZ_BLKZ01000001.1, read on the forward strand.
CCAGACTCCGCGCATGAAGATAGGGAACCCGAAGATACCGGGCGCCCAGCATCCCATCAATCCGGCGCCGACGATCATCCACTTGTCGGCCCGGCGTTGTGCTTGCCGCGATTGCTCGTCGTGTTCGGCGAGGCCGACGGAGTCGCGGGGAGTGGCAGTGAGACTCACAGATCCCACCAGCCCCGGGCAAAGGACATGTACAGCTGGATGCTGAACATCACCAGCAGGTAGCCGTAAATGAAGATCTGGAAGGCGATGAGAGCCTTCTTGCGGTTTCGCTCTTGTTGATCCACCATTTCACTTCTCCGTTCTTCAGCCGTTTCTCGAGAGCAGGGTTGCCGCCGCGACTTCACGCAGACCGTCGTTGATCGCACCGTCGGTGCTGAGCGGCGCGAGGATGCAGGCTTCGGCCGCGCTCATTTCGGAGGCTCCGGCCGCGATCAGCTTCGCCGCGGTGACCAGCACCCTGGTCGACGGCGGCTCGAAGTGGAAGACCTCATCGGCGTGGCGGATCGCGTTGGCGCAGTGGACGAGCCGCTGGGCGGTGGCGGGCTCGACACCCGACTCGGCGACGATCACCTCCGCCTCCTGATCCGGGGCCAGATATTTCATCGGGATGGTGGCGAAGCGCTGACGGAACGAAGGCTTCAACTCTTTCAGGGAACTGCGGTATGCCGGGTTGTAGGAGCAGACCAGCATGAACGAATCCGGTGCCTGGACAACCTCGTCCGCACGATCGAGGTAGAGAGCGCGACGGTGATCGGTCAGCGAGTGCAGAATGGCCAGTGAGTCGTGCCGAGCCTCAACGACCTCGTCGAGATAGCAGATGGCACCGGCTTTGACCGCCCGGGTCAACGGACCGTCGGTCCACACCACGTCGCCGCCGGTGACCATGAACCGACCGACCAGGTCTGAACTGGTGAGATCGTCGTGACAGCTGATGGTGACGACGGGTTGTCGCAGCAGGACGCCCATGTGCTCGACGAACCGTGTCTTCCCGCAGCCGGTGGGCCCGGTGAGCATCACCGGAATATGTTCGCGGAAAGCCTGTTCGAACAATTCCACTTCATTGCCGCTGGCAATGTAGGTGTCGGCGGTCATGCGGCAACCAACTCTCGATGCACATGGGCGAGCACGCGCGGCAGCTCCTCGATTCGTTTGATTCGTCTGGACCGACGCGGCCCGAATACCTCGGGCAGCGGGTCGACCCATGTCGGCCCGACGCCCACGTAGTACACGGAGACGCCCGCGTCGTTGGCTTCCTCGACTGCGTGCGCCACATCGGCCCACGCGTAGCGGCCCTCATAGCCTTCGTCGGACATCAGTCCGTCGCCGATCACGATGAGCAGGCGACGCTCCGACGGCTGCGCCAGCAGCCGCGAAGTCAAGTGGCGGATCGGCGCGCCGAGCCGGGTGTAGCCGCCGGTCATGAGTCCGAGGCTGCCCGGTGCCACGTATCGGCTGTCTCGGAAGTCTTTCAGGCAGCGCACTTCCACCCGGTGCCGGGTATTGCCGGTGAACACGAAGATGCCGTGCCGTTCGCGGGCGAGGGTCATCGCGCGAGACAGGGCGTCGGCGCATTCCAGTTCCAGCCGGAAGATTCGGCCGCCATGCACTCCCAGCGACGAGCTGCCGTCGAGCAGCAGCGCGGTGGTGACGTCACGGCTGTGGGGCCGCAGCTCCCGGAAGATCCTGGGCTCGCGGGATTCGCTCGACTCTGCGGTCATCATGTCGATGTAATGGCTGACGTATTGGTCGACATCCAGCTCGGATCCGTCCTCGAGCCGATTGGTCATCGCGCGATGCGTGTGTTCCTCGAACCACTTACGCAGGTTCGCCGAGAGCGGAGGCGGATGACCGGCACGGGAGGCCGGCGGGAGTTCGAGGACGGCAACGTGATCCACGAGGAAGCTCTTGGTCCACGCGTTCCACTCGGGATAGGGAATGCCTTGCCGGCGTGCGGGACTGATTTCCAGATCGTTGTCCTCCGGGCGACTCGGTGGCGGCAAGTTCGGATTGCGCACGCCACCGTCGCCACCCACCGGCACCGAGTGGGCGCGTGGATGGCGCTTCTGTGTGGTGGTCCACGGCATTCGGCCGAACCGCTTGATCGCACTGGCCAGTCCGCGGGCACTCGAGTATGTGTGGGGCAACGTGCCCAGCAGCGGAAACTCTGCTATCGGCTGTCCGGCACGCGCCATATCGATCGCGCGGTCAAACATTGCCGGGGCGTCCATATTCGGGTCACCAATCTCGAGGTCGGGTAGCACTCTTTCGATCTCGGGCATCAGTCCCGGCCACCTCGAGGCGATCCAGCCCATCGCCACGCCCGCCTCGACGATCACCAGGGCGCGGTGTTCACGGGGAGAAAGGTCGGTCAGTCGGTAATGGGCTAGGCGCTCCTTGGACGGCGAGCATTGCAGCGCGACACCGCATGTCAGCGTTCGTCGGGTCCAATCACGGCCGAAGGCCGGATAGGGGACATGCACGATGTCCAAGGCGGCGTTCAAGCCAAAGCTGCGTTGCGCGCCCGTAATCAGGCGGGCACCGCTGCGGCGGTGTTTACTGAGCGCCACCGCCGTCAACGCGCAGCTGCGCTCGATGGACATCGCCGACGTGTCGGCTGTTTCAATCACGTGCTCAGAAGGTTCCGATGTTGGAGAACATCCAGTACCAGAACCAGATGATCAAAACCGTTCCACCCCAGGCAGCGACGTACCGCAATAGTTCCCAAACCATGTCCATGTGCGGCGATCTCCTTATCGTTTGGCCGAAGTCATCGTGGCTCCAGGCTGCGTATGGCCGTAGCGATGAGCTCGGCCACCATCGTGTCGCGTGCGGCCCCGGACGGTGTCGTGCTCAGGGCACCGTAGATGCCCAGGAGAAAGAACACCGCGCTGTAGAACGGGTCGACCTCAGCGTGCACCTCGCCGAGGTCACGGGCTCGCTGAATCTCCTTGACCAGCAGCACGATCACCGGGTGATCGGTCCATTCCTCGTCGCGCTTTGGGCGTGTCGGCGAGAAATGAATCCCCAGAAAGTCACGGAAAAGTGGGCCGCCGAGACGCTGTTCGAGGTCGACGACCAGTCGGGCCGCCTCGGTCAGCGCATCGGCCAGACCGTGAGGTTTGCCGAGAAAGCGCGCGAGTTCGGCCGCCAGACGAGCTTCTTCACGAGCCTCGAGCTCGAGCAGGACGTGCTCTTTGGTGGGGAAGTGGAAGAAGAACGTGCCGTGCGCGACCCCGGCGGCGCTGATGATCGCGCTCACCTCCGCGGCGGCCATACCGGACCGCTGGAACTCGGCCAGGGCGGCGCCAAGCACTCGCTGGCGCGTCTGCAACCGCTGCGCTTCGCGCACGGAGGTCCTGACCTGAGACGTCATTGTCAACTCTTTGTAGTCCTGTCACTGACCTAAGTCAATGTGTTCCGACGCGTCCGATGACTGGGATGGATTTTGAAAGCCAGCCTGCAGACGGGAGTCCGGGCATGAGAACCGGTGCGCCAATTCTTCATCTCCTTGACACGGGTCAACGAGGGGCTCAGTCGGAGAAAATCTCACGGTTGACGGTGTGCAGGTAGGGGATGGCCAGGAAGGGGGTGATGTAGAAGATGTCGTAGAGCCACCAGCCGACGACCGGGAGTATGACGCCGGCAAAGCGCACGTCGGCGTACATCGTCATGTTGAACACGTAACCGATCCAGATCACCACGCCCATCCAGCAGGTGATGATCATCCACTGGTGTCCCCAGCGCTTCATCTGCAGGAAGCCGATCCCGGCGGCGATCCGCATGGTGAAGACGGTGAAGATCAACCCGATCTCCCAGCCCTTCTCCCCGGGGCCGGCCGCGCCGCCGATCCACAGTTCGTTGAAGTGCCAGAAATAGCCGGCGTCGAACATATTTCCCCAGCCCACCAACAACACTCGGCCAAGCAGGGTGTGGTTTCCGACCATGTCCAGCGCCCAGCCGACGGTGTTGATGGCGGCATCGATGATGACCAGATAACCCAAAAGTGTGACCAGCATGGGGCGCACAGACAGGCCTGTCCGCTGCGCGCGGCGAAGCAACCAGACGCCGCGAAGGAACAGGGGTAGGCCGAAGATGCCCAGGGCAGCCGTGCCGATCAGCAGGGAACCCGAGATCAACCACCTGTCGGCCTGCCGCTGCGCGAGTTGGGACTCCTCCATGTGCTCGTCGAAGGTGAGTCCTTCGCGAGCGGGGTCATTCTTCGGGCCGGCCCCGGTGGAGCGGCGCAAGTTCAGCGTGGGCAGATTCACGTTTTGCCTCCCTCGACCTCGCCTGTTTCTAGTCCAGAAACTGACTCCGGTCAACAGGTGCGTCAGTTGGGCGAGTCAGCGCAGGGCGCGCGGGATGCTAGCGCGCCCCCAGGCTCCGAAGGGTTCTCTTCACGTAGTCGGCGAGCATGGCGTCCCGGGTCGGCCACGTGTTGGTGGTGGTCAGTAGCGCGTACAAGCCGAGCAGAAAGAACACCGCGCTGTTCATCGGGATTACCTCGGGATCCACCTCGCCACGTTCTTGAGCCCGCTCGATCTCGCGGGCTACGCCGACAATTATCGGGTGGTCTCTGCCATCTTCGACGGGCGGGCGGGTCTGCGAAAAATGCAGTGCCAAAAAGTCTTTGAATAGGACATCGCCCAACCGGCGTTCCAGGCCGGATATCAGCCGGACCGCTTCTTGGAGAGCGTCCGCCAACTCGCGGTCGGTCTCGAGAAGCTTGGCGAACTGGTTCGCGATCCGGGCTTCTTCGCGGTGTTCCAGCTCGAGCAATACGTGCTCTTTGGTCGGGAAGTGAAAGAAAAAGGTGCCGTGGGCGACCCCGGCCGCCGCCACGATCGCGCTGACGTCGGCCTCGGCCATCCCTGACCGCTTGAACTCCGCAACGGCCGCGCCCAACAGTCGCTCTCGCGTCTGCAATCGTTTGGTTTCGCGCGCCGAAAGCTTGTTGCTCGCCGTCATTATCCGATCTGCTGTCCGTGCTGCCTGTAGTTGCCATGTGACAGGACACAGTATCGCGACGGCACCGTTCGGGCCAGACCAGGCGCCGGCCCGCGAGCGCAACAAATCGTTGACTTAAGTCAATTTCAGTCGTTAGATGATCACGACACTCGCCTCACGCGGCTGCACCCAGAAGGAGCTGGCATGGCTTTGGAGCAGTTCAACCTCGAAGGCCAAGTGGCCATCGTCACGGGTGCCGGCAAGGGGGTGGGCCAGGGCATCGCCCGGGTGCTCGCCGAGGCCGGCGCGACGGTGGTCGGCACCGCCCGAACGGAGTCCGACATCGTGGCCACGATCTCCGGTATTGAAGCCGCCGGCGGCAAGGGGCTGGCGTTGGTTGCCGACGCGATGAGTCGCCCTGACGGCGAGCGGGTGGTTTCGACAGCCATCGAGCGATTCGGCCGCATCGACATCTTGATCAACAACGTCGGCGGGGCCAAGTACGCAAGGTTTCTCGATATCACCGACGAAGACTTCAAGCTCGCGTTCGACTGGTGCGTCTCATCTACGTTCATCATGAGCCAACTCGTTGCCCCGCACATGATCGAAGCCGGCCGCGGCAACATCGTCAACATCTCTTCGGGCGCAGGTCGTTTCGGCATCCGCGCGCTGGCCGCCTACTGCACCGCAAAGGGTGCCCTGGAAGCGCTGACCCGGGCGATGGCCCAGGAGTTGGCACCAAAGATCCGGGTCAATGCAATCGCGCTCGGTTCGTTCGCCACTGACGGCCTCCAGTCGAGCCTCGATCTGATGCCGGGATCGTTGGAGAAGATGCAAGAGGCGACGCCGCTGCACCGGCTCGGCAATGTGGAGGACCTTGGCCGCCTCTGCGTGTACCTGAGCACCGCTGACTGCTACGCCACCAACGCAATCTTCCACGTGGACGGTGGAATTGACTCTAACAACTCGCCATTGCCCATACCGGACTACTAAGGCGGCTCAAAATGCGCAGAGTCATTCAGTTTTCGACAGGCAATGTCGGACGGCATTCGTTGCGGGCAATCATCGGCCGACCAGATCTCGAGTTGGTCGGAGTCCACGCGTCCAGTCCGGAGAAGGTCGGCAAAGACGCCGCCGAGTTGTGTGGCCTCGGCCAACCGACCGGCATCGTCGCCACGGACGACATCGATGCCTTGGTCGCGCTCGGGGCAGACTGCGTGGTTTATACCGCGCTGGGTGAGGTGCGGCCGATGGAGGTCATCGACCAGATGGCCAGATTTCTCGCGGCCGGCACCAATGTGGTTGGCACATCACTGGTCTGGCTTACCACACCACACCACGCCGACGAGTGGTTGCGGGACCCGCTGCAACGGGCATGCGAAGCGGGTAACACGTCGTTGTACATAAATGGCATCGATCCGGGGTTTTCCGCCGACACATTGGTCTACTCGGCATGTGGCCTCACGACTCGCGTTTCGTCGATCACCGTCCAGGAGATATTCGATTACGCAAATTACGATGATTACGAATTTACCGGCACATCAATGGGTTTCGGGCTGAAGCCAGACGACGATCCGCCCATGCTGTTCCTGCCCGGTGTCGTGGTGGCCATGTTCGGCGGCCAGATACGGAATTTGGCAGATCATCTTGGGATCGCACTTGACGAGGTGCGACAACGGGACGAACGCTGGTACACACCGGAACCGATCGATTGCATCATGACCAAGGTGGAGCCTGGCGGGATGGCCGCAGTACGGTTTGCCGCCGAGGGTGTCGTCGACGGGCGTCCCGTGATCACTCTCGAGCACATCACCAGGCTCACCAGCGCCGCCGCACCCGATTGGCCCTTCCCGCCCGATGGCCAACCCGGGGTTCACCGGATCGTCGCTGAGGGAGAACCTCGGATCGAGATCAACACGCACGTCTCTCATCCGTCGTTCGACACCACCGACGCCGGCTGCATTTCCACGGCCGCTCGGGTGGTGAATGTCATCGACTGGGTTTGTCGGGCGCCCGCGGGATTGATTGCCGCCGACCAGGTTCCGCCCGCGGAGGCGCTTCGCGGTCTCATGTGGAAGGAGTAGCCGTGACGGCTCTGGCGGATGACCCGAAAGTGGGCAAGAAGTATCGCGTCATCCAATGGGGCATTGGCAATGTCGGAACGCTCGCTTTACGCCATTTCGCCGGCAACCCCGTCTACGAGGTCGTCGGCGTGCTGTGTAGTCGCCCGGAAAAGGTCGGCAAGGACGCGGGCGAACTCGTCGGGGTGGCACCGATCGGTGTGCTCGCAACGACCGACAAGTCGGCGCTGGAGGCGTTGGAGGCGGATTGTGTGTTCTACGCGCCGCTGTGGTCCGACATCGAGGAAATATGTCGTCTGCTCCGTGGCGGGAAGAATGTCGTCGCCTCCGGTGGTGCCTGGTGGTACCGAACCGAAACGAACGCCCAGGACATCGACAAGATCGAGGAAGCCTGTCAGGCGGGTGGAACATCGTTTCACGCCGGCGGCATCCATCCCGGCTTCGCGGCGGACTTGCTGGTGCTAACGCTGTGCCGGATTGTCAGCCGCATTGACCGCATTCACATCTACGAATACGTGAACTTCAACAAGGACACTCTCAAATACCTCGACGAGATGGGATTTGGGAAGGAGCCCGCAGAGTTCGAAGCGGGGAACCTGTTCGCGGCCGCGTGGCCCTTGTTTGCACAGTCGCTGACCATGGTGGTGGACGGCGTGGACAAGACTGTCGAGAGGTTCACGACGGAGGTCAAAGTGGGGTTGGCCACCCGCGACATCCCTTACGAGGGAACCGAAGACATGGACATGCCCGGATTGAAGGGAGTGATCAAGAAGGGCACCGTGGCGGCACAGCAGCACGAGTGGACCGCATGGGTAGACGGCAAGCCGTTCATCACGCTGCACGAGACGTATTCCTTCGTAGAGCACGACGCCATTGATCCCCGGCCGGACTGGGATGGCTACTACCACTACCGACTGGTGGTGGAGGGCGAGCAGCCCACCGAACTGATCCTGCGCGGTGTCGCCGACGAGCAGGGTGACCACGGCAACCCCGGATACACCTGGACCGCAATGGGGCCGGTAAACACGATCCCAGCCGTCTGCGACGCGCCACCCGGTTTTCTCACCCACAAGGAACTTGGACTCGTGACACTGCGCGGTGTGGTGCGTTAGCCGGCGGCTGTCTTCCGGATTTGCTGCGAACTCCTTTTAACGGGGGCGTTTGCTGGGTACGCACCGAAAATGACGGCGAACTCCAGCACGAAATCGGCGGGATCCGAGTTGCCCCGGCATGCCCGCGTAGCCATCGTGGGCAGCGGCTTCTCCGGGTTGGGGGCGGCGGTCAAACTCAGCGAGGCCGGACACCAGGACTGCATCGTGCTCGAACGCGGCAACGATGTCGGCGGTACCTGGCGCGACAACACCTATCCCGGTGCGGCGTGCGACGTGCCGTCGCACCTGTATTCGTATTCGTTTGCCATGAACCCCAATTGGACGCGTTCGTTCTCCAGTCAGCCGGAGATCCAGGACTACATCCGAGGCGTCGCCGAGCGCGCCGGCGTACTTGATCGCCACGTGTTCAACTGCCACGTGAAACGTGCAGCGTGGTCAGAGGAGAACAATCGGTGGGAACTGTCGACCACTCGTGGATCCATGACCGCCGACGTGCTGATCGGGGCCTTCGGCGCGTTGGCCGAACCGAAGTTGCCCGACATTCCCGGTATCGACCGCTTCGCCGGGACGCTGTTTCACTCGGCACAGTGGAACCACGACGCTGACCTGACCGGTAAGCGCGTGGCGGTGATCGGCACAGGGGCCTCGGGAATCCAGATAGTCCCGGCCATCGTCGACAAGGTGAAGCACATCGATGTCTATCAGCGCACTGCGCCGTGGCTGCTGCCCAGGTTCGACCGTCCATTCACGCGACCGGAGCGATGGGCGTTCCGCAACGTGCCGGGATTGCTGCGGCTAGCCCGGGCCGGTATCTACGCGGCACGCGAGACCCAGGTAGTCGGATTGGCCAAGTATCCGAAGATGATGAAACCGTTCGAGTTGATCGCCCGCGCCAAGATCCGCTTCGAAATCAAAGACCCTGAGTTGCGTCGCAAGGTGACACCCAACTTCCGCATCGGGTGCAAGCGAATGCTCATCGCCAACGACTGGTACCCGGCGCTCGACAACGATCACGTCGAACTGGTGACCGACGGCATCCGGGAAATCGATGGAAACGCGATCATCACCAACGACGGCACCGCGCGTGAAGTCGACGCTCTGATCGTGGCAACCGGCTTCCAAGTCACCGACTCGCCGATGTTCGACACCATCTGCGGCAGCGATGGCCGAAGCCTGAGCCAGACCTTCGCCGACGGCGGGATGCGCGCCTACAAGGGCACGACGGTCGCGGGGTTCCCCAATCTATTTGTGCTGATCGGGCCGAACACCGGCCTGGGCCACACATCGATGGTCTACATGATTGAGTCGCAACTGAACTACGTCATCGACGCCATCGACACCATGACCCGCCGCGCCATCAACCGCATCGAGGTACTCCCGGACGTGGTCGATGCGTACAACGACACGTTGCAGCGCAAGCTCGCCGGATCGGTGTGGATGACCGGCGGATGCGGCAGCTGGTATCTGGACGCCCAGGGCAACAACACCACCTTGTGGCCCGACTTCACTTTCCGCTTCCGACAGCAGACGAAGCGGTTTGACATCGACGCCTACCAAACGTCATCGACCGCCGATACCGAACCGGTCCCCGCCCTCAGCGGGCACACCGGATAGCGGCGCCGCCATGGGAACGATCAAGGGCAAGGTCGCCGTGGTCACCGGGGCTGGCTCGGGTATCGGCCGGGCGTTGGCCGTCGGCCTGGCGCGCAGGGGCGCTCGGGTGGCAATGTCCGATGTCAACAAGGACGGTTTGGCGGATACCGCCGAACGGACACGAGCGCTGCGCGCCGAGACCCATGTGGAAGTTCTCGACGTCACCGATCGCGAGGCGGTCAACGACTATGCCGCATCGGTCACCGATCATTTTGGTGTCGTCCACCAGCTCTACAACAACGCCGGCGTCGCGGGCGGTGCGGCGCCGGTCATCGACTGTGACTACGAAACCTATGAACGAATATTCGGCATCAATGTCTGGGGCGTCATCCACGGCACCAAAGCGTTCCTGCCGCACCTGATCAACTCTGGCGACGGCCACCTCGTCAACATCTCCAGCCTGAATGGCCTCATGGCGCAAGCATCGATGAGTGCCTACTGCACAAGCAAGTTCGCCGTCCGCGGGTTCACCGAATCGGTGCGTGCGGAAATGCTGGCTGCGGGCCATCCGGTGCAGGTCGTCGTCGTGCACCCTGGCGGAATCCGAACCAACATCGCCACCGCCGCCATCGACGAAGCCAAACGAGCCGGGAAGGAACTCAGTTCCGAGCAGCTCAAACGTGCCGAAGCCTACAACGACAAGCTGCTGAAGATGTCGCCGACGAAGGCCGCCGACACGATCTTGAATGGCGTGCAGGCCAACCGAAGTCGCGTGCTGGTGGGAAACGACGCCCGGGGTGTCGATCTGCTGGTGCGCCTGTTGCCGCGCCAATACCCCCGACTGGGAGTTTGGTGGGAAAGGCGCACCTTCGGTAGGTCATGAAACGCGTTGTCCCGCGCGGGCCAGACGAAACCGCTGCATGACCAGATCCAGGATCTCGGGGGTCAACATGCCACCGGCGTATTCGACCCAGCACCAACTGCGTGCCGGGGCCTGGCCGCTCGGATCGCGGATGAGGTTGCCGAACACATGCAGCGGGCTGCCGCTGGTGTCGAACGCAAAAGTGTATGTGTCGCCGCCGATTACCGTCTCTAGGCTGACTACCTTCCCGGCGTCGTTGAAGCCCGCGGTGGCGACGATGTCGTGGTGGACCGTGGTCTTGCCGTCCCTCACCTGGTAACCCGGCCCGAAGGCCAAGTCATCGCGGCCTTGCCAGAAGCTGCCGCCGCCGAGTCGGCCGTCGTCGTATTCATGCAGCCACGACACCCACATCCCCTGCAGGTGACGGGCGATGGGCAATTCGGTGTAGGACAGCCCAGGCGGACCGTAAGCGAAGTCTTGATGCGCATAGCCGGACACCGGCACACCGTTGATGGTGCCGGTCGCGTAAAGCAATTCGTGCCGGTAGTACACCTCGTCGGCGACGGGGCAGTCGCCTTCCTGGCGCGGCACGTGGGTGACTACCACATCACTGCCGGTGTAGCCGTGGATCTCCCACCGACCGCTCGCGTCATACCAATGCAGGCCGTCCGCGTCACGCGCAACGCGGCCGCTGGTGTAAAGCATCTGCGCGGTGTCACTGTCTTCGCTGTACTCGAAGGGCTCGAACCAGTCGATGGACGCGTACTCTTCGAACAGGTGCGGTGCATCGGATTCCATCGTCTTTGGCAGCGAACGAAACCCGCACACCGGCGACACCACGTGCGTCATACCGATGACAAAGTCGTCCAAGCCCCGTAGGCCCCAGTAGTTCTGACCCGATTCGTCGCTGACGACAGCGCCGAGCCAGATTCCGGCCAAGGCCACGTCGGGACTCGGTGTCCAGGATCGACGGTAGTGATCAAGCGACGGTGGCGAACCGGTTACCTCGAAGTCGATGTGGCGCATCGCGGCACTTCAGTCACTCGAAGGCGATGACGCCACGGATGTTTTTGCCCGCGCGCAGATCTCGCATCGCCTCGTTGATGTCGTCGAGCTTGTAGGTCTGCGTGATCAACTCATCGAGCTTGATCACGCCCGCCTCATACATTGACAGCAATCGGGGCATGGCCTCGCGGGGGTTCATCTCGCCATAGAGCACACCCTTGAATGTCTTGCAGGAGTAGATCATGTCGGTCAGGACCATCGGCACCATCAGATCGGTGATCTTGGGCATTCCGGTCAGTACGCAAGTGCCGCCTTTGCGCAACAGCATCAGGGCGATCATGACCATGTCCGCGGGCACGACGCCCGGGGTGAGCACTACCCGGTCGGCCATTACTCCCCAGGTGATTTCGGTGACCAATTCCAGCGCGGCACCCGTGTCGGCGGTGGTGTGCGTCGCACCGAAGGTGGGCGCCATCTGCCGCTTGAATTCGTTGGGATCGACGGCGACGATGTGCTTGGCCCCGGCTACCTTTGCGCCCTGCACCGCGTTCATGCCTATTCCGCCGACACCGATGACCACGACGGTGTCGCCAGGCTCGGTACCCGCAGCGACCGATCCCGACCCGAATCCGGTTGTCACACCACAGGAGACCAGGGAGGCGGCCTCCAACGGGATCCAGTCGTGCACTTTGACCAGCGAGCGCTCGGAGGCCACCACGTATTCGGCGAACGTTCCAACCTGCATCATCGCCATCAGGTCTTCGCCGTCGAGGTGGCGGCGTCGCGTGCCGTCGGTGGTCATCGCTTTGCTGTAGATGTCGGCACCCACGTCGCACAGATACGTTTGACCGGTGGTACACCATCGACAGGTGCCGCAGGCGGGATAGAACGAGACCGCGACGTGGTCACCGGGTTTCAGGGTCTTGACCTCGGGCCCGACCTCCTCGACGATGCCCGCACCCTCATGGCCACCAAGCATGGGGAACCATTCGGGCACGTCCCGACCGGCGGCCCGCATCATTTCTTCCATCTCCGGGGTGGGCACACTGTCGCCGCTATAGAAGTGTTCGTCGGAGTGGCAGATGCCGGCGTAGGCCATTTTCACCAGGACCTCGCCCGCGTGCGGGGGATCGAGGTCTATTTCGGTGACTTCCCAATCGGATCCGACGCCGCGCAGCACTGCTGCCTTGGTTTTCATTGCCTTCTCCTTCGTGGGAGTGGAAGGTTCACCATTTACGGAGTTCCTTTACCGCGCTGGATGGGCGCGGGGCCAATGTGAGGTACGGGATGAAACTGCTGTTGCCGCAACGGATGACGTTGTGGACGACTTCCGTGAGATGTTCTACGTCGACCAATCCACCCAGCATGTACTTGTTTTCCATCCAATATCGGATGGCCTTTTCCATCGCCTCGGGGTCCCAATTCTTGGCGAACTCGGTCTGCGAGTCGCCGGTGCCGCCGAGGCTGTCACCCACTGCGAGTCGGGTGAAGCTGATTTCCGGGTGCTCGGTGCGCCAGGCCTCAACGAGCTTGTCCAGGGCGCTCTTGCTGACCGCGTAGGCCCCCAGCATCGGCCACGGCGACGTGTACGAGGCGCTGAGCGATGACAGGTAGACGGCAGAGCCGCCCGCCGCAGCCAAATGTGGTGCCGCGGCCGCAGTGATCAGTGACGCGCCGGTGACGTTGGTTGCGAACAGCTGCGCCCATTGCTCGGCTGTGACCTCCTGCAGCGGCGCCAGGACGCCAACACCGGTGGTGTACACCAGGGCATCCAGACCGCCCAGCGCCCCAACCGCCTCCGCCATCGCCTGCTGGCAGGTATCTGCCACCGTGACATCACACGCGATTGCCACCGCGCCGCTGCCGGCCTCCTTGGCGGCGTCGACCAGGCGCTCGTAGCGACGTGCGAGCAACGCCACGTGGGCGCCGCGCTTGGCAAGCCCGGTGCCAATGCATCGCCCGAGCCCGGCAGATGCGCCTACGACTGCCACCCGCAACGGCTGTGTGTCGTCGCTAGACATGGCGTTCCTGCATGGGTCTCCTCGGATGCTGAGTGAGAGCGAAATTATTCACTTGTCGTAAACACACATTTTCACATCGGTCGGGGTTGGCCAAGGGCGTCGCAAGATATTTACCGCCGCAAGGACTTACGTTCGTCGACCGCGAAGCTCAGCAGCAGGCGGTCGAGTATCTTGGCCGCTCGCCGACGCGCCCGAGTGGGGTTTGCGGCGTGGGCGACTAGGCGCGAGGCCTCCTCGAGTGCGGCGACGATCATGTGCGTGAGCTCTCCGACGGGTTGATCGTCGATGATGCCGTCCGCGATCGCCTGCCGGACTATCTCGTTGATCAGGGCGATGCTGTTGTTTTCTTGGATCGCCCGCAGTGTCTGCCAGCCGAGGACGACCGGTCCGTCGACCAGCATGACGCGCTGTACTTCGGGCTCCAACGCCGCTTCGAGAAATCCGTGCATTCCGCGGGTCAGCCGTTCCCACGGGTCTGCGCCGGGGGGTGGCGTCGCGATGGAACGCAGGGTGAGGTCGCTTTCCACCTCTTCGAAGACGGCTCGGAACAATTCGGCCTTGTCCTTGAAATGGTGGTAGAAGGCGCCGCGGGTGCCCACGCCCGATTTGGCGACCAGGTCGCTGATGCTGGTGTTGAAGTAACCCCGTTCGACGAACAGTTCCCGACCTGCATCAATGAGGTCGCGTCGAGTGCGCTCGCCACGTGCGCGACGATCATCGTCCGACCCGCCGCGCTGCGCCATGCCGATGATCGTAGCAACATTCATCTTGCAGGTTGAGGTGTATGTTGCCGGTATGTCAGACGACGTGCTTCGCGCATACGGGTCGGTCGCACCGCTAAAGGTGGGTTTGCTCAACGACTATCCGACGAGCGGCGACTCCGACAACAACACCGTCGCCGCGTTGCGACTGGTGTTCGACGAAGCGCTCGCCTCGAAACTGATCGACCGACCGGTAGAACTGATACAACGCAACGTCGTCGGGTTACCGAACGGCACCTACCAGGCAGTGGAACGGGCGTTCGACGAGTTGGTGGACGAGGGGTGCTTGGCCATATTCGGGCCCTGGGTTTCCGACAACGTGGTGCCGCTGCGATCCCATGTCGATGCAACGGCCAAGGTTCCGATCATCACTTTGTCGGGATCGGAAGGCGCGCTGGGCGAGTGGTGCTTCGCCCTCAACAACGGATCGATGGCCGAGGAGCCCGTGATGCTGGCCGCGGTGATGATCGGTGACGGGCGATCACGGATCGCGATTGCCTACGAGGCATCGTTGATCGGCAAGGAGTATCTAGCGTTCGCGGAAAAAGTCTATGCCGCTGCCGGTTTGAAGATCGTGACCACGATAGCGATTCCACAGGTGGAAGCCGACAAGGCCGAGGCGGTGGCTGCGCTGCGGGCGGCGGACCCTGATGCGCTCGTCCACGTCGGGTTCGGGCACGGGTTGTGGGGTTTCACCGACGCGCTTTTGGCCGCGGGCTGGGACCCGCCCCGGTACACCACCACCGCCTTCGAGATGGCCCACATCAACGATGAATGGAGGCGTCACCTTTCGGGCTGGATCGGTCTGGACAGCTACGACGAGCGCAACGAGGTGGGTCAGGCGTTTCTGGATCGCTTCGAGGCGAGATATGGCCGACGGCCCGGACATTCGATGCCAGGCCTGTCCCACGATGCGGCGACCGTCATCGCTCGCGCGCTGGCGGCGGCGCGCCCGCTGACCGGCGAAGGGGTCAAGAACGGCATAGAGCAGGTCAAGCTCATACCTGCGGCGAGCGGAGCGCCGGGAACGTTCTTGCGGTTCGGCCGATACATCCGGCAGGGCTGGCTAGGATCGGACTATCTGGTAGCCCGTCGGATGCTGCCCGACGGTTCGGCGCACGTGTTCCACGCCGCGCCGAGCTCGCACATTTCACGCGCGGTCGGCGTGGCCGCTCGCTAGCTGGATCGCGCCGAACACCGGCGCCGTCACGATTCCGGGTGGTCGACTCAGTACGTACGGAATCGCCCGGACGGCGCCCATGGCGATCATCAGGTGGCCCGGCATGGCGTGCTGTCCGGTGGGCAGCTGGCCATCCCAGCCGACGTCGAGCTGCAATTCAAAGCTGGGGACGCCCTTGATGACCGCACGTATCAACGGGGCCTTCTCGCCGGGGGCCAGCGGCGTCATGCCCCACTGCGGTAGGTCGCGCGTCAGTACCCATTCCTCATGGATGGCCAGCAGCGGTCGGCCCGACCAGTGCCCGATCCACGAGAAGCGCTGTCCTACAACGGTTCCCGCCTCGATCGGGCCGGCTGTCACCTCGATGTCGTGGGGGAGTGTGGTGGCGTCCACCGAAACGTCAATGTGCGACAGTGTCACGCCGAGGACATCGGCGGTGGCGTTGAGTGCCTGGCGGTAGGCCAAGTCGAGCTTCTTGATGATCGGGGAGTCGACCGTCACGTCCTCAGGCGGGCGGCCCATGCCCATGAGGTCGACCAGCATCGGCCGACTCGGGACGGCCGACACATCGGTGGCCTCATAGAGATCGATGCGGTCGATGGTCTTGCTCAACCCGGTCACGGTTGCGACGAGTCGCTCGAACATGAAGCCGGGGTTCTCGCCGGCCGCGTGGAACCGGGATGCGCCCTGCTGGCAGGCCGTGACGAACGCCACCTCGGTCTCCGCGCCGTAGGTGGGCAGATGGTTATACGAGGTGGTCGTGATGACATTCGTGCCGGCGGCGAGTAGTCGGCAGATGTCCTCGGCGTTGGTCTCGATCGCGTGCGCCTTGCTGGCGGCGTGCACGACGACATCGGCTCCCAAGGCGACTATTTCGTCCTTGTCGGTGGTGGCGGCCACACCCGTCGTGGGAGGCAGCCCGCACAATTCGCCCGCGTCCCGGCCGGCCTTGGCCGGGTCGTAGACGAGCACGCCGACCAGCTGGAAATCGGGATTCTCGATCAGCTCCTGCAGTGCAGCGCGGCCCACCGCACCGGTGGCCCACTGCACGACTCGAATGGCCAATCTATTGCTCCAGTTGCGGTTTCGGGTCGGGCTCGTTCTGGTCGGTCCAACATACATCATGTAGGTTTGCAACCGACAGGATGCAGGTTGATACCTGGCAGGAGGCGCGACATGGCGGAACCCGCGGTCACCGATGACATCGACCAGCGCATCCGAGAAGCCCAGGAGAAGTTCAACGCCGGAATGGGTGCAGACGGCGACGCAACGCCGTATCCACTGCTACGCGAGTTGCGCGCCAAAGGTGCGGTGCATCCCGGCTGGCCGGAAATGGGTATTCCCGAGGATTCCGGGAACGGGAACAAGACCTACACCGCGTACTCCTTCGACGCCGTAAAGGCAGTATTCACCGACAACCTCACCTTCAGTACCCGGTGTTACGAAGACGTGGTGCGGCCCTTGCAGGGACCGACGATCCTGGAAATGCAGGAACCCGAGCACGCGGTCTACCGCAGGCTGCACGAGTTCGCCTTCGCGCGTTCGTCGATGAAGCGTTGGGACACCGAACTCGTCGGCCCTCTGGTAGAGCGCACGATCGCGAAGTTCCGCGACAACAAGCGCGCCGATCTGGTGGACGCGGTCTTCATGCCGATTCCGGTGCGGGTGATCGCGGCCCTGCTCGGGTTACCCGAGGCTGATATCGGTGAATTTCACCGGTTGGCGATCGACCTACTGGGCTTCCGGGGTGACATGCAGCGGGCGATGAAGGCTTCCGCGGAAATGAAGGAGTACTTCATCGGAGTGCTCGCAGACCGGCGCAAGTCGCCGAAAGACGACATGGTGACCATTCTTTCGCAGGCCGAGATCGACGGCGTCAAGATGTCGGACGAGCAAATCTACGGGTTCATGCGCAATTTGTTGCCCGCCGGTGCCGAAACGACGTCACGGTCGACGGCCACCCTCGCGATGGCCTTGCTGACTCATCCCGATCAACTCGACGCGGTCCGCGATGATCGAAGCCTGCTGCCGCAGGCCATCGAAGAAGGCATCAGGTGGGAAACCCCGCTACTGAACTTCATGCGTGAAGTCACCAGCGACATCGAGTTCTACGGCGTGCACATCCCTAAGGGCGCCACCATGATGTTGAGCCTCGGCAGCGCCAACCACGATGAAACCCGTTGGGAAGATCCTGAGTCTTTTAACATCTTCCGGGAACGAAAGCCGCACATCGGCTTTGGTCACGGCGCGCACGTGTGCCTGGGGATGCACTTGGCCAGATTGGAGAGTACGAAGATCTTCAACGCGCTGTTCGACGAACTGCCTGACCTGAGGCTGGATCCGGACGCGCCGCCGCCGTATATCACGGGCGCCATGTTCCGGTCCCCACCCCGGCTCGACGTGGTCTGGTCATGACTCGCGGCGTGCGCGTCATTCAGTGGGCAACCGGGGTCACCGGAATGATGTCCCTGCGGCACGTGCTCAGCCGACCGGACCTCGAATTGGTGGGCGTGCGGGTGTACGACGCGGAAAAGGCGGGTGTCGACGCCGGCACCCTGTGTGGACTGCCCGAAGCGGGGGTTCTCGCCACCACGGATCGGGACGCCGTCATCGCTACCGACGCGGACGTCGTGCTCTACATGGGCAAGGTGGAAATCGACACGCCCGGCTGCTTCGCCGAAGTCTGCGAACTGCTGGCGTCCGGCAAGAATGTGGTGGCGACCGGCAGCCGGTTCATACACCCGCGCTCCCTGCACGAATCACTGGCAGAAGGTATCGAAAAGGCCTGCGCTGCCGGCGGATCGTCATTCCTGGGGCTGGGCCTGTACCCCGGTTTCGTCGGTGAATCCCTGGTCCCGGTCCTGTCCCGGCTGAGTCAGCGGGTGAGTCGGATCAACATCCGTGAGGTGCTGAATTACTCCACGTACGCCAGCCACGATTTGATCTTCAACGCAATGGGCTTCGGGCACGATCCCGACGACACCACGCCGTTGTTGAGCAATACCGAATACGCCGCAATGGCGTGGATCGGTAGCGCCACGGTAATCGCGCAGGCACTGGGCCTGGAGATCCGCGGGGTGGAAGGGTATCGCGAAGTTGCAGTGACGCCGCGGCCGCTGTCGGTGGCCGCCGGCGAGATTCCGGCCGGCACGGTGGGCGCCATGCGCTTCGGCGTTGTGGTTGATTGCGGCGAAACGACTTTGGCCGTAGAGCATCTCACCAGAATGGCCGACGACCTGGCCCCCGACTGGCCCACCGAGATCGGCTACCAGGTGACCTTCGAGGGTGAACCCAACATCAGTATTAATCTCGTGCTTGGCGCGCAAGACCAGGATCACTCCGAACAGGGTTGCCTGGCCACCGCGATGCACGCCATCAACGCCATCCCCGCGGTCGTTGCGGCCGAGCCGGGGCTCTACGACCTGTCGACGATCGCCCCGTTCGTCGCGCACTGGACGAATCGCCGCGAGGTGGTATGACAACGATCTCGTTCAATGACCGCGTCGTGCTGGTCACCGGGGGAGGTCGAGGTCTGGGCGAAGCGTACTGCCACGAGTTCGCCCGCCGCGGGGCGGCGGTGGTGGTGCATGACAACGGGGTCGACGTCGACGGCCACCATCCTGATCCCGCAATCGCCACCCGCGTGGCCGAGTCGATCACGGACGCCGGGGGAAAGGCCGTTGCGTGTATTACGGACGCCAGCACCGAGGACGGCGGCCAGCAGGCCGTCGACCTGGCGTTAAACGAATTCGGTCGGCTTGACGCCATCGTCGCCAACGCCGGCATCATCCACCACGACCCCATCCAGGAGTGGCCGACGGACCGCTTCGAGGCGCTCTTGCGTCATCATCTGCTTGCCGCGTTTCACGTTGTGCGGCCTGGTATCTCGGTGATGAAGCGGGCGGGCTACGGCAGGCTCGTCTTCGTGTCGTCGGCGGCAGGCGCCTTCGGCCAGCCAGGTTTAGCTGGCTATGCGGCGGCAAAAATGGGCATGCTCGGGCTGATGAACGTCGCCGCGCTTGAAGGCGCGGAGTCGGGTATCACGGCCAACGCGATCATGCCCATGGGCGATACCCGCATGGCCGACGCGATATTGGGGGAGGAGGGCCGCACGGAAGCGGCGCAGGCATTCCGCAAGACTTTGCGGCTTGATCAGGTAGCGCCCGTGGTCGCTTATCTCGCTAGCGAACAATGCACACGGACTCACCTGGTGCTCAGCGCTTTTCACGGACGGGTTGCAGCGTTGCAGATCGGTGTCACGCGCGGATGGTTCAGCCCGGGTGGTTCGTTTACGGCCGAGGATGTGGTCGCCAACATCGATCAGATCCTGGATCCGGCGGATTTGCTGGTACCGGACAGTATCTTCGACGAGATGCAACACGGATTGTCGTCTGGCCAGGGCTGACCAGTCCATCCCAACGGGTTCAGATGAAGTCTGAACCACCGTCCACGTTGATGGTGGCACCTGTGACGTAACCGTTGCGCCGGGACGCGAGGTACGTCGTGACCGATGCGATCTCCTCGGGCAACCCGGCGCGGCCAATGTCGCAAGGGTGGCCGTAAGTCTTGTCCACCCACGCCATCACGTCGTGTGGATCAGAAGAATCGAGGCCGTCGGCGGCCAGCACATCTTTCAGTATTTCGGTGAAGCTGGCCGTGACGATGGTGCCCGGACAGACGCAGTTGACCAGAATGCCCTCGGCGCCAAGGCTTTTAGAGAGGTTCTTGGTTACGCTGGACAGTGCGGACTTCGCGGCGGTGTAGGCGACCAGGCGAGGGCTCTGCCGCTGGATGGAGTGCGCCGAGAGCGTGACGATGCGAGCCCAGTCCGCGGCGCGAAGCATGGGCAGTGCGGCTCGAACCGACCGCACCGCCGACATGGTGCCAAGGTTGAATGCGGCGTGCCAATCGTCGTCGTCAAGATCCTCGAATGCGCCGGCGCTCGGACCAACGGTATGCACCAACGTATTCAAAGTGCCCCACGCATCCTGGACTGACGCGAACGCCGACGCGATGGACTTGGCATCGGCCATGTCAACGCTGATCGGCAGCACCTCGGGTGCGCCGGCTTCGCGGATACGCTCGGCCGCGGACTCCAGCGCGGCTTGGCCACGCGCCATGATCGCCACCGAGGCGCCTTCGGCGCCCAGACTTTCGGCGATCGCCAGTCCCATCCCCTTGCTGCCTCCGGTGACGACGGCGGTCGCACCCGCAAACCCTAAGTCCATCAGTCTTCCTTCGGTTCAGTGTCGCGGCGCCAGGTGCACGATGTCGCTCACCACCGTTGGGTTGGCGCGCGCAATGGCGATCAACGAGAGCATGGCGTTCGCCACGTCGGTGAGTGCCGACATCTTCGCCGGTATCTGGCCTTGGTGCACCCAGGCCCGATACAGGTCTGCCAGCAGCTCGCGGTCGGCACCACGCAGGATCTCGGTGTCTTCGGTGGGTCCGACACTGACGCGGATGACGGCCAACTCTGGATGCTCGGCTCGCCAGGACCGCAGGATTTCGTCAAGCGCGGCCTTGCTCGCGTGATACGCGGCCACACCGGCGCGTGGTCGTCCCACGTCATGACTTGAGGCGACGAGCGCGACCGCGTTGTCGGACAGGTGTGGCAGGGCGGCACGCAGCACGTGCGATGCGCCCACGGCGTTGACGGCGTACGTGTGCAACCAGGTTGCCACGTCCGTGTCCTCAATCAGCGCGAATGGCGCTGCGGCGCTGGTGAAAACAACAGCGTCGAGTTTGCCGAACGCGGTACCAACGTCTCGAACGACGGATTCGATCGCGCGGGGGTCGGACACGTCGAGTTCGTGGGCCGACCCTTCGAGTTGATCGGCCAGTTCGGACAGCAGGTCCACCCGGCGGGCGGCGAGAGCTACTTTGGCGCCTCTGGCATGTGCCGCCACGGCCAAGGCGCGACCTATGCCGGAAGATGCCCCGACGACGAGCATGTTTGTCCCCGCGATGTTGGAATGCCGATCCGTCATAAGCTGGTTCCTGTCTGTCGCGCAGTCGTCGACCTCGTTGCACGTTAGCGCGCCGCGGCCGACATGTGGGCATAGCGACCGTCATTTCTCGCGTGTGAGAACATTAATTCTCGACGACGAGGAGATGTGGTCGACATGCGGGACGGGTGTTTTACGCCGAGCGTGTATGCGGCGCGACGTTTCGCGGCTTGGGCTCAAGTGGTCGCAGTCAATTCAGGTGGGGCGACGGTGCCGCTGAAAGTATCACGTGACGAATACCGTTGAACCCGGCATCGATTCCGATCCTGCGGTAGCCAACGGGGCGCCGGGATCACGGCGGCTCGCACGGGTCGGGTGGGGGCTTTTCATCGCCGGCTACCTGGTGTTCGCCGCCGTCACCATCGCGACCATGCAATCCGGCACCCATGGGGATCCCAGGATTACGAACTTCAATCCGGGACCCGAGCCGTACCCGCCTTTTCTCGGCTTCGACAACTGGCCGCTCGTGGTCGCCTTCAGCTCGATACCGCTGGCCATCGGTCTGGTCGTCACCTTGGTGTGGTTATCGGTGCGCCAACGCAAGGTGCATTGGGCGGTGGTCATCGCATTCGCCGGGCTCATCACGGGCGCGTTGGATCCACTCGCCAACTGGGCGACCTTCGCTGTCTTCGACCCGCGGATGCTGCACTGTCCGCTGTCCTGGCCCTACGTCAGCATCGCACCTAACCTCGAGCCTGCGTTGGCCTTCCTGGGCGGCTACGCGGCTTACTACTTGCTGAGCGGCCTGGGCATACTGCAACTGCACAACCGGTTGATCGCTCCGGCTTTTCGGCGTTTGAGCTGGCTCGCGGGACACCCGCTTGTCGCTGTCTTCATCGGCGGCTTTCTGATCTCCATACCGCTCAACGGACTGGTTCAGTTCACCTGGTTGAGGTTCGGCATCTTCTTCTACACGGAGGCCGTCGGACCCGTATTGCGCATTGGCCACATCTATTTCCCCGTCATCATGGCGGTGTACGACTCGGTGATATTTGCCATGGTTGCGGTGATGTGTGTTCGCGACAAAGACGGCAATCTGGTGCTGATAAACAGGATTGCCGAACGGTTGCCGACTCGCCAGGGCGGGAACAAGTCGTCGCTGACTCGCCAGCTGCTGATTTCGGTTTCAGTGGGTTTGGTGTCTTTCGCTGCCCCGTTGGCAGTGTTGGCCGCCCTGCGCGCCGCCGGATTGTCAGAGCCTGCCTTCGAGCAAAACCCGTACCCCAACGTCAAGGTGTACGACCCGTACGGGCATCTCGAGGAGGCGGGGAAACCGGGACCGTTCTATCGGTGATCGTGATGAGTCCGCCCATGACGGTCCAGGCGACCGAATGACGCTGTACGCGCTATTGCACGGCGGCCTGCACCGCGGAACTTGCTGGAACGAGGTCGGGGCCGCACTCGGCGCGTTCGGTCATACCGTCGTGGCGCCCGACCTGCCTACGGATGACGACGCGGCCGGTGCTCTGGACTGGGCGCGCGTGGCGATAGCCGCGATCGACCAGGCAGCGGGCGCACACCCGAAAGATGTCGTAGTCGTCGCGCATTCGATCGCAGGGTTGTGCGCACCCGTTGTCGCGACGCTGTATCCGGTGCTCAGAATGGTGTTTGTCGGTGGCCTGTTGCCCGTTCCCGGCAGGACGTTCCTCGAAGAACTGGCCGCCAACCCCGATGCCATCACATTTCCGGCGCCGGACACCGGCGGTGCCGGACCGTTCGGGTTGACCTGGGAGTCGGTGCGAGAAGGTTTCTACCACGACTGCCCGGAGCTGTTGGCGCGGAATGCGTTCGACGAGATGTGTCATCAGGCCTTCACGGTATTCACCGAACGTTGCCCAATCGACCGCTGGCCGGATACGCCGTCGACCTACATCTTGATGCGAGACGACCGCGCGGTGGGGGCGTCGTGGGCGAGGCGGCAGGCCGCCAGGGTGGGTGCCGAAGTTGTCGAAATCGATGGCGGCCATTCGCCATTCTTCGCACGCCCAGACGAGCTCACCGACGTAGTGCTCGCAGCTCGCTAAGCCTGCGACACTCCCACGTCCACGGAAATATCGGTCGCCGTCACGTATTTCGACTGATCGGATGCCAACCACGCGACTGCATCGGCGATGTCTTCGGGCATAGTGACCACGTTGGGAAGAAGCTGTTTGCCAAATCCGTATTGCAAGTTCGGATTAGATTCTGCCGCCCGCTGCATCGCGTCGATCATCCCTCCGGTTCCCATCGGCGTCGCAACCGAACCGGGGTGCAGGCTATTGACGCGGATGTTGTAGCGACCGAGTTCGGCAGCGAAGGAGCGGGTGAGTCCGGTGATTGCGTGCTTGCTTGCGGTGTAGGCCACCATGAACGGCTCCCATTTCACCCCGGCCGCCGAGCCGATGAGAATGATGGACCCGCCCCGTTCGCCCGCGATGATGTGCTTTGCACCCGCCATGACGGTGTTCCATGTGCCAACCAAATTGACGTCGATGGTGTCTTGAAATGCGCGGTGCGTAACCTGATCCCACGGGGCAGGGCAGCAGATTCCTGCATTGGCGACGATGACATCCAGCCGGCCCAGTTCGGTGACCCCCCGGTCCACGGCCGCGCATAGGCCTTCATGGTCCCGCGTGTCGACGATCGCGGTCACGGCGCGGCGGCCATTGGCGGCAACCAGATCCGCGGTTTCCGCGAGGTCTTCCGGGGTGGCCGAATCATAGGGAACGCTGGGCGGCAGGGGACCTGCGATATCCACGAGAATGACGTCGGCGCCTTCGGAGCTCAATCGGACGGCGTGGGCGCGGCCCTGGCCACGGGCGGCGCCGGTAATGAGCGCGACTTTGTCGGTGAGGTCTGACACACGCGTACGGTACACCATCTCCCGAGCGCTGAGAATGTTGCTTCCGCCTGCTGAGAACGGGGATTCTGCGCGACTGGTAGGACGACTTTAAACACGCTTACCGGCACCGTATTTCGGGCCTTAGCGTTCTGCCAGCAGTCCAGTGAGCTGCTGCGCGAGTTCTGACTTCTTGACCTTGCCGGTCGCGGTGAACGGAAGATCCTGCTTGGCCGCTACCCAGATGAATTTCGGCACCTTGTACGCAGACAAGCTGTCTCGCAGTTGTGATCGCAGCGCTTCGGCGTCAAGCGTCGCGTTGCCACGCGGTACCACCGCAGCGGCGACGACCGTTCCGTCGTTGGGGTGTTCTGCGCCGACGACGTATGCCTCGAGCACGCCCTCGCATTCGAGCAACGCGAGTTCGACCTCGCTGGGCGTGACGTTGGTGCCACCGCCGGTCTTGATCAGGTCACCCAGCCGACCCGTGAAGGTTATCCAGCCGTCGTCGTAGCCGATGCCGCAATCGCCGGTGCGGTAATAGCCGTCCGGGGTGAAAACCTCTTCGCGCTCGAGCTTGTGTAGGCGCTGCATCAGGGAGTACCCGCGGACCCAAATCTCGCCGCGGGTGCCGTTCGGGACTGGCTGTCCGGTGTCGGGGTCGACGATGAGGTGACTGAGTCCCTCAACCGGCACCCCTCCGGTCTCACATCGGTCAGCCGGCTGGGGCAAATACGGGTCGACGCCGATGTGGTTGCCGCATAGTTCGGTCATGCCTAGCGCATTCGGACCCTGCGGACGACGCTCGGGCGGCACCATTGCGGGCATGCTGGTGCGTTGTACCGAACTCAGGTCGCGCTGGGCGAACTCAGGTTGTTCGGCAAGCGTCTTACCCTGCTGCGGCCAGCCCAACGTGATGGTCGCCCGATAGCGCTCGATGAGTTCGAGAGCCTCCGCCGGTTCGAACGCCGGCTGGGTGACGAGGGTTGCACCGTGGTGCAGCACCGCGTGCAAACCGGTGATCAACCCTCCTACCCAGAAGAACGGCATGGCGGTGAACATCACCTCGTCATGCTTGACGCCGTAGGCGAAGGTCAGGTTGTAGGTATGGCGGACCAATGCGCCTTGGGTGTGGACCGGGCCTTTCGGATCCCCGGTACTACCCGAGGTGTAGATGATCGTCACCTCGTCGGCCGGTGTCACACAGGACTCGACGTCGACGAGAAAGTCAGCCTCGCTGCCCGACAGGGTGCCATCGGTGGTCAGCGTCGTCGTCCACCTCCGAGAGGACGGCCCCTGCACCGCGATCGTGCGCAGGAAAGGAGCCTGGGACACGGCAATACGTCCCGGTTCGCGCTGATCGGCCAGTCCCGGTAGTGCCTCCTCGAGCCTGGCCAGGAAGTCGTGGTTGCGAAAAGTCGGCCACGCCAGAATGGCTCGAAGATCGGCATGGCGGGCGGTCCAGCCTAACTCGGAAGCCTTGTGGAAGGTGTTGAGTGGGACGGCGACTGCACCGATACGAGTTGCGGCGAACCAGGCCAGCGCCCAGTCAACGCTGTTGGGCATCAAGATGCCAACATGATCACCTTTGCCGATGCCCTGCGACAGCAGAGCGGTCGCCAATACGGCTGAGCGCTTGTCGAGAGAGTTGTAGGTCAACTCCTGCCCATCGGCGATGAGAAAAACCTTGTCCCCGAATCGCGCCGCGGAGGACCTCACCAATGCAGGAATCGTCGGCCGGATATCCGGGAAGGGCATATCCGCAGGATAGTTGCCTTCCTGAATACGTGAGAACCCTGGTTCTCGGGCGGTCTAGCCGGGCGGCTGTCTGGGCGTCCGCAGGGGGCGGCGGCTACGATCGGGTTAGAACCGTCATTCTCAATATTGGAGGGCAACATTTCCGGCGACAAAGTACTCAGCGGAGTCCGCGTTTTGGAAGTTGCCGCATGGACATTCGTGCCCTCGGCCGGTGCTGTGCTGGCGGAATGGGGGGCGGAGGTCATCAAGGTCGAGCCGCGCGACGGAGGGGATCCGCAGCGGGGGCTGGTCACCATGGGCATCGTGGACGCGGGCGGCGGCACCGTCAACTACATGATCGAGATACCGAACCGAGGCAAGAAATCCATCGGGGTCGACCTGTCTACGCCCGGTGGTCAAGAGGTCGTCCGCAAACTCGCCGCGACGTGTGATGTCTTTCTGACCAGTTATCTGCCCAGTCGCCGTAAGAAGTTGGGCATCGACGTTGATGACATCCGCGCCGCGAACCCCAACATCGTTTATGTGCGGGGTTCGGGCCATGGTCCAAAGGGGCCTGACGCCAACAAACCAGGCTATGACGGCGTCTCCTACTGGGCTCGTGGCGGTATCGCCCACGTTCTAACTGAGGACGCCGACGAGCTGGTGCGGTCTCGGCCCGCGTTCGGCGATCTGCTTGGGGGAATGACCATCGCCGGCGGAATCGCCGCGGCGTTGTACAAGAAGGCGACTACCGGGAAAGGTTCCATTGTCGACGTCTCGCTGCTGGGACTTGCGGCCTGGAACCTCAGCCCTGACGTCGCCGTCAGCCAAATACACGGCGGTAGCGCGATCCCGAAGTTCGGCCACGCCGACGCACCGAATCCACTCGTGGGGACGTACCGAACCAAGGACGGCCGCTACGTGCAACTCATGATGCTGCAACTGGACAAGTTTTATCCCGAGGCGATGCGCGCCATCGGCCTGCCAGAGCTGATCGAGGACAGTCGATTCGCCACCCCCGCAGCACGATTCGAAAACCGCGTTGAGCTCATCTCACTCATGGACCAGGCGTTCGCGCAGCGCACGCTGGCCGAGTGGCGGGAGCAGTTGGCGAACCTTTTCGGTGCGTGGGGAATCGTCCAGACGCCGGGAGAGCTGTGCCAGGACCCAGCGGTGACCGCCAACGGCTATGTCGCACAGACCACCACAATGAACGGTGCTCCTTTTGCGCTTCCTACCAACCCGGTCCAGTTCGACGAACAGTCCGTCGTTCCTCCCGGGGCGCCCGAACATGGCCAACATACCGAAGAGGTGTTGATGGACGCGGGTCTGGACTGGGACACCATCATGGAATACAAGGAATCCGGAGCGATCCTGTGAGTGCGACGTTTCCGGGTGCCGTATCGAATGAGCCCCTGGAGTTCGATCCCTTTTCGGATGACTTCTTCAACGGAGC
This sequence comes from Mycobacterium bourgelatii, assembly GCF_010723575.1. NCBI lineage: Bacteria > Bacillati > Actinomycetota > Actinomycetes > Mycobacteriales > Mycobacteriaceae > Mycobacterium > Mycobacterium bourgelatii. Next base: position 1,455,656 of record NZ_BLKZ01000001.1, read on the forward strand.
GTTTGACACATACCGGCGGCTGCGGGATGAAGCGCCGGTGTATTACAACGAGAAATGGGACTTTTGGGCACTGACCCGCTACGAAGACGTGGCACCCGCGACCAAGGACTACGAAACGTTTTCCTCGGCAAAGGGCGCAACGCTGGACATGGTGAAGGCGCACGACGACGCGATCCCGGTGCCGAAGGTGATCATCTCCATGGATCCGCCCGAGCATCAGAAGATGCGCAGACTGGTGAGCAATGTGTTCACCCCGCGCGCCATCGCTGCGTTGGAAGACATGGTGCGCGAGAAGGTCTACGAACGCATCGATGCCCTGGATCCCCGGTCCTTCGATGTGGTTGCGGACTTTTCGGCGCTGTTTCCGAATGAGGTCATCACGACCATGCTCGGGGTGCCCAAGGCGGACCGTGACCAGATTCGGCTCTGGCTCGATCTCCTCCTGGAGCGTCATCCGGGTGAAATTGCCACTACGCCAGCGGGTTACGAAGCTTCGGTGAAGACCGGGATCTACTACTACAAACTGGTTCAGCAACGGCGTGCCGAACCACAGGACGACATGATCAGTCGGCTCATCGAGACAGAGATAGAACGTGATGGCCAGATCGAAAAGCTCACCGATGTGGACATCACCGGATTCGCCACCATGTTAGGCGGAGCCGGCGCCGAAACTGTGACCAAGCTGGTCGGCAACGCCATGGTCGCGTTCGCCGACTTCCCGGATCAGTGGCAGAGGTTGCGGGACGACCGGAGCAAGATCCCGGCAGCGATCGAAGAGTTGTTGCGTTACGAGGCCCCGTCTCAATACCAAGTGCGCACTGCCACCCGCGATGTGACGTTGCACGGCACCACTATTCCGGCGGGCAGCGCGGTGCTGCTGGTAACGGGTTCGGCGACGCGCGATGAACGGATGTTTGATGACCCCGACCGGTTGGACATCGATCGGGAACGCCGGATGGGTTTCAATCTGGCGTTCGGGTACGGGGTGCACAGCTGTCTAGGTGCCGCCTTGGCGCGGATGGAGAGCCGTATCGCGCTTGGCGCGTTGTTGGATCTCATTCCCGAATATGAAGTCGATCGCAGCGGGCTGCGCCGGGTGGCGATGTCCAACGTGTGCGGTTGGGCCAACGTACCCGTCCGCAAACTCGGCGACTGACTCAGCGGTCGGGGGCGAGAATCAGACCGCTGGTCGGCACCCCGGTGCCCGAGGTGACAAGCACATGCTCGACGTTGTCCACCTGGTTGTGCGACGTACCCCGGATTTGACGAACGCCCTCCGTGATTCCGTTCATGCCGTGGATATACGCCTCGCCGAGCAACCCGCCGTTGGTGTTGATCGGCATGCGACCCCCGATCGACAACTCTTCGACCGAGACGAAATCCTTGGCTTCGCCCCGACCACAGAAACCCAACTCCTCAAGTTGGGTGAAGACGAACGGCGTGAAGTGATCGTAGAGAAATGCCGTGGAGATGTCCTGCGGTTTGAGGCCGGAGTCGCGCCATAGCTTGTTGCCGACGACGCCCATCTCCGGCAACCCGGTGATGTCGTCACGGTAATAACTCGTCATCACCTCGCCGTCGTAGGCCGCGCCCTGTGCTGCCGCGGTGATGACGGCGGGAGGCTTGGCGAGGTCGCGTGCGCGTTCGACACTGGTAACGACCAGCGCAACGCCGCCATCGCTTTCCTGGCAGCAGTCCAGCAATCTGAGCACCGGTTCGATGATCCAGCGCGAGTTCTGGTGTTGTTCAAGGGTTATCGGCTTGCCATAGAACCAGGCATCGGGGTTGTTGGCGGCGTGCTTACGGTCGATGACGGATATTTTGCCGAAATCGGCATTGGTCACACCGTATGTCGTCATGTAACGCTGTGCGTGCAGCGCAACCCAGGCGGCGGGCGTCATGAACCCGAACGGTGCGTAGGGGGCCATCCACAGCGGAGTCACCCCGGGCTGGCGCCCCGCTCCGCCGAACCGAAGTCCGGAGCGCTCGTTGAACGCTCGGTAGCAGACCACCGCTTCGGCGACTCCCGTCGCGACCGCCATCGCGGCCTGCAGCACCGTGCCCGCCGCAGCTCCGCCACCGTGCGGCACTCTGGTGAAGAACGTCAGGTCCTTGATGCCGACGTTGCGCGCGACCTCGATCTCCTCGTTGTCGTCGACGGAGAAGGTGACCATGCCATCGATGTCGCTCGGCCGCAGCCCGGCGTCATTGATTGCGGCTTTTACCGCTTCGCAGGCCAGTTGCATCTCGCTTCGGCCGGATTCTTTGGAGAATTCCGTTTGACCGATCCCGACCAGTGCGGTCTTGCCGCCGATACCCTGGCTAGCCCGTGTCATGCATCCACACCTTCGAGCAGGCTCAGCACTGCGGTACCGGTCGCGTGATCGCCGAGGCTGTTGGTGCTTCTGAAGGTAACTTCAACCAGGCCTTCGCCATTCGCAGTCGATTTGCCGGTGACGCTCCCGGTGAAGCGCAATGGATCGTTCGGGTAGGCGGGAACGCCAAGGCGAATGGAGAGCTTCTTGATCATTGCTTCCGGGCCCGCCCAGTCGTTCAGGAACTTCACGCACAGACCGTTCGTGGTCAGGATGTTAAGGAAAATATCCTTTGAGCCTTGGGAATTGGCGAAGTCGCGGTCATGGTGGACCGGCATGTAGTCCCGCGACGCGATGGCGCCGGCGACAATCAGCGTCGTGGTCACCGGAACCTCCAACGGAGTGACTTCGTCGCCCACCTGCACGGCGTTCCATGCGAGTGTGCGGGTGCGGTCGACGGTGCCAACAGCGCGGTCAGTCATTTGCTTCCTTTCGGTATCCTGCGCCCAGGCGAGCTAGTTGCTGCGAGGCCGATCCCAGCGCGAGCTCGTTCTCTTTGGCCCACAGGAAATATCGGTGCAGCGGATAGGTGACATCGATTCCGATGCCGCCGTGTACCTGCTGTGCCGACGCGACGACTCGTGCGCCGGCCTCAGCGGCCCAGAACTTCGCGATCCCGGCCTCGCGCGTTGCCGATCGGCCCTTGGCGATCAGCCACGCGGCGTGCCAGGTGGTCCAGCGAATCGCCTCCACATCGATGAAGGCGTCGGCCAGCCGTTGTTGAACGGCCTGGAATGAGCCGATCGGGCGGCCGAACTGTTCGCGTTGGCTGGTGTACGACGCGGCGAGCTTGAGTGCCCGCTCGGTGACGCCGACCTGGATGGCACACAGCCCGACGAGTGCCCGAGTGTAGAGGGCTTCGACGGCGTCCGTGCCGCTCGTGTCGAGGCGGCGTCCTCGGGCGCCGGTGAATTCGACATCGGCATAGGGCTCCGCGTTGGTGGTGCGCACGGGGTGGACATCGACACCGTCGCTGGTCGTATCGACGACGAACAGGCCTGGGCCGTCATCGGTTTGAGCCGATACGACGATTGCTGCGGCCAGTTGCGCGGCGGGAACGAGGTCCTTGGTGCCGTCAATCCGCCACACGTCGGCATCGGCGCGGGCAACGGTGCGCGGGCTGGCTGGATCGGAGTTGCTCGGTTCGGTGAGCGCGCTTGTCAAGATCGTACTGCCGTTTACCACTCCGGGCAGATATTGCTGCTGTAATGCCGAATCCCCATGCCGCGCAATCGTGTCCGCACCTAGGACCAGTGTCGGGTAGACGGGTACCGGCGCGACGCTCCAACCGACCTCGGAGAGTAGGACGCCTAGTTCCAGGAAGCTGCCGCCGCTACCGCCGACCGATTCCGGCAATGCGATTCCGAGTAGATCCGAGGAAGCCAGTTCACCCCAGAGGTCGGGGTCGTATCGATTCTCGCGCGATTCCAGGTCGGTGAGATGTTCCGGCGTGGCGCGGTGCTCGAACAGTTGGCGGGCGACCTTGCCTACGGTCTCTTGTTCTTCGGTAAAGGAGAAGTCCATGTTCTCTCGATGTTCGCTGCTGCTGGTCAGCGGGCGGGCCGGAATTGATGGAGCACTAGTTCTTTGCCGCTGGGGATGGCTTCGAATTTTTCGTAGAAGACTTCGACGGGCATGCCGACCTCGATCGCTTCCGGTTCGATATCGCAGAGGTTCGAGACGATGCGTACCCCCTCATCGAGTTCGATGAGTGCGACAACGTAGGGGTATTGGATGAACGGAAGCGGTGGGTACTTTGGCATCACGAAGCTGTACACGGTTCCGCGGCCTGACGATTCGATGGGATCCCATTTCAAGGACTGGCAGTTCCCACACATCGGACGTGGCGGCACCCGCAGGGTGCCGCAGTCCGCGCACCGCTGGATGAGTAGCTTGTGGTCTGCCAGACCGGACCAGAAAAACTCGGTGTCCGGGCTTATCGTGGGCGCAAGTCGACTGGCCATCAGCTTCCCGTCTTGAATCGGAGGGTGCGGAATCGTTGACGGCCGAGGACTTCACCGTTCTGATCACGGTAGGTCGTGATCCAGGTGACGAAGAAGCCGCTGCCCATCGCCGTCTTCTTTTCGTCCGAGATCGTTTCATACACGGTTTCGGCGGTGATCTCGTCGCCGACCCGTGGGTAGCGCTCGATCTCGAACTCCGAGTTGGTTGCGATGGTGCCGGTGTAACCGGCGTCGGCAAGGAACTGCAGCGGATTGTTTTTGATTTCCACCGGAACTCCGCCGCGCTCGTGGATACCGGCGAGCTTCGGCGGCGCCATGGTCCAGGACTGCAACATCACCGGCGGCGAGACAACGCCACCATAGCGGGATGACGCAGCGAATTCAGGATCCAGATACGCCGGGCTCAGGTCGTCGAGCGCATAGGCCCAATGCCGAATCATCGCTTGATTAACTGGATCCGGCGCCTTGGCGGGCTGGCCGGAACTGATCGGCTGGCCGATGAGCGCGTCGAGGCGTTGCCGCAGTTCCTCTTTGGTTATCTCAGTCACGGTCGACCTTTCTGTCAGGATGAGCTGGCACGCATGTCCCGAGGTGCGCGCGGCATCAAAAGGCCGGCCATCGCGATGATGTCGCGCTGCAACTCGTTGGCCCCGCCGCCGAAGGTGTTGATCACGGCCAAGCGGTAAGCGCTCTCCAGCTCACCCTTGAGCGGAGCCGCCGAGCCCTTGCGAACACCGGGTTGGCCCACAATATCGAGCAACTCTCGGGCCACTTGTTGGGTCAATTCGGTGCCGAACACCTTTGCCGCCGAAGCCTGGCCCATGCCTAGAGGACCGGAACTCATAGTGGCATTCACCCGCAGGTTCAGCAGCCGATATGCCGCAACCTGCGCCTCTACCCGAGCCAGTGCCTGCTGCACCCAGGGCTGATCGATCACCATGCCGTCGTCGAGTGGTGTGGTCTTTGCCCAGTCGAGGGTCTTGTTGAACAGCGGCTCCAGCGCGCCAAGGTTGCCCAACGCCGCACGTTCCAAGTTCAGCTGGTTCGTAACCAGCTTCCAGCCCTGGTTTTCGCCCAACACGATGGCGCTTTCCGGGACTCGGACGTCGTCGTAGAACGTGTAATACGTCGACACCCCCGGCATCGTGCGCAGTGGCTTCCAGGAAAACCCCGGCGCATCCGTCGGCACGATGAACAGCGTAATTCCCTTGTGTTTCTTGACGGTTGGGTCGGTCCGCGCGGCCAGCCAGATGTAGTCGGCGAACTCGGCACCGCTGGTGAACATCTTCGATCCGTTGATGACGAACTCGTCGCCGTCGCGCACCGCCGTGGTGCGCAGCGAAGCCAGGTCGCTACCGGCACCCGGCTCCGAATAGCCGATTGCGAAATCGACGGTGCCCTTGAGGATCGCGGGAAGGAATTTGTTCTTCTGCTCGTCGGTACCGTACTGGATCAGCGTGGGGCCCACGGTGTTCAGGGTGATCATCGGCAGCGGCGCGTTCACTCGCCGAGCTTCCTCGGCGAAGATGTACTGCTCCAACGGAGTCAATCCGCCACCACCGTATTCGACCGGCCAAGCGACGCCGAGCAACCCCGCTTCGCCCAGCGCCCGTCGGCATTCGGCGACCGCCGGGCCACCTTCCAACTGCCCCGCCACGGCCGCTCGACGCTCCGGGGTCATTACCGCTTCCAGGCGCCTCCGGTAATCCAGTCGCAGTCGCTCTTGCTCCGGCGTGTAGTCAAAATCCATCAAGCGCCCGTCCCTAAGCGAACCGGCATGCGCTTCACTCCGGGCACCATGGTGGCGCGAAGCCGAGTCACGTCACCGGTCAGCTCGATGCTCGGATAGCTACCCAGCAGCACCTCAAACATCACCCTTGCTTCCAGGCGCGCGAGTTGTGCTCCCAGACAGGCATGTTCGCCGGCTCCGAAAGCGATGTGCGGGTTGGGGTTACGGGTGATATCGAACTCTTCACTGGTGGGCCCGAAGATCTCTTCGTCACGGTTGGCCGCGCCGTAGAGCATGACGACGGTGTCGCCCGCCTTGATCTGCTGACCACGTATTACCACGTCCTCGGTTGCACATCGCGCCATGTGGGTGACGGGACTGGTGTACCGCAGCATCTCCTCGATGGCGCTGGGCAGCAACGAAGGATCGGATTGAAGCAGAGCGAATTGGTCGGGATGATCGATCAGCGCCAAGGTGCCCAAAGCGATGAGGTTGCGGGTGGTCTCGTTACCCGCCACCAGCAGGAGGAACGAGAAGTTAAGCAGATCCTCATCGCTGAGGCGTTCGCCGTCGACCTCGGCAGCCGCCAGGATGCTCAGCAGGTCGTCCTGTCCGCTGACCTCTCCCGACCGCCGTGCCGCGATGAGTTTGGTGAAGTATTCGTAGAGCTCACCGAGGGCCACCAGGTGGTCCATCTCGATCTCGGGATCGGCCGTGCCCACCGCCGCATCAGACCAGACGCGGAACCGCTCCCAGTCCTCCGGGGGAGCGCCGAGCAGTTCGGCGATCATCCGGGTCGGCAACGGTGCGGCGATCTCGTCGGCGAACTCGTAGTCACGTGACGTGTCGACGCCGTCGAGGATGCCCCGCACGATTTCGCGCACCTTGGGCTCGAGCAATGTCACCTGGCGGCGGGTGAAGCCGGAGTTGATGAGTTTGCGCAGCTGCCGGTGGCGGGGCGGGTCGGTGAAGATCAGGTTGCCTTCCTGGACCGGGGTGGGCAGAGCCGGATCCGGGATGCTTATGCCCTTGGTCGACGAAAACAGGTGCGGGTGGCCCGAAACGAACCGAACATCCTCGTACTTCAAGAGAGCCCAGAAGTTGGTGACGTCGTTCCATACCACCGGCGTGGTGTTACGGAGTTCTCGATAGGTGGGGTACGGATCGCCGGCATAGAAGTCGGGCGAATGCAGGGGGGCTGTCGTGGTGGGCAACGCACGCCTTCCTTGGAGGCCTACCGTTCGGATTTGGGCTTGCCGGACAGATAGGACGAAAATGTCCGTTTGCAAGTTGTCTACCGGACGTCGGGCAGGCCTGTCAATCGTGAACGATAAAGCCTGAAATACCATCGCTGCACGTTGACGCGGTCTTAGCGCCGGTGTACACACAGTTGGGATATGTCTGTTCTCGATACGTGCTCGATCTAACGGAAGGCAGGCAACGGGTGGCAGATTCGCGTTCCCTGGTCGACACACACCAGCTTGGGGGAGGCCACTACATCGCTGGAGAGTGGATCGATGGAGGTAGTGGACGCTACGACGTCATCAATCCCGCGACGGAGCAGGTGATCGGCACTGCCCCGGACGCGGACGTAGCCGATGTTGAGCGGGCGATCGAGGCGGCGCGTCATGCCTTCGGCACCGGTCCGTGGCCCGCGGCCGAACCGGCGGAACGCGCGCGTTGCCTGCGGCAACTCAGCGACGCCCTGCTGGCCAGGGCCGAGGAGATATATGCCCTGGCACAGGCGGAATGGGGTTGCTCGGCCAATGAGCGGCTGATTCACGTCGAAGGGCCGGCGTTCATGGTCGGGCACGCCGCTGAGCTCGCGATGGAACCCGCCGAAGCTCCGATGGATGCCTGGGGAGCGGCCGGTACCACGCTATTGCGCTATGAACCGCTCGGTGTGGTTGCGGCGATGACACCATGGAATTTTCCGCACACGCTCAATGTGATGAAGCTGGGTGCGGCACTGGCGGCAGGCAACACGCTGGTGCTCAAGCCGTCGCCCTTGACCCCGCTGGCCGGGCTCGCGTTGGCGCGAATCATTCACGAGGACACCGACATCCCGCCCGGCGTCGTCAACGTGGTCACTCCGACAGGCATCGAGGCCAGCAGGTTGTTGACGCACGACCCGCGGGTGGACATGGTCAGCTTTACCGGTAGCTCGGCCGTCGGCCGCGACGTCATGGCCGGCGCAGCCGGCACGATGAAGCGCGTCCTGCTCGAGTGCGGCGGCAAGTCGGCCAGCATTTTGCTGCCCGACGTCGACCTCAACGAAGACCTGCTGCAGCGGTTGTTGTTCGAAGGATGCACCATGCACGCGGGTCAGGCGTGCATCCTCAACAGTCGACTGCTACTGCCGGAGTCGATCCACGACGAAGTGGTCGGTCGACTCGCCGAACTGGCAAGCAATGTGGTGATCGGCGACCCCGTCGATCCCTCGGTCACAATGGGGCCGTTGATCAGCCGCGAACACTTGGAGCGCGTCGAGGGCTTCGTCAGCCGCGCCGTAGCCGACGGTGCCACAGTGGTCACCGGCGGCGCCCGTCCGAAAGACCTGAGCAGCGGCTTCTACTTCGAGCCGACCATACTGACCGATGTGCCGGCCGATGCCTACATCGCGCAGGAGGAGGTGTTCGGCCCGGTGCTGACCGTGTTGCGCTACCGCGATGACGACGAAGCGGTGTCCGTCGCCAACAACTCGCCGTACGGGTTGGGCGGCGCCGTGTGGGGTACTGACGTCGAGCGTGCGTTGGCCATCGCGCGTCGGATCAGGACGGGTCAGGTGTCGATCAACGGGACCATTCCAGGGGACGCGCCGTTCGGAGGTTTCAAGCAGAGCGGCATCGGTCGCGAGGGTGGTGTCATGGGATTGCGGGCTTACATGGAGCCTAAGGCGATCGGGGTGCCCGCGTGAATCGGCCGCTGGCAGGCTTGCGCGTCGTCGAATTGGCGACCGAGATCGCCGGCCCCTACTGTACGAAACTGCTCGTCGACCTCGGCGCCGACGTGTGCAAGATTGAACCCTTGACCGGCGATCCGTTGCGCCGCTGGGGACCGTTTCCGTCCGGCCGGCCGGATCCACAGCGCAGTGGGCTGTTCGAGTACCTCAACGCCGGAAAGCGTGGCGCCGCACTGGATCTGGCGCAGCCAGCCAATGTGACGAAGGTCCAGGAATTGATCGCCGGGGCGGACCTGTTGGTCGAGAACCTGCCCGCCACGGCACCCGAGCGTAAGGACTACGGCCTGGACCGCGATTCCCTGTCGCGGATCAACCCGCGCTTGGTGGTCGTCCGGATCTCGGACTTCGGGCAGCAGGGGCCCCTGCGGGACCAACCGACGACTCCGCTGACGATGCAGGCGGCATCGGGTTGGGTCAACCTGCGGGAACCGGGGCGCGCGCCGGTGCAGGCCGGTGCCCGGATCCCCGAATACGTTGTCGGCGGCTACGCCGCGCTCGGTGCGCTCACCGCGTTGCGAACCGGCGGCGCGGCCAACGAAGTCGTCGAGGTCGATGTCTCGACGTTCGAGTCGCTGCTGTCCACGCTGCCCTATCCCATGCTGATGGCCGCTCGCCTGAAAAGCCTTGGCCTGCCGACAAATTCCAAGGCAGCTCCCATGCTGGGTATCGTGCGGGCCGCCGACGGCTGGATCGGGATCAACTGTCTTACGGGCCAGCATTGGCTCGACGTGTGCGCGATGGTCGGGTTGCCGGAATTCGGCGACCTTCAAATCGCGGTCATGTTGGGTGGGCCGGAGCGGGACGAATTCTTTGCCAAGGCCCAGCCGTTCTTCGATTCGATGAACGTGGCGGACCTTGTCGAATTGAGCCAGGCCATGCGGATCCCGGCTGCGCCGGTGAGCGATGGCGACACGATCATGGATTGCCCGCAGTACGCCGAGCGGGGTTTCTTCGTTGAAGCGGGTGCCGACGGATGGCGATTTTCCCGGCCCGGCGCGGCGTTTCGGCTGTCGAAGTCGCCTGTGCCCCTGCCGGTTCCTGCTCCGCCACTGGGAGTTGAGGCGCCGGTCGGGTGGGGGGAGCGCGCGACTCCAGGTCCGACTGGTACCGCTACCGATGCTGCGCTGCCGTTCTCGGGGCTGAAGGTGTTCGACTTGAGCACCTTCTGGGCAGGCGCCTATCTGACCTGCTATCTGGGTGCCTTTGGCGCCGATGTGATCAAGGTCGAGTCCATCCAGCGTCCCGATGGTCACCGATACTCCGGTTCGTTGCTGCGTGAGGGCGATGACTGGTACGAGCGCGGACCGCTGTGGCAGGCGACGAATCTCAACAAGCGCGATATCACCCTGGATCTCAGTTCGGCCGTCGGCCGCGAACTGGCGCTGCGGTTGGCCGCCGAAGCCGATGTGGTGGTCGAGAACTTCTCGCCTCGGGTGGTAGAGCAGTTCGGGTTGGACTACGACTCCCTGGTCAAGATCAATCCCGACGTCATCATGGTGCGCATGCCGGGATTCGGCTTGGAGGGGCCGTGGCGCGACTACGTGGGCTGGGCGCTCAACATCGAACAGGTGTCGGGAATGGCGTCCGCGACCGGATACCCAGATGGCCCGCCGTGCAATCTGCAGGGACCCGCAGACCCCATTGCGGGTGTGCATGGCTGCATCGCCCTGCTCGCCGCGCTCCAACACAGGAAACGTACCGGCGAAGGACAGCTGATCGAGGTCGCGCAAGTGGAGGTGGGCGCCGCGGTAGCGGCCGAACCGTTGATCGAGTACTCAATGACGGGGAAAGTTCGCCCGCGGCAGGGCAATCGGCACCGCGATTACCCCCAAGGTGTGTACCCGACCAGCGTTACCGACGAGTGGGTCGCCGTGTCGATACGCGATGACTCCGACTGGGCGGGTCTGGTCGGCGCCATGAAACGCGATGAGCTACAAGACGACCCGCGCTTCGCGACCCCGGATGCCCGGCTGGCCAACCACGACGCATTCGACGCGGTGCTCACCGAGTGGACCGCCGCGTTAGCACCGGATGAGGTGGTGGCGGCACTTGTCCAGCGGAAAGTGCCCGCGGCTCGAATACTCGCGTCCGACCGCATGTATGACATCGACCAACTCGATGCGCGTGGGTTCTACCAGGATTTGGAGCACCCGATCACGGGTCGGCATCGGTTCCCGGGCTGGCCGTTTCGCATCTCGCCCGGGCCGACGGCACATCACAGAACACCGTCCCCGACGCTGGGTCAGCACAATGCCGACGTGCTTGGTGCACTCGGGCTGTCCGCTGATGAGATCGCGGCGTTGCGTGAGCAGCGCGTCATCGGTGAGCGCCTGCTCAACGCCTAGCCCGCTCAGCGGGCCGGGTCGGCGGGCAGGGAAGGCGTCAGGCCTCGACCATTGCCGCAATGGTGTCGACGACGCACGCCGGGCGGTCGGATCCCTCGACTTCGACCGTAACGCGCACGGTGGCCCGGGCGCCTTTGTCGTTGCGTTCCACTCGAAGTAACTCCGCTCCCGCCCGGATCCGGGAGTCGACCGGAACCGGCGCGGGAAACCGCAGTTTGTCGGAGCCGTAATTGACTTGCATCGACAGCCCGGTCACCCGGTAAATCTGTTGCACCAGAATGGGAACCAACGACAGGGTCAGATAGCCGTGGGCGATGGTCTTGCCGTAGGGCCCAGCCGCCGCCTTCTCGGGATCGACATGTATCCACTGGTGGTCACCTGTCGCCTCGGCGAAGAGGTCGATTTCGTGCTGGGTCACTCGCCGCCAAGCGCTGTAACCGAGGTGTTCGCCGACGTGTGCCTCGAAGGCGGCAATGCCGTCGTACACCTTCGGAGTCGCGGTCGCCGCCTGCGTCATACGGCGACCTTGAGCCGTAACTGCTCGATGGCGTTGCCGCCCATGATCTTCGCCTTGGCGGAGTCCGAAATGCCGTCAAGCCTGTCGACAAAGCTCAACGGGTCGCCGATGCCCTCCGGATGCGGATAGTCCGAGCCGAACATCACGTGATCCTCACCCATGATGTCGATGATTCCCTTGATGTCGTCCTCCAAGAACGGGTGGATGTAGATGTTGCGTTTGAACACCTCAACGGGGTGTTCGTCGAACTCTTTCGGCATGATCTTGTACGCCATGTTGAGTTGCTCGAGGAGGTTTCGTACCCACCCGCTGCCGTTTTCGACACAAAGAATCTTGAGATCGGGGAACCGGGACAGCGCGCCGTGGCAGATCATCGCGGCAAGCGTGTCCTCGATCGCCCGGTGGCCCATGACCACTTCACGCAGCGCACTGGGCTTGAACGAGAGGTATTCATCCCCGCCCTCCCACTCCATGAGGTGCTTCTGGTAGCCGCTGTCGGATGCGTGCATGGTGACCGGGATACCGGCGTTGACGACCTCTTCCCAGAACGGGTCGAACTCCGGCAGGCCCATGGAACGTGAGCCGCCGAAGCGACTGGGCACCGGCGCCGGCCGGACCAGGAACGTCTTCATGCCGCGTTCGAGGCCCCAGCGAAACTCCCGGATGGCCTCGTCCACCAGCGGCAGGCAGACGACCGGCGTCGCGAAGATCCGGTCCTTGTAGTCGAACGTCCAGTGCTCGTGCATCCACTCGTTGAGCGCGTGGATGATCGCGTGGGTGAGCACGACGTCGTCGGTGGTCCGCTCTTCGATCAGGCTGGCCAGGGTGGGGTACATGACGCACTGGTCGATGCCCAGTTCGTCCATCAGCTCCAGCCGTGGGGCGGGCTCCTGAAAGGCTGGAATGACATCCATTGCCTCGCCGACAAACTCGCGGAAATTGAGACCTTCGGGGTTGTTCCCCAGGAAGTAGTCTTCGGCGCTGCCGGGCCTGGCCACGCGTGCGAACGTGGGGTTGGGGATCATGTGGCTGATCCGGTCCTTGACCATGAGTTTGGGCCGGCCGTTGACCTCGACGTAGCCGACCTTGCCGCGGTGCTCCTTCGGCAGATACTTCGTGAGCGCGTCCGTCGTCTCGTACATGTGGTTGTCGATGTCGAAAACCGGGTACGGCAATGAACGGGCCGACATGATTCCTCCTGAGCAGCGAATATGATCATTTACGCCAATTGAGAACGACGTTATCACTCCGGCCGCGCGGCATCCAGATTGGGTGCCGTCAGGTCAACCGGCCCAGGTGTCAACCACCGCACTGGTCGTGGTGATCGTCGCCAGCAGGGCCAAGGTGTTGTCGATGACGGAATCGGCGTACTCCCGTGGATATCCACTCACCGCATCGCGGGGCAGGACGAACTGATAGCTGCGGTTCACCGCATCCATGACAAAGTTCGGGATCGCAACATTAACCGAAACGCCAACACCGACAATGGTTTTGATGTTGAGATTGCGCAGCACCGAATCGAGATCGGTGCCGCACATGGGTCCCACTCCGTGCGTGCGAGTCAAAACGAGGTCGGACTCGAGCGGGCCGAACTCGGGCAGTACCGAGGCGCCCGGGCTGCCGGGTGTCAAGTCGGCGCCAAACGACTTGCTTGCGGCGAACAGTCGCGCATTGGTGTTGGAGCCGCGGCCGTCGGGACGCCGTTGGATCAGGCAGTGCACGACCGTGACGCCGGCGGCGCGCGCGGCATCGAGCAGCTTGGCGATATTCGGAATCGCTTCGCGGCGGGCCTCTTCGGCGAGCATCGGCAGGCCGGCTTGCGGCCCGATGACACCGCCCTGACATTCCTGCGTCACTAACGCGGTGGTGGCGGGATCAAGGAGGTCGGACAGACTCGGTTGGGGCATGAGAATAAACGTTATCGCGTGCCGGCTACGAACTCTTTGGCGAAGGCTTGTGAATGTTCGATCAGCTCTGCGCGGTCCGAACCAGGAGGCGCGATGGTGAGCCACGTCACGCCGGTCGCCTCGAGCTTCTTGATGGTGTCGTGGCGCTCGTCGCTGGACTTGTCGTCTGCCAGTAAGTTCCCCGCCGAAAAGCAGATTTCCAGTGGGGCGGTTCGCCCGATCTGCGCCGCATACTGCTTGGCCCAGTCAATCGCGGCGGCCAATTCTTCGAGTGTGGAGATCTCTGCGGTACGGGACGCCGTGGCGTAGCCGAAGGTGTTGAACGGTGCCCACCCCTGCGCGCGCGATACCGCGCGCCGGATGGCCGCCTTGCTGTTGCCACCGATCCACACCGGGGGCGGGTTCGGCGGCAGTGGACGCAAGCGTACGCCGCGAGCGTTGAACGACGTGCCTTCATAGGCGATGTCCGCGCCGGTGAACGCCTTGTCCAGCACGTCAAGGGCCTCGTCGAGCAATGCCCCCCGATTCTCGAAATCAATTCCGAGTGCTTTGAATTCGGGCTTTAGGTAGCCGGCCGCCGTCCCTAGGATGAGCCGACCATGGGACAGCGCGGCCAGGCTTTGGATCGACTTGGCACCGAGAAACGGGTTGCGGTACGCCGCGATGTAGACGTTGGTCAGCAGCTTGACCTCGGTGGTGGCGGCGGCAGCGAACGCGAGTGCGATGAATGGGTCGAGGGCATGGTGGCCCCCGTGGTCGAGCCACTTGGCGTCTGGCGCGGGATGGTCAGTGACGTGCACGGCCGCGAAGCCGTTGGCCTCGGCCGTCCGCGCGATCTCGGCAATGGCCTCGGCGGAGACGAACTCGTCCACCGCCTCCACTCGATGGGTCGGCAATTCGAGGGAGAACGAGATGGTCACGTAAGTCCTTTCAGTGCTTGAGATGAAGTACCAACGAGCTCAGCCAAGCGCTGTGCGTGATAGTCCGGGCTTCCGAACATCAGTTGGCCGGCTTTGGCGCGGCGCACATAAAGGTGAGCGTCGTGCTCCCAGGTGAACCCGATGCCACCGTGGATGCGCATGTTGTCCACGGCGACCTGAAGGAAGGCCTCCGAGCACACCATTTTCGCCACCGAAGCCGCGGTCGGTAACTCACCTGGGTCGGCCACATCGGCCGCGTGCGATGCGGCCGACCGCGCCCCTTCGATCAACACCAGCATGTCCGCGCATCGGTGTTTGATCGCTTGGAAACTGCCGATCGGACGGCCGAATTGAATGCGGTTCTTGGCGTAGTCGACGGCCATGTCGAGACAACGTTGCCCCGCGCCGACTTGCTCGGCCGCCAGTGCGACGATCGCCGCGTCCGAGGTGCGGGCCAAGTAGTCCGCGGCGTCACCGGCCGTTCCGATCGGCTGCGCCGCGACGCCGTCGAACTCGACGCACGCGACTTTGCGGGTACGGTCAACGCCGGCCAATGGCGTTCGACGCAGCCCCTCCGCGCCCGCAAGCACCGCAAACAGCGAAATTCCGGCATCGGTGTGGGCCGCGGCCAGGATGATATCGGCGGTGTGCCCATCGAGCACCTGCCGGGCCGACCCATGGATGAGGTAGCGCGTTCCGCCGCGCTCAGCGCGCAGGGCCACATTCTCCGGATTCCACGGTCCGAGTTGGTCATTCAGGATCAGCGTCGCGGTGCAAGACCCGTCGACCAAGCTGGGAACAAAGTTTTCGATGGCGGATCGGTCACCGCTGGCGAGAAGCGCCGGAATGGCCAGCGCAACGGTGGAGAAGAAGGGTGCGCACAGCAGGGCGGCACCCATTTCTTCGAAAACCACTGCAAGTTCGGTCATGCCCGCGCCCGCTCCGCCCCAGGTTTCGGGCACCGCGATGCCGGTCAGTCCCAATTCGCCGGCCAACTTGCGCCAGGTCGTGGCGTCGAAGCCGGTGTCGGTCGCCATCAACGTACGCACGGTCTCGCTGGGTGAGGTCTCCGCGAGGAATTCGCGCACGGCGTCGCGGAGTTCGTCGACCTCACTCTTCGCCACGCGCAGCCTCCAATACCGGCACCAGTGCCCTGACTGGGCATGTCGGGCCCAACGCAGGCCCGAGATATGTGTTGCCGGACCAGGATAGTATGTTCTCTAAAAGGGAGAATAACCATTCTCGCATGGAGGAGCGACGCGGTGACGAAACTCGACTACGGGATATTTGACTGCGACACCCACTGCTACGAGACCCGTGACGCGTTCACCCGGTATCTGCCCAAAGAATTTCACGACCGCGCGATCGCACCTGTCGTTGGCGCCGACGGCAAGGAGGTCATCCTTGCCGGCCACCGGATCGCCACCTTCAACAGCGAGGCAGGGCTGGGCTTCGACCTGGCCTACCGGCCGGGCTCGCTCAAGGAGATGCTCAAGCAGATGGGCTCGGGCAATCCGGAGGAAACCTATGAGCCTCAGCCGATGCAGCCGGAATACCTGGAGCGTGAACCCAGGCTGAAGGTGATGGCGCAGCAGAACGTCGAACGTGCGGTCATCTTCCCCGCAGGCATGGCGTTGGCCGCCGAGCACTACGTCGATGACACCGAGGCCCTTTATGCCAACCTGCGGTCGTTCAACCGCTGGTTCGACGAGACCTGGGGCTTCAACTACCAGGACCGGCTTTACGCCACCGCCCTGCTGTCCTTGCGAGATCTGGAACTGTCGATCAAGGAGACCGAAGCGATCATCGAGCAGGGCGCACGCCTGGTGCTGCTACCCACCGGCCCCGCATATGGGCGGTCACCGGGCGACCCATACTTCGACCCCATCTACGCGCGGTTGCAGGAAGCCGGGTGCACCTTGGTCTTCCACATCCAGCCGTACTGGTATTTCAATGCGATCTCGCCGGCTTGGGGGCACAACCCCGACCCCGCCGCGTGGCACATGTCGGCGTGGCAGTGGATGAACGTCTATGGGCAGCGTCCAATCGAAGACACGCTCTCGGCCCTCATCTTCGACAACCTATTCGGGCGGTTCCCAGGACTGAAGGTTCTTGTCGCCGAGCACGGCGCGGAATGGGTGCCCCAGTTCGTCATTCACATGGACAAGAGCCGCGGCATGGGCCGCAATGGTCCGTGGATCGGCGGCAAACTGACCGAGCGGCCGTCGCAGATCTTCCGCCGCCACGTCGGTGTGGTCCCGTACCCCGAGGACGACATCCCGACCATCGTGGACCGGCTCGGCTACGACGAATGCCTGTTAATGGGTTCGGACTACCCGCACGCCGAGGGCCTGGCCGAACCTGCGGATTTCGTCAAACTACTCGACCCGCTCGATGACGCCGCCAAGAAACGAATAATGCGTGACAACGCAGATCAGCTGCTGCGCCGAGGCTAGCGGGACATGTCGGACGACGACGCTGCCGATCTCCAAGATGTCGATCTCGAGCTGCTGCGGGCGTCGGCGAGATCCTTTCTCGAAGGTAGGGGCGAGAAGGAATCCATCGAAGACCTCGCAACGATGGACTGGACGGGCTTGCTCGTCGACGAGCAGCTGGGTGGCGTCGGCTGGCGTCCGGTCGAATCGTGCGTAGTCGCTGAAGAACTCGGTCGGGCGCAGGACCGGTCGGCGTGGTTTGGTACTGCCGTCGCGGCCGCGGCGGTCGCGTCCGCACCCGACGAGATCAGACAGCACTGGCTGCCAAGGCTTCTCAGTGGTGCCGCCACAGCGGGTCTCACCGTAGCCGACTCGGTGCGTGTTGTTCGCGGAGACGCGGTCAACCTGGTAGTTGCGCTGCGGGACAACGGTATTTACTTCATCGATGGCTCGACCATCACGGGACGACGACCGGACGACGATCTACTGGATGTCACCCGGCCGGTCTGGACTCTCGATCTCGGCGATGCCACGAGTGTGCTGATCGGATCGGCTGAGCGGGCCGCAGCGCTGATGGCGGTGGCTCGGCTACTCATCGCTGCCGACTCGGTAGGCGCCGTATCCATGACACTGGAGCGACTGACGTCATATCTCAAGGAACGCACGGCCTTCGGTGCGCCTATTGCGAGCTTTCAGGCGATACAACACCGACTGGTGGAACTCTTCGTCTTCGTCGTGAAGGCGCGGGCTATCGTCATGAAGGCTGCGCGTGCGATTGCCGCCCACGACGACAGGGCGAACGTGCTGACGACGGTTGCCCATGCATTCGTTACTGCGAAAGCTACTGCAGCCGTTGATGAATGCATGCAGCTGTCCGGTGGAATCGGTTTCACCTGGGAGTATCCGCTGCACCACGAGTTGCGCCGGGTTTTCACCAACGGCCAACTGGTGGGCACGGCGCGGTCGAGTCGTGCGCTGCTGGCCGAGGTGTGCGGCTGGTGAGCACGTTCGGCAGTAGGCCAACCGCGGAGGAGTTGGCGGCATTCCGTGACCAGGTGAGAGCGCACATTGCGGAGCATGCACCGCCGATCGAAGCCCGCGAAGGACACCGAGCGCCGAAAGATGCGGACCAGGAAGCCCAACTTCGCCGCTGGTTCGCCGGGTTGTTCGAAGCGGGCTTTGTCGGCGCGGACTGGCCTGTCGAGTACGGCGGGTCGGCCGACCACCATCCGCTGCACGACCGCGTCGTCAGTGAGGAAATTCTGCGCGCCCGCGCACCGCGGCCCGTCGACCAGGTCAACCTGGCCGCTCATGTACTGCTGCACTTTGGCTCGGAAGAGCAACGACGCAGATTGCTGCCACCGATCAGGCGGAGCGAGCACGTGTGGTGCCAATTGCTGAGCGAGCCGAATGCGGGCAGCGACATTGCCGCGGTCCGCACCCGCGGTGTGCGACAGGACGACGGTACCTGGGTCATCGACGGGCAGAAGACATGGATCACCGACGGACACTGGGCCGATATGGGGTTGGCGCTCATCCGCACTGATCCGACTTCGTCTCGTCACCACGGCCTTTCGGTGTTCGCGGTGCCGATGTCGGCGGCCGGCGTCGAGGTGCGTCCCATCCGCAGCATCGGGGATGCAATCGAAATCAACGAGGTGTTCCTGACCGGCGTGGTGCTCGACGCGGACAGTCTGGTCGGCGAAGTCGGACAGGGCTGGTCGATCATCATGGCGGGTCTGGACTTCGAACGCTTCGGTATCGGCGGCAATGTCATCCTGCTCGAATTGTTGATCGATGACCTTGTGACGGTGGCCCGTGATGCGCTCGTCGACGGCGCCCCGGCGCTGACGCACCCCGACATCCGACAAACCATCGCTGAACTCACCGTCGAAGTCGAGGTGGCGAAGTCGTTCATCGACGACCACGTCGAACGTCTCATCGCCGGCGCCGATATGCCGGGCGATGGCTCGATCGCCAAGCTGAGCTTCGCCGAGACCTACCATCGGGTTTCGGCCTACGGTGCCGAACTCGCTGCTGCCGCAGCGGATGTCGCCACCACCGACGCAGCGGTGCGGCAGGCGAAGGAGCGTCTGCGAGAATGCTGGTTGTGGTCACGGGCATATACGATCTCCGGCGGAAGCTCGGAGATGATGCGTAACATCCTCGCGAAGCGTCGGCTGCTGCTACCGAGCGGGTGAGTGCGCCGGTGGCCAGTGAGACGTTCTGGGGTCTGGTCGACGCGGTGGCCGAAGCGCATCCGGAGCGGGTGGTTCTGGCCGACGACTTCGGCCGCAGCCTGACCTGCGCACAACTGCGGGATGAGGGGGAGCGCACCGCGGCTGCGCTATCGGAGTCCGGAGTCGGCGAGGGCACCGTGGTGTCATGGCAGCTGCCGACCACGCTGGAGACGATGGTGGTGATGGTTGCTCTGGCCCGACTGGGCGCGGTGCAGAACCCGATCCTTCCGATCTGGCGCGAGAGTGAAGTTCGGTTTGTGACAGCACAGCTCGCGACGGAAGTGCTTGTCGTCCCAGGCCGTTGGCGCGGGTACGATCACACCGCGCTGGCGGAGGCGGTGGCGAAGGAACGGCCCCTGTCGGTCGTGGTGATTGATCACGACGCGCCGGTCACCGACGGCCTGCGCCTGCCGGTAGGCGACCCGGCGGTGTTGCCGGCGGCGCCGAGTAGCGGTGAGGACCCCCGCTGGATCTACTACTCCTCGGGTACCACGGCCGCACCGAAGGGCGCTCGTCATTGCGACCGTTCGGTGATCGCCGGTTCGGCCGGAGTGATCGGGATCGTGGGTGCGTCCAGTAGTGACGTCAACCCGATCGCGTTTCCCGTTTCGCACATCGGTGGCGCCGCCATGCTCGCTGCGAGCCTGCGCACCGGTATGCGATTGGTCTTGTTCGACTCGTTCGACCCGGCGACGACCCCGTATCGGCTGGCGGCGCACCGCCCGACACTGCTGGGCACCGCAACGCCGTTCTTCGTGGCATTCATGGCTGCGCAGCGCGCCCACGGAGCTGAACCGCTGTACCCGGACTTGCGGGGCTGCGTCGGGGGAGGCGCGCCGATCACCGCAGAGTTGGGTCGCCAAGTGCGGGAAGTGTTTTCGGTGAACGGCGTGGCCAATTCGTGGGGTCTGACCGAGTTCCCGGTCGCCACCTCGCAGACACCAGAGGCTGCGCCCGACTTACTCGACCGGACCGTGGGGCGCCCCGTTGCCGGAGTATCGGTGCGGGTAGTGGACGATAGCGAACGCGAAGTCAACGTGGGCGAGGAGGGCGAACTTCGGCTCAAGGGGCCCCAGTGCTTCCTGGGATACGTTGACGGCTCGCTGGACGCGGCCGCATTTGACGCCGAAGGTTGGTTCCGCAGCGGCGACCGGGGACGGATCGACGACCAGGGCAACGTCGTCATCACCGGGCGCATCAAGGACGCCATCATCCGCAATGCGGAGAACATCTCGGCACTGGAGATCGAGAATGTGCTGGCGACGCATCCCGCGGTCGCCGATGTTGCGGTCATCGGTGTGCCGGATCCGCGCACCGGGGAACGGGTTTGCGCTGTCGTGGTCGCCCAACCCGGGGGAGAGGTCACCCTGGAAGCGTTGGCCGAACACTGTCGGCTGCAGGGATTGAGTCGACACAAATCTCCGGAGCGACTCGAATTGGTCGAGGCGCTACCGCGAAACCTCACGGGCAAGGTTCTGAAGAACGAGCTGCGTGTGCAATTCGGCTAGCCGCGCTGAGTCAGCCGGGCGCGAGCGAGCTGCGCCGCCCCGTTTCCGGTGATCAGCCAGAGGGTTGCCAACTGGGCGATGAAGTCGTCAAAGGATAGTTTGACGTTCCCGTTGACGTAGGACAGGATCGCGTCCGCGGTGCCTCCGACGATGAATGCCGGCGCTACCTGCGCCAATGGATCGGTTTCCAACTCGACGCCGTGCACGACTTTGCCGTGGTCGATCGCCACTTTGGTGAGGCGGTGCATCACCCTGGTGCGGTGGTTGTGCAACTCGGGCGAGGCCGCCACGCCCCCTAGCAGCACCCGCGCGCGGCGCGGGTCGTCGACGAGCGCTCGTACCGCCGCCGCGACGACCGCTAGAGCTTGCGCCTCCAACGGCCCATCGGCCGTCGCGTCCGAGGCTTCGACGGTTGCGGCACGCACATCCTCGGCGATGTCGTCGATGACGGCGGCGGAGAGCGCGTCGAGGTCGGTGAAACTTTCGTAGAAGTATCTCTTGTTCAGACCGGCTGCGACACAGAGTTTTTCGACAGTCGCGCTGCGCCACTCGTTGCGTGCCATCGAGTCCATTGCAGCATCCAGGAGGCGACTCCGCCGCTGCCGGCGACGAGTGTCCGCGGATTGCCCGCCGTAGGCGCGCTGCGTGGTCTCAGGCACCGCTAGATCGTCGCAACTGCCGACGTCACCGTTGCGACCACTCACCGAGATCCGTTGACTCCACTCAGTCAGTCTGGCACAGTTCTGTACCAGATGGGCAGCAGCATAGGAGGCTCGTTGTGACAGCCCTGACCGCCCAGTTCGCATCACCAGTGAATAGGCACCGCGTGCAAGCGCTGGGCGCGGCCGTCACATCCCGATTTCCCAGCAGCGAACGGCCGTTGGCGACCGCGCCCGCGGGCTCTAACCTCAAGCCGGTCATGGGTAACTATGGGTTTCCCTTCCTCGGCCACGTGTTGAGTACACTCGCCGACCCGCTGGAGTTTTCCCGACGCAGATACGAGCGATATGGGCCGGTGTGGTGGGCCGGGGGAGTCGGGTTCCGCGTCGTCGCGCTCATGGGACCCGATGCGCTCGAGACGGCATGGATCAACCGGGGCAAGATCTTCTCCAGTACACGTGGTTGGGCACCTGTCATCGGGCCGTTCTTCTACCGCGGAATCATGTTGCTGGACTTCGACGAGCATCGCGACCACCGCCGGATCATGCAGCAGGCCTTCACCCGCAGCGCGCTGGAGGGATACCTCGCCCTGATGCGGCCCAGCATCGATCGGACGTTGAGCCAGTGGCCTTCAACGACGCGCTTCCCGTTCTATCCGTCCATCAAGCATCTGCTGCTGGAACAGGCGGCGGAGGTATTCGTCGGCACTCATCTGGGACCGGAGTCGGACCAGCTTTCCGCAGACTTCCACGACACGGTCCGAGGAGGGCAGGCGGTCGTGCGGGCGGATGTGCCCGGAGGCACGTGGGCACGAGGGCTCCGCGCCCGTGAGCGCCTGGAATGCTACTTCGCTAGCCAAGTTCCGGCCCGCCAGCGCGGTAACGGCACCGATCTGTTTTCGATGCTGTGCCGCAGCGAAGACGAAGACGGGACGAGGTTCACCCCCGCCGACATCGTGAACCACATGATCTTCCTGTTGATGGCCGCCCATGACACCACGGCGATCGCGCTATCCATGCTGGTATACGAGCTGGGCCGGAATCGGCAGTGGCAGAACGCCCTTCGTGACGAGGCGATGGGCCAGCCAAACGACGCGCCGACGTTGCTGGATCTCGATGCGTACCCACTACTCGACGCTGCGTTCAAAGAAATCCTCCGGATGTACGCCCCAGCCGGCACGCTCTTTCGTCAAACCACCAGCGACACCGAGATTCTCGGGCACTTCGTGCCACGCAAGACTCAGGTGGCCATCAACGTTTACGCCTCCATGCGGCTTTCCGACTGGTGGCCCGACCCCGACACGTTCAATCCCGCGCGCTTTGTCGACAAGCCTGAACGCCAGGCGGCGGTGAGTCGTTTCGTATTCGCGCCGTTCGGTGGCGGGGCCCACAAGTGCATCGGCCAGCAGTTCGCCGATATGACGGTGAAGGCCACGATGCACCAATTGCTAAGGCGTTTCGAGTGGTGCGTTCCCTACGGCCATCAGCTGCTGTTGACCTGGGGAACCGGCCCGACCCCCGCTGACGACCTACCGATCGATCTGCGGAAGTTGGCTAGGCGCCGATAAGTTCCTTGAGGTTGCCGCCCATGACTCGCGCAGTAGTTTCTGCCGGCAGGTCCTTGAGCTCGGTGACGAATTGCGCCGGCTCGGCGAGGCCCTCGGGATGCGGGTAGTCCGAGCCGAACATCACCCGATTGGCGCCGAGCACCTCGATGAGATGCGACATGTCTTCCTCGTGGAACGGGTTTACCCAGACATGCCTGCGAAAGACATCACCTGGGTGCTCGTCGAAATCGCGTGGCTTCTTCCGGTAGACCCGGTCGAACGCCTCCATTAGCCGTTGGGCCCACGACCCGCCGTTCTCGACCACACCAATGCGTAGACCAGGAAAGCGTTCGAACACGCCGTGGGCGATGAACGCGGCGAGTGTGTCGAAGATGTGGCGGCTCTCTTCGTAGATGAATCCGCGGAACTTCGTCAGCTGGAAGCCCTGGAACTCGTCGCCATCTTCCCAGTCGTTCAGGTAGCGGTCGTACCCCGCATCCGAGTTGTGCATCTGCACGGAGATGCCCGACGACTCGACCAGTCGCCAGAAGTCGTCGAATTCCGGCAGCGCCGGAGACCGGGAGGTGCCGTCTTCGCGGGGCACCGGCGCGGGCCGAATCAGCACCGTCTTCGCGCCGTTGGCGAGGCACCATTCGAGCTCTTGGACGCCCTTGGCGGGATCGTTCAGCGAGATAGCGGGAACGGGAAAGATCCGGTTCTGGTAGTTAAATGTCCAGTCGTCGAGCAGCCATCGGTTGAAGGCGTGGGTGATCGCATGGGTGAGCTCAGTATCGGATTTCGTTCGTTCTTCGAGCATTCCCGCCGTTGTCGGGAACATCACGGCGCCGTCGACGCCTTGACGGTCCATCAACGCCAGGCGTAAGTCCGGGCGCCGGAATTCGTCAGGGCAGCGGATCGGGTCGGCGAGTTCCCGCAACGTCTTGCCCTCCGGGTTGATTCCGCGGTAGTAGTCGGCCCATGCGCCGGGCGTCGGAATCACTTCGTAGGTTGGGTTCGGGATGCACTCGGTGATGGTGCCAAGGATCTGCAATTTCTTGCGGCCGTTGATGTCAACGAACTTCAGCGCTTCGGCGTACTTGTCCGGCAGGTACCGGGTGTAGGCGTCGATGGTCTCGTACATGTGGTTGTCGGCATCCCAGACCTCGAACGCTTGTCCATCTGCCATGGCCGCCTCCCTGCAGGCTCAGCTATCGAAGATCACTATATCCGAATGCGAGAATGCGTATTTTCAGCTGTGCGTTAGAGGTTCGTGTAATGACCGCCGTCCACGCCGAGGGTCTGACCGGTGACATATCTCGCCGCCGGGCTCACCAGGAATGCCACGGCCGATCCGACGTCGCGCTCGGGGTCTCCGATGCGTCCCAGCGGAATTCGACGCGCCAACCTGTCCTCCATCTCAGGATCGGCTTTAATCGCGGCAGTCATCGCAGGTGAAAAGGCCAAGGGGGAGACGGCATTGACGGTGATGTGGTAGGGAGCCCATTCGCGGGCGAGGCTTTTGGCGAAGCCGCGCAGTGCACCCTTCATCGTGGCGTACAGGGGTAGCGTCGCGCTGCCCTCGATGCCGGCGGGCGAGGTCATGACTAGTAAAGTTCCGCCTCGCTCTTTGAGCGCTGCAAACGCAGCAACGGCGCAATGATAGGCGCCGCGAACGGACACCGAGAAATGGCTGTCCCAGAGCTCACGGTCGACATCTGCCAGCTGATGGGGCTGGCTCGAAAGATTGCTGGTGGCGTTGTGTACCACGGCGTCGAGCCGCCCGGTTGTCGCGACCGCGAGTTCTACCGCGTCGGCGACCGCCGCGCCGTCGGTAACGTCGCAGCAGGCGAACGTCGCGGCTCCTCCGCGCGAAACTATTTCGGCTGTGACCGCCAGGCCGGTCTCCGTCCGGGTGGCGACGATGACGTGTGCGCCTTGCGAGGCCAGGGCCAGCGCGATACCGCGGCCGACTCCTGCGCCGGATCCGGTCACGAGAGTCGTCATGCCGGTGAGGGTCACGGCAGCATCACCGAGCCGCCGTCGACCACGATGGTCTCGCCGGCGACGTGATCGAGGTTTGGTAGCAGCAGGAATTTGACTGACTCCACAACAGATTGGAGAAGCGAGGCGGAATCCTGGACTGCGGGAGCCGACAGGTGTGCCGCCGCGGCGGCTTCGTCGGGGGCGAACAGTCGCAAGGCCGTCGCGACGACATTTACCGAGATGCCTTCGGAACTCCATTGTCGAGCAGCCGATTTCGCCATGGCGCGGACACCTTCGAGCGCAGTGATATAGCCGACGAGTCGGGCGGCGCCGGCTAGGCCGATGGTCGGCACCACGAGAACGATGCGTCCACGGGACTGAAGCAGGGAACGGCGAGCGCGTTGCAACACGGCGAGTGTGTCCCACATCGCCGTGTTCACGATGCGGTCCCATTCCTCGGGGTGCAGGGCACTGAGCAGCCCGGGTCCGGGATCGGGGTCGACGACGATGACCACGCCATCGGCGTCCGGCAATGTCTCCGTGCTGTTCCCGACAAAGGATGCATCGAGTCCGTCGGCGAGCGCGGCGGACAATTCCTTGGTCGGCCCGATGACGACCGTTCGACCAGTCACGTCACGGATGTGGCCCGCTTGACTGCTTGGCGACGCGTTCGTCGTGGATCCTGATCAGATCCCTGAAACCGATGCGGTCATACTTCGGTTTGGGCTGAACCCCCCAGTCGTCGCGAGCAGTTTGTTGGCCGGCGGCTTCGGGCGCACCTCCGAACGGTGGGCCGCCGATCGGATACGGCTGGTGGCATTCCAGCGCGTCGTCGGAGTAGCGCACCTTCATCAACTCACTGCAGATCTCGGTGAGGGACAGCGTCGGCCACCCGTACCAGATCGCCATCACCGGCACGGTCATCGATCCCTCGATGACCAATCCAAAGAGGCAGACGTACAGTCCTCTCCTGAGCCATTTGTGCATCCTCGCCCAGGTTGAAGTGGTTCCGATCGGCAGCGATGCAACCGGATCCGTTGCCTCCGAGGTGGTTTGAGACACGGTCCTTCCTTCCTCGCTAGTCGGAGAAGATTTCCCGGTTCACGGTGTGTAGGTAGGGAATCGCCAGGAATGGGGTGATGTAGAAGATGTTGAATGCCCACCAGCCGAGTACGGGCAGGCCGACGGCGGTGTAGCGCACGTCGGCGTAGATCGTCATGTTGAAGATGTAGCCGGTCCAGAGCACGATGCCGAACCAGCAGGTCACGATCAGCCACTGATGTCCCCAACGCTTCATCTGCAGGAAGGCGATTGCGGCGGCGATCCGCATCGGGAAGGCGATGAGGACGCAGACCATGACCCAAGCCTTTTCGCCGGGGGCGCTGGCGCCGCCGATCCAAAGTTCGTTGTAATGCCAGAAGTAGCCGGCGTCGATCAGGTTGCCCCATGCGGTGAATACCGTGCGAGTGATCAAGGCGTGGTTGGCGAACAGATCCAGCGCCCAGCCGATGCTATTGAGGGCGGCGTCCAGAATGACGACATATCCGATGAGGGTGACCATCGTCGGCCGGACGGAGAGCCCCTCGCGTTGCGCCCTTCTGAGTAAGTAGAGGCCGCGGCAAAAGATAGGGAGGCCGATCGGGCCGAGCACCAGGGTGCCCATCAGCGTTGTGCCGGCGATCAGCCATCGGTCGGCGCGCCGCTGCGTCTGTCTTGTCTGGTCCTCGTGCTCGTCTAGGGTGGCTGATTGATCCAGTGTCATGGTCGGTCACCAGTCCCTGGTGAAGTACATCTGCAACTGGATGGCGAACATCGCGATCAGCAGGCCGTAGATGAAGATCTGGAACGCGATGAGTCCGCGGCGGCGTCGGCGGTCTTGGTCGTCCATCAGAACGTACCGATGTTGGCCAGCATCCAGTAGAAGAACGCGACCAGTCCGCACATGACAACCCATGTCACCGCCAGGCGGACGAGCTCCTGCCACATGGTCGCCCCCTTCGCCTGCTGGAAATTTGTATTTGCATCGAAGAGTAACACCACTTTCGAAATACGAGAGTATCGGTTCTCGCCGATGGCATGGCTGGCGGCCGGTGGTGTCGACGCCCGAGGGGCCAAAGGCCATACGCTCGGCGAATGGAAGCGCCGTCGGCGAGCACCAGCAGCCGGCGTGACTACTGAGCCAGCGCGGCCAGTTCCCGCTTGACCACCTTGCCAACATCGTTGCGCGGCAACTGATCGACGAAGACAATGCGAGCCGGGACGCGGTATGGCGTCAGCCGTTCGCGACACCAGGACACCAGCGCGGTCTCGGTGAGGGATGGGTCGGAGCGCACCACAAACGCCCAGGGCACCTCGCCCAGTCGCTCATCCGGAATGCCAACGACCGCGGCCTCGCGCACGCCGTCTGCGGCCACCAGCACGTCCTCCACCGCGCCAGGAAACACCTTGAGCCCGCCCCGATTGATCATCTCCGACACCCGGCCGTCGAGCCACAGGAACCCGTCGTCATCGAACCAGCCGAGATCGCCGGTGTGAAACCAGCCGTCGTCGGTGAGTCGGTCCAGGAATGCCGGATCGATCTTGCGTGCCGCGGTGGTGGGCGTGCGGACCATCACCTCGTCGTTCCGGATCGTCACATCAATGCCCGGGAGCGGCCGCCCGACCGAACCCAGCTTCGTTTCACCCCATTCACGCGCGTCGGCGGCCGACCATCCGACCACTTCGCCACCGAGTTCGGTCTGTCCGTAGGAGTTCAGCACCAGCACGCCGAACTTGTGGCGGAAGCGGGCGGCCTGAACCGGAGACAGGGGAGCGGTAATCGAGCGGACGATCCGCAACGGTGACAGGTCTGTTACGGAGTCGTCGTGCAGCACCATGGTCAAGGCCGCTGGCGGTAACACGGTGGAGCGCAACTGATGCCGCTTGACCAACGCCGCGAAGTCTGTAGGCGAAAACCGCTCCATCAGCACCACGCCGGCGCCGGCCCGAAATGCGAACAGCACCTGGTAGATACCGGCCCACAACGACAAGGACAGCGGCACCAGGTTAGGCATCGGGGTGCGCTTCTCGGCCGTGGCGGATTTCGCCCCTCGCAGCTTGTCCAGCAGTCGGTCGATCAGATCCAACACGGTGGCATGACGCAACGGCACCGGCTTCGGTGGACCGGTGGTGCCCGAAGTGAACTGCAGCAGGGCGACATCGGCGTCGTAACTGCGCCGTCCCGCCGGTGGTGCGGAAGTGGACGTCACGGACCATTCGAGCTCCGAGCCCGCGACGACCGGCAAACCGGATGCAGCGAAGCGCTGCGCCAGTGCCGGAGTGGTGATCACCGCAACAGGCCGCAATGTCTCGAGTTGCGTGACAAGCTCGGCGTCGGGTGCCCGAGGATTGAGCGGCGTGTACACCCCGCCGGCACGCCAGGTTCCGAACAGCGCGGCGATGGTGACGGAGTCATTGGGCAGCATGGCGGCGACGACCTGGCCGGTGGTCAAGCCAATCTCGGTGAGCACCTTGCTCAATCGATCTGCGCTGGCCGCCAATTCGTTTCGTGTCACGTCGCCGCCGAGCGTGTGGACGGCGATGTCGGGCGGGCCGTCCAATACCTCCGCCAGGCTCACGATTCGCTCTCCAGCGGAGACCAGTTCGGCGTCCTCTTCTCGGCGAATGCCAACGGTCCCTCGTTCTGGTCTGGATGGCCCCACATGGACGTCAGATGCTTGGCGCCTGCGCGGCAAGCGTCGGTCAAGCCGTACTCGAGCGCACCCCACAACGCCCGCTTGGTCGCTCGCATCGCCGCCGGTGAGTTCCTGGCGATCTTTTCCGCGAGCGCTTGCGCGGCGTCGCGCAACTTCTCCGGCGGGTCAATGACCTCGCTGATCATGCCGAGTTGGTAGGCGCGCTGCGCGGTCAGGCGTTCGTGACTGCCGATGAGTGCCATCCGAAGCACCGCCTCTGCCGGCACCTTGCGCATGAGAGCGATGGTCTCCAGCGCGGAGACTTGACCGATGGACACATGGGGGTCCACGAAAGTCGCATCGGCGGCAGCGATGACGATGTCGGCGTCGGCCACCCAATGCAGGCCACCACCCGCGCACACCCCGTTGACCGCGGTGATCACCGGCTTTCCGACCTTGCAGTGCCAGGCGGTGAGTTTGAGGTCGAGCGTTTGCATCGTTTTCTGAAACTGCAGCACGGCCTCGCCGTCGAGATCGTCGACGTCGGCGCCCACCTGGAAGGCCCGACCGTTTCCGGTATGCACGATGACGCGCACCTGTGGATCGGCGTCCAATTCGGCCCACGCTCTGGGGAATTCCTCACGCATCACCGCGTCGTAGGCGTTGAGCCGTTCGGGACGGTTGTTGATGATCCAGCCGACGGGACCGTGCTTCTCGACGATGAGCCATTGATACGTCACGGAACCTCCACTGCATCGGACAGCGGTTGCCATTGTGGAACCCGCTTTTCGCGCCACGCGCGAACCCCTTCGGCATGGTCGGGGTGGTTGCGCAACTGCCAGATCTCTTCGGCCGCTTCGTTGCGCGCCTGGGTAAGACCGACCTCCAGAGATCGCCACAGCGCTTTTTTGGTGGCGCGCATGGCCGTAGGTGAGTTAGTGGCGATCGCCGCGGCCAGTCGCGCCGCCGCTGCGCGAAGTTGGTCGTCCGGCACCACCTCGGAGAGGATCCCCAATTCGTATGCGCGCTGCGCCGAGACGCGTTCGCCCTTGCCGATGAGCGCCATTCGGGTGATGGCCTCCATCGGTGACTTCCGCAGCAGGGTGATCGCCTCGTAGGCCACGGCCTGGCCCACCGATACATGGGGGTCAACGAACGACGCCGACTCCGCGGCGATGACGATGTCGGCATCCGCCACCAGGTGCAGCCCGCCGCCCGCGCACACCCCATTTACCGCAGCGATCACCGGTTTCCACACCTGGCAGTGCCATGACGAGATCATCAGCGTGGCGTCCCGGGTCCGGCGGGAATGTCGGCGCATCGCATCTTTGTCGCGCGCTACCTGCACGACGTCCATACCCGTGCAGAATGCCTTGCCGTTGGCGGTGTTGACGATGACCCGCACCTCGGGGTCGGCATCGAGTTCGCGCCACGCGGCTTCGAGTTCGTCGAGCATCAGGGCGTCGAAGGCGTTGCCGGCGTCGGGTCGGTTCAGGATGAGCCATCCGACGCCGTCCGACTTCTCGACGTCCAGGCGTTGGTAGGGGCTCACGACCGCGGGATGTCCTTCCAGGGCTTGCCCTTCCATGGGTCGGGTTCTCTGGGCAACCCGAGTACCCGTTCGCCCAGGATGTTCTTGTTGATGTCGGTGGTGCCGCCTTCGGTCCCGTTGGCGAGGCTGCGCAGCATGCCGTGTACTTCCCGCGGCATCGCGTCCGGGTCGTCGGTGGCGGGCCACGCTACGGCGTCGGTGCCCAGCAGGTCGACCATGAGATCTTGGATCTGCTGATTGAGAACGGCTTGGTGTACCTTGCCGATCGACGAGGCGGCTCCGGGCGATTGCCCGGCCGAAAGTGCCGCGCGGACCCGGGCGTTGGTCCAGGCGCGGACCTGCTCCTGCGCCCACAGACGCATGATTTTGCCCCTGACGACGGGATCGTCCCACCGCCCGGTTTCCCGGGCGAGACTGATCAGGCGCTCTGCGCTGGATCCGCCCAAACGACCCGAGCCCGCCCCCGAGCCCGAACCCGAAACCATCTGTCGTTCGCTGGACAACGTCGCGGCGCTGACTCGCCATCCGTCGTTGAGTTCGCCGACGCGATGTGCGTCCGGAACGCGGGCTCCGTCGAGAAAGACCTCGTTGAATTCGGCCTCACCGGTTATTTGGCGGAGGGGACGGACCTGGACGCCCGGTTGGTGCATGTCGAGCAAAAAGTAGGTGATGCCCTTGTGTTTTGGCTGTTCGGGGTCGGTGCGGGCGAGCAGGATCGCGAAGTCGGCTTCGTGCGCCCAGGTGGTCCAGACCTTTTGTCCGGTGATCACCCACCCGTCGCCGTCGCGGACCGCGCGCGTGGCGAGCGAGGCGAGATCGGAACCGGCACCGGGCTCACTGAACAGCTGGCACCACTTCTCCTCGTTGCGCACTATCGGCGGCAGGAAACGGCGACGTTGTTCCTCGGTGCCATGACTGAACAGCGCTGCAGCGGTGTTGTAGAGGCCCAACGGATTGAGCCGGGAAAGCCGCAGTGGACGTAGCGTCTCCTCGATCGCGCGTGCCACTTCGGCTCCGACGCCCAGCCCACCGTATTCGGGTAGCCAGGTTGGCACGACCAGGCCCGACCGCGCGAACGTCGGGTACCACCGCTCGTAGTCGGCGGGGCTTCGGACGGCGCGCAACGCTTTTGGCCCCTCGGCGGCCGCCGTCCGCCAAGATTCGGGCACCTCCGCTGCGATCCAGTGTTCGACCGCCTCGACCGCTGCGGTCACGCTGGTGGATTCGCTGATCGGTAGCCTGGTCATGATCGTCTCACCGGCCCTGGAATTCCGGCTTGCGCTTGTCTTTGAACGCGGCCAGGCCCTCGCGGAAATCCTCACTGCGGCTGGATATTTCGAGCGCCATCGCCTCGTTCTGTAGGTGTCGGTCAAGGTCCAGTCCATTGCCGCTCTGCAGCAGCCACTTGGTGAGCCCGAGCGCAACCGTGGGTGCTTCGGCGAGGGTTGATACGAGTTCGGTTGCGGCATTGTCCAATTGGTCTGCGGGGACGGCGCCGTGGATGATGCCCCAGTCCGCCGCGGTAGCCCCGGTGATTTCTTGTCCGAGCATGAGTAGTTGCCTGGTGCGGACCATGCCGATCAACCGGGGCAGCAACCATGCCGCACCGCTGTCGGGCGAGAAGCCG
Source organism: Mycobacterium bourgelatii (assembly GCF_010723575.1). Taxonomy (NCBI): domain Bacteria; kingdom Bacillati; phylum Actinomycetota; class Actinomycetes; order Mycobacteriales; family Mycobacteriaceae; genus Mycobacterium; species Mycobacterium bourgelatii. Next base: position 1,487,600 of record NZ_BLKZ01000001.1, read on the forward strand.
CGGGCCATGAACGGCTCCCAGAAGCGGGCGTCGTCGGCGGCCACGCAGAAATCGGCGGCCAGCGCAATGTGGAAGCCTAGACCGGTGGCCCAACCTCGCACCACGGCCACGATCGGCACCTGCGTCTCCAACATCAGCGGGATGAGCCGATTAGCTTTGTTGGGCAGGCGGCGCTGCGTGCTGCCCACGCGTGGCTTGCGTTCCGACTTCGCGTTGTTGGCGATCAGGTCTGAGCCGGCGCAGAAATCCGGCCCCTCGGCATCGATGCGGATAACCCGCACCGACTCGTCGACGCCGGCCGCCGCGAGATGTCCGATCACGGTGTCGAGCATCACATCGTTGACCGCATTGCGGCGGTCGGCGCGATCCAGGGTCAACCGCAGCATCGAGCCCTGTTGTGCGGCTTGAAGTCCGGGGACGCTGTCGTAATTCATCCGATCAGCGCTCACTGAATTGCGCCGACACGGCGGTCAGCAGATCGGTCAGATTCGTCGCACCGCCAGGCGGGTCGGGCAAGCGCACCGGTCCGCGCTCCCGGCTGGGAAGCAGGATCGTCGCGTGCCCAGGTGTGGTGATCTGGCCGCGGTGGTTGGTCGCGGCAAGTTCGAGATCGACGGCCGGGCGTTCACCCTCGGCGAGGTACTTGCGTACCACCGAACCGGTGATGGTGTGCAGGTCACCGACGTAATTGAACAGGCGGAACTCACAATCGAGCTTCCATAACCAAGCGTCGTCACCCATCCAGTTCGTGCATAGGTGGATCAGCCAGGTCTCGCGCATGCGGCCATAGTCAAAGGTGGTGGGGTTGCCCGCATTCCGAGCGGCGGCGGGGTCCCAGTGCACGCGTTGTTGAACATCGGGCACACCCTGCTCATTGGGCGTATAGAAGCGCGGAATGCGTTGCCGGTTGCGCCACGCGAGGCCGAGGGGCCGGACCCCGTAGATTCCGGTGCCCATGCCGACGTGCCAACAGACCATGTCGGTCACGGTGAGCGGCCCCTTGGTCAGCGGGCCAACCTGGTCTCCTTCGTTGACGTCTTCCCACCAGCGCGGCTCACTCCCGCGCACGGTCTCGCGTGCATAGCGTTCGTCGAGCTCGGCGATCTCCTCGACGGTCCAGGTCTTGAGCTCGACCGCTTCGTACTTCTTGCGGCCGCGCGCCTTGCTGCGCTCGGTGCGAATCATGTTGCGGTACTGGCCGCCCAGGATCGTGCCCTCGTCGTCACGGAATACCTGCGCGGACCACTCGTGGACGGCGCGGCCGGCGAACTCGCTCGACTTGTCGAGGGCGGCCACCAGTGCATTGCGGCGAAAGACTCGGTGGTTGGCGCGCAACGGGGCCCACCACTCGCGCGAGGACGACGCGTAGAAGGCATGTACACCGCGCAGTGGGTCGCCCTTGGTGAGCGCGCGTTCCTCGTCGGAGAGGGTGGTGACTTCATCCTCGCCGATCAGCGTGTCGCCCCCGATAAGGGCGGGCGGCGCGACAGACTCACCCCACACGGATTTGGCCGCGTACTCCGGATCGGTCCAGAGTGGGTTGGCGTCGCCATAGCTCTCGGCGACGTGCCGAAACGCGTCCTCGTTGGGGCGCAGGTAGTGAGGAGGTTGCGGGTGCGGAACGGCAATGCCGATGGTGGCGCGCAGGCTGGCCAGGCCTTCGTCGGTGATTCGGCCGGTCTCCGCCATCGGATTGCCTCCCCATTGTGGCCCGTGTCTTGGTCGGATAGAGGGCCGGACGAGATGGAAATTAAGATACCCGAAAAACGGAAACGTCGTTAACGCAGGGGCTGACCGATGGTTGAAGAAGCGTCCGGGATCGTGGTGACGACCGGCGATGACGCGGTCGCCCGCATCACAATAGATCGCCCCGGAGTGGGAAATTCGTTGTCGCCGTTGGCTCGTGATGCCCTCACCGACGCCTTTTTGCAGGCGAACAACGACCCGGCGGTTCGCGCCGTACTGCTCACCGCGGCCGGTTCCCGGCACTTCTGTTCCGGTGCGGTACTGCCGTCGGCGGGAGAGCAAGGGGCAGCAGAACCGCCACCGCAGCGCCGCCCGGGTGACGTGGCGCGCATGTTGCAGCACGGTTGGCAGCGGCTCATTGCGTCGGTGCTGGACTGCGACAAACCGGTGGTTGCGGCCGTCAAGGGCGTCGCAGCAGGGGCGGGCGCGAGCCTGGTGCTGGCGTGCGATCTGGTTGTCATGTCCACGGAGGCAAGGCTTGTGGCGGCGTTTGTGCATCGCGGCATCCTCCCGGACTCAGGTGCCATCCACCTGCTGACCAGAATTGTCGGTCTGCGCAAGGCAACCGAGCTCCTGATGCTCGGTGAACCGGTTGGTGCCGCGGAGTGTGAGAGGCTCGGGCTGGTCAATCGCGTGGTGCCACTGGACAATACCGATGCGGCCGCGAAAGAGCTTGCCGTTCGACTGGCGGCGGGCCCCACGGTGATGCTCGGTTTGACCAAGCGCCTGCTCGCGGTCTCGTCCGAGTCGGGGCGCGACCGAGCCTTCGAGCAGGAAGCGTGGGCCCAGGAGGTGGTGTCGGGCACCGCGGACCTGCAGGAGGGGCTGGCATCGTTCGCCGAGCGGCGCGAGCCCCGGTTTCAGGGGCGCTGAACGACCTAGCCGGGGGTCGGCCCGCCCCGAATGGTGTACGTGGCGGTGTCGTCGATCTCGTCGATCGACTGGGCCACCTTCTCCGCGGTCAGCGCTGTGTCCTCGATCCCCTTGGTCACGCCGATGAACACCCGCGACACCTTACCGGCGCCCACCGAATAGATGTGTGCGGTGCGGTCGCAACTGGAGTGCGACAGGTATACCACCACGGGGGTGACCAGTTCGGGGTCCATGTCCTTGCCCGCCTCACCCATGATCTGCTCCGTCATTCGGGTGCGGGCGATGGGCGCGATCGCATTGATGGCGATGCCGTTGCGGGCTCCCTCGATGGCCAGGACATGCATCATGCCCACCAGTCCCATTTTCGCGGCGCCGTAGTTGGCCTGGCCGAAGTTCCCGAAAAGCCCGGTACCCGAGGTCGTTTGAACAATCCTGCCGTAGTTCTGCTCGCGCATTATCGGCCAGACCGCCCTGGTCACATTGAAGGCGCCGGTGAGATGCACCGCGATCACGGCGTCCACCTGCTCCGCCGTCATGTTCTTGAACGAAGCGTCGCGCAGGATGCCCGCGTTGTTCACCAGCACGTCCACTCGGCCGAAAGCGTCCATGGCGGCTTTGACGATCGCTGCGCCACCCTCCTCGGTTGCCACCGAGTCGCCGTTGGCGATCGCGGTTCCGCCCGCCGCGGTGATCTCGTCGACCACGGACTGGGCAGCGGACGTCGAGGCGCCACTGCCGTCGACGGCGCTGCCCAGGTCGTTGACGACGACGCGCGCACCGCGGCGGGCCAACTCCAACGCGTGACAGCGACCGAGTCCACCGCCGGCACCCGTCACGATGGCTACCTGGTTGTCGAAAGTCATTGACGGCATGGGTGAGAGGTTACATTTACTAGATCGAGAACAATCATTTGCATCGGAGGAAGCCATGGATGGCCCGACCGGATTGCTGCGACATGCCTTCCGGCGAGCCGGCGCATTGCGGCCTCAGTACCGCGCCGCGGGGGTCTGGTCGGGGCAGCCCATTGATCTAGTGCGTTCAGCCGCGGCGCAATACCCGAGCCGACTCGCGGTGCTGCAGCGCGACGGCCAACTAACCTACGCCGAACTTGACGAACGCGTCGATGGCGCCTGCGAGGCGATGGTCGAAGCGGGCGTGACGCCGGCGACCCCGGTAGTCCTGGTGGTCGGCAATGACGTCGAATCGATGGTGGCCGTGTATGCGGCGCTGCGCATCGACGCGGTGGCGCTGCTGGTGCCGCGCAGCGCCGGGGCGGCGCAGATCGCGGACGTCATCGCGCGCACGGGCGCCGAATTCGGGGCGGCACCGAATTGGGCGGGCACCACCGAATCGGACCTGTACGAACGTTTTACCTGGCTTGACATGGGCGACGGCAAACCGGTGGGCAGTTCTACGCCGCCCTGCCCGCAGCGGCCCGCTGACGAACCGTGCATCGTGCTGTATACCTCGGGGACTACTTCGCGGCCCAAAGGCGTAATTCACTCGCTCAGTACCTTGGCCAAGGCGTCTGCCAATTACATTGCCGCGGCCGGCCTTGCCGCGGATGACCGGATCTTCCTGATCAGCCCGCTGGCATCGGTCACCGGCGTGGTGCAGGCCCTGTTCATCGGGCCGATGCTGGCGATACCGGTGATACTCGAGGATCGCTGGGATCCGGTGACGACGAGTGAATTTCTCGTCTCGTCGGGTGCCACCTGGTACGGGGGGCCCGACCGGCTGCTCGACCGGATGCTGGGTGAGTCGGCCAGCCGCGCAGCCGAGGTGCCGCTACGTGCGGTCTATCTGGGCGGCACCATGCTCGACCGGCGCATCGTCGAACGCATCGAGGACGACTTCGGCATCGTCGTGATGCGCGTCTACGGCTCCTCGGAGGTACCGGTCAGCACGTCGGGACTGCGGAGCGAACCCCGCGACGTGCGCCATGCCGATGACGGGGTAGCCCTGACGGACGTCGAGGTGCGGGTCGGCTCCGCGGCCGAACCGACCGAGTGCTGTATTCGGGGTCCGCACACCTTTCTTGGTTACACCGACACTGAGCACGACGCGCTGGGGTTTGACGGGGAATGGTTTCGAACCGGTGATGTCGCGGAACTGATCGACGGCCGGGTCCGGGTCGTCGGCCGGATCAAGGACATCGTGATCCGGAACGGTATGAAGATCGCCGCTGCGGAGGTGGAGGAGGCGGTGTCGAGGATCGGCGGGATACGCGAGTGCGCTGCTTACTCGGTAGCCGACGCCACCACCGGCGAACGGTTGGCAATGGCCGTTGTGCTCCAGCCGCACGCTCAGGTGTCGCTTGCGGACGTGACAGCCGCCCTGGTGTCGGCTGGCATGCCGAAATACAAACTGCCCGAAGAGCTGGTGATCTGGTCCGAGCCGTTGCCGGTCAACGCGAACGGCAAGATCGAACGCGGCAAGCTCGAAGCGGCGTCCGCGGGTCGGCCGCGGTTGCTCGCCGAACGTCTGGCCGTGCCGGGACGCTAGTTTCCGGCCGGACGAAATACCGGTACGACGAACCCGTCCTCGTCGGTGCGGAATGCGACCTCCAAATTTAGGTCGGCACAGAGATTTTCGACGGTACAATCCTCCACGACGGTCATCAGGCGCGGCCCCTCCTCGAGGTCCACCATCGCCAGCACGTAGGGCGTGCGCACGTCGAAGGGTGCGGCGTTGCGGTGCACGATGCTCCAGGTGTAGAGCCGAGCGCGTCCGGAAGCCTGCGTCAGCGCGACGTCTTCGCTCCAACAGTGCGGACAGAATGGCCGGACGTACAGCGAGGCCTGTCCGCAGGTCCGGCACGTGTTGACCAGCAACTTGTGGTCCTGGACCGCGGCCCACCACGCTTGGCTGTCGGAGTCGATCGTGGGCCGATCGGGAGCGCTCACTACCGCCTCCCCAGAATCATCGTGGCGCTGTGGGTGAAGAATCCACCCATCGCGTGCACACAGGCCAGTGAGGCGTCGGGTACTTGGCGCGGGCCGCATTCGCCGCGCAATTGCCGGACCGCCTCCACCATGAGGAACATTCCGCGCATACCGGGGTGACACGACGCCAGACCCCCGCCGTCGGTGTTGGTTGGCAATGCCCCGCCCGGACGCAGTGCACCCGACTCGATGAACGGTCCGCCCTCGCCCTTGGCGCAGAAGCCCAGATCCTCCACGGTCAGCAGGACTGTGGAGGTGAACGAGTCGTAGAGCTGACACACGTCGATGTCAGCCGGCGTGACGCCTGCCTGCGCGAAGGCCCGCGGCCCCGACAGCGCGGCCGGCGTCGTGGTGAAGTCCGGCCACTCGCTCATGCTGACGTGCGACGTGGCGTCGGCCGCGCCGAGAATCCAGATTGGCTCGTGGGCGCAGTCTTTGGCGACGCGCTCGCTGGCCAGCACGACCGCTCCGCCGCCGTCGGTGCGCAGGCACACATGCTTGGCGGTGAACGGGTCGGCCAGCATCGGCGCGGCCGCGACGTCGGCCACGGTGATGCGGTCGCGTTCAAACGCATTCTCGTTCAACGCCGCCCACTCGTGTGCCGCGACGGCGACCTCGGCGAACTGATCGATACTGGTGCCGAATTCGATCATGTGGCGCCTGGCCGCCATCGCGTACTTGGCGATCAACGTTGCGCCGTAGGGCGCTTCATACTGCAGGGCTCCACCGGTGCCCATCACTGCGGCAGAGGCGCGGACCTGACGCTTGACGTCGGAACGCGCCGTCGAACCGTATGTCAGCAGCGCGACCTCGATCTGGCCGGTCGCGATCGCCGCGGCAGCATGGCCGGCCATCACTTCCCACGAGGATCCGCCGACATTGGTGGCATCGACCCAGGACGGTCGCAGCCCCAGGTACTCGCTGACCTCGACAGGGGGGAGCAGTGATCCGTGGGCGCCGAAACCATCGATGTCATCTTTCGTCAGTCCGGCATCGGCGATAGCCCGTCGCGACGCCTGGGCCATCAGCGCCAGCGCGGTCTTATCGGGAACCCGGCCGCAGTCGGACAGGCCCGCACCCACGATGGCGACGCGGTCGGATGGCATAGCTAATGGTTACCACATCGCCGTAGCACCGATAACGGCCGTTAACCGAATAGTGGAAGCAGGATTCTCGCATCCGCTACGGTGAGCGTATGCCGAAAGCGTTGCGGGATGCGCTGCGGGGAGAGTCGCTGGTGCTGTGCCTGGCATTGCAGAACGCGCGCACACCTGATGTGCCTGCCATCGCGGCGGCGTGTGGTTACGACGCCGTCTATGTTGATCTCGAACACACTTCCACCTCGCTGGAAACGGCGCAGTTGCTCTGCGTGAGTGCGCTGGGCGCGGGTATCGCCGGACTGGTTCGGGTACCGTCCCAGGACCCGAGCACCATCGCCCGGGTTCTCGACATGGGCGCCGTCGGAGTCATTGTGCCGCACGTAAATTCGAGAGCCGAAGCCGAAGCGGTCGTCGACGCGGCACGCTTTCCTCCCAATGGGCACCGATCGATCTCCGGTCCCAACGCGGTCAGCGGATATGCGCCACGGGCGGCCGACCAACTGGTCGAGGTGCTGGAACGGCAGACGGTCGTTGCGGTGATGATCGAAACGCCCGACGGCGTCGAGGCTTGCGACTCGATTGCCGGGGTTGACGGCATAGACATGATCCTGCTCGGACCGAGTGATCTCACCGCCGAAATGGGCATTCATGGGCAGTATGAGAATGATCATTTCCACCATGCAGTAGAATCTGTGGCGGCGGCTTGTCGTACGCACGGCGTGGCGCTCGGTGTGGCCGGAATCAAGTCTCTTGACCTGCTGAAACGCTTTGTAGGACTGGGATTGCGCTTCATCTCGGCGGGAACGGATGTCGGGATGATGACGGAAGCGGCCACCGCCCGGGCGCGGGCGCTACGCGAACTCGAAGGCCGCGGCAACGATTGACACACAGGAGGACCGGATGCCGACCGCCATCTACACCGAACCAGTCACCGACTCAATGGCTTGGACCGGCGCCGACTTCACCAGCAAGGAGGATTTCGCCTTCGACCTGTCCTCGCGCAATGTGGCTGCACTGGAATCAATCCTGGCCAAGACCGCACATAAGGACCGCGACGACATCACGCCTGAGGACGCACGGCATCCTGACCTCGACGAGGACTTGGCGCGACTCTATCGAGAGATCATGTTCGGCAGGGGCCTTGCGTGCGTGCGTGGCTTTCCCGTCGAGCAGCATTCGATCGAAGACTTGGAACGCATCTACTGGGCGTTTTGCACTCATCTGGGCTACCTGGTGTCCAACAACTCCTTCGGCCACCGCATGGTGCGGGTCCAAGAGGAGGTGCTGCCCGGCGGAGTGCAGCCCGCCAGGGGCACCAAGTCACGGGCGGAATTGGCCATGCACAACGATGCCGCCGACATCCTTTCGTTGCTGTGCGTCTACCCGGCGGCCAAGGGTGGCGAGAGCCAATTCGCGAGCGGCCCTGCCGCGCACAACCGGATACTCGCCGAGCGCCCCGATCTGTTAGGCGTGCTTTACCAAGGGTTTCCGCATCACCGACGCAGCGAGCAACCCGACGACCAGCCCGATGTGACGCCGTACGACGTGCCGGTGTTCTCGCAAGTCGAGGGGCGGATCTGCATCAACTTCACCTACAGCAGCATCCTCCCGGCCATGAAGACCATCGGCCGCGAGTTCACTGAAGAGCAAGCCGAGGCCATCGAATTGCTGCGCACCATCCTGGTCGAGCAGCAGGTTGAATTCCGGCTCGAGTCCGGCGAGGCGGCCGTCGCCAACAATTTCGCGATGTGCCACTCGAGGTCTGATTTCGTCAGCAGCACCGACCCGAAGAGGTCGCGCTGCTTCCTGCGGGCCTGGATGGAGGTGCCCCGCAAGGACCGCCGACTGCCCATCGGACGGGAGTATTTCCACATGGAGAATAAGGACCTTCGGCTGGGCTACGACCCGGTGCCTGGCCGCGACGGCGCCATAGCGCGCAACGACTACAAGAACGTCGACGCGGCGCTCGCCGACATGTTCAAAGCGGCTCAGGCGAAACCCAACATCAAGCGATGACGATTCGTCCGCGACTGGTCTACGAACGGTGGACCGATCCGGTGGCCGGCGACATCCTCGATCAGGCCGACGTTGACGTGGTCCGGCTCGAGCTCGACGCACCCGCCGAAAAAGGCTGGGCGGTGCTGGAATCCGCGCACGGCTACCAGGTGGCGACCCGTACCGACGTCGCCCCGTACGCCGACGGCGTGCAATGGTTGGCGGGCCCCGGCCTGATCAAGCGATGCGAACAGCTTCTGGCGGTGTGCTCCGCAGGTGCCGGCTACGACGTGATCGACGTCGAGGCATGCACCAGAGCAGGAATTGCGGTGTGCAACAACTCCGGTCCGGGAGCGGAGGCGGTGGCGGAACACGCGCTCGGGTTCATGCTCGACCTGGCCAAGAAGATCACCGTTGCCGATCGTGCGCTTCGTGGTGGACCCCTGGAAAACCGGATGGCACTGCGGGGTACCCAGTTGCTTGGCAAGACACTCGGGGTCGTCGGACTCGGCGCCATCGGAAGTCGTCTGGTGCAGTTGTGTGCACCGTTTGGAATGGAAGTCCTCGCGTTCGATCCGTACGTCGATGCGGCGACGGCCGACAGCCGCGGAGCGAGGTTGGTGCCCCTCGCTGAACTACTGGCACGGTCCGACTTTGTTCAGGTGACGTGCCCACTGACCGCCGAAACGCGCGGACTGTTCGGCCGAGACCAATTCGCGGCGATGAAGCCGACGGCGTTTTTCATCACCACCGCCCGCGGTCCTGTCCACGACGAGCAAGCACTGTTGGAGGTCTTGTCCGACGGGGGAATCGCGGGCGCGGGTCTGGATGTCTTCCACGAAGAGCCGCCCCGGCAGGACAACCCCCTGTTGCGACTGGACAACGTGGTCGCCACCCCGCATACCGCGGGCATCACCGTCGAGGCGGCGCACGATCTCGCGGTTGCCACCGCCACCCAATGGCAGACCATCTTCGCCGGCGCCATGCCACCGCGCCTGTTGAACCCCGATGTCTGGCCCCGGTACTGTGATCGATTCCACGAGATTCTTGGCGTTCGTCCGACCGCCCGCACCAAACAGACGACCCCGCAGACGAATTGAGAATAGGTACACACGTGACGGATTACGACACCATCGAAGTCGAGGTTCGCGATAGAACGGCGTGTCTGACCCTCAAGCGGCCCGAGGTCCTCAATGCGATCAACGACGAGATGATCGCCGAGCTCGCGGTCGCATACGCGGAAATCGAGCGGTCACAGGACATTTGGACGATGATCGTGACGGGTTCGGGTCGTGCGCTGTGTGTGGGCGCCGACGTGAACAAGGCAGCGGACCATGACATGGAGAACGCCGCGGGCATCGACAATCAGGGCGAACCGATCCTGAGCTCGATGCGACAGTGGGATGCCCCCCAGGAGGCGACGCCGCCCTGGCTGCAGATGACCAAGCCCATCATCTGTGCGGTGAACGGAATCGCCTGTGGGGCAGGCATGGACCTCGTAACGACGGCCGACATCACCGTTGCCTCCGAGCGCGCGACATTGATGGATCCGCATGTGAGCATCGGAGTGTCATCGGGGCGAGAGGCGGTACGGCTGGCACGGATCCTGCCGCTGCCTGTCGCCATGCGGCTGGTGCTCATGGGAAAGCATGAGAGCCTGGACGCGCAGCGCGCCTACGAGTTGGGGATTTTCACCGAGGTCGTCCCGCACGATCAACTCATGGACCGGGCCTGGGAGATCGCGGATGTGGTGAATTCCAATGCTCCTCTGGCGGTACGAGGTTCGCGCATGGGGGTGCGAAAGGGATTGTCGTTGCCCATCTACGAGGCCGAGCTGCTCGCCGAGAACTACCGCATGAAGGTCGCCCTGACAAAGGATGCCATCGAAGGGCCGCGTGCGTTCCTGGAGAAACGCAAGCCGAACTGGCAGGCCAGATAGTCCGCGTTGCGCGCTAGAGAATTCCGAAGAACGTCTTTGCGTTGGTAGACAGCACCTTCCGCTTGGTCTCCTCGTCCAGGTTTTCGGTCGCCTTGTTGGCGACCTCGAGGCTTCGCGGCCAATTGGTGTCGTTGTGTGGGTAGTCGGTCTCGAACATCAGCTGGTCTGGCCCGACTAGGTCGAGTATGCGGAACGCGACCGGGTCGCCGAAGGTGGAGAAGTACACCCGGCCGGGCACCTGGTTGCTCGGCGGTTCGGTCAGCAGGGGATGGATGCCGCCCCACGCCCGACGGTCCTCCCAGACCTCGTCGACACGCTGCAGGTAGTACGGGATCCAACCCGCCTGTGCCTCGGCGAAGGCGATCTTGAGCTTCGGGAATTGAATGAGCTTGGCGGAGAACAGCCAGTCGACCAGGGCGATGGTGCAGTTGACCGCCATCAGGGCGCTGGTGACGACGTGCGGAGAGTCGGGGGAGGACTTGGTGAGCGACGAACTCGATCCGATGTGCAGCATGATGCCGACATTGTTGCGTTCGCAGGCGGCGAAGAACGGATCCCAGTAGCCACTGTGGATGGACGGCAGGTCGAGACGGGAGGGCAGTTCGGAGAAGCACACGGCGGGCATGCCTTTGGCGGCTACCCGCTCTACTTCCTTGGCCGCCAATTCGACGTCCCAGAGCGGAATGATGCCAAGCGGGATCAGCCGGCCGTCGGAGTCGCCGCCCCACTCGTCGATCTGGAAGTCGTTGTAGGCCTGCACGCACAGCAGCGCAAGTTCCTTGTCCTTGCCATATAGGAAGCGCTGGCCGCAAAAGCGAACCAGGGTGTTGGGGAAGCAGGCCGAGGCCTCGATTCCGGCTATATCCATGTCGGCGAGGCGGTCTTTGGGGCGGAAGCATCCCGGGCGCATCTCGTCGTAGGTGATCGGGTCGGTGGTCAACTCGTCGAGTTCGTAACCGGCAGCGGCACTGATGAGCGGGATTGGGATGACCGCGTCTTCGTAATGCCAGATGTCGGCGTCGCGGCCGTTCTCGTCCTCGACGAACGCAACGTCTGTGGTGACGGTTGGATCCATGCGTCCCCGCATGCGAACGATCCGCGGCCCGATGTCCCGATAGCGTGCCGGCAACCGACTGGTCCACAGATCCGCCGGCTCGACGAGGTGGTCGTCCGGCGAGACGATCAGGATGTCTGCGCTCAACGCTGCACTCCTTAACGGACGGCCGGCGGCTTCAAGAAGTGAGGCCCCGATTTCCACAAACTGAGAATGACCGTTTCCACGGTACCGCATCGACCTACTCCAGCGCGCCCGGGCGCTTGCATGGCGGCGGTCGTCGACCAACATGCACGTGTAGGTAGCGCGCAAACTCCGACGACGTACGCGTATTGTTAGTGCATCATGGCTGCGAAAAAGAGTGCCGGGGGTGACCCGGAAGCGAGTTTGGAAATCGTCGACTCCGAAGTCATCGAACCAACGAGCACGTGGCAAGAGCGCACGATCGAGCGGCGACTGAGTTCCGCGAGAGCGCGCGCTCTCGCGCGCAGCTCGCGGTTCCTCGCGACGGCACTGGAGTTGGTGGAGGAGTCGGGCAAGGCGGACTTCACCATCCAGACTCTCATTGACCGGTCGAACCTGAGCCTGCGCGCCTTCTATCAACACTTCGCCGGCAAGGAAGAACTGTTGCTGGCGCTGTACGAGAATGTCACCAGTCAATTCACCGAGAACATCCGGCAAGAAGTCGCTGCGGCGGACGGCCCGATGGAGCAGTTGGAAGCGTTCTGCCGCGGGGTGCTGTATCGCGCCGAGTCATCGGAATCGGTAGGTGGCCGAGTGATGACCATCTACAACCTCAGCCTGGAGATCGAGCGACCTGCCGACTTCGCCAAGGTGTGGGAGCCGCACCAGAAGCTATTGACCAAGATCATCACCGCTTGCGCACGTGAGGGATTGGTCCGCACCGATCTCACGCCTGCACAACTGACCACGTTGCTGAATACCACCCTGACCGCGCTGGCTCAGATCGGCGTTTTCCATCTGGGCGGCAAGGGGTCCAAGCTGACGGAAGACGAACTGTGGGCGTGGTGCAAACAAGCCATCAGCCCGCCCGCGGATCAACCGAAGCCCAAGGCGGCGAAGAAGGCAACTTCGCGAACGACGTCGACGCGGCGGGTGCGCAAGCTAACGGGGTAGTCCCAGTCCACGTTGCGCGATGATGGTGCGTTGCACCTCACTGGTACCCGCATAAATCGTGGTGCCGAGGGCGAAGCGCAACATTTGCTCGAATCGTCCCCGCTCTGGCGCGGAAGGGTCCAAACAGCTGCGCAGTCCGTCCGGGCCGACCAGTTCGAGGATGTCTTGACTGGCACGTTCGAGGGACTCGGTGCTGAACACCTTCGACATCGGGCCCTCGGCGACCGGTATCTGACCCTGTTCGACCATCCATACACACCGTCGCTGCAGCAGCATCGACACCTCGTATTCCATGGCAACCCTGGCTAACCGTCGCCGGACATCGGCGTCGTCGATGGGTCGCGAGCCGTCGTGGGCCGGTGAGCTGGCCCAGCGCTCCGCATGGTGCAGCAATCGGCCGAGGTGGGGGCCCCAGCCGGAGGCGTGTTCGTCCTGCAACGACAGGCCGATGACTTGCCATCCTTTGTCGACCTCGCCGATTCGCCATTCATCGCTGATCCGGACGTCGGTGTAAAAGGTGACGTTGGTGCGTTCGCCGGATAGCGTCCAGACGGCTTGTGCCTCAAAGCCTTCGGTGTGCGTCGGTACCAGAAACATGGTGAGGCCCTGGTGCTTCGGCCGGTTTGGATTTGTCCGAGCCAGCAGGAATACGTAATCGGCGATGTGGCCGTTGGTGGTGAACATCTTGCTGCCGTTGATCACCCAGTGGTCGCCGTCGCGGACCGCCTTGGTGGTTGCCGCGGCAATGTCGGATCCGCACTCTGGTTCGGTGAAGCCGAGGGCAATGGTGACATCGCCCTTCATCGCACCTTTGAGGACGCGATCCTTCATGGTGGGACTTCCTACCGCACGGATGATCGAGGCCACCATCCGCGTGGTCTCGGATAGATACATGGGCGCGTCGAACCGCATGAGTTCCTCTTTGACCACCTGCGCATCCCACGCACTGCGGTCCTGCCCACCGAACTCGGCTGGCCAGTCCGGCGCAAAATACCCCTTCTCGACAAGCCCTTTCGCAAACTCGTCGTCATGGGCGACGCCGCTTCGGTAGACGCGTTCCTCGAATTCGGGCGACAACGTTGCCTGCAGATGTGCGCGCACTTGCGCCCGGTAGGCCTCGGCATCCGGATCGAGCTGAAAATGCATGGGAGCGTGCCAATCTCTGTGAACCGGAGCGCCGGCCGCGTAGGGTCTGGTGTTCGATAATGTTACTCTCGCTTTTTGAGAGCGAGTATATCCGCAAGGTTAGGGCGGGCAGACGTGGACTTGAGCCTCACCGGGGAACAGCGACAGTTGGTGGAATCGTTCGCTGCTCTGTTCGCGCGGGAGTCGAGTTCGGAGCGCATCCGCTCGGCCGAACCGCTTGGCTTCGACGCCCAGTTGTGGAAGGCGTTGCGAGAGACCGGTGTCGTGGAGATGGCGGTTGACGACGATGCCGGGGGGTGGGGTGCATCGGAACTCGAGCTGGCGTTGATCGCCGAACAGTTCGGCCGCGCGGCGGCGTCGGCTCCGCTCATCGAGGCACAGGTTGCAGCTCGACTGCTGGCGGCGGGTGGCCAGACCGGCGCCCGGCTGCTCGATCGGGCGCTCTCAGGAGATCACCTGGTCACCTTCGCGCCGCGAGCTGGCCAGGGAGCTCGGCTGGAACTGGTCCCCGCCGGAGCCGTTGCCGATTACGTGGTGGCGCTGGTGGACGGGCGGCTAGTCGCGGTTCCGCTCGCAGAAGACCGTCGGGCGGTGTCCAATCTCGGGTCAATGCCGTTGGCGGACATCGTGGTTGAGGGAAGCTGCGACATTCTTGCCGAGGGCCCTCGCGCGATCGAGCTGTTCGCCGGCGCCCTGGACCTGTGGTTGGCGTTGACTGCCGTGGCGTTGACGGGCGCGGCCAAGAAGGCCGTCGAGCTGGTGGTCGATTACGCCAAGCAGCGCCACGCCTTCGGGACTCCCATCGGCGCATTCCAGGCCGTAGCGCACCCACTGGCTGACAGCGCGACCGCCGTCGACGGGGCGCGACTGCTCGGGCTCAGGGCGGCGTGCGCCTTCGTCGATGAGCCCGACCGCGTGCGCGAGTTGGCGGCAATGGCATTCGCGTTCGCCTACGAGACGGCACGCGACGCGACCCGCCGTAGCCTGCACTTCCACGGAGGCTACGGATTCGGAATGGAGTGCGACGTGCAGTTGTACTATCGCCGAGTTCGGGGCTGGGCATTGGTCTACGGTGAACCGGGCGTCGCCTTGGATCGCGTTGCCGACGCCCGCTACGGAGTCGTCGCGGGCTGATCGCAGGTCGAAGGGATGCACATGCCGGATGCTGAGCGTAAGCCACGCGTGATCCTCTGGGGCCCAGGGCAAGTTGGCGTTGGTGCGCTCCGGGGCATCATCGCTCACCCGGGGCTGGAGCTGGCCGGCGTCGTCGTTCACTCTGAGGCGAAGGAAGGGATGGACGCCGGCGCCCTTTGCGGAATGCCGGTGACCGGCGTCATCGCTACCCGAGACATCGATGAGGCGCTTTCGATCGACGCCGACGTGGTCGCTTACTTCGCTTCTGGCGACTACCGCTACCGCGAGGCCGCGCAGGACATCGCACGCTGCCTGCGCGCCGGTAAGGACGTGGTGGCCACGTCCCTGGTTCCCATGTGCTACCCGCCCGCGGCCGACAAGGACACCGTCGAGCTTTTGGAGGCGGCGTGCCGGGAGGGCAATACCAGCTTCTTCAACAGTGGCGTTGACCCGGGTTGGGCGAATGACGTCATCGCGCTGACGATGACCGGCTTCAGCAGTCGCGTCGACAAGATCACCATGCTCGAGATACTCGACTACGCGCCGATCAACCAGCCCGACATCATGTTCGACTTCATGGGCTTTGGGCACACGCCGGATCATCCGGCGCCGCTGTTCGACACCGAACGCCTCGCGGCGCTGTGGGGGCCTATTGTCCATTTGGTCGCCGACGGCGTCGGACTGCCGCTGGATCGAGTCGAGACCACGATCGAGAAATGGCTCGCCACAGAGCGTTACGAGGTGGCATCGGGCTGGGTCGAGCCGGGAACCATGGGCGGCATGCGGTTCAAGCTCGCGGGCATCGTCGGCGGCGAGGAACGGGTTGTGCTCGAACACATCACGCGGATGGGCCAGGACGCGGCGCCCGACTGGCCGAGGCATCCGTCGCCACTCGGGGGTTACCGCGTCATCGTCGACGGTCTGCCCACCTACACGGTCGACATCGAGATGCACGGGCGCGGAAGCAACATGCGCGGCCTCACCTACGCGACCGTGATGCGCGAGCTCAATGCGATTCCCGCGGTCATGGCCGCACCGCCCGGCCTCTTGTCGACGTTGGACCTCCCATTGGTCACCGGCCCCGTGCGTGGTGGGACGTGGCGGGGCGTATTGCCGGGGACGTCACCGGCATGAGCGTGGCAGCACAACCGCCGCTCGACGTCTGGGAAACCATGCGCACCGCGACCACTGTGCGGCGGTATCGGGACGAACCGGTCTCCGACGAAGTGCTGGAAAGATGTCTGCTCGCGGCTACCTGGGCTCCGTCCGGTGGGAACCAACAGCCATGGAAATTCGTCGTGTTGCGGTCGGCGGAGGCTCGCGCGGTTGTGACGGACGGGGCGGTGCGGGCCTGGAATGCAATGATTGACTTTTACAACCTTTCGCTTCCCGAGGACGGCGCTGCTGATAGGAAGTCCCGGGCGTTGCGGACCATGGCCGAGCACACCCGGATCGGAGGTGGTGCGCCGGCACTCGTCATGTTCTGTATCCGACCTCAGGAGGGGGCCGACGAACTCCAACAGGGGGGTTCGATCTTTCCTGCTGTGCAGAACTTTCTGCTGGCCGCGCGAGCTCAGGGCCTGGGCGCGGCGATCACGCTGTGGCACTACTTGTGTGAGGCCGAGTTACGCGCTGTGGCAGGCATACCCGACGGATGGCAGATCGCGGCGTTGCTCACCGTGGGCTGGCCGAAGGGTCGACACCACCCGGTGCGGCGCAAACCGTTGTCCGAAGTGGCGGTGATCGATCACTGGGATAAACCGTGGCAGAGAGGATCTGGCGGATAAGCAGTTCATCACGCTGCCGTAGGCTCGATGGTCGTGACGGACCGCCCGGAGATCTCGCTCTATCTGCGCACTTTTAGCGACCAGCCGAACCAGGACTGGAACGCCGCCCTGCAGGCGGCGCGCGCCATGGATGCCGCCGGTGTCGACCGGGTGGTGGTGTCCGACCACGTTGTGTTCGGTGAGAATCTCGGCGCCTACAGCGACCCCGCTGTGGGGGGAACGCCCGGCGGCAAGCAGCCAACCGGCCCGGACGGTGACTGGCTGGAGCCGCTGATTTTCCTGACTGCCGTGGCGGCGACCACCAGCCGCATCAGGCTTGGAACCGGCGTGCTGCTCGCCGCGCTACGACGACCCGCGGTGCTGGCCAAGCAGGTGGCAACCATCGATGTGCTGTCGGGCGGACGCGTCGACCTTGGGGTCGGGATCGGTTGGCAACGTGAGGAATACGAGGCCGCCGGGTTACCGTTCCGGCGGCGCGGACGGCTACTGGACCACACGCTGGAGGTGTGCCAAGCGTTGTGGACACAGCAACGTGCCTCCTACAGTGCGCCCGAGTTAGCGTTCGACGGCATTCACCAGATGCCCAAACCCGTCCAGCCGGGCGGCGTTCCCATCTGGGTGAGCGGCACCGTCAACCCCGCCGTGGCCCGACGACTGAACCGTTTCGGCCAGCGCTGGATCCCGTGGGGCCCGGCGATCACTGATCTCAAGGGCGCCATCCCGGCCATGCAGCAGGCGATCGCTGATGTCGGTGGCGACCCAAGTGAATTGCGGGTCCAGGCATCCGCTGCCTTGGTGAAGGGCGCGGATCGCTCGATCGACGTGCGGGCCACCGTTGCAGCCGTCCCGCAGATCTTGGCGGACGGGGGCCCGACCATCCATGACATCCGTTTCTCTGGAACCCTTCCTAGCGACCCCGACCGAGCTGCCGAGGTGCTAGCCGAGTTGGTCAGCGCATTCAGAGCCGTCACCGGGTGACGGCGGCTTGCGCCGCGCGATCAAGGCCGCCGAGTGTGAATTCTGCTACGCGACACGGCGATTCAACGTCATGTGATTCACACTCGGCGGGGTAGCAGCGCGGGGTCGCAGCGGTCGGTCACATCCCCACGACGAGATCGTTGAATTGCGGGCAATAGGTCCGCACCGAGATCGCCACATAGGCGTTGGCGACGCCCGCATATGTCGGATTGGCGGTCTGGAAGTCGGTGACAACCGCTTGCACGGTGCTTCCGGCGCTGATGTTCTGGCACACCGTTTTGCCGTTGAGCACAGCCTCTTTGGGATTGGAGAACGAAATGCCGCGGTCGTTGAGCGACCGAATGTACTCCTCGTCCTGAGCGGGCGTCGACGTGATCGATTCGGCGATCAGCGGCGAGGTTGTCGCCGGTGCCGTCGAAACCGGCGGTGCGTTGGCCGTCGTGGTCTTCTTCGTAGTCAGCACCAAGCTCGCCACAATGATCACCGTCGCCAACCCGACACCGATGAGCAGGAGCGCTGCGGCTCTACTCCACACCGTGCTCCACGACTGGGTGGCGGTCTCAGGTTCGCCCTGCGCTTCGGCTGATTCGCCGACTGGTTTGCGCGGGGGCGGCGGTGGTGCCCGGAAGTCGTTCTCGCTCGACCACGCGAGGCCGGCGGATTCGTCGGGAGAGGGGCTGGGCACACCGCCGGTCTCGTGTCTCGGCGGGACGCCGTCGGCCATGAGGCCCATGGTAGCCAGCGGAGCCGAAGAAAGACGAACGGGTCAGGTCAGGTGGCGGTCTCGCCACCTCTTCAGCCGGCTCGTCGGCGCCTGTATCGCGGCCATCACCGAACTCATCGAAGGAGCCACTGACTTGGCGTGGACGGCCGGTTCTGCGAGTGGTGGCCGGTCGCCCTCCCACCATGTCGGCTGTAGCAGCGCCGTCACAACCGGAATCGCCTGCTCCACACTGTTACGTCCCCACTGACATGCCCGATCAATGGCGGTGGCCGAGGGTGCGAGGTTGATCGCGGACAGCGTCGGCTCGAATCGGACTAGGTGGTCGACATAAGGCAGATTGCGCACGATCTGCAGCTGGATCGCCTGGGTGATCGGGGCCAACCACATGTGCCGCGAGTCCCACTGGGGATGAAAACAGTCAAAGGCCAAGTAGCACGCGTTTCGGGTGCCCAGCCTGCCGTCGCGCACTCGTTTCCACGCCAACTCGACGGGCACGTTACTGGCCGCGCCGCCGTCGACGATGGCCGCGATGCCCCGGTCGGCACACAGCTGGTCCAGCAGCGGGACCATGCGGGGATCGCTGGATTCGTGGTGCAGCACGCCAGGAATGGCAGACGAGAAAGATGCCGCGTCGACGACGTCGAAGTCGAGGTCCGGATCGTCCCCACTGACAACGATGGGCTTTACCACTCGAAGGTCGATGAACGCTGCGACCTGCCACATGCGGGCCGCCACCAGCGGGCCCATGCCGATGGGGCGGAACGGCAGCGACCGCAATTGCAGGGCGGCCAGTTCCGGGTGCCGAAACCGTGAGGGCAGCTTCGCATACGGCTGCCTACGTACGCCGGCGATCACGACATCCAGCGGGATCGCCAGGTCCGACATGCGCATCCGTTCGCCGTCCTCACGGCTGAGCAGCGGGTTGGCGAATTTGTCGAACCGCAGCGCGAACAGGCCCGCCAGGCCGTGCCGGCGGCGCAGGCGCTCGGGTCCGAGGATGGCGCGGTAGGACACCGACTTTGCCCACGCCACGTAGTCGTCGATAGGCACCGGCAGCTCGCGGGCCACCAGGCTGCCCATGATCGACCCGAAGGACGAACCGACCATGTAGTCGGGCACTTGGCCGATTTCCAAGAGCCGTTGCATGCCGCCGATGTAGACGAATCCGGCGCCTCCGCCCCCACCCAGTACCGTGACCAACTTCTTGTAGCCGACCTCGGAGTCCAGTTCGTGGGCGGAGAAGTCGTTGGCGTGTCGCTCGATGAGCACCTGCCGCTGGTCGTTCTGTTCCGGCTCCAGAACCGCCAGGGTGTCGCGCGCGGCCTTCAGTGCGGTGACCGGATCCGGCTCCTCGCGCAGGGGCCCGAAGAGCGTGTCGATCACCCGTGACCGCCACGGCGCGACTTCGGCGCCCACCGAGACGTCCCCCCGGCCGCGGCTGCCACCCGGGCCGGCCGCGCCGGGCTCGAAATCGGCGAGTCGGGCGAAGTTGAGGATGTAGCGCAGCTTGCGCAGATCCTCGCTGCTGAGCACGTCCGGGTTGGCGAGGTTGTGCCGGACCAGGCGGCTCTCCATCTTCTGCAGCAGTAGCGCAGGGTCCACCGTTGGCAGGTCGACGGTGTCCAGGGCGGCATCGGTTTCGCGGGTTTCCTCGTCGATCTCGTCGATCCCGTCGATCCCGTCGAGTTCATCGAGGGCGTCGAGGGCGATTTCGTCGCTCTCCGGCAGAGCGTCGATCTCGTCGGGAGGTGCGCCGCGTTTGATTAGCCGGTTACGGATGGTGTCGGCTATCCGTATCTCCATCGGTCAGCGTCCTGGGACCGGCACGGTAGGCAGCGCTGAGGTCCCCGGCCAGCAGCCCAGCGGGCTGATCCCCTTGTTGATGGCGGCGGTGATGCAGTTCTGGACCACAACGTTGGGATCGTTGCTGATCGAGCGGGACAGGATCTCGTTCGCCTTGGCCTGTGCTTCGGCGGTCCGCTGGGATTCCTGCGCGATCGAGGTCTGGGCGCGTTGCTGGTTGAGCTGGTTGATCTTGTCTTCGGTGCCCTGGTCGTACTGGATGGTGGGGACGTTGACGTCGAAGATGTCTACTTGGCCGCTCACATCTTTGCGCATGATGTCGGCGGCGCGCCGGGCCAGGCCGGGCAGCGGCGAGACGTCGAGGTTCTGCGGGTCCAGCGGGTTGAAGGCGGCGAAAACCTCGTTGAGCGCGACCGACAGGTTGCGCTCGATCAGGTTGACCCGAACGTTGTCGAACGTCTTGTACTGCTGGAACAGTTCGGGCGCGGCGGCCTGCTTGAGTTGCCAACGGATGCTGACGTCAGCCCAGGCGGTTGATTGGTTGCCCAGGCGGACCATGATGCGTTCGTCGTGGCTGCCCACCTTGACGTATTTGTCGATTTGGACGGCGCCGTCCATCTGGTGGGTCATCTGCCATGGGAACTTGGCGTGAAAGCCGTTGTTCAGGCTCACCCCGGAGGGACGTCCGAAGGTCGTCACGATCGCGATCTGACGGGTGCCGACGATCACGAAGCAGCCGAGCAGGAAGCTCAGGACTGCCACTACCAGCGCGCCGATCGTGACCGTCCTGGCGGCCGCGCCTCCGCCGTCGCCGCGATTGAGTAGCCAGAACAAGCCCGCTACTCCAGCGACGATGAGGCCGATTACGAAGAACAGGATCTGCCAGGTCATCCCCCGACTCCTTCTGCTTGGTTTAGTGCCGACCGTGTTGTTTGGAAGACTAGGCTGCGGCCATGTCCATTGACCGTGCCGCACTCATTGCGGGCAGCATTCGACTCGCCTCTGGCATCTCCTTCCTTGTCGACCCCGTGCGAGCCAATCGGCTTTGGGGCGGTGGCTCGGAGGAGTCCTCTCCGACCGCACAGTTGTTGCTGCGCTCGATGGGTTACCGCGACGCGCTGATCGGTGGCTTGCTGACGACCGCGGCGCTGCGCGGCAAGAACACTCGAGGCTGGTTCCTTGCGTCCGGCGGTGCCGACGCGGCCGACCTGTTGGGCGGGCTCAGTGTGCATAGCGAACTCAAACCCGCGCAACGCGTCATCGGGTTGGGTGGTGCCGTCGTCGGTATCGGCGTCGGTTTGTGGGGCGCGGCGCGCCCGACCACCCGTCGCGATCAGCGGGCGCTGTCGGACACCGTCAGCGGCGACGAGTAGTCGACCATGGACTTTGGTGTTCTGACGTTTGTGACCGACGAGGGCATCGGCCCGGCAGAGCTTGGGGCGGCACTCGAAGAGCGCGGCTTCGAGTCCTTGTTTCTGGCTGAGCACACGCACATCCCGGTCAACCACTCGAGTCCCTATCCGGGTGGTGGCGAAATCCCGCGGAAGTACTACCGACCGCTGGACCCCTTTGTGGCGTTGGCGGCGGCGGCCGTCGCCACCGAGCGGCTGGTGCTCGGCACCGGTATCGCGCTGATCCCGGAGCGGGATCCGATCATCACGGCCAAGGAAGTCGCTTCGTTGGATCTGGTGTCGGGCGGGCGTTTTCGCCTCGGCGTGGGTGTGGGCTGGTTGCGTGAAGAGGTGGCCAACCACGGTGTCGATCCGGCGGTGCGCGGCCGCGTCGCCGAGGAGCGGTTGCGCGCGATGATAGAGATCTGGACCAAGGACGAAGCCGAATTTCACGGCGAATACGTGAATTTCGACCCGATCTACTGTTGGCCCAAACCCGCCACCAAGCCTTATCCGCCGTTTTACATCGGTGGGGGACCGGCGAGCTTCAAGCGCATCGCCCGGTTGGGTGCGGGGTGGATCGCCATCAGCCCCACGCCGGAGCTGTTAGCGGTGGTGCTGCAGGACCTGCGCGCCGTCGCCGGTGCCGATGTGCGGGTGACCGTCTGCCAGTGGGGCGAGCAGACCGCGGACGGTGTTGCGGGTTACCAGGCTTTGGGGGTGGAGCGAGTCCTGTTGGAGCTGCCGACCGCGCCGCGCGACGAGACGCTGCGATACCTCGACGCCATGGCGGCCGACCTCGCGCAGCTGGGGTAGTCAGCGGCGACTGGTGCTTTGTCGAAGGTGAGTCCTGTGGCCCAAAAGCGTTGGCAGTTGGTGCATATCCCTTACGTTCGGTGAGTCACGTTCGGCGAGGCACGTCCGGCACTAGCTTTCGCGCTGGTAGTCAAGGTTGACGTTGGGCGTGGTTGATCAGCCGGGCTGATGCTCGGCTTGTGGCGCGATGAACGGTGTGTCGTTGTTGGTCGGTGGGCCGTCGTGTTCCGGCAGGCTGATTAGTCGCCGTGAGCGGCAGGCTTTCGTGTGCGCCGTGATGGCGGCCCAGGGCGAGCGGGCGGCAAGCTAGGTTTCGCCGTCGTGCGGCATAGCTACCGTGGCCGTCACCGTTCGCCGCTGAGCCTTCCTTGACGATAGCGCTGTTCATCGAAGGGTTGTTGGGTTCGTAGCAGTCGGTATGACAGCCGGCAGGCATGACGCGCGAGCGCGACACGGGCCTGTATCGGGGCCATCCCTCGCGCGTGAAGTTCAGCGTTGCGCTCGATGAAAGACGGTGAGCACTGCGACAGTCCCCACGCGATGCCCATCAGTGCGTCGCGATGCTCGGCCAGGCCCTGACGTGAAATGCGGCCACGCCGGTTCAGCGTGGCCGATTGGTAGAGTGCTGGCGCCAAACCTGTTGCCGAGTAGAGATGTTCAGCATCAGGGAAGCGTTGGATGGGAAGGCTGTGCGCGGCGAAGGCTGCCGCACGAACGGAGGCGACGCCGGGCAGAGTGGTTAGGATCTGGCCGTCGGTCTCGGCCAATAAGGCCACGACTTCGACGTCGAGGGCATCGATGTCTGTCCGGGGCGGCGGTACCGGGCCAGATCACGCCCCAGTCGGTGCGCACGTTGATCAGCATCGGCCGGCGGAGGCAGACATCCGCGCCACCGCTGCAGCCAGTACTGGGCGGTGCTGGTCGTCAATCGGCCCGGAGCCCGGCGCATCAGCGACCGCAGTTGCGGTGGTCGTCCTGCAAACACGGCAGCACACGCCAGCACCGCCAGACCCGTCGGAGTCTCCAACGCCAAAGATCGCCCGTGACCCGCCGGCGCCGACAATCCAGGGCACAACGCATTGAGCTGGTCGTGCAGTCGCTGCTGGGCGACCTTGCGGTCGGCTACCAATCCGCGACGATGTCGCACCGCGGCACGTAACGCTTCGACCGGCGATTCCTGGCCGTAGCGGCGACCGCCGCCCTGGCGGGCCATGTACGTCAACGCTGCGCAGTCGCGATCATCGGTCTTGAACCTGCCCGAACCCAGCTGTGTGCGAGCAGATTTCGTCTCCGACGGCGCGAACAGCCGCACGCAACCAGGATGGCGCCGTTCCAGTTCGGCGACCCACGGCCGGTGCAGACTGCCGGTCGCCTCGATCGCGATCACGGGCGCATCTCGGCCATGTTTGTTCAGCGCCAGCTCAAGCTGTGCGATGCCTTCTCGCGAGACCGACAACGACATCGGACCAGCGAGCAGACCGGACCCCTCACTGATCCACACCCGATTGAACGCCTTGCCAGGATCCACGGCAACGATCACCGTGGACGGATCAAGCGCAACCTCCAACACCGACATGAGCAGCCTCCTCCGAAACGGACCTCCTACGAGAATCCGCCCAGTGCCTACTCACGGCCTATCAGCTAAACCGGCCCAGTACCCGGCGCACCAGGCTTTCGCTTTCGGGTGGCTGCCGTCGGACGTACGGCCATGGCTGATTGCGCTCAGGGACTGACGCCGCCCGTTGCTGTTTGAGCTGCGTCCTCAAGTGCTGGCGCAGCTCGTGCAGCTCGGGGTCCGTCCAGCGGTTCTGCGACTCGATGGGATCGACGGTCAAATCGTAGAGCTCCCATTGGTCGTCGAGCGGGTCGGTCCGAAATGCCTCACCGCCCAACCCGTTTGCGGCGAGGTGACGCACGCCCGGCTCGGTCCAGGTGGCGGGGTCGTCGAAGGTGCGCACCAACTTCCACAGGTGCCCGGCGCCGCCGCTGGCATCGGCATCGGAGACGCGCACCACCAGCCCCTCGAAATTCGAGGCCACGTGGGCGGGCAGCTTAATACGAAGTGGCGCAGGGGGATTCACCATGTGGCCCAGTTGTCGGGCCAACGCCGACGCGCCGGTGTCGCCTTCGAGCACGTTGTCGCGCGTCATCAGATAAACGGCACGTCCCTCGTCGGCCGGAGCGCCGTCCACCACCGGCATCAGGTCGCGGCCGGGCAGCGGATGCACTTCGGAGAACGATTTCGTGAGATCCTCGGCCACCGCGTCCACATCGACGCCGGCCGCGCTGAGCAACGTCGGCACCAGGTCGACATGCGACGTCGGCGCCTCCACCGTCCGCGGCGCCGTGGCGTTCTCCCCGATGCGGGCGACGACGAACGGGACCCTGGTCGCTTCGTCGTACATGTTGAACCACTTCTGGTGCAGGCCGCCGTGGGCGCCGAGCAACTCGCCATGGTCGGATGTCCGCACCAGGACGGCGTTTTCGGATCCGCCTTCGGTGACGGCGCGACGCACCCGGTCGAGCGGCCCGTCGACCTCGGCGTGCAGGCGGTAGTAGAGGTCGCGGTAGCGCTGCGCGAAGTGTTGGTAACTGCGACTGACCGCGGGCGCGACGCCATACCCGGAGTAATAGGCCTCCCGAAAGGCGATCTGGGCGGCGGGTTTTGACTTGAGGTCCTCGTCGGCGGTGGGCGCCGGCGGCACGTGCGGCGGGTCGAGGGGCGACGGCTTGACCGGGCTGCGTCGCACCCACGCCGGGAACAGCACGATGTCATGCGGGTTGACAAAGCTGGCAACCAGCAGGAACGGGCGCAGGGCTTCGGCGTCGCCCGCGCGACGTCGCGCATAGCGATCCTCGAGCCATGCGACTACCCGGTCGGCGATCAGTGGGTCACGCCGAAATCCGCTGTTGGCGTTGCCCGCCCCATGCGGTTCGGGGCCCACCCATCCCGAGAAACCGTACGGGCTCAACGGGTCCGCCTCGAGATAACGTTGCACGGCGGCCGCATCGACGACGCCGTCGTCGTCATTGGTGGCCAACGGTTTCCCGGTGGCCGGGTCGTGCAGGTCTGCGTGGGAGATGTGCCACTTGCCGTCGTAGTGGGTGTCATACCCCGCCGCGCGGAACCAGTTGCCCAGTGTCGGCACCTCGCCCTGGCGCAACCAACGCAGCCGTGAATCGTCGTATCGCTTACCGATGCCGTCGGTTTGGGTGACGCCGTGCAGGTCCGGGTACTGGCCGGTGAAGATCGTCGGACGGGACGGGACGCAGGCGAGCGATCCGGTGTAGTGCCGGGTGAAATTGACCCCGTGCTCGTCAAACCAGCGCCGGCCGGTCAGAGTGCGCTGCCGCCAATCGCGTACATCGTCCGGCTCATAGGGCGGGATGGCACGCTCTTCATCGGTCATCAGGATGATGATGTCGGGACGATCAGGCATGCGCGTTCTCCAATCGTTTTGCCAGCCCGGCGAGCATCGAGTCGGACTGTTTTGCCATGAGTCGGAGCGTGACCCACTCCGCCATGCGTGCTGGCGGGCCGCTGCCGGCATCGACGGTGCTGGTGAGCGTCACTCGGGTTGCTGCGCCGTCGGGACGCAGCGTCCACCGGTTGGCGACCTTGCCCAGTCGGGGTGGCAGTCCTTCGATGTCGTAGGCAAGGGTTGCGGGCGGGTCGAACTCGGTGATGCGCTCGACCAGCGTGTTACTGCCCACTTGTACGCGCCGCGTGGTGCCCACTGGTTCGCCGTTGGGGCCGTGGTTGAGCACACAGGAGTGGTCGACGCCGTCGGCCCATGAGCTCAGTGCGCCGAAGTCGGCGAGGATGTCCCAGATTGCCTGTGGGTCGGCCGCAATCGTCCGGGTTCGGCTGATGTCTGCCACGGGCATCATTGTGCACGGAGGCCGCCGTCGCGGTGGTCGTTGGGCACGCGGTCTGAATGCAGCCGTAATCGGGCTGCGACTTGTCCGGTGCCTTGACCCCGTACCTGACACAATGCTAAGCAAGTGCTCAGCATCATATTGAGGGAAAGGGATCGACGTTGACCCTGCAGACCGTTCTCGACGAGATTCGCACGCGCCCGGGCAAGGGCGAGGTGATTCCGATCATCAATCCGGCGACGGAAGAGCAGATCACCGAGTTCACCGACTGTGGCGAAGAGGCGGTCGACGACGCCGTCGCGCGGGCCAAGGCGGCCTTCGATTCCGGCGTCTGGTCCCAGCTGCCCGGACGGCAGCGGGCCAAGATCATGTGGCGCATCGCCGATTTGATCGACGAGCACGCCGACGAGTTCGCTCAACTCGACTCGCTGAACACCGGCATGCCGCTGATGCAGGCGCAATTGCAGATGTCCACCTGCTCGGAGTTCTTTCGCTACTACGCCGGCTGGTGTTCGAAGCTCAACGGCGTCGCATACGACGTGAAGACCGACGGCATCGCCACGGACACCTTCGTCAGCATGCACGCCTACACCCTCAAGGAGCCCTACAGCGTGGTGGGGCTGATCTTCCCGTGGAACGGCCCGATCTTCAACGCCTGCGCCAAGCTCGCGCCGGCCTTGGCGGCCGGCTGCAGCATGGTGGTCAAGCCCGCCGAGGAGACGCCGTTGTCGGCGCTGTTGCTCGACAGGCTGATCCACGAGGCCGGCGTGCCCGAGGGAGTGGTCAACCTGTTGACCGGCTACGGCCACACCGCCGGCGCGGCGATCACGAGGCATCCCGGCGTCGAGAAGGTCGCGTTCACCGGGTCGACCGAGGTGGGCAAGGAGATCGTGCGGGCATCCGCCGGCAACCTGAAGAAGATCACTCTCGAGCTCGGCGGGAAGTCGCCGGTGCTGATCTTCGACGACGCCGACATGAGCAAGTGCATTCTGATGGCGGCGCTGGGCATCTTCGTGCACTCCGGTCAGGGCTGCGTGTGCGGATCGCGGATCTTCGCCCAGCGGGGCGTTTACGACCAGGTGGTGGAAGGCATTGCCGCCATGGCGAATACGTTCAAGCTGGGTGCTCCCAGCGAGGAGGGCTGCGTAAGTGGTCCGCTGATCAGCCAGAAGCAACTGAACCGCGTCATGGGTTTCATCGACGAGGGCAAGAGTGAAGGCGTCGACGTGGTCACCGGCGGATACCGGTTGGACCGCAAGGGTTACTTCGTCCACCCCACAGTGCTCACCAATGTCGACCCCGGTATGCGCCTGTACCAAGAGGAAATCTTCGGGCCGGTGGTCAGCATCCTGCCGTTCGACGACGAAGACGAAGCTGTCGCCATGGCCAACGACACCACCTACGGTTTGGCGGCCACCGCTTGGACGGAAAACGTGGGCCGGGCCCACCGCATCGTCAAGCGGCTGCAGGCCGGCAGCGTGCAGGTGAACTGCCAGCTTGTGTTCGATCACGACGTGCCCTTCGGCGGTCACAAGCAATCCGGCTGGGGTCACGAGTTCGGCCGCGAGGGCATCGAGATCTACCTGAAGACCAAGTCGGTCTGGGCCCAGCTGTAACGGCTATACCGCCTATACCGGCTATGCCGTGATGCGGAGCCGCTCCCACCCGCGCACGGTTGACGTTGGCGCGAGCTTGAGGCTGTCGTAGTCGATACCCCATTCGGGCCACCGGTTGAGCAACTCGTCGAGCGCTACCCGCCCTTCGAGGCGGGCGAGGTTGGCGCCGAGGCAGTAGTGCACGCCCTTGCCGAACGTCAGGTGCGAAATGTTGTTGCGGTGGATGTTGAACGTGTCAGGATCCTCGTATCGCGCCGGGTCTCGGTTGGCGGCACCGAACAGCAGCAACACGGCGCTGCCGGCCGGCACCGTGGTCCCATAGGCCTCCCAGTCGCGAAGGGTGTAGCGCCCGACGTGCGGGCCCGTCGGCTCGAAGCGCAAGGTCTCGTCGACCGCGCGGTTCAGCAACGAGCGGTCCTGCGCGATCTCGCGGCGCTGGTCGGGATGTTCGGCGAGCACCTTGGCCAGCCAGCCGATCAGTCGGCCCGTGGTCTCGTTGCCCGCACCGGCCACGACCTGGGTGTAGTGCAGAACCTCTTTGCGCGTCAGCTTTCTCGTCACGCCGTGCTCGTCTTCGAACTCGACGTTGAGCAGTGCGGTCATCAGGTCGTCGGAGGGGTTCTTGGCCCGCCATTCGACGTAGTCGGCGTAGATCCGGCCGTCGGCGATGGCGTCGGGGTCGGCGACCTTCATCGGTGCGCCGGGGCGGGTGCGTAGGTTGGCATCGTTGGCGTCGCGCACCTCGATCTGTTCTTCTTCGGGAATGCCGAGCAGCATGCCGATGACGCGCATCGGCATCATCGCGGCGAGTTCGGCGATGATGTCGAACCCGTCCGAACCAACCAGCGGGTCAAGGCATTTGACGCAGTAACGCCGAATCTGGTCTTCGATGGCGGCCATTCGGCGTGGCGTGAAGACGCGTCCCATCACCCCGCGCAGCCTGGTGTGGGTCGGCGGGTCCTCGAACATCATCACCCCGGGGGGCATGTCGAACTTCGACTTGATCAGTTCGAGGATGTCACTTCGACTGTTGGAGAACGTCTCCCAATCCGACAGCGCCTTCTCCACGTCGGCGTACCGCGATATCGCCCAGAAGTCGTAGCGCTCGTTGTAATACAGCGGCGCCTCTTCGCGCAGGCGCGCGAAAGTGGGATAGGGGTTGGCGGTGATGTTGACGTCGTAGGGGTCGTAGTAGACGTCGGTTTGTGGTGCGTCGGGTGCGATCGTCATGAGCGAGGATCCTTTACTTCAGGCAACTTCCGGCGCTGACGGGACAGCGTGACGCCGGTAGGTACCGGGCCTCTTCGGAGGCGAGGAAGAGCAAACGGCGACGTGCTCGGCCATCGATCCTCCTCGAACAGTAACCGTGTTACCGTTGAACGGTAACCGCGTTACACCGCCGGTGCAAGGGTGAAGGGCCACAGTGGTCAGTGCCGAAGTAAAGGCCGAAGTAAAGTCCGGCGCCGCCGCAGACCAGCGGCAGGATCGCCTCCTCGACATCGTCGTGGAAATCCTGGAAACGCAGGGTTACGACGCCGTGCAGCTGCGCGAGGTCGCCCGTCGTGCCCGGACATCGTTGGCGACCATCTACAAGCGCTATCCGACCCGGGATTCGCTGATCGTGGCCGCCCTCGAGCGGTGGATGGACGAGAACCGCTTCGCCGGTTTGGCCACGCAGACCCACGAGCCGAACGAGTCGATCTACGACGGCCTGATGCGGGTGTTTCGGACCATCTTCGAACCGTGGGAGCGACATCCCGACATGCTCAGGGCATATCACCGCGCGCGGTCGGCCCCGGGCGGCCATAGGCTGGTCGACCGCGGCCTAGACGCCGTCATACCCGCCACGATGGCGGTGCTCGCCGACGCTGAGGCCGACCTGGTCGAGGAACTGCCCCCGATCGTTTCAAACCTCGCATACGGCCTGGTGGCGCGCTTTACCGCCGGCGAGATCGACATCACCGAAATACTGCCGATCCTGGATCGCGCGTTGTTTCGGCTGACGGTCAACGCGGGGACAGGATGACGACGGGGATTTCGCGTTCGGTCCAGCTTTGGTATTTGGCGAAGTCGGGGTAGAGCTCGACCAACCGGGGCCATAGGGTCGCGCGCTCCTCAGGAGAGGCAACGTGCGCGGAGACTTCCAGGTTGGGCCGACCCTTGACATGGATTCGCGTGTCGGGGGTGGCAACCAGGTTGAAGTACCACTGCGGGTTCTTCGGCAGACCGCCTTGCGAAGCGACGATGACGAAGTCCTTGCCGTCCTCCAGATACAGCAGGGGAGTGGTGAACTGCTTGCCCGACTTGCGTCCGCGATGTTCGAGCAGCAGCGTCGGCACCGGGTTGCGGAAGCCGGCACCCACGCGCCACTTGTTGCCGATGCGTCCGTTGGTCAGCTTGAAGACCGCCACGTGTGCCTTGGACATGTACTTGATGACCTTGGCCGTGGCCGGTGACGTCAGTCCGGACGGGGCCTCGTTTGGCAGGGCGAACTTCGGCATCGATAACTGCTTGTGCTAGGGAGTGTTTCGCGTCAGCCGCACCGTCGGTCGCGGTTAGGAGGTTCTGGCGTACCTGCGGACGAGGTCGTTCTCGCTGAACGTGCCCGTGTGCTGGCGGCCATCGGCATCACTGCCGAAAAACGTCCACTGCTTGGGGGTTTTCTTCGGTTCGCCGATCAGCTTGACCTTGTACCGATACGCGCTCGGCCGCAGCGTGCCGATGATGTCGCCGATGCGAATCTCCGAGGGGTGAATCTCGGGTGCATCGGACCAGTTGGGATTCGTCATAGCACCCGTCCTCGTCATAATGTTGCTCCCACTCTAGCCCGACAAGGGCAGTCGCATACGGTTAGGGCAAAATCGCTCGACAACTGACGATGAAAGGTGGCGGTTCGCACGATGTATGACCAGGTCAACACCGCCAGCGCGGCAGACCACACGGAAGTCGGTTCGCGCATCGATCCGGTGCTGGCTCGTAGCTGGTTGTTGGTCAATGGTGCGCACGCCGATCGGTTCGAATCGGCGGAGCGTTCCCGCGCCGACATCGTGGTCCTCGACATCGAAGACGCCGTAGCGCCCAAGGACAAGGACGCCGCGCGCGAACACGTCGTGCGCTGGTTGAGCGACGGACACAGCGACTGGGTTCGGATCAACGGGTTCGGCACCCCGTGGTGGGCAAAAGACATCGCCCAACTGGCGGATACCGGGGTGGGCGGGGTGATGCTGGCGATGGTCGAGTCGGTGGACCACGTCACCGAGACGGCCAGGCGGCTGCCCAACGTGCCGATCGTGGCGTTGGTGGAAACGGCCCGGGGGCTGGAGCGCATCACCGAAATCGCCGCTGCCAAAGGCACTTTCCGTCTGGCGTTCGGTATCGGCGACTTCCGGCGAGACACCGGCTTCGGTGAAGATCCCACCACGCTGGCCTACGCACGGTCGCGATTCACCATCGCGGCAAAGGCCGCCGGGTTGCCGAGCGCGATCGACGGTCCGACCATCGGATCCAATCCGCTCAAGCTCATCGAGGCGACCGCGGTGTCCGTCGAGTTCGGGATGACCGGCAAGATCTGCCTGTCGCCGGACCAGTGCGCGGTGGTGAACGAGGGGCTGTCCCCGTCTCAGGACGAAATCGGCTGGGCCAAAGAGTTTTTCGCAGAATTCGAACGCGACGGAGGGGAGATCCGCAACGGATCGGATCTGCCACGCATCGCCAGGGCCACCAAGATCTTGGAATTGGCTCGCTCGTACGGCGTCGAGGCCTCGGAATTCGAAGACGAACGGGTGCACGCGCCCGCGCCGACGGACACTTACCACTACTAGGTCTTCTAGGTGGCGGCGTAACCTGGTGTTCCCATGACGGCAGAGAGTCGGGTGCGGGTCGCCCGGATCTACGACGAGCCGGATCCCGATGACGGTCAACGGGTGCTGATCGATCGCATCTGGCCGCGCGGCATCCGCAAGGATGACCCGCGGGTGGGCATCTGGTGCAAAGACGTCGCACCGTCCAAGGAACTGCGCGAGTGGTATCACCACCACCTGGACAAATTCGACGAATTCGCTTCGCGCTACGGGGCGGAGCTGGAGGGCAACCCGGCGCTGGACGAACTGCGCGCGTTGGTACAGCGTGGGGTCGTGACCCTGGTGACGGCCGGTCGCCAGGCGCACGCCAGTCACGCGACCGTCCTGGCGGACGTGCTCAACAGGTAACGCCGAGCAGACGCGAAAGCCCTCGTCTAGCTGCGTGGCTCAGTAGTCGTATTGCGCGAGGGTGGGTTCGACTGGTCGGTGCGACCCGTCCAGGGAAACCGCCGCGGGAACCATTTCGCTGGTCACCAGTCCGTCGCGGGTGGTCAGTTCGTCGACGATGTTGAAGCTGCGTGCGATTGCTTCGGGGGTGTCGACGATGATGGTCATCGCCGGAACCTTGCGACCCAGCTGAAATAGCTTGTCGCCGTGCGGCTTATGGTCACCGACGAAGCCCCAGATGCCGCGCAGCGTCGTCGCACCGCGGGTTGTCTTGTTCTGCATCAGGTGCTGAATCAGCGCGCGGTGGATGGGCCGTCCCTCATAGAGCGTGGTTTCTGCGGTGTGCACCATCAGCTTCTGCCAAAGGGGGCGTCCCTGGCTATCGGTGGGCGGCAGCTCTTGCGGTCGGGCGAACCGCTCGCCGTCGCGTTTGCATAGTCGCACTCGTTCCACCGTAAGCAGCGGCTGGGGCAGTAGTGCGGCGAGTTCCGTTGCGGCGGCAGCAACCTGCTGAATCGATCCGACAGCGATGATCATCTGCGGGACGTTGACATTCCGGCCGAAGAACCTGGCCCGGTAACGCTCGCCGTATGCTGTTCCATCGACGCCGAGAAGCACTGTGGCCCCGGCGAATTGATGCCGGTGCAGGAGTTCGCAGATGGCGTGGTAGGCCGGAGTCCCGGCGACCCGCACCTGGCGGCCGACGTAGATGGTGAGCTTGGCGGCGTCCGCGGTCACGCCGTTGAGGTCGTCGAGTGCGGCGGCGCCGTTGTCTCGGGTGATCAGTCGGGCACGCTCGAGGGTGACCAGCCCGCGGTCGGTCATCGCCATCACGTCGTCGACCAGGGGCCGAATCTTCGACTCCACATCGACGGCCGCGACCGTCACCGGTGGGTCCTCGGACAGGCTCAACGATTGGTCGTCGCGTAGATCGCCCCTGGGGCCGAAACTTGTGGTGCCGCGCAACATTACGCTCGTTGCGACGCCCCGGGCGCCGAAGAGATCCAGCATCGAATCGGCGAGGAAGCGCCGTGGTTGTCCTAGGGTGCGCTGGCGTTCGCCGAAGTATGCGGTCAGCTTCAAGCTCTGCTCGCTCATACGAGCCCCGCGATCCATTGCCCCAGCAGCGCGGCGGCCAGGCCGAGCACCACGCTGACGGCGATATTGGCGAACGCCGGCAAGAGTTGACGTTCCTCGCCCAGTCGTTGGGTTTCCAACATCCAGGTCGAGAAGGTGGTGTAGGCGCCGACGAACGCGGTGCCGGCCAGTAGGGCCACGTCCTTGGGCAGCGCCAGCGCGCCGAGGAATCCCAGGAGTGCGGCGCCGGTGATGTTCACCGTCAGGGTGCCGTAGGGGAACGGCCTGGCCATGCGGCGGGCCACCGCGCGGTCGACCAGGAACCGCGACACGGACCCAATGCCGCCGATGACCATGACGCCCAGCCAAACCAGAGCCGTCGTGAGCGTCGCTGTCATCCGCGCACCCGTACCCGGCGCACCATGGTCGTGGCAAGGTGTGCCGCCAGCAGTCCTAGCGCGATGCTCACGACGGTGTAGGAGAAGGCTAGCGCCCAGTGGCCGTGTTCGATCATCCTGACGGTCTCCACCTGCATCGTCGAGAAGGTGGTGAGTCCGCCGCACAGTCCGGTGCCGAGCGCCGGGCGTCGGTAGCTGGACAACGGCAGGCGTTCCAGCAACCGAGTGGTGAAGTAGCCCAGCAGGAAGGCCCCCACGATGTTGACGGTGAAGGTGGGCCACGGCCACCGTGCCGGGTCGGGCGCGGTGAGTTCGGCGAGGGCGGCGCGGGTGACAGCCCCTATGGCTCCGCCGGCGAAAATCGCTGCCAACTCCCGGTAGTCACGGCGTGCCACTGGTTGTTTCCCTTCGCTGTGCCGAGTGCGTGCCTACGCAGCGTAGGGCGGTAGGGCGCCCCTACGGGCAGAATTGTTACCCATGGCCCACCCGCGCGCCGGACAACCGGCTCAGCCCGAAGACCTTGTAGACCTGCCGCACCTGGTGACGGCGTATTACTCGGTGACGCCCGATCCCGACGACGTCGCCCAGCAGGTGGCGTTCGGCACGTCGGGGCATCGTGGCTCCGCGCTGAACGGAGCGTTCAACGAGGCCCACATTCTGGCCATCACCCAGGCCATAGTCGAATATCGCGCGGCCCAGGGCACCACCGGACCGTTGTTCATCGGCCGTGACACGCACGGTCTTTCGGAGCCCGCTTGGGTGTCGGCCCTGGAGGTGCTCGCGGCCAACGACGTGGTGGTCGTCGTCGACTCGCGCGACCGGTACACGCCGACGCCGGCGATCAGCCACGCCATCCTGACCTACAACCGCGGCCGCACCGACGCGTTGGCTGACGGGATCGTGGTGACCCCGTCGCACAATCCGCCGTCCGACGGGGGCTTCAAATACAACCCTCCGCATGGGGGTCCGGCGGGCAGCGACGCGACGGGAGCGATCGCGCGGCGCGCCAACGAGATTCTTCGCGCGGGTCTCGACTCGGCAGTGCAGCGCGTTCCGTTCGCGCGTGCGCTGGCGGCCGCCGAGCGTCACGACTATCTGGGCACCTACGTCGACGACCTTCCCCACGTCGTGGATCTTGCGGCCATCCGGTCCGCCGACGTTCGAATAGGTGCCGATCCGCTGGGCGGTGCCAGTGTGGATTACTGGGGTGCTATCGCCGAGCGGCATGGGCTGGATCTGACCGTGGTCAACCCGCTCGTCGACGCGACGTGGCGGTTCATGACGCTCGACCACGACGGCAAAATCCGGATGGACTGCAGTTCGCCGGACGCGATGGCCTCGCTGATCGCCAACAGGGATCACTATCAGATCGCCACCGGCAATGACGCCGACTCTGACCGGCACGGCATCGTCACCCCGGACGAGGGACTGCTGAATCCGAACCACTACCTGGCGGTGGCCATCGATTATCTCTACACGCACCGGCCATCGTGGCCCGCCGATGTCGGCGTCGGGAAGACCGCGGTCAGTTCGTCCATCATCGACCGGGTGGTCGCCGGAATTGACCGTTCGCTGGTGGAAGTGCCGGTCGGGTTCAAGTGGTTCGTCGACGGGTTGATCGGCGGCACGATCGGTTTCGGCGGCGAGGAGTCGGCGGGCGCGTCGTTCCTGCGCCAGGATGGCTCGGTGTGGACCACGGACAAGGACGGCATCATCCTTGCGCTGCTGGCCTCCGAGATCCTGGCGGTCACCGGCAAGACACCGTCGCAGCGGTACCAAGAGCTGGCTGCGACCTATGGTGCGCCGACGTATGCGCGGGTGGATGCGCCGGCGGACCGCGAGCAGAAGGCACGCCTGGGACGGTTGTCGGCCGAGGAGGTCACCGCGACCGAAATGGCTGGTGAGCCGATTGTGGCGAAGTTGACCACTGCGCCGGGCAACGGTGCCCCGCTCGGCGGACTGAAGGTGACGACGGCCAATGCGTGGTTCGCTGCGCGCCCGTCGGGCACCGAGGACGTCTACAAGATCTATGCCGAGTCGTTCCTCGGGCCCGAGCACCTGGGCGAGGTGCAGAAGACGGCACGGGAAGTGGTCAACCAGGCGATCGGGTAGGGGCGTTTCGGCTGCTTGGGCCGCTGCTTGGGCCACGTTTGCCCCACCAGTCACATTGGCACCTCGCGGGAATTGGCATGTTCTTTTGGAATGCGCTATCGCCCGTGCTAGCACCGGCTCTGTCACCTGCGACTTTGAACCCGACTAGGCTGTGGTGTAGCTTCGATGGGCACGACATTCTGGGGCTATGGCGCAGCTGGTAGCGCACCACACTGGCAGTGTGGGGGTCAGGGGTTCGAGTCCCCTTAGCTCCACCCTTTGAGTTGCGCTTACAGTAAAAATCTGACCGTATGACAAACGGTTTGACAAACGGTCAGGGTTCAGCGCAGGACTTCTGGGCGTCGATGCGACCCCGAAAACGAGCCAACGGCGACACCTCCTACGCGGTGCTCTACCGCCTCGACGGCGGTCAGCGGACGCTTACATTCCGCGACGAGCGTCAGGCCGAAGCGTTCAAGTCCGCCATCAAGGCACATGGCATCCACCGTGCGCTATCCATGCATGGGTACGAGGTAGCGCGCTCGGAAGAATCCAGCACACCGCCGGTGACTGTTGCTCAGTGGTGCCGTCACCACAATGCCCACCTGACCGGAGTCGAGCAGTACACCCTCGACACCTACGACAGGTATCTCCGGTTAGATATTGAGCCAAGTCTGGGGGACATCCCCCTGGCAAGGCTGACCGAGGAACATCGCCACTTGGGTCAAGCGCATGGAGACCACCAAGTCGACCAAGACAGGCCGCGTGCCGAGTGCCAAGACGTTGAAGAATCGGCACGGCTATCTGTCCGGTGCCCTGGGTGCTGCGGTGAGCAAGGGCTTGATTCCGGCCAATCCGGCTGCGGGTCGGCGGTTGCCAAGGGCTACCACCGAAGCCGACGATGACGAGCTGAGAATGCTGTCGCGCGACGAGTTCGACCGCCTGGTTGCTGCCATGATCCCCGAGTACGGGCCGTTAGTGAACTTCCTGGTGGCGAGCGGGTTCCGCTGGGGTGAGGCGGTGGCGGTCAAGCCGTCCGACATTGACCGGGAGACCTGCACCGTCAAGGTGCGGCGCAGCTGGAAATACTCGTCGTCGGGCTACACCATCGGTCCACCCAAGACGAAGCGCAGTCGGCGGACCATCAACGTTCCGGCGGACGTGCTGGACCAACTGGACTACACCGACGAGGACGCCTGGGTGTTCCGCAACGCGCTGGGCGGACCGGTGCGGTATCCGGCTTTTCGGACAATCTGGGACCGGGCAGTGGCCAAGCCAAGCTGGACCCACCGCCCACGCCGCACGATCTGCGGCACACATGCGCATCCTGGCTGATCGCCGCCGGGGTCCCGCTGGTGACGGTGAGCCGCCATCTGGGTCATGAAAGCGCCCAACTGACCGCCAATGTCTACACCGACGTCGACCGGAGTGCTCACCAGGTCGCCGCCGACACGATGGCCAAGCTGCTGAATCCGAAGAACCCCAAGAAAAAAGCAGCGCATGAATTTGGAAAAAACTATAGGGCTGCGCTCACCATGTAGTTCCCATGCTCAGCGTCCAGGAATAGGTGGAGGCCTCTTTTTGCAGGGACCTCCACCAAGCTGGGCTACCCGGTAACCCGGTTCGGCTTGGTCAACATCCAGCCGGGGGAAGGGGTTTTCCCAAAATGATTTCGACTACCCATCACCACGACGGCACCGAGCTGTTCGACTTGCGGTTCTTGCACGCCCGGCAGAACATCGGGTTCTGCCGCGAATGCGAGAACTTGGTTGACCTGGGCGATCCCGCACAGGTGGGGTCACTGTGGGCCTTGGCTCACCGGGTCCTGTTCTGCAGGGCGACAGGGATCTACTGGTCGCTGTAGCCAGCCTGATTGAGGGCGGGCATCCCAGGGTGAAAACATCCTGGGATGCTCGTTCCCGCTGTAGGCACAGTGCCATTTGCCCGCTGAATGCCCAAAGTGAGTGCCTGAGAGAATGGCGCTGTGTCAAGGCTCGAGAAGATTGTTGACGCCGCTACGTCCAGCGCGACACCGATTGCTGAACTGCTGCGCATGACGAAGGTCATCGCGGCGCGAATGGAGACACCGCCATTAATTGATTGGGTCGAGTACGAGCTTGGCGGCTACCCAGAAGACGCGGTGATTCCTGACTATCGTGGACCGTTCCCAACCCACGTGCTTAGCGTTTGGTCGGGACCGATGAGTTCAGTGCTCACCAACGTTCCGATCCCATCGTCGGCTGTGCCGCAGGGGTTGCGGGATGCCGGTGCCTTTGAAGTCGATTTCCGCCAGTCGGTCAGCGAGTTGGCGCGGTTAGCCCAGCAAGAAGAAATGCTGCCGTACGGGTGGGGTCCAGACGTGGTAGGACTTCTCAACGGCGACATGATGAGAGGTGAACTCCCAAACCTGCAGGGGATCGCACCCCTGCACGGCATCGTTTCAGCTTCCAGGCAGGTATCCCCGGCAGTAATCGGCTCTGTACTTGATAACGTCCGGACCCGCGTCCTCGACCTGGCGTTGGAGTTCGAAAAGGTTGCACCCGACGCCGGAGAGCCGGGAGCAAAACCGGCAGACCAGACCACAATTAACCACATCACCACCATCATCTACGGCCATGACAACACTGTGGCGGTCCAAGGCTCTGCCGTGGGTCAGCACGTGACAGTGCAAGCTGGCGACCTCGACAGCCTGACCAAGGCCCTTAGTCAATTAGGTTTGCGGACTGAGGATGTCGCCGAACTCAAGCATGCGATTCAGGATGACGAAGCCGACGAGGACACACCCAAAGGCCAACAGGGGGGCGCGTCAAGAAGTTCCTAGGCAAGGTGGCCCTCGGGGGCGTTGCGGCAGCTGGAAAAGATGCCGTCAAAGAGGGGATGGCCATGGTCGGCGAACTGGTTCGCCATTATTACGGTATCGGCGGCTGAAGGTCTGCCTATTGAATCCGCCGTAGACGGGCACGGGATCGCGGACTGAGGCTTTCGGCGAATGAGACCGCCTCCTGCTTTGGTGCCGGAGACTTTTCGGGCTCGGGACTGGACATTGCACCTACCACTCGCAGGTGCCGGTCAACCACCGGCACCTCGTCATATTCCGGCGGCAGCTCCGGGCCGGGGTCGTCTGGGTGTTGCGGCTCGATCATGCCGACCTCCGCAACCACGGCTTCTCGGCGTAGAACTCACGGCGTTGCTGAATCTGTCGGCTCACCGTGCCCCAATCCTCGGCAGCCGAAATCGCCTTACTGGCATCACATCTGGCTTGCTGGGCAAGCTCCAGATGCAATGCCCAGTGCTGACCAGCGTTAAGCACCGCCGCGATCTTCGCCGGATCGTCATCCGCTAACGCGCACCACTCGGGCGACCCAACTGTTGGGAAATAACCGCCGACACGATCTAGGTGTGGCTGCACAAACTCGTTGACAGCGGACCAGTTGACGGACCGCGCCAAGGTCGGATTCATGCCGCAGCCCCCCGGCGTGTGGGACGGCCTAGCTTGCGCCCGTTTCGCACAGCATCGGCCATGTTCTGCTTGCGAGTGCCGTAGCGCAGGTTGGTAAGTCTGCAATCGTCTCGAACATCGTTCCAGTGCAATACTTCTTGGCCATCAGGGCATGGACCTAGAAAGGTCAAAGCAACAATCTGGTGCACGGCAACCGCTGTGCCCCTACCGTCCCGCCACAAATTTACGTGCGGATAGCCGAGGTGCAGACGCGGGCGAAGGGGCCTGCCACGCAACCGCGTTGGACCATTGGGATGGTTTATCAAGCGATCCAGAGACCTTATTCGGCCATGGCTGGATGCTTGGTAAATTCCGGCGTAGCCCGGAACGTCAGCCCAAAGTTCATATACAGCAGACACGTTCATGGGGATTTCCCTTTCTTGGTGCGCCCCATGACCCATGCCGTAGGCTTGTCTTGACGCATTCGCAGTGTGGTCAGTACCCGCGCCGAGAGGATCTCCTTGGCGCGGGTACTTTTCTATCCGCTCAAGTTCACAATTCCGACCGTAGCTGGCCTAAGGGCGTTGAGCACTGTTTGCCGCAGTGGTGCAACTTGTTTCAAATGCCAGGAAGCTGGCATTTATTTGGCCCGGAAGGCGAACTCGTCACCGCCCGATTCGCTATCCACGACGGTTTCACCAAAGGGATGATCAAAGACGGGGCACGGTTAGAGACAATCAAGATTCTGAAATACGCCAAAGCGACGTACCCAAATGCTGCTCAGGTCACTGTCGAAGGCACTTTCCCGATGACAGATCAATACGGGAACACCTCGAACGACATCGTCGTCAACGTTATTTATGAGCGGTCAACGCTGGACAAGATCAACTTCGATGGGGTGAGCAAGGACCGGATCTGGGAGATCCGCGACTCGGGTTTTATTGCCCCAGATTTCCGGCCCTAGCCGTTCTAGCCTGGCCCGAAAAATTTGGCTTAGGCCGCGCCGGGGCATTTGGTTGCAACGGCCCACCGCAGCATCTTGTAGCCATCGGCGTCGTTGGCAACGATTTCACGCGGAAATGACGAGACGAGTTCGGTGACCACGCGCTGGGGCGTCCAGTGCTCCTGTACAAGAAGCTGGCAGATCGAAGTCGCAAGGCCATCGTTGTATTGGTCGCCGGGGTCGGCATGTGCGGACACGGCCAGCGTGGGCATGACGCCCATGGCGACGGTCGCCATGAAGGCGGCGACAATGGGTTTTCGCTGGTTGGTCATGCGACGGAGGCTAGCTCGGTAATGCCTTGGGGTGAAGTGCAGTTTGTCGCGTTTGTCATTGACAAACGGTCGCCGTGTTTCCCCAGGTCACCGGAGGTCTGTAGAGGTCTGACAAACTAATTTGCCGAACGAGTTTCCGCAGGTTAAGGGCAATTTCCTGCAATTTATGTAGTGGTTCGAGTCCCCTTAGCTCCACCAGAAGACCGCTGATCAGAGCACCAAAGCGGCACTA
Source organism: Mycobacterium bourgelatii (assembly GCF_010723575.1). NCBI lineage: Bacteria > Bacillati > Actinomycetota > Actinomycetes > Mycobacteriales > Mycobacteriaceae > Mycobacterium > Mycobacterium bourgelatii. The sequence continues at coordinate 1,528,422 of NZ_BLKZ01000001.1, forward strand.
CGAAACCCGTGTCAATCGGTTGTCAACGAAACGCCGTGTTACAGGTGCGTGCTGTGACCATCATTTCCGTTCCCCGGGTTGCGCTTGTTTGACGCCGTCAATCCGTTCGAACTGAGTCCGTCGGCGCTCGTTGCGTTCGCCGATGACGGCGGGCGCCGAGCTGGTCGCCAGGGTCAGAAACGCGAGAACCGCCGCCGCTAACGAAGGACGACGCCGACCCGACGCTCGCTGTCGTCGAGGACAGCCAGCTGCAGCTGCGCGGGCCAACTTCGACGGCTGGCCCCAGTTCGGCGTTCGACCGGTTGTCGGCGCGCTGGCCGCTTCTCGCGTCCGGCTGCAGACGGCACGCTCTCGACGACCGTTAGCTGCTCCTGACGCATAGCCGGAAACCGGGCGCGCGGGTGATCTCGGCCTTCACGCCGGCAATGTTCGCGAACGCCTGCCATTCGCCACGCCGGAAGCTGCGCGCGATCGAGATTGCCCCGTCGGTGCGCGTGATGCTGTGCAGGCCGAGCAGTCGCGCCAGGACCGGAAACCCGTAGTACGGCAACACGCGCCGGTGCAGATCGGTGATATGCCAGCCCAGCTCGGCGTAAGTGTCGATCCAGCGCAGGAACCGGACAACCTGGTCGTCGCTCAGATGGTGCGTGAATTGCGAGCTGACGACGAAATCGTATGGAGCGTCAGGTCTGTGGTTGAACACGTCGCCGGTTAGGTAGCGGATAGGCATGTCGGGCGGCGTGGCAGCCCGCGCTGCTGCGGCGCTGCGCGGGTTTAGGTCGATTCCGTACAACTGGGCCCGCAGTCCGCGAGCGTCAGCCCAGCGGGCGATCGCGCGCAACAGGTCGCCGTAGCCGAACGCGACATCACAGACCGAGATCCACGCGCCGGCAGGCAGGCCGCAGGTCGCAGCGTTGAGCCAGCGAAGCGTCGGCTGGTGCGCGAACGTCAGCCGGTTAATGCGGTCGAGCTCGGTCAAGCAGCGCTGATACACCGCCAGGTCGGTGTCGTCGTCGTCGAGGGTTTCGGGAAACGTGCTGCGCATCGCGAGGACTGTCACGACTGGTCGCCGTCCTGCGCGATTAGGTACACGTCCTGGCGGCAGTGGACGCCGACCGACGCGTCGACGAATCCGCCGGGCTGCTCGCCGGTGCACGCCGGGTGTGTCCGTTCAACCGACATGACAAGTTCCTCTCGTCGAGACGGCCAGGCAACCGCCGCTCGGTCAGCAGGCGAATTGCTTGGCCAACCGACACGGCTGGTCAAGACGAACAGTAAGTACCGCTGCCCCCGCGCCGATACAGGGTTTTCCCTGGAGTTGACGGCGCCGCCGAGTCAGCCAAGTTCGTTTCTTCGAGCACAACCAGACCCACGCGATCAGTTGCGCGAATGTGTGATGCCCGTTGTCGAGGTAAGCGCAGACGCTGTCGGCGTCGATCGCCGCGTCGTGCGGGCTGCGATACGGGACGCCGCCGCGGTGGGACGCCGCAACCAACAACTGCTGCTTTTCCTCGGCCGCCGGATGCTGCTTCAGCATCGGGGCGCGGCGCGAGTCGAACTGCAGCGGCCGAGGATCGGCCGGGTAGTCGGCGATCGCGATTGACTCGGCCGCCAAGCCGAGCAGCTTCGGGAGCGCGTCGGCTATGGCCAGCGTGAGCCGCCAGGAACGATATTCGGCGGGTTCTGGGTTGCTGCCTACTGCGACCACGTGGCAACGGCCGACTGCGTCGCAGTTAGAACGGTTTCCGTGTCGCTGGTTGCCTTGTTGACATCGTCAATGACGTTTTGTGGCTAGTCGCTGAGTGTCCGGGGATGTCGGCAGGATGACTCCCGCTCCTTGGCTCCACAAGAAAACAGGCAATGGCGACCTTCTCAGGGCACGGGCTGGCCGTTGGTGCCGAGCGCCCCCGTCGGGCCGAAGAGTTCAGGCCACAAGTTCGGGATACCGCCACCTGCGCCGCCGTACCCGCCGTAGCCGGGCTTGTTACCCGGGAACGTCTGGTCGGCATCGCCGCCGGCGCCGCCGTTTCCGCCAGCGCCGAACAGCACCGCATCGCCGCCCCGGCCGCCGATCCCACCGATGCCGCCCGCCACCGCCGAGAAGCCGCCCGCACCGCCCGCGCCGCCGTTGCCGTACAGGAAGCCGCCTCGGCCGCCGAACCCGCCGGTGCCCGCGGCGTAAGGCACCCCGTTCAACATCCCCGCGGGTCCGCCTTTCCCGCCGGCACCACCGTTGCCGATCAGCCCGCCCGGGCCGCCCCAGCCGCCTTGGGCGCCGACCAAGGTGCTGTCGCCGCCGCGGCCGCCGTTGCCGTAGAGGATGCCGCCGGGGCCGCCGTTGGTGCCGATTCCGTTGACGGTGGTGGTGCCGTCGGCGCCGTCGCCGATGAGTGGCCGGCCGAGCGCGGCCAAGAACGGCGCATTGATCAGCGCCAGAAGCGGGTTGGCGTTTGCGGCTTCGGCGGCCGCATACGATGCCGCGCCCGCACTGATCAGCTGGGCGAATTGTTGATGGAATGTCGACGCCTGAGCGCTGATGGCCTGGAATGTCTGGCCGTGCTCGCTGAACAGGGCCGCGATTGCGGCCGACACTTCATCGGCCGCCGCCGCCAGCACTCCGGTAGTAGGGGCATTCGCCGCCGATGTCGCGGAGTGGACCGCCGCCCCGATACTCGCCAGGTCTGAGCCTGCTGCGGCAACGATTTCCGGCGCGATCAAGAATGCCATCCAATTCCCTTCCCCGAGCCCGAATCGGTTCTGTGACCAGCCTGCGGCTGGTGGTGTGTTGAATAGGTTCGCATGCCAGGTGCCGCTGGGGCCATCAACCCGCGATCATGAGAACCCGAATGGAAGCCAAACGCGATTGGCAGAACCTGATGCGTATCAGCTGGTTTGACCCAAATTGCCAAGCCAGTCAGGTAGAGCCGGCTTCCTTGCTTGCCGAGACACTGTGGAAACGATGGGAACACCACCGTCGAAGTCGAAGCCCTTCTGATGATTGGGCGGTTGGCAGGTTGCAGCGCCTTAATGGAGTTGACGTGTCGATACGAATGTAGCCAATGAAGCCTGGCGAATATATGCGCTGAGACCCTACGTGAGAATATATGGCTGATGTATGGACGGGTTTGCTATCGGTGAATTTAATGTATAAACCGTCTCAACAGTAGGACGGCGATTAAAGGTGTAATCGAGGTTTTTCCGCGGCGCGCTTAGTAAATTCGCCGGCGCGGCGACATTGCTGAGCGAGTTCCGCGGATTGGTCAGCGGTGGCTCGCATCGCCACCGCTAGTCCGGCACCAGGTGACATACGCGAGGGTCGTCGCCTGTACGAACACGCGCAGCTCGCGGAGGTCGCGGGCCGCCGGCCAGTGCCGTGCTTGACGCCTTCCACGGCCCCCATCAAGGAGTGTTTTGGTCAACCTGGCCGGAGTGCTACTTTCCAGTAAACGCCAAAATGGCGCGCTAAAATCAAAATGCCGTACCAATATGTTTTTCTTGGCCGAAAGTCAATGACTCTGCGTCTCAATTCTCTTAACTTGGTGTTTCAAAAATCCATGGATAGAGACTCACGTCACGAATACAAGGTTCATCGTAGCCGAAGTCTTGACATTTATTGCCTAATGCGCAACTTTGTTTAATTATGCCCGGAAGCGTCATTAAAGAAATCCCCGCCAAGCGGGTGACGCAGGGCGCAAGGGTGCACGCCGGGTCGTTCGCGATCCGTCCGCACTTCGGCGGGAGACGCCCACTCGGGACCCACGCCACCCGCCACGTCCGTCGAGTTGGGGCTGTGTGCAGGACCATCGGTCGGCTGTATCCGTCGCGGAGACACGCCCGCACCGACCGTACGCGTTTAGGTGGACCCCAAACATCCCGCCGGAACACACGTCGATCAAATCAGTTGTGCCCCTTAGCAGTCGTATCGCCTTGGAACGCTGGGCAGTCGATCCGTTCCGGTCACCAAGTGGGGCATGACCACGAAGCCGTACCCAACCTTGCTGTGCGATTCGCCTTCTAGGATCGCCAGCTCTGCTGCAGAAAGGTTGACACTCATGGTATTTCAGCATCCGCCGGTTGCGGTTGTTGGTGTGAGCGCCTTATTTCCTGGCTCGCCTGAAGCCGAACGTTTCTGGCGCAACATCGTCCAGGGGGTCGACCTGCTCTCAACGGTTCCGGAGTCGCACTGGCGAATCGATGACTATTACGACTCCGATCCGGGGGCACCGGACAAGGTATACGCCCGCCGCGGCGGATTCCTGCCCGATATCGACTTCTCGCCCATGGATTTTGGAATCCCACCAAATATTTTGCCGGCCACCGATAGTACGCAATTGCTAGCGCTGAGGGTCGCGCAGCAAGTATTGGAAGACGCTGCTGGCGGTGACTTCTCACAAATTGATCGCGAGCGTATCAGCGTGGTACTCGGCGCGTCCGGCGGCACTGAATTGACGATCTATATGAGCGGCCATCTGCACCGGCCGGTTTGGGAGCGCGGGCTTCGTGCTGCCGGTCTCACCGAATCTGAGATCGAGGCATTCGGTGAGCGCGTGATGTCGAACTACACCCCGTGGCAGGAGAACACCTTCCCCGGATTGCTCGGCAACGTCATCACGGGCCGAATCGCCAACCGGTTCGATCTGGGCGGTACGAACTGCGTCGTGGACGCGGCGTGTGCAAGCTCCCTGGCCGCTATCGAAGTTGGCCTCAACGAGTTGTACCTCGGCAAGGCCGACATGGTGATTGCCGGTGGTGTCGATGCATTCAACGACGCCTTCATGTTTATGTGTTTCTCCAAGGTCACCGCGCTGTCGCCCACGGGAGACTGCCGCCCCTTCTCGGATAAATCTGATGGCACCATGCTGGGCGAGGGGCTGGCGATGCTGGCGCTTAAGCGACTGGATGACGCCGAGCGCGATGGCGACCGGATCTACGCGGTGGTCCGCGGCATTGGCTCGTCCTCGGATGGACGGGCGAAAAGCATCTACGCACCCAGTCCGGCCGGTCAGGCGAAAGCACTTCGTCGTGCCTATGCTGCGGCAGGCTACGGTCCGGACACGGTTGGGCTGGTCGAAGCACATGGCACAGGTACCAAAGCCGGCGATCTTGCCGAGTTCTCAGCGCTGCGTGATGTTTTCGAGGCGTCGGGTCGGATGGACCCACAGTGGTGTGCTCTTGGCTCAGTCAAGTCACAGGTAGGGCACACCAAGGGTGCCGCAGGAGCGTGTGGCTTGTTCAAGGCTGTGATGGCGCTGCACCACAAGACCTTGCCGCCAACCATCAAAGTTGACCAACCCAATCCCGCCCTCGAGATAGAGCAGTCGCCGTTCTACATTTCGACACAGGCCAAGCCATGGATTTCCGACAAGGACATTCCGCGGCGCGCATCGGTAAGTTCGTTTGGCTTCGGCGGAACGAACTTTCACGTCACACTGGAGGAGTACGCGGGTGCGGGGAACCGCGCATGGCGATCCCGTTCCTGGGACTCTGAACTGATAGTGCTCGGCGCGAATTCAGCAGTGGCACTCGCCGATCAAGCCGCTCGTCTATCGGCTTCGTTGGTTGACAGTCCCGACATGCTCAGCTACATCGCCCGACAGTCCCAAACCGCCTACGATGCGTCGCAGCCACACCGCCTAGCCGTCGTCGCCGACAGCGTTTCAAACTTGCAGTCAATGCTCGGTGAAGCAGCGGCGAAACTTGAAACACCCCATCTCGCGGCCTCCTTCAGCTCCCCAAGGGGATACTTCTATTCGGCACGGCAGAGCGGGCCAGTAGCACTGCTCTTCCCCGGACAGGGCAGTCAGTACCTCGGCATGGGTGCGGACATCCCGCAGCTCTTCGAGCCGGCGTTGTCGCCGTGGGAACGTGCCCGCGCTCAGTTGTTGAACGCCGATCGCGACCTGCACCAGGTTGTCTGGCCAAAGGCGGCATTCACCGATGGTGATCGTGCGCAGCAGATCGCCGAGTTGACCAAGACCGAGTGGGCGCAACCAGGAATCGGTGCGCATAGTTTGAGTCTGCTCTCGGTGCTCCGTGCCCTTGGTATTACGCCCATCGCCGTGGGCGGCCACAGTTTCGGTGAGATAAGCGCAGTATGTGCCGCTGGTGTTTTCGACGAAGAGATGGCTCTGCAGATCGCACGTGCTCGCGGTGCTCTGATGGCTCAAGCGGCGGCAAACAGCGATGGGGCCATGTGCGCGGTGGCGGCACCTGCCGAACAAGTCCGCAAGCTGATCGAACACTGGGGGCTTTCTGTAGTGATCGCCAACCACAACGCGCCCAATCAGGTTGTGCTGTCGGGCGACAGGGCTGCCGTAGACGCCGCCACACAACGATTGCGCGAGGTGGGTTTGAACCCGCGTCAACTCGATGTCGCCACTGCATTTCATTCGTCGATCGTCAGCTCGGCAGCAGCCCCCTTCGCCGCGTTCCTCGCCGGCATTCCCTTTGGCACACCGCAAGTGCCCGTCTATGCCAACGCGACGGCGCAGCCTTACACCGGTGACGCGCAAGAAATGCGGACCACACTCGCCAACCAGATTGCTCAGCCAGTGCGGTTCTTCGAACAAATTCAAGCGATGTGGCAGGCGGGCGCTCGCACCTTCGTCGAGGTTGGTCCCGGCAGTGTGCTGACCGGTCTCGTCGGCATGTGTCTTCCTGACCAGGAGCATGCCGCAGTATCCCTGGATGTTAAGGGCAGAAATGGCATTCGATCGCTATGGATCGGATTGGCCCAACTCGTGGCGGCCGGCATCGAAATGAATTTCGAGCCGCTGTGGGCCGATTACCGGCTTGGTGACGACCCGCGTACTCGTCCAAAACCCAAGCTGACCATCAAGATCAACGGGTCCATCTACGGAAAACCAGACGTAAGCAACGAGCCGCTGAGACGGCCAACAGACATCAGAGCAACCGCGCACAACGGTCAGCACGGCAACAAAACCAAGACCGAACTGGAGACCATAGTGAAGTCATCGGAATCAATCGCATCCGTCGCCCACCTCAACGGGATAGCATCTTCGGCCGCCGTGCCGCCTCCGGTAACCCGGACCGTCACTCCGGTGATGCACTCGAAATCTACTGGGGCGGCGCTCAACGGCAATGGTGCTAGCCCGCGTTCGTCTGCCACGGCGACCCTTCCTGCTTCCTCCGGCGTTGATACCACTGAACCTGCCCGTGGCGTGCTAACCCTGGATGCGGGCGTGGTGACCGAGATAGCCGCGGCGCTAGCAAACCTGCAGAAGGCCATCGGACATCTCCAGGGACTCGTGCAAGGTTGCGTATCCCAGGCTGCGGTGGCTGCACCTCCGGCTGCGGCTCCCACCACCAACGGACATGGGACATCGATAATTTCTGTGCCGCCGAAGGTTTCGGTTGCCAGTAATGGTGCGTCGGTAATGCCTGCGCCGCCGACCAGCGCGTCCATGCCGTCGGTCGCTGGCAACGGCGCATCGGCGCTGCCTGCGCCGCCGCCGGCCATCCCGCCGGTGCCCCCGGTGGCCATGCCTGTCCCACCAGCGGCCGCGCCTGCGCCAACAACGGCCTTGCCCGTGTCGCCGGTGTCTGCGCCGTCGGCTGACAACGCGGAGTTGGTTGGGCAGATGTTGGCTGTGGTGTCGGAGAAGACGGGTTATCCGGTCGAGATGCTGGATTTGTCGATGGCGTTGGAGTCTGACCTGGGGATCGATTCGATCAAGCGGGTTGAGATTTTGTCTGCGGTGCAGGAGCGGATGCCCGGTTTGCCGGAGGTCGATACCGCGACGATGGGCAGCTTGGTGACGTTGCAGGAGATCGTTGACTACCTGCATGGGTTGACCGCATCGACAACGCCTGTGCCGCCAGTGGTTTCGGCTCCCAGCAACGGTGCGTCGGCGATGCCTGTCCCGGCGCCTGCCGCGCCGTCGGCTGATAACGCGGAGTTGGTTGGGCAGATGTTGGCTGTGGTGTCGGAGAAGACGGGTTATCCGGTCGAGATGCTGGATTTGTCGATGGCGTTGGAGTCCGACCTGGGGATCGATTCGATCAAGCGGGTCGAGATTTTGTCTGCGGTGCAGGAGCGGATGCCCGGTTTGCCGGAGGTCGATACCGCGACGATGGGCAGCTTGGTGACGTTGCAGGAGATCGTTGACTACCTGCATGGGTTGACCGCACCGACAACGCCTGTGCCGCCAGTGGTTTCGGCTCCCAGCAACGGTGCGTCGGCGATGCCTGTCCCGGCGCCTGCCGCGCCGTCGGCTGATAACGCGGAGTTGGTTGGGCAGATGTTGGCTGTGGTGTCGGAGAAGACGGGTTATCCGGTCGAGATGCTGGATTTGTCGATGGCGTTGGAGTCCGACCTGGGGATCGATTCGATCAAGCGGGTTGAGATTTTGTCTGCGGTGCAGGAGCGGATGCCCGGTTTGCCGGAGGTCGATACCGCGACGATGGGCAGCTTGGTAACGTTGCAGGAAATCGTCGATTACTTGCATGGGTTGACCGTGACCGTTCCGAAAGGCAGTCCACCGGTCCCAGCACGTCCGCCCACTCCCAACGACACACGGGTCGGTGAGCGCCTCCCTTTTGAGTTAGCCGGAGCAGCGATCGCCCGCTACGCGGTACGCGCAGTCGCTGCTCCGGCCAGCGGGATGGGGATGCCAGGCCTGCATGACGTCGCGGAAGTTCAGATTGTCGCGACCCAGGACGCTACGGAAGAAATTGGCGTTGCATTGGCGGCGAAGCTGCGCGAACAAGGCGTTGCAGCCACAGTGGTGGCCCAACCCAGCGCAAACGCCGAGGCGGTGATCCACCTCGGGGGGCTGCAGCGAACGGCCACCCGTGAGGATGCGCTGGACATCAACCGGGCCGTCTTTGCAGACGCGCTGCGTATCGCTGCCGAATACCAGGAACGTGGCGGAGTCTTCATCACCGTCCAGGACACAGGCGGGACGTTCGGATTGCTCACCGAGCCGGGTCCGCGCGCGTGGGTCGCCGGCATCGCCGCCCTCGCCAAGACTGCCGCACAAGAGTGGCCCAAAGCTCAGGTCAAGGCGATCGACATCGCATTCGAGCAGCAATCTCCGATTGCCGTAGCCGAACACATCGCTCAAGAGATATTTGCCGGCGGCGTTGAACTGGAAGTGGGTCTGGGAGGCACCTACGGCCGGGTCACCGTCGTCGCAGACCCAAGGCCGGTGAGCACTCGTACGTGGCGCGTTGGCCGAAGTGACGTGATCATCGTGTCGGGTGGCGGTCGGGGCGTGACCGCAGCTTCGTTGATCGCCCTAGCCAAGGAAACTCAGGCCAGTTTCGTCTTGATAGGGCGTACCGAACTCAACGACGAACCAGCCATTGTCCAGGGCGTCACCACCGAAGCCGAAATGAAACGGGCGCTATTGAATGATGCCGTGGCCCATGGGATTAAGCTCACCCCAAGGCAATTGGAACAACAGGTGCAGCGTATCCTGGCCGATCGCGAAGTGCGCGCGACCCTAGCCGCCCTGACCGCCGCCGGCTCCCGGGTCCGCTATGCCGCGGTTGATGTACGTAACGTGCCGCAACTCGATGCGCTTCTCGATGACGTGCGAGCCGATTTCGGACCTATCACAGGTATGGTCCACGGTGCTGGTGTGTTGGCCGATGCGCCTTTGCACCGAAAGACACTGGACGGATTCGATCGTGTCTTCGGGACAAAAGTTGGTGGTCTTGGTGCGTTGCTGGACGCGACTGCCACCGATGCGCTGAAGTTCATCTGCCTGTTTTCGTCTGTCGCTGCGCGTACCGGAAATATCGGACAAAGCGATTACGCCATGGCCAACGAAGTACTCAACAAAGTTGCGTTGGCAGAGCAGGCTCGTCGCGGGCCATCCTGTCTTGTCAGGGCATTGGGATGGGGTCCATGGGATTCCGGCATGGTCACGCCGAATCTCAAGGCGTTGTTCGAATCGCGTGGTCTTACATTGATCGCCCTCGCAGACGGGGCACGGGCATTTGTCTCAGATGTACTGGATGGAGAGATCGACAATCCCGAAGTGACGCTGGGACAGGGCATAGTTGCCGGACTGCCAACTCATCCGATAACTGCCGAAGGGCGATCCGCACGCGTGCTGGCACACGTCGCACGGCAGCGTCAGTTGCTCGATCATCGAATTCAGGGCAACGTCGTTCTTCCGATCGTGCAAGCTCTCGAGTGGATGGTGCGGCTGAGCGAAGCCTGCCAGCCTGGGCTGCGCATGGTTCGTGTTGTCGACCTCCAAGTGCTGCGTGGCGTGACATTGCACAATTTCGAGCAGCATGGTGACTCGATGTTGCTGCGGTGCGTGCCCGCGCCGGATCGGCCGGATCGACTGACGTGCGGCCTGCTCGACAGCTCAGGATCGAAGAGCTACTACTCCGCAGCGGTCGAAATGGGTTCCGAATTGCCTAAGCTACCGATCCTTTCGATGCTGCCACCAGTCAGCGGTGAGCAGCTGGACGGTGACAGCTACTACGGGTCGGGCCTGCTCTTCCACGGCCCGGCATTTCAGGTCGTGGACAGCATGGTCTGTGGCGATTCGACAGCTACGGCATCCCTGTCGGGGCTGACCACGGTGGGTTGGCAGGGCGAAGGTTGGGCTACGGATCCTGCGGCGCTAGACGGTTGTCTTCAACTGGCATTGGTGTGGAGCTTTCACCGGATCGGCCGCCACGTGTTGCCAATGAAGATGGGTGAGTTCGTGCGCTACCGGGCCGGCGCCCTGCCCGGCACGCTGCGGTGCGAACTCTCCAACGGCGACGCGAGTGGCAACCGAGCCGTGTGTGACCTCGACCTGGTGAACTCGGAGAATCGCGTGGTTGCCAGCTTCAGACGGCTCGAGATGTACCCCTACGGCGGTTAATTCAATGACGTCGTGGAGTCATCGTGAAGTTTGAGCCGATTGCGATAGTCGGCCAGGGCTGCGTCCTGCCCGGTGGCCTGAGTCCCGACGAGTTGTGGACGACAGTGCTCGAGGGACGTGATGTGCTCGGCCCACCGCAGCCCGACTATTGGCGCATTGCGGTGCCGAAGGTCGTACAAGACGGGAAGAACGGTTCTACCCTCGATCACGCCTGGTCTGCCCGCGGCGGATATGTACGAGGCTTCGACGAGATATTCGATGCTCACGGACTCCTCGTCGGGCCGGACTCGTTCAACGGGCTCGATCCGCTATTCCTGTGGGTCGTCGAGGCCGGCCGACAAGCTCTTGAAAGCGCCGGTTGGCGCATTGGGGGAGCGCCGGGCGGCACCGGGGTGATCCTTGGCAACCTGACTTTCCCGACGAGGACGCTGGTCGATCTAGCCGAAAACTACTGGCGCGGAAGCGAATACAAGATTGACTGGCGCAATCGTTTTATGTCCGCGCAACCAGCCCATCTTCTTGCCAGCGCACTTGGCTTGACTGGCGATGCGACAGCTATCGAGGCCGGATGCGCTTCCTCCTTGTATGCAATCAAGCTGGCATGCGATCGCCTCCACGACCGCACCGCGGACGTCATGCTTGCGGGGGGCGTCAACGGCGCCAGCGACCTTTTGATCCACGTATTCTTCACCGCACTACACGCGCTGAGTCGTTCGGGGCAATCACGGCCCTTCGACAGCAGTGGCGATGGAGTTGTCCCTGCCGAAGGAGCGGCCATTCTGGCGCTCAGGAGGCTAGAAGACGCGGTGGCCGAGGGTAACCGCATACTTGGCGTGATTCGCGGAATAGGCCTTAGCAACGACGGTCGTGGCCGCGGTCTGCTGGTGCCCTTTCAGAAAGGTCAAGAGCGGGCGATGCGGCTCGCTTATGCAATGGCCCAGCTTGAACCGCAGGATATCTCGTTCATAGAGTGCCATGCCACGGGTACCCCTCGTGGTGATCTCACGGAACTGACGAGCATGTCGAGCATCTTCGCCGGCACGACGGATATCCCCATCGGGTCACTCAAATCGAATCTGGGACATACCATCACGGCAAGCGGTGCCGCGGGTATCATCAAAGTACTCGCGGCAATGCGTGCCGGTATCCGCCCGCCGACGCTGCATGTCACGGATCCGCTGCCGTTTATTGCCGATTCCCCGTTCCGTGTGCTCACCCAGGCCGAGTCTTGGGCATGTGATGGACCGCGCCGTGCCGCGATCAGCAACTTCGGTTTCGGTGGCAACAACGCCCACCTCCTCCTCGAAGAATGGGTCGAGCCCGCCGACACGGGCAACATCCTTTCAGGCTCGCCGATCACCCGCCCTCAAATCGATGATGACATCGCGATCGTGGGGCTCAGCCTGCTAGTAGGTGATGGGCACAACACTGCGTCGGTCGCTGAACATCTGAAGTCTGGTCGGTCGATCGTTACCGACGACAGTGGCATGCTCCGCGCGCGGATGGCCGAAATCCATCTCGACCTTAGGCAAGCGAGTTTCCCCCCGTGCGATCTCAATCAGGCCCAGCCACAACAACTTGCTCTGCTCAGCGCCGCCCTCGATATCGACGAGCTGATCAGAGAGCTACCTCCGGAACGGACGAGCGTCGTCGTCGGGATGGGTTGCGACACCTCGGCGACACGATCCGAGATGCGAGTGCGGTTGGCTGCCGAGATCGACGACCCCAAGCAGTTGGCACTCGCCCGCGACAACGTGGCACCACCTGGTACCGCTGCCAGTGTGGTCGGTGCGATACCTAACATTGTGGCCAACCGCCTGAACAGCCAGTTCGACCTAGCTGGACCGAGTTTCACGGTATACAGGGAAGAACTGTCCGGCATCACGGCTCTCAAGATGGCCGCACGTTCATTGCAACGGGGTGAAGTCGACGCCGCGGTTGTCGGTGCGGTGGATCTCAGCTGCGAACCGATACATGAAGAGGCCGCACGTGTGCTGCTCGGGACGGACCAGCAGATACCGGGCGATGCGGCCGTCGTGATGGTGGTCAAACGCGCCGCAGACGCACGTCGCGACGGCGATTGCATCCTTGCCACCCTCCCGACAGACCATGAACCACACGGCGATTGTGTCCACTTGGGCACCGCGCCTGGCGCATCGAACCTTTCGCCGCTACTTGGGCATTCCCATGCAGCGTCGGGATTGCTTCACGTCGCGGCGGGGGTGCTATACGGGCTCCTGAACGTTCGGCCGGATGGCGCGCCGTGGACATCTCAACAGCAGATGGTTGTCGTCGCGCTCCGCGCGCTTGGTGGCCAGAACGAACAAGTCGTAATTGTGCCACCACCTGCCGACCGTCGGGAGATCGATGCTCGCGCTGGCCTATTCGCCCCGCCCCGATCCCGAGCCGGGACACCCTCCTGGCAGCAGTTCCTCGCCCACCTGCCCAATGTTCAATTGCCCGCGCCCACCCAGCAATTGGAGGAGCCGATGACAACATGCCTCCCAGTCCCGCCGCCCCTGCCCAAAGCCCAAGAGGCAGAGCGACGGGTGCCGCTGGGCGCGGCGCTGATCGCTATGACCCCGGTCGACTCCCTGACGGTAGTGTCCGGGGATGATGCGCGCTCGCATAATGTGACTGACTCGCCGGAGGCTCTGCCGCCGTTCCAGAAGGCATTGGCCAAGAACAGAACTGACGAGGAAACGGCTGTAGGGGCGGGGAAGCCGATCCAGCCATGCCGGGCCGCCGCGAACGACCTGCCAGAACCGACGGTCAAGCGCGCGCCGGTAGGTCTGACACTCGACAATAACGGCCTGCTGGTCCACTCATCGGGCAGAATCTCCGACATCTTCGGCCCAAGGTTCAAGGTCCAAGACGACTACCATCGACAGGTCCGGATGCCGGCGCCTCCAATGCTGCTCGCGGATCGCGTGTTAGGCATTGATGCGGAGCCCGGCAAGCTGGATACCGGAGTCTTGTGGACCGAAACCGACGTTACCGCCGACGGATGGTGGCTCCATCAGGGTCGGATGCCAGCTGGAATCATGATCGAAAGCGGCCAAGCCGATCTCATGCTCATCTCCTGGATGGGCATAGATTCTGCCAATAAAGGTGATCGGGTGTATCGCCTGCTGGGCTTCGAAGTGACCTTCCTCGGTGGTTTACCAGAGATCGGCGACACTCTCCGATTCGACATCCACGTGGACGGCCATGCGCGCCAGGGCGACATTCGGATGTTCTTCTTCCATTACGACTGCACGGTCAATGGAGTCGAGCGGATGCTGTTGCGCAACGGCCAGGCAGGATTCTTCTCCGATGAGGAGTTGGCGGCATCACGCGGGATTCTCTGGCGCCCCGAGGATGAGACGGTCAGTGGCCCCATGGATTCGACGCCTTCGCGAACGTCGCGCACCTCGTTGGATCGCGCCGATCTGGAGGCGTTGGCCGCCGGCAAGGTCTGGCAGACATTCGGACACGGCTTCGAGCGCGCGGGAAGCCACACCCGCACGCCGTGCATCGCGGGTGGCGACATGCTGTTGCTCGACGCCGTGACCGAGTTGGATTTTAAGGGCGGTCCTTGGGGCCGAGGTTATCTGCGGGCCGTCTCGCAGGTGACTCCCGACGACTGGTATTTCACGGGTCATTTCAAGAACGACCCATGCATGCCCGGCACGCTGATGTACGAGGCGACGCTACAGGCAATGGCCATATACATGACGGCTCTGGGAATGACCATAGAGTTCGATGGCTGGCGCTTTGAACCCGTGCCTTACGAGACCTATAAAATGCGGTGCCGCGGCCAGGTCACGCCGCAGTCCCGAGAGTTGGTCTACGAAGTGTTCGTGCGGGAGCTTATCGCCGGACCAGAGCCCACCCTGTTCGCCGATCTACTATGCACCGTCGACGGACTGCCGGCCTTCCATTGCCGTCGGATGGGGGTCAAACTCTCACCAGGGTGGCTGATGGACCTCGGCGTCAAAGAGCTTGAGGGACATAGCGAAACCTCTACCGTCGCCGAAGTGGACGGCTTCCGGTTTGACTACCGGGCACTACTTTCCAGCGCCATTGGCAGGCAATCCGAGGCTTTCGGCCCTCTCTACCAGCAGTTCGACACACACCGAAGGATGCCGAGACTGCCCGGGCCGCCTTACCACTTCGTGTCGCGAGTAACCGAGTTGGTCGGCGACATTGGCGTTGTGCAGTCCGGCGCCGAAATGGTCGTCGAGTACGACGTGCCCAGCGACGCCTGGTTTTTCGGCGCAAACGGGACGGCAACGATGCCGAACGCGGTCCTTATGGAGGTCGCGCTACAACCGTGCGGATTTCTTGCCAACTACATCGGCTGTCCACTGTCCTACGGTGAGGACGTCTACTTTCGCAACCTCGATGGAACAGGGCAGCAGCACCGGCTGATCACACCTTCGACCGGGACGTTGCGGACTAGGGTCAGAACGAAGAATGTCGCCAAAGCGGCCGGAGTCACCATCGTAAGCTTCAGCGGCGAGATCCACGCCGAAAATGAACTCGTCTACACATTCGAGACCGTCTTCGGGTACTTCGGCCGCGAAGCGCTACAGCGGCAGGTCGGGCTGCCGGTTACCGACGAGCAGCGCCGCCTGCTGGAGATGCCGTGCGACGGTCAGGTCGTCGACTTGCGCAACGGTCCGCTGGAATTCTTTGGTCCAGGAGCACGGCTGGCCGAGTCGGAGCTGCTAATGATCGACCGGGTGACGGGCCGTTGGCCAACCGCTGGCACCGCCGGACTCGGCCGGTGGCGTGCCGTCAAGGACATCGACCCGGCGGCATGGTTTTTCAAGGCGCACTTCTACCAAGATCCGGTCCAGCCTGGATCGTTGGGCATCGAAATGTTGCTCCAACTCTTGCAGTTCGCGATGCTCGACCTCGGGCTTGGCAAGGAAGCCGGACCGTTAGCGCGTTTTGAGCCAGTGGCCCTGCGTGAAGCGATCACGTGGAAGTATCGCGGTCAGGTTGTGCCCACTAACAAGCAGATCACCTCGGAGTTGGAGATCACCGGGATCGCGCACGACAACGACGGCATTCTGGCAGTTGCCGATGCCTTTTTGTGGGTTGACGGAAAGCGGATTTACAGCGTGAGCAACCTCGCCATGCGCATCACGGGTGGTGCACATGATTGCCAATCCCGGCTTGACGTCGGCCGGTCCGCCACCGCCTACGAGACCGCCGCCGAGACTGCCACGATAACGATCGAAAAGACCATCGATCCCGCCCGGGACACATGGATCACCGACCACTGCCCGACGTTTGTAATCCCCTGTCTGCCAATGATGTCGGTGGTAGACCTATTCGCACAGGCAGGAAGCCAGGCGAGTGGCGCGGCCAATGTAGTCGAGATCGCCGACCTGGAGCTGCTTCGTTGGATCACGGTCGACTCGCCAAAGCGGCTGCGGGTGATAGTCGATCCGGTCGAGAGGGGAAGCTTCAAAGCCCGCTTGGAGGTATGGCGAGATGCGCCGCGAGCAGTGCTGTCGCGCTGGGAGACTCACGCCTACGCCACTATCGTGACGGCAGACCGTTACACAGGTGCACCGACACCACCGGACTCGCTCGACGGCTCGACAGCTTTCGCCAGCCCGTACGACGGCACGGTCTTCCATGGGCCGGCGTTCGCATGCCTGATGGACGGGGCTCGGATAGGCCGCAACGGCTCATCCGGGGCACTCGCGATCGATCGTTGCAAAGTTCCTGTGGGGCAGGTACAGCCGGGGCTTCTCGACGGCGCGCTGCACATCGTTCCCCATACCGCGATGAGTGTCTGGGCCACCGACCACGCGGATGTCGAGTCCTATCAGAAGGTCAAGGATCCGGATGCAGCGTTTCCGCGCCGTGTGCTTTGGGCGCGCTTCTACAGTGATGTTCCCGTCTCGGGGACGGTAGATGTGGAAGCCCGATTCGTCGGATTTGACGACGCTGACTGCCGCATGCCGGTGATAGATCTGTGGCTCAGCGTCGCGGGCACTGCCTGGGCGCAAATCCGCCTCGCCGAAATCTTGCTGCCCTTGGGCTCTCTGGCCGGGCGCAGTGGCCCCGAGCTACGTGCATTTCTTGGTGAGCGGCGCGCGGTGCCCAGGATGTCATTGAGCGAACGGTCGGCGCACGGAGTGGTCACGCTCGATTCTGCCGGTTTGGCGACGCTGGGCTGGTTCAAAGACACCCTAAACGCGGTGTATCACACTGACAGTCAGAAGGATTCGCTGATCGCTGATATCGCGATCAAGGAAGCAGTTGCGGATGCCGCCCATAACGTCATCCACCCGTCACAGGTTCAGATCGTCGATGGGCAGGTGAGCTGTCCTACCCTGCCATTGGAACAAATTTGTGTCGAAGTGGAGCAACCACGGCAGGGCGGGTGCCGTGCGAGCGCGTCGTTGCAGACTGACTGGGAACCTGTGCTCAGCTGGTCGAACGACACGCTGGGCACGCAGCAGGGCGATTTCGCCGATCTTCTCCATTGGGCCCTGCTGTTGCGCTACGTCCGACACGTGATCGTCACAGATCCGGCTGCGATGTCAGCAATCCGTGGTCGGCCCGTATTGCTGTTGGGCAACCACCAGGTGCAGATCGAGTCGGTCTTGGGCACGGCGATAGCCTCATGGGTGACCGGTACCAAGGTGGTGACGGTTGCGCATGCCAAGCATGAAACCGGTTGGATCGGAGAGCTGTTGCGGCTCGTTCACGCCGTCACGGGCACAGAATTAAGGACCGTCCGGTACTTCGACCAGCGACAACCACGGCAATTCTTCGATGTGGTGGAGGAAATCAAAAGCGACGCTGTCAGCCACGCGGTTTCAACGATGGTGCATGCCGACGGAACCCGATATGTGCGCTCCGGTCAGCGCGTCGAGAGAGTGACCTCCACTCTCTTGGACACCGCGATCGACGTGTCCATGCCGATCGTTCCGGTGTACTTCGCGGGGGGCCTGCCTGAGCAACCGGTGGGTCACAAACTTGAGGTGCCCTATCGCCATGCCGCGCAGGACTACATTTTCGGTCGACCGATCCTGCCCGACGAGTTGCGCGCGTTGCCATACGCTCACCGTCGAAGCCGTGTCCTCGAGGCTATCAACGACCTTGCCCCGTTCAGTGATGCGCCGAATGAGCCAAATTACCCTGCAGAAAGCCGGATCGCGATGGCCGCCGGGGGCGCATCCCCACTTGAGTCGATATGGGTTTATATCAACGATGCATTGGACGGCCTTCCGGTGGATTGGCGAACCACCCTCAGCGAAGGTAATTGGCCGGGAACGTGCCCAACCCAGGGTCACTTTGCATCCGCACGGCCGTAGGCTCACAACGCCTCGGCTCATGGCGTTTTCAGATAGCGATTGCGCGATGTGCTACAGGGACAGCGGGCGTGGAATGTAGCGAAAAGCAGTCGTAGGCACGGGTACACCGCAACTGCGGGCCTGCTGGGCGCGGCTGATTCGGGCGGCACCTTCAAGCAGATTAAGCGCTACTTGGACGGCCTCACGGTGCTCAGACTGCTCCAGATAGCTACCGGCGACCCAGCTGTTGAAGGCTCCCATGGATGGACCGCACCAGATTTGGTAGTCCAGAACGCGACCGGGTTCGCCGTTGATGGCCCACCGACTGGATCGCCCTAGGTACCAACGAAACACCAACGCCATCTGATACTTCGGGTCTCGGGCCGCCAGTTCGAGAACCGACGGGTCGCGCTGTTCCCAGTACCGTTGTGTCTCCGCCCAGACCTCGTCTACGGTGCTGCCGAGAATCTTTTCCAGCTCCGCGCGGTGTTTATCCGTCAGCGCGGACAGGCTCGGATAGCCAGCATACCATTCGTAGAGCTTCCTCGCACGCGGGCCGAACATCGTGCCACGCTTGAGAACCTGCAGGTTGACGCCCATCTCGAACATGTCGGAAGCTGGGGCCATCATCACGTCTGCCACTCCGGCCTTGGTGAGCATCTGGCGAGCCTCTGCAGAAAGGCCTGACTCCAAGCACGATTGGTTGACCGAGCCGGTTAACACGTACGCAGCTCCCATCGCGAACGCGCTGGCCACCGCCTGCGGTGTACCGAGACCTCCGGCCGCGCCTACACGCACCCGGCGGCTCAGGCCGTGCTGTTGTTCGAGCACGTCTCGCAGCAGTGCGATTTCTGAGAAAAGTGCCGGCAGGGGACGGTTATCTGTGTGTCCGCCGCTGTCGGCCTCGACGGTGATGTCCTCGGCCACGGGCACGTATCGGGAAAGCTCGGCTTCACGCGCGGTCAGCTTGCCGGCCGCTTCGAGCGCCGAAACCATCTCCGCCGGAGCGGGCTTCATGAACAGACTGGCGACTTCGGGGCGGGATACCTTCGCCATCACTTGGTTCTTGCGGATGATGTTGCCAGCCGGATCGGTCGACAGACCTGAAAGGGCGTAGTGGACGACCGCGGGCGTGAGCCTCATGAACGCAGATGCCTCGACGACAGGGACGCCCCGCGTGATGAACAACTCAGCAACACGCGCCTCGAGTGCCACCTCGTTTGGTGAGTGGATCAGGTTTGCGCCCCAGGCAAGTCCGGCCCGTCCGGCCAGTCTGGTTTGGATGGCGTCCAGTCCTCGCTCCACATCGGAATACGAAAGGCCTCCTGCGCCGAAGAAGCCGAGCATGCCGGCCTCTGCCATTGCGACAACAAGTGTTGGTGTTGCAATGCCATTCGCCATGGCCCCGGTGACATAGGGAAAGCGAAGCCCGTGCGTATCGCAAAAATCACGGTCGCCCAACCACTCTGGATAAATCGGCGGAAGCGTCCCCACCAGGGACACATCGGACGAACCGCCGCCCACGAACTCACCGCCCATGGCGAGGCCCAGCTGCCCCGTAGCTTCCTCGCGGACGACGTGCAGCGGATGACGCACGTACTGCAGGAGGTGTGCGATGTCATCTGGGGCGAACGCGGCTGGCGCTGCACCTGAGCTCCAACCCCGGAAAACCGGGTCGACGTCTGCCTGAGGGCTAGATCCTGATGCGGCGGTACGCGGTTGATTCATCGCTGTTTCCCGTCAAACCATCGGTCGAGTAGGTACGGCTTCACGCGGCGCGGAGGCGAGCAGTTATGGGTCAGAAATAGTCACCAAGCCGAGGCATTCAAGCCGATTATTGATGCCGAAAGAATCGGACATGGGCATACACATCCCAACATTGGCAATCACCATCGATCAACCTCCATATGGTATGAACCGCTTGAATGTCGGTCAATGACCCTGCGTCTCAAATCTCTTAACTTCGTGTTTCACTCTCGGTCAATGGCAAACATTTTCAGTCAATTCCGTATTTGGATCATACAAAGTCTTGACAACAAAAATCTAGTGCGTCACTGTTTCATCATGCCTGAACGAGTTGCCGGAAAGTGCCACCTCGCCTTTATTGCGGAGGGCGCGCCGGCGGACTCCGCGCGACTCGCCAGTCGTGTCGAAGAAGGGCTGCGGAACGCGGGAGGGGGGCTTCCCCGGAGTCAACTCATCGACCAACGTCAGCCCTGGCCGCAGCCGTACGCGGGGTGCGCGGGTGACGGTTCCGCAACGCCAACGCCAGGTTGTCGGGTCCTGATTACGCGGCCTTCGTGCGAACCGCGGATTATTGAAATCATGCGGTGTAGCTCATGAATAATTCGTGCCAGGGCTAGGAAGGTGGCGTTAATCAGCCTTCGTCGGCCAGGCTGCATGTCCAGCACATCGAGGAAAGGACACACTATGGATAATGGATACGATAGCAAAAGCCTACTGAAGATCATTGAGAAATGCCCTGTGCATTTCGATGATCTGGACGCGTTTGGGATGCTCTACGCCGGACGCTACTATCCGCTCGTCGAACGCGGAATTATCAGGGGTATTACGAAGATGGGATTTCCGATTGGCCACGAAGACATGAACGTCGTCATTCGGGAAATGAAGTTGACTTTCGGTGCACCTATTCGCCGCGTGGGGGAGGTCGAGTTGGAGTTCTGGTTGGCTCGAGTCAGCCGCAGCACTGCCACTCACGAATTCGTGGTGCGCAGCGAAGATGGCGAGCACGTACGTGGGTACCGCACAGCCACCAAAGTCAACCTGGCAACCCAGCGGTCGGCGCCGTGGGGTGATGGAATCCTTGCCGCCTTCGGGGTAAAGCAACTCGCGGCTGCGGTGTAAACGTCGGGAGTAGTCCGTCGACGGTGTTGCGTCACTGCAGTGTCCAGCTAGCGCCTGCCGTCGACGAGCGACTCCAACCAGCTTTGCGCGCGCCGATAAGAACTCAGTTCGGTAGAGCGCAAACGCATTCGATGACAAGCGGTCGGCGGCGGAAGGAGTCCGATAGTGTTCGAATTGTTTAAGAGGCTCTGGATCCCGCTGACCCTTGTCGTCGTCCTGGTGGTGGGCGGGTACGCGGTTGTCCGTATTCGAGACACGTTCATCGCCAACGCCGAAGTGACCAGCGGCGAGCAACTCGCAGATAATTCCAAGCCGTTCAACCCCAAGCGCATCACCTACGAGATTTCGGCAGCATCCGGCGCCAGCGCGAAGATCGACTATCTCGACGAAGACGGCCAACCGCATTTCCTCGAGGCGGCGTCGTTACCGTGGTCGCACACCATCGTGACGACATTGCCCTCGATGTCGGCCAACGTTGTGGCGCAAGGCAGCAGTGACGTGGGTACGTTGCGATGCCGGGTACTCGTCGATGGCCAGGTGCGTGACGACCGGCGCAGCGACTCATACGCACCCTTCGTTTATTGCCTGGTGAAATCCACATGAGTACAAGACATTCGACGTCAGGTCGGTTAGACATTCCTCGTCTCTTACGTGCATTTTCGATACCGGTGATCCTGTTTTGGGTACTCACCGTCGGTGCTCTGGCTTCGGCCTCTCCGAAGTTGGAAGAAGTGGCGACGCAGCACGCGGTGTCGACGATGCCCAAGGACAGTCCAGCGTTTCAAGCAATGATGCGTATCGGCAAGGTGTTCCATGAGTTCAGTTCGGACTCGTCGGCCATGGTCGTATTGGAAGGGCAAGACCGACTCGGCGACAGCGCACACGAGTTCTACAACGGCATCGTCAGCCAGCTGCGAGCCGACACCGCGCACGTCGAACACGTTCAGGATTTCTGGGGTGACCCGTTAACCGCGGCCAGCACTCAAAGTGGTGACGGCAAGGCCGCATATGTGCAGGTTTTTCTCGTCGGCAATCAGGGCACCGCGGCCAGCAACGAGTCGGTAGCGGAAGTACGGCGGCTTGTTGATCAAATCCCCGCGCCACCGGGGGTCAAGGCCTACGTGGCTGGCAACACCGTCCTCGTCGGCGACACTGTGAAGGTTGCCCACAAAAGCTTTGCAATGACGGCCGTGGTTTCCCTCGGCGTCATCTTCGTAATGCTGCTGGTGGTGTACCGCTCGGTGCTGACGACCATCCTTTCACTCGTCGTAGTCGTCATCGAAATGTCCGCCGCGCAATCGGTTGCCGCTTTCTTGGGCAATCTCGAGCTCATCGGGCTTACTCCGAACGCCAACAGCACGATCACAGCGCTTAGCATCGCCGCGGGGACGGATTACCTGATTTTCTTGTTGGGGCGCTACCACGAGGCCCGGGCGGCCGGCGAAGATCGCGAAACCGCCTTCAGCACCGCCTATCACGGGGTCTCCCATGTCATCTTGGCTTCCGGCCTGACCGTCGCGGGTGCTTGCTCGTGTTTGGCGTTCACCCGTCTGCCGTATTTCCAGACCATGGGCATGCCTTGTGCTGTCGCGATGTTAGTGGTCGTGTTGGCGGCCCTGACCCTGGCACCAGCGGTACTGGCACTTGCCTCGCGCTTTGGTGCCTTCGACCCCAAACGGGAGCTGTCGACGCGAAATTGGCGCAAAATCGGCACGGCAGTGGTGCGCTGGCCCAAACCGATCATCGCCGTGACGGCAGTGATCGCCGTCATGGGTTTCGTCAGCCTGTTGACATACGTGCCCAGCTACAACGATCAGAAGTTCACCCCGCCGGATATGCCCGCAAACGTTGCCTACGCGGCCGTAGAGCGGCATTTCTCCCCGGCGCGCATGAATCCCGAAATTCTGATGGTCGAGGCCGACCACGATCTGCGCGACCCCGCGGGCATGCTGGTCATCGATAGGATCGCCAAAAGAATCTTTCATGAGCGCGGGGTCGCGCGAGTACAGACCATCACCAGGCCGCTGGGTGCGCCGCTTGAGCACAGCTCGATTCCGTTCCAGATCTCCCTGCGAAACGCCGGCACACTGCAAACAGCGAAGTTCTTGAACGACAACGCCGCTGAGATGCTGCAGATGGCAGATGAGATGGGTAAGACCATCGCCATCATGGAACACACCTACGCCATCATGAAGGAGATGACCGACACGACGCACTCGATGGCCGACAGAACACATGAGGTGGTCGGTACCGCGAACGAGTTGCGTGACCATATTGCAGATTTCGACGACTTTTTCAGGCCCCTTCGCAGCTACTTCTACTGGGAAAATCACTGCGCCGACATTCCGGTCTGTTGGTCGATGCGCTCAGTCTTCGATGGCTTGGACTCGGTTGACAAGATGTCGGCAGAGCTGGAGGGCCTCAGCGGTGACATCGACCACCTGGATCGACTCATGCCAAGCTTGCTGGCGGACTTCGAAGCGACGATCGCCTCACTGAAGCGCTCGCGTGCCCTGACGCTGTCTACGCAAACCAGGATGGCGGGTATCCAGGCTCTTGTCGAAGAGGCGGCCGAAGGCGCCACCCAGATGGGTCGCGACTTCGACCAAGCCAAGAACGACGACTCGTTCTACCTGCCGCAGGAGGTCTTCGACAACCCTGACTTCCAACGGGTACTGAAATTGTTTGTCTCGCCCGATGGGAAAGCCGTACGTTTCGTCATCACCCACGACGGCGATCCCGCATCGGTCGAAGGGGTCCGGCACATCGCCGGTATCAAATACGCGGTGGAAGATGCCATCAAAGGCACCCCCTTGGCGAACGCGAGAATATCTTTGACCGGCGCCGCGTCGATGTATGCCGACATTCAGCGTGGCGTCGGCATTGACGTGTTGGTTGCCGGCATCTCAGCGCTGATTCTGATCTTCGCGATCATGTTGCTCGTCACGCGGAGCGTCGTCGCCGCGCTTGTCATTGTCGGCACAGTTGCCGCATCGTTAGGCACGGCATGCGGCTTGTCGGTCCTTGTCTGGCAAGACCTTTTGGGGTGCGGCGTGCAGTGGCTCGTGCTGCCGCTGGCGGTGATAATCCTGCTAGCCGTGGGCTCGGACTACAACTTGTTAGTAGTGTCCCGGCTGAAAGAGGGAATTCACGCCGGTCTCAATACTGCGATCATCCGTGGCATGGGAGCGACTGGCCGGGTGGTGACCGCTGCCGGTCTGGTATTCGCCTTCACCATGATGGCAATGCTGGTCAGCGATTTGGTGGTAGTCGGACAAATTGGCACCACAATCGGGCTGGGCCTGCTGGTCGACACGCTGATCGTTCGATCCTTCATGCTGCCCGCGATCGCAGCGGCATTGGGACGCTGGTTCTGGTGGCCATTGAATACCGTGCGTCCCAGGCCTTTCCGGGCGCACAGCACCACAACCCCAACGCCGCCTCCACCCATAGGGAGCCCGAACGGCAACGGCAACGGCCACGGGCATTCAATCGGTGCCGTGACCACCGAGGGTGCGTTCGCCGACGATACCGATCGTCTGCTGGTACGAAATTAGTCGGTATGACCAGGCTGTGGCGTTTACGGGCAGGCGTACCAGCCTAAGTTCCCTTAGGCGCCAACCGGTTTGAGGCCAATGCGCTGCTGCGATCGTTGGCACCATTTGCCGCCTGTCCCGGTTGTAGCCGTTGAAACCTGACTTGGCTCACGTTTGACGGTGGACGGCATTCGTAGCGTGCTGACCAGCTCCTTTTGGGGCGCTGCGGTGGGAATTTGCGCACTAATTGGGGGCCGTAGTCTGCGCTGGTGGCTTATATCCGCACGGTGAAGACGGCCTCGGGCGCCCTTGCCGTGCAGATCGTGTGGTCATCACGACGGGGTTCGCGCCAGATCGAGCACATCGGTTCGGCTCATGACGAAGGCGCACTGGCGGCGTTGAAAGCCGCGGCTGCCGAGCGGCTAGCCGCGGGGCAGGCCGTCCTTGATCTCGGTGTGGCGGCACCACCGGGAGCCGAACCTTTACCGATCACCTCCTCGCAGATGCGCCACCTCTGGGAGGCATTGTGCGCGGCGTATCGGATTCTAGGTTTCGAGTCAGCGACCCAGCGCGACAAAGTGTTTCGCGATCTGGTGTTGGCCCGGATCATCGAACCGACCAGCAAGATCGACGCCGAACGGGTGCTGACCGAAGTCGGGGTCAGCGCCGCCTCCTACGCCACGGTCAAACGCCGACTCCGCGGCTACGCCCAGTCCGGTTGGCGCCAATCGCTGGCGGCGGCATGTGCAGCCCACGCGGGCTGGGACCGGCCAGCCTGGTGCTCTTCGACGTCTCCACCCTGTACTTCGAAACAGACGCCGGCGACGGGTTCCGCGAACCCGGATTCTCCAAAGAACGCAGGCTAGAGCCCCAGATCACCCTCGGATTGCTCACGGACGCCACCGGCTTCCCGCTGACCGTGGCCGCCTTCGAAGGCAACCGCGCCGAGACAGCCACCATGTTGCCGGTCATCAACGCCTTCAAGACCGCCCATCAGCTCAGTGACGTCACCGTGGTCGCCGATGCCGGCATGATTTCAGAAGCCAACCAGGTCGCGCTGCAGGCTGCCGGGCTGTCGTTCGTCCTGGGCACCCGCATCCCCTACCTGCCCGACGTGGTCCGCCGATGGCGCGAAGCACACCCCCAGGAGGCGATCCCGGACGGGTTGATCCTGACCCAGCCCTGGCCCTCAACAAGTTCGGAGAAGGCCCGCGGTATCCCCGACCGGGTCATCCACTACCAGTTCCGCCATGACCGGGCCCGGCGCACGCTACGTGGCATCGACGAACAAGTCGCCAAAGCCGAACGCGCCGTCGAAGGCAAAGCGCCCGTCAAACGCAACCGCTACATCCACCTCGCCGGAGCCACCAAGACCGTCGACCGCGCACTAGAAACCAAAACCCGCGCGCTGGCCGGCTGGAAGGGCTACACCACCAACCTCACCACCCAGACCGCCACCTTCGTCATCGATGCCTACCACCAGCTGTGGCACATCGAGAAAGCCTTCCGAATGTCCAAGCACGACCTGCAAGCCCGCCCTATCTACCACCACCTGCGCGAATCCATCGAGGCGCACCTGAGCATCGTGGTCACCGCCTTGGCCGTCAGCCATTACATCGAGCACCAAACCGGTTGGAGCATCAAGAAATTCGTCCGCACCGCACGCCGCTACCGCACCATCAAAATCCAAGCCGGCAACCAAACCCTTACCGCAGCTGACCCACTACCCGACGACCTACGCGAAGCACTGCTCACGATCCACGCCGACAGTGCGCACTAATTTGAGCCAACTCGGGACGCCGCCTCCACCCATAGGGAGCCCGAACGGCAACGGCAACGGCCACGGGCATTCAATCGGTGCCGTGACCACCGAGGGTGCGTTCGCCGACGATACCGATCGTCTGCTGGTACGAAATTAGTCGGTATGACCAGGCTGTGGCGTTTACGGGCAGGCGTACCAGCCTAAGTTCCCTTAGGCGCCAACCGGTTTGAGGCCAATGCGCTGCTGCGATCGTTGGCACCATTTGCCGCCTGTCCCGGTTGTAGCCGTTGAAACAGCTAGCACTGAATGTGAGACACCCTGTCCTTGTCGGATGGCGTCTGGGCAACTCAGATGTTCTTAACGCGTTGCCATTACCTCGAGGAGCGAACAAACCATGACGATGCTCGCTTGCGCCGGTCCGCTCAAGTCATGCGAAGCTTGATACGCCGATGGAGCTTATCGCGCCTACCGACGCAATATTCCTGCTGACCGAATCGCGGGAGCATCCCACCCACGTCGGCGGGTTGCAGCTGTTCGAGCGTCCGGACGGTAGCGGACCAGGATTCGTCCGTGAAACTCACGAGGCGCTGACCAAAATGCGCAGCTTCCATCCCACCTTTCGCAAACGGCCCGCCCAGATACTGGGGGCGATAAGCAATCTCGGCTGGATTTACGACGACGAGATCGAGATCGACATCGAATACCACGTTCGACGTTGGGTCCTGCCGTCGCCAGGACGACTCCGCGACCTGTTCGAGCTGACCTCAGTCCTGCACAGCAGCCCGCTCGACCGCCACCGCCCGCTGTGGGAGGCCCACCTTATCGAGGGGCTTAAGGACGGGCGGTTTGCGATGTACACCAAGATCCACCACGCGCTGATCGACGGTGTCTCGATGCGGCACCTGTCGGAGCGGATGATGTCCACGGACCCGCAGGACGTTGAGCTACGAGCGTTCTGGAACCTGCCTAGCCTGCCCCAGTCACCGCGCCGGTCGCGCTGGCGGGCATTCACGGAGATCGTGAAAGCTTCTGCGACACTAGGGCCGTCGGCATCAAGCGTGGCTCGAGCCGCGTTGCGCCAACAGCAGCTGACCCTGCCCTTCGCCGCGCCGCGCACCATGTTCAACGTCCGTATCGGCGGGGCGCGCCGGTACGCGGCGCAGTCCTATTCCCTCGAGCGGGTCAAACGCATCAAGCAGGCCGCCCAGGTGACTCTCAACGATGTCGTGCTGGCCATGTGTGGCGGTGCATTGCGTTACTACCTGGCCGAACAGAATGCGTTGCCGGACACGCCTTTGGTTGCGATGGTCCCGGTGAGCCTGCGCGAAAAGGGGGAGGTAACCGGTGCCGGGAACAAGGTCATCAACGTCTTGTGCACCCTGGCCACCGACATCGACGATGCGGCGAAACGCCTGGCGACCATCAGCGAGTCGGTGAGCCGCAACAGGGACGTCTTCGCCGAACTGCCCCGCCAGCACGCGGTGGCCTTGTCGCTGCTCACCGCACCTTGGGCGGTAGCGGCCCTCCCGGGCTTCGTCTCGTCGGCCCCGCCACCGTTCAACATCGTCATCTCCAACGTGCCCGGCTCGATCGAGCCCATGTATTGGGGCGGCGCCAAGCTGCACAGTGCCTATCCGCTTTCAATCCCGCTCGACGGCCTAGCGCTGAACATCACCGTCAGTAACACCCGCGAGCTTGATTTCGGTTTGGTGGCGTGCCGGCGCAGTGTCCCGCGCCTAGAGCGACTGCTCGAGCACCTGGAGATCTCGCTCACCGACTTGGAACGCGCGGTCGGCGTCGTATCGCCAGATCCGTTCCAACAAAGAAAATTTGCAATTACCTGAACCCGGCAAGGAGTTCTATGGCACGGAAGAAAACGGTCGCCGTTCGACTAGGTCTCGGTGGCCTCGCGGCTATCGTAGCCGCCGCCGGGACGAGATATTGGCATTGGTACACCCGGCCAATCGAGACGCCACCCGGCACCGTTTCCGCGCCGTTGGCTTGGTTGGGTCTCGACAGGATCCCAATTGTCGGTTTAGCGACGCGCCTGAAATGGGTCATTACTGATCCGGTCGAACTCGCCGCGCGTTGCCGGGCTGCGTATGGTGACGTTTTCACCCTGCGGATACCAACATTCAGCGACTTGACGTACGTGACCGGCGGCGAAGACTACGCAAATGCGCTGACATTGCCCACCGATCACGCGTCCATCGGACCGGTTCTGAACCAGGTGCCGACGGTGGGGTACTGGTTTCCCCGCGAACAAGATGACCCTCAGACTTTGCAGCAGCTAATCATGACCGGGCGCCGCATGATGGCGGAGTTGTTGCCCCGCTCGCGCGTGGATTCCATACCGGACCAAGTCGCCGACATCGTCGACAGACAGGCCGCGGATTGGTCGGATGTCGTCGACCTGAGCGACGCCGTGTATCGCATTGTCTACGAAGTGGCCGGAAGATATTTCGTCGGCGACGAAGTTTGGGACCAGTTCGGTTCGCGGTTCACCACGTACTATCGCCGTATTGCTGACGGCATAGATATCGTCCGCGCCGCTCTATCGATCACGCCGTACCACTATTTGATGCCAGAGTACAAGTGCACGCGCAAACTCTATCGCCTAATCCGGGACGAGCTCCCGGCATATCACGGTGCGGAATCGCCGTTGTTGCGCTCCATAGCGGCATCGGCAATTGCAGAGGAACCACTGTCGGTCGCAGACCGCCGTTGGATGTTCATGTATGTCCTGTGGAATGCCACCAATTACCCTGGTACGTACACGTATTGGACTTTGGTCGATCTTCTGGCCCGGCCAGGGTTGGCAGACCGAGTGAGGGCAATCCCGACGAGGGCGGCGCGTCATGAGTTCTTGAGGCGATGCCTGCTCGAAACGGTCCGAATGTATCCCGTTTCGTCTTTGATTCGTTTCCTGGAGAAACCGTATGAGTTCCGACGAGACAATGTGACGTATCACGTCCCGGCTGGACAACTGCTGGGCGTCTTTCCGCCGGCACTCAATCGGGATTCCCGGCACGTGCTTGATGACGCCGACGTCTACGATCCGGATCGCTACCTGCGCAGCCCCGCACCGAGGATCGCGGGATTCGGCCGCGGGCCATTCGGTTGTGTAGCTCAGCATTTCAGCGAGACGGTTACCGCGGCCGTCATCAACGAACTGTTGGAGCGCTACGAGATCGTGCCCCTGGAAAAAGCGCCGCCGCGGCGCGTGCGGGTGCACCAGACATACCCGGCCAAACCGCTTCCGGCGATGCTAATTCCACGCCGTGTGGCCGCTCACGCGCTTCCCGTGGATTGCGCTCAGATCATTTTGTAAGTGGCGGGTCTCGGCCGATAGTCAATCGGCAAGCGCCGAGACTCCGTCGAGTGCATAGCCCACCGCCTCAGCGAAATCCATTGCGGCGCCCCGTTGCCATGCCTCGTCGAAGACTTCAGGCCCCAGGGCCGCACGAGCACCGCGGCGATATTCATCGTGAAATCGAGTCAGATCGGGTAGCACCGCGGGCGGGGCTCCGCTTCGCTTACCCAGCGCATCAGCCGCGCCCATCAACACCGCGGTGCGCCCCGGTTCGGCTTTCGCGCCGGCAATCCAGGCCAGGGTTTCGAGCCCGGCCGCCGCATTGTGCGGATCGTCAATCAGATGCGCCAATTCCAAACACTGCTTCAGGCTTTGTTCGGCGCGTCGGTCGTCGCCCTGGCGCCACCAATTAACTCCGATCGCCCACGAAATATATGAGCGGTACAGCACCTCTCCGGCGGATTCCGCACTGGCAAGTGCCGTTTCCTGCCAAGCGAGAGCAGACTCGATCTCACCGGCGGGTTCGAGTGCCTTGGCCTTCAGCATCGTGGCCACCAATCGCACGATGGGATTCTCGGCGGTGGCGAGAGCAGTTTCCGCTAGCGCAATGGTGCGATCCCAATCGCCGCCAAACAAGGCAATAAAGGCCTCGGAGGTCGCAAGCAGGCTGCGACACTCGGGGTTGTCCATCCGCTCAACCAAGGATCGGAGCTGGTGCGTGCGCGCAACGGCAACCGGTCGTTGGTGTCTCAGTGACGCGATGACCGTGGCCGCATACAGTGCGTGGCATCGATCCGCGGTGGGCTCGGGATGTATTGCGTCCAGAGCACGGTCGAGCCAATTACCTATCTCGCTGAAAAATCCGCGGGCCACCGAGTACTGAAACAACCCCGGGGACATCGCGAGGGCTGTGCGCGGCGAGTCGGTCAGGGCGAATTCCGCGGCTTGTCGCCAGTTGGATGTCTCCCTATCCATACGCTTTATCCAGCTCAGCTGACTAGCGCTGAACCAGTTCGCCGCCACGGCTGCGATCAACCGCTGATACCAATGCAAATGGCGACGACGCAACTGCAGATACTCGCCAGACTCGCTTAGCTTTTCCTGCCCATACTCACGCAATGTCTCCAGTAACCGGAATCGCACCCCACCGTCGGTTTCGGTGCGCACCAGGATCGACTTGTCCGCGAGCGAGGTCAACACGTCGAGGACGTTCTCCGACGCCAAGTCGTCACTACTGCAAATGTCTTCTGCGGCTTCCAAATCGAAGCTGCCGGCAAACACCGACAGCCGCGCCCACAGCCGCTGCTCGGCGGACGTACACAGGTCATAGCTCCAATCGACGCTGCAGGCCAGGGTCTGTTGGCGTGTTGGAGCCGCGCGGCTGCCGCGGGTCAGCAGCGTGAAGCGGTCGGCGAGCCGCTCTAGGATCTGCTCGAGCGACATCGCACGCAACCTCGCTGCCGCCAACTCGATCGCTAACGGCAATCCATCGACCCGGGCGCAGATCCGCGCCACCGCTCTCTTGTTGTCCTCGGTCAGCACGAATTCGGGCACGGCGGCAACGGCGCGTTCGCCGAACAGGCTGATCGCGTCATAGCCGGGTAGCCGACCTAAGGTCGGCTCGGGGTCAGCATCAGGAAGCCCAAGCGGGGCCAACTGGACCACCGCTTCGCTTCCAATGCCCATGCGCTCGCGGCTGGTTGTCAAGATCCGTAACTCAGGACAGCCCCGCAACAACGCCTCGACGAGCTTCACCACCTCGTCGAGCACATGCTCGCAGTTGTCGAGCACCAGCAGGATCCGGCGTGAATTGAGGAAGTTGATCAAAACTTCGCGCAGGGATTTCCCGGACTCATCGCGCAGACCCAAGGCGCCGACCAGAGCATTCGTCACCAGCATGGGATCCCGGAGCTCTCCCAGCTCTACCCACCACACGCCATCGGCGAAATGACCTTGCAGCTCGGTTCCGGCTCGCTGCGCCAACCGAGTCTTGCCGACCCCGCCGATGCCCGCCACTGTGACCAGCCGTGAGCTGGCCAACAACGTTTCGACCTCATCGAGCTCGGCTCGTCGTCCAATGAAACTGGTCAGTTCCACCGGAAGGTTGCCCGGATACCGGGCCGTAGCCACGGTCGTGGGCGAAACGATGGGTCCTACAGCTAGCGGAACCGCATCTTCCCCGAGGCCGTGGCTGGCCTGCAGCCGGCGCAGCTGCTCGCCGAGGACCGCTGTCGACGGCCGCTCTTGTGGATCGCGCGCCATTGCCATTTCGATAACGCGGGCCACGTCGTCGGGAATGCCACCGTCGCGCAAATCCGGCACCGGATCCGTCGTGATGCGCAGGAACTGCGCGACCACCTGTTCCCCGGCTTTACGCTCGTAGGCGGCATGCCCGGTCAAAATGGCGAATAACGTCGCGCCCAACCCGTACACATCGGAAGCCGGAGTGGGTGGATCACCGCCGAGGATCTCCGGCGCCGTAAACGATGGAGACCCGGTAAACGTCCCGTCCGCGGTGGTGAACCCGTCAGCAATGTGAGCGATTCCGAAGTCACAGAGCGCGGGTTGCCCGAAATCCGTGAGCAAAATGTTGGCCGGTTTGACATCGCGATGCAGGATTTCCAAACGATGCGCCGTCTCGAGCGCACCCGCTATCTCCACCCCCACCCGTAACACCTCGGGCAACGGCAACGGGCCGAACCGCTGAACGCGCGCTTGCAGTGACCCCTGTCCGTGATACGGCATCACTAAGTACGGACACCCACTGGCCGTCTCACCGACCTGCAACACAACAACGATGTTCGGATGCCCAGTCAGCCGACCCATTGCCAGCTGTTCGCGCAGAAACCGTTCCCGCTCCTCAGACAACTTTGCAGTCAAGACCTTGACCGCAACAGTGCGATCCAGTGCCTCCTGCCGACAGCGAAAAACGACGCCGAACCCACCCCGGCCGATCTCCTCGGCACCAACGAACCCGGCCGCACTCAATTCCTCCACGAGCGCAGCGTCGATATCCCGTTGCGTCTGGTAGGGAAAGTCCACTTGTCTCCCCGTCTCGGTCAGCAAGGGAGTATAGGCGTGATGCGAAACGATCGGTCAGTTCGCCGTCCATTTTCGGAACTAATTCTGAAGTCGTAGACTAAGCGAAGTGCTTACTAGCACGCGTTCTGCGGATCTAAGGGGCCTGCAACCGAGCCTTGGGCTGGGCGTCACCGGCGGGACTGAAAACGGTGAATGCTTTGGGGCAGCTGGACCCTGGACCGTTGGAAATGTGGGAAGGTACTCGATGAGCCGAGGGATGCACGCCGTACAGCTCTCGATCCGCTCTTGATTGAGTGCCGGTCAAACAAACTCAGTATCCTACTGTTGCGTCTCGACTGGGCCGCCACGACGATTGGACCGTAGACATGAGCGATGCTGACATCAGCGGCGAGCCGACCGTCAGGATGACCCGCGCGGAGCTGGCCGCCGCGACTAAAGAACGGATTGTGACGGGTGCCCAACAGCTGCTGCAAGAGCAGCCGTACGAGGACGTCACTCTGGTCGGGATTGCTGCGGCCGCCCGGGTGTCCCACCAAACCGTGCTTAATCATTTCGAGTCAAAAGACGGTGTGATTCTCGCCGTGCTCGACGCGCTTCGCCAACAAACCGCAGCGGTGCTTTCGCGCCCTCAGCCGGGTGACGTCAAGAGTGTGGTTAGAGCGCTCGTCGGCACCTACGAAATGGTGGGCGACATCGTGGTCGGCTGGTTGAGCTCCTCGCAACATTCTGCAGAGAGCGAGCAGGCGATGACAGATGGCCGCGGCCGCCACCAGCAGTGGCTCGAGAAAATGTTTGCCGACGCATTGCCCACCGGTATTGCCACTAGGCGGCGCATGGTCACCGGGCTGGAAGCGGCGACCGATATCTACGTTTGGAAACTGCTACGGCGTGACTTGCGACGTAGCCGTGCAGCAACCGAGGACGTAATGGGAGACTTGGTATTCGGTGTTCTCAACGGCCCATATAAGTAGGCGACGGCGGCAACTGCTTAAGTTGCATGGGTTGGTCGCTGTGCTGGTGAGTGGCGGAGTTGGCGGGCTGATAGTTACGGGGGGAGCGTCCGGTCCACCGTCGGAAGGCGCGGGTGAACGCGCTGGGCTCGGAGAACCCTAGGGATTGGGACAGTTCGGCGATGGTTTGGTTGCCGCGGGCTAGGGCAGACAGGGCGGCGTCACGTAATACTTGCTCGCGGATCTGTGAGACCGAAGTGTTTTCGTCGCGCAGGCGGCGCCATAGGGTTGGCCGGCTCATTCCTATGTGGGCGGCGATTTCGTTACTGGTGCAGTGAGGTTGGCCGAGGCGGTCTTCGATGATGTGGCGTACTTGGTCGGTGAGGGTGGTGTGGAGGTCGCATTCGCCTAGCAGGTTCTTTGGGGCGTCATGCAGAAAGTGGTCGATCTCGTCGTGGCTGCGCACGAAGCGGCAGGTAAGTGCTTCGGTGTTGAAGACCAGTGCGGCTCGTGGGGCGTTGAATACCGGGGGTGCGCCGAACATGGTGTGGTAGCCGGCTTGCCGGGTGGTTTCGGGGTGGGGGAGTTCGAGTCGGTGCAGTTTCAGGGGTCTTCGGGTGGCCCAGTTTATGATTCGGTGGGCGACCAGGAGCAGTGCCACCGACGCCATGCTCAGTGCTGAGGTGTCAAAGTTCGTGAGGTCGATCGCCAGGATGGCGGCGGCTGGGGTCTGTTCGATGGTTACGGCGGGCAGGCCGGTGAAGGTGGTGCGGAATTCGTCATAGCGTTTGACCGCGGTGGGCAGATCGGGTGCGCTGCACACGGCGAAGGTGAGCGGTCGTAGTGCGCCGGGGGGCAATCCGATGGTGGCGAGGCCCATGAGGTCGTCGCCGGTGGTTTGCCAGAGGTGGCGCATGCCTAGGGCGGCGTTGGTGGGGGTGATCTGCACGCGGTGGTTGAGGTGTTGGGGTGTGGAGATCTTCGCCGCCTGCACCAATGCTTGCAGGTCCCAATGTTGTTTGACTGCTACGCGCACGATTTCTCTGGCTTCCTCGGCCGGTAGGGCGTAGCCGACGTTGGTGGAGGTGGTCGCGGGGGAATTGCCGCTGTGTTGCAGTGGCTTGCACACCAGGGCGGTGGTGGATGGCTGCGGCTGGTTTCGGCGGCGTGGTTGGCCGTTTTGCGGTAGTGGGGCCATGGTTGCCTCCGGTCGGTTGTTCGGAGTGGGCCATCGGACAATGGGAGTCGCGCGTCACATTGCCGTTAGTGTTGTGTTACAACTCTTTTGAGTTGTCGGCTGGGCCGGCTGCCGGTGCCGTTGCAACGCATCCTGAATCATTTGGGTTGAGTGGTAGTCAAGCATAATGTTGGAGTGTCGGTCAAGTTAGTTGCGAAGACTTCTGCTATTGACCGCGGTTCTCGGCGCTTCTCGGCGGTTCTCGGCGGTTCTCGGCGCGTCGCAAGGGGCGCAACGTGGGTGCGAATGACAGCCCTTGCGCACTTTGTTGGGCAGTCGGCTTGGTGCATCGGCTCTGCCCACGCGGCCTGCAGAGCTGTCCGTGCCCGGTCGGCCAGATGAAACCCGTTGAGACAGTTGGTCAACTGAACTGAGACGGGACGTCATCGCGCAACCGGGCTCGGGTCCTTAGCGTTTGAAGAACGGTCGATTTTGGCAAGGCCGCGCTGTTCGTCCGATTGCGGCGTCGGTTCGCGTGCTGGAGAGGCTCGTGGTTGACCTAGGTCAATTGGATAGTGAGATTGCTGCCCGCAGTGGGTCGGTTCCGCACCACGGCGGCGCAGGTTATGCGTTCGATGCCCAAGCCGGCGGTGGTGCCGTCTTACGGTTCGCTGCTCCATGCGGCGACGGTACAAATTCTTGGGAAGGACTGTGTCGTTGAACTTTCCGATGTTGCCCCCCGAAATCAATTCCGCCCAGATGTTCACCGGGCCAGGGTCGGCGCCCATGCTGAGGGCGGCGGCGGCGTGGACTCAGGTGGCCCGCGAGATGGCGACGGCGGCAGGCTCGTTTTCCTCGACGATTTCAACGCTCGTGGGTGGTTCGTGGCAGGGCTCGGCGTCGGCGGCAATGATCGCCGCGGCCGGACCCTATGCGGAGTGGTTGCGTGCCACGGCGATGCAAGCCGAGGGTGCTGCTGGACAGGCGCAGGCGGCGGCGGCCGCGTTTGAAGCGGCACGAAGCGCTACGGTCCACCCGGAACTGGTGGCCCTGAACCGAAACCGGTTCGTGTCGTTGGCAATTTCGAACCTACTGGGCCAAAACACCGCGGCGATCGCAGCGGCCGAGGCGGAGTATGAGCAGATTTGGGCCCAGGACGTGGCCGCAATGTTCGGTTACCATGCCGGGGCCTCGGCCGCGGTCTCGGCGTTGGCGCCATTTGCCCAGCCGCTGCGTAACTTGGTCGGTCTGGTTGGCAACGTGGCGAGCGCCAACGGTGCGAGTGCTGCCGCGAGTCCAATCGACGGTCTCGAACCGTTGGGCTGGGCAGAGTCCGGTCTGCGCTACATCGGGTCACGGGTGTCGGCAAGCTTGGGCAATGCGATGTCGGAGTTCAGTCGCATCGTCAACCTCGGCAGCGAGAACACCGGTTTCGCAAATATCGGATTCCTCAACACTGGTAGCGGGAATATCGGCAGCAATAATTTCGGCAACGCCAACATTGGCTACGACAACCTCGGCAGCTCTAACGTAGGTGGCCTTAATCTGGGCTTCGGCAACACCGACTGGACGTCGAACACCATTAGTAACAATATTGGTGCTGCGAACACCGGGTGGCTAAATCTCGGCATTGGCAATACGGGCAATGGAAACATTGGTTTCGGCAATACCGGCTCACACAATTTTGGGATCGGGCTAACCGGTGATCGCAAGTTCGGGTTTGGTGGTTTTAATTCCGGCTCCGCCAACTTTGGGTTGTTCAACTCGGGCGATGGAAACATCGGTTTCGGAAACTCTGGAACAGGCAACATCGGCTTCTTCAATTCGGGTTCCGGAAACATTGGCTTCGGTAACGCAGGCAGTGAAAACTGGGGTGTGGCGAACTCGGGTGTCGGTTCCCGGGGCATTTTGAACGCTGGGGTCGCAAGCTGGGGATTCTGGAACTCTGGCGATTCGAACACGGGCGTCGGAAACGCCGGTAGCGGCAACACCGGACTGCTCAATTCGGGCAACTTTAGCAATGGCTTGATGTTGACGGGCGATCACCAAATAGGCTTCAATGAAGAAACCCTGGCTGCCGCTCGATCCCTTTACCAGCAGCAAATCGTAATGCCGATCGAAAGGCTCGACGCTTTAACCGACGAGGCGTTGCACCAATACGTCTATACGCCCGCCCAAGCAGGTTATGACCAAGCTGGCCAGGCTGTGCAGCAATACGTTCGCGCCCCGATCCTTCAAATGGGTGACCAGGCAGAGCAGGCATTGCAGCAATACGTGTACCCGCCGATTGACCAGGTGCGCGGTCAGACGGGACAGGCGTTGGTGCAGTATTTCTACAATCCAGTCCACCAGGTCGGACAGCAGTGGATTACCAGTCCGGTTGGGGCACAGGTGGACCAGGTGATCAATGCTCCCTTTGTTGCCGTAACGGGGCGGCCATTGATCGGTAATGGTCTGGACGGGTTGACCGGTTCCAACACCAGTATTGATGGCACCCCCGGAGGCTGGCTGTTTGGCAACGGCGGGAATGGAGTCAACGGCGGCGCGGGTGGTGCGGCGGGGTTGATCGGCAATGGCGGTAACGGCGGCGCTGGTCTTCCTGGTGTGGCCGGTGTCAATGGCGGTGCCGGCGGTGCCGGGGGGGCGGGCGGTGCCGGTGGGTGGTTGATCGGCAACGGTGGCGCAGGTGGGATGGGTGGAATGGGTGCTGCCGGCGCCGCCGGTGCCGATGCTGGCTTCGCTGTCGGCAACCCTGACGGTGGTGCTGGAGCAGTCGGTGTTACCGGCCATACCGGCCAGGCCGGCGGCCACGGCGGCGCCGGCGGTGCCGGCGGTCGGGCCGGACTAATCGGTATCGGCGGTGCCGGAGGTACCGGAGGTGCTGGTGGTGGTGGCGGCGCTGGTGGGCACGGCAGCAATGGCGGTGCCGGTGCCGCAGGACTCAGCTATGGCGATGGCGCCAATTACGACGGTGGTGACGGCGGAGTCGGTGGCGACGGCGGAACGGGCGGCGCCGGCGGGAATGGTGGGGCCGGAGGTGTCGGCGGTGCCGGTGGACTGTTGGGTACCGCGGGTAATCACGGCGGCGGAGGCGTCGGCGGTGCCGGCGGCGCTGGTGGAAATCCGGGCGACGGCGGCGCCGGCGGTGTCGGTGCGGACGGGCCCAGCGGCGGCAGGGGTGGTGCTGGGGGCGCTGGCGGTAATCCCGGTGTCGGCGGCGCCGGTGGCCTCGGAGGTGACAGCGGCGGCGGCGCCCGCGCCGCCAGTGGGGTGGCTGGCAGCAGTGTTCCCGCCGTTGGCTTGATGGGCAATGGTGGGGCCGGCGGCGCCGGTGGTCACGCCACTGCCGCCGGCGGCGCTGGCGGAGACGGTGGTGCGGGCGGCGACGGCGGGGCGATCGGTAATGGCGGGGCTGGCGGACACGGCGGCAACGGCATGGCCGGTGCCGCTGGCGCGCACGGCGCAAATGGTGTCGTTCCCCAAATGAATGTTCCCAATACTGCCGGCGAAACGGGCGGTGCCGGCGGTGACGGGGGTCGCGGGGGGCATGGGGGAGCGGGCGGTAACGGTGGACTGGTTCGCGGTAACGGTGGCAACGGGGGCAATGGCGGAGTCGGCGCTGACGGCGGTATTGGCGGCAACGGCGGTGACGGCGGTGACGGCAGGGCTAACCCCGAGCTTCTTGGCTGGGACGGCGGAGACGGCGGCGACGGCGGGGCTGGCGGAGCCGGCGGTGACGGTGGCAATGGCGGGGTCGGGGGCATCGCCCAAGCGCCGGGATACAGCGACGGTAAACACGGTGCCGGTGGCGCAGGGGGCAATGGCGCGCTGGGCGGAGCCGGGGGCAACGGCGGCGACGGCGGACACGGCCGCGATGGCTACACCGTTTCCAGTACTACTTTCGACGGCTGGGCTGGTGGTGACGGCGGCGACGGTGGCGACCCCGGCGCCGGCGGCGCGGGTGGCAAAGGTGGTGACAGCGGTGGCGGCCTTCGCGCTGCCGACGGTCTCACCGCCAGCGACTTTGGCCCTGGCACGGGCGGTAACGGTGGCAACGGCGGTGACGGGGGGAACGGCGCCACTCGGACCGCGTTCGTCAACACCAAGTCCGGCGATGGCACTAACGGCGGGGCGGGTGGTGCCGGTGGCAACGGCGGTCTGATCGGTAACGGCGGTAACGGGGGTCACGGCGGCAAGGGCGGCAACGGCGCCGCCGGCGTCCTTCCCGAACCGCGGGGACAGATGAGCAACGGTGATGCCGGCGATGATGGCGGGACGGAGGTGGTTTTGATATGGGGGGCCGTTCACCACACCGCCGAACCCGGTGGTAATGGCACCTCTGCCAATCCCGGCCTGACTGGCCACGTTTTCATGGTCGGCGGCGACGGCGGCGACGGCGGTTGGGACTTGGAGCAGCCGGTATTTCCCGGAGTCGATCCCACGCAGAATGTCGTCAACTTCAACGCCTATGCCGCCGACGGTGGCAATGGTGGCAACGGCGGCTTTGGCGCCGCCGGCGGTAAGGGCGGCGCCGGCGGTGTTGCGCAATCGATCGGAATAGGCAATCAGTATGGCCTTCCCGGGGGCGACGGTTATGCCGGCAGCGCCTACGCCGGTTCCGGTGGCGACGGAGGAAACGGTGGTCCCGGTGTGCCCGGCGGTCAGGGTGGCGCCGGCGGTGCCGGCGGAGCAGGGGGCCGTGGCGGTTTGCTGGCCGGTCACGGCGGTGACGCCGGCAACGGCGGTGAAGGAGGTGCCGGCGGCACGGGTAGTACTGGCGCGGCGGGCGGCGCGGGCGGTGCCGGTGGATCCGCATACGGCACGTCGCCGTCGGTGGTGCCCCCCGGCCATGCCACCACCGCAGTCGGTGGCGCCGGTGGTAACGGTGGTAACGGTGGCACCGGTGGTGCTGGCGGCGATGGCGGCGCCGGTGGAGCTGCCGGCGCCGTCGGCCAGGCCCAAGCGGAGGGTTACAGCGATGGCAGCAGTGCTATGGCCGGCGCTGGCGGTGCCGCTGGCGCGGGTGGTGCCGGCGGAGCCGGTGGTGCCGGTGGTGCCGGTGGAGTTGGTCAGAACGCTGGGACCAACATAACGGGCGCGACGGGCGCAACCGGCCTACAGGGTGCCACCGGTGCGGCGGGCAAGGCAGGACCTTCTGGCGATACCCCTTGATCCGCCGAATAGACGGTCTGACTATGCCTGGTGCGGCTGGTGCGGCGCGGGGCGTGCTTCGGAAGGACCTAGGGCTGCTGTGCTTTCCGTGCAACTAACCGTTGTGGAAGCGGCGCGCCGCCGGACCGATGGCCGAGGCGATGCTGCAGTAACTCGGTCAGCGCGGCTGGTAGCTACGGGGTGGGTGCCCGGTCCAGCGTCGGAAGGCGCGGGTGAATGCGCTGGGTTCGGAGAATCCGAGGCGTTGCGACAGTTGGGCGATGGTTTGGTCGCCGTGGGCGAGAGCGCTCAGGGCGGCGTCGCGTAGTACTTGGTCGCGGATTTCGGAGATCGAAGTGTTTTCTTCGCGCAGGCGGCGCCACAGGGTTGGGCGGCTCATTCCGACGCGTGCGGCGATTTCGTTGCTGGTGCAGTTGGGGTCGCCGAGTTGGTCTTCGATGATGTGACGTACTTGGTCAGTGAGAGTGGTTTGGAGGTCGCATTGGGCTAAGAGCTTGGTTGGGGCGTCGTGCAGGAGGTCTTCGATGTCGTCGTGGCTGCGTACGAAGCGGTAGGCAAGTGCGTCGGCGTTGAAGACCAGTGCGGCCCGGCGGGCGTTGAACAGAGGGGGTGCGCCGAACATGGTGTGGTAGCCGGCTTTTCGGGTGGTTTCACCGTGGGGGAGTTCGACTTGGTCCAGTTTTAGGGGTCGGCGGGTGGCCCAGTTGATGATTCGGTGGGCGACGAGGAGGAGTGCTACGGACGCCACGGGTAGCGCTGAGGTGTCGAAGTCGGCGAGGTCGATTGCCAACACGGCTGTGTGTTCGGTTTGTTCGATGGTGACGGTGGGCAGGCCGGTGAAGGCGGTGCGGAACTCTTGGTAGCGCTTGACCGCGGTGCTCAGGTCGGGTGCGCCGCAGACGGCGAAGGTCAGTAGTCGTAGCGCCCCGGGGGGAAGTTTGATGCTGGCTAGGCCCAGCAGGGTGTCGCCGGTGAGTTGCCAGAGGTGTTGCATGCCCAGGGCGGCGTTGACGGGGGTGATCTGCACGTAATGGTTGAGGTGTGCCGATGTGGTGGAGATCTTTGCCGCTTGCACCAAGGCTGGCAGGTTCCATTGTTGTTTGACTGCCACGCGCACGAATTCTCTGGCTTCTTCTGCCGGCAGGGCGTAGCCGACGGTGGGGGTTGGGGCGGCGGTGGGGTTGGTGGCCAAGGTTAGGGCCTTGCTGGTGCTGCGCTGTACTGGTTCACAAATCAGGGCTCTGGCGGTTGACTGGAGTCGGTTTCGGCGGTGGAGGTGTTCGTCTTGTTGAAGGGTCATGATTGCTTCCTCTGGTCCCGTTCAGAGTGGGGGACATCGGACAATGGATGTCCAACGTCGGATTGTCGCTAGTCATGTGGTTCAACGCTTTTCAGTTGGCATCCCCGCTAATGCGAACCTAATGAGGGCAGCGAGTCCACTCCCGCGCGAACGGCAACTCGGAGTCCTGCTTGGCCGCTTCTCGCCTTACGCCAAGCATCATTGCTTGTGACGTTTGACAAATATTCGTCGCTGGTATGACGGATAGTTAATATACATGAGTCAGGTAACGCCCACAAGGGTTGGGTTTGCGGGCAACATGCTCGTCATACTTTGAGCCATCGCAGGTTTCACTCATTGCGTGTGCGCTCAGGGGGCACGCAGCTGAGCCGCCTCGGTGAAAGTTCCTTAGTGGCTGTTGATTTCATGACAACCAGACGATGTCATTACGTTGTGCGTGTTGCGGCCCCGGGGCTTTCCCGCGCGGTGGTGACTGCGTGCAGTTAGCCCGCGCTTGGTGTTCTGCTGGTGTGCAACATGTTTGAGGACAGGGTTTCTGGACGATGTGGGGCAGCCGTTGGCGAAGCGCTCGAATTTGGCCGGCGATCCAGCCATGAAGACCTCCTGAGACAACGGGTCAACCGAACTGAGACGCAGGGTCATCGCGCAATCGGCCGAGGAATGCTTAGCGTGTGAAGACAATCGACGTGTGTAGCTAGGTCACGCTGTTCGTGGAGGGGCAGCGTCATTCACCGCGCGAGGGACTCGCGGTTGACACGTGTCGATTGCCGGCGTGGCTCCTGGCATCGTCGAATCACGGAGCGGTGCTGGACCTTCCGCGCACCGAGCGGGTGTGAAGGTGCCTTCATCGGTGCCCTCGGCAAGGTCGGGCGGGTAGCAGAATGAGGTTCCCCAGGATTGGTGGACATCTGAGATAGCGGGACGGTGGTCCCCTGGAAGGATGTTCGTATGCCACGATCTCGGCGGTCGTTTT
Organism: Mycobacterium bourgelatii; assembly: GCF_010723575.1. NCBI lineage: Bacteria > Bacillati > Actinomycetota > Actinomycetes > Mycobacteriales > Mycobacteriaceae > Mycobacterium > Mycobacterium bourgelatii. Next base: position 1,570,669 of record NZ_BLKZ01000001.1, read on the forward strand.
CTCCTGAGTACAGGGTTGAGGCGGCGCATCGTGTCATTGATGGGAATCGGCGTGTTAGCGAGGTTGCCCGCGAGCTGGATCTCAATGAGAACCTGCTGCATAAGTGGGTGCGAGATGAACGGCGACGGATGGCCGCGGCCGCAGCTGGCGGTCGGCCGGATCCTGGTGGTGGTGAAGGGCTTTCGGTCGATGAGCGCGCGGAGTTGGTGGCACTGCGCGCGCGGGTGGCCGAGCAGGCGAAGGACATCGCTTTCCTGGAAAAAGCCTCGGCGTACTTTGCAGCACAGCATCGAAGGTGAGCCGGTTTGAGCTCATCGCTGCAGAGTGCGCCGGCTACGACGTGACACGCATGGCCGAGCTGCTCGGGGTATCCAGGGCGGGCTACTACAAGCATGCCCATACCTGCACCGCTGCTGAGCCCACACCTCGGGTGCAGCGCCGCCGTGACCTGGAGGTCAAGATCCTTGCCCATCACCGCGCCTCACGGGGCACCTATGGGTCACCGCGCATCACCGCCGACCTGCACGCCGAGGGTGAACGAGTTTCGGAGAACACGGTCGCCAAGATCATGGCCGAGTTGGGCATTGAGGGGATCAGTCCGCGCACCTTTAAGACCACCACCCAGGTCGACCCGGCAGCCTCGTTTCCCCCCGGATCTGGTCGGGCGCTGCTTTGACCAGGGCCGTATCGACGCGGTGTGGTCCTCCGACATCACTTACCTGTGCTGCGGAGACGGTGACATGTTTTTATGCGCCATCCGTGACGAACACTCGCGGCGCGCGCTGGGCTGGGCCGTTGATGACCACATGCGCACCGAGCTGGTCACACTGGCCGTCGAGCGGGCCGCGTTCGTGCGCGCTCACCGCTGCCAGGGGGGTCATATTGCATTCGGATCGCGGTACTCAGTACACCGCCCACGACATGGCGCTGGCCTGCGCCGCTCACGGGCTTCGGCGCTCGATGGGCGCGACCGGGATTTGTTGGGATAACGCCGGCGCTGAATCGCTGTGGTCGAGCTTCAAGCACGAGTGCTACTACCGGCACGCCTTCGCGACGAAAGCGGAACTTGTTGCAGCAGTTGACAATTGGATGATTTTCTACAATAATGATCGAAGGCACTCAGCACTTGGAATGCGCTCACCTATCGACTATGAACGCACGCTGCGTGCCACCACGGAAGCAAGCTAACCGTGTCTACTTTTTCGGGGGAACCCCAGAAGGCACCGTGATGACCGATGGTCATCACGGTGTGGCCGTAGTTCGGTGACGTTCGTGGCGAGAGTCCCGCAGAGGGGTCGGGGCTGTTCGTAGTGGAGAAGTAGTGAGTGCAGACCGCTGCCTCGTCGGCGTCTATCAAGACTGGTGGAAGAGGAACGGAGTCTTGCCCTAGCGGGAAGGTGACGTCAGGTGCCGTCAACTCGTCAGCAACGACATCAGGAGCGTCCAGTGTCATCACGTGGCCTACGTTGGGCAGGCGGCGGGCATGGACGTCGCGGATGACCCTGTGCGCCCGCGCAAGTGCGGCCTGTGGGCCGCCGGCGTAGATGACTTCTCGCGCGCCGAGCAACACGGTGGTAGGTGCGCTGATCCGGCGGAGTTCGTCGTCGGTGAGCCTGGTCGGTGGAGGCAGTAGCAACTGATGCGATACCCGGCCCGAGGTGAAGCGCCGCACGGCCAGCGCCATGACCGGATCGGAGCCCGCGTACGGCCTGCTTGCCGCCCACAACAGGGCGCTTTGCGCGACGGACGGAATGAGACCGCAGCATCGCGGCGGAGACCGTCCGGATCAACCACTGATTCGTGATGCGGGCCAATGTCGCCGCCGGGCTCATCACAACGAGCCGGTTGACCAGTTCCGGAGTGTGGACTCCCGCCACCGCCGCGAGCCAGCCGCCGTAGGACAGCCCGGCCACCCGCGCATTCGTGATGTCAAGCGCGCCGAATGTCTGACGTAGCCAATCGACATAGTCCGACGCCCCGCGAACCCGCTTCGTCGCTACGCTCCTGTTCGCGTCGGTGACGGTGTCGATGCAGTAGCAGCGGAAGCAGCGACGGACAGGCGCGATGATCGGACCCCACATCGCGGCGGTGACCGCCGCACGGTGGAGCAGGACCAGTGGCGGCGCGGACTCGGGGCCGGTGACGAGAACGTGCGTCGTGCCGAACGACGTTGAAACGTCGCGTTCTTCGACGGGAACGGGCTAGCTGCGCAGGATTTCGTCGTATTTCTCGATGAACTGCTCCCGAGCCTCTCGGCTTAGAAGGGATCCAGGTTCACCATGCGGACATGGTATGGCGGGAACCCTGGGTCCCCGGTGAGGATTCGGAGGACATCACGGAATCAGGGATGAAGGTGCCATTGACCGCAGTCCTCGGCAAGCATGTCGTTGACGTCGACTTCTTGTCCCCCTACTTTCGGACCGTGATTGGACGCCGTACTCACCACGCGTTGGTAGAGCACCGCGGCAGGGAAGATCTGACCGCCGGACCACGCCTTGGTCTGCCAGGCCCACCGCCGGCCGGGGGTGCGCGAACTTCCGATGACGCCGTCGGCGGCAGCCCATTTGCACACGTCGATACCGCCGTAGACACCGGTGCGCTGCACCCCCAGCACTGAGTTGATTCCGCGAAACCACTGCAGTGCCACCGTTTTCCAGGTCTCGTGGCTGATGTCCTCGTCGATGGTGAAGAAGATTGGGGCACTCTGACCGCCACCTGCCGCGGTATGCAATTTCCATGCCGTGCGAGCATCGGCGACGCCGCCGGCGAAGCCGCGCTTGAAGTCCGACGGTGCTGTGCCGCCTGGCTTGCCGTATTGGTAGTTGCTGACGATCATCAGCCCAGCAGCCTTGAGCTGGTCGGCGTACTGGCGGGTGATCGGCTTGGCTCCAAACGACGAGCCGGGACGTGATAGTGAGACGTAATTGATGACCCCGTGGTAACCGGCGGCTCGAATCTGCTCTGCGGGAATCTGGCGCATCGCGAAGTCGATCAGTTTAGGAGTAGCTCCCGGGGTTGCGGGAAGGGCGCCTGCCGTTGCCGTATACCACCCTGGCATTGCAGAAATGGCTGCGGTGTAGCGAAATACGTCACGCCGGGTAATCTGGCGTGACCGTAGGCGGCAAGCTTCCCACGACACGTCCTGCATCGCGCGATGTTAACTATGTGATTTCAGTTAACAGAAGTGGTGTGTCGTAGCTGATATCAAATCGGTCTGTGTGGTTAACCGACCCGAGCCCGTCAGCAACGAATCGGTTCGCCGAACAAACCGGTGCCGCACTCGATCGTGGAGTGGATGTCGTCCTGCGGATTACACCCGTGCGCCGGCGCTGCCGATCGCAAGGTCAGATCGCTGCAAATTCGGGGCGGCCAGCGGCGGTTAGTGCTGAACTCGGATTCCGAGGCTCATCCGGACCAAATCCAAATCGTCGTAATAGCGCATGGTCGACGGTGAGGATTTCGGGATCAGCACAGGAGTCGCCCGCTGTTTCGACGCCATTCGAAACCTTTCGCGGGACAGGTCGACGTAACCTGCTGCGTGCAGTGACAACAAGAACGCAGCACCGAGCAGAACGCCGCCGCCCACCAGTACCGAGTACGCGATGCCGCGTCGGGTAGCGACGATGGCGGCGCACTGATTCTCGTAGTCACTGGGCACGTAGAAGGCGCCAAAGCTGCTGTGCAGGTCTTTGTTCAGAGCGTCTTCTCGGGCAGCGAAGTCGTAGTCGGGGTGAAACGCGGTGCCGCACGCGATCGGGAGGCCGGTGCGATCGACAGCCTGAAGGGACAACGGCAATGGCAACACAAGAAGTGCGGCGAGCACCGCTGCGGCGCCGATAATGCCTAACACCCACCTCACTGTGCAGCCTCCAGGTTCTGCAAGCGTTTATTTGGCGTGTGTTTACCCCGTCCCACGATTCTTACGCCAACAAAGGCGAGAAAAGTTGCGCGAAACCGGTGTGGTCGATCGCCAAAGGCGACCGGACTGCTCGACGTTGGATTCTCGAGCGCGTCCGGCTATGTTGCTCTCTTCAGCGGTCGCGGCGACCGCTACGGTCGGAAGGCTCTTGACCTACTTCGGTGGCATCCGGATGCCACCGTCAACACGGACGACCTCGGCGTTCATGTAGGAGTTGGTGACCAGCTCAACAACCATGGAAGCCAACTCGTCGGGCTTACCGAGGCGGCGGGGGAACAACACGGACTCGCCCAGCTTCGCCTTGAATGCCTCCGAGGCTTCGCCCTCGCCATAGATCGGGGTGTCGATCAGGCCCGGGGCAACGGTGTTGACGCGGATGCCGACCGCCGACAGGTCGCGTGCGACGGGCAGGGTCATACCCACGACGCCGCCCTTGGACGAGCTGTAAGCGGCCTGGCCGATCTGGCCATCGAAGGCGGCAACACTGGTCATGTTCACGATGGCGCCGCGTTCGCCGGTCTCGGTGGGTTCGTTCTTGCTCATCTGGGTCGCCGCGATCCGGATGCAGTCGAAGGTGCCGACCAGGTTGATTTCGAGCACCTTCTTGTACGCGTCAAGGTTGTGCGCCGAGGAGAATTCGCCGTCTTTGCCGATGGTGCGTTGGGCCCAGCCGATGCCCGCCGAGTTGACCAGGACACGCAACGGACCCAGGTCCGCGGCGGTCTTGACCGCGTCGATGATCTGCTCGGTATTGGTCACATCGACGGACACGAACACGCCGCCGATTTCCTGGGCGAGAGCCTCGCCCTTTTCCGCCTGCAGGTCGGCTACGACGACCCGGGCACCCTTGGCGGCCAACTGACGGGCAGTAGCCGCACCGATTCCTGACGCGCCGCCGGTGACGACTGCGCTCGCTCCACTGATATCCACCCCGGCATCATAGGTCTAGCCGTTCCAGCCCCTGCGAAGTGACCGGATGTACCGGTGAATTGCGTTGTGCTGCAACGTCGTCAGCAATGAACCCGCGACAGCGCGATCGCTTCGCGCATACCCCGGGTCGCTAGTTCGTCAGCGAGGACGTTGTCGGCGATGCCGGCGTGTCCTTTCACCCAGAACCACTCGACGCGGTGCCGCGCACAGGCCGCTTGCAGCCGCTGCCAAAGGTCGACGTTCTTCACCGGCTGCTTCGCGGCGGTCTGCCAGCCATTGCGCTCCCAGCCGAGAATCCACTTGGTGATGCCGTTCCGAACATAGGTGCTGTCGGTGTAGAGATGCACCGTCACCGCTCGGGTGAGGGCCTCGAGCGCCATGATCGGTGCCGTCAGTTCCATCCGGTTGTTGCTGGTCGGGTTGGCCTCGCCACCGCACATCTCGCGGACGTGGTGACGTTGACGCAACACGGCTCCCCATCCGCCGGGCCCGGGATTGGGTTTGCAGCCGCCGTCGGTGTGGATGACGACGACGTCGTCGCCCCTTGCGCCTGGGGCCGGACGGCCGATCCCGCCAGCGTTCAGGGCGGGCCCGCAATCTTCAGTGTCGACCATGGGCCGAGGATAGGCAGTCGGTCGCCACAATTGGCTCCGCGACTCGCGAGGCGCTGCGATTGGTCACTGGGCCTCGGTGAACGAGGCGGCGAAAAACCGCCGCAGCATGGCCAATTCGGTGTCGGGGTCTTTCAACGGCCACAGCCATAGGGCGAGAAAGACGCGTATGAGCCATTGGGCGGCCAGTGAATCATCTGTGCCCAGCATCTCGGCGGCAAAACCGGTGACGGCAGGCGAGTTGGGCAGCCACTCTCCGCCGACGTTCATGTTTGTTGAGCGAAAGTGTTGTGTCAGCGGATGTGATTGCATGCGTCGAAGTGCCGCAACGGTAGCGGTCAGGACTCGGTCCGTTCCGTGCAGGTCCTTGATCTCTTCACGCAGCGTGTCGACGATCTGCGTTGCTTGGATCTTGACAACCGCATCACGAATCGCGGCTTTTCCGCCGGCACGGCGGTAGATCGTGGCCGGCGAGCAATGAACCCGCCTCGCCAAATCTTCGATGGAAAAGGCTTCATATCCGACGTCGGCGATGAGGTCCGCAGCGGCCGCGTAGATCCGTTCCGTGGCCTCGCTATGACGATCCCCGCCGACCAGCCAGTCCGTTTGTGGCATACGGCGATGGTCCCTCTGCCGGACCCCTACTGCAACTGGTTTCGCACGGTGAGACATTTTCCTGAATTTTCTCACACTCGAGCGCAGGTGAAGCGATGCAACCGCTTTCGCAGGTGCTGCGGCCGGTGAGCTGCGGTTATCAACTTTGGCGGCAACCGTTGACGGGACGAACATCGGCGTTCAGCCTGACTTCATGGCGGTATTGGACGATCCCGCGAACTTCTTTGGCGCGCACGCGCTCCAGGATCCATATCCGCTTTACGAGCGCATGCGTGCGGAAGCCCCCGTACATCGCATCGGTGATTCGGTTTTCTACGCGGTGTGCGGCTGGGATGCGGTCATTGACGCCGTCAACCGGGTCGAGGACTTTTCGTCCAACCTCAGCGCGACCATGGTCTATCACGAGGACGGCACCGTCGCCCCGTTCCCGATGATGGAAGCAGGCGGCCCGGCCCACGTCTTGGCGACCGCCGACGACCCGAGTCATGCGCTGCACCGCAAAATCCTGTTGCCACATTTGTCCGCCAGGCGCGTCCGGATTATCGAAAATTTCGCCGGCGAAGTCGCCGAGCGTCTCTGGGCCGAGAACCTGCGCGACGGGCGCATCGAGTGGATGAGCGCCCTGGCCAATCGCCTCCCGATGATGGTGGTCGCCAAGCTGCTGGGCCTGCCCGAGACCGATGTCGACCGACTCATTCAACTGGGCTACGCCACCACCACATTGCTCGACGGGGTTGTCACACCGGCCCAGCTCCAGTCGGCCGGGGTTGCCGCCCTAGAGCTGTCGGCTTACGTCATGGAGCACTTCGAAAAGACCAACACCACAACCGAATCCGGTCTCATCTCAGACTTGGCCGCTCGGTACGCCTCGGGCGAGGTCGACCAGGGAATCGCGTTGGGCATCATGCTGACCCTCTTCAGCGCTGCCGGTGAATCGACCGCGTCATTGTTGGGTAGCGGCGCATGGATACTGGCTGACCGACCCGACATACAACGGCAGGTCCGGGACAACCCGGATCTGCTCAACGCATTCATCGAAGAGGCGCTGCGGTACGAACCGCCGTTCCGCGGCCATTACCGCCATGTGTGGCGCGACACGACCCTGGGCGGGGTGGAAGTGCCGGCCAACTCACACCTGCTCCTGATGTGGGGTGCGGCCAACCGCGATCCCGCACACTTTGAGGCCCCCGACGAATTTCGCCTCGACCGCTCAGGTGCCAAGGGCCACGTGACCTTCGGCAAGGGCGTGCACTTCTGCGTCGGCGCCGCACTGGCGCGGTTAGAGGCGCAGATCGTCTTTCGGACGCTCCTGGATCACACCAACTGGATCGACGTGGCCGACGTCGGCGAGTGGTTGCCCAGCATCCTGGTTCGCCGGTTCAGCCGGCTGGAGCTGGCGATTCAATAGGCCACGTGGTCAGCCGATTCCGCCGCGACTCCGGCAGGGTGAGTCCTGAAGGACGGCATTGCTAGGGAGCGCCGGGAGGCGGCGGAAAGCCCCCGGTGGCGATCGGGCCCCATCGGTCCGGTGTCAGCCTGATCAAGCACTTGCCTTGATCCACCATGGCTTGCCGGTACTCGTCCCAATCCGGGTGTTCTCCGGCGACCGCGCGGAAATACTCGACCAAGGGTTCAATCGCTTCGGGGAGCAAGATGACTTCGGCCTCGCCGTCGATCTGTACGTAGGGCCCATTGAAATCGTCCGAAAGCACTACGATGCTTGCTCTCCGACGGCGGGCAATGTTCGCCGACTTGGCTCGTTGCGGATAAGTCGCGATGACGATGCGCCCTTCGCTATCGACTCCGCCGGTGACCGGCGAGCTTTGCAGGGTCCCGTCGGCACGAAAGGTGGTTAGTATCATCTGGTTCCGAGGGCGAACGAAGTCGAGCAGGTCTTCCCGGTCGACTCTGTTTGCTGTTGCGAGCTTTTTACTCACGCCTCAACCTTTCACCGCCGACGCATGGCTAGGAGGATCCAGAGTTTGGATCATCGCGTCAGCCCAGTCGATGTGTCCTTCGAAGGCAAGCGATTCCGCCATTGCGCGATAGCGCCCCGCCAGGTCCCGGTTGAGGTGAGCCCGTCGTAGTGGTCCAGTCGTTGTGGGACTTTGATGCCCGAGTGTTCGGGCAGGAAGAATCGACGACGACATGGCAACGAACAAGCGCCGGCGGCACACGCCGGATCAGATCATCCGCAAGCTCGCCGAGGGCAACAAGCTCCTTGGGACCGGGCAGCAACTCAGCGAAGTGTGTCGCCACCTTGAGATCACCGAGTCGACCTGGCATCGCTGGGTCGCCCAGTACGGCGGGATGAAGGCCAGCGACGCCAAGCGACTCAACGAACTTGAGGCCGAGAACGCCCGGCTCAAGAAGCTGGTCGCCAACCAGGCCCTTGACATCGACATGCTCAAGGAGATCTCGTCGGGAAACTTCTGACCCCGAACCGCAAACGCAGCGCCGCGGCGATGCTGCGCGAGCGGTTCGGGGTCTCTGAACGGCGGGCGTGCGCGGTGGTCGGCATCCACCGTTCCACCATGCGTCTGCAACCAGCGCCGATCAGCGATGAGGAGGCCCAGTTGCGGGCCTGGCTACGCGCGTTCTCCACCCAGCGGCCCCGCTGGGGATGGCGCCGTGCTGCGATCGCGGCACGGCGAGCTGGCTGGAAGGTCAACAACAAGCGCATCCGCCGCCTGTGGCGCGAGGAAGGCCTACGAGTTCCGCAGCGGCGCAGGAAGAAACGCTTGACCGGCATCGGTGCGCAGGTCGGGGCGATGTGCCCGATCCGCCCGAATGCGATCTGGGCGATGGACTTTCAGTTCGACACCACCGCCGACGGACGAACGTTGAAGATGCTCAACGTAATCGATGAGTTCACCCGCCAAGCCCTGGCGATCGAGGTCGACCGGGCCATCAACGCCGACGGCGTGGTCGACGTCCTTGACCGTCTGGCCCTGATGCATGGGGCACCGGCCTACGTGCGGTTCGACAACGGACCCGAGTTCATCGCCCATGCTGTCAACGACTGGTGCCGCTTCAACGGCACCGGCTCGCTATTCATCGATCCCGGAGCCCCCTGGCAGAACGCCTGGATCGAGTCATTCAACGGCCGCCTGCGCGACGAGCTACTCAACTCCTGGCGCTTCGACTCCCTGCGAGAAGCCCAAGTCATCATCGAAGATTGGAGAATCGACTACAACGCCAACCGGCCTCACTCCGCCCACAATGGGCTCACCCCAACCGAGTTCGCCCTACAGTGGACCACGACCCACCAACCGCAAGCCGCATAGCGACTGGACCATCAAACGGGTCCCCCTCAGTTCGACGTCGCCACTGCCGCCGGGGGTCAGGATCCCCGAGCCCCCAAGCGGCCCGGGATCATCAGATACACGGCTACAGATATGTCTGTATCTATCAATGAATTTCGCCGTCGATGGGATCGACGCGAACAGTCGGATACACCCTCATCCCGCCTACAGATAACCGAAAAGCCCGTCTGCGCAGCGCATTACGCCGCAGGACACGATCGATGCGACAGCGGTGACCACCGAATTCAACACCCTGTTCGAAACGGTGCTGTCCGTCACGGACAGCGTCGACCCGGTCAAGCTGAACCAGACTCTCACCAATGTCGCCGACGCGCTCGACGGCCTGGGTGAGGGCTTCGGCCGGTCACTGCTCGACGCCAACACGATCTTGGACAGCCTGAACGCCCGACAGTCGCACCTGCGGTACGACTTTCAGCAGCTGGCCGACGTCGCCGAGGTATACACCGGCGCGGCGCCGGACCTCTTCGATGGGCTGGACGACGCGTCGTCGACGGCGAGCAGGCTGTACGCGCATCGGGGCGACCTCACCGACGCGTTGATGGCGTCAATCGGCTTCAGCAACACTAGCGCCGAGGTCTTCGAGCGGGGAGGGCCCTATTTCACGCGCGTCGCCGATGACCTCGTCGCGACGACGCAATTGCTCGACGAGTACCGAGGCATGATCTACTGCACGCTCCGCAACTTTCACGACGTCGAGCCCAAGTTCGCAGCCGGCCTCGGCGGCAATGGCTACTCGGGGACCGGTGTCAGCCCGATCATGGGGGCCGGCAATCCGTACGTGTATCCCGACAACCTGCCGCGGGTAAACGCCAGCGGGGGTCCGGAGGGTAGGCCGGGCTGTTGGCAACCGATCACCCGGGATCTGTGGCCGATGCCTTATCTGGTGATGGACACCGGCGCCTCCATTGCGCCCTACAACCATTTCGAGCTCGCCCAGCCGATCCTGATCGAGTACGTCTGGGGACGTCAGATCGGGGAGAACACCATCAACCCCTGACCTGCCCGGCGATCGAAGGCAGCCTGATGACGTCGCGTCATGGGGTGTCAGCCGGGGCTTTGGGGTCGCCGTAGCGCTTGGTCGCGTGATGCTCCTGTGCCAGCCGCCGAAGCGCCGCGATGGCGCGTTCGAGCAGGATAGTGCCCGCGACGACACGTTCGACGAGCAGGTCGCGGGGCAGGTCGGCCGGTGTGTTGGCGATCTCCGCCGCGGCGAGCGGTTCCACGGCATCGGCGTAGGGGTCCAACAGCGAATACACCGCGTCCGGTGTGGTCGTGTCCGGTGTGGTCACCTCGGCGGAGACGCCCGCTGCCCCGGAGGCGGGTTGGGGGCGTAGGGCGGCGATGGCGTCGAGCACCGCGGCGAGGTCGCGCCGGGCCGGGGAGTCCGCACGTACCCGCCAGCCGCGGTGGCGGATGTAGTCATCGATCGGGGCGGCGCTGGCGGCGGCTTTGGTGCCGGCGCTGGCGGCGCTGGCGCGGTGCGCGTGGGCCAGGATGTTTTGGATTGATCGGTGTGGGTCGTCGATGGCGGCGATGAGGTCACCGACCTCGTCGGTGCTGAGCCCGCCCACCTCGATGAGCGCCCGGATCAGGCGCAGCCGCCGTAGGTGACTGTCGTCATACCGCGCCTGGTTGACGGCGGTCGGCTGACCCCGATGGAGTAGTCCGATGCGCAGGTACCACTTCACGGTTGTGGGGGAGAGGCCGGCCGCGCGGCTGAGTTCGGAGAGGCGCACACGGAAGATCCTACTGGACATTGGCTAGCGGCTAGCGCTACTATCCAAAGATAGAGAGTTAAACTCTCCATATTTGAGCTGGAAGGAAGGGCAGATCGTGAAGATCCTTGTCATCGGCGCCACCGGAGGGACCGGAGCTCAGGTTGTGAAGCAGGCGCTCGCGCGCGGGCACAGTGTGAAGGTGCAAGTCCGCGACCGGGTGCAGGCGGCGCAGTTCGATCAGGCGGAAGTGATGGTAGGCGATGTCCGCGACGCGGCCGCCGTGGACTCGGCGCTGTCGGGTGTGGACGCGGTGGTGTGCTGCCTGGGAGTGCGGTTGGGACAGGACCCCGGCACTGTCCGCTCCGCCGGCACGGCGAATCTCGTTGCCCAGATGCGCCGGCACGGTGTGCGGCGACTGATCGCCGTCTCCACCGTCGGCGTGGGCTCCAGCGTTGCCGATCAGAGCCGCATCGCGCGCATGATGTGGCCGCGCATGGTGGGCCGGCCCCGGCTGATCGAGGCCGACCGGGCCGAGGCCGCTATCCGCGATGGGGGCGATGAACTGGCGTGGACGCTGGTGCGTCCGCCGCGGCTGGTGGACGGCGCGGGCGGTGCGCGCCTGCAGGTGGGGCCCTCGGTGCGCACCGGAATGCGTTCTCAGCTCGCGCGTGCCGATCTGGCCAGCGTGCTGTTGGACCAGGTCACCGACGAGCGCTACGTGGGTGCAGCGGTAACGGCCGTCGCCACCCGGTAGCGAGCGGCCAACTGCGGCGAGGCGGCCGAGATCGGTGGTTCGGGATACCAGGCTGGCCGGGTGAGTGCGCCCGTCGCGTTGATCGCCGGCAAGCTCGCCGTCTCGAGCGGGCCGTCCCGGGTGACGAGGTGGGCACCTCAGTGGGGACCCCGGTGCCTCGAGCGGATGGAGGGCGCAGGGCGGCGCTGGCGGCCTCGGTGCCGGCGTTCGTGGGCTGGCACGATGCGGCCGCTCGTCGTTAACGCCGGGCGGGCGCGGCGTCCCGCAACGGACGCAGGAGTCCTTCTTGGGCCACGCTAGCGATCAGCACGCCGGATTGGTCGTGAAAGCTGCCGCGGGCCAGTCCCCGCGTGCCGATGTTTGCCACCGGGGAGGCGGTGAACAACACCCACTCGTCGACGCGGGGCAACCGATGAAACCACAGTGCGTGGTCGATGCTGGCCGCGAAGGCCATCGCCACCCGGCGCCGCGCCATGGATGATGTAGCGCAGCGACGAAGTGTCATAAGAGTTGCGCACCTCCGCCGGCAGCGCGAGCAGCCGGTGAAACATGGTCGGGACCGTGTGACTGTGGCTGACGCGGTGGCGTTGGATCGAGCGCAGCGTTTCTTCGGCGTTGAACTTGTTGGTCATGATCACCGTGGCGCCGAACGTGATCGGCATCGACAGCGAAAACACGATCGGGGCCGCGTGGTACAGCGGGCCGGTCAGCAGGTGGGCGTCGCCGCTGACATATCCGGCGACGTTGGCTGTCGCCGATCCCGGCACCGATCCCGAGGGCCGCCACACGCCTTTGGGTTGGCCCGTAGTTCCCGACGTGTACAACATCAGCCCGCCGGGAATCGGGTCGGCGATCGGCGCGCCGGACTGGCGGCTGAGTTCGTATTGGTAGCTGTCGAAGCCCGCTACCTGGTCGAGGCTTGCGGCAGTTACCTTGGGGCGACCGACCACCAAAGTCGCCGCGAAGAAGGAGCACTGGCTATCGGCTTTGTAACGTGTTGTCAGGTCAACTGATAGTCCGACAACGCGAACCGGCGCGCCTGGCGGTTGGCGTTGAGGGTGGATGTCGGTCGCAGGATTGCCGCCTCGCCGTGCTGGTTGAAGTAGTAACTGCGCGAACCTGCGCACGACCCGGCATAGAACACTGACTCGCCAAGGCGATTGGTCATCTCATCGAGGAATGCCTCGTTGGCGTCCTCGGTGACTTCGAAGACGGAGGCGTTGGTTCGTTCGATGTGGCGGATAAGCCGGCGCATGTGCTTCATCTGGGCCTCGATCGTGGTGAAGTACGACAACCCGCTGTACGCGTAGGGGCTGGCCAGGTGGAACAGGTTGGGAAAGTGCGGAATCGAAATGCCCTGGTATGCCTGGAATCGATTGCTGCGCCACCACTTACCAAGATCGCGCCCGTTGCGCCCGACGATCTCAAAGGCGGGGAAGTTGATGTCCCACAAGTTGAAACCCGTTGCCAGGACCAAGGTGTCGATCTCGTGGCGCTGTCCCGAGGTGGTGACGATCGCGTCAGGTTCGATATGGCTGATGGGAGCCGTTTCCAAATGGACATTGTGCTTGTTGAAGGCGCGAAGGTAGCTATTGGAGAACGTCGGTCGCTTGCAGCCAAAGTCGTATCGTGGGGTCAGCGCGTCTCGCACCTGCGGATCGTGCACCTGCAACTGAGGTGAGCCCGTCGTAGTGGTCCAGTCGTTGTGGGACTCTGATGCCCGAGTGTTCGGGCAGGAAGAATCGACGACGACATGGCAACGAACAAGCGCCGGCGGCACACGCCGGATCAGATCATCCGCAAGCTCGCCGAGGGCAACAAGCTCCTTGGAACCGGGCAGCAACTCAGCGAAGTGTGTCGCCACCTCGAGATCACCGAGTCGACCTGGCATCGCTGGGTCGCCCAGTACGGCGGGATGAAGGCCAGCGACGCCAAACGCCTCAAGGAACTTGAGGCCGAGAACGCCAGGCTCAAGAAGCTGGTCGCCAACCAGGCCCTTGACATCGACATGCTCAAGGAGATCTCGTCGGGAAACTTCTGACCCCGAACCGCTCGCGCAGCATCGCCGCGGCGCTGCGCTTGCGGTTCGGGGTCTCCGAACGGCGGGCGTGCGCGGTGGTCGGCATCCACCGTTCCACCATGCGTCTACAACCACCACCGATCAGCGATGAGGAGGCCCAATTGCGGGCCTGGCTACGCGCGTTCTCCACCCAGCGGCCCCGCTGGGGATGGCGCCGTGCTGCGATCGCGGCACGGCGAGCTGGCTGGAAGGTCAACAACAAGCGCATCCGCCGCCTGTGGCGCGAGGAAGGCCTGCGGGTTCCGCAGCGCCGCAGGAAGAAACGCTTGACCGGCATCGGTGCGCAGGTCGGGGCGATGTGCCCGATCCGCCCGAATGCGATCTGGGCGATGGATTTTCAGTTCGACACCACCGCCGACGGACGAACGTTGAAGATGCTCAACGTAATCGATGAGTTCACCCGCGAAGCCCTGGCGATCGAGGTCGACCGGGCCATCAACGCCGACGGCGTGGTCGACGTCCTTGACCGTCTGGCCCTGATGCATGGGGCACCGGCCTACGTGCGGTTCGACAACGGACCCGAGTTCATCGCCCATGCTGTCAACGGAGGAATTGTCAATAGTTGTGGATCCGCGTGTTTCAGGCGACCTCCGATCCGGCTGATGCGGCCTCGACGGCGGATGGTTCTGGCGGGGTGATGTCGGTTGGTCGTTCGAGGAGTTTGCCTTTGTGGAAGACGGCTCCGGCGCGGACCAGAGCCACCAGATGGGGTGCATTGACGGCCCGCCAGCGGGCCTGTGCGGCGTCGATCAGCTTGTAGGCCATGGCGATTCCGGCGGCGCGCGATCCGGGTCCTTTGGTGACTTTGGTCCTCAAACGCACTGTGGCAAAAGTGCTTTCGATCGGGTTAGTAGTGCGCAGGTGGATCCAGTGCTCGGCGGGGTACTTGTAGAACTCAGGAGTACATCGGCGTCGTCGACGATCTTGGCGACCGCTTTGGGGTACTTGGCACCGTAGCCGACCTCGAAGGCCTTGATCGCGACCTGAGCCTTATCGATATCCTCGGCGTTGTAGATGTCTTTGATTGCAGCCAACGCGCCCGGGTGCGCCGACTTCGGCAGTGCGGCAAGAACATTCGATTGCTTGTGAAACCAGCATCGCTGTTCTCTGGTAGCCGGAAACACCTCGCGCACCGCCTTCCAGAAGCCCAGTGCCCCATCACCGACGGCCAACACTGGGGCGGTCATCCCGCGGCGACGGCAATCGCGCAGCAGATCAGCCCACGACTCAGTGGACTCCCGGTACCCATCGGCCAAAGCGACGAGTTCCTTGCGGCCGTCAGCGCGCACGCCCAACATCACCAGCAAGCAGAGCTTCTCCTGCTCCAGGCGAACCTTGAGGTGGATGCCATCGACCCACAGGTAGACGTAGTCAGTCCCCGACAAATCGCGTTGCCCGAAAGCCTTGGCTTCGTCCTGCCACTGACCGGTAAGCCGGGTGATCGTGGTGGCCGACAAACCGGCACCTGAGCCCAGGAACTGCTCCAACGCCGGAACGAAATCACCGCTGGACAGCCCATGCAGGTACAGCAACGGCAACACCTCGCTCATCTGCGGTGACTTCCGCGCCCACGCCGGCAGGATCGCCGAGGAAAACCGTTGCCGCTGACCCGAATCAACGTCAATACGCTTGTCATTGACCCGCGGCGCAGTTACAGTCACCGCGCCCGCCGCGGTCAGCACCTCGCGCTCGTGGTGATAGCCATTGCGCACCACCAGTCGGCGCCCGTTCTCATCAACCTCACCGACATGGGCGTCGATGTAGGCGGCAACCTCGGCCCGCAACGCCGCCGCCAGCATCTGCCGAGCACCATCGCGGACGATCTCATCCAACAACGAGCGCCGGCCGGCCTCGCTGCCGTTGGCCTCATCGGCATCGTGAACTACCGTGAGCATGGGCGTACCTTCCCAACCAGCGCGCCAACGCCGGTCTTGATCAGAGCTACTGGACTTTCAGATCATCCTCGGGAAGGTGCGCCCTTTCCTACGCCGCCTCGCCGAGGCTCATCCACAAGTTCTGATCATTGCTCCTGTCAACGACTGGTGCCGCTTCAACGGCACCGGCTCGCTATTCATCGATCCCGGAGCCCCCTGGCAGAACGCCTGGATCGAGTCATTCAACGGCCGACTGCGCGACGAGCTACTCAACTCCTGGCGCTTCGACTCCCTGCAAGAAGCCCAAATCATCATCGAAGATTGGAGAATCGACTACAACGCCAACCGGCCTCACTCCGCCCACAATGGGCTCACCCCAGCCGAGTTCGCCCTACAGTGGACCACGACCCACCAACCGCAAGCCGCATAGCGACTGGACCATCAAACGGGTCCCCCTCACGGTAGGCAACATCGTCCCCGCGAGCGTGGGCCTGCAAGGCGCGCAGGCGCAGCAGCGTGATTTGGGGTAAGGCCGCATCGGCCGACACTTTCGCCAATCGATCGATTGCCTGCTGTGCCTCGACCAGGTCGGCATCGGTGCCGCGCGCTAGTAGCGTCTCCACCAGGAGGCTTGTGCCCCAGACCGCGTAACCGACCCGCTCGTCGACGTTTAGCTCATGCAGGGCTTTGCGCATATCGAGAATGGCAGCATCGCGATCGCCGTACCAGGCTCTGGCGTAATTGATCAACAATTCGTTGGTCGGGACCAGGGAAGGCATCCGGCTGCGCTGCCAATCGAGGGCTTGCACCGCGAGTTCGAGTCCGCGGCGACGGTCGGCCTCGGCGTCGCGACACAGCAACGCAACACCCAATGCGTACTCAGTGAAGAGGACTGCGACATCGCTGCTCGCCCGTAAGGCGGTCTGCACCGCTTCCTCAAACGTGCGCATCGTGACGTCGTCGGCCCGGATCGGCCCGTACCGGACTGCCAGACCGTAGGTCCAAGGAATGACAATGCCGAGGGTCGCCGGGTCGTTGTTCCGGGCCATCGTGACGGCATCGTCGAGGTCTTGCCGCCATCCCGGGACCCCCCGCCAGCACCGAGCGATTCCGCGAAATGTCAGCGCGATCGCCAGCGGCGAACCAATGCCGAAACTGGCTCCCTTTGACGGATCGCCCGCGGCCAAGTCGATGAGGTACTGCGACCACCGTAGGATCTCGTCGACTTCGCCGGTGTTGAACCAGTTGACGAACGCTATGAACGCCAGGCCTATGGTCAGGTTGGGATCGCCGATCGACTCGAGCAACGCCATCTGTTCGGATGCCAGGCGCGAGCCTTGACGCGAACGTCCGGCCAGCAGGAGCTCCGATCCCAGCCCGGACATGCCGATGGCCAGCGAAACGTTATCCCCGGCGGCAGTGCACAACTGCCGCAACTCCGCGAAGCGGCCTTGGCCTTCCTGTAGTGCTTGGGCTTGCCAATCGGTAGCGCACAGCATGGCGCGGGGGGCGATGCGCATCGTCAGTTGGTTGGGGTCGTCGGCAGGCAATGCGTCGGCGATAAGGCGTGCCCGCTCCCAGCTGACTCGCGCGGCGGCGATGTTGCGGTTAGTTGACCACGTGGCGGCGCGCAAATGCCAGTCGTACGCCGCGTGCAGTTCGCCTGCGGATTCAAGGTGTTCGGCAATCAGTGGCGCATGCTCGTCCACCGCGCCGGGCGCAGACTCTTGTATTGCGGCCGCCAGGCGTCGGTGCAGTTCTGCGCGATCGGATTTCAGCTGTGATTCGTAGGCCACCGCGCGGATCAACGGGTGACGGAACGCGAACTCGGGGTTTGGGCCGAATTGCACCTGATCGATCAGCTCGGCGGTCAGCAATTCGTGGAACATCGGATCGATCCCGAGCGCCGCGAGTAGTCCCGCCTCGAAGCGTGCCCCGACTACCGATGCTGCGTTCAATGTCCGCTTGGCCGTAGTGGACAGCCGGTCGAGGCGGGCCTCGATGGCCGCTTCCACGGTTACCGGTACGGTCACTTCGGCGACATCGGTCCGACAGATGTAGCCACCGTGCTCACCGTCGAACACGCCGCGCTGCACCAATTCGCGCACCATCTCTTCGACGAAAAACGGGTTACCCGCAGCCCGCTCGGCGATGACCGTCGACAGCTCGCTGACCGACGGATCCGGACCGAGCAACTCAAGGATCAGGGCCGCGGTGTCCGAATCGCCCAGTGCGGTAAGAGCTATCGTCTGGCTGCCTGGCACACGTGTCAACATGCCCTGATACTCGGGGCGCGCGGTGATCAGCACCATCACCTTGGTCTGCGGGATGACCCTGAGGAAGTCGGCCAGCATCGACTCGCTGACCGCATCAATCCAGTGCGCATCCTCGATGAGGTACAGCGCCGCTGCGCTGCGCGCCATCGACATCGTCTTGACCAGTGCGGTGATCCGGCGTCGTCGGGCGTCGGGGTCGATCTGGGGGAGCGGTACGCCGGGGTCGGCGATGCCGAGCAGGTCATCAAGCAGCAACAAGTCCTGCGGGTCCGCATCGGAAGGCGCAGTCGCTCGCAGCCGGGTGCGCGCGGCTTCTCCGTCAAGGTCGGATACCCCGCTGGCGGCTCGAAGTAGCCGCGCGACGACGCCGAAGGAAATGTCGCGGGCGTGCGACTCGCAGAAAGCCCAGCAGACGTCGATGCCTCGATCGGCGGTCAGGGCCGCGATCTCCCGGGCCATGCGACTCTTGCCGATGCCCGGCGGGCCCATCACCGCTACGACACAACCGCGGGCGACCATCGCTCGCTCCGCCATGGCCTCCAAGGCCGCGAGTTCCCAGCGCCGACCGACCAGGCGGGCCTCGACGCGATCAATCAGCCCACCGCGTGGGTTGATCTGGACCAGACGTCGCGCGCGCATCAATTCGTCTGCCCCCTTGATGCGCACCCACTCCGGTTCAGCGAGCACCGCGAGGTTCTCGACCAGCTGCGCGGTGGCGTCTGACAGCACGACCCCCCCGGGGGGCGCCGCCGATTCCATCCGCTGTGCCAGTCCGACATGTTCGCCGGTCGCGGCGTAACCCAGTGACCCCGAACCGATCTGACCGGCGATCACGCGGCCCGAGTTAAGGCCCACCCGCAATCGAAGGGCCACGCCGTCGCGGCTGGCCACTTCTGCCGCCAACTGGGCGGCCTCCTCCTGGATTGCGAGTGCGGCCAGGCATGCGCGAAGTGCGTGGTCTTCCAGCGCGATTGGTGCCCCGAACAGGGCCATGACCCCGTCGCCGTTGTACTCAACGGTCCCGCCGTAGCGGCGCACCACCAATGCCGAACGCTCCACCAGTTCGGTCATTATTTCGCGCAACCGCTCAACATCCAGGGCTGCGGCGATGTCCATCGAGCGCACCACGTCGGCGAACAGCACCGTCACTTGCTTGTATTCAGCAGGTGCCGGTGTCGAGGCTGGAGAAACCGCTGTACCGCATTCGCTGCAGAACTTCGCGCTCGACAATAATTCCGCGCCGCATGACCTACACGCCAATCTCACGACATTCATGTCGTCGCCGCAAAAATTGGCGCGGTGCCCCCGCGAGCCTCGCCCACATCAAAGATTGTGTCACCGCGGGCGGGCCAACGTGGGCTTTATATCGCCGCTCGGCGAACCAGCTGACTACCGCCCAGCGGTGCGGGCCAGATCTATGGCGTACTGAGTCACGAAGGTGCCGACCGCAGGATCACCCTTCCCGCAGGTTCCGTCGGATTCACCGGGACGCTTGACCCACAGGTAAGCGTCGGCGTGCGCACCACCGGTGGCGGTTGTCGGCGGAGTGCCCAGCGCCCGGCCGCTGGGGTTGCACCAGCTGTTGTCGGGGTCCGGTGCCGGTCCAACCCCGTTGCGCGACGTGTCGATGACGTAGTGCGAACCGTTGGTCAGCCCCGAGATCGCCTCGCCGTAGCCGGTCTCGTCCTCGGTTGTGTAGAAGTTCGCCGTGTTGACGCTGAATCCTCGGGCCCGGGCGATACCGGCGTTGTTCAGCCGGGCGGCCATGTCCTCGGCGCTATGCCAACGCAGGTGACCAGCGTCGATGTACACGGCAGCGTTCGGATCCCGCGTCAGTGCCTCGACGGCGTAGCGAATCAGGTCGTAGCGCTCTTGGCGCTGATCACCTTGAAGGCAGTCGGCCATTGCCAGGGCATCCGGTTCGAGGATGACCGCTGCCGGTGCGGAGCCCAGACCCGCGGCGATGCCGTCGATCCAGCCCCGGTATGCGGCGCCAGACCCCATACCTCCCGCGGCATAGCTTCCGCAGTCGCGGTGCGGGATCCCGTAGATCGAGAACACCGGCAGGGCGCCGGCGGCTGCCGCATCTCCCGCATACTTACCGACCGTGGCGGCCGAACCGCCCGGGACTATCCAGTACGCCTGCGGCGTGTTGGCGATAAGAGTCAGCTCCGGACTCGGCGGATTGGCCTGCTGCGCGGCCCGCATCGCCGCCGAGTTGGGGTTGACGTAGAACGGCATGCCCGCCAGCGGGTTGCCGTCACTGCTGGCGAGGCGTACCGACGGCGCGGGACCGACCTGCGGGGGGTGGGCAAGACTTCCAACGGTGGCAATGGTGGCAACCGCGACGAGCGGGGCGATCCATCGCGCGATCACACGAGCAGGTGAGAACATCACCCCGAGAAATTAGCGGACCGGGCTTCGATCGCCAACCCGTCCCTAGGTAGTGACCGCCATCAGCCTGCCGCTGGACTCCCACGCGCGAAGGAAGACCGTCAGCGGAATCTGCTCGTCGGCTCGTGCTCGCTACCGCTGTCGTTGAGGTGCACGGTCTCGCTGCCCTTGTCGACGCCGGTCACTACCACTGAGCCGCGATGACCAGCCACGCCGCGGCCGATGCGCTGCGGCGGGTGTTCGCCGAACGGGTGGCGCCGAAACTGGCCACCGCCACGCCGGACCATCCCATTCAGCGGATCGGGTTGATGGGGGCGTTCGTGATCGGGCTTGCCATCACGAGGTACGTACTGGTCACACCGATCGCGGACCTGAGCCGGGAGGAGCTCAGTCGGTGGGCGGCACCGGTCATCCGCCAACTTCTGGTGGGACCGGCCCCGTCCTGACGGCGAAAATGCCGCCAGGGGCGTGATGTGGAACCACGACCCTGACGGCAATCTTGGTATAGGCGCTAAAGGCGCTACCTCTTGATGTGTAGGGGTCCGATGCCGATGAGGTTGTCTCCGACCAGGCCGATGCCCAGGTTGTGGTTGCCGAAGTTGAATAGGCCTTGGTTGAAGTTGCCGTTGTTGCCGATGCCGAGTCCGGCGAGGTTGCCGATCGGGAAGCCGCCGTTGCCGATGCCGGTGTTGGCGATGCCGAAGTTTTGCAGGCCGTTGTTGAACAGTCCGAAGTTGCCCATTATCGGTCGGGCGGGGTCGACGGCGAAGTGGGGGCTGATGTTGCCGATGCCGAGGTTGACGCTGCCGGTGTTGGCGAGGCCGATGTTGGCTAGGCCGTTGTTGAAGGCGCCGATGTTGCCGGCCATGATGCTGTTGGGGTTGGGGCTGATGTTGTTGAGGCCGATGTTGCCGATGCCGAGGTTGTTGATGCCCAGGTTCAGCTCGCCGGTGTTGAAGAAGCCGACGTTGTTGGTGCCGACATTGCCGTAGCCGTAGTTGATTCCGAGGTCGGAGGCGGCGGCGGGCAACCCGAATAGGCCGTTGGCGGCGTTGATGTGCAGGGGTCCGATGCCGATGAGGTTGTCGCCGACGAGGCCGATGCCCAGGTTGTGGTTGCCGATGTTGAAGAAGCCGCGGTTGAAATTGCCCTGGTTACCGATACCGAGGCCGGCCAGGTTCCCAATCGGCAAGCCCCCGTTGCCGTTTCCGGCGTTGGCGATGCCGAAGTTGCCTAGTCCGTTGTTGAGCAGTCCGAAGTTGCCCATCATCGGGTTGGCGGGGTCGACGGTGAAGTGGGGGCTGATGTTGCCGATGCCGAGGTTGACGCTGCCGGTGTTGGCGAGGCCGATGTTGGCCAGGCCGTTGTTGAAGGCGCCGATGTTGCCGGCCATGATGCTGTTGGGGTTGGGGCTGATGTTGTTGAGGCCGATGTTGCCGATGCCGAGGTTGTTGATGCCCAGGTTCAGCTCGCCGGTGTTGAAGAAGCCGACGTTGTTGGTGCCGACGTTGCCGTAGCCGTAGTTGATTCCGAGATCCGATGCGGCGGGTAGCAGGCCGCCCAGGGCGCCGGCGTTGATGTGCAGGGGTCCGATGCCGATGAGGTTGTCGCCGACGAGGCCGATGCCCAGGTTGTGGTTGCCGATGTTGAAGAAGCCGCGGTTGAAATTGCCCTGGTTACCGATACCGAGGCCGGCCAGGTTCCCAATCGGCAAGCCCCCGTTGCCGTTTCCGGTGTTGGCGATGCCGAAGTTGCCTAGTCCGTTGTTGAGCAGTCCGAAGTTGCCCATCATCGGGTTGGCGGGGTCGACGGTGAAGTGGGGGCTGATGTTGCCGATGCCGAGGTTGACGCTGCCGGTGTTGGCGAGGCCGATGTTGGCTAGGCCGTTGTTGAAGGCGCCGATGTTGCCGGCCATGATGCTGTTGGGGTTGGGGCTGATGTTGTTGAGGCCGATGTTGCCGATGCCGAGGTTGTTGATGCCCAGGTTCAGCTCGCCGGTGTTGAAGAAGCCGACGTTGTTGGTGCCGACATTGCCGTAGCCGTAGTTGATTCCGAGGTCGGATGCGGCGGCCGACAGCAACGTTTCAACACTCGCGGCTTCGGCCGTGGCGTACGCACTGCCCGCTTTCGTCAATGACTCGATGAACTGGGCGTGGAACTGTGCGGCCTGTTTGCTGACCTGTTGGTAGAGCTGGGCGTGCCCGGAAAACAGCGACGCCACCGCTGCGGACACCTCATCCGCGCCGGCCGTTAAGAGGCTCGTCGTGGGGGCGGCCGCAGCCGCGTTGGCCTCACTGATCGTCGACGCGAGACTCGCCAAGTCTGATGCCGCAGTCTGGACGAACTCGGGCACCGTGAACACAAACGACATCACTAACCTCCTGGCATTTGCCATTTCATTAATGCGGGCGGCCACTTTGCCGCGCGATGGCCCCAACCTAATGACGGTCTGGCGGGCGAATGCGTGTTTGCGGTTAGGCATTTGCTAAGTGTTGTTATGTGGAAGCTTTGAACGCCAAGCCAGCTAGTGCAAAGTGCACCGGTCTCTGCGTGAACCACTGGGCATGATGCTTGATAGCAGTCGTCAACGGCTCGCGTGCCCAGTGCGAGGACCGTTCTGCAGGCCAGGCGGGAACAAGTCAGTGGGTTAGGAAGGTGCACAGAAACATATTTGCTAGAAGCAACATCTGATCACCTGTGCCTGACGTTTGTGTCAATAGTCTGATCAGCCCAGGGCTGGCTCTGAAGTGATCGACGTTCGGCCCAAAATCGCCTGAACTGTGATCCAATTTCCGAAGTGCACCGCAATGGTGCTTCGTCAGTCCGTGGCGGCGAAATCGCGTACCAGGCGTTCAGTCAGCTCGGCGACGTGCTTCTCACCGTCCGGTGTCTGCCCGCCCATGTCCAGGAAGGCGCGCATCTGACGCTGCGCGGCGTCGGACCGGGCCACCTGCACGAAAAGCTCGGCGTCGGCTTCCAACCGCTCGGCCAAGTTGCCCCGTTGGTAGACAGCGCGTTTGGCCGCGCGCACCGCCTCTGGCGGTGCCGCCGCGATACGCCGGGCCAGCGCACCGACCGCGGCGTCGATCTCCGCGACCTCGTAGATGCGGTTGAGCAGTCCCCAGCGTTCGGCCGTCTCCGCATCGATATCTTGGCCGCCCAGAATGATTTCCAACGCACGAGCGTGTCCCGCCAACCGGGGCAGGAGCTGCGTTCCCGAGCCGCCTGGGATGATGCCGAGCGGCACTTCCATCTGGTTCCACAGCGTTTGTCCCCGCACGCCGAACCGCATGTCGAACCACGAAGCCAGCTCCGCACCGCCCCCACCGACACGTCCCTCGATCTGGGCGATGAACACTTGGGGTAATTGCGAAATGCCTTGGCACACAGAGTGAAACGCGCGTATCGCGGCGAGCGCGTCCGCACGCGGGACGGTCGCCAACGGCAGGAGTTCGGAAACGTCGTAGTGCGCGATGAAGAAATCCGGATTCGCGCTCTTGACCACGACCACCGTCACCGTTGGATTCGACGCAAGATTGGTGAACAGATGCGCGAAATCACCGAAAAGCGTTGGAGTGAACAGATTTATCGGCGGATTATCGATCACCACGGTGAGCAGTGCACCGTCTTGGCTGGACTTGAGAAGTTGGTACTCGTCGTTCATGGCTCACGGGAACCGGGGTGATTTACCCGGCGGTGGTTTGGATTCACGGACACTGTCGGCAACGTCGCGTACCTGCCGGAACAGCTGGCTGAAGTCCGGCATCCGGGCGCGTGCGGCCCCCAGCGGTGGCGGTGAGTCCTTCAAGTCGGGCAGGTCTATCACGAGCCATGCGCCGAATTGGTGCGGCTGCACACGCAACTGCAGGGTCTGGAGTTCGTCTTCGAGAACGACGGGGACCTTGACGAATTCGCCAGGAACAGCTTGATCGAGCCGCCTGCGCACGATCTCTAGGTCGGCATCAGCGGCTAGTCGCCATCGAAGTTCTTGGCCAGTCCGGTGACTCGACGAATAGAGCACAAGATACTTCGCCACGGGGTTTCCCTCCCTAACCGCTCAACCGAGCGTTTCCCAGAACCGGGTCAGGGCCGCCGCGCCCGAGGCAGGGTCCTGCAGCATCCACCAATGTCCAAGCCCGTCAAGGACTTCCGTACGAGCACCGGCTCGTGCGGCCGCGCGACGTCGAAGCTCCTCGGTGCCGACGTACGGGTCCTCGGTCGCCAAGATCGACAGACCCGGGCGGGCCGCCGCCTTCTCCAGTTCACGGCCGGCCTCGGCCACCGCGGGCTGGCGCGCCGAACGGTACAGCAGCAGGATCGCCCGTCCCATGTCGGGCCCCTGGGCCGCGGCGATGTCGGCCGCGATATCCAGCGGTATGCCCAGCGCGGCCAGCTGAGCGGCGCGGTCCTCGATCGTTCCGCCGAGCATGGTGTCAACCAGCTCCTCGCCGGCGCCCTCGGTCTGCCAGACCTGAGCAAGATCGTGCCAAACGTATTCGGGATCGAACAAGCCGAGAACATCGCTGGCCCAGCTGCGCACCAGTTCCGGACGGTGCATCACGACGTTCACGACGTGGCCGCCGCCCCAGTCGTGACCGACGAGGTCTATCGGCCCGTCGATGCGCTCGAGCGCGTCCTCGAGCCAGTCGCGATAGGCGAGGTAGGTCGCCGGAAAGTCGTCGGGCAAAGGCGAACCGAATCCTGGCGGGGACAGCCGCACCACGTCGTCACGCCCCAGGGCATCCACCAGCGGACCCCAGATCGCGTCGGTCTCCGGATTGCCGTGCACGAACACGACCGGCATAGTGCCCTCCACTCATATCGCGTCACAAAGCCGCAGTTTGCCCTGTTAGCACATCACAGCGGTTGCAGACGCCGCGAGGGACATGGGCTACGGCGTGGACGATTGCCCTACGCTAGCGAGAGCCTCCCCGAGTTCGACGGACGAAAGCGAATTGA
Organism: Mycobacterium bourgelatii; assembly: GCF_010723575.1. Taxonomy (NCBI): domain Bacteria; kingdom Bacillati; phylum Actinomycetota; class Actinomycetes; order Mycobacteriales; family Mycobacteriaceae; genus Mycobacterium; species Mycobacterium bourgelatii. The sequence continues at coordinate 1,596,125 of NZ_BLKZ01000001.1, forward strand.
GTCATGGCGCCGACGCTGCGACCCCGCCGATCGGCCCTATACCTTCCGGGCAACAACGCCCGGGCGCTGGAGAAGGGCAAGACGCTCCCGGCCGATGTGTTGATCTTCGACCTCGAGGACGCCGTCGGCCCTGATGCGAAAACGACATCGAGACAGCAGGTGTGCGAGGCCGTTTCGTCGGACGCGTATCGACCGCGCGAGGTCGTGGTCCGCATCAACGGGTTAGGCACCGACTGGCACGAAGAGGATCTGGCAGCCGTTGCCGAATGCGGCGCCGACGCCGTGTTGGTGCCCAAAGTCGATACCGGCCAACAGGTCGAGGCGTTGGTCGCCAGCCTGGACCGGCTGGGCGCGCCGAAATCCGTGCAACTGTGGGCAATGATCGAAACACCCAGGGCGTTCCTGCGGATCGAGGAAATCGTTTCGGCCAGTGATCGCTTGGCCGTGCTGGTGGTCGGCACCAACGATCTGGTGAATGAACTGCACGCACTGCACGTACCTGGACGCGCACCGGTGGTCCCCGCGTTGGCGCTGGCCGTGTTGGGTGCGCGGGTGGCGGGAAAGGCCGTCCTCGACGGCGTCTTCAACGACATCACCGACGAGGCCGGATTTGCCGCCGAGGCTCGCCAGGGTCGCGAGATGGGTTTCGACGGCAAGACCCTGATCCACCCCTCTCAGGTCGCCCCGGCCAATGAGGTGTTCGGTCCGTCGGAAAAGGAACTAGCCGACGCCGCCAAGATCGTCCGGGCCTACGAACAGGCACAGGCCGCGGGCCGAAGCGTCATCACCGTCGACGGCCGCATGATCGAAAGCCTGCATGTACGTGACGCACAACGGATTCTTGCGCTGGCTGAGCGCATCTCCGAATTGCAGGCGCACACCGGGTGACGGACCGCAGGTAGGCGCCGAAGCCGGCGACGTACGGTCGAGGAGTGAACTTCGACGAGTACCGGACGTACGACGCAACTGGACTGGCGAAGCTGGTCGCCGACAAGGAGGTGTCGGCGACAGAGTTGCTCGCCCTGGCGAGGGACCGGGCCACGGCGGTCAATCCGCAGATCAACGCGATCGTGCGCGACGTGCCCGCAACGCCCGAAGACGTGCCCGCCGGGCCCTTCGCGGGCGTCCCGTTCCTGATCAAGGACATCGCCCAGGACTACGCAGGGTTGCCCACCTCGCAGGGGTCCCGCGCGCTGAAATCGCACCCGGTCGCCGAGCACGCGACCGTCGTCCAACGCTGGCTCGACGCCGGTCTGGTCATCTTCGGCAAGACCAACCTGCCGGAGTTCGGCGCGAAGGCGATCAGCGAGCCCGTTGTCTGGGGGCCGGCGCGCAACCCCTGGGACCTCAGCCGCTCGCCCGGCGGTTCGTCGGGCGGGTCCGCGGCGGCAGTGGCCGCGGGGATCGTGCCGTGTGCGGGCGCCAACGACGGTGGCGGGTCAACCCGCATTCCGGCGGCGTGCTGTGGGCTGGTTGGGCTGAAACCGGGCCGCGGGCTGACGCCCGTGGGTCCAGGAATGGCGGAGTCTATGCACGGCGCCGCGGTACAGGGCGTCGTGTCGCGCTCGGTGCGCGACACCGCCGCCATGCTCGACATCATCAGCGGCGGTGAGCCTTTCGGGCCTTTCGTGCCGGGATTGCCCGCTGCGTCGTTCGCTTCGCGGGTGGGTGCCGACCCGGGAAAACTGCGGATCGGCTACCGGGTGCCGTCCGCGATCAACCCGACGCCGCACCGCGAGGCGTTCGCGGCCGTGGAGGCGGCGGCGCGGGTCCTGACCGAACTCGGTCATCACGTCGAGGAGTTGCCGCAGGCGCCGTACGACGACGCCGCGCTGGCCCGGGAGTTCTTGCTGACCTGGTTTGTCTTTGTCGCCTGGGAGGTCAACGAAGCGAAACGACTCACCGGCGCCGGTGACGACGCCTTCGAGCAGGACACCCTGATCATGGCCGCGCTCGGGCGGGCGACGAGCGGGGTCGACTACGTGGCTGCCGTTCAGCGCCGGCATGGGCACACGCGGCGCCTGACCACGTTCTTCGAGTCCTACGACCTGTTGCTGACGCCCACCTTGGCCACCCCGCCGCCCAAAATCGGCGAGTTCGACCTGCCCGCGGTGTTACAGCGCGGGGCCGACGTGCTGATCAAGACCCGCACCGCTCGGTTCCTGCGGTACACCAAGATCATCGACGACATGGTCGACACGAATCTCGGCTGGGTGCCCTACACCCAGCTGGCCAATCTGACTGGGAGGCCGGCAATTTCGCTGCCTATGCACTGGACCGCAGACGGGCTGCCGCTGGGTGTGCAATTTGTCGCGCCACTGGCGGGCGAGTCGTTGCTCATCGAGCTCGCCGCCCAACTCGAGCAGGCGAGTCCGTGGAGAGATCGGGTCGCCCCGATCTAGCACCTGCCGGTCGATGTCAGGAAGGCACGCAAGTCGCTGCGTATTGTGAGCCGCGTGGACGGTAAGGAGTTTGGGCGCTACCGCGTCGTCGAGCTGCTGGGCCGCGGCGGCATGGGCGAAGTGTGGCGCGCCTTCGACACCGAGACCGACCGGGTGGTGGCACTCAAGGTGTTGCCCCCGCATTTGGCCGCTGATTCCAATTTCGCGGCGCGGTTTCTACGCGAGGCCCATGCGGCAGCCCGCTTGAACAATCCGCACGTCATCCCCATCCACCATTACGGCGAGATCGATGGACGGCTGTATGTGGACATGCGCCTGGTGGAGGGCCGTGATCTTCATCAGCTGCTGACCGAGGGGGCGCTGGACCCAGCGCGGGCGGTGCGCGTCGTCGACCAGGTGGCTAAGGCGCTACACGCCGCGCACAAGGTCGGCTTGGTGCATCGCGACGTCAAACCGTCCAATGTGTTGATCGATGAGGACGACTTTGCGTACTTGATCGATTTCGGGCTGGCCCGCGCCCTCGACGAGTCGCGGTTGACCCACACGGGAAGCACCGTCGGCACCATTCTGTACATTGCGCCCGAGCGGTTGGGCGACAGCCCGCATGACGACGCGCGGGGTGATGTCTATGCGTTGGCATGTGTGTTGTATGAGTGCCTGACCGGGAAGCCGCCTTTTGCTCCAGTCGGTTTGGCCGGGGTGATCGCCGCCCACCTCAATACTCCGCCGCCGCAACCGTCGGTCAACTGTCCTGGGGTGCCGAAGGCCTTAGATGCCGTCATCGCCAAGGGCATGGCCAAGGATCCCGATGAGCGGTACGCCACCACTATGGCGTTGGCGCTGGCTGCCCGCCAGGCGATTGCGGCGCCGGGTCGGCGATCCAAGCCGAGGCCGCAAAAACCTGCGGAAGGTGCGGAAACGGCGGCCGCAGCACAGGCCCGGTGGTGGCGTCGCAAAGTTGTGCTGCTGCCCGCCGTCGCGATCGCTGTAATCGCCGTGGCAGGTGCCATCGCGCTGGTCAACAATGACAGCACCGGTACCCAGCACCAAGACACGCAAACCCAGCTGGCCCGGAATCAACAGACGCTGCCCTTCACGGGACTCCAATCTCCTTACGGCGCAGCGGTTCAGAGCAACGGGACCGTCTACGTCGCGGACGACACCTCGCAGCAAGTCTTCGCCCTGGCCCACGGTGCCGCCGGTCCGACGACAATGGCGTTCACGGGCCTCAGCTTCCCCTCCGATGTGGCGGTGGACAGCGCGGGGACCGTGTATGTCGCCGATTTCAGTAACGACCGGGTCGTGGCCCTCCCCGCGGGTTCCACCAGTCAGACCGTCCTGCCGTTCACTGGGCTCGAAGGCCCCCGGGGCGTGTGGGTGGACGACAGCGGAGTCGTCTATGTAGCGGACGGACCCAGCCGCCGGGTGGTGAAACTGGCCGCGAATTCCACCAGCCAGTCGACGTTGCCGTTCAGCGATCTTGGCGAGCCCACCGGGGTGGCGGTTGACAGCAAAGGGACCGTCTATGTGGCCGACAACGGCTCACACCAGGTGGTGGCGCTGCCGGCGGGATCCACTCGTCAGACGACCCTGCCTTTCACCGGACTCAACCGGCCCGGGGGCTTGGCCGTCGACAGCAAAGGGACGGTGTACGTCGCCGACGCGGGCAACAACCGGGTGGTCGCATTGGCGCCCGGTTCCACCCACCAGGACGTCCTCCCGTTTACCGGCCTGGACTCGCCCGACAGTGTGGCGGTCGGCAGCAACGGCACTGTTTACGTTGCCGACCTGGGCAATCGTCGGGTGGTGGCGCTGGCGCGGATGTGAGCTTTGCTCAGATCTTCACGGTCAGCGGCCAGACCTTCCAGATGTCTTCGCAGTACTCGGCGATCGCGCGGTCGGAGGAGAACTTGCCGCTGCGTGCGGTGTTGAGAATGGACATCTTCGTCCACGCATCGCGGTCCTGCCACGCCGCACTCACCCGTTCCTGGCACTCGACATACGACGCGAAGTCGGCGCATACCAGGAAGGGATCGTCGTAGCGCAGGTTGTCCACCAGCGGGCGGAACACCTCGGGGTCGCCATGTGAGAACGTCCCGCCGGCGATCAGATCCAACACCGCGCTGAGCTCTTCGTTGGCCTCGATGTAGTCCGCCGGGCGGTAGCCGCTCGCCTTGAGCGCCTCCACTTCCTGCACCGTCAGCCCGAACAGGAAGAAGTTCTCCGGTCCGGCCTCTTCGCGGATCTCGACGTTGGCCCCGTCGAGAGTGCCGACCGTCAGCGCGCCGTTGATCATGAACTTCATGTTCCCGGTGCCCGAGGCCTCCTTGCCGGCGGTGGAGATCTGTTCGGAAACATTGGCCGCCGGGTAGATCAGGTGCGCGTTCTGCACGTTGAAGTTCGGGATGAAGGCAACCTTGAGGCACTTGTTGACTTCCGGGTCGGAGTTGATCGTCTCGCCGACGGCGTTGATCAGCTTGATGATTCGCTTGGCCAGGAAGTAGCCGGGTGCCGCCTTGCCGCCGAAGATGAAGGCGCGCGGCGGAATCTTGAGGTCGGGGTTCTGCTTGAGCCGGTAGTACAGCGCGATGATGTGCAGGACGTTGAGATGCTGGCGCTTGTACTCGTGGATGCGCTTGACCTGGATGTCGAAAATCCATTCCGGGTTCAGCTCGACTCCCGTCGCCGAGCGGATGAACTGGGCCAGACGCGCTTTGTTGGCGCGTTTGATGTCGCGCCACTGCTCGCGGAACGAGGGTTGGTCGACAAACTCCTCCAACCCGCGCAAGCGGTCCAGATCCTTCAGCCAGCCCTCCCCGATGGTTCGGTCCAGCAACTCGCGCAGTCCCGGGTTGGCCAGCGCGAGGAAGCGCCGTGGCGTCACGCCGTTGGTCTTGTTGCTGAACCGCTCCGGCCACATCTCGTAAAAGTCCTTGAGCACACTGTCTTTCAACAGCTCCGAGTGGAGCGCGGCGACACCGTTGATGGCGTGGCTGCCGACGGTCGCCAGGTGCGCCATCCGGACGCACCGATTGCCCTCCTCGCCGATCAGCGACATCCTGCGTACGCGATCGGCGTCGCCGAGGAATTTCGTGCGCACCTCGTCGAGGAAGCGGCGGTTGATCTCGTAGATGATTTCGAGGTGGCGGGGTAGCGACTCGCCAAACATCTGCAGTGGCCACGTCTCCAGCGCTTCGGGGAGCAGCGTGTGGTTGGTGTAGCCGAACGTCGCGACCGTGATGTCCCAGGCTTCGTCCCAGTCCAGGTGGCGTTCGTCGATGAGCAGGCGCATGAGTTCGGCGACCCCGATCGACGGATGGGTGTCGTTGAGCTGCAGGGCAAACCGTTGGGGGAGTTCCTTGACCGAGACGTCGGCCAGGTCGTCCATGATGTGCAGCACGTGCTGCAGCGAGCATGAAACGAAGAAGTGCTGCTGAAGTAGGCGCAACCGCTTGCCGGCCTCTGGCTCGTCATTGGGGTAGAGCACCTTGGTGACCGTCTCCGAGGTGACCTCGTCCTCGACGGCCTTGTAGTAATCACCGGTGTTGAAGGCGTCCAGCGCAAACGATTTCACGGCTCGCGCACTCCACAAGGTCAGCACGTTGCAGGTATTGACGCCGTACCCCTGGATGGGAGTGTCGTACGCGACGCCCTTGAGCATCAGGCCCGGCACCCAGCGGACGCGGTCTCGGCCCGTGTCGTCGGTGTAGTGCTCAACATGGCCGCCCCACTTGACCAGATAGTTGACATCGGGTTTGGCGATCTCCCAAGGGTTTCCGCTGTCCAGCCAGTTATCCGTCTGTTCCACCTGCCAGCCGTCACGGATCTCCTGGTCGAAGATGCCGAACTCGTAGCGGATGCCGTAGCCGATCGCCGGTCGTTCCAGGGTGGCCAGCGAGTCCAGGTAGCAGGCGGCGAGCCTGCCCAGGCCGCCGTTGCCCAACCCGGGTTCCTCCTCGCACGCCAGGACCTCGTCGAGTCGTTGGCCCATCGCGGCCAGTGCGTCCTTGGCGGCCTTCTCCAAGCCCAGGTTCAGTAGGTTGTTGCCCAGTTGCGGCCCCATCAGAAATTCGGCCGACAGATAGCACGTCACTTTGCGGCCGAGATCGAGCGAGACCTGCGTCGAGGCAACCCGGCGATCCTGCATGCGGTCACGCACGGCCAGTGCCAGCGCCCGGTAATAGTGCTCTGGGCGGAGGGCGGCGGCCGGGCGGCCAATCGAGTAACGGAGATGGTCGGTGATTGCGCGCTGCAGTGCCGGTGCCTGCATACCGGTGCGAGTGGGCTCGACCAGGTCGGGTCGCACCGGCGCGCCAGCGGAGGTTGCGTTGGTGGGGGTCTGCTCCACATCGGTCATCGCGTGTCCCGCTCCCTGCCTGTAATCATCGTCGGTTTGGCAGCGATGTTTGCACATCAGGCGCGTAATCGCTCTCGGAAACGTGAACGCCAGATCACCGCCGGGCGACAATTCTGTGCGGTGCGGCTTGCTCAGCACGTATTCGGCAGCGTGCCAATCAATTTGCAGCGTTTTTCGGCCATCGACCCGTGCCGAACGCGCGCAGCCTGTAAGGTTCGAGCGTCGACCATGGCCTCGCGGGCAGGCCCTCCAGTGCGTGTCGACCACAAGGATGCTGACAAGGGGGCGATGCCCGCATGAGTTTCGTCGTGCTGCCGCCGGAGATCAATTCGGCGCTGATGTTCGGCGGTGCCGGTTCCGGGCCGATGCTGGCCGCCGCGACGGCGTGGCGTGGGCTGGCCGAAGAGCTGAACGCGGCGATGACGGCGTTCGAGTCGGTGACCTCCGGGCTTGTCGGCGGACCGTGGCAGGGGCCGGCGGCAGAGGCGATGGCCGCGACGGCCGTCCGCTATGCGGGGTGGTTGAGCGCCGTCGCGACCCAGACTGAGGTGGCGGCCAGTCAGGCCAAAGCCGCCGCCGCGGCATTCGAGGCCGCACAGTCCGCAACCGTGCACCCGTGGCTGGTGGCCGCCAACCGCTCGGAGCTGGTGGCGATGGTGCGGTCGAATCTGTTCGGCTTCAACGCGCCGGCGATTGCGGCCATCGAAGGCGTCTACGAGCAGATGTGGGCCCAGGATGCGGCCGCGATGTTCGGTTATCACGCCGGGGTATCCGCGGCGGCTGAGCAGTTGATTCCCTGGCAGGAGGCGCTACGAACCCTGCCGGTGTTCAACATCGGCGCGAACCTGGGGCTGGGAAACATCGGCGACTGGAATGTGGGCGGCGGCAATTTCGGCACGTTCAATTTCGGCGCCGGGAACAGCGGCCCGGGCGGCGGCGTGGGCAACCTCGGCTTGGGCAACTACGGCTCGTTCAATTTCGGCGCCGGCAACGGCAACGCCGCGATGGTGGCCGACGGCTTGAATTTCCCGGGCGCGGCGCGCTTCAACTTCGGCACCGGGAACATCGGCGAATTCAACTTCGGTATTGGCAACGTCGGTACCGGCAACATCGGCTTGGGCAACGGAAACCTGGCCGGTGTCCTTGCTGCCAATCCCGCGGCGTCCCTCTACAACGTCGGCGCCGGCAACCGCGGCAGCTACAACTTCGGGATCGGCAATTTTGGCGTCAACAACGTCGACCTAGGCAATGTGGGCAGCAACAACATCGGTATCGGGCTCAACGGCAACAACCAGATCGGAATCGGCGGGTTCAGTTTCAGCGCCAGCAGTTGGAATCTCGGGTTTGGGAACGACGGCAGCTTCAATATCGGCCTGGGCAACACCGGCAATGGCAATTTCGGCTTGGCCAACACCGGCAACGGAAACATCGGCATCGGACTGACCGGCGACAACCAGATAGGCTTCGGCGGGTTCAACTCCGGTAGCGGCAACACCGGCTTTTTCAACTCCGGCACCGACAACTCCGGCTTCTTCAACTCCGGTAGCCGCAACGTGGGTTTCGCGAACACGGGTAGCACCAACTTCGGTGCGATCAATTCCGGGGATTTCAACACCGGCATCGGCAACTCGGGTAACGCCAACACGGGCTACTGGAACGCGGGCAGCTTCAACACCGGCTCCTTCAACGCCGGCAGCACCAACATGGGCACGGCGAATGCGGGCAACGGAAACCTGGGCGCCATCAACTCCGGCGGCACGGAACTGTTCGGTCATAACGTCGGCTTCCTTAACTCGGGCAACCACAACGTGGGTTCGTTCAACGCGGGATTCGGCAACGTGGGCTGGTCCAACGCCGGCGTCGGCAATACCGGCGCCTTCAATGCCGGCGGCAACAACACCAACCCGGTGTTCGGGCCGGGAGTAGCTGCGCAAGCCGGCAACACCGGCTTCTTCAACACCGGCTTCACGAACACCGGTTTGTTCAACTCGGGCAACACCAACACCGGCTTCTTGAATGCTGGCAACGTCAACACCGGCGTGGGCGGTGCGGGCAGTTACAGCGGCAACTCAGGCTTCGGCAACGCGGGCACCGGTAACTCGGGCTTTTTCAACACCAGCAACTTCAATTCGGGATTTGCGAATATCGCCGGCGGGGGCTACAACTCGGGCGTCGGGAATTCCGGGGCCGGCGCGAACAACGTCGGCTTCTTCAACTCGAGCAGCACCGGCACCGACACCGGCTTCTTCAACATGGGCGGCGAGGGCTTTCGCGTGGGCGCGCTGAACACCGGCCGACACGACATCGGCTTCTTCAACTCGGGCTACTACAACACCGGATTCTGGAACTCGGGCCAGCACAGCTCGGGCATCGGCAATTCCGTACCGGGCAGCGGCTCGGGCTTCGGAAATTCCGGTGACGGCGACTCCGGGGCGTTTAACACGAGACCGAGGCAGTCGGGTTTCTTCGGCTTCTTCTGATGACGTCTGACGGGGTCAATGCGCCCCGGACAGGTTCAGCGTGACAACGCCCACGATGATGAGCCCGACGCCGAGGATCTTTGCCACCGTCACGGGCGAGCCCAGGAACAGCACGGCGATAAGCACGATGCCGGCTGTACCGATAGCCGACCAGAGCGCGTAGGCAACATCGGTCTGCATGCCGCGCGAGATCGACACCGAAAGCAGAGCAAACGAGATTCCGTAACCCAAGAGACACACCACCGTCGGCCACAGTCGAGTGAAGCCTTCCGTGCTCTTGAGCAGACTGGTCGCGACCACTTCGGCGAAGATCGCGCCGAGCAGGAAAAGATAAGCCAACACGCCCCCTTGTCTACAAGGCGCCCTGGGCGAGCGTGCGCGTAGGTACGAGTTTCACCGGCGTGTCGCGCGCTGACACGCACGCTCGCGAGGAAAGTCGGGTGGCGGGGTGGCTAACGTGGATTCATGGCGAGCAACCTCGGCGTCCGCCTCACCAGCTACTCACCGGTGGTGCTGAGTCTCTTCCGGCTGGTATATGGCCTGCTCTTTGCTGGATACGGGTCGATAAGCCTGTTCGGTTGGCCGGTCCGCACCAAGTTCTTCGTTGGCTTCTGGTCGTGGCCCGGTACGTACGCCGGCCTCATCGAAGTCACCACCGGGCTGCTGATCGCGGCGGGGTTGTTCACCCCCGTCGCTGCATTCATCGCCTCCGGCGAAATGGCAGTCGCGTATTTCTGGATGCATCAACCCCAGGCGTTGATACCCATCGCAGACCCGCCGCAGGGCAACGGGGGAGCGCTGGCGATTCTTTTCTGCTTCGCGTTCTTCCTGCTGGTCTTCACGGGCGGCGGGCGCTACTCGCTCGATGCGGTGCTCCGGGCGCGGGCCGCCGGCCGGATGCGCAGAACCTAGCTGCCCCAGCGACCCAGTGCCGCCATTTGTTCCACGACGGTGATCCCGTTGGTGCGCCGTTCCTGCAGCACGCCGAGGGGGAATGAGTAAGGCGGCGCTGCTTCCGGGCTGCGTTGTGCGTGCTCGGTGATGGAGTCCAGCAGCGTGGTGGCCATGGATAGCCTCGGGTAGCGGGCGTGAATAGCATCGGCGATCTGGTCATCCACCAACTCGGCGTTGCGGCCGAAATCCATTCCCACGCCGCTGTTCACCAGATAGCAGACGGGTCCTCGTCGGTCGGCGATGCCGAAGGAAGTGTGCAAGGCGATGGCTTCCCACACGGTGTCGACCGTCGCACGGTCGTAGCCGTGCTCGGTCAGTAGGGCAGCCGCCAGGTCAGCGCCTTCGACCTCGAATCGCGCCTTGCCGGGGGCCGCGGACCCGGCACCGAGATCGTGCAGTACACAGGCCAAGAACAAGGCTTCACTGTCGTATTCGGCGCCCGCGTGCATGCCTTCGTGTGCGGCGAGCAATTCGGCGAACAGGTAGCTGCGCACGCTGTGGTTGAACACCGAGGCGGATTCGGTGGATTGGGCCAAGCGGACGGCGGCCTGGGCGATGGTGGTGTCGATCAATGCGGGGATTACCGGTGTGTGCGTCATGGTGATCACGCTAGGAGCGTGAGGGCAAACCGGGTGAGTGGCTAAAATGACATGCCCCCCACGAATTAGGACACGATCGACACGGCGCGATGGTCGTCATGCCTATACTTCGGTTCGTCCGTCCCAAGGGATCGTCTTGGAGAAGCATTGACCGCAGACCAACGGTGCGACGGCCTCGTCGCCCTGGTGACCGGAAGTAGCCGCGGGCTGGGCAAGGCCATCGCCACCCGGCTGGCCGAGCGGGGCGCCACGGTGGCGCTCACCGCCCGCACCATGGATCCCGATCCCAAGTACCAGGGTTCGCTCAGCCAGACGCGCGATGAGATCACCTCGGCCGGCGGCCGTGCCGTCGCGATCCAGGCGGACCTGTCCAAACCCGAAGAGCGGGAACGGCTTTTCGCCGAAGTGACAGAGGCCGTCGGCGCCCCCGACATCCTGGTCAACAACGCAGCGGTGACCTTCCTGCGGCCGCTGGATGGCTTCCCGGACAAGCGGGTCCGGCTGATGATGGAGATGCACCTGTTCGGCCCGCTACACCTGAGCCAGCTCGCCATTCCGGCGATGCGCGAGCGCGGCCGCGGCTGGATTCTCAACGTCACCTCGGTGGGCGGGGACCTGCCTCCCGGTCCGCCCTTCTCCGAATTCGACCGGACCGCCGGATTCGGCGTGTACGGAACCGCCAAAGCGGCGCTCAATCGGCTGACGAAAAGCCTTGCGGCCGAACTCCACGACGACGGCATCGCCGTCAATGCCGCCGCTCCGACCAATCCAGTGGCGACCCCGGGGGCGGGCACGCTGGACCTGGCCAAAACCGACACCGAGGACATCGAGTTGATCACCGAGACGGCATACCGGCTGTGCACCGGAGACCCGAAGACGTTGACCGGGCGCATCGCGCATACCCAGGCATTCCTGGCCGAGGTCGGTTGGACGAATCCGGTCGGCTGAAATGACCGAAATCGTCCTCGATGTGCTGCGACGGCGCCTGGGCGGCGCCGGTATCACCGACTTGATCCCGTTCGGGGGTGGCGCGTCCAGCCTCACCTTCACCGGCGCGCGGGATGGCCGGGCGGTGGTGATCAAGGTGGCGCCACCGGGCGTGCAGCCGATCGCGAACCGCGACGTGCTGCGCCAGGCCCGCGTCATCAAAGCGCTTGCCGGAACACCGGTTCCGGTGCCCGAAGTGCTTTGGGAGGACGACGCTCTGCCCCCGCTGTTCGTGATGTCGCGGGTCGACGGCGAATGCGTCGAGCCGCTCTTCAGCGGCGTCACAGGCGACACGCCACTGTCCGACGTGACGGAGCGCTATCGCAACGCGAGCCGGGTCATGGCCGCCCTGCACGGTTTGGTGCCGGCCGCTATCGGACTCGGTGACGAACCGGCCGTGGAACCAATCGCAGAGGTCCATCGCTGGTGCAACGCGTTGCGGACCGTCGATCCGGCGCTCGTGCCCGGTTGGCAGGACGTGCAGGAGGCGTTGCTGCAGCGCGCGCCAACGGCGGTGCGCCCTTGCGTGATACACGGTGACTTCCGGTTGGGCAACATGCTTGCGATGGGCGCCCAGATCTGCGCGGTCATCGATTGGGAGATCTGGACGGTCGGTGACCCGCGCATCGACCTCGGCTGGTTCCTGATCAACAGCGACCCCGACACTTACCAACGCGTTCCGGAGGCCGCCGGCATCGCGCCGCCGATTGACGAGCTGGCACGGATCTACGCCGACGAGATGGGTGGCGGGCCGGCGGTTCTGGACGACCTGTCCTGGTTCCGCGCGCTGGCGTGTTTCAAGTCCACCGCCACCTGGTCGCTCATCATCAAGCACAATCGTCGAAAGCGTTCGCCGCGAGCCGAGTTGGAGGACATGGCACCCGTGCTGCCGCGGCTGCTGGCGCGGGCAAGCTCGCTGCTGGACTAGCCGGATTAGCCGCGGGGAATGCCGGCCAGCTTGTCGGCGAACTTCGCCTCCGCGGCGGCCCGCAGCCGCAGCAGATGTTCGGACGGAAACAGATCCGGTGCGGGGGGTCGGTCCTTGAGCAGCAGCCGGGCCAACGTCACCTTGTGCACTTCGGTGGGGCCGTCGGCCAGGCCGAGTACGAACGACTCCACCAGGTATTGCACAAACGGCATCTCGTGCGTGGTTCCCAGTGAGCCATGCAGTTGCAGCGCCCGCGCCGACACGTCGTGCAGCACCTTCTGCATCATCGCCTTGACCGCGGAGATGTCGGCCCGCACCGCCTTGTAGTCGTTGAACTGATCGATCTTCCAAGCGGTCTGCAGAGTCAACAGCCGGAACGCCTCGATCTCCATCCACGAGTCGGCGACCATCTCCTGGACGAGCTGTTTGTTGGCCAGCTGCTCGCCCTGGGTGTATCGCGATACCGCTCGCTCACAAATCATGTCGAAAATCCGCCGAACCAGCCCCACCGTGCGCATCGCGTGGTGGATGCGACCGCCGCCCAGTCTGGTCTGGGCGACGACGAAGGCACCACCGCGCGGACCCAACATGTGGTCGGCCGGTACCCGCACATCCTCATAGCGGACATAACCTTCCCGACCACCGCCGCCGTACGGCTGGTACCCCAGTCCGACATCGCGTAACACGTTGATACCCGGCGTGTCTGCGGGAACGACGAACATGGAGTAGCGCTCGTACGGCGGTGCATCGGGATCCGTCATCGCCATCACGATGATGAACGATGCCAGGGACGCGAACGACGAAAACCACTTCTCGCCGTTGATGACCCAATGATCTCCGTCGGGGACGGCCGTGGTGCGGAAGACCTTCGGATCGGCACCGCCCTGCGGCTCGGTCATCGAAAAGCACGACACGATGCGGTTGTCCAACAGCGGCTCCAGGTAGCGCGCCTTGAGCTCGGGTGTGCCGTAGTGGGCAAGGATCTCGCTGTTGCCGGAATCGGGTGCCTGCGAGCCGAATACGATCGGCGCGCACTCCGAACGTCCCAGGATCTCGTTCAGCAGTGCGAGTTTCACCTGGCCGAAACCCGGTCCACCGAGGTGCGGCCCGAGGTGGGTGGCCCACAGCCCGCGTTCCTTCACGATCTGCTGCAACGGCGGTATCAGAGCCTGGCGCACCGGATCGTTGAGATCGTGGGATTCCTTGACGATCAAGTCGATTGGCTCGCACTCGGAGCGGACGAAGTCCTCGACCCACTCGAGTTGCTTCGCCCACTCCGGGTCGGTGGAGAAATCCCACGTCATGAAGACCACCTCTTTCGGCGGGCCGCGGCGTCGTCGGTCGCGTGTGTGATCACCTGATTGCGATTCTCGAGCTCCAGCGCCGAGGAGAGGCTGTTGGCGTCGGTATTGAGTTGCAGCGCGCGCTTGGTGAGCTGCACGCCCAACGGAGCCAGGCCGGCGATCTGTGTCGCCAACTCCAGCGCACGGTCGATCAACCCGTCCGGCGTGACGACCTCGCTCACCAGTCCCCGCCGTTCTGCCTCCTCGGCGGAGACGGTCCGACCGGTGAGCATCCAGTCGGCGGCAACGCTGGTCCCAACGATGCGCGGCAGGTGATAGCTCATACCCATCTCCGCGCCGGAGAGTCCGAGCAGGATCGCGGCGTTGCCAAATGATGCTGTCGCAGAACAGATCCGGATGTCACTGGCGAGGAACAGCGCGAATCCGGCACCGACGCACGGCCCATTGACTGCGGCAATGACGGGCTGCGGCAGCTGTCGGATGGCCTCGGGGAGCGCGGCCATGCTTTCCTGGAAGCGCATGCGTTCGAGCACCGGCGCGGTGGCTTCGGGTACGTCGGGACCGAAGTTGCGCAGATCGATGCCTGAACAGAAACCGCGGCCGGCTCCGGTGAGCACGACGGCGTGCACCGAACGGTCGGCACCCAAATCGGCCAGGGTCTGGGCCAGTCCGGTTTGCATCGTCTGGTTGATGGCGTTGAGTCGGTCGGGGCGATTGAGCTGCACGACGACAACGCCGTCGCGCGGGCGGGTTACTTGCAGGGTGTCTGTCACAGAATCCTCTAGGAGTCGAAGTCGGTGCCGACGGTGACTTGCTCCCACGCCGCGATCTCCTTCGCGTGTGCGTCGGCGAGGTGGCGGTGGGCGCCGAGCACATCACGGCCAAGCAGCAGAAACGACGGCGGCTGGTTCGATTCAACGGCGCCGATGACCACCTCGGCGAGGGCGGGACCGAGGCCGGTCGAGCAGCCCGTGCTGAGCCAGTTGGACACCGCACCAAACTATCAACGCGATGTGGCGCGCTGCGGCCGGCTTTGGGGATTCGGCTTTTTAGAACCCCATCTTTTGGCACTTGACATTTCGGTTCTGACAAAACATTCCGCTGCCGGTCCAGTCTCGCGCGCCTGGTACGCCGAAGTTGTTGGGCGTATCCAGCGAGCGCGGGTCCTGCCCCGGACCTGCTAGGAGGCCCGGGATAGCGACCAAATCTTCGATGATGGGCGGCGCCGCATCGTCCGGGTCGGCGCTAGCGACACCGGCGCCGCCTAGGAGGGCCGTCAGTCCTATGAGAACGGCGACGAGGAACTGAGCGAACCTTTGCAGGCTCATTGGTCGCCCTCTCTGCCTTGAACACTGGCCCCAACAAATAGCGGGCTAACTGTCGAGCTTACTCGCCAACGGCACCCCGGTCGGCGAACGAAGCCACGTCTTCGTCGCGAACCAGCTACAAACGCGCAACAAGTGCGAGTTGACCGATCAGCAAAACGCGGAAGCGCTGTGGGCCGTGCATACCGTGTAGGCCGTGATGCCGATTTCCGCGGTCGTTCGTCGTGCTGCGGTCCTCGCTGTATCTCTGGCGGTAGTAGTCATTCCGCCGCCGGCAGGTGCTGAGCCCGAGCCGCAACTGCCTCCCGGTGCGGTGTCACCGGATGACGGATCGGTGCCCCCGAATACTCCGGCCAGGCTGACCACGCCGGACGGTTGGACCTTGGCCCTCGGCGGCAAGGACGAGCGGCATATTCCCATCAAGCCGTTGACCACCGCGGTGTCGTCTCGCGAATATCTCTCCAGCGGAACGTTCGTCGCTTCGCTGGTGGGGCCGGAACCGCCGCACGGCGTCCTCGAAGTGGGTTACGAGATCGGCTGCGGGATCGACATGAGCACTGCCAACGGCGTCAACATGGCTAATGGTGGGGGTATCGCGCCATCTCTCGGCGCGGAACTACCGCTCGGGCCCGGACAGCCACCGGTTCTCATACCGCTGATCACACCGCAGTACAGCTCAGTGGTCAGCGTGGGGCTTAAGCCCGGGTTCGTTGTGGTCGTGCCGGTGATCAGGAAGGAGTTCAGGGGCGCCAATCCCTGGGTGATGATCAGCGACTTCCACATGAAGATCGACGGTTGTGTGGGTCAGTCATTCGTCCGGTCTTACTCAACTCTGACCCGCATCACGGAAGAATCCGACGTCGTGTTGTCCTATGTCGGCAACACGAAAGCCGTCTGACCGCCAAGCGTCGGGATCTACCCGATCGGGTGACTGCCCGATCACAGGGGAGGAATGGCGGTCAAGCGGGGACTTTAGACCCTGACGCGAAGATCGCATCGAAGACGACATTAGGGATGCTGGACCAACGGACGCGATGGTCCGTGCAACCGGCTTCGCGTGCGTCAGAACTCTTCTCACGAGGAGGTCGTGTGATGACCGATCAGTGGTTGGTCGGCTGCGGCCGCGCCACGGTGTCGCCATGAGGCGGTTGTCGAGCCTGGATGCGGCATTCTGGTTCGCCGAGACCCACACCTGTCCCATGCACATCGGCGGCCTCGCGATCTGCGACCCTGCCGAAGCGCCTCACTTTTCGTTCGGTGCAGTGAAAAGTATTATCGCGGAACGACTTCCGGAATTACCCGAGCTGCGGTGCCGGGTGGCCGGCGCCCCCCTCGGTCTGGATCGGCCCTGGTGGGTCGAGGACGACAAGCTCGATATCGACTACCACATCCGACGCATCGCCGTGCCCGCGCCGGGCGGACGTCGCGAAGTGGAGGAGTTCGTCGGCCGCCTCATGTCCTATGCGCTGGAACGCAACAGACCGTTGTGGGAGCTCTGGTTCATCGAAGGGCTAGAGCGCGGTCGTGCCGCAATACTGACCAAGATCCATCACGCCGTCATCGACGGAGTGTCGGGCACCGGACTGAGCGAGATCCTGCTGGACGCCACGCCGGAACCGCGGCCACCAGTCGCCAAGGTCCGCGAGTCGCCGGCGGCTGGCATGCCGCGTCTTGAGCGGCGTGCGCTTGGCGCCATGTTCAATGTCGCGGTCGCGACCCCTTACCGGGTGGCGCGGATCCTGCAGCAAATGCTTGTTCAGCAACTGGCGGTGCGTGGGATCCCCAATAAGCCGCCCCATTTCTTCGAGGCGCCCATCACCCGGTTCAATGCCGAATTGACGCCCGAGCGGCGGATCACGTTGGCCCGAGTGCCGTTGGAGCGGGTAAAGGCTGTCAAGCAGGCCTTCGATGTGAAGCTGAATGACGTTGTGATGGCAATGGTTTCGGGCGCGCTCCGTGACTACCTCGCGGAGCGCGGGGAACTTCCGGATCGGCCTCTGATCGCTCAGATTCCGGTGTCGACCCATCACGACAAATCGCCGGCCGGCAATCAGATCTCGTCTATGACGATGAGCCTGGCCACCGATGTGCCCGACGACGCGGAGCGGTTGAGAACCATCTATCGCAATTCCCAAGGGGCCAAGGAGATGGCGAAAGCGCTCACCGCTCATCAGATCATGGGCCTGACGGATACGACGCCGCCGGGCTTGCTGGCGTTGGCCGTTCGGGCCTATACCGCAAGCCATCTCGGCGGTCACGTCGCACCGATAAACCTGGTCATCTCGAATGTGCCGGGGCCCGACCATCCCATGTATCTGGCGGGCGCGTTGGTCGAAAGCCTGGTGCCTATCGGACCCCTTACCATGGAGGTGGGATTGAACATCAGCTGTTTCAGCTATCGCGAGTCGATCGACTTCGGCTTCGTCACCACCCCAGAGGTCGCCGACGATATCGACGAGCTGGCCGACGCAGTCGAGCCCGCGCTGACGCGCTTGGAAAAGGCTGCACATCAGCTGTCGGATGCTAAGCCGTCAAAGCGATCGCGGGTCAGGAAATCCGCGAGCGACTGACCGCACACCACACTCAGTCCGCCAACGCACGGCCCACCAACAACGGGTCGGGCTCACCCACCAGCTCGTGGTCCTTGTCCTCGTACTCGTACCTGGACAGGATGTAGCGCATCGCGTTGATGCGGGCCCGCTTTTTATCGTTGCTCTTGACCACGATCCACGGAGCGATGTCGGTGTCGGTGGCATTGAACATCTTCTCCTTGGCCTCGGTGTATTCGTCCCACCTCCGCACCGCTTCCATGTCCATCGGTGAGAACTTCCACTGCTTGACCGGATCGACCAGTCGGATGGCGAACCGGGTGCGTTGCTCGGCTGGCGAAACCGAGAACCAGAACTTGGTCAGGCATACTCCGTTCTTGACCAGCATCGCCTCGAAAAGCGGTGCTTGCCATAGGAATTCGTCATACTGCGCGGGGGTGCAGAAGCCCATTACCTGCTCCACGCCGGCGCGGTTGTACCAGGACCGGTCGAACAACACCATCTCCCCGCCCGATGGCAGATGTTTGATGTAGCGCTGGAAGTACCACTGCGTCTTCTCGCGATCGGTCGGCTTTACCAGTGCGACCACGCGCGCGGTTCGGGGATTGAGGTGCTCCATGAACCGCTGGATGGTGCCGCCCTTGCCGGCGGCGTCGCGACCCTCGAACACGATCAGGTGCCGGGCGCCGGTGAGTTTGCCGTGATTCTGCAGCTTCAGCAGTTCGATCTGCAGCCGGCGCTTCACCCGCTCGTATTCGTCGCGCCCCAACTTGTCGTCGTAGGGATAACCCTCGCGCCACGTCTCGACGTTGTTCCCGTCCCGGTCGAGCAACACCGGGTCGTCGTCATCCTCGTCGTTGACGGTGTATCCGTGCTCGGGAGTCGACAGGTCGTCCAGATCGATTTCTGCCATACCTGGCGCGTTCCACGGGCGCCGTTTGTTGAAACCCGGCTCAACGCTCGAACGCTGGGCCGTCGAAACGCTCCCGGGTGACGAAGTCCGCGACCGCAAGCCGGCGCAGCTTGGTCAGTTGGCGCGTCGGTTTACCGAGCGGCACCACTGCGGCGACCGCGTGCTGCTCGGGGATGCCCAGGAGTGCGCGCACCTCGTCCTCCCGGGCGATGGCCATCGTGGTGAAGGTCCCGCCGTAGCCTTCGTTGCGGGCGGCCAGCAACACGTTCCACACCAACGGGTACACCGATGCTCCCGCGGCGATCCCGACCCGGTCCAGTTCTTGATCGAGCGCGGCGATAACACTCAAGTCTACCGAAAAGACCAGCACCACAGGCGCTTTCAGGAAGGGCTCGACGAACGCCGCCGGAATCTCGGTCGCGTCGATGACGTCCTGCGGGACCTGGCTGGGCTGTAGGGGGTTCCACGGATTCTCGCCCGCGATCCGTTGGGCGAAGTAACGACGTGCGGCGCCGGTACCCAGTTCCGCCAGACGACGGCGGGCGGCGGCGTCTCGCACGACGGTGATGTGGCCGCCTTGCCGGTTGCCGCCGCTGGGCGCGAAGCGGGCATTGTCGAAAATGCGCCACAGCACGTCGTCGGGGAGGGGGTCATCGGTGAACTCCCGGGCCGCGAACGTCGTTCGCATCACGTCATACAGATCCACGACCGCTACACCCGAACCTATACCCGCGCCGCTATAGCCGCGCCGGGGCGCGCCGTTCCAGTCGGAACGTGCGTTGGAAGCCGGCCGGCTGCGTCGTGAGCGTCACTTCCACCGCCCCGCCGGGCGCCACGACGTAGCGTTCCTCCACGTCCGGTCCGTCGTTCCAGCGGCCCACCGGCTGACGGCCGAGGTCGTCGCGGTCGTGCAGGGCCGGGTCGAAAGGGAACAGGACCGGGTCGTAGGGAGTGACGTCCCCGTCGGGACGGCCGTCGACCAGGCGGCTGCACTCCACGAACCGGAAATGTCCGATGTTGTGTGCGGCCCGGTAGGTCCGCTTGATGACCAACGGGCTGCGTCCGTCGTCGGGAAGTGACGCGTCCTTGGGCACGATCGGGTCGAAAACGACGTCGGTACCGGCGCGGGCTTCGCGGAAGACCCCGAAATGTCGTGAAAAGCGTTCGGACAACTCGAAACCGGATTCCTTGTCGAGGAACACCGCAAGACCGATGGCCGTGGCGGCGAAGGGGTGCGGTGAACGCTTCACCCGCTTGTCGCCGAAGGTGGCACGCAACATCCGCGCCACCAGTGGGAAGACGCCGGCCCCGCCCACCACGTAGATGCCGGCCAGGTCCGACCACGGCGTCTCCCCGCGACTGGGGTCGCGCAGCACGCGGTCGAGAAGTTCGACCGTTTTGTCGACCAGCGGCGCGCACGCCGAGTAGACCTCATCGATGCCGCAGGAGAACGGCGGCCGGTCGAGCATTGTGAGATCGACCAGGAAACGGCGGGTCTGCGGCCCGACGGCTTCCTTGCGGGCGGCGCACTCGTCCTTAAGCAGGCCGCGAGTGTCGTCGTCGACCGCCGGCTGTTGCACGCCGGCGAGGACGAGATCAACGATCGCGTCGTCGAAGTCGTCTCCGCCGAGTCGCTGGATGCCCTCGCTGAGGGTCACCTCGTTGGCGTGCCCGGTCATTTTCAGCAGCGAGGCATCGAAGGTGCCCCCACCAAGGTCGTAGATGAGGACATACTCGCGCTTGGCGGTGATCGTGGACCGGTACCGGTGGGCGTATTCCAGGCTCGCGGCCGACGGCTCGTTCAGCAGCGCGACGACATGGAAGCCCGCCGCTACGAACGCGTCCAACGTCAAAAGCCGTTGGGCGCTAGAGGCATTGGCCGGCACGCTGATGGCGGCCTCGATGGTCTCGTCCGGCGCGATGCCTGCGTTCGAACGGTGACAGAGATCGCTCTTCAGCTGGGCCAGAAACCCGGTGAGCAGTTCGGCCAGTCGGTAGTTACGTCCGGCCAGGTTGACCTCGGTCGTCGGACCGGCGTCATTGAGGAGACGCTTGAAAGACCGCAACACCGACCATTCCCGATCGTGTCGGACGGTGGCGGCATCCGGGCCGAAGCGGAGCTGTCCCGCGGCGTTGGCGGCGATCAGGGACGGCCAGGCGTCGGTGCGGTCCAAAGAGCCGTCGAACGAGACGACCGGGTAGTTACCTCGGTCGACGAGTGCGACGACGGTGTGGGTGGTGCCAAAGTCGATGCCGACTCTCATTGGTCACCAGCTTAAGCCGGTTGGGGCGGGTTGGCGCGCTGGCTACTCGGCGTGCCGAGCCCACTGTTCCTGCAACTGCCGTTCTGCCGCGGTGGGAATCAGACTGGACGGCGCGAACCTTCTGGACGGTACCGGGTCGTCCTCGGTCAATGGCCTGCCGCCGCCACGAATTGCCTTGACGGCGACGATGATTCCGGCTGCCACCACGATGATGACCACCAGCGCGAAGATGATCGACAACGTCCCCTGTACGAAGGTGTTCCTGATCACCTGGTCCAGCTGATAGGCGTCCTTGGCCGAACCGAAGGTTGTCTTCCCCGCTTCTTTCGCCGCCAGGTACTGGTAATGCTGCGTCCAGTAGCCGATGGCCGGATCCCCAGAGAAAATCTTCTGCCACGATGCCGTCAGGGTGACCGCCAAATCCCAGAGCAGGGGAATGCCAGGGACGAAGGCCCATTTGAGCAAGCCCTTCTTGATGACCACCACGGTGAGCACGGTGAGGGACATCGCCGCGAGCAACTGGTTGGCGATGCCGAACAGCGGGAAAAGGGTGTTGATGCCGCCCAGCGGATCGGTCACGCCCATCAGCAGGATGCTTCCCCACGCCGCGACGACCACCACGCTGCAGATCCACACGCCGGGGCGCCAGCTGGGATTGCGCAGCTTGGCCAGCGGTCCACCCAGATTGCTCAATGCATCGGAGAGCATGAAGCGGTTGACTCGGGTGCCGGCATCGAGGGTGGTGAGGATGAACAGCGCCTCGAACATGATCGCGAAGTGGTACCAGAACGCCTTGAGATCGGCGCCACCGAAGACGCGGTGCAATACCTCGGACATGCCGAATGCAAGGGTCGGGGCTCCGCCCGTCCGCGACACGATGGAGTGTTCGCCGACGCTGCTGGCGGCCTGGCTGATTTGATCCGCGGTGGCTGGCGCGCCGGAAAGACCGAGGGTGTTGACGTATTCGGCGGCGCTGGCCGCGGTGCCGCCGGTTTGCGCAGCGGGGGCGTTGATGGCGAAATACAGGTGCTGGTTGAGGATTGACGCGGTGATCAGCGCCATGACCGCGACGAACGATTCGGTGATCATGCCGCCGTAGCCGATCAGCCGCATCTGGCTTTCTTTCTCCAACAGCTTGGGCGTTGTCCCGGAGGAGATCAGCGAGTGAAAGCCGGACAGTGCGCCGCACGCGATGGTGATGAACAGAAAGGGAAACAGTGAGCCCGCGAACACCGGGCCGTCGCCGTTGATCGCGAATCGAGATATGGCCGGTGCCTGCATCGCCGGGTGGGCAAGACAGATGCCGGCCGCCAGCAGGCCGACGGCGCCGACCTTCATGAACGTCGACAAATAGTCGCGGGGTGCGAGCAGTAACCACACCGGCAGCACCGACGCGGCGAAGCCGTAGATGATGAGGCACCAACACAAAGTGACCGGAGACAGGGTGAACCAGGATGCACCCCAAGATGTTTCGGCGACCCAATTGCCCGATCCCACGGCGGCGAGCAGCAGCGCGAAGCCGATGAACGACACCTCGCCAACCCGCCCAGGACGCAGGAAGCGCAGGTAGCAGCCCATGAACAGGGCAATGGGGATCGTCATTGCAATGGAGAACACGCCCCACGGGCTTTGGGCCAGTGCCTTGACCACGATGAGCGCGAGGACCGCGATCAGGATCACCATGATGACGAGGACACCGATCAGGGCGGCGGCCCCGCCGATGACGCCCAGTTCGTCGCGGGCCATTTGGCCCAGGGAACGGCCCCGGCGCCGGGTGGAGATCCACAACACGAGATAGTCCTGGACGCAACCACCGAACACGGCGCCCAGCACGATCCAAATCGTGCCGGGCAAGTAGCCCATCTGGGCGGCCAGCACGGGTCCGACGAGTGGTCCGGCTCCGGCGATGGCCGCGAAATGATGGCCGAACAGCACGCGCCGGTCGGTGGGTACGTAGTCGGTGCCGTCCTCGAGAACCTCGGCGGGAGTGGCGTGGTCGTCGCGTGGGCGAACGATCTTCATCTCGATCAGCCGGGCATAGAACCGGTAGCCGATGATGTAAGTGCAGATCGCCGCGACCACAAACCACACCGCGTTCACCGTCTCGCCGCGTGCCAACGCGATGATCGCCCAGGCGATGGCGCCGACGACCGCGATCACGCCGAAGATGATCTTGTGCCGGCCGGTGATGGGGGAGCGGTCGATGATCGCGACGGGGGGCAGTTCGGTGTCGTTGCGGATATAGGTGATGTCGCCGTCCACCCAAGCTCCCTCGTCAGCGTCGTTGGCGAGTGTGAATCTACAGACGTATGCGGACACCTACACCCGTTGTGGCGCTCGCTCGTGCGGGATCAGTACATGGCCCGCACCGTGTCGATGGTGTCGGCTTCGGCGGGGCTCTTGTCGTCGCGATAGCGCACCACCCGGGCGAACCGCAGTGCGACCCCGCCCGGGTAGCGCGACGAACCTTGCACCCCGTCGAGCGCGATCTCGACCACCTGCTCGGGGCGCACGTGCACCACGTAGCCGTCCGTACCGCCGACGGCGAGTTCGGTGAATCGGGCGGTCTGCCATTCCAGCATGGCGTCGGTCATGCCTTTGAAAGTCTTTCCGACCATGACGAATTCACCCGTTGCCGGATCACGCGCGCCCAGATGGATGTTCGACAGCTTGCCCTTGCGCCGGCCGGAACCCCACTCGACCGCCAGCACCACGAGGTCGAGGGTGTGCACCGGTTTGACCTTCAGCCACCCCGCGCCTCGGCGGCCCGCTTGATACGGCGCCGACGCCGCCTTGGCCATCACCCCTTCGTGGCCGGCGGCCAGCGTCGCCTCCAGAAACGCCGCGGCCGCCGCCGCGTCCGAGGTGTGCAGCCGGTCAACCCGTTGCGCTTCGGGTACCAGCGCGTCGAGGGCCGCCAGCCGTTCGGCGGTCGGGGCATCGAGCAGATCGACGCCGTCGTGATGCAGGATGTCGAAGAAGAACACCGAAAGTGGTTGTGCTGCACGGGCAGCCGCCACGTCGACGGAGCGGCCGAACCGCGATGCGGTGACCTGGAAGCGGTGTGGGCGGTTGTCCGGGCGCAGCGCGATCGCCTCGCCGTCGGCAACCAGCTCGCGCACCGGCAACGCCAAGGTGGCCTCGACCACTTCGGGCAGCCGGGCGGTCACGTCGTCGAGGCTGCGGGTAAAGACGGTGACCTCGTCCCCGGACCGGTGGATCTGCACCCGCGCGCCGTCCAGCTTGGCTTCGAAAATGCTTGTCCCGCCGTGACGTTCGAGTGCATCGGCGACATCGGTGGCCGTCTGCGCCAGCATCGGGCCGACCGGTCTGCCCACCCGCAGGGTGAACTCGTCCAGCGCACGCTCACCGCCGGACAGGCCCGCGGCGGCCACCGCCGGCAGGTCGCCGCCCAGCATCGCGGCCCGCTGTACCGCGGCGGCCGGAATCCCGGCGGCCTTCGCCACCGCGTCGGTCATCACGCCGATCAGCGCGCCCTGCCGCAGTTCACCACCCAGCAGGCGCACCAGGAAGGTTTGCTCGGCTTCGGTGGCGGCGGCGAACAAGCCCCTGACGAGTTCGGCACGCCGCGCCTGCGATCCCTTGCCCGACACCGCCTTGATTTCGGAGAAGGTGGCGTCGACGCCTTGGACGGTCAGAGTGGGGCTTGGTGCCGCGGGCGGCAGCGAGCGCAGGCTCGCCCAGCCCACGCCGATCTGGCGCTGGCGGAGTTCGCCGGAGAGCCACGACACGATGATCGCGACGAGTTCGGCGTCGGGTGCTGCCTGGCTCAACAGGTCGGCGATGCGCGCGACCTTCGTCAGGCGCGACGAAGTGCCGCCCACATTAAGCGATGTGCTTGCTACGTCGACAAGGAGCACGCTCGCCAGCTTGGCATGCCTCCCCGACAAGCCCGTGGAGCGGACGCGCTAGCGTTACAGATCTCACGGATTCTGACAAGCCGCAAAGGAGAGGCCGGATGGAGATCAGCGGGAAAAAAGTCGTCGTAATCGGCGGCGCTTCGGGCATGGGACGTGCCAGCGTCGAATTGCTGCACGAGCGAGGAGCGCAGGTCGCGGTGCTCGACCGCGAGAACTCCGACGGCAAGGAGGTCGCCGAAAGCGTCGGCGGCAAGTTCTACGCGGTCGACGTCACCGACTTCTCCGGCACCGAGCAGGTGTTGCAGGCCGCGGTCGATGACCTCGGTGGTCTGCATGTCACGGTGACCACCGCCGGCGGCGGCATCGCCAAGCGCACCCTGACCAAGACCGGCCCGCACGACCTCGAATCCTTCCAATCAGTGATCGATCTGAACCTCATCGCCACCTTCAACATCAGCCGCCTCGCCGCGGCGCACATGAGCAAGAACGAACCCGAAGACGAGGAGCGGGGCGTCATCATCAACACCGCGTCCATCGCGGCGTTCGAAGGCCAGATCGGACAGGTCGCCTACACCGCGGCCAAGGCGGGCATCGCGGGCATGTGCCTGACCATGGCGCGTGACCTGGGTTCGCAGGGTATCCGGGTGCTTGCCATCGCCCCGAGCCTGTTCGCCACCGGGCTCACCAAGGGCATCCCGGACGAGTTCGCGACGGCGTTGACCAAGGACGCAGCCTTCCCCAAGCGGCTGGGCCGGCCGGAGGAGTACGCCAAGCTGGTCGCGGCGATCGTCGACAACCCGATGCTCAACGGGCAGTGCCTGCGTTTGGATGCGGGACAGCGCTTCGCGCCCAAGTAGCTCCCGAGTAGCTCCCGAGTAGCCCAGGCGTAGGGCCCTCCCCGCATTAAGTACACTCTTTAGCGAAATCGGCCCCGCGAAGAGGCGGGCCGGATTGTGGCGCGAGGAGGGCCCTCATGGGTATCGCACTGACCGACGACCATCGCGAACTCGCCGAGGTTGCCCGCGGGTTCCTGACCTCGCAGAAGGCGCGCTGGGCGGCGCGTGAACTGCTCGATGCGGCCGAGGAGGATCGGCCTCCCTTCTGGCAGAACCTGGTCGAGCTCGGCTGGCTCGGTCTGCACCTCGACGAGGAATACGGTGGCTCCGGCTACGGGTTGCCCGAACTCGTGGTCGTGGTGGAAGAACTCGGCCGCGCGGTGGCGCCGGGGCCGTTCGTGCCGACCGTCATCGCCTCCGCGACGATCGCCCGCGCCGGCAATGCGGACCAAAAGGCGCGCCTACTCCCGGGATTGGTCGACGGCAGTGTCACCGCCGGCGTCGGCGTCGGCGGCAGCGTTTCGGTCGCCGACGGTCGTGCTGATGGCGACGCGGGCGTCGTGTTGGGTGCGGGATTGGCCGGGTTGCTGCTGGTGGCCGCCGGCGATGACGTGCTGGTGCTGGACCGGGACCGGGACGGTGTGACGATCGAGGTGCCCAAGAACTTGGACCCGACCCGGCGTGCCGGACGGGTGCGTCTGCAGAACGTGAGTGTGTCCGACGACGACATCCTGCCGGGTGCCCGCGAATCGTTGTTGGCGCGTGCGCGGACGTTGCTGGCGGCCGAGGCGGTCGGCGGGGCGGCCGATTGCGTCGACACCGCCGTTGCCTACGCCAAGGTGCGTCAGCAGTTCGGGCGCACCATCGCGACTTTCCAAGCGGTGAAACATCATTGCGCGAACATGCTGGTGGCAACCGAGTCGGCGATCGCGGCGGTGTGGGACGCGTCCCGCGCGGCGTCCGAAGACACGTCGGACGACGAATCGCAGTTCCGGCTGATCGCGGCCGTCGCGGCGGTGCTGGCGTTTCCGGCCTATGCGCGAAACGCCGAACTCAACATCCAGGTGCACGGCGGCATCGGTTTCACCTGGGAGCACGACGCTCACCTGCATTTGCGACGGGCGTTGGTGACCACGGCGCTGTTCGGCGGTGACGGGCCCGCCGAAGATGTCTTCGAGCGCACCGCCGCCGGGGCGGTCCGGTCCAACAGCCTGGACCTGCCGCCCGAGGCAGAAGAGCTGCGCACCCAGATCCGTGCCGACGCCCAGGAAATCGCCGCTCTGCCGCAGGAAGCCCAACTCGACAAGTTGATCGAGACGGGCTATGTGATGCCGCACTGGCCCAAGCCATGGGGTCGCGCCGCCGACGCGGTGGAGCAACTGGTGATCGAGGAAGAGTTCAGTGCGGCCCGCATCAAGCGCCCGGAGTATTCGATCACCGGCTGGGTGATCCTGACGCTGATTCAGCACGGAACCGATTGGCAGATCGAAAGATTCGTGGAGAAGGCGCTGCGCCAGGAAGAGGTGTGGTGCCAGCTCTTCTCGGAGCCCGACGCGGGCTCGGATGCGGCGTCGGTCAAGACCCGCGCGACGCGGGTGGACGGCGGTTGGAAGATCAACGGGCAGAAGGTGTGGACCAGCGGAGCGCACATCTGCGCCCGCGGTCTGGCCACCGTGCGCACCGACCCGGATGTTCCTAAGCACGCCGGCATCACCACCGTGATCATCGACATGAAGGCGCCGGGGGTCGAGGTCCGGCCGCTGCGTCAGATCACCGGCGGGTCGGAGTTCAACGAGGTCTTCTTCAATGACGTGTTCGTCCCCGACGAGGACGTGGTCGGAACGCCCAACTCGGGATGGACCGTTGCGCGGGCGACGCTGGGTAACGAGCGCGTCAGCATCGGCGGCAGCGGTGGTTACTACGAGGGCTTGGGTGAGAACCTGGTGAAACTGGTTCAGACCTATCCAGATGCAGTGGGCGGTGCGCGCTCTCGGGTAGGGGCGTTCCTTGCTGACGACCATGCGTTGCGCCTGCTGAACCTGCGCCGTGCGGCCCGCAGCGTCGAAGGGGCCGGTCCCGGTCCGGAAGGTAATGTCACCAAGCTCAAGCTCGCCGAGCACATGATCGACGGTGGCGCTCTCTCGGCGGCACTGCTGGGCCCGGAGGTAGCGCTCTTCGACGGGCCGGGTGGGCTGATCGGCCGATTGGTGATGGGCGCGCGTGGCATGGCGATCGCCGGGGGGACTTCCGAAGTGACCCGCAATCAGATCGCCGAGCGGATTCTGGGCATGCCGCGTGATCCGCTGATCAACTAGCGGTCACCAACGCCTCGCCAGCAGACGCAAACTTGTATGAAAGTGGTTGGTTTTGTACGAGTTTGCGTCTGCTCGCGGGGGAAGTTAGGCAGGGGCGAATTGCGGTGCGCCGCCCGTGCCCTTTTCCGGCAGCAACTTGACGGCCATGCCGCATGTCACCGAATCCGGTTCGCAGCCAACGACGTTGGCCGCCACTCGTAGACCTCGCTGCTCGCTCAGTTCGACGAGTGCGATGACGTACGGCGTCGGGACTTCCGGGTTATACGGGTGATAGTTGACGGTGTAGGTGAACACCGTGCCTTGCCCGGACACCGGGCGAGCGGTCAGTTGACGGCCACAGTCGCGACATACGCCGCTTGCGGGATGCACCCAACGCTGGCACCCGTCGCAGTGTTCGATCAGCAAGGGGGACGTCGACTCGGCTGACACGCGCAATACAGTACACTCTATTGACCTGACGACATGCGGCGGGACGGTGCAGATGAGTTACTTCGAAAAGGACGCGATCCTGTCGGGCATCGGCATTTCGCGGATCGGCCGCCGCACCGGCATCCCTGGTCTGGACCTCACCATGGAGGCGGTACGGGCGGCGATCGACGACGCCGGTCTCGTCGCCGCCGATATCGACGGCATCGCGACCCTGGGTGACACCCCAGCGGCCGACGTCAACGCCGAACTCAAGATCGACGCCGCGGACTGCGGAGCCGGGTTCGGCACCGGAGGTCTGCTCAGTCCGGTGATGTCTGCCTGCCGTGCGGTTGCCGAGCGCCGCGTGCGCCACGTCGTGGTCTACCGCACCATCCAAATGCTGGGCGGCACGATCCTGCAACAGGAGAGCAAGTCCCCGCCGCCGCTCGCGCGCATGTTCGAGACTCCGGAGGGGGAACCGAAGCCCGCCGTCGGGGCGATGGACGACATCACCGATCTTCTTGCGGCACATGCCTATTCGGCGGCAAACTGGCTGGCGCTCAACTGTCGCCGGCACATGGAGTTGTACGGGACCACCAAGGAGCAGTTGGGCTGGGTCGCTCTCAACGGACGTCGGAATGCGGCGCTGAACCCCCGCGCCGTCTACCGCGAACCCATGACCATGGCCGACTATTTGAGCGCGCGACCGGTTTCCACGCCGTTCGGACTGCTGGATTGCGACGTCCCCATCGACGGCTCGATCGCCGTGGTGGTGTCGCATGCGGAGTACGCGCGCGATTGCCCGCATCGCGCGGTGAGGGTCGAAGCACTCGGCGGATCGGACGGCTCCGGCGGCTGGTACCACCGCCCCGACTACCCGAAAATGGCGATGGCCGATGCGGCGACGGAGATGTGGTCGCGCACCGACCTCAAGCCCGCCGACCTGCAGGTCGCGCAACTGTACGACGGATTCACCTATCTCACGTTGGCGTGGCTGGAGGCGCTGGGGGTGTGCGCCGACGGTGAGTCGGGCCCGTTCGTCGAAGGCGGAACCCGCATTGCCCGCGACGGCGCCCTGCCACTGAACACCTATGGGGGACAGTTGTCGGCCGGTCGCATGCACGGCTACTGGGCGTTGCACGAAGGGTGTCTGCAGTTGCGCGGGGACGCCGGAGAGCGCCAGGTATCGAAGCGCCCGGAGGTGGGGGTGGTTTCCGTGGGCGGGGGTCCCGTCGCGGGATGCATGTTGCTCACATGCTGAGTGGCCCACTCAATGCCGCCACTCCGGTTGCCGCGGCCCCCCGAAAGGACAAACGAGCTTCCCGGATTGCCCGAGAGATCGAGGCGGACATCGTCCGCCGCGGCTGGCCGGTCGGAGCCACGCTGGGTTCGGAAAGCGCTCTACAGCAACGCTTTGGTGTAAGTCGATCGGTGCTGCGTGAGGCCGTTCGGCTGGTCGAACACCATCAGGTCGCCCGGATGCGCCGCGGCCCCAACGGCGGCCTCATCGTCTGCGAGCCCGATGCTCGCCCGGCCACCCGAGCCGTCGTCATCTACCTCGAATACCGGAACACCACGCTGGACGACCTGCTCGACGCGCGTCTGGTACTCGAGCCGCTGGCGGCCGCACTCGCCGCAGAACACATCGACGAAGCCGGCATCGAGACGCTGCGATCGGTGCTGCGCGCCGAGGAGCAGTGGCGCCCGGGCCTGCCTGCGCCTCGCGACGATTTTCACCTTGCCCTGGCAGAGCGATCCAAAAACCCCGTCCTGCGGCTGTTCATCGACGTTTTGATGAGGCTGACCAAGCGATATGCGCGCGACTCGCGCACCGCCTCTGGCGCCGAGGCCAACCAGGCGGTCGACCGGCTGCACAGCGATCACGCGGCCATCCTCGCGGCGGTGACCGCGGGGGACTCGGCGCGAGCCAAGACGCTGAGCGAGCGCCATGTGGCAGGGGTGACGACCTGGCTACGGCAGCACCAGGGCGACGCGAGACGCCGACGCACGTCGCTGCCACGAGCCCGGCCCGACGCCGAATCACCTGGCGACAAGCTCGCCGAAGTCTTGGCAGCGACCATCGCCGGGGACATCGTCGCCAGCGGCCGCCAGGTCGGCTCGGTGTTCGGGACCGAACAGGCGCTGCTCGACCGCTACCGAGTGAGCCGGGCCGTCCTGCGGGAGGCGGTGCGACTGCTCGAGTACCACGCGGTCGCGCACATGCGCCGAGGACCGGGCGGTGGGCTGGTGGTCACCGAACCCGAAGCACAGGCCAGCATCGACACCATCGCGCTCTATCTGCAGTACCGCAAGCCGACCCGCGAAGACCTGCGGTGTGTCCGGGACGCCATCGAGATCAACAACGTCGCCAAAGTGGTCAAGCGTCGCGACGAACCGGAGGTGGCGGGTTTTCTCGCCAGTCACCGGCCTCATCTCGAGGACACGGCATCCGGCGACTTCCGCCTGGCCGCCGTCGAGGAGTTTCGGTTCCACGTCGGGCTCGCTCGGCTGGCCGGCAATGCACCCCTGGATCTGTTCCTGCGGATCATCGTCGAGTTGTTCCGCCGCCATTGGTCAAGCACCGGGCAGGCAATGCCGACGTGGAGTGATGTTGTCGCCGTCGAACGCGCTCACCTGCGCATTCTCGAAGCAGTCAGGGCCGGCGACGACAGTTTGGCCCGTTATCGGGTACGCCGTCACCTGGATGCGGCAGCTTCCTGGTGGCTCTAGATTCCGGACGACGGGCGTCAGTGAGATTTGCGTCATAGGCGCATAGCGAACGCAATTTTGGGGTATTTACCTGGCTAAGTGACTGTCGGTTCAGCGGGGGATCGGTCTTAGTGATGCAACCAAGGTGATTTCGAGCGGGAGTGGTACATGACTGCGAGCATGGAGACGGAGCAACGTAGCTTTGTCCATTCCGCGCTGTTCTATCACTCCCAGCGGGAGTACCTGGACTTCGTGGTGCGGTTCGTCGCCGACGGCATGGCGGTAGACGAGCCGGTACTCGTCGCCGTACCGGGTGACAAGCTGGCGCTGTTGCGTGCCGAGCTAGCCGCGATGCGCACCGGGTCCGCGTCGGAGTTGCGACTGGTCGATATCACCGACGTCTGCAATCCCAGCCGCTTCCTTGCGATGGAGACGGCCTTTGCCGAGCGGTATCCCGGCCAACGGGTGCGGATCGTCAGCCAACTGGTATGGCCCGGCCGCTCCAACGAGGAATGCTTGGCCTGTGTGCAGCATGAGGCCTTGGTCAACGGCGCGCTGACGAATCAGAACGTGCTGGGGTTATGCCTCTATGACGCAGAACGGCTGGACGACGACGTTTTGATGGGGGCGCGCACCACCCATCCGCTGGTGTGGAAATGCGGCTCGGCATACCGCAGCACGGACTATGCGCCGGAAGCCGCGCTGGCCTGGTGCAACCAGCCATTGCCGGCCAACCCGTCCGCAGTGACGTACACGGTGAGGGAGAGCGCCGACCTACGCCGCGCCCGATCGTTCGCCACGGACTATGCGGGGTGGTTGGGGTTGTCGCAAGACGGAATCGAAGATCTGCAGATGATCGCGACCGAACTGGCGACCAACAGCCTCCTGTACACCGACGGAGCCTGTCAGCTGGCATTTTGGCGCCAACACGACCATCTGGTGTGCGAGGCGCGCGACAGCGGCCAGTTCAGCGATCTTCTCGTCGGCGCACAACCCCCGGGACCTGGCGGCACGGCCAGTCGCGGGTTGTTCCTGGTCAATGCCATTGCGGATTTGGTTCGGACGCACACCAGCGCGAACGGCACGATCATCCAGGCCTACCTTCGGCTCACCCCCGCGCACGCCCAGGCAAGTTAACGCCGGGTGGCTTGCATCGAGGCGCATCGACGTCTAACGTTTTCGCTCGTGCATCTTCTTGCCGTAGTAGCCAGCACCCGCAGCGGGGTCTGATCCAGACCGACCCCCCGCTGTGGGTCGGAAGCTACTACCGTCGGTCGCTCCTTACGACTAGAGAAGACCGGCACCATGACTCTCCCCTCTCGGTTACCACGGCAGTGCGTCGCCAACGCCTGGTTCGGCGAGCACTTCGGGACCCCGCTACCCCGCGAACTGCGGGATGAGGCCGGCGCGATGTCATGGGACAGCTTCGCGGCAGCCTATGGTCACAGCGCCGGTCCGCTGCGGTTAAGGCACTTCACCTGCACTGACTCGGAGCGGCCCGCCGGGCGCCTCGGCCCGCAGGCCCGCAACTTCCGGGCGGTGCTCGCAGTCGGCGACCACATCAATACCTGTGCCGTCGCCGCCAGCGGCCCCGTCGCGGCTCTCACGGCGATGCTGCACGCGCGCGGGATCACGTTGGAAACATTGAGCTTTCACCAGATGCAGTCCGAAGACTGCACCGCCACCTTCATCCGGGGCAGCAACGGACAACGCGGCGAATGGGCGCTGGGTCTAGCGGACGACCCGACCGAGTCCGCGCTGCGCGCCGTCATCGCCTGCGCCAACCGGTTAGTTGCCTAACTCGGCAACGGGCGGATTACAGCGGGCGCAGGACTATCGGCATTCCGTCCATCGGTATGGGCATGCCGGCGTAGTCCCAGCGCGGCTGGTAACCGGGCTTGGGCAGTTCCAGACGGTAGCGGCGCAGCAGGCGGTGCATGATCGTCTTCACTTCCAGCTGCCCGAACACCATCCCGATGCACTTGTGCGGTCCGCCGCCGAACGGCGAGAACGCATACCGGTGCCGCTTGTGCTCGTTGCGCGGCTCGGTGAACCGTTCCGGGTCGAACTTCATCGGATCGGTCCACAGTGCCGGGAGCCGGTGGTTCAAGCCCGGGTAGGCGATGACGTTGGTGTCCTTTGGCAGGTAGTGGCCCAGCAGTTCGGTGTCGCGCACCGTGCGGCGCATCGCCCACTGCACTGGCGTCACCAGCCGGATCGACTCGTTGAGGACCAGGTCGAGGGACTCCAGCTTCTCCAGCGACTCGATGTCGACTGGACCGTCACCGAGGCGGTCCGACTCGTCACGGCAACGTTCCTGCCATTCCGGGTGGGCGGCCAGGTTGTAGGCCATGGTGGTGGCCGTCGACGTGGACGTGTCGTGCGCGGCCATCATCAGGAAGATCATGTGGTTGACGATGTCCTCGTCGGAGAATCGGTTGCCGTCCTCGTCCTCGGTGCGACACAGCACCGACAGCAGGTCGTCGCCCTCCTTGGCGCGCTGCTCCTTGACCCGCTCGGCGAAGTAGTTCTCCAGCAACTCGCGCGCCTTGAGTCCGCGCCACCACGTGAACGGTGGCACGCCGGTGCGGATGATCGCGTTGCCGGCCCGAGTGGTGATGGTGAACGCCTTGTTGACCTTGGTGACCAACTCATGGTCGGTGCCGGGTTCGTGACCCATGAACACCATCGAGGCGATGTCGAGGGTCAGTTCTTTCATGGCCGGATACAGCAGGAAGCGCGCGTCGTTGGCGACCCAGTCGTTAGCGATCACCTGCGAGATGACCTTGTCCATCTGCTCGACGTACCCGACGAGCCGCGAACGGACGAACGCCTCCTGCATGATCCGTCGGTGGAACATGTGTTCGTCGAAGTCGAGCAGCATCAGGCCACGGCGGAAGAACGGGCCGATTACCGGAACCCAACCCTGTTGGGAGTAGTCCTTGTTGCGGTTGGAGTAGATGATCTGCGCCGCGTCGGGACCCAGAGCCGCGACAGCCGGCAGGACCGGGGAATCGCCGAATATGAGTGGTCCCTGGGTTTCGTACAGGAACATCAGGTAATCCGGGCCGCCGCGCAACATCTCGATCATGTGGCCGAGGATCGGCAACCCGGCATCGCCGGTGACCGGCTTGAGGCCACTGCCGGCGGGCGGCTCGGCGAGTATCCGCTGCGGAAATTCCGTCTTCAGCAGTCGCCGTTCCAGCAGACCCATGCCGGGAAAGTTGTTGAACGAGGGGGTGAGTCGACGTTTCGCCTGGTCAAGCAAGTACGCCGGGGTGCTGATCGTCGCCATTGACGCTCCTTCGCCGTTATGTGGCAGCCGTCACTTACCCCCAATATTTGGGTCAAACTTGACGGCTGTCAAGTTTTCGTTTTGGCTTGCGGTGGTGCAAGGTCGACATGTGAGCACCCAGCCAGACGCCCAGCCCGAACCGGGCGGGCCGGCCTTGCGCCGGCGAGGTGACAAGCAGCGGCAGGCCATCGTGCAAGCGGTCCGCGAGCTACTCCAGGAAAAGCCGTTTAGCGAGCTGTCGGTCAGCGCGATCAGCCTTCGGGCCGGCGTCGCTCGCTCTGGGTTCTACTTCTACTTCGATACCAAGTACGCCGTACTCGCCCAGATCGTGGCCGAAGCCGCCGAAGAACTCGAAGAGCTCACACACTACTTCGCGCCCCGCCAACCCGATGAGTCTCCCGAAGAGTTCGCCAAACGCATGGTTCGTAGCGCCGCGGCCGTCTACTCGCACAACGACCCGGTCATGACCGCCTGTAATGCGGCCCGGCACACCGATGTCGAGATCCGCGAAATTCTGGAGCGACAGTTTGAGGTGCTGCTGCGCCAGATTGTCGGTGTGGTCGAAGCGGAACTGAAGGCCGGGACCGTGCATCCGATCAGTGACGATCTCCCGACGTTGATCCGGACCCTGGCGGCCACGACCGCGCTGGTGCTCACCGGTGACCCCCTCATGGTGGGTCGCGACAGTGATCCGGAACGCCGGGTGCGGGTGCTCGAACAGATGTGGCTCAATTCGCTGTGGGGCGGTTCGACAGAGTCCTAGTCGGCGTCCTAGTTGCCGTCCTAGGTGGTGGGTCTAGTTGGGGACGGCGGTACCGCCGGTATCGTCACGACCATGTTGCAGAAGGCATCCGGCCCGTACTTCGCTGACAAACGCTGCTTCGTCACCGGCGCAGCCAGCGGCATCGGCCGTGCCACCGCTCTGCGACTTGCGGCGCAGGGCGCCGAGCTATATCTGACCGACCGAGACCATGAGGGTCTGGAGCAAACCGTGTCCGACGCCCGCGCGCTGGGCGCACTGGTGCCCGAGCATCGCGTGCTGGACATCTCCGACTACGACGAGGTCGCCGCCTTCGCGGCGGACATCCACAGCAGGCGCCCGAGCATGGATGCGGTGTTCAACATCGCCGGCGTATCTGCGTGGGGCACGGTTGACCGGCTCACCCACGAGCAGTGGAACAAGATGGTCTCCATCAACCTGATGGGCCCCATCCACGTCATCGAGACGTTCGTGCCGGCGATGGTGGCGGCGGGCCGGGGCGGGCATGTCGTCAACGTGTCGTCGGCGGCAGGGTTGGTCGCGTTCCCGTGGCACGCCGCCTACAGCGCCAGCAAGTTCGGGCTGCGCGGACTTTCCGAGGTGTTGCGTTTCGACTTGGCCCGACACCGCATCGGGGTGTCCGTCGTGGTGCCGGGTGCGGTGAAGACCCCGCTGGTCAATACCGTCGAGATCGCCGGCGTTGACCGCAGCGACCCGAAGGTCAGTCGTTGGGTTGACCGTTTCAGCGGGCACGCCGTGTCACCAGAGAAAGCCGCCGAAAAGATCCTGGCCGGGGTCGCAAAGAATAGGTACCTGATCTACACGTCGCCCGACATTCGGGCGCTTTATGCCTTCAAACGACTGGCCTGGTGGCCGTACAGCGTGGCGATGCGGCAGGTCAACGCGATCTTCACACGCGCGCTTCGGCCCAGTCCGGTGCCGCGCTGACGTTCGCGGTTCACCGGAACGTCGATAGCGGGGGTGTCAGCAGCGTTCTTCGGCGTCAGAGCGCGCTCTGCCCGTTGCTGCCGTTGTTATTGACACCGGTTCTGCCGAAGCCGCCCTGGCCACCGACCCCGCCGACCGCGCCGCCATTGCCTCCGCCATTCCCGAGGGTCGCGATGCCCGCGCCCCCGGTCGGCGGGGCGCCGGCGTTCTGACCATCACCTGCCGAACTGTAGGCGCCGCCCCCGCCACCACCACCTACCGCGTCCGTTGCGGTTGCACCGGCGCCGCCTTGCGTATTGGGGGCAAGTTCGACGGTGGTGCCGCCGCCCTTGCCGCCGTTGCCGCCCACACCGCTTGCCGAGCCGGCGCCGCCTCCACCGCCGCCGCCACCGCCGATGTCCTGTTGGTTGGCGGCGGCATAACCACCGGCGCCGCCCCCGCCTCCGCCGCCGCCCTTGCCGCCGGTTGCGGCGGCCGCGTCGTCACCCTCGGCGCCGCCACCGCCGCCCCCGCCGAGCCCGCGTTCCATGCTTGCCTCATGGGTGAAGATCGCGGTGCCGCCGTCGCCACCGGCACCGCCCGATCCGCCCGAATTGGCCGTACCAGCGAAGCCCCCCGGGCCGTCACCAGCGCTGCCGCCTTTGCCACCAGCGCCCCCGCCGCCGCCACCACCGGCGCGAGCGACCTGGTCGCCGGGAGTGTTGGTCGCCTTGCCGCCGTCACCGCCGCTACCACCAGCACCACCCAGGCCGCCGTCTCCGTTGGTCGCGCCCGTGGGGGCGGCACCTCCGTCGCCGCCATTTCCACCTCGGCCGCCATCACCACCCTGGCCCGCGCCCGCGAAATTCGACGACGAAGAGCCACCGTCACCGCCACTACCCCCGGCACCGCCCTGGGCGCCAGCGCCGGCCTTGGCGCCCGCACCGAGGGCCGCCCCGCCGGTACCTCCGGCGCCGCCGCTGCCACCATTGCCGCCGTGACCCGACTGGTTGAGGGTGCGCGGCACACCCTTGGCGCCGCCACCCCCGTCGCCGCCGATGCCGGCGTCGCCGCCGTCCCCGTAGGCGCCGCCGGTACCGCCGGCGCCGGCCGCCCCGCCGGCACCGCCGTTACCGCCCGTACCGCCATTACCGCCGTTGTCGCCGGTAGCGAGACCGGACGCGTCAAAACCGGCGCCCCCTGCACCGCCATGGCCGCCCTTGCCGCCGTTGCCGGCCGCCACACCTGCACCTCCGGCGTCACCACCGGCGCCACCCGCGCCACCGTGACCGCCCGCGCCACCATCGGCTGCGCTGCTCGTGCCTGTCATGCCGGCGGCTCCGTTACCCCCGGCACCGCCGTCGCCGCCAACACCGGCGGTGCCGGCGACGGCGCCACTGCCGCCCGCACCCCCGTCACCGCCTCGACCGCCCTGGCTACCGGCTGTGCCGGGAGCCGCGCTAAGAGTGGCCGCGTCGTAGCCGGCACCGCCGTGCCCGCCAGCACCTCCTGCGCCACCGTTACCGATGGAGCCCGTCGCGCCGACGGACCCGAACAATCCGCCCGCACCGCCGGCACCACCGGCCCCGGCATTGCCGCCGGAGCCGCCATGACCACCAAGACCGCCAGCGGTGGCGAAGTCAGTACCGGCAATACCGGCGGCACCGATGCCGCCATTCCCGCCCGTGCCGCTAGCGCCGCCGGCCCCACCATTGCCCCACAGCCCGATACTGCCGCCGCCGGCGCCGCCGGCCCCGCCATCCCCACCGGCCGTACCCGATCCACCGTTCAAACCCGGTCCCGCCGCGGCACCCGCGCCGCCGGCGCCGCCGAGCCCGCCGGCCCCGCCGGCCCCGCCGGCATAGAACGCCAAAGCCCTGTTCAGGCCGCCGGCCCCGCCGGCCCGCCAGCACCGCCAGCCAGGGTGTCAGTGCCCGCACCGCCAGCCCCGCCAGCGCCGCCGTGCCCGCCGAAGCCGCCTAAGAACCCTCCTGCACCACCGCGCCCGCCATTCGCGCCGGCCGTGGCGGTGGCGCCGGCCCCACCGGCTCCGCCCGACCCGCCATTGCCGAACAGGCCCGCGTCACCGCCAGCCCCACCGGCCTTGCCGGTTGCCCCCGAACCACCGTTGCCGCCGTTGCCCCACAAGATCCCGCCGGCACCACCTGCTTGGCCGGTGCCCGGCGCGCCATCGACGCCGTCACCGATCAGCGGACGGCCCAACAAGATGTTGGTGGGCGTATTGATCAGGTCGAGCAGGGCCTGCAGAGGTCCCGCGTTGGCGGCCTCCGCGGCTGCATAACTGGCCGCACTCGAGACCACCCCCTGCGCCAACGCGTCGTGAAACAGCGCAGCCTGCGCGCTCAGCGACTGATACTGCCGGGCATAACCGCCGAACACCGCCGCGATCGCCGCCGACACCTCATCCTGCGCTGCCGCAGTCACCGACGTCGTCCAGCCCGCAGCCGCCGCATTAGCCGCCCGAAGCGTCGTGCCGATGCCTGTCAGATCCTGGCCGGCGGCAGCCACGGCTTCCGGCGAAATACTCACAAAAGCCGACATCAGAAACTCCCATCGACGGGAAAGGCTGCGGCTGACGAGGGATCAACCGGCTGGAAGCAATTCCGGGAGCATAGTTGACTTTCCTACCGATTGTTGGGTAAACGCTCCGCACGGTGAATCAGTCACGGCCAGGCGCTGAAAAATGGTACCGGGCGAACCGACAAACTCGATTAGCTAGCCGGGCAGTTCGAGCTCCAGTCGGACGCCGAGTAGTCGGACCGGCCGGTCCAGCTCGAACAATCCCAGGATGCGTAGAGCGGCGTCAATGATGACGTCGGCTTCGGTGGTGGGCTTATCGAGTTTGCGAATTTTCGTGCGCGTGTAGAACGTTGCGGTCCGGACGGTGACCGCCACCCGGGTGACGATACGGGATTCCGCAATTACCTCGTCCAGTGCCCGTTGCGCCAATTCCTTTATCGCCGAATTCATTTCGGCTCGGTCGGTAAGGTCGCGCGGGAAGGTGACGACGTGGCTGCGCGAGCGCGGGATCCAAGGCTCGGCGCTGACGTTCGTGTCTCCGCCGCCCTTGGCGAGCAGGAGCAGCCACAGGCCGGTGCGCGGCCCGAATGCCGATGTGAGCAATTCACCATCGCTGTTAGCCAGTTGATGGACGGTCGATATATCAAGCGTTGCAAGCTTTTTAGCGGTTTTCGGGCCAACGCCCCACAAC
This sequence comes from Mycobacterium bourgelatii, assembly GCF_010723575.1. Classification (NCBI taxonomy): domain Bacteria; kingdom Bacillati; phylum Actinomycetota; class Actinomycetes; order Mycobacteriales; family Mycobacteriaceae; genus Mycobacterium; species Mycobacterium bourgelatii. The sequence continues at coordinate 1,635,550 of NZ_BLKZ01000001.1, forward strand.
GAGTCGACCGAGCGGTCGGCCATCAAAGTCATCCAGTTGGCGTCGGTGAGGGTGAAAATTCCGGCCGGTTTGGCAAAACCGGTGGCGACCTTGGCCCGCTGCTTGTTGTCGCTGATCCCTACCGAGCAGGACAGCCCGGTCTGCGACAGCACGACGGAACGGATCCGTTCGGCGACCTGCTGCGGATCGGTCGACGCGGGCACGCCGACGTACGCCTCGTCCCACCCCCATACCTCGACGGGATGTCCAAGGTCGCGCAACAAGGCCATCACTTCGTCGGAAGCCGCGTCGTACGCTGCCGGGTCCGAGGGCAGGAAGGTGGCGTCCGGGCAGCGTCGGGCGGCGCTGCGCAGCGGCATCCCGGCCTGCACCCCGAGTTTTCGGGCTTCATACGAGGCGCAGGTGACCACTTTGCGTGGCTCCGTGGGATCGCCGCTCCCGCCCACAATCACCGGTAGCCCCACCAGTTCCGGGCGGCGGCGCAGTTCCACGGACGCCAAGAATTGGTCGAGGTCGACGTGCAGGACCCAGTCGTGCTGCGGGTTGTTCGGACCGGTCACCGGCCGCGCAGCTTGCGGGTCACGTCGTCGGCGCCGCACTCGCCGCGTGTCTGCGCAGCGGGGGCGCCCAATTCGCCCAAACGCTGAACATCGTTCACGACTGCACTGTAGCTCTGGGCTAAGGGATCGGACCGCAGCCAGGTTGCCTGGGTGCTCCGTGGTTAGCTGGGACCAGCTAGAAATTTACCTTCCTGTTAGAAAATAATTGTATGCGACGTCAATAAAATGGCTGCAGTTTCGCACGCACTAAAAGCTGCGGATGTGACTGTGCAATATGCAAGGTTCTGGTGCGTCAATTGTGCGATTTGACCGTGTAGCGATAGGTATACCGCTGGAATAGTCAGTCCGCGTTCAGCATCCGCCGCCATTGGAGAGCAAGAGATAAGGCGCGTGGTAGTTGGCCACCGCAGTAGGCCGTGTCTTTTCGCTTCATGTCGGCGCATGGCCAACCTGCCTGGCGACTGCGCTCGCGGTCTGGCTCCCCTCTCATTTCAAGTTTTTCGAGGTCAGGAGCCCGCTACCGTGCCCGGACAATACGCCGAACATCGCGATCTGTCGCTACCGACTTATTGGCATTCCCTGAAAGGTGGGGGACACAGCGGGGGGTCATCGCGGTCGTGTCACTGCGGTGTCGAAGAGGCCGTCCCGGCGGGTGAAACGGTTACCCCACTGATCGGCAGGGATGCGGATCTCGCGGCGTTGGAGAGCGCGCTTGATTCCGCCAAAAACGGTGGGGGAGAAGTATTTCTGGTAGCCGGCGACGCCGGCGCGGGCAAGACGCGGCTGGCGCGTGAGTTCATCCGACGTGCGGAGGCTAACGGGACCGTTGCCCTGTGGGGCGGATGCAGCGAACTCGACTTCTCGTTGCCCTACCTGCCCTTCAATGAAGCGATCGGTGCTTACGTCGCAACCGCTGACGTGGCCTGCCTGCGGGAACGGTTGGGGTCCCTGGCCGACGCGGTGAGCGCGATTGTTCCGGGACTTTCGAGCGGAGCGCCGCAACGATTCGACCTCACCAACGGCGGGGCCCGCCTTCAGCTCTTCGAGGCCGTCATCGCGGTGCTGCGCGCGGTGGCCCACACGGCGCCGTCGGGAGTGATCCTCGTGGTGGATGACGTGCAGTGGGCTGATGCTTCGACGCGGGAACTCCTCGACTTCGTCGCCCGCCGGGCCCGCCAGCTTCCGTTGCTGCTGGTGATGACGTACCGGTCTGACGAGGTCAGTCCGTCGCATTCGTTACGGGTCATCCTTGACGGGTGGCGACGTGCGGGTCTCGCATCGACGCTGCCGGTGCGTCCGCTCACGGCGCCCGAAGTTCGCCGGCTTATCTGTGCCCGGCTCGGTGTTGACCGGGTCAGCCACGGATTTGTGGATATGCTTTTCGCTCGTTCGGGGGGCGTGCCGTTGGTGGTGGAGCAACTGCTGGAGCACGCGATCAACTCGGGACAGATGTTCGAGCGCGACGGCGTATGGCAGTACTCCGCGCTGTCCAAACTCGACATGCCCGATTCGTTGGCGGCGGGAATCCTCCGGCGACTGGACCGGCTCGAAAGTGCGCACGTGCGCGTCGTGACCGCTGCGGCCGTGCTGGGACGTGTGTTCGACCCACGGTTGCTTCCAGAGCTCACAGAGCTGCCGGTGAACACGGTATCGGCCGCGCTGCATGCCTCGGTCAACGCCCAACTCCTCGACACCGACACCGCTGACCGCAGCCGGCTGTGCTTCCGCCACCCCCTCATCCACGAGGCGGTATACAAGGCGATCGCGGTGTGGGACGTCACGGATCTACATGCCCGGGCCGCCGACGTGCTCTCGCGCGTGCTGCCACCCGCGCCCGTCATCGATCGTGCTCGTCACCTGCTTGCGGCCGGCCGCACGTCCGACGCGGCGCCGCTCTGTGCTGACGCCGCGGAGATGGCCGCGCGAAGCGGCGCGTTCGCCGAGGCGGCAGCACTCTACGAACATGCTTTGGCCGGCGTTAGTGATCCCGGCGAGCGGGGTGAGTTGTTGTGCGAGCAGGGGCGCATGTTGTCCGCAAGCGGTCGGCCGGTGACCGCCGTCGTGCCGCTGAAAGAAGGCGTCGAACTCCTCCAACGAGTCGCACATCCCTCCACGCCGAAGGTGATGCTCGCCCTTGGTGCCAGCCATTGGTTTGCCGGTGATCACCGGGCTTCCTTCGAGGCGTTCGATGCCGCTCGCGTCCTGCTCGAAAAGATGCCGCCCAGTTCGGATCTCGCGTCGGCCTACGCGCGCGTGGCGATGTGGCACAACTCCATCCTGGACTGCAAGGTTGGTCTGGAATACGCCGATCGCGCATTGGCGATGGCCGAGGAGCTGGACGCGGAGCTAGCGCGCGCGCCAGCACTTACGTACCGCGGTGTCGCGCTGTGTGAGCTGGGACAGCGCGACGAAGGGCTGGCGTTGATCGATCGGGGCGTCGCCGAAGCGGTGCGGTTGGTCCTTCCCGAGGAGAGGGCGACAGGCCTCGCGTTAAGTGCCGAGCAACGAGCTTTCGCGATGCGTGCGCGTGAGCTGCCACAGATTTGCGAAGAGCTTCGCGCTGTCCATACCGGCCCGGCGACCGAGGTCTATGCATCACTGATCGAGGCGATCGCGGTGCGTTTCCTGGGTGACGCTGGTGAAACGGAAATGGCTGCCCGGGCACTAGTGGCTGGTGGCGAAGCGTTGGGGTGCGGCCTGCTCGCCTTTCTGGGTCGCGAGATCCTGGCGGGTGCCTGGCTGGAGCGGGGACGGCTCGACGATGCCGCGGCGCTGATGGAGGACCTCGGTTCACGAGAGGGCATGTGGCAACGCAGTTTCGGTCCCAATCGGGTAGCACTCGCCATGGCCAGGGGTGACGCGGAACTCGCCGCAAACGAGGCGAGAAACCTGCTAGATCGGTTGCCGGCAGTCGTGAGCGACCCGTTCGTCGCCAGTATTGCCGTGCCGGCACTGCTGGCCGCGCAAGACGAGGACGAGGCCGAGCACTGGGTGGCCGCCGCCCTTGGTCCGGATCGGCACCCGATGGCCGTGGGAGCTGCCGCCGATCTGGCGGCGTACCGAGGTGACCTGCAAACCGCGGTAGCTCTATATACGGAAGCGCTCGACGGTGCATGGGGTGCGGGTTATCGCCAGCTTGCGTCGCAATACCGGGCCCGACTCGACGCGATCGTTGACGGCCGGTCGGCTGGGGAGCCGAGTGAGGTACGGAATTCAGCTGGCGCACTGTTGAGTCCGCGTGAGCTGGAAATCCTCGGGCTGCTCGCTCGCGGAAAGACGGATCAGCAGATTGCCGACACGGTGTTCATCACGATCCGTACGGTGCGTTCGTATCTGGACCGGATCCGGTCCAAGACCGGCTGCCGTCGCCGCTCGGAGCTGACGCTGTTGGCGGTGGAGCTGGGCCTGCTCGAGGGCTGACCGTCAGAAATACCCACAACCCAGAGGCGGCCGGCAAGGGCCGCTGAGGGTGTTTTGACCGCTGCCGCGGAAGCGCCGTCTTGTCGATGCTGGATCCGTTGCACTCCGCGATCTGGTCGACAGCAGATTGTCGGCGGCCACGGTCGCGATCTCGGGCCGTCCCCGCCGCGCCTGTTGCGTTGACAACGAATGCAACAACGAAATGTGCTGTATTTCAGCGCTTTACGGTGCTGGCCGTCGATGTCATTCGTAACGGTACATCGAGCAGCCATTAGAGGAAGTGGCCATGGCCATATCCAAGTCGTGGCCGAGTGAGGCTATTCGACGCCGCGATGTTGGGCGTACTGGTGCGGACAAAGCCCGACAGCATCTGCTTTCAGAATTTCGCATACTGAGTCAGAGAGATTCGCTAAATGACCGCGCAACCGACCACACCGCGGCCGACGCCCCGGGCCATCTCACCAAGGGTGGGGTGAATTACCCCAATATGTCATTCACTCTCGCCGACGCGCACAACTTCCAGATCCCGCCCGAATTCCAAGGCGGCCGGATATGGATGTCGATCAAGGAGCCGCTCTACATCGCCGTCAATGCCACCGACACGGGCTATGCGGGTCCTGACCCGATCAATACTCTCGACCCGAACTACAGCACGGTCTATGACTGGTTTGAGCTGGCATACAAGACGCGAACAGCCAAAGTTTGGCGCTGATCCTCAACAACGCTCAGCCGCCGACTCTCGACCACTGGGTATCCGCCGTCCTCGGTTTGATCCCGATGAACGTCAGAATTACCCACAGGCGGAAGCCGGCCCGCCAAGGGCGTTGAGGGTGTTTTGACCGCTGCCGCCGACTACGCGCTGTAAATAATCTTGACCCCAAGCGCGGTGGCCACGGCCCAAGCTGAGGTCACCGTGGGACTTACCGGCCACTGTTCGCTGTGCGGTTTATTTCGGTTCGGCATCAGGATAGCCAGCTGTCAGCGAAGATAGGCGGAAATTTTGGTGCGACATCATAGCCGAGCGGGGTGCAGTTTGTCTGCATAAATTGATATTTGATGCGTTTATTGACGGAATGGACGAATCGTGCGCAGGTTGCCAAATTTCCAAACTTGGCGGTGAGACGATGGCGGCCTCGACCTAGGGAGGTAGGGCTGTGAATTTTCAGGTTCTGCCGCCTGAAATTAATTCCGTCCTGATGCATGGTGGTGCGGGGCCGGAGCCCTTGCTGGCCGCGGCCAACGCGTGGGAAGGCCTGGCCGCAGAGCTAGGGTCGGCGGCCGACTCGTTCCGGTCGGTGACAGCGGGACTAGTGGGCGCCGCTTGGCAGGGACCGTCGTCGGCCGCGATGGCCGCCGCGGCAGCACCGTATGCGGGTTGGTTGGACGCGGTTGCAATTGCGGCTGACGCCGTGGGTTCTCAGGCCCGGGCGATGGTGGGGGTCTTCGAAGCGGCGTTGGCGGCGACAGTGGATCCGGTTGTTGTCGCTGCCAACCGGTCGGAGTTGGTGTCGTTGGTGTTGTCGAATGTTTTCGGTCAGAACGCCCCGGCGATCGCAGCGACCGAGGCTGCCTATGAGCTGATGTGGGCCGAGGACGTGGCCGCGATGGTCGGCTATCACGCGGGTGCGTCCGCGGCGGTTGCAGCATTGCCGGGCTTTAGCGAGGCGCGCGCGTTGAACCTGAACGCGGGCTTGGCGAATGTCGGTAACTACAACCTGGGCCTGGGCAACGTCGGCAACTTCAACGTGGGTGGGGCGAACGTCGGTGGCCAGAACCTGGGCGCGGCGAACAGCGGCAGCGGTAATATCGGCTTTTCCAATGTCGGGTCCAACAATTTTGGCTTCGGCAATTCTGGTCTGTCAGCCGGGCTGCCCGGCTTTCAAAACGTCGGGCTTGCCAACGCCGGCAGCGGCAACTCGGGGTTCGCCAACTTAGGGCTGGGCAATATCGGCGTTGCCAACACGGGCAACAACAACTGGGGGATCGGGCTCACCGGGAACAATCTGACCGGCATCGGCGGCCTGAACTCAGGCACCGGCAACATTGGGCTGTTCAACTCGGGTACCGGCAATGTCGGGTTCTTCAACTCGGGGACCGGAAACTTCGGGTTGTTCAACTCGGGCAGCTACAACACCGGCATCGGCAATTCGGGGATCGCCAGTTCGGGGTTGTTCAACCTAGGAAGCTTCAGCACCGGCCTAGCCAACACCGGCGATTACAACACCGGAAGCTTCAACGCGGGCAGCTTCAACACAGGTGACTTCAACGTAGGGCACACCAATACCGGCTGGCTCAACACCGGACACGTCAATACCGGGATTGCGAACTCCGGCAACGTCAACACCGGCGGTTTCATCGCGGGGAACTACAGCAACGGCATGTTCATGGTGGGCGACTACCAGGGCCTGAACGGTTTCGCCGGCGGGTCGTCGATTCCCCCGATCCCGATAGGCCTGGGTATCAAGACGGAGATCGGCCCCATCAACCTGTTGCCGATCCCGGTTATCCCGACCATTCCCATAGATATTCACAGGACAATCACTTTCCCGCGCCTCGTAGTTCCCGATATCACCATCCCCGCGTTCGGCGGGGGCATGAAAATACCCATAGTGCTTGGCCCCCTTACGATCTCGCCGATCACCCTGTTTCCCGCGCAGGTCTGGGGTCCATTGACGCTCAACGCTGGTCCCTTCAACGTATTGGGGTTGTTGCGCATCCCCGCGATGAGTGGACCAGGCAGCTTCATCAACGGCCCCATCGAGGTCGATACCTCCGTGCCGCAATTCCCATTGACCGTCTCCTGGAATAGTCCGGCAGTCACGGCGTTCCCGAACGGCATCAGCATCCCCAAGAGCCCGCTGCAGTTGACAACTGAGGTGCATCTGGGAGCCCCCGGCTTCACCATTCCAAGCTTCGGCATTACCGACCAGCCGATTTCGTTCACGATCGATATCACTGGCCAGGTTGACGGCCTCACCATCCCGGCGATCACCATCAGCCGCATCCCGCTGGATATCGGGGGCGGTATCAACATCGGCCCGATCCCGATCCATGGCATCGACATCCCGGCAAACCCGGGCTTCGGGAACACGACTGCCGCTCCATCGTCGGGCTTTTTCAACAGCGGCGCGGGCGGGACGTCGGGTTTCGGGAACTTCGGCGCGGGCGTGTCGGGGTGGTGGAACCAGGCCTCGATCGCGGAGCTCGGGGCGGGCTCGGGTTTTGCCAACGCCGGCTCGCTGCACTCCGGCCTGCTGAACTTCGGTACCGGTATATCGGGCTTCTACAACTCCGCAGCACTAGGGGCTCCGGCGTTCGTCTCTGGGTTGGGCAACGTGGGCCAACAAGTCTCGGGGTTGATGTCGGTGGGTGATGGCCTGGGCCGGGCGTTTATCGACAATGTCGGATTGGCCGATGTCGGCCACGCCAATCTGGGTCTGGGCAACGTCGGGGAACACAATGTGGGCGCGGCCAATATCGGCGCGTCCAACATCGGCCTCGGGAATGTTGGCGGCGGCAACTTCGGGTTCGGCAATGTTGGCAGCGCCAACTTCGGGTTCGGTAACTCGGGTCTGGGGGCGGGCGTTGCGGGTCTGAGCAACATCGGGTTCGGCAACGCCGGCAGCGGCAACTTCGGTCTGGCGAACGTCGGCCTGGGCAATCTCGGATTCGCCAACACGGGCAACAACAACTGGGGCATCGGGCTCACCGGCGACAACCTGACCGGGATCGGGGGCTTCAACTCCGGCAACGGCAATATCGGCTTATTCAACTCCGGAACCGGCAATGTCGGATTCTTCAATTCCGGAACCGGGAACTTCGGGTTGTTCAATTCGGGCAGCTACAACTCCGGTATCGGCAACACCGGAACGGCCAGCACTGGATTGTTCAATGCGGGCAACTTCAATACGGGTTTGGCGAATACCGGTCATTACAACACCGGCAGTCTCAACGCCGGCAACGTCAATACCGGTGACTTCAACCCGGGCAACGTGAACACGGGCTGGTTCAACACCGGCCGCGCCAGCACGGGTCTCGCGAACGCGGGCGAGATGAACACGGGCGCGTTCATGACGGGCAATTACAACAACGGCATGTTGTGGCGGGGCGATTACCAGGGTTTGGCCAGTGCCTACTTCGGTCCGTACGTGGAACGGTCCCCGATCACCATGCACGTTGCCGCCACGATCGGCCCCATGCACGTCGAGCCAATCGCGGTGCCGGCGCTGCATTTCACCATCACAGAGGCGGTTGTGGGCCTGGGGCCGATCGACATCTCACCCATCACGGTTCCCGCAATACCCATTCAAGCGTGGGGCTCGGTGCACGTAGCGGAAAACTCCTACGCGCCTATTCTTGCGCTCGAATCCCGCGTCGACACGATATTGCTCCGCATAGGTTCCTTCGAATTAAGAAACCCATTGGTGACGATCGCCCAGTACGGCGATCCTGTTGGCTTCTATCTGTCGAACATAAGGGTCGACGGCGTCAGACTCAGCGGACCCACCGTTAACAGTGATATCGCCGTGGCCATCAGCGTGGCCACCGACTCGCTGACGCTCTTCCCGGATGGTTACACCATCCCGGGGCAGACGTTCTTGAACTTCAACGTCACGGCCAGCAACGAGGCCTTCACGTTCTTCCCGGACGGCTATTCGATTCCGAAAGCTACCGCAGGAATCACCAATTTCTCCGGGGGAATCGACCCGTTCACGATGCTGGCCAGCGGATTCACACTCAGCATTCCGGCGGGTGTCGATGGTGCCGTTCACATCGGTGCCATCCATTTCCCGGCCATCAACATGGCGCCCACCCCCGGTATTGGCAACACGACCACCGCGCCGTCGTCGGGTTTCTTCAACTCCGGCGCGGGTGGCGGTTCCGGCTTCGGGAATTTCGGTTCGGGCATGTCGGGCTGGTGGAACCAGGCGCACGACGCATTGCTGGGGGCGGGGTCGGCATCGGGCTGGGCCAACTACGGCGGGCTGGGATCCGGCGTCCTGAACTTTGGCTCCGGGGTATCCGGTCTGTACAACGTCAGCACACTGGCTATGGGGACACCGGCGGTGGTCTCGGGCGTTGGAAACGCCGGCCAGCAGCTTTCCGGGCTGTTGGCTGCGGGTACCGCGTTGAGTCAGAGCAGCGGCATCTCGAACCTCGGTCTCGGCAACCTCGGGGACTTCAATCTGGGTGCGGCCAACGTCGGCGAGGCGAACCTGGGCTTTGGCAATTTGGGCAGCGGCAACTTCGGGTTGGGCAATATCGGCCACGGCAACCTCGGGTTCGGCAACTCTGGTTTGGGCTCGGGTGTGGCCGGCGTCGGCAACGTCGGGTTCGGCAATGCCGGCAGCGGCAATGCCGGGTTGGCCAATGTCGGCCTGGGCAATATCGGGTTGGCCAACACGGGCAACAACAACTGGGGGATCGGGCTCACCGGTAACAACCTGACCGGTATCGGTGGCTTTAACTCCGGGGCCGGCAACATCGGGTTGTTCAATTCCGGTACCGGCAACGTGGGGTTCTTCAATACCGGGACGGGCAACTTCGGGTTGTTCAACTCGGGCAGCTACAACACCGGCCTCGGCAATTCCGGGGTGGCCAGTTCGGGGTTGTTCAATGCGGGGAACTTCAACACCGGCCTGCTCAATGCCGGGCACTACAACACCGGCAGCTTCAACGCGGGCAGCACCAATACCGGCGATTTCAACCCGGGCAACATCAACACCGGCTGGTTCAACACCGGTCACTCCAACACCGGCATCGCCAACTCGGGCACGCTCAACACCGGATTCTTCATCACCGGCAACGGCAATAATGGCATATTCTGGCGAGGCAATTACGAAGGTCTGATCGCCCTTTCCTACGGCGTCACGATGCCAGAATTCCCCATCGACATCGCCACGCGCGGTGGCATCGGCCCTTTTATCATCTCCGATATCGACATTCTTCCGGAACTTCAATTCAAAGTCGGTGGAGACGCTTTCTACAACGTCGCCTTGCCGGACATTCCCATTCCCGAGATACGCATAATCCTGGGCGGTGGATTCGACCTGAATTTCAATGCTCCGCAGGCGAAATTGCTTTCCCCGATCCATGCGTCGGGCACCTTGTCGACGAGCCCCCTCACTGCCTCCAACATCGTCATCAATCTTAATATGAATTATCTTGTTCCGAAAATATTACAAGATATCCTCTTTTTTCCGCCCGTCCTCACCATTACTTTAGCGCAACCCATCGTAATCGAGTCCCTGAGCATGGGCGCATTCTCATTCCCGCTTAACGTCGATCAGGAAGCCGTCATTCTGAAGGCGATTTCGGTCGTTGAATTCATACCTCTCGACGCTCCGCCTATCGAGATTCCAGCCGATATCATCGACGGGATATCGCTGGACGACATCTTGTCCATTGAATGGTCGATCGACATTCCGGCGGTCTCCGTAGAGGCGATGACAATTCCAGCCGTCCCCCTGGACTATGACATTCCGCTGGCTGCGGGACCGTTCAACATTCCAATTATCGACTTCAAGGCGATCCCGGGGTTGGGGAACTCGGGCACCTTGGCGTCCTCGGGTTTCTTCAATTCCGGCGGCGGGGGCGGGTCGGGTTTCTTCAATGCCGGCTCGGCCGTCTCGGGCTTCCTGCACCAAGCGTCGAGCTCATCGGTGGGGACGCTCTCGGGCCTCGGCAATGCCGGCGGCCTGGCATCGGGGTTGCTGAATTCAGGCACCAGCATCTCCGGGTGGTTCAACGTCAGCACGCTGGACGCCGACCGGTCTTCGTTGATCTCTGGTTTCAGCAACATGGGCGACCACGTGTCGGGGGTGTCCTACCAGGGCCTACTCGCGATGCTCACATACCCGTCGGACTTGGGGAAGATCCTGGAGCCGTTGACTGCCGAGTTGCGGCAGCTGGACATCTTCAACGCGCTGAATCTGGGCAACGTCGGCGGTATCAACGTCGGCTTCGGCAACGCGGGCGAGTTCAACCTAGGGGTAGGCAATGCGGGCGGCGACAACTTTGGTGGGGGCAACTTCGGCGCTCAGAACTTCGGCTTCGGCAATATTGGCAACGGCAACGTCGGCTTCGGAAACATCGGCGTCGACAACCTCGGGTTCGGCAATGCCGGCTTGACGCCGGGTATTTCGGGGGTCGGCAACCTCGGGTTCGGCAACGCGGGCAGTGGCAACACCGGATTGGCGAACATCGGGCTGGGCAACATCGGGCTCGCCAACACGGGCAACAACAACTGGGGGATCGGGCTCACCGGTAACAACCTGACGGGTATCGGCGGACTGAACTCCGGGATCGGCAATGTCGGGCTGTTCAACTCCGGTACCGGAAACATCGGGTTTTTCAACACCGGCACCGGGAACTTCGGGCTGTTCAACTCCGGCAGCTACAACACCGGCTTCGGCAACTCCGGCATCGCCAGCAGCGGATTGTTCAACGCCGGCGACTTCAACACGGGTATCGGCAACGCCGGCCACTACAACACCGGCAGCTTCAACACCGGCAACACCAACACCGGCGACTTCAACACGGGCAACACCAACACCGGTTGGTTCAACTCCGGAAACACCAACACCGGGGTGTTCAACACGGGCAATGTCAACACCGGCGCCTTCAACTCTGGAAACTTCAACAACGGGGTGCTGTGGACGGGCGATTGGCACGGCACCTACGGCTTCACGTTGAACATCGAGATACCCGGCAGCACGCTCCTGGACTTCAACCAGACATTCGACTTCGGCCCCATCAAGATCACCGACCCCATCCATATCGATGGAATCGATTTCGACATCTTCGAATTGATCAATATTGGACCGTTCGCCATCGATCCGATCGACATCGGGTTCAAGTTGGACATCCACGAATTGCAGGAAATCCCGTCCATCGTCTTCCTGGAAGAAATGACGATCGGTGGCGAGACCTACACGATAACGACGAGTGCACCGTCGGTTAACGAATCCTTCTTCACGCTTCCCTTGATCAAGGTGAAGATACCGTTACCGTTCACAGGCCCAAACACGGTGTGGACGATTGGGCAACACAACGGAATCTACAACGCAGGGACGGCAGAGAATCCCGTTTGGTATGCCAAAGAGCCTGTGACAGGTATCGTGCTTTATACCGGAAAAACTAATCCATCGACCGGCTACACCTCGATCGCTATGCCGCGTCTTACTATTCCGGAAATTGCCACCAAACCTATTCCGCTGAAAATTGACATCGGCGGCGGTCTGGATTTCACTCTATTCCCTGATGGCCTCAGCATTCCGCGAGATGCAATTCCGCTGAATTTCAGTATGACCGGGGGGCTGGAACCCTTCACCTTCTTCCCGGACGGCTTGTGGATCGAGTCGCTTCCATTGCACGCCGCAATAAACATCACCGTGCCGCACAGCAACGTCGTCCTACTTCACATTCCGGCGGCGCCGGGCTTCGGGAACACGTCTCCGGTGCCGTCATCGGGCTTCTTCAACAGCGGCGCGGGTGGGGTGTCCGGTTTCGGGAACTTCGGAGCGGGTGTGTCGGGCTGGTGGAACCAGGCACACGGCGCATTGGTGGGGATGGGGTCAGGATTCGGCAACGTCGGCGCGCTGGGATCGGGGGTGCTGAACTGGGGTTCGGGGTTGTCGGGGTTTTACAACACCAGCGCGTTGGGCGTCGAGACGCCGGCGTTGGTGTCGGGTTTGGGCAATCTTGGCCACCAGGTGTCGGGGTTGTTGGCGGCGGGCTCCGCGTTGAACCAGTCCGCCATCATCAACATCGGTTTGGCCGATGTCGGCAACGGCAATCTCGGCCTGGGCAACATCGGCAACCTCAATCTGGGTGCGGCCAACGTCGGCGAGGCGAACCTGGGCTTTGGCAATCTGGGCGGCGGCAATTTCGGGTTGGGCAATATCGGCCACGGCAACCTCGGGTTCGGCAACTCTGGTTTGGGTTCGGGTGTGGCCGGCGTCGGCAACGTCGGGTTCGGCAATGCCGGCAGCGGCAATGCCGGGTTGGCCAATGTCGGGTTGGGCAATATCGGGTTGGCCAACACGGGCAACAACAACTGGGGGATCGGGCTCACCGGTAACAACCTGACCGGTATCGGTGGCTTTAACTCCGGGGCGGGCAACATCGGGTTGTTCAATTCCGGTACCGGCAACGTGGGGTTCTTCAATACCGGGACGGGCAACTTCGGGTTGTTCAACTCGGGCAGCTACAACACCGGCTTCGGCAATTCCGGGGTGGCAAGTTCGGGGTTGTTCAATGCGGGGAACTTCAACACCGGCCTGCTCAATGCCGGGCACTACAACACCGGCAGCTTCAACGCGGGCAGCACCAATACCGGCGATTTCAACCCGGGCAACATCAACACCGGCTGGTTCAACACCGGCCACTCCAACACCGGCATCGCCAACTCGGGTGACGTCGGCACCGGCGCCTTGATGTCGGCCAACTACAGCAACGGCATCTTCGGACGTGGCGACTACCAGGGCCTACTCCACTACACGTACGACTACCCGCTCCCCAAGATCCCCTTCCTGGACATCCAGGCGAGCGCTTCCTTTGGCCCCGTAGTCGTCCCGCCTATCCCAATCCCGGCAATCAACGTGCATCTCGACGGAAGCGTCTCATTAGGCGAATTCTTCATCGAGCCAATCGATATCCCCGCATTAAACCCCGACATTATGGGAAGTATCGGTTTCGGCCCCATCCACCTCCCGTCCGTCCGTATCCCCGGAATCGACGGCCTCTCGGTGGTTATGCATGCCGACCCTGTGAGAGCACCAGATACGTCTGTAGGCCCGTTCATTATCTGGACCTCAGACGGTGTTGGAGGCGCCCCGACCTATTACACAATCGGCCAGACATATGAGGAGCCGCCAGCTGGCATGCCCGGCTTCGCAACCGGCGACCTATACACGCTTGGCGGCTTGGTCGGCCAAACCCACTCGGTTCTCACTGTGATCACACAGGGCTTCGACACTCCCGAAATTAATATCGGCCGAATCCAACTGGGTTTCCATGTGCCGGTCTTTATCGACCCGTTCACCATTTTCCCCGACGGGCTTCAGTTCTCGCCGATGGATCTGGTCAACTTCCATGTCCACGCCGGCACTTTGGCCGTCGACATTCCGGCGATCACGATCCCGCAAATCGTGGCGAACGCGGGCGGCTCGGCTTATGTCATCCCGAGCGACATCAGACTGATCCACTTCCCGGCGACACCTGGCATCGGCAACACGAGCACCACCCCGTCGTCCGGCTTCTTCAATTCTGGCGCGGGCGGGGGATCGGGCTGGGGCAACGTCGGAACCGGCATGTCCGGCTGGTGGAACCAGGCATCGAGCGCGCTGCTCGGAACCAGCTCGGGCTACTTCAACGTCGGTGCGCTGGGGTCGGGGGTGCTGAACTGGGGTTCGGGGTTGTCGGGGTTCTACAACACCAGCGCGTTGGGCGTCGAGACGCCGGCGTTGGTGTCGGGTTTGGGCAATTTCGGCCACCAGGTGTCGGGGTTGTTGGCGGCGGGCTCCGCGTTGAACCAGTCCGCCATCATCAACATCGGTTTGGCCGATGTCGGCAACGGCAATCTCGGCCTGGGCAACCTCGGGGACTTCAATCTGGGTGCGGCCAACGTCGGCGAGGCGAACCTGGGCTTTGGCAATCTGGGCGGCGGCAATTTCGGGTTGGGCAATATCGGCCACGGCAACCTCGGGTTCGGCAACTCTGGTTTGGGTTCGGGTGTGGCCGGCGTCGGCAACGTCGGGTTCGGCAATGCCGGCAGCGGCAATGCCGGGTTGGCCAATGTCGGGTTGGGCAATATCGGGTTGGCCAACACGGGCAACAACAACTGGGGGATCGGGCTCACCGGTAACAACCTGACCGGTATCGGTGGCTTTAACTCCGGGGCGGGCAACATCGGGTTGTTCAATTCCGGTACCGGCAACGTGGGGTTCTTCAATACCGGGACGGGCAACTTCGGGTTGTTCAACTCGGGCAGCTACAACACCGGCCTCGGCAATTCCGGGGTGGCCAGTTCGGGGTTGTTCAATGCGGGGAACTTCAACACCGGCCTGCTCAATGCCGGGCACTACAACACCGGCAGCTTCAACGCGGGCAGCACCAATACCGGCGATTTCAACCCGGGCAACATCAACACCGGCTGGTTCAACACCGGCCACTCCAACACCGGCATCGCCAACGCCGGCAACGTCAATACCGGCGCCTTCCTGGCGGGCGACTACAGCAACGGCACCCTGTGGCGGGGCAGCTACGAGGGCCTGCCCGGCCTATCGCTCGTTTACACCATTCCCCAATTCCCGGCGGTGGCCGGCGATGTTAGCGGCGCCATCGATGCGTTCACCCTCCTGCCGCCGATCGACATCCCCTCGGTTCCGCTATTCGTCACACTCACCGGCCACGCGGGGCCCGTCAATATCCCGTCCATCCCCATTCCCTCCATCCATGTCAGCGCCAACCCAACCGTCGACATCGGCCCGATCACTATCGCGCCCATCACCATCTCGACCCCGGGTCTGGAGATCAGATACTCGAGCGCCGGCGTCTTGTCGATATCCGGCGGGAGCGGACCTGGTGTCCTTGCCGCCAGCTACCTTCCCGCCATTCATTTCCAAGTCATCGCCGAAACGCCCGGGGGAATTAGTAGCAGCTCGTCGAATTTCGCCATACATCCGATCGTCTTCAACCCGACGACCGCGACCGCTTTGGGATTCACTATTGGCGGCCCGATCCACGTGGGTCTGCCTGTGTCGGTGACCATTCCGGGCTTCGACATCGCGGCTTCGGGGGTTCCCAAATTCGCGCTCGGCATGGCAGTGAATCTCGAGACCCCGTCCTCCACCTGGCCGATCACCGTGGCATTCGACCGGCTCCCGCTCGAGATTCACGTCAACTCCACGGCGGGCCCCGTCAACATCCCGATCTTCGGATTCGGGGGGACTCCTGGTTTCTGGAACACCACCCCACTGCCGTCGTCAGGGATCTTCAACGTTGGCGGCGGTGGCGGCTCGGGCTTCTGGAACAGCGGCTCGGGCATGTCGGGCTGGTTCAACGCCATCTCGGATCCCGTCCTCGGATCGGCCTCGGGCTTCTACAACTTCGGCACGCAGCTTTCGGGCCTGCTCAACCGCGGCGCGGGGCTGTCGGGGGCCCTCAATACCGGCGCGCTTGACCTCGTCATCTCGTCGGTTGTTTCCGGCTTCAACAACTTCGGTCAGCGATTGTCTGGCTGGCTTTATCAGGGCACCGGGCCGTAATCGCCGCGGGCAGCAGAAAGGAAATTCGAATGTCATTTGTGAGTGCGGCCCCCGAGTTGGTGACATCCGCGGCGGCAGAGCTGAGCGGCATCGGTGCCGCGGTCAGTGGGGCCAACGCGGCCGCCTTGGCACCGACCGTGGAGATCCTCAGTGCCGGCGCCGACGAGGTGTCGGCGGCCATCGCGGCGTTGTTCGGTACGCATGCTGCGGAATACCAGGCGATAGGTGCGCAAGCAACGGCGTTCCACGACCAGTTCATCCAGGCGTTGAGCGCGAGCGGGCGCGCGTATGCGGCCGCCGAAGCGCTCAACGTGGGGCCGTTACAACCCCTGCTGGATCTGATCAATGCGCCCACCCAGCTGCTACTGGGGCGTCCGCTGATCGGTGACGGCGCCGACGGCGCCGCCGGGACCGGCCAGGCCGGCGGGGCTGGCGGCATCTTGTACGGCAACGGCGGGGCCGGCGGTTCAGGTGCGCCGGGTCAGGCCGGCGGTGCCGGGGGTTCGGCCGGGCTATGGGGCTCGGGTGGGGCCGGTGGCGCCGGAGGTGGCCCGATCGCTCCCGGGGGGCCGGGTGGCAACGGCGGCAATGGGGGCTCTGGTGGGTGGTTGTACGGCAATGGCGGGGCCGGCGGCGCAGGTGCCAACGGCGGGCTGGGTGCGATAGCCGGTAACGGCGGGAATGGCGGTCACAGTCGCTTGGTAGGCACTCCCGGTGTGGGTGGCGCCGGTGGTAGTGCGACGGGCGGGACAGGCGGGGCCGGCGGGGCCGGCGGGTCCGCAGGGGTGTTCGGCAACGGCGCAGATGGTGGTGCTGGCGGCGCGGGCAAATTCGGTGGTGCCGGCGGTCACGGCGGCGGAGCTGGACTGAGCGGGAACGGCGGCAATGGCGCTGTCGGCGGCGCCGGTAACGGCGGCGCGGGCGGTAGGGGCGGCGACGGTGGCACCGGGGGTTTGTTCGGCGACGGCGGTGTCGGCGCTGCTGGGCAGAACGGCGGCGCCGGTGGGCTCGGTGGCAACGCCCGCTTGTTCGGGAACGGCGGGGCCGGCGGTTCTGGTGGAGATGTGACCGCTGGGGCCAACCTCAATGGCGGAGCCGGCGGTCACGGGGGCATCGGCGGAGTCTTGTATGGCAACGGCGCGGCCGGTGGATCCGGCGGCTTTGGTGCAGCCGGCATCGACGGAGCCGACGGCGGCTCCGGAGGTGCGGGCGGCGCCGGCGGCAGGAGCTTCTTGTTCGGTGTGGGCGGCGCCGGTGGTCACGGCGGGGACGGCGCGACCGGCAGCATTGGTGCGCCTGCCGGGGGCCCGGGTCTTGACGGCGGACGCGGCGGTAACGGCGGTAACGGCGGGGCCGGCGGTGCCGGCGGAGCCGGCGGGCTCTTGAGCGGATTGGTCAGTCCGGCAGTGCACGGGGCCGGCGGAAATGGCGGTGATGGCGCGGGTCCCGGCGATGGCGCCCAGGGCGGCAACGGCAGCTTCAACTTTGGCGGAAATGGTCAGGGGGGTCGCGGCGGCGATGGCGGAAACCCCGGGGTCGGCGGAGCCGGCGGGGCTGGTGGTGCCGGATTCACCAGCAGCGGCCCGAACGGTAGCGCCGGCAGTGATTCCACTGGCCCCGGCAACGGCGGTAAGGGTGGCAATGGTGCCAACGCCGCTGCGGCTACGCCCGGTGCAGATGGCGGCAACGGCGGGGCCGGCGGCAACGGAGGCCTGTACGGCAAAGGCGGGGCCGGCGGAAGGGGCGGCAATGGGTCCCCGGGTACGGCGGGCCTCTCCGGCGAGAACGGTGTCGACGGTGGGGCAGGTGGGCATGGTGGCGCAGGCGGCGCCGGTGGAGCCAGGGCCGGTGATGGCGGGGCCGGCGGCGTTGGGGGAAACGGCGGGGGCGGTGGACAGGGCGGCGCCGGCTCCAACGCCGTCGCAGGTCAGGACGGCGGCAGAGGCGGCGACGGGGGCTTCGGTGGGGCTGGGGAACGGCGGTGCTGGTGGGAGTGCCCCGGCGGGCGCCCACGGGATCGGTGGAGTCGGTGGCAATGGCGGTGCTGGCGCGGCTGGCGGTAACGGCGGTACCGGTGGCGATGGCGACATCTTCTTCAACGACGGCGTAGGCGGCACCGGCGGCGACGGTGGTGATCGTGGCCTGGGTGGGGCTGGCGGGAAGGGCGGCGACAGTGGCGGCGGTATTTTCGCCGCAAACGGCACCGATGGCGCGCATCCCGGCAGCGGTGGAAACGGGGGCGCGGGCGGTAAGGGTGCCGACGCCCCCTTCCCGGGGGGCGACGGTGCGAAGGGCGGTAAGGGCGGCAAAGGGGGATCGGTCGGCGACGGCGGCACCGGCGGCGTTGGTGGAACCGGAGGTCAGGGCAACTCGGGCGTGCCGGTCGCGGGGCCTGGTGCTGACGGCCAATCCGGATTCACTGGCGGGACCGGTGGTGCCGGGGGCGAAGGCGGCAGTGGCGGCTCGCTCTTCGGCAAAGGTGGCAACGGCGGTGCCGGCGGCGTAGGCGGGGTCGGCGGCACCGGCAGCAACGGCAACAACGGAAGTAACGCCGTCATTGCGGGTACCGGCAACGGCGGGAACGGCGGCAACGGCGGCAACGGCGGCAGCGGTGGGCAAGGGGGGGTCGGCGGGGCCGGCGGGACCGGGCCAAGCGGGAGCGGCAGCCAAGGAGTGGGTGGCGCCGGCGGTCAAGGCGGCAACAGCGGTATGGGAGGCAACGGCGGCAACGGCGCGCCAGGATCATTCGACTTCGGCGACATGACGGGCAACGGGGGAGCCGGCGGCAACGGTGGTAAGTCCGGCAACGTTGGCGCCGGCGGCGCGGGCGGCGCCGGCAGTACTAACGGCGCCAATGGCGGCAACGGCCTCATCCCCAGCGCCGGCGGCAACGGCGGCAACGGCGGCAACGGCGCCGACAACCTGACTGCTGGCGGCAAAGGCGGAAACGGCGGGGCCGGCGGCAACGGCGGCACGGTCATCGGTAACGGCGGTGACGGCGGAAATGGCGGTAAAGGCGGAACAGGCACGGCGGGTGCAATCAACACCGTCGGCGGCACGGGCGGCGAAGGCGGCCAGGGTGGCCAGGGCGGCAACGCGGGCTTCCTCATCGGTGACGGCGGTAACGGCGGCGCCGGCGGCACGGGCGGCACCGGCGGCACCGGCGGCACCGGGCTCACCGGCAAAGACGGCTTATCTCCGCTCAATGCGGGCGGCAACGGTGGTGACGGCGATCCCGGCGGCACCGGCGCGCAAGGCGGGCAAGGCGGTAAAGGCGGTGCAGGTGGTTTGGGAGGTTCCGGCAGCGTGAGCGGCAAAGCCGGCGACATCGGCGACGGCGGGGCTGGCGGCAGGGGTGGTACCGGTGGCACCGGCGGCACTGGCGGCAAGGGAGGTAACGGCGACCAAGCCGTCGTGTCGAACCCGGTCACCGGGTCCGGCGGGAAGGGCGGTCGCGGCGGCGAGTTTGGCGCCGGTGGCCTTGGTGGAGCTGGTGGTTCGGTTGATGCCCCGACGGGCGCAAACGGCCTGTCAGGCAATGGCGGCAACGGCGGCAATGGCGGTGCGGGCGCCGCAGCCAACGCGATCGATCCCAACGTTGGTACCGGCGGGGACGGCGGCACCGGCGGCGGCGGCTTAAACGGTGGCAATGGCGGCAAGGGCGGGCAGGGCGGGGCCGGCTCGTCAGCACACCCCGGAGGCGGCGTAGGCGGCAAAGGCGGCAACGGCGGCACCGGATTCGGTTTCCTCTTTGAAGGCGGCGGCTCGGGTGGGAGTGGCGGTGCCGGCGGCTTAGGCGGCGTTGGTTTGGCGGGAAACCTTCTCAACCCGGACGGCGGTAACGGGGGCACCGGCGGCGCCGGTGGTTTGGGCGGCGTCGGGCAAGTGTTCGGGGGTGACGGCGGCAAGGGCGGCGATGGGGGCACCGGTGGTAGTGCGGGCTTGAGTGGCGATCCCGGTGTCGGAGGCAAAGGCGGCAACGGCGGTTCGGGCGGAACCTCGTTGTTATTCGGCGCCGGTAGCTTCGGTGGCGACGGCTCCAACGGCGTCGGGCAGACGGGCGGCACAGGCGGGACCAGTGGAAAAGGTGGCGGGAACTGAAGCCACCTCCTTTTTGACGATGTGCAATGGCACCGCCGGCATCGTCGTTGCCGCCGAAAGCGCATTACGGTGACTGCGTCGGAAGCCCTCGAGGTCGGGTCCAGGAATACGGTCCGGCAATCATGGCCAAGACTTCGCCAGCGAAGGCGGGCCGTGGCCGCAACTGTCAGGCCGTCACCTGCCGCAAAGCTTGCGCGCCAAGCTTTCCCACGCGTCACCCAACGTCTCGAGGGTGTGACCGCCGTTGGCGAGTTGGTGTTCGACGTAGTCGACGTGAAGCAGGGCGAGCAGGGCGTCGGTCTGCGCTTCGAGATCGCCGGTCGTCTGGGCCGACTGAAGTAACACCCGCACATGGGTGCGGTGCACCAGAGCCGCCGGCGCCTGACGGGTGATGGGATCGCGGCTGGCCTCTGACAGCAGTTGTCGGTGCGCATGCACGAATCGCAACCGCTCGCGCCCGAACGCCAGCAGCCGCTCCAGCGGAGGCGCGTCTGGGCCAAGCGGGGGAGGGCCGAACAGAAAGGCCTGCTGACTGGCCCGTTCGTCCTCGTCGAGCAGCACCATCATCAGGCCGGCGCGGCTTCCGAAACGGCGAAACAGGGTGCCCTTGCCGACACCGGCGGCTGCGGCAATGTCGTCCATGGTGACGGCCTCGGCGCCGCGTTGGGCGACCAAGTTGCGTGCCGCCTCCAGCAGTAGCGCCCGATTGCGAGCGGCGTCGCCCCGTTCTGGGCGTGTCTGGGGCGGAGCGACGACCAGTTCGCCCAAGTCCCTCACCCCGCTCATCTCTGCACTGTAACTCCGCTGGAATAAAACGGACCGTAGTCCACTTTATTCGTGCGATGATGTACACCAACTAACGAAGGGAACGGAAGTGCCGGAAAATTCCGACATCAAAGTCTTGACGCTCGTGGGCAGCTTGCGTGCGGCGTCGGTCAACCGCCAGATCGCCGAACTGGCCGCTCAGGTCGCCCCGGAGGGCGTCACTGTCACCGTGTTCGAAGGATTGGGGGACTTACCGTTCTACAACGAGGAGATCGATGACGCGATGAACGCGGACGTCGAGCAGGCTCCGGCCGCCGTGGCCGCGCTCCGTTCCGCTGCCGCTGACGCCGACGCCGCCCTGGTGGTCACGCCGGAGTACAACGGCAGTTTTCCCGCAGTGGTCAAGAATGCGATCGACTGGCTCTCCCGCCCGTTCGGCGACGGAGCGTTGAAGGGCAAGCCGTTAGCGGTCATCGGCGGCTCCTTGGGCCAGTACGGCGGGGTGTGGGCGCATGACGACACCCGCAAGTCTTTCGGCATCGCCGGCGCGCGCGTCGTCGACTCGATCAAGCTGTCGGTACCGTTCCGGAGCCTGGACGGCAAGGCCCCGGCCGAGCATGAGGAGCTCACGGCGAATGTGCGGGACGCCGTCGGCAAGCTTGCGGCCGAGGTCGCCTGACCCGCAGTAACGAGCACAGCAAAGCCGCCAGCCGCGTTCTGGCGGCTTTGCTGGCTTTTGCTGGCCTTTGCTGACGGGGCGGGCCTTCAGTTAGGGCGGCCGGGTTGTCGGTGCCCGCTGATATACCAAAGTGCATGAACCCCGCCGCCACCGGTTGTGATCTGCGACACGCCGAGACACGCCGGTTTTCAGGCTTACGACCAGGGAATTTCAAGTTTGTCATTCAGAACATGTTGTACCTCTTCTCCTTGTCACCCCCTAGGTGTAGTGTTTCGAACACCGGCAGACCCCAAGTTCACCGGGTTCCACGAGGTCCAAGGAGCGCGATGAACTTCCCGGAATCGGCATGTTCAAGTCGATCGACTTGGCGGCCGCAGCACGGGAATGTTGGGGCTCGGCAGGTCGCTGAACTAAGCGGAGAAGTACCCCTCGACAGTTGCCAGCTTTGTCAAGTACCCCGTCCCCACTTCCGCAAAGGAGCGGTACGCCCATGAGCATCACCGTTTACACCAAGCCCGCATGCGTGCAGTGCGTCGCCACCTCCAAGGCGCTGGACAAGCAAGGTCTCGCCTACGAGAAGGTCGACATCAGCCTGGATTCAGAGGCGCGTGACTACGTCATGGCGCTGGGCTACCTCCAGGCGCCCGTGGTAGTGGCGGGCGACCAGCACTGGTCGGGTTTCCGTCCCGACCGGATCAAGGCGCTCGCCAGCACGGCGTTGACGGCCTGACGCGGGCGAACGATAGGTAAGGAGGTTGCGGTGCACTCGCGCAACCTAGACGCGATTAGTGACTCGCTTGGTGCGGACGTGCCGCACTTGCGGTCGTCACTGGTCTATTTCTCCTCCGTGTCGGAGAACACCCACCGCTTCGTGCAGAAGCTGGGTGTTCCCGCCACGCGGATCCCGCTGCATGGACGCATCACGGTCGACGACCCGTACGTGCTGGTGCTGCCCACGTACGGGGGCGGTCGGGCCACTCCGAACATCAACGATGGCGGCTATGTTCCCAAGCAGGTCATCGCGTTCTTGAATGACGAGCACAACCGCTCACTGATCCGCGGCGTGATCGCCGCGGGCAACAACAACTTCGGTGCCGAATTCGCCTACGCGGGCAACGTGGTGTCCCGCAAGTGCGGCGTTCCGTACCTTTACCGCTTCGAACTAATGGGAACCCAGGACGACGTCGACGCCGTCCGTACGGGCCTGGCTCAATTTTGGAAGGAACAGACGTGCCACCAACCGTCACTGCAGAGCCTGTAACCTCCGGCACGCACGTTGAGTCCGGCGAGACGGACTATCACGCCCTCAATGCGATGCTGAATCTGTACGACGCCGACGGCAAGATTCAGTTCGACAAAGATGTGCTCGCGGCGCGGCAGTATTTCTTGGAGCACGTCAACCAGAACACGGTCTTCTTCCACAACCAGGACGAGAAGCTCGACTACCTGATCCAGAAGAACTACTACGAGCGTGAGGTGCTCGACCAGTACTCGCGCAACTTCGTCAAGGCGCTGCTGGATCGGGCGTATGCCAAGAAGTTCCGCTTCCCGACGTTCCTCGGCGCGTTCAAGTACTACACCTCCTACACGCTGAAGACGTTCGACGGAAAGCGTTATCTGGAGCGCTTCGAGGACCGTGTCGTCATGGTGGCCCTGACGCTGGCGGCCGGCGACACCGGTCTGGCCGAGAAGCTGGTCGACGAGATCATCGACGGCCGGTTCCAGCCGGCCACCCCGACGTTCCTGAACTCGGGCAAGAAGCAGCGCGGCGAGCCGGTGTCATGCTTCCTGCTTCGCGTGGAGGACAACATGGAGTCGATCGGTCGCTCGATCAACTCCGCCCTGCAGCTGTCCAAGCGCGGTGGGGGAGTTGCATTGCTGCTCACCAACATTCGTGAGCACGGCGCGCCGATCAAGAACATCGAGAACCAGTCCTCGGGCGTCATCCCGATCATGAAGCTGCTCGAGGACTCGTTCTCCTACGCCAACCAGCTGGGTGCGCGTCAGGGCGCCGGCGCGGTGTACCTGCACGCTCACCACCCCGACATCTACCGCTTCCTGGACACCAAACGGGAGAACGCCGACGAGAAGATCCGGATCAAGACGCTGAGCCTGGGCGTCGTCATCCCCGACATCACGTTCGAGTTGGCCAAGCGCAACGACGACATGTACCTGTTCTCGCCGTACGACGTCGAGCGGGTATATGGCAAGGCGTTCGCCGACATCTCGGTGACCGAGAAGTACTACGAGATGGTCGATGACGCGCGCATCCGCAAGACCAAGATCAAGGCGCGGGAGTTCTTCCAGACGCTGGCCGAGCTGCAATTCGAGTCGGGCTACCCCTACATCATGTTCGAGGACACGGTGAATCGGTCCAACCCGATCGAAGGCAAGATCACGCACTCGAACCTGTGCTCGGAGATCCTGCAGGTCTCCACGCCATCGGAGTTCAACGAAGACCTGTCGTACGCCAAGGTGGGCAAAGACATCTCGTGCAACCTGGGCTCGCTGAACATCGCCAAGACGATGGACTCGCCGGACTTCGCGCAGACCATCGAGGTGGCCATCCGCGCGCTGACCGCCGTCAGCGACCAGACCCACATCAAGTCGGTGCCCTCAATCGAGCAGGGCAACAACGACTCCCACGCCATCGGGCTGGGGCAGATGAACCTGCACGGCTACCTGGCTCGTGAACGCATCTTCTACGGTTCCGAGGAAGGCATCGACTTCACCAACATCTACTTCTACACGGTGCTCTACCACGCGCTGCGCGCATCGAATCGCATTGCGATCGAACGTGGTACGCACTTCAAGGGTTTCGAGCGGTCCAAGTACGCGACGGGGGAGTTCTTCGACAAGTACACCGACCAGGTCTGGGAACCGAAGACCGAGAAGGTGCGCCAGCTGTTCGCCGATGCCGGCATCCGCATCCCCACCCAGGACGACTGGAAGAGGTTGAAGGAGTCGGTGCAGACGCACGGGATCTACAACCAGAACCTGCAAGCCGTGCCGCCGACCGGGTCGATCTCCTACATCAACCACTCGACGTCGTCGATCCACCCGATCGTGTCGAAGATCGAGATCCGCAAGGAAGGCAAGATCGGCCGCGTCTACTACCCGGCGCCGTACATGACCAACGACAACCTGGAGTACTACCAGGATGCGTACGAGATCGGCTACGAGAAGATCATCGACACCTACGCCGCGGCCACCCAGCACGTGGATCAAGGGCTTTCGCTGACGCTGTTCTTCAAGGACACCGCCACCACCCGCGATGTGAACAAGGCGCAGATCTACGCGTGGCGCAAGGGGATCAAGACGCTGTACTACATCCGGTTGCGGCAGATGGCTTTGGAAGGCACCGCGGTCGAAGGCTGCGTGTCCTGCATGCTGTGACGTCGAGTGCGACGGCCACCGTGACGGTGCCGTCGCGCCGACCGTGAATCCGTCGACGCGTCAACGGCGTGTCATGTCGCGCGATTCACACTCGGCAAGCCAGGCGACGGCCAGTCTGCCCAGGTCAGCGCCAGCAGCGAGTAATGTGCAAGGAGTGGTCAGAGTCCCCCGGCCCCATCCGAGCGTGAAGCCTGGCGTGAAGGTCGACGCACGCAGCGAGCGGTGGCGCGAGCACCGCAAGAAGGTGCGCGGCGAAATCGTCGACGCCGCATTCCGGGCGATCGACCGCCTCGGTCCGGAGCTGAGCGTCCGGGAGATCGCCGAGGAGGCCGGCACCGCGAAGCCGAAGATCTACCGGCATTTCCACGACAAGTCCGACCTGTTCCAGGCAATCGGCGAACGGCTGCGCGACATGTTGTGGGCGGCGATCTTCCCGTCCATCGACCTCAAGAACGACTCCGCCCGCGAAATCGTCCGGCGCAGTGTCGAGGAGTACGTCGCGCTCGTCGACAAGCACCCGAACGTGCTCAGGGTCTTTATCCAGGGCCGCACGGCCGCGACCCCGAACGTCCTGAACGAAGGCCGCGAGATCACGCTGGCCCTGGCCGACATGTTCGACAACGAGCTGCGGGAGATGGAACTCGACCACGCGGCGTTCGAACTCGCCGCGCACGCCGCCTTCGGCTCGGCGTCCTCGGCCACCGAGTGGTGGCTTGGCCCCGAGCCCGACGACCCCAGGCGGATGCCCACCGAGAAGTTCGTCGCGCATCTGTCCACGATCATGATGGGCGTCATCGTCGGGACCGCCGAGGCGCTCGGTATCACCATGGACCCTGACCAGCCGATTCATAGCGTCGTCCCCAGCAACCCCACGGTCAGCTGAGTTTCCTCGACGTTGACATCACCGCCGCGATCCATGACACTCGGCTATATACGATACCGCCGGTACTGGGTATCTAGGGCATCTACATAGGGGGCCGACCGGCCTGGCATGCGCCGGTCCGCACAGACCACTACAGGAAAGACCATCAACAATGACCGACGTCATCACCCCGGCGGCCGAAGAGGCCGAGAAAACCGATAAGCCGCCAGTGCATACGCGCGCCCTCATCATCGGGACCGGATTCTCCGGGCTGGGGATGGGTATCGCGCTGCAGAAGCTCGGCGTGGAATTCGTGATCCTGGAAAAGGCCGATGACATCGGCGGCACTTGGCGCGACAACAGCTATCCGGGTTGCGCCTGCGACATCCCGTCGCACCTGTACTCCTTCTCCTTCGAGCCCAAGCCCGACTGGAAGAACCCGTTCTCCTTTCAGCCCGAGATCTGGGACTACCTCCAGGGGGTTACCGACAAATACGGGCTGCGGCGCTACATCGAGTTCAATTCGAAGGTCGACCGCGGCTACTGGGACGACGACGAGTACCGCTGGCATGTGTTCACCACCGACGGACGCGAGTACGTCGCCCAGTTCCTGATCTCGGGGGCCGGTGCGCTGCACATTCCGTCCTACCCCGACATCGAGGGCCGCGAGGACTTCGCCGGACCTGCCTTCCACTCCGCCGAGTGGGACCACAGCGTCGATCTCACCGGCAAGCGGGTGGCCATCATCGGCACGGGCGCCAGCGCGATCCAGATCGTGCCCGAGATCGTCGACGACGTCAGCGAACTTCAGCTCTACCAGCGGACCCCGCCGTGGGTGGTCCCACGCTCCAATCCGGAGATCCCGAAGGCGCTGCGATCGGCCATGGAGAACGTTCCGGGGCTGCGGGCGCTGGTGCGCGTCATCATCTATTGGGGACAGGAGGCGCTGGCGTACGGCATGACCAAGCGTCCCAATGCGCTGAAATTCATTGAGGCGTACTGCAAATGGAATATTTGGCGCTCGATCCGCGACCGCGAGCTGCGTCGCAAGCTGATCCCGAACTACCGCATCGGTTGCAAACGGATCCTGAATTCCTCCACTTACTACAAGGCGCTGGCCAAGCCCAATGCCGACGTGATCACCGAGGGGATCAGCCGGATCACCCGGGACGGGATCGTCACCAAGGACGCCGCGGGCCGCGAGGTTCATAGGGAAGTGGACGTGATCGTGTACGCCACCGGCTTCCACGTCACCGACTCCTACACCTACGTCCAAATCAAGGGCGCCGGCGGCGAGGACCTGGTGGACCGGTGGAACCGCGAGGGCATCGGCGCCCACCGGGGGGTCACCGTGGCAAACGTGCCCAACCTGTTCTTCCTGCTCGGTCCGAACACCGGGCTGGGGCACAACTCGGTCGTGTTCATGATCGAGTCCCAGATCCGCTACGTCGCCGACGCGATCTCAAAGTGCGACAAGATGGGCGCGCAGGCGCTGGCGCCCACTCGTGCCGCCCAGGACAAGTTCAACGAGGAACTTCAGGAGCGGCTGAAGCGGTCGGTGTGGAACAGCGGTGGCTGCGCCAGCTGGTATCTCGACGAGCATGGCAAGAACACCGTGCTCTGGGGTGGCTACACCTGGGAGTACTGGCGCCAGACGCGCAAGATCAACCCCGAGGAGTACCAATTCTGGGGGATTGGCAAGGCCGGAAAAGGCTCGTCACGGCGCCGCGGAGAGATCGCGGCGGCGAGTTAACCCAACCCGTTCTGCGACACGCAAACCACAACTTCTTGTGTTGCGCTGGCTTGTCGGCCCCTAGGGGTAGTGTTTGGGGTGTCGCCGTCGCGACGGCGAGACAGCCCGAATTGTCCTGGTGAAGTGGGGTTTCAGTGTCTGGAAATGCAAAGCTGATTGACCGTGTCTCCGCGATCAACTGGAACCGGCTGCAAGACGAAAAAGATGCCGAAGTCTGGGACCGGTTGACGGGTAACTTCTGGCTGCCCGAGAAGGTGCCGGTGTCCAACGACATCCCGTCCTGGAACACGCTGACCGCCCACGAGAAGCAGCTGACCATGCGGGTCTTCACGGGCCTGACGCTGCTGGACACCATCCAGGGCACCGTGGGCGCGGTGAGCCTGATCCCCGACGCGCTGACCCCGCACGAGGAAGCCGTCTACACCAACATCGCGTTCATGGAGTCGGTGCACGCGCGCAGCTACAGCAACATCTTCTCCACCTTGTGCTCGACCGCCGAGATCGACGACGCGTTCCGCTGGTCGGAGGAAAACCCCAACCTGCAGCGCAAGGCCGAGATCGTCCTGCAGTACTACAAGGGCGACGAGCCGCTCAAGCGCAAGGTGGCCTCCACGCTGCTGGAAAGCTTCCTGTTCTACTCCGGTTTCTACCTTCCGATGTACTGGTCGAGCCGGGCCAAGCTGACCAACACCGCCGACATGATCCGGCTGATCATCCGCGACGAGGCCGTGCACGGCTACTACATCGGTTACAAGTACCAGCGCGGTCTGGCCCTGCAGGACGAGGCCAAGCGCGCCGAGCTCAAGGACTACACCTACGAGCTGCTGTTCGAGCTGTACGACAACGAGGTCGAGTACACCCAGGACCTCTACGACGAGGTCGGGCTCACCGAGGACGTCAAGAAGTTCTTGCGCTACAACGCGAATAAAGCGCTGATGAACCTCGGGTACGAGGCCTTGTTCCCGCGCGACGAGACGGATGTGAACCCCGCGATCCTGTCGGCGCTGTCACCCAACGCCGACGAGAACCACGACTTCTTCTCGGGCTCGGGGTCCAGCTACGTCATCGGCAAGGCCGTCAACACCGAAGACGAGGACTGGGACTTCTAGACGTGCAGGTAAAGGGCCATCTGGGATCTGGTGATCACATTCATTGCGTCGGTGTCATCGCACCGGCACTTGGCCGCCAGGTCGCCTCGTGCCCACATTCTGCCCACAATTCCATCGCACGCCGCCTGAGTACCGAGCACGCAAGCTCCGAGTGACTAACACACGCAAACATAACGTGTCGTGTAACCGGGAGTTGTCGCGCTTGTGGCTTAGGCTCTAGGCCAAGGCAAGAAAGCTGGGCGCGCCACCGCCAGTGGCACCGCCCAGCGATCTTGGGTTGAAGTCCTCGTATACGCACCAACCAGGTGCGGTCCTACGAAGAGCTTCGGCAGGGAGAAGTGGTTTCGACGTGTCCAGCGCGGGCCACTTCTCCCCCTCTTTTTTCGAATCTACAACGCCTACCTGAGTCGGCATTGTCAAGCATTGTCATAGGCTAGCCCACTGTTTGCCAAATATGGCCGAACCTGTCCAGGGGTGTTTCTTTTCGATTCTGAGGTTCTTTCTCTTCGTTTCTGGTCGACCTACGTAGCGGGCGCGGCGGTCGTCGATGCCGTTGACGACGATATCTGCCCCCGCCGACTACTTCTGGCGTGTGCGTCGTGCAGCGCAGTCGCGACGGCCTCCAGATCATCGTCGAACAGGTCGGCGTATACGTCCAGCGTTATCGCCGCGGATGCGTGCCCGAGCATCTTCTGAACCGCCTTCACATTTGCACCCGCTGACACTGCCAGGCTCGCGGCGGTGTGCTGAAGGTCATGCGGTGTGGCGTGGGGGATGCCCGACGCCGTCACGGCCTTAGCGAACCACCCCGAAGTCGGGTGCGGGCGGCGTAAATGGTCGCCGCCGTCGCCCGGCCACAGCAAGCCATCGCGGTCCTTGCCCTCGCACTGCCAAGTAGGGCACCAGAAACTCGGGCAGCGGTACGGTGCGCTGCTTGTGCGCCTTGGGTGTTCCAACGTGAATGTGTCGGCCGGCCTGCACCGCGTTCTGCGAGATGCTGGCGCGCTTGCGCAGCAAGTCGAGGTCATGGACTCGGAGCCCGATGGCCTCGCCCCACCGCAAGCCGGTATAGGCCAACAGCAGCACGCGGTGGTCTGGGAAATTTTTTGAGCGGCCCAAGTTTTCGGCCGGACCGCCAGTAAACCGGGCGCCGGCGGGACCACGGCCGGGCCTTGAGGGTGCCGATGCCGCGCTTATCGGTGATGCACAGGCTAACGCTGAGGCTGCGGTGCCTTCGTTTCACCGTCGCCATCGTCGCCTGCGCTGTGTCCTCGATTGGTTGCCACCGACAGCGTCGATCGCTTGGACAGCATCGGGCGCGAGGGCCTGAGCCTGGCCTCTGCGAGGTCGACGAGCTCGCCGATTGTCTTGTCGAGCGCGTTCGACGTCTCGCTCATGCGTCGGAGGAACTCAGTGAATCCCGCTCGGGAGGGCGGCAATTTCTTGTTGGCGAAATCTCGGAGCTTGGAGTACTCAAGGTATGCGGTGATCATCTTGTCGCGACACGGCCCGTCGACGATGGTGAGCCGTCCCACTGCGAACTTCTGGTCGAGCGCGAGTAGGGCGGTGAGGAAGTTGTTGAGACTCTGAGCGGCGGCATCGTCGGACGTTTGGCGGCCGCCGACGCCCATGTGTTCTAGCGCGTCGGATAGGGCGACCTTCATCGTGTCCGCGCCGGTGATGATGGTCGCGATTGCGTCGCGTTGCGGCGCGCGGTAGGCGTCGCGGTTGCGTCGGCGCTCCCTAACCCAGGTGAGCAACTGTGCACCCGCCACACCGATGATGCCGCCCCAAATACCTTCGGGGATCGTGCCGAGCCATTCGATTAGAGGCATCAGCGGGAACGCTAGCGCCGGGAGGCATTCTCTCCGAGCATCACGGTGGCGTGTCTCGGTTTGAGTGCCGCCGCCGCGTCGGTAACGTTGCTCCATGTCGCAGGTAACGCAATGGCTTAACTCGTTGAGTTGGGGCAACGTGCCCGCGTGGTTTGCCGCAGTCATTTCCGTCATCTTCGGAGTGCTGTCCTGGCGATCGTCACGCAAGTCGAAAGCCGAGCGTGAGCAAGCTGAACGGGCGACCCTCGCCGCCGAGCAGCACGCCGCGGCGGCCGAGCGTGCTACGCAGGCCGCCGAGCGGCACGCGAGCGCCGCCGAGAGGTCGGCGGCCGCCGATGAGAAGCGGTTAGAACTTGATCAAAAGGACGCCGACGCCGCAGAGCGCTACCCGTGGTATGTCGAGAGACGAGGCAGCGGTGACTTTCTGCTGCACAGCCGCACCGACAGCCCGAAATACAACGTCGACGTGACCGGCGACCCGGCCGACGCAGGGGAAAACCACTTCGACGTCGTGCACGGGCGCGGCCCGGTCGCCCTCGACATGTTCATCACGGGCCAATCCGAGGACACAATCGTGGTGAGTTGGCACCCGACGGCCGACCATACCGGCGAGGCGTGGACGCAGTCGATCGACCTGTGAGGAGTTGAGGCGTGGAGGGTTGGGCGCTGACGGTGGCCGTTCTGGCGTTCCTGGTGTCCGCGGCGGCCCTATTGATTGCGTGGTGGCAGCTTGTTCTACAGCGGGACGCCGCCGGCGGCCGAGGCATCATCTTCGAGGTCCATCGGCCGCACCACAAAGAGGCGCGTATCGGCGGCGAGGTTTTCGTCACCGACGAGTACTACGTCCTGGTAAAGCTTGTCGGCAACGACCTACACGAGGCGGCGGTGCATCTCGAACGTCACGGCCGACCGCTGCAATTCGGCGATCGCGGTTACATCGACGAGACGCCAGAAACGCTGCACCGCTTTACCTGCGAGGATGAGCCGCTCATTTGGGAATTCGAACTGAGCCCCCACGACGCTCGGGACCTCTGCTGTGTGCTCTCTTGGGTTGCTCCTTACGGTCCCGGTGTCCGCACCAATGCATTTCGCCGCGCGCTCTCGCCGCCTTTCGAGCTCGAACAGTGGCATTGGTTTCGATCGTTTCGAGCTCGTACGTGGGTACAGGGCTGGGGCGCTCGTCGGCGCTGGCGTCTGATCCGCCGCGTGCTGAGCCGGCCTCGCCGGGTTGGCGAATGGCGTCCAGTGCGCGGCCGCGAGCTTCAACCGGGACAAAGCCCGATGTACTCGCGTGCGAGCGGGCGCGACGGCGGCTAGCGGGCCGTCGCGTGCCCCACTCTGTGCCCACATTTTGCCCACAGTTACAGATAACTACCGTGAACTACCGTGATGTGTTTGGACCGGTCGAGCCCTTCTCAGCCCCCTGACTGGGTAGCTGTCTAGAACCACGACTTCTTCTCGGGGTCGGGGTCGTCGTATGTCATCGGCAAGGCCGTCGTCACCGAGGACGAGGACTGGGACTTCTAAAAGAGCAGTTCAGAGCGATATTTCCACCAAAGGCGGACTGGTGACAGTCCGCCTTTGGTGTGAGTGGGGTCGGGCCTGGAAGGGCCTGGAAAGGCATGGAAAAGGCGCCGGGCCTCACGCACAGCACGTCGAGGAGGCGCCGGTGCAGTGGCTGAAACACGAAACCCGTTGGGGGTGCGGTTCACGTCCCTCAATACATCAGTTTCTGGCTCCGTAGGAACTCGAACAACTTTCGAGCAGGGGCCACCCAGGCGTCCCTGCGCGTTGGGTCCCGCACCGCGGCGTCCCGAATTCGGGTCTGTCCCGACATTTCGCCTCTTGGCGAGGACGCGGTGTAGGTGACGAGGAGGTCGTGGCCAAGGTCACCGATTTCCTTGTCATCGCCGCGGCAGATGTCGTATTGGTTGGACCAGGTCATCGTGCCCGTGCACCGGTTTTCTGGGTCGTCGCCTGGCCAGCACCCCCAATCCGCCTTGCACCCCTCCCAGTGAAAGCCGAAGTCATAGGGTTTGGGTAGGCCGTCTGGCTCCTTGAGCCATAGGCTGAAATTGAACTCGCCCGGTTTGATGGTGAGGTCCAGCTTCTCCAGGGGGAAGTTGGTGCCGTCATCGAGATACTCGCCGCGCTCATTCGTCTCGGTCCTCATGCGTACGAACTCGATAGGTGCGCACTCCGCGTCGTGCCCGTACCAGATCGAACCGCGCCAGAAGCCGCCGCGCGAAAAACCTGAGAGGTCGTAAGCCTCAGCCATCGCCGCGTCCAGCGTGTCGTACCGGTGCCGCGGAAGCTCAGTTCCGTAGCAGTCGGTGAACCGAGTCTCGAAGTAGCAATCTTCCTTCACCGCGTTGCCCTCCCAGTCCGACAAGTCCGTTTGATCTCACTCGACACGAACCCGTTGCTCAAGGAAGCCATCACCGCGGCGTGATGGGGAGCCTCGTGGACCGCTGGGCTGGCCTAGCTGGCCAGCCCGTCTTCGGCCAGGTAGGTGACTACGTACCACCGCCTGTGCGGCGAGTCGAACTCCTCGGTCGGCGTGGCCCGCTCCAACCGAACGTCGGTCAGGTGCGGATGTTGCACGCGCACATAGTCTTCAAGCTCAGCATGCAGCGCGCTGTCGGTAAGTGTTGCGCCAGCGAGCGCCTTTCCTTCGTACCTTGCCCAACTCACGGCTTCCATCTTCCTTGGCCAGGCTGGTTGGATGAACTCCCATGACGAATTCGCAGCCCGAGATTCGCCGCTTCCGCATCCGCAGCCACCCCAATGCCGATCAGCACACGATGCTGCAGCGAGCGGAGGAGAAAGCGCGCTCTGAGGTTGCAGCCAACGAGGAAGTCTTCGACGTGCACGTCGACGACGTCGTCCACATGAAAGCGACCGACCTCTGGTACTTCAGCTACCAGGCGCTCAAGCCGGGCGACGCCCGCGTCGCGCGGCCGCAGACGCTGCCGCATTGAGAGTTCCCAAACCGGCGCGTGCCTAGCCGTGAACGGCGTATGAATTGTCGCCGTCGGCGCGCAGGCCACGGTGGCGGTGGCCGCACCCGACCGTGACACTGAGGGCGTGACCAAACTGGCGAAACCGACCTTCTCTCCGGCCGCTTTTTTCAAGGCGGTGCTGCGGTGGCTACAGGTCAGCTATCCCGACGGTGTCCCGGGGCCCGACCGTGTTCCGTTGTTCGCGCTGCTGCGCAGCACCCCGTTGACCGAGGAACAGCTGCGCGAGGTGGTGCAGCACCTCACCGCCCCCGGCTCACCGGCGACGGCCGACGGGGTGATCGACCGCGACGAGATCGCCGAATTCATCACTGAGACAACGCATTACGACCCTGGCGGGGAAAACATTGCCCGCGTGGCCAGCAGGCTCGCCGCGGCCGGTTGGCCGCTGGCCGGTGTCGACGTCAGCGAGGTCGACGCCACCGATGTGGACGGAGAG
This sequence comes from Mycobacterium bourgelatii, assembly GCF_010723575.1. Lineage (NCBI taxonomy): Bacteria > Bacillati > Actinomycetota > Actinomycetes > Mycobacteriales > Mycobacteriaceae > Mycobacterium > Mycobacterium bourgelatii. The sequence goes on from NZ_BLKZ01000001.1 coordinate 1,669,758, forward strand.
GCCGCCGAAGCGGCGGCCTCACACGCCTCACAAAACTCGCACGACTCAGATGGCTGAGATGTCGATGACGAAGCGGTAGCGCACGTCGCTGGCCAGCACCCGCTCGTAAGCCTCGTTGATGTAATCCGGTGCGATGACTTCGATTTCGGGCGTGACACCGTGCTCGGCGCAGAAGTTCAGCATCTCCTGAGCCTCGGCGATCCCACCGATGTTCGACCCGGACAGGCTGCGCCGCGCCAGCGCCAAACCGAACGCCGGAACCGGCATGGGGTGCTCCGGAATGCCGAGTTCGACCAAGGTGCCGTCGACGTCGAGCAGGTTGAGGTACTTGCCCAGGTCGAGGTTGGCCGACACGGTGTTCAGGATCAGGTCGAAACTGCTGCGCAGCTTCTTGAAGGTGGCGGGATCTGAGGTCGCGTAGTAGCCGGTCGCGCCCAGCCGCAAACCGTCTTCCATCTTCTTCAGCGACTGCGACAGGACGGTGACTTCGGCGCCGAGAGCCTTGCCCAGCTTGACGCCCACGTGCCCCAGGCCGCCCAGGCCGATGATGGCCAGCCGCGTGCCGGGTCCGGCCTTCCAGTGCCGCAGCGGCGAGTACAGGGTGATGCCGGCGCACAGCAGCGGTGCCGCTTTGTCCAGCGGCAGGGAGTCGGGGATCCGCACGACGAAGTCCTCGTCCACAACGACGGCCTGGCTGTAGCCGCCGTAGGTGGGCGTGCCGTCCCGGTCGATCGAGTTGTAGGTGAAGATCGGGCCCTTCTTGCAGTACTGCTCGAGTCCGGCCTGGCAGCTGCTGCACTCCCGGCAGGAGTTCACCATGCAGCCCACCCCGACATGCTCGCCGACCTTGTACTTCGTCACCTCTGAGCCGACGGCGGTTACGACGCCGGCGATTTCGTGGCCGGGGACGACGGGGTAGTTCGGCACGCCCCACTCGGCTTTGACCGTGTGAATGTCGGAGTGGCAGATGCCGGCGAATTTGATGTCGATCGCGACATCGCGCGGTCCGGGGTCGCGGCGCTTGATCGTGGTCTTGGTTAGCGGCTCAGTGGCTGACGTGGCCGCATATGCGGAAACAGTGCTCATGGCACCCCTCTTAATCTCTAGCTCTTGTTCTCGCAAAAAGCTTAGCTAAGGTAACGGCCTGCGGGCCATTCGCGCAGGTGTGAGACTGGACGCATCGCCGCTTAGTGGACGGGCCCGTCTAGTTAATCGGTGCGTTGATCCAGCGCAGGTCGTTGACGATGCCGCGCGCGGCGACCAACCCCTGCCCGGCCTGCCAGACCTCGTTGTTGACGACGAAGACCCGGTTGTCATGGGTGGCGGACAGCTTGCGCCACGGGTTGCTGTCCAGAATCACGGCGGCGCGTTCCGAGGCGGCCGGTGTCGAGCAGGACACATAAATAATGTCGGCGTCGGCCGCGGAGAAGTCCGGGTTCTTGTCGAGGTCGGCGTCAGAGGTGCCGAACTCGATGTACGGCTTGTCGGTGAAGCGTTGCGACACCGGTCGGTCCACACCGACGGCGGTGAGCACACTGGCCGGGAAGTTGTTGGCGCCGTAGACCCGCATGGTGGTGTCGGTCAGCTGGACGATCGAGGCTTGGAAGTGGGTCGCGTCGCGCTTGGTTCCGACGTCAGTGGCCCGTTGCGTGAACCCCTTGAGCAGCTCGTCCATCGCGCCACCGCGCGCGGTCGCGGCGCCGAGGCCGCGCAGGTTGGCCTCCCAGGCCGCGCCGGGTGGACCCGTGAAGACCGTCGGCGCGATCGCCGCCAGTTGCGGGTACAGCTGCGGCGTCAGGCCCTGCGAGCCCAGGATCAGGTCCGGGTGTGCGGCGGCAATGGCATTGAGGTCGGGATTGCTGCGGGTGCCGACGCCGGGCACCCCGCGGACCGCGTTGCCGAGGTAGGCGGGTTGTGTCGGGGAACCGTCCGGCAACGCGGCGCCGACCACACGTGACTGCAGGCCCAGCGCGCAGAGTCCGTCGAGTTGATCACCGGAAAGCACCACGATGCGCTGCGGTTCAGCAGGAACCTCGACCACCTCGGGAGTGAAGCCCGCGGCGTTGGGTGCCGGCCTGGTGGGCGGCCCGGGATCCGGGGCGGCCGGCTCCTTCGCGCAGGACTCGTCGGGCTTGCGGTCGTTGCCCAACACGCCGGCCCCGGCGATCTGGGTGGTGGGAGTGGGTAGTGAGGGTGACGCCCCGGTGGTGGGTTGTTTGGATCCGCAGCCGCCGCACATGACCGTGACCGCTGCTAGGAGGGCGACAACCCCTCGCGTCCGGCCGGATAACACGCGTCCGACGGTAACATCCGGCCAGCTCAGGCCCGGGCCACCGGCCTGCGCTGCGCGCCGCGTTGCGCGGTTACCCGTGCCGCCGAGCGCCCTGGTTCGACGGCCTTTTTCGCGGTGGCGGCGCCCCCACGGCCACATCGCGCGCGCCATTTACGACAGTTTGTAGGACCAGCCCTTCCGTCGACATGATCGCGGGCTAAGATTCGTGGCATTAGTGGTTTCTGAAGCGGAACTGGATTTCGGGCCTTGTTCGGGTAGATGTCCGTGTTGGATGTTTGGAGGAGCTGTTGACAGCCGAAGCGCCCCCCTTGGGAGAACTCGAGGCCACTCGTCCCTACCCGGCCCGGACCGGCCCCAAAGGGAACCTGATCTACAAACTGATCACGACCACCGATCACAAGCTGATCGGCATCATGTACTGCGTCACCTGCTTCGTCTTCTTCTTGCTCGGCGGGCTGCTGGCGCTGTTGATGCGGACCGAGTTGGCGGTCCCTGGTCTGCAGTTCTTGTCGAATGAACAGTTCAACCAGCTGTTCACCATGCACGGCACGATCATGTTGCTGTTCTATGCGACTCCGATCGTGTTCGGCTTCGCCAATCTGGTGCTGCCGCTGCAGATCGGCGCACCCGACGTGGCCTTCCCGCGACTGAACGCCTTCTCCTTCTGGCTGTTCTTGTTCGGCGCCCTGGTCGGGGCCGCGGGCTTCATCACCCCCGGCGGCGCCGCAGACTTCGGCTGGACCGCCTACACCCCGTTGACCGACGCCATCCACTCGCCGGGCGCCGGTGGCGACCTGTGGATCATGGGTCTGATCGTCGCCGGTCTGGGCACCATCTTGGGTGCCGTCAACATGATCACCACGGTGGTCTGCATGCGCGCGCCGGGCATGACGATGTTCCGGATGCCGATCTTCACCTGGAACATCCTGGTGACGTCCATCCTGGTGCTGATCGCATTCCCGCTGCTCACCGCGGCGCTCTTCGGCCTGGCCGCCGACCGGCACCTGGGGGCCCACATCTATGACTCGGCCAACGGCGGGGTCCTGCTGTGGCAGCACCTGTTCTGGTTCTTCGGCCACCCCGAGGTGTACATCATCGCGCTGCCGTTCTTCGGGATCGTCTCCGAGATCTTCCCGGTGTTCTCCCGCAAGCCGATCTTCGGCTACACCACCCTGGTGTACGCGACGCTGTCGATCGCCGCGCTGTCGGTGGCGGTGTGGGCGCACCACATGTTCGCGACCGGTGCCGTCCTGCTTCCGTTCTTCTCGTTCATGACGTACCTGATCGCCGTCCCAACCGGGATCAAGTTCTTCAACTGGATCGGCACCATGTGGAAGGGCCAGTTGACATTTGAGACGCCGATGTTGTTCTCGATCGGCTTCATGGTCACCTTCTTGCTGGGTGGTCTGACCGGCGTGTTGCTGGCCAGCCCGCCGTTGGACTTCCACGTGACCGACAGCTATTTCGTGGTCGCACACTTCCACTACGTGCTGTTCGGCACCATCGTGTTCGCCACCTACGCCGGCATCTACTTCTGGTTCCCCAAGATGACCGGTCGCCTGCTCGACGAGAGGCTGGGCAAGATCCACTTCTGGTTGACGCTGATCGGCTTCCACACCACGTTCCTGGTGCAGCACTGGGTGGGCGACCTGGGCATGCCTCGTCGTTACGCCGACTACCTGGCCTCCGACGGCTTCCAGAGCTACAACGTGGTCTCGACCATCGGTGCCTTTATCCTGGGCGCGTCGATGCTGCCGTTCGTCTGGAACGTCTTCAAGAGCTGGCGCTACGGCGAGGTGGTGACCGTCGACGACCCGTGGGGTTACGGCAACTCCCTGGAGTGGGCCACCAGCTGCCCGCCGCCGCGGCACAACTTCACCGAACTGCCCCGCATCCGTTCGGAGCGTCCGGCGTTCGAGTTGCACTATCCGCACATGGTTGAGCGGATGCGTGCCGAAGCGCACATCGGACGCCACGCCACGGTCGGCGAGTCGCCGAAGGGGATGGGCCCGCGGACTGAGCCCGACCGCTCGACCAGTGATCAGTAGCGACGGCAACCTGGGGTGAGTGCCTCGCCCAAGGTATCGGTGCTCATCACCGTCACCGGTGTCGATCAACCGGGCGTGACGTCTGCGCTCTTCGCGGTCCTCGCCCGGCACGGCGTCGAGCTTCTCAACGTCGAGCAGGTCGTGATCCGGGGTCGGCTGACGCTCGGCGTGCTCGTGTCGTGCCCGCGCGAGGTTGCGGAGGGCGACGCGTTGAGCGAGGAGGTCAAGGCCGCCATCCACGAGGTGGGTCTTGAGGTCTCGATCGAGCGCAGCGACGATCTGCCGATCATTCAAAAGCCGTCGACCCACACCATCTTCCTGCTGGGCCGGCCGATCACCGCGGGGGTGTTCGGAGCGGTGGCCAAAGAGGTGGCGGCGCTGGACGTCAACATCGACTTCATCCACGGCATCTCCGACTACCCGGTCACCGGCCTGGAGTTGCGGGTATCGGGGCCGCCAGGCATCGAGGGACCGTTGCAGGCCGCCCTGACGAAGGTGACCGCCGACCAGCATGTCGACGTGGCCGTCGCCAACTACGGTCTGGGGCGGCGTACCAAGCGGCTCATCGTGTTCGACGTCGATTCGACCCTGGTCCAGGGCGAGGTCATCGAAATGCTGGCCGCCCGAGCCGGGGCCGAGGGAGCCGTCGCGGCGATCACTGAAGCCGCCATGCGCGGTGAACTGGATTTCGCCGAGTCGCTCGAACAGCGGGTGGCCACCCTCAAAGGATTGCCCGCCTCGGTGATCGACGACGTCGCCGCCCAGCTGGAATTGATGCCCGGTGCCCGCACCACGTTGAGAACGTTGCGGCGCTTAGGTTTCCGCTGCGGCGTGGTATCCGGCGGCTTCCGGGGGATCATCGAGCCGTTGGCTCGTGACCTGATGCTGGACTTCGTCGCCGCCAACGACCTCGAAATCGTCGACGGCATCTTGACCGGCCGGGTGCTCGGACCGATCGTCGACCGACCGGGCAAGGCCAAGGCGCTGCGCGCGTTCGCCGATCAGTACGGGATACCGATGGAGCAGACGGTCGCCGTCGGCGACGGCGCCAACGACATCGACATGCTCGCGGCAGCCGGATTGGGAATCGCGTTCAACGCCAAGCCCGCGCTGCGCGAGGTGGCCGACGCGTCCCTCAGCCATCCCTACCTGGACACGGTGTTGTTCTTGCTGGGCGTGACACGCGCCGAGATCGAGGCCGCCGATGAGGCCGACGGCACACTGCGGCGCGTCGAGATTCCGGGCGATTAGCCGTGTGAGCGGCTCGCGGGGCGCCGCCCCCCGGGGAGCGGCTCACGCGGCATACGGCACGATGGTCGGGTGCCTGACTCTGGCTTTTTAGAGGCCGATCCCGACCTGCTGATCGACTTCCGAAACGTCTCACTGCGCCGCGACGGCCGCACCCTCGTCGGGCCCGTGGACTGGGCCGTCGAACTCGACGAACGCTGGGTGATCATCGGGCCCAACGGCGCCGGCAAGACGTCGTTGCTCAAGATCGCGGCGGCGGCCGAGCACCCATCGTCGGGGACCGCGTTCGTGCTGGGCGAGCAGCTCGGCCGGGTCGACGTCACCGAACTCCGGTCCCGGATCGGGCTGAGCTCCGCGGCTTTGGCCCAGCGGGTGCCCGACAACGAACTGGTGCGCGATCTGGTTGTGTCGGCGGGCTACTCGGTGCTGGGCCGGTGGCGCGAGCAATACGAGGATCTCGATTACCGTCGCGCCATCGACATGCTGGAAAGCCTTGGCGCCGAACACCTCGCGGACCGCACCTACGGGACGCTGTCGGAGGGTGAGCGCAAACGAGTGCTGATCGCTCGTGCCTTGATGACCGATCCGGAGCTGCTGTTGCTCGACGAACCGGCGGCGGGCCTGGATCTCGGTGGCCGCGAGGAACTGGTGGCGCGACTGGCCGACCTGGCGGCCGACCCGGACGCGCCGGCCTTGGTGCTGGTCACCCACCACGTGGAGGAGGTGCCTCCCGGCTTCAGCCACTGCCTGCTGCTGTCCGAGGGGCAGGTGGTGGCGTCGGGCTTGTTGCCCGATGTGCTGACCGCCGAGAATCTGTCCGCGGCGTTCGGTCAACGCATCGCGCTCGACGTGGTCGACGGACGCTACTTCGCCCGGCGGGTTCGTACCCGCGCGGCCCACCGGAGGCGGCCATGACCACACCCGAGCCGCTGCCGGCCCGACCCGCGGCGACCGTGATGCTGATCCGCGATGCACCCGCGGGCCTCAAGATCTTCCTGATGCGCCGCCACTCGAAGATGGAGTTCGCGCCCGGCGTGATCGTGTTCCCCGGCGGCGGTGTCGACGAACGGGATCGCAACGCCGACCTGACGGGGGCCTGGGCCGGGCCGCCGCCGCAGTGGTGGGCGCAGCGCTTCGGCATCGAGACCGACCTCGCCGAGGCGCTGGTGTGCGCCGCCGCCCGGGAAACCTTCGAGGAGTCCGGGGTGTTGTTCGCCGGCCCCGCGGACGACCCGGACACCATCGTCGGTGACGCCTCGGTCTACCGCGACGCTCGGCGGGCGTTGGACGACCGGACACTGTCGTTCGCGGATTTCCTTCGCACCGAAAACCTGGTGTTGCGGTCCGATCTGCTGCGCCCGTGGGCCAACTGGGTCACCCCGGAAGCCGAGCGCACCCGGCGTTATGACACGTACTTCTTCGTGGCCGCACTGCCGGAAGGGCAGCGCGCCGACGGCGACAACACCGAGTCCGACCATTCCGGCTGGGCGTTGCCGCAGGACGCCATCGAGGACTTCGAGGCGGGCCGCAACGTGCTGTTGCCGCCAACCTGGACCCAGCTGGATTCGCTGGCCGGCCGCACCGTCGCCGATGTGTTGGCCGTCGAACGCCAGATCGTGGCCGTGCAACCGTTGCTGGAGAAGCGGGGCGACAACTGGGTCTTCGAGTTCTTCGACTCTGACCGCTACCACCGGGCGCGACAGGCCGGCGGATCCTTGGACTGGCCCTTTTGAGCGCCTCGGTGAGCGCGCCAGTGAACGCGAAAGTGAACGCCCGGTGAGCGAGTTCGTCAGTGTCGTGGTCAGCGACGGTTCGCAAGACGCGGGCCTGGCGATGCTGCTGCTGTCGAGACCGCCGACGAACGCGATGACCCGCCAGGTGTACCGCGAAATCATCGCGGCGGCAGACGAACTCGGCCGTCGTGACGACGTCGCCGCGGTCATCCTGTTCGGTGGCCACGAGATCTTCTCCGCCGGCGACGACATGCCCGAACTGCGGACGCTGACGCCCGAAGAGGCCGACATCACGGCGCGGGTGCGGCGCGAGGCGATCGATGCCGTGGCGGCGATCGGGAAGCCGACCGTGGCCGCCATCACCGGCTATGCGCTGGGCGCCGGGCTCACGCTCGCATTGGCGGCCGACTGGCGCGTCAGCGGCGACAACGTGAAGTTCGGTGCGACGGAGATCCTGGCCGGCCTGATTCCCAGCGGCGGTGGAATGGCGCGGCTGGCCCACGTGACGGGCGCCAGCCGGGCCAAGGAGCTGGTGTTCAGCGGTCGTTTCTTCGACGCCGAAGAAGCCCTGGCCCTGGGCCTGATCGACGACATGGTCGCCCCCGACGACGTATACGACGCCGCGGCCACCTGGGCGCGCCGCTTCCTGGACGGCCCACCACACGCGCTGGCCGCCGCCAAGGCCGGGATCAATGCCGTCTTCGACGCCGGCGCAGCGACAGCCGAAGAGGTGCGCGCCGCCGAACGCCGCCGCTACGTCGAGGTCTTCGCCGCTGGTCAGGAAGGGGTCAAGCGGGATGACCGGGGGAGCCGTTAGGCTGCCCTGCATGACGAGGACTACGGAAATCCCCGCTGACGCCGCTCCCAATCCGCACGCCACCGCGGAACAGGTGGAAGCCGCGCGCCACGACACCAAGCTCGCCCAGGTGCTTTACCACGACTGGGAGGCCGAGAGCTACGACGACAAATGGTCGATCTCCTACGACCAGCGCTGCGTCGATTACGCCCGCGGTCGGTTCGATGCCATCGTTCCCGACGAAGTCCTTGGTCAACTTCCCTACGACCGCGCGCTGGAGCTGGGCTGCGGCACCGGGTTCTTCCTGCTCAACCTGATCCAGGCGGGGGTGGCTCGGCGGGGCTCGGTCACCGACCTCTCGCCCGGGATGGTCAAGGTCGCCACCCGCAACGGGCAGTCGTTGGGCCTCGACATCGACGGACGGGTCGCCGACGCCGAAGGCATCCCCTACGACGACAACACCTTCGACCTCGTGGTCGGGCACGCCGTGCTGCACCACATTCCCGACGTCGAACTGTCGCTTCGGGAAGTGATTCGGGTTCTCAAGCCCGGTGGCCGGTTCGTGTTCGCCGGTGAGCCCACCACCGTCGGCAACGAATACGCACGCACGTTGTCCACCCTGACCTGGCGGGTCGCCACCAACGTCACCAAGCTGCCCGGCCTGGGTGGTTGGCGGCGCCCGCAAGCCGAACTCGACGAATCTTCACGCGCCGCAGCGCTCGAGGCGATCGTCGACCTGCACACCTTCACCCCGGGCGATCTGGAGCGGATGGCGACCAACGCCGGCGCGGTCGAGGTGCGAACCGCCAGCGAGGAGTTCACCGCCGCCATGTTCGGCTGGCCGGTGCGCACGTTCGAAGCATCGGTGCCGCCCGGGCGCCTGGGCTGGGGCTGGGCGAAGTTCGCCTTCACCGGCTGGAAGACCCTCAGCTGGGTGGATGCCAACATCTGGCGGCACATCGCCCCGAAGGGCTGGTTCTACAACGTCATGGTCACCGGAGTTAAGCCCTCCTGAACAGGGGTGCCACCGGTCTCACCTTCAGCACCGACGACGTCGTCTTCCTCCGGTCGCCAGACGGTGCGGCCGCGCTGCGGGAAGTTGCCGAATACGCACTGACCGACGCGACGCGCGTCGCCGACATCGCGGCCGTGCGCGCCCGGTTCGGTGCACGGACGCCGATCCTGGTGGAGACGACATTGCTGCGCCGCCGGGCGCGCGAAAAACTGGGCGATCTTGCCGTGCACTGGCTGTTCACCGAGGAGGCGCTGCAGCAGGCCACCACCCGCGAAGTGGCGGATCGCAGGGCCCGGCGACTGTCCGGTCGCGTCGTGCACGACGCGACGTGTTCGATCGGCACCGAAATGGCGGCACTGCGGGAGACGGCGGCCCGGGTCGTGGGCAGCGACATCGATCCGGTGCGGCTGGCGATGGCGCGCCACAACCTCGGTGCGACCGCCGAGTTGTGCCGCGCCGACGCGCTGCACCCGGTGACGCGCGACGCGGTCGCCGTCGTCGATCCGGCGCGCCGCAGCGGTGGCCGACGACGGTTCAGCCCCGATGATTACGAGCCCCCTTTAGGTCCGCTGCTGGATACCTACCGCAGCTGCGACGTGGTCGTAAAGTGTGCTCCTGGAATCGATTTCGAGCAGGTGCGCCAGCTCGGGTTCGATGGCGAGATCGAGGTGACGTCCTACCGGGGCTCGGTGCGCGAGGCGTGTCTGTGGTCGGCAGGACTCGCCGCCCCGGGAGTCCGCCGACGAGCGAGCGTGCTCGACAGCGGGGAAGAGGTCACCGATTCGGATGCCGACGACTGCCCGGTGCGTCCCGTCGGGCGCTGGATCATCGATCCCGACGGGGCGGTCGTGCGCGCCGGTCTGGTCCGGCAGTACGCCACTCGGCATGGCCTCTGGCAGCTCGACCCCGACATCGCCTACCTGTCCGGTGACCGGCTGCCCGCCTCGGTACGGGGCTTCGAGGTGCTCGACCGGCTGCCGTTCGACGAGCGCCGGTTGCGCCAGGCGCTGGCGGCGATGGACTGCGGGGCCCTGGAAATCCTGGTCCGCGGCGTGCGGGTCGATCCGGATGCGCTGCGACGACGGCTGCGGTTGCGCGGTAGCCGGCCGCTGTCAGTGGTAATCACCCGCTTCGGTTCCGGGACAGCCAGTCACGCAGTGGCTTTCGTTTGCTGTCCCTCCCAGTAACGCCCAGGTACGCTGAGCACGATTACCTTTTGGGTGACGCCAACGCCACCTTAGTTTCTTCTGCGAGGACAATCGACGATGCGTGTTGTGATAGCGGCCGCCGCGGTGGCGGCCGCGGCCCTACTGAGCTGGCCGGCGGCCGCGGCGCCGCCGTCGTGTGCGAGCCTGGGCGGTACCGTCGACTCGGCGCAGCTCTGCCACGTGCGCGCGTCGACCACCGCCTACACGTTGGCCCTGACGTTTCCCGTCGACTATCCGGACCAGCAAGCGCTGACCGACTACGTCACCCAGAACCGGGACGGGTTCGTCAACGTCGCGCAGGGCTCCGGACGACGTGACCAGCCTTACCAGATGGAAGCCACCACCGACCAGCACACCTCGGGCCAGCCGCCGCGCACCCGCAGCGTGGTGCTCAAGTTCTTCCAAGACCTCGGCGGGACACACCCGTCGACCTGGTACAAAGCCTTCAACTACAACCTCGACACCAAGCAGCCGATCACCTTCGACACGCTGTTCGCGCCCAACACCACACCGCTGGATGCCATCTTCCCGCTCGTCCAGCGCGAACTGGAGCGCCAGACTTCGCTGGCGCTGGCGATATCGCCCGGCGCCGGCCACGACCCGACCAACTATCAGAACTTCGCCATCACCGACGACCAGTTGATCTTCTACTTCGCCCCGGGCGAGTTGCTGCCTTTGTTCGCCGGCCCTGCGCAGGTGCAGGTGCCCCGCAGCGCCATCCCGCCGCTGGCGCTCTAGCCGGCCCGCTCGGACCGCTCAGGCCGGCGCGAAGCTGTAGACCTGGCCATCGCTGGTTGCCGTCACCACCCGGCGATCGGTGCCGATCGCCACTCCGACCGGGTATCCGGTGGCCTCGGGTAGCGGATACGTGTTGAGTGTGCGGCCGCTGTCCGGGTCGAAGACCAGCAGGGACAGTCCGGGGCCCGCCACCACCGTGTAACCGGCATCGCCGCTCGCCAGGCTCGAGGTGGACAGCGGGGTGACGTCGTCGCGTCGCCAGGCCTGGTCGGCGTGATCACCGGCGTCCCGGAACGCCGCCAACCGGGTGTCCGGCCCTCCGCCGGACACGATGAGTCCCTTCGGGGTGACAGCGGGCGGCGTTTGGGCGGAGAACCCTAACGGCACCGACCACTTCACCTTGCCGTCGGCGGCATGCAGCGCCCAGAGTCGTTGATCACGGCCGTTCACGTAGACGGTTTGCCCGTCGGCGGACAGGACCGGGCTGCCCACGATGCCCGCGCTGACGGCCTGGCTGGTCCACTCGCGGACCAGCGACGGGCTCTTACCGGGGTGGTATTTCAGCCCGACCAGCCCCGCGGCCGGGGCGCCAGGCTGCCACACACTGACCACCACGGTCTTACTGGCCGGTGAAAACGCCGGAGCGCTCGCCACCGGGCAGTCCGGTCCGGCCCGACCGCAGTCGTCCAGGCCGCGGGTCGCGTCCTTGGGATCCAAGCCCTCCACCAGGTCGAGTGCGCTGCCGGCCAGCTTGCCGCGATGAGCGTCGAAAACCAGCACCTGACCCAGATGGGTCGTCACCAAGAGTTGGCCGCCTCCCAGAAACCGAGGGGTCAGTGGCATTCCGATGACGGGCTGGCGCCACCGCGTCCACTGGGTGACGGGAAAGGCGATGATGGCTCCGGGTTGGCCCACGTACATGTTGTCGAAGCCGTCGAGCAACGGACCCGCGAAGCCGCCGCCCTGGACCAGTCGGACACACCAGCGCTGCCGGCCGTTGCGCTTGTTTTCCCACTCCATCAGCGAACACCCGGCGGGAGTCTGCGCGTTGAGGGCGAGGTAACCGCGGTCGCTCAGGGCCGGCTGAGCGCCCAGGCTGCCCTTGACGGACCGCGTCCAGGCCAGCTCGAGCTTGGTCGCGCCGCCTCTACCGGTGTAACTGCTGTTGGCCGCGTCGCCGTATTGCGCGGGCCAGCCCTGGGCGGGGGCCGCATCGACCCAGGAGTCGGTGTTCCCGCATCCGCCCAGCCCGACCGCCAGTACGGCCCCCGAAGCTGCCACAGAAACCGCTGCCATGACACGTCGAGCAAGCACCGTGGATTACAGAACCTTTCTGGATGCGGGGTTCGGCCAAAGCAGCGAACGTGTACAGGTGAGGGTAACTCGTGGACGTTCGCTTCCCTCGGATGACCGCATCCTGTGCCCGCCCATTTTCGGCCTGCGCTGCGACCCGACTAGGCTTTGCGGTCATGACGAGCATGTGGGGTGCGCCGCTGCATCGCCGCTGGCGTGGTTCGCGGTTGCGCGACCCGCGGCAGGCCAAGTTCCTGACCATGGACTCCTTGAAGTGGGTGTTGAAAAACCGCGCATACACCCCGTGGTACTTGGTGCGGTATTGGCGGCTGCTGAAATTCAAGCTGCAAAATCCGCACATCATCACGCGCGGAATGGTGTTTCTGGGTAAGGGTGTCGAAATCCACTGCACACCCGAGCTGGCGCAGCTCGAGATCGGCCGGTGGGTGCACATCGGCGACAAGAACACGATTCGGGCGCACGAGGGTTCGCTGCGGTTCGGCGACAAAGTGGTCCTGGGTCGGGACAACGTCATCAACTGCTATCTGGACATCGAGCTCGGTGAATCGGCGCTGATGGCCGACTGGTGCTACGTCTGCGACTTCGACCACCGCATGGACGACATCACCCTGCCGATCAAGGACCAGGGCATCATCAAGAGCCCGGTGCGAATCGGGCCCGACACCTGGGTCGGGGTGAAGGTGACGGTCCTGCGGGGTACCTCGATCGGACGCGGCTGCGTGCTCGGCTCGCACGCCGTGGTGCGCGGCAACATCCCGGACTACTCGATCGCGGTCGGTGCGCCGGCGAAGGTGGTCAAGAACCGTCAGCTGTCCTGGGAGACGTCGGCGGCGCAGCGCGCCGAGTTGGCCGCCGCCCTGGCCGATATCGAGCGCAAGAAGGCCGCTCACTAGCCCCTAGCCCGACGGCTGCGGTTAGCGGGACAGGCACTCCTTGACGCCCTCGTAGACGCCATCGCGGTACGCGTCGACGCGTTCGGCGCCCTGTCCCTGGCGCTGGACGTCGCCGGAGCCCCGGAAGATCAGCAGCGCCGCCACCGCCTTGTCGAGGTCGCCGGGGGAGAGCTTGAATATGGCCGTCTCGCGGTTTGCGAGCAGCAGGTTGGCGGCCCAGGCGCCGGCCAGGCAATCGGCACGCAGCGAGGTGTTCTTGTCGTTGCTTCCCTGGCCGAACCGGTGCAGGGCGGCGAGCCCATATTGCGTGGCGATCAATGTGGAGACGGCGAAATCGCCCGCTTCGTCATAGATCGCCGGCATCGTCTTGACGGCATCAAAGCCCACGTAATCCTCTGGTACGCAGTAGAACAGCACATACTCGGTGACGGGGGCGCCGCCGCACGTCGGTGGCCGCCGCGGATCGAACGGTCGCGCCGGCTGCAGCGGCTGCCACGGCTCGTCGGCGAGGAGCGGGAACACCTTCGACCAGTAGTCCTCGAGGTCGACGGGAACCAGGTTGACGATGTCCTCGTAGGGCGCGTTGCCGCCGCTGGCCACGTCGGCCAAGCTGTTGAACGGGATCTCGGTGACCAGCGGGTCGCCGTCCCGATATTCCTTGCACCTGGAGGTTCCCTCTTCGAATCCGGTGCGGTAGGAGCTGACCCGGTCGAAGCCGCTGCCGTGGGCGCGGGGGTCGTCCTTTTGGGTGCCGGGTTCGTCGCGCAGGAACAGGAAACCCGCCAGCGCGCGGTCCTGGTCGTTGAGGCTGGGGGTGAACGTCTTGTCCTTGATCGCATGTGCCGCCCACGCTCCGGCGAAGCAGTCCGCCTGGATCTCCTTGGTCACCGTCAGGCCGGAGAACTCCGCCCGCGCCTGGATGGCGTGTCCGAACTCGTGGGCAAGCACCACCGGTATGACGAAGTCGCCGAAGCGCTTACGCAGGCTGGGCAGGAGTCCTTCGGCGTCCCAGGCGACGACGTCGGCCTTGGGGCAATAGAACGCGTTGCCGGCGATGTCGGCTTTCGAACTCGCGCACGGCGGCAGGTTTCCCGAGGACGGTGCGACCGCGTAGAAGCCCCCTTTGACCGGCGTGTATTCGCGACCGTACAGCTTGGGAAACTCGGTCTTCCAGAAGGCCTCGATGTCTGCAATCGCTTTGGCCGCAATCTGATTCACCGGATTCGAAGCGTCGCCGTTGATCTGCACCGCGGCGCCGGTCGACGGTGGGGCTGGCTTCGACTTAGTCGACGTCCGGGTAAAGGTGCAACCGACGCAGAACAACGCGATCACTACGGCCAGGGCCAGCGCGCGTGTGCCGGACCGCATCTGCAGCTCCCTCTGTCGCAAAAGGCGTTTGGAGACAACAGCTCCGAAGTGACGGCTATTCCTCTGGTTGATCGTCAACCCGGAACCGGAAACTGATGTCCTGCGGATCGGTCACGGTTACCGTGATGCCGTACTTTTTGCTGCCGTCAACAAGTTCGCACCGGATGGTCGTTCCCTCAAGTCCTTTCAAGTTTTCGGGGCAGGTTACCGAGTCCGGTCGCTGCCCCACCTGCTGCAACAACTGGTCACTGATGGCACGAGCCACCTCGTCCTTGTCGCGGGTCTTGACCATGTCGAACTTGACGTCCTTGCCCTCGACGCTGGTCACCGTGACATTGATGTCGTAGGTGATGCCCTTGACCTTCATCTTGCAGTTGAGCTGGGCTCCGACCTTGGCCTCCAGGTCGCCGGGACAGCTCACCTCCTCCGGCTTATTGCCCTGAGGGTCGGTCATCTTCTCGGCAATCTGGTCGGACACGTCGTCCTTGCCGACCGTTCTGGACGTCGTGGCCGTGCAGGCCGCGGCGTTGGCCGCCAGCGTTGTTGCCGCAACCGAAACCAGAAAAGTCCGAAAGATCGAGTGTGCCATTACGCCTCCTGGCAGCCGACATTTTGACAACCGTGAATGGGGGAGATAATTGCACGCTGAGCAAACTTCTGAAAGAGGATCTTTGAGAAGAACTGGGCAGTCGCCGATCGGGTTGTCGGGTCAACCCAGGTTTTGGTAGCGGCGCAACGCTTCGGCGCGCTCGGCGCCGTGGTCGACGATCGGCTGCGGATAGTTTGCGGGCCGATCGCCTTTCCGCAGCCGTAGGTCGCCGACATCGGCCAGTTCCGGAACCCACCGCCGGACGTAATCGCCTGAAGGGTCGAACTTTTCGCCCTGCTTGTCCGGGTTGAACACCCGGAAATACGGCGCCGCGTCGGTGCCGCATCCCGCGGTCCACTGCCACCCGTGCTGGTTGTTGGCCATGTCGCCGTCCACCAACTGGTCAAGGAACC
Source organism: Mycobacterium bourgelatii (assembly GCF_010723575.1). NCBI lineage: Bacteria > Bacillati > Actinomycetota > Actinomycetes > Mycobacteriales > Mycobacteriaceae > Mycobacterium > Mycobacterium bourgelatii. The sequence goes on from NZ_BLKZ01000001.1 coordinate 1,685,414, forward strand.
AACGTGCCCCCCATTGCCAGGGCAGGTGCAGGTCCTTGACCAGGAATGAGGCGACGATCATCCGCAAACGGTTATGCAGCCATCCCGTCTCGCGCAGTTGGCGCATGCCGGCATCGACCAGAGGAAAACCGGTTTCGCCTGCCTTCCAGGCTTCGAATCGGCGTTCGGCGTCGGCATCGGTATCGGTTTGGATGGCGTCGAATCCGCGATTCCAATTCCACCACGCGCTATCGGGCCAGTGGTGCAGCACCGAAGCATAGAAATCGCGGAATGCCAACTCTCGCAGGTACGCCGCGTCGCCCTTCCGCCGCGGATTCAGGTCCACGGCCATCGTGCGTGGGTGGATCGTGCCGAACTTCAAGTGCGCCGACATCCGGCTGGTGCCTGGCAGGTCGGGCCGGTTGCGGTCGTCGGCGTAGCGTTGCAGTCCGTCGTCGACAAACGCGGCCCACTGCGAACGAGCCGCGGCTTCACCGGCGGTCACGTCGAGGGTGACTCCGGGATCGGGGATCTCACATGGCTCTATGTCCGACGGCTCGACCCAGCGGACGCGGCCGGCCTGCGCGGGCTGCCGCCACCCGGCTTCGCGCCACTGCGCGAAAAATGGCGTGAAGACCTTGTATGGGGTGCCGTCAGGTTTGGTGACGCGGCCGGGCGAGACCAAATACGGTGAACCGGTTGCGACCAATGGCACCGGATCGAGCGCCTGGCGGACCCGCTCGTCGCGTCGTCGCCCAAATGGCGCGTAGTCCGCCGAGATGTGTACCGATGAGGCACCGATCCGCTTGACGATCTCGGGGATTCGCTGCTCGGGTCGGCCCCGGACCACCAGCAGTCGGCCGTCCAGATCCGCGTTGAGCTGTCGCAGCGCGTCGCCCAGGAACTGCAGCCGCCGTTGGCCGGACGAAGCCTCCAACCGGGGGTCGACGACGAAACAGGCAAGCACTGTGTTGGTTTCGTCGGGAGCGCCGTCGGCGGCGGCAGCGGCTGCGGCCGCCAGCGCCGGGTGATCACCCAACCGGAGGTCGCGGCGAAACCACAGCAGTGTGGTCATGATTCAGCGATTGAGGAACCAGATGTGGGTGGATAAAGCGGTGGCGAAGCCACACCACAGCGCATACGGCGACAACGCCGCGCCGGCCCGGGGGTCAGCCTCGGCCGCCCGTTTGACCAGATCGGCACTGCTGGCGGTGAGCGCCGCGGCGCCGAGCGCGGACGCGCCGAGTCTGTGGTAGCGGAAGAACAACCAACTCCAACCGGCGTTGAGGATCAGGTTGACGCCCAGCGCGGTGATGAAGCCGCGCGCCTTCTCCGGCCGTCCCGTCTCGCGAAATCGGTCGATCGCCACGGTGGAGGTCGCCGCGATGTCCGTGTACAGCGCGGTCCAAACCACCGGGAAAGTGACACTGGGCGGTTGGTACGAAGGCTTGCGGATACGCGCAAACCAGGTGGGGGTGCCACCGCGGCCCGGGCTCGCGATGCTCCCAGCTGTCGCCGCCGCGGCGACGGCCAGCGAAGTCCCCGCCAGGGTCTTGCTATTCATTCGAAGATCCTCCATCTGTCGGTTGAGCTTGCCGCTCAACCGATTTGAGATCGGTAGGCCACCAGATGCGGTCACCGATCAGGGCGAACAATGCCGGGATGACCAGCGTGCGCACAACGAACGTGTCGAGCAGGACTCCCAGACCGACGATGACGCCCAATTGGGTCATGACAATCAGCGGCAATACTCCCAATACCCAAAACACCGCGGCCAAAACGATTCCCGCGCTGGTGATCACACCGCCGGTGGCGGAAACCGCGCGGATCATGCCATCGCGGGCACCGACGATTGCGGCCTCCTCACGGGCACGGACGACCAAGAAAATGGTGTAGTCCACACCTAGGGCGGCCAGGAACAGAAAGGCGAACAGCGGCGTGCTGTTGTCCAGCGCGGGGAATCCGAACAGATGCGTGCTGGCCCAGCTGCCCATGCCGAGCGCCGCCAGGGCGCCCAGAATAGTCGCGGCCAGCAGCGTCGGCGGCGCCAGCGCGGACCGCAGCAGCACGTAGAGCACGACCAAGATGACGGCCAGGATCGTCGGTATCAGTAGCGCCCGGTCGTGGGCCGCAGCGTCGCGCACGTCCAGCGCCTGCGCGTCGGGCCAGCCGACCAGCGCATCTGGTGTGACGTCCTTCGTCGAATTCCGAAGTGCGGCAATGGTCGTGAAGGCTTGCTCGGAGGAGGGTGCGGCATCGATCACCACTGACCATTTGGTGAGTCCCGCGGCGGAGGTACCCGCCTTGGTCGCCGAGACCACCCCGGGAGTCGCGTCGATGGCTTGTTGTACTCGGTCCGCTTGTGCGGTCGGGGCAAGGACGACGGTGGGGTTGGTCAGCCCGGCGGGGAAGTGCGCCGCCGCAACCTCGAAGCCGGCAACCGAATCCGCCTGCACCCGGAACTGTTCCGTCTGGGACAAGCCGATTCGGGTGCCGAGCAGTCCGGTGGCCAGTATCGCCAGGACGGCAACGGCGATCCCGCCGATCAGGGCGGGACGGCGAACCACCCGTACCGCAACCCCGTGCCAGAAGCCGGATTCCAGCGTGTCGCCCTCGTGCTGGCGCGGAATGAACGGCCAGAACAATCGCCGGCCGCACACGGCCAACAGCGGCGGCAGGACGAGCAGCACCGATACCGCCGCCACGACCAGCCCGCAGGCCGCCAGCGCGCCCAGACTGCGGGTGCTGGGGGTGGTGGCGAAAACCAGGGTGAGCAGTGCCAGCACCACGGTGGCGTTGCTGGCGACGATCGCGGGCGCGGCCCTTCGGACCGCGCGGCGCAGCGCCTCCCGGTGTTCGGCCTGGCCACTGAGCTCTTGCCGATAGCGCGAAATCAACAGCAGCGCATAGTTGGTTCCCGCGCCGAACACCAGCACGCTGGTGATCCCAGCCGTGGATCCGTCGAAGCTCAGGCCCGTCAGCGACGCCACGGCGGTTCCCACGGACGTGGCAACCCGGTCGGCGAACCCGATGACAAAAAGCGGTACCAGCCACAGCACGGGGGACCGATACGTCGCGATGAGCAGCAGCGCCACAACCGATGCCGTCACGGCCAGCAAGGTGATGTTGGCGTTGCTGAAGGCGTTGGCGATGTCGGCGCCGAATGCCGGCCCGCCGGTGACGTGGGCCTGCAGGTCAGCCGGCAGGCCGTTGTCAACCGCGGACCGCAGCTCCTTGACGAGCTCGCTGAGGTCCAACCCCGATACGTCGGCGTTGATCTGCCCTATGCCGATCGCGGCCTTGCCGTCCGCTGACACCATGGGAGGTGGCCCAGGGGCCGGTGCCTCGGGTTGAGCGCGGGTCTGCATGCGGTTGCGCGCGTCCGCGGCGGCGTTCACGTCGGCGGGGGTCAGCGGCGCGCCGTCGGCACGGCTGACCACCACGATGACGGAAGCTTGTCCGCCGCCGGGAAATTGCTTGGCCAATGCGTCTACCTGGGCCGATTGCGCATCCGGCGGCAGCGCCACCGGCGCCTGACTGGCCGCGCTATTGCCGCCGATGATCAGCATCACCGCGATACCTATCGCGAAGAGACCAAGCGACAGCCACCAGGAGCGACGACTGGATACCACTGTAGCGAGACCATCCCACCGCATCGATCCACCATTTCACTCGTTTAAGTATTAATCAATTTAACTAAGTACCCGATTCGTGGATATGCTCAAGGTGATATGAAGCACGCCGAGCACACCCTTCAGCGGGCCGAGCTGGAATCACTGATCTCAGCCGATCTTCGGGAGATGTCGACCGAATCGGACGAAATCGGTCGACTGTTCGCTGTGTCACATGATGTGCGGCCAAATGACTTTCGCGCGCTGCTGCACATCATGGTCGCCGAGACCGCCGGGCACCCGTTGACTTCGGGAGACCTGAGCCAGCGGATGGGAATGACGAATGCGGCCATTACGTACCTGGTGGACCGCCTGATCGAGTCCGGCCATGTCCGGCGTGATGCGCATCCCGAAGATCGCCGAAAGGTGACGCTGCGGATCGCCGACCCCGGATTGGCCACTGCGCGTTCCTTTTTCACCCCATTGGGGGAGCACGCGCATGCGGCGATGAACGAGCTACCGGATGCCGACTTGGCCGCCGCGCACCGGGTGTTCAGTGCATTGATCGCTGCGATGCGTCAGTTCCGACTGGAACTGGGCACGGCTCGGACATGATGTCTTCCGGGGGAGTGGGGGGTGTCTCCCCATCTCCCTGAAGCCGTCTGTGCCATCGAGCCAGCGGGGCAGGTGCCCACCAGTTCAGTCCGCCGAGGATGTGCATGAAGGCCGGCACCAGCAACATCCGAATCAGCGTCGCATCCACCAAGATGGCGACGGTCAGTCCGAATCCGAACATGCGCATGAATGACACTTCTGCGAAAGCCAGGGCGGCGAAGGAGATTGACATCACCAGCGCCGCGGCGGTGACCACCCGCCCCGTGTGCGCCAACCCGAGCGCAATGCTTTCGTCATTGGCGCTCTTGTCGTCAGCGCGATCTCGTCGTGCTTCCAGCCAGTGCTCGCGGATACGCGAAAGCAGGAAGACTTCATAGTCCATCGACAGGCCGAACGCGATGCAGAACATCAACACCGGCACATTCACGGCCAGGGTTCCGGTCGGCGTGGTGCCCAACGCGTTTAGATGCCCGTCCTGAAAGATCCACACCAAAGCACCAAATGTCGCAGTGAGCGACAGGGTATTGAGCAGCACCGCCTTGATCGGCAACACCACGCTGCCGGTGAGCAGAAAGAGCAGCACCAGCGTGACCACCGCGATGAAGCCGAGCACGAACGGAAAGCGCGAGGTGATTCCGTCGACGCAATCACGATTGGTTTGTGCCGTGCCGGTGATCAGCACCTGTTGGCCGCCCGGCGGGAAGACCGTGTGCAACGCATCGAGCTGAGTCTCGGAGGCCTCGGTGTAGAGGGGAGCGGTGGTGTCGACGGTGAGATACGCGCTGCCGCCGGCCATTCCGGCGGGGGCCGACGGTGGGCCCCTTCGCTCGCCGGCGACGAAGGTGCCGGTGGGCGATGACACCGCCGCGACATCCTCGACCCGCGAGATCCGCCTGGCGTAGTCGTCGAGATCCTGTGTTGTCAGGCCCGCCGTTTCGGCCAGCACCAGTTTGACGCGGGTTTCGGTGTTCATCTGGAAATCGGTGCGGACCCGGTCGTTGACCTCTCGTGCCGACGACGCGGCGGGCAAGACGCGGTCATCCGGATAGCCCCAGTTCACGCCGAGGAATGGTGCTCCGAGTGCCAACAGCAGGACGATCAATGTCAGCGCCGCCGCAATCGCACGGCGGGTGACGAACTTTGACGTTCGGTACCAGAAGTTCGCTTCGATGCGACGGCGTGTCGGTTCGGGACGGCCCAGCAGGCGCCTTCCCCATTGCCACACGTTCAGCGCATCGAGACGGTCGCCGAGCAGGACGATCGCGGTCGGCGCCACCACCACCGCGGCGACCGCGGCGAAAGTCACCACCGCCACACCCGCATACGCGAAGGACTTCAGAAAGTACATCGGGAACAGAGCGGTCGCGAGCAGTGACAGTGCGACCGTCACAGCGGAGAACAGCACGGTGCGGCCGGCGGTGGACATGGTGCGCAGCAGCGCTCTGTTGCGGCCCGCCGCGCCGGGAGTCTCGCGGCCCAGTTCGTCGCGGTACCGGCTGACGATCAGCAGCGTGTAGTCGACGGCCAGCGCAAATCCCAGCGCGACGGCGACGTTCAGGGCAAAGATCGACACGTCGGTGAACATTGCGATTCCGCGCAACACCGCCAGTGAACCCAGGATGGCGAACCCGCCCACCGCCATCGGAACGGCAGCCGCCAGCAGCCCGCCGAAGACCCAGGCCAACGCGATGAAGCTCAACGGTATGGCGATGACTTCCATTCGCAGTAAGTCGTTTTCGGTCTGCTTGTTCACTTGGGAGTAGACGATTGCCGACCCACCGGCCTGCACCGAGATCCCGTCGCGATCGCGAGTCAAACCTTCTGCGAGTGCTTGTGCATGTATGGGTGCGCTGGTTTCGTCACCTTCGAGGGCGGCCAGGATCATCGCCGATGTGCCGTCCGTGCTGATCATTCCGGGCCCCGCCTGCGGCGAATCCCAGGGCGACACCACCTGCGACACCCACGGGGACTCTTTGAGTTGCTGCGCAATGTCGACGCCGACCGTCTTGGCCGCACCCTCTGTCACGCCGTCCGGCGCGGTGATCAGCAGGACCATTTCCATGCCGCCCTGCCGGAACTTCTGGGCGAGGATTTCCGCGCCACGAGCGCTCTCCGACTGCGGATCAAGAAACCCGCCGCCGGACAAACTGCCCGCCGCCGGGACGCCGAAGATGGCAGTGCCGATCATGAACATGATGACCAGCGCCATGATCCGTCGCGGTGAAGAGATACAGACTTGGGCGATTTTCGCTAACACGGGCGGTCCTCTGCGCTGGTTGCCGGCTCAGGCTTCCTAGGGATACCCATTAATTTTGTGAACCATTCAATAACTTAACTATGTTTTGAAGTGGGTATATGGTGGCAGTAAGGGGGACGTATCCGGAACCATTCGCCGCGACGTCCATTAGCGATGCGCAGAGAGGGTTTGTTGTGGACGGGTCGACGGCTGGGCGGGGCGGGATGCCCGGGCGTAAACGCCGCCATATCGACGTCTGTTTGGAAGAGGACGTCAGCTTCCAATCCGTCACCACCGGGCTGGAACGCTATCGCCTGCCCTACAACGCACTCACTCAGACCAACCTCGATGACATCGACCTCTCGGTCGAGTTTCTCGGCGCACGGCTGCGGGCGCCCGTCCTGGTGGGCGCGATGACCGGGGGCGCGGAACTGTCGGGCACCATCAACCGGAACCTGGCCACGGCCGCGCAGGCGTTGGGCATCGGCATGATGCTCGGTTCGCAGCGAATCATGCTCGACAGCGCCCTCGGTGAGCAAGCCGCCGACAGCTTTCTGGTGCGTGACGTAGCGCCCGACGTGTTGCTGGTCGGCAATATCGGCCTGTCCCAACTCACCAAAGACGCGGTACCCGACATCGTCCAGGCGCTCGACCGGGTCGGAGCCAATGTACTTGCCGTGCATACCAATCCGCTGCAAGAGGCGATGCAGCGCAACGGCGACACCGACTTTGCCGGATCGCTGGATCGGTTGCACGACGTGGTCGCGATGCTGAACTATCCGGTGCTGCTCAAGGAAGTCGGTCACGGGATCGGCGCCACCGCCGTCTCCGACCTGTTGCGGTTGACCGATGAACTCCCGGTGGCCGCGATCGATGTCGCAGGCGCCGGCGGCACGTCGTGGTCGCGCGTCGAACAGTTCGTCCGCTACGGCGCAGTCCGATACCCGGACCTGGCCGACTGGGGGATACCCACCGCGCAGGCCTTGCTGGAGGTGCGCACTGTTCTGCCGCAGATCCCCCTGGTAGCCTCCGGCGGAATCCGCACCGGGATGGACGCCGCGAAGGCCATCGCGCTGGGCGCCGACGTCGTCGCGGTGGCTCGACCGCTGCTCGCGGCGGCGATCGAATCCGCCGCTGCGGCAACGCAGTGGTTGCAGCGCTTCATCGACGAGTTGCGTATCTGCCTGCACGGCTGCGGAACGGCGGAGCTGCGTGACCTGCGCCGCCTGGGCGCAACACCGATCTAGGCCTGAATATGGCGGTAATACTGGCCTACTCCTCGCCCGCGCTGGGCCACGTGTATCCGTTGGCCGCCCTGCTCCGGGAGCTCGCGGACCGTGGCCACGAGGTCCACATCCGCACCATGGCAGGGCAAGTTAGTGCCATGCGTCAAGCGGGATTTGGTGCCGAGGCCGTCGATGCGCGGATCGAGGCCATCGTTGGGCAAGACTGGCTGGCTCGCAACGCTTTAGGCGTTCTGAAGATGTCGATAGACGTGTTGTGCCGACGTGCCGTGCTGGAGGTCGATGATCTGCGCGCTGCGATGACGCAAGTGCGGCCGGACGCGGTGATCGTCGACGCCAACTGTTGGGGCGCGATCTCCGCGGCCGAGGCCGGTGATGTTCCCTGGCTGGTGTTCTCACCGTTCACGCCGTACCTTCATTCACGCTCGGCGCCTCCGTTCGGTCCCGGCTTGCGGCCCCTTCCGGGCCCGCTCGGCACCCTCCGTGACGCATCGATGCGTCCATTTGTCAGACACCTCTTCGATCGACCAATGGTGCCGCGCATCAATGCGATTCGTGAGGAGCTGCGAATTCCCGCGATCGAGTCGGTGGACGGGTTGATGCGCCGTGCGCCCTTGCTGTTGGCGGTCGGCGGCGAACCCTTCGAGTACCCGCACCCGGACTGGGGCGACGCGGTGCACCATATCGGTGCTTGTGTCTTTGAGCCGGACGACTCCCGAGAGGCTGCGGTGGCGGCGGTGCCCGACTGGTTGGCCGCCATCGACCGCCCGATCGTGCTGGTCAGCACGTCCTCCATCGCACAGGGCGACGCCAAACTGGGTCATGTCGCGTTGCGCGCCTTGGCCGACGAACCGGTACATGTCGTCGCAACGTTTCCGGCCGGCATACCCCCGGGCCTACCACGGACGTCGAATGCCACGGTGTGCCAATTCATTCCACATGGCATGGTGCTCGACCGGGCGGTCTGCGCGGTCACGCACGGGGGGATGGGGGCCACCGTGAAGGCACTCGATCGTGGAGTCCCGGTCTGTGCGGTGCCCTTCGCCCGCGACCAATCAGAGGTGGCGCGTCGCGTTCAGATGGCCCAATGTGGTACCCGGCTCCCGGCGAAGCGGCTCAGCGTGACTCGACTGCGCAGCGCGGTGCTCGACGCGATGCGAATGGCCGACGGGGCCCGTCGGGTTGCCGCCGGCTTCGCCGCCACGGGCGGCGTGGGGCGCGGCGCGGATCTGATCGAGCAGCGATTGCGGTCCAGCGGGGGCGCGGGACGGCTGCTACCGAATCGTGCCGCGCCGGAGGCCGGCTGACGATCTAGCGCTTGGTGGTGCGCAATTCCTGCTCGAACGTCGCCATCGCGGCGATCATGGCCGTGAAAACGGCGTGCGCGGCGGCGATGTCGGAGTCATTCAGTTCCGTCAGAGCCGAACTGAGATGCGCTCCAAGGGGGTCGAAAAACCTTTGCGCGACCGTCATTCCGCGGTTCTCGTAGCGCAGCAGCCACTTGCGTCGGTCCGCGGGATCGGGTTCGCGGCGGATGTGACCAGCCTCGATCATCCGGTCGACGAGGTAGGTCACCGCCGCGGCTGAAATGTCCATGCGTTGCCGAAGTTGCGCCAGGGTCAACGGAGTTCCGGCGGTCTCGGCCACCATGATGTGCAGCAGCGCGTGAAAATCACTGCCGCTCACGTCGTTGTGGCGAGCGAAATAGCGGCCGATGCGGTCGGATTGCGCCGTCATCGCTCGCATGTCAGCCGACAGCAGCCGCTCTAGTTCCTCCCGGCGGGAGGGAGGGGTCTTAGTCCGGCGCGTGGTCACTGTGGGCCGGCCCGCTTTCCTCGCGTAGGTGGTAGAGGCGCTCGGCGTAGGCAAGGTCATCGCGCCACAACCGGTTGGCGGCGTAGCGCATCAGGGGTCTGATCACCGGCGCCGCATTGCGTGCCATCCTGAACCCTGGCCGCTGCGAATGTGCGATGGTGGCTTCGATGACGGCGACCCGTGGCCGGCCGTCGGTCCCCCGGCCGAGCGGGGTGGCGTGGGTTTCGACGACGCTGCCGCTGCCTTCGCCTTCGACGATGCGCATCACGATGGTTCGAGCTTCCGGGCAGGTGAATTCGGCGATCGTGGGTACGCCGAAGCGCCCGATGCGGAAGGTGACCGATACCAGAAAGCGATCGTCCTCCTCGGTCGGCGTGGTGAGCACCTCGAGCCGGGTGAACGAGTACGGGTGGAACCATGCCCCGTGCCAGGGGTCAAGGCGATTGGCGATGATGTCAGCCGGTTCGCACACGCCGACGCTGCGCGTGACGGCGGGCAGGGTGGTCGTGGTGGGCCGGTGCGGTAGCACCGGAAACGCCAATGGGTCTTCACCGCCGACGCGGTCGAGTCGCACCCAGGCCAGCACACCGTCGTCGTGACTCGGGTAGGGCGCCCATCCCATCTTGCAGCTGTTGCCGTCCAAGGCCAGACCGTGCCATCGGCAGAACAGCACACCCTCGCGGACAGTTCCGGTGCCCAATTCCGCGCCGAGATGTGGGCAACTGCCCGGTCCGACGACCAGTCGGCCGTGCCGGTCGCGCCACGCAACGAGTTCGACGCCCGCGACCTTCGCGACATGCGGGCGATTCGCGCGCACCGTGCGGCTGTCGGCGAACACATACCAGTTTCCCGTGGGCCGGCGTTGGGACCTTTCCAGCGCCGCGTTGATGAGCTTTGGTTGCGCGGCGCCGTACGTCGGGCGTTGCTGGGTCCACGAGACGCGGGGAATCACCTGCAGTGGCCAATCTTTGGGCCACCGCTGCTGGAGTCGGTCGCTGATGCTCATCGTCGTTGCCGTTCCTGACGCAGTGCCAGCGACCGCAGTAGTCGCGACCGTCCGCGGGTGGGCACGGTGCTCAGCTCATGTCCTGCGACGCCCCACCGCTGCAGGAGATGATTGGCCGCGGTCCACCCGGTGGTGGCCGCCCGTTCCATCAGCGCGACCGGCAGGTCGATCCGGATCGCATCGCCGGCGAGCAACAGGCCAGGCTGCGGTGTGACGACCGTGGGGCGCCGGGAGTAGGTACCCGGCGTGAACAGCGGGCAGTCGCTGCGGTGCAGCACAAGCTCGTGAATCACCCGCGCTGACGCGGTCTCCGGGTAGATCTTGCGCAGCTGCGCTAGCGCCGCGTCACTTGGTGTATCGGAATTCATTGCGTAAGAATGTAATTCGACGACCGAGCCGCCCGTCTGGCGTGCCCAGGTGGCGGCCTCCCGCTCGTAGCGCTCCAAGACGCTGATGTTGTCCAACGGCGGATGACCGGCGGTGCCGAGGAAGGGAGCGCGGTCGTATCGCACAGGCCGGTCCAGCCAGAGCCGACGAACTTCGAAAGAAGGCGCGGTCCGCAACTGTTGTATCTGTGTGCGCCAAGCCTCGTCAGCGAGCTCGGAAGATGCACAAACGATTCGTTGCAATCCGCCGATGTCGACGGCCAGCACCACCGCGTCCGCGTCCAGTCGATCGCCCGAACCCGTATGCACGCTGAACGGTTCGGAGTCGCCACCGGTCACTTGCAGCACCTTCTCGCCCATGCGGAACCGGACCCCGCGTTCGTGCAGGTAGCGTTGCAGCGGATTCCACAGGCTCACATCGAAATTCGCCGTAGCGACGTCGAACATCAGGCCCTCGCTGGAGCCCAGGAAGTAGATGTGGAACATTGTGGCCAACTCGGCCGCCGAAAGCTGCGACGGTTCGGCAAAGAAGCTGCGGGAGAACACCTCGAAGGCAAGGTGACGCGCGGACTCCGGGAAATTGATGCTCTTCAAGAAGGTTTCGGCGTCGATGTGGTCGAGTCGGTGGTAGGTATCGGGCACCGACACGGCCGCCAGCGGCGCCGCGGCTCGAGCGTCGATACGAGCCAGGTCGGACAGCCGGAAGGTCGGGCTACGCAGCGCGAACGCCAGCGCATTCCAAGGTGGTATGCGAGGCAATCCGCGAAAGGTATCGCGTCGGCCGGCGCCGTCGATCAGCGGATAATCTGCGACGGGGGCCAGCATCCGAAGCTGCGGGTCGACTCGGCGCAACAGGGCCCGCAGGTTGTAGTACTGGCGGAAGAAAGCGTGAAAGCCCCGGTTCATGGGGAGCTGGGCAGCAGCGTCGTGCTCGGTCCAGCCACCTACCCGGCCGCCGAGATAGCCCTGGGCTTCGACGATCTCTACGTCTACCCCTCGTTCGGCGAGTCCGGTAGCGGCCGCGAGACCCGCAATGCCCCCGCCGACGACCACCACGCGCGGTCGCGATGACAGCGCGCTGGCGTCGGGCAGGCCGGGCGATGCCGGATGGATTTGGCGACGGCGGTCGGTCATTGCGGTGCCTTTCCGACAAAGGTATGGACGATGTTGTGTTCCCAGCCGGGCATGGTTTCGTGGTGCACCGCGTCGAATCCGGCTGCGGACAACCGCTGTTGGAATCGAGCGGCTCCGTCGAAGGAGAGCACGCTACGCCAGAGGTGCCGGTACAGGGTCGTGCTGCGGGTTCGCCACCAGCCGGCGGGGATGATGATTCCCCAGCAAACGGCGTGCCAGATGCGGGTGGCCGCGGCCGAATCACGCACCGAATATTCGTGTACGGCAAGGGTTCCGCCGGGGCACAGCATCGTGCGGAACGTGCGGAGTTGGTCATTCGGCTCGGCCAGGTTGCGCAGTAAGTAGGCGGCAAAGATGCCGTCGAACGGCCCAGCGATGTCATGCTTGTGGAGCTCTTCGATGCGCGAGTGGACGAAGCGGACCGTCTCGGGCCATGACTTCGCCTGTGCCGCATCCAACATGCCACGGGCGGCGTCGACGGCGATGATCTCCGCCTCGGGTGCCACCGCCAACAGCGCCGCGGTCGACGCGCCCGTGCCGCAGCCGGCATCGAGCAGCCGCAGTCCTCGCCCGCGCTCGGGCAGGCCCATACGCTCCGCAGAGAGCCGTAAACCGGTGTGGTAACCGGGGTTCGCGCCGACCAGCTGGTCGTACGCCCGGGCGCCGACGTCGAATGCGTCGGGCACCGCGCTGCGGGACAGACCGGCCTTATCCATGGTTCCGACTCACTCGTTGCCGTTCCCATAGCAGCATCACGGCGGTGACCAGAGCGAACCCGAACAAGAAGTCCTCGACGGGGATATCGAACGGGAAGCGCAGGCCGCTGGTGTGCCGTTCGTTATAGAGCACGATCGGTGCGCTCAGCTTCGTCAGCCAGCCATCGACGAGAACCTGAAAACCGAGCACGATCACCATCGACAGCCAGTAGGCGGCTCGACGGAACAGTCCGGTACGCAACACGGTCAGCTCCAGCGCGCACACGGCCACCACGGCGATTACCGCAGGCAGGGTGTAGCCCAGTCCGGTCATCGCCGTCTGCTCCAGTCCAGGATGGTGCTGACCGCGTTGTAGGTAAGCAGTCCGCACAAAGGAATCACCAAGAAGAACAGCACCTCTTCCAGCGGTATCGAAGGTGGCAACTCGATGCCGGTGATGTAGGCGGGGTTGTACGTCCATATGTCGGCGGCGATTGCGACCGCATCCCAGATCAAGAACACCGCCGCAACCGGCAGCACCGCCCATGCGGCGCGCCGGATCTGCCGGTAGACGCCGTTGCCGAACAGCTCCAGCGGAGCGGTGATGAGCAGGCACAGGCCGAGCAGGATCAGGTACTGCCAGCGGTCGTTCACGCCGCACCGACCCGTCGCCGGATTCGCCAGGACCGGAACAGTGCGCCGCCGGCCACCTGCAGCCGGCGCGTCGTGCCGACGGTAGCCCGGTGGCTGAAGACGGAGAAGTCGCTGTCCTCGATGCAATCCAGGATTTCGGAGTACAGGGTGAACGCCGTTGCGACGCAGGGACGCGACCGCGGCGCCAGCATGGGGATGCCGTCGGCGGCGAACCGGTAGATTTCCCGGGTGATTTCGTGCTGGGCCGCCAAGGCGTTTCGCACGCGGGTATCGGTGCAGCGGTGCGTATGACACCACAGCATCAGTTCTCGGTCCACGCCGTGCGCGGCCAGTTCGTCGGCGGGCAGGTAGATCCGATTGCGCACGAGGTCCTCGTCGACGTCGCGCAAGAAGTTGGTGAGCTGGAACGCCTGACCCAGCGCGGCGGCATACGGAGCGGCCTCTTCGGTGTCTTCGGTGTCGAAGATGGTGCCCAGTACCGGAAGCATCTGCAGCCCAATGACTTCCGCGGAGCCGCGCATGTAGCGGTTGAGTGCGGCGCGGTCGGGATAGTCGGTGACGGTGAGGTCCATGCGCATGGAGGCGAGGAAGTCCTCGAACAGGTCCGCGGGAATCCCGTAACGCCGCACGGTGTCGGCCACGGCGGCCAGGACGAAATGATCGTGGTGCTCGCCTCCGGCGAAGAACTCGTCGGACAGTCGCTGCAAGCGGTCGCCACGCGCGGTCGCGTCGAGTTCGGGGTTGAACTCGTCGAGGATGTCGTCGGCGTAGCGGGCGAACGCATACAAGGCATGCACCGCCGGGCGCTGGTCCGGCGCGAGCAACCGGGTGGCCAAGAAGTACGTGCGGCCGTTCTCGGCGGCGATCTTCCGGCAGCGTCGATATGCCGTGCGCAGGCTCAAGTCGTTGATTCCTGCGGCGTCCAGTTCGGTTCGGATCATGGCACTCGGGCTTTCAGGTCGATGGCTTGGGCTTTGGTAGTGGCCCTTCGGTTGGTCATCCCGGTGATCCGGTCGGCGGCCAGTCGGCCGGAAATCAACGTCGTGGGGACCCCTACGCCCGGCACCGTCGAGGATCCGGCCAGCACCACGTTGTCGATCCCGCGCACCAGGTTGGCCGGCCGGAACGGCCCGGTCTGGGCGAACGTGTGCGCCAACGCGAACGGTGTACCCGCCGCCATGTCTTGGCGTGCCCAGTCGTCCGGGGTGTCGACGTGCAGCAGTCGCAGATCATCACGCAGGCTGGGCAGCAACCGCGCCTGGACGGTGTCCACCATCGTTTCCGCATAAGCGTCGGTGGTGCGGGACCAGTCGATGCGACCACTGGACAGGTTCGGCGCCGGGGCCAACACGTAGAGCAGGTCACGGCCCTCGGGGGCCAAGTTGGGGTCACCGGCGCTCGGACGGGTGACCAGCAGCGAGGGATCCCGCATGAGTTGGCCGTCGCGGATGATGTCGGTGAACGTCTGCTCCCATGCGTTGCCGAAAAGGATGTTGTGGTGCGCGATCTGAGGGTCGGTGGGTGCGGCGGCGCGGCAACCCAGGTGCAGAACCACCGCCGACGGGGCCGCGCGCAACGGCAGGATCCGGCGGGGCTGACGGCCCAAAAGTTGATAGGTGCGCGGCAATTCGGTGGTCAACACCACCGCATCGCAGGTGATTCGCTCGCCATTTTCGGTGAGGACCGCGGTGACCCGCTCGCCGTCACGTTCGAGCCCACTGACCGAGGATCCGTAGCGGAACTGGACCCCCGCGTCGCTCGCGGCCGCGGCCAGCGCATCGGGCAGTGCGCGGACGCCGCCGCGGGGGAAGAAGACACCGGAAACGGTGTCCATGTAAGCGATTACGGCATAGACGGCCAAAGCCTGCTGCGGCGCGACACCGGCGTAGAGCGACTGGAAGGTGAAGACGCGGCGCAACCGTTCATCGCTGATGTGGCGCTTGACCATCGTCTCCCAGCGTCGGAAGCCACCGATCGCCGTCAAGCGACCCAGTGCGGGCGTCAACAACGACAGTGGGGAATCGAAGTTGGCGGAGATGAACGCGGCAAACTCGGTGCGATACAAGCGGTCGAGCCAGTCGCGCAGGGCGCGGTATCCGGCGGCTTGCTCAGGACCGGCGAACTCACGCACCGACTCGGCCATCCGGTCGGCATCGCTGTGCACGTCGATGGCACTGCCGTCGGCGAACATCGCCCGGTACGCCGGATCCACTGGCAGCAAATCCAAACGCTGCGCGGTGCTTTCACCGACGGCGGCGAACGCCTCGTCGATGAGGTCGGGCATGGTGAGCACCGTCGGGCCGGTGTCTATCCGGTACCCGTCGATGTCGCGTCGTCCGGCCCGTCCACCGGGCCAGTTCTCCCGCTCGATCACCGTGACTTCCCGGCCTCGGCCGGCTAGGTGCAGCGCGGCGGCCAACCCCGAAAATCCGGCGCCGACTACCACAATGTGGTCCGTTCGTCCTCGTACGGTACGCATCAATTCCCCCGATTCACGCGGCGCGCCGTGTGCACACACCGGCCATGTCGGCCAGCGCGGTTCGCATCACGACATCGATACCGCTGTCGTTCAATGCGTTTCGTGCGATCTCGACCCGGTCGCTGATCATTTCTTCGATGTACGACACCGCCCCGGTGGCGCAGATCAAGCTCCGCCACCGGTCGAGCGCGTCGTCGTCGAGGTGGTCGCTGTTGATCAGCTCGCCGAATTGGCGACGTGTCGCGGCGTCGCCCATGTGATAGGCCGCGACCACCACACTGGTGGCCTTGCGTTCCTGCAGATCGCCGCCATTGGGCTTGCCGGTGGTCTCGGGTGAACCGAAGGTGCCGAGGATGTCGTCGCGAAGCTGAAAAGCCTCGCCGACCGCCGAACCGTATTGGCCGAGCAAGGCGACCGTGCGCGGACCGCACCCGGCCATTGCGGCGCCGATCTCGAGGGGGCGGCGTACCGTGTAGTTGCCGGACTTCTTGCGGGCTACCTCCAGCACCGATTCCATGCTGGGCAGATTGCGCAAATCGATTGCCAGATCGGCGAATTGGCCGATGGCCAGTTCGGTGCGCATGGCGTTGTAGCGTGGCCATGCCCGCTCGAGGTGGTGGTGATCGAGCCCGGTGCTGCGCAGCAGCTGGTCGGCCCAGATCAAGCACAAGTCACCGAGCAGCACGGCAGCCGATTCGCCGAACCGGCGCGACGAGCCGGACAGCCCACGCTCGCGATGCCAGCGGGTGAACTGAATGTGGGCCGCGGGACGGCCGCGGCGGGATGGCGAATCATCCATGACGTCGTCCTGAAGCAACGCAAAGGCGTGCAGCAGTTCCAGGCTGGCGGTCGCCGCCAGTGCCGCGTCACTGGCCGGAGCTCCGCAAAGCCAGCCCAGGTACATGAACGTCGACCTAAGGCACTTGCCGCCCTTGACGAATTCCCGCAAGATCTCGCCGGCCACGTCCACGCCGCACTCGCCCAATTCGTCGGCGCACCGCGCGGAAACGAAGTCGGTGACCTCGGCGAGCACCTGCTGCCGCAGGTTGGCTCGCCAATGGCTGAATTCCTCGGGCGCGGGAGGCCAGGGCGCTCGCGCGCGTGCCGGCCCAGTAGATCTTGCCAGCGGGAATTCACACAGTGTCGGCGCCGAGGTTTCGTCGGGAACCTCGGTGATCGTCCGCCCGTACTGTTGCATCGTCACGCGTTGGTACCCCCTGAGTCGGAAAACAAACCTTGTGCCGGGGACCCTGTTGGCGGTCCGCGTCAACCCTTGACAGTAAATTCAAGTACTTAATGATTAACTAAATGAATGAGTTCTAAACCTGGCTATTCCTTAACCCTGGGCGTGCCAGTCTGGGATGGTCAGGAACGAGGACGGGGGCAAGCCCCATTGCGTCGCGCAGTGCTGTTCAGGTGGTGTTCTTCTGTGGCACGCGGCGGCGGACCTTGGTCGCCGTGGCCGGCTCTGCGTCTGGGGACGAGTGGCGTTGGGCTGTGGCTTCGAGTTGGGCTTCAAACTTCGACATCGCCGAGATCATGGCGGCGAAGACCCGATGGGCGGCCTGTAGATCGCGGTCCGGCAATTCGGCCATGGCCGAGCGCAGTTGCTCGCCGAGCGGGGTGAAAAAGGATCGAGCCAACTCCATTCCCGATTCTTCGTAGCGAAGCAACTGCTTGCGGCGGTCCGCGGGATCCGGCTCACGCCGGATGTGACCGGCCTCGATCATCCGATCGACGAGATAGGTGATCGCAGGAGGTGACACATCCATCCGCTGCCGCAGCGCGGCGAGTGTCAGCGGAGTCCCCGCGGTTTCCGCGACCATGATGTGCAGTAACGCGTGAAAATCGTTGCCGCTTACCTCGTTCCTGCGGGCGAAGTGGCGGCCGATGCGGTCGGATTGCGCGGTGATGGCGCGCATGTCGGCTGACATCAAATGCTCAAGTTCTGCTCGGTCTGGTCGCCGATCAGCAGCGCCGCGCTTTGTCACCTATCCGCATCCTTCTGGGCGATTCGCCGATCAGCGTATAGGTGACGACGACGTTCAGTCGCGGCATTGGCAAGTGTTTCGGCTCGACCAGGCAACCACCGGAGGTGGTGTTGGTCACACCGGCCACAGGCACCGGGGGGCTGAAGGGCTGTCAGCTCGACTTCTGGACCACGCCGCGAGACTTGTCGGTGTCGAGCCACTTCTCCAGTTCGCGTGCCGTCATGTTGACGGTTTCGCGAAAGTCAGACCATGTGGCGGTGTCGTCGTCCTTGACGGCCATGTTGATCCCTCGCGCCGGTAACTCAGTTTTCGGGGTGCAGCGCACCCGGCTTGTGCACGGCATCGCGGCCGGTCTTGTCGCTACGCACCTGGTACTGCGGGTCATCCTTCGATGCCCGCACGGTACGACCCGCGGCTTCGGTGTCAGCAGTGATCTTCCGTTCCACCTCGCCGTGCACGGTGGTGCCGTGATTTTTCCAGGTGACCTTGTCGCCCTTGTGAAATTTGTGGAACTCCTTGTCGCTCATGCGTCTTCACTTTCCATGTGGTGTCAGCTCGGCGCCGCGGTCGGCCAGCGTCCGGGCGATGGCGCTGACGTCTCGGGCGATGCCGGCCAGGAACGCCTTGCGGGCCGGTGCCAAGCCGTTCCAAAACGCTTGTCCGGCAAGGCCATAGGGTTGAAAGACGGCGCGCTGGCGAAGTACCGAGCCGCCGTCGTCATCGGGACGAACGGAGAGCTCCAGCCAAAGGCGTCCTGGAAGTCGCACCTCGGCCCGCAGCCGAAGAAACCGCGGTCCCTCGACTCGTTCGACCAGCCACCGGTCCAGTGATTCTCCGTCGTGCAATTCGCGGTGCTCGAGTGAGCGGCGATTCTTTCCCGCGTCGGGGGAGGTGCCGCCCCGTGACTTGCGATCAAGCCAGCCGCGCAGCGACCAGCCCCAGGGGACGCCCGACCATTCGCTTTCGACGGCGGCGGTCTCGACGGCACGCCACGCCGTCGCCGAATCAGCCGCAATGTGACATTCCCGCACGTCGTCATACAGCGATCCACCCGCCCAGTCCGGGTCGGTGGGCAGCGGCCGCGATGGCGCGTCTTCGGCCTCGGCGCGCCACCAGCGGGTGTGCACATCGCCGTCACGCACATGAGACAACGCCAGTTCGACAGCCTCCCGGTAACGCGTCAGGCCGCCGTCGGGGTCGGGAATGTAATCCGCGATGTCATGGTCGGCGCACACCACATCGTTCTCCAGGGACTCCATCAGCGAGACCGCCAGGGCGCGGGGGAGCGGGGTAACCACATTCACCCACTGCGAGGAGAGCCAGGGACTTAGCACCGGCACCGGTATCGCCAACCGTTTCGGTAGACGGGCAATCTCGGCGTATTTGCGGATCATCTCGGTGTACGTGAAGTGGTCGGGACCGCCGATATCGAAGGGCCGATTCACCTCAGCCGGCAAATCGGCCGACTTCACCAGGTAATACAGCACGTCGCGTATCGCGATGGGCTGCACGCAAGTGCGCAGCCAGCGCGGGGTGACCATGAGCGGGAGTCGATCGGTCAGGTACCGCAGCATCTCGAAGCTGGCCGAGCCCGCCCCGATGATCGCGGCCGCGCGCAACTCGACGGTGGGCACGCCCGACTGACGCAGCAGCTTGCCCACCTCTTCGCGGGAAGCAAGGTGGTCTGAAAGCTCTTGCCCCTCGGGGATGATGCCGCCGACATAGACGATGCGGGACAGGTCGGCGGCCTTGGCGGCCTCGGCGACGGTGCACGCGGCGTCGTGGTCGAACTGAACGAAGTCAGGCCGCATCATCGAGTGCACCAGGTAATAGAGAACCTGCTGACCCTCGAGTGCCTTTCGCACACTGTCCGCGTCGCTGACGTCGCCCTGTGACACCTCCACTTGGTCACGCCAGGGCACGTCGTCGAGCTTGCTCGGATCACGCGCCAATAGCCGGACCCGGTGCCCCTCGGATAGCAGCGCCGGCACTAATCGCATGCCGAGATAGCCGGTGGCGCCGAACACGACACAGTCCATCGATTTACTCCTCTGTCTGGTCGTCATTCGGCGAGGCGGTGTGAGCCGGATGGCCCGACGTGCGCCGCCGCTCCTTCATTTCGGCTTCGAAAACGTGTCGTCGCCCCCCGGTGAGCTGCGTGCGCACCAGGCGTTCCACTTCCTGGAAGCACCGGTAGTAGCCGTCGTCATAGTCTTCGATGACCTGGAAGCTCCACCTGCCCGGCAGCACGTTGCGGCCGATGAGGTTGTGACTGATGTGGTCGGCCAACTCGGCATGCCCGTTATCTCGGAGCAGCGATACGGCGGTGTCGAGTTGCAGGTCGGCCCGCCCGGTGAGCTGGTGAAACGAGAACAGGTGCCCGCGCGCCCGCTCGATGGTCTCCAGTGCCTCAGAGACCTTTCCCGCCGCTTCCACTACTTCGTCGCTGGCTCCTGCCGGACGCCGATCGCCCAAACTCATTCCGATTCCTCCCGCTGTTGGAGCCGGTATTCCCGCAGATATACGTCCTGAACCTTTGGAGGGCGCATTTAGTTAAATTTCTTAATGGTTCATGGTCCGCTGATCACGGCGTCGTCCCGCGCCGGAGTTTTGATCGCTGGCTCGCGGGTAGCCGTTGTTGTGGCTTTTTTAGGGGGCAACAGATGGGCAGTCACATCTCGGCGGCGATAGAGGTGCGTCGCTCGATTGAGACTGTGTACCAACAGATGACCCGGTTCGAATCGTTTCCCCAGTTCATCGAGGGTGTGGTCGAAGTGCAGCAACTCGATGACACACACCTGTTTTGTCGCATCGATGTGGGCACCGCAACCCGGGGGCTCTACATCGCCATCACCGAGCAGCGGGCGCAAGACCGAGTTGCCTGGCGGTCGGACGACGGCGGACCGGCGCACTCGGGATCGCTGAGCTTCCAGCGAATTGGCGACGGGGCGACACGGGTGACAGCTCACATGACCATCGACCCGACCGCTTTTGCCGACAATGCGGCCAACCGGTTGGGCCTACTGGACAGGCGGATGCGAAGCGGCCTGGACGAGTTCAAGCAATTTATCGAAAGTAAAGGGGCGCAAAGCAAGTGAGTGTTTCGGAGTTGAGTATTTCAGACTTGGTCGCCAAGCCGTTTCAGTGGGGCTCGGCCCTACGGCACCGGCGATTCTTCCATCCGGTAGGGGTGTTAGCCTCGATTTTTCGTCGAGGGTGATTTCGGTCGGACTTGGCGATGGGGTGCGTGGTGTCTGGGGTTTGTGTGGTTTAGGGCGTGTTGGGGTTGTCCCGTGTCGCCGGGTTGGCGGGCTTTCCCAGGGCCGGTGGTCTTTCGTGCTCGGTTGGTCAGCTGGGTTGTCGGTCAACCGAAGGCGGTGCGGATGTGTTGCCATGCGGTGGCGATGGCTGCGGCCCATCGCCAGGTGGCGTCGATGCGTAGTCGGGTTCGGCGGGCGCCGCGGGTGATGCGGGCTGCGACGTGCAGGACTCGGTAGCGGAAGGTAGCGATCTCGGCACGGGTCAGGCCGGGGTGGCCGGTGAATCCGATGAGCTGGCACCAGGTGACCAGATCGGCTGCGGCCAAGACGATTTCCAGCCAGGCGGCGTTGGCGTCGAATGCCTGACACGGCAGGTTGCGCAGGCCGGTGGCTTTGAGTTCGCGGATGCGGTCTTCGACGCGGGCGTGTTGGCGGTGGCGTAGTTCCAGACCTGCCACCTGGCCGGCGACCACACCGGGCGGTGTGTCGGTGATGAACGCGGTGACCCGCATCCCGTCGGCGTCGGTGAACCGCAACTGCGCACCCGGATGGGGCCTTTCCTTGCGCAGGATCAGCCGGGTCCCCGCCGCCACGATGACAGGTTGACCAGGTTGGTGGCCTCGGCGACCCAGGCGCCCTCGCGGATACCACCGTCGGTGTCGATCGCCGGATACCAGCACTGCCCGATGTTGAGAGTGTCCACAGCGTCCTGCACCCGCCAATCCACGGGTAGCCGAAGGAGAACCCCACGCCGCGGCGCGGCAGGCGTCGGCGAAGTCGTGGGTGGCCCCGGCGGTGTCGCAGCGCACCAGCACCGCCGGCTTGTCGGGGTCGTCGCGATGATCGGGGTCCGGCCGCCATCGCGCCGGCAGGTCGCCAGTGCCTGCGCTAGGACACTGACGTGGTCAGCTGCGGTGTTGGAGCCCGCGCCACCGGGGCGCAGTAGGCCGGCCAGCGCTTCCCCGCCGGCGATCTCGGGGCGGTCCACGAAGGCCAGCAGCGGGTGGTGACCGTAGGTCTTTTCCAGGTCGCCCTGCCTTCTCCTTGTTATCGGAATGATCGAGGACCAGGGTGGCGTCGATGTCGATGTGCAACCAGCCACCCGGTGCGGGGGCGGCGCCGGCGGCCCAGGCTGCGCGGGCCGCAGCCCGGGCGGCACGCACCCGCGGTAGGTGCGAAGCATCGATGCGCTCATCGATTAGCCGCCACATCGTGGTCGTGGAGGCTTTGGCACCCAGGACATGCTCACGGTCGCCGCACAGTTGTCCGACCGCGTCGATGCAGTCCGCCCCATCGGCGACCGCGGCAGCCAGATCAGCGAACACCTCCCGGGCGCATACACCCACGGGCCCCGGTAGGTATCTGCCAACGCGGCGGTGACCTGCGCCGATAACCCGCTGCGGTCCGCGAGCTCACGCACCATGGCCATCCCGGCATGCGACACGACACCATAACCGTCGGCGGAAACTTTCACCCGCGACCCGACCGCGATATTCTTCACCTGCGAGGTGCCTTCCCGCTGGAACGACTGAACCCGTAGAGAAGTCCAATTATTCCTTGCAGGACAGGCACTTTCGCATATCTACACCCCGAAACTCACAACGTTTCACGAAAAATCCGGGTTAGCGCGCGGCTCAATTGATCGTGTCGCGCCAGAGGGCCAAGGACTGCCGATCGGTACGACCGAGGTCATCGTCCGCGTGTCGAAAGCCGTTGGGACGCCTGGTGCGTTACCGGATGCCGTCGGTTTTGCGCTGCGCTTGCCACCGCAGCATTCCGGAGAAAAGCCGTGGGACGCATTGTTGGTCACGGCCGGTTCTAACCCGTTGGCCAGGATTGTCGCGCTGCGGCCGGTCGGTTCGTGGTCCGGACACACCATGACGAACCTCATGCCGCTGCAGTATCAGGGCCACAATTGGTGGTTGCGGGCCCGCATCGCCACCGATATAGCCGGCCCAGGCTTGTCGGTGGACAATTTCCGCAATTGCCTGGAAAGCGGCGAAATAGAGGTAACGCTCGATCAAGCCTGCGGCACGGGCGGTTTCACTTCGCTGGTGCGGATCACGTTGACCGAGGCCATCCCGCCCGACTCCGACGTGTCATTCGACCCGGTGCTGAACACGGCCCCCGGAGTGAAGCTGTTCCCGGGATGGCTCGCCGACCTGCGCGCAAGTGCATACGCGCGCAGTCGCGACGGCAGGGACGGCGGTTAGCCCACGGCGGTTAGCCCCGAGACAGGCGGTTAACCCCGAGACACAACGAGGAGACACAATGGGCCCAGCCGTGAATTACGGCTGGGCCCATCGTCTCGGTGAGAAGTTACTGATTGGCCTTCTGGCGCTTGGCTGCGGCCTTCGCGCCGGCGCGAGCCGATTCGGCTTCGGCTTCACGCTTGGCGGCCTCTTTCTGCGCATCGGCCTTGTCCTGCTGTGCTTTTGCTTCGTCAGCCAACCGCTGGTTACCGGTCACCAACCCGATGATTTGCTTCACCAGGCCTTTGGCGCCTTCGACAACGCTGCTGACGGCTTCTAGGGGTCCACTTTTTTGTGCCATGGTTTAACGGTTCCCATCCAGATCGGGCTAGAAACGTCCGGTAGCCGCGCCGCCTGCTCCCCGATACCGAGTGAACCCGCTTGAACTGCTCAAACGGCAACGATCGTGATTGTCGTCTCATCCGGTCTGTTTGGAAGGGCGGACGCGGGGTATTTGCGAGGCTGTGACTGTCAAGTCGGTATCGAGCCGCGTGTGGCGCGGTGAGCAGAAGGTGTTGCGGCTGCAGCGGCGGCTATGGATTCTTCAGCTGGCTTTCTGGCCGGCCCTGATAACCGGGACCGCTCTCGTAGGTGTGGTCGCGTTTCGGCGCTGGCAACGGCAGCCTGCCACGGCACCCGCCGACGCTTCCGATGCAGGAGCTTCAGACGCCTCCGGCGCGCCGGGTGATTCGAATCCCTTGCCTTAGTCAGGTTTCTTGGCCTTCTTGAGCGCCGCAACCAGTCCGTCGGTATCCGCGACGGTCACGGTCAGCGCCGAATGGTTCTTGAACCCGATCACGCGAGGAAGCGGCGGATCGAAGTGAACGCACACGCCCGCTTCGGTATTCGTCCCGAAGGTCAGTCCGTCGTCGACGAAGGACAGCCGCGGTCCAACGGCGGTCCACCACCGGTAGGGGCCGGTGACATGCGCATCCTGGACGTTCGCGAGCGGCGCCTCGGCGCGAAACGGGCCGTAGCGCGCCACGAATCTTCCGTCGTCGGTCAGCGTGACTCCCTGGGTTCCCCAGCGAAAAGGCAGCCACAACGGCGCTACCCGGGCTTCGTAACGGTACGGAAAGTGAAGGCCCTGCTCGGTTTCGGAAGTCATCTGTACGGCTCCATTCGCTGACCGAGGCCTACGAACGAAGGGCCCCTAAGGAATCCTCGACCAACGGGAGCGGTTCGGCAAGCGATCGCCTCGCCCACTGGTCGGGCTTCGTCACCTGTTGCGGCCAAGCAAGTGACGCAACGCCGAATCGAGTTCCGGCCAGCGGAATCGGTGCCCGGCTTGGGCCAGCCGGTGCGGCTCCACCCGTTGACTGGCGCAGGCCAGCTCGCGAGCGCCCTGCTCACCGAGCAAGACCCTGGGGCCCAGCGCCGGCACCGGCAGCACCGCCGGACGCCGCAGTGCCTTGGCCAGGGACCGCGTGTAGTCGGCATTGCGAACCGGTTGAGGGGCAACGGCATTCACCGGACCTGTCAGGGTGGTGTCCCAGAGCGCGCGGTGGTACACATCGATCAGGTCGTCGATGCCGATCCAGGACAGCCACTGTTGACCGTTGCCCAGCCGGCCGCCGAGCCCGGCGCTGAACAGGGGACGCATCAGCCGCAGTGTCCCGCCGGCGGGGGATTGCACGATGCCGGTGCGCACCCGGACCACCCGCGCCTTCTGCTCGGCCGGCGTCGTCGCCTCTTCCCACTCGGCAACGACGTCGGCCAGAAACCCGTCGCCGCGATCGCTGTCCTCGGACAGGGTTTCGTCGCCGCGGTCGTGCCCGTAGTACCCGATCGCCGACGCGCAGACGAACACTTTGGGCCCGTCGGAGGTGCGTGCCACGAGTTCGGCGAGCCGGCGTGTCGGCCCAATCCGGCTGTCGCGGATGGTATTTCGGTGCTTGTCGGTGAACCGCCCGGCTATCGATGCCCCGGCCAGGTGAACGACCGCGTCAACGCCGGCAAGCAAGTCCGGGTCCGGATGATCCGGATCCCAACGGCGTTCCTGCGAGGACTGCGGCTGGTGGCGGACAAGACGGATGACGCGGTGCCCTCCGGTGCTCAGAAACGCTGTCAGCGCCGTCCCGACCAGCCCCGAAGCGCCCGTCACAGCGATCGACAACGGCATCAAGCCTTGCTCGGCGGCGAGTTGGTGCGCGGCCAGGTCGTCGGCGAGTTGGCGGTGGCGGTACGCGAACATCGGCCGCAAGGCGCGGGCAGGTACGGGAGTGTCCAGCCGGTCGATGACCCTGGTCCGGTTCGGCCCGGCGTCTTCGAAAAGGTGGGTGTGGCGCCAGCGCCGGATGATCCGGGGCGGCAGCGACGCCAGGCCATCGCTGCTGAGATCGTCCACGAAACATGTTGGCGGATCGTACGAACCGGCCTGATGTTGGGCGATCCAGCGTAAGCCCCCCGGCAGCGCGAGGATTGCCCGTCCGTCCTTGAGCGACTCAGCCTCGCTGACCAGACGCAGCGGCTGCCACGGCGGCGACAGCCGGGTGAAGGCGCCCGGGCGCGCGTGCCAGTCGAATACGTCGTCGCGCGCCGCATCGACCACGGTCGCATATTCCAGCCCCATCAACCCGACGTTACCGACGGACGCGTTGGCACGGGGTCCGGCGTCTGGGGCAATCTGGTCTGCATGGGTGTTCGTAACGGGATACTTTCCTTGCTCGACACCGCGGTGGACACCGCGCTCGACCGGACCGTCGTCCCCGGGTACTCGCGAATCGGCTACCGGGTGCGGCGAGCCGGCTGGCCGGCTGATCCCCCGGAGGGGGCGCTCCGCGGTCGCACCGCGCTGGTCACCGGCGCCAATCGCGGGCTCGGCAAGGCGATCGCCGAGGGTTTGGCTCGGCTGGGCGCGACCGTGCTGCTGACGGTGCGCGATCGGGAAAAGGGCGAACAGGCGCGGGCGGAGATCATCGCCGACGACCCGGACGCGCTGGTCCAGGTGGAAGTCTGCGACGTGTCCGACTTGGGTGGCGTGCAGATCTTTGCCACGGATCTGATGCGGCGGATTCCGCGGCTCGACGTGCTCATCCATAACGCCGGCGTGCTGCCGGAGAGCCGCACCGAGACCGTCGACAGGCACGAGGTGACGCTGGCCACCCACGTGTTGGGCCCGATGCTGCTGACCGAATGTCTGGTCCCGGTTCTGGCGGAATCCGGCGACGCTCGGGTGATCCTGGTGTCCTCGGGCGGGATGTACACCCAATCGTTGCCCGTTGCCGACCCGGAATACCGCTACGGGCGATACCGGGGCACCACGGCGTATGCACGAACGAAACGCCTGCAGGTGGCGTTCACCCCGATCCTGGCCCAGCGCTGGGCGCCGCACCACATCGGGGTGTACGCCATGCATCCCGGGTGGGCCGATACGCCCGGCGTGGCCGCGGCGCTGCCGCGTTTCCGAAGCCTCACCGGACGGTTGTTGCGGACCCCCGAAGAGGGGGCCGATACCGCCATCTGGCTCGCCGCGACCGACCCGGCGCCGCCCACCGGTGGTTTTTGGCACGACCGCCGGCCCCGTCCTCAGCACTACCTACCGCTGACCGGGTACAGCAACCGCGACCGCGACATCGTCTGGCGCTACTGCGCCGGAGTGGTCGGATTGGACGAACCCAGCGGGATGCCCTCCTGGCTCTGACGGCCTACCGGTCGGGGAGTGCGTGCTCGACGATGGGCAACCGGGGCTGTGGTTGGCGCTCGCCGCGCTTGGCCGCCAGGTAGACCTGCGCGGTCTCCTTCGCCACGGTCTGCCACGCGAAATCCGCGGTAAGCCGTTCCCGGGCCGCGCGCGCACGCCGTTGCGCGGCTGCCGGATCGTCCAGCACCGAACGCACCGCCACCGCCAGTGCCGCGACATCGCGAGGGGGGCAAGACACTCCGGTCTGTCCGTTGATCACCGCTTCACCCAGGCCGCCGATATTGGACGTCACCAACGGCGTCCCGGCCGCGGCGGCCTCCAGCGCCACCAGACCGAACGGCTCGTAGTGGCTGGGCAGTACGGCCGCATCGGCCCGGTGCAACACGGCAAGCAGTTCGTCGTGACCGAGGTGCCCGACGAACCGGGTTGCCTTGAGCACCTTGTGTTTACGGGCCTGTTCGAGCAGCCACTCCTGCTGGGTGCCCTCCCCGGCGATGGTCAGCGTGGTACCCGGGTGGTGACGCCGGATTCGGGGCAGCGCGGCAATGGCGTCCTGTACGCCCTTTTCGTATTCCAGCCGTCCCAAGAACAGCAACTCGGGTGGTCCGGTGCGCTTGCGGCGCGGGGCGAACGGCCAGCGTGCCGCGTCAATGCCGTTGCGGATCACCGTGATCTGCGCCAAACCCGGACCGAAGAGTTCGGAGATCTCGTCGTGCATCGAGGCCGAACACGTGATCAGCGAATCGGATTCACGCGCCAGCCACGACTCGATGGCGTGCACCTGACGGCTGATGGCGCCGCTGACCCAGCCGGAATGCCGACCGGCCTCCGTCGCGTGCATGGTGGTAACCATTGGCACGTCATAGAACTGGGCAAGCGCGATGGCCGGATGCGCGACCAGCCAGTCGTGCGCATGCACCACGTCCGGTCGCCATGGGCGGTCACTGCCGTGTCTCTTGAGGGACATGCCGGCGCGGATCATGGCGTGGCCCATCGCCAGCGTCCAGGCCATCATGTCGCTGCCGAAGGTAAATTCGTGCGGATCCTGAGCGGCCGCGATCACCCGCACACCCTCGCTGATCTCATCCGACGACGGGTGCGTGCTGGGATCGGTGCCGGTGGGTCTGCGGGACAGCACGACGACGTCGTGGCCCGCCTCGGCAAGGGCGGTCGACAGGTGGTGGACATGCCGGCCCAGGCCGCCGATGACGACCGGCGGGTACTCCCAAGAAACCATCAAAATCTTCATCCACGGCCCCCGTCCTCGCGTCGCGAGCGTGCGCAAAATGCCATGCCCAGCGGCGTGTCGCTGGCACGACACGCACGCTCGCGGGTGGTGGTGAACGTCACCGGGGCAGCCTCCGGGCATCCAGGGCGCCGAACAGGCCGTCGGCGCGGTTCCAGCCCTCGGCCAGGCGCTGCGCGGTATCGCGGCGGCCAGAGGCCAGCGCCCCGGCGATCTCCCGGGTCGCGTGGGCATGCAGGTGAGCACGGTAGCGGGCGTAGTCGGCCGCCGAGTCCTTGCTCACCATGAACGGCCAGTCGCTGGACACGGTGAGCAGCGTTTCGCGCAGAATCTGGTCGGCGACGTGGTCGCGGGGAATCGGTCCGTCCAGCGACGCGGTCTGCGCCAAGGCCTTGTCGACGGTGGTCAGCGCGGTGTCGACGACTTCGCTGTTCAGCTGGACCAGATCGGCGACCTTCTCACCGTTCCACACCTGCCAGTCCTTGCCGGAACCCCACGAGCTGGGCGGCAGCTCAACCGGACTGCCGACGAATCCCGCCTCCATCGCGTCGCGCAGCGTTCCCACCCGAACGCCCGCGGCGGGCAACGCCCGCAGCATCCGGGACAGCCACGTCGGGCCTTCATACCACCAGTGGCCGAACAGTTCGGTGTCGAAGGCGGCGATGACGTGCGCGGGTCGTCCGATGCGTTCGGACTCCGCGAGCAGCCGGTTGCGGACGACGTCGACGAAGTCGCTGACGTGGACGTCGATGGCGCGGTCGGCACGTTCGGGGTCGTAGGGTGCCTTGTTTTCCGACGACACGTTGCGCCCGGTGACCCGGGCGGGCTTGAGGCCGGTCAGGTGGTCATAGGTGTGGAAATCGCGATAGGCGGCGTGGCCGGGGTAGCCGGACTTGGGCGACCACACCCGATAGCTGACCTGCAGGTCACGGCCGAACGCGACCACATCGGTGTCGCCGACGGGGCGCCCCAGCGCCGTGTCGCCGTGCAGCGACGGGCCGTCGACCATGAAGTGACTGACGCCGGCCGCCGCGTAGTCGTGTTCCATGCCGGGCGCATAGGCGCACTCCGGTGCCCAAATGCCCGTTGGGGAGTGGTCCAGCCGCAGCCGCGCGTCGGCCAGGCCCTCACGCAGGGCGAACTCACGGAGCCGCGGGGCGAGCAGCGGCTGGAACGGGTGGGCCAGTGGGCCGCCGAGCAGCTCGACGGTGCCGGCGTCGATCAGGCCGCGCAACAGCGGGCTGCCGCCGTGCCGCCACAGTGTGGCAAAGTCTTCGAGCGCCTGCTCGGCCTCGGCGGATTCGCGAATACCGAAGGCGCGTAACGCTTCCGGCGCGCAGGACGGATAGTTGGCCGACTTGGACCGCGGAGCCGAGCGCACGCTTGCGGCCTCGGCCGCGCGTAACCGCCAGTTCGCCAGCCAGTGGTGCATCCCGTCCAGGCAGTACGGGTCGTCGAGTTGGGCGTTGACCACCGGCGTCATGCCGAGCGTGAGCAACCCGCGGCGGTCCTCGTCGGCCAGCGCGCGCAACACCCGGAACAGCGGCAGATACGCCGCGGACCACGACTGGTAGAGCCATTCCTCGCCGACCGGCCACCGTCCGTGATGGGCCAGCCAGGGCAGGTGCGTGTGCAGCACCAGGGTGAACATGCCCGGCACCGGTTCCCCCCGTGGCGCCGACGAGTTGGTGTCGGTGAAATCGGTCCCGAAAGTGGTCAATGTCGCACCGCGATCGCAATGAGATCCAGGCTGTCGTCGATCTGGTGGTTCGGGTCCTGGCCGGCCTCGACGATGTCGAAGTCGGCCGTGGTGACGGCGGCGACGTCGGCGGCGAGGTCCGGCGGCCACGGAGCATCGGCCACGGCGCGCGCGATCTGGGCGTCGATGATCGACCCGCCGTGGCGCGCGTCCATCTCACGCAGACCGGCGCCGTGGAACAAGCCGTACATGGCCACGTCGCCGAAACCGGCGTCGACCAACAGTTCGGTGAGCTCGTCAGCGTTCAGCTCACGGGTGTGGAAAGGGTTGATCGGGGTGTCGCGACCGGGGGAGAAGGTGATCCGGTTGGGCGTGGACACCATCAGCAGGCCCGACGGCCGCAGCACCCGCGCGCATTCCCGCACGAACTGGCCCTGGTCCCACAGATGCTCGATGACCTGGAAGTTCACCACGACGTCCACTGAGGCGTCAGGCAGCGGCAGCTCGGCCAGGTTGGCCTGCATGACTTCGACCCGCGGATAGCGGGCTCGGACGTGCGCCACCGCGGCATCGTCGTAATCCACCGCGATCACGCGGCGTGCGACGCGCGCGATCAGGTCGGCGCCGTAGCCCTCGCCGCAGCCGGCCTCCAAGACGTCGCGGTCCGCACAGTGCGGCGCCAGCCGCTCGTAGACCACCTCGTGGCGACGGAACCAGTAGTTTTCGATGTCCAGATCGGGAATGGTTCGTTCCCCGGTCAGCGTCAACACCGCATCCGCCGGCGGGGGTGTGTGGCCGGCGGGCTGCGGTACGTCGGGGACGAATGCGCTCATTGCTAAGGCAGGCTAACGCCTGCGACCCGATTCGCGAACCGGACCGCTGGCTCGACGGGATCCAGGCGCAAGAACCTGCACTACGACCCGCTATGGTGTGAGGGCGGACCGCAAGAAGTTACCGGCCAGTAATGTCCTGTGCGGTCGCGAGACGCGTGACCGATGTCCCGCAGTGAGCACTGCCGGACACCTTCGAGGAGGACGAACCACAACCATGACGAACATCGTGGTCCTGATCAAGCAGGTCCCAGACACCTGGTCCGAGCGCAAGCTGAAAGACGGTGACTGGACGCTCGACCGCGAGGCTGCCGACGCGGTCCTGGACGAGATCAACGAGCGCGCCGTCGAGGAAGCGCTGCAGATCCGGGAGCGGGAAGGCGGCGAAGGCTCGGTCACCGTGCTGACCGCCGGCCCCGAGCGCGCCACCGAAGCAATCCGCAAGGCTCTGTCGATGGGTGCCGACAAAGCCGTGCACCTCAAGGACGACGGGCTGAAGGGCTCGGACGTCATCCAGACCGGTTGGGCGCTCGCGCGGGCGCTGGGCGCCATCGAGGGCACCGAGCTGGTGATCGCCGGCAACGAGTCCACCGACGGTGTGGCGGGCGCGGTCCCGGCCATCATCGCCGAGTACCTCGGGCTGCCGCAGCTGACTCACCTGCGCAAGTTGTCCGTAGAAGACGGCAAGGTGATCGGCGAGCGCGAGACCGATGACGGTGTCTTCAAACTCGAGGCCACTCTTCCCGCGGTCGTCAGCGTCAACGAGAAGATCAATGAGCCGCGCTTCCCGTCCTTCAAGGGCATCATGGCCGCCAAGAAGAAGGAAGCGGCGACAAGGTCCAGGTCGTCGAGGTCGAGAAGCACCGCAAGAGCGACCCGAAGAAGGTCATCACCTCCATCATCACGCCGCTCGCGCCCTTGGCGAACCGGCCGCCGTCGTCATCGGCGCGCCCGGCACGGCCGAGCCGCTCCTGGCCGGGCTGAAGGAGGCCGGTGCCGCCAAGATCTACGTCGCCGAGTCCGACACCGTCGAGAACTACTTCCTGACCCCATTTGTCGACGTGCTCGCCTCGCTGGCCGAGTCGCAGGCGCCGGCCGGGGTGCTGCTGGCGGCCAACGCCGACGGCAAGGAGATCGCCGGTCGCCTGGCGGCCCGGATCGGCTCCGGCCTGCTGGTCGACGTGGTCGACGTCAAGGAGGGCGGCAAGGGCATCCACTCCATCTTCGGTGGCGCGTTCACCGTCGAGGCACAGGTCAACGGAGACACCCCGGTGATCACCGTGCGCGCCGGGTCGATCGAGGCAGAGCCGTCCGAGGGCGCCGGCGAGGTGGTCAACGTGGATGTGCCCGAGCCCGCCGAGAACGCCACCAAGATCACCGCGCGCGAGCCGGCAGTTGCCGGTGACCGCCCGGAGCTGACGGAGGCCACGGTCGTGGTGTCCGGTGGTCGCGGCGTGGGCAGCGCCGAGAACTTCAAGGTGGTCGAGGACCTCGCCGACTCGCTCGGCGCCGCCGTCGGTGCGTCGCGTGCCGCCGTCGACTCCGGCTACTACCCCGGCCAGTTCCAGGTGGGCCAGACCGGCAAGACGGTGTCGCCGCAGCTGTACATCGCCCTCGGCATCTCCGGAGCGATCCAGCACCGCGCCGGCATGCAGACGTCGAAGACGATCGTGGCGGTCAACAAGGACGAAGAGGCACCCATCTTCGAGATCGCCGACTTCGGTGTGGTGGGTGACCTGTTCAAGGTCGCCCCGCAGTTGACCGAAGGCATCAAGGCCCGCAAGGGCTAGATTTCGTTGCGCGCTGTATGGGCGCGCAGGCGCAAAGCCCCCCGTTTCCCGCCGCAGGAAACCGGGGGCTTTTGCGTGTGTTCGCCCACACGGGCGGCCAACTCGTCACCTGCCGTGCATCGACGTGTCACGGCGGCGATGCCATTTCGCTGATCGACTGCGCCACGTTGGTGGCATGAGCATCGCTTCCGTCCTCATACCCAGCGAGAAACCGCACGGGACCCCGGTGGGTTCGGGGTCATCGCTCGGTCCGCACTATTCCCTCCTGGTATCCACCGACCCCGCCCTGATCGAAGCCGCCCAGCGGTTGCGCTACGACGTATTCAGCAGTACACCCGGCTTCGCGCTGCCGGCGACGGGCGAGGCGTTCCGCGACATGGACCGGTTCGACGAATTCTGCGATCACCTGCTGGTCCGCGACGACGGCACCGGCGAGCTGGTGGGTTGCTACCGAATGCTGCCGCCGTCGGGTGCCATAGCCGCCGGCGGGCTCTACACCGCAACGGAATTCGATGTACGTGAATTCGATTCGCTGCGACCGTCGTTGGTCGAGATGGGCCGTGCGGTGGTGCGGGAAGGGCATCGCAACGGCGCGGTGGTGCTGCTGATGTGGGCGGGCATCCTGGCCTACCTCGACCGCTACGGCTATGAGTACGTGACCGGCTGCGTGTCGGTACCCGTCGAGACCGAAGGCCACGCGCCGGGCAGCCAGATCCGCGGCGTGCGGGACTTCATCGCCAAGCGTCACGCCTCGCAGTACCGGGTGCGGCCATACCGTCCGGTGCGCATTGACGGCAGGTTGTTGGACGACATATCCCCGCCGCCACGGCCCAGCCTGCCGCCGCTGATGCGTGGGTACCTGCGGTTGGGGGCAAAGACGTGCGGCGAACCCGCCCACGACCCGGCCTTCGGTGTCGGCGATTTCTGCTTGCTGCTCGGCAAGAAGCACGCCGACACCCGGTACCTGAAGCGGTTGCGCTCGATGTCGGCGGCAGCGGAATTGGCCGACGGGGCAGGCCAGTGAGACGCCCGACCGTCAGGGGGCACTCCTGGTTGCCGCGCGCATCGTGCGACGACCGCTGCGTCGGCGCTGTCGCGGCGTCGCATCCGCTGCGGGTGGCAATGCGGGCAATGCTGCGCCTCACCGTGGCGCTGCTGCTGGCCCCGGGATTGCCGTTGCTGGCGATGCCGATTCCCGGCCGTACGCATGTCCAGCGCGCCTACTGCCGCCTGGTGTTGCGCTGCTTCGGCGTGCGGATCGTGGTGTCGGGCAGCCCAATTCGCAATGTGCGCGGTGTGCTGGTGGTCAGCAACCACATGTCCTGGCTGGACGTGTTTGCCATCGGCGCGGTGTTGCCGGGGTCATTCGTCGCGCGTGCCGACATGTTCACCGGACCGGCGACGGGCATCGTGGCCCGCCTGCTGCAGATCATCCCCATCGAGCGGGCCAGTCTGCGGCTCCTACCCGGGGTGGTCGAGACCGTGGCCGGCAGGCTGCGATCCGGACAAACCGTGGTGGCCTTTCCCGAGGGCACTACGTGGTGCGGTAGGGCGGCGGGACAGTTCTACCCGGCGATGTTTCAGGCCGCGATCAATGCCGGCCGGCCCGTGCAGCCGCTGCGGTTGAGCTACCACCATGCGGACGGCAGCGTCACGACCACTCCGGCCTACGTCGGCGGCGACACGTTGCTGCGTTCGGCCGGCCGGATGCTGCGGGTGCGCCGCACTGTGGCGTGGGTGCGGGTCGAATCCCTGCAATTACCCGGGACGGACCGACGAGCCCTGGCCGGCCGCTGTCAGTGGGCGGTGCAGGCGGGCGACGGGCGTGCGAATGGGTCCGTGCCGCTACATCGCCGGCTGGAAGGCCGCCCGGCTATCCCACCCCCGCCCGACTGTGGCCGGGATTCGACCCCATGCACGACTTGTTGACGTTGCTGCCACCCCGGCTCGGAAAAATAGGGGTCTACCTGCCCGTTTACCTGCAATCGGCCGACCCGGACTGCAACCCGGCCACCACGGCGGGCCTGTTGGTCACCGGAGACCAGCAAGGGGTGACCAACGCATTGGTCAGCATCGGGGTCTCGCCGCCGTCTTATTACTCGACGACCTACCCCGGTGTGGCCGATGTGGCCGCCGTGGCGCAGGTCACCCGTAACCTCTCGAAATTCGGGACCGCACAGCTCGACCAGTATCCTGGGCGGGTCATGGTCTACCTGGATCACGCAGCTACCACCCCGATGCACCCGGCCGCCATCGAGGCGATGACGGCTGTGCTGGGCACCGTCGGGAATGCCTCGTCGCTGCACACCACGGGTCGCGCGGCGCGGCGGCGGCTCGAGGAATCCCGGGAGTTGATCGCGGAAAAACTCGGCGCACGTCCTTCCGAGGTGATCTTCACCGCCGGCGGCACTGAGAGCGACAACCTGGCACTCAAGGGCATCTACTGGGCCCGCCGTGACGCCGACCAGAGCCGTCGACGCATCGTCACCACCGAGGTGGAACACCACGCGGTGCTCGATTCGGTCAATTGGCTTGTCGAGCACGAAGGCGCCGAGGTGACCCAACTGCCTACCGCCGCGGACGGCTCGGTGTCGGCGGCCGCGCTGCGCGAGGTGCTGCAGGCCCACGACGACGTCGCCCTGGTGTCGGTGATGTGGGCCAACAACGAGGTCGGCACCGTCATGCCGACGGCCGAACTCGCTGCCGTCGCCGCCGAATTCGGCGTACCCATGCACAGTGACGCCGTTCAGGCGGTGGGCCAGTTGCCAGTCGACTTCGACGCCAGCGGGCTGTCGGCGATGAGCATCACGGCGCACAAGTTCGGCGGCCCGCCCGCGGTGGGCGCATTGCTGCTGCGCCGCGACGTCGCCTGCGTGCCGGTGTTGCACGGCGGCGGTCAGGAACGCGATATCCGTTCGGGCACACCCGATGTCGCCGGTGCCGTCGGCATGGCCACCGCCGTCCGCATCGCGGTGGACGGGGTGGAAGCCAACAGCGAGCGGCTCCGCGCGTTGCGCGACCGACTGGTCGACGGCGTGCTGGCCCAGATCGACGAGGTCCACCTCAACGGTGCCGGCGACCCACTACGGCTTCCGGGCAACGCGCACTTCACTTTCCGCGGTTGCGAAGGCGATGCTCTGCTGATGTTGTTGGACGCCAACGGAATCGAATGCTCGACCGGGTCGGCCTGTACGGCGGGCGTCGCGCAGCCGTCGCACGTGCTGATCGCGATGGGCGCCGATCCCGCCAGCGCTCGGGGATCGCTGCGATTGTCGTTGGGCCACACCAGTGTTGATGCCGACGTCGACGCGGTGCTGGAGGTGCTGCCCGGTGCCGTCGCGCGTGCCCGGCGGGCCGCCCTCGCCTCCGCGGGGGCATCCCGGTGAAGGTTCTCGCCGCGATGAGTGGCGGCGTCGACTCGTCGGTGGCCGCCGCCCGGATGGTCGACGCCGGCCACGACGTGGTCGGTGTGCACCTGGCTCTGTCGACCGCACCGGGGACGCTGCGTACCGGCTCCCGGGGTTGTTGCTCCAAAGAAGACGCCTCGGATGCCCGCCGGGTGGCCGATGTGCTCGGAATCCCGTTCTACGTATGGGATTTCGCCGAGCGCTTCGCAGAAGACGTGATCGAGGACTTCGTGTCGTCCTACGCTCGCGGCGAAACCCCCAACCCGTGCGTGCGATGCAATCAGCAGATCAAGTTCTCCGCGCTGTCGGCCCGCGCCCTGGCGCTGGGCTTCGACACGGTCGCCACCGGTCACTACGCGCGGTTGGCGGACGGACGGCTGCGCCGCGCCGTCGACCGGGACAAGGATCAGTCCTACGTGCTGGCCGTCCTGACCGCCGAACAGCTGCGTCACGCCGCGTTTCCCATCGGGAATACGCCCAAGCCGCAGATTCGTGCCGAGGCCGCCAGACGCGGCTTGGCGGTTGCGGACAAGCCGGACAGTCACGACATCTGCTTCATCCCCTCCGGGGACACCCGGGCCTTCCTCGGCGCTCGCATCGGGGTCCGGCGTGGCTCCGTCGTCAATTCGGACGGCACCGTGCTCGCCGAGCATGACGGGGTGCACGGCTTCACCATCGGACAGCGCAAGGGACTGGGCATCGCCGGTCCGGGGCCCGACGGGCGACCCCGCTACGTCACGGCGATCGACGCCGACACCGCGACCGTGTATGTCGGTGACGCGGACGAACTCGACGTGCACGCGATCACCGGACGGGCGCCCGTCTTCACCGCCGGAACGGCGCCGACGGGCCCCATCGAGTGCGCGGTACAGGTGCGGGCGCATGGCGAAACCATTGCCGCGATAGCCGAATTGGTTGGTGACGAACTTCACGTGCAGCTGCGTTCCCCGCTGCGCGGGGTGGCGCGTGGGCAGACGCTGGTGCTCTACCGCCCCGACCCTGACGGGGACGAGGTGCTCGGCAGCGCAACCATCGCCGAGACGGTCCGAGGCTGAGGCTCGTCCGACGCTTGGGCCCCTTTACCGGCCCGGCACGTTGGCCATGATGTTGGTCATCACGATGTCGGACACCGACTCGGGGAACCCGCAGAAAGTCACCTCGAGCAGCATCGTCGACAGCACGCGGTAGTCACGGCCGCAATCGCCCGGACGGAGGTGCAACGAGTCGGCGTCGGCTTTCCACTTGCCGACAAACAGCCGACCGCTCGTCGTCGTCGCGCAGCCCTTGACCGTGGCCACCAAGGCGTCGAAGGCGCGTCGGGCGGTGTCCGGGTCCCGATAAGCCGCACCGCCCTCGGAGATCAGCGCGCCAATGGGCGGTGCTTGGTAGGTGGTCTTGTGGAATGCCTCGACGTCCGGTCCGAAGGTCACCGTCTCGGCGTAGATGAACCGGCATTCCTTGGGCACGATCTCCGCCAGGGCTTCGATGTCCACCGGCGATCCACCGTCCATCGAGGGGATGATGGTCAGGTCGTCACCGGCGCCCGTTATCGCCCGCATCCGGGAGTCGTCCAAGAGCAGTGCGCCCACGTTGAAAACGCCCGAAGGGCCGCCGTAGACGGGTGACGCCGTGCCGTCCACCACGCGCGTGCACGCTGCTAACAGCAACACCGCGCAGCACCACAGCAGCGGCCTTGTCCTGCTCCTCATCAACCACCCTTTCGGGCTCGAAACTACCCGCGCAGTCCATCGGTAAACACCCCTCCAACACCCCCAGGGAAAGCGCGCGCGGTGTGATGTCCAATACGGTTGCCGGGTGAACGCTTCCGCTTCCCTGTTCGCCCGGGCAACCGGCATAGGGTCCTGGCCCGGCACCGCCGCGCGGCCGGCGGCCGAGGTCGTCGTCGGTGAACTGGCGGGTGCCCTGGCACATCTGGTTGAACTGCCTGCCAGGGGAGTGGGCGCCGACCTGCTGGGACGGGCCGGTGCCCTACTCGTCGACCTGGCCATCGACACGGTGCCGCGCGGCTACCGCCTCGTTGCGCGGCCCGGAGCAGTGACACGCCGAGCCGTCAGCCTGCTCGACGAGGACATGGACGTGCTGGAAGAGGCGTGGGAGACGGCCGGCCTGCGCGGCGGCGGGCGGGTGGTCAAGGTGCAGGCGCCTGGGCCGATCACGCTGGCCGCGGGCCTCGAGCTGGCCAATGGTCATCGAGCGATCACCGATCCGGGCGCGGTGCGTGACCTGGCGGCGTCGCTGGCCGAGGGCGTTGCGACGCATCGCGCGGCGCTGGCCCGCCGGCTCGACACACCGGTGGTGGTCCAGTACGACGAGCCGACGCTGCCGGCCGCGTTGGACGGCCGGCTGACCGGGGTGACCGCGCTGAGCCCGATCGCGCCGCTCGACGAAGCGGTCGCGGAGGCGCTGTTCGAGACCTGCGTCGGCGGCGCGGGCGCGCCGGTGATGCTGCACAGCTGTGCGGCCGCGCTGCCATGGAATCTGTTGCAGCGCAGCGGAATCAGTGCGGTATCGGTGGATGCCGGCACGTTGCGGGCCGAAGACCTGGATCATGTCGCCGCGTTCGTCGACTCGGGGCGCACCGTCGCCCTCGGCGTGATTCCCGCCACGGGCGGCCCGCAACGGCCGCCGACGGCCGAGGAAGTGGCCGTCAATGTGGTTGCGGTGACCGACCGGCTGGGATTTGGCCGCGCGGTGCTGCGCGACCGCGTCGGGGTCACCCCGGCATGCGGCCTGGCGGGTGCGACGGTGCAATGGGCGCGCACCGCCATCGGTCTGGCCCATAAGGCTGCGGAGCTGATAGCGCAAGATCCCGACGCCATCTGACGGGCGTGAAAGGTGTGTCGGTGCATTTCGATAACCTGCGAAGGTGAGCTCATCCGAGGTGTTGCCCCCGGACGTGTTGCGTGAATGGCAGGAGTTGGCCGAGGAGGTCCGCGAGCACCAGTTCCGGTACTACGTCCGCGACGCGCCGATCATCACGGACGCGGAATTCGACCAAATGCTCCGCCGGCTGGAGGCCCTGGAGCAGCAGCATCCCGAGCTGCGTACGCCCGACTCGCCCACCCAGCTGGTCGGGGGCGCCGGCTTCGCGACCGACTTCGAGCCGGCCGAGCACCTGGAACGGATGCTCAGCCTGGACAACGCGTTCAGTCCGGAAGAACTCAACGCCTGGGCCACCCGGATCCACAACGAGGTCGGCGATGCCGCCCACTTCCTGTGCGAGCTCAAGATCGACGGCGTCGCGTTGTCGCTGGTCTATCGCAACGGACGACTGACGCGGGCCGCGACCCGGGGCGACGGTCGCACGGGCGAGGACGTCACGCTCAATGCCCGCACCATTCAGGACGTGCCGGAGCGGCTCAGCGTCAGTGACGACTACCCGGTGCCCGAGGTGCTCGAGGTGCGCGGTGAGGTCTTCTTCCTACTCGAGGACTTTCAGGCGCTCAACGCGAGTCTGGTCGAGGCGGGCAAGGCGCCGTTCGCCAATCCCCGCAACAGCGCCGCCGGATCGTTGCGGCAGAAAGATCCTGCGGTCACGGCACGGCGCAAGCTGCGGATGATCTGCCACGGGCTGGGCCACACCGAAGGATTCCGCCCGGTAACCCAGCACGACGCATATCTCGCTCTGCAGGCTTGGGGGCTGCCCGTCTCCGAGCACACCAGGGTGGTCGACGACGTGGCCGGCGTGCAGGAGCACATCGACTACTGGGGCGAGCATCGCCATGAGGTGGCGCACGAAATCGACGGCGTCGTCGTCAAAATCGACGAAGTCGCGATACAGCGTCGGCTCGGGTCGACGTCGCGAGCACCGCGCTGG
The DNA here is from genome assembly GCF_010723575.1 of Mycobacterium bourgelatii. NCBI lineage: Bacteria > Bacillati > Actinomycetota > Actinomycetes > Mycobacteriales > Mycobacteriaceae > Mycobacterium > Mycobacterium bourgelatii. The sequence goes on from NZ_BLKZ01000001.1 coordinate 1,725,224, forward strand.
GCCATCGCCTACAAGTACCCGCCCGAGGAAGCGCAAACGCAGCTGCTCGACATCAGGGTCAACGTCGGACGTACCGGACGGGTCACCCCGTTCGCCTTCATGACACCGGTGAAGGTTGCCGGGTCGACAGTCGCCCAGGCCACGCTGCACAACGCCTCGGAGGTCAAGCGCAAAGGCGTGCTGATCGGCGACACCGTGGTGATCCGCAAGGCCGGCGACGTGATCCCCGAGGTGCTGGGTCCCGTGGTGGACCTGCGCGACGGCTCCGAACGCGAATTCGTCATGCCCACAACCTGTCCCGAGTGCGGCACGACGTTGGCCTACGAGAAGGAGGGCGACGCCGACATTCGGTGCCCCAACGCGCGCGCCTGCCCAGCGCAGTTGCGGGAGCGGGTATTTCATGTCGCAAGCCGCAACGCGCTCGACATCGAGGCCCTAGGGTACGAGGCGGGTATTGCGCTGCTGCAAGCCGGCGTGATCAGCAGTGAGGGCGACCTGTTCGACCTCAACGAGGAGAAACTGCTGCGCACCGACTTGTTCCGCACCAAGGCCGGCCAACTGTCGGCTAACGGCAAACGCCTGCTGGCAAACCTCGACAAGGCCAAGGATGCGCCGCTGTGGCGGGTGTTGGTGGCGCTGTCGATCAGGCACGTCGGGCCGACGGCCGCCCGCGCGCTGGCCACCGAATTCGGCAGTATCGACGCCATTGCCGAGGCGTCGACCGAACAGCTCGCCGCGGTCGAAGGCGTGGGGCCGACCATCGCCGCCGCGGTCACCGAATGGTTCACCGTCGACTGGCACCGCGAGATCGTCGAGAAGTGGCGGGCGGCTGGGGTGCGGATGGCCGACGAGCGCGACGACAGCGTGCCGCGCACTTTGACCGGTTTGACCATCGTCGTCACCGGTTCGTTGACGGGATTTTCCCGCGACGACGCCAAGGAGGCGATCGTGGCCCGTGGCGGCAAGGCCGCCGGTTCGGTGTCGAAGAAGACGTCCTACGTGGTCGCCGGCGATTCGCCAGGATCTAAGTACGACAAGGCCGTTGAGCTCGGGGTGCCCATTCTCGACGAGGACGGGTTTCGGAAGTTGTTGGCCGAGGGACCGCCCGCCGAGCCTGCCGAGGCCGAAGAAGCGGACTAGCGCAGTCAGGTCGCGACGGTGGTGGCGACGCTGCCTTGGGCCAGCAGTTGTTCCGTCGCCGCCGCGGGTAGGGGACGGCAAAACAGGAAGCCCTGTGCTCGGCTACACCCCTCCCTGAGTAGCGACCTGGCCGCACCGTCGGTTTCGACCCCCTCGGCGACCACCGTGAGATCAAGCGCCCGGGCGAGTCCGATGAGCGCCCGCACGATCGCCAAATCGTCCGCGCTGGTATCGATTTCGCGCACGAACCCGCGGTCGATCTTCAAGGTGCTCACTGGCAACGTCCGTACCATCTCCATGCCGCTGAACCCGGTGCCGAAATCGTCGATGGCAATGTCGATTCCGATCTCGGTGAGACCGCACAAGGTGGCCCGGGTGCTTATCAGGTCGTTGATGAGCGTGCTTTCGGTGATTTCCACGCCCAGTGCCGTGCCTTCCAAGCCGAACTTCTCCAGCGTGCCGGCAATGGTGTCCACCAAGCCGGTTGCGACAAGCTGGACCGGGGAGACGTTGATGCGCAGCATGGTGTCGAATCCCACGCCGTTCGCTCGCCACCGTGCCATGTCGGCGCACGCGGCGTTGAGCACCCACTCGCCGAGTTCTCCGGTGAGGTTCAGCGATTCGGCAACAGGAATGAACAAATCCGGGAGGAGCAAGCCCCGGGTGGGGTGCTGCCAGCGCACCAACGCTTCGACGGCGAGCACCTTGCCGGTCGGCATGTCGACTTCGGGGAGGTATTCGACTGTCAGAGCGTCGGTTTCGATGGCATGCCGCAGATGCAGTTCCATGTCGGCGCGAATCTCGCGCCGGGCAAGCATCTCCCTGGAGAAGACGCCGATCCGGTCGACCCGGGCGGCTTTGGCCGACACCAGTGCCTCGTCGGCACGGCGCAGCAGATCCGATGGCGAGTCCCTGCCGGGGCTACCGGTGGCAACGCCGATACTCACTATGCGGTTGATAACTTCACCGGCGATCGTCACGTACTCGGTCAGGCGCGCAGTGAGATTCTCGGCCAGCCGTCTCGTTTCGGCCAGGTCCATCGTCTCCGACGGCACCGCGACGAATTCGTCGCCGCCGATGCGCGCGACCAGCCCCAGTCCGTCCATCGCCATTCGGAGTTCCGCCGCGAAACCTTGAATGAACTGATCCCCGGCGACATGGCCGAGGTAGTCGTTGATGGACTTGAGCCGACCGAGACTGAGGAGCAGGACGGGCACCGGGCCCGGTCGATGCGCGGCCAGGCGGTCGTCGAGATGTGCCAACAGGGTTCGGCGGTTCGGCAGTCCGGTCAGATCGTCGTGCGCGGCGTGATAGGTGAGCTGTTCTTCGATGTTCGTCCGCGCCTGCACCTGCGCGAACATGGTGGCAACGACCGTCAGCGCGTTGATCTCGTCTTCGCCCCATTCCCGGTCGCCAAACTTCACAAAACCCAGCACCCCGGTGGTGACATCCCCGGACAGCAGGGGAACCGTGGCCAGCGAGATCATCGGAGCGCCACCGGCTTCGGCGATCCTCTGCCGGTAATCCTCACCCTGCGCCTGCGGGCGCACAATTACCGGTTCCTTCGCGTTTTCGGCCATGGCAAAGATCGGATCGGCGTCGGCGAAATAGATCGTATGCAGCGGATCCGGGTCGGGAATATACGGCCGCACCGGCCATTCGGCCACCAATACGGTGGCCCTGATCTTGTGGTCGTTGTGCCGCAAAAAGCTGACGTCGACGTCCAAGTAACTCACTAGCTCGGCCAGAGCCTCGGTGCTGACCGTCGACGCGTTGCTGCTGGTCGCGCCCATCAGTTTGGTGGCCACGTTGGTGACAATGCCGTGCAAATTGCTTGGCGGGGTATGGCTTTGCATTAGTGTTAATTTCTTGTCGCGCGGCGTACGAAGCAGCGTCACAACAGCAATGCTCTGTGCCGCCCGATCGGCATTTTCAATATATCGCGCCGGGCGCAGCGCTTTTGACGTTCAGCGCGCCGGCTATTTAGCGCAGCATCGTCGCCACGATACCGGCCAGATATCCCAGCCTTGCGACCTCCGAAGGCCGGAATTCGGGGCCCGGACGGCCCAGTACCACCGCCGTGTGCGGGTCACCGAGGGGCGCGGCGACCATGGTGGTGTCCATGTCCCGCCAGGCCTTGGGCACCCAGTCGGCGCCGCCGTCCAGCGTCGCCGCTTGCTCGATGGGTAGCCACGGCGCGGAATCGGCCCGGGTCTCGGGAGCGCCCGGACTGCCGGCGAGCCGGTGGACCTCTCCCTCCGAACTGCGCAACACCGTGCACCAACTCACCCGCAGCACCCGTGGCGCCTGGTCGACCAGAACCTGCAGCTTTGACTCGTTGCCGCCGGCGGTGGCGACTCGATCAAGCAGCTCCAACTCCCGATGGGCTTCCAGCAGCCCGGTGTGCGGACGAACGCTATCCACCCGCACGCCGTTGAGCGACTCGGCGGCCGTGATCAGGGTGTCGGGCATGGCGCCCGGGGGAAGCTCGATCACCAGGTCGTCGATCGCATACCCATTGCTGCGCTCGACCACGTCCAGCGAGAGGATGTCGGCGCCCACCGAACCCAGCGCAACCGCGAGCGACCCCAGGCTGCCGGGCCGGTCGACGAGCACGATGCGCAACAGATACGAAGGCACGGCCAACACTGTGACACAGCGGCGTGTCTGGGGCATTTCGAGGTCTGCTGGGCAGCGGCGGTCCGCATGTCAGAGCGCCGTCGACCATGAAGTCACAGGGGAAACACCCGCCACAATTTCCTGTTCAGGCGGGTGATCTGCAATCTGACATCGCATGCGCCAGCACTCTCGCCAGCCGATCGTGCCGACTCTTGGCGGTGCTGCAGTGGCCGGTGTGACCAGCGGTGCCAGCGGTACCCGGCCTGCTCATCGGAGTCGGCGCCGCCCGACTAGGCTTTTCGCTCGTGTCCCAGATCTCCCGCGACGACGTGGCCCACCTGGCCCGGCTTGCCCGGCTGGCGCTGACCGAGACCGAACTGGATAGCTTCGCCGGTCAGCTCGATGCCATCTTGACCCACGTCAGCCAGATCCAAGCCGTCGACGTCACCGGCGTCGAAGCCACCGACAACCCGCTCAAGGACGTCAACGTGATGCGCCCCGACGAGATCGCACCCTGCCTGACCCAGCAGCAGGCGCTCGACCAGGCTCCCGAAGCCGTCGACGGCCGCTTCGCCGTTCCCCAGATCCTGGGGGAGAGTCAGTGACGGACATCATCCGACTGGACGCCGCCACGCTGGCCGCCAAGATCGCCGCCAAGGAGCTGTCCTCCACCGAAGTCACCCAGGCCTGCCTGGATCAGATCGCCGCGACCGACGACCAGTACCACGCTTTCCTGCACGTCGCCGCCGACGAGGCGCTGAGCGCGGCGAAAGCGATCGACACCAAGCTGGCCGCCGGTGAGCAGCTGCCCTCGGCGCTGGCCGGGGTGCCACTGGCGCTCAAGGACGTCTTCACCACGGTCGACATGCCCACCACCTGCGCATCCAAGATCCTCGAAGGCTGGCGATCGCCCTACGACGCCACCTTGACCGCGAAGCTGCGCGCGGCCGGAATCCCAATCCTGGGCAAGACCAACATGGACGAGTTCGCCATGGGTTCGTCTACCGAGAACTCCGCCTTCGGGCCGACCCGCAACCCGTGGAACGTCGACCGGGTACCCGGGGGCTCCGGCGGCGGCAGCGCGGCGGCGCTCGCCGCTTTCCAGGCGCCGCTGGCCATCGGGTCCGACACCGGCGGGTCGATCCGCCAGCCGGCGGCGTTGACCGCGACCGTCGGCGTCAAACCCACGTACGGCACCGTGTCCCGCTACGGGCTGGTGGCGTGCGCCTCGTCGCTGGACCAGGGGGGCCCGTGCGCGCGCACCGTGTTGGACACCGCGCTGTTGCACGAGGTGATCGCCGGCCACGACCCGCGTGACTCGACATCCATCGACGCCGAGGTGCCCGATGTCGTCGCGGCTGCCAAGGCAGGCTCGGCCGGTGATCTGCGTGGTGTACGGGTCGGTGTGGTGCGCCAACTGCACAGCGGTGAGGGCTACCAGCCGGGAGTGCTGTCGTCCTTCGAGGCCGCGGTCGAACAGCTCAAGGAACTGGGCGCCGAGGTCGGCGAGGTCGACTGCCCGCACTTCGACTATGCGCTTCCGGCCTACTACCTGATCCTGCCGTCGGAAGTGTCGAGCAACCTGGCGCGTTTCGACGCGATGCGCTACGGACTGCGGGTCGGTGACGACGGCACGCACAGCGCCGAAGAGGTGATGGCCCTGACCCGGGCCGCCGGTTTCGGCCCAGAGGTCAAGCGGCGCATCATGATTGGTACCTACGCCCTGTCCGCCGGCTACTACGACGCCTACTACAACCAGGCGCAGAAGGTGCGCACGCTGATAGCCCGCGATCTCGACAAGGCCTATCAATCCGTCGACGTGCTGGTGTCTCCCGCGACGCCGACGACCGCCTTCCCGCTGGGCGAGAAGGTCGACGACCCGCTGGCCATGTACCTGTTCGACCTGTGCACGCTGCCGTTGAATCTGGCCGGCCACTGCGGCATGTCGGTGCCGTCCGGGTTGTCGCCCGACGACGGGCTGCCGGTCGGCCTGCAGATCATGGCGCCGGCGTTGGCCGACGACCGGCTGTACCGGGTGGGGGCGGCCTACGAAGCCGCCCGCGGCCCGTTGCCTACCGCCATCTAGGCGCCATCTAGGTTCGCTCGCGCGGCGCGAGCGGCCGCAAAATCGCCCCTGATCGGGCCGATTTGGTGGATTTTGTGTCTGCTCGGCAGTCCGGCGCGCCACCTGGGACGCGGGGAGGCAAGATGAAGACATGCGGATCGGAATTCTCACTGGAGGCGGCGACTGTCCCGGTCTCAACGCCGTCATCCGAGCGGTAGTACGCACCTGCGACGCCCGGTACGGCTCATCGGTCGTCGGATTCCAGGACGGTTGGCGGGGACTGCTGGAAAACCGGCGCATGCAGCTGAAGAACGACGACCGCAACGACCGGCTGCTGGCCAAGGGTGGGACGATGCTGGGCACCGCGCGGGTGCACCCCGACAAGTTGCGGGCCGGGTTGAACCAGATCATGCAGACCCTCGACGACAACGGCATCGACGTGCTCATACCGATCGGCGGCGAGGGCACACTGACCGCGGCGCACTGGCTGTCCGAAGAGAATGTGCCCGTCGTCGGCGTACCCAAGACGATCGACAACGACATCGATTGCACCGACGTGACTTTCGGCCATGACACCGCCGTGACGGTGGCCACTGATGCCATCGATCGGTTGCACAGCACGGCCGAGTCGCACCAGCGGGTGATGTTGGTGGAGGTGATGGGACGCCATGCCGGGTGGATCGCGCTGAACTCAGGATTGGCCACCGGCGCACACATGACGCTGATCCCCGAGCAGCCCTTTGACGTCGAGGAAGTCTGCCGGCTCGTCAAGCGCCGCTTCCAGCGTGGGGATTCGCACTTCATCTGTGTCGTGGCCGAGGGCGCCAAGCCCATCGCCGGTTCGATCTCGTTGCGCGAAGGCGGAATTGACGAGTTCGGCCACGAGCGGTTCACCGGGGTAGCCGCGCAGTTGGCCGCCGAGGTCGAGAAGCGGATCAACAAGGACGTCAGGGTCACCGTGCTCGGCCACGTCCAGCGCGGCGGGACGCCCACGGCTTACGACCGGGTGCTGGCAACCAGGTTCGGGGTCAACGCTGCGGACGCCGCGCACGCGGGGGAGTACGGCCAGATGGTGTCGCTGCGCGGTCAGGACATCGGCCGGGTGCCGCTGGCGGACGCCGTTCGCCAGCTCAAGCTGGTACCGCAGAGCCGCTACGACGACGCGGCCGCCTTCTTCGGCTGACGCGGCAAACCCCACTCGTGCCTGAGTGTGGCTGTTAAACCAGCCGCTGCCTCGACTTAAACCTCCAGCAGGTTTCTGGTTGTTTAGAACCGGCTATATGGCATATATGAGTGACCGCGGTGGCCGCGGACCTTATCGCGGAGGCTTCGAACAGGTTGCTCCACCGGCACGGCCGGGGACGCCGGGGATGGCTTATGGCCCCTGGCCGTCGCCTACGGCGCCGACTCCGGCCGGGATCCCGCTGCGGATGCCTCCGCGTGAGCGCGGGCCGGGCGGCACCTCTCTTGACGTTCTGGAACATCGCACCGAGATGCCCGCGAGCCCGACTTGGCGCGACCGCCTCTATCGCCTCGCCCACATGGACGCGATCCTGGGCAACCGGGCCGCCTACGAGCGCGGCCTGCAAGACGAAATCCGCACCGGGTTGGGCAGCGCGTTCTCGATCGCCGTTCTCAACCTCAAGGGCGGGGTAGGCAAGACCTCCGTCGTCGAGGCGTTGGGCTCGACCTTCGCCGAGGTACGCGACGACCGGGTCATCGCCGTCGACGCCGACGCCGATGCCGGCGACCTCGCAGACCGGCACGGGCGCAAGTGCGCGCTGAGCATGGCCGACCTGGTATCGGCAAACGGGGTGACCCGCTACGAGGACGTGCGGGCGCACACCTTCATGAACGGCTCGGGCCTCGAGGTGCTCAGGTTGCCCGACTACGCGCACAGCAACTGGCGCATGGAGCGCCAGGACTTCGTCAAGACGTTCTCGATCCTGCGCAACCACTATTCGGTCGTGCTGGTGGACTGTCCCAAGGCGCTGCGATCCAACGTCATGGAGGCCGTGCTGCCGGAGTCGCGGGCCTTGGTCGTCGTGACCAGCACGTCGATCGATGCCATCCACAAGACCAGAACGACATTGGAGTGGTTGTACAACAACGGATACCAGCGGCTGGTCCGCTCGACCGTGCTCGCGGTCAACCACGTCGAACCGACCAAGCTCGACCTGGTCGCGGGCAAGGAACTCGAGCAACTTGCGGCTCACGTCGCCGCCGCGGTGATGGTGCCGTTCGATCGGCACGTGCGTAAGGGTCGCGACATCGCGCTGGAACGGCTCAGCAAGGAGAGTCGGTACAGCTATCTCGAGATCGCGGCGGCCCTGGCGCGGCTGTTCCCCAGGCGACACGAGGGCCCGACGCGCGCGTAGCGCTTCGCCCGGGTCAGGGCGCGCAACGGCCGCAACGGCCCCCACTAGGATTTGGGCCATGACTGCTGCCACGGCCGACCTGCTGGATTACGACGAGGTCATAGCCCGCTTCGATCCGGTGCTGGGCCTTGAGGTGCACGTTGAGCTCTCCACCGCGACCAAGATGTTCTGCGGCTGCGCCACGACGTTCGGCGCCGAACCCAACACACAGGTGTGCCCCGTGTGTCTTGGCCTGCCGGGATCGCTGCCGGTAGTCAACCGGGTGGCCGTGGAGTCGGCTATCCGGATCGGGCTCGCGCTCAACTGCGAAATCGTGCCGTGGTGCCGCTTTGCCCGGAAGAACTACTTCTATCCGGACATGCCAAAGAACTACCAGATCTCGCAGTACGACGAGCCGATCGCCATCAACGGATACCTCGAAGCTCCACTGGAAGACGGCACCACCTGGCGGGTGGAGATCGAACGAGCGCACATGGAGGAAGACACCGGCAAGCTCACCCACATCGGCAGCGAGACGGGCCGCATCCACGGCGCGACCACCTCGCTGATCGACTACAACCGCGCGGGCGTGCCGTTGATCGAAATCGTCACCAAACCCATCGTGGGCGCCGGGGAACGGGCGCCACAAATCGCGCGTGCCTATGTGACGGCCTTGCGAGACCTGTTGCGGGTGTTAGACGTATCCGACGTCCGTATGGATCAGGGTTCGATGCGCTGCGACGCCAACGTGTCGCTGATGCCGAAGGGGGCAGCCGAATTCGGCACTCGTACCGAGACCAAGAACGTCAACTCGTTGAAGAGCGTCGAAGTCGCGGTGCGTTACGAAATGCAGCGTCAGGCGGCCGTTTTGGTAGCCGGTGGTCAAATCACTCAGGAAACCAGGCACTTTCACGAGGCCGGCTACACGAGCCCGGGACGGGCCAAGGAAACCGCGCAGGACTACCGGTACTTCCCCGAGCCGGATCTGGAGCCCGTCGCGCCCAGCCGGGAGCTGGTGGAACAACTGCGTCAGACCATCCCTGAACTTCCGTGGTTGAGCCGCAAGCGAATTCAGCAGGAGTGGGGCATCTCCGACGAGGTGATGCGGGATCTGGTGAACGCGGGCGCCGTCGAATTGGTCATGGCGACAGTCGAACACGGGGCGCCCAGCGAGCAGGCCCGGGCCTGGTGGGGCAACTTCTTGGTGCAGAAAGCCAATGAGGCCGGTGTGCAGCTTGACGAACTATCGATAACCCCGGCCCAGGTCGCCAAGGTGGTTGCGTTGGTCAACGAGGGCAAGCTCTCGAACAAGCTGGCCCGGCAGGTTATCGAGGGCGTGCTGGCCGGTGAAGGTGAGCCCGAGGAGGTGATGACCGCCCGCGGTCTGGCGCTGGTGCGCGACGATGCGCTGACGCAGGCGGCGGTCGACGAAGCCTTGGCCGCCAATCCCGATGTGGCGGAGAAGATTCGCGGTGGCAAGGTGGCCGCGGCAGGGGCGATAGTCGGCGCTGTGATGAAGGCCACTCGCGGACAGGCCGACGCGGCGCGGGTGCGTGAACTGGTGTTGGCGGCCTGCGGGCAGGCCTGAAAGCGCCTGAATATCCCCCTGATATTTAGGTAGATCGCTAGAGACCGGCAGAAAGACTGTCGCAATGCTGCGCGCGGCCTCATGATGGTGACGTGATCGATGAATCGTTCGATGACTTCCTGACGATGCTGGACGGCCCGGTGTACGTGGTGACCACGGCCGCCGACGGCCAGCCCTCCGGCTGCCTGGTGACTTCGGCTGCCCAGACCAGCGTGCAGCCGCCGAGCTTCATGGTCGGCTTCCACTACGCCAACCCCACCGCCGAGGTGGCGAGCCGATCCGAGTACGTGGCAGTCCATCTGCTGCCGCGCCACGCGCGGGTACTGGCCGAGTTGTTCGCCAAGTTGTCCGACGAAGACAAGTTCCAGCGGTGCTCCTGGCGTGCCGGGCCCTTCGGTATGCCGATTCTCGACGACGCCGTCGGGTGGTTCGTCGGCAAAACCGCCAGTCGGAGCCCGGTGGGCGACCACATCGCCTACCTGGTTGAGCCCGTGAGCGTGCACGCCGGTGAGGTGCCCGAAGAGCTGCTGTACCTGTCCGACATCGACGACTTCGTCATCGACGACGACGGTGGCCACTTGGACCCGCAGAAGCTTTACAAGGCGCAGTCGCGGGAAACATCGAATCGATACGGCATGCGGTTCACCCTGGACGTGCCCTAACGGCACACCCTCGACGCGGCGTGACCGGTTAGGTCTTGTCGTCGTTGTTGCGCGGGAAGCCGCCGCCCTGCGGGAACAACGGGAACACCACGTCGTCCAGCTTCTCGGCGTCACCGGCGGTCTTGTTCACCGTCGCGCCCCAGACATTGCCGTCCGGCGACATCCGCAACGCCCACGCGTGCGCATGAGTGTCTTTGCGCACGACATCGGGTTCGCCCGTCACCGCACCCGTCTTGGATGCGAGCCGGACGGCCACCGTCAGCTTGGTGTTGATCAGGTTCACCAGCACGGTGCCGTCCATTGCCGCACATCCGGCCACCCCGGGCTTGTCCGGCCACGTCCAGACCGTCGAGACTTCGGACTTCTTGGTGATCCGCTGCAATCGGTCCGCCGTTGGCGTGCGGTCAACGACATACAGCGAGCCGTCGATGGGGTCGATGCACATGCCGCCGCCCGCACCGACGCCGGACAGCGCGGTCGTGGGGGGCGCTTGGCCGATCGTGGTGGGCTGTTCGATGCGCAGCACCTTGCCCGCCAACGAATTCGGGTCCGCGGCCATCGCCGGGTTGCCCGCGTCGCCGGTCATCACGACCAGCGTGGTCGGGCTGGTGAAGATCAGCGCGCCGGTGTTTCCGGTGGCCCCCTTGGGGATCCCGGTCAGGATGTCCTTGGGGACGTCGCCGTCGGCGATCCGGATGACCCGGTTGTCGGTGGGGGTGCTGATGTAGGCGTACATCAGCCGGTCCTGGGAGTAGGTAGGCGACAACACAATGTCCATCAACCCGCCATCACCCGACGGATCGACGGGGATGACCAGCTTCACCTTCGGTTCGGCGCTGACCGAGATCTCCTTGACGGCGCCCGTGGTGCGCTCGGCGACCAGCGCGGTCTTGCTGTCGGCGCCCATGATCAGGCCGCTGGTGCTCTCCAGGCAGCCCTGCATTACTCCCGGGGCCGGACACGCTTTGGGGAAGGGAGTCGGCGGCAGCGGCGGCGGCGGGGGCGGCGACGAGGTGGACGGGGGCCGGAGTTCGGGCTCGGTGGTGAAGGGTTGCGACTGGGCGTCGTCGAACCGCGCGCAGCCACTCAAAACGAGCGCCGCCGTGCACAGCACGGCGAACCCGCCACGAACCGACTGCGCTACTCGCATGACCGACAGGCTACGGGAATTCGCGGAATGTGCTGGCACGCGCCGCCCTGTACAGCAGCGATGAGCGAGGGCCGACACCGCGCCGGACGGGCTGAGGCAGGCCGGACACCGCGCGAATTGCGCGTCAGTTCGGCCTGAATAACCGGGTTTGCACCCTTTTGGCAGCCCAACTGCGGATTTAACCGGCCAAAGCGCGGCTCAAATCCCAGATTCGAGCGAAATTGCCCTTACTCTGGCACGGGTGACCAGTTCGAATGACTCACCTTGGCAGCGCCCGGACGGTTTGCCTGCGTCCCCTGCACCTGCAGCGGGGGGACGTCCCGCCACGGCAAGTCTGGTCGATCCGGAAGACGACCTGACGCCAGCCGGGTACGCGGGTGAATTTGGGACCGCTGGAACCACCACCATCATTCCTCCGTACGACCCGGCGAGCTCTGGTGTCAGTTCGTCTTACAGCCTGGTCGACGCGCAAGAGCCGCTGCCGTACGTCCAGCCCCAGCCGGGCCGGCCGGTGACGCCAGCGCCCGTCCCGATCGATCTGGACGACGACGAGCGACGTGCGGGAGACCGGCGTGGCACGCAGGACTTCGGCTTGCTGATACTGCGCCTGGGACTCGGCGCAGTGCTCATCGCTCACGGCCTGCAGAAGCTGTTCGGCTGGTGGGGTGGCTCCGGCGTGCACACGTTCAAGAACGCGCTGACCGACGTCGGCTACCAGCACGCCGACATCCTGGCCTATGTGAGCGCCGGCGGCGAGACGGTCGCGGGGTTGCTGCTGGTCCTCGGGTTGCTCACGCCAATCGCCGCCGCAGGGGCACTGGCCTTCCTGATCAACGGGCTGCTGGCCACCGTCTCCGCGCAGCCACGTTCGAACACGTTCGCCTACTTCCTCCCCGATGGCCACGAGTACCAGATCAGCCTGATCGTGATGGCCGCGGCCATCATCTTGGCCGGCCCGGGCCGCTACGGTCTCGACGCCGGTCGCGGCTGGGCCCGTCGCCCGTTCATCGGGTCCTTCGTCGCGTTGCTCGCCGGAATCGCCGCGGGCATCGGCGTCTGGGTGTTCCTCAACGGGGTTAATCCGCTCGCCTGATCGACGTTTGCCAAGGGTCCGAATTTTGCGCTTTGCGCGGCTGACCTGATGACTTAGCCTGAGAGTCTTCTGCACGCGTTGTCGTCGGTATAGGTCGACCTTGGGGGAGATGGTGAGCACGCCCCGCGATTACAACCAGCGTCCCTGGCCGCAGCGGCCGGACTCAGGCCGGCAACCCGGGTGGGACCCTCGGGCCGCGACCCAGTACGGTCCGCCGCCGCAGTGGAGCCCGCCGCGCCAGCCGCCCCAGCCCCCAACGCAGTGGGGTCCGCCGCCGCGACAACACGTGCCGCCCCGCCAGCCCCCCAGTCCTCCGACGCCTCCTCCTCCGGCTGCGCCCAGCACACCGAAGAAGAGCGGGTCGAATAAGAAGCCAATGCTCGTCGCCGCATCGCTCGTCGCGGCCGTGATCGTCGCGGCGGTCGTCGCCGTCGTGTTGATGTCCGGAGGGGTCGGCAACAAGGACGTCAAGAAGATCGCCGTCGCCGACGTGCAAACCGAGGTACCAAAAGTGTTGGTGGACAGGACCAATGGGTATGTCGCCGGGGATATCAAGGACGTCAGGTGCAACGACGGCAAGGATCCGACGGTGAAGAAGGGCGACACCTTTACTTGTACCGCCAGCGTGCGCGGTAAGCAGCATCAGTTGACGGTGACGTTCCAGGATGACGACGGAACGTACGTCGTTGGGATGCCCCAGCTGGATGGTGGCAAATGAAGCCGCGTTGGGTCGGGGCGATCGCCATTGCCGGGTGCGGCTTACTCGCGCTGACCGGCTGCAGCAGCTCACCGGGTAAGACGACCATGATCAGCGGGCGGGCGGTGTCGGCGCTCTACGATCCGGCCCAGGTAGGTGGGTTGCCTCTGAGTGAGGGTGCCAGCGGACCGCGCCCGAATGCGCCGAAACCGACCGGAACCGTTCAAAACAGCGACGGTGGCGAAATCGACCGGTTGGCGCTGCTGGCGCTCAACGACATCGAAGACTTCTGGAAGCAATACTGGCCGGACGCCGCCAAGAAACCCTTCAAGGCCGTCACTGATTTCGTTTCTTACGACTCGGAGGATCCGGACAGCCCAACGGTGTGTGGTTACCCGACCGCCGGGGCGATCAACGCCGCGTACTCCCCGCGTTGCAATAGCGTCGAATGGGACCGCGGCCAGCTGTTCCCCGCGGCGAAGAAGTTCTTCGGGGATATGGCGGTAGTCGGAATTCTTGCTCACGAGTTCGGGCACGCGCTGCAGAACAACGGGGGCCTGGTCAACGTGCGCAGGACGCCGACGATCGTCAAGGAGCAGCAGGCGGATTGCTTTGCCGGCGTTTATCTTCGGTGGGTCTCGGAGGGGCACTCGCCGCGCTTCAATCTCACTACCGGTGATGCGCTGAGTCACGTAATTGCCGGCATGTTGAAGATTTCCGACGGAATCGCGACCGAAAGGGAATACGAGGAGTCGCAGCAGTCCGAGCACGGCTCCGGGTTCGACCGGGTCAGCGCGTTCCAGATGGGTTACGACAGTGGGTCTGCCACGTGCGCAAAGATCGACTCCGCCGAAATCAAGAACCGTCGTGGGGATTTGCCGGTGGCGCTGCCGGATGGCGCAGGCGAGGGCGAGGTGGACGTCGACGAAGACAACATCGGGACCCTGATCGAAATTCTCAACAAGGTCTTTTCGCCGAAATCGCCGCCCAACGTGTCTTACACCTCCACGACGTGCTCGGACGCCAAACCCACCAAGGGTGCCTCCTACTGCCCGTCGACCAACACCGTGATCGCCGACCTGCCCACATTGCAGGAGATCGGCAAGCCCGGTGGCCGCGGAGGGATGACGGACCCACAGATGTTGCAGGGCGACAACACCGCGTTGTCGATCGTCGCGTCGCGGTATGTCCTGGCGGTTCAGAAAGAACGGGGGCTGCCGCTGGACACGGGGGTGGCCGCAGTGCGGACCGCGTGCCTGACCGGGGCCGCTCAGCGCGGCATGGCTCAGCCCGTCAGCGTCCCGTCCGGCAAGCAACTGGTGCTGACGGCTGGAGACCTGGACAAGGCCCTCATCGGGATCCTGGTGAATGGCGTGGCCGCCAGCGACGTCAACGGCGAGAACACCCCGGCCGGCTTCACCCGGGCCAACGCTTTCCGGGCGGGTGTGCTGGACAACGTCGACGAATGCTTCAACGGGATCTGATCACCGGTACGGGTTGGGCACCCGTCCCGCGCTGGCCTCGGTCAACTGCGGCAGCGTCGAGAAGGTCACCGCGGGCAGCCGCACTTCGGTTCCGTCCTTGAGCTGGGCGCGCGCCCAATTGCCCCGGTGAAACCGCAGGCCGTCGATCTCCTCCCAGCGCACCGCGCGGCTACCGAACAGCGTCCGCACCGTCACCCCCTGCTCGTCGGCCACGGTGCGCAGGCGGGCGATCATCGCCGACAGCACCAGCGGGATGAGCAGCAGGGGAGCGCTCAGCGGCCAGGTCAGCACCGGAATCAGCAGGCCGAGGGTCAGAAATCCGACGGCGAAGTGCGCCATCGGCGACACTTTGATCACAACCGGGGATTGAGTAGCCACCCGAGCATCATTTCACCGTGCCCATCGCGGCCCTCGCTCAAGCACCGGATTTGACTCCTGAGCTGTACGAAGGCTACCGTCGAACGCTATGGAAACCGGGATGCTCGTAGTAATTAGTCGGCGCGTTGGTGCCTGACTAGCTCTCGAGCACCAACGCGACCCTCGTACAGCAGCTGAGCTGACGAGGGTTTTTTCTTGCCTCAAGCTAATTCCAGACCGAAAAAGACTGAAAAAGGACGAAGGGGACCAGTGAGCGCTCCAACAAAGCCACCGGCACCGACATCGACGCCGGCCCGGCCGAAATCGGCCAACGGCGCCAAGCCCCCGGCGGCACAAACGAAACGTGTTGCACCGCAACAACTTACCGGCGCTCAGGCGGTCATCCGGTCATTGGAAGAACTCGACGTCGACGTCATCTTCGGGATCCCCGGTGGAGCGGTCCTGCCGGTGTACGACCCGCTGTTCGACTCCCAGAAGCTGCGCCACGTTCTCGTCCGCCACGAGCAGGGCGCCGGTCACGCCGCCAGTGGCTATGCCCATGCCACCGGCCGGGTCGGGGTGTGCATGGCCACCTCGGGTCCGGGTGCGACCAACCTCGTGACGCCGTTGGCCGACGCACAGATGGACTCGATTCCGGTGGTCGCCATCACCGGGCAGGTCGGACGGACCCTGATCGGGACCGACGCCTTCCAGGAGGCTGACATCTCGGGCATCACCATGCCGATCACCAAGCACAACTTCCTCGTCCGCACCGGCGACGAGATTCCCCGGGTGATAGCCGAGGCGTTCCACATCGCGGCTTCCGGACGCCCGGGCGCGGTGCTCGTCGACATCCCCAAGGACGTGCTGCAGGGGCAGTGCACGTTCAGCTGGCCGCCGCGGATGGACCTGCCCGGCTACAAGCCGAACACCAAGCCGCACAATCGGCAGATCCGCGAGGCGGCGAAGCTGATCGCTGCCTCGCACAAGCCGGTGCTGTACGTCGGCGGTGGCGTGATCCGCGGTGAGGCAACCGCTGAGCTGCGGGAATTGGCCGAGCTGACCGGGATTCCGGTGGTCACCACGCTGATGGCCCGCGGTGCGTTCCCGGACAGCCACCGGCAGAACCTGGGCATGCCCGGCATGCACGGCACGGTGGCCGCGGTGGCGGCACTGCAACGCAGCGACCTACTGATCGCGCTGGGCACCCGCTTCGACGACCGGGTGACCGGCAAGTTGGACTCGTTCGCCCCGGAGGCCAAGGTCATCCACGCCGACATCGACCCGGCGGAGATCGGCAAGAACCGCCACGCCGACGTGCCGATCGTGGGCGACGTGAAGAACGTCATCGTCGAGCTCATCGAGATGCTGCGGCACTACGAAGTTCCCGGCAACCTCGAGATGACAGACTGGTGGTCGTACCTGGACGGGGTGCAGGAGACGTACCCGCTGAGCTACGGGCCGCAGAGCGACGGCAGCCTGAGCCCGGAGTACGTGATCGAGAAGCTGGGCGAGATCGCCGGTCCGGACGCCATCTACGTGGCCGGCGTGGGGCAGCACCAGATGTGGGCGGCGCAGTTCATCAAGTACGAGAAGCCGCGCACCTGGTTGAACTCCGGCGGCCTGGGGACCATGGGGTTCGCGATCCCGGCGGCCATGGGTGCCAAGATCGCGGTCCCGGAGACCGAGGTGTGGGCGATCGACGGCGACGGCTGCTTCCAGATGACCAACCAGGAGTTGGCCACCTGCGCGATCGAGGGCATCCCGATCAAGGTTGCGCTGATCAACAACGGCAACCTGGGCATGGTGCGCCAGTGGCAGAGCCTGTTCTACGAGGAGCGCTACTCCCAGACCGACCTCGCCACGCACTCACACCGCATCCCGGACTTCGTCAAGCTGTCCGAGGCGCTGGGTTGCGTCGGATTGCGTTGCGAGCGTGCGGAAGACGTCGTCGACGTGATCAACCAGGCCCGGGCGATCAACGATCGGCCGGTGGTGATCGACTTCATCGTCGGGGCCGACGCCCAGGTGTGGCCGATGGTGGCCGCCGGTACCAGCAACGACGAAATCCAGGCCGCCCGCGGCATTCGTCCGTTGTTCGACGACAACGGTGAAGGGCACGCGTAATGGCAAACGGATCGCCGAAGACGCACACCTTGTCGGTGCTGGTCGAAGACAAACCCGGTGTTCTGGCCCGGGTTGCGGCACTGTTCTCGCGGCGCGGTTACAACATCGAGTCATTGGCGGTGGGCGCCACCGAGCAAAAAGACTTGTCGCGCATGACGATCGTCGTCTCCGTCGAGGAGACCCCGCTCGAGCAGATCACCAAGCAGCTCAACAAGCTGATCAACGTGATCAAGATCGTCGAGCAGGACGAAGAGAACTCGGTGTCGCGGGAGTTGGCGTTGATCAAGGTGCGCGCCGATGCGGGCACCCGCAGTCAGGTCATTGAAGCGGTAAACTTGTTCCGCGCCAACGTGATTGACGTATCCCCAGAATCGTTGACCGTCGAGGCCACCGGCAACCGTGGCAAACTCGAAGCGCTGCTGCGAGTACTCGAGCCGTTCGGCATTCGCGAAATTGCCCAATCAGGAATGGTGTCGTTGTCGCGCGGTCCGCGCAACATCGCCGCCACCAAGTAGCTAAGGAGAAATTCAGCAGTGGCACTAGAGATGTTCTACGACGACGACGCAGACCTGTCGATCATTCAGGGTCGCAAGGTCGGCGTGATCGGTTACGGCAGCCAGGGGCACGCGCACTCGCTGAGCCTGCGCGACTCCGGTGTGCAGGTGCGCGTCGGGCTGAAGGAGGGCTCCAAGTCCCGGCCCAAGGTGGAGGAGCAGGGGCTCGACGTCGACACGCCGGCCAAGGTGGCCGAGTGGGCGGACGTGATCATGCTGCTGGCGCCCGACACCGCGCAGGCCGAGATCTTCGCGAATGACATTGAGCCCAACCTGAAAGACGGCGACGCGTTGTTCTTCGGCCACGGCCTCAACATCCACTTCAATCTGATCAAGCCGCCCGCCAATGTCACCATCGCGATGGTCGCGCCGAAGGGGCCCGGTCACCTGGTGCGGCGTCAGTTCGTCGACGGCAAGGGCGTGCCGTGCCTGATCGCGGTCGACCAGGACCCGACCGGTGAGGGTCAGGCGTTGGCGCTGTCCTACGCCAAGGCCATCGGTGGCACCCGGGCCGGTGTCATCAAGACCACCTTCAAAGACGAAACCGAGACCGACCTGTTCGGTGAGCAGGCCGTGTTGTGCGGTGGCACAGAGGAATTGGTGAAGGCCGGGTTCGACGTGATGGTCGAGGCGGGCTACCCGCCGGAGATGGCCTACTTCGAGGTGCTGCACGAGCTGAAGTTGATCGTCGACCTGATGTACGAGGGTGGCATCGCGCGGATGAACTACTCGGTGTCCGACACCGCGGAGTTCGGCGGCTACCTGTCGGGTCCGCGCGTCATCGACGCCGGCACCAAGGAGCGGATGCGGGAGATCCTGCGCGACATCCAGGACGGCACCTTCGTCAAGAAGCTCGTCGCCAATGTCGAGGGCGGTAACAAGCAACTCGAGCAGCTGCGCAAGGAGAACGCCGAGCACCCCATCGAGGTCACCGGCAAGAAGTTGCGTGACCTGATGAGCTGGGTGGACCGGCCGATCACCGAAACCGCCTGATTCTTACGGCCGCCACGGCGCCGGGCGTCACTCTGATGTGACGCTCGGCGCCGGGCGTCTCTTCAGGCCGGCCGTCACTCTGGCGTGACGCTCGGCGACGGCGGTCACTCTGGCGTGACGGTCGGCGCGCGTTAGCGCGCGGAAAGCCGGTCGGCGACTGAAACCACTCGCTGGGCCAGGTGGTCAAGCGCGTTGGCGGTCGCCTCGTCGAGGTCGTGGATGTTTTCCCGGTTGGCCACCAGGCTGACCCCGTAAGGGTTGCCGTCGACGAACTTCAGCGGATGGGTGTAGCCGGGGGGCACAATGATGCCGCCCCAGTGCATCAGCGACATGTAGAGGCTGACCAGGGTGGTCTCCTGGCCGCCGTGCGGGGATTCCGTCGACGTCCATGCCGCGTACACCTTGTCGGCCAACTTGCCTTGCGCCCATAACCCGCCGAGCGAGTCCATGAATGTCTGGAATTGCGATGTAGTGGAGGCGAATCGGGTCGGTGAGCCGAAAATCACGGCGTCCGCCCACACGACGTCGTCGCCGCTGGCCGCTGGAAGGTCTTTGGTCGCTTCGTAATTCGCCGTCCACGCGGGGTTCTGTGCGAACGCTGCCGGGTCACGCGTTTCGGCAATGTGGCGCACCCGGACCTCGGCGCCAGCGGCCTCGGCCGCCGCTGCGACGCGCTTGGCCATGGTGGTGCCATGGCCGGTGGCTGAGTAATAGATGATGGCGAGTTTCGTCATGGGCTAAGCGTAGGCAATTCCCTGATGCCGAACTCGCGCCGCAACATGGTGCGAGCCGCGAAAAGCCCGGCCATCCCGTGCACCCCGGCGCCGGGCGGGGTCGCGGACGAACACAGGTACACCTTGGGAATTGGTGTGCTCCAAGGGTTTAGCCGTGGCGTGGGGCCGCCAAGCGCGCGTACCAAGTTGGCTCCACCGACGGCGATGTCACCGCCGACGTAGTTGGCGTTATGGTCGGACATCCGCGCGGCGGGCACGCTGCGCGAACCCAGCACGATGTCGCGGAACCCGGGCGCGAACCGTTCGACGACGGCCGTCACGGTCTCTGTCGCATCGACGGTGGATCCAGCCGGCACATGCGCATACGTCCAGAACGGACGGCGACCGCCTTCGTCGATGCGCCCAGGATCGGTGACGTGGGGCGAGGAGCCGAGCACCATCGGGAACTGCGGGTGGCGCCCCGCCGCCACTTCGCTCTCGGCGTGCGCCATCTCCTCGCGGGTGCCGCCGAGGTGAAAGGTCGGCACGTCTTTCAGTCGAGGGTCGGACCACGGGATGTCGCCGCTGAGCACGAAGTCGACCTTGGACGCCGCGCCAGCCCCAAAACTGTAGCGGTGCAAGGCTTTTGCGTAGCGCGATGGAATCGTGTCACGGTACACGCGCAACAATGCGGTAGGCGCCGTGTCGAACAGTGCGACGCCGTCCGGCGGCTCCGTGACCTCCGCGCCGCTGATCACTTCGCCGCCGTGCGCACGCAGGTCGGCGATCAACGCATCCGTGATCTTCTGTGTACCGCCCACCGGAATGGGCCAGCCGACCGAGTGGGCGAGCGTCGCCAGCATCATCCCCGCTCCCGCCGACGCCAGGGAGGGCAGCGGTGTAATCGCATGCGCGGCAACGCCGGTGAACAACGCACGGGCATCATCACCGGACAAAGTCCCCCATGCCGGGCTGCCCTGGGCCAGCATTCGCAGTCCGAGCCGCGCGGAGGTTATCGGCGAACTGGGCACCGATCGCTTGTCGCCCAGCAGGAAGTCCACCACCGCATCGGAGTTCTTCACCAACGGGCCGAGCAGGTGTCGCCACGACGCGCCGTGGTCCAACTCGTCGCAAGTGCGCTTCAGATCGCGATAGGCGATCGCCGCGGGCCGGCCTGGTAGCGGGTTGGCATACGAGATCTCCGGAACGGCCAGCGTCACCCCGCGCGCGGCCAGATCGAACTCGGCGAAAAATGGGGACGCAAAGCCCAGCGGGTGAACTGCCGAGCAAATGTCGTGCAGCACACCGGGAAATTCGACGTCGGGCGCGCTGCGGGCACCGCCACCAAACGTCGGCTGAGCCTCGAGCACCTGCACTTTCAACCCCGCGCGGGCGCAGATCACGGCCGCAGCCAGCCCGTTGGGTCCGCTGCCCACCACGGTGACGTCCATCTATGAATTAGAGCTGATGACGTCGTGGTTGGGAATCCTGGGCAACTACGTCGGGTCCGGCTGGATGCACAACAGCTCATCGAGGCTGGCCGTCGCCAGACCGGCGGCGGCGGCGCGCCGGTTCAACTCGGCGAGGGGATCGGGGTCGTTGGCACGGATACCGCCGACGCGATCCAGTAGGGCGGTGTCGAACATGGCAGGTCCGTACGCCACCCGCTCGCGCAGCACGTAGCGACCCGCGCCGGGCGCTCGCCTCACCGTGTCCGCTGCCGCGCTCGCACCGCTCGGCGTGATCGTGTCGCCGCCGTTGATCGCCACCTGGAACACCTGTGGTTCGGCCTTGAGCACCGCGGTGAGGCGGGCGATCAGGTCTTCGGGTGCAAAGAACAGCCAGCCCTGTCCGAGGTGCAGCCAGAACCGTCCGTGGATCTGAGCGCGCAGATAGGTGAGATGGGTGCCCGGCCCGCTGTCGGGGCCGGCGTCGATGAACTCAAGAAACCCATAGCGCTCAAGAAGGTCGGCCCGATCTGCGGCTGACAGGCCGGCATCGACCACCAAGAAGCGTCCGACCCGCGACACGTCGGTGCAGCTGTTCAGGAATGAGTTCAGGGTCACATCGGTGTCGGCGCGATTCGGGCCGGCGACCAGGCTGACGGTGACCTCAGGATGGCGCGGACTGGCAAAGAGGCGCCGCGCCATGGCCTCCGGGTACCGGGAAGCGGCATTGATCATTGGCGGCCTACACAGGCTGAGGTTGGCCGCTATCCGTTGGCGGTCATCGTCGGGGATGTCAGGGCGGTCCAGAATCCGCCGCCAGAGCGCGAAAGCCTCGGCCTTCTCATTGATCCACGACGCGCACACCGCCTGCTCATCGAGCGAGCGCCAGTTGTAGACGTCGGCGGCGACGAGCATGTCATATTCCGGAAAGGGGACCTCGGCAGCGCGCTTGGCAAACATGTAGCCGGGCTGATAGCGCTGCTGCCTGCGATACCACCGCGCGATTTCATACAGCGGCTCGGCCCGGCTCGGCCGGTTCTCCCAAGCCAACAGGTACCTTTGCTGCACCTGTGCCCACGGCTCGCCGAGTTCCGCCATGGACGCCGCGACCCGCAACAGCGAGTAAAAGACCTCTTGATCCCAACCGCCCATCTCGGCGCGCCGCGCATACCACATCCGCGCGTTGGCGTAATCGCTCAAGCAGAAATAGCTCTGGGCGAGGTAGAAGACGGACCGAGAATCGCTGGGATTGCGTTCGACCTCGGCAAGCAGCAGATCGCGGTCGCTGGCGTGCTTGCGTTTCAGGTCGCTGTTGCGCGCGCCGAGTCGACGGGATTCGACGTAGTAGTCGCCGTCCAATCGGGCGTCACGGAAGCTCACGTCGTCCGCCACGTATTCATGCACAACGCCCACGTAGCGGATCGGCAGCCCGTCGCGGAATACCTGTGGGCGCCAAAAGGTGTTGGTGTACGAGTCTCGGCACCGCAGCCAGATGATGTCGCCGCTGAGCCCGGTGAAGTCGATCGTGCCGGTGATGGTGTCGTCGGCGTCCATGACCCAGATGTAGTCGCCGTGGCCCTGGGCAAGGGTCAGAGCCTCGGTCCGGTTGTGGCCGAAGTTGCGCCAGGGCCGTGCGTGCAGCTCTCCGGGGATGCCGAGCTGGGACATCCGGTTCCGGATGATCTCCTGGGTCCCGTCGGTGGAGCCGGTATCGACGATCACCCAACAGCTGATGTGCGGGGCGACCGCGTCAAGCGCTTCGGTGACGATGTGAGCCTCATTGCGCACGATCATGTTGAGGCAGATTGCAGGGCGATCTAGCATGGCGAGCTCTTAACTCTTGGGCTGTTGGTGTGTTGCGGCTCAGGCGTGGACCGACTGGCGAGTCGGCACCGTATTGACGCACAAGACCTCGTCGAGGCTGGCCGTCGCCAGACCGGCGGTGGTTGCCCGCCGACCCAGCTCGGCGAGGGGATCGCGGTCATTGGCACGGATACCGCCGACCCGGTCAAGCCTCGCGGTGTCGAACATTGCCGGGCCATACGCCACTTGACCACCCAGCACATAGCGTCCGGCGCCAGGCGCGCGGGACACTATGTCGTCTGTCGCGGTCGCACCGATCAGCTTGTCCGCGTCGGTGAAGTTGATCGCCACCTGGTACACGTTTTCCTCGGCCCCAAGCACGCTGGTCAGACGGGTGATCAAGTGCTCCTGGGCATAGAACTGCCAACCTTGTGCCAGGTGTAGCCAGAACCGTCCGTAGATGTGATCCCGAATCTGCGACAGCACGGCGCCGGTAGACGCTCCCACGGCGAGCGGGCAAAACTCCACAAATGGATACCGTTCGAGCAGTATCGCGCGATCGTCCGCACGCAGGCCGGCATCGACCACCAGGTAGCGCCCGATTTGCCGAACGTCGGTGCAGCAGTTCAGCAGTGAGTTCAGCGTCACCTCGACGGCGTCGCGATCTGGCCCTGCGACCACGCTGAGCACCACCTCGGCGTCGCGGCGACGGCCCGTCAGGTCCCGCGCCAGCTCACCGGGGTAAGCGGCGGCCGCTTCGAAGATCATGGGCGCACTGTTGTCGCAGTTGACGGTAATTCGTTCGCGATCTTCGGCGGGAATGTTGTCCTTGGCCAGGATTCGTCGCCACAGCGCCACCGCCTCGGCGTGCTTGTCGATCCATGAGGCGCAGACGGCGGCCTCGTCGAGCGCACCCCAGGTGTAGGTGTCCGCACTGACAAGCAACGTGTCCTCGGTGGGAAACGGAATCTCTGCGGCGTGCTTGGCGAACAGATAGCCGAGGTGATAGCGCTTGTCGAGTCGGTAGCGAAAGGCGATGGCGTACAACGGTTCCGCGCGGGTCGGCCGGAACTCCCAGGCCCTCACGTAGGCGTCCTGTACCTCCGGCCAGGGCGCACCCATCGACCACATCGACTCCGCGACGCGGTACATCGACTGGTAGACCTCCTCGGCCCACCCGCCCATCTCGACGCGGCGCTGGTACCACTTGCGGGCGTTCTCGAAATCGCCCAAGTCAAAGTAACTTTGCGCCAGGTAGTACACCGACCGTGCGTCCTCAGGATTGCGTTCCAGCTCAGCCAGCAGCAGGTCGCGGTCGCTCTCGTACTTCCGCTTCGGATCCCGATTGCGCGCTCCGAGTCGGCGAGAATCGATGTAATAGTCACCGTCGAGTCGGTCGTGGGTGAAATCAGAGTCGACGACGACGTACTCATGGACCACGCCTTCGTAGCGGACCGGCAACCCGTCGCGGAAGAGGTTTGGCCGCCAGTAGACGTCGAAACCTTCGCCATAACGGAGCTGGTAGAGATCCTCGCCCAACTGGCCGAAATCGAGGTTGCCCACGACCTTGTCGTCGGCGTCGAGGACCCAGATGTAGTCGCCGTGGCCCTGGGCGAGGGTCAATGCCTCGGACCGGTTGTGCCCGAAATTGCGCCACGGCCGCTCGTGGAGCTCCCCGGGTATGCCGAGGCGTGCCATGTGATCGCGGATGACGTCCTGGGTCCCGTCATCGGAGCCGGTATCCACGATCACCCACGCACTGATGTAGCGCGCGATGTGGCTGAGCGTTTCGCGGATGATCGCCGCTTCGTTGCGGACGATCATGTTGGCGCAAATCGCCGGGTTTACCAGGAAGGACACGGGCGGATATTACACAGCAAAGGCGGTTGTGGTAAGAGATTCGCGCAAGTAACTATTTGGTCGTGTAATTATTTGATGTGTCGCGAGTCGCCGCCGCCCTCGCGATCCCCGCGGGGTCGATGGCGGTGACCCGCTTCGCCCGGCTCCGCCGCGCTCGCGATCCCCGCGGGGTCGATGGCGGTGACCCGCTTCGCCCGGCTCCGCCGCGCTCGCGATCCCCGCGGGGCCGATGGCGGTGACCCGCTTCGCCCGGCTCCGCCGCGCTCGCGATCCCCGCGGGGCCGATGGCGGCGACCCGCTTCGCCCGGCTCCGCCGCGCTCGCGATCCCCGCGGGGTCGATGGCGGCGACCCGCTTCGCCCGGCTCCGCCGCGCTCGCGATCCCCGCGGGGTCGATGGCGGCGACCCGCTTCGCCCGGCTCCGCCGCGCTCGCGATCCCCGACTACGCTGTCCGCGTGAACCTGCCTGTTGTTTTGATCGCCGACAAACTTGCCGAATCAACCGTCGCTGCCCTGGGAGACCAGGTTGAGGTGCGCTGGGTAGATGGTCCGGACCGGGAAAAGCTGCTGGCCGCGGTGCCCGAAGCAGACGCACTCCTGGTGCGCTCCGCAACCACCGTTGACGCTGAGGTATTGGCCGCAGCCCCCAAGCTGAAGATCGTTGCCCGGGCCGGCGTCGGGCTGGACAACGTCGACGTCGACGCTGCCACCGCCCGCGGTGTGCTGGTGGTCAATGCCCCGACCTCCAACATCCACAGCGCCGCCGAACACGCGATCGCGTTGCTGCTGGCCGCTGCCCGACAGATCCCGGCCGCTGACGCGACCTTGCGCGAGCGCACCTGGAAGCGGTCGAAGTTCTCTGGCACCGAAATCTTCGGCAAGACCGTCGGCGTGGTCGGGCTGGGCCGGATCGGTCAGCTGGTCGCCCAGCGCATCGCGGCCTTCGGCGCCCACATCGTCGCCTACGACCCATACGTCTCGTCGGCCCGCGCCGCCCAACTGGGCATCGAACTGCTATCCCTGGACGAGCTTTTGGCTCAGGCCGACTTCATCTCGGTGCACCTGCCGAAGACCCCAGAAACGGCGGGCCTGATCGACAAGGAGGCGCTGGCCAAGACCAAGCCCGGCGTCATCATCGTCAACGCCGCCCGAGGCGGCCTGGTGGACGAGGCGGCCCTCGCCGAAGCCATCAACAGCGGTCACGTGCGTGGCGCGGGTCTCGACGTGTTCGCAACCGAACCCTGCACCGACAGCCCCCTGTTCGACCTGCCGCAGGTAGTGGTCACGCCGCACCTCGGCGCGTCCACCGGTGAGGCTCAGGATCGCGCCGGCACCGACGTCGCCGAAAGCGTGCGGCTGGCACTTGCCGGCGAGTTCGTTCCCAACGCCGTCAACGTCGGCGGTGGAGCGGTCAGCGAGGAGGTGGCGCCCTGGCTGGATCTGGTGCGCAAGCTCGGCGTGCTGGTGGCCGCGCTGGCCGACGAACTGCCCGTGTCGTTGACGGTTCAGGTGCGTGGTGAGCTGGCCGCCGAGGAGGTCGAGGTACTCAAGCTGTCGGCGTTACGCGGGCTCTTCTCGGCGGTGATCGAGGACCCGGTGACGTTCGTCAATGCGCCGGCACTGGCCGCCGAACGTGGAGTCACCGCCGAGATCACCAAGGCCAGCGAGAGCCCCAACCACCGCAGCGTGGTCGATGTGCGTGGCGTTGCCGCCGACGGCTCGGTCGTCAACGTCGCCGGCACGCTGTCCGGTCCGCAGTTGGTCGAGAAGATCGTGCAGATCAACGGCCGCAACTTCGACCTGCGTGCGCAGGGGACGAACCTGGTGATCAACTACGCCGACCAACCCGGTGCCCTGGGCAAGATCGGTACCTTGCTGGGTTCGGCGGGGGTGAACATCCAGGCCGCGCAGCTGTCCGAGGACACCGAAGGGGACAACGCCACGATCCTGCTGCGGCTGGACCAGGATGTGCCCGAAAGCGTGCGGTCGGAGATCGCGACGGCCGTCGGCGCCAACAAGCTCGAAGTGGTTGACCTGTCGTGACGCGGACTGGCGACGACGCAACGCGCAGCATTGACGAGGAGCGAATCCGATGAAGTTGGCGGTTATTGCCGGCGACGGCATCGGCCCCGAGGTCATAGCCGAGGCGATCAAGGTCCTCGACGCCGTGCGGCCGGGCGTGGAAAAGACCGAATATGACCTGGGCGCCCGGCGGTTCCACGCGACCGGCGAAGTGCTTCCGGAGTCGGTGGTTCCCGAGCTGCGGGAGCACGACGCCATCCTGCTCGGGGCGATCGGCGACCCGTCGGTCCCCAGCGGTGTGCTGGAGCGCGGTCTGTTGCTGCGCATGCGGTTCGAGTTGGACCACCACGTCAACCTGCGACCGTCCCGTCTGTACCCGGGGGTGAGCAGCCCGCTGGCCGGCAACCCGGACATCGACTTCGTGGTGGTGCGTGAGGGAACCGAGGGCCCCTACACGGGCAACGGAGGCGCCATTCGCGTCGGCACCCCCAACGAGGTCGCCACCGAGGTCAGCGTCAACACCGCCTTCGGGGTGCGTCGCGTCGTGGTCGACGCGTTCGAACGGGCCCAGCGGCGTCGCAAGCACCTCACGCTGGTGCATAAGACCAACGTGCTGACGTTCGCCGGGAGCTTGTGGCTGCGGACCGTTCAGGAGGTCGGCGCGCAGTACCCCGACGTCGAGGTGGCCTACCAGCACGTCGACGCGGCCACCATCTACCTGGTCACCGATCCGGGACGCTTCGACGTGATCGTCACCGACAACCTGTTCGGCGACATCATCACCGACCTGGCCGCCGCGGTGTGCGGTGGCATCGGCCTGGCCGCCAGCGGAAACATCGACGCCACCCGCACCAACCCGTCGATGTTCGAGCCGGTGCACGGCAGCGCCCCCGACATCGCCGGGCAGGGGATCGCGGATCCGACGGCGGCGGTCATGTCCGTTGCGCTGCTGCTGGCGCACCTCGGCGACCATGACGCCGCCGCCAGGGTGGACAAGGCCGTCGAGACATATCTGGCCAGCCGCGGTGACCAACGGCTCAGCACCACCGAGGTGGGCGAGCGGATCAGGGCGTCGCTGTAGACGCGTCGTCGGAAGGACCCCGTCGCGCTCGAGAGACCGACTGCTTCAGGCGATGGCGGCGGACGGATTGGAGGCGCGCTCTGGTCTCCAGGCCGGGTGGCTGCATTCTGGTGGGTACCAACGGCACCGCCGCCAGCGGGAACAAACCGCACAGGCCCCACGCCAGCGGGTAGGCGGAGGCGCTGATCAGCGCCCCGAACAGCGGCGGCCCAGCCGCGGCCACCAGCCGCTGCGTGGTGTTCTGGATGCCCAATGCTCGGCCGCTCCAGTAAGGCCCGGCGTATTCGGTGATGGCCGTGGCCGACAAACCGTTGTCTAGCACCGCGATCACCGAAACGGCGATCATGAGCAGTACGTCGAAGCGGGAATCGACGTAGTCGCTCAGGCAAAGGAGAAACAACGTCACAGCGGAGGCGACGGCGATGACGCGGACCGGGCGCATACGCGAGCCAACGTGATCGGACCAGCGGCCGACCGCGATGCGGCCCCCTGCGCCCAATAGCTGCGCGACGGTTACCAGGAGGCCCGCCGCCGCGACCGGCCAATGATGGTGGTTGATGAGCCAGACCAGCATGAACGTCACGGTCACCGTCTGGGGCATCATCAGCAAGGCCGACGTGGCGTGCAGCCGCCACAATGTCGACGATCCACGGTAGGGGCTGGCGAGCTCCTCGTCGGTGGCCACCTTGCGGGATTTGCGGGGCGGATCGGTGATGGCGACAAGGCTCGCCAGCGCCGCGACGCCGCACGCGATCGCGGGCAACATCAGCCCCGCGTACTCGCCGCGCTCGGCCAACTCGGGGATTGCCAACGCGCCGACAGCGATTCCCAGCGGCTGCGCCGTCTGGCGAATTCCCATCGCCAGTCCGCGTTGGTGCGGAGGGAACCAGCCCGAAACCAGGCGGCCGCCCGCGCTGTTCGTACTCGCCGCCCCGATACCGCCGATGAACAGGAAGACGCCGGTCCAGAACAGGGAATGCACGGATGCCGCCGCGTAGGCCCCAGCGGCTGTGATCGCCGAACCCGCAGTCATCACGATCCGTTCGCCCACGTGGTCGAGCAGATAGCCCCAGCCGATCAGCGTGACGACCATCCCCCAGCTGGGCATTGACGCCAACAGGCCCGCTTGGGTCAAGGGGATGCCGCGGGACGACTGCAGCATGGGGATCAAGAACGCGATGCCGTTGATGAAGAGGAAGGAGCTCGCTGTCACGCCCAGCGACACCGCCATGATCGACCAGCGTCGGGCGCTCGTGCTGGCCTCATCCTTGGCCATTTACCCATGCTCGCATAGCCCGACGGTGTCGCTGCTGTGCGTAGCGGGCCGTTTTGCGCCCCCGTCGCACGCCCGGCTGCGCCGCGCACGCGATTACCACCCCGCTAGGCTCATCGGAATGCGTCTTGGTCGAATCGCCAGCCCCGACGGCGTCGCGTTCGTCAGCATCGAAGGCAATCTGGACGACCCCGGCGAGCTGACGGCCCGCGAGATCGCCGAACACCCTTTCGGCACACCAACCTTCACCGGCCGCTCATGGCCGCTGGCCGATGTGCGTCTGCTGGCTCCGATACTTGCCAGCAAGGTCGTCTGCGTCGGCAAGAATTATGCCGACCACATCGCCGAAATGGGCGGACAAACGGGGCCGACACCGGCGGATCCGGTCATCTTCATGAAGCCAAACACCGCGATCATCGGGCCGAACGTGCCAATTCGCCTGCCCGCCAACGCATCACCGGTTCACTTTGAAGGCGAGCTGGCGGTCGTCATCGGCCGTGCCTGCAAGGACGTCACCGCCGCCCAGGCCGCCGACAACATCCTCGGTTACACGATCGGCAACGACGTGTCGGCGCGCGATCAGCAGAAAGCCGACGGACAGTGGACGCGGGCCAAGGGACACGACACTTTCTGCCCGATCGGTCCGTGGATCGTGACCGACGTAGATCCCGCCGACCTTGAGGTGCGCACCGAAGTCAACGGGGAGGTCAAACAAAACTCCCGCACCTCGCTGATGATTCATGACGTCGGCGCAATCGTGGAATGGATTTCGGCCGTAATGACCTTGCTGCCCGGCGATCTCATCCTCACCGGCACACCCGCAGGAGTCGGTCCCATCGAGGACGGTGACACCGTCTCCATCACCATCGAGGGCATCGGCACCCTCACCAATCCCGTCGTCCGCAAAGGAAAGTCGTGACCCGATCCTCCGACGCGAGCGTCCGAGTTCGATTCTGCCCGTCGCCCACCGGCATTCCGCATGTCGGCATGGTCCGCACCGCGCTGTTCAACTGGGCCTACGCCCGCCACACCGGCGGCACCTTCGTCTTCCGCATCGAGGACACCGACGCCCAGCGCGACAGCGAGGAAAGCTATTTGGCGCTGCTGGACGCGCTGCGCTGGCTCGGCCTGGACTGGGACGAGGGACCCGAGGTGGGCGGACCGTACGCCCCTTACCGGCAGTCGCAGCGCGGCGACCTCTACCGCGACGTGGTGGAACGACTATTGGCCGCGGGCGAGGCCTACTACGCCTTTTCCACGCCCGAAGAGGTCGAGGCCCGCCACATCGCCGCCGGCCGCAATCCCAAACTGGGCTACGACAATTTCGACCGCGACCTGACGGAATCACAGCGTGCGGCATACCTGGCCGAAGGTCGTAAGCCGGTGGTTCGGCTGCGCATGCCCGATGAAGACCTCACTTGGAACGACCTGGTGCGCGGGCCGACGACGTTCGCGGCGGGCACGGTGCCCGATTTCGCGTTGACGAGGGCGAACGGAGATCCGTTGTACACCTTGGTCAACCCGTGCGACGACGCATTGATGAAGATCACACACGTGCTGCGCGGCGACGACCTGCTGCCCTCGACACCGCGGCAGCTCGCGCTGTATCAGGCGTTGATCCGGATCGGCGTTGCCGAATGGACGCCGGAATTCGCCCATCTGCCCACGGTATTGGGGGAGGGGACCAAGAAGCTGTCCAAGCGCGACCCGCAGTCGAACCTCTTCGCCCATCGCGACCGGGGCTTCATCCCCGAAGGTCTGCTGAATTATCTTGCGCTGCTTGGTTGGGCGATCGCCGACGATCGCGATCTGTTCACCCTCGACGAGATGGTGGCCGCGTTCGATGTGGTCAACGTCAACTCCAACCCGGCCCGATTCGATCAGAAGAAGGCCGACGCGATCAACGCCGAGCACATTCGGCGTCTTGACGTCAGTGATTTCACCAACAGGCTGCGCGACTTCATTGAGGCACACGGCCATCACCTCGAGTTGGACCCAACGGGTTTTGCGGTCGCCGCCGAACTGGTCCAGACGCGCATCGTCGTGCTCAGCGACGCCTGGAACCTGCTGAAGTTCCTCAACGATGACGAGTACGCGATCGACCCGAAGGCCGCTTCCAAGGAATTGGGTCCGGATGCTCGTCCGGTGCTAGATGCGGCGATCGCCGCGCTGGATGGCGTGGCGGAGTGGACGACCGCGCACATCGAGGAGGCCCTCAAGGCGGCACTGATCGAGAAATTGGAGCTCAAGCCGCGTAAGGCGTTCGGTCCGATTCGGGTGGCCGCCACCGGAACAACGGTCAGTCCACCGCTGTTTGAATCGCTGGAACTACTCGGGCGTGATCGCAGCTTGAACCGACTGCGTGCCGCGCGCGACGAGGCCTCCTGAATCTTTGGTAGTCTGCACAGCGGCTTACAACGGCTGGGATAGCGCCCCGAGGACGCGGGTTTTGTACCGTACAATGGGTTCTGACCAGCTGTTTTAGGCTGCCGATGGGGTATGGTGTAATTGGCAACACAGCTGATTCTGGTTCAGCCATTCTAGGTTCGAGTCCTGGTACCCCAGCAAAGTCTCCTGACGCCCAGCGGATGTTGTGTGATTAGGGGCGCTTCGGATTCTGCCGGGGTGCTGTGTTCATCGGACGACGATGGATGTCAGGACGCGCCAGTTGGGCTTGCCGGCGTAGAGCAGTGCTCGGACGCGGTAGTTCTCGAAGTTGGTGAAGCCGTAGCCGATGCGTTTGATGCGTTTGATCAGGTTGTTTAGGGCTTCGGTGGGTCCATTGCTGACGCGGGCGATGTGGAAGTTGCAGATCTTGTCGAACCAGGCTTTGAAGGTGCGGGCGAGTTTGTTCAGTTCGGGCGGCAGGCTCGGGCGTAGGCAGTGGTCGATCAGTTCGGAGAGCATCGTGCGGGCGGTGCGGATGTCTGTGCAGCGGTAGAACTCGCGCAGTCGTTCTTTGACCCGGTAGGCCAGGGCGACTTCGCCGCGGGGATCACCCAGTTGCAGGAGAGAACTCAGGCGTTGGGTGGCCTTGGCATCGAGGCGTTCTTCACCGGTGAGCAGTAACCGGCGGACCCGGTAGAGAGGGTCGTGGCGGCGGCCGCGGTGACCCTTTGTTTCACGCTGCACGCGTCGTCGAATCTCGTCGAGGGCCCGGTTGGCCAGTTGCACGCAGTGGAAAGGATCGACGACCTGCTGGGCGCGGGGCAGCATCACCGTGTAGACCGCGGCGTAGGTCGCCGACATGTCCAGGGCGCCGAAGCGGATGCGGTGTTTCCAGGCCAGGGGTTGTCGGTCGATCCAGCCGGCGACATCGACATAGCTTCGGGTGGGCAGGATCTCGATGATCTGGTGGTTGGCGACATCAGCGACGGTGGTCGCATAACAACGGCCCCGGCGGCTGCACAGTTTCACAAAAGAGGTCTCGTCCAAGCCGATCGCGGATGTGGCGTTGAGGCGACGCCGGTCGGCAGCAAGCAGCGCCCGACCGTAGGTCATGACCGCGTCGTTGACGGTGTGCCAATCGCAGGACAACTCACTGGCGACATCGGAGACCGCACGACCGGTCCCGACCTGCATGGTCGCCCATTTGGCACAACGGGTCGTCAGCAGGCAGTTCTTGGCCGCGATGCGATGGTCGGCACTGGTCCAACTCGTCCCCGCGCAGTCGGTTCGCCGGCAGATCAAACGGTGCTTGCGCCACGCCAGACGCATCGGCTGGCCATAGACGGGCAGGTCGACATAGCGCACGATCGGCCGCTCCTTGATCCGGCCGGCGCCCCCGCATGTCGGGCATAACCGCTCAACGACGGCCTGCTCGATCTCCAGCTCGACATCGGGACCGATACGTCGATAGGCCAGGACGCGGACATCCTTGAGCCCGACCAGGGCTTCGACGATCTGACTAGGCTCATAACGGACGAAGGTGCTTTTGAATTTGATGGTCACGCTTCAAAGACTCAGGCACCTTCGTCCCTACAACCGCAGGGCACGCCGACCCTAGAGCCAGCACCGGACCCCGCTGGAATCCGAAGAGCCTGATTAGGTGGGCTTACGGGCGTGAGCTATGCTGACTGCTCGGATCGGTCCGGCCCCGTCGTCTAGCGGCCTAGGACGCCGCCCTCTCACGGCGGTAGCGTGGGTTCGAATCCCATCGGGGCTACAAATGTATTGACCAGACGCAAAATCCCCCAATTTCGTTGGGGGATTTCGCGTCTGCTCGCCGGGCTAGCGCGGCCGCCGCGGCCGGCCGGGCTCTATTGCGCGGCCGGTGCGGTCGAGCCGCCCACCGGCATGGGCGGGAGGCCGAGCTTGCTGTGGTCCCAGGAGCGGGTGCGGCGGCTGACGATGCGCACAGCGACCCGTTTGTTCATCATCTGGTCGACGAAGGGCTTCATCTCGTCGGTGTACGGCCCGGTGTAGCGCTCCCAGACGCTGACTCCGACTCGGTGCAGGGTTTCTGGATCGTCGACGATCTCGGCGACGCCTTCGAAGGAGACCCCGCGGAGGGTGTCATAGGTGTGGCCACCCTCGATCAGGAAGCTGACCCGCGGATCCCTTTTGATGTTGACGGCCTTTTGTGACTTCACTTTGGTTTCCAGCCAGATTTCACCGTCGAGCACGCCGTACCACATCGCCGTCAGGTGCGGCTGGCCATCGGGGCCGATGGTGGCCAGTGTGCCGGTGCGGCTGGTGGCGACGAAGTCGGCGATCTCAGCCTCGGACATGACGATAAGCGCGCGCTGATTGGTTCCCATGGCGTCAGTTTGTCAGGCGGTCGCCGGGACGATCCGTGGTGGGCTGGCGCAAACCTGAGTGCGAATCGCTGGTTCAATCATTGTCGCTGTCGTCGCTGCCGCCGGCACCACCCGCGCCGCCGTCGCCCCCTCCGCCGCCAAATGCATAGAGGTTGTTGAAGCCGGCCTTCCCGGTGTCGCCCGCGTCACCCAATACACCCGTGCCGCTCGTGCCCCCAGTGCCTCCTGTGCCGCCGCTGCCGCCATCGCCGCCGATGTCGTCGCCGACGACAACGTCGGGGCCGCTGCTGCCGCCGTGGCCGCCCTTGCCGCCGGTCCCGCCGTCACCACCGGCGTCGGTGCCGGCACCGTCACCGCCGCCACCACCATTGCCGCCGACCCCGCCGTTGCCGCCGTCGCCACCCCAGGAGAGGGTCCCACCGGTGCCGCCCTCGCCGCCGTCACCGCCGGCGCCTCCGCCACCGCCGGCGCCGCCTTTGCCGCTGGTGCCGGTAGCATCACCGCCGGCGCCGCCCGCGCCGCCGGTGCCGCCCCGGCCGGCGAGGCCCCCTCTGTTGCTCGAGCCACTGCCGCCGCTGCCGCCGGTGCCGCCGCCACCGCCCGTGCCGCCGACGCCGCCCGTACCGCCGGCGCCGGCGTCGCCGGTGCCGCTGTTGTTGCCCCCGGCGCCGCCTTGGCCACCGGCACCGGCGTGGCCGCCGCGGCCGCCGGCACCACCGGAGACGTTGCCGCCGTGGCCCCCGTGGCCCCCGGAACCGCCTTTGCCGCCAGTGCCGCCGCTGCCGCCCGTGCCGCTGCCGGTGGCCTCCCCGCCCACGCCGCCGGCGCCGCCCGTACTGCCGCCACCGCCCTTGCCGCCGTCCTGTGCGCCCCTGCTGTCGCCGCCGATTCCGCCCGTGCCGCTGTTGCCGCCGTTGCCGCCGTTGCCGCCGTTACCGGTGCCGTTGCCAATACCACCGGCACCGCCTTTGCCGCCAGCGCCGCTGGCGCCACCGGTGCCGCCGTGGTAGCCAGCGGTGTCGGCGTTGCTACCGTTGCCGCCGTTGCCGCCGTTTCCGCCGCGACCGCCATTGCCCCCGGAGCCCCCGCCAGTTCCGCCGTCGCCGCCAGCGCCACCGAGGCCTCCGGCGCCTCCCACGCCGCCGTCGTCTCCGTCGGTGAAGATCGGGACATTGCGCCCGGCGCCGCCGACCCCGCCCGTTCCGCCGTTACCGCCGTTGCCGCCGGTGCCGCCGCCGACGTCGCCGATGCCGGCTCCACCCTTGCCGCCGTTTCCGCCATTACCGCCGCCGCCGCCTGCGCCGGTGTTATTTGCCCCTTGGCCGCCGTTTCCGCCGCGACCGCCGTTGCCGCCGGTGCCGCCGGTGCCGACGGTGCCGTCATTCCCGCCATCGGTTCCCGTGCCGGCCGCCCCGGCACCACCGCCGGTGCCGCCCGAGCCGCCATTGGCGCCCTTGCCATTGCTGGTGTTGTTGCCGCCGTTTCCGCCATTGCCACCGGCGCCGCCGTCGCCGCCGGTCCCGCCCTGGCCGCCGCCGATCCCGCCGATGCCCGCACCTCCGGCGCCGCCTTGGCCGCCTTGGCCGCCTTGGCCGCCTTGGCTGCCTTGGCCGCCTTGGCTGCCGGCGATGGGGGAGTTGCCGCTGGCGCCGCTGCCGCCGGTGAAGCCTTTCCCGCCGGTGCCGCCGGTGCCGCCGTCACCGCCGGTGCCGATGCTGCCGCCGGCGCCGCCGTCGGTTCCGGTGCCAGCCGCCCCGGCGGTGCCGCCGGTGCCGCCTTGGCCACCGTTTCCACCCAGGCCGCTGGTGCCGGTGTTGTCACCGCCGTTGCCGCCGGTGCCGCCGTTGCCGCCCTGGCCGCCCTGGCCGCCATTGCCGCCGTGCGCGCCATTGCCGTCGCCTTTGCCGCCATCGCCGCCCAGGCCGCCGGCGCCGCCCTGTCCGCCTTGGCCGCCGTGGGTGGGGGTGCTGCCGCTGACGCCGTTGCGGCCTTGCCCGCCTTGCCCGCCGGTGCCGCCGGTGCCTCCGTCGCCGCCGAAGCCCATGGTGCCTGACGCGCCACCGTCGGTCCCGGCGCCGGCCGCCCCGGCGCTACCGCCGGTCCCGCCCCGGCCGCCGTTTCCGCCGGGCTGGCCCGAGCTGCCGGCACCCGGACCGCCGTTGCCGCCGTTGCCGCCGGTGCCGCCCTCGCCGCCGTTGCCGCCGTTGCCGCCGCCGCCGCCGATTCCCGCGCCGCCGGCGCCGCCTTGGCCGCCTCCGCCCCCCTTGCCGCCTTGGCTGCCGGCGGTGGGAAATCCGCTGCCGCCGTCAGTGCCGGCTCTACCCTGCTGGCCCTGTCCGCCGTCGCCGCCGTTGCCGCCATTGCCGCCGTTGCCGCCGGCGCCATCCGCGCCGCCGTCGGTTCCGCTGCCGCCGGAGCCGGCCGTGCCGCCCGTGCCGCCGTTGCCGCCGCTGGCCCCGGAGCCTGCGGTGATGGCGGTGGAGATGCCGGTGTGGTCGCCGCCGTCGCCGCCGGTGCCACCGGCTCCGCCGATGCCGCCTTGGCCGCCGTTGCCCCCGTGCGCGCCGTTGCCGTCGCCGGCGCCGCCGGTGCCGCCTTTGCCGCCGGCGCCGCCCTGGCCGCCCTGGTCGCCGGCGGTGGGCGAGCTGCTACTGGCGCCGTTGCTGCCGGTGTAGCCTTTCCCGCCGTTACCGCCGGTGCCGCCGTCGCCGCCGGTGCCGACGCTGCCGATGGCGCCGCCGTCGGTGCCGGCGCCGGCCCCGGCGGAGCCGCCGGTGCCGCCTTAGCCACCGCTTCCTCCCAGGCCGTTGGTGCCGGTGTTGTCACCGCCGGTGCCTCCGGTGCCGCCGATGCCGCCGATGCCGCCCTTGCCGCCGGCGCCGCCGTGCGCGTTGCCGTCGCCGACTCCGCCGTCGCCGCCTTGGCCCCCTCGGCCGCCCTGGCCGCCCTGCACGCCCGCGGTCGGCGAAGTGCCGGTCGTGCCGTCGGCCCCTTGCCCGCCCTGTCCGCCGGTGCCGCCGGTCCCGCCGGTGCCGCCGGTGCCGACTGTGCCCACCGCGCCGTCGTCGGTTCCGTTCCCGGCCGCGCCGGCGGCGCCGCCGGTGCCGCCTTTGCCGCCGTCGAAGCCGTCGGCTCCGGGCTGGGCGTTGCCGCCATCGCCGCCGGTGCCGCCTTGACCGCCGATGCCGCCGGTGCCGCCTTGGCCGCCGCCGACCCCATTGATGCCCTTGCCGCCGTCGCCGCCTTGGCCGCCCCGGCCTCCGGTGCCGCCCTGGAAACCGGGGCCGCTGGAATTGGACTGGCCCTGTCCGCCCTGCCCGCCGTTGCCGCCGGTCCCGCCGGTGCCGCCGGTGCCGCCAGTGCCGCCGGTGCCGATGCTGCCGCCGGAGCCGCCGTCGGTTCCCACGCCAGCCGTCCCGGCGGTGCCGCCGGTGCCGCCTTGGCCTCCGTTTCCACCCAGGCCGCTGGTGCCGGTGTTGTCACCGCCAGTGCCGCCGGTACCGCCGATGCCGCCCATGCCGCCCTTG
This sequence comes from Mycobacterium bourgelatii, assembly GCF_010723575.1. NCBI lineage: Bacteria > Bacillati > Actinomycetota > Actinomycetes > Mycobacteriales > Mycobacteriaceae > Mycobacterium > Mycobacterium bourgelatii. The sequence goes on from NZ_BLKZ01000001.1 coordinate 1,762,596, forward strand.
CCGCCGGCGCCGCCGTGTGCACCGTTGCCGTCACCCGCCCCGCCGGCGCCACCTTGGCCGCCGTCGCCGCCCTGGCCGCCCTGCTCACCGGTGGTGGGGGATTCTCCGCTGGCGCCATCGCTGCCTTGCCCACCCTGCCCGCCGGTGCCGCCGTCACCGCCGGTACCGCCGGTACCGAGCGCGCCAGCTACGCCGCCATCGGTTCCGTTGCCGGCGGCGCCAGCACCACCGCCGGTGCCGCCCCGGCCGCCGGTTCCGCCGCGCTCGCCCGCCAACCCTTCGCCGCCGGTGCCGCCGATGCCGCCTTGACCACCGATACCGCCAATACCACCCTGGCCGCCGCCGATCCCACTGATGCCCTCGCCGCCGTCGCCGCCTTGGCCGCCTTGGCCCCCCATGCCGCCCTGTGAACCTGCAGTCGGAGATAAACCGTCGGCGCCGGTCATGCCCTGCTGGCCCTGCCCGCCGTTGCCGCCGTTGCCGCCGATGCCGCCGTTGCCGCCGGCGCCATCCGCGCCGCCGTCGGTTCCGCTGCCGCCGCCGACCGACCGCCGCCGCCTTGCCGCCTTTCCCCGCTGGCCTGCGGTGATGGCGGTGGAGATGCCGGTGTGGTCGCCGCCGTCGCCGCCGGTGCCACCGGCTCCGCCGACGCCGCCGACGCCGCCGTTGCCCCCGTGCGCGCCGTTGCCGTCGCCGGCGCCGCCGGTGCCGCCTTTGCCGCCGGCGCCGCCCTGGCCGCCCTGGTCGCCGGCGGTGGGCGAGCTGCTGCTGACACCGGTGCTGCCGGTGTAGCCTTTCCCGCCGTTACCGCCGGTGCCGCCGTCGCCGCCGGTGCCGACGCTGCCGATGGCGCCGCCGTCGGTGCCCGACGGCCGAGACCGGTGCCACCGCCACCGCTCCCAGGCCGCTGGTGCCGGTGTTGTCACCGCCGGTGCCTCCGGTGCCGCCGATGCCGCCGATGCCGCCCTTGCCGCCGGCGCCACCGTGCGCGCCGTTTCCGTCGCCGACTCCGCCGTCGCCGCCTTGGCCCCCTCGGCCGCCCTGGCCGCCCTGCACGCCCGCGGTCGGCGAAGTGCTGGTCGTGCCGTCGGCCCCTTGCCCGCCCTGTCCGCCGGTGCCGCCGGTCCCGCCGGTGCCGCCGGTGCCGATGCTTCCGTTGGCGCCGCCGTCGGTTCCGGTGCCGGCCGCGCCGGCGGTGCCTCCGGTGCCGCCTTTGCCGCCGTCGAAGCCGTCGGCTCCGGGCTGGGCGTTGCCGCCGTCGCCGCCGGTGCCGCCTTGGCCGCCGATGCCGCCGGTGCCGCCTTGGCCGCCGCCGATCCCGTTGATGCCTTTGCCGCCGTCGCCGCCTTGGCCGCCGCGGCCTCCGGTGCCGCCCTGGAAACCGGGGCCGCTGGAATTGGACTGGCCCTGTCCGCCCTGCCCGCCGTTGCCGCCGTTGCCAATGTTTCCGTCGACGCCTCCGTCGGTTCCGAGTCCGCCAATTCCGGCGGCGCCCCCTGTGCCGCCTTTGCCGCCGTCGAAGCCGTCGGCCCCGGGCTGGGCGTTGCCGCCGTCGCCGCCGGTGCCGCCTTGACCGCCGATGCCGCCGGTGCCGCCCTGGCCGCCGCCGATCCCGTTGATGCCTTTGCCGCCGTCGCCGCTTTGGCCGCCGCGGCCTCCGGTGCCACCCTGGAAACCGGTGCCGCTGGCGCTGGGCAGGGCCTGTCCGCCCTGCCCGCCGTTGCCGCCGGTCCCGCCGGTCCCGCCAGTGCCGATGCTTCCGTCGGCGCCGCCGTCGGTTCCGAGTCCGCCAAATCCGGCGGTGCCCCCTGTGCCGCCTTTGCCGCCGTCGCCGCCGACTCCAGCGGCAGCGGCGGTGCTGGTGTTGGCGCCGCCGGTGCCGCCTTGGCCGCCTTGGCCGCCGATGCCACCGGTGCCGCCCTGGCCGCCGCCAATGCCGCCGATGCCGTTGCCGCCGGCGCCACCTTGACCGCCTTGGCCACCTTGGCCGCCCTGGCTGCCGCCCGTGGGTGATTCTCCGTCAACGCCCGAAAGGCCTTGTCCGCCTTGTCCGCCTTGTCCGCCTTGCCCGCCTTGCCCGCCGACGCCGTTCTTGCCACCCGCGCCGGCGAGTCCGGCCTGGCCGCCCGCGCCCCCGGTTCCGCCGATACCACCCTGCTCGGGGCCGTCGGTTTCCGTGGCATCGGCCCCGGCCGCGCCCGTACCGCCGGTGCCGCCGGTGCCGCCGCTGCCGCCGTTGCCGCCGGGGCCGCCGGCGGATCCGCCAGCCCCGCCATTACCGCCGGAAAAGGCGTTGGTTCCGGTGGCGTCACCGCCGCGCCCGCCGTTCCCTCCGTCGCCACCGAGTCCGGGGTTGCCCGCGCGGCCACCGGGACCGCCCGACAGCCCGGCAAGGCCCGGGGCGCCGCCGGTGCCCCCGATGCCCCCGTTACCGCCGGCGCCGCCTTCGGGCGCGCCCGATCCTCCATCTCCGCCGGTGCCCCCGGTGCCGCCATTGCCTCCGTTACCACCGTTACCGCTAATGCCGCCATTCGGTGCAGCCCCACCCGTACCGCCCTGGCCGCCCTGCCCGCCGGTGATGCCCTGGCCCCCGGTCGCTCCGGTGCCTGCCACCGCAGAGATGCCGGCGGTAGCGTTGCCGCCGTTTCCACCGGTGCCCCCGGTGCCACCGGCGCCCGGGGTTCCCGCCTGCCCGGCGGGCGTGACTAATCCGCCGGCACCTCCGGCGCCGCCCTGGCCTGCGGCCCCTCCGGTGCCCCCGGTCCCACCGGTACCGGGGGAGAGGCCGTCGCCGCCATTTCCGCCGATCCCGCCGGTGCCGCCGGATCCGCCCGGACCTCCCGGCCCGCCCTTGCCGAACAGCAGTGGGGCCTGGCCTCCGGGTCCGCCGTCGCCTCCTGGGCCACCGGTGAAGCCGATGCCGCCTTGGGTGTCGGCTGGGCCGCTGACACCGTTGCCGCCTTGGCCGCCCATGCCGCCGGCTCCGCCGGCGCCGCCGTTGGTGAACCATCCGCCGGGCCCGCCGGCCCCTCCGGCGCCGCCGGCGCCACCGATGCCGGTGGGGTTGTCGGTGCCGATACCTCCGGCACCGCCCGCCCCGCCGAATCCCATCAGCAGCCCAGCGGCCCCGCCGTTGCCGCCGCGCGCGCCGCCGATCCCACCGGCCCCACCGGCCCCACCATTGCCGATCAACAACCCGGCGGCACCGCCATCACCGCCGGGTTGGCCGGGCGCACCTGCCGCGCCGTTGCCGCCGTTGCCGATCAGCAGCCCGCCGGCACCGCCGTTGCCGCCTGCGGTGGTGGCGTGGGCTCCGTCGCCAATCAACGGACGCCCCAGCAGCGCCTGGGTCGGGGCGTTGATTACCCCCAGCACGGCTTGCTCGACGGCTTGTAGCGGAGAGACGTTGGTCCCTTCGGCGGTTGCGTAGGCGCGGCCCGCGGCGGACAGGTGTTGCATGAATTCGTCATGGAGCAGGGCGGCTCGGGCGGCCGCGGCCTGGTAGGCCTGGGCATGCTGCCCGAATAGCGCAGCGATGGTCACCGACACCTCGTCTTGGGCCGCCGCCAACAAACCGGTGGTCACTGATGCCGCTGTGGTGTTGGCGGTATTCAACGACGACCCAATCGAGCCCAGGCTGGCGGCGGCGGATGTCAACACCTCGGGGGTGGCGATCACGAACGACATGTGCGTTGCCTATCTCCGGTGCGAAGCGTCACCGGTTCATGCACCCGTCGTTGGACGTCACGCCAAACCCGACGCTGGGCAGCGAAACCAATCCCGCGCGGATGACAGCCCGCACGCTTGCTTGACCGCTTCTCGCCACGCGCAGGACTATCGCCTGAAAGCAATATGACAATTATTCGTCATAAAGATGACGAATATTAAATTTAGCTGAAGGTGAAAGGTCTGCACAAGGATGCGGTGAGTGGCACGAGAAGTGAGCGCGAGATCCTGGTCAAGGGAAACGCCGAGCCTCGACACTGCCGGTGTCCCACCGCAGGGCTCGAGTCGCCGCAGGGTGTTCGGGTCCATAACCCGCCACCCGATGATCCATCGATCAGAGGACGGCCTTGCTGCCTTGGCCGCCTGCGCCGCCGGTGCCGAAGAAGCCGCCTTGGGTCTTATTGTTAGGGCTGCCGGCGGAGCCGCTCTTGCCGCTTTGACCTGACAGTGGGCCGCTCTTGCCGCCGTTCCCGCCGTTGCCGCCGCTGCCGCCGTCGCCGCCCTCGCCGTCGCCGTCGCTTTTGATAAACGAACCCGGACCGCCGTTTCCGCCGTTTCCGCCGTTTCCGCCTTTGCCGCCGGTGCCGCCGTTTTCGGTAATCGGGCTGTCGCCGCCTTGCCCCCCGGCGCCTCCTATGCCGCCGTTTCCGCCGGGGCCGCCGAAGCTCTCGGCGCCGCCCGTGCCGCCTGTGCCTCCGTCGCCGGCGGCGCCGCCGTCGCCGCCGTTGCCCCCTTTGCCGCTGGGGCCGGTAGATGTGCCGCCGGCACCGCCCGCGCCGCCGGTGCCGCCCGTGGCGCCCGCGCCGCCTTGGTTTCGAGTATTGCTGCCGCCGGAGCCGCCGGTGCCGCCACCACCGCCCTTGCCGCCCGTGCCGCCGGCGCCGCCGTTACCGGCGTCGCCTGTGCCGGTGTTATTGCCTCCGGCGCCGCCCTGACCGCCAGTGCCGGCGGCGCCGCCGTTGCCGCCGCGGCCGTTTACGACGTTGCCGCCGTGGCCGCCGTGATTGCCAGCACCGCCGGCACCGCCGGCGCCGCCGTCGCCGGCGGTGCCGCTGCCGGTGGCCAAGCCGCCGTCGCCGCCGATGCCACCGGCGCCACCGGCACCGCCCTTGCCGCCAGTTCTGGCACCTCGGCTGTCGCCGCCAATGCCGCCTTGGCCGCCGGCGCCACCGGTACCGCCTTTGCCGCCGTCACCGGTGCCGTTGCCTTTGCCGCCGATGCCGCCGGCACCGCCGGTGCCACCGGCACCGCCGGTGCCGCCGTCATAGCCGGCGGTCTTGGCGTGGCCGGCGTTGCCGCCGTTGCCGGCGCTGCCGCCGGAGCCGCCGTTGCCGCCGGAGCCCCCGCCGGCTCCGCCGTCGCCGCCATTGCCCCCGGCGCCTCCCGCGCCGCCCTTGCCGCCGCTTCGTCCGTCCTTGAAAGCCGGGGCGTTTTCACCCTTGCCGCCGTTGCCGCCGTTGCCGCCCTTGCCGCCGTCGCCGCCGTTGCCACCGCCCACGCCGCCGATGCCGTCGCCGCCGGCGCCGCCGTTGCCGCCTTTGCCGCCGCTGCCGCCGGGGTCGCCGGTGCCGTCGTTGCCGCGGCCTGGGGCGCCGCTTCCGCCGTTGCCTCCGTTGCCGCCTTTGCCACCCGTGCCGACGGTGCCGTTACTTCCGCCGTCGGTTCCGACACCGGCCGCCCCGGCGGTGCCGCCGTTGCCGCCGTTGCCCCCGTTCGCACCGCTGCCGCCGGTGCTGCCTGTTTTGTTGCCGCCGTTGCCCCCGTTGCCACCGGCACCGCCGATGCCGCCCTTACCGCCGTCGCCACCGTGATTGCCGTTACCGTCGCCGGCTCCGCCATCGCCGCCCTTACCTCCGGCGCCACCTTGGCCGCCCGTCTGACCGGCTGTGGGGGAGCCGCTGTCGGTGCCGCTCGCACCGTCGCCGCCATTGCCGCCGTTGCCGCCGTTGCCGCCGTTGCCGCCGAAGCCGATGCTGCCGTTCGCGCCGCCGTCCCTTCCTACGCCGGCCGCCCCGGCCTTGCCGCCGTTGCCGCCGTTGCCACCGTCGGCGCCCTTGCCGCCGCTGCTGGTGTTGTTGCCGCCGTTGCCGCCGGCGCCGCCTTGGCCGCCGGTGCCGCCTTGGCCGCCGTTGCCGCCGTGAGCGCCTTTGCCGTCGCCGGCGCCGCCGGAGCCGCCCTGGCCCCCGGCACCGCCGTCGAAGCCCTGGCCGCCGGCGGTTGGGGCGTAGCTGTCGGAGCCATTGGCGCCTTGGCCGCCCCGCCCGCCGGTGCCGCCGGTGCCGCCGGTGCCGCCGGTGCCGATCTTGCCCTGTGTGCCACCGTCGGTTCCGGACCCAGCCGCCCCGGCGGCACCTCCGGTACCGCCGGTGCCGCCGGTTCCGCCGACTTGACCGATAGCGCCGTTGGCGCCGGTGCCGCCGGCGCCGCCCTGGCCACCGACCCCGCCGATGCCACCGTTACCGCCGCCGATTCCGGCGACCCCCTTGCCGCCGTCGCCGCCTTGGCCGCCTCGGCCTCCGTCACCGCCCTTCTGGCCGGACGCGGCCTGAGTTGGAGATCCGCTGCCTTGGCCGGACATGCCCTGCTGGCCTTGGCCACCGTTGCCGCCGGTGCCGCCCGTACCTCCGGTGCCGAGGGCGCCATCCGCGCCACCATCGGTTCCGCGCCCGCCTAGACCGGGGTCGCCGCCAGTGCCGCCTTTGCCGCCCATGCCGCCGGTACCGGCCTGCGAAGCGGTGGCGACGCCGGTGTAGTCGCCACCGGTGCCGCCGGTACCGCCCTCGCCACCGATGCCGCCCTTGCCACCGTCACCGCCGCCGATCCCGTTGATGCCCCTTCCGCCAGCGCCCCCTTTGCCGCCCTGGCCGCCCTGGGCGCCCTGGCCGCCGGCGGTGGGGGGCTCTCCGCTGGTGCCTGCTGAGCCTTTGCCGCCTTGCCCGCCTTGTCCCCCTTGTCCGCCTTGCCCGCCGATGCCGTGCTTGCCACCCGCGCCGCCGGAGAGTCCGGCCTGGCCTCCGGCGCCCCCGGTTCCGCCCGTACCACCTATGACGGGGCCGGTGGTTGTTGTGGCATCGGCGCCGGGTGCACCCATGCCGCCGGTGCCTCCGTTGCCCCCGTTGCCGCCGTTACCTCCGGGACCGCCGCCCGATCCACCGGTCCCGCCGTTGCCGCCGGCATAGGCGTTAGTCCCCGTGGCGTCGCCGCCCCGTCCGCCGGTTCCTCCGTCTCCACCGAGTCCGGGCTGGCCCACTCTCCCGCCGAGACCCCCCGACAGCCCACCTGGGCCAGGCGCACCGCCGGTGCCGCCGGTTCCGCCGTTACCGCCGGGGCCGCCGGTAGGCTCTCCAGAGCCCCCGTCCCCACCGGTGCCACCGGTGCCGCCGTTTCCACCTTTCCCGCCGTTTCCGGCGAGACCGCCGGGCAGTGCCGCCCCACCTTTACCGCCCTGGCCACCACTCCCGCCAGCGATGCCCTGGCCTCCACTGGCTCCGCTGCCTGGCTCGGCAGAGATGCCCTGGGTGCCGTTGCCCCCATTGCCACCGAGGCCCCCCGTACCGCCGGTGCCCGGGGCGCCCGCCGGACCGGCGGAGGTGAACAACCCGCCGGCGCTGCCGCCGGCGCCGCCCAGGCCGCCGATACCCCCAGTGCCCCCGGTTCCGCCGGCACCGGGGGTGATGCCGTCACCACCGTTTCCACCGGTCCCGCCGGTGCCGCCCTGGCCACCCGGTCCACCGGCCCCGGCCTGGCCGAACAGCTGCGGGGCTTGGCCTCCCGGGCCGCCGGGGCCGCCGACGCCGCCGGTGAAGCCGGTGCCGCCCTGCGTGTTGGCGGGACCATTCGCACCGATCCCGCCTTGGCCACCTTGACCGCCGGCCCCGCCGGTGCCGCCGTTGGTGAACAACCCGCCGGGCCCGCCGGCACCGCCAGCTCCGCCGGTGCCACCGATGCCCGTGGGGTTATCGGTGCCGATACCACCGCTACCGCCCGCCCCCCCGACCCCCGTCAGCAAACCGGCAGCCCCACCGTTGCCGCCGGCGCCGCCACCGGAGCCGCCGGCCCCACCGGCCCCTCCGTTGCCGAACCAGCCGGCAGGCCCTCCGTTGCCTCCTCTGCCGCCACCGGCGCCGCCGGCCCCACCGGCCCCTCCGTTGCCGAACAACCCGGCAGGCCCGCCGTCGCCGCCCGGCATGCCGGGCGCTCCCGCCGCGCCATTGCCACCGTTGCCGATCAACAACCCGCCCGCACCGCCATTGCCGCCCGGGGTGGTCGCGTTGGCCCCATCGCCGAGCAGCGGACGCCCCACCATCGCCTCGGCAGGCCCGTTGATTGCAGCCAGGGCGCTTTGCTCAAAGGCTTGCAACGGCGAAACATTAGCCGCCTCCGCCGCCGCGTATGCACCGCTCGCCGCCGACAGGCGCCCTGCAAATGCGTCGTGAAGCAGCGCGGCCTGCGTGGCCGCCGCCTGGTACGCCTTCGCATGCTGACCGAGCAGCGTCGCGATGGCCACCGACACTTCGTCCTGGGCCGCGGCCACTACGCTGGTGGTTACCGATGCCGCCGCCGTGTGGGCGGTGCTCAGCGAGGACCCCAGGGAGTTCAAGCTAGCGGCGGCGGATGTCAGCAGCTCGGGTGTGGCGATCACAAATGACATGAGTGCCTATCTCCGAATAGTCAGTACTGGTCGGGTGCTAGAGCGATATGGCTGGCAGCAGGGTGAAGCTCGGCAAGATGGTCTGAGTGAATTTGATGGGGGGAAGGACGATCGGGGGGCTGCTGAAGCCGCCAACCTGAATGCCGTCGAGGTCGATCTGCGGCAAAGTGGTACCGGTGAGCGGTCCGATTCCGATCGGTGGAACGGTGATTTGGGGGAGGCTGAGGCTACTAAGAGAGATGTTGCCGATGCCGAGGTCGGACAGATTCAGCTGCGGGCCGGTGGGCAGCGCGAGATTGAACTGGTTAATCGTGAGTTGAGGCAGGGTAAAGGCCCCGACCGCTACGTTGTCTATCACCAGGCTAAACTCCCTGTCGAAGCTCCTGCCGTTTATTAATGTGAGGGGCGGAATTTGAGTTGGGGGAATCGCGATGTTCACCGATGTCTCGAATGGGTTGGGGTTAAGTGAAATCAGCGAATTACCTAGGCCAACGAAGGCGACCGAGTCAATCCGCATGCCCAAAGCAACGTTAGGACCTGCATGTGGGTTGAAGAGTGTGATTTCCGGCGTTGTTATTTCCGGGATTTTGATCGCAGGTAAGTTAAAGTTGCCGACGGTGATGGCGGGCGCCGTGAAGGTGCCGATGCTAATATTTGGTAATTGGGGTTTTATGCTGATACTTGGTATGTCAATTGCGCCGACGTTGATCGCGTTTACTTGAATATTAGGTACGCTAATCGAACCCAGGCTGAATGGCGACAGATTAACCGGTGGAACAGTTACAGCGTTTAGGTTGAACGGGGGGAACGAGATCTGGGGAATCGTTATTTGGGGCGAGTCGACGCTGACGCTAATAGCCGGCGTGGTGATGGGCCCTAGGGTGGGGCCATCAGGCCCGGGGTTCATGAGGCCCGAGAGTGGATTAGGCCACTCGATACCGATCTTCGGGATGAGATTGAAGAAGTCGGAGCCGATAGAACCGCCGGTCACGGTGAGCGGGGGAGTGTTGAACCCAGCGAGGTCGATGGCGCCGACAGCGATGTTGGGTATTTCGAATTGCCCAATATTGATGGGGGGAACGATCAGCGGGCCAAGGGAGACCCCGTTAATGTCGATCGGCCCGATGTCGATCGTTGCGCCAAGGTTGGTGAGGGTGATTTCGGGGGTTTGCCAAGAGGGAATGGAGATACTCGGGGTGGTGAACCCGGTGATTTCGATAGGCGGCAGGACGAAACCGGCGGCACCTGGCTCGAACTGTTTCGTCGCGAGGTTGAAATCGCCGATGTATATGCCGGGGGTGTTGCTCGGCATCGATACACGAAGGGCGAAGTTAACGGGGATATTTTGCGGCAGCTTCAAGTCAAGACTAATACCAATAGGTTCAGGCATGCTGAACAAGACCTTCGGCACGGGTCCGATCATTATGGAGACATAATTGAGAGAAGTTGTTCCGCCATTGGTTAATATATTCTTATTGGCGAAGGCCAAATCCCCGCCGGATGGAAAATAGAATCCACTAGTTGGGAATTGTACTGAAGGCAGTACGAATGGTGCCGTCGCGAGTTGCGGGGTGCTAAATCCGCCGATAGTTATGCTCGGTAGGGAAATGGCGGGGAAGGTGAACGACGGTATGGTCAGACTTTGCATCGACAGCGATATGCTTGTGGGCGGTAGACTGAAACTACCTAGAGATATCTGGGGAATGTTGAGTTCGGGCAGGCTGAAGTTGCTGATTCCCAAACTCGGAAGACTTAAAGTCGGCAACCGTAGCTGGGGAATATTAAAGGGCGGAAGGGATATTGTGGGTATCTCGACGGCGGCGGGTGGGGGTCCGGTCAACGTGGCGGACATGGCCGCGGCGGCCTGAGTCGGCAGGTTTGCAAGCTTCGTCAACGGTTGGACGATTGGCGTCAACGCCGCGGCGATCGCAGAAGTCTCGCCGTGATAGCCCACCATCGCGGCAATGTCTTGGGCCCACATCATCTCGTATTCGGCTTCGGCGGCGAAAATGGCTGGCGTGTTGAGCCCCAACAGGTTTGAGTTCACCAACGCGACGAACTGGTTGCGGTTGGCCGCGATCGCCGCCGGATACACCGTCGCCGCTCGCGCCGCTTCAAACGCCGCCGCAGCCGCTTGAGCCAGGCCGGCTGCCGTCTCGGCGTGCACGCTGGCCGCGCTCAGCCACCCTAGGTATGGGGTCGCCGCAGCCGTCATCGCCGCCGAGGCCGCGCCCTGCCACGCCCCGCTCGCCAGCTCAGTAGTCAGCGATTCGAACGACGTCACCGCCGCGTTCAACTCCGCGGCCAGTCCTTGCCAGCCCTCCGCTGCCGCCAACATCGGTCCCGACCCCGCGCCACCGAAAATCTGCAGGGAGGTGATCTCGGGTGGGAGCACCTGGAAATTCATGGGATTCACTCCTTGCAGCGGGCGGGATGAAGGCATCCCCCGTTACACACACACCTCGTCGTGTGTGACTACAGACCTAATGCGGGGCATCGAGCCCACTCCCGCTCAAACGGCAACCGAAGTTTGGCTCGACCGCGTTCTCGCCTTACGCCACTATCGCCGTGGTGACGATTATTCGTCACCACGATGACAGATAGTTAATCTACCCGAGGGTGGCACCGCGCACAAGAGTTTGGTAGGAGGGGCCGGTCAAGAGCTGCTGCGCTAGCTCGATGGCCAGTCCGATACCCAACGGGGCGGGCGCCAATTCGGCGGTGCCATTGAGGAATTGGCGGATGAGGTGCCGCACGGTGTTCGGACACCGCGATGAAACCCTCGCTTGGATGCGTACTTTCGTCGCCGTCCTCAGGAACCTCGGTGCCGATCTGGTCGGATGGCCCCACGAACGGCTCCTAACAAAGCGCGGAATCTGCAGGCGCACAGATATTGTCGCCATCTTCCTGTCGAGACGCCGACTGGACTCCTCGGAGCTGTCCCGACTTGAAAACGCGACCAATTGAGGGGAAGACGCCGGCTCCGTCGGGCTCGCAAGTAACCCGGTGCTGCATCCCCTCGAGGGGGGCCAGGCCGAGTCTTGTGTGTGTTTCCGCCCTCAGGTATATTGACTATCCGTCAATAAGACGACGAATAGTTGTCAATCTCGTACACGGTTGCAAGGTCGTGCCACCGCGCGCACGGCGGCTAAGCGTCAGGCAGGGCTCCAGGTTGCTCTCTGTGCGGAAGTGGCCTCGCCGCCCTCCATTCAGGTCTGTAGTCACACACAACGAGGTGCGCACCAAAGGGCTCACTTAAGGGCTCGGCAATGAATTGTCGGTGTCGGCGGCGACCCGACCCCTCATTTCACGCCTAGCAGAGATCACCTACAGGGATTGGAGGCTCACTGCCAATGTCGCTGATGTTGGACCGGATTCGAGAACTTGGGGTGCAGATTCCTGATTCCCCCGCCATCACCTTTGTCGATGATCGAGGTCGCGTCACTGAGTCGATGAGTCGTGCTGATGTGGTGACCGAAATGAATGCAGCGGCTGGGTTGCTCACGCAGCGTTGCGGTCTGGTACCAGGCGATCACGCACTCTTGGTGTACCCACCCGGTCTGGACTTCGTTCGTGCCCTCCTTGGTTGTATGGCCGCGGGGGTACTGGCGGTTCCCGTGTATCCGCCGAACCCGGTCAATCCGCAAAAGTCGATTGAGCCTCTGCAGCGGATCGCGGCTGATTGCAATGCAAAAGCGGTGCTGACCAATCGGCAGTATGCCAACGCCCGACGCCTCGGTGCGGCCAAGTCTTTGATGACCGGACGCACCGTTGTCTGGCCCGCAAACCTAAACTGGCACGCCACCTCGCCTGGCATCATGAACCGCCGGACGCGCGGATTCGGCTCGTCCTTCGATGCGGCTTCAGGCTGGGCCCCAAGTCACGACACTCCCGCCATCTTGCAGTACACGTCGGGCACCACCTCCGCCCCCAAAGGCGTCGTCATCACTTACGGCAACTTGGAGCATCAGCAAGAATTCGAGCGCCGGCACCTCGGACTTGGGCTGAATATGCGGGGAGTTTTCTGGGTGCCCGCGTATCACGACTTCGGGCTTATCGGCGCCATCCTGAACGCGTTGGCGGGCAATTTCGAGCTCACCTTGATGTCGCCATTGAGTTTTGTCCGGCGGCCTGCGCTGTGGTTCGAGGTCATGCACCGCGTGCGCGCCACGCACACGGTCTCCCCGAATTTCGGTTACGAACTGGCGGTGCGGAAGACCACCGCCGAACAGCGTGCGCAATGGGACCTGAGTTCGCTGTCGATGGTGATGAGTGCGGCAGAACCGGTCCGTGAGGACACCATTCGCACCTTTTTGGAGGCGTTCAGCGTCGCCGGTCTGCGTCCCGAGGCTTTCTGCCCCGCCTACGGACTGGCCGAACATACTGTCGGAGTAACCCTGTTCGGGCGCTCCACGTTACGAGTGGACACGCATAAGCTCGAAGCGCAAGGGATAGCGGTTCCTTACGACGGGCCCGCGTCAAAGGTCTTCAGGGGCTGCGGTGCGTTGACCGACGACGTCGACGTGCGCATTGTGGACCCGGAGAGCTGCGCGCCGCTGGACGAGGGCCGGGTCGGCGAGATCTGGGTGGACTCGCCGAGCAAGGCCGCGGGTTATTGGGGCAAACCGGAGGCCACCCGGGCCGCCTTCGCGGCTCGCTTGGCTGGTGTGGCTGGCAGCAGTGGCTACCTGCGAACCGGGGACCTGGGCTTTGTGCACGATGGTGAGCTGTATGTGTGTGGTCGTATGAAAGACGTGCTGACTTTGGCGGGCCGCAATATCTATCCGCAAGATATTGAAGAAAGCCTTCGGAATTGCCATCCCGCAATCAGGCCGGGCGGGATCGCGGCGTTTGCCATAGAGGAGGGCGGTAGCGAAGGGCTAGCGGTGCTGGTGGAAGTCAGCGCTGATGCCCCAGACGATGTGTTGTCGGGTGTGGTTGAAGCGGCGCGGGCGGTCGTACTGGAAGACCACCGGCTGCGCTGCTCGGTGGTGGTAGTGGGGCCGCCCGGCAGCGTGAGCAAGACGACCAGCGGCAAAGTGCAACGGTTCCAGTGCCGCGCCCGCTGGCTCGACGGCAGCCTAGCGGCCACGGCGCTGCTAGTGCGGCGGTTCGATGGCGAACCGTCGTTGGCCGCTGCGCAAACGACAGCGGTTCGGGCGCAGAGTTAGTCCCGTACGCCACCGGCCGTCTGGGGAACGCACTGTCGGCCGGCTGGTCGAGTCGGGCTTAGTCATCTGATGCTGTCTGGTCTCGGGTTGGTCAGGATTGGGGTTGCGCCACAACGGCATCGACGCGGCCGCCGGGTTGTTGGGTGAGCGGGTCGACACCATCGGCGACTGGTTCCTCGCCGACGGTAATGGCTGAAACAGAACCTTCGCCCGCGGGAAATAACCCTGCCTAACGGTTGTTGCGCTCTACCTCTATAACTTCGCACCCGCAGGACAACCCTTGCCTGACCTGTCCGCTGTCACCACGAGTGCGGCCGGATCGAAGGACAGCCGCGTTCACTGGTCTTGCCGGGGTCGATCGTCAACCCTTGCGGTGCAAGGCCTTTGCGCCGGTGCTGAGCTTGTCCGCCGTCGCGCGGAGCTCATTGATATAGCGGTCACGCTCCGATCGGCCGACTTCCGGCAACAACGGCCCGAGCTGCAGCTCGTAACTTGCCTTGCCGTCAGCGAATACCGCAGCCGATAGGAAACCGATTGACAGTGGCCGCTCAGAGGCGAGTTGCTCTTCGGTGTAAGGGATTGGGGCGAGCTCGGAGAACAACCTGAACATTCGCCGCCGTAGCGAGCTGCGCTGCGGGTTCTCCGTCAGCAGTTCGGCTACCTCGCCAAGCAAGTCAAGCACCATTGGGTCTGACTCACCCAACCCGTAAACCGCCACGCCGCTCGAATGTATTTGTGACAGCACATCCTCAAGGATGGGCTTATCACCAGGCTTCGCCGTGTCCAGCCACTCGCGGCGTGCGTGCGCATCGCGGTGCGCGATCACCGCCGCGCAGGCGGGCGCGCCTACGGGCAACCGGAGGCCGACACTGACCCCGGCCGGCATCTTGCGCCTGCCGGGGACGCTGGCGAGGAAGGTCATGTCAGTGGTACCGACCCAGGCCAGCGTTGCTCCGCAACCCGCGCGTTGCGCCAATTCCTCGAGGGTGTGGCTGATATCGGATGAAACGGGGAACGCTTGGTGCACTGCATCGGCGACGGCGATAAGCCCCGGCCCCAAGGTGTATCGGCGATCCGACTGCCGAGTCACCCACCCGGCCTTTTCAAGCGAGAGCAGGATCGATGTCGCGGTCGATCGGTTGAGCTCCAGTCGGGAGGCGATTGACGCGACCGAACTCGGCTCGTGCTGGGTCGCCAGGACTTCGAGGACTGCCACTACTCGGTCAGTCGGCGGCGATCCGGGCCGCTGACTGCCGTCGTCTGGGCGGGGTTTGGGCATCTCGCTCCTCGTCGAATGTCAGAAATGCATCAATTCTACGTCAGATATTTGTCAATTAACTCGGCATCGCCCGATCATGCCGCGCAGACGTAAAGTCATTCATTTCACCACGAAAGTGGGGGACTTTTACGTTTTTCGGCGGGTCTGGCCGGCGGCGGGGGCGGTGCCGCCGACGGGCATAGACGGCAGGCCGAGCTTGCGGTGATGTAGCGCTCCCATACGCTGACGCGCACGCGCGCCGTTCTTCGATGCCAACCCAGCCAGCCTTATCGCGCTCAGCCCAGCGCCCTCCCGCTAGAGCCGGCGGGTGAGTGCGTCGGCGGCGGCCAATAGGTCGGCCGCCCAACGCGCCCCGGGGCGCCGCCCCATCCGGTCGATCGGACCGGAGACCGAAATGGCTGCCACCACAACGCCACGGCTATCGCGCACCGGCGCCGAGACACTGGCCACCCCCGGTTCGCGCTCGGCCACACTTTGCGCCCACCCGCGCCGCCGCACTTCGGCCAGCGCGCGGTCGGTGAACATGGCTGCCGGCAACACCGCCTGCTGGGTTTCGGTGTCGCTGTAGGCCAGAAGGACTTTGGCCCCGGAGCCCGCCGTCATCGGCAACCGCGCCCCGACCGGGACCGTATCGCGAAGCCCCGCCGACGGTTCCAACGCGGCCACACAGACTCGTGTCGTCCCTTCGCGGCGGTACAACTGCACGCTCTCTCCGGTGGTTTCCCGTAACTCAGACAGCACCGCCGCACTGGCGGCCAGCAGGGGATCGGTGACGCGTGCCGCAAGCTCGCTGACCGCGGGACCCAGATGCCAGCGGCCGGCTTCGTCACGTCCCAGCAGGCGGTGGACTTCGAGCGCGGCCGCCAGTCGATACGTCGTGGCCCGCGGTAGGCCCGTTCGCTCACACAGTTCGGCAAGCGCGCAGGGAGATTCCGCGATCGCGTGCATAACGACCACAGCTTTGTCGAGGACCCCGATACCGCTATGCTGTCTCACAAGGAGATACTAGCGTCTCGCATTCTGAGATCACAGCCTGATCGATCGGCGCGGCGCGAAGCAACGAAGTGAGGCAGAGATGGCGCGCACGCTGGCTGAGAAGGTTTGGGACGACCATGTTGTGGTACGCGGCGAAGACGGCGCACCCGACCTGATCTACATCGATCTCCACCTCGTGCACGAGGTGACCAGCCCGCAGGCTTTCGACGGTCTGCGGTTGGCCGGACGACCGGTGCGGCGGCCGGACCTGACGATCGCCACCGAGGACCACAACGTCCCAACCGTCGACATCGACAAACCGATCGCCGATGTGATTTCTCGCACACAGGTTGAGACATTGCGCCGCAACTGCGCGGAATTTGGTGTCCGCCTGCATCCAATGGGTGACATCGAGCAAGGCATCGTGCACGTCGTCGGACCCCAATTGGGCTTGACGCAGCCGGGAATGACGATCGTGTGTGGCGACAGCCACACCTCGACCCATGGCGCTTTTGGCGCAATTGCAATGGGAATCGGCACCTCTGAGGTCGAGCACGTGCTGGCCACCCAGACGTTGCCACTGCGGCCGTTCAAAACGATGGCGGTCAATGTGGACGGTCAATTGCCCGCCGGTGTATCGGCCAAAGACATCATCCTTGCGCTGATCGCCAAGATCGGGACCGGCGGCGGACAGGGCCACGTCATCGAATATCGGGGCAGCGCTATCGAATCGCTGTCGATGGAAGGCCGGATGACGATCTGCAATATGAGCATCGAAGCCGGTGCTCGCGCCGGCATGGTGGCCCCGGATGAGACCACCTACGAATACATCCGCGGCCGTCCGCACGCGCCGAAGGGTGCCGAATGGGACGCCGCATTGGCCTACTGGCAACAACTGCACAGCGATCCCGACGCCGTCTTCGACACCGAGGTCTACCTCGACGCAGCCTCGCTGAGCCCCTTTGTGACCTGGGGAACCAATCCGGGTCAGGGCGTGCCACTGGCGGGCGCGGTGCCGGATCCGGAGCTGATGACCGATGACGCCGAACGGCAGGCCGCCGAAAAGGCATTGGCGTACATGGACCTTCGACCGGGTACCGCGATGCGCGATATCGCGGTGGACGCCGTGTTCGTCGGGTCATGTACCAACGGCCGTATCGAAGACCTACGGGTGGTGGCTGAGGTGCTGCGTGGCCGAAAGGTCGCCGACGGCGTGCGGATGCTGATCGTCCCGGGTTCCATGCGGGTACGAGCGCAGGCCGAAGAAGAAGGCCTCGGTGAGATTTTTATCACCGCAGGTGCCGACTGGCGGCAGGCGGGATGCTCGATGTGCTTGGGGATGAACCCCGATCAACTCTCTCCCGGCGAGCGATGCGCCGCGACTTCCAACCGCAACTTCGAGGGGCGGCAGGGTAAAGGCGGCCGTACGCATTTGGTGTCTCCGGCGGTTGCTGCCGCGACCGCGGTGCGCGGCAGGCTGTCCGCGCCGGCTGACTTGAATTGAAACCCAGGCAAATAAGGCCAACAACGAGACCGAACGAGAAAGAACCGGGCAGAACATGGAAGCCTTTCACACCCACACCGGCATCGGAGTACCCCTGCGGAGGTCCAATGTCGACACCGATCAGATCATTCCGGCAGCCTTCTTGAAGCGCGTAACCCGAACGGGTTTCGAGGACGGCTTGTTCGCGAGCTGGCGTTCGGATCCGTCATTTGTGCTAAACCTCAGCCCCTTTGATCGGGGTTCAGTGTTGGTCGCAGGACCCGATTTCGGCACCGGGTCGTCGCGGGAGCACGCCGTCTGGGCGCTCATGGACTACGGCTTCCGGGTGGTTATCTCGTCCCGCTTCGGCGACATCTTTCGCGGCAATGCGGGCAAAGCGGGCCTGCTGGCGGCCGAAGTCGACCAAGACGGCGTCGAACTTCTCTGGAAGCTCATCGAGCAGAGCCCGGGTCTGGAAATCACTGCCAATCTTCAAGATCGAAATATCACCGCGGGAACAGCGGTGCTGCCGTTCAGGATTGACGATCACACTCGGTGGCGCCTGCTCGAAGGTCTCGACGATATAGGCCTTACGCTGCGGAAACTCGACGAAATCGAAGCTTTCGAGGCGGGGCGACCGGACTGGAAACCGCGCACTTTGCCCATCCCTTAACGGGTCCAATTCGGCCCCGGACAGCCTTCCGAAGCACACCTGAGCAAGCCGATATTGAGGGCGCGCCACCGGTCAAGGGCGGCAATCGGATTCCCAAAATGCCGATTGTGCGGTCCTGAAATTGCGCGTGGCTCTTGGCAATTTGCTGGGTAAGGGTTTACCGTAGTTCCCTAGTCGGTTCCAAAACGTGGACCACTTGCTTCGGAGGGTTGGATGAACAAAGCAGAGCTCATAGATGTGCTCACACAGAAATTGGGCTCGGACCGCCGACAGGCGACCGCCGCTGTCGAGAACATTGTCGACACGATTGTGCGCGCTGTGCACAAGGGCGACAGCGTCACGATTACCGGGTTCGGTGTTTTCGAACAGCGTCGCCGCGCGGCTCGTGTGGCCCGTAATCCGCGTACCGGCGAGACCGTGAAGGTAAAGCCGACGTCGGTTCCGGCTTTCCGCCCGGGCGCCCAATTCAAAGCGGTTGTGTCTGGCGCACAAAAGCTCCCGGCTGACGGGCCCGCAGTCAAGCGCGGCGTATCGGCCGGCGGGGCCAAGAAGGCGGCCAAGAAGGCTCCGGCGAAGAAGGCTGCGAGCAAGACCACGGCCAAGAAGGCTGCGACCAAGGCTCCGGCCAAGAAGGCTGCGACCAAGGCTCCGGCCAAGAAGGCCGCGACCAAGGCTCCGGCCAAGAAGGCCGCGACCAAGGCTCCGGCGAAGAAGGCCGCGACCAAGGCTCCGGCGAAGAAGGCCGCGACCAAGACCCCGGCGAAGAAGGCTGCGACCAAGGCTCCGGCCAAGAAGGCCGCGACCAAGGCTCCGGCCAAGAAGGCTCCGGCCAAGAAGGCCACGAGCACGCGCCGCGGTCGCAAGTAAGTCGACGCAAACGCAAATACCCTTCGTGCGGCAGCAATGCCGCCGAAGGGTATTCGCGCGTTATGACCGCACTTTTCCGGCTAGCGCGCCACCGATGTGATCGGCTGCAATGACTCGGCCGTCGACCAACGACATCACCCAGGTACTGCCTTTGAGGTTGCGGGCCTTGTCCGGGAGCACACCGTCGCGTTCCGCCCACCAAGCGATCAGATCTGGAATTACCTTGCCCTGGGAGCAGATAACCGGTGTGCCTTTACGGGTGGCGATTTGCAGAACTCGATGGCGGCCGCGTTTGGGATTCTTGGCATAGGCCTCTTCGCTAAGGCTGGGCTCGTCGCGAATGGCCACACCAAGTTCCGCGGCTAGCGGTTCCACCGTCTGATAGCAACGCACTCGGTCGGCCGAATAAACATCGGTGGCGCCGAACGCGAGCAACTGGCCGACCAGTGCCTCGGCCTGCGCACGCCCCTTCTTGTCCAGCGGCCGTTTGGTGTCATCGCCGCGAAAACGTGCTTTGCTGCCTGCGGTGCCGTGTCGCACTATCAACACCGTCTTTGTGTCGGCCGGGTGTTTGGTGAACCGGCGCAGAACCTTTCGATCTTGCGGGTATTCGAGCGTTTTCATTGCGTCGGCAATCGGCAACCAGACGAGCTCATCGACTTCATTACCGGGGGTGAAGATTCCGCCGGTACTGCGCGCGGCCCAGTAGTGGACTTTTTTGATGCCTTGGTCGACCGGGTATGTCACGGTGGCGAGTCGCCGCCCAAGGTGCGCGTGGTGACCGGTTTCCTCGAATATCTCGCGCACCGCGGTCACCGGCGCGGTCTCACCCGGATCCACTTTGCCCTTGGGCAGCGACCAGTCGTCATACCTCGGCCGGTGGATCAGGGCCACCTCGATCGCCTTGCCCTTGGCGTGCCGCCACAACACCGCGCCGGCGGCATACACAGTGCGGCCCTCTGAGCGCCGTCGGGCCGACGAGTTCTGGATCGACACCTCAACTCCTGCAGGTCAATTCGGCCTTGTACAGCACCCAGAGTCAGCTGCGGTGTCGCTCCATCAACGACACCTGATGATCGCGAACGCTCTGGCCCTCCCGTGGCGAGGCGGTCCATTGGCCATCGCGGCCCAGTTCCCAGCACCGGGTCGCCGGGTCCAGCGCGGACTCGAACAGTTCGTCCAACTGCCCGGTCAGTCGTGGGTCTTTGACTTGAACCATCACCTCGACGCGGCGGTCCAGATTGCGGTGCATCATGTCGGCACTGCCGATCCAAAACTCGTTGATCGCATTGAAGTGGATGATCCGCGAGTGTTCCAGGAAGCGACCGAGAATCGAGCGGACCGAGATGTTTTCGGAGTAGCCTTCCGCGCCGGGGCGCAGCGCACAGATGCCGCGCACCACCACCTCTACCCGCACCCCCTCCTGCGAGGCGCGGTAGAGGGCGTCGATGACCTGTTCGTCGACCAGAGCATTCATCTTGAGCCGAATACGGCCCTGACCCTGAGTGGGGCCGCTTTGTTTGTGAGCGGCCACTTCCCGCTCCACTCGTTCGATGATCCCGGTGCGAATTCCGTGCGGCGCGACCAAGAGGTTGCGGTACGAGAGCTTCCGCGAATATCCGGTGAGCGAATTGAACAAGTCGGTGAGGTCGGCGCCGATATCCGGTGCCGCGGTCAGCAGGCCGACATCCTCGTAGAGGCGGGCTGTCTTGCCGTTGTAGTTGCCGGTGCCGATGTGGCAATACCGCCGGATGATCGGACCTTCGCGACGCACCACCAGGCATGTCTTGCAGTGCGTCTTGAGCCCGACGAGACCGTAGACCACGTGCACGCCCGCTTGCTCCAACGTGCGGGCCCATCGAATGTTGGCTTGCTCGTCGAAGCGCGCTTTGATCTCCACCAATGCCACTACTTGCTTTCCGGCTTCCGCGGCGTCGATCAGCGCCCGCACGATCGGGGAGTCGCCCGAGGTGCGGTACAGGGTCTGTTTGATCGCAAGCACGTTGGGATCGGCGGCGGCCACCTCGATGAACCGCTGCACGCTGGTGGAGAACGAGTCGTACGGATGATGAACCAGCACATCGCCTTCGCGCAGGGTGGCGAAGATGCTCTTGGGTGTCTCGCGGTCGGCGAACGCGGGATGGGTTGCGGGAACGAAAGCCCGGTCCTTGAGGCCCGGCCGGTCGACAGCGTAGATCTGCCATAGCGACGATAGATCGAGTAACCCCGGAACCTCGATGACGTCACCGGGATCCACGTCGAGTTCGCGCAGTAGCAACTCCAACATGCCCTCGGTCATGTCATCGGCGACTTCGAGCCGAACCGGCGAGCCGAAACGTCGGCGAGCCAATTCCCGCTCGAGCGCCTGCAACAGGTCCTCGTCGCGGTCCTCCTCGACCTCGAAATCCGCGTTGCGGGTGATGCGGAACGCGTGGTGCTCGACGATTTCCATGCCGGGGAACAGCACCGGCAGAAAAGCCGCGATCAGTTCCTCCATCGGCAGGAACCGTAGGGGGGCTGGGCCTTCGGTGCTTTCGCCGTTGCGGTTCGTGCGGAGTTGGACGAAGCGGTCGACGTTGTCGGGGACCTTGATCCGGGCGAAATGCTGGGTTCCGTCCTCGGGTTGCTTGACGGTGACCGCCAGATTCAGGCTCAACCCGCTGACGAAGGGGAACGGGTGGGCCGGATCGACCGCCAGTGGTGTCAGTACGGGGAAGACCTGGTCGTTGAAATAGACCGACAATTGGTCGCGCTCGGCTTGATCGAGATCGTTCCACGTGACGATGTAGATGCCCTCATCGCGGAAAGCCGGTAGCACCACGTCGTGGAACACGCGCGCGTGGCGGCTGGCGATCTGCTGGGTCTTCTCGCCGATGAGGCGCAGCTGCTCGCGCGGCGTCAAACCGTCGGCGGAGCGGACCGACAACCCCATCTCGTCACGCCGTTTGAGGCCGGCCACCCGAACCATGTAGAACTCATCGAGATTGGACGCAAAGATCGCCAGAAACTTTGCCCGCTCGAGCAACGGCAACGAACTGTCGGCGGCCAGCGCCAGGACCCGAGCGTTGAAGTCGAGCCAGCTCAGTTCCCTGTTGAGGTAACGATCTTCTGGAAGCCGGTCGTTGACCGCGTCGGCTGTCGCGGCGGGCGGTGCGGCAAGGCCGGAGTCGTCTGGATCCCAGGCGTTCTCGTCGGCGCGCACTTGAGCTTCGGTATCGGTCACTCTGCGATCATTGCGTATCACGGGGTGGTGCTGCCAGCTTCGAGCCGACATCGATAGGCCATTGGTACGCGTGGGGACGATTCAACCCGGCCGCTGCGCTAACGATGCGCCAGAGCGCGCGCGGTCGCGGGGCCCACGCCGAGACGCCGCGCGGCGGCGAGGTCGGCCGGAGTGTCGACATCGCACCGCAGTCCGGGCCAGGCGCCGGTCAGTTCGATAGCACCCGAACGCCGGTGCCGTGCGGACGAATCCGCGCCGAATTGCGGGTCTAGCTTGGCTCCGAAAGCGCACAGTACCGAAGTGCCGGTTCCCAGCCGGTCAGCGACGAAACTACGTCGGTGATGTCGCGCGGCCGCGATCGCTTCGGCGAGTTCCTGTGTTTGTAGCGCGGGCAAATCACCTTGCAGGACAACGATATTGGGAGACGATTCGGCAACGGCGCGCTCGGCCGCGGCAATGGCGTTGTTCAACGGATCCGGGTCGCCCTCCGGCGTCGGGTCGGCCAGCACGGTGGCGCCGAGCTCGGTCGCTGCGGCCGTCGCCGCTTCATCGGGGGTGATGACGGTGATCGATTGCAGGGCGGGCACGCGCGCCGCCGCGGCCAGGGTGTCCATCAGCATGGCCAGCACCACGCTCTCCCGGGTCTGCGCGGAGAACACCGGTGCCAGTCTGGTCTTGGCGGCGGCCAACCGCTTGACGGCGATGATCAACCCCACATCACCCTTACGCTCGGCCCGGGTGCCGCTCACGCCCACGAGCGCCACCCTAGCGCGACGGTGCCGGTCCGGCTCCGCGCTAGCGTGATGAACGACTGGGCGCTGGAATAGTGTCAGCGGTTGCCGTGTGAAGGGAAGTGGTGGATGGCCAGCTCGGAAACCATTGCAGTGATGGGCGCTGGCGCATGGGGCACGGTGCTCGCAAAGGTGCTCGCCGACGCCGGGCAACAGGTCACGCTGTGGGCGCGACGAGCGGAAGTCGCGGAGGAGATCAACAAGACCAGCCGCAACCCCGACTATCTCCCGGGGATGTTGCTGCCGCCCGGTGTACGGGCCACGGCCGACCCGGAAGAAGCGCTGAGCGGCGTCACGACGGTGCTGTTGGGTGTGCCGGCGCAGACGATGCGGAGCAACCTCGAGCGTTGGGCGGGGCTGCTGACCGACGGTGCAACGCTGGTCAGCCTGGCCAAGGGGATCGAGCTGGACACCCTGATGCGGATGAGCCAGGTGATCATCTCGGTGACCGGCGTGGACGCGGGACAGGTCGCCGTGATCTCAGGCCCCAACCTGGCCAGTGAGATCGCCGAGGGACAGCCCGCGGCCACAGTCATCGCCTGCAGCGACTCCGGTCGCGCGGTCGCGTTGCAACGCTTCCTGAACAGCGGATACTTCCGGCCCTACACAAACTCCGATGTCGTCGGCACCGAGATCGGCGGAGCCTGCAAGAACGTCATCGCGCTCGCGTGCGGGATGGCCGCCGGTGTCGGACTGGGTGAAAACACCGCTGCGGCGATAATCACCCGCGGCCTGGCGGAGATCATGCGCCTGGGGTTGGCGCTCGGGGCCAAGGGCACGACGCTCGCGGGCCTGGCCGGAGTTGGCGATTTGGTGGCCACCTGCACGTCGCCGCATTCGCGTAACCGCTCGTTCGGCGAGTTGTTGGGCCGTGGGGAGACCATGCAATCCGCGCTGGATCGCAAGGACGGCTACGTCGTCGAGGGCGTGACGTCGTGCCAGTCGGTGCTGGCGCTAGCGTCCAGCTACGACGTCGAAATGCCACTCACCGACGCCGTACATCGGGTCTGTCACAAGGGGCTGTCGGTGAACGAGGCGATAGCGTTGCTTTTGGGGCGCAGCACCAAGCCCGAATGATCCGGTAGCCGGGTAAAACCGCAGCTCGCACCTCCAGGCCCGACCTCCCGGCGCCCCACCCGGTAGCCTCTCCAGGTTGTGAATGCCAGCGAGCAGCGTGAGGGGCGTGTGCGCGTGGCCGTCGTCTTCGGCGGACGCAGCAACGAGCACGGCATCTCCTGCGTGTCGGCGGGCAGCATCCTGCGCAATCTGGATCCGCGCCGGTTCGAGGTACTGGCGATCGGCATTACCCGGGATGGCTCGTGGGTGCTCACCGATGGTGACCCCGACGCGCTGGCCATCACCAACCGGCAATTGCCGGAGGTGAACGCCCAATCGGGCACCGAACTCGCGCTGCCGGCTGATCCACAGCGCAGCGGCCAATTGGTGTCGTTGCAGCACTCGACAGGCCCCAATGCGCGGGAAGTCCTGGCCTCGGTCGACGTGGTGTTTCCGGTGCTGCACGGGCCCTACGGCGAGGACGGCACCATTCAGGGGCTGCTCGAGCTCGCGGGCCTGCCCTATGTGGGTGCGGGGGTGCTGGCCAGCGCCACCGGCATGGACAAGGAGTTCACCAAGAAGCTGCTCATCGCCGAGGGGCTGCCGGTGGGTGCGCACGCCGTGCTGCGACCGACACGCGCGACCCTTGATCCCGAGGAACGTGAGCGGCTTGGGTTGCCGGCCTTCGTCAAGCCGGCCAGGGGCGGTTCCTCGATCGGCGTGAGCCGGGTGACCAGCTGGGACGAATTGCCCGCCGCGATCGCCGAGGCCCGTCGCCATGACCCCAAGGTGATCGTCGAGGCGGCGATCAATGGCCGTGAGCTGGAATGCGGTGTGCTCGAAATGCCTGACGGCACAGTGGAAGCCAGCACCTTGGGCGAGATCAGGGTGGCCGGGGTACGCGGCCGTGAGGATTCGTTCTACGACTTCGCGACCAAATATCTCGACGACGCGGCCGAATTGGACGTGCCGGCCAAGGTTGACGACGACGTCGCCGACGCCCTGCGACAGTTGGCGATCCGGGCTTTCACCGCCATCGACTGCCAGGGGCTGGCTCGGGTGGACTTCTTCCTCACCGACAACGGTCCGGTGATCAACGAGATCAACACCATGCCGGGCTTCACCACGATCTCGATGTATCCGCGGATGTGGGCGGCCAGCGGCGTCGACTATCCCACCCTGCTGGCGACCATGGTGGACACCGCGTTGGCGCGCGGTGTAGGCCTGCGGTAGCTGCTCGACTAACGGGGCGGGCCGGGGCGGATCGGCACTGCGTCCATGGTCCGGTCAATCGTCTCCGACAGTTGCTGGATCGGCGTGGGTCCGGCGTCGGTCGGCAGCGTGAGCGCGACGTAGACCGGACGATCCACGGCATACCAAGTGAATTGGTTCTCACCGGATCCGGAGGCCGTCTGGAACCACTGCACACGGTCGACGACTTGGATGGGGGAGCCGATGACGAAGTCGGCCGGCCGTTCCAGCCCACAGCGCAGGATCACCGGTTCGCTGCGTCCGGAACGCCACGCCACGGCGCCCTCGGGTGCGGGTTGCGCCACCGTTGCACGCTCGTAGTCCCCGAGTCGCTGCGGCAGCGCGGCCAACAGCGCCTGGCACGGCGGCGCGCCGGCTTGCGGTGCGGCCGCGGCCGGGAGCTCAACGGGTTTCGCCGGTCCGTGCTGGGTTGCCGCGATCGCGAGAATGACACCCAGCGCCGTCACGGCCAGCGCCACCGCGGCGATGATGAGGGCACGTGGCGGCCCGTCGGGGTCGGGCACCTGCCACCTCCTAGGCTCATAAACTGGCCCGCAAACTCGCCCGGTTCGACAAGCGCAGGGCCAGGGACCCAACTTAACGTTCGCGACCCGGAAAGCGCCGAAGGAGGTGGTGTGCGCGAGGACACTCCGGCGGAATCTCCGACGCTGGAACAGCTGGGGGAATTCACCGTCATCGACCGGCTGGTGCGGGGGCGCCGTCAACCCGCCGCGGTCGAACTCGGACCCGGCGACGACGCGGCGGTGGTATCCACCGGTGGTGGCCGCACGGTGATTTCCACCGACATGCTCGTGCAGGACCGGCACTTTCGGCTGGACTGGTCGACGCCGCACGACGTCGGTCGCAAAGCCATCGCGCAGAACGCGGCCGACATCGAGGCGATGGGCGCGCGGCCGGTGTCGTTCGTCGTGGGGTTCGGCGCACCGGCCAATACGTTGGCCGAGTGGGCGAGTTCGTTGGCCGACGGGTTGTGGCACGAGGCCGACCGGATCGGTGCGGGCATCGTGGGCGGTGACTTGGTCCACTGTCCACAATGGGTGGTGTCGGTGACCGTGTTGGGCGACCTGGACGGCCGGGCGCCGGTGTTGCGTTCCGGGGCGCGGGCCGGTTCGGTGCTCGCCGTCACCGGTGAATTGGGTCGGTCTGGCGCAGGTTATGAGTTGTGGCACAACGGAATTAGAGGCTTCGACGAGCTGCGGCGCCGCCATCTGGTGCCGGCACCGCCCTATGGCCAGGGTGTGGTGGCCGCGGCGGCGGGTGCCCAGGCGATGATCGACATTTCCGACGGCTTGGTAGCGGACCTGCGGCACGTTGCGCAAGCGTCTGGCGTCGGGATCGAGGTGTCCACCGCGGCGTTGGCCGTGGACCGTGACGCGTTGGCTGCGGCGGGCGCCGCGGTGGGGGCGGACCCGTTGTCGTGGGTGTTGGGCGGGGGTGAAGATCATGCGCTGGTGGCCTGTTTTCCCGACGCGGTGCCGCCCGGTTGGCGAGTGATCGGAAGGGTGATTGACGGGCCGGCGCGGGTGTTGATTGACGGCGAGGAATGGACGGGTTATGCGGGCTGGCAGTCGTTTGCGCAATGACCGGGACGTTAGGGTGGCGCAGTGACCGCACGCCCTCTCAGTGAACTCGTCGACCCCGGGTGGGCGACCGCGCTGGAACCGGTGACCGGCCAAGTGGCGCAACTGGGCCAATTTCTGCGGTCGGAGATCGCTGCGGGCCGCGGATACCTTCCAGCGGGACCAAATGTGTTGCGCGCGTTCACGTTCCCATTCGACCAGGTGCGGGTGCTGATCGTGGGCCAGGATCCCTACCCCACGCCCGGACACGCGGTGGGGCTGAGCTTTTCGGTGGCTCCACACGTGCGTCCGTTACCCCGCAGCCTGGCCAACATCTTCGACGAATACACCACCGACCTGGGCCATCCGCCACCGTCCTGCGGCGACCTGTCACCGTGGGCGCAGCGCGGAGTGATGTTGCTGAACAGGGTGCTCACCGTGCGTCCCAACAACCCGGCCTCCCACCGCGGCAAGGGCTGGGAAGCCGTTACCGAGTGCGCGATCAGGGCTTTGGTTGCGCGCAAACAGCCGCTGGTCGCGATCCTTTGGGGCCGCGACGCGTCGACGCTCAAGCCCATCCTCGCCGCCGGCGACTGTGTCTGCATCGAGTCGCCCCACCCGTCTCCGTTGTCGGCGTCTCGCGGGTTCTTCGGTTCGCGACCGTTCAGTCGCGCCAACGACCTGCTCGCCGGCATGGGTGCCGAACCGATCGACTGGCTTTTGCCCTGACCCCGCCCTGACCCCGAAAGGGGCGCCATATGTACGACCTCGACAAGACGATCCGCGAGCGGCGCTCGTCGCGCATGTTCCTGCCGGACCCGGTACCGCGGCATCTGCTCGAGGAGGCGCTGGATCTTGCCGTGTGCGCGCCGTCGAACTCCAACGTCCAGCCGTGGCGCGTGGTGTTCGTCTCGGGCGCAGCGCGCGACCGGCTCGTTGCGGCCCTGCTGAGCAAGGCCCGCTCCGAGCCGCCGAAGGTCCCCGAACTGCCGGCCGCTTTCGCGCACCTGCGACGCGAGCTGGGTGCCCAGGTGTACGGCTCCATGGGGATCGCGCGGGAAGACTCTGAGGCCCGCCGTATCGCGGTGCTACGCAATTGGGAATTCTTCCGCGCACCGGTCGGCGCCGTAGTCTCCATGCACGAAGACTTCGGCCTGGTCGACGCCATGGGCGTCGGAATGTTCTTGCAGACGCTGGTGTTGGCGTTGACGGCCCGCGGCCTGGGGACCTGCGTTCAGGTGTCGATCGCCGGTTATCCCGAGATCATCCGGGAGCAACTGGGGATTGCCGCCGAGATGAACATCTTGTGTGGTCTGGCGATCGGCTACCCGGACCCGACGTTTTCCGCCAACAGTTTGCGCATCGGTCGCGACCCGATCGACAAGCACGCAATGTTTCTCGACGAGTAAGAGCGTTACGCGCCGATCTTCAGGTGGTGGCTCAGGTCACCGACTTGGTCGATGAACATCGTGCGGCTGTCGAACCGCCAGACGCCGTCGATCCGCTGGAATGTGTCGTTGTAGTGCCCGGTCACGATGATCTGCAGCGGTAGCTCGGGGGTGGCCTGCGTGACGCTGTAATAGGAGGTGGCACGCGCGGTTCCCCGATCGTCATCAATGTCGAGTTGCACATTGGTGGTGTGGTGCTTGGTCTTCGGAGTGCCGTCGTCGTAGATGCGGACCAGCGTTTCGTACATTCCCCGCACCGCGGCGCGACCGGCGAAGACGGTCTCGGGTGGACCGTCCTCCACGCCGCAGATGCGGCCGTGCTCGAAAAGCTTTCCCACCCCGTCCAAGTCGCCGCCGTCGATCAGTTGGGCGTACCTATATATCAAGTTGGTGATTGCAATTGCGCTATCAGTCATGTCGAATCACCTGTCTTTGGAACGAGCGCGGCCGATTACTCTGATCGCGTGACGTTACCTTGGACACCGAGCCGGCTCGGCGACCTGACCGGCAAGCGGATCGTTGTGACAGGGGCGACCAACGGCGTCGGTCTGGGTACCACCCGTGCGTTGGTCAAAGCGGGCGCCCACGTGATCATGGCCGTGCGCAACACCGAACTCGGCGAGCAGCGCGCCGCAGAGGTGGGGGGTTCGACCTCCGTGGTCAAGCTCGACCTGGCCGACTTGTCTTCGGTGCGCGCGTTTCCCGATCTCCTTGACGGCGAAATCGACATCCTGATCAACAACGCGGGTGCGGTCATCAATCAGCAATCCGCCACGGTCGATGGCTTCGAATTGACGCTTGCCACCAACTTTCTCGGGCCCTTTGCGCTGACCAATCTGTTGTTGCCCCGGGTGCGCTCGCAGATCATCAATGTCGGTTCGGAAGCCCACCGGGGCGGCAAACTGCTGCTCGACGACATGCATTTGCGACGCAACAAGTGGACCAGGCTGGGCGCTTACGCGCTTTCCAAACTCGCGGTCATGTTGTGGGGTTTGGAACTCGACCGCAGGCTGCGCGAGGCCGGGTCGCCGATAGTAAGCCAACTCACCCATCCGGGCTGGGTGGCTTCGAACCTGTCGCATCTCTCCGACACGCGCGTGATGTCGTTGGCGCACAACGTCGCCAAGGGTCTCGCCAGCCGGCTGGGCAACGACATCGACCAAGGCGCTGCACCCACGCTGTTCTGCATCAGCGAACCGGTCCCGCCTGGCAGCTACATCGGCGTCAGCGGCAGGGGTGGCTTGCGCGGCCATCCGGCGTTCATCGGACGCTCGGTGGTGGCCAGCGACTACGACACCGCGGCCCGAGTGGTTGACTTCGCCGAAGCGGAAACCGGCACCGCGTTGGCTATCCCACGCTCGGTGTCGCATGGGTGAACTCGACGGTACCGACGCGGTCGTCATCGGTGCGGCCCGAGGCTAGGGCCGCAGCCACGCGGCCATGTAGCGATGTGGACCCGATCATGTTCGCGTGGTAGCCAGTTCGCGCTGGACCGCCGCCACATTGCGCGCCGGTCGCGTGCGCACTCGTTGCGGCCACCAGAACCAGCGTCCGAGTAACGCCGCAATCGATGGAGTCATGAACGAGCGCACCACCAGGGTGTCGAACAACAGGCCGCCGCCGACGGTGGTGCCGAACTGGCCAAGCATGACCAGCGCGCTGGCTCCCATCGAAATCATGGTGAACGCGAACACCAAACCGGCCGAGGTGACCACCGCCCCGGTGCCGGCCATCGATCTGATGATCCCCGTCTTGATACCGGCGTGGATCTCCTCTTTGAACCGAGAGACCAACAGCAGGTTGTAATCCGAACCGACCGCCAACAGGATGATCACCGCCATCGACATGATCATCCAGTGCAGGTCGAAACCAAGGATGTACTGCCACACCAGCACTGACAGCCCAAATGACGCCCCGAGCGAAAGAACGACGGTGCCGACGATGACCGCCGCCGCGATGACGGCGCGGGTCAGCACCAGCATGACGATGAAGATCAGGACCATCGCACCTATTCCGGCGATCATCAGGTCGTAGGTGGACCCTTCCTTCATGTCCTTGGCGGAGGCGGCTGTACCGCCGATGTAGATGCGGGAATTCTCCAGCGGGGTGCCCTTGATGGCCTCGAAAGCCGCGTTACGGATCGCGTCGATGTGGCTGATCCCCTCGGGTGTGGCCGGGTCGCCGAGGTGAGAGATGATGAACCGCACCGCTTTCCCGTCGGGCGAGATGAACATCTCCATACCGCGCTTGAAGTCGGCGTTGTCGAACACCTCCGGAGGCAGGTAGAACGAGTCATCGTTCTTCGCCGCGTCGTAGGCCTGGCCCATGGCATTGCCCTTGCCGCCCATCGCGGCCGCCTGGTCCTGCAGCCCCGCCATCGTGCTGTGCATCGACAGTGTCATCGTGCGCATCGACTTCATCATCGAGACCATCGGGGTCATCAGCTTGAGCATTTCGGGCATGAGCGCGTCGAGCTTGTCCATCTTGGGCACCAGCTCACTGATGGCGTCGCTGATCGTGTCGATCCCGTCCAGGGTGTCGAAGACCGAACGCAGTGCCCAGCACACCGGAATATCGAAACAGTGCTTCTCCCAATAGAAGTAGCTGCGGATGGGCCGGAAGAAATCGTCGAAATCCGAGATGTGGGTGCGTAGGTCGTTGACCTGGGTCACCATCGTCTTGGTCAGTGTGACGATCTCATGGGTGGTCCCGGTGAGCTCCTTCATGATCCCCAGCAAGGTCTCCATCGTGTCGATCATGGTTTGCATCTGGTCGGCCATGACGAGCATGTTGTCCATCTGTCGTTGCATGTAGTCCCGCGTCAACTCCTGCCCGACCCCCTGCATGCCCATCTGGTAGGGGATCGAGGTGTGGTCGATCGGGGTGCCCAACGGGCGCGAGATGGTCTGCACCCGTGCGATACCGGGTGTGTGAAAGACGTTGCGGGCGATCCGTTCGATGATCAACATGTTCGCGGAATTGCGCAGATCCTGATTGGCCTGAACCATCATCACTTCCGGATTCATCCGGGCCTGGGAGAAGTGCCGTTCGGCCGCTTCGAACCCCTGCATCGCGACGATGTTGTCCGGCATGTATTTGCGGT
The DNA here is from genome assembly GCF_010723575.1 of Mycobacterium bourgelatii. Lineage (NCBI taxonomy): Bacteria > Bacillati > Actinomycetota > Actinomycetes > Mycobacteriales > Mycobacteriaceae > Mycobacterium > Mycobacterium bourgelatii. Next base: position 1,793,873 of record NZ_BLKZ01000001.1, read on the forward strand.
CGTTGTAACTGGTTCGGTAACCGGGCAATGCGAGAAGTCCGATCAGCGCCAGTGCGAGCGCCGCCGCCAGGATCGGTCCCGGCCACCGGACCACGGCCGTACCGACCCGTCGCCAACCACGGGTCCGCGCAGCCCGTTTCGGTTCAAAAAGCCCGAACCGGCTCCCGACCACCAGCGCCGCCGGTGCCATGGTCAACGAGGCCAGCACTGCCACCATGATCCCGATGGCCAGGGGGACTCCGAGCGTCTGAAAATAAGGCAATCGGGTGAAGTGCAAGCAGAATGTCGCCCCAGCGATCGTAAGGCCGGATCCGAGGATGACGTGCGCGGTGCTGCGGTACATGGTGTAAAACGCCGTGGTCCGGTCCTCGCCGGCACCGCGCGCCTCGTGGTAGCGCCCCAGGACGAAGATCGCGTAGTCGGTGCCTGCTGCGATGCCGAGCATGGTCAGCAGGTTGACCGAGAACGTCGACAAGCCGATCACGTTGTAGTGACCGAGAGCAGCGACAAACCCTCGGGCGGCGGAGATTTCCAGGATCACCATCGCCAGGACAAGGATCACCGTCGTGACGGAGCGATACACCAAGAACAAACTGACCAGGATGACCAGCATCGTGATCGCCGTGACGATCTTCAGGCTCTTGTCCCCGACGTTGTGCTGATCGGCTGTCAATGCCGTGGTGCCGGTGACGTAGACGTGGATGCCGGCCGGTATTGGTGTACTCGCGACGATTTCGCGGACCGCAGCGACGGATTCGTTGGCCCGCGCTTCGCCCATGTTGCCGGCGAGACTGAGTTGCACGTAAGTGGCTTTGCCGTCGGGGCTTAGCGCTCCGGCCTCGGTCAGGGGGTCGCCCCAGAAATCCTGGACGTGCTGGATGTGGACGTTGTCCGCCCTGAACTTCTTGATCAGTTCGGCGTAGTACCGGTGGGCCTCATCCCCAAGGGGCTCGTCACCTTCGAGAACGACCATCGCCGACGAGTCGGAATCGGATTCTTTGAAGACGCGTCCCATGTGCTTCATGGCCTGCATGGACGGAGCGTCCAAGGGACTGAACGACACCGAATGCTCTTGGCCGACGTCTTCTAAGGAGGGCACCGCCACGTTGAGGAACACCGTGAGCGCCACCCACGCAATCACCAGGGGGACCGCGAAGGCGTGAATGAATCGGGGAATAGCTCGCCATATCCCCCCGTCGCCGCTCATGCCGCCTTCACCTGGCAGAACGTGAAAGCATCCACGCCTTGTGCGGTCTTCTCGTCCTTGACTTCCCCGTCCACGGTGATCCGGCAGCCGATGTTGTAGGAGTTGCCCTGTGCCAGCAGAATTGGGGCCGTCGCCGGCGCCGTGGTGGTCAGCGTCAGCGCCCACGGAAGCGGGGCCTGCTTGATGCTTTGCGGGTTCGCCGAAAGGTCGAGGTAGTTGATGTTGGCGAGGGTGCCGACCGGGCCGTATACCTCATAGGTAACTTTCTTCGGGTTGAACGGCTTGGCGTCATTGGCGATCCCCGAGCCTTCGCGGGTGATCTCGGTGTTCGACCCGAAAATTCCGTGGATGCGGTGAATCACGAATCCCCCGATCACCAGCGACACCAACGCGAGCAGGGGCAGCCAGTGCCGACCGGCTGCCCTCAGCATGGTGGTCCTCAGGGCGCTCATGTGGACTCCTCGAGGCTTGAAGTTGACTCGAATTACCTTGCCTTCGAGGGTCTTCGGCGTTCTTTTCGATGCTCTGTGGTCAGGTACGCCAGGGCCATATCGGCGACCTCGCGGCTCCATTCACGCCACGTCAACCCGTCGGGCCACCACGGTGAGGCGGCGGCGCGCTGAGTCCCGGCCGCAATCATGCTGCGGAACGCGATGTCGAGGGCGACAACGGAATCCGGATGGCGGATTTGTTCGGCGTGCAGGGACGCTCTTTCGAGAAAGCGTTGGTGCAAACTGGTGATCGTGCGCAGTCCCTGCTCTTCCGGGGCATCGACGCGTCGTCCACTGGCCAGGACCGCGGGGACGAGACGGCCGGTTTCATTCAGGGTTTCGCTCAACGCTCCGGTAAACGCCTCGATGACGCCGCTCAGCGAAGGTTCCGCCGTGTCGAGGGCCTCGGATACGGCCCGTTCGACCCGTTCGGCGAGTACTTGTTTGATCGCCTCGATGAGTTGCTCTTTGCTTGCAAACCGTCGGTATACGCCGCCGACGGAGACTCCGGCGTGTTCGGCGACCCGGGCAATGGTGAAGTCTTCCAGCCCTTCGTTGACAAGGACCTGCTCGGCCGAGGCGAGCAACCGTTGCAGCGCCGCGCGACTGCGGGCCTGGCGGGGTGGGTGCAAATTGGAGACTGTTGGTCGGTCGAGGTTGGAGCGGTGACCCGACCGGTCCCCGGTGGCCAGACCCGGCGGTGCGTCCTTTGTCATTGCCGATCCCTTCGCGTGTGCATCGGCTATGTTGCGGACGCGGGCGCGAAAAACGCGAATGCGCTTCTTGCACAGAGAATTTGAGTTACCTGGACGATAACGTGAGGTCTCAGCGGGCGCATCGCATGCCCCCTAACATGAATGCGAATATCGGTTCCGGATATTAAAGCACGCATGCCCGCCCGTGACCACCGATGTGGGTTTCACCGCGGTGCGACGACGCCGTTGTCGGAGGCTGGGCGTGCTGGTTGCGGGAAATATCAAGCAGTACAGTCGATTCCGATTCCAGGGCATGCCCTGCTTTGTTGGCCAACGCCAGACGGACCGCGGGTCGGGTGGACCCGCCGCAGCGGAGTGTGTGACACCCAGACCAGAGCGGCGTGCTGGGGCGCCGGTTGGACGATGGGCTCGCTTCGTTGACGGAGCGTCTTGTGTACGGCGACGGTGACGAGTGGGGAAGCGCGGGTGCCGGGCGGGGCCGATCAGGTGCGCGTCGCGGTCAGGGAAGCCACGAAGGAGGGGTCGCTGAACCCGGCGAGCGTCAACCTAGCCGGTGTTGGCCCTGGGGCGGCCGGCCTGTTGGCCTCGAGACCGCCTCGGACGCCACACCAGCGTCGAGGCGTCGAGTTACAGCTACCAGCGGCTACTAGCCGCGGCTGACCTTGCCCGCCTTGATGCAGGACGTGCAGACGTTGAGGCGCTGCTTGTTGCCGCCGGGACGGGTCACGGCGTGCACGGTCTGGACGTTGGGGTTCCACCGGCGGCTGGTGCGGCGGTGGGAGTGCGACACCGACTTGCCGAAGCCGGGGCCTTTCCCGCAGATATCGCACACAGCGGCCATGGTTCTAAACTCCTCAAAGTCTGTTGCTTGGTCCGGCGACCCCCGGATGGGTCAGCCGGCCTGAGCCGGAAAGCCCAGGCGAGCCCAGGCCGTCCCAGGATACCGACTAGGGACGGCAACCGCCAAAACGGTGCTAACTTTCGGGCCTATAGCGTCTCTCCAAAGTCCCAGACGCGCCGTGACCAGTACTGTCACCGCCGCTGGCTAGGCTCTTGAGCAGTCTCGAGCGCCGCGCGGGCCAGGCTACGCTGGCGCTCACCGGGGGCTTACCGGCGGCCTTGGGCAGAGGAGGTGGAGTCGGTTGGGCACGTCGGAACGTCTGCTGGACGCCTCCGCCCTGCGAGATTGGGCACACACCGCGGTAAGCGACTTGATCACCCACATCGACGAGATCAACCGGCTGAACGTCTTCCCCGTGGCCGACTCCGACACGGGCGCCAACATGCTGTTCACCATGCGCTCCGCGCTTGCCGAGGCAAATTCGGCCGCGAGCCCGGCCACCGTCGCCGGGGTGGCGGCAGCGCTTTCGGCGGGCGCGCTGAACGGAGCGCGCGGCAACTCCGGGGTGATCCTTTCCCAGATCCTGCGCGGTATCGCCGATGCGACCGCGAGCGCTGCGACCGAATCCGGCGTGGAATTGCCCGCGATCGACGCCACCGTCCTGGCTGCCGGGTTGTGGCGCGGGGTGGAGCTCGTCGTCGTCTCCATGGGCGGCACCGAGGTCCCCGGCACCATCGTCTCGGTGCTGCGCGCTGCGGCCGGCGCCGTCGAGCAATGCGCTCGGGGCGGGGAAGGGCTGGCCCAGGCGATTGCGGCCGCAGCCGATGCGGCCGTCGTCGCGCTGGAAAAAACCCCTGAGCAGCTCGACGTGCTGGCCGACGCCGGCGCGGTGGACGCCGGCGGGCGTGGCCTGCTGGTTCTGCTGGATGCCCTGTCTTCGACACTCACCGGTCAGGCACCCGCCCGCGCGGTCTACGAGCCCGCACCTCGAGCCCTGCAGCCAGATCCCGACGCCCAACCTCGCGCCCCGCAGTTCGAAGTGATGTACCAGCTGGCCGGGTGCGATGCGGCCGGCGCAGACGCACTGCGGGATCGGCTGGGAGAGCTCGGCGACTCGGTGGCCATCGCGGCCGCGCCGACGGGGACCGACGCCAGCTACTCCGTGCACGTGCACACCGACGACGCCGGTGCCGCCGTCGAGGCGGGGCTGGCCGCCGGGCAGTTGAGTCGGATCGTGATCTCGGCGTTGAGCTCTGGTGTGGCGGGGCTGCCGCCCGGTGGATGGACCCGGGAACGCGCCGTCTTGGCGGTGGTCGACGGAGACGGTGCCGAGGAGTTGTTCACCGGCGAGGGGGCCTCGGTGCTCCGGCCGGAGCCGGACGCCGAGATCACTGCCCATCAGTTGATGCGGGCGGTGGTAGACGCCGGCGCCGCGCAGGTGATCGTGCTGCCCAACGGCTACGTGGCCGCCGAGGAACTGGTGGCTGGATGCACGGCGGCCATCGGGTGGGGCGTCGACGTGGTGCCGGTTCCGACGGGCTCGATGGTCCAGGGATTGGCGGCATTGGCCGTCCACGAGCCGAGCCGGCAGGCCGTCGACGACGGATACACCATGGCCCGCGCGACTGGCGCCACCCGCCACGGCTCGGTGCGCATCGCGACGGAACGGGCGTTGACCTGGGCGGGTACCTGTTCGCCCGGTGACGGCCTGGGCATTGCCGGCGACGAGGTGCTCATCGTCGCCGACGATGTGGCCTCGGCGGCGATCGGACTACTAGATCTACTGCTTGCCGCGGGCGGCGAACTGGTGACGGTGCTTTTCGGCGCCGACCTCGAGGAGGACAACGAGGTCGGGGGCATTCTGGAAAAGCACGTACACGACCACCACCCGGGCACCGAGTTGGTCACCTACTACACCGGGCACCACGGCGACGCACTGTTGATCGGGGTCGAGTAGCTGTGGTGTCGCTGGACGATTCGCTGAAGTTCCTGCTCACCGACAAGTCCGTCGCGTTACTCGACGAGTGTTTCGGGATTCGAACGGTCGACGACCTGCTTCGGCACTACCCGCGCAGCTACGTGGTGGGCGCAGCCAGGCGGGGCGCCGAGGACGCGCGACCCGAGGTGGGTGAGCACATCACCGTGGTCGATGTCATCACCGCGACGAATACCTTTTCCATGAAAAAGAGGGGGAGAAAAGGCCTCCGCGTCACCCTCGGGTCCGGCCGCGGCAAGGTCACGGCAACCTTCTTCAACGCCGAATACATCTCGAAAGGCCTAACCAAAGATACGAGGGTGATGCTGTCCGGCGAGGTCGGCTACTACAACGGCGTCATGCAGCTGACGCACCCGGCGTTCCTCATCCTTGACTCGCCCGACGGTCAGAAGAACAAAGGCTCGAAGTCGCTGAAAAAGATTGCGGAGGCATCCCACGCCATCAGCAGTGATGACGTCGTGTCGGCATACGAGGGGCAGTTCTTCCCCATCTACCCGGCCTCGTCGAAGATGCAGAGCTGGGACATTTTCGGCTGTGTACGACAGGTGCTGGACCTCCTTGATCCGGTGCCGGATCCGTTGCCCGCCGAACTGCTCGCCGAGCACGGGCTGATGTCCGAGGACGAGGCGTTGCGCGCCATCCACCTCTCCGAGAGCCCGGCGGTGCGAGCTCGCGCTGTGGACCGCCTCACCTTCGACGAAGCCGTCGGACTGCAATGGGGGCTGGTCGGTCGCCGGCACAGCGAACTGGCGCAATCCGGGCCTGCGGCGCGATGGCGGCCCGACGGTTTGGCGGCCGAGCTGTTACAGCGCTTGCCGTTCGAGCTCACGGCCGGGCAGCGTGAGGTGCTTGACGTGCTATCCAGCGAGCTGGCGGCCACCCGCCCGATGAATCGCTTGCTGCAAGGTGAAGTCGGGTCGGGCAAGACGATCCTCGCGGTGCTGGCGATGCTGCAGATGGTCGATGCGGGCTACCAGTGTGCGTTGCTGGCACCCACGGAAGTGCTTGCCACACAACACTTGCGATCGATCACCAACATCCTGGGGCCAATGGCGATGGGTGGTCAGTTGGGGGGTACGGATAACGCGACGCGGGTGACGCTGCTCACCGGGTCGATGACGGCGGCGCAGAAGAAGCAGGCCCGAACCCAGATCGCCGGCGGCGAGGCCGGAATCGTCGTCGGAACGCACGCTCTACTGCAGGAGACCGTGGAATTCCACAGCCTCGCCATGATCGTCGTCGACGAACAACACCGATTCGGTGTTGAGCAGCGAGACCAATTGCGCGCCAAGGCAATTCCAGGAATCACCCCGCACCTGCTGGTGATGACGGCGACACCGATTCCGCGCACGGTGGCCCTCACCCACTACGGTGACCTGGAAACCTCGACGTTGCGCGAGTTGCCGCGTGGCCGCCAACCGATCACCACCAACACCATCTTCGTCAAGGACAAGCCGGCCTGGCTCGACCGTGCCTGGCAACGCATCATCGAAGAGGTGGCCGCCGGTCGGCAGGCGTACGTGGTGGCGCCCCGGATCGACGAGACCGAGGCCGACAACGCCGAAAGTGAATCGGGCATTCGGCCTTCGGCGACCGCCGAGGGATTGTTCGCCAAGTTGCGGTCCGGAGTGTTGGCGGAACTTCGGTTGGGGCTCATGCACGGGCGCTTGTCAGCTGACGCCAAAGCAGCCGCGATGGACGGTTTCCGCAACGGTGAAATCGATGTGCTGGTGTGCACCACCGTCATTGAGGTGGGCGTCGACGTCCCCAACGCCACCGTCATGCTCATCATGGACGCCGACCGGTTCGGGATCAGCCAGTTGCATCAGTTGCGCGGCCGTATCGGGCGGGGCCAGCATCCCAGCCTGTGTCTGCTGGCCAGCGAGGTGTTGCCCGGGTCGGCTGCGGCGAAACGGCTCACCGCGGTGGCCGATACCCTGGACGGCTTTGCCCTCGCTGAATTGGACCTGCGGGAGCGCAAGGAAGGAGATGTGCTGGGGCGTAACCAGTCCGGCCGGGCGATCACGTTGCGGCTGCTCTCGTTGCTCGACCACCTGCCGGTCATAGAGGCCGCTCGCGACTTCTGCACCCGCGCCTACGAAGACGGGCGCCCGCACCCAGGACTGGACGTGATGGCGGCACGCTTCATCGACACCGACCGCATCGAGTATCTGGACAAGTCGTGAGCCGGAAGACGCTGCTGTGGTTGGTGGCCGCGGTCGTGGTCTCCCTGGTGGTCGCCTATCAGACGTTGGGCTCGACGGCGGCCAGGCATGCCAACGACTTCGCCGCGCGCGCCGACGTTCCGACCGTTCAACCCGGCGCCGACGTCCTGGCTGGCATCTTGGTGGTGCCGGTGCGGATGCACCGCTACGACTACCGCAGGGCGGCGTTCGGGGAGGCATGGGACGACAACAATGATGCGCCTGGCGGACACAACGGATGCGATACCCGCAACGACATCCTCGACCGCGACCTGGTGGACAAAACCTACGTCTTCACCAAGCGGTGTCCCCTTGCGGTGGCTACCGGCACGCTGCACGACCCGTACACCAACACCGTGATCGCGTTCCAACGGGGCGCAAAGGTGGGGGAAGCGGTGCAGATCGACCACATCGTGCCGCTCTCCTACGCCTGGGACATGGGCGCCTACGACTGGCCGCAGCCCCTGCGGGTGCGTTTCGCCAACGATCCGGCCAACTTGCTGGCCGTGCAGGGGCAGAGCAACCAGCACAAAGGCGATTCGCCACCGGCCGAGTGGATGCCGCCGAACGGCGCCTTCCACTGCCAGTACGCGCTGCAGTTCATCGCCGTGTTGCGCGGCTATTCGTTGCCGGTGGACCAGGCTTCCACCGGTGTGCTGCGGCAGGCCGCGGCGACCTGCCCGGTGGGTTGAGCGCCCAGGACGGGTCCGGCGCCCAGCAGGCGCCCAACCGGTCGCCCTAGCCGGCGTAAGTCAGCGGGTCCTCACGCAGCCGGGTGCCGTCGTTCAGCCCGTTCAACACGTCCATGTGCTCCTCGGCCAGTTCGAAGTCGAACACGTCGAAGTTGCTGGAAATGTGTTCGGGATTGGTCGAGCGGAACACCACGCCGTTGCCGAGCTGCAGGTTCCACCGCAGCAGGACCTGTGCGGGTGTCTTGCCGTACTCACCGGCGACCGACGTCACGGTGGGGTGGTCATTCAACTTGCCCAGCGCCAGCGGCGTGTACGACTGCGTGATGACGTCTTGCTCGACGTGCGCTTTGCGCAGGTCGGCCTGGTTGAGCAGGGGATGCAGCTCAATCTGGTTCACGGCGGGAGCGACGAAGGTCAGATCGGTCGCGATCTGTACGTGCTCGTCGGTGAAGTTGGAAACACCGATCGAGCGGGTGAGTCCATCCCCGCGGACCTGGATCAGCCCTCCCCAGGAGTCCACATACTTGCCGAGCTGTGGGGCCGGCCAATGAATGAGGAAGAGGTCTACGTAGTCGAGGCCTAGCCGCTCCAGGCTCTCCGCGCAGGCTTGCTGGGATCTGGTGAAGCCTTGATCGGCGGTGGCCAGCTTGGTAATGACGAACACCTCTGCGCGCGGTATGCCGGACGCTGCGATTGCGCGGCCCACGGCTGCCTCGTTGCCGTACGCGGCGGCGGTGTCGATCAGCCGACAGCCGATCTCCAGCGCCGCCGAGACCGCTCGCTCGGCCTCGTCGTCGGACAAGTCGGCGACCCCGAGGCCCAGCACCGGCATCGTGTTCTCGTCATTTAGGGTTATCGAGGGTACGGAGATGGGGGCGCCCGACTCGCCAGTCAAGGTCAATCACCTGCCTGTGAATTGAAGGTCCTCGGATCGCGATAGGTGTGGTTCAGCGACTCTGGGGATCACATCTTACCGAGGTGCATATGTCGCCTAAGCAACGGCTTGCCCGCATGTCTATGGTTTCTGCAGCGTTCCGCGCCTGCAGTCGGCCTTTTGGCCAGACGTAGAGTTGGGCTGGGGGTCGCGTCAGGGTGGGCCGGCGCCTGCCCGGTGTTGCCCGGGGACCTGAAAACTCCGACCACATCTGGCGAGGGAGTAGCCGTGACCAAGAGTCTGCCTGGCGGGCAGCACCTCCACTCGGGAGCAAGTAGCGTGCGAATTGGATTGGCGAGCCGCGTACAAAACGCCGTCACCACGGCCGGTGTCAAGGTCATGCCGTGGATTCCGGTCCGCGCGCGACGATTGCTGACGGGCGGCCGGTCGGTCGTCATCGACGGAAATACCCTCGATACCACCCTGCAGGCGATGCTGACGGGCATGCGGGCCGTTGGTATCGACGGCCTGGTCGTCGACGACGACCCGGCGGCCTCCCGGGCAATGATGGCCAAGACCATGAAAGAAATGCCCGGCCCGCAGATCCATGTCGAGGTTCGGGAAATCTCGATCCCCGGGCCTGCCGGTGAGATCCGGGCCCGGCATTACGTCCCACCCGGTGACGGCCCGGCACCGCTACTGGTCTTCTATCACGGCGGTGGCTGGGCGATCGGAGACCTGGACACCCATGACGCGCCGTGCAGACTGACCTGCCGCGATGCGGGCGTCCACGTCGTTTCGATCGACTATCGCCTGGCGCCCGAGCATCCGGCCCCCGCTGCGGTCGAGGATGCGTATGCCGCCTTCACGTGGGCCTACGAGCATGCCGAGGAGTTGGGGGCGGTCCCGGGGCAAGTAGCGGTCGGCGGAGACAGCGCCGGAGGCAACCTCGCCGCGGTGGTGAGCCAGCTGGCGCGCGACAGCGGCGGCCCAACCCCGGTACTGCAGTGGCTGCTCTACCCGCGCACCGACTTCAGCGCGAAAAGCCGGTCGCTGAGTCTGTTCGCGCGTGGCTTCCTGCTGACCAAACGTGACATCGACTGGTTCACCTCGCAATATCTGCGGGGTAGCGGCATCCAGCGGACGGATCCTCGCGTTTCCCCGGCGCTCGCCGAGTCGTTGAGCGGGCTGGCGCCGGCGCTCGTCGCGGTGGCAGGTTTCGACCCGCTGCGCGACGAGGGGGAGGAGTACGCGAACGCGCTGCGGGCGGCCGGGACACCGGTCGACCTGCGTTACCTGGGTTCGTTGCCGCACGGTTTTTTCAATCTGTTCCAACTCGGCGGCGACAGTGCCGTTGCGACGAACGAGCTGATTTCTGCGTTGCGTGCGCACCTGAGTCGGGCGTGAGCGTCCCGCCGGTAATCTAGAGGCGCCGCCGCCCGCTTTTGAGCGCGGCATTCAAAAGACATACGGAGGATCAGCGAAACTGTGGCCGACAAAAAGAAACCTCCGCGGATCGACATGAAGTCGCCCGACGGCAAGTTCGGCCGGCTGATCCAGATCGGTGGAACCGCGGTCATCGTGATATTTGCCGTCGGCTTGGTGTTCTACATCGTGACGTCGCACAAAAAGGACACCGCGCCCGCCCGCGCCATCGAGGTTTCGTCGAACAATCTGGTCACGAACCCGGACAGCAAAGAACCCAAGGCCGTGATCTCCTTGTACGAGGATTTCCTGTGCCCAGCCTGCGGTCATTTCGAGCAGGGTTTCGGGTCCACGATTAACAAGCTCATCGACATCGGAGCCGTCCGCGCCGACTACTACATGGTGGCGATTCTCAGCAAACCCTGGAACCAGCAGTATTCGGCACGCGCGGCGGCGGCCGCCTATTGCGTCGCGGACGAGTCGATCGACGCATTCCGCCGTTTCCATTCCGCGTTGTACAGCCCAGGTATGCAGCCCTCCGAAAACGACACGACCTTTCCGGACAACGCACGGCTCATCGAGTGGGCACGTCAGGCCGGCGTAATCGGCAGCGTTCCCGACTGCATCAACAGCGGCAAGTACATCTCCATGGTCGACGGGCTCGCGGCCGCCTCGAACGTGAAAGCAACGCCCACCGTCCGGATCAACGGCGAAGAATATTCGTGGTCGACGCCCCAGGCGCTGGTAGCCAAGATCAAATCGATCGTGGGCGACGTTCCTGGCATTGACGCGGCCGCAGCTGCGGCGGCGGCCTGACGCCGGTGGTGTCGGCTCAACCTGCCGAAGAAGCCGGCGACGCAGAAGCCCGCGAACCGGCTCCGACCTCCGCGCCCGACTCGCGGGTATCGGCACTCAGCGCGTGGTGGGTGCTGATCGCCGGCGTTGTCGGCCTGGTCGCCTCGTTCACCCTCACGGTCGAGAAGATCGAGATTCTGATCAATCCCGCCTATGTGCCGTCGTGCAGTATCAATCCGGTCCTGTCGTGTGGTTCGGTGATGGTGACCCCGCAGGCGTCGTTGTTCGGCTTCCCCAATCCGCTGATGGGCATCGCTGCCTTCACCGTGGTGGTGGTCACCGGAGTGTTGGCGCTGACGAAAGTGCCGCTGCCCCGGTGGTATTGGATTGGGCTGACGGCCGGCACGGTGCTCGGTGCGGTATTCGTGCACTGGCTGATCTTTCAAAGCATCTACCGCATCGGTGCGCTGTGCCCGTACTGCATGGTGGTCTGGGCGGCCACCATCACCTTGTTGGTGGTAGTCGCGGCGATCGCGTTTCGCCCGTCACCCGACACCGGCGGCGTACTGCGGTTCCTGTACCACTGGCGATGGTCGATCACCACCTTCTGGTTCACCGCGGTGTTTCTGCTGATCATGGAGCGCTTCTGGGATTATTGGTCGACACTCGTCTGAGAGGAGTCGAGGATGATCGCCAAAGTGCTGGTGGCGAACCGCGGGGAGATCGCCATCCGAGCGTTCCGCGCGGCCTACGAGCTTGGTGTCGGCACCGTGGCGATCTATGCCTACGAGGACCGCAATTCGCTGCATCGCACCAAGGCCGACGAGTCCTACCAGATCGGCGAGGTCGGACACCCGGTGCGGGCGTACCTCTCCGTCGACGAGATCGTCGGGACCGCGCGCCGGGCCGGCGCTGACGCGATCTATCCGGGTTACGGCTTCCTATCGGAGAATCCGGATCTGGCGGCGGCGTGTGTGGAAGCGGGCATCACCTTCGTCGGTCCCAGCGCCGAAGTGCTTGAGCTGACCGGAAATAAGTCCCGTGCCATCGCCGCAGCCCGCGAAGCGGGACTGCCGGTGCTGACGTCGTCGGCACCGTCGTCCTCGGTCGACGAACTGGTTTCGGCGGCACAGGACATGCGGTTTCCGGTATTCGTCAAAGCGGTAGCCGGCGGCGGGGGCCGCGGCATGCGCCGCGTCACCGATCCAGGGTCGTTGCGCGAAGCCATCGAAGCCGCCAGTCGGGAAGCGGAGTCGGCGTTCGGCGACCCGACCGTCTATCTCGAGCAAGCCGTGATGAATCCGCGGCATATCGAGGTGCAGATCCTCGCCGACGCCCATGGCAACGTGATCCACCTCTATGAGCGTGACTGCAGCGTGCAGCGCCGCCATCAGAAGGTCATCGAACTCGCGCCGGCGCCGAACTTGCCCGCCGAGTTGCGGGAGAAGATCTGCGCCGACGCCGTCGCCTTCGCCCGGCACATCGGCTACAGCTGCGCCGGCACGGTCGAGTTCTTGCTCGATGAGAACGGGGACTACGTCTTCATCGAGATGAACCCTCGAATTCAGGTGGAGCACACCGTAACTGAGGAGATCACCGATGTCGACCTGGTTTCCAGCCAGCTGCGTATCGCTGCCGGTGAGTCGCTCGATGACCTGGGTCTGACCCAGGAGGCGGTCCAGCCACACGGCGCCGCACTGCAGTGCCGCGTCACCACTGAGGATCCGGCCAACGGCTTCCGGCCCGACACCGGCCGCATCAGCGCGCTGCGCACCCCCGGTGGTGCCGGTATCCGCTTGGACGGCAGCACTGTTCTGGGCGCCGAGATCAGCGCGCACTTCGATTCCATGCTGGTCAAGTTGACCTGTCGGGGGCGGGACTTCTCGACCGCGGTGAACCGGGCTCGTCGGTCCATGGCCGAGTTCCGCATCCGCGGCGTATCGACGAACATCCCTTTCCTGCAAGCGGTTCTGGATGACCCGGACTTCCAGGCGGGTCGCATCACCACGTCGTTCATCGACGAGCGTCCGCAGCTGCTGACCTCGCACACCTCTGCCGACCGGGGCACCAAGATCCTCAACTACTTGGCAGACGTCACGGTGAACAAGCCGCACGGCACCCGGCCGTCAACGGTGTACCCGCAGGACAAGCTGCCCGACATCGATTTGCAGGCCGCGCCGCCATCGGGTTCCAAGCAGCGGTTGGTCGAGTTGGGGCCGGAAGGATTTGCCCGCTGGATGCGGGAGTCGTCGGCGGTGCTCGTCACCGACACGACTTTCCGTGACGCCCACCAGTCGCTGCTTGCGACGCGCGTCCGCACCAGCGGATTGCTGATGGTGGCACCGTATCTGGCTCGGACCATGCCCCAACTGCTGTCCGTGGAATGTTGGGGCGGCGCGACTTACGATGTGGCGCTTCGCTTTCTGAAGGAGGATCCCTGGGAGCGGTTGGCCGCGCTGCGCGAAAAGATGCCGAACATCTGCCTGCAGATGCTGTTGCGTGGCCGGAACACTGTTGGTTACACACCGTATCCCGAGGTGGTCACCACCTCGTTCATCGAAGAGGCGACGGCGACGGGCATCGACATCTTCCGAATCTTCGACGCCCTCAACAACCTGGACTCCATGCGTCCGGCGATCGACGCGGTGCGCGAAACCGGTTCTGCGATAGCCGAAGTGGCGATGTGTTACACGGGCGATCTGTCCAACCCCGACGAGCGGTTGTACACGCTCGATTACTACCTCAGGCTCGCCGAGCGCATCGTGGATGCGGGCGCGCACGTGCTGGCCATCAAGGACATGGCCGGATTGCTGCGGCCCCCGGCCGCGCACACGTTGGTCAATGCGTTGCGCAGTCGTTTCGACCTGCCCGTGCACGTGCACACCCATGACACCCCGGGCGGCCAGCTGGCCAGCTACCTGGCGGCGTGGCACGCGGGGGCCGATGCGGTGGACGGCGCCGCCGCGCCGATGGCGGGAACCACCAGTCAGCCGGCATTGAGCTCGATTGTGGCCGCCGCCGCGCATACCGACTACGACACCGGCCTGTCGCTGTCGGCGGTGTGCGCGCTCGAACCGTATTGGGAGGGACTCCGAAAGGTTTATGCGCCCTTCGAATCTGGGCTTCCGGGCCCGACGGGTCGGGTCTATCGCCATGAGATTCCCGGTGGTCAGTTGTCGAACCTGCGCCAGCAGGCGATCGCGCTGGGCCTGGGGGATCGGTTCGAAGAGGTCGAGGAGGCCTACGCCGGCGCCGACCGGGTGCTGGGCCGGTTGATCAAGGTGACCCCGTCGTCGAAGGTCGTCGGTGACCTGGCGCTGGCATTGGTGGGGGCGGGCGTGACTGCCGACGAATTCGCCGCTGAGCCAGCCCGATTCGACATCCCGGAATCGGTGCTCGGGTTTCTGCGGGGTGAGTTGGGCGACCCGGCCGGTGGGTGGCCCGAGCCGTTGCGCTCTCGAGCGCTGGAAGGTCGCGGACCCGCCAAGCCCGACAAGGAGTTGAGCGCGGACGACGAATCGGCACTCGCCGCGCCGGGACCAAAACGCCAGGCAACTTTGAATAGGCTGCTATTTCCCGGTCCGACAAAGGAATTCGAAGAGCACCGGGAACTCTACGGCGATACGTCGCAATTGTCGGCCAACCAGTTCTTCTATGGCCTGCGGCAAGGCGAAGAGCACCGCGTGAAGCTGGAGCGCGGCGTGGAGCTGCTGATCGGGCTGGAAGCAATTTCCGAGCCCGACGAACGCGGCATGCGAACGGTGATGTGCATCATCAACGGTCAGCTGCGGCCGGTGCTGGTGCGTGACCGCTCCATCGCCAGCGCCGTTCCGGCCGCCGAGAAGGCCGACCGAAGCAATCCGGGACACATCGCGGCACCGTTCCTCGGGGTGGTCACGGTGAGCGTGTCCGAAGGCGACAAGGTAAGTGCCGGTCAGACCGTCGCCACCATAGAAGCGATGAAGATGGAAGCGCCGATCACCGCTCCCAAAGACGGCACCGTGGAGCGCGTTGCGGTGTCCAGCACCGCCCAGGTGGAAGGTGGTGACCTTCTGGTGGTGGTGAACTGACGCGCGCGGCGACGATGCAGCGCGGAGCAATGAGGAGGAGCGGCGCAGGTGACCAGGATCATCGGCGGCGCCGCCGGCGGACGACGCATCGCCGTGCCGCCGCGGGGAACCAGGCCGACCACGGACCGGGTGCGTGAGTCGCTGTTCAACATCCTCGGCGCGCGGCTCGATCTGACCGGGCTGGCCGTGCTGGACCTCTATGCCGGTTCGGGGGCGCTCGGGTTGGAGGCGCTGTCCCGCGGCGCCTCGTCGGCGTTGTTCGTGGAGTCCGACCCGCGCGCTGTTGCGGTGATCGGACGCAACATTGACGCGGTGGGTCTGCCCGGTGCGACGGTGCGCCGGGGAACGGTTGCGGCGGTCTTGGCGTCGGGGACGTCCGGTCCGGTCGACTTGGTTCTCGCCGACCCGCCCTACGATGTGGCGCCTGCAGAGATCGAGGCGGTGCTGGTGGCGCTCGACGCCCACGGGTGGGTGCATGGCGGCACCGTGGCGGTCTTCGAGCGCAGTGCCGGAGGCGCGTCATTGACTTGGCCAGAGGGTTGGTCGGTGTGGCCCGCACGGGTGTACGGCGACACCCGTTTGGAGCTGGCCGAATATGACTGAGCCCGACTGCTAGCGTCTAAAACCATGACTGGCGCGGTATGCCCCGGATCCTTTGACCCAGTGACGTTGGGCCACATCGACGTTTTCGAACGCGCCGCGGCCCAGTTTGACGAAGTGGTCGTCGCAATCCTGATCAACCCAGCGAAGAAGGGCATGTTCGACCTGGACGAGCGGATCGCGATGATCGAAGAGTCGACGACACATTTGCCGAACCTGCGGGTGGAGTCCGGGCAAGGGCTGGTGGTCGACTTCGTCCGCTCCCACGGGATGAACGCCATCGTCAAGGGGCTGCGCACCGGGACCGACTTCGAGTACGAACTGCAGATGGCGCAGATGAACAAGCACGTTGCCGGCGTCGACACGTTTTTCGTGGCCACCGCACCGCGGTACTCGTTCGTGTCGTCGTCGTTGGCCAAAGAGGTCGCGATGCTAGGCGGCGACGTGTCCGAGTTGCTGCCGGAGCCGGTGAACCGTCGGCTGGCCGAAAGGTTGTCTAGCCGAGGGTAATTCGGGTCACGGCGAGCCGTCCGGGCCCGGGGTGCCCAGCAGGGACCCGCCCTTGCCGCCCGCGCCGCCGTCGCCGGTGCCGGAGCCGTTGCCGATAAACCCGCCGCGACCGCCGTTACCGCCCGCACCGCCGGCTGATATGGGGGCGTTCCCACCCGTGCCGCCGGCCCCGCCATCGCCAAGCGGCGTCGCGCTTGTTGAACATATACCCCAGGCGGGTATATGTTCAAGGGGATCCACGGTGCGAACCTCGAGCGCGACACCGAGATCGTGGTCATCGGAGGCGCTCGCCGCGGCGCTGGAAGACGTTGGCCCGTTGGCCCGATAACCGATACTCCCGCGGCGCCGGACGATCTCGGCGCGCTCTTTTTCACCTCGGGCACCAAGGGTCCTTCCAAAGTGGTTGCCACATCTTGGAATACCTCTTCGCAGTCCGCCGGATCCGCGTGACACGCAGTTGCCCTTGCGGTTCATCTCCGCAGCGCCGATCGCCGCGAACTCCTACCGGGCGATCGAAAGCGCTACGGCTGTCGCATCGTCACTATGTACGGCATGGCCGAAGCCTTTCCGCTTGCGGTCAAAAACGTTGCCGGAGAAGGGGTTCCCGGCACGCCTGGCCGGCAACCCCGAACCTCGAAGTGCGCATCGTCGACGATGCGGGTGTGGCGGTGCACGCAGGATCTGTGGGCGAGATCACCTGCCGATCCAGGTTCTCCGGGGTGATGAGCCTGGGCTACGTTCGTCCCGACTGGCATTCGGCACTTCAAGTGGAGCCGCATCCGGAGTGGTTGCGCACGGTGATCTGGGCAAGCTCGATGCCCGGCACGACCTGACATATGTGGACCGGGGTCAAGGACTCGCTGCGCCGACGCGGTGACAATGTGTCATCGGTGGCGCTGCCGCTGAGCGCGCCCGAGATCGCCTTTTTTTGCACTACGCCGGTAGCTGCGTCGAAGACCCGCGCCGAATCACTTCTTATGCCATTAGGCGGAAATTCTGGTGGGAAGCGGTTATCGTTTGCAGCCTGCCGCGCATCTTATTTACGCGTAAAAAAAATTCTGCCTCAAGGCCTAGGGAGCCTCAAGGCCTAGGGACGGGTGGGTTATGTCATCGTACGTGTCTGTTTCGCCGGAGGTTGTGGTTGCGGCGGCGTCGGATCTGCGCGCGATTGGATCGGCTGTGAGTGGAGCCGGTGTCGCGGCAGGGGTGTCGACGACTGCGGTGGCGGCGGCTGCCGGCGATGAGGTGTCGGCGGCGATCGCGGCGCTCTTCGGCGCTTATGGCCGGGAGTATCAGGCGGTCAGTGCGGCGGCAGCAGAATTTCATGCTCGTTTTGTGCAATTGATGGTGGGCGCCGGCGGCGCGTATGCGGGTATGGAGGCGACCACCGCGGCGTCGTTGCAGTCGCTGGAGCAGGCCGTTCTGGGTGCCATCAATGCGCCTACCAATGCGCTGCTGGGGCGGCCGCTGGTGGGTCCGGGCGTCGATGGTGCGTCAGGGTCGGGCGCTGCGGGCGGAGCCGGTGGGTTGTTGATCGGCCGTGGGGGTAACGGCGGGTCGGGGGCGCCGGGTCAGGCTGGCGGTGCTGGTGGGGCGGCAGGTCTGTTGGGTCCGGGTGGGCTCGGCGGCGCCGGCGGATTGGGTGCCGCTGGCGGTGCGGGCGGCAGTGGCGGCTGGTTGTGGGGTGCTGGTGGCGCCGGTGGTATGGGCGGGGTCGGCGGCGGCACCGGGGGCGCGGGCGGTGGTGCGTGGTTGTTCGGCCATGGCGGCGCTGGTGGTGCCGGTGGGTCCGGATTGGCGGGCGCGGTCGGGTCTGCGGGTGCGGCGGGCACGGAGTTTGCGGCCGGCGGCACCGGCGGATTGGGTGGCGATGGCGGCGCGGCGGGGGCTGGTGGCGACGGGGGCCGCGGTGGGCTGGTGTTCGGCAATGGCGGCGCCGGCGGTACTGGCGGTGTGGGCGGTCTCGGGGGTGCCGGTGGAGCTGGTGGTGCGGGATGGTCGGCGACGGCACCGGGTGGCACGGGTGGTGAGGGCGGGGACAGCGGCACCGGCGGGAACGGCGGCGCTGGTGGTGCCGGGGGCGCCGGTGGCCAGGGCCACGGGCTGTTCGGTCGGGCGGGGGTCAGTGGTTCGGGCGGCACCGGGGGTGCCGGCGGCAATTCGGGGGTTGCGGGTGACGGTGGGACCGGCGGGGCCGGTGATGCGCTGACTGCCGGTGGTGTGGGCGGGGTCGGCGGCGATGCCGGCGGTGCCGGTAGCGGTGGTGTAGGCGGGGTCGCGGGTGGCCCTGGTGCCGTCGCGGGCGCTGCGGGTGCGGCGGGGACAAGAGTGGCCGGCGGTCACGGTGGTGCGGGTGGTGCCGGGTTCAGCGCCACCGCTGTCGGTAGTGGTGATGGCGGTAATGGTGGTGCTGGGGGTGCTGGGGGTAGTCACGGCGATGGTGGTGCCGGTGGTGCCGGGGGTAATGGCGCCCCCGGTGCGGCTGGGGTGAACCCGACACCAGTGAACCCGGCGGCCAACGGTGTTGACGGCGACAATGCCCCGCCGTCAGGCACCGCGACGGCGGGCACCAACGGCGCCGATGGCGCGGTGCCCGGGCAGGCTGGCGGTAAGGGTGGTCAGGGCGGCGCTGAGGTGAGCAACGACGCCGAGCCCGGGGTGGGTAAGGCCGGCGGTGCTGGCGGCGACGGCGGTCTGGGGGCGGCCGGCGGAACGGGGGGTGCCGGCGGTGCGGGAGGCTCGTACACGGCGGGCCAGGCCACCGGGGGTACCGGTGGTGCTGGTGGGGACGGCGGTGCCGGGGTGGCCGGTCAAGCCGGTGGCGCTGGTGGCGCCGGTGGGGCCGGCGGGCTGGGTGGCGCGATACGCGGCGATGGCGGGGCCGGTGGGGCCGGCGGTGCGGGTGGTGTCGGCGGTGCCGGTGGCGCCGGAGCCGACGGTGGTGCCGGTGGGGCCGGCGGAGTGGGGCATTCCACCGATTTCCCCGGCATGGATTTGACGGGACCCTCGACCGGCGGTGACGGCGGTCAGGGGGGCTCCGGTGGTATCGGCGGAGCGGGCGGAGCCGGAGGTGCGGGGGGTGCCGGCGGTGTGGGTGGAGCCCATCAGGCGTCGGGGTATAGCAGCGGTTCTCATGGTGTTGGGGGCACCGGTGGGCAGGGCGGTACCGCCGGTGTCGGCGGCCATGGGGGGACAGGCGGCGCCGGCGGTGAAGGCGCCACTCTAGGCGGTAACGGTGGGGCCGGGGGGCTGGGCGGGGATGTGGGTGCGGTCGGCAAGGGAGGCGCCGGCGGTGACAGTGGCGGCGGCCAGTTCGGGGCGGCCGGCGCGGACGGTGAGTTGCCGACCGGGACCTCGGGTCATGGTGGGGCCGGCGGAGCCGGTGGTAATGCCACCAACCGCAGCCCGGGAAGCCTGCCTGGTGCGGGCGGCACGGGTGGTGTTGGCGGTGTCGGCGGAAACGGCGGCAATTTGGGTAACGGCGGCGCCGGAGGTGCTGGTGGTAGCGGTGCGGCCGGCTTGACCGGCGCAGACGGCATCAGCTACGGAGATTCGGGCGGCAATGGTGAGGCCGGCGGCGCCGGTGGGGCCGGCGGTGCCGGCGGCTTGGGTGGCGCGGTCCGCGGTGACGGCGGGACCGGCGGGCTCGGCGGTACTGGCGGCGGCGGTGGTGGCGGGGGGGCCGGCGTCGAGGGCGCGGCCGCCGACACAGCGGGTGGCGACGGGCAGAACGGCGGCAATGGGGGTGCCGGCGGGGCCGGAGGTGCCGGCGGGGCCGGCGGTAACGCCGGCGGCGTCGCTGCCGGTGGTTCGGGTAACGCAGGGATCAACGGCACCGGCGGAACGGGCGGCACCGGAGGCGCGGCAGGCACCGCCGGTGATGGTGGTGCCGGTGGTGCCGGCGATAGCGCGGTTCCCGATGGCGGACGCGGTGGTGATGGCGGTAGCGCGGGCGCTGTCGGCGCCGGCGGTGATGGCGGAACGGTTGGAAGCGGCGGTAGCGGCGGCAGCGACGGCGATACTGGCAGTGCGGGTGCGGCGGTGACCAGCGGTGGCAACGGTGGCCGAGGCGGCGACGGCGCCGACGGTGTCCACGGCGTGCTCGACGGCCAGGGCGGCAATGGCGGGGCCGGCGGTAACGGCGGGTCGGTGGGCAACGGCGGGCAGGGCGGGGCCGGAGGCGACGGTGCCGCCGGTAACGACGGCTCCTCCGGCGGCCCCGGGACCAGCGTCGCAGGCGGTGGTGGCACCTCCGGCGGCAACGGCGGCCAGGGCGGGGCTGGCGGTCTGGGTGGCGTGATCTCGGGTGACGGTGGGACCGGCGGGGCCGGCGGCCAGGGCGGGCGCGGCGGTAGTGGCGGCGATGGTGGTTCCGGCGCGGAGGGCAGCACGTTCAGCTCGGGTGCCCCGGGTGGGGCCGGCGGTGCCGGCGCCGACGCCGGCAACGGTGGGGCTGGGGGCGCTGGCGGCACGGCCCTGGGGTCAGGCAACGGCGGCGCGGGCGGTGCCGGCGGTACGGCCGGCTGGGGCGGATCCGGCGGGAACGGCGGGAACGGCGGCAACGACGGCCTCTTTGCAGAAGGGGCTTATGGCGGGTCCGGTGGTGTTGGTGGTAACGCCGGTAACGCCGGATACGGCGGCGCCGGTGGGGCCGGCGGAGCGGCCAACGGGTCCGGTGTTGGCGGGGCCGGCGGGGTCGGCGGTGCTGGGGCGGATGGCGGTGACGGCGGCTTCGGTGGCACCGGCGGGAGCGACGAAAGCGGTACCGGTAACGGCGGTAACGGCGGTGCCGGCGGCAATGCCGGAATCGGAGGAGGCGGCGGCGCCGGTGGCCGCGGTGGCGACTCCGCTGCCGGCGTCGCCGGCGATGGAGCCGATGGCGGCCAGGGCGGCGCGAGCGGGTTTAACGGCCAAGGCGGTTCTGGTGGCACGGGCGGCTATCTGGCGGGTAGCGACGGCGCCAGAGGGGCAAATGGTCAGTCGGCGGCCGGGGGCGCTGGGGGCGTCGGCGGCGACGGCGGAGATGGCGGGACGATCGGTAACGGTGGTCACGGCGGTGCAGGCGGGGCCGGCGGTAACTCTGCTGGTGGCGCCGCCGGAGGCGGCGGCAACGGCGGCCTGGGCGGTGCGATCTCCGGTGACGGCGGTACAGGCGGGGCCGGCGGCAACTCATCCGGTGCCGCCGGCGTTGGTGGCGCCGGCGGGCTCGGAGGCGACGCCAGGGTCGGCAACGGCGGTGCAGGCGGGGCCGGCGGTTACTCATCTGGTGGCGTCGGTGGCGTCGGCGGCAATGGCGGCGGTGGCGGTGCGAGCTCCGGTGACGGCGGTGACGGTGGCGCCGGCGGTGATGGCGTCGGCGGTGGTGGCGCCGGCGGGTGGGGAGGTGACGCCGGGTCGGTCGGCAACGGCGGCAATGGCGGCGCGGGCGGCAACGGCTCGGCCGGGGGTGCTGCCGGCGGTGTCGGCGGAGCCGGTGGCAACGCAGGTTCTATTGGCAACGGCGGGAACGGGGGTGCAGGTGGCAACGGAGCTGTCGGTACCAGCGGCGCGCAAGGCCCCGCCGGCGAGCCCGGCGGCCCTGGCGGCGTCGGCGGGGTGGGCGGTGCCGGGGGGGCCGGTGGCGCCGGTGGCTTGGGCGGCTCGTTCTCTGGTAACGGCGGCGACGGTGGTGCCGGTGGGGCTGGCGGCGGCGGCGGTGTCGGCGGTGTCGGCGGTGTCGGCGTCGATAGCTATTTCTTCGATAGCGGTGGCGACGGCGGTGCCGGCGGGACCGGTGGCAAAGGCGGTGTCGGCGGTGTCGGCGGCGCTGGGGGCGCGGCCTTCGGGTCAGGTAACGGCGGGGTCGGCGGTCGTGGCGGGGCGGCGGGGGATGGCGGTGCAGGCGGTGCCGGCGGTAACGGCGGTCACGCCTACCTCAGCGGCGGCGGCGGTACTGCGGGCGACGGTGGCACCGGCGGGATGGGCGGCACCGGCGGCGTCGGCGGAGTCGGCGGTGCGGCCCTCGATGGCACCGGCGGTGCCGGCGGCGACGGCGGCACCGCGGGCGAAGCCGGTGTGGGTGGCCACGGCGGTGACGGTGGAACCTCATTCGGTGCAGCCGGTGGTGACGGCGGTGTCGGCGGTACTGGTGGTGTCGGCGGTACCGGCGGCCAGGGCGGGCGCGGCGGCGACTCCGCCTTCGGCCTCGCCGGGGACGGCGGCACCGGCGCCGACGGCGCCGCAGGTGCCATTGGCGGCTTCGGCGGCCTGAGCGGCAACCACAACCCCGTGCAGGCCGCTGCGGGTATTGAGGGTGCCGGGGGTGTCGGCGGTGGCGGCGGCGACGGGGGCGACGGCGCCGGATGGGCCGGCCCGTCCGGTCACGGCGGCGACGGGGGCGCCGGCGGCGACGGTGCCGGCGGGGGCACCGGCGGTGCCGGCGGTAACGGTGGTGTGGTCGGCAACGGCGGCGATGGCGGGGCCGGCGGTAACGGCCAGACCGGTAGGTCCGGCTCGACAGGTACCACCGGAGCTGACGGGGACCCCGGCGGCCCCGGTGGGGGCGGCTACAACGGCTATGCCGGCGGCAATGGCGGTGCTGGCGGTGACGGCGGTTCGACTTCGGGGAACGGCGGGGCCGGCGGGGCCGGCGGCACCGGAGGCAACGGCGGCGATGGCGGGAACGGCGGCACCAGCTTCGGCATAGGCGATTCGGATCCCTGGACTGGCGTCGGTGGTGTCGGCGGTGGCGGCGGTAACGGTGGTATGGGCGGCGTTGGCGGCGCAGGCGGCCGGGCATGGGGGTCCGGCGACGGCGGGGCCGGGGGGGCCGGCGGCAGTGCCGGAGACGCCGGCAAGGGTGGCGATGGTGGCCACGG
The DNA here is from genome assembly GCF_010723575.1 of Mycobacterium bourgelatii. Taxonomy (NCBI): domain Bacteria; kingdom Bacillati; phylum Actinomycetota; class Actinomycetes; order Mycobacteriales; family Mycobacteriaceae; genus Mycobacterium; species Mycobacterium bourgelatii. The sequence goes on from NZ_BLKZ01000001.1 coordinate 1,817,151, forward strand.
TGGCGACGCTCCGACGCAGTATGCAGTTGACGGCGCGCGCGGTGGCGATGGCGGGGTCGGCGGCATCGGCGGCACTGGTGGTCGCGGCGGTTCCGGTGGCGCGGCCAACGGAACGGGCACTGGCGGTGACGGCGGGTCGGGCGGCGCTGCCGGCCAAGGGGGCGTCGGAGGCAACGGCGGCGATGGCGGCATCGGTTCGGATTTCGATCCCCGTAGCCACGGCGGTGACGGCGGCACCGGTGGTAACGGCGGCACCGGCGGACGCGGCGGCGGCGGCGGTGACGGCGGCGACAGCCATGCAGGCCCGGGCGGTGACGGCGGTGACGGCGCCGATGGTGCCGATGGTGCGCGGAACGGCGACGGCGGCCAGGGCGGCGCCGCCGCAGGCGGTAACGGGAACTCCGGGGCGCCCGGTCATTATGGCGTCGGTGGCGCCGGTGGAGACGGCGCCGTCGGTGGCGTTGGCTTCCCCCCCGGCACCCCTGGCGAAGACGGTGAACACGGCGCGTAGTGAGTCTGCTTCCCAGTCCTCGAGATCCGACGGATGCGAGGCCACCAGCGTTGGGTCGCATACTTTCGGTGCGTGCCCACACCCAGCGGCCAGCACCCCGAGGCCGACCGCGACCCCATTGACGCACCTCGCGGTGATGCCGACCATCGCCATCACCGCGAGCACAGTAAACGCCAGCAGTACAGCATCGTGGGTAAGCGCATTGCGGACAACATCCAGTCGCGCACCTCTTGGTACGACGGATCTGCCAAGGCTTTTCGGGATAGGTAGAAGCCGCCCGGTGTCGGCGAAGTCGATGCTCAGGTTTTTCAGGAACGTCGACAGCTGGACGACCTGCGGGATGGTCTCCTCGACGGTCCTTTCCGCGGTGGGAACGAAAGATTGCAGCTGGTTCAAGGCGGATCGCAGTTGCGCGACCGTGTTCGGTGTTGAGGCGAAGATGTTGATGGTGCGGCCCGGCCCGTGTGCAGGCGGTTGTATGTGGTTGCGCGGACCATAACGTCGCTGCTCAACGGAGGCGTCAATTTCACTTAAATCGTTGCAGCGATGCGTAATCACCCGTCAGACGCGCGTGTTTGCAAACCCCGCCGCACAAGATACGGACCTAGTCCCGGGGAGTAGGACTAGGCCCGTTCGGCTGCGCCGCGCTTGACCGTTGCGACTAGCTGGGGTCGAAGCAGGTGTAGAACGTCTGCGTCGAGTAGTCGTAGCAGGTGTAGGTGCCGTACTCCGGCTGGTGTGTCGGCGCCGCGTTGGCGGTGCCAACGGAGACGAAGGTCGCCAGGCCGATGGCCGAGGCCAGCAGGGACATCCCGGCGAGGGCGCGGATGCGGGTGGTGAACATTGGTTCCTCTGTTTCGGGTCGTTGCGGTTGTTTCCGGCGTTTGCCGTTGGACAAAGAATCGCGACAGTGCCTTGGTGAAACCTTGTGGCTTTCTTGGCGCTACGGTGCAGCGGCGACTACCTGGGTCCACTTGCTGAGGGTCCAACTTCGGCGAAGCGTAGCGCTGGGGCGGTGTCTTGGATTACCGTCCCATTACCAGAGCGATGCAGCTTTGATCGGGGCCTACCATGTCGCAGACAGTGCTGATAACCGGAGCTTTCGGACTGGTCGGAGCCGAGACGGTCAGACGCTTCGCAGCGGACGGCTGGAGGGTGGTCGCCGCGGCGCATCGCCATGCCAAGGCAGTCTTTCCGCCGGGTGTCGAAACCCTTTGGGTCGACTTGACGGACCCCGGTCAGGTCGAGCGTTCGGTACCGCAGCTGTCACCGGATGTGATCGTTCACTTGGCGGCTGTCATCCCGCCCATGATCTACTGTGATGCCAGACTCGCCCGCAAGGTAAACGTAGGCGCCACAGCCAATTTGGTGCATACCGCCGAAAAGCTACCGAACCCGCCACGTTTCCTGCATGCGTCGAGCGTGGCCGTCTACGGTGCACGCAATCCCTACCGTCATTCCGAGCGGCTAAGCGTGGACACTCCTTTTCATCCGTGCGAGTTGTATGGGGGCCAAAAGGCCGAAGCCGAAGAAATAGTGCGGTTGTCGAGCCTGCCCTGGGTGGTGCTGCGACTCGGCGGCGTGCTGAGCGCCGACCCGACGGCCATGCCCTTCAGCCCCGAGAGCGTGTTCTTCGGCAGTGCGCTGCCCAATGACGGACGGGTGCACTGCGTCGATACCCGTGACGTCGCAACGGCATTCGCAACTGCCGCGCATGCGGACGTTATTGGAGAGATTTTCATGATCGCCGGTGACGACTCGAACCTGCTCCGGCATGGCGTCATCGCGCCGGCGTTGGCGGCCGCTCAGGGCATGCCCGGAGCGCCCCCGAAGGGGCGGGACGGCAACCCGAACGACGACCTCGGCTGGTTCCCCTATGACTGGATGGACGTGGCCCGAGCGCAGCAGGTGCTGCAGTTCCAACACCATTCGTGGCCGCAGTTGCTGGCCGACCTTCGCGCCAACACCGGGCGGAAGCGCTACCTGATGCGGCCGTTCGCCCCCGTGGCGCGCCAATTACTCCGACGACACGGGGCGTATCGTCAGGTGCCCGGGCAGTACGCGGATCCTTGGTCAGAGCTGGGCAAGAGGTTCGGCCCGACGGCGTGGGACACCGCAAAACTCGACTAGTGACTCGGCCGGGGTCTCAAAAGACGATGGTCTGGTTGTCGTGCACGATGACGCGGTCCTGGCAGTGCCAGAGCACTGCCCGGGACAACACCGCACGCTCGACGTCGGCGCCCACCCGCACCAGGTCATCGACGGTGTCGGTATGGCTGACGCGGACGACGTCTTGCTCGATGATCGGCCCCTCGTCGAGCACTTCGGTGACGTAGTGCGCGGTCGCCCCAACGAGTTTGACCCCACGTTCCCGTGCCCGCTTGTAGGGATTCGCACCGACGAAGGCCGGCAGGAACGAATGGTGAATGTTGATCAACGGACAACCCACGGCGGCGAGGAAATCTGGGGTGAGTATCTGCATATAGCGGGCGAGGATCACCAAATCCACGTTGCCGCTGAGCAATTGAAGCTGACGCTGTTCGGCTTCCGCGCGGGTGTCGCGGGTGGCCGGGATGTGGAAGAACGGTACCCCGAAGGGACGTACCCGCTCGGCCAGCTCGGGATGATTGGCGATCACCATGGCGACAGACATCTCGAGTTCGCCACGTCGGTTGCGCCACAACAGGTCTAGCAGGCAGTGGTCTTCCTTGGACGCCATGATCGCAACGCGTTTCGGCTTGGCGGCCTCGGTGAACCGGTAGTCGATGCCGAACTGGGCGGCGACGGTCCTACTGAACTCGCGTTCGAGTTCGTCGATGGCGGCAGTCAGGCCCGGCAGGTGAAAGATCGCACGCTGCAGAAACGTTCCATCCTCCGGTGCGGTGGAGTGCTGGTCCAGCGAAATGATGTTCGCACCGGCACCGGCCAGAAAGGCGCTGACCGCCGCGATGATTCCCGGCCGGTCGTGACAACGCAGCAGCAAGCGGCCGATATCCGCCGGCGGCGGGGGACCGGCCGGTCGCTGGGGAAAACTGGCAGGCTGGGTGGGCGTTGGCGACGTGGAGTTCGTGATGATGGCCTCCTGCCGGCGTTCGCAAGTTCGCAGGCCAGGATACCGCTGGTGGCGGCGTCCTTTTAAGCGGTCGTCCTGGTCCCGTCGCGCGGATGGATCCTGCTGCGACGGGTGCCGCTAGGGGTCGTGGTGCTCGTGGTGGGCCTCACGCGTTCCGTGGTCCCCATGGTCATGCGCCTGGTGGTCATGGTGGCCGTGTGCACCGTGGTTGTGTTCGGCATCCGGCGAGCCGCCCATCATGCGCAGCATCGGCATGCCGCCGGAAGTGAAGAACCGTGCCACCAGCAATGCGGCGATCACGAGGAAGGCGATGTTGAGCCAGGTGGTGTAGTTCCACGAGATGCCGGCACTCATGACCATGGCATTGCGCTGGCTGGGGATGAGACTCGCTGCGCCGAAGATCAATTCGATGAGATAGCCCGCCGCGACCATTGCGACATAGAAGGTGCCGAGCAGGGTCAGCATCATCTTGGTGCCGTAGTACTTACGGTAGATGTTCAGGATCGGCAGGATCAGCAGGTCGGCGAAGATGAATGCGATGACGCCGCCAAAGCTGATGCCGCCGTTCCACAGCACCGCGGCCAGCGGCACATTGCCGATCGAGCAGACGAAGGACACGATGGCCACGAATGGCCCGACGATTGGTCCCCACACCGCCGACCAGGATGGGTGATTGGCCAAAAAGAAGTCTTGCCAGAAGCTTTCGGGCACCCAAGCCGCGATGGCGCCGGCGATGAACAAGCCGATGACGAGGTCGCGCAGGATCGCCAGCCACTCCATGACGAAGACATGCGAGACCGAGGTGAACCCCGCCGGGGAGAACAGCCGCCGCCAGAACGACCCGTCACCCTTGATCGACATGTCCATGGCGGCATGGCCCTCCATCGAACCGGCGACGCCGCGCTCGGCCTGTTGGCGAGCCTCGTCGATGAGCCGGGTGCGTACGAACAGCCGGAACAAGACGGCCAACACGATGATCATGATCGGCCCAGCGACGAACTCCGCGGCGGTGAACTGCCAGCCCATCAGCAAAGCCAGGATGATGCCCAATTCCACCACCAGATTGGTGGAGCCGATCTCGAACGCCATCGCGGCAGTGAAGTTCGCGCCCTTGCGGAACAGGGAACGCGCCAAGGCCACCGCGGCGTAGGAGCACGACGACGACGCCGCGCCCAGTCCGGCCGCCAACGCCAGTGTGCGTGGCCTGTCGTCGCCCATCAGGCTCACGATCGTGGACCGCCGCACCACCGCTTGGACCACTGCCGACAGCGCGAAACCCAGAATCAACGCCCAAAGAATTTCCCACGTCATCGACCCCGTGAGCGCTAGAGCGTGCCCGAGGGCCCCCAACACCTTGTCCATCAGCTGGACCTTTCGTTGTCGCGTCGTCTTCCGGCGACTGATGCCCACCGCTGCGGGGCGTCTTCGGGGAGAAAATATACCCCCTAGGGGTATCAAGTCAAGCCAGTCGCGCCCGCGGCAGCCGCGGCTCTCTTATGTGTGGCGTCTAAGCTTGGCGCGCCCGCAGATGAGACGAGGTTTGCAACAGTGATGGAAAGACGAGCGACACCCATAGCGGTTCTAGCGGCACTCGGTGTGTTCCTGGCGCTTTGGCTATCCGGGTGCTCGTCGGAAAATCCGGAGTCCGAGGCGCCGCCAACCACGGGTACCACGGCCGACTCTCCGCTGATGACCGACGTCCGCCAGTCCGTTGAGTCGACCGAGGCGCTGACCAGCGCGCACCTGGCCGTTCGTTCATCCGGACAGGTGGACAGCATGCTCGGCATTACCAGCGCTGACGTCGATGTTCGGTCCAAGCCGCTGGCCGCGAAGGGTTCGTGTACCTACAACGGGCAATCTGACGTTCCCTTCCGGATCAAGGACGACACCATCTCGGTGAAACTCTTCGACGACTGGACCAATCTCGGCAACGTCTCCGACCTGTCGGCCTCGCACATGCTCGACCCCACCAACGGTGTGGCGAAACTGCTCTCCGGTGTGACCAACGTGCAGTCACAAGGCTCAGAGGTGATCGACGGCATTCCCACCACCAAGATCAACGGGACCCTGCCTACCGACACCGTCAAGATCTTGGATCCCGGGGCCAGGCAGTCCCGGCCGTCGACCGTGTGGATTGCCTCGGACGGTTCGCATCGCCTGGTCCGGGCCTCGGTGGACCTCGGGTCTGGGTCCGTGGAGGTCACGCTGTCCAAGTGGAACGAGCCGGTCAATACCGACTAATCGGTAGTCGGTTCCGCCGGGGACGCCGGGGACGCCGGGGCAGTTACCGGGACCGGGCGCCAGGCCGCCAGGCCGACGTGTGCCACCGCCGCGAGTGCGGTGAGCCCGATCAGCAAGACAACACCCAGCTGACCTAGGGCGCTGGACACACCGCCCGACACCGCCACCAAGCCGACGCCGAATATCACCCCAACCCCGGCCAGCGGCGCGACGGCCCGCCGGGCCGGTACGGCAACGAGGTAGGGGATACCGCATGCCGCGAGGACAACGAAGGACACCAGCGCCACCGAGACGTGCAGGTCCCGATGCAGCAGGGTTTGCAGCACGAAGGCCGAAACGCCCAGCGCCGCCAGGCCGGCGGCCAGTACCCCAAGGCCCACCCCGACGCCGGTGACGGCGCCTCGCCATGCGCCGACCACCGCGGCCACGGCGAGCAGCGTCGCGCCTAGCAGCACGCCATCGTGGACGAGCGCGCTGCGGACGCTCGCGGCCATTGCGGCGGCGCCACCCAGCGAAAGCTGACTGTCCAGCAGGCTGCCGTACTTGGTCGTGCTTTCGATCGCTGCGTCGAATTGCTGACCGCGCGTTGCCGCACTCAGGTCGAGTCTTGTGCCGTCGGAATAGACGAACAGGCGGGTCGCTGTGCCGTCGGCGGAGAACATCCACTTGCGCACGTTTTGGTAGGACGGGTCAGCCAACGCCTTGCGGGAAAGGTAGAAACCGCCCTCACCGGTGTCGGCGAAGTCGATGCTGAGGTTCTTCAGGAACGCCGACAGCTGGACGACCTGGGGGATGGTCTCTTCGACGGTCCTCTCCAGGGTGGGGACGAAGGATCGCAGCTGATCCAACGCGGAGCGCATTTGCGCGACGGCCTGGGGCGTGGTGGCGAAGACGTTGACCGTGCGGGCGGATACCCCGGCTATGCGGTCCGCTCCGTCGGACAGCACTCGCACATCGTTGACCACGCGGTCCAGGGGATCCATGACCTTGCGTGCGGCCGAGCACAACGCGTCGGCGGGGCAGTTCTGGACGCCGCCGGTCCAGTCGCGGATCGGATCCAGATAGCCCGACACTTCCACGGTGGTGTCCTTGATGTCACGCGTGCCAGAGAGCACCACGTTGATGGCTCGCTGCAGTTCAGACAGCCCGCCGAGACCGGCATTCAGGGTGGTCTCCACCTGGTCGACGGCGCCGCTCACCTGATCGACGACGGAAGCCAGCGTCTTGATCGCGTTCACCTGCGGTACGAACGTCACGGCCTGGCGATCCAACTGCTCGCCCAGCCTGCCCGCGGCCGACGCCAGCGAGGCGTCCGTCCACGGGACACCGCCCGGCCACGCCGCCGACTGCACCCTGCGGACGCCGGGGATCTCCATCAGCCGATGGCTCACCTTGTCGATGGCGATAAGCCCCGCGGGGTCCCGCAGGTCTTGGTCGGCTTTGAACACGATGACGTCGGGCAACGACGTCCCGGGGACGAACTGAGCGCGATTCGTCAGGGGTGGGTTGTCAGCGACCCCCCAACGCAGCCCCAACAGGGGCAGGGCGCAGATCGCCAGCGCCAGGGCGGTGGCCACGGCAGCCCGCGGAGCCGACAGCCGGGACACGAGGCCCCCGGCCGGCGCCGGAGCCTGCTCAGGCGGGTCTTGCACCCCCGCGAGCCCGCGCAGGCTGGGCAACAGGGTCAATGAAGTCGCAAGTGCCACAATGACACTCAGTGCAGAGATGCCGACGCTGTGCAACGCCGGCGTCCGGGCGAGCAGCATCGGCGCGGTCAACATCGCGACGCCGACTCCCGGAAGGGCCATCGCGCGCCGACCGACCAACAGGGCGGATGCGGTGATCGTGCCCATCGCCAGCACGGCCGCCAAGGTCACCGCGAACGGTGACAACAACGCAAACCTGGTCACTACGATCAGCGGCCACGCCACCGCGAGTGACACCCCGATGGTGAGCAACGTGATCCCCGCCCCGACCAGCGACCGTCGCGCCAGCAGAACCAGCAGCACGGCGCCTACCGCTGCCGCGACCGCGATGGCCGCACCCTGCCAGGCGTTCATCCGCAGCGGCATGCTGGTCGTGGTCGCCGGGACCGTGATGCGGGCGCGCAGCCCCGAAGTCGGCGGCAGCTTGCTCACCACCGAGCGGGCGGCGGCAAGCGATTCCCGCGCCTGCGCCGTGCCGGCCTGCCCCTTCAACCACAGCATCGCGACGCCGGACCGGCCGTCGGCGCTGGTTCCCATCGGCGCGGTCAGCGGATCCGACCACCAGTCGACCACGGCGCCCACGTGGGCCGTGTCGGCGCGCAAGGCGCTGACGGCCGCGTCGTAGTAACGCTGATCGGCCGGTCCCAACGTGTCACGGCCGTCCAGCACCAGGTAGGCGATGGCGTCAGTGCCGGTGCCCGGGAACGCCTGGGCGATCCGAGCCGTCGCGGCGGCCGTCTGGGCGTCATGCGGGACCAGCGCCGAGCCGGCGTCAGCTTTGGTCGACGTCAGCGCCAGCAGCACGTTCGTGACCACGGCCACCGCGATCCAAGCAGCCACGATAAGGAGGTTGACGAGCCGAGGTGACCTATGGCTGTCGTCGGCTGGCACGCTCGTGATGGTACTGACAGGAGCCCCCGTCGAGGGTGTTTTTGAACGGATGTACCAGATCAGACTAGGCGTCCAAGCGGGCGAACTGAGCCTGCCGATACTGCTCGACGCACGCGGTCCGCCGAACCTTCCCGCTGGTGGTGATCGGAATCGAGCCCGGCGGTACCAGAACCAGATCCGCGACGCTGAGACCGTGCGAACTCGACAACGCCGAGGTCACTTCCCGCTTGATGGCGCCGAAATGATTCATCACTTCTTCGTCGGAGTCGCCGCGTTTCTTGAGTTCGATTATGGCAACCAGCTTTTCGACGCTCTGCTCACCGGGCACGGCTATTGCCGCGCAGCGGCCTCGAGTGATCTCTTGGATGGTCGCCTCGATGTCGTCGGGAGAATGGTTGCGCCCGTACACGATCAGGAGATCTTTGATCCGGCCGATGATGAAGAACTTGCCATCGACGGAGAATCCCGAGTCTCCGGTTCTGAGCCAGGGACCTTCGGGGGTGCCCTCCGAGGGATTGACCAGCTGTGCACCGAAGGTGCGCGCGCTCTCTTCCGCCTTCTCCCAATACCCGCTGGCGACGTTGTCGCCGTGCACCCAGATCTCGCCGACCGTCCCCTCTGCGGATTCGGTACGGGTGTCGGGATCGACGATGCGCAGGATCGGCGATGTGGGAAGTAGGTAGCTGATCAAGGGTGTGCCGCTTCCCGCCGCGCACCGCTTGGCGCGGCCGTTGGTCAGCTCCTCCGTGTCGAAGTAGATGGTTTCGGCCGGGTGATTCGGTTTGCTATTCGCTACGTAGAGCGTTGCCTCCGCCAGCCCGTACGCGGGCCGAAGCACTCGTTCCTGCAGGTTGAACGGCGCAAACCGGTTGGCGAAGCGCTTGAGCGTTGCCGGATGCACCCGCTCGCTGCCACTGACGATGTTGCAGACATCGCCGAGGTCAAGGCCCGCCATGTCGTCATCCGACACTTTCTTGGCTGCGAGTTCGAACGCGAAGTTCGGTGCTGCCGAGAATGGGTGCGGATACTTTGCCAACTGCTGGAGCCACCGGGCGGGGCGCTGCAGGAATGACATCGGGCTGGTGATCACGACGGGGAAGCCGCCCAGGATGGGCGCGAGAATCCCGAGCATCAATCCCATGTCGTGATAGAACGGCAGCCACGTCACAAGAGTCATGTCCGACGGCCCGATACCGTCGGTATCCGCGAAGTAGCCCGCCATCAGCTGTTCGAAATTGATTCGAACGTTTTGGTGCGACATGATCACGCCCGCCGGCGTGCGGGTCGATCCGGACGTGTACTGCAGGTACGCAGTTTCGAGTTGGTTGTCGGCTGCGGCGCCAGATCTGTTGGGCCGGTCCAGATCTAACGAATCCACCGCAATGATGGCCGGAGCGGATGCACCGGCGTGGGCCTCAACATGCCGAGCCACGTCATCTGCCACCGCGGACGTCGTGAAAATTGCGGTCGGTGAGGCATCTTGCAGCACCGACTCAACCCGTTCGTCGGTGGCGCCGCCCTGGGGAACGGAAAGCGGTACCGCGATCACTCCGGCGTGCAAGGCGCCAAGAAAGGCAGCAACGTACTCGAGTCCCTGGGGAGCCAGTATCAGCGCGCGATCACCCGGCGCGGCGTAACGGCTCACCTCCTGAGAGACGTTGAGCATCCGCCGATGCAACTGCCCCCAGGTCAGGGTTTTCGTGACGCCGTCCCAGTCCCGCTCGTAATCGAGGAAAGTGAATGCCGTGTCATTGGGCTGCAGGCGGGCCCACGCGCGCAGCACAGTGGGAAGGGAACGCACACTCATGGGCGTCTAGGGTACCGGCCGTCGTTGTGGCCTGTCCCAGACTTCGCATTTGGCCAGTTCAGCGCTGGTTTGACGGGCGGTCGTCACCGCGGGCGAGGTGACGATTCTCCATTTTTCAGGTGAAAGACGTTGTCCTGCAATGGATATGGGATAGTAGCTGATGGCGTGCCCTCCGCTAGCCGGGTGGCCCCGGGTCGGTTACCGCATTTGCCCAGCTCAGCGCGGCAATCCTGGCCACATGCTGGAAATTCTCCCCTTTGGCCTCGGCGTACCATTCTGGCGTCTAAGCTTGATTCTCCGAGACCGGCTAACGGTTTCGAGTCCGGGTTGGCTGGGGTTGGGGCTAGACGAGAATTGTCAGAGCGGCGCTGCGCAGTCCGTTGCCCGTATCAAGACTCGATGCAGATGTTGTCGGGAAGCAGATTGAGCTGAGAACGAGGGTTTTTGGGATGGAAACGCGTGTCACTCCCATTGCGGTCATCGGCATGGGATGCCGGCTGCCGGGGGGAATCAATTCTCCCGACCAGCTATGGGAGGCGGTGCTGCGCGGCGAGGACCTGGTCACCGAGATTCCGCCGGACCGTTGGGACGCCGACGCCTATTACGACCCCGAGCAGGGGGTGCCGGGCAAGACGGTGTCCCGGTGGGGTGGCTTCATCGACGACGTCGCGGGCTTCGACGCCGACTTCTTCGGGATCAGCGAGCGGGAGGCCCTCTCGATCGACCCCCAGCACCGACTGCTGCTCGAGACCGCCTGGGAAGCGATCGAGCATGCGGGTTTCGACCCGGCAACGCTGGCCGGCTCCTCGACGGCCGTTTTCACCGGCCTCACCCACCACGACTACATGCTGCTCACCAAGGGAGCGGGTGGTCTGGCCAGTCCGTACGTGGTGACCGGTCTGAACAGCAGCGTCGCGTCCGGGCGGATCGCCCACACGCTGGGTCTGCAAGGCCCGGCGTTGACGTTCGACACGGCGTGTTCGTCGGGCCTGATGGCGGTGCACCTGGCCTGCCGCAACCTGCACGAGGGGGAAAGCGACCTCGCGCTGGCCGGCGGTTGCGCGGTGCTGCTGGAGCCGGATGGCAGTGTGGCCGCCTCGGGACAGGGCATGCTTTCGCCGACGGGTCGCTGCCACTCGTTCGACGCCGCCGCAGACGGGTTTGTGCGCTCCGAAGGGTGCGCCGTGGTGCTGCTCAAGCGACTGCCGGATGCACTGGCCGACGGTGACCGGATACTTGCGGTGATCCGCGGCACGGCCAGCAATCAAGATGGTCGTTCGGAGACGCTCACCATGCCGTCGGAAGACGCGCAGGTCGCTGTCTACCGGGCGGCATTGGCGGCGGCGGGTGTGGCTCCCGAGACGGTCGGCGCCATCGAGGCGCACGGCACCGGCACCCCTATCGGCGACCCGATCGAGTACCGCGGCCTCGCGCAGGTCTACGGCACCGAAGGCAGCACGTGTGCGGTCGGCACGGTCAAAGGCAATATGGGGCACAGTGAATCCGCCGCCGGGGCGGTGGGGCTGATCAAGGCGGTCCTGTCGCTGCAACACGGCCTGGTGCCACCCGTCATCGGTTTCACCAAACTGCCGGATGAGCTTGCCGCGATCGACACGGGTTTGGTTGTGCCCCAAGAGGTTACGCCATGGCCGGTGACCAACGGGGAGGGACCGCGGCGGATGGGGGTGTCCTCCTTCGGCATGTCGGGCACCAACGTGCACGCCGTTCTAGAAGAAGCTCCCGCGCAACCGATTACGGCAGGCGCCCCCACCGAATCCGCCTCGCCGGCGGAGTTGGTGTTCGCGCTGTCGTCCAGTTCGGCCGACGGACTGCGCCTATCCGCACAGCGGCTCGCCGAGTGGGTGGAGGCTCACCGGGACAGCGTGGCGCCTTCCGATCTTGCCTACACGCTGGCGCGCCGGCGCGCCCACCGGCCGGTGCGCACGTTGGTGCCGGCCGCCGGCCTGGACGAGCTAGTCAACGGTCTGCGTGAGATCGCCGACGGCGAAGCGCCTTTCGAGGCGGCGGTGGGCAAGTCTGACCGGGGGCCGGTGTGGGTGTTCTCCGGTCAGGGCTCGCAGTGGGCGGCAATGGGCGCCGACTTGCTGGCGAGCGAACCGGAATTCGCCGCGACCATAGCCGAACTCGAGCCACTGATCGCCGCCGAATCGGGCTTCTCGGTGACCGAGGCGCTGACGGCGCCGCAGACGGTGACCGGCATCGACAAAGTGCAGCCAAGCATCTTCGCCATCCAGGTCGCCCTGGCGGTGGCCATGGAAAAGACCTACGGGGTGGTTCCGGGCGCGGTCGTCGGCCACTCGATGGGGGAGACCGCTGCGGCCGTCGTCGCCGGCGCGCTGTCGCTACAGGACGGGGCCCGCGTCATCTGCCGCCGTTCGAAACTGATGTCCCGCATCGCCGGGTCCGGCGCCATGGCGTCGGTGGAACTGCCTGCCAAGCAAGTGAATTCGGAGCTGATGGCCCGCGGCATCGATGACGTGGCCGTGGCTGTGATGGCATCACCCAACTCCACGGTGATCGGCGGAGCCGCCGATCAGGTGCGCGACCTCGTCGCCCGCTGGGAGCAACGGGACATCATGGCGCGCGAGGTCGCCGTGGACGTGGCATCCCATTCACCCCAGGTCGACCCGATCCTCGACGACCTGGCCGATGCGCTGGCCGACCTGCAACCGATGACGCCGCGCGTCCCGTACTACACCGCGACACTGTTCGACCCCCGCGAACGGCCGGTCTGCGATGCCGATTACTGGGTGGACAACCTGCGCAACACCGTGCAGTTCGCCGCGGCGATCCAGGCGGCGTTGGACGACGGATTCCGGGTGTTCGCCGAGCTGTCGCCCCACCCGCTGCTCACCCACGCCGTCGACCAGAACGCCCGCAGCCTGGACATGACGGTGGCCGCCCTGGCCGCTGTCCGGCGCGAACAACCGTTGCCGCACGCGCTGCGCGGCTTCCTGGCCGACCTGCACGGCGCGGGCGCCAAGGTCGACTTCTCGGTGCTGTGTCCCGCGGGCCAACTGGTGGATGCGCCGTTGCCGGCGTGGAGCCATCGCCAGTTGTTCATTGACGCCGAGGGCAAGGAAGGCAGGGCCCACGGGGCGTCCACCATTACCGTGCACCCGTTGCTGGGCTCGCACGTGCGCCTCGTCGAGGAGCCCGAGCGCCACGTGTGGCAGACCGACGTCGGTACCGCGGCGCTGCAGTGGCTGGAGGACCACCAGGTGCACAACGTGGCCGCCCTGCCCGGAGCCGCCTACTGCGAGATGGCGCTGGCGGCGGCTTCCGAGGTCTTCGGTGAGGGCTATGAGGTCTGGGACGTCGTCTTCGAGCAGATGCTGTTGCTCGACGAGCAGACTCCGATCACCGCCGTCGCGTCGGTGCAGGCGCCCGGCGTCGTCGACTTCGTCGTGGAATCCCAACAGGACGGGGAGAAGACCCAGCACGCGACCGCGTCGCTGCGCCCTGCCCCGGATGATGCTGCCCCGCCTGCCTACGACATCGAAGGGTTGCTGGCGTTGCATCCGCACAGCGTCAAGGGCGCAGAGCTGCGGGAGTCGTTCGTTGAACGCGGTGTGCAGCACGGTCCGGCGTTCAGCGGCCTGGCCACCGTCCATACCGCGGAATCCGGCGGCAACACGGTGCTGGGCGAGGTCGGACTGCCCGCCTCGATCCGTTTTCAGCATGCCGCCTACCACGTGCATCCGGCGTTGCTGGACGCGTGCTTCCAGTCCGTGGCCGCCGGCGTCGACAGCAGCGGCGGCTTGCTGTTGCCGCTCGGCGTGCAACAACTGCGGGTCTACGGTCCGCTGCGCAATGCCCAGTACTGCTATGGCCGAGTGACCCGCGCGGACGCGACGGGCGGCGAGGCCGACATCGATGTGCTGGACGAGAACGGCACCGTGCTGCTGGCCCTGCGCGGACTGCGCATGGGCACCGGGACCACCGAAGGCGCTGAACGCGACCGCGTGCTCAGCGAGCGACTGCTGACCCTCGAATGGCAACAGCGGACGCTGCCCGACATCGATGCCGACGAGGCCGGCTCCTGGCTGCTGATCGACACCTCCGACGGCGCCGAGATGTTGGTGGCCACGTTGACCGACGCGCTGAAATCTCAAGGCGCAGAATGTGTCAACCTGCAGCTGCCCCGCGAGGCCGACCTCGAAGCGCTGCGCGCACAGCTGCGGCGAGCCTTCCGGGGTGTGGTAATCCTTTGCGGCCCAAGGGTAAGCGACTCGGACGAAGACGCGCTGACGCTGGGGCGTGAGCAGGTGCGGCACCTCGTCCGGCTCAGTCGGGAAGTGGCCCAGTTGGAGGGCGAGCTGCCCCGTCTGTTCGTCGTCACGAGGCAAGCCCAGCATGCTCGCTCCGATGACCAACTGAACCTCGACCAACTTGGTCTACGCGGGCTGATCCGGGTGATCGGCAGCGAAGTGCCGCTGATGCAGCCCACCCAGATCGACGTGGACGAGCACACGCAGCCCGAGTTGGTGGCTCAGCAACTGCTGAGCGGATCGCCGGAGGGCGAGACCGCCTGGCGCAACGGCGAGTGGTACGTCGCGCGGTTGTGCCCGAGTCCGCTGCTGGCCGACGAACGCCACACCACCATCGTCGACCACGAGAAGGACGGCATTCGGCTGCAGGTACGCACGCCGGGCGATCTGCAGTCGATGGAACTCGTTGCGTGCGAACGCGTTTCACCCGGACCCGGCCAGATCGAGGTCGCCGTCGCGATGTCCACGGTCAACTTCGCCGACGTGCTCATTGCATTCGGCAAGTTCCCCGTTGTCGACGACCGCGAACCGCAGCCCGGGATGGACTTCGTCGGTGTGGTCACCGCGGTGGGGGAGGGCGTCACCGACCACCAGGTCGGTGACCGGGTGGCCGGCTTCTCCGAGGGCGGCTGCTGGCGCACCTATTTGACCTGCAACGCCGACCTCGCGATCAAGCTGCCGCCGACACTGACCGACGAGCAGGCGATAGCGTCGGCCACGGCGAACGCCACCGCCTGGTACGGGCTGCACGATCTGGCCGGCATCAAGGCCGGGGACAAGGTGCTGATTCACTCCGCCACCGGTGGTGTCGGCCAGGCGGCCCTGGCGATCGCACGCCATGCCGGCGCGGAAATCTACGCGACCGCCGGTAACCCCGCCAAGCGACAAATGTTGCGCGACATGGGTATTGAGCACGTCTACGACTCGCGCAGCGTCGAATTCGCCGAGCAGATCCGCCGCGACACCGACGGTTACGGCGTGGACATCGTGCTGAACTCGTTGACCGGTGCGGCCCAGCGTGCCGGGTTGGAGCTGATGGCCTTTGGTGGGCGGTTCGTCGAGATCGGCAAGGCCGACGTGTACGGCAACACCCGACTGGGGCTGTATCCCTTCCGCCGCGGTCTGACGTTCTTCTACCTCGACCTGGCGCTGATGTCGGTGCTGCAGCCCGAGCGGGTCCGCGAGTTGCTCAAGACGGTGTTCGAGTTGACCGCCAACGGCGTGCTGGTCGCACCGCAGACCACGCACTACCCGTTGGCGGACGCGGCCACTGCGGTTCGCGCGATGAGCAACGCCGAGCACACCGGCAAGCTGCTCCTGGACATGCCGCGCACCGGACGTAGCAGCGTGGTCGTGCCGCCGGAGCAATTCCCCGTGTTCCGCCGCGACGGCGCGTACATCATCACCGGCGGCGTGGGCGGGCTCGGCCTCTTCTTCGCCTCGAAGATGGCGGCGAAGGGTTGCGGACGGCTGGTGCTGACGGCGCGTTCGGCGCCCAACCCCAAAGCCCGACAGATGATCGAACGCTTGCGTCGAGCCGGCACGGACGTCGTGGTGGAACTCGGCAGCATCGCCGAACCCGAGACCGCGGTTCGCCTGGTGGAGGCGGCGACCGCCACCGGGCTGCCGTTGCGCGGCATTGTGCACTCGGCGGCCGTCGTGGAGGACGCCACGCTGATCAACATCACCGATGACATCATCGACCGGGACTGGTCACCAAAGGCTTTCGGGTCCTACTACCTGCACCAGGCGTCGATCGGGCAGCCGTTGGACTGGTTCTGCGTGTTCTCCTCGGGCGCGGCCTTGCTGGGGTCACCCGGTCAGGGTGCCTACGCGGCGGCCAACAGCTTCGTCGATGCGTTCGCGCACTGGCGTCGCGCGCAGGGTCTGCCGATCACCTCGCTGGCCTGGGGCGCATGGGCTGAGGTCGGTCGCGCCACGTTCCTGGCCGAAACCGGCAAGCAGCTCATGATCACACCCGACGAAGGCATCTACGCGTTCGAGGCGATCCTGCGCTATGACCGCTCCTACACCGGGTACATCCCGATCATCGGGGCGCCGTGGCTCGACGACGTCGTTCGGCGCAGCCCGTTCGGCGAGTTGTTCCAGTCCAGCGGTCAAAGCTCGCGCGGCCCAAGTAAATTCCGCTCCGAGCTGATGACGTCGCCGCGCGACGAATGGCCCGCACGGTTGCGGCGCCTGATCACCGAACAGGTGGGGGTGATCCTGCGCCGCAGCGTCGATGCTGACCGGCCCTTCGTCGAGTACGGAATGGACTCACTCGGCATGCTGGAGATGCGCACTCACATCGAGACCGAGACGGGGATACGGTTGAGCCCCAAGGTGATTGCTACGCACAACACCGCACGTGCCCTCGCCGAGCACCTGGCCGAGACCCTGGCCGAGGAGGCGGGCTCCTAACCCTCGCGAGCAGACGCAAAGTTGTACGTTTCGCGCCTGATCCGTACGACTTTGCGTCTGCTCGCGGTGAAGGTGGCGGCTACTCGACGGCCCAGCCGTAGTCGGACGGTACGGTGCAGAGCAGCTCGTGGATCGCCTCGAGCGGTTCCTTGGGTGACGGCGAGTGCCCGTGGTTCTCGATGACCAGGTGTTCCCCGGACAGGCCGCAACCGTAGAAGTCGAGCGGGACGGTGATCGAGCAAAAGAACTGTCCCTCAAAGTTTTCCAGCACGACCCCTTCGGGAGTGCGGACGGTGGGCAGCGCGCTGACGTCAGTGCAGAAGACAAGCGGCGGTAAGCCGGGCGGGGTGCCCTCGAACGCGGCGCCGAAGTTGAGTCCGGACTGCTGAACCAGGCCCTCGGCGATGTCGGACCGGAAGGTGGCGCCGATGTCGGCCGCCAGATCGACGATGTCGGTGTCCGGCCCGATCTCGGCGAGGTAGGTCGCCACGCCCACGAGGTTGGTGGCCTCCGTCGGGGCCACCGGAGGGTTGAGGAAGTACCGCAGATCCACCGGATAGACGTAGGGAATGGGCACGTGGGGCGTCTTGCGCAGCTTCCACTCGGTCATCAGGATCGCCGCGGCCACCACGGTGTTGACACTTACCCGATTCTGCTGACAGAACTCGATGAGATCGGTGGTCTCCTGCTCGGTGAAGCGGACCCGGGTGACCGGAACGGGTTGGGGAGCACCAGGAGTCGCGACCAGGGTCGGCTTCACAGAAGGGGGCAGGTCGTAGGCGTACATCACCGGCAGGAAGCGCTCGACGCCGGTCAGGCCCAGCTTCTTCACCCCACGCTTTTCCAGCATCGCCTCGAGTGACAGCGGTGCCGGCTGGGGGTCGATCGGGCCGGGGTCACCGGTCGCGACGATGTCGGTGTACCGGGAGAACAGCTCGTCGAAAAGCCCTGCCCCGTGGTGGCCGTCGGCGATGCTGTGATGCAGATAGATCGTCAGCTCGGAGGCCCCCTCACCGAGCTTCAACCGCAGGTGCAACAGGGACACGGTCTGGTCGAGCCGGATCTCGCCACCGGTGGACTTGCCGTCGACAACCGTTATCCCCGCGTGCATCATGTCGTCGCCGACGAGATTCCAGCCCCCGTCGGGGTTCGGCTCGAGATGACTGGACAGGACCGGATGCGCCTCCACGAGCGCGTCGAAGGCGTCGGACAGTGCGTCGACGTCGACGCGGCCGCGCAGCTGCACGGTGACGGCGGTGAACACCTCGTACTCTGCGAAGGCTTCCTCGCTCTTCGCCAGCTTTCGGATCACGGATCCGGGAAACACTCTAGAACTCCTACCTTTTGCTTGTCCGCCGCGCGCACTCCGTCAGTGGGTGCTGGCGCGCTTGTAGCCGATTGCGATGGGTACCGCGCAGGCGGCCGCGATACCGACGCTCCACAGCACCGTCGCGATCATCGGCGCCAGCACCGGACCGCCCGCCGACAAGCCGCGCATCGCCGTGATCGCGTAGCTCACCGGCTGGTGCGCGACGACCGGCTGAATCCAAGGCGGGTATTGATCGAGCGGCAACAGCCCGGTCGAGAAGAAGATCAGCAACAGCTGCCACAGCTCAACCGCCTCCACCACAAGCGTTTTCGACGCGAAGAGCGCGACCATCGTGGTGAGCGCGGCGAACGCCATTCCGAACATCACCGGGACACCGAGCCACATCAACGTGGCCAGCGCGCCACCGCGGAAGCGGAAACCCAGCAGCACCCCGACCCCGAGCATCACCCCGGTGGTGACCAAAATCCGGACGGCCTCGGCCAGGATCCGCGACAACGGACCGGACGCCCGATGCACGGGCATCACCCACAATCGGGCCAGCAGCCCGCTCGCTTGCTCGCGCATCAGATCGATTGCGACAAAAGCGGAACCGCTGACCGCACCACCGAGCGCGAGCAGCGGCACGATGCTGTACAGCGCGCTGTCGTGGGTCATCGCGTAGATGAGTTTTCCCAGCACGATGTAGAGCACCAGCATGAACGCGACCGGCAGGATCAGCGCCTCCATGACGGTGACCACGTCACGACCCCAGCGGGTGAGTATCCGTCTGGTCTGCACCAGCGTCTGCGGAATGAGCCGCCGCAGCGAGCTTTCCGAGTACTGCACCGTGCCCGCGGTCATGGGCGCCGGGACAGGACGATGGCGGACACGGGCACCAAGAACAGCGCAAAGCCGATCAGCCACGCGACCGTCGGCGCCATCACCGACCAGGTCACCGGCAGGGGCGACTTGGTGGTGTCACCGGCCAGCGCGCGCAGCGCCAACACCAGCTGCGAGATCGGTTGGTTTCGGACGAAGGGCTGAACCCACTGCGGAAACATCTTGAGCGGTTGGATACCGACGGACAGCAACCCGAAGATCAGGATCGGCATCGTCAGCAACGGCAGCATGGCGTCCGGGTTGCGGGTGGCGGTGCCGATCAGGTCGGCGCCGAACGAGAGCAAAACTCCGATCACGATCGCCAACACGCAGAACCCGACGATGTAGATCGCGCCGCGGTGGAACCGGAAGCCGATCACGTGTGCGGAGATCAGGGCGACCGTCAGGCCGACACAGCACCGGTACACGCTGGCCGACACCCGGGCCAACACCGGAGTCAGCGGGGCAATCGGCATGGACCTGAACCGGGTGTTCACGCCGTGCAGCGAATCGGTGGCGGCCCGGAATGCCGACGAGATCGCGGCAAACGCGATGGCCTGCAAGGTGATCAGCGGGGTGATGTACTGCCCGAGGTTGCTTGCGACGCCGCTGCTGGCGCCGCCGACGTAGTGGTTCCACGGTGTGGAGAACGGGATGTAGAAGCCGACGGCGAACGACACCGACGCCCCGATCGCGGTGATCAGTTCCCCGTTGCGCAGCGTGGGTGCGATGAAGCGGATGGTCAGCACCCACCACTGCTGCAGCATCGACGGCTGGGGCCGTTCGTCAGGCCGCTGTGCAGCCCGGTCCAGAGCCGTGACGCTCACCGCACCGCCTCGGGGGTGAGGTGACTCAACGCGCGGTCCTCGCTGGGGTCGGCCGTCATGGACAGGAACACGTCGTCGAGCGACGGCCGCCGCAACGCGATGTCGGCCGGTTCGATGTTCGCCTCGTGCAGCAGTCGCACGGCCTCGATGAGCGTGCTCGTTCCGTCCGGCGCCGGCATGGTGATCCGGTCGGATCCGGAGGTCAACATCGTCCGCTGCTGTTCGGGCAGCAGCGGGCCCAGCGCCGCGACCATGGCGGGCAGTTCGTTGACGTCCCGCGGCACTATTTCGCAGAAGGTGCCGCCGGCGCGGTGCTTGAGTTCGTTGGCGGTGCCCTCGGCGATGATCGTGCCGCGATCGATCAGGATGATCCGGTCGGCCAGCGCGTCCGCCTCCTCGAGGTACTGCGTGGTCAGCAGCGTCGCGATGCCCAACTTCTTGAAGTTGCCGACCAGATCCCAAATCGCTTGCCGGCTGCGGGGATCCAGGCCCGTGGTGGGCTCGTCCAGAAACGCCACCTGCGGTTGCACCACCAGTCCGCACGCGATGTCGATGCGCCGACGCATACCGCCCGAATAGGTGCTCACCCGCCGCTTCGCCGCGTCCACCAGGTCGAACTGTTTGAGCAGCTCCTGGGCGCGGGTGCGCGCGGCGGATTTGCTCAGCCCGTGCAGGCGGCCGAACAAGACCAGATTCTGTTCGCCGGAGAGCATGTCGTCGAGAGCGACCTGCTGTCCGGTGAGCATGATGGAGCGCCGCACGCCGGCCGGATCCGAGACGACATCGTGGCCGGCCACGGTCGCCGAGCCACGCGTCGGCCTGGTCAGCGTGGACAGGATGTCCACCATGGTGGTTTTGCCCGCTCCGTTGGGGCCGAGCAGACCGATCACCTCGCCGCGGCCCACCTCGAAACTGACGTCATCCAACGCCACCACGTCGCCGTACGTCTTGCCGACGCCGTGAACCGCCACCGCCGCTGTATCGGGCATCCAACTCTCCTCAGTCAAAGCTCGACAGATCGACCAGCGCGCCGGCTTCGGTCGCGCCCGCCATGGCGCTCTCGTCCTGCTCCGCCACGATGCCCTCTTGGATCAGTTCGCTGAGTGACACTGGGAACGTACGCTGCAGCGCTTCGGCCGTCGCCGCCGGAACCCGGCGGGCGTCATACCACCAATCGACATGCAGCGCACCGGCGGACCGGTAGGCCCGGATCTCGATGGCGTGGCCCAGGCCGGGAACGGTCTCGCGCACCGGCACGGTCATGTCGGAGTGCAGTTGCACCGGAGCGACGACCGGAGGCAGCTCCGGGATCACACCCACGTACCGGAAGTGGATGTCGGGTGTGCGCTGGGCAGCGAGAACGCGGCCGGTCGCGGCATTCACGTACCGCAGTAGGCCGTATCCAATTCCGTAGTGCGGAACGGATTTAACGATGTCGTGTACGGCATCCAGATGTTCGAGCGCCGCCATGCCCTGTCCGGTCGAGCACGGCAACGAAATCGGGTAGTAGGTGGTGAACCAGCCGACGGTACGGCGCAGGTCGACGTCCGGTCGCAATACCGAGCGGCCCTCGCCTTCCAGATCCACCGCGACGACGCCGGTGCCGATCGTCTGGGCGATGGTCCGGCCCAGCCCGGCCAGCATGATCTCCTGGATCGACCGGCGGAACCTGCGCCTGGCGTCGTCGACCTCGGATGTCTGCTCGAAGCTCAATGTGCTTGACAGCCGGACCAGATCGCCGGCCGCGGGCCGGGTATCGGCTTGGTCGGACTTCGTGGGCCACACCGTGACCTGGCGGGCATTCTGAATCCAGTAGCCGCGAGTGTCCACGGCGGCCGGGTGGGTGGCGAGGGCCGCCGCGCGCAGCGACCATTCCCGCCAGCCGGTCACCGCCGGTTCCAGCGCGATGTCTTGACCGGCCAACCGTTGCCCGAACGCGATGACCAGGTCGCTGCCCAAAATCTGGTGCGAGGCGTTGTCGGCGACCATCTCGTGCACACCGAGCGCCAGGAAGTGCGGTGCACCGTCGGCGCGGGTGATGTACACGGCGACCAGCGGTGCGTGCGGATCATCCTGTTCGGCAAGGATTTTCAGGACCTCGGCCTGCTCTTCCGGGCTGCCGGACGCCACATCGTCGGGCAGCGCACGGGTCACCAGCCCGGTGAAATCGCTCGGCGGGGCGATGCGCTGTTCCCACACCCCGTCCTGGTCGACCAGTTGCAGGCGCAGCGCCTCGTGGTGGTTGACCACCGCGCTGAGCACGGCCTGGATGTCATCCGGCGACACGGTGGGATCCACCCGCAGGATCAGCGGGAAGCGCCAGCGGCCGGCGTCGCGCACCCCACGCTCGAGGAAGTAGGTGGCGTTCGGCATGAGCGCCGGATGCGACTCGGGTTCCGGGGGTTTGGCCAGTCCGTTCGCCGCGAACGAGGCATCCACCGCGGCCGTCAGCGAGGCCAAGGTCGGGTGCTCGTAGAGATCTTGCGGCGTGATGCTCAGGCCTTCGTTCGCCGCGGTCATCGCGATGCTGATCGCCATCAGCGAATCACCGCCGAGGTCAAAGAAATTCGCGTTCGGGTCGATAGACCCGACGCCCAGGCACTGCTCCCATACCCGCTGCAGGGTGGCACCGGTTTCCGACTGCCCGTTGCGCGCCAACTCGACGCTGGCGGCGTCTTCCGCCGGGTGGCCGCCCGGAGCGGCAGCCGGGTTGATTGCCGCTCCGTTGGTCGGGGCTTGCGCCCAGACGGTCGGCTTCGGGTCGACCCAATGCTTCTGGCGGGCAAAGGGGTAACCGGGCAGGGACACGATGTGCGGTTGCGCGCGTCGCAACGGCGTCCAGTCGACATCGACGCCGGCGGACCACAATTCACCGAGAGCGCGCAGGAAGGTGTCGCGGTCGTCGGCGTTCTGGATCGGGTGCCGCATGAGCCGGACGGAGCGGTGCCCGCCGGACCACCTGGGGTGCCGCATCGCCGAACCGGTCAGGCTGCCACCGGGGCCGACCTCCACCAGGATTCGGCCCGGATCGGTCAGGACCACATCGAGTTCGTCGGCAAACCGGATGGTGGAACTGATCTGGCGCGCCCAACTTGCCGGATCGCTCACCTGTTCCGGGGTCATCCAGGTGCCGGTGAGGTTGCTCAGCAACGGTGTCTGCGCGGTGCCCAACCGCTGGCGGGACAAGAATTCCTGGAACTCGCCCAGCATGGGATCCATCGCGCTGGTATGGAACGCGTGGGTGGCCCGCACCCGGCGAACGGGTATGCCGCGCTCCGAAAGGCGTTGGGAGAAGGCGCGAATCTGGTCCTTCGGCCCGGCCACCACGCAGTTGCCGGGATCGTTGACCGCGGACAACTCGACCCCGGGTAGCAGGTGCTCGGCGATATCCTGCGGGCTGAGCGCCACCGCGACCATGGCGCCGGGCGCCGATTCGTGCATCAGCCGGGCGCGCAGCGACACCGTCTTGATGGCCGTCTCGAGATCGAAGATCCCGGCCAGGGTCGCCGCGATGTATTCGCCGGTGCTGTAACCGATGTAGGCTTCGGCGCGCATGCCGTAGGAGTCGACCAACTTCGCCAACGCGTATTCCACCGTGAACAGCGCGGGCTGGGAGCGGTCGATTCGCTCCAGATCAGATGCGGTGCCGGAGAAGATCTCTTTGTGCAGGTCGACGCCCATCTCCGCACGGAAACCCTCGGCGCAGGCGTCGAACTGCTCGGCGAAGACGGGTTCGGTGTCGTAGAGGCCCTTGGCCATCCCGACGTGTTGTGCGCCCTGCCCGGGGAACAGGAAGACGACGCGGTCGGTGGCAGCGGCGCTATCGCTGTCAGGAGCGGCTTCACCGACGAAGACATTGTCGTGTTCGTCGGCTCGCAACAGCTTCGCGGCGTGCTCACGGTCGTGTACGACCGCGGCCATGGTGACGTTGTGCTTGCGGCGCTTGGTCAGGGTGAACGCCGCGTCGGACAGGTCCGGGGCGTCCGGCTTCTCCAACGCCGTCGCCAGCGCTTTGCGCGCCTCGGCGAGGGCGGTGGCGGTTTGCGCGGACAGCAGCAGCACCTGCGGGCCGGTCGACTCGGCCGGTGCCGATGTCGATACCGACGGTGCTTCTTCGAGAACGAGGTGGGCGTTGGTGCCGCCGATCCCGAACGAGCTGACCCCGGCGCGGCGCACCCCGTCGGATTCCCATGGGCCGTACTTGCTTTGCACGGTGAACGGCGTCCGGTCGAGGTGCAGTTCCGGGTTGGGGCTGGTGAAGTGCAGCGTCGGCGGAATCGCCTTGTTCTTCAGGCACAGGATTGTCTTGATCAACGCCGCGATCCCGGCGGCGACCTCGAGGTGGCCGATGTTCGACTTGACCGACCCGATCGCGCACGGCCCCGGTCGAGGCTGGTCGGAGACCTCGAAAGCGGTTCGCAGTCCTTCGATTTCGATGGGGTCACCTAGCGGGGTGCCGGTGCCGTGGGTCTCGACGTAGCTGATGGTCGATGCGTCGACCCCGGCCACCGCATGGGCCTCGGCGATGCAGTCGGCCTGAGCCGACGCGCTGGGCGCGGCGAACCCCATCTTCGCCGACCCGTCGTTGTTGATCGCCGACCCGCGGATGACGGCATGGATGCGGTCGCCGTCGTCGAGGGCCGCCTGCAACGGTTTCAGGACCACCAGCCCGACACCGCTGCCGAAGACGGTGCCGTCGGCGCGCACATCGAACGGCCGGCAATGTCCGACCGCGGAAAGCATCTGTCCGGGTGAGTGCCAGTAACCGACATGGTGCGGCACGCACAGCGACACGCCGCCGGCCAGCGCCACGTCGCATTCGCCGCTGAGCAGGCTCAGGCAGGCGAGGTGAACCGCGACCAGCGAGGAGGAGCATGCGGTCTGGACCGCGATGCTGGGGCCGCGCAGATTGAACTGGTGGGAGATCCGCGTCGCCAGGAAGTCCTTGTCGTTCTGCAAGAACATGCTGAGCTGGTCCCAGTTGAGCCCCTCGGCCAGCACGGCGTTCGGGTCGTGGTGCGACAGCAGGTTGTGCAGCAGGTAGCCGCTGGGGGAGCTGGTGCCGTACACGCCGATCGAGCCGTCGTAGCGGGCCGGGTCGTAACCGGCGTCTTCCAGTGCGTGCCAGGCGCATTGCAGGAACAGGCGGTGCTGCGGGTCCAGCGACCGGGCGAGCTGCGGGGGAAAGCCGAAGAAGTCGGCGTCGAACTCGTCCACCCCGTCGACGATCGGTGCGCGCCGCACATACGCCGGGTTGGCCAGCGCCTTGTCGCTGATGCCGGCGTCTCGGAGCTGTTGCTCGGACAGTGTGACGATCGATTCTTTGCCGCGCCGAAGGTTGTCCCAGAACGCCGATACGTTGTTGGCGCCGGGAAACTTGCCGGCCATGCCGACGACGGCAATGGCGTTGTCGGCGTTGTCGGCGTTGTCAACCAGCTCAGTCACTGGATCTATCCTCGCTTTCGCCGCATTGCGGCTCCTTGTCGCGCGGCCGCGCGCTGCTGGGCGCGGTCACGAACAGTGGCACTACTTTTCAGGGTTTCGCCGGCCCCCGTGCCCCCGGTCTGCTCTGGGTTGGCGATGTTGAGTTGGCGCATCAGGTCGGTGGTCACGTCCTGCAGTGACGCGCCCTGCAGGAGCAGTGTCACCGGAGGCTCCACGCCGAAGTCCGCGCGGGTGGTGTTGCGAATCCGCACCGCCATCAGCGAATCCATCCCGAGGTCGAGCAACGGCTGCGTCGGATCGACGGCCGTTCGGTCGGCGTAGCCCATGACCGCCGCGATGCGGCCGCGCAGCTGATCTGCGATGACGCGGGCGGCCTCGGCCGGGTCCAGGTCGCGCAGCGCGTCGGGTCCTGCCCAGTCGTCACCGCCGCCCGCCGCGTCGAGTTCCTGCACGACCGCGGAAAAGAAGTCGTGACCGCGGATTTCGGGGAAGGCGATGAGCGCGCGGTCGGCACGGAGCCGAGCGACGCCGGTGTGGCCCCGGCCCGATGCGAGCAGCGACTCCATCGCCTCGATGCCTTCGGCCGGGGTGATGGGGTCCAACACGCTGTTGGCCAGGGTTCGAGCCATACCGACCTCCGACCACGGTCCCCAGTTGATCACTGCCGCAGGCAGTCCGGCCGCCCGCCGGGCATCGACCAGTGCGTCGAGCCACGCGTTCGCGCAGGCGTAGGCGCCCTGCCCCGGGGCGCCGAGGAGCGAAGCCGTGGACGAGAACCCCACCCACCAGTCCAGGGCGCGGCCCGCGCCGGCCTGGTGTAACCGCTGCGCGCCAACGGCTTTGGGGCCCCACACCCGTTCCAGGCTTTCCCGGGTCATGGAATAGAGCAGGCTGTCGTCGATGACCGCGGCCGCGTGCACGATGCCGCGCAGTTGTCGGCCGCCGTCCTCGGCCGCCGCGACGAGCTGGTCCGCGACACCGGGGGCCGCCAGATCGCCCCGCACAACGACGATCTCGGCGCGGTCTTCCAGCTCGGCCAGGATCTTGCGCTGCTCTTCCGCGGGTTCGCTGCGGCCGTTGAGAACCACCCGGCCGGCCCCGTTGTCCACCAGCCACCGGGCGACCACCAGGCCCAGGCCACCGAGACCACCGCTGATGATGTAGGAGGCTCCGGAGCGGACCACCGAATCCGACTGCGCTGCAACGACCGTGGTATCGGTGGCCCGCGCCAGCCGTTCGACGTAGCGGTGATCGCCGCGCCGCGCGACCACGGTGCTCAGTGCGGCGGATTCGGGCGCTTCGAGCTCGGCCCGCAGTGTTGCCGTCGCCCCGGCTAGATCTTGCGCGGCGTCCAGGTCAACCAGGGTGGCGCGCAGTTCCGGATGCTCGTAGGCCAGGACTCGCACCAGGCCCCGCAACCCGCCGACGGCCGGCTGCCCGGAGTCATTGCCGTCGACCGCGAGACCGCTGCGGGTGACCAGCCAGAGCCGCGGCGACTCGCCGTGCCAGCCGCCCACGACCGCGCGAACCACGGTGCTGATCGACCACACCAGATCCCGGGCCTGGGTGACTCCGGCTTCGGGGTCAGAGGAGACGTCCGGCACGAAGACGACGACGCCGGCGGGCGGGCGTTCGGGATCGCCCGCCGTTTCGGCGAACGCGGCGAGCACCCCCGGCTCGTCGGCCAGGTCGGCGGTGATCACGCGCCGATCGTCGTCGCGCCAGCCGTTGACGAACTGTTCGGCCAGTGTGCTCGCTCCGGCGAGCACCAGCCAGCTGCCCGGCGTTTGCGCGGTTTCCGGTGCGTCGGCCAGGTCCTGTTCCACCCAGCTGGCTTCGAAAACCTTCTGCGCCAACGGCAGCGGCACGCTGCGGCGCTCGACGGACCGCAGGTAGATGTCATTGATCTCGGCGGTGACGTTGCCCGCCGCGTCGGTGAGGATGACCCGGCCGAGCTTGCCGGTGCCGCCTTCGTCGAGGTTGCTCAGCCTGGCCCGGCACCGGGCGTAGCGGCCCGGGTTGCCGTACAGCCGCAGACTCTCGAACGAGACCGGCAGATAACTGGCTTCCGACGATCCGGCCGAGCCGGACAGCCCGTCGGCGGGCATCGCGGCGGCCAGGCTCTGCAGGGCGGCGTCCAGCATGGCCGGGTGGAGCCGATAGCCGGGATGCTTGGGCGCCTCGTCGGGAAGCGTTATCTCGGTTTCCACCGAACCGTCCGAAAGCCGGTCGATCCGGGTCAGCGCCGCGAACGCGGGGCCGTGGTGCTGGCCGGCCTGGCGCAGCACCGCATACAGATCACCCGGTGGCACGGAGACTTCCGTCTGACCGCCGGCCGTCGTCGGTAGCTCGTCGTCGGCCTGTGCGGGTTCCGCTTTGGCGACGGCGTGCCGGGTCCAGCCCCCGGAGCTGCGGGAGTAGATCTCGATCCGAACCTTGTTGTCTCCGTTGCGGATCAATTGGGTGCTCAGCGTGGTGTGTTCTTCGAGGGTGAGCATCTGCTCGACTTCGAGTTGGTTGATCGACACCGCTTCGGCCGGCAGGCCCAGCGCCTCGCATGCGGCGGCCAAGGCGATCTCGGCATAGGCCGCGGCCGGCAGGGCGGGTTGGCCGAACACCTTGTGATCGCCCAGCCACGGTGACACCGCGGTGCCAACGTCGGCCTGCCACACGTGATCCTGGCTGGACGGCACCTCCACGTGCACACCGAGCAGCGGATGTGCGTCGGCGGCAATCAAATCCGCGACCGAACGGCCTTCGACCCAGAACTGCACGTGCTGCCATGGCGTGGTCGGGATATCGGCGAGACTGCCGGTGGTCTCCGGGGTGCGCCCGAGCACGGCGAGGTTGGTGTGGAAGGTGACGGTGTCATCGGTGTCGCGGTGCAGCGTTCCGATGCTCAGGTATTCGGTTGCACCACCTAGTGTTTCGGTGATCGCGTGGGTGAGCAGTGGGTGCGCGCTGACCTCGATGAAGGTGTGTTGGTGGGCGTTGCTGGCCGCCGAGGAGATGGCCTGCTGGAACCGCACCGGGTTGCGCATATTGGTCGCCCAGTGCTCGGCATCGAAGACGGGGCGGGTGCTGAGGTCTTCGTAGGTGGTGGACAGGATCGGAATCTTCGGAGGCCGCGGGGCCAGGTCGGCCAACTCCTCCCGCATGGCGGGCTGCAGCGCGTCCATGGCCGGATTGTGCGGGGCCACTTCGATATTGACCCGGCTGGCGAAGCGGTCCTGGAAGCGCACCCGCTCGATCAGTTCGTCGATCTGCTCGGTCGGCCCGGAGATGACGGTCTGCTGCGGGGAGTTGTAGATCCCCACCGTCACCTGCGGGTAGTCGGCGATCAGTGCCTCGGTGGCCGCGGCGTCCAGGTCGAGCAGCGCCATGCCACCCTGCCCGGAGAGGGGCGCCATCAGCCGGGCCCGGGTGGCGGTCACCCGGAGTCCCTCGGCGGGCGTGAGCGCGCCGGCGACGACGGCGGCGGCCACCTCGCCCATGGAGTGTCCGATCACCAAGTCGGGCCGCACACCGTAGGACCGCCACAGGGCGGTCAGCGCCAGCTGCATGCCGATCAGCCCGAGCTGGATCTGCTCGATCCCGACCAGTTCCTTGCCTTCGGCGATCACCTCCTGTAGCGAA
The DNA here is from genome assembly GCF_010723575.1 of Mycobacterium bourgelatii. Classification (NCBI taxonomy): domain Bacteria; kingdom Bacillati; phylum Actinomycetota; class Actinomycetes; order Mycobacteriales; family Mycobacteriaceae; genus Mycobacterium; species Mycobacterium bourgelatii. Next base: position 1,846,189 of record NZ_BLKZ01000001.1, read on the forward strand.
AAGCCGGCGTGTGCAAGGAAATCGGGTTCCAGTTCGGCGATGGCTTGGACAAAGGCGGGTTCGTCGGCCAACAACCGGCGACCCATGCCGACCCACTGCGATCCGCGTCCGGAATAGACGAAAACGGTACCCGGACCGGGGGTCTGATCCCGGGAGCCGAGCACACCGGGTGCGGGCTTCCCGGCGGCCAGGGCACGCAGGCCGGCCACCGCTTCGGCGTGGTCGCGCGCCACCACGGTGCCCGACTTGGGGTACCGGGACCGGTGCTTGGCGAGCGTGTGTGTCACATCGGGCAACGGCGTCTTCGCGCCGGGGCCGTCCAACCAGTCCGCCAGCGTCGCCGCGGTCGCGGCTATCCGCTTGGGCGACTTTGCGGATATCACCAGCGTCGACACCGCCGGAGCCGGATCGGGCTGCGGGGCAACCGGGTTCGTCGCTTCCGGTGCCTGCTCGATCACCACGTGCGAGTTCGTCCCGCTCAGGCCGAACGACGACACCGCCGCCCGCCGCGGGCCCGTGCCGGGCCAGGGCGTGCCTTGGGTCGGCACGAACAGCCGTGTCGACGAGGGGTCGATGGCGGGATTCCACCGGGTGAAATTCAAATTGCGTGGGATGTAGGCGTTGCGGACGGCCAGAATCGCCTTGATCAGCCCGGCGACCCCGGCCGCGGCTTCCAGATGCCCCAGGTTGGTTTTCACCGCGCCGAGCGCGCACCGGCCCGCGCCGGCGCCCTTGTCGACGCCGTAGGTGGCCGCCAGTCCTTCGAATTCGATCGGGTCGCCCAGCATGGTGCCGGTGCCGTGGGTCTCGACGTAGTTCACGGTGTCGGCCGTCACGCCGGCTTGCTTCAGCGCGGTGTTGATGACTTCCCGCTGCGCCAGCAGGTTGGGGGCGGTCAGGCCGTTGGAACGGCCGTCCTGGTTGATCGCCGAACCGCGGATGACCGCCAGCACGCGGTCGCCGGCCGCGGTGGCGTCGGCCAGGCGCTTGAGTACCAGAACCCCGCACCCCTCGCCGCGCACGAAGCCGTCGGCGCCGGCGTCGAATGTCTTGCAGCGGCCCGTCGGCGACAGTGCGGACCACTTGGACACCGCGATCGCCGCAAACGGCGACAACGCCAACTGCACCCCGCCGGCCAGCGCGACGTCGCTTTCCCGCAGCCGCAGGCTCTGACAGGCCAGGTGCACCGCCACCAGCGACGACGAGCACGCGGTGTCCACCGCCACCGCGGGGCCGCGGAGCCCCAACAGATACGCGATCCGGCCGACGGCGGCGGCGTGCGGATTGCCGGTGCTCACGTACGCGTCGATCTCCGCGCGGCGCTCGATGTTGACGATGGTGTAGTCCCACGTCGAGAGCCCCATGATCGCGGCAGTGCGGCTCCCGGTCAACGAATCCGGCCGCACACCGGCGTGTTCGAGGGCCTCCCAGGACACCTCGAGCAGCATCCGCTGTTGCGGGTCCATGGCGGCGGCTTCGCGCGGGGTGATGCCGAAGAAGTCGGCGTCGAATCCGGCGACGTCGTCGACGAAACCGCCCCACTTGGTGGTCATTTTGCCCGACGCTTCCGGGTCGGGGTCGTAATATGCGTCGGCGTCCCAGCGGTCGGCCGGCACTTCGCGGATGGTGTCGCGGCCGTCGAGTAGCAGCTGCCAAAAGTCTTCGGGTCCATACACGTTCCCCGGCAGCCGGCAGCCCATGCCGACGACGGCGATCGGTTCGGCGATGTCGGTGGGGAACGGCGTGCCCGCGCGCACCAACTCACGCGCGAGCACCGCGCGCGCCTTGGGTGTCATTTGGGCCGCGCGTTCGGCCAGACTCGTCATTACTCGACGCCCTCCGTTGCAGCTTCCAACTCACTTGCTGCGACCAGGTCCGACAGCAAATCCATTTCCTCGTCCGACAGGTCCGTGTCGGAGATCACCTCGGCGGCTGTGCTTTCCAAGGCCGGCGCATAGCCGAGCCGTTCACAGAGCGCACCGGCGAGATCGGTGATGGTGGGGTAGGCCCACACCAGGGCGACCGGCAGCGTCGTACCCAGACTCGCTTCCAGCCTGTTGCGTAATTCCAGGGCCATCAGCGAATCCAGACCCAGCGATTCCATTGGCCGGTCGTGGTCGATCGCCTCGGTCGAACGCAGCACCGCCCGGATCTCGTCGGCGATGGCCGCGGCGAGGTAGGCCGGACGGTCCTGTGCGGCAAGCTCATCCAGCTCCGCCCGGATGCGGCCGCCCGTGCGGGGTTCGATGGCTATCGATTCCTGCAGCTTGGCGAACAACGACGAACCCGCAGCGGCGGGGAAGGACTGAAACCACTGCCGCGCGTCGAGTGCGAACACGCCGGTGCGGGTCCGGTCGGCAGACAGCACCAGTTGCATCGCCGCGAGGCCCTGCTCGGGGGTGATCATCGAGATGCCGAGGTCGGCGAAGAACTGAGCGCGGCCCACCTCGGCCCACGGGCCCCAGTTGATCCCGGTCGCGGGCAACCCGAGCGAGCGCCGGTGCGCGACCAAACCGTCGATCCAGGAGTTCGCGGCGGCGTAGGAGCCTTGGCCCGGTGCGCCGAGAAGTGAAGCGGCAGAGGAGAACGACACCCACCAATCGACGTCGGTGTGCTTGGTGGCTTCGTGCAACCACCAGCCGCCGGCCACCTTCGGGGCGAACACCCGCGCGGACGCGGAATCGGAGATGTTCAGCACGATTTCGTCGGCGAGCACCATCGCGCTGTGGACGACGCCGGCCAAAGGGAAACCGGCGTCGTCCACGGCAGCCACCAGTCGCCGCGCGGTGTCGGGGTCCGAGAGGTCGCCGGTGACCACTTCCACCCGGCCACCCTCGGCGGCGATCTCCTCGATATTTTTGAGCACGTCCGGGCTGGGCGCCGAACGCCCGTTGACCACAACCAATCCCGCGCCCTGCTGCGCCAGCCAGCGTGCGGTCACCAAGCCGAGACCACCCATTCCGCCGGCGATGATGTAACCGCCGTCCGGCCTGACCAGCGGCTGGGCCGGCGGCGACGCCAACGCCGACACGCGGCCGGTCTGCGGGATCGTGATGAAGGTCCGGCCGACGGGGTCTTCGGACCCGAACTCGCTGACCGGCACGGGAGGCAGTTCACCCTGTTGGGCGAGCTGCACTATCTCTGCGAAGTATTTGCGGTACTGGCTCGGCCGCAACCGCAGGTTCAGATCGATGTCGACCACCGAGAACGAGGCGCTGCGGGCCAGCGCGGCCACCCCGATCGACGTGTCGGTGTTCTTGCCCAGTTCGATGAATCGTCCGCCCGGGGCAAGTGTCTGCATTCCCGCGCGAAGCGCTTCTCCGGGAAGCGAGTTGAGGACGACGTCGACACCGGCGCCGTCGGTGCGGTCGAGAATCTCTTCGGCGAACCCCACGCCGCGCGAATCTCCGACGTAGTCGACGCCCAGGTCCGCGAACAGTGCGCGCTTGTCATCCGATGTTCCCGGGGTCGTCGCGTAAATCACCGCGCCAATTCTCTTGGCGATGTGCACCGCGGCCACATCCACGCCGTCCGGCGCCGAATGGATCAGTACGCGTTCGCCGCCCGCCAACCGCCCGACCGTGCACAGCGCGTGCCAGGCGGTGAGGTAGGCCTTCCCGTATCCCGCGGCTTCGATATCCGAGAGCCAGTCGGGAAGCGGGAAAACGAGTTCCGCGGACGTGCTGAGATGCGAACCGATCGTCGCTGCGCCGAAGGCGATGACGCGCTGTCCTTCATGGACGGATGCGACATCGGGAATCTCGGGGCCGACCGCGGTCACCACGCCCACGCACTCGCCGCCGTCCAGCGCCGCGCGGTGAACGCGGACCTCGACCTCGCCGGCCCCGGGCGGGACGCGCCTGGCGGCATGGAATTTCACCCCGTCGGCTCCGCCGAGTTCCAGGGTGAACGCACCGCCGGTGTCGATATCGACGGTGACGTCCCGGCTTTCGACGGCGAGTTCGCCGGCAGGCGTCACGGGCGCCGCCACCAGGCGACGCACAAACCGCTGCCCGTCGCGCAGTGCCACCTCGTCGTGATCGGTGTTTGCCAGCAATTCGTCGACCAGACCCGAAAGTGGCCCCGTGCCGTCGGCGTCGACATCGACGAGGGTCGTGCGCAGTTCCGGGTGTTCGAAGGTCAGCACACGGGCGATGCCACGAAGCTGTGACTGCGGCAAAGTGACCGTCTCGCTGGGGTCTACCTGCTGGGCGCCGCGGGTGATGATCCACAGCCGGGGGCTGTTGCGCGCGCCGATTCTAGAGACCGTCCGGACGATGTCAGCGATCCGCAGCACCCGTTGCCGGGCCAGCTCCAGTTGTTCTGCCACGGGTTTGGCTTCGTCGACCGCCCGGGCGGGATGGACCACGACAATGCCGTCCCATTCGACGTCTCGTCGGGTGATGGCCGCGTGCAGGGTTGCCTCGTCGTCACCGGAGACCGACTCGCACAGCTCGATTCGAGTGGCGAGTGCGGACGCCAGGGAATCGTCGTCGCCGACCAGCAGCAGCGCGGCCGACTCGCTGGTCGAGCCGTCCAACGGGGTTGGTTCCCACTGCACCGTGAACAGGCGGTTGTTGAGTTCCGCTGCGCCGCGTGACTGCAGCACCGCCATCTCGACATGGTCGATTTCCAGTAGCAGTCGGCCGTGGTCATCGAAGAGAAAGACCTGCCCGGCCAACCTGTCCGTGCTGTCGGTCGGCGCAAGTGAACCGACCGCGTAGGCACCGTCGACCACATCGCCGTACACGCGCACGCCGCCGAACCGCACCGGAAGCACCGTGGCCCGCTGTCCCGTTGCCCCCGTTGCCAATTGGGTGGCCAACTCGGTCGCGCCCAGCGTCTGCAAGGCGACGTCCATCATGACCGGATGCAGCGGGAACTTGCGTGCGCCCGCCTTGGCCGCCGCGGGCAGTCGTACCGCGGCACGAGCCGCTCCGGACGGTAGGACGGCCAGGCCGACGATCCCCTGGAACGCCGGGCCGTGTTGTTGGCCGGCAGCGCGCAGCCGTTGATAAAGCTCGTCGGGGTCGAGTTCGGTCCCGCCGTCGGGCCCCGGATCCACGACGTCGGCAGCCGTGTCAGGGGCGGGTGCCAGCGTGGCGGTGGCGTGCGTCGTCCAGCCGGAAACGGCACTGCGGGTCCGGATTTCGACCCGGCACAACTGGTTGTCCCCGGTCAGGGTCGTGACGATCAGCGTGTTGCCGTCGATGTGCATCAACTGCTCGAGGCTGAGCTCTCGGATCGTCCACGAATCAGTGTCGAAGGCTTGCGTCGCCGCGGCCAGCGCGATGTCCGCGTATGCCGCGCCGGGCAGTACGCACGCGTCATGGACGCGGTGGCCGCCCAGAAACAGCAGCTCCGGGTTGACCTCGGATTCCCATACGCGGGTGCCGTTGGTGGGGTCGGTGACGCCGATGCCCAGCAGCGGGTGGGTGTCTGCGCCGTACGAGGCGGTCGAACTCGCCGTGATCCAGTGCCGGGTGTGCTGCCACGGGGTCAGCGGCAGCATCGGGTGGGGTTCGGGTGGATGCGGGGTGTCGGGCGGACGGGTGGTGTGGGTGGCGTTGAGGTTGGTGTGGAACGTGATGGTGTCGTCGGCGTCTCGGTGCAGCGTGCCCGAGACGTGGGTGCCCTGGCCGGCGTCGGTCGCGCCCAGGGTGTCTGTGATCGCGTAGGTGAGCAGGGGATGGGGGCTCACTTCGATGAAGGTGTGGTGGTTTTCGCCGGCCTGGGCGACGGCCTGGTGGAACCGCACCGGGTTGCGCAGGTTGGCCGCCCAATACTCGGCATCCAGGGTCGGCGTCGAGCCTGCTGAACCTGCTGAGCCCTCTGAGACCGTGGAGATCAGCGGGATGGCGGGGGGCTTGGGCCGCAAATCGGCCAGCGCGGAACGCAATTGCGGCAACACCGGATCGATGATCGGGTGGTGCGACGCGACGTCGACCTCGATGCGGCGCGCCAGCAGGTCCTGTGCCGCGACGGTGGCAATGACGGCGTCCACCTGCTCGGGTGGACCGGCGATCACCGACTGACGCGGCGAGGCATGCACGGCCAGCGTCAGTTGCGGATAGTCGGCGATCAGTGCCGCGACGGCGTCCGCGTCGAGTTCGAGCAACGCCATCGCGCCCTGGCCGGACAGCTGGCTCATCAGCCGCGACCGCGTGGCGATCACCTTCAACCCCTCGGCCTGAGTCAGCGCCCCGGCCACCACGGCGGCCGTCACTTCGCCCATGGAATGGCCGATCACCGCATCGGGGGTGACCCCGTAGTGGCGCCACAGCGCCGTCAGCGCGAGTTGGATGCCGACGAGGACGGGCTGGATGCGGTCGATGCCGACCACGTCGCGGCCCTCGGTCAGCGTCTGCTGCAACGAAAACCCGGTCTGGGCAACAAAATCCGGCTCCAGTTCGGCAACCGCCTGGGCGAACGCGGGCTCGTCGGCCAGCAGTCGGCGTCCCATGCCGGCCCACTGCGAGCCCTGGCCCGAATACACGAACACCGTGCCGGGTCCGCCGGGACCGCTATTGCAGCCAACGATGCCGGGTGCGGGCTGATCGGTGGCCAGCGCCCGTAGGCCCGCGATGGCCTGGGCGTGGTCGCGGGCAACCACGGTGCCGAATCTGGCTTGGCGAGCCCGGTGGTGATTGAGCGTGTGCGCGACGTCGGCCAACGGGGTTGTCGCGCCTGGTCCCTCCAGCCAGTCCGCCAGCACGCCCGCGGTCGCGGCCACCCGTTGCGGGGTCTTGCCGAAGAGCACCAGCGTCGACACCGACGGTTGGGGAACATGCTGCGAGACAACCGGTTCGGGTGCCTCCTCGATCACCACATGCGAGTTGGTGCCGCTGACGCCGAAGGACGACACACCGGCCCGGCGGGGCCGGTCGGTTGCCGGCCAGTCCATCCCGTCCGCGGCGATGTTGAGCCGCGTGACACCCTCGCTGACGTGCGGCGTCAGCTGGCGGAAGTTCAAATGCCGCGGGATGTGCCGGTTTTGCAGCGCCAGCACGGTTTTCATGAATCCGGCGATGCCCGCCGCCGCCTCGAGATGCCCAAGGTTCGTCTTCACCGAGCCCAGCACCAGCGGGTCACGGTCTTGCCGATCGTCGAAAACCTTGCTCAGCGAGTCCAGTTCGATCGGGTCACCGAGCGGGGTCCCGGTGCCGTGCGCCTCGATGTAATCGATGTCTGCGGGGGTCAGCCGGGCCGCCTGCAGCGCCCGGCGCAGTAGCTCCTGTTGTGCCGGGCCGTTGGGAACGGTGACCCCGCTGCTGGCGCCGTCCTGGTTGACCGCCGACCCACGCACCACGGCCAGGATGCGGTTGCCATCGCGTTGGGCGTCGGACAACCGCTTGAGCACCACGACCCCGGCGCCCTCGCTGCGCACATAACCGTTGGCGTCGGCGTCGAAGGTCTTGCACCGCCCTTCGGGCGACAGCATTCCCCATCGTGAACAGGCGATGCTCGGGCCGGGGCTGAGCAGCAGGTTGGTTCCACCGACCAGCGCGGTGTCGCTTTCTCCGGAGCGCAAACTCTGGCAGGCCAGGTGCACCGCGACCAATGACGACGAGCACGCCGTGTCGATGACCATTGCGGGGCCACGCGCCCCCAGGAAATAGGCCAGTCGTCCCGCGGTGAAGTTCAGCGCATTGCCGGTGGGGATGTATGCGTCGAGATCCTCCGGCCGCAATTGACCCGCCAGCGTGACCATGTAGTCGTACGCGGTGACGCCGACGAAGACGGAAGTTTGCGTACCCCGAATGGTGTGCGGCGCAATGCCGGAGTGTTCCAGCGCTTCCCACGCGACCTCGAGGAACAACCGCTGTTGCGGATCCATCGCCGCCGCTTCGCGCGGCGAGATCGAGAAGAATTCCGCATCGAACTCGTCGGGTTGCCAGCCGGAGAGGAAGCCGCCCTCGCGACTGCAGATGGTGCCCGGGACGGTGTGATCGTCGGTGAAGAACGCGTCGGCGTCCCAGCGCTCCGGGGGCACCCGGCCGATGCCGCTGCGACCGTCGCGCAACAACTCCCAGAATTGCTCGGGGTTGTTCACCCCACCCGGGAACCGGCATCCCATGCCGACCACGGCGATCGGTTCGGTGCTGGACTTCTCGGCGACCGCGAGGCGGGCGGTGAGGTCGTCGATCTTGCGCAACGCCTCGGTGATGATCGCCCGGCGGTCTGGGCTTGGGGCAGACGGACCGGTTACAGAGTTTGTCACAGGCTCAGCTCAACCTTTCTGAAAGCTGTTGCAACAACTCATCTTCGGTCAGCTCGTCGTAGGTATCACCGCCGCCGGCGTCCGCCTCTGAGGCGTGGGTAGCGGCCGCCGCGACGGTCTCGGCCAGCTCCGGCAGCACGGTGGCCAGGTAATCGGTCAGGCTGTACACCGTCGGGTAGTCGAAAACCACCGAGGCGGGCAGGAATTCGCCCAGCGTCTCGGACAGCGCGCGCTGCAGCGTCACGCTCATCAACGAGTCCATCCCGAGCTGGAAGAAGCCGGTCGACGGATCGAGCGTCTCACCGGCGTGCAGCCCCATCACCCTCGCGGCCAGCGCGCCGACCTCGTCGAAGAGCATGTCGAGTCGCCGCTCGGGCGGGCATTTCCCGAGGGCCTTGCGGAACTCGCTCTCCGGCAACGCCGCCTCGCCGAGAACCGGCAACAGGTCCTCGACGATGCGCAGCGCACCGCGGGTGCGGTAGGCCGCCGCCAGCAGCGGCCAATCCGCCGCCACCACAACGGTTTGCACGCCGGCGGCGGGGTTGATCGCGGAGGCCAACGCCTCGATGGCCACCTCGTCGTCCATGGGCTGCAGGCCGGATTCGGTACTCACCTGGCTTGCGTCCTGCTGCGCATCGGCCAGGGACTTCCACAGGCCCCAGGCGATGACGGTCGCGGGCAGCCCCATCAGGCGACGGGCGTGGCCCAGGGTGTCCAGGAAGGCGCTGGTGGCCGTGTAGTGGCCCAGCCAGCGCGACCCGGTCAGCCCCGAGATCGACGAGAAGGAAACAAAGTGCCGCACGGGGTGTTTCAGCGACAGCCGGTGCAGCAGCCGGGCGGCGTCCAGCTTGGGTCGGAACATCGCGGCGACGTCGTCGTCGGTCATGTCGCTCAGCAGCACTGGCCCACCGGCAAAGGCAGCGAGGTAGATGCCCTCCAAAGCGGGCAGGTCCGCTCCGAACCGCTCGAACAGTGCGCTCATTGCGACGGGGTCGGCCGCGTCCGCGGCGACCTGAATGAGCGTTGTTCCGGTCGCCGCGAGGCTTTCGGCGAGCTCCGCCAGCTTGGTGCCTGGGTTACGGGACACAGTGACGATCGTCTTCGCGCCCATCTTCGCCAGTTGACGGATCAACTGCGGTCCGATGTTTCCGGTCGCGCCGACCACCAGCTGACTGGTGTCGTCGCTGAGGGTAACCGGCGGCGTTGCGGCGGTTAGCCTTTGCAGCCGAGGCGACCGGCGCAGCCCCGACCGATACACGACCTGGTCTTCGCCGTCACCGCTGTGGGCCTCGGCGCGTACGTACGAGGCGGCCAGCACGGGCGGCACGGACTCGTCGAGATCGATGACGCCACCCCAGATCTCGGGGTGTTCGAGCGCCAGCGTGCGGCCCAGCCCCCACAGCACCGCGTGGGTCGGGTTGGCTCGCTCGCCGTCGGCGACGGGCTGCGCGTTGCGGGTCAGGATGAACAACTTCGGTTGTGACGGACTCGCCAGCAGGGTCGCTGCCACCCGCCGCGCCGTGTGGAACAGGTCGTAGGCCGACTCGACGTCGTCGGGATCGGCGGGGGAGGGAGGTGCGTACAGCACGTAGTCGGCCTCGGCGAGTTCGCCGGGCAACGCGTCGCCTACCGCGTCGCCTACCGAGCCGGCGACACCGCCGAGCTCTGCCGCCAGCTCTGCTGCCAGTTCGGGGTCGCCGAGCACGAGCCAGCTGGCTGCGCCGGGGTGTTCGGTGCGCTGCAACGGGACGGCCGGCCATTGCAGCTGGTAGCGCCAGCCGTGGAGCACCGTGTGCCCGGCCGTGGGAGACGCGACGGTCGGACCCAACCGCAAGGCGGGGTTGGAGTCGGAAAGCCAGTGTCGGGTGTGCTGCCACGGGGTGCTGGGCAGCTGGGGGTGCGGCTCGGGCGGGTGCGGGGTCTGTGGCGGCGCGGTCCGGGTGGCGTAGAGGTTGGTGCGGAAGGTGACCGTGTCGTCGGTGTCGCGTTGCAGTGTCCCGACGCTGAGGTGTTCTTGGCCGCCGAGCGTGTCGTCGATGGCTTGGACCAGCAGCGGGTGCGCGCTGACTTCGATAAAGGTGTGGTGGCCCGCCTTCTCGGCGGCGTGCGTGACAGCCTGTTGGAAGCGCACCGGGTTGCGCATGTTGGTTGCCCAGTGCTCGGCATCGAAAGCCGGGCGGGTCTCGAGGTCTTCGTAGGTGGTGGAGATGATCGGGATGGTCGGCGTCCGGGGGCGCAGATCGGCCAATTCCGATCGCATCGCGGGCTGCAGCGCATCCATCGCCGGATTGTGCGGCGCCACTTCGATGTTGACCCGGCTGGCGAACCGATTCTGGCCCCGCACCCGTTCGATCAACTCGTCGATCTGCTCGGTGGGCCCGGCGATCACCGTCTGGCGCGGGGAGTTGTAGATGCCCAAGGTCACCTGCGGGTAGTCGGCGATCAACGCCTCGGTGGTCGCCACGTCAAGCCCGAGCATCGCCATGCCGCCCTGTCCCGACAGCGGAGCCATCAACCGCGAGCGGGTGGCGGTCACCCGTAGCCCCTCGGCGGGCGTCAACGCCCCGGCCACCACCGCGGCCGCGACCTCGCCCATCGAGTGCCCGATCACCAGGTCGGGCTGCACACCGTGGGAACGCCACAGCTGCGTCAGTGCCAACTGCATGCCGATCAGGCCGAGCTGTATCTGCTCGATGCCAACCAGTTCCTTGCCCTCGGCCACCACCTCGCGCAGCGAGAAGCCCGCCTCCTGGACGAACACCGGCTCGAGTTCGTCCAGTGCGGCGGCGAAAGCCGGTTCGTCGGCCAACAATTGGCGGCCCATTCCGGCCCATTGGGAACCGCGGCCGGAGTAGACGAAGACGGTGCCAGGTGCCCCGTCCTGGGTGGCATCTCGGGGGAGCACCACCCCGGGCGCGTGCTGGCCGGCGGCCAAGGCGCGCAGGCCGGCGATGGCCTGGCCGCGGTCGCGGGCGACGACGGTGCCGAACTTGGGGTGTCGGGCGCGGTGATGGTTGAGCGTGTGGGCCACGTCGGCGAGCGGCGTCGCCGAGCCGGGGCCCTCCAACCAGTCGGCGAGCACACCCGCCGTCGCGGCCACCCGCTGCGTCGACTTGCCGGTCACCACCAACGTGCAAACCTCTGTGCTGTCGGCACTTCCAGCTACCGGCGCCAGCTCGGGACCTTGCTCGATGATGACGTGCGCATTGGTACCGCCCAATCCGAACGACGACACCGCGGCTCGGCGCGGCCCATCGGCGGCCGGCCACGCGGTGTTCTCGGTGGGGACAAAGAACCTGGTCGATGCGGCGTCGATGGCCGGATTCCATTGCGAGAAATGCAGATTCGGTGGGATCTGGGCGCGTTGCACGGCCAGCGTGGCCTTGATGAAGCCGGCGATACCGGCCGCCGCCTCGGTGTGGCCGATGTTGGTCTTCACCGCGCCCAGCGCACACGGGCCCTGGGCGTTGTCCTTGACCAGGCCGTAGGTGCCGGCCAGCGCCTCGAACTCGATGGGATCGCCCAATACAGTGCCGGTTCCGTGGGCCTCGACGTAGTTGATGCTTTCGGGAGCGAGATCACCGGATCGCAGGGCGTCGGCGATCACGTCACATTGCGCAGCGGTGTTCGGCGCGGTGACGCCGTTGGAGCGGCCGTCCTGGTTGACCGCCGAACCGCGCACCACCGCCAGCACGTGGTCACCGTCGCGCACCGCGTCGGTCAACCGCTTGAGCACCACCACGCCGGCGCCCTCACCGCGCACGAAGCCGTCGGCGGCCCCGTCGAATGCCGCGCACCGGCCGTTGGGGGACAGTAATCCCCAAGCGGAGATGGCGATTTGGGTCTCGGGACGCAGCGTGATGCTGACCCCGCCGGCCAGCGCCAGATCAGTTTCCCGCAGCCGCAGACTCTGACAGGCCAAATGCACCGCAACCAATGACGACGAGCATGCGGTGTCGACGGCCACCGAGGGGCCGCGGAGTCCCAACAGGTACGAAATGCGGCCGACGGTGATGCTGTGGGCGTTTCCGGTTCCGCTGTAGGCGTCCACGCTGTCCGGCGTCGCGGCGAGCATCGACTGATACTCGTTGAAGTAGACGCCCATCATCACGCCGGTCCGGCTGCCGCTGAGGGAATCCGGTGGGATTCCGGCGTTTTCGAGGGCCTCCCAAGACACCTCGAGCAGCATTCGCTGCTGCGGATCCATGGCCGCGGCCTCACGCGGTGTGATGCCGAAGAACTCGGCGTCGAAACCCGCCACGTCGGGCACGAAGCCGCCCCACTTGGTGGTCATCCGGCCGGGTGTCAGCGGGTCGGGGTCATAGAACGCGTCCGCGTCCCACCGGTCGGCCGGTATGCGCGAGATCGCATTGCGGCCCTCTACCAGCAGATCCCAGAAGCTATCCGGGCTGTCGACATCGCCGGGGAATCGGCATCCGATGCCCACCACGGCGATCGGCTCCGCCACGGCGACGCGGGAGATCTTGGTGAATTCCTCGGTAAGGATCGCGCGCTGCTGCGCGGTCATACCGGAAATCCGGCTGAAAGCGGTTCGCATTACGTAGACCTGTCGGCCTCGGGGGAACTCGATTCGATGCGGTCAAAGAGGCTGTCCAGCACGCTGCCCGCCGACGAGGAGAGCAGAGCCATCGCGTCGTCTTCCGGATCGGCGGACGGCGCAACACGTTTGGCCAGGTAGCTGGCCAGGGCCGCCACCGTCGGGTGGTTGAACAACATCGTCGCGGACAACTCGATGCCGACGAACTGCTCGGCCTCGCGTCGAATCGCCATCGCCATCAAGGAATTGAGACCGAGCTCGGCAAACGGCCGGTCGGTGTCCAACGCGGATTCGGCAATACGCAATTCGGCCGCGATGATCCGCCGCAGTCCCTCTTCGAGCTCGTTACGCACTTCGGCCGCCGACAGACCGGACCAGTCGCGTGCCGGCAGCAGGTAGCTGTCCGAGCCGCCGGACCCGTCGGCTGCAGTCGGCACGGGCACGACGACCACTTGCGTGACGTCGTAGCCGTCGGCGAATTCCCACGCGGTGAACGCCTCGGCGGGCGTGATGGCTCGCGAACCCATGCGCTGCAGCTCTTCGCTGACGATCTGGGCGTCGGCAGCGAACCCGAGGCCCTGCCATGCCACCCAGTCCAGGCTCAGGGTGTGGCAACCCTGTTGCCGGCGGGTCCGCGCCAGGGCGTCCAGGTAAGAATTCGCCGCGGCATAGGAACCCTGTCCCGGGATGCCGAAAATGCCTGCCGCGGAGGCGGTCAGGAAGAAGAAGTCGACACTGCCCGGCGGGAACGCCTCGTGCAGCACCTGGCTGCCGGCGATCTTGGGCCACAGGACCCGCCGCACCGCGTCGTCGGTCATGTTCGTCACGAGTTGATCGTCGGTGACGCCGGCCGCGTGGATGACACCCCGGATGGGTACGGCCCCGTCGCGGTCACGCCGGTCCAGCAAGGACAGCACTTCGTCGCGGTTCCCGATGTCGACGGCGACGGCTTCGACCGTCACACCGCGCAGCTCCAGGCCGCGGATCGCGTCGATCTTCTGGCGCAGCCCGGCGTCGAGGGTGTCGAGATCCCACTCCCGCCGCGGTGGCAGGGGCGTGCGGCCGGTCAACACCAGACGACGAGCGCCGCGATCGACCAGCCAACCCGCCATCAACACACCGAGGGCACCCAGGCCGCCGGTGATCAGATAGGCCGCGTCGGGCCTGCAGTGCAGCGGTGCTCGCCGCGGCCCGCCGCTGATCGGCGCCAACGAGGGGGCGAGGACTTCCCCGTCGCGCACCACCAGGATCGACTTGCTGGGTGCGCCGAGCAGAGTCTCGTCGAATTCGTCGTCGGCCGCGAGATCGACCAAGCCGCCCCACAATTCGGGGTGCTCGGCGGCGATGACACCGGCCAGTCCCCACAAGAAGCTCTGCCGCAGCGCGTCGGGGGACACCGACTCGTGGACCCCGCGCGTGAGAATCCACAGTGACGCTGGTTGCTGCGGATCCCGTTGCGCCAACGCGCGTACCAGGGCGGTGATTTCGGCGGTGACTCGGACCGCGTAGTCGACATCCGCCTCGGCTGGTGCATCGGCCTGTGCAGGCGCCCGGTACACGACATAGCGCGCCTCGGACACCTCGTTCGGTGCGAAGCCCGACTCGACCACGGCAACAGACGCCGGATCGACCTGCGCGCCGGCTGGATCTGTCCGGGGTTGCCAATCGATGGTGTGTACGAACTTCGTTGCATCGGTTGACGTTTGGGTCGGCTGGGTGTCAGCCAAGTCCAACGCCCGATAGCGCAGGGACCGAATCGACGCCCACGGTGCTTCGCCGCGAGGCGCGACGGTGACGTCGACGATCACGCCGTCGGCGTCGGAAGCGTTGCGCTGCAGCGTCAGCGAGCCTCGCGTTGCCGCTCCGACGCTCTTCAGGTCGGTCACGGACACGTGCGCGATGCTTTCCGGCACGTACAAGCGCGTATCACTGACGTCAGCGAGAGCGCCGACGAGGATGGCGGCGTCGAGCAGTGGCCCGACCGATCCGTCGGGCAGTGCATCGGGAAGCGCGACCGTGGCCGCCAGGGTGGTGAGGCCCGGTGTAGTTCTCCACGAAGCCAGCGACCATTCGAAGGCCACGCCGTCGACGCCGCGCAGGGCGAGCAGGTCGGCCACGTCGGGGATCGGTTCGCTGTGACCGTTCTGGTTTGCGCTGGCGGAGCCGGTCGAGACGGCGGTCGCGGCCGAAGCCGGCGCAAGCTGCGCGACAGCGTGTCGCGTCCACGAGTCCGGCGGCGTGTCGGTGGCCGGACTCGAGGCCAGGCTGACCGACTGTCCGTCGGCGAAGACTTGCACCACCCGCGGTTGGGTGAGGAAAACGGGTTGCTCGAACCGGACATCGGAAAGCCCCGAGAAGCCCAATTCCACTGCAGCACAAAGCATTGTGTGCAGCACGACGGATGCCGGGACCACCTCGGTGCCATGGAACAGATGCCGGCCGGGGTATGGCCTGGCGTCTGGTCCCAGCCGCGCTTGCCATAGGTGAGAGGGCGGGTTCGACACCACGTCGGTGCGCTGGCCCAGCAGTGTTCCCCGCTGCGGTGCCGATCCAGCGACGCTGTTCGCACGCTTGGTGCTGAGCCAGTGGCGGGTGTGCTGCCAGGGAGTGGTGGGGATGACGGGATGGGGTTCGGGGGGATGAGGGGTGTTGGGCGGATGCGCGGTGTGAACGGTGTTGAGGTTGGTGTGGAAGGTGATGGTGTCGTCGGTATCGCGTTGCAGCGTCCCGATGCTCGTGTACTTCGTCCCGTGCTGGGCGGTGTGCAGCGTGTCGATGATGGCCTGGGTCAGCAGCGGGTGGGCGCTGATCTCGATGAAGGTGTGGTGAGAGGTTTCGGCCCCGCCGCCGGCCCGGGCGATCGCCTGCTGGAAATGGACCGGGTTGCGCATGTTGGTGGCCCAGTGCTCGGCGTCGAAGCTCGGGGTGCGGTCGAGGTCGTCATACGTGGTGGAGATGATCGGAATCGTCGGGTTGCACGGCGCCAGATCCGCGAGTTCGGAACGCATCGCCGGCTGCAGCGCATCCATGGCCGGATTGTGCGGTGCCACTTCGATATTGACGCGGCTGGCGAAGCGGTCCCGGGTGCGGACCCGGGCGATCAACTCGTCGATCTGCTCGGTGGGCCCGGAAATCACGGTCTGCCGAGGTGAGTTGTAGATCCCGAGCGTCACGTCGGGATAGTCGGCGATCAGCGCCTCGGTGGCTGCCGCGTCGAGCTCGAGTAGGGCCATGCCGCCCTGGCCGGACAACGGCGCCATCAGCCGGGACCTGGTCGCGGTTACCCGCAACCCCTCCGCCGGGGTCAATGCGCCGGCCACTACGGCGGCAGCCACCTCGCCCATCGAGTGCCCGATGACCAGATCGGGGTGGACCCCGTAGGAGCGCCACAACCCGGTCAGCGCGAGTTGCATGCCGATCAGGCCGAGTTGGATCTGCTCGATGCCGACCAGCTCCTTGCCGCCGGCCAGCACGTCGTAGAGCGAGAAGCCGGCCTCGGCGACGAAGATCGGATCCAGCTCATCGACCATAGCGGCGAAAGCCGGCTCGTCGGCGAGCAATTGACGGCCCATGCCGGGCCACTGCGAGCCGCGGCCGGAGTAGACGAACACCGTGCCCGGACCCGGTTCGCCGTCGCGCGGGCCCACCACGCCGGGCGCGTGTTGGCCGGCCGCCAGCGCCCGTAGCCCGGCGACTGCCTGCGCGCGGTCTCGGGCCACGACGGTGCCGAACAATGATTGCCGGGACCGGTGGTGGTTGACGGTATGGGCGACGTCGGCAAGCTCCACGTCGGCGCCCGCGCCCTCCATCCAATCGGCCAGCACCCCGGCCGTCGCGGCCACTCGTTGCGATGTCTTGCCGGCGATCACGAGGGTGGACAGCGCGGTCGGCGGACCCGGCTCTTGGTCCCGCTCGGTTGCCCCGAGTACCTCCTGGCCCTGTTCGAGCACCACGTGGGCGTTGGTCCCGCCGAATCCGAACGACGACACACCGGCCCGCCTGGGGTGGCCGGTCTCTGGCCAATCCAACTGCGTGTCAACAACTTTCAGTCGCAAGTCATTGAACGGTATGTGCGGATTGGGACTCTGGAAGCGTTGGTTCGGCGGAATCTGGCCGCGTTGCACCGCCAGCACCGCCTTGATGAAACCCGCGATTCCGGCCGCCGCTTCGGTGTGGCCGAGGTTGGTCTTGACGGCGCCGATGAGCAGGGGAGCCTCGGGCGGACGTCCCCGGCCCAGTACGGTGCCGAGGGCCCGGGCTTCGATCGGGTCGCCCAAAAGCGTTCCGGTGCCGTGGGCTTCGACGTAGTCGACCTCGTTGGGCTGCATCCCCGCGTTGGTGTAGGCGGCACGCAGCACGGCCATTTGGGCCGCGGGGTTCGGCGCCATCAGCCCGTTGGAGCGCCCATCCTGGTTCACCGCCGAGCCGCAGATGACCGCCAACACTCGATCGCCGTCGCGCTGGGCATCGGTCAGGCGCTTGAGCACCACCACCCCGGCGCCCTCGCCGCGCACAAAGCCGTCGGCCGCCGCGTCGAACGCGCGGCAGGCGCCGGTCGGGGACAACGCGCCGACCTGGTCGAAGCCACGAAAAACCGCCGGGGACAACAGAAGATTGACACCCGCGGCGATCGCCAGCTGGGAATCCTGGGTCCGCAGGCTCTGGCAGGCCAGGTGGATGGCCACCAACGACGACGAGCACGCGGTGTCGACCGCCACCGAGGGGCCGCGCAGGTCAAGGAAATACGACAGCCGGTTGGCGATGATGCTCATCGCGCCACCGGTGTTGCTCCAGCTGTCGACCTGCGACAGTTCGGTGGCCGCGATCGCGCCGTATTCGCTCAGGCAGGATCCGGCGAAGACCCCGGTCTGTGAGCGTCGCAGCGAGCTGGGCGGAATCCCCGCGTGCTCCAACGCTTCCCAAGCCACTTCCAGCAGCAGGCGCTGCTGCGGGTCCATCTTGTCGGCTTCACTGGCGGAGATCTCGAAGAATTCCGCGTCGAAGGCGTCGATGTCGGACAGGAACGAGCCCCACCGGGTGGTGCGAGCGAGTACCGCCGCTTCCTCCGGGGATCCGCCCTCGAACGGCTGCCAGCGCTCGGCCGGCACCTGCCCGATCGAGGAACGGCGTTCACACATGAACTCCCACAACGCATCTGGGCTGTTGATCCCGCCCGGGAAGCGGCACCCCATCCCGATGACGGCGATCGGCTCTTCGAGCGAGTTGCGTGCCGGACGTTTCTGTGCGGCTTCGGATGCCGGATCCGGTTCGGGCGCGGTGAGGTAGGCGGCCAGGGCGTTGATCGTGGGGTGTTCCCAGAAGTCGATCGGCGACACGGGTTTGCCCAGCAGTTCGGACAACTCGCCGGACAGCACGACCGCGTCGCGGGAGCTGACGCCGAGGTCGGCCAGTGACAGGCTGGGGTCTACCTCATCCGGCGTACAGCCGATATTGGTCACCAAGTAGTCGATCAGCCAATGGCGAAGGTCGGCTTCGTCATTGATGCTGGCCGTCATACGCTCACGTCCAGGCGTTTGAACCCATCGCTTCGATAACGCTCGACGCAGGCTGAACGCCGGATCTTGCCGCTCGTGGTGATCGGGATGGAGCCGGGGGCCACCAGTACCAGGTCGGCGACCCGCAGACTGTGTGACTTCGAAATCGCGTGCGTGACTTCCCGCTTCACCGTGCGCAGAGTGTGCGCGGCCTCTTCGGCCGAAGCGCCGCGCCGTTTCAGTTCGATGATGGCCACCAGTTGCTCGGTGATGTCGTCGGGCACTGCAATAGCGGCCACCCGTCCGCCGGTGATCTCCTGGATCGTGGCCTCGATGTCGTCGGGGTAGTGGTTGCGGCCGTCCACGATGAGCAGGTCCTTGATGCGGCCCATGATGAACAGCTCACCGTTGGACATGACGCCGAGGTCCCCGGTCCGCAGCCACGGGCCCTCGGGAGTTCCCGGCACGCGATTGACCAGCTTGGCGTTGAAGACACGTGCGGTCTGCTCGGGCTTGCGCCAGTAACCCATGGCCACATGGTCGCCGTGCACCCATATCTCACCGACGGTTCCGGGCGGGTTCTCCACCATGGTCTCCGGGTCGACGATGCGCACCGCCGACGGGTCGGGCGAGCCGTAGGTGATCAGCTCGGTACCGAGGGTGCCTTCCGTGCACGGCCTGGCCTGACCGGCCGCGAGGTGCTCGTAGTCGAAACGGACCGTCCGGGGCGGAGTGCCTGGCTCGGGCGCCGCGACGTAGAGGGTGGCTTCGGCCAGACCGTAAGAAGGACGTACCACCGTCGGGTTGAGGTTGAACTTGGCGAATCGCTCCGTGAAACGCCGCACCGTCGCGGCATGAATCCGCTCGCTGCCGCTGACGATGCCGACCACGTCGCCGAGGTCGAGTCCCTCCATGTCCTCGTCGGAGGTCCGGCGCACGGCCAATTCGAAGGCGAAATTCGGTGCTGCGGAGAAGGACGATCCGGTCGTGGCGAGCAGTTGCATCCAGCACGCCGGACGGCGCAGGAACGACATCGGACTCAGCAACACCGCGCGTCGGCCGGCCACCATCGGGGCGCAGATGCCGAGAATCAGGCCCATGTCGTGGAAGAGCGGCAGCCACGACACCACGGAGCCGTCCGGAATCTTTGACAGGTCGCCAAAGTACCCGTACAGGCTCTGCGTCACATTGGCGAGAACGTTCTTGTGCGACACAATCACACCGGCTGGCGTACGCGTCGAACCCGACGTGTACTGCAGATAAGCCGCCCCGGAGGACAGTTTCGGCAACTCCGCCGACTGAGGTGGGGCGTCCAAGTCGAGCAGATCGACTTCAATGACAATCGGGGCCGGCTGCCCATTCTGCGCGCAGGCGTATTTAGTCACGTCGCCGACTACGGAAGACGTCGTGAGAATGGCAACCGGTGTGGAATCGCGCAGCACCGCCGAAACGCGATCGTCGTGAATCCCGTATTGCGGAGTGGAGAGCGGAACGGCGATGAATCCGGCTTGTAGCGCGCCGAGAAATGAAATGATGTATTCTAGGCCCTGCGGCGCCAGAATCGCCACTCGGTCGCCAGGCACACCGCAGAGTTTGAGCTCTTCGGCGATGATGCACGCGCGGCTGTAGACCTGCGCCCAGGTCAGGTTCTCAGCAAAGCCCTTAGGGTCGATGCCGTAATCGAGGAAGGTGAATGCGGTGGTGTCGGCCTGCTGCTCAGCCCGCCGCTTCAGCAAAGCGGGAATGGATGAGTCGGTCACCGGCATCGCGCTGTACTCCCCTTCGTTGGCTCAGGATTGTGCTGAGGTGTACACCTGGTGGACCGCCTGTCTGATCGCGCTACAGGGCTTCCAATCACTGTGAAGCCTGCCGGTCTGAGCTGACCAGGCTGCTCTGCCGGTTACGCAGATGCTTCATCGAAGCACCTCGTCGTGCCGCCAGATGACCGCCCCTAGACTAACCCCGTTCCCCTTATAAGTAGTCCGTGTAATAAAGGAAATCATCTACTGGGCCGGGAGCGGGCGGTATTGGCAGAATCCACATCCTTCCCACAGCCATCGACAATGCGATTGTGCGGGATATCGGTGGGCTCGAACCGCGTAGTTGGCGCTTCTACCAGGCATTTCGTCGCAATCTACTGTGATTTTTGTGTTCTGTGGTGCCACAGTGACAGGTGATTCCCAGGGTGACTCGTGAGGCGTTTTTCTGGGACGATGGTGCCAGCCGTTTGGGACTGGCGTCCCGTTGTGATCAGGCTAACACTGGATCGGCCACGCAGGTCCGGCTGCCCCGGAAGGCGATCTGCGGACATCTCGCGGCCCATGTCGTGCCACCTCGCCCGTGACTCCCCTCCGGCTCGGTGCTAGTCGGCCGAGGCGAGTTGGGCGACCAGGACCCCGCCTGACGGCCACCCGGCCCCGGGCAAGGAACTTGGCCACCTGGCTAAGCCGGATTACCCGTGCGGGAGGATGCGGTCCTCGATTTCTCCTGCCAGTTCCGGCAAATGATTATTGAGATAGAAATGGTCGCCGGGGAACTCGCGGAGGGAGAACTCGGCCGTCGTCCGGTCGCCCCACGGCTCCATGTCGTCACGGCTGGCAATCCAGTCCTTGTCGCCGATGAAGGCATAGATCGGGCAGGTCAGCTTGGTTTCCGGCGGGCAGGTGTAGCCGGCGATGGCACGCACGGCTCGCAGCGTCGGCAGGATTCCCACCCGGAACTCTTCGTCGGCGAAAAAGTCTGGACTGGTCCCGGTCATGCGGGCCACCAGGTCCAGCATTTCGTCATCCGTGAAGCCCTTTAATTGCTTGTACTTCACGTACCCCGGCGCCGAACAGGCCGACACAAAAAGTCCCAAATTGCGGTATCCCGCGGTCTGAAATCTCAGCGCCACTTCGAAAGCAACCATTCCGCCCATGCTGTGCCCGAAAAACGCGACAGGAACGTCACGCCGCGCGGACGGCTTCATCATTGCGAAGATATCGTCGGCAAGGCCGGGAATGCTTTCCAGCGGCGGTAATCCGGAACGTTCGCTTTGGCCGGGATATTGCACCGCAACCCGCTTTATGTCGCCGGAGAATTCGCGAGAAAACTGCACATAATCTTTCGCCGTTCCGCCGGCGTGGGGAAAGATATACAGCGTTGGGGCAGTCATCGCTTCATCGCTATTCAATCGCTATTGCGGTTGTTCGAGCTCCCGTGCACCGGGCCACCATACCTGGGCCACGCGGCAGTCAACGCCGACAACGGCCCGACCAGGTGGCGATACGCTGTAGGCAACGTGCCCGGCCGGCCGCCGGGCCTGCTGAAATACAAAAAGAAGAGCCGACACACCGGCGTCGCCACCGCCGTCACAGTCGTAACACCAGGCACACTGGTAACAACGTGGGTTTTTGCAAGATGCCAGGAGGGTATGGCCGTGTACCGAGTCTTTGAAGCGCTGGACGAGCTGAGTGCGATCGTCGAAGAAGCCCGCGGCGTGCCCATGACGGCGGGCTGTGTGGTGCCCCGCGGCGACGTGCTGGAGTTGATCGACGACATCAAAGACGCGATCCCGGGCGAGCTCGATGACGCCCAGGACGTGCTTGACGCCCGCGACACGATGCTGCACGACGCCAAGACCCACGCCGACTCGATGGTGTCGTCGGCGACGACCGAGGCGGATTCGATCCTCAATCACGCCCGCGCGGAGGCCGACCGGCTGCTTTCGGACGCGAAGGCTCAGGCGGACCGCATGGTCGGTGAGGCGCGTCAGCACAGCGAGCGCATGGTCGCCGAGGCCCGCGAGGAGGCGCATCGCCTCGCCGCCTCGGCCAAGCGGGAGTACGAGGCCAGTGTCAGCAGGGCGCAGTCCGAATGCGACCGGCTGATCGAGAACGGCAACATCTCCTACGAGAAGGCAGTGCAAGAGGGCATCAAGGAGCAGCAGCGCCTGGTGTCGCAAAACGAGGTGGTGCAGGCGGCCAACGCGGAGGCCACGCGGCTTATCGACACCGCTCACGCCGAGGCAGACCGGCTTCGCGGCGAGTGCGACATCTACGTCGACAACAAGCTCGCCGAGTTCGAAGAGTTCCTCAACGGCACGCTTCGTTCCGTCGGCCGCGGCCGCCACCAGCTGCGCACCGCCGCCGGCACCCACGACTACGTGACGCGATAGTCCGATCCGGGGCTCCCGCGCCGTAGGATTTCCCTATGGCGAGGCATCACAGCCAGACAACACATCGACACCCAACCGGGCAGTTGGCGATCGACGTCGCACGGTTGGGGCGACGCCCAGGAGCCATGTTCACGGTGCAGGACACCGTAGACAGCCCGGCACGCATCGGCGTGGCACTGATCGCGATCCAACGGGGTGCCCCGCTCGAGCGTGACCTGCGGGTGGAGTCGGTCTCCGAAGGCGTCTTGGTGACCGGGACGGTCGCTGCGCCCACCTCCGGTGAGTGCAGCCGCTGCCTGAATCCCATCGAGGGGCACGTGCAGGTCACGTTGACCGAGCTGTTCGCCTACCCGGACAGTTTGACCGAGCGGACCACCGAAGACGACGAGGTCGGGCACGTCGTCGACCAGACCGTCGACCTCGAACAACCCATCATCGACGCCGTCGGCCTCGAACTTCCTTTCTCGCCGGTGTGCCGTCCCGATTGCCAGGGACTGTGTCCGCAGTGCGGCATCGTCCTCGACGCCGAACCCGGCCACCAGCATGACCAGATCGACCCGCGGTGGGCCAAGCTGGCGCAAATGCTCGAACCCGAGAGCCCGGAGCGGGGTGGCCGGTGACCCGACCACGCCAGTCCCTGCTGGATGCCCTCGGTGTCGATCTGCCCGATGACCTGCTCTCGCTGGCGTTGACGCACCGCAGCTACGCCTACGAGAACGGCGGGTTGCCCACCAACGAGCGGTTGGAGTTTCTCGGCGACGCCGTGCTGGGTTTGACGATCACAGACGCGCTCTATCACCGCCATCCCGACCGCAGCGAGGGTGACTTGGCCAAACTGCGGGCCAGCATCGTCAACACCCAGGCGTTGGCCGACGTCGCGCGACACCTCTCCGATGGGGGCCTCGGCGCGCACATGCTGCTGGGGCGCGGCGAGTCCAACACCGGCGGCGCGGACAAGTCCAGCATCCTGGCGGACGGGATGGAATCGCTGCTCGGGGCCATCTACCTGCAACACGGCATCGACGTCGCCCGCGAGGTCATCCTGCGGCTGTTCGGGCCGTTGCTGGACACCGCGCCCACGCTCGGCGCGGGGCTGGACTGGAAGACCAGCCTGCAGGAGCTGACGGCAGCGCGGGGCATGGGTTCCCCGACCTATGTGGTCACCTCGACCGGGCCGGACCACGACAAGGAATTCACCGCGGTCGTCGTCGTCATGGACAACGAATACGGCTCGGGAATGGGCCGCTCCAAGAAGGAAGCGGAACAGAAGGCCGCGTCGGCGGCGTACAAGGCGCTGGAAGCGCTGGAAACCCTGGACGTGCTGGACAGCGCGGGTTAATGCCCGAACTGCCCGAAGTCGAGGTAGTGCGGCGCGGCTTACAAGCTCATGTGGTGGGCAAGACGATCACCGCGGTGCGAGTGCACCACCCACGCGCGGTTCGTCGCCACGAGGCGGGTCCCGCCGATCTGACGGCGCGACTGCTGGATGCCCGGATCACCGGCACGGATCGCCGCGGCAAGTACCTGTGGTTGACGTTGGACACCGGTGAGGACGGACATCCGGCCGACGACCCGGACACCGCACTCGTCGTACATCTGGGCATGAGCGGGCAGATGTTGCTCGGGGTGGTGCCGCGCGCCGACCACGTGCGGATCTCGGCCCTCCTCGACGACGGGACGGTGCTGAGCTTCGCCGACCAACGGACCTTCGGGGGATGGCTGCTGGCCGATCTGGTGACGGTTGACGGCAGCGTGGTGCCCGAACCCGTCGCCCACCTCGCGCGTGATCCGCTGGACCCGCGGTTCGACGCCGATGCGGTGGTAAACGTGTTGAAGCGCAAGCACTCTGAGATCAAGCGCCAACTTCTCGACCAGCAGGTGGTATCGGGAATCGGCAACATCTACGCCGACGAAGCGCTGTGGCGCGCGAAGGTGAACGGCGCGCGGGTTGCGGCCACACTCACCAGACGGCAACTGAGCACCGTGCTCGATGCGGCCACCGAGGTGATGCGCGAGGCGCTGGCCCAAGGCGGGACCTCGTTCGATTCTTTGTATGTCAATGTCAACGGCGAATCGGGCTACTTCGACCGGTCGCTGGACGCCTACGGTCGCGAGGGCGAGAACTGCCGTCGTTGCGGTGCGGTGATGCGTCGGGAGAAGTTCATGAACCGCTCGTCGTTCTACTGTCCCAAGTGCCAGCCGAGGCCGCGCCCGCGGCGTTGAGTTTCTCGGCGGCGGTCTGTTTCGCCGAGGGTGCGTGTTTGTACGGCGACACGCCGGTGAGGCTGGCATTTTGCGCACCCTCGCGCCGGGCGGTAGCGGCCGGATGGCCGCAAGGTAAAAAGAAGCCATGACGGAACTGTGGGTCGAACGCACCGGCACCCGCCGCTACACCGGACACAGCTCGCGGGGCGCGCAAGTGCTCGTGGGCTCTGAGGACGTCGAGGGCGTGTTCACCCCCGGAGAACTGCTCAAGATCGCGCTCGCGGCCTGTAGCGGAATGGCCAGCGACCAGCCGTTGGCCCGCCGGCTCGGCGACGACTACCGGGCCGTCGTCAAAGTCTCCGGTGCCGCCGACCGAGATCAAGAGATCTATCCGCTCCTGCAAGAGACCCTTGAGATCGACCTGTCCGGCTTGTCCGACGACGAGAAGGCGCGGGTGGTCACGGTGGCCGCGCGGGCCATCGACCTGGTGTGCACCGTTGGAAGAACGCTCAAGTCCGGTACCAAGGTCACGTTCGAGGTCGCGGATGTCGCAACAGCCTGAACCGCAGGTGCGGCTGACCGCCTGGGTGCACGGTCATGTCCAGGGAGTGGGTTTCCGCTGGTGGACGCGCTGCCGGGCACTGGAGCTCGGTATGACGGGATATGCCGCCAACCGAGACGACGGCCGCGTGCTCGTGGTTGCTCACGGATCGCGCGAGGCAGGCGAGAAGCTCCTCCAGTTGCTGGAGGGCGGTGGGACGCCGGGCCGGGTGGACAAGGTGGTTGCCGACTGGTCGGAGCCGACTGAGCAGTTCACCGGATTCGTCGAGCGGTGATCGCAAGCGCGGCGTAGCCGGGCGCGCCGGGTCGCCACCAAAGGGCCGAGCCGGGCGCAGCGGGTCGCCGCCATTTGGCCCAGCGCTAGCGGGCGGTCGACTGCAAGACCGGTAGTCTGGCGGGTCGTGTACCTCAAGAGTCTGACGCTGAAGGGCTTCAAGTCCTTTGCCGCGCCGACGACTCTGCGCTTCGAGCCAGGGATCACGGCCGTGGTCGGGCCCAATGGCTCCGGTAAGTCCAACGTCGTCGACGCCCTGGCGTGGGTGATGGGGGAGCAGGGGGCAAAGACGCTGCGCGGCGGCAAGATGGAGGACGTCATCTTCGCCGGCACCTCGTCGCGCGCTCCGCTGGGCAGGGCCGAAGTCACCGTCACCATCGACAACTCCGACAACGCGCTGCCCATTGAGTACTCCGAGGTGTCGATCACCCGTCGGATGTTCCGCGACGGTGCCAGCGAATACGAAATCAACGGCAGCAGTTGCCGTTTGATGGACGTGCAGGAGCTGCTGAGCGACTCGGGCATCGGCCGCGAGATGCACGTGATCGTCGGGCAGGGCAAGTTGGACGAGATCCTGCAGTCCCGCCCCGAGGACCGCCGCGCCTTCATCGAGGAGGCCGCCGGCGTCCTGAAACACCGCAAGCGCAAAGAGAAGGCATTGCGCAAGCTCGACGCGATGCAGGCGAACCTGGCCCGGCTCACCGACCTGACCACCGAGCTGCGTCGGCAACTCAAGCCGCTGGGTCGGCAAGCCGAAGTCGCCCGTCGCGCCCAGACCATCCAGGCCGACCTGCGCGACGCGCGACTGCGGTTGGCCGCCGACGATCTGGTGAGCCGGCGGTCCGAGCGCGAGGCGATCTTCGAGGCCGAGGCCATGATGCGCCGCGAGCATGAGGAGGCGACGGCCCGCCTGGCGGTGGCATCCGAGGAGTTGGCCGCGCACGAAGCCGCGCTGGCCGATCTCTCCCAACGAGCAGAAGCGGTGCAGCACACCTGGTTTGGGCTGTCTGCGCTGGCCGAGCGGGTGGCCGCCACGGTGCGCATCGCCAACGAGCGGGCCCAACACCTCGATGTGGCGCCGGTGACGACCAGTGACACCGACCCCGACGCGCTGGAAGCCGAAGCAGACCAAGTGGCTGCCGCCGAACAGCAGTTGTTGGCCGAGCTGGCCGCTGCGCGCGCCCGGCTGGACGCCGCGCGCGCGGAGTTGGCCGAGCGGGAGCGCGAGGCTGTGGAGGCCGACCGCGCTCATCTGGCGGCGGTTCGGGCCGAGGCGGACCGGCGCGAGGGCCTGGCTCGGTTGACCGGGCAGGTCGAGACCATGCGGGCGCGCGTCGAATCGATCGATGACCGGGTGGCGCGGTTGTCCGAGCGCATCGAGCAGGCCGCCGCGCGCGCGGAGCAGGCCCGCGCCGAGTTCGAGAAGGTGCAGGGCAAGGTCGGGGAACTCGACCAGGGCGAGGTCGGCCTCGACGAGCAGCACGAGCGGACGATGGCCGCGGTGCGGCAGGCCGACGAACGCGTTGCCGAACTACAGGCGGCCGAACGCGGTGCCGAACGCGAGGTCGCCTCCCTGCGGGCCCGCATCGACGCGCTCTCGGTCAGCTTGGAGCGCAAGGACGGCGCCGCGTGGCTGACGCGGAACCACGGCGGCGCAGGGTTTTTCGGGTCGGTTGCCCAGCTGGTCAAAGTCCGCTCGGGGTACGAGACGGCGCTGGCCGCGGTGCTGGGGTCGGCTGCCGACGCATTGGCCGCCGAAAACCCCGACGCCGCACACCGGGCCGTCACCGCGCTCAAACAAGCCGACGGGGGTCGCGCGGCCTTGGTCTTGGGCGACTGGCCTGCCCAAGGCGAACCCGCGCGATTTGCCCTCCCCGGCGGTGCTCTGTGGGCGTTGGACCTGGTCGAGGTGCCGCCTCGGTTGCGGGGAGCGATCACCGCGATGCTGTCCGATGTCGCGGTGGTCCGGGAATTGGCCCAAGCGCTGGAACTGGTGAGTTCGCTTCCCAACCTGCGTGCCGTCACGATGGACGGCGATCTGGTCGGGCCCGGCTGGGTCAGTGGTGGATCCGACCGCAA
The DNA here is from genome assembly GCF_010723575.1 of Mycobacterium bourgelatii. Lineage (NCBI taxonomy): Bacteria > Bacillati > Actinomycetota > Actinomycetes > Mycobacteriales > Mycobacteriaceae > Mycobacterium > Mycobacterium bourgelatii. The sequence continues at coordinate 1,873,738 of NZ_BLKZ01000001.1, forward strand.
GCTGTCCACCCTGGAGATCACCTCGGAGATCGACCGCGCCCGTGCCGAATTGAGCCGCACCGAGGAGCGGGTCGCTGAATTGAGCGCGGCCTTGGCCGGCGCGCGGGCCGAGCAAGCCGCGCGGCATGACTCCGCCGAACAGGCGCTGGCCGCGTTGAACGAATCCGACACCGCGATCTCGGCGATGTACGAGCAGCTGGGACGGCTCGGCCAGGAAGCGCGGTCGGCAGAAAATGAGCTGGCTCAGCTGATGCGGCAGCGTGAGGAGCTGGAGTCCGGGCGCGCGCAGACCGTCGAAGAGGTTTCCGAACTCGAGGCTCGGCTGCGCAACGCGCAGGAGACGCAGCAGGTGGACACCGCCGAGCCGATTGATCGGCAGGCGATCGCGGCCGCCGCGGAGGGTGCCCGCAGCGTGGAAGTGGAGGCGCGTCTGGCGGTGCGGACGGCCGAGGAACGGGTCAACGCGGTGCGCGGACGGGCCGATTCGCTGCGCCGCGCGGCCGCCGCCGAACGCGAGGCGCGGGTGCGCGCCGAACAGGCTAGGGCCGCCCGACTGCGCGCGGCCGCGGTCGCCGCAGCCGTTGCGGATTCCGGCCGCTTGCTTGCGGGCCGGCTGAGCGGCGTGGTCGAAGCAGCGTCACGATTGCGCGACCAACTGGCCGCCGAACGCCGTGAGCGGTCCGCCGCGATGTCCGCCGTCCGCGAAGAGACGAACACGCTGAGCGCTCGAGTGGCCGCCCTCAACGATTCGCTGCACCGTGACGAAGTTGCCAACGCCCAAGCGGCCATGCGCATCGAACAGCTCGAGCAGATGGTGCTGGAACAGTTCGGCATGGCTCCGGCCGACCTCATCGCCGAATATGGTCCCGACGTGCCGCTGCCGCCGACCGAGCTTGAGATGGCCGAGTTCGAGCAAGCCCGCGAGCGCGGCGAGCAGGTGGTCGCACCGGCGCCGATGCCCTTCGATCGCGCCACCCAGGAGCGCCGGGCCAAACGGGCCGAACGAGAACTCAACGAGCTTGGCCGGGTCAATCCGCTGGCCCTGGAAGAGTTTGCTGCGTTGGAGGAGCGCTACAACTTTCTGGCGACCCAGCTCGAGGACGTCAAGGCCGCCCGCAAGGACTTGCTGGACGTCGTCGCCGAGGTCGACTCCCGCATCCTGCAGGTGTTCAGCGACGCCTTCACCGATGTCGAGCGCGAATTTCGGGAAGTCTTCACGGTGTTGTTCCCCGGTGGCGAGGGACGGCTGCGGCTGACCCAGCCCGACGACATGCTCACCACGGGTATTGAAGTCGAGGCCCGGCCGCCGGGCAAGAAGGTCACCCGGCTGTCTTTGCTGTCGGGTGGAGAGAAGGCGCTGACGGCGGTCGCGATGCTGGTGGCCATCTTCCGCGCCCGACCGTCGCCGTTCTACATCATGGACGAAGTCGAAGCAGCGCTGGACGACGTCAACCTCCGTCGACTCATCGGGTTGTTCGAATTGCTGCGCGACCAGTCGCAGCTGATCATCATCACCCACCAGAAGCCGACGATGGAGGTCGCCGACGCGCTCTACGGCGTCACCATGCAGGGTGACGGCATCACAACGGTGATTTCCCAGCGGATCCGCGGACAGCAGGTCGATCGGCTGGTCTCGAGCTCCTCCTAACCGGGAAGGATTGTCAGTGTCCGAAGGTCTGTGGATCGCCATCGCGGTGGTCGCCGCCCTGGTCCTCATCGCCGCGCTGGTTTTTGGGCTGGTGCGTTACCGTCGGCGCCGGATCAGGCTGTCCGGCCCTCCTGAGACGAGCGCCATCGACCGCTCCGGCGGCTATAAGGCGTCGTCCGGCATCACCTTCAGCCGAACTCCGACCCTCGAACCGGAACGCATTGACACCAGCGGCCTGCCCGCGGTCGGCGATGACGCCACCATTCCGAGGGATGCACCTAAACGGACCATCTCCGACGTGCACCTGCCCGACCTCGTGCCCGAGGCGCCACCAGAGGCGCCAGAGGCCCCGGCAGAGCCGGAGGTAACCCCGGCGGAGCCCGAGGTAGCAGAGGCGCCGCCAGACGCGCCCCCGGCGCCGCCGGAAGCGCCGACACCACCCGAGGCGCCCGCACCGCCCGCAATCGAGGCGATCGAACCCACCGAGGGCAGGCTGGAACGCCTGCGCGGCCGGTTGGCCCGATCGCAAAACGCGCTCGGCCGCAGCATGCTCGGCCTCATCGGTGGCGGCGACCTGGACGAGGACTCCTGGCAGGACGTCGAGGACACGCTGTTAATCGCCGACCTGGGCCCGGTGGTCACCGAAGCCGTGGTGACGCAACTGCGCAGCCGACTGGCCGCGGCCAACGTGCGCACCGAAGCCGACGCCCGCGCCGTGCTGCGCGACGTGCTGATCAAGGAACTGCAACCCGGCATGGACCGCTCGATCCGCGCCTTGCCGCACGACGACCACCCGTCGGTGCTGCTGGTGGTCGGCGTCAACGGCACCGGGAAGACGACCACCGTCGGCAAACTGGCCCGAGTCCTGGTGGCCGACGGCCGCCGTGTCGTGCTCGGGGCGGCGGACACCTTCCGCGCCGCGGCGGCCGACCAACTGGAAACCTGGGCGTCACGGGTAGGCGCCGAGGTGGTGCGGGGGCCCGAGGGGGCCGACCCAGCGTCGGTCGCCTTCGACGCCGTCGACAAGGGCATCAAGACCGGCGCCGACGTCGTGCTCATCGACACCGCCGGCCGGTTACATACCAAGGTCGGGCTGATGGACGAGCTCGGCAAGGTCAAACGGGTGGTGACCCGCCGTGCCGCTGTCGACGAGGTGCTGCTCGTACTCGACGCCACGATCGGCCAGAACGGGCTGGCACAGGCCAAGGTGTTCGCCGAGGTCGTCGAAATCACCGGCGCGGTGCTGACCAAGCTGGATGGAACTGCCAAGGGCGGCATTGTGTTCCGCGTGCAACAGGAACTCGGGGTTCCGGTGAAGCTGGTCGGATTGGGCGAAGGCCCCGATGATCTGGCTCCATTCGAGCCGGGCGCTTTCGTCGACGCCCTGCTCGGCACCTAGGGATCGCCTGGGTATCGCCCGGGTATATGCCGAGGTGTATGCCCAGGCACACGCCTAGGTGTTCCAAGGTATTACACAGCAGCTTCTACGTTAATTTCCACGAAACATCGCTGCCCCATCCGCGCAACAACTTATGCGCAAGGTTCTGGATCAGGTCACCAGTCATCCATCCTGGGGCCCTCCCGACGCTGACTGGAGGTGAAAGCGAGTGAGTTTCCCGATCCTGGGCCAGCCCGATACGGGCGATACCGCCTGGTTGCTGGCGAGTTCTGCCCTTGTGTTGTTGATGACGCCGGGCCTGGCGTTTTTCTACGGCGGCATGGTGCGTACCCGAAGCGTGCTCAACATGATCATGATGAGCATCAGCGCCATGGGCGTCGTGACCGTGTTGTGGGTGCTTTACGGCTACTCCACTGCATTTGGGGACGACAAGTTCAACCTTTTTGGCGACCCCACCCAGTTCTTCGGACTGAAGGGCCTCATCGGCGGCGACTCCGCGAAAGCTGAAGGGGCCACCGCGGCGGTGGATATCCCGTTGGTCGGGACCCTGCCCGCCACCGTATTCGTCTCTTTCCAGCTGATGTTCGCGATCATCACCGTCGCGCTCATCTCGGGCTCGGTGGCCGACCGGCTCAAGTTCAGTGCCTGGTTGGCGTTCTCGGCGCTGTGGGCGACCTTCGTCTACTTCCCGATCGCGCACTGGGTCTTCGCCGCTGACGAGGGGGTCGCCGAGCACGGCGGCTGGATCAACCGACTCGGGGCAATCGACTTCGCCGGCGGAACGGCGGTCCATATAAACGCCGGTACGGCGGGCCTGGTGCTGGCGATCGTGCTGGGCAAGCGCAGCGGTTGGCCGACCACCCTGTTCCGTCCGCACAACCTGCCGTTCGTGATGCTCGGTGCTGGCCTGCTGTGGTTCGGCTGGTACGGCTTCAACGCCGGTTCGGCGGCGACGTCCAACGGTGTCGCGGGATCGACGTTTGTCACCACCACGGTTGCCACCGCCGCGGCGATGCTCGCCTGGCTCGCCACCGAGCGGATCCGTGACGGACACGCCACCACACTGGGCGCGGCGTCGGGCATCGTCGCTGGCCTGGTCGCCATCACCCCGTCGTGTTCCTCGGTGAACGTGCTGGGCGCGTTGGGCGTCGGCGCGGCCGCTGGCGTCTTGTGCGCGCTCGCGGTGGGGCTGAAGTTCAAGCTCGGCTTCGACGACTCGCTGGACGTGGTCGGGGTGCACCTGGTCGGTGGTTTGGTGGGCACGCTGCTGGTGGGCATCCTCGCCGCGCCGGAGGCGCCGGCCGGTGCCAAGGGCCTGTTCTACGGCGGCGGTTGGGGTCAGCTCGGCAAGCAGGCGATCGGGGCGTTCAGCGTTATGGGCTACTGCGCCGTCGCCACGTTTATCCTGGCCCTTATCCTGAAGTACACGATCGGGCTGCGTCTCGGGGCTGAGCAAGAGGCCGCGGGGATCGACGAGTCGGAGCACGCCGAGAGCGGTTACGACTTCGCGGTCACCAGTGGCTCGGTGCTTCCGCGAGCGACTTTGCCGCCGAGTAGCGTCAACGGCTTGGAAGAGCGGGAGCGAGTGGGCGAGAAAGTAGAGGCGGAATAGAAATGAAGCTGATCACCGCGATCGTGAAGCCGTTCACCCTTGATGACGTCAAGACCAGCCTCGAAGACGCCGGAGTCTTGGGGATGACTGTCAGCGAAATCCAGGGCTACGGTCGGCAGAAGGGTCACACGGAGGTCTACCGGGGTGCTGAATACTCGGTCGACTTCGTGCCGAAGGTTCGCATCGAGGTCGTTGTCGACGACTCCATCGTCGACAAGGTCGTGGACAGCATCGTCCGGGCCGCCCGCACGGGCAAGATCGGTGACGGCAAGGTGTGGGTCAGCCCGGTCGACACCATCGTCCGGGTGCGCACCGGTGAACGCGGACCTGACGCGTTGTGACAGTAGCGTCAGGTTGCTGAACCTCGCTGGACGGGCCGGCCGGGAGTGACAGAACCCCGGCCGGACCAAACCAGAAGCGCCCGCGCGGCAGTCGATTTGGCTGCCGCGCGGCGTGCGCTGTTGGCCGATGATCATCGCGACATGCCGCCTGCCGAGCTGCGGCAGGCGGTGCTCGATTTGCACGAATCCTGGCTGAACGCCAAAGCATCCGAGATCGGCATCACCCCGGACAGCGGCTTCGCGATCGTGGGAGTCGGCGGACTGGGTCGCCGCGAACTGCTGCCACACTCGGATCTCGACCTGGTGCTGTTGCACGACAACAAGCCGGCCGAGGTGCTCGGCCCGGTGGCCGACAAACTGTGGTATCCGTTGTGGGACGCCAACATTCGGCTCGATCACAGCGTGCGCACGGTCGGCGAGGCGCTGGGCACAGCCAATTCCGACCTGACCGCCGCCCTGGGCATGCTCGAAGCACGCCATATCGCGGGCGAAGAGCGGCTCTCGAACGAGCTGATCGACGGCGTTCGACGCCAGTGGCGCAGCGGAATTCGTTCGCGAATGGACGAGCTCGTCGAAATGACCCATGCCCGCTGGCTGCGGCTGGGCCGGATCGCGCACCGCGCCGAGCCCGACCTCAAGTCGGGGCGCGGTGGCCTGCGCGACGTGCAGTTGCTCAACGCCTTGGCGCTGGCCCAACTCATCGACCGGCACGGCATGGCCGCTGCCGAGGTGCCGGCCGGATCGCTGGACGACGCGTATCGCACGCTGCTGGATGTGCGCACCGAACTACACCTGGTGTCCGGCCGCGGCCGTGATCAGTTGCAGGCACAGTTCGCCGACGAGATCAGCGCCGCCTTGGGAGTGGGCGACCGCTTCGATTTGGCGCGCTTGCTGTCTGGGGCCGGTCGCACGATCAGCTACCACGCGGTGACCGGGTTACGAACGGCGGTCAACGCGCTGCCGCGGCGCGGCATCTCGGCTTTGGTGCGCCGACCGAAGCGGCGACCCCTGGACGAAGGTGTCGTCGAGTACGCCGGAGAAATCGTGCTCGCTCGCGAGGCGCACCCCGAGCGTGATCCCGGCCTGGTGCTGCGCGTGGCCGCCGCGGCGGCCGACACCGGTGTGCCGATCGGCGCCGCCACGCTGAGCCGGCTGGCCGAGAAGGCGCCCGAGCTGCCGGTTCCGTGGCCACGGGAGGCGCTGGACCACCTGCTGGTGGTGCTGTTGGCCGGTCCGACCGCGGTGCCGACCATCGAGGCCCTGGACCGGACCGGACTATGGGGCCAGCTGCTACCGGAGTGGAGCGCCATCCGCGATCTCCCGCCCCGCGACGTCTCCCACAAATGGACCGTGGACCGTCACGTCATCGAGTGCGCCGTTCATGCGGCACCGTTGACCACCCGGGTGGCGCGGCCCGACTTGCTCGCCCTGGGTGCGCTACTGCACGACATCGGCAAGGGCAGGGGAGCCGATCACAGCGTGCTCGGTGCCGAAATGGTGTTACAGATCGGCCAGCGCTTGGGGTTGTCGCAGCCGGACATCCAGACGCTGTCGAAGATGGTTCGCCACCACCTGTTGCTGCCCATCACCGCCACCCGCAGCGACCTGAACGACCCGAAGGTCATCGAGTCCGTGACTGAGGCCTTGGGCGGCGACCCGCAGCTGCTTGAACTCATGCACGCTTTGAGTGAGGCGGACTCGAAGGCCACCGGTCCGGGCGTGTGGAGCGACTGGAAAGCCTCATTGGTTGCGGACTTGGTACGCCGCTGCCGGCTGATGATGGCCGGTGAGCCACTGCCGCAAGCGGAACCTTCTGCGCCGCACTACCTTTCGTTGGCGGCCGACCACGGGGTGCATGTCGAGCTCACGTCCGGGGACAGCGAGCGCTTTCACGCGGTGATGGTGGCGCCGGACGAGCGAGGGTTGGTGTCGAAGGCCGCGGCCGTGCTTGCGATGAACTCGCTGCGGGTTCACTCGGCGACGGTCAACACCCACGACGGTGTCGCGATTACCGAATTCGTGGTGTCGCCGCTGTTCGGTTCCCCTCCCGCGACCGACCTGCTGCGTCAGGCGTTCGTGGGTGCGCTGCGCGGCAGCGACGTCGTCGCGACGCTGGAAAAGCGGGACCTCGACGCCGCGAGTTCGGCATCCGCACGGGCCGGAGAGGTGCAGGTCGGGGTGCCCGTGACGCGTTCGACCGCGCCACCGCGCATCCTGTGGCTCGACACCGACACTCCCGGGCATCTCATCCTGGAAATCCGCGCGATGGACCGGACCGGCTTGCTCGCGCTGCTGGCGCGGGCGCTGGAACGCGCCGGATCCGACATCGTGTGGGCCAAGGTCAACACCTTCGGGTCGACGGCCGCCGACGTGTTCTGCGTGACCGTGCCACCCGAGTCCGACGCGCGGCACGCGGTGGAAAAGCACCTGATGGCCGTCTTGGGGGGCCGCGTAGACGTACTCGAGGACGAACCCGTCGGCGACTAAGAGTGCTCGGCGTTGAGCTGCCGTAGGGCTTCGATGCGCGCCTGCACCTGGTCCCGGCTGGCCGCGGCGATCGGCGGACCGCCGCAGCGGCGGCGCAACTCGTTGTGGATCCAGCCGTGCGGTTTGCCGGTGCGGTGGTGAGCGATCGATACGAGCGCATTGAGTTCCCGACGAAGCTCGCGGAGTTGCCCGTGGGTGGTCAGCGGCGCCGCTTCCGTCTGGCCGTGTTGGGACAGCTGGGCCTTGCGTTTCCGTAGCTGCTCATCCTGGCGCCGGTGCAGCAGGGCACGCATCTGTTCGGCGTCGAGCAACCCGGGAATGCCGAGGTAGTCCGCTTCTTCCTCGCTCCCGGCGGGGGTCGCGGTGCCGAACGAGGAGCCATCGAAGATGACCTGATCCAATTCGGCTTCGGCTCCCAGCGATGTGAAGCCGTTGTCGGGGTCGCCGGGCTCCGTCTGGGTGCGGGTGGCCAAATCTTGGTCGAGGGGATCGTCCAGCGTTTCGCGGTGGGGTTTGCCGAGCACGTGGTCGCGTTGGGCTTCCAACTCGCTGGCCAACTGCAGCAGGTTGGGCACCGACGGCAGGAAGATGCTCGCGGTTTCACCGGGTCGCCGTGACCGCACGAACCGGCCGATCGCCTGGGCGAAGAAGAGCGGGGTGGAGGCGCTGGTGGCGTAGATCCCCACCGACAGTCGGGGCACGTCGACGCCTTCGGACACCATGCGCACCGCGACCAGCCATCGGCTCGTGCTCGCGGCGAATTCGCTGATGCGGGCTGACGAGCCGGGGTCGTCGGAAAGCACCACCGTCGGCGTCTCCGAGGTCAGCTTCTGCAGCAGGGCGGCGTAGGCCCGCGCCGCCGTGCGGTCGGAGGCGATGATCATGCCGCCGGCGTCGGGCACATGGGTGCGCAATTGCCGAAGGCGGCGATCGGCGGCGGTGATCACCGCCGGCATCCACTCGCCGGCGGGGTCCAGCGCGGTGCGCCACGCGCGCGCCGTCTGCTCGGCCGAGAGTGGCTCGCCCAGTCGTGCCTCGTGTTCCTCGCCGGCGCTGTCCCGCCAGCGCGCCTGCCCCGAATAGGCGAGGAAGACCACCGGCCGGACCACGCCGTCGGCGAGGGCTTCGGCGTAGCCGTAGGTGTGGTCGGCGCGGGACCGCATAACCCCGTCAGCCTCGGGCTCGTACGTGACGAACGGGATGGGGCTGTCGTCGCTGCGAAACGGCGTGCCCGTCAGGGCGAGCCGGCGGGTGGCGTCGCTGAACGCTTCGCGGATGGCGTCGCCCCAGGTCTTGGCGTCGCCTCCGTGGTGGATCTCGTCGAAGACGACCAGCGTCTTGCGCTGCTCGGTGCGCACCCGGTGCAGGGTGGGATGCGCGGCCACCTGGGCGTAGGTGACGACGACCCCGTGGTAGTCCGGCGACGTTTGCGGGTTGGAGTTGGAGAACTTCGGATCCAGGGCCAGGCCGTACCGGCTTGCGGCGTGTGCCCACTGAATTTTCAAGTGCTCGGTGGGCACGACGATGGTGACCTGCTCGACGACCCGGTCGCCGAGCAATTCGGCGACGATCCTCAAGGCGAAGTTGGTCTTCCCGGCTCCCGGCGTCGCCACCGCGAGGAAATCGCGCGGCTGGGTGCCCAGGTACTTCACCAGCGCGCGGCGCTGCCAACCGCGCAACGGCTGGCCGCCACCGGTTGTCGCATCGACCGAGCTTGCTGGCTGCAGCGACAACAAATACCCCCGTGTGGCTCGATCGTATGCGGCTGTGAAATCTAGCATGCCAACGCTTTTCGGCGCAGTTACGACATGACGGGGCCGTTGCGACGTGGCGGTTCCTTGGACAGGTCGCGCCGGCGGACGCCCGCAAGATATGGCGCACGACCGCCGGGAAGCGCAAGCTACATCTGCATACCTTCGAAATTCACCCTGGGTTCGGGAGGCGCTCGATGACCACAGGTGACGATAGGCACGCGCCAGCTGACAGCGTCCCACCCAGCGGGCAGCGCCCAGCCCGAGCGTCCCGACGGCTCGCCGCCCGTCTGGTCGACGGCGTGATTATCGGCCTCGCCCTGACACCGCTGGCTTATCTCCTGCGCCGGCTGACAGATATCGAATCGGCCGGCTCGCTCGGCCAACAAGTGGTCGCCGGTCTGCTTCTCGGTGTCGGATCCTTTGCTTATTGCGTGGTGTTCGAGGTCAAGCTCGGCTGGACTCCGGCCAAGAAACTATTCGGGCTCGCCGTGCGCGGGCCCGGCGGAGCATCGAAACCGGACATGACACAGTCCGCTGTCCGTAATTCATTCAATTTGCTGTGGATCGTGCCCTCCGCAGTCGGAGCCGTCCTCGTGATCCTCTCCTGGATCGTGATCGCAGACACCATCCACCGCAGCCCGTCCAAGCAGGGAATTCACGACAGGTGGGCGGGTGGCACGCAGGTCGTCAGGCACTAAGCATCAACGCACCACCAGCAGCGCTACGCGAGGAGGTCCGCCGTCTGGCAGCCGGTGCACGGGTCGTCGCGCAAGCTGCCCCGCCGCGGGGACACGTCGACTGCGTCGCCCTCCCGATCACCACGGGGTCCGATCGTGGTGACCCGCTGCGCCCGACTGCATCGGGCTGGCGATCACCACGGGGTCCGATCGTGGTGACCCGCTGCGCCCGACTGCATCGGGCTGGCGATCACCACTAGGCTGGCGTGCGTGTTTGAATCGCTTTCCGACCGATTAACCGGTGTCCTCCAAGGGCTGCGCGGCAAGGGCCGACTGACCGACGCCGATATCGATGCCACCACCCGCGAAATCCGGCTGGCGCTGCTGGAAGCCGACGTCTCGCTGCCGGTGGTCCGGGCGTTCGTCCATCGGATCAAGGAACGCGCCCGCGGCGCCGAGGTGTCCGGCGCGCTCAACCCCGCGCAGCAGGTCGTCAAGATCGTCAACGAGGAACTGATCAAGATCCTCGGCGGCGAGACCCGGGAGCTGGCTTTCGCCAAGACGCCGCCGACGGTCATCATGCTTGCCGGTCTGCAGGGCTCGGGTAAGACGACACTCGCCGGGAAATTGGCCGCCCGCCTGCGCAGCCAGGGCCACACCCCCTTGCTGGTGGCGTGTGACCTGCAGCGCCCCGCCGCGGTCAACCAGCTGCAGGTCGTCGGCCAACGCGCCGGGGTCACGGTATTCGCGCCGCATCCGGGCGCCTCGCCGGAGTCGGGCCCCGGCGACCCGGTCGCCGTCGCGGCCGCCGGTATTGCCGAGGCCAAAGCCAAGCACTTCGACGTTGTCATCGTCGACACCGCGGGGCGACTCGGCATCGACGAGGAGCTGATGGCGCAGGCCGCGGCCATTCGTGACGCCGTCGACCCCGACGAGGTGCTCTTCGTCCTCGACGCGATGATCGGTCAGGACGCGGTCGCCACCGCGCAGGCCTTCGGCGAGGGTGTCGGCTTCACCGGCGTGGTGCTGACCAAGCTCGACGGTGACGCCCGCGGCGGCGCCGCGCTGTCGGTGCGCGAAGTGACCGGCGTCCCAATCCTTTTCGCCTCCACCGGCGAAAAGCTCGAGGACTTCGACGTCTTCCATCCCGACCGCATGGCCAGCCGCATCCTGGGCATGGGCGATGTGCTGAGCCTGATCGAACAGGCCGAGCAGGTGTTCGACGCCCAACAGGCCGAGGATGCAGCAGCAAAGATCGGCGCGGGGGAGCTCACCCTCGAAGACTTCCTCGAGCAGATGCTCGCCGTGCGCAAGATGGGCCCTATCGGCAACCTGCTCGGCATGCTGCCCGGTGCCGGTCAGATGAAGGAAGCGCTGGCCGAAATCGACGACAAGCAGCTTGACCGGGTGCAGGCCATCATCCGGGGCATGACGCCCGAAGAGCGGGCCGACCCCAAGATCATCAACGCCTCGCGCAGGCTGCGTATCGCCAACGGCTCTGGTGTGACCGTGTCCGAAGTCAACCAGCTGGTCGACCGCTTCTTTGAAGCCCGCAAGATGATGTCGTCGATGCTCGGCGGCATGGGCATCCCGGGCATAGGCCGCAAGTCGGCGACGCGCAAGTCCAAAGGCGCCAAGGGCAAGGCGGGCAAGAAAGGGAAGAAGGGCGGACGCGGTCCGACGCCGCCGAAGGTGCGGAGTCCGTTCGGGCCAGGCGCCATGCCGGGCATGCCGGCCGGGTTCCCCGATCTGTCGCAGATGCCCGAGGGACTCAACGAGCTGCCTCCCGGGTTGGCCGACTTCGATCTGTCCAAGCTGAAGTTCCCGGGCAAGGGCTAACCGCCCGTGCGCCTGCACCTGCGTGGGTCGGGGCTGCCCGACGAAGCGCCGATCGAGTTGTGGGTCGTCGACGGACACATCAGTACCGAGCCGGTCGACGGCGCCGACACCGTCTTCGATGGCGGTTGGATCCTGCCCGGTCTGGTGGACCTGCACTGCCACATCGGGTTGGGCGAGCACGGCGCTGTCGAACTGGACGAAGCGATAGCCCAGGCCGAAACCGAACGCGACGTCGGCGTGCTGCTGGTGCGCGATTGCGGCGTACCCATCGACACCCGCAGCCTCGACGACCGCGACGACTTGCCCCGCATCATCCGGGCCGGACGACATCTGGCCCTGCCCAAGCGCTACGTGCCCGGCTTTGCCATCGAACTGGAAGACGAGTCACAGTTGCCGGCCGCGGTGGCCGAACAGGCGCAGCGCGGTGACGGTTGGATCAAGCTGATCGGTGACTGGATCGACCGCCAAGTCGGCGACCTCGCTCCGTTGTGGTCCGACGACGTGCTCAAGGATGCGATCGACACCGCCCACGCCCACGGCGCTCGGGTCACCGCGCACGTCTTCAGCGAGGACGCGCTGCCCGGCCTGCTAAATGCCGGTATCGACTGCATCGAGCACGGCACCGGCCTGACCGACGACACCATCCAGCTGATGCTCGACCACGGCACGGCGTTGGTGCCCACGCTGATCAATATCGAGAACTTCCCGGGCATCGCCGATTCGGCTGCCCGCTATCCCGTCTACGCCGCCCACATGCGCGACCTCTACGCCCGCAGCAACGAGCGACTGAGTGCGGCACGCGAGGCCGGCGTGCCGATATTCGCCGGCAGCGACGCCGGTGGGATGATCCGGCACGGGCGGGTCGCCGAGGAGGTCGAGGCGCTCAAGGGGATCGGTATGAGCCCCACCGACGCGCTGGGGGCGGCCTGTTGGGACGCTCGGCGCTGGTTGGGACGGCCGGGTCTGGACCACGGCGCATCCGCTGATTTCCTGTGTTATTCACAGGATCCGCGCGAGGGCATCGGCGTGCTGGGCCGGCCGGATCTTGTTGTCCTGCGTGGCAAGCTGTTTCGGCCCAACCCGTAACCCACCGTTCGCCTGCCTCCGGCGGCCGTCACCGTGTCAGACATGGTTAGTATCGCGGAATGGGGTTGGCCAGCGGTGCGACCTTCGCTGGTTACACCGTCGTACGAATGCTCGCTGCCACGGCAACGGGCGAGACCTACGTGGTCCAGCGGACGGGACTGTCCGGGCAGCAGACGCTGAAGGTCCTGCCGCCGGCCATGTCCGCCGACTCTGAATTTCGTCAGCGATTCCTGGCCGAGACGAACTACGTCACCAACCTGGATCACCCGAACATCCTGGACGTGTACGACCGTGGTGAATTCGACGGCCAGTTGTGGGTCGCCATGGACTACGTCGATGCCGTGGACGCCGTGCAACTCATGGCCGACCGGTTCCCGGCGGTCCTGCCGGTCGACGAGGTGCTCTCCATTGTCACCGCCGTGGCGGACGCGCTCGATTACGCCCACCGCCGCGGCCTGTTGCACCGCGATGTCAACCCCGCCAACATCCTGCTGACCAATCCCGGCTCCGGAGAGCGGCGAATCCTGTTGAGTGACTTCGGGATAACGCGCCCTCCTGAGCAATTGGCCGAATACGCCGCGCCTGAACTGATTGCGGGCAGCGAAATCGATGCCCGCACCGACCAATACGCGCTGGCCGCCACCGCGATGCAGCTACTCACCGGGGCCCCGCCCGTCGATCGCTCCCATCCGGTCCTATCTCAACTGGACGAGCTGCGTCCGGACTTGGCTGGCCTCAACGGCGTCCTCGCCCGAGCGTTCGCGGCACACCCCGGTGATCGCTACGCGAGTTGCGGCGAATTCGCTGCCTCGCTCAATGAGTTGGCCGGAGCGGCGACCAGCGGTGACATCGCGCCCGCCCCCGATCCCTACATCGCAAAGCCGGCGACCGCCGATGTTGTCAACTATCCGGTCTATGACTGGCCCGAAACCGCTGACTTCTCACCGCAATTCGCCCCGACGACACCGCCGACACCGCCGTTACCCCCGACGCCACCGGCGAACCCGCAACCGCTCGGGCCGACGCCCCGAACCCTCCGACCGCGCAGGATCATGGCCGGTTCGGCGGCGGCCGTGATGGTTCTCGGCGGCCTGTTGTTCGCCGGGATCGAGATCGGGCGCAAGACCGTCTCCACCACTGACCAAGCGAGTAGCACACCCCCGAGCGCTTCGGCTAGTCCCCAAGCCCCCTCAACCACTGCGCCGGCCGGTGGCCCAGCGCCATTGGACGGCACCTACCGCATCGAGATCCAACGCTCCAAGCAAACCTTCGACTTCATCCTGAGCCCGCAGTACCCGGACATAACTACCTGGTGGGCAATCCGGACCTCGTGCCGACCAGCGGGATGCCTGGCAGCCGCAACCATGCTCGACGAGGACAACCACGCCCAAGCGGTCCCCAACATCAGGCCGATCGTCTTCGAATACCGCGACGGTCAGTGGCGGTCGCGGCCGGAAAAAGTGCAGTTCGCCTGCGTCCATGTCAATGGAACGGAGAGCACCGAGTCCACGACGCAGGTGTTGTCGCTGCGGCCGCAACCGCTGGGTGAGTTGGTCGGGGAGATGGTTGTCACCGTGCACACCGATGAGTGCGGTCAAGGGGGGAAGGTCGTTCGGATTCCGGCGGTGGTGACCCGCAGTGCCGATGTGCCGCCTGCGGTGGTTGTGCCTGATCTCGGGCTTATCCCCAACGCCCCCGGCAACAACCCGACGCCGACGGCGACCCCACCGGCGCCATCCGCTCCACCCTCGGGGCCTGGCCGCTGAACCGAGCAAGCCATGAAAGATTGCGAGCACTCACTATCTATGTTAGGTTCGCTCCAGGCGACGACCAGGAGGAAGCAGTGAGCTACGACGTGATCATTCGGGATGGCCTGTGGTTCGACGGCACCGGCGCAGCGCCGCAAGTGCGGAACCTGGGTATCCGCGACGGCGTGGTGGCCACCGTGTCGGTCAAGCCGCTTGACGAAACCGGTTGCCCGGAGGTGATCGACGCGGCGGGGAAGTGGGTCGTGCCCGGTTTCATCGATGTGCACACCCACTACGACGCCGAGATCCTGCTCGACCCCGGCCTGCGGGAGTCGGTGCGCCACGGCGTCACCACCGTCCTGTTGGGCAACTGCTCGCTGTCGACGGTCTACGCCGACACCGAAGATGCCGCCGACCTGTTCAGCCGGGTGGAAGCGGTGCCGCGCAAATTCGTTCTTGGCGCACTGGCGAACGCCAAAACGTGGTCGACGGCCGCCGAATACATCGAAGCGATCGACGCCCTGCCGTTGGGCCCCAATGTCAGTTCCCTACTTGGTCATTCGGACTTGCGCACCGCGGTGTTAGGACTGGAGCGCGCCACCGACGACACCGTGCGGCCCACCGAAGCCGAGCTGGCGAAGATGGAGAAACTGCTCGAAGAGGCGCTCGACGCCGGCATGCTCGGCATGTCCGGGATGGACGCGGCGATCGACAAGCTCGACGGCGACCGTTTCCGGTCGCGCGCCCTGCCGTCGACCTTCGCGACGTGGCGGGAACGGCGCCGGTTGATCAACGTGTTGCGCAAGCGCCGTCGGATGCTGCAGAGCGCACCCGACGTCGACAGCCCGACTTCGGCACTGATGTTCTTCTTGACCAGCAGCCGGATTCTGAACCGCCGCAAGGGGGTTCGGATGAGCATGCTGGTGTCGGCCGACGCCAAGTCAATGCCGCTGGCGGTCCACGTCTTCGGACGCGGCACCCGTCTGCTCAACAAGCTGCTAGGCGCCAGTGTGCGGTTCCAGCATCTTCCGGTTCCGTTCGAGCTGTACTCCGACGGCATCGACCTACCGGTCTTCGAAGAGTTCGGTGCGGGAACAGCGGCGTTGCATCTGCGCGACGAGATCGAGCGCAACGAGTTGCTGGCCGACGAGTCCTACCGGCGTTGGTTCCGCCGGGAATTCGACCGCAAGAAGCTGGGGCCGTCGCTGTGGCATCGCGACTTCCACGACGCGGTGATCGTTGAGTGCCCCGATAAGTCGTTGATTGGCAAGAGCTTTGGGGCCATCGCCGACGAGCGCGGCTTGCATCCGCTGGACACTTTCCTCGATGTCCTGGTGGAAAACGGCGAGCGCAACGTGCGGTGGACGACCGTCGTCGGCAACCACCGACCCAGGCAACTCAACAAGCTCGCGGCCGACCCAAGCATCCACATGGGCTTCTCCGACGCCGGAGCACACCTGCGCAACATGGCCTTCTACAACTACGCCCTGCGGTTGCTGCGGCGCACGCGTGACGCCGACCGCGCCGGCCAGCCGTTCCTGACCGTCGAGCGTGCGGTGCATCGCCTGACCGGTGAAGTGGCCGAGTGGTTCGGCGTCAACGCAGGCACTTTGCGCCAAGGTGACCGTGCGGACTTCGTGATCGTCGATCCGACTCACCTGGACGACTCGGTGGACAGCTACCACGAGGAGGAGGTGCCGTTCTACGGCGGCTTGCGGCGCATGGTCAACCGCAACGACGAAACCGTGGTCGCGACGGGTGTCAATGGCGTCGTGGTGTTCCGCGGTGGCCCGTCTGGCGGTGAATTCCGCGAGGGCTACGGGCAGACCGTGAAGTCCGGCCGTTACCTTCGCGCGGGCGAGCGCGAACAGCGCGCGCTGAGCCTGTCGGCCTGACATGGCCAGGACTCAACAGCAACGCCGCGAAGAAACCGTCGCCAGGCTGCTTCAGGCGTCCATCGACACGATCATCGAATTTGGCTACGCGCGGGCGTCGGCCGCGGTGGTCACCAAGCGCGCGGGCGTCTCGGTCGGGGCGTTGTTCCGCCACTTCGAGACGATGGGTGACTTCATGGCCGCCACGGCGTCCGAAGTGTTACGCCGCCAGATAGAGACGTTCACCAAGCAGATCACCGAAATACCGGCCGACAAGCCGGCGCTGGAAGCGGCACTGGCCATCCTGCGTGACATCACCGCCGGCCCCGTCAACGCGGTGCTCTACGAGCTGATGATGGCCGCGCGCACCGACGAAAAGCTCAAAGCCACTCTGCAACAAGAACTTTTCCAGTATCGGGCGAAGATGTACGACGCCGCCAAGGCGATGCCTGGGACCGAAAGCATCCCCGAGGACACGCTTCCGGTGCTGGTGACGTTGCTGACCAACGTCTTCGACGGCGCCGCCGTCGTGGAGGGTGTGCTGCCGCAGCCGGACATCGCCGAGCGCAGGATCCCGGTGTTGACCACGCTGCTCACCGCCGCGTGGCCAAGGACCGGCGACGAGGGCGATTAGAGGACGCCGATGCTGGCCTGTGGGCTCTGCGCGAATCCCCAGTCGAACAGGTTCGCGGCCTGGTCCCAGTAGGTGGGCCCGCCTTCTTTCACCAGTCCGTACATCATGGCGATCACCAGCCGGCGGCCACCGCGGGAAGCGGCACCGACGAACGTCTTGCGTGCGGCCTGGGTGTAGCCCGTCTTGCCGCCGATCGCCCCGGGATACCGGTGCAGCAGCTCATCCTGGTTGACGATCACATGGTCGCCCCCTTCGCCGGGGAACACCGCCGATGGTTCGGCGGTGATCTGCGCGAACAGCGGGTTACCCATCGCGGCGCGGAAGATGGCGGCCAGGTCGTGCGCGGTCGAGGCCCCTGGACCGGTGGGGCCGTCCAGTCCCGAGGGACTGGCCGCGTAGGTGCTCGTCGCTCCCAGTGACGCCGCCTTGGCATTCATCTTGGCGACGGCGGCGTCCTGGCCGCCCAGCATGTGCGCCAGCGTGTTGGCGGCGTCGTTACCGGAAACCAGCAGCAGGCCGTCGAGCAATTCGCGAGTGGTGTAAGTGTGGCCGGCTTTGACGCCGACGCAGTTGCATTCGACCTGGGTGTCGGCGACGTCGGCGACGACGGTGTCGTTCATGTTCAGTTCGTCGAGCACCACGAGGGACAACAGCACCTTGATCGTGCTCGCGGGCGGGTGGACGGCATCTTGGTCACGCCCGGCGAGCACCTGGCCGCTGTCGAGATCGGCCACGATCCAGGTCTGCGCAGGGCCGTCCGGTATCGGCGCGGTGCCCACAGGCTGCACATCGACGTCCGCGTTCGCAACAGGGCTGGCGACGCCGGGCAGGGCGATGGTGAACAACGCCGCGGCTGATGCCATCAGTTTCCGCATGGGCGCTGAGTGTAACGGCCCCACCTATAGGTGTTGAATGCTTGCATGCTCAGCCTGGCCGAAATTTCCGACCGTCTCGAGATCCAGCAACTACTCGTCGACTACTCCACGGCAATTGACCAGCGCCGCTTCGACGACCTGGACAAGGTGTTCACGCCGGATGCCTACATCGACTACACGGCATTGGGCGGAATCGAGGGGCATTACCCCGAGGTCAAGAAGTGGCTTTCGGAAGTACTGCCCAACTTCCCGGTGTATTCGCACATGCTGGGCAACTTCGACGTGCGCATCGCCGGCGACACCGCTTCGTCCCGGGTGATCTGCTTCAACCCGATGGTGCTGCCAGGGGAGAAGGACCAGATCCTGTTCTGCGGCCTCTGGTACGACGACGAATTCGTCCGCACCCCCGAAGGATGGCGGATGACGCGGCGGGTCGAGAGCAAGACCTTCCAGAAGCTGCTCTAGCGGGCGGGATGGTCGCGGCCCGCTGCGCTCGGCGTTGATGCTGCGCTTTTGGCGGAGTCTTCTCGTACTTTTCCGCCCTGGGCGCAGAGTCAATGCGGCCGTCTGGCCCGCCCGGCGTTGATGCTGCGCTTTGGGCGGGGTCTTCTCGTACTTTTCCGCCAAGGGCGCAGAGTCAAGTGTCGCGACCGCGCTTGCGATCGCTCCGATTTCAGGCTGACGAGGACGTTCTGGCACAATGGGCGGCTGTCCGCCCCGCGATCACGATCGCTCGGTGGTCACACACGCGAGGCAAAACCGGAGCCGGGCATCCCGCCCGGATCGCTGAATTGCAGCGTGACACACACAGGAGAATTCGCTTAACCATGGCTGTAAAGATCAAGCTCACTCGGCTTGGCAAGATCCGCAACCCCCAGTACCGAATCGCCGTCGCTGACGCGCGCACCCGCCGCGACGGCCGCTCGATCGAGGTCATCGGCCGGTACCACCCGAAGGAAGAGCCGAGCCTCATCGAGATCAACTCCGAGCGCGCCCAGTACTGGCTGTCCGTGGGTGCCCAGCCCACCGAGCCCGTCTTGAAGCTGCTGAAGATCACCGGTGACTGGCAGAAGTTCAAGGGTCTGCCCGGCGCCGAGGGCCGGTTGAAGGTCAAGCCCCCCAAGCCCAGCAAGCTGGAGCTGTTCAACGCCGCGCTGGCTGCTGCCGAGGGCGGGCCCACAACTGAGGCCGCGAAGCCGAAGAAGAAGTCCGGCGGTAAGAAGGCCAAGGCCGACGACTCCGCTCCCGAGGCTGCCGCAGAGTCGGCGGAGGCCCCGGCAGAGGCTGAGAAGTCTGAGTCGACCGAGTCGGCTGAGTCCAAGGAAAGCTGACGCGGGCCATGAGCACCGTCGTTGTAGACGCCGTTGAGCATCTGGTCCGCGGAATCGTGGACAACCCTGACGATGTGCGGGTGGATCTGGTGACGAGCCGCCGGGGGCGCACGGTCGAAGTTCACGTGCACCCGGATGACTTGGGCAAGGTGATCGGGCGCGGCGGACGTACCGCGACCGCGTTGCGCACGTTGGTCGCCGGCATCGGCGGCCGCGGTATCCGCGTCGACGTGGTGGACACCGACCAATAACGACATCCTTGCTCGTGGAGCACCCATGGAGCTGGTAGTCGGGCGCGTGGTGAAGGCGCACGGCGTCACCGGCGAGGTCGTCGTCGAGGTACGCACCGACGACCCGGACTCGCGGTTCGCGCCGGGCACCAGGCTGCGCGCCAAAAAGGGCCGCAACGCCCGCGGCGGTCCGGCGGAGGAGCGGAGTTATGTCGTCGACAGCGCCCGCGACCACGGTGCACGGCTGTTGGTGCGATTGGCCGGAGTAACCGACCGGGACACCGCGGATGCATTGCGTGGCAGCCTGTTCGTCATCGATTCCGGCGAGCTGCCGCCCATCGACGAACCTGACACTTACTACGACCACCAGCTCGAGGGCCTGCGGGTGCGCACGGTGGCGGGGGAGGACATCGGCGTCGTCGCCGAGGTGTTGCACACCGCAGCCGGCGAATTGCTGTCGGTCCGACGTCCAGACGGAGGCCCAGAAGTCTTGGTGCCCTTCGTCGGTGCGATTGTCACATCGGTGTCGCTTGACGAGGGCACGCTCGAGATCGACCCGCCCGACGGTCTGCTGGACCTGGGTTAGCCAGGTGGCGCCATGAGGATCGACGTCGTCACCATTTTCCCGGCATGCCTGGATCCGCTGCGACAGTCATTGCCGGGCAAGGCAATTGCGTCTGGGGTGGTCGACCTGCGGGTGCACAACCTGCGGGATTGGACGCACGATGTGCACCATTCGGTGGACGACGCTCCGTACGGGGGTGGCCCGGGGATGGTGATGAGGGCGCCGGTGTGGGGCGAAGCGCTCGACGAAATCTGTTCCGACGAAACGCTGTTGATCGTTCCGACCCCTTCCGGTGTGTTGTTCAACCAGTCCACGGCGCAGCGGTGGAGCGGCGAGTCGCACCTGGTGTTTGCCTGCGGGCGTTACGAGGGCATCGATCAGCGGGTCGTCGAGGATGCCGCACGCCGGATGCGCGTCGAGGAGGTCTCGATCGGCGACTACGTGTTGCCCGGCGGCGAGTCGGCTGCGGTGGTGATGATCGAGGCAGTGGTGCGGTTGTTGGTCGGAGTGCTGGGCAATCCCGCGTCGCTAGAAGATGATTCGCATTCTCCGGGCCTGGATCGGCTGTTGGAAGGGCCCACCTACACCCGGCCCACGAGTTGGCGTGGGCTCGACGTTCCGGAGATCCTGCTGTCCGGCGACCATGCCAAAATCGCCGCCTGGCGTCGGGAGGTTTCGCTGCAACGCACCCGGGAACGTCGGCCGGATCTGCTCAGATCCGACCCTTCGGAAAAATCGTCTTGACGGCGTCGGTGATCGTCGCGCGCGCCGTGGCTTCGTCAGAGGGCTGCAGCGATTCGATGACCATGATGTAGCGGCGGTCCGATCCGATCACTCCGGTGGACAGGTGCATCCAGTCCGCCCCGATGCAGCACATCCAACCCTGCTTGACCGCGACCGGTTCGGCGTACAGGCCGTCGGGGATGCCGAAGCGCTGCGGGTAGCCGTCGACGCCCAGCGGGGTGGACCGGGCCAAGTTGTTGATGATGATGCCCGCGCGCTCCAATGGCAGTCCGCCAGATCCGTCCAGCAGCATCTCGTAGTAGCGGATCAGGTCAGTTGCCGAGCTCACGGTGTTCCACCAGCGCCCGTCGCTGGGCGGCGCGGTAGATGTCAGGCCGTAGCGGGCCGCGATCGAAGTGATGATGGCGTCGCCGCCGTCCTGGCCCCAGAAACGTTCGGCCGCGCCGTCGTCGGACGACCGCAACATGATGTCCAACGCCTGGTGATCGTCTGCGGACAGCGCGAGCTTGCCCTGATGTTCCTGCAAAAGCAGATAGTCGGCGATGAAAAGCTTGGCTACCGACGCGGTGGCGATGATGTGGGTACTGCCGTTGGACACGAGCTGGTGGGTGGCGCGATCGAGGACGGCGACCGTCAGCTTGGCGCCACGGGCCAATGCCTCGTCGGTCGCCTGCTGCATGCGCTCTTGTACGCCGTTCAAACCGGTGCTCATCAGCGCCTCCACCGGGCCGGGCGGTGTGATGGTGCGCAGCAGCAGCTCGAACACCTGCGGCGCCGGTTGCGAATCTTGTTGCGACACGCGGCGCTCGGACGGATTGTTCGCCTTCGCCTGTACCTTCGCCTCGCACCCCGCGACAACCACCAACGTGACCGCTGCCAGAGCGGTGAGCCACGTCAGCGGCCGGTTTCGCATCTCACTCCTTCTGGCTCCGCACCCCGGTTTGGGACACCTCATATGTACCATCTACCGGCACTTTCAGCCGGGCGGGAATGATTCCGATTTCATGTGATTTTCACTGCATGCGAACCATCTGGCACAATTGACCAGTTGTCTCCAGCGGCTCTCGCCCCACAGGGCCGGTTCCCGCCTGCTGCGAGACGCAACGAGAAGCCCGAAACCCATCGGCTCGATGACCGCCACACGCTCGCGTGCGGGCGGTTTGTCAGGCCGCCAACCCGAGGAAGTGTGTCCGATGAACAGGCTGGACTTCGTCGATAAGGCGTCGCTGCGCGACGACATCCCGGCCTTCAGTCCGGGCGACACGATCAACGTGCACGTCAAAGTGATCGAAGGCGCCAAGGAACGTATCCAGGTCTTCAAGGGCGTGGTGATCCGCCGGTCCGGCGGAGGCGTCCGCGAGACCTTCACCGTCCGCAAGGAAAGCTACGGCGTCGGCGTCGAACGCACCTTCCCGGTGCATTCGCCGAACATTGACCACATCGAGGTCATCACCCGCGGCGACGTGCGTCGCGCCAAGCTGTACTACTTGCGTGAACTCCGTGGCAAGAAGGCCAAGATCAAGGAAAAGCGCTGACCGCGAGCGGCCCTGGCCAGGGGACACCGACCGTGCTAATACGCTGACCTCGTGACCGAAACCACCGACTCCCCATCGGAGCGCCGGCCCGGCGAGTCCGAGCCAGCGGACGAGGCCGGCACGGAAGGCAAGGAAGGCAAGGTCGAGGAGCCTTCGGTCGAAGCGGCCAAGAACGACACGAAAGACGAGTCGAAGCCGCAGAAGTCGAAGCTACGTGAATTCGCGACGCTGACGGCCATCGCGCTGGTGTTGTACTACGTCATGCTGACGTTCGTCGCGCGTCCCTACCTGATCCCGTCGGAGTCGATGGAACCCACGCTGCACGGGTGCTCGACGTGTGTCGGTGACCGCATCATGGTCGACAAGCTCACCTACCGCTTCAGCTCGCCCAAGCCCGGTGACGTGATCGTCTTCAAAGGTCCGCCGTCGTGGAACCTTGGCTACCACTCGATTCGCTCAAAGAACCCCGCGGTGCGCTGGGTGCAGAACGTACTGTCGGTGATCGGCTTTGTCCCACCCGACGAGAACGACTTGGTGAAGCGTGTCATCGCGGTCGGCGGGCAGACGGTGCAGTGCCGGGCTGACACCGGCCTGACGGTCGACGGGAAGCCGGTCAAGGAGCCGTACTTGGATCGGGCCACCATCGGCGACCATGGTCTTGACCGCGGCGGTAACCCGGACGCGTTGCTCTGTCAGTACATGGGCCGCGACTGGGGACCCGTAGTCGTCCCGTCTGGGCGGCTATGGGTGATGGGTGACAACCGAAGCCATTCATCAGATTCCCGCGCCCATTGCGTCACTTCGCCGACAGACACACTGGCGCACGTCTTGTGCACAGGTGATCCGGAGTCGGGCACCGTGCCGGTGGACAACGTCATCGGCAAGGCCAGGTTCATCGTGTGGCCGCCGTCGCGCTGGGGTGGTGTATCCGCGATCAACCCGCAGCAGGGTCAGTAGCCGTGGCCACGACGTGGCCACCGAGGACGGTGATCCGCAAGGCTGGGGGATTGCGAACCCTGGAATCGGCGCTGCATCGCAGCGGACTGGGGCCGGTGGCCGGCGTGGACGAGGTCGGCCGTGGCGCCTGCGCCGGTCCGCTCGTGGTGGCGGCCTGCGTGCTCGGCCCAAATCGGCTGGAAAGCCTTGCAGCTCTTAATGATTCGAAGAAGCTGACGGAGAAGGCGCGGGAGCGGCTGTTCCCGTTGATCCGCCGGTACGCGCTGGCATACCACGTTGTCTTCATCCCGTCGGTCGAGGTGGATCGGCGCGGAGTGCACGCGGCCAACATCGAAGGCATGCGTCGTGCGGTGGCTGGGTTGTCCGTGCGGCCAGGATATGTACTCAGCGACGGCTTTCGGGTGCCCGGCCTGCCGGTCCCGTCGCTGCCGGTGGTCGGCGGCGACGCGGCGGCCGCCTGCATCGCCGCTGCCAGCGTCTTGGCGAAGGTCAGCCGCGACCGCTTGATGGTCGCGATGGACGTCGACTACCCCGGGTACGGGTTCGCCGACCACAAGGGGTACTGCACCCGAGCGCACAGTCGCGCGTTGAACCGGTTGGGTCCCTGCCCCGAGCACCGCTATTCGTTTATCAACGTTCGGCGGGTGGCATCCGGTTCGGACACAAAAGTGGTAGCCGAGTTCAAACCTGACAATCCGGACGAGGACGGCGAAGACTGGTGAGGGAAGATGAAGCATTGGCAAATCGCCCGGGGAGAAGGACGTCTGAGCGGATGAGTGGCAGATGAGCGCAGAAGATCTCGAAAAATATGAAACCGAGATGGAGCTCTCGCTATACCGCGAATACAAGGACATCGTCGGTCAATTCAGCTACGTCGTAGAAACCGAGCGGCGCTTCTACCTGGCCAACAGTGTCGAGATGGTGCCGCGGAACGCCGACGGCGAGGTGTACTTCGAATTGCGGTTGGCCGACGCCTGGGTGTGGGACATGTACCGGCCGGCGCGCTTCGTCAAGCAGGTGCGGGTGGTCACCTTCAAGGACGTCAACATCGAAGAAGTAGAGAAGCCCGAGCTTCGCCTGCCCGACTAATTGTTGCTGTTGGCTGGCAGTTGGCCGCCGCCTTCGACGACCTTGCGGGCGACGTCGGCCAGCTTGATGTTCAAGCTCTGAGAGTGGCGGCGCAGCAGGTCGAACGCCTCGTTCTCGTTGACGTTGTGCAGCAACATCAGCATGCCCACCGCCTTGCCGATCTCGCGGTTGCTGAACAAGCCCTGTCGCAGGCTGGCGGCATCCTCGCCCTTGGCAATGGCGTTGATGGCCACGCTGGCGAAGGCCGCCAGCACCGCCGCCCGCCCCGCCGATTCGTTGTTGAACCGGTTGGGGGCATCGCTGAACAGGTTGAGGGCGGCGCCCTTGCGCTTGTCGATCAACAGCCGGAACCCCATGGCGCCGCGCACGGGCGTCTCTTCCAGCAGGCTCCTCGAAAAGTGGGGCCACGCGCTGGCTTTCGTCAGGTCCGGCTCGATCTGCGGGGTTTCTTCCTCGATCGCGTCGATGCACGGGCCGTCCCCGGCCCGCCGTTCCAGGTCATCGACGTGCTGTGCCAGCCGGTCGCTGGCCCCGACCGTGACGTAGCGGTCGTCCGTGCGTACCAGCAGGCTGGCGTGGTCGCATCCCGGAACGATCAGGGTCGCAGCGATGCACAGCGCTGCGTACATCTGGGACGCGTCCGACCCCTGATAGATAATTTCGGCTAACGCAGCGAAGACCGTTGCCGGGTCGGCTTTGGGACCGCCGGTAGGTGACTCCTCGGCGGCCACCTCCTCGAGCTCCTGGATGTCTTGCTGCAGGTCCTTGTCGTGGTCGGCCAATCGTCACCTCCCTTCGAGTGCTTTGTCACCATAGCGGTCGCCGGCACGGTCCTAGGCCCCAACCGCGCGTTCCAAGTCCTTCAACGATGTTTCCAAGTGTCCGAGCATGTGCTGCAGGTGCGGAACGCTGCGTCGGCAACCGACCAGACCGAAGTCGAGATTCTCGGCGTTGGTGGTGACCGTGATGTTCATCGCCTGCCCGTCGAGCGCGATTGACAGCGGATAGTTGCCGACCATCCGCGCGCCTCGCCAATACAGCGGGTCGGGTGAACCCGGCACGTTGGAGATGACGATGTTGAACGGTGGCGGAGCGGTGCGGATGAATCCCGGGATCAGGCCGAGGAACAGTCCTCCGGTCAGGAACGCCGACAGTGCCAGTTGCTGTACGCGCGGCAGCTTCATGAACACCTCTTTGGCCTCGGTCATCGAGGCGTTGATTCCCTGTAGGCGCTTGCCGGCGTCTTCGACGTCAGTGTGGAGGTTGCACAGGAGGGTTCCGACCATGTTGCCCCCGCCGTCTTCGTCCGGCCTGCGCAGGCTCACCGGGACCATGGCGACCAACGGGGCGGCGGGCAGGGCGTGTTGCTCGAGCAGGTAGGCGCGCAGCGCCCCTGAAGACATGGCCAGCACGACGTCATTGAAGGTCACCCCCGCGGCGGACTTCACCGCCTTGATGCGCTCCAGCGGCCACGATTGCGCGGCAACCCGCCGGGCACCGCCGATCCGGACGTTGAACATAGTCTTGGGTGCCCGGAACGGCATCGTGAGTTGTTGTTCGAGCAAAGCCGAGCGCGCCAGCGACAACGTCGACGGCAGCAGGCCCGCGGCCGATCCCAGCGTGCCGGCCAACATGTCCAGCGGCGACGACGTGTTGCCATTGTTGGAGCGGCGCTTCGGTTTCAGTTCCCACGGCACCCGCACCTCGTTATCGTTCGGGTCGGTGGTGAAGGCGCGCTGCATCAGCTTCTGGGCGGAAACTCCGTCCTGCAGCGAATGATGAAACTTGATGTATACGGCGTAGCGGCCGTCGTTGAGTCCCTCGACGAGGTGCGCCTCCCACAGCGGCCGGTGGCGGTCGAGCAGGCTGCCGTGCAGCCGTGACGCCAGCTCCAGGAGTTCACGGACCCGACCGGGCCGGGGCAGGGCGGACCGACGGAAGTGGTAGTCGAGTTCGACTTCTTTGTCGAGAGTCCAGGCGATGTTGGTCAGGGGGCCCGCGAACGCCGGATGTTTGCGGAACATGGGCTGCACGTCGGTGCACTGAAGCATGGATTCGTACGCCTCGGTGACGAAATCCTCGTCGGCGCCGTCCGGCGGCTGGAAGAGTTGCAGGCTGCCCACATGCATCGCATGTTCGCGGGATTCGCCGAGTAGGAACATCGAATCGGCCGGTGCTATCAACTGCATTTCGTCTCCCGGGGTAGTCGCTTCTCCGGGAATAACCAAGTCGGGCTCCCCGCACACCTACCCCCGCACACATATGCGGTGTTGTTTGGCCTAGTGGGCGCGGGGGAAG
Source organism: Mycobacterium bourgelatii (assembly GCF_010723575.1). NCBI lineage: Bacteria > Bacillati > Actinomycetota > Actinomycetes > Mycobacteriales > Mycobacteriaceae > Mycobacterium > Mycobacterium bourgelatii. The sequence continues at coordinate 1,900,461 of NZ_BLKZ01000001.1, forward strand.
ACGAGATCAGGTGGGACTTACCGTTGCCGTCACCGGACCGACCGGAGAAATCGGAATCTCGGCTGTCACGGCCTTGGAGCGCGAACCTGCCGTATCGAAGATCATCGGCATGGCGCGGCGTCCGTTTGACCCGTTGACGCGGGGTTGGGTGAAGACCACCTACCAGCAGGGCGACATTCTTGACCGCGACGCGGTAAATGCGCTGGTCGCAGAGGCCGACGTGGTGGTCCACCTGGCGTTCATCATCATGGGTTCGCGCCAGGAAAGCGAACGCATCAACCTGCGCGGCACCCGCAACGTGTTCGAAGCCACGGTCGCGGCCGGCCGACCACGGCGCCTTGTCTACACCTCATCCGTAGCGGCGTATGGCTATCACCCCGACAATCCGGTGCCACTGACCGAGGATGTGCCGGCCCGGGGATCCAGCGAGCACTACTACTCCGCGCAGAAAGCGACGTGTGAGGCGTTGCTCGCCGAGATCACCAAGGGTTCGTCGCTCGAGGTTTTCGTGCTGCGGCCGTGCATTGTCGCTGGCCCGGAGGCCCACGCCCTCGCCGGTGGGTTGCCCTGGATGAAGTTGCCGCCACGGATACGCGCCATAGCCAGGGCGCTGCCGATATTCAAGCCGATGATTCCCGACCCGGGCTTTCCGCTGCAGCTTGTTCACCATGACGACGTTGCGACGGCAATTGCGTTGGCCGCCACCGCGCCAGCTCCGCCCGGGGTCTACAACATCGCCGGCAAAGGGGAGATCACGGTCTCCGAGGTGGCCGAGGCCCTGGGTGCCCGGCCGATTCGAGTGCCGGCAGCGGCCGCGACCGCGGCGTCTGCGGCGGTTTCCCGGATGCCATTCGTGCCCTCCCTGCTCGAGTGGCTGCACGTGGCGCGGACGTCGATGGTCATGGACACCGCCAAAGCGGAACGTGAACTCGGCTGGCACCCGACCTATTCGTCGGCAGAGACGTTGGAGGCGCTGGCCGCTGCGCTGTGACCCGGCGAGTTGCCGTCAAGGTACGTTGGGGCGGTGACCGGACACGTCACCGCCCGTCGGCGCGTCAAGCATCTGGCCGCCGATCAAACGATCACCCGGCCGGAGGTGTTGGCCGTCGAGGAGCCGCTGGAGATTCGCCTCAACGGGAAACCGGTGACCGTGACCATGCGCACGCCTGGATCGGATATTGAACTAGCGCAAGGGTTTCTGCTTACCGAAGGGATGATCGCTCGGCGCGAGGACGTGGTGACCATTCGGTACTGCGATGGACGCGGCGAAGACGGTCTCAACACCTACAACGTGCTCGACGTGTCCCTGGCGGCCGGTGTCGGACTGCCTGATCTGGACGTCACCCGCAACTTCTACGCCACCTCCTCGTGCGGGGTCTGTGGCAAGGCCTCGCTGGAGGCGGTGCGATTGATCAGCCGGTACGCACCAGGAGACGATCCCGTGATCGTCGAGGCGGACACCCTGCGGGTCTTGCCGGACCAACTGCGCAGCGCGCAAAAGGTTTTCGCGTCTACCGGGGGGCTGCACGCCGCGGCATTGTTCAGCGCAGACGGCACCATGCTGGCGGTGCGTGAAGACATTGGCCGACACAATGCGGTGGACAAGGTCGTCGGGTGGGCACTGCAGAACGACCGGATACCGGTGGACGGCTCGGTGCTGTTGGTCAGCGGGCGGGCGTCGTTCGAGTTGACTCAGAAGGCATTGATGGCCGGAATACCTGTGCTGGCAGCCGTTTCCGCGCCCTCGTCATTGGCGGTGTCGCTGGCCGAGGAGTCGGGTATCACGCTGGTGGCGTTCCTGCGCGAGGACTCGATGAACATCTACACCAGGGCGGACCGGATCAGATAGCTTTCGCGCCTTGGGGATGAACGCGCGACTGTGCATAACCGGCCGCTGAGGTGGGTGGGACGACGATTCGTGTCAAACCTTGTCGGATCGGGCGTGCAGATTGATCGCATGACGACCGTGAAGACGATGAGTCGGGTGCAGTTGGGAGCCCACGGTGAGGCGCTGGCGGTGGACCACCTCACCCGGATGGGGCTACGGATATTGCACCGCAATTGGCGCTGTCGCTACGGCGAACTCGACGTGATCGCCTGCGAACCGGCCACCGGCACCGTGGTTTTCGTTGAGGTCAAGACACGCACCGGCGACGGCTACGGGGGGCTCCCGTACGCGGTCACCGAGCGCAAGGTCCGACGGCTACGCAGGCTGGCCGGCTTGTGGCTGGCTGATCAGAACGAGCGCTGGGCGGCGATACGCATCGATGTGATCGGCGTGCGAATCGGCCGGCGTCGCACTCCCGAACTCACCCACTTGCAGGGGATCGGCTGATGGCGCTCGGACGTGCCTTCTCGGTCGCGGTGCGCGGATTGGACGGGGAGATCGTGGAAATCGAAGCGGACATCTCATCGGGGCTGCCGGGTGTGCACCTGGTTGGGCTGCCTGACGCCGCGCTGCAGGAATCCCGCGATCGGGTGCGCGCGGCGGTGACGAATTGCGGCAACAACTGGCCCCAGGCGCGGCTCACGCTGGCGCTCTCGCCGGCGACGCTGCCGAAGATGGGTTCTGTATACGACATCGCCCTGGCGTCGGCCGTGTTGTCCGCGGAGTTGAAAAAGCAGTGGCATCGGTTGGAAAAGACCGTGCTGCTGGGCGAGCTGTCCCTGGATGGCCGGGTCCGGCCGGTGCGCGGCGTGCTGCCGGCGGTCCTGGCCGCCAAACGCGAAGGCTGGCCCGCCGTGGTAGTCCCCGTCGACAACCTTGCCGAAGCCAGCCTGATCGATGGGATCGACGTCTGGGGTGTGCGGACCCTCGGCGAATTGCAGAGCTGGCTCAACGGCGGCGCCGGATTGCACGAGAGGATTGCGACCACCCCCGCCGTCGAGGAGCCGGCCGCGGATCTGATCGACGTGGTCGGCCAATCCCAGGCGCGCTTCGCCGTAGAGGTGGCCGCCGCGGGCGCGCATCATCTCATGCTCACGGGTCCCCCCGGAGTCGGGAAAACTATGCTGGCGCAACGCCTTCCGGGCCTCCTTCCGCCGCTGTCGGAAGGCGAGTCACTCGAGGTGACGGCGATTCATTCGGTGGCAGGTCTGCTCTCGGGAGACACACCGTTGATCACCAGGCCACCGTTCATTGCGCCGCACCACAGTTCCAGCGTCGCGGCCCTGGTCGGCGGGGGCTCAGGGATGGCCCGGCCGGGCGCGGTCAGTCGGGCCCATCGTGGGGTGCTGTTCCTCGACGAGTGCGCGGAGGTCGGTGTCAGTGCGCTGGAGGCGTTGCGAACTCCGTTGGAGGACGGGGAGATTCGCCTTGCCCGCCGCGACGGCGTGGCGCGCTACCCGGCCCGATTCCAGTTGGTGCTGGCCGCGAACCCCTGCCCGTGCGCGCCGGCCGATCCTCGCGACTGCATCTGTCCGGCCGCCAGCAAGCGGCGCTACCTGGGCAAACTGTCCGGGCCTCTGATGGATCGGGTGGACTTGCGGGTGCAGATGTATTCGGTACGGGCCGGCGAGATTTCGGTGACTGACGGCGAATCGACGGCGCAGGTTCGGCAGCGCGTGACGCAGGCGCGCGATGCTGCCGCCGAACGGTGGCGGCCGTACGGATTCCGCACCAACGCCGAAGTCAATGGCCCCTTGCTGCGGCGGAAGTTCCGGCTCAGCAGTGCCGCGATGAAGCCGTTGCAGACCGGCCTCGAACGCGGGGTGCTGAGCATCCGCGGCGTCGATCGGTCGTTGCGGGTCGCTTGGAGCCTGGCCGACTTGGCGGGGAGGACCGTCCCCGGGCTCGACGACGTTGCCGCCGCATTGAGCTTTCGGCAAGCGGGGGTGTCGCGATGAGCGCTGACAAGAGCGAATTGTTGGCGTGGGCATATCTGTCCCGAGCCGCCGAACCCCCGTGCCCGAAGCTGGCCGCACTGGTGGCCACCGTGGGTCCGGTCGAGGCGGCCGACCGCGTACGACACGGCGGCGTCGACGACGAGCTAGCCAAACTCACTGCATCGAGACGCGAGATCGACAGCGCCGCAGCAGATCTCGAAATGCTTGAGAGTCGCGGTGGCCGGTTGATCACACCCGCCGACGACGAGTGGCCGGTACTGGCGTTTTCCGCCTTTGCCGGGGCTACCGCGCGGGCGCGGTCGGGCGGCGGCCCGCCCATGGTGTTGTGGGCGCTGGGGCCCGAGCGCCTGGACGAGATCACCCTGCGTGCCGCTGCCGTCGTGGGCACCCGGGCCGCCACCACGTATGGCGAGCATGTAGCGGCCGATCTGGCGGCCGGCCTGGTCGAGCGTGACGTCGCGGTCGTCTCGGGCGGCGCGTACGGCATTGACGGCGCTGCCCACCGCGCCGCGCTCGCCGGTGACGGTGTCACCGTGGCGGTGCTGGCGGGCGGGATCGACGTCCCGTACCCGGCGGGACACTCGGCGCTGCTGCACCGGATCGGCAAGAGCGGGTTGCTGATCACCGAATATCCGCCGGGCATCCGGCCCGCCCGGTACCGGTTTCTCACCCGCAACCGCTTGGTGGCCGCCGTTGCCGGCGGGGTAGTGGTGGTGGAAGCGGGTCTACGCAGCGGTGCCGCCAGCACCGCCGCGTGGGCCCGGTCGTTGGGCCGGACGGTTGCGGCGGTGCCTGGGCCGGTGACGTCGTCGGCGTCGGCGGGCTGTCATGTCCTGCTGCGCCAGGGCGCAGAGTTGGTCACCCGCGCGGAGGACATGGTCGAACTCGTCGGGCACATCGGCGAGGTGGCGGACGAAGAAGCGCGACCTACCACGCCCCTCGACGGGCTCGGCGAGACCGAACGCCAGGTCTACGAGGCGTTACCGGGTCGCGGTGCTGCCGCGCTCGACCAAATCGCGGTGGCGGCCGCGCTGGCGCCCGAACAGGTCCTCGGACCGCTGGCGCTGCTCGAGTTGGCCGGCTTGGTCGAGCGTGACGACGGCCGATGGCGCATCGTTCGCGACTCGTATAGTCAACGGGGGTCGGGGCTGGACAGGAGGACACGTGGCGGGTCGACCCGTGCAGAGCTTTGAAGTCGTGGGTACCGAGCAACTCTCCCGGCATATGGTCCGGGTGCGCCTCGGCGGTAGTGGATTTGACACCTTCGTGCCCAACGGCTTCACCGATTCCTACGTCAAGCTGGTCTTTGTTCCCGAGGACGTCGATGTGGCCGCGCTGCCGCAGCCGTTGACTCTCGACAGCTTCGCCGGCCTACCGCCCGAGAAGCAGCCACCGGTGCGAACTCTGACCGTTCGGCGGGTCGACAAAGAGGCCCGAGAGATCCTGATCGACATCGCGGTGCACGGTGAACACGGGGTCGCCGGGCAATGGGCGGCCCACGCCGAACCCGGCCAGCCCATCTACCTGATGGGCCCCAGCGGCGCCTACGCCCCGGACCCCGAGGCCGACTGGCACCTGTTAGCCGGGGACGAATCCGCGCTGCCCGCCATCGCGGCGGCGCTGGAAGCGTTGCCTGCCGACGCTGTCGGCAAGGCCTTCATCGAAGTCGCCGGCCCCGACGACGAGATCCCTTTGACCGCACCGGAATCGGTTGACGTGAACTGGGTCTACCGAGGTGGCAGGGCTGATTTGGTTCCCGCGGACCGTGCCGGCGATCACGCACCTTTGATCGAAGCGGTCACCACGACTCCCTGGCTTGGCGGGCAGGTGCAGGTGTTCATCCACGGCGAGGCGCAAGCGGTCATGCACAACCTGCGTCCCTACATCCGCAAAGAGCGTGGCGTGGAAGGGAAATGGGCTTCATCGATCTCCGGTTACTGGCGGCGCGGTCGCACCGAGGAGACCTTCCGGGAGTGGAAGAAGGAACTGGCTCGAGAAGAATCGGGGACTTGATGGCCTACGGCGACTACCAGCTCGAGATCTACTTCAAGGGCCTAGCCGGGGTGGTGCCCCAGCTGCCGATGAGCTTCGAGGAGTTGGAGGCCAGGGCCAAGGTGGCGATGCCACCGTCGGTCTGGTCCTATGTCGCCGGCGGCGCGGGCGACGAACGCACCCAGCGCGCAAATCGCGAGGCCTTCGATCGATGGGGCTTGATACCCCGCATGTTCGTTGGCGCCACCGAGCGCGACCTGTCCGTCGACCTGTTCGGTCTGACCCTGCCATCCCCGCTGCTCATGGCGCCGATCGGCGTCATCGGACTCTGTGCTCAGGACGGCCACGGCGACCTCGCCACCGCACGCGCCGCGGCCCGCACCGGAGTGCCGATGATCGCTTCGACGCTGACGGTCGACCCGATGGAAGACGTTGCTGCCGAGTTCGGGGATACCCCCGGATATTTCCAGCTGTATCCGCCGACCGATCGAGAGGTCGCGGCAAGCCTGGTCAACCGGGCCGAAGCCGCCGGCTACAAGGGCATCATCGTCACGTTGGACACCTGGGTCACCGGCTGGCGCCCCCGCGACCTGAGCACCTCCAATTTCCCCCAGCTGCGCGGACACTGCCTGGCCAACTACTTCAGCGACCCGGTGTTTCGGGCCAGCTTGCAGCGCCCACCCGAGGAAGACTTGCAGGGCGCCACGCTGCGCTGGGCACAGATTTTCGGCGGCCCGCTCACCTGGCAGGACCTGCCTTGGCTGCGTTCACTGACCGACCTGCCGCTGATCCTCAAAGGCATCTGCCACCCTGACGACGCGCGCCGTGCCAAGGACGGCGGCGTCGACGGCATCTACGTCTCCACCCACGGCGGTCGCCAAGCCAACGGGGGCCTGCCCTCCCTGGACTGCCTGCCGGGAGTGGTCGAGGCGGCCGACGGGCTGCCGGTGCTGTTCGATTCCGGAATACGCCACGGCGCCGATGTCGTGAAGGCTTTGGCGCTCGGGGCCACCGCCGTCGCGGTGGGCCGTCCCTATGCGTTCGGCCTCGCGCTCGGCGGCGTCGAGGGCATCGTGCACGTGCTGCGCATGTTGCTGGCCGAGACCGACCTGATCATGGCGGTCGACGGTTATCCGAACCGCAAAGATCTCACCCCGGAAACATTGCGGCGCGTCTACTGACCATCGCGCCGTCGCACCTGCGACGGTGGGGGCGTGGAGGCCGTCCTCGAGGAGTTCGACGAGTACCTGGCGCTGCAATGCGGTCGGTCGGCGCACACCCGGCGCGCCTATCTCGGCGATTTGCGCTCGTTGTTCGCGTTCGTCAGCGACCGCGGTGCCGACATCACAACGCTCAGCCTGCCGCTGCTGCGGTCCTGGCTGGCTACCGCGGCCGGCGCCGGCGCGGCACGCACCACGCTGGCCCGGCGCACTTCGGCGATCAAGGCGTTCACGGCCTGGGCTGTGCGGCGGGGAATACTCGCCACCGATCCCGCCGTCCGGCTGCAAACGCCCAAGGCCCATCGCACGCTGCCCGCGGTGCTACGCCAGGATCAAGCCTTGCAGGCCATGACCGCGGCGAAACTGGGCGCCGAGCAAGGCGATCCGATTGCGCTGCGCGACCGGTTGATCGTCGAGATGCTGTATGCCACCGGGATCCGGGTCAGCGAGCTGTGCGGGCTGGACACCGACGACGTCGACACCCGGCACCGGCTGGTGCGGGTCCTGGGTAAGGGCAACAAGCAGCGCACGGTGCCCTACGGGAATCCGGCCGCAGAGGCGCTGCGTGCCTGGCTCAGCGACGGACGCCCGGCGCTGGCGACCGCTGAGTCCGGGCCAGCGCTGCTGCTCGGAGCTCGCGGTCGGCGGCTCGACGTGCGGCAGGCGCGCACCGTCGTGCATCAGACCGTGAACGCGGTCGACGGCGCACCCGATATGGGTCCGCACGGACTGCGGCACAGCGCCGCCACCCACCTCCTCGAAGGCGGAGCGGACCTCCGCGTCGTACAGGAGTTGTTGGGGCATTCCAGCCTGGCCACCACGCAGCTCTACACCCACGTCGCGGTCTCGCGACTGCGGGCCGTACACGATCAGGCCCATCCGCGGGCGTAGCCGCGTCAGCCGTGTAACGGCTTGAGCCGGATCGGGGTCGACGCCAGCAGCCCGACCGGGTCGACATACTGCGCCCCGGAAGCCGGGCCCCACATGGCTCCCCAGTGCAAACACGCGGACGCCGGGCAACCGGGATGCCCGGTCACCAGCACGCCGAGCACGGACCCGTCGTCAACCACCTGGCCGACCCGGACGTTGGGCTGGACCGGTTCATAGCTGGTGTGCAGCCCACCGGGGTGGGCCAACGACACCACGGGCCGGCCGGCCAGTGGCCCGGCGTAGATAATTGTCGCCTCACCCGCAGCGTAAACAAGTTGGCCCGAGACGCCGGCGAGGTCCACACCCCGGTGGCCGGGAGTCCAATTCGGCGAGGGAGCGTCGAACCCGCGCACCACCGCAGGGGGAGGACGCAACGGCCACGCCAGCCTCGACCCGGCCGCATTGGCCTGCGGTGCGTCGACCAAGCTGAAGAACAAGGCCCAGAACAAGGCCAAGAACACGGCCCAGAACAGCGTCGGCAGCGCCATACGTCGCACCCGCTCAGTGCACCGGATCGACCGCCGGGCGGCCACTCAACCGCGCGTGTTCTGGGGACAACCAAAGTCGGTGTAAACTGCACGACGCAGCTCGTAAAGCGGGCTGACTTCGCGCGCCTGCATCGCGACCCAGTAATTCAGGGATCCGCAACGGCATGCCGAGCGGTCCCGTGGCCGGCCTCCTCTAGGGAGGGATGGGTACGGGTTCGGCATCGCAGCAGACGCCAGGGCCCGGCATCACCCGACGCCGGGCGACAACCGACACAAAAGGATATGGGCCTCACCATGGCTGTCGTAACCATGAAGCAGCTGCTTGACAGCGGCACCCACTTCGGGCACCAGACCCGTCGCTGGAACCCCAAGATGAAGCGGTTCATCTTCACCGACCGCAACGGCATCTACATCATCGACCTGCAGCAGACGCTGACCTTCATCGATAAGGCGTACGAGTTCGTCAAGGAAACCGTCGCCCACGGTGGGACAGTGCTGTTCGTCGGCACCAAGAAGCAGGCGCAGGAGTCCGTCGCTGCCGAAGCGACCCGCGTCGGCATGCCCTACGTGAACCAGCGCTGGCTGGGCGGCATGCTCACCAACTTCTCCACCGTGCACAAGCGGCTGCAGCGCCTCAAGGAGCTCGAGGCCATGGAGCAGACCGGTGGCTTCGAAGGCCGCACCAAGAAGGAAATCCTGGGCCTGACCCGCGAGAAGAACAAGCTGGAGCGCAGCCTCGGCGGTATCCGGGACATGAACAAGGTGCCGTCGGCGATCTGGGTCGTCGACACCAACAAGGAGCACATCGCCGTCGGTGAGGCCCGCAAGCTGGGCATCCCGGTCATCGCGATCCTGGACACCAACTGCGACCCCGACGAGGTCGACTACCCGATCCCGGGCAACGACGACGCGATCCGCTCGGCCGCCCTGCTGACCAAGGTGATCGCCTCCGCGGTCGCCGAGGGGCTGCAGGCCCGCGCCGGCCTGGGCCGCGGCGACGGCAAGCCCGAGGCCGCAGCTGCCGAGCCGCTGGCCGAATGGGAGCAGGAATTGCTGGCTTCCGCCACGGCCACGGCCGAGCCGGCCGCCGCGCCCGACACAACCACAGACGCGTCCTAAGAAAGGCTGACCATTGGCGAACTACACCGCTGCCGACGTCAAGCGACTTCGGGAGTTGACCGGTGCCGGCATGCTCGACTGCAAGAACGCACTGGTGGAGACTGACGGCGACTTTGACAAGGCCGTTGAGGCGTTGCGCATCAAGGGCGCCAAGGACGTCGGCAAGCGTGCCGAGCGGGCGACGGCCGAAGGTCTGGTCGCCGCCAAGGGTGGCGCGTTGATCGAGCTGAACTCCGAGACGGACTTCGTCGCCAAGAACGCCGAATTCCAGGAGCTGGCCGACAAGATCGTCGACGCCGCCGTGGCTTCCAAGGCCGCGGATGTCGACGCACTCAAGGCCGCCAGCATTGGAGACCAGACGGTCGAGGAGGCCATCGCGGCGCTGTCGGCCAAGATCGGCGAGAAGCTGGAGCTGCGCCGGGTGGCGCAATTCGACGGCACCGTCGAGGCCTACCTGCACAAGCGGGCCGCCGACCTGCCTCCCGCGGTGGGTGTGCTCGTCGAGTACACGGGCGACAACGCAGAGGCGGCCCACGCCGTCGCACTGCAGATCGCCGCGCTCAAGGCGCGCTACCTGTCTCGCGACGACGTCCCGGAGGACGTGGTGGCCAGCGAGCGCCGCATCGCCGAGGAAACCGCCAAGGCCGAGGGCAAGCCCGAGCAGGCCCTGCCCAAGATTGTCGAGGGGCGGCTCAACGGCTTCTTCAAGGACGCCGTGCTGCTCGAGCAGCCGTCGGTGTCCGACAACAAGAAGACCGTGAAGGCCCTGCTGGACGAGGCAGGCGTGACCGTCACCCGGTTCGTTCGCTTCGAGGTGGGCCAGGCCTAGCGCGGCATGGCACGCGTACACGCCTTCGGGGACGACGCCCTCGGCGATCTCGATGGGATAGCGCTCGCCGAAGAGATCCGCTCGGGCCGGGTTAGCCGGGCCGAGGTCGTCGAGGCGGCCATCTCCCGCGCCGAGGCCGTCAATCCGAAGCTCAACGGCCTGGCGTACGCGGCTTTCGACCGGGCGCGCGATCAGGCGCGCCAGGAGATGCGCAGCCCGAGTCCCCAGGGGGGCTTCTTCGACGGTGTACCGACCTTCATCAAGGACAACGTCGACGTCGCCGGCGTGCCGTCGATGCACGGGACCGATGCGTGGCAGCCATTCCCGGCGCCTAAAGACAGCGAGATCACTCGACTGCTGCTGGATACCGGGCTGATCGCGCTAGGCAAGACGCAGCTGTCGGAATTCGGCTTCAGCGCATCCGCCGAACACCCCCGGCTGGGGGCGGTCCGCAATCCGTGGCACACCGACTACACCGCCGGTGCGTCCTCGTCCGGGTCGGGCGCATTTGTTGCGGCCGGCGTCGTGCCGATCGCGCATGCCAATGACGGGGGCGGCTCCATCCGGATCCCGGCCGCGGTCAACGGGCTGGTCGGGCTCAAGCCGTCCCGCGGTCGATTGCCGCTGGACCCGGAGTTTCGACGGCTGCCGGTGGGCGTCGTCGCCAATGGGGTGGTCACCCGCTCTGTGCGTGACACCGCGGCGATATTCCGCGAGGCGGAGCGCATCTGGCGTAATCCCAAGCTGCCGCCGATCGGCGACGTCACGCGACCGGGTAAGCGACGCCTGAAGATCGGCGTGATCACGCGTTCCGTGGAGCGGGAGGCTGGCCCCGAAGTCAAGCAGCCGACGTTGAAGACGGCGGCGCTGCTCGAGGAGCTCGGCCACCGTGTCGAGCACGTCGACGTGCTTCCGGTGCCGGGTAGTTTCGGCGACGATTTCAAGCTGTACTGGGGGCTGCTGGCGTTGGGGCAGATCGGTGTCGGGCGTCGCGCATTCGGCCCCAGCTTCGACCGCGATCGGCTGGACGCGCTGACGTTGGGACTGGCCCGCCGCGCCCGCACCAGCATGCACCGACTCCCGGTGGCGATCGCCCGCCTGCGCAGGACGCGACGGCACACCGCACAGCTGTTCCGTAGCTATGACGCGCTGCTCACGCCGACGCTTGCGGACGTGACGCCGCCGATCGGGCACTTGGCGCCCACCGACTACCAGCAACTCCTCGACCGGCTGACGGACTGGGTCGCGTTCACGCCGCTGCACAATGTCACCGGTGACCCCGCGATCTCGCTGCCACTGGCTGCTTCCGCGGACGGGTTGCCGGTGGGGATGATGCTTTCGGCCGAGGTCGGCCACGAAGCGCGGCTGCTGGAATTGGCGTACGAACTCGAAGAGGCCCATCCGCCGGCCCGCATCCAGGACTGAGTGGACTGACTGGACTGAGCGCGCTGAGCGTCAGTCAGATCCGAGCAGTTCCAGCATCCGCTTGAAGTCGCGTTGCTCCGACTCGCTGAGCCGGGCGAGGAAGCGGGCATCGGCGCCGCGTACGACAGCTTCGGCGCGCTTGAGCAGGTTTCGACCGTCGGGGGTGAGTGTCGCCGGCAGCGAGCGACCAGAGGACACCGTCGCGGGCCGGCCCACGGCCCCGATCTCCTCCAGCCGACGCAGCACCGTGTTCATGGCCTGCGGCGAGACGCCTGCTCGACGGGCCAGTTCGGCATTGGACGAACCTGGCGACTGCGAAAGGATGCGCAGGCAGACGAACTCGGGAAGCGTCAGGCCCAGCGGTCCCAACGCGGCGGAGACTTCTGGCCGCAACACCACCCCCACCCGATAAAGCAGGTAGCCCAGCGGGGCGTCCTCGGCGTGACCCATGTCAAGGATCTTGACATATAGGAAGGGGGACGCCTAACGCTCGGTGCTCTGACGCTCGGTGCCCTACGCTCAGTGGCCTTTGAGCAACAAGCCATATCCGTTGGCGATCAGGCTGCACTTGAGTGCGGACGTCGGCGTGTTTTCGGTGAGCCAGGCCCTGATCACGGCGAGCTGTTTGGTTGCGGGCTCGTGGTTGGCATTGAGCTGCCGCAGCAACTTCGATGCGGTGCTCGGGGCACTCGAAGCGGTGTCGATCATTGCAATTACTACCTCTCGTTCGGGCTGGTGGTTACCCGAACCGCCCCCTCGGCAAACTCTCCGGACCCGACAATGACGCGTCCGGCCGGCAAACGCAGGATCTACGACGGCGACGGTTAATGCGGTGAATGCTGCGTGTTGACCGCTCGCTGGGGAGTGTGGAGACGGGTGTATTGAGTACTCGCGAGTGTCGCTTCAGCAAATACAGAGATTTCGCCGGCATCAATGCCGAAGCGCTCCATCAGAATGCCCTTGGCCTGCCCCTCACGTCGCCCCAGGCACGGGCGCCGCGAGATTCTTCATCGCGGCGAAATATGTTCCATGCCTACGCGGCGTGGGCGGCAAGAGCCCAGTCCGAACTCCGCGCCCGACATTCGCAGCGAGGCCCGCTGCGGCGAGTCGCGAATCCCGAATTCGGTACCACCCGGGTATGGGCATTGTCACTACCGCGGGCATGCAGCGCAGAATGCGCAGGTCAGGCGGCTGAGCCCGCAGGGTCCACCAGACGCGCAGGGTGCGGCTCATGTTTGAGTCTGCCGGGCAATGGCTATGGGTCAGGACGGGGGTGGTCCTCGCAATGACATGCGCACCTTGCGCCAGCGAGGAATCGCAAGCGACTCAATACGGAGGGAGTCTGTATGAAATTCACCAAGACAGCAGTCAAAACGACAATTGGAGCGGTAGGAATTGCGGCCGCCGCCGCTTTTAGTGCGGCACCAGCAATGGCTGCTCCGAGTATTCACCAGTTCGGCACCAGTGCCCCGATCAGTAGCGGTCCGTTGGTGACCGCCTACACGGTCAGCAACCTGGAGCAGAGCAACACCACGATTCCGGGTTACACCCCGAAGGGGCAGCTGTGGGAGGCCGACGTGACGGCAGTGGCCACCAGCGGCACGGTGACCCCACTGGTCTCGTCGTTCCACGCGCGGACGGCGACCGGTCAGAACTACGAGGTCGTCAACACCACGCCGGCGCCTGAGGGTCTTAACCCGGCGCCCATCACGCAGGGTGGCCAGGCTTCCGGCAAGGTCTACTTTGACGTGACCGGCACGCCGCCGAATGGTGTCGTGTACAACGACGGCGTCCAGGACGTCTTGATCTGGACGAACAACGCGAGCAACACGGTTCCGGGCTCGGGCGGCATGGCCCCGACCCATGAGGGAACCGGGATGTCCCCGGCGCCCGAGGGGACCGGCTCCGCGACCCCGGCAACTGAGGGAACCGGCGAAACGTCAGGTGCATGAGCCGCGTAATTCGCTAACATCTCACGCCCCTACGGGCCCGTAGCGGGCCCGACTAGGACCTCCCCGCGTCAACGTCGACGCGGGGAGGTCGCTTTTCTCGGTACTGTCGCTTTTCTCGGTATTAAGGACTCGGGTTAGGACGTGGTCGCCAACGTCAGATCGGGTATGCACCACAGATGACTCGTTCCGATCACCGGCCACCCGAAGTCCGTGAACAAGCTCAGCACCACGCCGATCAGGCCCGCCAGTCCATGCAGGAGAAGCGCGGCAAGCAGGACGGCGGGGTGAGTGGCTGGGTGGCCAAACGCGCGGGCGACTGGGATCTGGAAGGGCAAGACGAAGCCACCATGCAACGCCAGAAGTTCTTCTGGAACTTCTTGGTTGACTACTGGTTCCGGATGGAGATCGACGGCTGGGAGAACATTCCCAAACCGCCGGCGCTGCTGATCGGCATTCACTCCGGTGCACCGTTCGTCTGGGACGCGTGGACCGTGGGCCTGCAATGGTGGCGGCGGTTCGGCCCGGAACGCAAGCTGCATGGGACGGCCCACGACGCGCTGATGGCGATACCGGGCTTCGGTCGGTATTTCCGGTCCATGGGTGTCCTGCCCGCCGCCCCGGACGCTATCGCGACTGCACTGGCCGAAGGCCGCGATGTGGCGCTATGGCCCGGCGGCGAAGTGGATTCGTTACGGCCGTGGCGCGAGCGTGACCGCGCCAACCTGGCGGGACGCACCGGGTTCGTGAAGATGGCGATCCGGGCCGGGGTGCCGATCGTGCCGATCGCGACGGTAGGCGGTGCCGATGCCATGCCCGTGCTGATCCGCGGCGACCGCCTCTCGCACACGCTGCGACTTGATCGGCTGCTGCGGCTCAAGGTCTTCCCGCTGGCTATCTCGCTGCCGTGGGGAATTGCGCCGGCGGCACTGCCGCAGCTACCCCTACCGGCCAAGATCAGAACCCGCTTCATGCCCGCGGTCGAACTCGACAGCGATGCCGCCCGCGCCGACGACGAGGCCTACGTGGACGCGAAGTACCACGAGGTCCAGGACAGCATCCAAAGCGGCATGGATGCGCTGGCGCGCAAACGGGCGCTGCCAGTGTTCGGCTGAACGGCTATCGCGCGATCGAGCCGTCGGCGAGCGGCCGGAAGGTCGGCTCGGTGAGAACCCAGCGGGCCTGTGGCCATGTCACCGCCATGTAGCCAACGCCGCGCACCGTCTCGACCATCGACCCGTAGTCGGGGCCCAGCTTGGCGCGCAGCCGTCGGATATGGACGTCGACGGTTCGGACGCGCGCCTTTGAGTCATAGCCCCACACCTCACGCATGAGCCGAGTTCTAGAGAATGCCCGCCCTGCGTGCTGCACGAGGAAGTTCAGCAGCTTGAACTCGGTCAGTGTTAATCCTAGGTCGCGCCCATCGCGGGTCACCGAGTAGCGGTCAGGGTGCAGCACCAAGTCGCCGAAGTGCAGGGTGCTCTGCAATGCGCTGCGACGGCGGGTGATGGCCAAGCGCAGCCTGGTCTGCAACTCAGCACCGCTGGCGGCGCTCAGCAGCACGTCGTCGAATTGCCAATCGATGTCGGCGTCGATGAAGTCGGCCAGCGCCACGACGGCGACGACGGCCATTGCCGGGGCCATTGCCGGTGTATTGGCCGACAATCGACGGCACACCTGGCGGGCCGTCCCAAGGTCGGTGCGCGCGTCGATGATCGCGACGTCGGCCTCGCCACCAGGCAGATTGTCGATGTCTACCGGCACCCGCCGAATGGCGTGCGCGAATGAGTCCAACGTCGGCAACGCTGACCCAAAGTCGGCATCGTTGCTAACCAGAAGGACTTCCACAAGAACATCTCCCAACCCATCAAAAGGGTCCCACTACTCGTAGGCACCTCCTTGGGAGATGACCGCCAGCGCAGCGCGAGTACCCAATTCAGGCCAGAAGTATGCAAATGGGCGAAATCGCCTTGCGGATTCACAGGAAAGGTTCCACAGAAAGCCGATGGGCCCGGCCTGTCCCCACAGACCGGACCCATCGTTCCGTCAAGCTATTGGTGTGCTGCTATTGGTGTGACTTCTGGCGCTGCTCGGCCGTCTCGGCGGCGGCGCGGGCGGCTTCCGCCTGGGCTTCCTTCTTGGCGACGTCGCGCTGCGCTTCGGCCTTGTCCTGCTGGGCTTCGCCCTCGTTGATGAGGTCGCCGCGGCCCGTGACGGTGCCGACGACTTCCTTCGCCCTGCCCTTGACTTCCTCGACGACGCCTTTGACGGCCTCGGCGGGACCCGACTTGTTGTCGCCCATGTTGAAGTTCTCCTCGATGATGGAATTTGGCCCGTTTGGCGGTGCATTACCGCGTTGGAACGATTCCCAAAGCGTTGCGTGGCCAAACATGCCAGTCGGGCGAAGGTCGGTAGCAGGTCAAATGTGCACCCGGCCCACAACGAAGCCTGCCGATGAGGCAGGATGTGAGATGCCGTTCCGGGGTGGTTACCGGGATGGCACTGTCATGCGAGGAGTCTGATGACGGAAACCGAGCCAACGAGCACGAACGGCGGGCGGATCAACCAAGTTTCCCGCTCCTCGTCGCGGTATTCACGAGTGTTGCTCAAGCTCGGTGGCGAAATGTTCGGCGGCGGGCAGGTCGGTCTGGATCCCGACGTGGTGTCCCAGGTGGCGCGGCAGATCGCCGATGTGGTCCGCGACGGTGTGCAGATGGCGGTCGTCATCGGTGGCGGCAACTTCTTCCGCGGCGCGCAACTGCAACAGCTCGGTATGGAGCGCACCCGGTCGGACTACATGGGCATGCTCGGAACGGTGATGAACAGCCTTGCGCTGCAGGACTTCCTGGAGAAGGAAGGCATCGTCACCCGGGTTCAGACGGCGATCACCATGGGTCAGGTGGCCGAGCCGTACCTTCCACTGCGGGCGGTTCGCCACCTGGAAAAGGGCCGGGTGGTGATTTTCGGCGCCGGCATGGGGCTGCCGTATTTCTCCACCGACACGACGGCGGCGCAGCGGGCCCTGGAGATCGATGCGGACGTGGTGTTGATGGCCAAGGCCGTCGACGGCGTGTTCACCGCGGATCCGCGGGTTGACCCCAACGCCGAGCTGCTGACCGCGATCAGCCACCGCGAGGTGATCGACCGGGGGCTGCGGGTGGCCGATGCCACCGCGTTCAGCCTGTGCATGGACAATGGCATGCCGATCTTGGTGTTCAACCTGCTGACCGATGGCAATATCGCCCGAGCGGTCTCTGGTGAGAAGATCGGAACGCTGGTTACCACCTGAGGGGAAACCGCGCGCATGATTGGCGCCAACGACGATGCACAGCGCAGCGATGAGGGGAAGACGCGGACATGATTGAGGAGGCTCTCTTCGACGCCGAAGAGAAAATGGAAAAGGCCGTGGCGGTAGCCCGTGATGACCTGTCAACTATCCGCACCGGGCGCGCCAACCCCGGCATGTTCGCCCGGATCTCGATCGATTACTACGGCTCGCCGACGCCGATTACCCAGCTGTCCAGCATCAACGTGCCTGAGGCGCGGCTGGTGGTGATCAAGCCGTACGAAGCCAGCCAACTGCACGCCATCGAGACGGCGATTCGCAACTCCGACTTGGGCGTCAACCCCACCAATGACGGCACCCTGATTCGCGTGGCGGTACCCCAGCTCACCGAGGAACGCCGCCGGGACTTGGTCAAGCAGGCCAAGCACAAGGGCGAGGAAGCGAAGGTCTCGGTACGCAACATCCGTCGCAAGGCGATGGAGGAACTGCATCGCATCCGCAAGGACGGCGACGCCGGGGAAGACGAGGTGACTCGGGCCGAGAAGGATCTCGAGAAGACCACGCACCAGTACGTCGCCCAGATCGACGAGCTGGTCAAACACAAGGAAGGCGAGCTGCTGGAGGTCTAGGGACCACTCAGCAGCTGAGTTCATTGACTTCCGTGACAAGTACCGATGCCGGCGCCGGCACCCACCCCGATGAACCGGCGAACGGTTCGTCGCAGCCTGCCAAGAAGACGTCGAGGGCGGGACGTAACTTGCCCGCGGCGATCGCGGTAGGCGCCGGTATTGGTGCCGTCCTCATTGCGACGTTGCTACTCGTCCCGCGAAGTTGGATGTTCTATTGCGCCGGGGCGGCCCTGGTAGCCAGCCATGAGGTCGTTCGGCGGTTACGGGAAGCGGGATATCTCATCCCGGTTATCCCGTTGCTGGTCGGGGGACAGGCCACCGTCTGGTTGACCTGGCCGTATCACGCCAAGGGCGCATTGGCGGGGTTCGGCGGCATGGTCGTGGTCTGCATGATCTGGCGGTTGTTCATGCAGGACTCTCGCGAGCACAACGGTGGGGGTCCGCCGTCATCGAGCAATTTCTTGCGGGACGTTTCCGCCACCGTTTTTCTCTGTGCGTGGGTTCCGCTGTTCGCGGCCTTTGCCGCGATGCTGTACGACCCGCGGCACGGTGCGAGCTGGGTGTTCTGCATGATGATCGCGGTGGTGAGCTCCGACACTGGCGGATACGCGGTGGGAGCGCTCTTCGGTAAGCACCCGATGGTTCCGGCGATCAGCCCGAAGAAGTCCTGGGAGGGTTTCGGCGGTTCACTGGTCTGCGGGATCACTGCGACTGTGCTTACCGTCACCTTTCTGGCCCATAAGGAGCCGTGGGTGGGTGCGTTGCTGGGGCTGTTGTTCGTGGTCACCACCACCCTGGGCGACCTGGTGGAGTCGCAGGTGAAGCGCGATTTGGGCATCAAAGACATGGGTCGGTTGCTGCCCGGTCACGGTGGCTTGATGGACCGTCTCGACGGTGTCCTGCCGTCGTCAGTGGCGGCGTGGACCGTCCTGACGTTGCTGCCCTGACGCTTGCTCTGACGCGGCCGTGACCGGCTGGCGGCGAAACGCGACGATAATGGACGGGTCATGGCTCAACAGCTGGTGTTCGAGGCACCGCGTCGGGGGAAACCGCCGCGGCATTTAGCGGACCTCGACGCGGCCGGCCGCGCGGCGGCGGTGGCCGAGCTGGGCCTGCCGGCCTTTCGGGCGAAGCAACTCGCGCACCAGTACTACGGGCGACTGATTGCCGATCCGCGGCAGATGACCGACCTTCCTGTGGCAGTTCGCGAGCAGATCGCCGAGTCGATGTTTCCGACGCTGCTCACCCCGGCGCGCGACGTCACATGCGATGCCGGTCAGACACGGAAGACACTGTGGCGGGCTTTGGACGGCGCCACGGTGGAGTCGGTGCTGATGCGGTACCCCCAGCGCAATACCGTATGCATCTCGTCGCAGGCCGGCTGCGGCATGGCCTGCCCGTTCTGTGCCACGGGGCAGGGCGGATTGACCCGCAACCTGTCGACGGCCGAGATCCTCGAACAGGTGCGTGCCGGCGCCGCCGCGCTGCGCGACGATTTCGGGGATCGGCTGTCGAACGTCGTCTTCATGGGCATGGGGGAGCCGCTGGCCAACTACGCGAGGGTGGTAGCGGCGGTGCGACGCATCACCGAACCCCCGCCGTCCGGCTTCGGGATTTCGGCGCGCTCGGTGACGGTATCCACGGTCGGTCTGGCTCCGGCGATTCGCAAGCTTGCCGACGAACGGCTCGGCGTGACGCTCGCGCTGTCCTTGCACGCACCCGACGACGAACTGCGCGACACGCTCGTGCCCGTCAACAACCGGTGGAAGATCAGTGAGGCGTTGGACGCCGCTCGGTACTACGCCGACGTCACGGGTCGGCGGGTCTCGGTCGAATATGCGCTGATCCGGGACGTCAATGACCAACCGTGGCGGGCGGATCTGCTGGGCAAACGATTGCACCGGGCGCTCGGGCCGCTGGTCCACGTGAACCTGATCCCGCTCAATCCGACGCCAGGCAGCGACTGGGATGCGAGCCCCAAGCCAGTGGAGCGGGAATTCGTCAAACGCATTCGGGCGCAAGGGGTTTCGTGTACGGTGCGGGACACTCGCGGCAGAGAGATTAGTGCCGCCTGTGGACAGCTGGCCGCCGAAGGCGGGTAGCTGGAGCTCAGGCGATTCAGGTCCAGCCTGTGGACAGCTGGCCGCCGAAGGCGGGTAGCTGGAGCTCAGGCGATTCAGGTCCAGCCTGTGGACAGCTGGCCGCCGAAGGCGGGTAGCTGGAGCGCGGATTGTTGCTCCTTCGTGATGAACCGGCCGGGCGGGGATTCCGTCATCAAGGCAAATCCACAGCAAAGGAGCGCTTGATGAGCTTTCGCCCGGTGTCACTGCTTCGAATTGTCGCGGCGGTGGCAGCCACGGTTGCCCTGATGAGTGGTTTGGCGACCGCGCCCCGTGCGGTCGCCGCCGATGACCGCCTGAACTTCACCGGAACCACCCTCAGCGGTGCCCCGTTCAACGGCGCCAGCCTGCAGGGAAAGCCGGCGGTGTTGTGGTTCTGGACGCCGTGGTGCCCGTTCTGTAACGCGGAGGCTCCCGCCATCAGCAAAGTGGCGGCCGCCAATCCCGGGGTCACCTTCGTCGGCATCGCGGCCCATTCCGACCCGGCCGCAATGCAGACCTTCGTATCGAAGTACGGCCTGAACTTCACCAACCTCAACGACGCCGACGGCGCGATTTGGGCTCGCTACAACGTGCCGTGGCAGCCGGCCTGGGTGTTCTACCGCGCCGATGGGTCCTCGACCTTCGTGAACAACACCACGTCGGCGATTTCCCAGGATGAATTGGCCGGCCGAGTCGCAGCTCTCACCCGCTGAGGCGCCCTGCCATGGATGTTGCTCTGGTTGGGTTGGCGTTCGCCGCCGGGTTGGTGGCCGCGCTGAATCCATGCGGGTTCGCCCTGTTGCCGGCGTACCTGCTGCTGGTGGTCCGCGGATCCGCCGAACGCTCCAGCCCCCTCAGCGCGGTCGGTAGAGCGCTGGCGGCCACCGTCGGAATGGCGCTCGGCTTCCTGACGGTGTTCGGTCTCTTCGGAGCGCTGACGATCTCGGCGGCCTCGACGGTGCAGCGGTACCTCCCGTATGTCACGGTGCTGATCGGTGTGGTGCTCGTTGGCCTGGGGGTCTGGCTGCTGTCCGGACGTGAACTGGCCGGCTTGGCCCCGAAATCGCTTGGCACGCAATGGGCGCCGACCGTGCGGATCGGTTCCATGTACGGCTACGGCGTCAGCTATGCGATCGCGTCGCTGTCCTGCACCATCGGGCCCTTCCTCGCGGTGACCGGGGCCGGCCTTCGCGGCGGCTCGGTGATCGGAAGTGTGGCGATCTATCTCGCCTACGTCGGCGGTCTGACCCTGGTGGTCGGTGTGCTCGCCATCGCCGCGGCGTCGGCGAGTTCGGCGGTGGCCGACCGACTGCGCCGGATTCTGCCGTCCGTCAACAAAGCAAGCGGTGTCCTGCTGGTGGTGGTCGGTTTGTACGTGGGTTACTACGGCGTCTACGAGTTGCGCCTGATCACCGGCGCCAGCGCGAATCCGAACGACGCGGTGATCTCCGCGGCTGGACGACTGCAGGGCCTGGTGGCCGGCTGGATCCACAACCACGGCGGGTGGCCATGGCTACTGGCGTTGGCGGTGTTGGTCATCGGCGCGGTCGCCGGTTCGTGGTACCGCAGCCGCTACGGTCAAGCACGCCGTTGACCCCAGACACACTTTGAGGTGGCCGTGGGCGTCGAGATTCACCGGGCGACCCCGGTGCGCGCTACCTGATCCAGCCGCGGCGACGGCCCCACCAGTCGCGCACCAGGACGAATAGGGAGAGTGCTGCGAACACGATCAGGAAGACGTCCTCCACGTGGCCGACGTGGTTGCCCCGCAGCATCACCAGCAGAAAGCCGACGATGAAGAGGCCGGTGAGGTGCCAGGTGCGAACGTTGATCTTGCTCCAACCCCACGCTGCGGACGGCACCTCGGCGGGGTCAACGCCGTTGAACTTATCCACTTCGGTACTGGCCACAGCGATCCCTCCGGTTTGGACTGGACTGCGAACTGACATGCACTGCGTCAACATTCTGGCACATGCGACTTTGCCCGCGATCCGGTCCGCACCGGCAGGGATCATCTGGGGATTCAGGACGTGATTCAGGCTGGCGGCATCAACACGGTGTCGATCATGTACACCTGCGCATTTGCCGTGGACACGCCACCGCAGACCACTCCCGCGTCGTTGACCCGCAGGTTGTTGCCGGCGCCGGTCACCGTCACGCTGGCGCCTTGCAGGGTCTTGTGGGTGCCGACGACCTGAGCAGGGCTCGCCTGGCCGGAGACGACGTGGTAGGTCAGGATGCTGTTCAGCAGCGCCGAGTCGGTCTTGAGCTGGTCAATGGTCGCCGCCGGCAGCTTGGCGAAGGCGGCGTCGGTGGGCGCGAACACGGTGTACTGCCCGTTGTTGAGCGTGTCGACCAGGTTCACCTGCGGGTTGAGCTTGCCGGACACCGCCGACGTCAGGGTCGTCAGCATCGGGTTGTTCGAGGCCGCCACGGCGACCGGCACCTGCGACATGCCCTGCACCGAGGCCGGCCCAGACGGATTGGCCGCGGCGTAGTCAGCACAAGCCGGACCGACCGGATCGCTCGCCGACGCGACCGGGGACATGGCTACTGTCAGGGCCATCAGCCCGGCAGCTGCGAGACCGGTTGCGGGCAATGTCTTTTGCAGTTTCATGGGTGGTTGCTCCTCTGTTGTGGGACGGCTGGTGCCGGTCCGTTGGCTCCCCGACATAAGTGCTTCGGAGCCGGTGTGGCCGCGGTTGGGAATCAGCCGTAAGTGAAGGAAAAAACTTGCAGTCCCTTGCTGGGGCGCACCTCGACCGTTCCGGCGCCCTGCGCACCGTCGGCGACGATTTGGTGGGCGGTCGGCGGTCCGCTCACCGGCACGGTGGTTTGCTTCCCGTCCCGCAGCACCGTCAGGGTCCCGGTTCCGCCGACCACGATGTAGACGTTGGCGGCGTGGTAGTTCAGCTTGATGGCCGAGGAGTCGGTGTCTGCGGTTGCGCCCTGATAATCCAACGACCAGCGCCCGCTCAGGGCGAACTTGTCGGCCGCCAGGTCCGGCGGGTAGACGAACGCGGCCGACCCCTCGTCGTACACGCCACCGCCGCCGAAGTTGACCATCTTGCCGACCCCGAGGTACGTCTCGGGCGTCAGGACGGTGCGTGGGGTGAGGTCGGGTGCATCGACCGGCTTGGGCAGCGTGACGCCGGGCTTGGCGTTGGCCAGCAGCTGCCGGATCAGGGCTTCGGTGCCGTCGTAGTCGCCCTCGCCGAACTTGATGTGACGCACGGTGCCGTTGGCGTCGATCAGATACTCCGCCGGCCAGTACCGATTGCGGTAATTCGTCCAGGTGGAGTAGCTGTTGTCCAGCGCAATCGGATAGGTGATGCCGAGATCGGCCGCCCCTTTGACGACGTTGCCCGTGACCCGTTCGAAGGCGTACTCGGGGGTGTGCACGCCGATGACTTCCAACCCACTGTTTTGGTAGGCCTGATACCAGCCGACGACGTGGGGGATGGCCCGTTGGCAGTTGATGCATGAGTACGCCCAGAAGTCGATCAGGACGACCTTGCCGCGCAAGGACTCCAAGGTGACGGGCCGCCCGTCCGGTGTGTTGAGCCACGCCTCGATGCCCCTGAGATCCGGTGCGGTGCCGCAGCTTTCGAGTTCTCGGGCGCCGTTGCTGCAGTTCGACAGCCGTGCGTTCTGGTCGTTGACGATGCCGCCGAGGTTGAGCTTCTCCCGAATGGTGTCCGATCCGCCGACCCTTTCCTGCAGCGACGCCGTGTAGTCGGGAATGGCGCGCTGCAACATCGCGGGCAGGTTAAACACCAGCGCGACCGCGAGCAGGATCGTCACAATGCCTGCGCCGATGCGGATCTCGCGCTGGCGTCGCCGAAAAGCATTCACCCGCTCCGCGATCCGCTTACCGGCCAGGGCGAAGAACAGCAGCGGCAGCGCGGCACCGATCGCAAAAGCCGCGGTGAGCACGACGGTGCCCACGCCGATCGTCGCAGTGGCCCCGGCCACCACGATCGCCGCCAGGACCGGGCCCGCGCACGGGACGTACAGCACACCCAGCGCCAAACCAAGTCCGAAACCGCTGCCACGGGAATCGAATTGCTTCTGCGGGATCCGCGAGAACGGCCGCTCCAGTAACTGCTCGAAGCGCGGGAAGATGAGTCCAACGCCGATCGCCACCAAGGCGACCAACGCGACCCAACGGATGGCGTCCTGTGGTAGGTGCAGCACAGACAGCAGCGCAGACCCCAGCAGGGTGACCACGCTGAAGCTGAGCACCAGTCCGCCGATCACCCGGTAGGGGCGCAGCGCGGCCGATAGCGAACGCCTTTCGGCCTTGGTTTTAACGGCAACGGCACCTTCGGATTTCGCCGCCGAGTCGGGGGCGCTCTGGGCGCCGGAGAAGAAGATCACCGGCAGCACCGGCAAGATGCATGGCGATATTCCAGTGATGAGGCCGCCGAGGAAGCCGACGAGTGCGAGGGTCAACATATCTACTATTCGTTGCCGGTCTCGACGCGGATTGGGCAGGCCGACAACAGGTTTGCGCATGAGTAAAGCGCCAGAAACGGCGAAGCAGCCCGCGGGGACGGGCTGCTTCGCCGTGACGGGGGATGGCGTTAGCTCGGAGGCATCAGCACGGTGTCGATCATGTACACCGTCGCGTTGGCGGTGTGTACCCCTCCACACACCAGCCCCGCGTTGTTCACCATGAGCGCGTCGCCGCTGCCCATCACCGTTACGTCGCTGCCCTGAAGCGTCTTGCGGGTGCCGTCGATCTTGCTCGGGCTCGCCTGACCGTTCACCACGTGGTAGGTCAGGATGCTGCTGAGCAACTGGGAGTCCGTCTTGAGTTGTTCGATAGTGGCCGCGGGGAGTTTGTCGAAGGCGGCGTTCGTCGGCGCGAAGACGGTGTACTCGCCGCTGTTGAGGGTGTCGACGAGATTGACGTTCGGGTTCAGCTTGCCCGACAACGCTGAGGTCAGCGTGGTGAGCATGGGGTTGTTGGACGCGGCGGTTGCGACCGGGTCCTGCGCCATTCCGGCCACCGAGCCCGGGCCCTGGGGATTCTGCGCCGCGTACTGCGAGCAGCCCGTACCGATCAGGTCGGCCGCAGGATCGGCCATGGCGGGTGTTCCGGCGGCCGGCGACGCACCCATGGTCGCGGGGGCTGGGCTACCGGTGTTCTGCGCTGCGGGTTTGGTGTCCGAACACCCCGCCAATCCCGCGATGGCCACCGCTGCAAGACCTGCGGCCGCCACTGTCTTGGCATGCACTTTCCTCATCACGTGTTAATTCCTTTGTTATTGACGGCTTTTGGTGCCGCCTCGCTGGTTGAACACAAGTGATTCGGAGTGACCGGGGTCATAGATGGGTCCAGACGGCACTTCGTCGTAGTTGGGGATCCGCGATTTGGTGCCGGCAAGCGGCACAATGGGTGAGTGACCACCCCGACCGATGAGTGGCCCGAGCGCCGTCTGCGGGTGCTGGTGCTGGGCAGCACCGGCTCGATCGGCACCCAGGCGCTGGAAGTCATCGCCGCCAACCCGGACCGTTTCGAGGTAGTGGGTTTGGCCGCCGGGGGCAAGAACCTTGAGACGCTGCTGCGCCAACGAGCCGAGACCGGGGTGACCAACATCGCCGTTGCCGACGACGACGCGGCGCGGTCGGCCGGCGACATCCCCTACAGCGGACCCGAGGCCGTCACCCAGCTGGTGGAGAACACCGAGGCCGACGTCGTCCTGAACGCCCTGGTGGGGGCCCTGGGTCTGCGGCCCACCCTGGCCGCCCTCGCGACGGGCGCGCGCCTGGCCCTGGCAAACAAGGAATCACTGGTCGCCGGTGGCCCCTTGGTGCTTCGGGCGGCACGCCCCGATCAGATCGTGCCGGTCGACTCCGAGCACTCCGCCCTGGCCCAGTGTCTGCGCGGCGGCGCTGCCGAGGAAGTGGCCAAGCTGGTGCTCACCGCCTCGGGTGGTCCGTTTCGGGGCTGGTCGGCGGCGGACCTTGCAGACGTCACCCCCGAACAGGCGGGGGCCCACCCGACGTGGTCGATGGGTCCGATGAACACGCTGAACTCGGCGTCGCTGGTCAATAAGGGGCTCGAGCTAATCGAGACCCACTTGTTATTCGGCATCCCGTACGACCGCATCGAGGTCGTCGTTCACCCGCAGTCGATCGTGCACTCGATGGTCACCTTCTTCGACGGCTCGACCATCGCCCAGGCCAGCCCGCCGGACATGAAGCTGCCGATCTCGCTGGCGTTGGGCTGGCCGCGGCGGGTCGCCGGCGCGGCCGCTGCCTGCGACTTCACCACCGCATCCACGTGGGAGTTCGAGCCGCTGGACGCCGCGGTGTTCCCGGCCGTCGACCTGGCCCGGGAGGCGGGTGAACGCGGTGGCTGCCTGACGGCGGTCTACAACGCCGCTAACGAAGAAGCCGCCGAAGCCTTCCTGGCCGGGCGGATCGGATTCCCGGCCATCGTCGGCACCATCGCTGAAGTGCTGCAAGCTGCCGACCAGTGGGCCGCGGAACCAGCTAACGTGGATGACGTACTGGAGGCGCAGCGTTGGGCCCGAGACCGAGCGCAACGCGCGGTCGCCGCAGTCTCCATGGCTTTAGAAAGGTCCTGACACCTCGATGATGTTCATAGTCGGCATAGTGCTCTTCGCGCTGGCCATCCTGGTATCGGTGGCCCTGCACGAGTGCGGTCATATGTGGGTGGCTCGCGCCACCGGTATGAAGGTGCGCCGCTATTTCGTCGGCTTCGGTCCCACGCTGTGGTCGACTCGGCGCGGCGAAACCCAGTACGGCGTCAAGGGCGTCCCGCTGGGCGGTTTCTGCGACATCGCCGGAATGACCCCGGTCGAAGAACTCGCGCCGGACGAGCAGGAACGCGCGATGTACAAGCAGAAGACCTGGAAGCGGGTCGCGGTGCTGTTCGCCGGACCGGGAATGAACTTCGTCATCTGCATCGTGCTGATCTACTTCATCGCGGTGATCTGGGGGCTGCCCAACCTGCACCCGCCCACTCAGGCAATCGTCGGCGAAACCGGCTGTGTCGCTGAGGAGACGACGCAGGGGCAACTCGCCAAGTGCAACGGCCCCGGCCCGGCTGCGATCGCCGGAATTCGCCCCGGCGACGTCATCGTCAAGGTGGGCGACAAACCGGTCTCCACGTTCGAGGAAATGGCCGCGGCGGTGCGCAAACAACACGGCAACGTGCCGATCGTCGTTGAACGTGACGGCACCCCGATCACGCTCAACGTCAACGTCCAGTCCACTCAGCGCTATATCCCCAACAGCGAGGGCAAAGAACTCAAGCCCGCCAACGTCGGCGCCATCGGCGTCGCCGCGCAGCACATCGGACCCACGCAATACAACCCGATCACCGCGGTGCCCGGCGCCATCGGATTCACCATCGACCTGACCGTCGAGGTAGGCAAGGCGATCGCCAAGATTCCCACCAAAGTCGGTGCCCTGGTGAACGCCATCAGCGGCGAGCAGCGCGACCCTGAAACACCGATGAGCGTGGTCGGCGCGAGCATCATCGGCGGTGACACCGTCGACCACGGACTATGGGTGGCGTTCTGGTTCTTCCTGGCCCAGTTGAACCTGGTGCTCGGGGCGATCAATTTGCTGCCGTTGTTGCCTTTCGACGGCGGGCATATCGCCGTCGCGTTCTACGAGAAGATCCGCAACTCCATACGGTCGGCACGCGGCAAGGCCGCCGCGGCTCCGGTGAACTACCTCAAGCTCATGCCCGCGACCTATGTGGTCCTGGTTTTCGTCGTCGGGTACATGCTGTTGACCGTCACCGCTGACCTGGTCAATCCGATTCGGCTATTCCAATAGCCAGAAAGAAGGCATGGCAGTGACTGTTGGCCTGGGCCTGCCGCAGCCCCCGGCGCCCACGCTGGCCCCTCGACGCAAGACGCGTCAGTTGATGGTCCGTGACGTCGGGGTCGGCAGCGATTATCCGATCGCGGTGCAGTCGATGTGCACCACCAAGACGCACGACGTGAACTCCACCCTGCAACAGATCGCCGAACTGACGGCAGCCGGCTGCGACATCGTCAGAGTCGCCTGCCCGCGTCAGGAAGACGCCGACGCGCTCGCCGAGATCGCCAAGCACAGCCAGATCCCGGTGATCGCCGACATCCATTTCCAGCCGAAGTACATCTTCGCCGCCATCGACGCGGGGTGCGCGGCGGTGCGGGTCAACCCCGGCAACATCAAGGAGTTCGACGGCCGGGTCGGGGAAGTGGCCAAGGCCGCGGCTGCCGCCAACATCCCGATCCGCATTGGCGTCAACGCCGGCTCCCTGGACAAGCGGTTCATGCAGAAGTACGGCAAGGCCACCCCCGAGGCGCTGGTCGAATCGGCGCTCTGGGAGGCCTCGCTCTTCGAGGAGCACGGCTTCGGCAACATCAAGATCAGCGTCAAGCACAACGACCCCGTCATCATGGTTGCCGCCTACGAGCAGCTGGCCGCACAGTGCGACTACCCCCTGCATCTAGGCGTCACCGAGGCCGGTCCCGCATTCCAGGGCACCATCAAGTCGGCGGTGGCTTTCGGCGCGCTGTTGTCCAAAGGAATCGGCGACACTATCCGGGTTTCGTTGTCGGCCCCGCCGGTGGAGGAAGTCAAGGTCGGCACCCAGATTCTGGAATCGCTGAACCTGCGGCCGCGCGGGCTGGAAATCGTGTCTTGCCCGTCGTGTGGCCGGGCGCAGGTCGACGTGTACACCCTGGCCAACGAGGTCACCGCCGGCCTCGACGGCCTGGACGTGCCGTTGCGGGTGGCCGTGATGGGATGCGTCGTCAACGGCCCTGGTGAAGCGCGCGAGGCCGACCTGGGCGTGGCCTCGGGCAACGGCAAAGGCCAGATCTTCGTCAAAGGCGAAGTGATCAAGACCGTGCCCGAAGCGCAGATCGTCGAAACGCTCATCGAAGAGGCGATGCGGCTCGCTTCGGAGATGGGCGAAATGAACGATCACGATCCTGGTTCGACTGCGAGCGGTTCGCCGGTTGTGACCGTAAGCTAATGGTGGCCGAATTCGCGGCCGCCCATTCGCACCCAGAGTTCTAGCGCAGAGAGTTCCACAGAATGTCGGCTCCGCCCATCATGCGCCTCGTCGGTGAACGGCGGGTGTCCGTGGTTCGCGACGCCGCCGCGGTATGGCGGGTTCTCGGCGCCGATCCGGTCGAAGCCTGCATGGTCGCCGCGCGCGTCGCCGACTACGGCATCGAGCCCAATGCGATTGGCGGCGAATTGTGGACCGTTCGGGGCGTCGACGAGTCGCTCTGTTTCGCCGGTGCCAACCTCATTCCGCTGCGCGGTGGACTGATCGATCTCAACGCCTTCGCCGACGAGGCGATGAGCACGACGCGGCGGTGCTCGTCGCTGGTGGGACGGGCCGATCTGGTGCTGACGATGTGGCGGCGGCTGGAATCGGCCTGGGGCCCGGCGCGCGATGTTCGTGACAACCAACCGCTGATGGCCCTCAACAGCCACCCCAACTGCGCGCTCGACACCGAAGTGCGACAGGTCCGGCCCGAGGAACTCGACGCCTACCTGGTGGCCGCGGTCGACATGTTCATCGGCGAAGTGGGCGTGGACCCGCGACTGGGCGACGGCGGTCGCGGCTACCGTCGCCGCGTGGCCAACCTCATCGCCGCGGGCCGGGCGTGGGCACGGTTCGAGCACGGCCAGGTCGTGTTCAAGGCCGAGGTGGGTTCGCAATCACCGACGGTGGGACAGATCCAGGGAGTCTGGGTGCATCCCGAGTGGCGGGGTCTGGGGCTTGGCACCGCGGGCACGGCCACCCTGGCGGCGGTGATCGTCGGGAGCGGACGCATCGCCAGCCTGTACGTGAACGACTTCAACACGGTGGCGCGGGCCGCCTACGCACGCGTGGGCTTCAAGGAGGTCGGCACGTTCGCGACGGTGCTGCTGGACTAACCCGCGACCACTCGGCCGCGAATAAAACCTCGACGTAACGGTTCGGTCTCGGTGTGTCGGCGCCCGTGGCTACGCCACAGCTCTAACATCAGCACCGATGGTAACGAGAACAACAGTAGCCTCATCTGTCACAGCGGTGATGGTGCTGGCCGCCGTGACCCTGCTGCCCGCCTGTACCCCGCGCCCCGAAGGTCCCGGTCCGGCAGCCGAGAGGTACTTCGCCGCGCTGTCCGTCGGCGACACCGCGACGGCCGCTCAGCTCACCGACAACCCCAACGAGGCGCGCGAAGCCCTCAACGCGGCGTGGGCGGGACTGCAGGCCACGCACCTTGATGCGCAGGTGCTCGGTTCGAAGTACGCCGAGGACGTGGGCACCGTCGCCTACCGCTTCACCTGGCATCTGCCCAAGGACCGGACTTTCAGCTACGACGGCCAGCTCAAGATGGCCCGTGACGAGGGCCGTTGGCAGGTCCGTTGGACGACCACCGGCCTGCATCCCAAACTGGGCGAACATCAAACCTTCGCGCTGCGGGCGGACAAGCCCCAGCGGGCTTCGGTGAACGAGTTAGGCGGCACCGATGTCCTCGCGCCGGGGTACCTCTACCACTACTCGCTGGACGCCACCAAGGCCGGGCGCGACCTGTTCGGGATCGCCCACGCCGTGGTCGACGCGCTGCATCCGTTCAACGAAGCGTTGAACGATCCGCAGTTGCTGGCCGAACAAGCAAGTTCCATGACCGAGCCGATGGACCTTGGGGTCACGCTGCGCGTCGACGACAGCAATCGGGTCTTCGCGGCGATCGGGGGGCTGCCGGGTGTCGTGGTCACTCCGCAGGCCGACCTGCTGCCGACCGACGACCACTTCGCACCGGTCGTCATGACCGAGGTGAAAAAGGCCGTCATCGACGAGCTCGACGGCCAGGCGGGCTGGCGGGTGGTCAGCGTCAACCAGAACGGCGTCGACGTCGCCGTGTTGCACGAGGTCGAACCGACACCAGCGCCGTCGGTCTCGATCACCCTGGACCGGACCGTGCAGAACGCCGCCCAGCACGCCGTGGACACCAGGGGCGGCAAGGCGATGATTGTCGTGATCAAGCCCTCTACCGGCGAGATCCTGGCGATCGCGCAGAATGCCGGCGCCAACGAGGACGGCCCGCTCGCCACGACCGGGCTCTTCCCGCCCGGATCGACGTTCAAGATGATCACTGCGGGAGCGGCCGTCGAGCGTGACATGGCAACCCCCAACACGATGCTCGGTTGTCCCGGACATCTCGACATCGGCCACCGCACCATCCCGAACTACGGCGGCTTCGATCTGGGTGTGGTGCCGCTGTCGCGTGCGTTCGCGAGCTCCTGCAACACCACATTTGCAGAGCTGAGCAGCAAGCTGCCGCCTCGCGGCCTGACCCAGGCGGCGCAGCGCTACGGCATCGGGCTCGACTATCAGGTGGAGGGAATCACCACGGTGACCGGTTCGGTGCCGCCGACCGTGGACCTCGCCGAGCTCACCGAAGACGGCTTCGGTCAGGGCAAGGTGCTGGCCAGCCCGTTCGGCATGGCTTTGGTGGCGGCCACGGTGGCGGCGGGCAGAACCCCGGTTCCGCAGTTGATCGCCGGGCGGCCGACGATCGTCCAGGGCGATACCACGCCGATCACCCCAAAAATGGTGGAGGCGCTGCGGCCGATGATGCGGCTGGTGGTGACCAACGGCACCGCCAAAGACATCGCCGGCTGCGGTGAGGTCTACGGCAAGACCGGTGA
The DNA here is from genome assembly GCF_010723575.1 of Mycobacterium bourgelatii. Classification (NCBI taxonomy): domain Bacteria; kingdom Bacillati; phylum Actinomycetota; class Actinomycetes; order Mycobacteriales; family Mycobacteriaceae; genus Mycobacterium; species Mycobacterium bourgelatii. The sequence continues at coordinate 1,931,967 of NZ_BLKZ01000001.1, forward strand.
GGCCGAATTCCCGGGGGGATCGCATTCCTGGTTTGCCGGGTACCGCGGCGACATGGCCTTCGCGGCACTGATCGTCGGGGGCGGCAGCTCGGAATACGCGGTCCGGATGACCAAGGTGATGCTGGACTCGTTGCCGCCCGGCTTCCTTGCCTAGCCAATAACGCGCAGGCCAGGCCGCGCGGTAACGGGTAAATTTGGGTAAATGACTGACACCGGTGGGGACATGGTGTCGTTGCGGGTTTCGGATGCCGACCGCAACGGCACCATGCGGCGTCTGCACAACGCCGTTGCGCTCGGGCTGATCGATATCAACGAGTTCGAGCAACGTTCGTCGCGCGTGTCCTACGCGCGCACTCAAAGCGAACTGGACGGACTGGTCGGCGACCTGCCCGGGCCGGGCGCGATCGTCACCTCCGCGGCCGACCGCGTCGAACTGCGCGGCTGGGCCGGTTCGCTGAAACGCCACGGCGCCTGGATGGTGCCCACGCGGCTGGCGCTGGTACGCCGGTTCGGCTCGATCGACCTCGACCTCACCAAAGCCCGCTTCGCGGGGCCGGTCGTGGTGATCGAACTGGACATGAAATTCGGCTCGCTGGACCTGCGACTGCCAGAGGGTGCGAGTGCCTCGATCGACAACGTGGAGGTCTACGTGGGCAGCGCGGTCGACCGGCGCAAGGACCCACCGCCGGAGGGCACGCCGCACGTCGTGATCACCGGGCAGGTGGTGTTCGGCTCGGTGGTGATTCGCGGGCCGCGGCGGCCACTCCTGCGCCGCCCCGGCCAGCGCGATTAAGCTGACCGGCATGCCTGCTCGAACCGCGCTTGCCCCTGGCGAGCTCTCACCGACACGGGCGGTGCCCAAGTGGATCGCGCGCCCCGAATACGCCTGGAAGCCGACGGCCAAAGAGGGCACCGAGCCGTGGGTGCAGGAACCGGAGGTCATCGAGAAGATGCGCCTCGCGGGCCGGATCGCGGCGGGCGCTTTGGCCGAGGCGGGCAAGGCCGTCGCGCCCGGTGTGACCACCGACGAGCTCGACCGGATTGCGCACGAGTACATGATCGACAACGGCGCGTACCCGTCGACCTTGGGCTACAAGGGATTTCCTAAGTCGTGCTGCACCTCACTCAACGAGGTGATCTGCCACGGCATCCCCGACTCGACGGTGATCGAGGACGGCGACATCGTCAACATCGACGTCACCGCCTACATCGAAGGGGTGCACGGCGACACCAACGCCACCTTCCTGGCCGGCGACGTCTCCGAGGAGCACCGCCTACTGGTGGAACGAACCCGTGAGGCGACGATGCGCGCGATCAAGGCCGTCAAGCCGGGGAGGGCGCTGTCCATCATTGGGCGCGTCATCGAGTCCTACGCAAATCGCTTCGGCTACAACGTGGTCCGCGACTTCACCGGCCACGGCATCGGCACCACATTCCACAACGGCCTGGTGGTACTGCACTACGACCAGCCCGCCGTCGGGACCATCATGCAACCGGGCATGACGTTCACCATCGAGCCGATGATCAACCTGGGCAGCCTGGACTACGAGATCTGGGACGACGGGTGGACGGTGGTGACGCGCGATCGTAAGTGGACCGCGCAGTTCGAGCACACGTTGCTGGTCACCGATACCGGCGTCGAGATCCTCACCACGCTCTAGCCGCCGCGCTGTCCGCCCGACCGCCCAATCACCAGCGGTGCGGGCGGCTCCGGAGGCGACGGTGGGACAGCTGTCCAAGGGGCTCACGGCGCTGGCGGGGACGGTGCGCAGGGCGGCGTCGGCGGAAGCGTCTTCGGCGCGCCGGGCGCCAAGGGTTCGAAGGGCGCGACCAGCTAGCCGGTGCTTAAATTCTGAACAGAATTACTGAAGCGAACTGCGCATCCGAAGCGATTTGCCGGTAACTTTGCGAAGGTGCCTCCGATGATGACCACGCTCGAAGGGGTTCCGGTCCCAGTGGCAGTCACCGGTCCGGAGAAGGGTGTCGCGATCGTCCTGCTCGGCGCCGAGCAGCGTCCGCTCGCCGCGTACGACGCGGTCTGCGACCGCCTGCACAACGCCGGGCTGCGGACCGTCGTCATTGGCTTCGAACCGCGGCTGACCCCCAAGTCGGTACTCGGAATCCTTGACACCCTTGGTATCTCATGGGCCGTTTTGGTCGGCGACCGCGGCGGGGCCGAACTCGCTTGGCAACTCGCGGCCAAGAAGTTGGGCCGGTTCATCGGCTTGGTGGTGATCGACCGCGGACATCCGGCAGTGGCCGATGCCGCAGGTGTGGTTGCCGACGATCAATGCCCGCCGGTGGAAATCGGAACCACCATCCTGGTCAGCTCGGCGGCCACGCGGAAGGTGGCCAACAACAGCCAGCGGGTGGTCTACGCCGATCACCGGGTCGTCGACCTCTCGGCCCAGCGCAACGCGCACGACTCCACCGCGCAGTTGGCCACCGAGATCGTGTTGCGCACCAGCGGCTGGTAAGCATCCGGCAGACTTGCCGCCATGGCTTCGGAGAAACGTTCCGCGCAGGGCGCTGCCTTGTCTTGGGACGAACTGGAACGGTTGGTCGACTCCGGCGACATCGACACCGTCATCGTGGCTTTCACCGACATGCAGGGCCGGCTGGCCGGCAAGCGGGTGTCGGCCCGGCTGTTCGTCGAGGAGCTGGCCGCCCAAGGTGTGGACTGCTGCGGCTATCTGCTTGCGGTCGACGTCGACCTGAATACGGTGTCCGGATACGCGATGTCGAGTTGGGAAACCGGCTACGGCGACATGGTGATGACGCCGGATCGCAGCACGTTGCGGCGCATTCCGTGGCTACCGGCCACCGCGCTGGTGATCGCCGACCTGGCCTGGCCTGACGGCGGCGCGGTGAGCGTCGCGCCGCGCAGCATCCTGCGTCGCCAACTCGACCGGCTTGGTGAGCGCGGGCTGATTGCCGACGCCGCCACCGAGTTGGAGTTCATGGCGTTCGATGTGCCGTATCGCCAGGCCTGGGCCAGCGGTTACCGGGACCTGACGCCGGCCAGTGACTACAACATCGACTACGCGATCTTGGCGTCGACGCGCATGGAGCCGCTGTTGCGTGACATTCGACTGGGGATGGAGGGGGCGGGTCTGCGCTTCGAGGCCGTCAAGGGCGAATGCAACTACGGTCAACAGGAGATCGGGTTTCGCTACGACGAGGCCATGGTCACCTGCGACAACCACGCGATCTACAAAAACGGCGCCAAGGAAATCGCCGACCAGCACGGCAAAAGCCTTACGTTCATGGCGAAATACGACGAGCGCGAAGGCAACAGTTGCCACATCCACTTGTCGTTGCGGGACGGCGACGGCGCCGCGGTGTTCGCCGACGACGACGGGCCGCACGGCATGTCACCAATCTTCCGCAGCTTCGTCGCCGGCGTGTTGGCAAGCCTGCGCGAGCTGACCCTGTTCTTCGCCCCGAACATCAACTCCTACAAGCGATTTGCCGATGCCAGTTTCGCGCCCACCGCCGTCGCCTGGGGATTGGACAACCGCACCTGCGCGCTGCGGGTCGTCGGCCACGAACGCAACATTCGCGTGGAATGCCGCGTCCCCGGCGGAGACGTCAACCAGTACCTCGCCGTGGCGGCGCTGATCGCCGGAGGGCTGTACGGTGTCGAACGGGACCTAGAACTTCCCGAGCCCTGGGGCGGTAACGCCTATGAAGCTCCCGACGTCGAGCGGCTGCCCACCACATTGGCCGAAGCCGCGGCGCTGTTCGAGGCGTCGTCGCTGGCCCGGGAGGCATTTGGCGACGACGTGGTCGCGCACTACCTGAACAACGCCCGCGTCGAGCTGGCGGCATTCAACGCGGCGGTCACGGACTGGGAAAGGAAGCGCGGGTTTGAACGCCTCTAAAGTGACCCGGCCGGTGATCGGTCTGACGACCTATCGCGAGCAGGTGCAGATCGGCGTCTGGAACATTCCGGCGGCCTATCTGCCGGCCGACTACTTCGAGGGGGTGGCCCTGGCCGGTGGCATCCCGACGCTGCTACCGCCGCAACCGGTGGACGTCGAGAGCGCCAACCGGTTACTGGACCGGCTGGACGGGTTGGTGATCACCGGCGGCTACGACCTGGACCCCGCCGCCTACGGCCAGCATCCGCATCCGACCACCGATCAGCCGCGTCTGGATCGCGACGCGTGGGAGTTCGCGCTGCTGCGGGCCGCACTGGACCGCGGCGTGCCGGTGCTGGGCATCTGTCGCGGCGCGCAAGTGCTCAACGTGGCGTTCGGCGGGACGCTGCACCAGCACCTGCCCGAGGTGATCGGGCACTCGGGCCACCGGGCGGGCAACGGGGTGTTCACCAAACTGCCGGTGCGTACGGTGGCCGGCACCCGGGTGGCTGCGCTACTCGGCGATACCGCCGACGTGCCCTGCTACCACCACCAGGCGATCGACCGGGTCGGTGACGGCCTGGTGGTCAGCGCCTGGGACGTCGACGGGGTGGTCGAGGCGGTCGAACTGCCCGGCGAGAAGTTCGCCCTCGCGGTGCAGTGGCATCCGGAAAAATCCCTGGACGACTTGCGACTCTTCGCGGCACTGGTGGACGCCGCTCAGTCGTACGCGGGCCGATGAGCTCGACGCGGGTGATCAACCCCGCCACCGAGGAAGTGTTGCGCTCGGTCGAGCACAGCGATCCCGCCGCCGTCGACGACGCGGTGCAACGCGCCCGTTCGGCGCAACGCCGCTGGGCACGCCTGGGACCCGCCGAACGCGCCGCGGGCCTGCGTGCCTTCGCCGCCGTCGTGGATGCCCACCTCGGCGAATTGGCGGCGCTGGAGGTGGCCAATTCGGGCCACCCGATCGGCTCGGCCGAGTGGGAGGCGGGCAACGTCCGCGACGTCCTGCAGTTCTATGCCGGCAGCCCGGAACGATTGTCCGGCGAGCAGATTCCGGTTGCGGGCGGGCTCGACGTCACGTTCCACGAACCAATGGGCGTGGTCGGGGTGATCACCCCGTGGAACTTCCCGATGGTGATCGCGATGTGGGGGATCGCACCCGCCCTGGCCGCCGGCAACGCCGTGCTGGTCAAGCCGGCCGAGTGGACGCCGCTGACCACCATCCGGCTTGGGGAGTTGGCGGTGGAGGCGGGCCTGGACCCGGACCTGCTGCAGGTGCTGCCGGGGCGGGGGTCGGTGGTCGGCCAACGGTTGGTCACCCACCCCGACATCCGCAAGGTGGTGTTCACCGGCTCAACGGAAGTCGGCAAGCAGGTGATGACGGGTGCGGCCGAGCACGTCAAGCGCGTGACGCTGGAGCTGGGCGGCAAGAGTGCCAACATCGTCTTCGCCGACTGCGACCTGGAACGCGCGGCGGCCACCGCGCCGGCCGGGGTATTCGACAACGCTGGCCAGGACTGCTGCGCCCGTAGCCGAATCCTGGTGCAGCGCAGCGTGTATGACCGGTTCATGGAGCTGCTTGAGCCGGCCGTGCGCGGGCTGGTCGTAGGGGACCCTGCTGCGCGCGACACCGAAATGGGCCCACTGATATCGGCCGAGCACCGCGCCAAGGTGGCCGGCTATGTGCCCGACGACGCCCCCGTCGCCTTTCGTGGCACCGCCCCGACCGGTCGTGGATTCTGGTTCCCGCCAACGGTTCTCACCCCGAGCCGTTCGGATCGCTGCGTCACCGAGGAGATCTTCGGTCCGGTGGTCACGGTGCTGACGTTCGAAGACGAGGCCGACGCCATCGCGTTGGCGAACGACACCGCCTACGGACTTTCCGGATCGATTTGGACCGACGACTTGTCCCGCGCGCTGCGGGTATCGCGGGCCGTCGAATCCGGGAACCTGTCGGTGAATTCGCATTCGTCGGTCCGGTTCAACACGCCGTTCGGCGGCTTCAAACAGTCCGGTCTTGGCCGCGAGCTCGGGCCCGATGCGCCGCTGCAGTTCACCGAGACCAAGAACGTGTTCATCGCGGTCACCGAGGAGGAATCGTGATCGACTTGACCCAGCGACTGGCGGGCCGGGTGGCCGTCATCACAGGTGGAGGCAGTGGCATCGGCCTGGCCGCAGCCCGCCGGATGCGGGCCGAAGGCGCGACGATCGTGATCGGCGACATCGACGACGAAGCCGGGGGTGTGGTCGCCGAAGAACTCTGCGGCCTGTTTGTGCAGGTGGATGTTTCCGACGAGGACGCGGTCAACCACCTGTTCGATACCGCCGCCGAAGCCTGCGGCACGGTCGACATCGCCTTCAACAACGCCGGCATCTCACCGCCTGACGACGACCTGATCGAAAACACCGAACTGCCTGCCTGGCAACGGGTTCAAGACATCAACCTGAAATCGGTGTACTTGTGCTGCCGGGCGGCGTTGCGGCACATGGTGCCTAAGGGCAAGGGCTCGATCATCAACACGGCATCCTTCGTCGCGGTGATGGGTTCGGCGACTTCGCAGATCTCTTACACCGCTTCCAAGGGTGGGGTGCTGGCCATGTCACGCGAGTTGGGCGTGCAATTCGCCCGGCAGGGGGTCCGGGTGAACGCGTTGTGCCCCGGGCCGGTCAATACCCCGCTGCTGCAGGAGCTTTTTGCCGCCGACCCAGAACGGGCGGCCCGACGGCTGGTGCATGTGCCGCTGGGCCGGTTCGCCGAGCCGGACGAAATCGCCGCGGCGGTGGCGTTTTTGGCCAGCGATGATGCCTCCTTCATCACCGCCTCGACGTTCCTGGTCGACGGCGGCATCAGCTCGGCTTACGTCACGCCGCTGTAATTCCGCGCCGAGTGTGAACGGGACGGCGCGACACGCCGTTGATCCGTCCCAGAATTCACGGTCGCCGGTGCGAGTTCTTGGCGGCTGCCGCCGGCCTCGCGACGCCCAATTTTGTCGGTGCTCATTCCTAAAATGGGTAGCAACAAAGGAGGTTTCGTGGGATCGAGGGTATCGGCCAGGTGTCTAGACTGCGATCATCGGTTCACCGTGACGCACGGCGGAGGTTTCTTCTTTCACCAATTGCGCTGCGTTCGATGCGGCCGGGCGAAAGACGTCGGCTTCGATGAGCTCGGTGATCTGCACACGCGCTATTTGAAGGGCAGTGACCGGCCCTACACGGTCGCCTTCGCCGGCGAGCACCAGTACGTGCGAGAGCATCTCGACATCGAACCCATCTCGGCTGAGGAGTACTTCGCCGCTGTGGAAGCCGCGGTCAAGTGTGACTGCGGCGGGGCTTTGAGTTTCGACGCGCCGCCTCGGTGTCCAAATTGTGGCTCGCTCCAGATAGAGGAGGGCGACAGCATCGCCTGTTACGACTGATGTGCCCAGTACTGATTCCGCGCCGAACGTGACCGGGACGACGCGACACATCGCGGACCCGTCGCAGGATGTACCGCCGCTGCGGCGGGCATCTTCATTACGCCGGATTAGCCCCGAAAAGCGATGAGCGGGATCGCCATTTCGGCTTCGGTCGCCGCGCCGTGAAAACCGACGAGGTTCGCGGATTCCGGCGGCTCGTGACCGGTCGCCAGCACCGCCGTGTCATCGGTGCAGACGACGACGACATCGCCAATCCGCGGCAGGTGCAGTGGGTTCACCGGGCCGAACAATCCTGCGGCGACGGCCTCGTCGCGCGTGTGGACATCCGCCCTGCCGCTAAGGACTTCGCGCCAGGCGGCCAGCACATCGGGCGCGGCGCCGGGCTCGGTGTGCAGGTAGCGCACTCGTGGTTCGCCGGCGACGACCCGTATTCCTGCCGTCAGTCTCGGGTCGGTGTCAAGGTCGATCCGAGCCGTCGGGGGGACGTTGAGCCCCCCGTGATCGGCGATCACCAGCAACGCCGTCGTGGGAGGTAGCGCCTCGACCAACCGCGTCAATAACAGGTCGACGGTGGCCGCGGCGGCGTGCCACTCTTCCGACCCGATACCGAAGACATGCGCCGCGGTGTCCAAGTCGGCGATGTAGCCGTAGACCAGCCCGGGTCCGGCGCTCAGTTCATCGATCAGTTGCTGGGCGTAGTCGTCGCCCGCGTGGGTCGGGCGAAACGCAGCGCCTCGATAGGCCGCGGAGGTCAATCCGCTACCGATGAACCACTCCGGCAGTACGGCGCGCACGCTGACCCCGGCTTGCGCGAGTCGTTCGAACCAGGTGGGAACCGGTTGCCATTGACGGTGCGGTGGGTCGTCTCGCCACCGGATGTGGCTGAGCACCCGTTTGGTGCCGGGGATGTTCAAGGTGAAGCCCAGGATGCCGTGCTCGCCGGGCTGCGCGCCGGTGCCGAACGACACCAGGCTGGTCGGTGTGGTCGACGGGAAGGTACAGGCCAGTTGGCTCAACCATCCCGTGCCGCCGGCCAGTACGGAGGCGAGCAGCGGGGCATCATCCACCAACTCCGGCAGCAGGTGCCAGCCCAACCCGTCGGCGAGCAATACGGCCACGCGATCGACCTGCCCGACCCCGTTGACCCAGTCCGACAATCCCAACCGGTCAACCCCGCCCGGGAACCCCAACAACGTGGCGGCCGCGGGTAGCACATCGCAGATTGAAGCGGGCACGACCGCCAGTCTGCACGACCTTAGACGCGGGCCAGTCGCTGGCTGGTCACTTGCAGTTGTCGGTCCGTCGTCGCGGCCAGGGAACGAACCTGTTGCGGAAGCAGCCGGCCACACAGCCGCCCCCAGTGCAGGGCGACCTCATCCCCGACCGCCACGTCGGGTACCGCGCTATATCCATCCGTCCACACGTCCAGCACCCGCGGCGCCGGGTCAGCCAGGGCGAGGGTGCGATCCGCCCACGCTAGCCCGCGGCACAGCACTGTGACGTCATCGCCGTCACGGGAAACGACTGTGCCCCAACTGATCCGACAATTGTCCAGCACGGTCAACGGATGCTCGTCGGCGCCGGGACCTGTTGAAATGCCTAAGAAACGCGTCCACGGATACACGCCGAACACGTGAAAACAATGGTTCGGGGCCGCCTCGCACGCCAGCTCGGCAGTGAGATGAGACCAGTATCGGCCCGCCTGGGGGCCGATGATGGAAAGCAGCTTGGCAAAGAATTCTTGCGAGTCGATGTCGGCGCCCACCCCGCCGCCGAGCCAGTACGACTCGACCAACCGGTAATCCAGCGGATCGGCGATTGCGGTGAGCGTGGAGAGGACCCGCAGGTAGGGCCAGGCCCCGGAGAATTTGGACGCCGCCTGGCGGACATCGTCGACCGAACCGTCGCGCAAAGTGGCTCCCAACGGGGGACCGCAAAAGCCAAGAGCGTTCGGCGCATAGGCGTAGCGCGCGAACATCTCGGGGCCGGCCTCGACGCGCGCGGCGTCGGCTCTGGTCAACGCCTCACACCCGTTCGGGTTGTCCTACGAGTTTGGCCGCGTCCCGGTGCATGCGGCCGAAGTTGTAGTACGCGGCGCACGCGCCCTCGGGCGAAACCATGCACGTCCCGATCGGCGTCTCCGGGGTGCACGCGGTGCCGAAAACCTTGCATTCCCAGGGTTTGAGCACACCCTTGAGCACCTCGCCGCACTGGCAGGCCTTCGGGTCAGCCACCCGCACCCCGGGCATCGCGAACCGAAGTTCGGCGTCGAAGTCCGCGAAATCGTCGTGCAGGCGCAGCGCACTCTGCGAAATGAAGCCCAGCCCGCGCCATTCGAAATGCGGACGGAGCGCAAACACCTTGCCCATCAGCGTCAGCGCGGCCGGGTTGCCGTGTTCGGGGACGACCCGTTTGTACTGGTTTTCTACCTCGCAACGGCCTTCGCGGATCTGGCGCAACAGCATCGCCACCGAGGCCAGAATGTCCAGCGGCTCGAAACCCGAAACCACCAACGGCTTTCGGTATACCTCCGGCACGAACCGGTACGGCCGATTGCCCACCACCGTCGACACGTGCCCGGGCCCAATGAAACCCGACAGCCGCAGGTCGGGGGATTCCAGGATGGCCTTGATCGGCGGCACGATCGTGACGTGGTTGCAGAAGACACTGAAGTTCGAGAGCCCCAGGTCACGAGCCCGCACCAGCGTCACCGCCGTCGAGGGCGCGGTGGTTTCAAAACCGATGGCGAAGAACACCACCTGCTTGTCCGGGTTGTCGAGCGCGACCTTGAGGGCGTCCAACGGTGAATACACGAAACGCACGTCGGCGCCGCGCGCCTTCGCGTCCAGCAGGCTGCCGTGCGAGCCGGGCACCCGCATCATGTCGCCGAAACAGGTGAAAACAACATCGGGTTGGCCGGCCAGCCACATCGCGTCGTCGATGCGCCCCATGGGTATCACGCACACCGGGCAGCCCGGGCCATGCACCAATTCGACGTTCTCCGGCAGCAGGTGTTCGATGCCGTGCCGATAAATGGTGTGGGTGTGTCCGCCGCACACTTCCATGAACTTGAAGTGATCACTGCCTGCGGCCGAGTTAGCCAACTGCTCGATGGCGATCAGCAGTTTGCGCGCGGCCGCCGGATCACGGAATTCGTCGACGAATTTCATTGCGCTCCTAGATGATGGATGAAGTGTCGAAGGCTTCGAGTTCGGTGGTGTAAGCCTCACCGAGCTTCTGGACGGCGGCCAGGGTGAGCAGAGCCTCCGTCTCGTCGATCTTGGCCATCGCGAATCCGACGTGGACCAGGACCCAGTCGTCCGGTCTGGGCATGTCGTTTTCCAGCAGTCGGACGCTGATGGTGCGCTGGACGCCGCTTACATCCACCTTGGCCAAATAATTTGCCGGATCGGTGATCTCGACGATCCGACCCGGAATCCCCAGACACATGACAAACTCCTCCTTGTCAGCAGCGCTCAACAGATTCGGGGCAGCGGGTCGCCGACGAGCATGTCGACGATCCGAGTGCCGCCGAATCCGGTACGCAGCACTACGCTTTCCGCAGGTTCGGTGACGATCTCTCCCACTTCGGCCGCATCAACGCCCAGCGGATGTGACCGCAGCGCGGCCAGCCCAGCGTGCGCCTCCTCTGGTGCGACGACGGCGACGAACTTGCCTTCGTTGGCGACGTACAGCGGATCGATGCCGAGCAACTCGCACGCGCCGTTGACCGTCGGACGCACGGGTAGTCGATCCTCGTGCAACAGCACCCCGAGACCGCAGGCCTGCGCCAGTTCGTTGCAGACCGTGCCGACGCCACCTCGCGTCGCGTCGCGCAACCACCGGGTCGACGGCGCCGCCGCCAGGAGCAGTTCCACCAGCGGGCTCACCGACGCGGTGTCGGAGCTGATGTCGGCTTCGATCGCCAGATCGCCCCGGGCGAGCATCACGGCCATGCCGTGATCGCCCATCGATCCCGACAGCAGCACCTTGTCGCCGCTGCGCACCGACTGCGCCGAAAGTTGCCGTCCCGCTGGAATCACCCCGGTTCCGGTGGTGGTGATGAACATGCCGTCGGCCGCCCCTCTGGGCACCACTTTGGTGTCGCCGGTGACGATCTGCACGCCGGACTTGGCGGCCGCGGCGGCCATATCGGCCACGATCTCCTTCAATTCCGCGATCGGGAAACCCTCCTCGAGCACGAACGCCGCCGAAATCCAGGTCGGCACTGCGCCAGCCATCGCCACGTCGTTGCACGTTCCGTGCACGGCGAGTTCGCCGATCGACCCGCCGGGAAACCGTATGGGCTGCACCACGAAAGAGTCGGTGGACATGACGATCCGCTCGCCACTGGGCAGGGTGAGGACGGCGCCGTCACCGAGCGATTCCAACAGCGGATTACCGAAGGCCTCCAGGAAGACCGCGTCGATCAGTGCCGCGGAAGCCTTTCCGCCCGCGCCGTGCGCCAGGGTCACCTGGTCGTCCAGCAACCGTGGACGACGCCTGCGGAACGACTCGATACGCTCGATGACCTGGCTCTCGGCGAACCGCGGCCGCGACGAAAGGTATTGGCCAGTTGGGTTGTTCATGCGGCCCCCAGGTCATGGTCGTTGATGTGTTCCTGGGTTGCCAGCCACAGCCGATAACCCACCAACGCCTGCGCCTCTTGAATCCGGTGCACGCTTTGGGAGCGAACGATGAAGCAGGCATCCACATTTGGGCTTTCTGCGAAGGCACCGCCGTCGTAACCGGCGAATCCGACGGTGTACAGGCCGCGTTGGCGCGCCTCGGCCAGCGCCGCGAGCAGGTTCGCAGAGTTGCCGCTGGTCGACATGGCGACCGCGATGTCACCGGCCCGGGCACGAGCGATCAGCTGGCGGGCGAACACCAGCTCGAATCCGACGTCATTGCCCAGCGCGGTGATGATCGCCTGGTCGGCGGTCAATGACCAGGCGGGCAGGGGGCGGCCGATCGGCGGGCGGGCGAACAACCGCGCCAGCGTGGTGGAATCGGTGCAGCTGCCGCCGTTTCCGAAGGTGAACATCCGGCCGCCCGCCAAGAACCGGCGGGCCAACTCGGTAGCGGCCCGGTTCAGCAGATCCGTGTTGGCCTCCAGCGTGATGCGCCGCAGCGCTGCACTTTCGGCGGCTTTCGCTTGAGCGGATGCGGCCAGGTCGGCGAGCAGCGACGTGGGATCGTCTTCCTTGGCATCGATGAACGGATACAGAAAGTTGGTGGGTTCGTTCTCGGGTGTCATCACGCGTCCTCCACATCCACGCGGCTTATCGCCGTGCCCGCGTGCACCAGCACCAGATCACCAGGGGCGACCGGGTCGACCAGCGTCGTCGCCACGTCCGTGACGCCTTGTGCGGTGCGCACTTTGGCCAGCCCCTCCGTCGAGGCCGTCACCACCTCCCCGAGGCGGCCTTCGTCGCTGCACGTAACACATGTCTCGCCGGCGCATTCGGAGCCGTTCTGCCGCAGCAATCCCGGATGCTCGAAACACACATGGGTCAACTCCCACAACACGTGGTAGAAGAGCACGAAGCCGCCCGTGGCGGGAACCCGTGGGTCGGGGTCGTCGAGCCACAGCACGTGGTCGGCCACACCGGCCGGCGGTCGTTGGCCGCTGCCAATCCAGATGGTCGTCGCGCCCCATGCGGGGCTTCGGTGCATCACCGACCGCACGTCGGGTTGTCCCGCATCCGAGACCGCCACCACGATGTCACCGGGCCGGACCGAAACTCGCACCAGATCAACCAATTCGGGTCCGGTCAGCGCCACCGCCGGTAGCGCGCGCTTACCCATGATCACCGGGTGTACGAACTCGACGGCGATGTGCATGGCATGCGGTTCCCACGACGGCGCGATGGACCACATGGTCGCCCCGGCAGCGAACCGCCGGGCCAGCATGAGCGCCGCGCCCGCGAGATCAGCGGCGAGTTCTGGACTGAGACCGCGATCGACCGCGGTGATTGTGTTCATGAGTCAGCCTCTTCCAATGCGATAAGCACCGAGATCGCGGCCTGACCCAGCGCCAGCCCGCCGTCGTTGGGCGGCACGATCTGGTGAGTCAATACTTCAAAGCCATTTCGGCGCAACAGATTGCGGCAGGTGCGCAATAGCACTACGTTTTGAAACACTCCGCCGGTGAGACCGACCAGCCGCACGCCATTGGCCACCTGGTCGACCACCCGGCCCACCGCGACCGCCACTGCCTCGTGGAAAGCCGCCGCCAACAGTGCCGTAGACGTCCCCGCGCGCAGCGCCGACACCAGCGCCTGCACCATGGGACGAGGATCGATCACACCGTCGGCACCCACCGCAAGCGGCAGCGACGGTCGGGGAGCCTCGCCGGCCGAATCGGCCAGCGCCTCGAGTTCGATGGCCGCCTGGCCTTCGTAGTCAATACGGTGCCGCACGCCCAGCAGCGAGGAGACCGCGTCGAACAACCTGCCCATGCTCGAGCACGGCACACACCCGACGCCGCATTCCAATTGGGAACGAATGAGCCGTAATTCGTCCGGACTGGCCGCGCCGACGGGGGGCAGCTCCGCCGTCCATTCGATGCCGGCGGCAAAAAGTTGCGAGAGCGCCATCCGCCACGGGTTGCGCACCGCGGCGTCGCCGCCGGGTAGCGGCACCGGCAGCAGATGCCCGACGCGGGCGAATCGGTGGCTGTCGTGCCCGAGCGCGAGAATCTCACCGCCCCAGATCGTCTCGTCGCTGCCGTACCCGGTGCCGTCGAAGGAGACCCCGATGACGGGTTCGCCAAGGCGTCCGTGCTCGGCCAACAGCGAGACCACGTGCGCGTGGTGGTGCTGGGCGAGATCCAACGGCCGGTCGTCCGCGTGGCGCTCGGCCCAGCCGCGGGTGTGGTACCCGGGATGCAGGTCGGCGGCCAATCGCGCCGGCGTGCCGCGTATCTCGCTGAGCTGATCCACCGCGCGCTCGAACGCGCACAGCGTCTTCCAGGTACCCATGTCTCCGATGTGCCCGGACAGGTAGGCGCGGGGGCCGTCGGTGAGGCAGAAGGTGTTCTTCAGTTCGCCGCCAACGGCCAACACCGCCGGGCCCGTGCGTCCGATGCGGCCGAGCTCTACGGGTAACGGCGCAAAGCCGCGAGACCGGCGGATCGGCAACTCCCGGCTGTCTTCGCCATCACTCACGACGCGGACCACCGAGTCGTCACACGGCACGTGGATGGGACGGTCGTGGTCCAGGACGGCGTCGCACAGCGTTGGCAGGCGTTGCGCGGCATCGTCTTCGGTGAAGCAGATGGGCTCGTTCGAAAGGTTGGCACTGGTCATCACCAGGGCATCCGGCACCGGTGCGTTAGCGCCAGGCACCGGTGCCAACAGCAGGTGATGGATGGGGGAGTAGGGCAGCATCAGGCCGACCAATGGGTTACCGGGCGCCACGGACTCGGCCAAGGGTGCCGTAGCGTGGCGCCGTAGCAACACGATCGGCCTCGCCGGACTCGACAACACCGCCACCTCGGCGTCATCGATGTCCGCGTAGCGGCGTGCGACGTCGAGGTCACGTACCAGAACGGCGAAGGGCTTGGCCCCCCTGGCCTTGCGTGACCGCAGCTTGCCCACTGCCGCCTCGTCGTCGACGAGGCAGGCCAGGTGGTAACCGCCGATCCCCTTGACGGCGACCACCGCACCGGACGCCAGGGCCTGCTGAGCCGCCGCAAGTGCCGCATCGGATCCGTTGGTCCGCACCCCGCCGGAGCGAAACCATAGTGTGGGTCCGCAATTCGGGCAGGCTATGGGTTGCGCGTGGAACCGGCGATTCGAGGGGTCGTGGTATTCGGCGGCGCATCGGTCGCACATGTCGAATGCCGACATGGTGGTGCCCGGACGGTCGTAGGGCAGGGTTTGGATGATGGTGAACCGCGGGCCGCAATTGGTGCACGTGACGAACGGGTGCCGGTAGCGGCGATCACGCGGATCGAACAACTCCGCCACACACTCGGTGCACACCGCCACGTCGGGCGGAATCGGGGTCGTCCCACCGGTGGCTCGCTGGCTGGCCACGATACGGAACAGACGGCCACCGCGGTTGGCGTCGAGCGCGACCTCCGTCACGGCAACGGCGCCGATCCGTGCCAGCGGCGGGGCTTCGGCACGTAGCCGTCGAGCAAACTCGTCCACCCGGGCGCGGTCGCCCTGCACCTCCACGAACACTGCGCCGGAATCGTTTCCGACGAATCCGGACAGGCCGAGCTCGCTGGCGACGCGGTGGACGAACGGGCGGAACCCGACCCCCTGCACGACGCCGGTCACGGTGAGTCGCCGCCGAACCTCGTCGGATTTCACCACCACCGGCGCTGCTGTCATCTCACCCGCCGCCTTCGTCACCACTGGGGCCGCGGCCCATCAACTCCAGACCCGCCATTGCCTGCTCGGCACCCATGCGGTCGGTTTTCTCCACGACGAAACCCATGTGGATGATCACCCAGTCGCCGGGGTGAAACGTTTCGTCCGGCAGCATGCCGACGTTGACCTTGCGCTGTTCACCGGTGACGTCGACCAGCGCGAGTTGTCCTTCGTAACCGTCCAGCATCCTGATCACCTGACCGGGGATACCGAGGCACATGATCAGCGCCTCCCGTGAGCGGAGGCGGATGCCGGCGCGGGGATTTGAAGCGCCGCAACGATCTCCTCGACCGCCCGCACAGCCCGCGGCACCGCCTCGGCGACCGGTTCGCTGAGGCCGATGCCTTCTTCGATGTTGCCCACCTCGCAGCCCACGACCACGGTGTAGGGCGGAGTGCCGCCCAATGCTCGCAGGCTGCCGAACACCACTGCGGGGTCCATGCTGTGTGCGTCCAGACCCGTCGTGCTGGACCATGCTGCGTCGTCGGCGTCAAAGTCGGCCTGGAAGATGTGCAGGGCGCCGGGCTGGCCACGGCTGGGCACCGCGTCGACCAGCACCAGGGCGTCCCAATCATCCAAGAGGTCGTAGGCCAGGTGCATGCCGCGGATGCCGTAGTCGGTGATACGCACACCGCCATCCGGCGGGATGTCCACTCGCTGAACCACTTCCGAGCCGAACCCGTCGTCCCCCAAAAATATGTTGCCTATCCCGGCTACCAGAATGCGTCCTGCCATGGTGTCGCAGCAGCAACTACATGCGCCGGAGCTTGAGGTAGCGGCGGGCGTCCGGGAGTGACATCAGTCCCAGCACCAACGCCACCCCGACCACGACCGCGAGGATCGCCACGAATACCCAACCCAAGACTTCCATTTCGGACTCCTTACTCGATTCTTGATTGCGTTGTTTCCAGTGGTTCGACCTCGTCCGGGGAGAAGTACAGGTAGCGGCCGTACCAGTCGTGCAGATCGGCCGCCGGGTCGTCGTCGACGACCACCGCGACATGCTTGTTGCCCTCGACGTCCTCGTGCACCGATGTGACGCGGGCGGTCTTGCCGGCGACAAAAATGTCTTGCGCGTCGGCGTTTCGGCTGGGTCGCAAACGCACGTGGCTGCCGCGGGCGATGCGAACGCCGTTCACGAGTACGGCGTCGATTTCGGGACGGACCGCGTTGTCGGCCAATGGATCCCACCAGTCGACACCTTCCGGGATCTCTGGGACCAAGCCAGGCGAAAGCGCGTGTGGATCACGCAGCACACCGTGCAGGCGGGCCATCGCATCGGGTGACATGGCGTCGCACTCGTCGATGATCCGAGCGGCCCGCGGGTCGGTGGCCCGCGCCTGCGCCTTCTCCTCCTCGGTCATCGTCATCACACGCAACGTCAGGATCTCGTCGATCTCCGTGCAGTCGTACAGCGCGGTGCTGCTCTGTTCGGCGACTTCGGGGTGGTCGTAGAGGATGATCGGCGAAACCAGCAGCATGTCGTCGGTGCCGGGTGGGCCGGCCAGCACGGGAAAACAACGGTGCTGGCGGCAACGGGAAACCGCGTCGACCGCGTGCGGTGGCGGATCCAGCAATGAGACGAATCGGCCGCCGACGACTTCGGCGATGACGTGGCAGCCGATCATGGACCGAGCAATCGCGTCGTCCTGGTCGGTCGCGGCGGCGCCGACGTTGCGGACCTGCACCGAAATGCGGCGCAGCCGATCCTGAGACTCTTCGTGGGACTCACTGAATACGCTGAGTTCACCCCGTATTTCGCGACGCTCGCGCACCAGGCGGCCGCCCCCGACCGCTTCCATCTCGGTGCCGTCTGCGACGAAGACCGGCAGGGCGGCGGGTGGGCCGTCGATGACCAGGGGGCCGAACGACATTTCGCATTCCACCGCTTCATCCCAGGTCAGCCAGGAACCGGACGGGGTGGTCAGTTCGCCGACGGGTTTGAAATCGCCTCCGGGCAACTCGCGTTCGGCGCGGCGGTGTTGCAACTGCAGGAACCGAACCACGATAGTGATCGCCTGGCTGCCGTCGACCAAAAATTGCGCCGCCAGCGTGTCGTCCTCACCGAGGCCGGCCTTGGCCGCCCCGGGGGGGCCTAAAACACCAAACTGCCAACGGGATTGGTTCTTGCTCGACGTTCCGCGGTAGGGGTACAGCAGGTAACCCTCGTACAACACCGCGTCGGCGACGGCTCTGGCCCGGTCCCGGCTCGAGGTCATCAGAACACCTCCCGCTCTGACGCCTCGGCCAGCAGCGCGGTGACCGCATGGTCGAGGTCGAGCAGCCCCCGGGCTGACTTGTAATCCGTTAAGGCGGTGACCGTCTCGTGGGTCAGGCGCACCCATCCGGAATTCGGATAATGCAGGGCCATCAGTTCGTGCCACACCGACACCGGCATGTCGTAGTGATCCTCGCAGTCCCAGGACACCTGCTGGACTGAGAAGCCGCGCTCGGATTTGACGAAAATGGTTCCGCTGAAGAGGAATTGAAGTGGCAACGTGCCGCCGCGGAGCGCATGGAGGTACTTGGCGGCCGCGACTTCGAAGTCGTAGGTGCAGTCCAGCGGCAGCGCCACCGTCGTGTTGCTGGTGAAGCCCGGAATCACCGCCGTGCAGTGTTGCCACAGGAATGTCCGCTGCGTGCTCGCCCAGCGGTCGCGAGAGCCGAACAAGTCGCTGAGCCCTGTGGCCTCCTCGTCGGAATAGGACCGTCGCAGCGGTTCGATGCGGACCTGACAGCGAAGGGCGAGCGCGTGCACCGACGCCGCAACGCCCGAGCCGTCGGCGGCGATGCTGACGTGTGCCGTGAGCACCGGGCTGACGGCGTAGGGTTCGGGCACCACGTCCAGCACGGTGAACTTCAGGTCAATCGGCTGGTCGGTCATCGCGGTGTCCCCGCGACCGTGTCGACGGCCCGCTCCGCGACCCGCGCGAAGAAACTGTCGATGAACTCGCGCGCCTGCTGGCCGCCGTCGAACCCCCGCCACAGCATGCGCAACCGTCCGACGAACTCGTAACAAGCGTCGATCGGTACGAGATAGCTTTGCGGTTGCGCGGTTTCGTCGTCTTCGGGAACCCGGACCAGCAGGGCTTCCACGTCGTCGGCCAACATTGTCACCCGTGCGTCGGCTTCGGTGATGGCGTTCCAGGCGTCCAGGTCCAGCTCGGATTCGCAGGCCCCGGCCGGACCGGGGTAGAAGCCCACCGTGCGTCCCAGTGCGGAGTTGACGAAGAAGAACGCCACGCCGACCGGGATCTGCAGCGCCTCCCAGGCCCGCCGGTCCAGCGCGAAGTGGGGGAAGGCCAGGTACCGGTCCGGCACCGCCCGGTACCGCAGTTCGGCGGTGGAGTCGGTGAACAGCAGATAACAGGCGCGGCAGACGCACATCAGCTGCCGGCCGGCGACATTCACCACGTGCTGATGCTCGTCGGTGATCACCTCGGCGCACATCTCACAACGCTCACCGGCGGGCTCGGGGGGCCGCCTGGTCATTCGGGCCAGGACGTCGTACGGACTCGAGAGACCGGTCATGCCGGTGCTCCCAGCGCTTCGTCTCGCAGCGCCACCGACAGCACGCCGTCGCGGGGGAGCAGGGGCAGCGGATCGAGGTGAACCCCGCCCGGGCCGGCGCCCGCGTGCTCGACGTCGAATTCGGTGTGACAGCGCGGGCAGCGCAGCAGCCCGTCCCGAAACGGGGCCCCGGCCAGCGAGTCGTCGCAGAGGGGGCAGTGGTCGCGGTAGGCGAACGTGCTGGCCCCGACCCGACACACCAACAACTCGGTCCCGGCGACCAAGAACCCGGCGACTTCACCCGGCCGCAGGCCCTGCAACTCGGGTACCGGGTGCCACGCCGTGCCACCGTTGCCGTTCGAATGCAGATGCGCCATCAGCGATTCCGTCGGAATGACGCCGCTGGGTTGCGTCGTTGACACCACCTCGATGGAGGAGACCTCCGGTGCCGCGGCGCGCACCGCGTCCTCGACGGCCAGTTCCAGCGTTACCGCCGACGACGGGCAGCTCTTGCAGCTGCCGGCAAATGCCAGGCGCACAACGGAACCGCCGCAGCCATCGTCGCCGACGCCGATCAGATCGACGTCGCCCCCGTGGGATCCGAGATACGGCCGGACCCGCTCGAGGGCGTCCGAAACCCGCCGGTGCACGTCGTGCGGATGCAGGCCGTGGACAAGGAGCAGGCTGGCCACCAGGTCGTCGGTGGCCAGCCGTTCGGCTATTTCCGGGTCGTCACACAGGTCCAGGATGCGTTGCAGCCCGGCCCCGTAGAGCCCCATCACCTCCCTTACCAGTTGCTGAGCGCGTTCGTGCGCTGCCGCCCCTCCCGCGGCGCAGGCATCCATGAGGGTTTGGATCCGATCGCCCGCTGCACGCCACTGTGCGTCGCTATGTGAGTTGTCCGGACGGGTTTCTGGGCGATCCGGCATCTGTCACTCCCCGACGGGCGACTGCGTCGGAGTGTGAAGTCTCTCCAGCGTCTTGCCCTTACCCAGGTACATGTGCACGCCGCAGGGCAGGCACGGATCGAAGCTGCGGACGGTGCGCATGACGTCGATGCCCTTGAAGTGCTCCCGGTCGTTCTCCTCGAAGATGGGCTGCCCCTGCACCGCGTCCTCGTAGGGTCCCGGGGTCCCGTAGCTGTCGCGCGGGTTCGCGTTCCAGGGTGTGGGCGGGTAGGGGTGGTAGTTGGCGATCTTGCCGTCCCTGATCACCAGGTGGTGGCTCAGAACACCGCGGACCGCCTCGGTGAAGCCGCATCCGATGGCTTCGTCCGGTACCTCGAACTTCTCCCAGGTTTTGGTGCGCCCGGCGCGGATTTCTCCCAACGCCTTCTCGGCGAAGTGCAACGCGCACGCCGCGGCGTAGGCCTGGAAATAGGTGCGGGCCCGGTCGCGTTCGATCGTGTTGCTGCCGTGTTGGGGGATCTTCCACTCGAATTCGACGGGACCTTTCAGCGCCGTCTTGGGCAGGTTGATCTGGACGCTGTTGCCGGTCGCCTTGACATAGCCGATGTCGACCAGACCGGCCAGCGCGGTCGCCCACAGGCGGGCCAGCGGGCCGCCGCCGGTGTCCAGCGCCAAGTGGTCCTTGCCGTCGAACCAGCGCGGCGACATCACCCAGCTGTAGTTGCCGCCATCCATGTCGCGCTTCTGCGGATGCGGGTTTGTGTGCTGGTTCCAGGGGTGGCGTCGGTCCACGGGGTTGCCCAACGGATCCTGCTTGACGAACATCTCCTGGTCGGTCCAGTCGTCGTAATACGAACTGCCCAAAAGGATTCGGATGCCAAGGTTGATGTCGACCAGTGAGTGGGTGACCAACTTGCCGTCCACCACCACACCCGGGGTGACGAACATGGCGTTGCCCCAGCGCTCCATGTCCTTGTATTCGAAGTTGCACACCTCCGGATCCTGGAACGACCCCCAGCAGCCGAGCAGGGTGCGCCGCAGGCCCACCTTCTCGTAACCCGGCAGGGCGTCATAGAAGAAGTCGAACAGGTCGTCGTGCATGGGGACGACCTTTTTCATGAACTCGACGTAGCGCATCAGCCGGCTCATGTAGTCGGTCATCAGCTGGATCGTCGCGACGGTGCCGACCCCGCCCGGGTAGAGCGTGGACGGGTGCACGTGGCGCCCCTCCATGAGGCAGAACATCTCCCGGGTCCAGCGGCTGACCTGTAGCGCCTCCCGGTAGAACTCACCGCTGAACGGGTTCAGTGAGCGCATGATGTCCGCGATGGTCCGGTAGCCGTGCGCGTCGGCGTGCGGTGCGGCGGTGTTCTCCGCCTTGGCCAGCACGCCGGGGTTGGTCTCGGCGACCATCTTTTCGCAGAAGTCAACGCCCACCAGGTTTTCCTGGAAGATGTTGTGGTCGAACATGTATTCCGCTGCTTCGCCGAGGTTGACAATCCACTCGCCGAGGTGCGGCGGCCTGACGCCGTAGGCCATGTTCTGCGCGTAGCAGGAACAGGTGGCGTGGTTGTCACCGCAGATGCCGCAGATGCGGCTGGTGATGAAGTGGGCGTCGCGCGGATCTTTGCCTTTCATGAAGATCGAATAGCCCCGGAAGATCGACGAAGTGCTGTGGCACTCAACGACTTCCCGGTTCTCGAAATCGATCTTGGTGTAGATGCCCAGGCTGCCGACGATCCTGGTGATGGGGTCCCACGCCATCTCGACGAGCTGGCCCGGCTCCCGCTTGGATGTGGTCGGATCGGGAACTATGGTTGTCATCGCAAATACTGCTCTCCGCCGTAGGGCTGTAAAGGAATACGAGTCAGCCGCGACCTACCAGGTGCGGCGGGCCCCGGTGGTCAGCTGGTCACCCTTTTGGCGCCAGCGTGGTTCCTTGTCAACGGTGCGTCCGGTGATGCCACGCAGGCCGCGAATCACGCTCCCGTACAGGCCGGACGCGGCCGTGGAGACCTTGCCGCCCGGCGGCTCGTCCATGAAAGGCATGAACTTGTCCGGGAAACCGGGCATGGTGCACCCGATGCAGATGCCACCGACGTTGGGGCAGCCGCCGACGCCGTTGATCCAGCCGCGCTTGGGCACGTTGCATTTCACAACCGGGCCCCAACAGCCAAGTTTGACAATGCATTTCGGTGAGCCGTACTCGGTAGCGAAGTCGCCCTGCTCGTAGTAGCCGGCCCGGTCACAGCCCTCGTGCACGGTGTTGCCGAACAACCACTTCGGGCGCAGCGCATCGTCAAGCGGGATCATCGGTGCCTGCCCGGTGGCCATGTAGAGCAGGTAGGTCAGGGTCTCGGACAAGTTGTCCGGGTGGATCGGGCACCCTGGCACGCAGACGATCGGGATGCCGGCCTTGCTCTTCCAGTCCCAACCGAGGTAGTCGGGCACTCCCATCGCCCCGGTCGGGTTACCGGCCATGGCGTGGATGCCACCGTAGGTGGCGCACGTCCCGACGGCGACGACCGCGGTGGCCTTGGGCGCCAGGCGGTCGAGCCACTCGCTGGTGGTCATCGGCTGGCCGGTGGCGGGGTCGTTGCCGAACCCACACCAATACCCCTCATCCTTGATCTTCTCGTTGGGGATGGAGCCCTCGACAACGAGAACGAACGGTTCCAATTCACCGCGGTCCGCCTTGAAGAACCACGCCAGGAAATCGTCGGCGCCGCCGTTGGGTCCGCATTCGAAATCGATCAGGGGCCAGTGGACGGCGACCTGCGGCAGGCCGGGCAGCGCACCTAGTGCGATCTCCTCGACGCTGGGCTGGGTGGCGGCAGTCAACGCCACCGAATCGCCATCACAACTTAGCCCTGCATTGATCCAGAGAACGTGGATCAACGTTTCTTCCGCTTTGACTGCTGCTTCTGTCGGCATGGTGCAGCTTTCCGGGGCGGGCTGAGGGCCCCTGACGCCACCGGAGTCGACCGTCGGCCCACTTGCGCGGCGCTGTTTCTGGGTCTACTCCCACCAACAAGCAATGTCAACGGTCAGCAAACTGCGATCTACGACGGCATTTGGATGGTCGTTCGCTTTTTGGATAACGCTAACGGAGACAGCGTAATTCGGTGATCGCCCAGGCACGTGCGTAATGCAAATGATTCGCAACTGGGTCGGAGATCTTAGCTTGGCTTATTGATAATCAGCTCGCGGATTCCGTTGCACTCGAATGCCTGTCGGTCGAAATTGACCCGGGGGCAGGTTTGCGGCGAAGATCTTCGTGAACCATGTCGATGCTATACGTTCAGGGTCAACGCCTTTCATGAGACATCGAGCGATGTCACCAGGAACTCGTTGCCGCGTAGCACCTCGACATCGGTGCTGTCGCAGTTGGGACACCAGATCGACCACGGCGAGACGATCTCCGACTGTTCGCCGCACCCACGGCACCGGACCACGGCGGCGACGCATTCCAGTTCCAACTCCGCGTCCGGCATGTTCTCGGATTCGCGGACCAGCGTCCAGCAGAATGACAACGATTCCGGAACCACCTGTCGAAGGGCGCCGACCCGGACCCGGACCACGTCGACGTGGCGGCCGTCGGCGTGTGCCTTGACCACGCCGGCGATCGCTTCGCACAGCGACAGCTCATGCACGGCTGGGCATGAGCGGACGGAAGCCCATGCGCACCGTTCTACACCGTCGATCGCTCCCCAGCTACGGCGCCGTTGTCGACGTCAGCCGGGGGTGCTCGGGGCCGGCGCCCACTTCTCTTCGAGGCGGCCGTAGCGCCAGACCAGCACGGCGACCAGCCAGGTGGCCACGAACATGCCGACGACCAGAAAGCCGACGAGGTTGAGGTTGAGGCCGCTGACCCAGGTCCAGAACGGACCCCGCCAGCCGAACTCTTCGGCGAACAGCCCGAGCAGTTCGACGGTGCCGATCAGCAGCGCGACCGCCACCGACAGGCCGGTGATGGTCAGGTTGTAGTAGATCTTGCGGACCGGTTTCGAAAACGCCCATCCGTAAGCGAAGTTCATGAACGAACCGTCGATCGTGTCCAACAGGCACATGCCCGCAGCGAACAAAACCGGCAGACACAGGATGGCGTACCAGGGCAGTCCTGCCGCCGCGCTGGTGCCGGCGAGGACCAGGAGCGCGATCTCGGTTGCGGTGTCGAAGCCCAGTCCGAACAAGATCCCGACCGGGTATGTGTGCCAAGACTTGGTAATCGAATTGGTGATGGGGCCGAGGAACCGGTTGATCAGCCCGCGGTTGTCCAGCTGTCGCTCGAGTTCCGTTTCGTCGTATTCGCCCCGGCGCAACCGCGCGAAGACCCGCAGGATGCCGACCAGCGCGATGATGTTGAGCATGGCGATCAGGTACAGAAAAACCCCTGACACGCCGGTGCCGATCAGGCCGGTGTAGCGGTGCAGTGTCGAGGAGTCGTCCGCGACCGGCCCCACGATGGCCTTGAGCCCGGCCGCGAGTAACGCCGCGAGTCCGAAAACCACCGAGGCGTGGCCCAGCGAAAAGAAGAATCCCACGGCGAGGGGGCGTTGCCCGTCGCTCATCAGCTTGCGGGTGGTGTTGTCGATCGCGGCGATGTGGTCGGCGTCGAACGCGTGGCGCATGCCCAGGGTATAGGCGGTCAACCCCATGCCGAGTCCAAAGGCTTTGCCGCCCAGAGCGAATCGTCCTGGTTCGACCAACAGGACCAACGTGACCCAGCCGACGACGTGCAGCAGGAGGATGATCGCGAGCATCGTGCCCAGGCGCCACCACTCCGCTGGTGTCAACGCGCTACGCAACTTCGGCCACCGGGACGACCGCAGCCCGAGGGCGCCACTGGCCATGTCGGTCCTCTTCGCATCGGCAGGGGGGCAAACAGTGCCGACTGTAGGTTCGCGCGCAAGCCAGATGCAACTTACTTGCAGGAAATCCGCCACGGCGGACCATCTACCGCACGGTCACCACCCTGGTCGACCAGCGCGTGCTGCATGCACTGACACTCGACGGCGGTACCACGACCTACGGACCGCGACCGCACCGCATCACCACGCGGTGTGCACCCAATGTGGCGCGATCATCGAGATGCCCGCGCGTCAGCTGAGCTCGGCGCTACAGCATGCGATGGCCGGCAGTTCGTTCGCACTCTCGGAGCAAGCCGGCCTGACGCTGCGCGGCCTGTGCCCGCGGTGCCAGGAGCCCGTAGTGTCAGGAGACGGTGGCGGACCTTGTGGACGTGGTTGACCCGACCGGCCAGCGTCTTAAGCGGCGGCGCTGACGCCCACGCTCATTGCAGACCCAGCAGCGCGTTTTCGACGACCTCCGCCAGCGCCGGATGGATCCAGTACTGGCCGCGGGCCATTTCCGGGGCGGTCAGCCCAAAGCTCATCGCCTGGATCAGCGGCTGGATGATCGAGGACGCCTGGGGGCCCATGATGTGCGCACCCAGCAGGCGGCCGGTGCCGCGCTCCGCGACGAGCTTGACGATCCCGGTGGTGTCTTCCATGGCCCAGCCGTAGGCCACGTCGCCATAGTCCTGGACCTTTACCGAGATATCGAATCCCTGTGCCAGCGCTTGATTTTCGGTCAGGCCGACGGTCGCCAGCTGTGGGTCGGTGAACACCGCCGACGGTACGAAGCGGTGGTCGGTGACCACCATCGACTCGGTGTCGTCCCAGTCGCGCAGCAGGTTGTGCTGAACTACCCGCGCCTCGTGGTTGGCCACATGCTTGAGCTGATACGGCGACGACACGTCGCCCAGCGCAAAAACCCCACGGGCCGAGGTTCGCTGATATTCGTCCACCACCACTTGACCGTGGCGAATCTCGACACCGGCCTGCTCGGCGTCGAGGTCGATGTTGGCGTCGCGGCCGGTCGCCACCAGCAGTAGGTCGGCATCGATGACGGAGCCGTCGTCAAGTATCAACCGGACGCCGGAGTCACAGTCCTTGCTGCCCACGATGTTGAGCTGGGTGCGCAGTTCCCACTTGGTGGCCGCGATGCGGCTGAACCGCTCGCAGATGGTGTGGTCGTATTGGCGCAGCAGCGTGCCGCCGCGCATCACGATGGTGACCCGCACCCCCAGCGAGGAGAACACGTGCGCGAATTCCGCTGCCACGAAACCACTTCCGGCGATCACCAGATGCTCGGGCAGCTCGGGGATCCGCATGATGGTGTCGCTGGTGTGGTAGGTGACCCCGCAGTCGGCGATGGCCGGGGGAATTCTCGGCGATGAGCCGGTGGCGATCACCACCTGCTCCGCGGTGAATTCTTCACCTCCGTCGGTGCGCAACAAATAACGCCCATCGGGCTGCACCGGGCCAAACCGGGTGTGGTCCTTGTATACATCGACGTTCGGGGACGCGTTTCGATACTGTTCGCCACTGACCGCAATCGGGTCGATGCGACCGAAGACGCGCGAAACGATGTCGTCCCAACGGATCCCGTCGATGTGCGCGTCGACACCGTACCGGGCCGAATGCCGGATCGTCTCGGCGACGTCGGAGGCGTAGACAAACATCTTGGTCGGGATGCACCCCACGTTGAGACAGGTGCCACCGAAGGTGCCCTGTTCGCAGATTGCCACCCGCTTGTCCGCGTATCGATCGTCGAGAATGCTGTTGCCCGAACCGGTTCCGATGATGGCGATATCGTAGGTTTCCATCTGAGGTCCGTTCACCCTTCTTCTTGCGATGCCGTTGATGCGGACGCCGATCCCGCTGCCGAGGTGTCGTCGCCGAGGTGGCTGTCCAGCCAGCGGTCCAGGTGGCGGAATGCTGTCTGGCGCGGCTCCGGAAGCGACAGGAAGACGTCATGTTTGGCGTCTTTCACCGGGATGATGGTCGAGTGGTTTCCGATACAGCCGGCCCACCGCGCGATCTGGGTGACGTCGAGGACCGCGTCACCGCGTTGTAGTTGTTCCGGGTCGGCGTTTTCGGGCACGGTGTGGTCCGACCGCAGAATCAGGTTTGGCACGCCGACATCGAGCCCGCGATGCAGCCGGGCGTGGCCGCGCCGTACGGCATTTAGCCAGCCGAAGGTGATCGGGAACCCGCCCACCGGCTTCCACTGCAGGTTGTAGTCGAATTCTCCGTAGTAATCGCGGTGCAGGGTGGTGCCGTAGCCGCCCGGTGTCGGCGTGCGGGCCACGCTCTTGGAACGCACGCGCGATATTGCGGCGATCGTCGCGGAAGTCACGCGAAAGCGCAGCACCGCCGGTCCGTGCAGGTCCAAGAACGGGCTGTTGAGTACCAGGGCGTTGACGGCGGTACGCACGCCACGCCCGCGCAGCCGGTCCAGCCACAACGAAACGATCAACCCACCGGCCGAATGGCCGTACATCAGCACCTTGGCGGTCGGGTTCTGCTCGCCGATGATGGCCAGCGCCTGATTCAGTTCGGCGTCGTAGTTGGCCAGGTTGGTGGTGAAGTGGGGGGTCTGGTCCGGTTGGCGGGAGCGGCCGCACTTGCGCAGGTCCAGCGCATAGAACGCGAAGCCGCGCTCGGCAAAATGGTCGGCCAGTTCGGTGTGGAAGAAGTAATCGGTGTAGCCGTGTACCGCCAGGACCGCGTGCGCCGCAGCGGTCGCGTCCCCGCGGCGGATCAGGGTCGCGACGATGTCGCCCTCGCCGTCGGGATCGTGCCCGAGCGGAATCGTGTATTGCCAGTAGCCGGGCAGGACATCGGGCACCCAGCCAGTCGCCCCCACGGTCACGGGGCCAGCTTAAAGCGTGGTGGAGGCGAGACCGTGGCTAACCGGGCGCGCCGGGCATGCCGTCGGCCCCCGGGGTGCCATTGAAGCCGGGGGTGCCGTCCTCGCCTGGCTCCACCTCGCCGGCGACGAGGAAGCCCTTCCCACCCGCGCCGCCGGCACCGCCCGCACCACCCGCACCACCCGCGCCGCCGGCGCCGCCCGCACCGCCGGTACCGCCGGCACCTGTGTGGCCGATCAGCCATCCTCCTTTCCCGCCCACGCCACCAAGGGCGCCCGGTGCGCCGCCGTCGCCGCCGGTACCGCCGATGCCGCCGTCGCCGCCGTTGCCGCCGTTGCCGCCGGAAGCCCCGTATCCAACAAGTGGGGCGGTAGCGTCGCCACCGGTGCCACCGGAGTGGCCCGCACCTCCGTTGCCGCCCGCGCCGCCCGCGCCGGCGGTGCCAGCGGCACCACCGTTGCCGCCGTCGCCGATCAACAGCCCCCCGGCACCTCCATTGCCGCCGTGGCCCCCAGTGCCCCCGGTACCGCCGGTACCGGCGTTTCCGCCGTCACCACCACTGCCGCCATGGCCCCCCCGTGCGAGCCCTTCGGTGTCGTGCGCGATACCAAACCCGCCGGTGCCGCCGATGCCGCCGGACCCTCCGGGGGCGCCGGCGCCCCCGGTGCCCCCGGTGCCGCCTGACCCGCCGGCACCGCCGGAGCCGACCAGCAACCCGCCACGGCCGCCGTCACCCCCACTGCCGCCGGTGCCGCCGGTGCCGCCGGACACGTTGCTGCTCATACCGTTGCCGCCGGCGCCGCCGTTGCCCCCGGGAGCGAGTTCTCCCCCGGCAATGGCGTTGCCCCCGTTACCCCCGTCGCCGCCCGCACCGCCGGGTGTCCCACCATCAGCCCCGGTACCGCCATGACCCCCATACGCGTCGCCGTGCGCGGTGGCGGTCCCGCCATCACCGCCTGAGCCTCCGTTGGCGCCGGCTCCGGCGGCGCCCCCGTGGCCGCCGTGACCGGCCTTGGTGACCTCAACACCCGAGGTCGTCGCATTGCCGCCGTTCCCACCGTCACCGCCGTTCTGCAACGCGACGCCGTTGGTGCCGTCGCCGCCGTCACCGGCGATGACAGGGCTGGACCCCCCCGTGACATCCATGCCCGGGTTCCCGTTGGGAGCTGTGCCGACGGGGGTGGGGTTTCCGGTGGTGCCGGTGGCGCCGGCGCCGCCTTGCCCGCCGTTGCCGCCGGCACCGAACAGGTTTGCGCTGCCGCCGCTGCCCCCGCGCCCGCCGGCGCCGCCGTTGATGCCGGCTGCCCCGATCCCGCCGTGTCCACCGGCCCCGCCGTTGCCGTAAAGCAGCCCACCGCTGCCGCCGCTACCACCGACCGCACCGGCGCCCCCGGCCCCGCCGGCTCCGCCGTTGCCGAGGAACCCCGCGCTGCCGCCGTTTCCACCGGCCTGGCCGGGCCCGCCGTCCGCACCGGTGCCGCCGTTGCCGTACAGCAGACCGCCTGCCCCGCCGGCTTCTCCTGCTGCCGACCCGTTGGTGCCGTTGCCGATCAGCGGGCGACCCATCAGTGCCTGGGTAGGCGCGTTGATCACGCCGAGCACACCCTGCTCCAAGAACTGCAACGGGGATGCGTTGGCGGCTTCGGCGGCGGCATACGAGCCCCCACCTGTGGCCAGGGCACGGACAAACTGGTCGTGAAACGCGGCCACCTGGGTGCCGAGCGCCTGATATTGCCGACCGTACGTGCCGAAAAGTGCCGCGGCAGCGGCCGACACCTCGTCCTCGGCGGCGGTCAGGATGCTGATGGTCAGGACCGCCGCCGACGCATTGGCGGCGTTGATTGCCGAACCTATCCCGGCCAACTGCGTGGCCGCCGCGGAGAGCACCGCCGGCGCAGCGATGAGATATGACATCGGTTGCCTCCCGAAAGCAGCTGATGTTCGAGCAGACCCGATCGTCGCAGCCCAGTCAGCGTCGGGATTGTGCGGAGCGTAGCCCGTCCCGACAGCGCGTGCAGCGTTATTTGGCCCCTGGACTAGGTATGACTAGGCATACGTCGTTGTGCCCATACCGGTCGGGATAACCTGAGCACACCGAAAGAAGGGCCAACTATCAGGTGTCAGAGCCAGCCAGAACTGATGTCGTCCTGGTGGGCGCGGGCATCATGAGCGCCACGCTGGGCGCCTTGCTGCGCCGCCTGGAGCCGGGCTGGTCGATCACGCTGGTCGAACGGCTGGACGCCGTCGGCGCCGAGAGCAGCAATCCGTGGAACAACGCCGGCACCGGCCATGCGGGGCTGTGCGAAATGAATTACACGCCAGAGGGACCGGACGGCTCGATCGACATCAGCAAAGCGGTGCGCATCAACGAGGAGTTTCAGGTCACCCGTCAGTTCTGGGCGTACGCCGCCGAAAACGGGATCCTGACCGACGTGCGCAGCTTTCTCAACCCGGTTCCGCACGTGAGTTTCGTTCGTGGCGCCGAGCGCGTGTCCTATCTGCGCCGGCGCCGGGATGCGTTGGCCCGCAACCCGCTGTTCGCCGACACCGAATTGATCGACGACCCGGACGAATTCGCCCGCCGGCTGCCGTTCATGGCCGCTAACCGCGACTTTGCCCAGCCCGTCGCCCTCAATTGGGCGCAGGACGGTACCGACGTGGACTTCGGGTCATTGTCTCGACAACTCATCGATTTCTGCGTGCGAAACGGCATGGCCGCCTTATTCGGTCACGAGGTCCGCACACTGTCCCGCCAATCCGACGGCAGCTGGGCGGTGACCGTCCGCAACCACCGCAGCGGCGAAAGGCGAACGCTGAAAGCCAAATTCGTCTTTGTCGGGGCAGGAGGCGACGCATTACCGCTGTTGCAGAAGTCGGGCATCAGCGAGGTCAAGGGTTTCGCCGGCTTCCCGATCGGAGGCAAATTCCTGCGCGCCGCCAACCCCGCGCTGAGCGCGTCGCACCGAGCCAAGGTGTATGGCGTGCCGTCGCCGGGCGCACCCCCGCTTGGTGCGTTGCATCTGGATCTGCGGTTCGTTGACGGGAAGTCGTGGCTGGTGTTCGGACCCTTTGCCGGTTGGTCGCCGAAATTCTTGAAACACGGGCACTTCAGCGATTTGCCACGGTCGATCAGGCTAAACAACATCGCGTCGATGCTCGGAGTCGGAATCAGCGAGCGGAAATTGCTCAACTATCTGATCGGTCAGCTGCGCCAGTCGGAGCCCGATCGCATGGAAGCTCTGCGCGAATTCGCGCCCAGCGCAGTGGATTCGGACTGGGAATTGACAGTGGCTGGCCAGCGGGTGCAGGTTATCCGGCCGGACCGCCGCCACGGCGGAGTGCTGGAGTTCAGCACCACCCTGGTGAGTGCTTCCGACGGCACCATCATCGGATTGCTCGGCGGCTCACCGGGTGCCTCGACCGCGGTGCCGATCATGTTGGACGTTTTGCAACGGTGTTTCCCGCACCGGTATCAGTCCTGGTTGCCCACACTGAAAGAAATGGTGCCGTCACTGGGCACCAAGCTTTCCGACGAGCCGGCCCTGTACGCCGAACTGCGGTCGTGGACAAGCAAGGCGCTGCGATTGGAGGCGGCGGCATGAGTAACGATGAGGAGGAGTGGCGCCGATGAGTCGCGCCGACGACGATGCAGAGCGAAGCGATGAGGAGGAGTGGCGCCAATGAGTCGCGCCGACGACGATGCAGAGCGAAGCGATGAGGAGGAGTGGCGCCAATGAGTCGCGCCGACGACGATGCAGAGCGAAGCGATGAGGAGGAGTGGCGCCTATGAGTGAAGCGTTGCGCCGGGTTTGGTCGAAAGACCTTGACGCGCGGATACTTTACGAGATCCTCAAGTTGCGCGTCGAGGTGTTCGTAGTCGAGCAGGCATGCGCGTATCCCGAACTCGACGGTCGTGATCTGCTGGCCGAGACGCGGCACTTCTGGCTCGAAACGCCGGACGAAGAAGTGGTCTGCACGTTGCGGTTGATGGAGGAACATGCAGGGGGAGAGAAGGCCTTTCGCATCGGTCGGGTGTGTACCAAGCGGAGTGCCCGCGGTCATGGCCATGCCACCCGGTTGCTGCGCGCCGCGCTTGCCGAGGTCGGCGATTACCCCTGCCGCATCGACGCGCAGAAGTATCTGACGGACTTCTACGCCAAGCACGGATTCGTCCGCGACGGTGAGGATTACCTTGACGACGGCATTCCTCATCTGCCGATGCTGCGGCGTGGCTCCGGGCAGGCGGGCCATCGGTGAAGCCTTACCCGTTCAGCGCGATCGTCGGGCACGACCAACTGCGGCTGGCGTTGCTGCTGTGCGCCGTTCGCCCGGAGATCGGGGGAGCGCTGATCCGCGGTGAGAAGGGCACCGCGAAATCGACCGCCGTGCGCGGACTGGCCGCGCTGCTGGCGGCTGCCACCGAGGGAAATGGCCCTGGTCTGGTCGAAATGCCACTGGGCGCAACCGAAGACCGGGTGGTCGGTTCGCTGGATCTGCAGCGGGTGCTGCGCGACGGCGAACACGCCTTTTCGCCCGGACTTCTGGCCCGCGCCCACGGCGGTGTGCTTTACGTCGACGAGGTGAACCTGCTGCACGACCACCTCGTCGACATCTTGCTCGACGCCGCGGCGATGGGCCGGGTCACCATCGAACGTGACGGCATCTCGCATTCGCACGAGTCCCGGTTCGTGCTGATCGGCACCATGAACCCCGAAGAGGGCGAACTTCGCCCGCAGCTGCTGGACCGGTTCGGGCTCACCGTCGACGTGCGAGCGTCGCGGGACGTGGACGTCCGGGTCGAGGTCATTCGGCAGCGGATGGCCTACGAGGCAGACCCGGACGCATTCGCGCAGCGTTATGCCGAGGCCGACGCCGAACTGTCCCGTCGCATCGCGAAAGCGCGAGCTCTGGTTGACCGTGTGGTGTTGCCGGACAACGAGCTACGTCGCATCGCGGCATTGTGCGCGGCCTTCGACGTCGACGGCATGCGCGCCGACCTGGTGGTGGCGCGAACCGCTGCCGCCCACGCCGCCTGGCGCGGCGCCCAGACCGTCGAGGAACAGGACATTCGGGTGGCGGCGGAACTGGCGTTGCCGCATCGGCGCCGGCGCGATCCCTTCGACGATCACGGCATCGACCGCGACCAGCTGGACGAGGCGTTGGCGCAAGCGGGAGCTGAGTCACAGCGTGACCCCGAGCCGGAACCCGATCCGCCCGGCGGCGGCCAGTCCGCCGAAAGCACAGCACCCCAAGGCAATTCACAATCCGCATCACCCAAACCGCAGACCGCACCCAGTGCGCCACCGGCGAAAGTGTTCCGGACCCGTGCCCTGACCGTTCCGGGGGTCGGCGAGGGCGCACCCGGGCGACGGTCGAGGGCCCGCAACGCATCCGGCAGTGTGGTCGCGGCGGCCGAGGTCGATGATCCCGCCGCACACGGCCTGCACCTGTTCGCCACCGTGCTCTCCGCCGCTGAAAACACCACCGGTCCCGGGCAGTTGCGGCTGCGACCGGACGACATACGCCGCTCCATCCGGGAGGGACGCGAAGGCAATCTGGTGATCTTTGTCGTCGATGCCTCCGGATCGATGGCCGCACGGGACCGCATGGCCGCGGTAAGCGGTGCCACGATGTCGCTGCTGCGCGACGCGTACCAGCGTCGTGACAAGGTCGCGGTGATCACCTTCCGCCAGCAAGGAGCGAAAATCCTGTTGCCGCCCACCTCCTCGGCGCACATCGCCGGCCGCCGACTGGCCCGCTTCGACACCGGCGGCAAGACCCCGCTGGCCGAAGGACTGTTGGCCGCGCGTGAGCTGATCATCCGCGAGAAGGTGCGCGACCAAGCCCGTCGTCCCCTGGTGGTGGTGCTCACCGACGGCCGGGCCACGGCCGGACCGGACCCGTTGCAGCGCAGCCGCATTGCGGCTGCCCGACTGGTCGCCGAAGATGCCGCGGCGGTCGTGGTGGACTGCGAAACTTCTTACGTGCGGCTAGGGTTGGCGGGGCAGCTCGCCCGCCAACTCGGTGCGCCCCTGATCCGGTTGGAACAGTTGCACGCCGACCATCTGACGCGGGCCGTACGCGATGTCGCCTAATCCTAAGGTAAGGGTTTATGCCACAAGGTAATCCGCCTGCGGTACCCGATGACGGCCTGACCACCCGGGCGCGCCGCAACACTCCGGTGCTTGCGGTACACACCGGCCCGGGTAAGGGCAAATCGACGGCGGCGTTCGGAATGGCCCTGCGGGCCTGGAACGCCGGACTCAGGGTCGCGGTCTTCCAGTTCGTCAAGAGCGCGAAGTGGAAAGTGGGCGAGGAAGCCGCATTTCGCCAGCTGGGGCAACTGCACGAAGAGCGCGGTATCGGGGCACCCGTGGAGTGGCACAAGATGGGCGCGGGCTGGTCATGGGTGCGCAAAGCCGGAAACGAAGAGGATCACGCGGCGGCCGCTGCCGACGGCTGGGCCGAGATCAAGGGGCGGCTGGCGGAGCAACGCCACGACTTCTACGTGCTCGACGAGTTCACCTATCCGCTGAAGTGGGGGTGGGTGGACCTCGACGATGTGGTCGAGACGTTGCTGGCCCGGCCCGGCCATCAACACGTGGTGATCACCGGCCGCGACGCCCCCACCCGACTGGTCGAGGCCGCAGACCTGGTGACGGAGATGACCAAGGTCAAGCATCCGATGGACGCAGGACGCAAGGGCCAGAAGGGCATCGAGTGGTGAGCGTGCCCGTTCGTCACCGCGAGGGCGCGCATTTGCACACCGACACGCCGTTGCGGCTGGCATTTTGCGCGCGCTCGCGCTCGCGGCCCGAGGCAGCACAGTGACGGCCACCCCCGCGGTGGTGATCGCCGCCCCCGCCTCGGGCAGCGGAAAGACCACGGTGGCAACGGGTCTCATCGGGGCGCTACGGCAGGCTGGGCACACGGTCGCGCCGTTCAAGGTCGGCCCGGACTTCATCGACCCCGGCTACCACACGTTGGCCGCGGGACGGCCCGGACGCAACCTCGACCCGAATCTGGTGGGGGAGCGCCTGATACGGCCGCTCTACGCGCATGGTGCACAAGGCGCGGACGTCGCGGTCATCGAAGGGGTGATGGGGCTTTTCGACGGGCGCATCGACCCGGTGGCGACGACGTCCGCGACGGGGTCGACCGCGCACGTGGCCGCCCTGCTGGGCGCCCCGGTCATCCTGGTTGTCGACGCCCGTGGCCAGAGCCACAGCATCGCCGCTCTCTTGCACGGGTTTTCGACCTTCGACACCGCGACCAGAATCACCGGCGTCATCCTCAACCGGGTCGGGTCGCCCAGGCACGAGGAGGTCCTGCGGCAGGCCTGCGAACAGACCGGCGTCCCGGTTCTCGGCGCCATTCCGCGCACCGCCGACATGGAAGTCCCGTCGAGGCATCTGGGACTGGTTACCGCCGTCGAATACGGCCGCCGCGCGCAGCTGGCGGTCGAGGCGATGACGGCGCTGGTCGCCCGGCATGTCGATCTGAACGCCGTTGCCTCCTCAGCCGCCGTCGGGCCAGCCAGTCCGGCCTGGGACCCGGTGACCGCCGTCGGAGACACAGCCGACGCCCGCGCCACCGTCGCTCTGGCCGCCGGCAAGGCGTTCACTTTCGGATACGCCGAGCATGCCGAGCTGCTGCGCGCCGCCGGGGCCGACGTGGTTGAGTTCGACCCGCTGAGCCAGACGCTGCCGGAAGGAACCGACGCGCTGGTGTTGCCCGGCGGATTCCCCGAGCAGTTCGCCGCGGAGTTGTCCGCCAACGACGTCGTCCGCAACCAGATCAACGACCTCGCCGCCGCCGGCGGGCCGGTGCACGCCGAATGCGCGGGGCTGCTTTACCTGGTTTCCGATCTGGACGGGCACCCGATGTGCGGGGTCCTGCGCGCCTCGGCACGATTCACCCCGCGCCTCAAGCTCGCCTACCGCGACGCAGTCGCCGTCGCCGATTCGACTCTGTACTCGGCGGGCCAGCGGGTGGTCGGCCACGAATTCCATCGCACCGAAGTCACGTTCAACGACAGCTATCTGCCGGCCTGGGTGTACCCGGACAACGCTGCAGCGCACGATGGCGTGATCCACAACGGTGTGCACGCGGCCTACCTGCACACTCACCCGGCTGCGACACCGGAAGCGGTCGCTCGGTTCGTAGCCCACGCCACTACTAGGCTTGGCCGGTGACCGAGAACCCCTATCTGGCCGGATTGCGGCTGGCTGGCAAGAAGGTCGTCGTCGTCGGCGGTGGCTCGGTCGCCCAGCGCCGCCTGCCACTGCTCATCGCCAGCGGCGCGGACGTGCACGTCATCTCCCGCAGCGCCACGCGAGCGGTCGAGGCGATGGAGGGGATCACCCTGCAGGTGCGCGAGTACCGCGACGGCGATCTCGACGGGGCCTGGTACGCGCTCGCGGCCACCAACGACGCGCAGGTGAACGCCGCCGTCGTGGCCGAAGCAGACCGCCGCCGGATTTTCTGCGTGCGCGCCGACGTCGCGGTGGAGGGCAGTGCGGTCACTCCGGCGACGTTCGGGTACGCCGGGTTGTCGGTGGGAGTGCTCGCCGGCGGGGAGCACCGGCGCTCGGCGGCGATTCGATCGGCCATCCGCGAGGCCCTGCAACAGGGCCTGATCAGCGCAGATAGCGAGGACGTCGGGCGCGGCGGGGTGGCGCTGGTCGGTGGGGGACCGGGCGATCCCGAGTTGATCACCGTTCGCGGCCGTCGCCTTCTCGCGCAGGCCGACGTCGTGGTCGCCGACCGCCTTGCACCGCCGGAACTGCTCGCCGAACTGGCGCCGCATGTAGAGGTCATCGACGCCGCCAAGATCCCCTATGGCAGGGCGATGGCCCAGGAGGCGATCAACGAGGTAATGATCGACCGGGCGCGCTCTGGCAAATTCGTCGTCCGCCTTAAAGGGGGCGATCCGTTCGTATTTGCGCGCGGTTATGAAGAAGTATTGGCGTGCGCCGAAGCCGGAATTCCGGTGACCGTAGTGCCGGGTGTGACAAGTGCCATAGCTGTGCCCGCTTTGGCCGGTGTTCCGGTCACTCATCGGGCCACAAATCACGAATTTGTCGTGGTCAGCGGCCATCTGGCGCCCGATCATCCCGAATCGTTAGTGAATTGGGACGCTTTAGCAGCAATGCGGGGCACCATTGTTTTGCTGATGGCGGTCGAAAGAATCGAACTTTTCGTCGCCGCATTGCTGAAAGGCGGTCGACCTGCGGAAACGCCGGTACTTGTGGTTCAGCACGGAACAACACCGGCTCAGCAGACGTTGCGGGCGACCCTCGCAGACACGCCGGAAAAGGTCCGCGCAGAGGGTATTCGACCTCCCGCGATCATCGTCATAGGGGCTGTCGCAGCGTTCGGGGCTTTAAACAATTCTTAAGATTACTGTAAGGTAACCTGCTATGACGGCTCTCAACGACACAGAGCGCGCTTCCCACCAATGGAGTTCCGACCGGCATGATCCGTCGGCTACCGCGCGCCCGACTCGCTCGGCGGAGACCGCCTCGGAGCGTATTCGCAGGTATTACCCGACGTGGCTGCCCTCGCGCCGCTTCATCGCCGCAGTAATCGCGATCGGCGGAATGCAGTTGCTGGCCACGATGGACAGCACCGTCGCCATCGTCGCGCTTCCTAAGATTCAGGACGAGCTGAGCCTCTCCGACGCCGGCCGCAGCTGGGTCATCACCGCCTACGTTTTGACCTTCGGCGGGCTGATGCTGCTCGGCGGCCGGTTGGGCGACACCATCGGCCGTAAGCGGACCTTCATCGTCGGCGTCGCACTGTTCACCATTTCCTCGGTGCTGTGCGCGGTGGCCTGGGATGAAGTGACGCTGGTCATCGCGCGACTTTCCCAAGGTGTGGGATCCGCGATCGCCTCGCCCACCGGTCTGGCGCTGGTCGCGACCACCTTCCCGAAGGGCCCGGCGCGTAACGCCGCCACCGCGGTGTTCGCCGCGATGACGGCCGTCGGGTCGGTTATGGGCCTGGTGGTCGGCGGCGCGCTGACCGAGGTCTCGTGGCGACTGGCGTTCCTGGTGAACGTGCCGATCGGCTTGGTCATGATCTACCTGGCCCGCACCGCGCTGCGGGAGACCAACCGCGAGCGGATGAAGCTCGACGCCGCAGGCGCCATGCTGGCCACCCTGGCCTGCACCGCCGCCGTGTTCGCGTTCTCGATGGGCCCGGAAAAGGGCTGGGTCTCGACGATCACCATCGGTTCGGGCGTGGTGGCCATCGCCGCCGCCATCGCCTTCGCCATCGTGGAGCGCACCGCCGAGAACCCGGTTGTGCCCTTCGACCTGTTCCGCGACCGCAACCGCTTGGTCACCTTCGCGGCGATCCTTCTGGCCGGCGGCGTCATGTTCAGCCTGACCGTCTGCATCGGCCTGTACGTGCAGGACATCCTCGGTTACAGCGCGTTGCGCGCGGGTATCGGCTTCATCCCCTTCGTGATCGCGATGGGAATTGGCCTGGGCGTGTCCTCGCAGCTGGTGTCGCGGTTCTCACCCCGGGTGCTGACGATCGGTGGCGGCTGGCTGTTGCTGGGCGCGATGATCTACGGCTCGATGTGCATGCACCGCGGTGTGCCTTACTTCCCCAACCTGGTGTTGCCGATCGTCGTTGGCGGCATCGGCATCGGGATGGTGGTCGTGCCGCTCACCCTGGCGGCCATCGCAGGGGTCGGCTTCGACCAGATCGGCCCCGTATCGGCGATCGCGCTGATGTTGCAGAGTTTGGGCGGGCCGCTGGTGTTGGCCGTTATCCAGGCGGTCATCACCTCGCGCACCCTGTACCTGGGCGGCACTACCGGCCCGGTGAAGTTCATGAACGACGTGCAGATCGGCGCGCTGGACCACGGCTACACCTACGGGTTGCTGTGGGTGGCCGGTACGGCCGTCATCGTCGGCTTTGCCGCGCTGTTCATCGGCTACACGCCGGAAGAGGTTGCCCACGCGCAAGAGGTCAAGGAAGCGATCGACGCCGGCGAGCTGTAATCCTCGCCTTCGCCTCACGCACGTACTCCTCGCGAGCGTCACGCCAGCGCGCAGGGTTCGTACTAGGACGCCCAGCCATGCGATGGCGTGACGTTCGACGCATCACCCCGACCAGTAGGCTGGCCCGCTGTGATTACCCGGATGTCCGAGTTGTTCCTGCGCACCCTGCGCGACGATCCCGCAGACGCCGAAGTGCCCAGCCACAAGCTGCTGATCCGGGCCGGTTACATCCGGCCCGTCGCGCCCGGGCTGTACAGCTGGCTCCCGCTGGGCCTGAAGGTGCTGCGCAACATCGAGCGCATCGTGCGCGACGAGATGAACGCCATCGGCGCCCAGGAGATCCTCTTTCCCGCGCTGCTGCCGCGTGCGCCGTACGAGACGACCAACCGTTGGACTGAGTACGGCGACGGCGTGTTCCGGCTGCAGGACCGCCGCGGCAACGACTACCTGCTGGGCCCGACGCACGAAGAGCTGTTCACGCTCACCGTGAAGGGCGAATACAGCTCGTACAAGGACTTCCCGCTCACGCTCTACCAAGTGCAGACCAAATACCGCGACGAGGCACGGCCCCGGGCGGGCATTCTGCGGGCGCGCGAGTTCGTCATGAAGGACTCGTACTCCTTCGACACCGACGCCGCCGGGCTGAAGGCCGCCTATGACGCTCACCGCGAGGCCTACCAACGCATCTTCGACCGCCTGCAGGTCCGCTACGTCATCGTGTCCGCGGTGTCCGGCGCGATGGGCGGCAGCGCCTCCGAAGAATTCCTCGCCGAGAGCCCGATCGGCGAGGACACCTTCGTCCGGTGCCTGGAATCCGGCTACGCCGCCAACGTCGAAGCGGTCGTCACCCCCGCGCCCCCGGCGCAACCGATCGACGGAATGCCCCCGGCGGAGGTTCACGACACCGGCGACACCCCGACCATCGCCACGCTGGTGGACTGGGCGAACCAGGCCGACCTGGGCCGCACCGTGACCGCCGCGGACACCCTGAAAAACGTCCTGCTCAAGGTCCGCCAGCCGGGCGGGGACTGGGAGCTACTGGCCATCGGCGTGCCCGGCGATCGCGAGATCGACGACAAGAGGCTGGGCGCGGCCCTCGAGCCGGCCGAGTACGTGTTTCTCGACGACGCGGATTTCGCCAAGTACCCGTTCCTGGTGAAGGGGTACATCGGTCCGAAAGCGCTGCGCGACAACGAGGTTCGCTACCTGGTCGATCCCCGGGTGGTGGACGGCACCAGCTGGATCACCGGGGCGGACGAACCGGGCAAGCACGTGGTCGGCCTGGTGGCCGGGCGCGACTTCACCGCCGACGGGATCATCGAGGCCGCCGAGGTACGTGAGGGAGACCCGTCACCCGACGGTGCCGGGCAGCTGACCATGGCGCGCGGCATCGAGATCGGGCACATCTTCCAGCTCGGCCGCAAGTACACCGATGCGTTCAACGTCGACGTCCTCGGTGAGGACGGCAAGCCGGTGCGGCTGACCATGGGCTCCTACGGCATCGGCGTTTCGCGCCTGGTTGCCGTCGTCGCCGAGCAGCAGCACGACGAGCTGGGCCTGCGCTGGCCGTCGTCCATCTCGCCGTTCGACCTGCACCTGGTGATCGCGAACAAGGACCCCGAGGCTCGCCTGGGTGCCGAGAAGCTGGCGGCCGACCTGGACAAGGTGGGTGTCGAGGTGCTGCTGGACGATCGTCAGGCCTCACCGGGGGTGAAGTTCAAGGACGCCGAACTGCTCGGCGTGCCGTGGATCGTCGTGGTGGGCCGAGGTTGGGCGGACGGTCGCGTCGAACTGCGCAACCGCTTCGCGGGCGAGACGACCGACCTGGCCGTCGGTGATTCGCTCGTCAGCGACATCCTGCGACTACTGGCGCAATGACTCTGCGCTGAGGGCGACGTCTACTCGCACAACGTCGCCCTGGACGCAGCGCCAACGCCCAAAGGACTACTCGTTGCCGCCGGGGAAGGCCGCGGTGATGGGCCAGCCGCCCAGCACCTTGTTCCAGCGGGACGCCATCACGGCGCTTTCGGTCAGGGCCGTCGCGGCAAACGCGCGGTCGTCGGCGGTGTCAGCGTGCTCCACCACGGCCCGCCAGGCCGTCGCACCGTCGTTTTCCATCCGCGCGGCCAACCGCGCCGCGTCGGCGGCGCTGGCCACCAGCATCGGCAGTTGGTAGCCGGCGGCGGCCACCGGCGCGTTGGCCTTGCGGGCCGTCAGCATGGAGATGACGTCGTCGCGACGCTGGCGGTGTTGGTTCAACGCCTCCACCACCAGGTCGTTGACGCTGGGCGGCGACAGGGCGGACACGATGCCGTAGCCGTAAATGGTGGCGTGTTCGATGCTCAGCGCGTCAGCCAGCGCCTCGGCGGCGGCCTCTTTGCCCGTGGTGATGCCGCCCGGAGACCGCTTGGGTGAGGCTCCCGGCGTCGGTTCGAAGGAGGTCATATCGACGGCCCTCCGGGCACCAGCGCCACCGAGTAGGACGCCGTGCAGGACGCGGCGATCGAGGCCAGCAACCCCGCCCGGTAGCCGGACGAGGTGGTCAGCAGGCGACTTGCGCCCTCCGCCGACGTGCGCAGGGAATCGATCACGTCGGACACCGTCGGCGGGGGTGGCGGGGGTGTCTCCGGGTCGGTGGAACTGGGACTCGCGCTCGAGCTGCTCGTTTCGCTCGTGGAGGAGACGAGCTTGCCCGCTGCGCGAGCTATCTCGGTGGCGAGAGCACGGGCATGGGCGGCACGCTGGCTGGCCACCACGGACAGCGCCGCGGCGACCTGCGGCGGCATACCTATCGCCGCGGCCGCGGCCGAGGCCAGCGCACTGTCGTGGCGGGCCTGGTCCAGCGGTCCGAGCAGCTCTTCGACCGGTGGCGGCTTGGGGGGCGTCTCGTCACAGGCGGATACCAACCCAAGTGCAGCAAGAGCGGCACCGCCGGCGAGCACACCCCGCCGAGTAATGACGGGTACGGCTCTGGGCACCACAACATCCTGCCATCAGAAGCACCCGCGAACGCGGTCGGCACGACCGGTCACGACCCGTAGGACGCCCGGCTGCGGGATGCCCTGCGACGATCACGACGTCATTTGTAAATCCTGGCGTATCGTTGATAGCTGGCTCTCCCGGATGCCTCCCAACACCAGATGTCCGGACAACTCAAGATGAGGAGCTCGCCGTGACCACCGGGCTACCGTCGCAGACGCAGGTGATCGAGCTGCTCACCGACGAGTTCGCGCGCGCGGGCTATGAGATCGAAGATGTGGTTATCGACACCCGCGCCCGGCCCCCGCGCATCGCCGTGATCGCCGATGGCGACACCGCCCTGGACCTGGACACGATCGCCGAGTTGTCGCGTTCGGCATCCGCCCTGCTGGACGGCCTGGGCGACAAGGGGGAGGCATACGTGCTCGAAGTAAGTTCGCCCGGCGTGGACCGCCCGCTGACCAGCGAAAAGCACTTCCGACGGGCGCGTGGACGCAAGGTCGAGGTGGTCCTTTCCGACGGGTCGCAGCTGACCGGACGGGTCGGTGAGACGCGCGGCGACACCATAGGGCTGGTCATCCGGGAAAAGCGGGATTTGACGGTGCGGGAGATCCCGTTGCCGGAGATCGTGAAAGCCGTCGTACAAGTTGAATTTTCACCACCCCCGAAAGCTGAGCTAGAACTGGCGGGAGTGGGTCAGGCCGCGGGAACGGAGGCCGAAGCATGAACATCGACATGGCCGCACTGCATGCCATCGAGGTGGACCGGGGCATCTCGGTCAACGAACTTCTCGAAACGATCAAGTCCGCGCTGCTCACTGCCTACCGGCACACCCAGGGCCACCAGAACGAGGCGCGCATCGAGATCGACCGGAAATCCGGTGTCGTCCGGGTGATCGCCCGGGAGACCGACGAAGACGGCAATCTCATCAGC
This sequence comes from Mycobacterium bourgelatii, assembly GCF_010723575.1. Lineage (NCBI taxonomy): Bacteria > Bacillati > Actinomycetota > Actinomycetes > Mycobacteriales > Mycobacteriaceae > Mycobacterium > Mycobacterium bourgelatii. The sequence goes on from NZ_BLKZ01000001.1 coordinate 1,974,698, forward strand.
GAATGGGACGACACCCCCGAGGGTTTCGGTCGTATCGCGGCCACCACCGCGCGCCAGGTGATGCTGCAGCGGTTCCGCGATGCCGAGAACGAGCGCACGTACGGTGAGTTCTCCACCCGGGAGGGCGAGATCGTCGCCGGGGTGATACAGCGCGACAGCCGGGCCAACGCCCGCGGCCTTGTCGTCGTGCGGATGGGTACCGAGACCAAGGCCTCGGAGGGCGTGATACCCGCCGCGGAGCAGGTGCCGGGCGAGAGCTATGAACACGGCAACCGGCTGCGCTGCTACGTGGTGGGGGTGACCCGCGGCGCCCGCGAGCCGGTCATCACGCTGTCGCGAACCCACCCCAACCTGGTTCGCAAGCTGTTCTCGCTGGAGGTGCCCGAGATCGCCGACGGCTCGGTGGAGATCGTGGCCGTGGCACGGGAGGCCGGACATCGCTCCAAGATCGCCGTGGTGTCCCGCGTTCCCGGGCTGAACGCCAAGGGGGCCTGCATCGGCCCGATGGGACAGCGGGTGCGCAACGTGATGAGCGAGCTCTCGGGCGAGAAGATCGACATCATCGACTACGACGAGGATCCGGCTCGCTTCGTCGCCAACGCGTTGTCGCCGGCCAAGGTGGTTTCCGTCTCGGTCATCGACCAGATGGCCCGGGCGGCTCGCGTGGTGGTTCCCGACTTCCAGCTGTCGCTCGCCATCGGGAAGGAAGGCCAGAACGCCAGGCTGGCGGCCCGGCTCACCGGGTGGCGGATCGACATCCGCGGGGATTCCCCCGGGCAACCGTCGGGCCATCCCGAGCATGGCGCGAGCCGGGGCATGGCGCACGAGCGCTGACCGCCGGCTTAAATCTTCCGCCCTCAAATTTCCCGCCCTCAAAACGCCGAAGTAAAGATGCGTCAGCGTCACACCGTCGGGTGGTTCTGACCATTGGCCGGGTGACGCTAGACTTAGCCGTGATCCAGCGCGAGCCTTCGGTCTCGGCGCACCGACGCCCGGATAGTCCCAGCGGACCCGTGCGGACGTGTGTCGGTTGCCGGAAGCGAGAGTTGGCCGTCGAACTGCTTCGAGTGGTGGCGGAGTCGAACGGGAACGGCGCGTACGCCGTAATCGTTGACACAGCCAGAAGACTGCCCGGGCGGGGTGCCTGGCTGCATCCCGTGGAGCAGTGCGTACAACAAGCGATTCGGCGGCGAGCTTTCACCAGAGCGCTGCGCATCACCGGTTCGCCGGACACATCCGCGGTAGTCGAGTACGTGAACAAGCTCGGCCACCGGCCAAAAGAACAGGTAGCAACGAACATGAGCACACCGTGAAGTCCCGATGACCATGCGTCATAGCTAAACCCGAGGCGCGGCCCACTGCTGTCGCCTCATAGACAGGAGATGTAGTGGCAGGTAAGGCCCGCGTACACGAGTTGGCAAAGGAACTCGGTGTCACCAGCAAGGAAGTCCTCGCCCGGCTGAGCGAGCAGGGCGAATTCGTCAAATCAGCATCGTCAACGGTGGAGGCGCCCGTAGCGCGCCGGCTGCGCGAGTCGTTCGGCGGCGGTAAGGCGGCCGCCGCGAAGGAAGCCGCACCGGCCGCGCCGGCCAAGGCCCCCGCCAAAGCCCCCGACAAGTCGCTCGAGCAAGCTCTCGACTCGGCGATCGAAAAGGCGGCGGGCAACGGCGCACCAACCCCCGCACCGGCCAAGCCGGCTGCCCCTCGACCTGCGGCGCCCGCGGCCCCGCCGGCTCCGGCGGCGAGCGCGGCGGCCCCGGCTGCGCCGACCCAACCGACGCCCGGAAAGCCCGCGGCGCCGACGCCCGGACCCAAGCCCGGTTCGCAGGCGCCACAGCCCGGTGCGACTCCGGGCCCGCGGCCCGGCCCGCCGGTCCCGAAGCCAGGCGTTCGCACGCCGCGCGTCGGCAACAACCCGTTCTCGTCGGCTCAGCCGGTCGACCGGCCTATCCCGCGTCCGCACCCGCAGGCCCCACGGCCCGGAGCTCCCCGGCCGGGTGGGCCACGTCCGGGCGGTGCTTCGCCCGGCAACATGCCCCCGCGTCCCGGCGGTGCCGCAGGCGGGCCGCGCCCGCCGCGTACCGGCGCGCCCCGGCCCGGTGGCGCCCGCCCCGGTGGACCTGGTGGCGGTCGCGACGGCGGCGGCGGTAACTACCGCGGCGGTGGTGTCGGAGCCGCGCCCGGTGGTGGCGGTGGTGGCGGCGGCTTCCGCGGTCGTCCCGGCGGCGGTGGTCCCGGTGGTGGCGGTGGTCGTCCCGGTCAGCGCGGTGGCGCGGCGGGCGCGTTCGGTCGTCCCGGCGGCGCCCCCCGGCGTGGCCGCAAGTCGAAGCGGGCAAAGCGCGCCGAGTACGAGAACATGCAGGCGCCGGTCGTCGGCGGCGTTCGGTTACCGCACGGCAACGGCGAGACGATCCGCCTGGCTCGCGGGGCTTCGCTGAGCGACTTCGCCGACAAGATCAACGCCAACCCGGCCGCGCTGGTGCAGGCGCTGTTCAACCTCGGTGAGATGGTCACGGCCACCCAGTCGGTGGGCGACGAGACGCTCGAACTGCTGGGCAGCGAGATGAACTACAACGTTCAGGTCGTCAGCCCCGAGGACGAGGACCGCGAGCTGCTCGAGTCGTTCGACCTGACCTACGGCGAGGACGAGGGCGGCGAGGAAGACCTGCAGACCCGTCCGCCGGTGGTCACCGTCATGGGTCACGTCGACCACGGCAAGACCCGCCTGCTGGACACCATCCGCAAGGCCAGCGTCCGCGAGGGCGAGGCGGGTGGCATCACCCAGCACATCGGCGCCTACCAGGTTGCTGTCGAACTCGACGGCACCGAACGTCTCATCACGTTCATCGACACCCCCGGTCACGAAGCGTTCACCGCCATGCGTGCCCGTGGCGCCAAGGCCACCGACATCGCGATCCTGGTGGTCGCGGCCGACGACGGCGTGATGCCGCAGACGGTGGAGGCCATCAACCACGCGCAGGCCGCCGACGTGCCGATCGTGGTGGCGGTCAACAAGATCGACAAGGAAGGCGCCGACCCGGCCAAGATCCGCGCCCAGCTCACCGAGTACGGCTTGATTGCCGAGGAATTCGGCGGCGACACGATGTTCGTCGACATCTCCGCCAAGCAGGGCACCAACATCGAGCAGCTGCTCGAGGCGGTGCTGCTGACCGCCGACGCGGCGCTGGACCTGCGGGCCAATCCCGACATGGAAGCCCAGGGTGTGGCCATCGAGGCGCACTTGGACCGCGGTCGCGGCCCAGTGGCAACGGTGCTCATCCAGCGCGGCACGTTGCGCGTGGGCGACTCGGTGGTCGCCGGCGACGCCTACGGCCGCGTCCGCCGGATGGTCGACGAGCACGGCGATGACATCGAGGCGGCGCTCCCGTCGCGTCCGGTCCAGGTGATCGGCTTTACGTCGGTGCCCGGCGCGGGTGACAACTTCCTGGTCGTCGACGAAGACCGCATCGCCCGGCAGATCGCCGACCGGCGTAGTGCCCGCAAGCGCAACGCCCTGGCGGCTCGCAGTCGCAAGCGGATCAGCCTGGAGGACCTGGACTCGGCGCTGAAGGAAACCAGTCAGCTGAACCTGATCCTCAAGGGCGACAACGCCGGTACTGTCGAGGCGCTGGAAGAGGCTCTGATGGGTATCGAGGTCGACGACGAGGTGGCCCTGCGCGTCATCGACCGCGGTGTCGGTGGCATCACCGAGACCAACGTCAACCTGGCGTCGGCATCGGATGCGATCATCATCGGCTTCAACGTGCGCGCCGAAGGCAAGGCGACGGAGCTGGCCAATCGCGAAGGCGTCGAGATCCGCTACTACTCGGTGATCTACCAAGCGATCGACGAGATCGAGCAGGCCCTGCGCGGCATGCTCAAGCCGATCTACGAGGAAAACCAGTTGGGTCGCGCCGAGATCCGGGCGATCTTCCGGTCTTCCAAGGTCGGCATCATCGCGGGTTGCCTGGTCACCTCCGGTGTGGTGCGCCGCAACGCCAAGGCCCGGCTGTTGCGGGACAACATCGTGGTCACCGAGAACCTCACCATCAACTCGTTGCGCCGCGAGAAGGACGACGTGACCGAGGTCCGCGAAGGCTTCGAGTGCGGTTTGACGTTGGGGTACTCCGACATCAAGGAAGGCGACATCATCGAGTCCTTCGAGCTGGTGCAGAAGGAGCGCGCCTGACCACAGCCGCCACACAGTGGGGGCACCCCAGCCGCGTAGCGGATTTGGGGGACCGAGCGATGAGGAGAGGCGGTGAACCCGAATGGCTGACCCAGCCCGCGCACGTCGGCTGGCCAAGCGGATCAGCACGATCGTCGCTTCGGCGATCGAATACGAGATCAAGGATCCGGGGCTGGCCGGGGTGACCATCGTCGACACCAAGATGACGGCCGACCTGCACGATGCGACCGTGTACTACACCGTTATGGGCCCGACGCTGGACGACGAGCCGGATTACGATGCGGCCGCGGCAGCACTCGAGCGTGCCAAGGGAGTACTTCGTTCTAAGGTGGGTGCGGGCACGGGAGTGCGTTTTACTCCCACGCTGACCTTTACTCGGGACACCACTTCCGACAATGTGCTTCGGATGGAAGAGTTGTTGGCTCGGGCCCGTGCCGCGGACGAGGATCTGGCGCGAGTACGAGTCGGTGCAAAGCCGGCGGGGGAGGCCGATCCTTACCGGGCGGGGGGCCCACAAGGATCTGAAGGAGCATCAGCTGACCCCGAGGACCCTGGTGACGACGACCGACCCGAAGACTGAACCATCCCGGGCAGCCCGGGTCGACGCCGTCGGCGCCGCGAAACTACTGGCTGCGGCCGACCGGGTCGCGGTGATCTCTCACGTTCACCCCGACGCCGACACCATCGGCGCGGGTCTGGCGCTGGCCTTGGTGCTCGAGGATTGCAACAAGGGGGTCGAGGTCAGCTTCGCCGCGCCGGCGACGCTTCCGGAATCGTTGCGTTCGCTGCCCGGCTGCCATCTGCTGGTCAGCCCCGATTCGATGCGGCGCGACGCGGATTTGGTTGTCACTGTCGATGCTCCGAGCGTCCACCGGCTGGGCAGCCTTGGCGATCTGGTCACCGCCGATGGTCAGGAGGTGCTGGTGATCGACCACCATGCCTCCAACCGCATGTTCGGCACCGCGAACTTCGTCGACGTGGAAGCCGATTCGACCACGATGATGGTTGCCGAGGTGCTCGAAGCCTGGGGCCAGCCGATGGACTCCCGCGTCGCGCACTGCATCTACGCGGGGCTGACCACCGACACCGGATCTTTCCGCTGGGCCAGCCCGCGCGCCCTGCGGCTGGCGGCTCAACTGGTTGAGATAGGCGTGGACAACGCCGCCGTCAGCCGGTCACTGATGGACAGTCACCCGTTCGGGTGGTTGCCGATGCTGTCCCGGGTGCTGGGATCGGCGCGGCTGCTGCCGGACGCGGTGGGCGGACGCGGGCTGGTCTATGTCGTCGTCGACAACCAGGACTGGGTCTCCTCCCGTCCCGAGGAGGTCGAAAGTATCGTCGACATCGTGCGCACCACTCAGCAAGCCGAGGTGGCGGCCGTCTTCAAAGAGGTTGACCCGCAACGTTGGTCGGTGTCCATGCGCGGTAAGAACGACATCGATCTGGCGGCGGTCGCATCCAAGTTCGGCGGCGGCGGCCACCGACTGGCCGCCGGCTATTCGGCCTCCGGTTCGATCGATAACGTCGTCGCCTCCCTGTGCGCGGCTCTGGGCTGACGGCCCTTGACTGAAGGGCCAGTCGAGCCAGGCGCCGGGCGACCGGCCGCCGGTGGGCGGCAAATCGCCGCGCTCGCGCTGCCCGCGCTGGGTGTATTGGCGGCTGAGCCGCTGTATCTGCTGTTCGACACCGCGGTCGTCGGTCGCCTCGGGGCGGTTTCGCTGGCCGGTCTGGCCATCGGCAGTCTGCTGCTCAACTTTGTCGGTTCGGGAGCGACGTTCCTGTCCTACGGCACGACGGCGCGCTCGGCGCGCCGCTTCGGGGCCGGCGACCGCGTGGGGGCAGTCGCCGAGGGGGTACAGGCCACGTGGCTGGCCCTGGCGCTGGGTGTGCTCGTGATCGTCGTGGTGGAGGCCGTAGCCGTGCCGCTGGTGTCGGCGATCGCGGGGGGCGAGTCCGGGGGCCAAGCGATCAGCGCCGCGGCCCTGCCCTGGACACGGATCGCGATCCTGGGTGTGCCGGCGATTCTCGTCTCGCTCGCGGGTAACGGTTGGATGCGCGGAGTGCAGGACACGGTGCGTCCGCTGCGTTATGTGGTGGCGGGGTTCAGCCTGTCGGCAGTGTTGTGTCCGTTGCTGGTGTATGGCTGGCTGGGGTTTCCACGCTGGGGTCTGGCCGGGTCGGCGGTCGCCAACGCGACCGGTCAGTGGCTGGCGGCGGTGTTGTTCGTAGGCGCGCTGCTGGCCGAACGGGTGCCGCTGCGCCCGGACCGCGCCGTGCTGCGCGCGCAGGTGGTGATGAGCCGCGATTTGTTCGTGCGGACCATGGCATTCCAGGCCTGCTTCATCTCGGCCGCGACCGTGGCCGCCAGGTTCGGCGCGGCCGCATTGGCGGCGCACCAGGTGGTGCTGCAGCTGTGGAGTTTTCTTGCCCTGGTTCTCGATTCGTTGGCCATTGCCGCGCAGGCGTTGGTGGGTGCGGCGCTGGGTGCGAGCGACGTCGCGCACGCCAAGTGGGTGGCGTGGCGGGTGACAATCTTCTCGCTGTTGGCGGCCGCGTTACTGGCGGTCGGCCTGGGGGTGGGCGCAGACGTGCTGCCCGACCTGTTTACCGATGACCGGTCGGTCCTGGCTGCCATCGGGGTGCCCTGGTGGTTCATGGTGGCCCAGCTGCCCATCGCCGGCATCGTTTTCGCGCTGGACGGGGTACTGCTCGGCGCCGGCGATGCGGCGTTCATGCGCACCGCCACCGTCGCCAGCGCCCTGATCGGCTTTCTGCCGCTGATCTGGCTGTCACTGGTGTTCGACTGGGGGCTGACCGGCATCTGGACCGGGCTGAGCACATTCATCGTGTTGCGACTGATCTTCGTCGGATGGCGGACGGTGTCCGGACGGTGGGCGGTGACCGGGGCGGCGTAACGCCTCGCGCGCCCAACCCGCCGTTACACTGCGCGCATGACAAGGCTGGCCTGGACGCCGCCACGGTCCCGGCAGCGGTCCTGGCAGGACTATGCGTTGTTCACCGTCCTGGTCGGACCCAACGTGGCGTTGTTGGCGTTGTTCATCTACCGCCCGTTGGCCGACAACATCCGGCTGTCGTTCTTCGACTGGAACATCTCCGACCCGGCGGCCGATTTCATCGGGCTGTCCAACTACGCCGAGTGGCTCACCCGGGCGGATACCCGGCAGATCGTGCTCAACACCGTGGTGTTCACGTCCGCGGCCGTGATCGGTTCAATGGTGCTCGGCCTGGTGCTGGCAATGCTGCTCGATCAACCGTTGCGGGGTCGAAACCTGGTGCGCTCGACGATCTTCGCCCCGTTCGTGATCTCCGGTGCGGCGGTGGGCCTGGCGGCCCAGTTCGTCTTCGATCCGCATTTCGGCCTGATCCAAGACCTGTTACATCGCATCGGGGTTGGTGTGCCCGACTTCTACCAGCGGCCCCACTGGGCGATGTTCATGGTCACCGTCACCTACATCTGGAAGAACCTCGGCTACACGTTCGTCATCTACCTGGCCGCGCTGCAGGGGATCCGCCGAGACCTGTTGGAGGCGGCCGAAATCGACGGCGCCAGCCGGTGGGGAATCTTTCGCCGGGTGCTGCTGCCGCAGCTGCGTCCCACCACCTTCTTCCTGTCGATCACGGTGCTGATCAACTCGCTGCAGGTGTTCGACGTGATCAATGTGATGACCCGGGGCGGCCCGCTGGGCTACGGCACGACGACCATGGTGTACCAGGTGTATCTGGAGACCTTCAGGAATTTCCGGGCCGGATACGGGGCCACCATCGCAACGATCATGTTCCTCGTCCTGCTGGCCATCACGTACTTCCAGGTGCGGGTCATGGATCGGGAGCAGCGGCTGTGAGCATCACCCGGGTGAAGGCGAGTCGGGGGGCCGCGCAGCTGCTCGGGTATGCGGCGATGCTGTTGGTGGTCGCGATGATCGCCGGACCGCTGCTGTTCGTCTTCTTCACCTCGTTCAAGGACCAGCCCGACATCTATTCGCAGCCGACGACGTGGTGGCCGCCGCGCTGGCATCCGCGGAACTATCAGATCGCCACCGGGCAGATCCCGTTCTGGACCTACCTGCGCAATTCGGTGATCATCACCACCGCACTGGCATCGGTGAAGTTCGTCCTCGGCGTGCTCAGCGCGTTCGGGCTGGTGTTCGTGGATTTCCCGGGCAAGAACGTGGTGTTCTTGGTCATCATCGCTGCGCTCATGGTGCCCAACCAGATCACCGTGATCTCCAACTACGCCTTGATCTCTCAACTCGGCCTGCGCAACACATTCCCGGGCATCATCCTGCCCCTGGCCGGCGTTGCATTCGGAACTTTCTTGATGCGCAACCACTTTCTGTCGCTTCCCTCGGAGGTCATCGAGGCCGCGCGGATGGACGGCGCCCGGTGGTGGCAACTGCTGCTGCGGGTCGTGTTGCCGATGTCCGGGCCGACCATGGTCGCCTTCGGTGTCATCACCGTGGTCAACGAATGGAACGAGTACCTGTGGCCGTTCTTGATGTCCGATGACGAGTCGGTGGCGCCGTTACCGGTGGGCCTGACCTTCCTGCAGCAAGCCGAGGGTGTGACGAACTGGGGCCCGGTGATGGCGGTGACACTGTTGGCGATGCTGCCCATCCTGCTCATCTTCATTGCGCTGCAACGGCAGATGATCAAGGGCCTCACCTCCGGCGCGGTCAAGGGCTGACGCGCCATGACCGTCTTGAACCGCAGAAGTTTCCTGTCGTTGGCGGGCGCGGCCGTGCCCGGAATGCTCGCCGGCTGCGCTGGGATGGGCGGCAGCTCCGGCGAGAAATCGGGATCGGGTCCGATCACGTTCTGGTCCAACCACCCCGGCCAGTCCGCCACGATGGAACGAGAACTCATCGCCCGGTTCCAGAGCCGGTTTCCCGGTTTGCAGGTCAAGCTGATCGACGCCGGCGCGGACTACGACGAGGTGGCGCAGAAGTTCAACGCGTCGCTCATCGGCATCGATGTGCCCGATGTCGTTGTCCTGGACGATCGTTGGTGGTTCCACTTCGCCCTCAGCGGTGTCATCGCCCCGCTCGACGATCTCTTTGGCCAAGTCGGCGTCGACACCGCGGATTATGTGGACTCGTTGCTGGCCGACTACGAATTCGACGGCCGTCACTATGCGCTGCCGTATTCGCGTTCGACGCCGCTCTTCTACTACAACAAGTCCGACTGGGCGCGGGCCGGTCTGCCCGACCGCGGACCGCGCAGTTGGCAGGAATTCGACGAATGGGGCCCCCGGCTGCAGCAGGTCGTCGGCTCCGGACGATGGGCGCACGGCTGGCCGAACGCCGAGCGGATCTCCTGGGTATTCGAAGGGCCGAACTGGGCGTTCGGCGGCGCTTACTCCGACAAGTGGACCCTGAAGTTCACCGATCCGAAGACCATCGAGGCCGGAAACTTTTATCGGGATTCCATCCATCGCAGGCGTTATGCCGCGATCGCCAACGACAACGCCAACGAGTTCGCCACCGGCATTCAGGCCTCGACCCTGGCGTCGACGGGCGCGCTGGTCGGCATCACCCATTCCGCCCGAGTCGATTTCGGTGTTGCGCCGCTGCCGACCGGGCCCGGGGGAGCACCCGGTTGCCCGACCGGCGGGGCCGGGCTGGCAATACCGGCAAAGCTCTCCCCGGAGCGAAAGCTCAACGCGCTGCGGTTCATTGAGTTCGTCACCAACCCGCAGAACACCGCCTACTTCAGCCAGCGCACCGGGTATCTGCCGGTGCGCAAGTCCGCCGTCCACGACCCTAGCGAGCAGAGATACCTGGACGAGAACCCCCGGGCCCGGGTGGCGCTCGACCAGCTTCCGCACACCAAGCCGCAGGATTACGCGCGCGTGTTCCTGCCCGGCGCTGACCGCATCATCTGCGCGGGGCTGGAATCCATTGGGCTGGAAGGGTCCGACGTGACCGATACGTTCACCGACATCGAAAAGCAGCTGGGCGTCATCTACGACCGCCAGATCAAACGAAAGTTGCCCCGACATGGCTAGCGTGCAGTATTCGTCGGTCACGCACCGTTACCCCGGTGCGGACGCTCCGGCGATCGAGAACCTGGACCTCGAGGTTGCAGACGGTGAATTCCTGGTCCTTGTCGGCCCGTCCGGCTGCGGCAAGTCGACCACCCTGCGCATGCTCGCCGGGCTGGAAACCGTAGCGAGCGGCCGAATCACCATCGGGGATGTGGACGTGACGCACCTGCCGCCACGCGCCCGCGATGTCGCGATGGTGTTTCAGAACTACGCGCTGTACCCGAATATGACGGTGGCGGCCAACATGGGCTTCGCGCTGCGCAACGCCGGTGTGTCGCGCGCCGAAACGCGGCGTCGGGTGGAAGAGGTCGCCACCATGCTGGAATTGACTGAGCTGCTTGACCGTAAGCCGGCGAAGCTCTCCGGTGGGCAGCGGCAACGCGTGGCGATGGGGCGGGCGATCGTGCGCCGGCCCCAGGTGTTCTGCATGGACGAACCGCTGTCGAACCTGGACGCCAAATTGCGGGTGAGCACCCGATCGCAGATCTCGGGTTTGCAGCGCCGCTTGGGTACGACCACCGTCTACGTCACCCATGACCAGGTGGAGGCCATGACGATGGGGGACCGGGTCGCCGTACTCAAAGACGGTGTGCTGCAACAGATCGACACGCCGCGAGCGCTGTACGACGACCCGGTCAACACGTTCGTGGCGACGTTCATCGGAGCGCCGGCGATGAACCTCATCGAGGCCGTCGTGGCCGACGGGATGGTGAAGTCGCCCGATTTAGCGATACCGGTGCCGCGTCAAGCCGCCGGCCAGCAGAGGGTGCTGCTCGGGGTGCGGCCCGAATCCTGGGATGTCGCCTCGGCGGAAACCCCGGGCGCGCTGACCGTCGTCGTGGAACTGGTGGAGGAACTGGGTTTCGAATCCTTCGTCTACGCAACGCCTGTCGAGCGCGACGGATGGTCGTCACGGGCGCAGCGCATCGTGTTCCGCACCGATCGGCGCACTTCGGTGCAGTTGGGTGACACGTTGTCGATCGTGCCGCACGTGCAAGAGCTGTGCTTCTTCGACGTCGCGACCGAGACGCGGATCGGCTGACGAGTACGGCGGTTCGTTGAACGTGTGGTGTATGTCCGAAAAGTGTTGGGATTTGGGCCATATGGCCCACATTGGGCGGAAGGGTGGGGGAGGCCACGCGCCCCCGCATACCAAGCGCAGCGTAAGCCCCGCTAACGCACCTGGGAACGCCCGCGTTGCAGCACGGCCTCGCGGTTGGCCGCGATGTCCTCCGGGCTGGTCCGAAACTGCCGCGCCGCCGACGCTTCCAGCCACAGCCCAGAACCGGTCTGCGACTCGTCGATGCGGTGATACGACGCCAGCAACGCTCGTACCGCGTTCTGGTTGTTGCCGACGATGGACGCGGCGACCTTGCGGGCGGTGGGTAGCAGTTGGTCATGCGGCACGACCTCGGTGACCAGGCCGGCCCGCAGCGCGTCGGCGGCTGAGAGGTAGTCCCCGGTCATGCTCATCCGTCGGGCCAGGCCGACGCCCACCTTCTGCGGCAGCCGCACGCTGAGCCCCCAGGTGGGCAGCAGGCCGACCCGCGCGTGGGTGTCGGCGAACCGCGCGTTCTCCGAGGCGATCAAAATGTCGCAGTACAGCGCCAACTCGAGGCCGCCGGTGACCGCGACGCCGTTGATGGCGCCGATCACCGGTTTGGTCATCTCCGGCCAGCGCGGCGAGATGTCGGGCAGCGCCGTCTGTTGGCCCAGCTCTTTGAGGTCCAGACCGGCGCAAAACGCCGGGTCGGCGCCGGTGACGATGACGACGTCGACGTCGTCGTCGGTTTCCGCCTGGGCGAGAGCGGCGAAGAACTTGCTCCGCAGCGCCGCGGACAGGGCGTTGCGAGCCTGCGGACGGTTGAGGGTCAGGGTGCGCACTCGGTCGTCGGTGTCGATCAGCAGGATGTCGTCGGTCATACAGTCACCGTAGAGGGTCGCCTACGGCGTTCCAGGCTTGCGGTTCGGTGCGCGCCTATCGTGGGACGCATGTGCCGAAACATCACCGAACTGCGCGGGCTGGAACCCCCGGCCACCCACCAGGAGATCGCGGCGGCGGCACGTCAGTACGTGCGCAAGGTCAGCGGCATCACCCGTCCGTCACCGGCCAACGCCGAAGCGTTCGAAGCCGCGGTAGCCGAGGTCACCGCAACGACCGCCCGCCTGCTGGACGCGCTGCCCGCACGACGTCAGCCACCCAAGAGCGTCCCGCCGTTGCGCCGCCCCGAGGTCGTCGCCCGAATCGCCGCAGCCCAGTCGTGACCCCCTCCGTGACGCCCGCGCTCAAGGAGTGGAGCGCGGCCGTGCACGCGCTGCTGGATGGGCGCCAAACCATCCTGCTGCGCAAGGGCGGCATCGGTGAAAAGCGGTTCGAGGTCGCGGCGCGGGAGTTCCTGCTGTTCCCGACGGTCGCGCACAGCCATGCCGAGCGCGTCCGGCCCGAGCACCGAGATCTGCTGCCCGCGGCGGCCGCCGACAGCACCGACGAGCAACTGCTGGTCCGGGCCGCGGCGAAAGTGGTTGCGGCGCTACCCGTCAACCGCCCCGAAGGCCTGGGTGACATCGAGGATCTGCACATCTGGACCGCCGAATCGGTGCGGGCCGACCGGCTGGACTTCCGGCCCAAACACAAACTGGCCGTGCTGGTGGTGTCCGCGATCCCGCTGGCCGAGCCGGTGCGCATCGAGCGCACCCCCGAGTACGCCGGGTGCACCAGCTGGGTGCAACTCCCGTTGACGCCGGCGCTGGCCGCGCCGGTGCACGATGACGCGACCCTGTCCGCCGTCGCCGCCCGTGTCCGCGAAGCCGTCGGCTGAGCCGATGCCATTCGCGATCTGTTTCCCGGTTGCCCGGCCGAGCGTGCCGACGCGATCGCACGTCATGCCGCCACCCGGGGGAGTGGGAGGATCGGCCGTAGCGCGGCCGGGCGGGCACTGGACCCCGAAGCGGTGACGCTGGCCGTCGTGGCGTCGGTTCGGCATGTGGACACGCCGTACGACGAACTTTTGATGTCGGGCGTCGACCGGGAAGCGGCTCGGCATCGGGTGGCCGCGCAGGTCGACGCGGTGCTGAACCGCTGGCGCGCGGCCGGCCGCTAGTGCACCGGCAGTACCAGCCGGGACTCGCCGAAGTGCACCGAATGCGTGGCCGGTTTCACCTGCCGGGCCATCAGTGTCGGCTCTTCGGTGCCCAGGTTGCGCGCGTAGCGGGGGAACCAGCTGCCGGCGATCAGTACGCGGATGCGTGAGCCTGCCCTGAATCGGTGGGCCATCGGATCGAGCTCCACTTTGACGGGTCTCCCGACGTCACTCAGGCGCCGGTAGGCCTCGCTCACGTTGCGCGACCGGCCCTTGGGGTCGACCTCGCTGACCCGGACGAACAGGTCAACGTTGGGATTGTCGGCGGAATGCTCCAGTTCGACGACGGGGTGCCCGTGGACGGACAGGTCCTGGGTGAGTGCGGCCCCGGTGAATGCGAGCACGTCGTCCCGCGACGCCAGGCGAGTGTCGTTGCGGTAGCCACCCGTCGGCGCAAGCAACGGGCCGCCGATGACGGGAGTGGGGCGCTCGGGGTCCGCCAGAAAGGTCGCCGGCGGCGCGCCGGACGGCGGTGGGGCGACGTCCAAGCGGCCGTGTGGGTGCAGGTACAGCGCATGTTCAGTGGTCGCCGGAGGCCAGTCGGGCAGGTAGCGCCAACCCTGCCCGGTGACGAACACCCGGACCGTGTCGGGACGGCGCGGGGGGGGAGGCGCCGGCCAGGTGGGCGTCCAGCCAGTCGAAGGACTCCTGGGCGCAGGTGGCCAGCCCCTTGGTGAGCATCTGGGTGTGTGTCCAGGGGCCGACGGTGAGCGCGACGTTGACTCCCCGGTCGCGCAGGTGCCGGTACTGCCGCACCGTCTGGTTCACGAAGACGTCCTGCCAACCGCTCAGCAGCAGCACCGGGACATCAACGCGATCCAGCGCGGCGGGGAACCGCACGGCATCCCAGAACGGGTCGTCGTCCTCGGTGTGTTCGACCCAGGACTCGAACCACGGCGCGCCGTCGCCGAGCAACGCTCGGGCGGACTCGCCCATCGGCAGCGACCGCAGCGCGCGCGTCACCCGGCGTTGGGCGGTCAATTGGCTGATCGCGCGGCGGTGCATCGGACTCTCCTGGCGGGCGACCATGTCGCTCCAGGCCAGGAAATCGTTCGCGAACGCGCCGGTGCCCCAAACCGAGTCCCGAAAGTCGTGTGGGCCCACGGTGATGACGGCTGCGGCCAGTTCCGGCGGCGGGTCGTCTAGCAGCGCCCACTGGGTGAAGCCCAGATACGACAGACCCACGGTGGCGAACCGGCCGGTGAACCACGGCTGCTCCCGGAGCCACGCCACGGTGTCCGCGCCGTCGGCGGCCTCGTTGACCATCGGCTCGAATTCGCCCTCGGAGCCAAACGTCCCGCGCACGCTCTGCAACACGACGTGGTAGCCCCGCGCGGCATAGAGCCGGGCGAAAACCAGGGAAAACGGCACGGTTCGTCCATAGGGTCCGCGGACCAACAGTGTGCCGGCCGGACCCCCGGCGGTACCGTGCGGAACGTAATGATCGGCCACCAACCGGACGCCGTCGCGCATCGGAATGCGGACCCGTCTGACGGTGTAGCGGTTGGTCGCGGGGCGCAGTCCAAGCATCCGGCCCAGCGCGTTGGACGGGGTCTTCCTCGTCTTGGTCACGCTTAGAGGTTATGGGTCCCTAGAACTTGTAGAACGGGACCAGCTCGTTTGCCCGCTGCAGGTTGGTGGACGGGCAGTCCACATCGGGCTCCGAGTAGACCGTCGAGTAGAACAGCGACTGCTGGATCACTCCGTAGCTGGTCTTGAACGTCACCATGCAGGAGATGTACCAGTAGCTGTTGTGATAGGTCGGCTTCACCACCCAGTACTGGGCGGCGCGGTGGCCGGCGATCTCGGTCTCGATGGCGTCCGGGGGAAGTGACTGGGCATACGTGCGCCAGACGATGGGCTCGATCGCCATCTGGTAGTTGCCGGCGTCGAAGTGGCAGCGCAGCCCTTCTTCGGGTATCGGCGGGGTGAACGCCAGCCCCAGCCGTTGCACGGCGTCGAAGGGGATGTCGTTGCACGGGTCGAACGGGCTCGGATCGGTGGTGGCCACGATCGGGCTCTTCATCGTGGTGGACATCGGCGCGGCGGTCGACCGCAGCTGCACACCTTCGCTGGCCATCGGGGCGGGCGGAACCGCCTGCCAGCCCACGGTGCCTCCCGCGATCCCAAAGATCAGCGCAGCCACCGCTCCAACCAGACGCACCTTGGTGAGCACGGCACCCCCTGCCTTCTGGTTTTCTCGTTGCCGGGAGTGTACAAGTCGCTTCCGCGTCGGCACAGGGGTTCCTGCCGTAGTTCGCTCAATCGGCGGAAACGCGCCGGGTCGCTAGGCTAGTTACTCGTGACCACAAGGCAGGAGCGCAACGGCGGAGGGCAGCCGACGCTGTGGGCCGTCTCCGACCTGCACACCGGTCACATGGGCAACAAGCCGGTCACCGAGTCGCTGCACCCGTCGTCACCCGACGACTGGCTGATCGTGGCCGGGGACGTCGGCGAACGCACCGACGAGATTCGCTGGGCGCTGGACCTGCTGCGCCGGCGGTTCGCCAAGGTGATCTGGGTGCCGGGCAACCACGAACTGTGGACCACCAACCGCGACCCGATGCAGATCTTCGGCCGCGACCGGTACGACTACCTGGTCAACATGTGCGACGAGATGGGCGTCGTCACCCCCGAACACCCGTTTCCGGTGTGGACCGAACGGGGTGGCCCGGCCACCATCGTGCCGATGTTCCTGCTGTACGACTACAGCTTTCTGCCGCAGGGCGCGACGAGCAAGGCCGAGGGAGTGGCCATCGCCCGGGAACGCAACGTGGTGGCCACCGACGAGTTCCTGCTCTCACCCGAGCCCTATCCGACCCGCGATGCCTGGTGTCGCGAGCGGGTGGCCAAGACTCGCGCCCGGCTCGAGCAGCTGGACTGGATGCAGCCGACCGTATTGGTGAATCACTTTCCGCTGGTTCGCGAACCCTGCGACGCGTTGTTCTATCCGGAGTTCTCGCTGTGGTGCGGAACCACCAAGACCGCCGATTGGCACACCCGCTACAACGCGGTCTGCTCGGTCTACGGCCACCTGCACATCCCGCGGACCACGTGGTACGACGGGGTGCGCTTCGAAGAGGTGTCGGTCGGTTACCCCCGGGAGTGGCGTCGCCGCAAGCCGTACAGCTGGCTGCGCCAGGTGTTGCCGGATCCGCAGTATGCGCCCGGCTACCTCAACGACTTCGGCGGTCACTTCGTGGTCACACCGGAGATGAAGGCCCAGGCCGAGGCGTTCCGGGAACGAGTGCGGCAACGGCAGGCACGGTGACGGCGGACAAACTCGTGTCATCGGTGCTGCCCGGCACGGTGATCCACGATCTTGCGTACGACGAGTTGTACTCCGACCCACCGGGATTGGCGCCGCTGCCCGAAGAGGAGCCGCTGATCGCCAAGTCGGTGAGCAAGCGGCGCAACGAGTTCATCACCGTCCGGTACTGTGCCCGGGCGGCGCTGGGCCAGCTCGGCGTGCCCCCGGTGCCGATTCTCAAGGGGGACAAGGGAGAACCGTGCTGGCCCGACGGCATCGTCGGCAGCCTCACGCACTGCACGGGTTACCGCGGCGCCGTTGTCGGCCGCAGCGCCGAGGTGCGGTCGGTGGGCATCGACGCCGAGCCGCACGACGTGCTGCCCCACGGTGTGCTGAATTCCATCAGCCTGCCCGCCGAGCGCAGCGAGATCCCGCTGGCCATGCCGACAGACCTGCACTGGGACCGAATCCTGTTCTGCGCCAAGGAAGCAACGTATAAGGCGTGGTTTCCGCTCACCAAGCGGTGGCTGGGGTTCGAAGACGCGCACATCACGTTCGACGCCGACAGTGCAACCACGGGCAGTTTTGTCTCGCGCATCTTGATCGACCCCTCCACACTGTCCGGCCCGCCACTCAAGGCGCTGTCCGGCCGGTGGTCGGTCGAACGGGGGCTGGTGCTCACCGCGATCGTGTTATGACCGTTCTGGACAAGGCAGGGATCGTCGTCGTCGACAAGCCCGCCGGAATGACCAGTCACGACGTGGTCGGGCGCTGCCGGCGAATCTTCGCCACCCGACGGGTGGGCCACGCGGGCACGCTGGACCCCATGGCCACCGGTGTGCTGGTCGTCGGAATCGAACGCGCCACCAAGATTCTCGGTCTGCTGACCGCGACCTCGAAGGCATACGCCGCCACCATCCGGCTGGGTCAGACCACTTCCACCGAGGACGCGGAAGGCGAACTGTTGCACTCGGTCTCCGCGGAACACCTCACCGATGACGCGATCGAGGCCGCCATCACCGGGTTGCGGGGTGACATCCTGCAGGTGCCGTCGGCGGTCAGCGCGATCAAGGTCGAGGGCCGTCGCGCCTATCAGCTGGCGCGTGCCGGCCAGTCCGTGGAGTTGGCGGCTCGGCCGGTGCGTATCGACCGTTTCGAGGTGCTGGCCGTTCGGCGCTCGGAAGGCCTTGTCGATCTCGACGTCGAGGTCGACTGCTCGTCCGGCACCTATATCCGGGCACTGGCCCGCGATCTGGGCGCCGCGCTCGGGGTGGGTGGCCACCTGACAGCGTTGCGCCGCACTCGCGTCGGCCGTTTCGGCCTGGACCAGGCGCTGACGCTGGAGGAGTTGGCACTACAGCCGCGGCTGAGCCTCAGCCTCGACGAGGCCTGCCTGCTGATGTTTCCCCGCCGCGACCTGAGCCCCGACGAGGCAGACGCCGCGCGCAACGGCCGGCCCCTGTCGCCCGCCGGTATCGACGGCATCTACGCGGCGTGCGACGGCGACCGCGTGATTGCGCTGCTGCGCGATGAGGGTTCGCGGACCAAGTCGGTGGTGGTAATCCGCCCCGCGACGCTGTGATGCACACTTGGAGCGAATCGCTTCGCAGAGCCGGCTGAAGGAGGCAATGATGCCTAAATCGTCCAACAGGGTTTTCGTCGTCGGGGTGGGGATGACGAAGTTCGAAAAGCCGGGCCGGCGCGAAGGTTGGGACTACCCCCAGATGGCCAAGGAGTCCGGCACCAAGGCGCTGCAGGACGCCGGGATCGAGTACCGCGAGATCGAGCAGGGCTACGTCGGTTATGTCGCCGGCGATTCCACCAGCGGCCAGCGCGCCCTTTATGAACTGGGCTTGACGGGCATCCCGATCGTCAATGTCAACAACAACTGCTCCACCGGATCCACCGCGCTGTACCTCGGCGCGCAGGCCATCCGCGGCGGACTGGCCGACTGCGTGCTGGCACTGGGCTTCGAGAAGATGCAGCCCGGATCGTTGCAGGGCGGCTTCCAGGATCGCGAATCACCGCTCGGCAACCACGTGAAGGCACTGGCCGAGATCGACGAGTTCGCTTTCCCGGTGGCGCCGTGGATGTTTGGCGCGGCGGGCCGCGAACACATGAAGAAGTACGGCACCACCGCCGAGCACTTCGCCAAGATCGGTTACAAGAACCACAAGCACTCGGTGAACAACCCGTACGCCCAGTTCCAAGAGGAATACACCCTCGACGACATCCTGGCCGCGAAGATGATTTCCGATCCCCTCACCAAGCTGCAGTGCTCGCCCACCTCGGACGGCTCGGCCGCGGTGGTGCTGGCCAGTGAGGAGTATGTGGCCCAACACGATCTGGCCGGGCAGGCGGTGGAGATCGTCGGGCAGGCGATGACCACCGACTTCGCCTCCACCTTCGACGGCAGTGCCCGCAACATCATCGGCTATGACATGAATGTCCAAGCCGCACAACAGGTTTACCAGCAGTCGGGGCTGGGGCCGGACGACTTCCAGGTGATCGAGCTGCACGACTGCTTCTCCGCCAACGAGCTGCTGCTCTACGAGGCGCTCGGGCTGTGCGGCGAGGGTGAGGCGCCCAAGCTGGTCGACGACAACCAGACCACCTACGGCGGGCGGTGGGTGGTGAACCCCTCGGGCGGGCTGATCTCCAAGGGCCACCCGCTGGGCGCGACCGGACTGGCCCAGTGCTCGGAGCTGACCTGGCAGTTGCGCGGTACCGCCGACAAGCGTCAGGTCGACAACGTGACGGCCGCGCTGCAGCACAACATCGGTCTGGGCGGGGCGGCCGTCGTCACCGCTTACCAGCGCGCCGAACGGTAGGGGAGAGGGCCTTGATCGAGTGGTCCGACACCGACCTGATGGTGCGCGACGCCGTCCGTCAATTCATCGACAAGGAGATTCGTCCGAACCTCGACGCCCTGGAAACCGGTGAGCTGTCGCCGTATCCGATCGTGCGGAAGCTGTTCAGCCAGTTCGGTCTCGACGTCATGGCCGCCGAAGCGGTCAAGTCGATGTTGGACAAGGAGCGCGCCGGCGTCACCAAGGCCGAAAAGCCGGACACGGCAAACGGATCGGGCGGACTGGGCGCCCAGGGGTCGATGGCCGCGGTGCTGATCTCCGAACTGTCCGGGGTGAGCATCGGCCTGCTGAGCACGGCGGTGGTGAGCCTCGGACTGGGCGCCGCGACCATCATGAGCCGCGGCACGCTGGCCCAGAAGGAGCGCTGGCTGCCGCAGCTGATGACGCTGGAAAAGATTGCGGCGTGGGCGATTACCGAGCCCGACTCCGGGTCGGACGCGTTCGGCGGCATGAAGACGACCGTCAAGCGCGACGGCGAAGACTACATCCTCAACGGGCAGAAGACGTTCATCACCAACGGGCCTTACGCCGACGTCCTGATCGTCTACGCGAAGCTCATCGAAGAGTCCGAGGCCGGGTCGGCGGCGGACCGGCGTAACCGTCCGGTGCTGGTGTTCGTGCTCGATTCCGGAATGCCGGGCCTGACCCAGGGCAAGCCGTTCAAGAAGATGGGCATGATGTCCTCGCCCACCGGCGAACTGTTCTTCGACAACGTGCGGCTCACCCCGGACCGCCTGCTGGGCGAGAGCGAACAGCACAGCGAAGGCGACGGCCGCGACAGTGCCCGCGCCAACTTCGCCGTGGAACGCCTCGGGGTCGCGCTGATGGCGCTGGGCATCATCAACGAATGCCACCGGCTGTGCGTGGATTACGCCAAGACCCGCACCCTGTGGGGCAAGAACATCGGGCAGTTCCAACTGATCCAGCTCAAGCTGGCCAAGATGGAGATCGCCCGAATCAACGTGCAGAACATGGTCTTTCAGATGTTGGAGCGCCAGAAGGTCGGCAAACAGCCGACGCTGGCCGAGGCGTCGGCGATCAAGCTGTACTCCTCGGAGGCCGCCACCGAGGTTGCCATGGAGGCGGTTCAGCTGTTCGGCGGCAACGGTTATATGGCCGAGTACCGGGTGGAACAGCTGGCCCGCGACGCGAAGTCGCTGATGATCTACGCCGGCAGCAACGAAGTCCAGGTGACGCACATCGCCAGGGGGCTGCTCAGCTCCTGACGGTCCCGCGAGCCTGAAATTTTGCAGGTCCGCAGTCGAACTTTTGCTGCAAATCTTCAGGCTCGCGGACGGGCTTGGAAGGCTCGGCCCCGCCGCGCGCCTCGCCCGCCCACCTGCGGCGAGCCTGAAATCTCGCAGGTTCGCACTCGAACTTTCCCTGCGAATCTTCAGGCTCGCGGACGGCGCCGCCGTAGGTGTCCCAGGGACATCGCCGCACCGCGGGCTAGGCGACCACCCAGATCGCCCGGGCGGCCGGGCTGCCCAGGTCGACGGTGGTCTCATCGCCGTCACCCGAATCGATGGCCACCGAGATCATCCCGGCGAATTCACGCCGCGTGAGCACCCGCAGCTGCGAGTCGAGGTTGATTCCCACGCTGTCGAAGTAGCGCAGCATCTCCGGGTCCGCATCCGAGATGCGGGCCACCGTCGCGGTGTCGCCGTCGCCGCAGGCCCACAACTGCCGTGCCGGCGGGCTGGGCACCTGTCCGTCGGAAGCGGGAATGGGGTCGCCGTGCGGGTCCCGGCGCGGGTATCCCAACTTGGCGTCGATGCGGGACACCAGGCGTTCGGACACCGCGTGTTCGAGCACCTCGGCCTCGTCGTGTACCTCGTCCCAGCTGTAGCCGAGCTCGTTGACCAGGAAAGTTTCCAGCAGCCGGTGGCGACGCACCATCGCCAGCGCGGCCCTCCGACCGGACTCGGTCAGCGTCACCGCGCCGTATTTCTCGTGGTCGACCAGACCCTGCTCGGCGAGTTTGCGGATCGATTCCGACGCGGTGCTGGCGGACACCCCGATCTTCTCGGCCAGCATCTTGGTGCTGACCCGTTGCGGAGCCCCCTCGGGCGACCATTCCTGGGCCGTCCAGATGACCTTCAGGTAGTCCTGGGCAACCGCGGTGAGATCGCCAGGCTTGTCGTCAGCCCTCACAACCGAAAGTTTAGGCAATCCAGACCTAACTTGGCTGAACATGCTTCGACCTGGTGTGGCGCGCGCGCTACCGGGCGCTTCGGGGCGCTTCTGGGCTTCACGAGGGCTCGCGCCGTAGGCTTGCGCTCGTGCAGCGGTGGCGCGGCCAGGACGAGATCCCCACGGACTGGGGTAGATGCGTACTCACCATCGGGGTGTTCGACGGGGTGCATCGCGGACACGCCGAATTGATCGCGCACGCGGTCAAAGCCGCCCGTGCCCGGGGCGTGCCGTCGGTGCTGATGACGTTCGACCCCCACCCCATGGAAGTGGTGTATCCGGGCAGTCACCCGGCGCAGCTGACCACGCTGACCCGCCGGGCCGAACTCGTCGAAGAGCTGGGCATCGACGTGTTCCTGGTGATGCCGTTCACCACCGATTTCATGAAGCTGACTCCTGATCGCTACATCCACGAACTGCTGGTCGAGCACCTGCATGTGGTGGAGGTCGTCGTCGGAGAGAACTTCACGTTCGGCAAGAAGGCTGCCGGCAACGTCGACACCCTGCGCAAGGCGGGCGAGCGGTTCGGCTTCGCGGTGGAGTCGATGTCGCTGCTGTCCGAGCACCACAGCAACGAGACGGTGACGTTCTCGTCCACCTACATCCGCTCGTGTGTGGACGCGGGTGACATGGTGGCGGCAACCGAGGCGCTGGGGCGCCCGCATCGGGTCGAGGGCGTGGTGGTCCGGGGCTACGGTCGTGGGGCCGAGCTGGGTTTTCCGACGGCCAACGTGGCGCCGCCGATGTATTCGGCGATCCCGGCCGACGGGGTCTACGCCGCCTGGTTCACCGTCCTCGGCCACGGACCGGTGACCGGCACCGTCGTCCCGGGCGAGCGCTACCAGGCCGCGGTGTCGGTCGGGACCAATCCGACGTTCTCCGGGCGCACCCGCACCGTCGAGGCGTTCGTGCTCGACACCTCCGCGGACCTTTACGGCCAGCACGTGGCGCTGGACTTCGTCGCCCGCATTCGTGGGCAGAAGAAGTTCGACTCGGTGCAGGACCTGATCGCCGAGATCGGCAAAGACACCGAGCGCACGCGCGCCTTGCTGTCGGCGGGCTGACACGCGCATTTCGGACGGCGGCGCTGCCGCTGCTAAACTGCCCAGCGATATCGGCGCGTGCTGCAGTTCGCGGCGGCCGTGCCGAGGAATTCACTGATCGCGGACCGATTGATGGAGATTTTTTCGTGGCGCTGACTGCTGAGCAGAAGAAAGAAATTCTGCGCAATTACGGCCTGCATGAGACCGACACCGGATCGCCGGAGGCGCAGATCGCGCTGCTGACCAAGCGCATCGCCGACCTGACCGAGCACCTCAAGGTGCACAAGCACGACCACCACTCCCGGCGCGGGTTGCTGCTGCTGGTCGGTCGTCGCAAGCGTCTGGTCAAGTACCTCACGCAGATCGACGTCGAGCGCTACCGCTCGCTGATCGAGCGGCTGGGGCTGCGCCGCTGACCTGCGCGTCATACGCGCCATGCGCAACCTACTGCTGGCGCTAGCCGTCGCAGGATGCTGGCTCCTTGCGGGCTGTTCCTCGCGGCCCAATGCCGCCGACTACAAGGTCGGGGAGTGCATCAAGCTCAGCGGTTCACCGGATACGCCGCGGGCCGACACGGCGGCCTGCGGTAGCCCAGAGTCGAACTTCCGGCTGGTGGCATCGGTAGACGATCGCGAGCACTGCCCCGCGGACGTCGACTCTTCCTATTCGGCGATCAACGCGATTGACGGATCCAGCAAGACACTCTGCCTCGATGTCGACTGGGTGGTCGGTGGCTGCATGAGCATCGATCCCGGTCACGTCCTCGATCCGGTTCGCGTGGAGTGCAACGACGTGTCGGCACCCAACCGGCAGCGTGCGACCCAGATCTTGAAGCGCCCGGACGGTCCGGTCAGCGTCGACCAGTGCGCCACCGGCCTCGGTTACGTCTACGCCCAGCGGGGGTTCGTGGTGTGCGTCGAAGCCATGAGCGGCGCGCCCGCAGTACCGGGGCGACCTTAACGCCCTGTAGAGTGAGAGCGTTCTGGACCGTTACGGTCCAGCAAATGGTGCAGCTCACGCAGATCCGCGCGGGCTGTTCCAGCGAGTCACTGCATATGCAGGAGAACAGCCCGGTCTGATCGGGCGGTCTTCGGTAGTGGCTGCCGGGCTCTCCGGATCTGGAGCAGACCGGCCGCTTCGATCGATGGCCGTAGCCGAATTCGGACTCCGCTGGTCCTCCGGGAGCATTTTCGCGTGTGACGACGCGAAATAGCTGAATAACCGAGAGAGGCCGCACCGACGTATGTCTGCAGCTGAAATTGAAGAAGGCGTCTTCGAATCAACCGCCACCATCGACAATGGGAGCTTCGGCACCCGCACCGTCCGTTTCGAGACCGGCCGCCTGGCATTGCAGGCCGCTGGGTCCGTGGTCGCCTACCTGGACGAAGAAAACATGCTGCTGTCGGCGACCACAGCCAGCAAGAGCCCCAAGGAACACTTCGACTTCTTCCCGTTGACGGTCGACGTCGAGGAGCGGATGTATGCCGCCGGGCGCATCCCCGGCTCGTTCTTCCGTCGTGAAGGCCGGCCGTCCACCGATGCGATCCTGACCTGTCGGCTCATCGACCGTCCGTTGCGTCCGTCGTTCGTCGACGGCCTGCGCAACGAGATCCAGATCGTGGTGACCATCCTGAGCCTGGACCCCAACGACCTCTACGACGTGCTCGCTATCAATGCTGCGTCGGCATCGACTCAGTTGGCCGGCCTGCCGTTCTCCGGTCCCATCGGAGGGGTCCGGGTCGCGCTCATCGACGGCACCTGGGTCGCGTTCCCCACCGTCGAGCAGATCGAGCGCGCCGTGTTCGACATGGTCGTGGCCGGTCGCATCGTCGGCGACGACGTGGCGATCATGATGGTCGAGGCCGAGGCCACCGAGAAAGTCATCGAATTGGTCGAAGGCGGCGCTCAGGCGCCGACCGAAGCGGTGGTCGCCGAGGGTCTGGAGGCGGCCAAGCCGTTCATCAGGGCGCTGTGCACCGCCCAGCAGGAACTTGCCGACGCGGCCGCCAAGCCGACCGGCGAGTACCCGGTGTTCCCGGAGTACGGCGACGACGTCTACTACTCGGTCGCCTCGGTGGCCACCGACGACCTGTCGGCCGCGCTGACCATCGGGGGCAAGGCCGAACGGGACCAGCGCACCTCCGAGATCAAGGCCCAGCTGCTCGAGCGCCTCGCCGACACCTATGAAGGCCGGGAGAAAGAGATCAGCGCCGCGTTCCGCTCGCTGACCAAGAAGCTGGTTCGCCAGCGCATCCTCACCGACCATTTCCGCATCGACGGCCGTGGCATCACCGACATTCGTGCCCTGTCGGCCGAGGTCGCCGTGGTTCCGCGGGCGCACGGCAGCGCGGTGTTCGAGCGTGGCGAGACCCAGATCCTGGGCATCACCACGCTGGACATGATGAAGATGGCCCAGCAGATCGATTCGCTGGGACCGGAAACGACCAAGCGTTACATGCACCACTACAACTTCCCGCCGTACTCGACGGGTGAGACCGGCCGGGTCGGTTCGCCCAAGCGGCGCGAGATCGGACACGGCGCGCTGGCCGAGCGGGCCCTCATCCCGGTGTTGCCGAGCGTCGAGGACTTCCCCTACGCGATCCGGCAGGTGTCCGAAGCCCTGGGCTCGAACGGCTCGACCTCGATGGGATCGGTGTGCGCGTCCACGTTGGCGCTGCTGAATGCCGGAGTTCCGCTGAAGGCGCCGGTGGCCGGCATCGCCATGGGCCTGGTGTCCGACGACGTCGAGCTGGAGGGCGGCGGTACGGAGCGTCGCTTCGTGACCCTGACCGACATCCTGGGCGCCGAAGACGCGTTCGGTGACATGGACTTCAAGTGCGCCGGCACCAAGGACTTCGTCACCGCGCTGCAGTTGGACACCAAGCTCGACGGGATTCCGTCTAAGGTGCTGGCCGGCGCGCTGGCCCAGGCCAAGGACGCGCGTCTGACCATCCTCGAAGTCATGGCCGAGGCCATCGACCAGCCGGACGAGATGAGCCCGTACGCGCCTCGCGTGACCACCATCAAGGTCCCGGTGGACAAGATCGGCGAGGTCATCGGGCCCAAGGGCAAGGTCATCAACGCGATCACCGAGGAGACCGGAGCCCAGATCTCCATCGAGGACGACGGCACCGTGTTCGTCGGCGCCACCGACGGTCCCTCGGCGCAGGCCGCCATCGACAAGATCAACGCCATCGCCAACCCGCAATTGCCGACGGTGGGCGAGCGGTTCCTCGGAACCGTGGTCAAGACAACCGATTTCGGTGCGTTCGTATCGCTGCTGCCCGGGCGTGACGGTTTGGTACACATCTCCAAACTCGGCAAGGGCAAGCGGATCGCGAAGGTGGAGGACGTCGTCAACGTCGGCGACAAGCTGCGGGTGGAGATCGCTGACATCGACAAGCGGGGCAAGATCTCGCTCGTTCTCGTTGCCGAGGAAGAAGCCGCGGCCCCAGCGTCGGCCGATGCCGCGACCGTCAGCAGCTAAGCCTGCGGGCGCCGGGGCGCTGCGCCGCACCACGCTCCCCGGCGGCCTGCGAGTGGTCACGGAACACCTGCCTGCGGTGCGGTCGGCTTCGGTCGGAGTTTGGGTGGGGGTCGGGTCGCGCGACGAAGGCGCTACGGTGGCCGGAGCCGCGCACTTCCTTGAGCATCTGCTGTTCAAGTCGACCCCAACCCGCACCGCCGTCGACATCGCGCAGGCAATGGACGCCGTCGGTGGGGAACTGAACGCGTTCACCGCCAAGGAACACACCTGCTACTACGCCCATGTGCTCGACACCGATCTGGCGCTGGCCGTCGATCTGGTCGCCGACGTGGTGCTCAATGGCCGCTGTGCTCCCGATGACGTCGAGTTGGAACGCGACGTCGTCCTCGAGGAAATCGCCATGCGCGATGACGACCCCGAGGACGCCCTTGCGGACATGTTCCTGTCGGCGATGTTCGGCGACCACCCGGTGGGCCGGCCGGTGATCGGCAGCGCAAAGTCGGTGTCGTCGATGACGCGGGCGCAGCTGCACTCCTTCCACGTGCGGCGATACACGCCGGAGCGGATGGTGATCGCCGTGGCCGGCAACGTCGACCACGACGAAGTGGTGGCGTTGGTGCGGGAGCACTTCGGACCGAGGTTGGTCCGCGGCCGTAGCCCGGCGGCGCCGCGCAAGGGGACCGGCCGGGTGAACGGGCGCCCCAGTTTGGCATTGGCCAAGCGGGATGCCGAGCAAACTCACGTGTCGCTGGGCGTGCGCACCCCCGGACGCCGCTGGGAGCACCGTTGGGCCCTGTCGGTGCTGAACACCGCACTGGGCGGCGGCCTGAGTTCGCGGCTGTTCCAAGAGGTTCGCGAGGCCCGCGGGTTGGCGTACTCGGTCTATTCCGCGCTGGACATCTTCGCCGACAGCGGCGCGCTGTCGGTGTATGCCGCTTGTCTGCCGGAGCGATTCGACGAAGTCATGCGGGTTACCGCCCAGGTGCTGGAATCGGTGGCGCGCGATGGGATCACGGAGGCGGAGTGTCGGATCGCCAAGGGCTCGCTGCGGGGCGGGTTGGTGCTCGGGCTGGAAGATTCCAGCTCGCGGATGAGCCGACTGGGCCGCAGTGAACTGAACTACGGCACGCATCACAGCATCGAGCACACCTTGGAGCAAATTGACCGGGTCACCGTCGACGAGGTGAACGCGGTGGCGCGCCGGGTGCTGGGCAACAGTTACGGCGCCGCCATCCTCGGCCCGCATAAGTCGAAACGTTCGCTGCCCCAACAACTTCGGGCGATGGTAAGGTAGCGCGATGGTACTGGGCTTCTGGGACATCGCGGTGCCCATCGTGGGCGCACCGATGGCGGGCGGTCCGGGCACCCCGGCGCTGGCTGCGGCGGTGTCCAACGCGGGCGGCCTGGGCTTCGTGGCCGGCGGCTACCTGACGGCGGACCAGTTCGCCGAGGACATTGCCGCCGCACGCAAGGCGACGACGGGCCCCATCGGGGCGAATATCTTTGTGCCGCAACCAAGTGTTGCCGACTGGGTGCAGCTCGAGTACTACGCCGAAGACCTCGAGGAAGTGGCCGAGCATTACCGCGTCGAGATCGGCCACCCCGTTCATGGCGACGATGACGAGTGGGAACGCAAGCTCGAAGTGGTGGCCGATATCCGACCGGAGATCGTTTCCTTCACCTTCGGTGCCCCGCCGCCGGACGTCGTTCGCCAGTTGAGCGCGCTCGGTCTGCTGGTGTCGATCACCGTGACGTCGGCCTATGAAGCGGGAATCGCCGTCGCCGCCGGGGCCGACAACCTGGTGGTGCAAGGCCCGGCGGCCGGTGGACACCGCGGCACGTTCGCGCCGGACATGGAACCCAATTCCGAGTCTTTGCACCAACTGCTGGACCGAATCGGCCACGCCCACCAAGACATTCCGCTGATCGCGGCCGGGGGCTTAGGGACGCCAGAGGACATCGCGGCGGCGCTGCGCAGAGGGGCGGTCGCCGCCCAGGTGGGCACCGCGCTGTTGCTTGCCGACGAGGCCGGCACCAACCCGGCGCACCGAGTGGCGTTGAAGAACCCGGAGTTTGACTCCACGGTCGTCACTCGGGCTTTCTCCGGCCGTTACGCGCGCGGTCTGGCCAACAACTTCACCCGCTTGCTCGATCACGTGGCGCCGCTGGGCTACCCGGAGATCAACCAGATGACGAAGCCGATACGGGCGGCCGCAATCGAGCAGGAGGACCCGCACGGCACCAACCTCTGGGCGGGTGCCGCTTACCGGGAGGCTCGCGCCGGCTCGGCGAAGGGCATCGTCGCTTCGTTGGACCCCGACGCGCGCACGCTGTAGACGCCCTTTTGGGTCAGGCCAACTCAGGCCAGCACGGTGGCCGGTTCGGTGAACGGTAAGCCGAGGTCGGCCGCCACCTGCTGCGACAACAACGCCCCGTCGTGCGTCGAAAGCCCCTTGGCCAGAGCGGGATCCGCTCGACATGCCGCCCGCCAGCCCTGATCGGCCAGCTTGAGCACGTAGGGGATGGTCGCGTTGGTCAGGGCATGCGTCGAGGTCTTGGGTACCGCGCTGGGCATGTTCGCCACGCAGTAGAACTGCGTGTCGTGCACGACGAACGTCGGGTCGTCGTGGGTGGTAGGCCTCGAGTCTTCGAAACAGCCGCCCTGGTCGATGGAGATGTCCACCACCACTGCGCCGCGTTTCATCTGTGCGACAAGGGAATTGGAGATCAGCTTGGGAGCCTTGCCGCCGGGTATCAGGACGGCGCCGATCAC
This sequence comes from Mycobacterium bourgelatii, assembly GCF_010723575.1. NCBI lineage: Bacteria > Bacillati > Actinomycetota > Actinomycetes > Mycobacteriales > Mycobacteriaceae > Mycobacterium > Mycobacterium bourgelatii. The sequence goes on from NZ_BLKZ01000001.1 coordinate 2,003,707, forward strand.
CAGGTCGGCGTGCTCGACGGCATCCTCGAGGTCGTAGGCGGACGAATAGCGGGTACGGACAGCGACGCCGAACTCGGAGTCGAGTTGGCGCAGCCGGTTGATGTTGACGTCGAAGATGGTGACGGCCGCGCCCATGCCGCTGGCGACCCGGGCGGCGTTGTAGCCGGCGATACCGCCGCCGATCACGACGACGTTCGCGGGTTCCACACCTGGTACGCCACCCATCAACACGCCGCGTCCGCCGTGGGTGCGCATCAGGTGGTACGCCCCCGCCTGCGCGGACAGCCGCCCGGCAACCTCGCTCATCGGGGCCAGCAACGGCAACGCGCCGTCGGTGGTCTGCACGGTTTCGTAGGCAATAGAAGTCGCTCCCGACTTCAGCAACGCCTCCGTGCAGGGCAGGGTGGCCGCCAGGTGCAGGTAGGTGAACACGGTCTGGCCGCGCCGCAGCAGCTCGTACTCGGCCGGCAACGGTTCCTTGACCTTGAGAAGTAGGTCCGCGCCCGCCCACACCTGTTCGGCCGTGCCGATCACCTCGGCCCCGGCCCCCTTGAAGTCGGCATCGCTAATCGCCGAGCCTTCTCCCGCGCCGGCCTGGACCAGCACCCGGTGGCCGCGGTTGGTCAGTGCGGCTACCCCCGCCGGGGTGATTGCCACTCGGAATTCGCTGTTCTTGATCTCGGTCGGAATGCCGACGCGCATGCTTATATTCTGAAGAAAGTTCGGTTGAGCCGCAATCACAATGACAATAATTCTGTAGAGTCGGCGTATGAGTGATGAAGCAACGGACGAGGCGGCTCGGCTGGCCGACTCGCCGAAGGATTTTCGGCCTGCCGATTTGGACGCGGTAGATCGCAGAATCCTGACCGTGCTGCACGGCGATGCGCGCATCACCAACAATGCCCTCGCGGAGGCGGTCGGCATCGCGCCGTCGACGTGTCACGGCCGGGTCAAGCGGCTGGTGGAGCTCGGCGTGATCCGCGGTTTCTACACAGACATCGATCCGGTCGCCGTGGGATTGCCACTGCAGGCGATGATCTCGGTCAACCTGCACTCCAACGCCCGCGGGAAGATTCGCAATTTCATCCGGCAGATCCGCACCCGACGACAGGTCATGGACGTCTACTTTCTTGCCGGTGCGGACGACTTCCTGCTGCACGTCGCCGCTCGCGACACCGAGGATCTGCGCTCGTTCGTCGTCGAAAACCTCAACGCGGATGCCGACGTCGCGGGTACTCAAACGTCGCTGATTTTCGAGCATCTTCGGGGGGCGGCACCGATTTAGGTGCTCGCTATGATCGTCGGATGACGCAGCCCTCCGCCTCCGCAACCGTGCATATCGACGCCAGCCCCGAGGCGGTGTATGACCTGATCACAGACCTGCAAACGTTGGCGGCGCTGGCCGAAGAAACCGAGTCGATGGAGTTGCGCAAGGGCGACAAGGGCGGGGCCGTTCGTCCGGGCGCGGTCTTCGTCGGACACAACAAGAACGGCAACAAGCGCTGGACCACCAAGTGCACCGTCACCGACGCCGAACCGGGCCGCGTCTTCGCCTTCGACGTGCGCTACGCGGTGCTACCGGTGGCGCGCTGGCAATACGACATCGTCGCCGCCGACGGCGGTTGCAGCGTCACCGAGAGCACCTGGGACCGCCGTCCCGGCTGGTTTCGCAAGGTAGCGCCCCTGGCCACGGGGGTGGCCGACCGGGCGAGCGCCAACGCCGAGCACATAGCGGCGACCCTGCAGCGCCTCAAGCAGCGCGCCGAAAAAAGGCCTAGAACCTAGTACCGCGGGTATCGCATACCGGGGGTCCCTAGGTACACTGACCGCATCACGGCAGTGACGCCGAGGCAAGGGGGCCTGGATGACGACCGTTGACGACAGGGCAGTGGGGCCGCATTCACAGGAAGCGGCCGCGTCAGACCACGAGCGTCTCGTCCTTGAGGCGCGCGACGTCCAGTTCGACTGGGCGCGGCTGCCGGTTCACTATGTGCCCAACGAGCCGATGGCCACCCACGTCCTCAACGTGCTGCATCTGCTGTTGCCGGCGGGTGAGGAATTCTTCGTCGAGGTCTTCAAGAAGGCGCTGCCCCTGATCAAGGACGACCAGCTGCGGTTGGACGTGCAGGGATTCATCGGCCAGGAGGCCATCCACTCGCAGGCCCACTCCGGCGTGCTCGCGCATTTCGACGCCCAAGGCATCGACGTGACTCCGTTTACCGACCAGGTCAAGTGGCTCTTCACCACACTGCTCGGCGACAAGCCGCGCCGCAGCACCCGGCGCCAGCACAGCTGGCTGCTGGAGCAGGTGTCATTCATTGCTGCGGTCGAGCACTACACCGCCGTGTTGGGGGAATGGATTCTGAATTCCCCGGCGCTCGACGCCGTCGGCACTGACCCCGTGATGCTCGACATGCTGCGGTGGCACGGCGCGGAAGAAGTTGAGCACAAGGCCGTGGCGTTCGACACCATGAAGCATCTGCGGGCCGGGTACTGGCGACAGGTGCGTACCCAGCTGGCCGTGGGGCCGGTGTTGTTGCTGTTGTGGATTCGCGGGGTGCGGTTCATGTATTCGGTGGATCCGTGCCTGCCGCCGGGAGCGAAAGCACGGTGGCGCGACTACTTCAGTGCGGCGCGGCGCGGGTTGGTCCCTGGGCCGTGGCGCCTGTTGCGCGTCGTCGCCCACTACTTCAAGCCGGGGTTTCACCCGTCGCAGTTGGGCGGGGTGGGCCTGGCGGTCGACTACCTGGCGGTCTCGCCGGCAGCCCGGGCGTCGCACTGACTTATGACTAGCACTTCACTTATCACGGCGTCCGACGGCGTCAGGCTGGCCGTCCACCGCTACACCGACATCGACCCGCAGCGCCCGACCGTCCTCGCTGTGCACGGTTGGCCCGACAATCACCACATTTGGGACGGGGTGGCGGCCGAGCTTGGCGGACGCTACAACTTTGTGGCCTACGATGTGCGGGGTGCCGGCGAATCATCTTGCCCAGCAACGCGATCCGGGTACCGACTGGGACAGCTGGTCGCCGACTTGGGGGCGGTGATCGACAGTCTGGAGGTCGGCCAGGTCCATCTCCTGGCCCATGACTGGGGGTCCGTGCAGGGCTGGGCGGCCGTCACCGACGAGTCGGTTGCCGGCAAGATCGCTTCCTTCACGTCGCTTTCTGGGCCGCATCTACAGGGCGCAGGCAGATTCCTGCGATCGGCGCGCGGTCCCCGGTCCCTGGTCGATGTGGCCAAACAGATTGCGGGATCAAGCTATATCGCCTTCTTCCTGACTCCCGCCGCGCCGGAACTGGCGTTTCGCTCCGGGATTGGCGTGAAAGTCGTTGAGGCCGTTGAACGCATCGGCGGTTCAGGCACGCGCGCCCAACGGGTTTCACCGCCGCGTGCGATCGGCGACTTTGTCAACGGGCTCAACCTCTACCGGGAGAACCTGCCCGCACCGCTGTTTTCACCCGGGCCACAACTGCCTCGGACCGACGTCAGCGTCCAGGTGCTCGCACCCCGTCGGGACTACTTCATCTCACCCCCGCTGCAGCGCCTGCAGGGCGCGATTTCGCTTCGCAGCCGCGTTGTTTCGATCGAGGGCGGGCACTGGGTGGTGACCGCGCGCCCCGACGCAGTCGCCAGGCTCACCGCCGAGTGGATCGAGGCCGTCATTCGGGGTGAAGTCGAGACATCGGTCGAGTACGGCGAGTCGCGTCAGGCCGGCGGCAGGCTTACGCTGATCAATCGTCTGCTGGCGCGCTTGGCTCTGCTGTTGAAGTAGGAAGTTCGCTGTGCCGGAAAGCATTTGGAAGAGCAGGCCCGCCGACCTCTACGGCCGGCGGAAACGGGATCGGTTCTACACCGCATTGTGGGGCGTGCGCGTCCTGGTGGGCGGATTGGCCTCGGCTTCGCGGTGGAATCCGTCGCGGGTGACACCCGTGCGACGGACCCACCACGCCACGGTCACCAAACGCGAACTCGTTGCCCCCGATGTGGTTGCGCTGACGCTTGCCGATCCGGACGGCGGGTTGCTGCCATCCTGGACACCCGGTGGCCACATCGACGTGCAATTGCCGTCGGGGCGCCGCCGGCAGTACTCGCTGTCCGGTCCGCCCGGGCGCCGCACGGACTACCGGATCGCCGTACGTCGCATCCCCGACGGTGGGGGCGGTTCGATAGAGATGCACGACGCCTTCGATGTGGGGGACACCCTGGTGTTCGAAGGCCCGCGGAACGCGTTCTACCTCGGCACGGCCGAACGGGACGTGCTGTTCGTGATCGGCGGCATCGGGGTGACGCCGGTGCTACCGATGATCCGGGTGGCCGCGCAACGCGGATCCGATTGGCGCGCAATCTATGTGGGCCGCAGCCGCGAGTACATGCCGTTCTTGGACGAGGTTGTCGCGGTGGATCCCGACCGGGTCACGGTATGGGCCGACGACGAGCACGGTCGATTGGCCGGGGTCGACGAATTGTTGGCCGGGGCCGGGCCGAAGACCGCCGTATACGTGTGTGGGCCGCCCGCGATGCTGGACGCGGTCCGAGCGGCGCGCGCCGAATACGCCGGTGCGCCCCTGCACTACGAGCGGTTCAGCCCGCCGCCCGTGGTCGACGGCATTCCGTTCGAATTGCAACTCGGGCGGTCGGGGGAGGTGCTGTCCGTTCCGGCGAACCGGTCCGCGCTGGCCGTCATGCTGGACCGCGACCCCACCACGGCGCACTCCTGCCAACAGGGGTTCTGCGGGACGTGCAAGGTCAAAGTGCTTGCCGGGCACGTTGATCGCCGAGGCCGCACGGCTGAGGGGGAGGACGAGATGCTGGTCTGCGTGTCGCGGGCGAAGGGTGATCGGTTGGTTATCGACGCTTGAGTCGGTAACCCACGTGGGGGACGTCCACCCCGGGCAGCGGTTGCCAGGTGAAGGTGCGGCCGTCCTCGTGGAAGTCTTTCTTCTCGTAGAAGTTGCGCGCCTTCTGGTTCTTGTCGGCGCACCACAAGATCACGTCCTCGGAAGGGTTCGCCCGCAAGGCTTTGTTGAGTAGGCGGCCACCGATGCCGTGTCGTTGGCTGTGCTCGGTGACGTAGAGCGCGTCGATGTGCAGGTCGCGGGGAACGGCGACGTCCGGGCCGAACATGATCATGCCGAGCAACCTGCCGCGGTACTCGGCGATCCACATCGACCACCCGTTGCGGCTGAGGGTCATCGGATAGAACTCGGTCGCCCAGCGGTGCGGCTGACCGATCAGGTCGAGGTGATGCGGCGCAATGATGCCGGTCCAGGACAGCCGCCACGACGGGTAGTGCATCTCCGCGACCTTGGCGTACTCGGTCGGCTTGGCCTGACGGATCGTGACGTCTTTGGACTTCACGCCCTAAAGCCTAGGGGCTGGCGACCAGTGCGGTGAGGGTGCGCGAATTGCGCGTCCCAACGGTGGGTCGCCGTACCGACACGCATGTTCGCGGAAAAGGGATGTCATGGCTCCCCGGGGGTGTGGCATGGTCGCCTGCCCTTTGGCAGTCGCATCGGAGCAATGCTGATCAGCGGACGCCTCAACGCGCGGTTTTGATCCCCGGAGTTCGATGATCGAGGCGCTTCCGCCCGTGGACACCGCTGTCAGGGTGTGCCGCCGGGCCCGCCGAGACCGCCCGGGGTGCCGCCGGACCCGCCTGGGCCTCCGGAGCCGCCGGTCTCTTCCGACCAATCGGGAGCAAGGGCGCCGCTGCGGCCGGCGCCGCCCGCGGTGCCTATGGTGCCGGGGCTGCCATTTCCGCTGGTGCCGCCGGTGCCGCCGTTTCCAGCGTGGCCGCCGTCGCCGCCGTCCCCGCCCTGTGGGGTTAGGCCAAGGCCGCCAACACCGCCGTTGCCACCCCTACCGCCGTTGGCACCGTTGCCGCCGGTGCCACCAGTGCCGGACGTGATGCCGGCACCACCAGCCCCGCCCATGCCGCCGTCGCCTCCTGTGGCACCGTTGCCGCCGTCCCCACCCGTACCGGCCGCAACGGGATTTACGATGACGCCGCCGCCGCCTCTGCCACCGTCGCCGCCGCCGCCGCCGGTGCCGCCTTCTCCGCCAGCGCCGCCGCTGCCGCCGGCGCCAGAGAGGGAGTCGCCGCCGGCGCCGCCGGCGCCGCCGGTGCCCCCTGCGGTGCCGCTGCCGCCGTCACCGGCGTCCCCCGCAACTGCAAAGTCGCCCAGGCCCTCGCCTATGGCTCCGGCGAGGCCCCCCTGACCGCCGTTTCCTCCGCGGCCTCCCGCGCCTCCGTCGCCGCCTGCACCGCCTTGGCCGCCGTCACCCGACCCCATGGCCAACCCGCCGGCGCCGCCTTGGCCTCCGTCGGCCGCGGTGCCGGCGGCACCCCCGGCGCCTCCCTTGCCGGATACATTGCCGATGCCGCCTTCGCCGCCGTTACCGCCCGCCCCGCCGGTGCCGCCGACCGCGCCGGTACCGCCTTGACCGCCGTTGCCCGAACCGTGGGCCGCGCCCCCGTTGCCGCCTACGCTGGCGGCCCCGCCGGCGCCGCCACCACCGCCGGCGCCGCCGACCCCACCGAGGTTAAAGTTCCCGCTGCTTGTTGACTGGCCGCCGAAGGCACCATTGCCACCGCGGCCCCCAGTGCCGCCTTGACCGCTGTCGCCGCCCTGGCCGCCGTTGCCTGAACCCTGTGCGGCACCACCGTCGCCGCCGCGGCCGGCGGCCCCGCCGTCACCGCCGTCACCGCCGGAGCCTCCGACCCCACCTTGGGCGGCAAGATGTTCTGTTCTCCGGTTCCGCTGATTACTGCTGCCGCCGTCGCCGGCAGTTCCGCCTGCGCCGCCTTGGCCGCCGTTGCCGGCCCCCTGGGCGGTGCCGCCCTTGCCGCCAGTGCCGGCGTTTCCGCCGTCCCCGCCGCGACCGCCGGCACCGCCGCTCCCACCTAGGCTGCCCGCGGCATCGCCAGCTGAGCCGCCGCTACCCCCCTTGCCGCCCGCGCCGCCTTTACCGCTGTTTCCGCCTTGGCCGCCTTGGCCGCCGTCGCCCGATCCCAGAGCGGCGCCGCCGTCACCGCCGCTGCCGGCGGCACCGCCGTCACCGCCGTTACCGCCCGCGCCGCCGATACCACCCACGTTATTGTGGCGTTGTTGCCGTCTTCTGCCGGGTCTGCCGGCCCTGCCGCCCCTGCCGCCGTCCTGCTGTTGCTGCTGTCGCCGGATATCGTCCCGGCTTAGCCGCTGTCCCGCTGTTGCCATTCCGTTGCCGCCGTTGTGCTGGGTTTGTTGCTGCCTGCATTGGTGCCTGTGGCCGTCTGGCCCGCGTAACTGGTGCCGGCCCCGCCCGCGCCGCCGTTGCCTCCGTTTCCTCCGTTGCCGTAGAGGCCGCCGTTGCCGCCGGCCCCGCCCTTGCCGCCGCTTTGGCCGGCGGCGCCGCTGCCGCCGTCCCCGCCGTTGCCGCCATCACCGCCGCTGGTCGGTTGAAGCCGGTGGCGCTGGTCGCTGACCTGGCGCCGCCCTGCGGTTCTGCCGGGCCTGCCGGTGCCGGGTTACCGTTGTTGCCCCTACCGCCCGTGGCGCCCGAATCCATCGTGGATGCTGTGGCCGCCGTTACCGGCAGCCCCCCCGGTCCCGCCGGCTCCGCCGTCACCGCCGGCGCCGTCGCTGTAGCCGGCCGCCTGCGCCAGACCGGTCCCGCCGGCGCCGCCTGCTCCGCCGGTGCCACCGCTACCGCCGTTGCCCCCATTGATGACGCCGACGAACGCGTTGCCTTCCCTGCCGTCACCGCCGCTACCACCGTCACCACCGGTGCCGCCGGCTCCGCCAGCGCCACCGACTCCGGCCTCAGTTCCGCCGGCGCCGCCGACCCCGCCAGCCCCGCCATCCCCACCGACGCCGCCGAGGCGTCCAGACGTACCAAAGCCGGTTGGGGCGCTGCCCGGTGCGCCCGTACCACCGTTGCCGCCGTTACCGCCGGTCCCGCCATTGCCGTACGTGCCGCCATCCCCGCCGGCTCCGCCGCGGCCGCCGGCCATGCCGGCAGCCCCGACACCGTCGACCACCCCGTTGCCGTTCGCGCCGGCGCCGCCATCGCCGCCGTTACCGCCGTTGCCGTACTGGCCGCCGGTGCCGCCGGCGCCGCCAGTGCCACCGGCCCTGAAGAAGCTGCCGCCGTCGGCGCCGGCCCCGCCGTTGCCGCCGTGACCGGCGTTGGTGGTGGGGCTGGTGCCGTCGGCGCCGGTGGCTCCGGGGGTGGATCCGGCTCCGCCTTGGCCGCCGGCCCCGCCTTGGCCGGGGTCGCCGCCGTTGCCGCCTTTGCCGCCGGTTCCGGTGCCGCCGTTGGTGTAGGTGCCGGCCGCGCCGTCGCCGCCGTTGCCGCCGATCCCGCCGGCCCCGCCGTTGCCGCCGGCTCCACCGGCGCCCTGGGTGCCGGCGGCGCCGTTGGTGGCGCTGCCGCCGATCCCGCCGGCGCCGCCGTTGCCGCCGGCCCCGCCGGCCCCGCCGTTGCTGCCGTGTCCGCCGGCGCCACCGGCCTTGGTGGCGTGTTGTCCGCCTGGTCGGTTGCCGTTGCCGGCGCCGGGTTGCTCCACTGTTGCCGCTGCTGTTGCCGCCGTTGCCGGCCAGGCTGCCGCCGGCCCCGCCTTGACCGCCTTGACCGCCCGCACCGCCGGCGCCGCCGTCGATGCCGGACGCGCCGTGGCCACCGAGGGTGCCGACCGCTCCGGCGCCACCCCTGCCGCCGTGTCCGCCGTTGCCGTAGGCGCCGCCGTCACCACCAGCCCCACCGGCTCCGCCGGCCCCGCCGGGGGTGATGGCGTCCGCGCCGGCCCCGCCGTTGCCGCCGTGACCGCCGCTGGTGGTGGGGCTGGTGCCGTCGGCGCCGACCGCTCCGGTGGTGGAGCCGGCTCCGCCGGCCCCGCCAGCGCCGCCGATCCCGGCGTTGCCGCCGTTGCCGCCGTTACCGCCGATACCGGTGCCGCCGTTGGCGAAGCTGCCCGCGGCGCCGTCGCCGCCGTTGCCGGCGAACCCGCCGGCCCCGCCGTTGCCGCCGGCCCCACCAGCACCCTGGGTGCCGGCGGTGCCGTTGGTCGCGCTACCCCCGGCCCCACCGTCGCCGCCGATGCCGCCGGCCCCGCCGGCTCCGCCATTGCTGCCGTTGCCGCCGGCGCCGCCGGGCAGGGTGGCGTGCTTGCCGTCCACACCGGCCAGGCCGTCGCCACCAGTGCCGGCCGCCCCGCCCGCACCGCCGGCGCCGCCGTTTCCGGCCAGGCTGCCGCCGGCCCCGCCAGCCCCGCCTTGACCGCCCGCCCCGCCGACGCCACCGTCGCGGCCCGACGCGCCGTGTCCGCCGGTCATCCCAGCCGCGCCGGCCCCGCCGGTGCCGCCGTGCCCGCCGTTTCCGTAGGTGCCGCCGTCACCACCAGCGCCCCCGGCCCCGCCGGTGCCGCCGGGGGTGAGCGCGTCCGCGCCGGCTCCGCCGTTGCCGCCGTGACCGCTGATGGTGGTCGGGTCGGCGCCGCGGGCGCCGGCCGCTCCGACGGTGGACCCGGCGCCGCCCGCCCCGCCAGCCCCGCCGATCCCGGCGTTACCGCCCTTGCCGCCGGCACCACCGATACCGGTGCCGGCGCCGGCGAAGGTGCCGGCCGCGCCGTCACCACCGTCCCCGGCGGCTCCACCGGTCCCGCCGTTACCGCCGGCCCCGCCCGCGCCCTGGGTGCCCGCGGTGCCGTTGGTCGCGCTACCCCCGACCCCGCCGGCCCCTCCGGCCCCGCCGGAGCCGCCAGCCCCGCCATCACTGCCGTCCCCGCCGGTGCCGCCGGCCACGGTGGCGTCGGCGCCGTCCACACCATCCCGCCGATACCGCCGGTGCCACCGGCCCCGCCGGCCCCGCCGTCGCCACCGTTGCCGGTGCTGCTTCCCCCGGCCCCGCCGACGCCGCCGGTCCCGCCGGCCCCGCCGATCCCGCCAGCCTGACCGGCCTGACCGGCAGCTGTTGCCGCGTGCCCGGCCACACCATCCCCGCCAGCGCCGCCGAGGCCGCCGGCCCCGCCGTCCCCGTGCGTAGCCGCCTGACCGCCAGCACCGCCGGCACCGCCAGTTCCGCCCGTGCGTCCGGCACCGCCGGCGCCGCCGAGGCCGCCGGCCCCGCCATCGCCCCGGGTCGCTCCGCCGGTGCCACCCGTACCGCCGGCGCCGCCATCACCACCTGCACCGGCAGAAGACGTTCCGCCTGCCCCACCAGCACCGCCGACTCCGCCGACGCCGTTGCGGACGGCGTTACCGCCGGACCCGCCGACCCCACCGGTCCCACCGGCCGCGCTGCCCACCCCGCCGGCGCCACCCACCCCGCCGACACCGCCATCACCCCTAGAGCCCCCGCCTGTACCCCCGACACCACCAGCGCCGCCATCACCGCCTGTGCCGGCGCTTGCGGCCCCGCCGATCCCTCCGGCGCCACCCTCCCCGCCCTGTCCGTGGATGCCGGCATTCCCGCCGGCCCCGCCGACTCCGCCCGTCCCGCCGTTGCTGACCCCGGCCCCACCGGCACCACCGGCGCCGCCGGCCCCGCCGTCACCCCTGTTCAATCCGCCGACCCCACCGGTGCCCCCGGCGCCGCCATCGCCACCGACACCGGCATCCGAAGCCCCGCCCGTTCCTCCGACACCACCGCTGCCAGCAACGCCATTTGCGCCGGCACCGCCACCGGCGCCGCCGTCCCCGCCCACACCGCCGGCTTGGCTGCCCGCACCTCCAGCACCACCGGCACCGCCCAGGCCACCGGCGACGCTGCCCGCGCCCCCAGCACCACCGGCACCGCCCATCCCGCCGTGACCCGTACCCGTGCCGCCTGCACCGCCGGCGCCGCCAGCGCCACCCACGCCGGCGAGCGCCGCACCGCCAGCACCGCCTGTGCCGCCAGCACCGCCGGTAAATCCACCGATATATCCCGCCCCGCCCGCACCGCCGTGACCCCCATTGCCGCCCCATGCCCCACCGGCGCCACCGGCGCCGCCGTTACCGCCAGCTCCGTTGTTGATGCCGGCTACTCCGGCCCCACCCCGACCGCCATTGCCCCCGTTGCCCACCAGGCCCGCCGCACCACCGGCCCCACCGTTTTGCCCCGTTGCCCCATCGGCCCCATGCCCCCCGTTACCGAGCAACCATCCACCCGGCGCACCGGCCTGCCCGGGTGCCGATCCGTTGACCCCATCACCGACCAACGGACGCCCGGTGGCGGCCTGGACCGGGGCATTCACCGCAGCCGTTACCGCCCGCTGCACATCCTGCAGCAGTGCCGCACCCGACGTCTCGGCGAAGGCGTATTGCGTCTGCGCTGAGGTCATCGCGCGGGCAAAGTCCGCCTGAAAGGCCGCCATCCGCGCGCTGATCGCCTGGTACTCCGACCCAAACGAACCGAACAACGCCGCGATCGCCACCGACACCTCATCGTCGGCAGCCGCCAACAGCGCTGTGGTCGAGCCCGCCGCCGCCGCGTTGGCCGCACCAAGCGAAGAACCGATATTCGCCAAGTCGGAAGCCGCTGTCGCCAAGATCTCTGGGGCCACCACCACGAACGACATCGACACCCTCCAACCCGCCTGATGTGAACTTCGTGTTCCCGGCTCTCAGGCTAAATCCGCAGGTCAGGGGCTTACTAGTGCGTCAACACACTTTGGCAAAAGTCGAAACGGGGCACCTCCAGCGATGGTTTTGGTCTTGTCTCAACTCGAAGCTGGGACCAGCGACGACGTCAATTTCCAAGCACTACCGCGTATCACAGTGAGAAACGTGCGGCCGGGCGCGTGACAGTCTTCGGGGTGCACGGCCGGGCGAGCGCGCGCAAAATGCCAGCCTCAACGGCGTGTCGATGTGCAGATGCGGACGCTCGCGGCCATGTAAGGCCGGCCAAGCCGCGAAGTAGGCTGCACCCATGCGGGTAGGCGTGTTGGGAGCCAAAGGCAAGGTGGGGTCGACGATGGTCCGGGCGGTCGAAGCCGCCGAGGACCTAACCCTGTCCGCGGAGGTGGACGAGGGCGATTCGCTGAGCCTGCTGACTGACGGCAACACCGAGGTCGTCATCGATTTCACCCACCCCGACGTGGTGATGGGCAATTTGGAGTTCCTCATCGAGAACGGGATTCACGCGGTGGTGGGCACCACCGGATTCACCGGCGAGCGCCTGCAGCAGGTGGAGTCGTGGCTGGCCGAGAACCCCGAGACCGCGGTGTTGATCGCGCCGAACTTCGCCATCGGCGCCGTGCTGTCGATGCATTTCGCCAAACAAGCCGCCCGCTTCTTCGATTCGGCTGAAGTCATCGAACTGCATCACCCGAACAAGGCCGACGCCCCCTCGGGTACGGCGACGCGCACCGCGAAATTGATCGCCGAGGCCCGAAAAGGCCTGCCGCCCAACCCGGACGCCACCACCACCAGCCTGCCCGGAGCCCGCGGCGCCGACGTCGACGGCATCCCCGTACACGCGGTGCGGTTGGCCGGCTTGGTCGCACACCAGGAAGTTCTGTTCGGCACTGAGGGGGAGACGCTGACCATCCGCCACGACAGCTTGGACCGCACCTCGTTCGTCCCCGGCGTGTTGTTGGCGGTGCGGCAGGTCAAAGAACGCCCCGGTCTTACGGTCGGTCTGGAGCCACTGCTCGACTTGGAATGACAGACAACGCGCGCGTCCTGCGTACCCAACTGGTCATCGCCTTCCTGTGTCTGGCGCTGCTGGTCTATTTCGTGCTGCTGGGGCGCCTGGCTGTCGCGATGATCGGCTCGGGCCGACCTGCTGCCATCGGCCTGGGTCTGGCGGTGCTGATCATGCCGTTCATCGGGTTATGGGCCTTGATCGCTACGCTGCGCGCGGGGTTCGCGCACCAGAAGCTGGCGCGACTGATCGCCGAAGACGAGATGGAACTCGATGTCAGCGCGCTGCCCCGGCGTCGCTCGGGACGTTTTGAGCGAGCCGCGGCCGACGCCTTGTTCGACACCGTGCGCACCGAACTGGAAGGCGACCCCGACAATTGGCGCCGCTGGTACCGGCTGGCACGCGCATACGACTATGCGGGGGACAGGCGGCGCGCGCGGGAGGCCATGAAGACGGCCGTTCAGCTTGAAGCTCAATCAGCAAGCGGCGGTTGATCATTCAGCATGCCCCGTCGCCGCATTACCAGGTGATGGCGCTTGCAGCTCACGGTCGGGCCGGTCGGCGCGGCTGCGTGCGGTGTCACGACACCTCCGCTACGGCGAGGGCCTGCTTCGCGATGGCGGACAAACCTGGGAGCCGTTCGAATTCCACCGCCGATATTCGAATGTCTAGGTTTGCCGCCACGCGCGAAGCGATCTCGACCGATGACAACGAATCGAGGCCGAGCTCCGCCAGGGCAGTGTGATGATCGATGGTCTCGGTGGGAATACCGAGGACGGCCGCAACCTGTTCTGCCAGCGTCGAGGTCAGCATTTCGAGTCGCTGGTCAGGGGGTAGGGCGAACAGTTCGGCACGGAAGTTGCGGGCGCTATCGCTCAGGGCCGCGGCAAAGTCGGCGAATCTCGTGGAGGATTTCAATGCCGGCTGGCCCGATAGCAGCGTCTGCCAATCTATGTCGGCGATGACGACGTTGGACAATTTGTTGTCCGAGGGAATCGCGGCCAGAACCGTTGCCAACAGCGCGGGGACATGGCTCACCAAAAGGTCGTTCTGCCCGAGCACCTCGCGATAGACGCGGCGCACCTCGGGCGAGGAGGCGTCCAGCATGCCGCCGCCGCGTAGCGCCCCCCAGTTCACCGATAGTCCTGCCGCACCGCGCGCCCGGCGTAGTTGAGCAATTGCATCCAGGCCGGCGTTCGCGGCGGCGTAGGCAAGCTGGAACGGTGCGCCGATGATCGCCGACGTCGATGAGAACAGCACGAACGCATCCAGCTCAATCCCGGCAGTTTCCGTCGCACAGTGCAGGTTCCACGCACCGTCGAGCTTGGGCGCGATCACTCGCCGCAGGGATTCAGGCGTGGCCTTTCCGTACGCGCTGTCCTCTGCCACTCCGGCGGCATGAAACACGCCGCGTAGCGGAGGCATCTGCTCGGTGGCGCGCGCTATCAGCTTCGAGACGGCAAGCCCGTCGCCGATGTCGACGGCTTCCACCCGGATGTCCGCGCCGCTGGCGCGCCACGCGCGGAGTCGCCGTTTGGCGCGACCGGTACGGGGGCCACTCCTGCTGACGACGACCAGGTGCCGCGCTCCCTGATCGACCAGCCAATCGACGAGTGCCAGGCCGACGGCACCGAAGGCGCCGGTCACCAGGTAGCTGCCGTCGGAGCGGACGGGGAACGAAGGGATCGCCGGCCGAACCGGCGGGTTACCGCCCAGGTGCACTTCAACGCGGCCCTGCTGGGTGCCCCGCGCGACAACGTTGAAGGCCTCCGCCAGGGCACCGGCGTCATACGTCGTCGCGGGCAAGGGCGGGTAGGTTCCGTTGTCCAGCCGCATGATGACCTCAGTGGCGAGCTGCTGCGTGAAGGCAGGCCGGTGGTTGAGCATCCGGTCGACATCGATGGCGAAGTATTGCAGGTTGCGGTCGAACGGCCCGAGCTCGATAGCCCGGTTGCCGTAGATGTCGGCTTTGCCGATGTCGACGATTCGTCCGAATTCCGCTGCGGCCCTGAGGTTTTGCCGAAGCGCCTCGCCGGGTAGCGAGGTGTATATGACGTCCGCGCCGTGACCATCGGTGAGCCGCATGACGTCGTCGACGAAGTTGACCGTGCGGGAGTTCACGGTGTGGTGCGCGCCTGCGGCGCGCGCGAAGGCTCGTCGTTCCTCGGTGCCGGCGCTGGCGATTACGCGGGCACCGAGATGGCGTGCGAGGTGAACCGCCGCTAACCCGGTGCCGCCGGCCGCCCCGTGCACCAGGATGGTGTCGTCCTCGCCCAGCCTTGCCGCACATACCAGGCCGTAGTGTGCGGTCAAGTATGGAATGAAACTGGCCGCGAGGCCGGGTGTCAGATCGCGAGTGAGACGTTCGACAACGGCATGGGCCGGATCGAGCGTGAGATACCGGCTGAACATATTCGGAACTGCCACCATGACGACGTCGCCGATCTCGAAGCGGCTCAAGGAACCTGCGCGAGTGACGACCCCGATACCCTCCATGCCTACCGCCATGCCGAAGGCGGTTCCGCGTAGGTCTTGCGGGGTCAGCACGCCGAGCAGCTTCATTGCGTCCTTGTAGTTCAGCCCGATCGCGTTGAGACGTACCTCGATTTGCCGGGCTCCCGGCGTAATTCGCGGCACCGCGCGCAAAGCGAGATCGTCGAGGAGTCGCGTTCTCGGCGGCTCTAGGACGAACGATGCTTCGGGATCGATATGCGGAGTCGCTTCCGAATACACATCGAGTCGCTTGGCAAGGTCGCGGCGATAATGAGGAGCGAACGGCACTCCATCGCGCACTGCAATCTCATCGACGAGTTGTTCGCCGTCGTGGATCTCGCTCAGCAGCGCCGCGTCCAGACCGCGGAGGTCAGCACCGGGCTGAAGATCGATGTGCCGCCAGCGCACCGACAATTGTTCGTTCTGCAGCACACGACGCGCCCCTGCTAACGCTGCCTGCCGCACATTCGGCTCCTGGTGGTCGCCGCGTAGGCGGAAAGCCCCGGTCGTCAACAGAATCGCGTCGATGCGCACGTCGGGGTTGGAGTCAATCACGGAATCGAATTGCACTGCCACTTCCACGAGTTCGGCAACCAGGCTGACTACGTCGTCGTCACCGGCGACGACGACAACCGTCACGTCGGCTCCCTCAAGCTGACGGATGGTGTGTGCCAGATACATCGGTTGGATCAAGGCGGCGCAGTCCGGAGGCGGGGCCTGCGGTTCAGCGGCCTGACTCCCCAGGGCGACCTGAAGGACGGGCTGATCGACACGGACACCGATGGCAGCCGGATCCACCGGACACCAATCGATTTCGTATAGCAATGGGCCCAGTTCGGCGAGCGGCGACGGCGAAGGGGTTAATTCGGCGAATCGCACCCCGAGCAGTTCGAAGAACGCGGTGCCATCAGGACCGCACATCGCAATGTCGGCGTATACGTCGGGCCCGGTGCCGCGGCGTATCACCGCGGTCACGGGCGTCGTCGGCGTCGGGCCGTGCCTGCGCACAGTGTCGACAGCGACCGGAACCATCGTTCCCAGCGACAGATCGTCGAACGCGGCAACGCCCTGCAGCGCGGCATCGACCACGGCGGGGTGCGCGAGGTGCAAGTCGTCGCCCGCTACCGGATCAACTGTCGTGACGATGACATCGGAGCCGACCCTTGCCTCGACAACCCGTCGGAACGCTGGACCATATTGGAAACCACGGCTTTTCAGCAGCGCATAGAACTCCTCATGGCTCAATATGTCACCGTCGAAGGACGGCACCTCCACCTGCCGTGGTGCTACCGCAGCATCGACTATTCGTGCTGTGCTGTGGACGATCCGGCTATCGGTGTCGTCGCAGGAGGAGAAGCTCAGCCGCATCGTTGCGGGTTCCGCAGTGACGGTGATAGTCGGCACGGCGTGGTCGTCAATGAGAAGCAAACGCGAGAACCGCACGGATTCGACTGTGAGGCTTCGATGTTTGGTGCACTCGGCGGCCGCACACAGGAATGCGTCAAGGTACGCGGTACCCGGCAATACCACCTTCCCGTCTACCAGGTGGTCTGGCAGCCAGGGCAACCGGGAAACCGACAACTCAGTCGACCATGCCATCGGGTGTCCGGTAGCTCGGGTACCGAGCAATGGACGGTCATCGGCACCACCGTTCCGCTCCAACTCCGCCTGACGGGACTCGGCGAAAAGCACCTTGTGTTGCCAGGGATAGCTTGGTAGATCCAGATGCGGTGCGAGCGTGGACTGGCCCGGCGCCGTTCGGCCAAGGCAGCCCGCCCGGTACAACTCCCCGACAGCGCCGAGTAGACGGTCGTGGTCACCCTCGCCACGTTTGAGCGTGGCTATGGCAACACCTGATTCCGCCTTGGCGGCCAATATCGCTCGAATATTTCCCGAGAGCACGGGATGCGGACCTACCTCCAGGAACACCCGGTGGCCAGCATCGATCAGGGTTTCGATGGTGTCGCCGAATCGCACAGGTCGGCGTACGTTGGCGCACCAGTACTCGGGACCCCATTCCGGCAGGGTGGCTTGCTGCGCGGTGACCGTCGAATACAGATCTCGATGTGGCCGCAACGGCTGGATGCCGGCCAGCACCTTTACCAGATCGTCGAGGATCGGATCCATCAGCGGACTGTGGTATGGCACCGTCACCTGCAGGCGGCGGACGAAGGCGTCCGTGGACAACTCGTGGTGCAGGTGCTCTATTGCGGTGAGCGGACCGGCCAGCGTCACAGCATCGGGACCATTGACCGCCGCGACGACCACGTCGCGAACGCCTCTTTCCGAAAGTCGCAGCGCCACCTCACTTTCCGGCAAACCGACGGCCAGCATCCCGCCGCTGCCTTCGGTGCTGGCCTGCAGACGCGCCCGCTGATAGCTCACCAAGAGCGCGTCGCGAAGGGTGAGTGCACCGCTGACAAACGCCGCGCTCACCTCGCCGACACTGTGCCCGACAATCGCAGCAGGTTCGACCCCAAGCGCCGCGAGCTCGGCGACGATCCCGACCTGTACCAGAAAGTTGGCCGGCTGAGCGTATTCGGTGCGCTGAATGCGCGAATCCGATTCTGGCTTGAGCAGTTCGTCGCGAATCGACCAGCCGGCGATCTCAACGAACAACGCATCGACCTCGGCTGCGGCGCGCGCGAAAGGCCCGTCCATGTCAAGAAGTTCGCGTGCCATGCCCCACCATTGGGGGCCCATGCCGCTGAAGACGAACACCGGTTTCGTCCCGGTCGGCACCGTAGCGCGGCTGATCGTCGCTGTTCCGGCAACGACGGCGTCGAGATGTCGCGCCAGTTCGTCCTTGTCGGAACAGGGCAGCGCGGTCCGGAACGTGTGGTGTGCTCGCCGGCTCCAGGCGGCTGAACAGAGATCGTCGATCGAGGCCGCGGAATCCACGGTGCTGCGCATGGCGGCGGCGACAGCACAGACAGCGTCTTTGTTGGCGCCCGAGATGGGGAAGAGCGTGATCGAAGGCCGTTCGGCGGCGGTCGCGGGCACGTCCGGGGCCTGGGCCAGGATGACGTGGCCGTTGGTCCCGCCGTAGCCGAACCCGTTCACAGCGGCAATGGCGCGACCCGACGGAGTGGGGAACGCGGTCGTCTGGGTGACGACCTCGATGTTGAGATCGTCGAACGGAATCGCCGGGTTGAGGTTTTCCAACCATCCTTGCGCTGGGATGGTGCGATGGCGTATCGCAAGCGCGGCCTTGATCACGCCCGCAACCCCGGCTGCGGCCTCCAGATGCCCGATCGATGGCTTCACCGAGCCCACCAGCAGTGCACCGGTCCGTTGCTCGGCCAGGCCGTATGCCTCACTCAACGCGGTGACCTCGATCGGGTCCCCGACCGGTGTTCCGGTTCCGTGGGCTTCGACATACCCGATCTCATGCGGAGCCAGATTCGCCTTCGCACAGACAGCTTGCGCGAGATCACGCTGTGCGACCCGGTTGGGGACGGTGATCCCCAGAGTGCGACCATCCTGATTGACCCCGCTGCCGGCGATCACTGCGTAGATGCGGTCCCGGTCGCGCAATGCTGCCTCAACGCTCTTCAGCACCAGCATGCCCGCGCCCTCACCGCGGCCGTATCCGTCGGCGGCAGCGTCAAATGCTTTGCTCCGCCCGTCGCGGGCAAGAAACTTGCCCTTGCACATCGATACGAACACCTCCGGATGGAGCATGACGCTCACTCCACCCGCGAGCGCGAATTCGCACTCGCCGCGCGAGATAGCCTGCGTCGCCTCGTGAATCGCGACCAACGACGACGAACACGCGGTGTCGATGGTCATGCTTGGCCCACGCAGATCCAACGCATGAGACAGGCGGTTGGACAGCATCGCCTGCGATCCGCCGGTGGCAGTGAAGTGGCTGATGGCGCGCCGCGCCGAGGGCATGGCCCGGCGAACCTGGTTGTCGCACATGAACCCGCCGATGTAGACGCCAACGTCGCGTCCGGGAGCTACGCCCGCCAGCCCCGCGTCGTCCAGCGCCTCCCACGCAACCTCGAGCAGCCAGCTCTGCTGAGGATCCATCACCTCGGCTTCCCGAGGGGAGATGCCGAAGAATTCGGCATCGAAATCCCAAGGCGAGCGCGTTACGAAGCCGCCGCGGCGGGTATAGGCCCGGCCCGGCGCGGCCGGGTCAGGGTCATAGAAGAGGTCGATGTTCCATCGTTCCCTGGGCACCTCGACGATGCCGTCCCCGCGCCTCAGCATGAAGTCCCAATACTGATCCGGCGCGAACACGCCGCCCGGGAACCGGCACCCCATGCCCACGATCGCCACGCCTTGGCCAGTGTCCATCCGCGTTATCCACCCTTTCGCTCGGCGCACCTTGCCGGCCGCGGCCCGGAGAAACTGTGGTCACCGCATCGGTCGAGGCCCGATATCGGAATCGTCGCTTCGCTTCGGCGGGACGATTTCAGTAGGGCGCCACTGCAAATCGCGCCCATATGCGACGCGGAGTACTTAGTCAGGATTGGGGCTTCCGCGGGTGGCCTGCGCAGCCGGTGGGTGCGACTGGGAGTTCGGCAGCGACTAAGTAGTGCCGCGCCCAAATTCGGCGGGATTTGCAGTGGTGCGCTACTGCGCTCGACCCGCTGACCGCGAGCGACGATTTTCGTCGTCTAGGTGGGGCGGTTTGTCAAGCGACGACGATCGTCGATCGCAATCCGCATCAACGAAAGGCGCGGCCTAAGAAAGGTTCCTGGTCCATGAGCGCATACATCACTGCCACCGGCAGCTTTCTGCCGGGCAACCCGGTACCCAACGAAGAAATGGAAGATTACCTGGGCACCGCGGCCGGCATCACAAGTGATCTGCGGGATCTGACCCTGATGAACTGTGGTGTCAAAACCCGTTATTACGCCATCGACAAGAATCAGCGAACCATCATCTCGAATGCGGCGATGGCCGCAAACGCGGTGCGCGACGCCGCCGGACGCGCCGGTATCGGCCCGAACGACGTCGAGCTGCTGACCGCCGCGACGACGGGGCCGGATATGTTGGCGCCCGGGCACGCCAGCATGGTGCACGCGGAATTGGGCTACGGGCCGATGGAGATTTCGACTTCCGCCGGAATCTGTAGTTCCGGGATGATGGCACTGAAGAACGCCTACCTGCAGGTGGCCATCGGTGAGAAGCGCAACGCGATCACCGTCGCCAGCGAGTTGCCCTCTCGCGTCTTCAAGGGCAGCCGGTACGACGAGATGGGTCTGCTCGCCGAAGACGGATCGTTGCCGCTGGAAGCCGCGTTTCTGCGTTACATGCTCTCCGACGGAGCGGGCGCCGCGGTCATCGAAAATGCGCCCGCCGCATCGGGAATCAGCCTTCGCATCGACTGGATTTCGCTGACGTCCTTCGCGAACACCGAGAAGACGTGCATGTACGGGGGGAGCAACTCCCAAGCGGCCACAAAGTGCTGGATGGATTATCCGACCGCCGCAGCGGCGGAAGCCGACGGTGCACTCGTGTTACGCCAGGACCTCTCGCTGTTGCCGCACCTGATCGGCCTCGGAGCCGACGAGTGGGAACGCTTGCGCAAATTGGGCAAGTTCAACCCGGACACACTGACCTGGATCCCCGCGCACTACTCGAGTGAGCGGTTGAAGGAGATCGTCTTGAAAGAGTTCGCCCGGCGCGGGATCAACGCCGGCCGGCCAGAGAAGTGGTACAGCAACCTGACCTCCGTCGGCAACATCGGTTGCGCCGCCATTTTCGTCATCCTCGACGAGATGATGACCGAGGGCCTGATCAAAGCCGGTGACACGCTGCTGTGCATGGTTCCCGAGTCCGGCCGGTTCGTGATGTCCTTCATGCATCTGACGGCGGTGTCGGGAGCCGCGGATCGTCAGCCATGAGCCGTCGGGCGGTCGTGTATCTCTACACCCAGACCGGACAGTTGCGTGAAGTCGCCGAAGCGTTCGTCGCGCCACTGGAAGCCGATGGGTGGCGCATTCGCTGGGTAGACGTCCAACCGCGCGTCGCGTTCCCGTTTCCGTGGTCTGTCCGGCAGTTTTTCGGAGTATTTCCCCGTGCAGTGGATCCCGACGCGCTGGTGGAACTCGCCGAGCCAGCAGGAGGCTTCGGGGCAGAACGGGACGAACAAGAAGTAGTCCTGCTGGCGTACCAGGTCTGGTACCTGTCGCCATCGCTACCCATCCGGTCGCTGGTGGCCGGGCATCCCGAGATCTTCGAAAACCGCAGGGTCATCTCGCTGATCGCCTGTCGCAACATGTGGTACTCCGCCGCGATCGAGGTTGCAGGTCTGCTGCGTACCGCGGGCGCGCGCCGTGTCGAAGTGGTCGCCGCGACCGACACCCGGCACCAGGCGGCCTCCCTGGTGACCACGCTGCGCTGGCTGCTGACAGGCAAGCGCGAACCGTTCCTGCGGTTCGGGCGGGCCGGGGTCGGCGACGCCGAATTGGCGCGGGTCACCGCCGTCGGACGCAGCATTGCGGGGCAAGGGAACTGCCCGGCCGACGCGGCGCCCATCGTGCCGATGCTGGCAGCGGCGGATCTCTTCGCCGGGCGACTGTTCCGGAACTGGGGCGTGACGGTGCGCTGGGCCGAAAGATACGGCGCCGCAGCGTATGCCGCGAGCCTGGTGATGTTCGTGTTCGGCTTGGCGATCGGCATTGTTGCCGGCCTCCCGCTCATCGGGGGAGCCGCGCTGGCCGGCGGAGCGCGGTTCGAGACATGGATCAGCGGCGCCGTCAATCGCCGGATCTCGTTGGGCGAGTCGACAGTTCAGGAAGCCGCAAGACATGAACGAGCGATCCAATGAGCGATCTCGCCCCGGGATACGACGAACTCGTCGACTGGCTGATCGTGCGGGTCGCCGGCTACCTGGGCCTGACGCCGGACGCCATTGGCATCGACATCCCATTGGCCGACTGTGGGATTGATTCAGTCGCCGGCATGGCGTTGTGCGCAGACTTGAATGACGAGAAGGGATTCGACGTCGAGACCACCATCGTGTGGGACTACGCGACCATCGATGAAATCGCGGCTCACCTCGCCGAACAGGGAGGAGCAGCGTGATACCGATCGCGGTGGTAGGTATCGATTGCCGCTTCCCCGGGGCACCTGACAAAGACGCGTTCTGGCGGCTGATGATGGACGCAGTGGTAACCGACACCGAAGTGCCCAGTCAGCGTTGGGATGTCGACAACTTCTACCGACCCGACGGCGCGCCCGGTTCAATGAACACCCGGCGCGGCCACTTCATCGACAACGTGGATGCATTCGACAACGACTTCTTCGGTATAGCGCCCATCGAGGCGGCGGCACTCGACCCCCAGCAGCGGCTGCTGCTGCAATCGTCGTGGCGCGCGCTCGAAGACGCCGGGATCGATCCGCGCTCGCTGGCTGGAACGCCGACCGGGGTGTTCGTCGGGGTGATGTCCAGCGACTGGACTAGCATTCGACTTCTCGACTTTGCCGGCGTCAGCCCCTTCCTGGGCACCGGCAGCGGTTACTTCATGACGGCAAATCGGGTCTCCTACCACCTCGGCCTCAGTGGACCGAGTGTGGCGATCGACTCGGCCTGCTCGTCGTCGCTCACCGCGATACATCAGGGGTGCGCCGCGCTGCGCTCCGGGGAAGCCGACACTGTGATCGCCGCCGGGGTGAATCTCATTCTGACTCCTGCACTTTCGATCTTCTACACGCAAGCTGGGCTGTCCGCGCCCGACGGTCGCTGTAAACCGTTCCGGCGAGACGCCGACGGCATCGGCAGGGGTGAGGGTGTTGCGGCAGTCGTGTTGCGCCGACTCGACGACGCGCTGGCCGATCGGCAGCCGATCTACGCCGTCGTGAAAAGTTCCGTCACCAACCATGACGGGCGCAGTAATGGGGTCACAGCCCCGAATCGACGCTCGCAGGTGGCGCTGATGCGGCGGGCGCTCAGCCTCGCCGAGGTTGATGTCGAACAGATCGCCTTCGTCGAGGCACACGGCACCGGCACGGTGCTGGGAGATATGATCGAGGCCAGAGCCCTCGGCGATGTACACGAGACCCGAAGCGGCGAACCATGTTTGCTCGGTTCGGTCAAGGGAAACATCGGGCACACCGAGGGGAGCGCGGGGATCGCAGCGTTCATCAAGACCTGCCTGGCGCTGCAGCTACGTGTCCTACCGCCGACGGTAATCGGTGACGGTCCCAACCCGGGCCTGCGCCTCGACGAGAGCGGGCTGAAGCTAGCCGGTGCTCAGCAACCGCTGCCCGGAAACAGCGTGTTGGGCGCGGTGAGTTCGTTCGGTCTAGGCGGCGGTAACGCACACGCCATCGTCGAATCTGCGCCTGCCGCAGGGTCGCCCACACCCAGCCGACGGGGCGTGGTGACGGTCTCGGCGCCATCCGCGCAGGCTTTGAGACGCAACGCTGCGTCAATGGGCCGCGCGCTGCGGACCGTTGACGTTGACCGGGTCGGCGCCTGGTGTCGGTCGACCAACATCGTCAAACGCTCCCATCGGCACCGCGTTGTCCTCGACGGTGACCGCGAAGCTCTGGTTGACGGCCTAGAGCAGGTCGCCGCCGGCGCACGCCCTGACCTCGTCTCCGCCGGGCGGCCCCATCGGCTGCCCGCTGCGGTCGGATTGCTGTTTTCCGGCCAGGGGACGCAATTTGCGGGCATGACGCGCCCGCTTTACCACGCGAATCCCGTGTATCGCGAGGCTATGCATACCGTCTGCGCCGTGTTACGCCCCCACCTGGGCCCCGACCCGCTGGCGGCGATACTTGGTCACGATGCCGAGCTCGATCACACCAGCCTGGCGCAACCGGCGTTGTTCGCCGTGTCGTATGCGCTAGGTAAGACATTGCTGCAGAGCGGTATCCGGGTGAATTTCGGCATCGGGCACAGTCTCGGCGAGATCAGCGCCGCCTGCCTCGCGGGCGTCCTTACGGTCGAGGATGCCGCCCGGCTCGTCGTCGTCCGAGGACGGTTGATGGGTTCGTTGCCGCCCAATGGGGCAATGACCGCGATCGACCTCAGCGTGGCGCGGGCAGAGCAGCTTGTCGCCGACGTGCCCGGCTGCGTGATTGCGGCCGTCAACGGCCCACGCGCACTGACGATTTCCGGAACGGCCGAAGCGGTGGGCCGGCTGCAAGCAGTCGTCCATCAGCATGGCGGCAAGGCGAGGGGCGTGGCGGTGTCACATGCCTTTCACTCGCCCCTGATGGCGCCGATCGTGACGGACTTCCGGGACGAGTTGGATTGGCTCGAGCCGCGGCCCGCCGAGTTTCCTTTGTTCTCAACGGTCCTCGGCAGACAAATCGACGGCAGCGAGATGACCGCCGACTACTGGGCCCAGCAGATATGCGCGCCGGTACAGTTCCATGATGCTGTTCGGGCTGCCGTGAACGCGGTTGGCGCTGACTATCTCGCCGAGGCCGGTCCGAAATCTGGGCTGCTCACACTCGCCAGGCAGGCGGGGCTGCCATCGTCGACACGTTCGCTTGTCCTGTGTAGCGGCCCGGATTCCGACGGGAATGAACTGCTCGGCGTCGCAGCGACTTTGCTGCGTGACGGATATTCGCCAGACCTCACCCCGCTGTACGGCGAGCCGTCCGGCCCATTGCAGCGACTTCCGGCCTACGTCTTCGACGACACGAACCGGTTCTGGTTTGACGGTCCCATCGCTTATTCACCCGAACGGGCGCGAGTCGGCCAGGTAGAGACAGCAGCTACAACGGCACCCACCGTCGAGCGGGCTGACACCGAGCACGATCGCACCGAGGGTGAGGTCCTGGCACTGATCGCCAGTGTGGGCAACTACCCGGTCGCCGAGTTGGTTCGGTCCAAGCGGTTGGCGGACGACTTGGGATATGACTCGCTGCTTCAGGTTCGGTTGCTGGATCGACTGCGCAAGGAATACCCGCAGCTGAGACACGTTGCCATCGCAGAGTTTCTACCGCGAATCCACAACGTCGGTGACCTCGTGGACTTCGTCATCCGCCGGTCCGACAAGACGGCGTAACGAAGGGAGGAGAATCCATTGAGCGTTTTCACTCGCGAGCTTCTTGCCGCTGCGGCGTCGTCACCACGTCACTTGAACGGGGGAACCTTCGTCGATCCGGTCCGGCTCAGCTGGCGGGATGTTCACGAGCAGGCGAAGCGGATAGGTGGTGGCCTGGCCGCGATGGGGGTCGGTCGCGGCGGTTCGGTCGCCGTGCTGGCCACCGATGCCGCAGACGTGGCGCCGCTGGCCCAGGCGGCTTGGCTGCGGGGTGTCTCGCTCACCATGCTGCAGCAACCGACGCCGCGCACCGATCCGACGGTCTGGCTGGCTGACACCGTGCGGGCAATCGGGTTGATCAAAGCTGTGGTGGTGGTCGTCGGCGACCAGTTCCTGGCCGCACGGGATCAGCTGTCCGCGCAGCGACTGGTCGTCTGCACCGTCGACTCCTTGCGTGCCGCCGAACCAGCCGAATTCGATATCGAACCCGACGACGCGGATATCGCATTGCGGCAGTTGACATCCGGATCAACCGGTGTGCCCAAGGCGGTCGAGATCAGCCACGGCAATCTTGCGGCGAGCGGCATCGCGCTGCGCGACGGACTGGACGTGGATATCAGCACCGACGTCTTCGTCAGCTGGCTCCCGCTCTCACATGACATGGGCATGATCGCCTTTTTGTGCCTGCCGATGCACCTGGGTGTCGAACTCGTGAGCGTCCCACCCGACGAGTTTCTCCGGCGTCCGATCGTCTGGACGGAATTGATCAGCAGATACCGCGGAACCACCACCGCGGGCCCCAACTTCGCCTACTCGGTGCTCGCCCGAGCGTTGCAGCGTGCCGATCCCAGCACCATCGACCTGTCGTCGCTTCGGGTCGCGGTCAACGGGGCCGAACCGATCGATAATCGTGATGTCGCCGAATTCTGCACCGTCGGTGCGCGTTTCGGTATGAGGAAAGCCGCCGTGATGCCCGGCTATGGGCTCGCGGAAGCCACGTTGGTCGTGTCGTTGGGCGCGGCCGATGACCCTGCGGTGTTTGACAAAGTCTCGCGCCAGGCGGTAGTGGAGGCGCACCGCGCGCTGCCCAGCTGCGGCGCTTCCGAGCAGGTGCGGCACGTCGTGAGCGTCGGGACACCCGTGACGGGCATGGAAGTGCGCATCAGCCGGGGCGGGCAACCATTGCCGCACAGGGAAATCGGTGCCATCGAAGTGCGCGGTCCTTCGGTCGCCGTGAACTATCTGACGTCGGCCGGTGTGGTGCCGTTGGCCCGGGATGACGGTTGGTTCGACACCGGTGACCTGGGCTATCTCGACGAGCATGGGCGGCTCTACGTCTGCGGCCGCGCCAAGGATCTCATCGTGCTCGCCGGTAGGAACCTGTACCCACACGACATCGAGCGCGCCGCCGAAACTGTCGACGGTGTGCGAAAAGGCTGTGTGATCGCCGTGCGTGTCGATGGCGATCCGGAGGGCTTCGCAGTACTCGCCGAAGTGCACAACGCAGACGCCGAGGATGAGCGGCTGCGGATCAGCCGCGCCCTCACCGCTCGGGTGAGCCGGCACGTTGGGCACCTCCCGCGCCATGTTCTGCTGTTCCCGGCGGGGAGGCTGCCCAAGACTGCGTCCGGCAAGCTGCGACGCAGTAGCGCACGCGAATTGCTGCCGGCGCCAACATCGATGTCTGTTGTGACCAAGTGATTTGATGCGGTGACGTTCGACGTAGGATTATTGGCGTCAGCAGCGTTCTTCGGCGTTAGAGCGCGTCCTGCCCGTCGCTGCCATTGTTGTTGACGGTGGAGTTGCCGAAGCCGCCGTGGCCGCCAATCCCGCCGAAGTTGCCGCCGTCGCCTCCGCCGTTCCCAATTTTCGAGAAGCCCGCGCCACCTGCCGGCGGGGTGCCGGCGTTCTGGCCGTTACCTCCGGAACTGTAGCCACCGCCACCACCGCCGCCGCCCTTGCCGCCGGTTGCCGCGGTCGCGTCGCCGCCCTCGCCGCCGCCACCGGCGCGAGCCTTGGCGTCGCCGGCAGCCGCTGAGACAAATCGCGCTAACCACGCGCGGCGCCCCCGTCAGCGCGGTTATCCCTACCGGAGTAGGGCACTACATCAGCGGGCTCCTAAACGACGTTGTCATCCAGGATGGCCTCCACAATGGAGAAGGGCGACGCGGTAGGCACTACCCGCGTCACCCGAAACCCGGCGCGCTCGAGCAGGGTGCGGTACTCCGCGGCGGTGCGGTCGCGCCCAGCCTGGGTCACCAGCATTTCCAGATCGGTCAAGTGACCGATGTATTCGCGATTATGATGCGGAATCACAAACTCGATCAGAAGTATCTTGGTGCCGATTTTGGCCGCCGCGCGTATATTTCGCAGAATCTCGACGGCTCGCTCGTCGGGCCAGTCATGAATCACGTTCTTCAAGACGTAGATGTCGGCGCCCGCGGGCACGCTGTCGAAAAATGATCCCGCCACCACCCTGACACGATCCGCGATTCCATGCTGGCGCAACAACGATTGAGCCTCGACGACGGCATAGGGCAGGTCGTAGAGGATCCCCCGCGCAGTCGGCGTGGCCGACAAGATTGCGGCCAACAATTCGCCCTCCCCGCCGCCGACGTCAGCAACGGTGCGGTACGGGTCGAACGAATAGGCGGCCATCAAAGCGGGCACTGCCATTGCGGTGGTTTCGGCCATGGCCCGGTTGAAGCCCTCGGCGAGTTCGGGCTCTCGACTGAGGTAATCGAAGGCGTCCGTACCGTGGACGGCCGGGAAGACCGCACCACCGGTTCGTATCGCGTCGGCGAGATGGCTCCACACCTCGCGGTGTTGGGGTGAGCCGACCATCCGGGCCAGTCCTGCAGCCGACAACGGCGCGCTGGACCGTAGGGTGTCCGCGAGTGGGTTCAGCTCGTAACGGCCGTCACGACGTTGACGGAACACGCCGCGGCCGATCAACGCCCGCAGCAGTCGGCGCAGCGCGTCAGGGTCCGCGTTGACCCGGGGCGCCAACTCGTCGAGTCGCAGCGGCGCATCGGCGAGGGCGTCGGCGATGCCGAGCGCTACGGCTGCTGAGATTGCCTGTGCCGCCCAGGCATTCATAATCATCTCCGTCATCACCGCGTGCGGCGGAAAGGTTCGCTGATGAACTCGTACGAGAAGATGGCGCGCACGCTCGACGAGTCGGGCCAACTTGGGGGGTGGCACCGTCGCAGGAGATCGACCCGTTGGCCCGGCATTACGGCTTTTCGCTGACGTGGTGCCCGTCATTTTCTTGCCCTCTCGTCAGTGGCATGTGTCGTCACTGTCATGGAGCGTGACCACCAACCGGTCTTCCGCAGCTGATATCTGCCAGCACGGCGTCGACATACAGCTCTTCAGGCAGCACGTCCGCTCCTGCAGTCCAGTGGCCACCGGGTGAAGGCAGGTGTAAGGCCACGTCGGTGCCGTTGGGATCGCGCACCCAGAGCGCTATTGCGCCCAGCTCGCGGGTTGCTCGTTGGGGGACGCAGCCTAATCGCGCCAACCGGTCCAGCATTGGCTGCACTGCCCCCAGGTCGACGACCAAGTTGACGACAGTGACACCGCTTGCTTCGGGGTGATAAGGGAGGGCGATCTGCGAATGTTCGATCACCACCCGCAGCGATAGACCAGTGATCGCGGTAATCCTCGAGTTCAATGATTGCGGTCGGCCGCCGAGCAGCGCCGCCCACCACGCCACCATTTCTTTCGGACGGAAGCTCAGCAGCCGCAATCCCACGACCGGTGCCGCAACATCATTCATGCGCTAGCACCTTCGCCGAGGATGGCGCGTCGACGACTGCCAGTGCTCGTCGCAACGACGCCGTGCCGTCCCGGTCCGAATGTAGAGCGGCGACGATGTGGCCGTCCGGGCGCACGACGAGAGCGTCGGGATCCGCCCCCGGGATTCCGGTGTGAAACACGCCGAGCTCATCATTGCCAAGCAGAATCACCGACATCGGAAGTCCCTCGGCGGCAGCAGACCACGCGGTGTGTCCCTCGACCGACACGAACAGCGTAAGTTCATCGCGACTGACCAGATCCAGTGTCGACACCCGTCCATCGCGGCCCTCGACCCAACTGTGCGGCAGTCGGCCGCCCGCACGCATACGCGGCGAACGGAACTGTGAGTCAACGCTTGCCGGAGGCAGCCCGTCGTCGATCACGGCGCCGCACCGGTAACGAACCCCGAGGTCGCGCCCCCAGCTGTGGTAGAGCGGGCCTTGTCCGGCGATGACCGCTGCGGCGCGGCGCCGGATGCGCTTACCGACTCGACCCGGTGACTGGGCGAGGCGAAGGCGTTGATACCCCAGCGTGGTGAACCCGCGGATGAGTGCACGCACTGCGCGCCGCGGGAGCCATTCCGGGACAGCGGCGACGACTCGGGGCAGCTGATGGACCGATCGCCGCGGAATGCCCAGCGCAACAATGACTTCCAAGAGCCCATCAAAGTTCGTCACTGACTCGGTGGTCACAGCGATGCCGACGGGACGGCGTTCCTGCTCATACGTGTCCAGCAGAGTCTTGCAGGCACGGCCGCAGATGACCCAGGCCAGTTTCCAGGCCAGATTGTGGACATCGGCGACTCCCGTGTTGAGTCCGAGACCCCCGGTGGGCGGGAACCGATGCGCGGCGTCGCCGGCCAAGAAGACTCGGCCAACCCGAAAGCTGTCGGCGACCTGGGCATGCATCGTCCACGATTGGATCGACTTGATCTCGATGACGACGTCGGCGTCACCTACGGCGTCGAGGATGTGTCTGCGGCAGACCGCGGCCGGAAAGTCGTCCAGCGACTCGACTGGCGGAAAGTAGGGGATCTGAAATACCAGGTCTTGTGGTTGTCGATGCACCATGACGGCGCCGAGCCCCTTGGCGGTGTAGGTCAAGATCACCGGACCACGGCGGGAATGGCGAAAACGCTCGAGATCCGCGGAAAAGTGCACGCTCACCATGTGCTGGAGGACCGGGCCGTCCATCGTCACCCCTAGTGAGCGGCGAACGGTGCTGGCCGAGCCATCCGCGGCAACGACATAGCGCGCGAACAGTTTTCGATGCATCCCGCTAATGATGTCGGTAATGGTAACTGAGACGCCGTCTGCGGCGTCGGTGTGAAAGTTGTACTGCCACCTAGTGCGTAGCTCGATGCGCGCATTGTCACGCAAGGCCCGCCACAGCAACGGTTCGAAGGCATTCTGCGGCAGGTGTGCGCCGCGGGTGGGGCTGACCGATTCGATGGCATCAAGCTGTGCGCGGGGCAAGTCGGCGAGCGGCACCCGTCCTAGTTCGGGACCCACCAAGCTCGTGCAGTACAAGATGTTCCGCAGCTCGTGCATCGGCGCGCTGAGCCGTCGGATGTCGCGTTCCAGACCGATCTCACGCCAAATCTCCATCGATCTTGTCGAGAGCACGTGCGCAGCGGGATGCCGCTGTGGTTCTCGACGTGCCTCCACCACAATGCATTTGAGGCTGTAGTCGGCGAGAAGCAATGCTGCCGTGGCGCCCACCGGTCCGGCTCCGATGACGATGACATCGCAGGTGTCACCCATCAGGAGAGCTCCTGTGTCTGGCCACGTTCCATCCGATCAGGCCCCTCGGCGAGTCCGATCCGCTGATGCAAGCGGGTCAGCGGGGCGGGTGCCCACCAATTGATCCGACCCAGCAGCCGCATGAGGGCGGGCAACAGCAGCATGCGCACGATCGTGGCGTCCACCAGCACGGCGATCGCAAGGCCCAGACCGAGCATCTTGACGAAAGTGACCTGGGAAGTGAGCAGCGCGGCGAAGGAAATAGTCATCAGCAATGCGGCGGCGGTCACCACCCGCCCCGTGCGGGCCAGGCCGAGTGCGACACTTTCGTCGCTGTCCTGGCTGGTGTTGCCCCGCAGCAGCCAGAACTCGCGAATTCGGGACAACAGGAACACTTCGTAGTCCATCGAAAGACCGAATGCGATGCAGAACATGAGCACCGGCAAGTTCGCGACCAATGTGCCGGTCGCGGTGGTGCCCAGGGCGCCGAGGTGGCCGTCCTGGAATACCCAGACGAGGGCACCGAACGTGGCGGTCAGCGAAAGCACGTTCAGTACCAACGCTTTAGGCGGAAGGACGACGCTGCCGGTGATGAGAAACAGGACGGCGAACGTGATGACCACGATCACTCCGAGCACGAGCGGCAGCCGTGAAGTGATGGATGCGACGCTGTCGACGTTGTTCTGCGGCAATCCCGTGAAAAGAACTGGCCGGCCCGCCGGCCCCGGCACAGCGTGCAAGGCACGGAGCTGGCTGGTGGAGGCATCCGAGTACAGGACGGCGTTGCTCTGAATGGTGAGAAACGCGGTGCCGTCGGCGAGACCGGTCGGCGCCGTCGGCGGTCCGGTCAGATGGCCTGCAACGAACGTGCCGGACGGAGAGGAAACCGCTGAGACATGCGGTACTTGCGACAGTTGTGCGGCATATGTCCCCAACTCACGATTCGAGTCGGGCGACATCTCGGGGATCACCACGGTGACATTGCTCATCGGGTTCACCACGAATTTTTCGCGAAGCAGATCACCCACCTGGCGCGAGCTCGCCGTGGCAGGCAGCACGCGGTCATCGGGAAATCCCCACTTGACGCCGAGGAACGGAGCTCCCAGCAACAGCAGCACGGCGATTAGCGTGACGCTGACCGCGACGGCGTGATTCATGACAAAGTGAGCAGTCCGGTACCAAAACGAACGCTCGATGGGGCGCATCGTCGGCGTAGTCGACCGGCGTACGGCTCGACCGATCAACCTCCGTACATCGAGCGCGTCCAATCGGCGGCCAAGTAAGGCGATGGCGGCCGGTGTTATGACAATCGCGGCGGTGGCGGCGAGGACGACGACCGCGACGCCCGCGTAAGCAAACGATCGCAGATAGTAATTCGGGAACAGAACCAGTGCGCTCATCGACAGCGCAACGGTCAGGGCGGAGAACACGACAGTGCGACCCGCGGTGCTCATTGCGCACACCAGCGCTCGATTCGGCGTTGCGCCGTCGGCGATTTCATCACGGTAGCGGCTCACGATGAGCAACGAGTAATCCACCGCCAGAGCCAAACCCATTGCGACGGTTAGATTTATCGCGTACACCGAGACGTCGGTGAAGAGCGCTATGAGGCGCAGCACGGCCAGCGAACCCAGGATGGCGAACATGCCGATCATCATGGGTAGAGCCGCCGTGAGCACACCGCCGAACACCCACACCAGTGCGACAAAGCTGACGGGGATTGCGATCGATTCCATGGACACGAGATCGCGCTTGGTTTGCTCGTCGACCTCGGAGTAGGTCAACGCGCCACCGGCGCGGACGACGACGCTGCTCCGTTCGGGCGGGAACCGATCGACGATTTCGCGTGCAATCTTGGGGTACTTGGCATCCCCGCCCCGCAACCCCGCCATGATGACGCCAGTCTTGCCGTCCGTGCTCGTCAGAGCCGGCGCTGCCGCCTCCGGTGCGGTCCACCGCGAAGTCACGCCGACGGCGTCGGGCGAGTTCTTCAACACGGCCAGGATGTCGGCTGCCGTCTGCGTCGCCGCTGGGCTATTCACCCCGGCATCGGCGGTCACGGTAATCAGCAGCGCCAGGTCGCTCTGATCGAACTTGCTCGCCAGAATGTTCGCCGCTCGAGCCGATTCCGATGCCGGATCGGTGAATCCGCCTGCGGAGAGCACCTCGGCGACGGGCGAGCCGAATATCGCACTGGCCACCATCAGCAAAGCCGCCGCCGCGAGGATTCGCCTGGGTGCCGCGATAGCGGCTAGCGCGATCCGGTGCAGGGTTCCCCCGGTCCGTGCTGCGGCGGACGGCACAGCAGAATGTGCTGAGCCATCAGCGATTTCACGCCGGAGAATTGACATCGTCGACGAGTGACGCGCGGGCGAACAAGTACAACGCGGGTTTTTGAACAGATCGGCTACGAACAGGCTGGCGCACGAGGAAATTCGGTGTGCGACGCCTGGACGCCGCCGATTTACTTGAGTTATGCATCATGTTCCTTCCGCTATGGGTTGCGAAGGGCTGCCAGGGGATCCGCTGTGGTGCTCTGTGGGAATACTCGCGCCCACGCGGTGTGCCGAGTGCAGTAGTGCACCACTGCAATCCTCCGCGGCTTGGGCGGCGGCACTACCTAGAAGTGCCCTCGAGCTAAAAGTGACCTCGAGAGCCCCTTTGCGCCGCATCTGGAGCGGTCTTGGGCCCGCGCCTCGGGGGCGGGCCTCACTTGATGCCGTCGTGTGTGGTTCAGTTCCGCGGCCGCACGCGGGCTCGGATCGGGGCACCGGCGACCATGGTGAAGGGCACCGCCAGCGGAAAGTCGTCGTCGAGCGGTTGAATTTCGGCATTCCGGATGATGGTCGCCAGACCGAGGGTCGCTTCGAGCATCGCGAAATGATCGCCGATGCAAGTCCGCGGTCCGCCGCCAAATGGCAAGTACTGCCAGCGATCCCGTTCCTTGGAATTGCGTCGGCGGAATCGGTCCGGGTCAAACACCAGCGGATGGTCCCATAGCGCCGGGTCGCGATGCATGGCGTAGATCCCCACTATCGCCCAACTGCCAGCTTCGACCCGGTAACCGTCGACTTCGAAATCCTTCGTCACCATCCGGGTTGCCACGGGCGCCGGTGGGCACAGGCGCAGCGCCTCGTTCAGCACCTGAACCGTGTAACTCAGCCGGGGGACGTCGTCTGCGGTCAATGGCCGGTCGCCCACTGCAGCGACCTCCGCGGCAACCCGGTCCTGTACCTCAGGATGGCGGCCCAATGCCCATAGCGTGTATGTCAGGGTGGTCGCCGTCGTGTCATACCCGGCCCCCAGGAATACCACCAGTTCTCGGCGAATGTCCAAGTCGGACAGCGTCCGTCCGGTGTCCGGGTCCGCGACGTCGATCAGCGCGCGAACTAGCGGTGCGTCACGAGTCGGGTCGGCTCGGCAGGCTCGAAGAATGTCGTCGGCGAGCCCATTGATGATGGCACTGGCAGCGCGTGCGCGCCGCCGGGCGGGAGTCGGCAGCCACCACGGGGCACGGACCGGCCGTACGGCGCGATCGGTCATATAGTTCGCGGCGGCGATGATCGGCTCCGCCAGCAGCGCATCGGCCCGTGCGTCGGAATCCAATCCGAGCATCGATTGAGCCAACACCTGCAGCGTCAGCCGGCGACACTCGTGATCGAGGTCAACTTCAACGGCGTCACACCACGCATCCGAAAGCTTGTCGGCGCACTCGGCCATGTGCCCGCCGAACCGCGTCACATGCCGTTTGGTGAATATTGGTTGCAGTGCGCGTCGCCGAGGCAGCCACGCGTCGTGTTCGAAGTTGAACAACGAGCCGCCGAAGAGTCGCCGGTGTTCGGTGTAGATGGGCTGCGACCTACCGACAAATGGGTAACTACGGCTGAGAACGTCTCGGGCGCCCTTGGGTGACGTGGTGATCACCAAGGTCGGCAGCATCCATATGGGGGCCAAACGCGTCACCGGTCCGCCCGCATCACGCAGCGTTGCACAACCGGTGTGAAAGGCCCTAATAGCCTTGATCTGTTGCCACCGGGGCAGCGGATTCCTTGGTGCCAGTGGCAGTTCCGAGACGTCGCACTTCTCCACCAACGCGTCCACCACGGCGCTTCCTCTCGGCGTGGCACGCGGTGATGACGTTGCCTCGAGGGAGCGTGGGTCCTCGATGGTGTCGTCGGTCATGCATGTCTCCTGTCACCGAACGTGCGAGACGCAGCGTGACACTTCCCGAGCTCGGCGGCTTAGGTAGTGAGGTACTGCATTTTTGCGGACCCGGTCGCGGTCGACAGTCGTTGGAAATCCCCGCGCTCTGGACGTTCGATGGCGCGGCAGCAGTACGGTGGGCCCAGGCGATGCGCTCGTCGCGCTGAGTGTCGCTGAGTGTCGCTGAGGGTCATCGCCAAGGCGAGCGTTGATCGGATCGTTGGACAGCTGGATGGAGGTGGCTTGTGCCGCGGCTGCTCATCATTCACCACACCCCGTCGCCACACTGCCAGGAGCTGTTCGAGGCGGTGTTGGCGGGCGCGACGGATCCGGAGATCGAGGGCGTCGATGTCGTACGCCGGCCTGCGCTCACGGTCTCCCCGGTCGAGATGCTGGAAGCCGACGGTTACCTGCTGGGCAGCCCGGCGAACCTGGGGTACATATCGGGGGCGCTCAAGCATGCCTTCGACTGCGCCTACTACCAACTGCTTGACACCACTCGGGGCCGCCCCTTCGGGCTGTACCTGCACGGCAACGAGGGCACCGAGGGCGCCGAGCGCGCAGTCGACACCATCACCACCGGCCTGGGCTGGGTGCAGGCCGCAGAGACCGTCGTGGTGTCGGGCAAACCCA
The DNA here is from genome assembly GCF_010723575.1 of Mycobacterium bourgelatii. Taxonomy (NCBI): domain Bacteria; kingdom Bacillati; phylum Actinomycetota; class Actinomycetes; order Mycobacteriales; family Mycobacteriaceae; genus Mycobacterium; species Mycobacterium bourgelatii. The sequence continues at coordinate 2,039,153 of NZ_BLKZ01000001.1, forward strand.
GCAAGGCCGATGTCGAAGCATGCTGGAACCTCGGCGCGACCGTGGCCGCCCAGCTCATGGGCTGAGGCGTGCTAGGTGTACCTCGGCTTGAACGCCTCCGCCGGCTGCCCGAGAGCCTGCGCCGAACCGGTGCCCAGGGGCCCGTGCTGATCGAACAGGATGGCGGTGCCGGTGGCAACTCCGGCCGTGCCGAAGTGACTTTGGGCGGCCAGGCCGATGTATTCGCCGTCCGGCAACCGGCTCGCGGTGACGGTGTAGTCGGCGTTGATGTAGCGCAATCCTTCTGTGCCCCAGTGCGTTAGCGAACTCGTCACGTCACCGACGAAAGTCAGGCGGGTAAACGGCGTCAAGGGATAACCCTGCACCATCGGGCGGAATACCCGCGTCCAGGCGAACTTCTGCGAGTGGGCTTGCTCCCACTCGCCGGCTGCGATGCCGGGACTGCCCTCCGTCGTGGTGCCGTATCCCCAGATCAGAAACGGCATATCGGCCGGGAAACCCTCGGAGCTGGTTGGCAACGGTGGCATCTCCGCGGGCGCCGACCACACCTCTCCACCGGGATGCTCACCTCGTCGCAGGAACAACGCGCTGGCTCGTGCCACGGTCTTGCCGTTCTGTACCAGGGTGCCGTCGACGAGCTTGATGCGCCGGCCTTCCCGTTGCACGGAGGTCCGAATCTGGACGGGCTTTAACAGAACCGGCCGCAGCAGGTCGACGGTGAAGCGAGCGGGTTGCAGGTCCGCATCCACGCCGGACCGCTCGATTCCCCAACCCAAGAGGCCGCCGACGATCTGACCGCCCATCGCCGCACCCCACGGCCCCCGCGTCATGTCGTTCGGAACGTAAAAGTCTCCGTCTTCAACGAAGAACGGCTCGGGCGTCAAGGCGACATCGTCGATCGTCACCGCATCACGATAGGACACCGGGTCGCGTCAGCGGCCTTGCCAGTCGGGCTTGCGCTTTTCCTGCCACGCGCGAAAACCTTCGGCCAGGTCCTGGGTGGCCCCAACCACCCTGCGCATGGTCTCGCCGAAGCGGACCGACTCGATCCAACCCATGTTGGCGCTTCGCCACGCTACCTCCTTGGTGGCGCGTTGGGCCAAAGGTGCCGCCGCGGTGAGGGTTTGGGCCCAGTTTCGGGCCTCGGCCTGCAGGTCTTGGGGTTCGACCAGCTTCCACACCAAGCCAATTTCCAGAGCGCGCTCGGCGCTGATCGGTTGCCCGGTCAGCAGGAGTTCCATCGCGTGTGACCAGCGCACTCGCTGGGGTAGGCGGATGGCTCCGACGATGGTGGGCATGCCGAGTAGTACCTCGCGGTAGGAGAACGTGGCCTCGGTGCTGGCGATGACGAAGTCGCAGAACAGCACGCCCGTCAGCCCGTAGCCGACACAGGGACCGTGTACGGCCGCGATGGTCGGCTTGAACAACTCCATCCCGCTCTCGAAGGAGTTGATCGTCGGCTTCTCCCAGAAAGTGCCACCGAAAGTGCCGACCGCCCCCTCGCCGTCCTTGAGGTCGGCTCCGGCGCAATAGACATCGCCGTTGGCGGTGAGGATCCCGACCCAGGCGTCCTCCTCGTCGCGGAATCGGTCCCAGGCCGCGTTCAGCTCGCGTCGCAGGGCACCGTTGATGGCGTTAGCGGCATCTGGGCGGTTGAGGGTGATGGTGGCGATGTGGTCTTCCAGGTTGTAGCTGACCAGGCTCATGGGGTGCATCGTAGGTTTGTCGGCGAGTCACCGCGAGTACCGTTGCGCACAGAGGGCGGCCGCCAAGTGATGGAGTAGCGCAACATGGCTCACAACACGGCTCACAGAACGGCTCAAGTGATACGGGTTTCGCGCGACCGCAACCCGTTCCCGAGAACAGGTGTTTCTGTCGACCACAACGGCATTCCGCACTACGACGGGTTGCCGGCCACCCTCCTGGACGTGCTTGCAGCGCAGGTCGACCAGCGCCCGGACAGCGAGGCTGTGGTCGAGCTGGGCGCGGGACGGCTGACCTACCGGCAGCTGTGGGACCGGGCCTCGCGCGTTGCCGGTGGGTTGCGTGAGTCCGGCCTGAAGCCCGGTGACCGTGTGGCTGTCCGCCATCCCGCGGGGTTGAACTGGGTGCTGGCGTTCTGGGGCACCGTGATGGCAGGCGGGGTGGCGGTGGCCGTCAATACGCGCTCGGCTCAGCCGGAGGTCGAGTTCGTGCTGTCCGACGCGGGCGCCAAGGTGGACCTGACGCCCGACGCACCGCTACCCGACGGCGCACCCTACGTGACCGAGCAACTCGGCAGCACCGACATTGCCGCGCTGTTCTATACGTCGGGCACCACGGGTCACCCCAAAGGGGTCCCGACCACCCACGAGGCCTTCGTGACCAACACCGAGAACGGCATCCGGTGTCTGAACCAGCCCAGGGATCTCGGTGAGGGGTTGCGCACGCTTATCTCGGTGCCGTTGTTCCACGTGACCGGCTGCAACTCACAGCTTTTGGCGGCCACGCGGCTCGGGGGAGCGGCGGTGATCATGCCCGCCCTCAACCTCGACGGGCTCATCACCGCCCTGACCGCTGAACGCATCTCGCTGATGGTCACCGTCCCGGCGATCTACTCGTTGTTACTGCGGCACAAGGAATTCGCCGCGGCGGACATGTCCAGCGTCCGGTGGGTCGGCTACGGCGGCGCGCCGATCGCCCCCGCCCTGGTGCAGGCCGTAAAGGAGGCGTTTCCGCAGGCCACCGTGTTCAACGGATACGGCATGACCGAGACGGCCTCGCTGATGACCGTGCTGCCCGACGACGAGGCCATCGAACACGCCGACTCGGTCGGTTATGCGGTGCCGTCGGTGGACCTCGGTGTGATCCCACTCAATGACGGCTCGGGCGAGCTGGTCGGTGAATTGGTGACCCGGGGAGCCAACGTGACGGCCGGTTACTGGAATCGGCCGGAGGCAACCCAGGCCACCATCGTCGACGGCTGGCTGCACACCGGCGACGTGGTCCGGGTCGACGACAACGGCCGCGTGCACATCATCGACCGCATGAAGGACATCATCAACCGGGGCGGCGAGAATATCTCCAGCGTCGAGGTGGAAGCCGCACTGCTGAGCGCTCCCAATGTCGCCGACGCGTGCGTGCTCGCCGTGCCCGACGAGGTGATGGGGGAGAAGGTCGGCGCCGTATTGTTCGGCGCCGCAGGTGAAATCGACGTTGCCGCGGTGCTGGAACACTGCCGTGGCCAGCTCGCCGATTACAAGATTCCGCAATACATCACGGTGGTCAGCGACGCGCTGCCCCGCAATGCCGGCGGCAAGTTGCTCAAGGGCCGGCTGCGCGAAGAGGTGCGCTGGGGTCCACCACTTCGCTGACCGATTTCGGTGCGGTGCGCACAACAAGCTGTCACGCTCGACATAGCGGTGTCACCACCGCTGGCGTGGGCGTTACTGAGCCGAACGGGGATTCGCTGCCGGTGTCTCCAGATTGGCTCCGGAAGTTCGGCATGTTCACACAGAAGGAGCAAGAAGATGTCATTTCTCATCACGCAGCCTGAGGAGCTGGCGGCTGCGGCGGGCAAACTTGGCACGATTGGCTCAGCGATGTTCGCCCAGAACGCGGCGGCCGCGCCGACCACCACCGGCGTGATTCCCGCTGCCGCCGACGAGGTTTCGGCCTTACAGGCGGCGCAATTCGCGGCCTACGGCACCCTCTATCAAGAGCTGAGCGCGCAGGTGAACGCCATGTACGACACCTTTGTCAACACCTTGAGCGTCAGTGCCGATACCTATGCCGCCGCCGAAAGCGTCAACTCGTCCGCGGCGGCGTCTCCGTTCTCTGCTGTGATGGGGACTGCTGAGGCGGTGCCGGGGGCGGCCACGCAGCGGGCGCTGTCGGACCTCGCCAACGTCGTGAATATCGGAGTGGGGAACTGGGCTTCAGCCGCCTCGAACCTGGTCGGCATGGCCAATGGCGGTCTGCTTCCCGCGGAGGCGGCCGCGGAGGCTGGCGCGGAGGCTGGCGCGGCCGCCGAGGGCATATCGGAGGGATTCGCCGTAGGACCCGCTGCCGCGGGGTCCGTCGGTGGCTCGATGGCGGCCGGCCTCGGTACCGCGTCCTCGGTCGGCGCTCGGGTGCCGTCATGGGCCGGGTCCGCCGCCCTGGTGTCAAGCCACGCGTCTGCGCCTGCCGCGGGTTGGGCGGCACCCGTTTCGCCCGCGGCTCCGATGACGATATTCCCGGGGGTCCCAGGAGCATCGGGCGCGCGCAGTAGCGCGGGCTTTGGCGCGCCGCGCTACGGCGTCAAACCCTTGGTCATGACCGGCGCGCAGGCCGTCTGAGCGCAGCGAATCCCTTCTAGCGAAACGGAATACAGAAATGGATTTTGGAGCTCTACCCCCTGAGATCAATTCCGCCCGCATGTACGCCGGAGCCGGGGCCGCGCCGCTGATGGCCGCCGCGGCTTCGTGGCATGCCATCGCCGCGGAGTTGAGCACCACGGCGGCGTCCTTCGAGTCGGTCATCACCCAACTTGCCACCGAGCAATGGATGGGTCCCGCTTCACTGGCGATGGCCGCCGCGGCCCAACCCTTCTTGGCTTGGCTGACCTATACCGCTGAATCAACCGCACTCGCCGGCTCACAGGCAACCGCGTCGGCCGCGGCGTTCGAGACAGCCTTCGCGATGACGGTGCCACCCGCGGAGGTCGCGGCGAACCGGGCACTGCTGGCGGCGCTCGTCGCGACCAACATCCTGGGGCAGAACACCCCGGCGATCGCGGCCACCGAGGCACACTACGCCGAGATGTGGGCGCAAGACGCGTTGGCCATGTACGGATACGCGGCCGCCTCAGCCGCCGCCGGGCGACTCAACCCGTTGACCCCACCGGCGCAGATCGCCAACCCGGCCGGAGTCGCCAACCAGGCCGCCGCCGTCGGCTCAGTTGCCGCAGCCAATTCCGTCCAGCAGGCGGGGCTGGGGAACCTGATCAGCAACGTGCCCAATGCAGTCATGGCATTTGCCACGCCGGTCGCGTCGACGGCAGAGGCGACCGCGCTGGATACGGTGGCGCAGCAGATCTCCGCTTTGCTCGAAACACCATTTGTGATGAACACCGTCAATGGTGTGGTGAACACCGTGGGCTGGTTCACGATGGCCGGCATCACTACCGCGGTGTTCCTCGGGCACACACTGAATGCCACGGCGCCCGCCGCAGGCGCCGTTTCCGGTGCTGCCGGCGTAGCCGCCTTGGCGAACACGACGACGCCAGTCCTTGCCGGAGCGGTCCCGGCCCTGGCTGGTTTGGGGCAAGCTGCCACGGTCGGTGGCCTGTCGGTGCCGGCCAGTTGGTCTACCGCGGCGCCCGCAATGACCACTGGCACCACGGTGCTGGAAGGCACCGGCTGGGCTGTCCCGCAAGAGTCCGGGGCGGTACTCGCGATGCCAGGCGCGCCCGGGATCGCCGGCTCCCGGGACGGCTTCGCCGGGCCGCCCCGGTACGGATTCAAGCCGGTGGTGATGCCCAACCAGCGGGTGGTCTAACGTCGTGCAGCGTCTCTGCCAGGGACAATGCGTCGGCTCAGCCCAGCCGGGAACCCGGTGTGGAATGCATGACATTTGGCGCTACGCGGACTGCGTAGCGGTCGCCGTCGGTAAACTAGCTCCGGGATCGGCGCCGATTTCAAGCCGCCGACCTGCTCGGATCAGGGGGGAACGAGCTCCTCAGGTGCAGCACTGGTCGCCGATAACCCGACGTGAAACGGACTGCCCAATTGGATTTTGGAGCTCTACCTCCGGAGGTCAACTCCGCGTGTATGTACGCCGGCGCGGGCGCAGCACCCATGCTGGCGGCGGCGGCTGCGTGGAATGGCATAGCCGCAGAGCTGGGCAACACCGCTTCCTCCTTCGAGGCGATCATCACGCGACTGACCAGCGAGCAGTGGCTGGGTCCAGCGTCGCTGTCGATGGCCGCCGCTGCGCAGCCCTTTCTAACCTGGCTGAACTACACGGCTGAATCGGCGGGCCGCGCCGCGACGCAGGCCCTGGCGTCTGCGAGCGCCTTCGGGGCGGCGTTTGCCATGACGGTCCCACCGGCCGACGTCGCCGCCAACCGTGCCCAGTTAGCCGAACTGGTAGCGAGCAACCTCCTCGGGCAAAACGGGTCTGCCATCGCGGCCACCGAGGCGCGCTACGGCGAAATGTGGGCCCAAGACGCCATGGCCATGTACGAGTACGCGGCCGCCTCCGCCCTTGCCGGGAAACTCGAGCCGCTGACCAGCCCGTGGGAGGCCACCAACCCGGCCGGAATCACCAATCAAGCCGCCACTGTCGGTCAAGCCGGAGCATCCGGTGGCGCCCAGCGAGCGGATCTCGGAACACTGGTCAACAAGGGTCCCGACGCATTAATGGCCCTCGCGTCACCGGCGGCATCGACGCTCGACGATTCGGAATGGGTCACGCTCTACCACGAGATCGATGAGGTGGCCGAGCTTGGTTTCTTTCACTATGGGACGCACGGGCTGGGCGGTGTCGCTGACTACACCACGGACATCATCACCAATGCGGTGGTCCTGGGGGCCGGCAACCAAACCCAGTCCATCAGTAGCGCCGCCATTTCGGGTGGCAGTGCGAGCGGCAGCGGGCTCAAGACAGCGATAGCCGGCTCGCCGCCGTTGGCGGCGGCGTTGGGCGACGCAGCAGCGGTCGGCGGCCTGTCGGTGCCAAAGACCTGGTCCCTCTCGGCGCCGGTGTTGGCCGCCGGCACCGACGTGCACCTCGCGGGTTGGGTAGCTCCTGAAGAGGACGAATTGATCGAAGGAGTGACGGCGACGCCGGGAATGGTCGTGGGTGCCGACGACGAGCGCCTCAATCTGCCCCGGTACGGCGTCAAGCCGGTCGTCATGCCCAAGCGCGGCTTCTGACCCCAGGGCCGTACGCTATGGCCTATGCGGGTACCACCGCGCGATGTCGAAACGACCCTTCTCATCGCGAACCGTGGCGAGATCGCCGTCCGAATCATCCGTACGGCAACCGAACTGGGGATGAACACCGTCGCGATCTACGCCGCTGACGACGCCGACAGTCCGCACGTGCATGCCGCCGACGAAGCGATCGGCGTATCTGACTACCTGGACCACGCCGCGGTCCTCGCCGCGGCCAAGGCATCTGGTGCGGCACTGATCCATACCGGCTACGGGTTTCTCAGTGAGAACGCCGAATTCGCCCGTGCCTGTGCCGATGCCGGCTGCACGTTCGTCGGGCCCAGTGCCGACGTGCTGGACCTTGTCGGCAATAAGACATCGGCCCGCGCGGCAGCCGCTGCCGCCGGGGTGCCGGTGCTGGCCGCGACCGAAGGCCCGAGCAGCATCGACGACATCCGCGCCTTCTTCGCCGCCCAGGACGGCAGCATCATGATCAAGGCGCTGGCCGGCGGTGGCGGCCGTGGAATGCGAAAGGTGGACAGTCCGGACCAGATCGACGCGGCCTACCGCCAGTGCGCCGCCGAAGCGCAGTTAGGGTTCGGCAACCCAGACCTGTTCGCCGAGGCTGTCCTCAACGATGCCAGGCACATCGAGGTGCAGGTCGTGGTCGCCCCAGTGGGGCACCAAACGCGTGCGCTCGCGCTCGGCGACCGTGACTGCAGTGTCCAGCGGCGCTATCAGAAGCTCGTCGAAATCGCGCCAGCGCAAGAACTTTCAGACCGGCTCCGGCGCAGCCTGCACCAGGCCGCGGTCCGCCTCTGCGCCAGGGTGGGGCTGTCCGGCGTGGCCACGGTCGAATTCCTCGTTGCCGGTGACGAGTTCGTCTTTCTCGAGATCAACCCGCGAATCCAGGTTGAACACACGGTCACCGAGGAGGTGACTGGAGTCGACCTGGTGGCTGTGCAGCTGGAGATCGCCGGTGGTGCCTCGTATTACGAACTGGGATTGCCCGCCGGGATCGCCTCGGACGGAAGCGAGACCATCGGTGAGCCCACCGCCACGCGAGGCATCGCGATTCAGACGCGGGTCAACGCCGAGACTTTCGCCCCCGACGGCGCCGTTCTTCCGTCGGGTGGCACCCTGACAGGGTTTTCGCCGCCGAGCGGCCCGGGTGTCCGTGTGGACACCTACGCCCGGCCGGGCCTTCCGCTCAGTCCTCGCTACGATTCGTTGCTGGCCAAGGTCATCACCCATGTGCACGGGTCGTCGTTCCCCGCCGCCGTGCGCAAGGCGCGCACCGCACTGTCCGAGTTCAGCATCGAGGGTGTCACCACGAACATCGGCTTCCTGCGAGAGTTGTTGTCGGAAGGTCAGTTTGAGTCGGGTGTCGTAACTACCGATTTCCTCGACGGAAAGCTGCCTCAGCTGGCCGCCGCGGCGCTGTCTCATCAGCACGACGTTCGGGTGGCGGCGGTCGAGCTGCACCCGGATGAGGAAGCGCTACGCGCCCAGATGGCCGGAACCGTCGTGGAGATCGCTGCCGAAGGCGCCGAGGTAACGGGCGGTGAGCAGTTGGTCGTGCTCGAAGCGATGAAGATGCAACACGTCTTGGCCGCTCCCGCGGCGCTACGCACCGTGCGCAACCTGGTGGCGCCCGGCCAGGTCGTGGCGACCGGCGATGCACTGCTGGTCTATACCCGCACGGGTGTGTCTGCTGACGGTGAATCCGACTCTGCTGCGGTTGATCTTGACCGTCCGCGCGCCGACCTCGAAGAGGTGCGACAGCGCCACCTACTCACTCTCGACGAGGGACGCCCAGCCGCGGTGTCGAAGCGACACGAGAAGGGCCGACGCACCGCACGCGAAAACATCGCCGACTTAATAGATCCCGGCAGCTTCGTCGAATACGGCGCGCTCGCCATCGCCGCGCAACGCAGCCGACGGTCGGAAGAGGACCTGATCGTGAATACCCCGGCCGATGGCTTGGTGGCCGGTCTGGCGACGATCGGGGCGGACCGGTTCGGGCGCGCCGCCGCTGAGGCGGTAGTGGTGTCCTACGACTACACCGTGCTCGCCGGTACGCAAGGCATGCGCAACCACGCCAAGACTGACCGCGTGTTCGACCTGGCCGTTCGAAAACGCTTGCCGGTGGTGCTGTTTGCCGAGGGTGGCGGCGGGCGCCCCGGCGACACCGACGTCGGGGGCATGGCCGGACTGGATGTCCCGACCTTCAGGATGCTGGCCGCGCTCAACGGCCAGGTCCCGTTGGTGTCGATCGTTTCCGGTTACTGCTTCGCCGGAAACGCAGCGCTCGCCGGGGTATGTGACGTGATCATCGTTACTCCCGACGCCAACATCGGGATGGGCGGCCCGGCGATGATCGAGGGCGGCGGGCTGGGGGTGTATTCCCCGAAAGTCATCGGTCCGATTGATGTCCAGCGTCGCAACGGCGTGGTAAGTCTGGTCGCACGCGACGAGGCGCACGCGGTGGCGCTCGCCAAGCAATACCTGTCGTATTTCCAGGGGGCCGTGGCCGATTGGACGGCACCGGACCCTCGCCTGGCGCGACATGTGGTTCCGGAGAACAGATTACGTGCCTACGACGTGCGTCGGGCCATCGAGTCGATCGTGGACGTGGGTTCCGTCCTGGAACTGCGCCCCGACTACGGCGTGGGTATCGTCACCGCACTGGTCCGTGTCGAGGGCGTCGCGTACGGGCTGATCGCCAACAGCAGTCACCACCTCGGGGGCGCCATCGATGCGGAGGCGTCGGATAAGGCGGCCGAGTTCCTGCAATTGTGCGAGTCGTTCCGGTTACCGGTGATTTCGCTCTGTGACACACCGGGTTTCATGGTCGGGCCGGAAGCTGAGAAAGAGGCCTCGGTACACCGGTTCGGGCGCATGTTTATCGCCGGCGCCCATTTGACGGTGCCGCTGGGAATGATCATCCTGCGCAAAGGCTACGGTCTGGGCGCAATGGCCATGGCGGGCGGGTCATTTCACGCACCCGAGTTCACGATCGCTTGGCCCACCGGTGAAATCGGCGGCATGGGGCTCGAAGGTGCGGTACGGCTGGGCTTCAGCAAAGAGCTGGCCGCAGCGGCCGATGATGTTGAACGCCAAGCCCTCTTCAACAAGCTGGTCGAGGCGGCCTACCAACACGGAAAGGCGTTGCGCTCGGCCACCACCTTCGAGTTGGACGACGTGATCGACCCCGCAGAGTCCCGGGCCTGGATCACCAGGCTGCCGGGACGCTGACGGATTCAGTTGTGTCTTCAGTTGTTTTTTAGTTTTTAGTCGTTGTGCGTGGTCTGTTACGCGTGGCCGCTGCCGCAGCCAATGCCGGGGAGGCAACCTTCGCCGCCCGGCAGCCCGCCGGGACCCCAGAACTGTCCGCCGTTGCCACAACCGACGCCCGGGATACAGCCGGAACCGCCGGGCCCGCCGTTGGGACCCTGGTCCAAGCCGCCCGAGCCGCAGTTGCCGTTGGCGTCGCAACCGCCGCCCCCGGGTTCGTTCATCGGGACAAAGTGAGTGATGCCTGTGGTGGCCGAGGCAGGGCCGACCGCTGCCTCAGCAGGGTTTGCCGAGGCGGTAACCGTCGCTGCAGCGATAGCCCCCGCAAACACCAATGGTTTTATGAGGTTTAATTTCGCTAACATTCCTGTCGCATACCACGTCTCAACGTGTGCAAAACCTTGCACAAGAAATCAGGCGCCATGACTTCGTTGGATCTGACCGGCCGCACCGCAATCATCACCGGCGCCTCGCGAGGCATCGGATTGGCGATCTCCCAAAAACTGGCCGCTGCCGGTGCAAACGTCATCTTGACCGCACGCAAACAGGAGGCCGCGGACGCGGCCGCAGCACAGGTCGGTGACCGTGCTGTGGGCGTCGGAGCGCACGCTGTCGACGAGGAGGCCGCGCGCGGGTGTGTCGACCTTGCGCTCGAACGCTTCGGCAGCGTGGACATCCTGATCAACAACGCGGGCACGAACCCTGCCTTCGGGCCGCTGATCGACCAAGACCATGCGCGCTTTGCAAAGATTTTCGACGTCAACCTCTGGGCGCCGTTGCTGTGGACCTCGCTCGTCGTCAAGGCCTGGATGGGCGAACACGGCGGGGCCATCGTCAACACCGCCTCGATCGGCGGGCTGCACCAGTCGCCCGGAATGGGCATGTACAACACCACCAAGGCCGCATTGATCCACGTGACCAAACAACTTGCGCTGGAACTCTCACCGCGGGTGCGGGTCAATGCAATTGCCCCCGGAGTGGTGCGCACCCGCCTTGCGGAGGCGCTGTGGAAGGGCAACGAAGATCCGCTGAGCGCAACGATCGCGCTGGGACGCATCGGCGAACCCGACGACGTAGCTGACGCGGTGGCTTTCCTGGTCTCGGATGCGGCGAGTTGGATCACCGGCGAGACGATGGTGATCGACGGCGGACTGCTCCTCGGCGATGCGCGGGGGTTCCAGGCCCGGGGAGACCACTGATGGGTATCGAAGACGATCTAAAGGCCCGAGTCCAAGCGCTTTTGGACGAACATGATCCGGCCGGCACCGACCCGCGAGACTTCCTCGGCGCGCGCTTCGATGCGGGCCTGGCCTGGGTGCACTTCCCGACGGGTATAGGCGGCCTGGATCTGCCGCACACCTACCAGGCGCAGGTCGAGGCGCAATTGGCGGCCGCGGGCGCGCCGCCCGCCGGCGGTGGGCGCAACATCATCGGCATTGGCATGGCGGCACCAACCATCGCGGCCTTCGGGACCGAGGAACAGAAGCGAAAGTTTCTGCGGCCGTTGTTCACTGGCGAACACATCTATTGCCAGTTGTTCAGCGAACCGGGCGCCGGGTCGGATCTGGCCGCGGTCGCCACCCGCGCCGTCCGCGACGGTGACGACTGGGTTGTCAACGGGCAGAAGGTCTGGACGTCCATGGCGCAGCACGCGCAGATGGCGATCCTCGTCGCTCGCACCAATCCGGACGTGCCCAAACACGCTGGGCTGACGTATTTCCTGTGCGATATGACCCAGCCGGGTGTCGATATCCGGCCGCTACGCCAGATCACCGGCGAGGCGGAGTTCAACGAGGTCTTCCTCACCGATATCCGGGTGCCCGACGCGAACCGGCTGGGCCCCGAAGGCGGGGGTTGGCGGGTGGCCACCACGACCCTGAACAACGAGCGCGTCGCCATCGGGGCGCGCACCGGGTTTCCGCGCGAAGCCGGCCACATTGGCAACGTCACCCGAGCCTGGCGTGATGATCCATCGTTGCGCAATCCGGCGATGCACGACGAGTTGATGAAGCTGTGGGTCGAGGCGGAAGTGCTGCGCCTGACCGGTGAACGCCTGCGTCAGCAGGCCGCCAGCGGTCAGCCCGGACCCGAGGGGGCCGGCATGAAAATCGCCTTCGCCCGTCTGGCGCAACGCATCTCGGGCTTCGACATCGAGTTGCACCCCGAAACCGGTTTGCACTATGACGATTGGACCCTGCGCAGAACCGAAACGGTCGACCTGATCGGTCGCGAACCTGGGTTTCGCTACCTGCGCGCCCGCGGCAACTCGATCGAGGGTGGTACCTCGGAGATTCTGCGCAACACCATCTCCGAACGAATCCTGGGTTTGCCCGGCGAACATCGTGTGGACAAGACCGTCGCGTGGAAGGACTTGCCGCGATGAGCGCCGGAGACTTGTTGTATTCCGACACCGAAGAGGCGTTGCGTGCCAGCGTTCGGCAACTGTTCGCCGACCGATGCCCACCGGAGACGCTCAACAAGGCGTACGACACGCCGCCGCATGACTTTTCAGCGGTGTGGCGCACGCTGGCCGCCGAGCTCGGGGTAGCGGGGCTGTTGGTGCCCGAATCCCTCGGCGGAGCGGGGGCGAGCGCACGTGAAGCCGCCGTCGTCATGGAGGAGATCGGCCGCGCGGTTGCGCCGGTGCCGTTCCTGTCCAGCGCGGTACTCGCGACGGTTGCATTGCTGCGGACCGGCGAAACGGAAACGATGTCGGCACTGGCCGAGGGAGCCGTCACAGCGGCGCTGGTGGTGCCGCTGTCCACCGCGCCTGGCGACGCGGTCTCCGGCATACGCAACGGCGCCGACGGCCTTACCGGCACGGTAGGCAGCGTCGCCGGCGCCGCCGAGGCCGACGTCTTGGTGGTGCCGGTCGCCGGACCGGACGGGGTGGAACTGCACACCGTGGCCTGCGGCGCTGCGGGCGTTGATATTTCCCCGCGGCTGGCGTTGGACATGACCAGACCCCTTGCGGATGTCCAATTTTCGGGTGCGTCCTCGACGCGGGTGGGTTCCGCGGACGGTGCCGTGCAGGCGGCGCTGCAGACCGGCGCGGCGCTGCTCGCTTCTGAGCAGCTCGGCGTGGCGCAGTGGTGCTTCGACACCACGCTGGCCTACGCCAAGGAGCGCAAGCAGTTCGGCCGCGAGATCGGCTCGTATCAGGCCATCAAGCACCGGCTCGCGGATCTGTGGTTCGAGGTCAGTTCGGCCACGGCGGCGGCTCGGTACGCCGCCGACACGGCCGCGCGCGGTGACGAGGACGCGGCCATCGCGGCCGCCCTCGCGCAGTCGTTCTGCAGCGACATCGCGGTGCACGCGGCCGAAGAGTGCGTACAGCTGCATGGCGGTATCGGGATGACCTGGGAGTATCCCGCGCACTTGTACCTCAAGCGGGCAAAGAGCGACCAGCTCGCGCTGGGCACCGCCTACCGGCACCGCTCCCGCCTGGGCGACTTGGTCGACCTACCGCCCTCTTAACGCCGAGCAGACGCAAACTTGTACGCTCCCGGCGGAAACTGTACGAGTTTGCGTCTGCTCGCGAGGGTCAGGCGAGGGCCGAGCGGAAGGTTTCGGTCATCGCGGCCCAGTGCCGCTCGGCCGCGGCCTCGTCGTAGGGCGGGTTGTCCGGGACCGCGAAGCCGTGGGCAGCCTGGTACCACTCGAGGCGGTAGTCCACACCGGCCGCCGTCAGCGCCTTCTCCAGCTGTTCGGCGTGGTCGGCGGTGAACGACGCGTCGTTCTCGGCGCCGCCGATGTACACCTTGGCGTTCATGCGATCGGCCAACAGGTGCGGGCTGTCGACGTTGTCGGTGACCAGGCCGCCGCCGTGGAAGGACGCCGCGGCGGCGACCCGCTCGGGAAGACGACCGGCCAGCAGGACCGAGATGCGTCCGCCCATGCAGTAGCCGCAGACGCCGAAGCGCTCACCTGACACTTCCTCGCGGCCGGCCAGGTAGTCAAAAAATGCCTCCGCATCGCGGGTGATCCGGTCCGGCGTGAGCGTGCCGATCATGGCGAAGATCCGGCCGCGCTCTTTCGGGTCGCTGAACGCGGTCGACATGTCGAACGGCGCCCACTCGCCCTCCCGGTAGTACACGTCGGGCAGCAGCACGGCATAGCCGTAGCCGGCCAGCTTGGCCGCCATCTGGTCGAAGGTGTCGCGCGCCCCGCCCGCGTCGGGGAACATGACCACACCGGGCCAGGGGCCGGTGCCGTCGGGAGTGAACAGCTGAACGGGGCACTCGCCGTCCGGAGTGGTGACGCTGTCGGTGATTTTCGGCATGGCACCCGTTCTACTCCTGCCTCCCCGACTCAAACTAACTGCGTCGACCCGCCGCGCCCGGCTTCGCCGCGCTCGCGATCGCCGCTAAGCTGACCGCGTGCCAATCGCCACACCCTACGAGGACCTGCTGCGCCTGGTACTCGAAACGGGAGTCGCCAAATCCGACCGCACCGGCACTGGGACCCGCAGCCTGTTCGGCCAGCAGATTCGCTATGACCTGTCGGCCGGCTTCCCACTCCTGACCACCAAGAAGGTTCACTTCAAGTCCGTGGTGTATGAGTTGCTGTGGTTCCTGCGCGGCGACTCCAACGTCGGCTGGCTGCACGAGCACGGGGTCACCATCTGGGACGAATGGGCCAGTGAGACAGGCGATCTCGGCCCGGTCTACGGCGTGCAGTGGCGGTCGTGGCCCACGCCGTCGGGTGAACACATCGACCAGATCAGCGCGGCGCTGGATTTGCTGCGCACCGACCCCGATTCCCGGCGCATCATCGTCTCCGCCTGGAACGTCGGCGAAATCCCGCGGATGGCGCTGCCGCCGTGCCATGCGTTCTTCCAGTTCTACGTCGCCGAAGGACGGCTCAGCTGCCAGCTGTACCAGCGCAGCGCCGACCTGTTCCTCGGGGTGCCGTTCAACATCGCCAGCTACGCGCTCCTCACGCACATGATGGCCGCTCAGGCCGGCCTGGACGTAGGCGAGTTCGTGTGGACCGGAGGCGACTGCCACATCTACGACAACCACGTCGAGCAGGTCCGGCTACAGCTCAGCCGCGATCCGCGGCCGTACCCGGAACTCTTTCTCGCGCAACGGGACTCGATTTTCGACTACACTTACGAGGACGTCGTCGTCAAGAATTACGACCCGCATCCGGCGATCAAGGCTCCCGTCGCGGTATGAAAGTCGGCCTAGTCTGGGCGCAATCGACGTCCGGAGTCATCGGCCGCGGCGGCGACATCCCGTGGCGGCTTCCCGAAGATCTCAACCACTTCAAGCAAATCACCATGGGTCACACCGTGGTGATGGGCCGACGGACTTGGGATTCGCTGCCGGCCCGCTTTCGGCCGCTGCCCGGGCGTCGAAACGTTGTCTTGAGCCGCCAACCCGGGTTTAGCGCACCCGGCGCCGAGGTGGTTACCTCGCTCGATGAGGCCCTGACCGAGCCGGAAACCTGGGTGGTCGGGGGTTCTGAGATTTACACGCTTGCGTTGCCGTATGCCAGCCGCTGTGAGGTGACCGAGGTCGACATTGACCTGCCCCGCGACGACGAGGACGCGATCGCTCCGGCACTCGACGAGACGTGGGGCGCCGAGACGGGCGACTGGTTGGTCAGCAAGTCGGGGCTGCGCTACCGGTTTCACAGTTACCGCAGGTCATAAAACTCACCGCCGCGCCGACGGCATGACCTGACATACTCGACTTCGGGGTCGGACTCAAAATCTCACGGGTACTACGAACGTGCGGAACGGGGGATTTACATGGAAACCGAACCTGCAAAGAGGTTCTCTCGGATCTTTCGGGGTTATGACCCCGCGGCCGTCGACGCCTACATCGAGCTGTTGACCACCAAGCAGGAGTTGCTGCGCGCCGACGTCGAGCGCCTGACGCGGCGGCTCCAGGCATCCAGCGAGGAAGTGGCCGCGCTGCGGCAGGAAGTGGCCGGGCTGACCGACACCTCGTCGGCTCCCCAGGCGGTGCAGTCTCGGATGGCGAAGTTGCTGCGGCGCGCGATCGACGAGGTCGCCGAGATGCAGGCCGAGTCGCGAGCCGAGGCGCAGGAACTGATCCGCAGCGCCGAGGCCGAGATCGAGGCCATGCAGCAAGAGCACCGAGAAGCGTTGGCGGATCTGGCCGAGCAGCGGAAAGCCCTGGAAGACGAGATCGAGGAAGCCAAGGGAAAATTAGCGGCCGACCTGGCCCGCATGCGCTCGGAGGCAGAGTCGGAAATCGAAGAAGCTCGCCAGGACGCCCAGCAGGAGCGTGAGCAACTGCTCGCCGACGCGAGGCTGGAAGCCGATCACTACCGTGAGCAGGCCGCGCAAGCGGTGGACGAGGCCACCCGGCAACGAATCAGCGTCCTCGAGCAACTGATGGACGTCTACCGCGACTTGGATGCGGTTCCGGCCAAACTCGAGTCGGCATACCAGGAACTGAAGAACCCGCAGACCGGCACCGTGGTGCCGTTCGAGCAGAAAGTCAGCACCGGCTGAACCGCGCCGCTGAAGTTGTCCGACCGGGGCGGTATTCTCGGCGCCGTGTCGATCGCGACGCACAGGCTGACTGCTGCGCAAGCACGGCGGATAGCTGTTGCGGCCCAAGGATTTAGCGAACCCCGTCCCGCTGGCGCCATCACGCGCGGGCACCTGCGCCGGCTGATCTCCCGAATCCAAGTGCTGCAGTTGGATTCGGTGTCGGTGGCGGTGCGCGCCCACTACGCCCCGGTGTTCAGCCGATTGGGTCCCTACGACCGCGATCTCCTCGACAGTGTCGCCTGGGGTCCGCCGCGGACGCGCCAGTTGGTCGAGTACTGGGCACACGAGGCCGCGCTGATGGCCGTCGACGATTGGCCGTTGCTGCGCTGGCGGATGCGGCAATACCGGCACGGCCGCTGGGGCACGCACATCGTCAAGGCCAACCTGCAGCTTGCCGACGAGATCGTCGCCGCCGTCACCGAACTCGGGCCCAGCACCGCCGGGCAGATCGAGGCCTACTTGGAGGCCGAACCGCGCGGCGCGAAGGGGCCCTGGTGGGGGCGCAGCGACACGAAGTGGGTGGCTGAGGCGCTGTTCGCCTCTGGCGTGCTGACGACGGCCACCCGGGTCGGTTTCGCGCGCCACTACGACCTGGTCGAGCGGGTGCTGCCCGCCCACGTTCTGGCCAGGCAGGTCGACGACGACGAGGCCGTCCGGGAGCTCACCCTGCGGGCTGCCACCGCGCTCGGTGTTGCCACCGAGGCCGACATCCGCGACTACTTCCGCCTGTCGGCCCAGCAGGTCAAGCCGGTGATCGCTGAGTTGGTCGCGGCGGGCGAGGTCGAACCTGTGGAGGTCGAAGGATGGTCGGCGCCGGCGTACCTGCGGGCCGGGCAGAAGGTGCCGCGTGTCGACCGGGGGACCGCCTTGTTGTGCCCGTTCGACCCGCTGATCTTCTTTCGGCCGCGGGTGGAGCGGTTGTTCGATTTCCACTACCGCATTGAGATCTACACGCCGGCGGCCAAGCGTCGGTACGGCTATTACGTGTGGCCGTTTCTGCTGGACGGGCGTCTTGTCGGGCGGGTCGACCTCAAAGCCGACCGCGACGCGGGCACACTACGGGTTATGGGTGCGTTCGCCGAACCCGATGCGCCGCGCAAGGCGGTCGCCGAGGCGCTGGCCGGCGAGTTGGCGACGATGGCGTCCTGGCTGGGGTTGGGCGACGTCACTGTCTCCGACCATGGTGATCTGGCCGCGCAGTTGCGTGCCGCTGCCAAACGGTCCGGTTGATGGACGCGCTCAAAGGCACGCTGTGGAAGGCGGCGGACAAGCTACGCGGTTCCCTGTCGGCAAGCCAGTACAAGGATGTCGTGTTGGGGCTGGTGTTCCTGCAGTACGCCGCGGACGGACACTGGAAGTCGTTGGCGGACAAAGCGAAATCTTCTGACATCGGTGAACTGGTCGATGCCGCGATGGGCGAGGTGATGGCAGCCAACCCGGCCCTGGCCGGAACCCTGCCGCGGCGGTACCACGCCCTCGACCAGCGACGGCTCGGCGAACTGGTGGAACTGCTCGGCGCTAACCAGGTAACCGGGCGGGTCGACCACCACGCGCGTGACGTGATGGGGGAGGTGTACGAGTACTTCCTGGGCAATTTCGCGCGTGCGGAAGGGCGCCGCGGCGGGGAATTCTTCACCCCGCCCAGCATCGTGCGGTTGCTGGTGGAGGTCCTCGAACCCACCAGCGGGCGAATTTACGACCCGTGTTGCGGCTCGGGCGGGATGTTCGTGCAGACCGACAAGTTCCTGCGCCGCCAGGACGGCGACATCAAGGACGTCGCCATCTACGGGCAGGAAAGCGTCGAAGAAACCTGGCGAATGGCAAGGATCAATCTCGCCATCCACGGGATCGACAACACCGGAATCGTCCGCGGCGACACCTTTGTCGCCGACCTGCATGACGGCCTGCTGATGGATTACGTGATGGCCAACCCTCCGTTCAACATCAAGGATTGGTCCCGCGACGTACACGATCCGCGCTGGCGCTACGGCGTTCCTCCCGCCACCAACGCGAACTTCGCCTGGATCCAGCACATTCTGTCCAAGCTGGCCCCGCGCGGCCAGGCCGGAGTCGTCATGACCAACGGGTCGATGTCGTCCACCGCGGGCGGGGAGGGCGACATTCGAGCCCGTATCGTCGACGCGGACCTGGTCTCGTGCCTGGTCGCACTGCCCACCCAATTGTTCCGTAGCACCGGAATTCCGGTGTGCCTGTGGTTCTTTGCCCGAGACAAAGAACACCGCCGCGGTCAGGTGCTGTTCATCGACGCCCGTGGCTTCGGGTACTTGGTGGACCGCGCCGAGCGTGCGTTGACGGACGAGGAGATCGCCCGCATCGGCGACACGTATCACGCGTGGCGCACCAAACGCTCTGCCTACCAAGATGTACCAGGGTTCTGTAAGTCGACGACGTTGGACCACATCAGGGCCTCGGGCTACGTGCTCACGCCCGGGCGGTATGTGGATGCCCCCGCTCCTCAGAGCGACGCCGAACCCCTCGACGACAAGATCGCGCGGTTGGCTACCGAGTTGCTCACCGCACTCGATGAATCCGCGCGGCTGGACGATGTCGTTCGCGAGGAAGTGGAGCGGCTGCGGTGGAGGTGAAGCTGCGTGACGAACTGGAGTTGCGTAACGGCAAAAGCCCACCGCGGCGGGCGAAGATGGGGCCGTATCCCGTCTACGGAGCCAACGGCGTGATCGGCTACGCCACAGAACACAACGCCAACGGGCCACTCATCGTCATCGGTCGGGTCGGATCATATTGCGGCAGTGTGCGTTTCTGCGACACCGACGTCTGGGTCACCGACAACGCGCTGATCTGCCGGGCGAAAAACCCCGACGAGACCCGGTTCTGGTATTACGCGCTGCAGACATGCCGGCTCAACGAACACCGATCCGGCTCGGGACAGCCCCTACTCAATCAGCGAACGCTGCATGACCTTTCGGTGCAGACCGTCGCCGCCGACGATCGCGTGCGGATCGCCGGACTGCTCGGGGCCCTGGACGACAAGATCGTCGCCAACCAACGCGTGGTCGACGCCGCCGAGACGCTGATGGTGGCCATCGTCGAATCGATCACCGCTTACGTAGCGCTATCGGAACTGGCAGTTCGCTCGACCCGGCTGGTCAACCCGTCCGACTTCGACGACGTCGTCGCCAATTTCAGCCTCCCGGCGTTCGACGACGGCGGGCAACCACAGGTTGTCGCCGGTGCATCGGTGAAGAGCGCTAAGTTCCTGTTATCGGCGCCCTGCGTGTTGTTCGCCAAGTTGAATCCCGGGCGGCCGCGAATTTGGAACGTCGTGGGTCTACCTTCGCAAATGGCCTTGGCGAGTACCGAGTTCGTTGTTCTGAGCCCCGTCGGCATCGACACGTCGGCCCTGTGGTCGGCGGTGCGTCAGCCGGAGGTATCACGCATCTTGCAACAGCGCGTCGACGGCACCTCGGGGAGTCACCAACGCATCCGTCCGGACGAACTGCTCGACATGCCGGTGCGAGATGTTCGGCGGTTGTCCGCCGGGGAGCTGCAGACGATCACGTACCTGGGTGAACTGTGTCACGCGCGCCGCAACGACAACGTGCGGCTCGCCGGTCTCCGCGACACCCTGCTGCCGCCGCTGATATCGGGGGAGCTCCGGCTGTAACCCCAGAGTCATCGGGTTAGGGTGAGCGCCGTGGCCGAGACCGCGCCGCTACGCGTGCAGCTGATCGCCAAGACCGACTTCTTGGCGCCACCCGACGTGCCCTGGACGACCGATGCCGACGGGGGCCCCGCGCTGGTCGAGTTCGCCGGCCGAGCCTGCTACCAGAGCTGGTCGAAGCCCAACCCGAAGACCGCGACGAACGAGAGCTACATCCGGCACATCATCGACGTCGGCCATTTCTCGGTCCTGGAACACGCCAGCGTGTCGTTCTACATCACCGGCATCTCGCGGTCCTGCACCCACGAGCTGATCCGGCATCGGCACTTCTCCTACTCGCAGCTGTCGCAGCGCTACGTGCCCGAGCATGACTCGCAGGTCGTCGTGCCGCCCGGCGTGGCAGGCGACCCCGAGTTGGAGCGGATTCTCACCGACGCCGCCGACGCCAGCCGCGCCGCCTACACCGAGTTGTTGGCCAAGCTGGAAGCCAAGTTCGCAGACCAGCCAACGGCGGCGTTGCGTCGCAAACAGGCACGTCAGGCTGCGCGCGCCGTGTTACCGAATGCGACCGAGACGCGCATCGTGGTGACCGGCAACTACCGCGCCTGGCGGCACTTCATCGCCATGCGGGCCAGCGAGCACGCCGACGTGGAAATCCGGCGCCTGGCCATCGAATGCCTGCGACGCCTGGTCGACGTGGCTCCGGCGGTGTTCGCCGACTTCGAAATCACCGCCCTGGCCGACGGCACTGAGGTCGCGACCAGCCCATTAGCTACTGAAGCTTGACAGACATCGTTGACGAGCGTGCGCAGATGTACGCGCCGACGCGGCGTGTCCTGGCACAACACGCACGCTCGCGCTGCTGGTAACCAGCTTGGTGGCGCCAGGTAATCTTTAACACCGTGAGCACCGTCGGATTCGACGCCCCAGCACGCCTGGGGACCCTGCTGACCGCCATGGTCACTCCGTTTGGTCCCGACGGCTCCCTGGACACCGTCACCGCGGCGCGCCTGGCGAACCACCTCGTAGACCAGGGCTGCGACGGCCTGGTGGTCTCGGGAACGACCGGCGAATCGCCGACAACCACCGACGAGGAGAAGCTCGAACTGCTGCGGGTGGTCCTCGAGGCGGTGGGGGATCGCGCCCGGGTCATCGCCGGCGCGGGAACCTACGACACCGCACACAGCGTCAAGCTGGCCAAGGCCTGCGCCGCCGAGGGCGCGCACGGGCTGTTGATCGTCACGCCCTACTACTCGCGGCCGCCGCAGGCCGGTTTGCTGGCCCACTTCACCGCCGTCGCGGACGCGACCGAGCTGCCGGTGTTGCTCTACGACATCCCGCCCAGGTCCGTGGTGCCCATCGAACCCGCGACGCTGCGCGCACTCGCATCGCACCCCAACATCGTGGGCGTCAAGGACGCCAAGGCCGACCTACACAGCGCCGCGCAGGTCATGGCCGACACCGGCCTGGCGTACTACTCGGGCGACGACGCTCTCAATCTGCCCTGGCTGGCGATGGGCGCCACCGGCTTCATCAGCGTGATTTCACACGTGGCGGCGGGTCAGCTGCGGGAGTTGTTGTCGGCGTTCCAGTCCGGTGACATCGCCACCGCCCGCAAGATCAACCACTCCGTCGCGCCGCTGTGCAACGCGATGGCCCGGCTGGGTGGGGTGACCCTGTCGAAGGCGGGTCTGCGGTTGCAGGGCATCGATGTCGGTGATCCGCGCCTGCCACAGGTCGCCGCGACGCCGGAGCAGATCGACGCGCTGGCCGCCGACATGCGCGCGGCCTCGGTGCTGCGGTAGGTCCGCAGGTGGATTCCGAACTCGCTCCGCCGGGCCCATTGCCCGCGGGTGGGTTGCGGATTACCGCGCTGGGCGGCATCAGCGAGATCGGCCGCAACATGACGGTGTTCGAACATCTCGGCCGACTGCTGATCATCGACTGCGGGGTGATGTTCCCCACCCACGACGAGCCCGGTGTCGACCTGATCCTGCCGGACTTTCGTCACATCGAAGACCGGCTCGACGACATCGAGGCGCTGGTCCTCACCCATGCGCACGAAGACCACATCGGCGCCATCCCGTTCCTGCTCAAGTTGCGTCCAGACATCCCGGTCGTCGGCTCCAAGTTCACGCTGGCGCTGGTCGCGGCCAAATGCCGTGAGCATCGCATCAAACCGGTGTTCATGGAGGTCAAAGAGGGCCAGAGCTCCAAACACGGGGTGTTCGAATGCGAATACTTCGCCGTCAATCACTCGATCCCGGACGCGCTGGCCATCGCCGTCTACACGGGTGCGGGAACCATACTGCACACCGGGGACATCAAACTCGACCAGCAACCGCTGGACCGCCGCCCCACCGACCTGCCCGGAATGTCGCGCCTCGGCGATGCCGGCGTGGACCTGTTCCTGTGCGACTCGACCAACGCCGAGCACCCGGGGGTAGGGCCGTCGGAAAGCGAGATCGGTCCAACCCTGCACCGGCTGATTCGCGGGGCCGAAGGCCGCGTGATCGTGGCGTGCTTCGCATCCAACGTCGACCGGGTGCAGCAAATCATCGATGCCGCAGTGGCATTGGGTCGACGGGTGTCATTTGTCGGCCGGTCGATGGTGCGCAACATGGGCATCGCGCGCGAGCTGGGGTTCCTGCGCGTGGCCGACTCCGACATCATTGACATTTCGGCCGCCGAGGAGATGCCGCCCGAGAAAGTCGTGCTGGTCACCACCGGCACCCAGGGCGAGCCGATGGCGGCACTGTCGCGCATGTCGCGCGGCGAGCACCGCAGCATCACGCTGACCGCGGGCGACCTGGTGGTGTTGTCCTCGTCGCTGATTCCCGGCAACGAGGAAGCCGTTTATGGCGTGATCGACTCGCTGGCCAAGATCGGGGCCAGGGTTGTGACCAATGCCCAAGCGCGGGTGCATGTTTCGGGACACGCATATGCCGGCGAGCTGCTCTTCCTGTACAACGGGGTGCGGCCGCGTCACGTCATGCCGGTGCACGGCACCTGGCGGCATCTGCGCGCCAACGCCAAGTTGGCGGCCAGCACCGGTGTTCCGCCGGAGTCAATCCTGTTGGCCGAGAACGGCGTCAGCGTGGACCTCGTCGCCGGCAAGGCCAGCATTTCCGGCGCGGTGCCGGTCGGCAAGATGTTCGTCGACGGCTTGATCACCGGCGATGTCGGCGACATCACCCTGGGCGAGCGGCTGATCTTGTCGGAGGGCTTCGTCGCGGTCACGGTTGTGGTCAAACGCGGCACCGGGCGACCCGTCGTTGCGCCGCACTTGAATTCGCGGGGCTTCTCTGAGGATCCGAAAGCGCTCGAGCCCGCGGTGCGCAGGGTCGAGGCGGAGATGGAACAGTTGGTGGCCAACAATGTCACCGATCCGATCCGGATCGCCCAAGGTGTGCGCCGCACCGTCGGCAAGTGGGTGGGGGAGGTTTACCGCCGCCAGCCGATGATCGTGCCGACCGTCATCGAAGTTTGACGCGGCTCAGATCTCTTCGACCTTTTCTGCGTAAGCCGACCATTCGATCTGCGACGCCTTGAGTTTGCGACCAGTCGGCGCCACGTAACGCTGCAACAGCTCGTCAGGACCGGCCTGTTCGATCAGCCGCCACCCGTACTCGGCAAGGAAGTCCGCGACCTCTTCGGGCGCTAATCCGAAGTGCCACAGCTGGCGTCGCTGCCGCACCGACCGGTACAGCGTCCGGGTGCCGTAGCGATTGGTGCCGTCGATGAAGTCTTTGCGCACGTAGGTGAACACGATGCGACTGCCCGGCGCGGCCGGGCGCAGCCCCTCCAGGGTGCGTCGCACCGCGTTCTCGGTGAGGTATTGGGTCACGCCCTCGCAGATGAACAGCACCCGGTAGTCGGGGAGATAACCGTATTCGGCCAAGGAGGTCAGCAGATCGTCGCGCTCGAAGTCGACCGCGACCAGCCGCACCGACAGCGGGAACTGCCCCAAGACCCGGCGAACCGTTTTTGCCTTGCGCGCCACGTTGACCGGCAGGTCGACCTCGAAGACCGGCCTGCGCACCTGTCGGGTCAACCGGTATGGCAGCGTGTCCAATCCCGCGCCGAGGATGACGACAGCGTCGATGTCGCCGAGAGACTCGGCCAACTTGTCGGCGATAAAGCGCTTGCGGCAGGCCAGGTTCGCCCACAGTCCGCGACCGGACCATTCCGAGGCCCGGATCAGCAAGCGGCGCAACGGGGTCAGCCGAGTGGTGGCGACCAGCAAGCGCAGTGGTGCCGGCAAGAACAAGTCGGCCAGGTCGTCGTCGACGAGGCGACGCTCGGGCGGCTCATTCTGTTCCACCGCTGCCAGCACCATCGGGCCAAGTGCGGTCTGTGCTACGGGATTTCGTGCCATGGAACGCCGCCTACCGTTTGTTCACGCACCCCGCGTCAACCGGCAGGGCGACGCCGGTGACGTAGCGGGCTTGATCAGACACCAGCCACGCTACCGCGTTGGCGATGTCCTCGGCCTGCAAGATTTCCACCGGCAACGCATTGCCTCCACCGGCGCCTCCCAGGTCGGCCATGTCGGCCAGCCACTGCCGGGTGAAGTCGTTGTTGATCATCAGCGTGTTCACCCCGGAAGGATGCACCGAGTTGACCCTGATGCTATGTGGTGCAAGGAGGTTGGCGTACAGGCGCATCAGCCCTACCATTCCGTGCTTGGCGGCGGTGTAGCCGATGGAGCCGGCGTCGGAGGAGCCGAACCCGGCCAGTCCCGCGGCCGAACTGATCAGCACGATCGACCCTCCGGTGCCCTGCTCGATCATCGTCGGGATCGAGACGTCCACGGTGTGGTAGGCGCCGGTGAGGTTGACGTCGATGACGTCGTACCAGCCGTTGCTGCCGGCCTGCATGGGTGCGATGCCCGCATTCGCCACGACGATGTCGAGCCTGTCGAACTCGTCAAGGCCGGCCTGCAATACGGCGGCCAGCGACGCACGATCGCGGACATCGGCCTGTTCGGCAACGATCCGGGCGCCGGTGTCCCGGACCAGCTTGACCGTGTCGGCCAGGTCCTCGGCGGTGCCCAATGGATATGGCACACTGTCGATTTGACCGCAGAGGTCGACGGCGATGATGTCCGCACCGTCGGCCGCCAGGCGCACCGCGTAGGCGCGGCCCTGGCCACGCGCTGCCCCGGTGATGAAGGCGACCTGGCCTTCCAGCGGCCGAGCCATCAGAGGCGAATCTGTCCTTTGCTGGGGTCGCCCGCGGGAATCGGCTGCAGCATCTTGATGTCGGCTGGTCCGGCCAGGTGCTCGCGGGCCGCCTCGAACATTTTGGCTACGGCGGGCGCCGCGCTGTGGGCTTTGAGTGCCTCGTCGTCGGCCCATTGCTCGACGAAGACGAACGTCTCACCCGTCTGGTGAAGCGAATACAGGTCACAGCCCGGTTCGCCGTGCACCTCTTCGACTGCGGTGGTGAGGATGTCGCGGACGGTGTCGACCGATTCAGGCTTCACGGTCAAGGTTGCGACAACGACGACGGGCACGTGGGGCCTCCTGGGAAGTCTGCGCGCCAGTTACGGCGCGGACGCGGCTTGGCTCCTTGTCACCCTAGTCGTTCGTTAGTCGCCCGTTCGTTGCAGGGAGATATCGAGTTGCTGTGCGGGGCACGACTCCGCAGCGTCGAACGTGATCGTCCCGGAGAGCCGCTGCAGCGGCCGGTCCGCCGGTTGAGGGAGGGCGTATTCCTCGTGTTTGACCGTTCTGGCGACGGTGCCGTTCGGGCAGTTGACGTCGACGCGCTGGTTGAGCGTCCATTTCCCGTTGTCGAACAGCAGCGAATTCACGACGTGCGTCTGCGTTGCCGAAAGGAAGGACCTGAACGTCGCGCAGACATCGGTGTTGCGCACACATGTTGTCTGCATGAAGATGCGGCGTACTCCCGGTCGCGATCGCTCATCATCCCGAAGCACGCTGGTCTCGTTGTAATGCCCGTTGAGGCCGTTGGGCGCGGACGCAGTCGGCGAAAGTGAAGCCTGCCTACCAGGATTGGCAACTGCGACGTTCAGATCGACGTCCCCCACGCGCTTCACCCTGATCGGCGTCTGAGTCGCCACGCCGCAGTCCGGGGACGGGTTCATGGCCACCGACGAAGTGCCGCTCAGTGTGCCGTCGGGTTGCGGTTGCAGGATCCACACGGTGATGGCCGGGCCGTGGGAGCTGCTGTCGGTGCAGGTTGCGTCCTCACGAACGGCCATCTGCCAATGTCCGTTGACGTAGTCGAGCACCAGATCGACTGCCGGGTCTGACTTCTTCTTGGGATTGCCGTCCGCCAGCTTTGTCGCCGTCGCGATGCATCCGGTTTCGAGACACGTGGAGCGAACGGCGTAGAGGCGCGTCCGGGAGTCGGTGGGCTTGAGTTCGCCACCAGCGAGCTGTTGGGACCCGTCGAAATCAAATTGATACGTGCCCTCGAAGCTGGGTGCGGACGGCATCGGGGGCTTGGTCGAGCTATTTGAGGGACCGCGTGACTCACAGGCGCTCAACGCGGCGATGCTGAGGACGATGGCGCAGGCTATGCGGATTCTCCGCATGTAAGGCATGTGATCGATCTCCCCTCTAGCACTCATCGACGAAACCGGGACAGCAGTAGTCCAGGCAGTCATACAGCCTGGCAGTCATAGAAGCATTCCAGCGCCGGAACCGGAAATCGCGACAGCCCCGTTACCAGTGTGGCGGTTGGTGCAGATGGTGTTTTTGGGACTAGGCTTGCGGGCATGGCTAATAAGACCGCAGCCCGCTCTGCAAGCCGAACGAGCAGGTCAAAGGCCACTCCGCGGGCTTCAAGCCGAAACGGACGCCCCAGCGCGCCGCGAAAGAGGGCGAGCGCGCCACCGAGGCGGGTCAGCCGGCGCCCAAGGCGGCGCAACCAGTCGATGCTGGTGGCAACCGGACTTGCCTGCGGCCGCGGCATGCGCGCCGCCTGGATGTTGGCCGCCAGGGGGACCGGTTCCGCAGCGCGGTCGATCGGTCGGGCGCGTGAAATCGATCCCGGACACCGTCGGGACGGCATCGCGCTGGTGCTGCTGGCCCTCGCCGTCGTCATCGCCGCCAGCTCCTGGTTCCACGCCGCCCGGCCGGTCGGTGCCTGGGTGGACATGCTGTTGCGGACGTTCATCGGCTCCACCGTTGTGCTGCTGCCGTTGATAGCCGTGGCGATCGCGATCGTGCTGATGCGTACGCAGCCCAATCCCGACACGCGGCCCCGGCTGATCCTGGGCGGCTGCCTCATCGCGCTGGCGGTTCTCGGCCTGCGCCATCTGTGGGCGGGTTCTCCTGAATCGCCGGAGTTGCGCCGGGGCGCGGCGGGCTTCGTCGGTTTCGCCATCGGGGGACCGTTGTCGGACGGGTTGACGCCGTGGATCGCGGCGCCATTGCTGTTCATCGGAGCGCTGTTCGGGCTGCTGCTGCTGACCGGCGTCACCATCCGCGAGGTGCCCGAGACCTTGCGTCACATGTTCAGCACCCGGCTGTTCCAGGGCCCTTACCTGGATGAATACGACGACGAAGACGGATACGACGAGGACGGGGCCTTCCAGGACTTCGCGGGCGACGACGCGGACACCGTGGAGGTCTTGCCGGAAGACTTCTCCGACGGGTACTACGACGCCTCCGTCGACAACGGTCTGCCCGCCTGGCCGTCGGCGCAATCTCCGAGCACCGAACCCGACGAGCCCGCCGCACCCGCACCCGAGCCCGCCTCGCGCAGCCGCCGCCGCGGCGCGCGCAAGGAGACCCAGGTGCTGGACCGGGTGGTCGAAGGTCCTTACACGCTGCCGCCGCTCGATCTGTTGATCGCCGGCGATCCGCCCAAGAAGCGCAGTGCCGCCAACACCCATATGGCCGGCGCCATCAGCGACGTGCTCACCCAGTTCAAGGTCGACGCGGCGGTCACCGGCTGCACCCGCGGCCCGACGGTCACCCGTTACGAGGTCGAACTGGGCCCCGGCGTGAAGGTGGAGAAGATCACCGCGCTGCAGAAAAACATCGCTTACGCGGTGGCCACCGAGAGCGTCCGCATGCTGGCACCGATTCCCGGGAAGTCCGCGGTCGGCATCGAAGTACCCAACACCGACCGCGAAATGGTGCGCCTGGCCGACGTGCTCACCGCGCCGTCGACGCGTCGCGATCACCACCCGTTGGTGATCGGGCTGGGCAAGGACATCGAGGGCGACTTCATCTCGGCGAATCTGGCCAAGATGCCGCACCTGCTGGTGGCCGGCTCCACCGGGTCGGGCAAGTCCAGCTTCGTCAACTCGATGCTGATCTCGCTGCTGACCAGGGCCACCCCGGAAGAGGTCAGGATGATCCTGATCGACCCGAAGATGGTGGAACTGACGCCTTACGAGGGCATTCCGCATCTGATCACCCCGATCATCACCCAGCCGAAGAAAGCGGCCGCAGCGCTGGCCTGGCTGGTCGAGGAGATGGAGCAGCGGTACCAGGACATGCAGGCGTCCCGGGTGCGCCACATCGACGACTTCAACGAAAAGGTGCGTACGGGTGCCATCACGGCGCCGCTCGGCAGCCAGCGGGTGTACCAGCCGTACCCCTACATCGTGGCGATCGTCGACGAGTTGGCCGACCTCATGATGACAGCGCCGCGCGACGTGGAAGACGCGATCGTGCGGATCACCCAGAAGGCGCGTGCGGCGGGCATCCATCTGGTGCTGGCCACCCAGCGCCCGTCGGTGGACGTGGTCACCGGCCTGATCAAGACCAATGTGCCGTCAAGGTTGGCGTTTGCGACGTCGTCGCTGACCGACAGCCGGGTGATCTTGGACCAGGCGGGTGCCGAGAAGTTGATCGGCATGGGCGACGGCCTGTTCCTCCCGATGGGGGCCAGCAAGCCGATCCGCCTGCAGGGCGCCTACATCAGCGACGAGGAGATCCAAGCCGTCGTCGCCGCCTGCAAGGACCAGGCCGAACCCGAGTACACCGAGGGCGTGACCACGGCGAAGACGAGCGGCGACCGCGCCGAGATCGACGCGGACATCGGCGACGACTTGGAGTTGTTGCTGCAGGCAGTGGAGCTGGTGGTGTCCAGTCAGTTCGGCTCGACGTCGATGCTCCAGCGCAAGCTGCGGGTGGGTTTTGCCAAGGCCGGGCGGTTGATGGACCTGATGGAGACCCGCGGCATCGTCGGACCCAGCGAGGGGTCCAAAGCGCGCGAGGTCCTGGTCAAGCCCGACGAACTGGCCGGGACCCTGGCGTTGATCCGCGGTGGCAGCAACGCCGACGGCGGGGGAGACGAGGGCTAGCTGGCGCAGCCATTCGCCTGCGTCGCCGCGCTCGCGTCAAAGGTGCAACAGCATGCGGGTGTTGCCCAGGATGTTCGGTTTGACGTAGCTGAGATCCAGAAACTCCGCGACACCCATGTCGTAGGAGCGGCACATTTCCTCGAACACTTCGGCGGTAACCGGGGTGCCCTCGATCTCTTTGAAACCGTGTTTGCCGAAGAACTCGGTTTCAAAGGTCAACACGAAAAGCCGCTCTAGCTGCAGGTCCCGGGCGACCTCCAGCAGCTTTTCCACGATCGCGTGCCCGATGCCGTGGCCGGTCATTGCGGGATCCACTGCAACGGTGCGGATTTCGCCGAGATCTGACCACAAGACGTGCAGGGCGCCGCAACCGACGATCTTGCCCTGGTACTCGGCCACCCAAAACTCTTGGACCGCTTCATAGAGCGTGACGAGGTTCTTTTCCAGCAAGATCTTCCCCGCGTACGTGTCAACGAGCTGCTTTATCGCGGGGACGTCAGACGTTCGCGCGCGCCGCACCAGCGGCCGGATATCCCGTTGACTTTCGCTCACGTTTGAACAGTATCGACGTCGAAGGCGGTGTGAGCTGGTCAACCGTTATTCTGATGCCGTGTCGGGGCAGCCTCAAACAGGAGAGATGCCACGGCGCGCCAGCATTGCCAACCTCGCCAATGTCTTGACCTTGTTGCGATTGCTGCTGGTCCCGATCTTTTTGTTCGCCCTTTTCTACGGTGACGGTCACCACTCGACCGCCCGGGTGGTGGCATGGGCGATTTTCGCGGTTGCCTGCATCACCGACCGCTTCGACGGGTTGCTGGCTCGAAATTACGGAATGGCGACCGAATTCGGTGCTTTTGTCGACCCGGTCGCGGACAAGACCCTGATCGGCTCGGCGCTGATCGGTCTGTCCATGCTCGGCGAGCTGGCGTGGTGGATCACGGTGGTGATCATGGCTCGCGAGATCGGAGTGACGGTTCTGCGGTTGGCGGTGATTCGGCGCGGTGTAATCCCCGCTAGTTGGGGCGGCAAGGTCAAGACTTTGGTCCAGGCGGTGGCAATCGGGTTGTTTGTGCTGCCCCTTTCGGGCTTCCTGCATACGCTTGCGAACGTCGTGATGGCCGTCGCGATCGTGCTGACCGTCGTCACCGGCATCGACTATGTGGCTTCCACGGCGAAAGAAATTCGCCGCGCCCACCCGGATTCACCCGCCAACCAAGATTCATAGGTCGTCTCGGGAACCACGCCGCCGCCGTCTGCGTTCAGCTCAGTAGATGCCGGCCAGGCGTGAACCCATACGAAGGAGACCACCATGGCGTCATTGGTACGCGAGGTCATCGGCGACGTGCTGCGCGAGGCCCGGACTTCGCAGAACCGGACGCTGCGAGAGGTATCAGATTCAGCGCGGGTCAGTTTGGGCTATCTGTCGGAGGTCGAGCGGGGCCGCAAGGAGCCCTCGAGCGAGTTGCTCAACTCGATTTGTGATGCGCTGGAGGTCCCGTTGTCGCACGTGCTGTTCGACGCCGCGGAGCGGATGGCGTCCGAGGAACGCGCCGAGAGCACTGGAACCATCGATGCCAGCACCAAGGTGGTCATTCCCCCGGTTGTGTCTCTAGCGGTAGCCTGACGGTCCTGTTTCGACCTGTTTCGACCAGATAGGCACACGGGGTGGGGCGATCCGCGCTCAACCGGTAATTTGAGCGACAGGGAATGCGCCCATCCGGCATACAAGTAACGAAGGCGGAGCTCACAGATGGCTAATCCGTTCGTCAAAGCGTGGAAATACCTTATGGCGCTGTTCAACTCCAAGATTGACGAGCACGCCGACCCCAAAGTTCAGATTCAGCAGGCTATCGAGGAAGCCCAGCGCAACCACCAAGCGCTGACCCAGCAGGCGGCCCAGGTGATCGGCAACCAGCGTCAGCTGGAGATGCGCCTCAACCGCCAGCTGGCGGACATCGAGAAATTGCAGGTCAACGTTCGACAGGCACTGACCCTGGCCGACCAGGCCACCTCCGCCGGGGACGCCGCAAAGGCGGCCGAGTACAACAACGCCGCGGAGGCTTTCGCCGCCCAGCTGGTTACCGCCGAGCAGAACGTCGAGGACCTCAAGGCGTTGCACGACCAGGCGCTCGGTGCGGCCGCTCAGGCCAAGCGGGCCGTCGAGCAGAACGCCATGGTGCTGCAACAGAAGATCGCGGAACGCACCAAGCTGCTCAGCCAGCTCGAGCAGGCCAAGATGCAGGAACAGGTCAGCGCGTCGCTGCGGTCGATGAGCGAGATTGCCGCACCGGGGAACACCCCGAGCCTCGACGAGGTGCGCGACAAGATCGAACGTCGCTACGCCAACGCCCTCGGTTCGGCCGAACTCGCGCAGAGTTCGGTGCAGGGCCGCATGCTCGAGGTCCAGCAGGCCGGCATTCAGATGGCCGGGCATTCCCGCCTCGAGCAGATCCGCGCGTCGATGCGTGGCGAGGCGCTGCCTGCGGGTGGCGCACCGGCGCCCGGGGTCACCCCGGCCACACCGGCTCCGCCCGCCCAGACCGAGAAGCCGTACGGGCAGTAAGGGTTCAGCGGTAACTGATGGCGGTCAAGTCGGGTCAACGTGGTCTGTGGCGTGGTCTGCTGCAGCGTGGGTTCGACACCGCCGCCGACATGGCCGACGTGGTCGCCCGCAAGATCAGTGCCGCGAGTGATCCGCGGGCCCGGTTGCTTCGGCGGCGCCGACGGGCGCTGCGCTGGGCCTGGATTTTCACCTTCGGCTGCGTGTTCTGGGGCTTGGTGACTGCCGTTCTGGCGGCTTGGGGCTGGTTCACGCTGCTGCTGCAGATCACCGGCGCGGTGGCGGTGGTCATGGCAATTCCGGCCACGCTGCTGTTCTTCCGCTATTACTGGCTCAAGTCGGAGCCACTGCCCGCGGAGCGGCCGACGACTCTGCGTCGGCTGCCGCCGCCGGGTTCGGCCGCACGGCCGGCCATGTATGCGTTGGGAGCTTCCGAACGCGGGTTCTTCTCGCTGCTGGGCGTGCTGGAGCGGGGGGCGATGCTGCCGCCCGACGAGATTGTGGACCTGACCAACGCGGCGAAGCGGACCTCAGCGGCGATGGCCGCTACCGCGGCCGAGGTGGTGTCGATGGAGCGAGCCGCACACGACACGCCGTCGTCGCGTGAGTATCTGGTGCCGACCATCAACGCGTACACCGCTCAGTTGGGTGCCGGCGTGCGTCAGTACAACGAAATGGTGACCGCCGCAGCGCATTTGGTCTCGGCGGCGAATGGAGAGGGCGCCGGGGCCGTCACGCCGCTGGCGCAACAGCGCTACCGCGAAGAACTCACCGGCGCGACCGATCGCCTGCTCGGCTGGGCGCAGGCGTTCGACGAACTCGGCGGTCTGCGCAGGGCCTAGCTGGGGGCTCGCTCCGCGCGAGCTACCGGCTACGGGAACTGCAGGCCGTTCAGGCCGTTCAGCCCCAGCAGCAGCCCGCCCGTGCCGCCAAGACCGCCGACGGCGCCGAAGTTGGCGCTAACTCCACCGTTGCCGCCGTTACCACCCTGGCCCCACACGAAGGCGTTGCCGCCTCTACCGCCGTCGCCGGCCTTGCCTACAAGCCCGTCGCCGCCGTTACCGCCGTTGCCGCCGTCGCCGAACACCCCACCCTTGCCGCCGGCGCCACCGGCACCGCCGTCGACGCCGCCGTTTACGCCCGCTCCACCGTTGCCGCCGTCGCCGCCGGAGCCGTAGAGCGCGCCGGCGTTGCCACCGGCCCCGCCTGCCCCGCCACTTGACTTGCCCGACCCGCCGGAGCCGCCGACGCCGCCATTTCCAATCAGCCCGCCGGTACCCCCACCGCCGCCGGCACCGCCGAGCGCGTTGGTGCCAATGCCGTACCCGCCGCTGCCGCCGGCCCCGCCGGGACCCCACAAGAGGCCAGCATTGCCGCCGCTACCGCCGGCGCCGGCGACCCCGTTGTTGTTGGTGGCGTCGCCGCCCGCGCCGCCACCCCGCCGGCGCCTAAAACCGTGCCGCCTGCCCCGCCAGCGCCGCCGCCACCACCGGCCTTGCCGCCGGCGCCGCCGTCCCCGCCGTCCGCGCCGTAACCGAACAGCCCGCCGGCCCCGCCGCCGCCGCCCTGGCCGCCCGTGCCAGTTGCGGCAAGGGAGGTCCCGCCCGCGCCGCCGTGGCCGCCACCAGGGCCGAACAGTCCGCTGGCCCCGCCGGTCCCGCCGGCCCCGCCGTTACCGTTGACGCTGGCGCCGCCGGCACCGCCCGCGCCGCCGGCGCCGAACAGCCCGCCGGCCCCTCCCGCGCCGCCGTTGCCGGCGGCGCCGCCGGCGGCGTCGTTGGAGGCTCCACCCATACCGCCGATGCCGCCGGCCGTGAACAGCCCGCCGGCGCCGCCGGTCCCGCCGGCGCCGCCCTTGCCCCCAGCGACATTTATGGAGTAGCCGCCATTGCCGCCGGCCCCGGCGTTGCCCCACAGCAACCCGGCGGCCCGCCGTTGCCGCCAGCACCGCCGTTAGGTGTCGCGGCTGAAGCTCCATATCCTCCGTCGCCGCCTCGGCCGCCGTTGCCGAACAGCCCAGCCGCGCCACCGTTACCACCCTTCTGGCCGCCGCCGGCTATGCCAGAGCCGCCGTTACCGCCGTTGCCCCACAAGATCCCGCCCGCGCCGCCGTCCTGCCCGGACCCCGGCTTAGCGTTGGCGCCGTTGCCGATCAGGGGGCGTCCCAACGCAGCTAGAAAAGGCGCATTGATGGCGTCGAGCAGTGGTCCCAGCGGAGATACGGCGGCCGCCTCGGTGGCCGCATACGCGTTTGCGCCCCCCGTCAACGCCTGCACAAAGCTTTGATGAAACGCCGACGCCTGGGCGCTGATGGCCTGATAGCTCTGGCCGTAGCTTGCGAACAGCGAGGCGACGGCGGCCGAGATCTCATCGGCACCCGCCGCAAGCACTTCGATGGTGGGACCCGAGGCGGCCGCACTGGCTGCACCCACCGCCGAACCGACGCTTGCCAAGTCCGTTGCTGCCGCCGACAAAAGCTCGGGCGCCGCGATCACAAAAGACATCCGGGACCTCCAAATACGCAATGGCTAACAGAGGCCTATCTGGGGGCCGCGAGCTCACCCTCGAGACTGGGCAGGAGAATCGTATAGCGGTTCAGCCTGAGTTTTTCCAGGTTTATTGCACTTCCGCCAAATTAATTTTTGGCGTGTCTCAGTTATCGCCCGGCAGCAAGACGATTTCGCCGAATGGATGTGCGCCTTGCGCTCGTTGGGGCTACAGGGTCGGTTTCAGGGACGGGATGACCAGCCCGACCAGACCCCGCGCCAACCCCTTGAGCATGTCGAACGCGTCCACATAGTCGCGCCACAACGTGATACGGCCGTCGCGCACCTCGAAGACTCCGCAGACCCAGAACTGGATTCGCAACGGGCCGAAAACCAACACGTCGGTGCGTTCGGTAAGGACCGCCGACCCGTCAGCTGCCACGCGGTGAATTTTCACCTCGAAGCCGATTCGCCCTTCCATCCTGCGTAGCAGCGCGGCGGTTC
Source organism: Mycobacterium bourgelatii (assembly GCF_010723575.1). Taxonomy (NCBI): domain Bacteria; kingdom Bacillati; phylum Actinomycetota; class Actinomycetes; order Mycobacteriales; family Mycobacteriaceae; genus Mycobacterium; species Mycobacterium bourgelatii. Next base: position 2,074,366 of record NZ_BLKZ01000001.1, read on the forward strand.
GCCGGCCGCCCTTGATCCGTGAATAACCGGCGTTCTCGTAGACGAGGTTGTCGTCGAATGACGCCTCGACGGTGTCGAAGTCTTCGTCCTGCAGTGCGTTCAGGAATCCTTCGACTACGCGGATGTTGTCACTGGTCGTTGTCTGAGTCAGCTCAGTCATGGTCGCCAGCCTAGGCGAGCACGGTTGTGGCAGGGTAGGGCCCGTGCGCGTCGCCGTGGTTGCCGGGCCAGACCCCGGACATTCGTTCCCCGCGATTGCGCTGTGCCAACGCTTGTGCCGGGCCGGCGACACGCCGACGTTGCTGACCGGGGTGGAGTGGCTGGAAGCTGCCCGCGGTGCCGGGTTCGATGCGATCGAGTTGGACGGCCTCAAAGCGACGGACGAGGATGTCGACGCCGGGGCCAGAATCCACCGCCGGGCGGCGCGGATGGCCGTGCTCATCACGCCGACGCTGCGCGACCTGGCGCCCGATCTGGTCGTTTCCGATGTCATCACCGCCGGCGGCGGCATGGCCGCCGAGCTGCTCGGAATCCCGTGGATCGAACTCGACCCGCATCCGCTGTACCTGCCCTCCAAGGGGCTGCCGCCGATCGGCAGCGGGTTGGCGCCGGGGACCGGGCTCCGCGGCCGGCTGCGGGACGCCACCATGCGGGCGCTGACGGCTCGTTCGTTGCGCGCGGGTCTGCGGCAACGCGCCGCCGCACGCGTCGACATCGGGTTACCGGCCCACGACCCAGGGCCATTGCGGCGACTGATCGCCACCCTGCCCGCGCTGGAGGTCCCCAGGCCAGACTGGCCGGCGGAGGCCGTCGTCGTGGGCCCGCTGCACTTTGAGCCGACCGACCGCATCCTGGACATCCCGCCGGGCTCCGGGCCCGTTGTCGTCGTCGCACCCTCAACCGCACACACCGGCACCGCTGGACTGGCCGAAGTCGCGCTGGAGAGTCTGATTCCCGGGGAGTCGCTGCCCGCGGGTTCGCGGCTGGTGGTGTCGCGGCTGGGTGGAGACGATTTGACCGTTCCGCCCTGGGCCGTCGTCGGGTTGGGCCGCCAGGACGAATTGCTGAAGCACGCCGACCTGATGATCTGCGGCAGCGGACACGGGATCGTTTCCAAGACGCTGCTCGCCGGGGTGCCGCTGGTGGTGGTGCCGGGCGGTGGGGACCAATGGGAGATGGCCAATCGGGTGGTACGCCAGGGGAGTGGCCGGCTGATTCGGCCGTTGAGCGGCGATGCGCTTGCGGCCGCGGTACGCGAGGTGCTGTCGACGCCGAGCTACCGGGCAGCCGCGCAGCGGGCGGCCGCGAGCATCAGCGAAGTTGCCGACCCGGTGCGGGTGTGTCACGAAGCGCTTGCTCTGGCGGGCTAGTCGGGCGGGCTAGTCGGCCTAGTTCCGCTGGGTATCTTGGCTGACGTGCGGCTGACGGAGTTCCACGAGCGGGTCACCCTGCGATTCGGTGCTGCCTACGGTGCGTCGGTGCTGGTCGACCACGTGCTGAGCGGCTTCGGTGGCCGGACCGCAGCCCAGGCGATCGAAGACGGTGTTGACCCCCGGGATGTGTGGCGGGCACTGTGCGTGGATTTCGACGTACCCCGCGACCAGTGGTGAGCCTGGACTAGAGGGGGCGGCTATAGCGGGCAATCGCCGCAGGTGCCGCCGCCCGGCACGCGATAGAACAAGCAGCAACTGCGCCGGGTGAACGCCAGCGGCGGGGTCATCACCCCGGTTCCGGCCAGGCAGCCGAGATTCAGCAGATCGTTGGTGATGCCCACGACCGGCTCGCGCAAGTCGGGCCGCGCCCGAAGCAAGGCATGGGCCGCTCCGACCAGGGCGGACGCGATATTGCCCGACAGCAGGGCGGGTGCCACCTTGACGCGCAGCCCGGCCGCGAACGCCGCCATGTGTTCCATGACGACAATGCGGTAGAGCAACGGCGCGGACGGCTGGACGCGTTCGCCGCGGGGTTCGGGTAGCCGCAGCTGGGCCCCGTTGTCGGCGCGCTGCAGGTCGGTCAGGTCCGGCAGGACACCGTGTGCCAATGCGCACGCCAGGACCGGCGACCACAGCCGGGCGGCGTGCCCGAGGTGGACCAGGGAAGCGCCGATTCGCAGCTCTGTCGTGCCGTAACGCTGGACGGTGGTGTCGATCAGATCCGCAAAACCATGGGCATATGACTGGTTGACGGGATGCCACCCCGCCGCATCACCGCCCACGGTCAGCGCGAAAAACCCTCCATAGGAGGAAATTTCGGACAGCTCCGCCGAGATGTTCATGGGATCTTCGGTAGCTGATACTGCCACACCGGCGTGTCGAACCATGATCGAACAGGTGTTCGGCTACTGTGGTGATCATCCGAACAGAACTTGTCAGACCCCACGCCTAGTGTCGCGGCTAACCGACCGAACCGGTCACCAACACCGATCACAGGAGAAGCATCATGGCGCAAGCCCCCGACCGTGAGAAGGCCCTCGAACTGGCGATGGCCCAGATCGAGAAGAGTTATGGCAAAGGTTCGGTGATGCGCCTGGGTGACGAGGTGCGCCAACCGATCTCGGTCATTCCGACCGGCTCGATCGCACTGGACGTCGCCCTGGGCATCGGCGGCCTGCCGCGGGGCCGGGTGGTGGAGATCTACGGGCCGGAGTCCTCGGGTAAGACCACCGTGGCACTGCACGCGGTGGCCAACGCCCAGGCCGCCGGCGGTGTCGCCGCGTTTATCGACGCCGAGCACGCACTGGATCCTGAGTACGCCAAGAAGCTCGGCGTCGACACCGATGCCCTGCTGGTCAGCCAGCCGGACACCGGTGAACAAGCCCTCGAGATCGCCGACATGCTGATCCGTTCCGGCGCGCTTGACATTCTGGTGATCGACTCGGTGGCGGCGTTGGTGCCGCGCGCGGAACTCGAGGGCGAGATGGGAGACAGCCACGTCGGACTGCAAGCCCGGCTGATGAGCCAGGCGCTGCGGAAAATGACTGGGGCGCTGAACAATGCGGGAACCACGGCGATCTTCATCAACCAGCTCCGCGACAAAATCGGCGTGATGTTCGGGTGTGGATCCTGGTATACCAACGTCACGCTGGCGGATGGTTCGACTGAAAAGCTTGGCAAGATCGTCAACCAGAAGATGGACGTCGAGGTTTTGTCATACGACTTCGAGTCCGGGCAAATTGTGCCGCGCAAGGTCACCAATTGGTTCAACAACGGCAAAACCGAGGAGTTTTTGCACTTCAAGGTCGAAAGAGCAGGAGGTGGGACTGGGCGTGGCCACGCTAGCTTGGCCATGACTCGAAACCATCTCATCCGGACACCCGGCGGCTGGCGTGAAGCCGAAGACATAGGTGTCGGTGACCGTGTCATGTTGGCGCAACCATGCATGCTCAGTGATCAGCAATGGGAAGTGGTACTGGGTTCCTTGATGGGCGATGGATGCCTTTCTCGGCCTGTTCGGCAAGATTCGGAAAGTGCTCGTCTTCGTATGGGGCACGGGGCAAAGCAGTCGGAATACCTCGATTGGAAGGTGTCTCTGCTAGCGAACATCCCGCATAGTCGCACCATCAATAGCAAGGGCGCAGTATTCGCGGACTTCACCCCGCTTTCGGAGCTTCACGAGCTAATGAGTGCTGTGTACCTGGGTGACGGTAAGAAGTTTCTTTCCGAGGAATACCTGAAGGCGCTGACACCACTGGCATTGGCCATCTGGTACATGGACGATGGCTCTTTCAGCCTCCGCTCTAAGGGCTTGCAGGAACGCACTAAAGGTGGAAGTGGACGAATCGAGATCTGTGTTGAGGCAATGAATGAAGGGTCGCAAGTGCGTCTCCGCGACTATCTGCGCGACTCCTACGGACTCGACGTACGGCTACGCCACGCAGGTTCGGCGAGTAAGGCGGTATTGGTCTTTTCTACACAAGCAACCGCCAAGTTTCAGGAACTCATCGCGCCGTACGTACACCCGTCCATGGCGTACAAGCTGCTGCCACGTTTCCGCGATCAATTCAATGTGGAGCCGCAGTTTGTTGCACCAACAATGCAGTTGATGCCGGCGCGAGTTCTCGAGATCGAGTCGAAGACGGACTATCCCATCATGAGCCGCTTCGATATCGAAGTCGAAGGTTCACACAATTACTTCGCCGACGGTGTGATGGTGCACAACTCGCCCGAAACGACAACAGGCGGAAAGGCACTGAAGTTCTACGCCTCGGTGCGCATGGACGTGCGGCGCATCGAGACGCTCAAGGACGGCACCAACGCGGTCGGCAACCGGACCCGGGTCAAAGTCGTGAAGAACAAGGTTTCGCCACCCTTCAAACAGGCCGAGTTTGACATCCTCTATGGCAAGGGGATCAGTAGGGAAGGCTCGCTGATCGACATGGGCGTGGATCAGGGCTTTATCCGCAAGTCCGGCGCGTGGTTCACCTACGAAGGTGAGCAGCTCGGCCAGGGCAAGGAGAACGCTCGCAACTTCTTGATGCAGAACGCCGACACGGCTAATGAGATCGAGAAGAAGATCAAGGAAAAGCTCGGCATTGGTGCAGTGGTGACCGATGACAGCGTCCTGCCCGCCCCCGTCGACTTCTGAGCCGTCTCGCGAGGAGCTGGCGCGGGCCTTGTGCCTGCGCCTGCTCACCGCGCGAGCACGCACCAGGGCTGAGCTTGCCGGCCAGCTGGCAAAACGTGGCTATCCCGACGACATCAGCAACCGAGTCTTGGACAGGTTGGCCGCCGTCGGACTGGTCGACGATGCCGATTTCGCCGAACAGTGGGTGCAATCGCGTCGAGTGAACGCGGGCAAGAGCAGGCGTGCGCTGGCCGCCGAGCTGCACACCAAGGGCGTGGACAACGACATCATCACCACGGTGCTCAATGGGATCGATGCCGGCGCCGAGCGGGCTCGAGCCGAACAGCTGGTGCGGGCCAAGCTGAAGCGGGAGTCGCTGACCGACGAGACGCGGGTTAGTCGCAGGCTGGTGGGGATGCTGGCACGTCGTGGCTACAGCCAGAATCTGGCGTGTGAGGTGGTCCTGGCCGAGTTGGCCGCAGAACGGGAGCGCCGGCGAGTCTAGTTTTATCCTGAGCGCGTGCCGCGGCCCATCGATCCCCAGCCGTCGACAGGTCGTTGGCATGCGATCGGCCTGATCGGGTTCCTCATCCTGGTCGTGCTCTACGGCACCGTCGGCGCGCACGCCGCGTACGTCGCCGGCAGCAGCGTCGACGTCCGGCTGTACTGGATCCTGGGCGGGGCAACGGTTTTGGCCGGGGCTGTCGCGGTGGTCGGCCGGATAATCGGCTGGCACAACAAGCGCGTCCTGCTCCTGGGCTGGCCGATTGCCTCGCTCGTCTTCACGATCCTGGTCGGGTCCGTCGATTCGGACGCCACTCGGCAACTACCAGGCACGATCACCATCACGTTCGTCTACATCGGGCTGACGTGTCCGCGCTGGCGCTCGTTGGTCCTCGCGCCGCTCGGTGTCGTCGCGTTCGTTGTGGGCACCGGCCCCCATCCCGGCGGGGTGCCGCCGACCGCGGTGACCGCCGCACTCATGTGGGTCATCGTGGCCGAGGTCCCGGCCTGGCTGATCGCCAAGCTGACGCAGCAGACGGAGCTGTTGCACCAGATCGCCCAGACCGACGCGCTCACCCAGCTACTCGACCGCAGCACGCTCGGCCACCAGCTGTCATTGCACACCGGCGAATCGACGATCGTGCTGATCGACCTCGACAACTTCAAGCAATACAACGACACGCACGGGCACGCGGCCGGCGACGAACTCCTCGTCAGCTTTGCCGACGCGCTGCGCTGGTCGGTGCGCCAGGACGACGTCGTCTTCAGGATCGGGGGTGACGAGTTCCTGCTGATGCTCCTCGGGGCAAACCACAGCGACGCAGAGCACGTCGTGGCCCGGCTGCGTCAGCGCTGGACCGAGGTGGGCGGGCAGGTCGGCTTCAGCGCCGGGATCGCCGCGGGGGAGCCCGACCCGCTTCGGGCCGCCGACAGGAACATGTACGCGGTCAAGCGCGCCACCGGAGCCACTTAACCCGCTCGGCTTCGCGCCCCGGCCTGCGAGTTCATCGGGCAGGCCCGGCTCGCCGTACCATGTCCGGGTGACTTCGACGGTGGCGCGAGACGTGCCGGGGGATGCCCCGACCGCGGTTTCGGCGCGTACCTACCAGGTCCGGACCTACGGCTGCCAGATGAACGTGCACGACTCCGAGCGGCTGGCCGGCCTGCTCGAGGCCGCCGGCTATCAGCGGGCCGCCGACGGCTCCGACGCCGACATCGTCGTCTTCAACACCTGCGCCGTGCGGGAGAACGCCGACAACAAGCTCTACGGCAACCTCAGCCACCTGGCGCCCCGCAAACGCGAGAATCCAAACATGCAGATCGCGGTCGGCGGCTGCCTGGCGCAGAAGGACCGCGACACGGTGCTGCGCAAGGCGCCGTGGGTCGACGTGGTCTTCGGCACCCACAACATCGGGTCGCTGCCCAGGTTGCTCGAACGCGCCCGGCACAACAACGCCGCGCAGATTGAGATCGCCGAGGCGCTGCAGGAGTTTCCCTCGTCGCTGCCCAGTGCGCGCGAATCCGCTTATGCTGCTTGGGTTTCCATCTCGGTCGGCTGCAACAACACCTGTACGTTCTGCATCGTCCCGTCGCTGCGGGGCAAAGAGGTGGACCGCAGCCCGAGTGACATCCTCGCCGAGGTTCGGTCGCTGGTGGACGACGGCGTCCTCGAAGTCACGCTGTTGGGCCAGAACGTCAACGCCTACGGCGTCTCATTCGCCGATCCCGCTCTGCCGCGAAACCGGGGCGCATTCGCCGAGCTGCTGCGGGCTTGCGGAGAGATCGACGGACTCGAGCGGCTTCGGTTCACCTCACCGCACCCGGCCGAATTCACCGACGACGTCATCGAGGCGATGGCCGAAACGCCCAATGTCTGCCCGGCCCTGCACATGCCGCTGCAGTCCGGATCGGATCGCATCCTGCGCGCCATGCGCCGGTCTTACCGCGCCGAGCGCTATCTCGGGATCATCGAGCGGGTGCGGGCGGCCATGCCGCACGCCGCGATCACCACCGATCTGATCGTGGGATTTCCCGGGGAGACGGAAGAGGACTTCGCGGCCACGCTGGACGTGGTGGCCCAAGCGCGGTTCACGGCCGCGTTCACCTTCCAGTACTCCAAACGTCCCGGCACGCCGGCGGCCGAACTCGACGGGCAGGTGCCCAAAGCCGTCGTGCAGGAACGTTACGAGCGGTTGGTGGAACTTCAGGAGCGGATCTCGCTGGAAGGAAACGCCGCACTGGTCGGGCAGACCGTCGAGGTGCTGGTAGCCACCGGCGAAGGACGCAAGGATGCGAGCACCGCACGCATGAGCGGGCGGGCACGCGACGGCCGGTTGGTTCACTTTGCCGGCGATGAGCAGGTGCGTCCCGGCGACATCATCACCACGAAAGTCACTGACGCCGCGCCGCACTATCTCATCGCCGACGCGGGCGTCCTCACCCACCGTCGCACCCGCGCCGGTGACGCACACGCCGCGGGGGAGCGTCCGCGCGGTGTCGGCCTGGGCATTCCCGGAGTCGGGCGGCCCCAGACCGGACCCGCCGCACCCGTCGAACCCACCGGATGCTCGGCCGGGTGCGACAAATGAACGGAGAGCTGAACGTGGCGGAATTTGACGCCTTCCGATCTGAAATCGAGGCGGCGGAACGCCGCGTTGCGCGCGAAATCGACCCTGGTGCAAGGGCTTTGGTCGTCGCGATCCTGGTGTTCGTCCTCGTGGGATCGTTTGCGCTGCCGCACACCGGCGACGTGCGGGGTTGGAACCTACTGTTCGGCAGCCACGAGGCCAGTGCGGCCGCCGTCGGACTACCCGAGCGGGTTTTCGCCTGGCTGGCGCTGGTATTCGGCGTCGGCTTCTCGATGTTGGCCTTGCTGACCAGGCGCTGGGCCTTGGCGTGGGTGGCGTTGTCGGGCACGGCGCTGGCCAGCGCTACCGGGATGCTGGCCGTTTGGTCACGTCAGACAGTGGCGACCGGACATCCGGGCCCGGCTATCGGCATTTTCATCACCTGGCTCACCGTGATCGTCCTGACGTTCCACTGGGCTCGGGTGGTGTGGCAACGCACCATCGTCCAGCTCGCGGCGGAAGAGCAGCGTCGGCGTGCGGCCGCCGAGCAGCAATCCAGAACGCTGTTGGACAACCTGCGGGAGGACGAAAAGCCCGACGACAAGGCGGCCGACGGTCCGAACTCTGGGATCCCGCCCACCGAGGGCCCCGACCGCTAAGGCGCCAAGGCGAACGCTAGGACCGGCGGGTCAGCGCCCGGGCAGCGGCATCGGCCCACTGCCGCCACTGCTCGGCGTTGGCCCTGGCCTCTTCGGCTTCCTTGGTCTTTCCGGCGGCCTCAGCTTTGGCGGCCTGTTGTTCAAACTGCTCGACGCGAGCACGGAACTGCTCGGCTCGGGCCTGTGCCTGGGGGTCCGACCAATCCGCCTCGCCGGCCTCGCGCACCTTTTTCTCAATGGCGCGCAGTCGGCGTTCCAGCTCGGCGGACCGTTCCCGCGGCACCTTGCCTATGGCATCCCACTTGTCGGCGATAGTCCGCAGTGCCGCGCGAGCCGCCTCATGATTGCTGGTGTCGAGCTTCTCCGCCTCGGCCAGCAACGCTTCTTTGGCCTCGGCGTTGGCGCGCAACTCGGCGTCCTTCTCGGCCGTCGCGGCGTTGCGGGCGCTGAAGAACGCATCCTGCGCGGCTTTGAAACGACGCCACAAGGCGTCGTCGACGTCCTTGCTCGCCCGCCCGGCCGCCTTCCATTCGGTCAGCAGCTTGCGGAATTCCGCGCTGGTGGCGGTCCAGTCGGTGGAGTCGGACAGCTCCTCGGCCCGTCGGCAGAGGCGTTCCTTGGCTTGCCGGATATTTGATCGCTCTCGGTCCAAATCGGCGAAGTGCGAGCCGCGTCGGCGGTTGAACGCCTCTCGGGCGGCGGCGTAGCGCTTCCACAATGCGTCGTCGACTTTGCGATCCAGGCCGCTGATCGTCTTCCATTCGTCGAGGATCGCGCGTAACCGGTCGCCGGCGACCTTCCACTGGGTCGAATTCGCCGCCAGATCCTCGGCTTCGGCCGCCAACGCCTCCTTGCGCGCGGTCTGAGCCGCCCGAAACTCCTCACGTTTGGCACGAGCCTCGGCCGCGGTGGCATCGGCGTGCTCCCGCAGCGCGGCCAGTCGAGCGGCGAGTGCGTCGATATTGCCCAGCACGTTGGCCGTCGGCAGGGATTCCTCCAGCGCCAGGGCATGCGCCTTGATCTTGCGGGCATCGCCGGTGCCCGAGGCCAGTCGCTCCTCGAGCAGGGTGACCTCGGTGGCCAAGTCGTCGAATCGCCTGCCGAAGTGCGCAAACGCGGCCTCCGGGTCGCCGGCCTGCCAAGAACCGACTACGCGCTCGCCGGCCGAGCTGATCAACCAGACAGTGCCGTCGTCATCGACACGGCCGAACTGATGAGGATCGCTGCGCGGAGGCACTATCACCGGGTGGGAGGTAGGCCGCGGCACGGGCCTGGGTCCGGGACGCGGTCCCGGACGCGGAACCGCTCCCGGGACGGGTCCGGGCACCGACCCGGTCGAAGTGTCGCTAGTGGACTCGCCAGCCGTCATACGCTCGTCACCTACCCTTCGCGCGGCACTTTCCCGCGCACCTGCCGCGCGAAGCGGCACCCATTCGGTTGGTCGGCCGGCCGCGCTAGCCGCCGGGAACTGCCAACCAGTGTTTCAACAGTATGAAGCAGGTGGACAAGCCCCGTGCCGCGACCTTGGCAGGCGGTGGGGCCCGTCGTCTACAGCTTCACCAAAGAAGCCGTGTTTGTTGGGCCCAACAACCGTGCTCCGCTCAACGGCTCAATAACAAATCGGCTGGCCATCCAGTGGATCCCACGTACCTATCCGGTAACGCGGTAGCGTTCTCACAGACGGCGACGCACACTGGTTGCTAACCCCGTCTCGCACAGCTGCTACACAGCGGATGCACCGGATCCGCATAGCTTGGCGAGCAAGTATCCAATGCGTTAGCAGCCGGAGAACAACTTTCGGGACTGTGAGCAGGACCATAGAGTATGTAGCGAACTGCCAGCGCGCGACAGGTGTATCCGCACCTGCCCGGGGGAACGCTGGTGGGGACATTTGGGAATTGAGGGGTCATATATGACCGGGTTTCAGCTGGCCGCAATCATCGCTCTGTGCGCTGCGCTGGCATCGGCGACCGGGGACGTGATCCGTCAGCGATCCGCGCAAGAGGTCACCGATCAGCACGTCGGCCACCTACAACTGTTCGGCCTGTCGCTGCGCGACGCCCGCTGGTGGCTCGGCGGAATGGCGGCCGTCATCAACTACAGCCTGCAGGCGGTGGCGCTCATCTGGGGCTCCGTCATGCTGGTCACTACTCTGCAGGTGTCTGCGCTGCTCTTTGCGCTGCCGATCTACTCATGGATGACCAAACACCGCATCACCCGGTCCGAATGGATGTGGGCGGTGCTCCTCGCGGCTGCCCTGGCCGTGGCGATCAAAGTCGGCGACCCGACCGAGGGCCATCACCGGGCCCCCTTGCATACCTGGGTCGTCGTGGCCGCGGTGGTGACCCCGTTGCTGGTGCTGTGCGTGGTGCTGGCGCGGGTGTGGGTCGGCCGGCCCCAGGCGGCGGTCCTGCTGGCGATTGTCGCGGGTGCCTCGTTGGCGCTGTTCGCGGTGCTCACCAAGGGTGTCGTCGACGTTGTACACGATCAGGGTTTCGCCGGCGTGCTGGTCGCTCCGGAGTTCTATCCCTGGTTGGCGACGGCCCTGTGCGGGATGATTTTCCAGCAGTCCGCGTTCCGGGCGGGCGCGCTGACTGCCTCGCTGCCCACGATCACGGTGGCCAAGCCGGTTGTGGCCACGGTGCTAGGAATCACCGTGCTAGGCGAGAGTCTGGACGCAACTGGATACGAGGCGTTCGTCCTGCTCGTGGCGGTAGTTGTGGTGATCGCTGCGACGGTCGGCCTAGCCCGCGGTGAGGCGGCGACGATGGTCGCCGAGGCCGGCCGCGACATCAGAACGGATGTGGAGGACGGTCCCGCTCCTGACAGCGCCGGCACGGCGCTGGGGTCCTCGGTGACGCGATAAGACCCGATAAGACCCGATAAGACCCGATAAGACCCGATAAGACCCCGTAAGGCCCGGTAAGAGGCGGCGGGCGACCCGATAGCCGGGACCGTTCCGCCCAACCGAGACGTTAGTTTGGTGGCGTGCTCAGCTCGATCGCGATCGTCCCGTCCGCGCCGGTGCTGGTCCCGGAACTCGCCGGCGCCGCCTCGGCCGAGTTGGCGGATCTGTCGGCGGCGGTAGCCGTGGCGGCCGCCCTGCTCCCGACGCGCTGGATCGCCATCGGCGTCGGCGCCCAGGACACCGTGGTAGGACCCGACGCGGTCGGCACATTTGCCGGATTCGGCGCCGACGTGCGGGTGCGGCTGTCGCCGGGTGACACCACGCAGCCGCCGTCCGAGCTGCCCTTGTGCGCCCTCATGGCCGGCTGGGTGCGCGGCCAGGCGCGGCCGGACGCCGAAGCCCAGGTGCGCAGCTACGCCACCGACGAGGATCCGGATGTTGCGTTGGCCCGCGGCAGGGCGTTGCGGGCCGAGATCGACCAGTCACCCGGACCCGTCGGTGTGCTGGTCGTCGCGGACGGGGCCAACAGCCTGACGCCGAAAGCCCCCGGCGGCTACGACCCGCGCAGCGCCGAGTTCCAGCTCCATCTTGACGACGCGTTGGCCAGCGGCGACGTTGGCGCACTGCATCGGCTTCCCCCACAAATCTTGGGGCGCACTGCATTTCACGTTCTGGCCGGTCTCGTCGAGCTGGGGCCGCGCGCGGCCAAGGAGCTCTACCGCGGCGCGCCCTACGGCGTGGGGTACTTCGCCGGTGTCTGGCAACTCTGAGGCGGCCGTGCGGCCGCTGGCGATCATCGGCCCGACCGGCACCGGCAAGTCGCAACTGGCCCTGGACGTCGTGGACCGGCTCGCCGGTGAATTCGACGCGGAGATCGTCAACGCCGACGCGATGCAGCTCTACCGCGGCATGGACATCGGGACGGCCAAGCTGCCCGTCGATCAGCGCCGCGGCATCCCGCACCATCAACTCGACGTGCTCGACGTGACCGAAACCGCGACGGTGGCCCGCTACCAGGAGGCGGCGGCCGCCGACATTGAGGCGATTGCGGCGCGGGGAGCGGTGCCCGTGGTGGTGGGCGGTTCCATGCTCTACATCCAGTCGCTACTCGACAATTGGTCATTTCCCGCCACCGATCCGGCGGTGCGGGCGCGATGGGAACAGCGGTTGGCCGAGATTGGCGTCGGCGCGCTGCACGCCGAACTGGCTCGCCGCGACCCCGCGGCGGCCGCGACGATCCTGGCCACCGACGCCCGCCGTACGGTGCGTGCGCTCGAGGTGATCGAGCTCACCGGCCAGCCCTTTGCCGCCTCCGCGCCGCGCATCGGCGCCGCCCGGTGGGGCACCGTGATCATCGGATTAGACTGTGACACAACAGTTCTCGATGAGCGCCTGCGGAGGCGTACGGACGCCATGTTCGAGCAGGGCTTGGTCGAAGAAGTCCGCGGCCTACTGGAAAAGGGTCTGCGCGACGGCGTCACCGCGGGCCGGGCGCTCGGCTACGCCCAGGTGATCGCGGCTCTGGACAAGGGCGGCGACGCCGACCTGCTGGGCGAGGCCCGCGAACAAACCTTCATCGGCACCCGGCGTTATGTGCGACGCCAGCGGTCCTGGTTCCGCCGGGACCACCGGGTGCATTGGTTGGACGCCCAGGCGGACGGGATCGTCGACGACGCGTTGCGCGCGTGGCGGAACATATCCTGATCGAGTGATCTTTGCCAAGGGCCACGGCACCCAGAACGATTTCGTGCTGCTGCCCGATGTGGAGGCAGGGCTGGACCTGGCCGCGCATCGGGTAGCCGCGCTGTGCGATCGGCGCCAGGGGTTGGGTGCCGACGGCGTCCTGCGGGTCACCACCGCGGGTGCGCTCGTCCAGGCCGGTGTCCTCGAAGGTCTGCCCGACGGGGTGAGCGACTACGACTGGTACATGGATTACCGCAACGCGGACGGGTCCACCGCGCAGATGTGCGGCAACGGCGTGCGGGTATTCGCGCACTACCTGCGGGCCAGCGGAATGGAGTTGCGCGACGAGTTCGTCGTGGGGTCGCTGGCTGGGCCCCGGTTGGTCACGGTGCACCAGGCGGATCAGACCACCGCCGACATCACCGTCGACATGGGGAAGGCCAACAAGCTGGGCGCCGGTTCGGCGGCATTCGAGGCCATGGTCGGTGGCCGGCGGTTCGCGGGCATGGCGGTCGACGTGGGCAACCCGCACCTCGCGTGCGTGGACCCCGCGTTGACCAACGAAGAACTCGCGGCGCTCGATGTCGCCGCGCCCGTCGCTTTCGATCACCAGCAGTTTCCCGAAGGCGTCAACATCGAGGTGCTGACTGCTCCGGTGGGTGGGGCGGTCAATATGCGGGTACACGAACGCGGCGTGGGGGAAACCCGTTCGTGCGGCACCGGCACGGTCGCGGCTGCGGTCGCCGCGCTGGCCAGCACGGGCGCCGACACCGGCGCACTGACCGTTCGAGTACCGGGCGGTGAGGTCAGCGTCACCGTCACCAACGCCACCAGCTTTCTGCGCGGACCCTCGGTGCTGGTCGCGCAAGGGGAGGTCTCCGACGATTGGTGGAAGTCGCTGCCGTGAAAATCGTGAATATTCAGATGCGCTGGTCCGCGAGACCTGCCACCATCGGATCTTGCCTATGACACATTCTGATTCGCTCGACAAAGACACCACACCCAGCGTCGGTGAACTCGCACTCGACGACCGATCGGCACTGCGCCGGGTCGCCGGGTTGTCCACCGAACTCACCGACGTTTCCGAGGTCGAATACCGCCAGCTGCGGCTGGAGCGGGTCGTCCTGGTGGGGGTATGGACCGAGGGCACCGCGGCCGACAACCAGGCCAGCATGGCCGAGCTGGCCGCGCTGGCCGAAACCGCGGGCTCGGAGGTGCTCGAGGGCCTCATCCAGCGCCGTGACCGCCCCGACCCGTCCACCTATATCGGTTCGGGCAAGGCTGCCGAACTTCGCGAAGTCGTGGTCGCGACCGGCGCCGACACGGTCATCTGCGACGGTGAACTGTCTCCGGCGCAGCTGACCGCGCTGGAAAAGGCGGTCAAGGTCAAAGTCATCGACCGCACCGCGCTGATTCTGGACATCTTCGCCCAGCACGCGACCAGCCGGGAGGGCAAGGCCCAGGTCTCGCTGGCGCAGATGGAGTACATGCTGCCCAGGCTGCGCGGTTGGGGCGAATCCATGTCGCGACAGGCCGGTGGGCGCGCCGGCGGCAGTGGCGGCGGGGTGGGCCTGCGCGGCCCCGGTGAGACGAAGATCGAAACCGACCGCCGCCGTATCCGCGAGCGCATGTCCAAGCTGCGCCGCGAGATCAAGGCCATGAAGCAGGTTCGTGACACTCAGCGCAGTCGACGGCTCGACAGCGACGTCCCCTCCATCGCCATCGTCGGCTACACCAATGCGGGCAAATCCAGCCTGCTGAACGCGCTGACGGGCGCCGGGGTGCTGGTGCAGGACGCCCTGTTCGCCACCCTGGAACCCACCACCCGCCGTGCGCAGTTCGACGACGGCCGCCCGTTCGTGCTCACCGACACCGTCGGGTTCGTGCGGCATCTGCCCACCCAGTTGGTCGAGGCGTTCCGCTCGACGCTGGAGGAAGTCGTCGACGCCGACCTCTTGCTGCACGTTGTCGACGGGTCCGACGTGAACCCGTTCGCGCAGATCAACGCGGTCCGTCAGGTGATCTCCGAGGTGGTCTCCGACCATCACGGCGACCCGCCGCCGGAGCTGCTGGTGGTGAACAAGGTCGACGCCGCCGGCGACCTAGCGCTGGCCAAGCTTCGGCACGGCCTGCCCGGTGCGGTTTTCGTCTCCGCACGCACCGGCGACGGAATCGACGCACTCCGAACCCGAATGGCCGAGCTCGTCACCCCCACCGACACCGCGGTAGACGTGGTGATCCCTTATGACCGCGGCGATCTGGTCGCCCGCGTGCACGCCGACGGACGCGTGCAGCAAACCCAGCACGACCCCGAGGGCACCCGGATCAAGGCCCGCGTCCCGGTGGCACTGGCCGCCAGCCTGCGGCCGTTCTCGTCGCGGTAAGCCACAAACCGACCCCGAAGTCACCGGGCCCGACCCGGGCCGAGTCTCTACCAACCGTCCGGTTGGTATATTCGGGGAAACCAGTTTTTATTTCCGGAAGGTCATCCATGGGCAGCGCCGTCAAATACCAGCGCACACTTTTCGAAGCCGAGCACGATCTGTTCCGCGAGTCCTACCGGAGCTTCCTCGAGCGGCACGTCGCGCCCTATCACGACGAATGGGAAAAGAACAAGATCGTCGACCGAGGGGTCTGGCTGGAAGCCGGTAAGCAGGGATTTCTCGGTATGGCGGTGCCCGAGGAGTACGGCGGCGGGGGCAACCCCGACTTCCGCTACAACACCATCATCACCGAGGAAACCACCCGCGGGCGCTTCAGCGGAATCGGATTCAGCCTGCACAACGACATCGTCGCCCCGTACCTTCTGCACCTGGCCAATGAGGAGCAGAAGCAGCGTTGGCTGCCCAAGTTCTGCACCGGCGAAATCATCACCGCTATCGCCATGACGGAACCGGGCACCGGTAGCGACCTGCAGGGGATCAAGACCCGTGCGGTCAAGCAGGGTGACCACTACGTGCTGAACGGGTCAAAGACGTTCATCACCAACGGGATCAACTCGGATCTGGTGATCGTCGTCGCCCAGACCGACCCGGACAAGGGTGCGCAAGGGTTCAGTCTGCTGGTCGTCGAGCGGGGCATGGAGGGCTTCGAACGCGGTCGCCACCTGGACAAGATCGGTTTGGACGCGCAGGACACCGCCGAATTGTCGTTCACCGACGTCAAGGTTCCGGTGGAAAACCTGCTCGGTGAAGAAGGCATGGGCTTCATCTACCTGATGCAGAACCTGCCCCAGGAACGGATCAACATCGCGGTCATGGCCGCAGCCGCCATGGAGGCCGTGCTCGAAGAGACGCTGCAATACACCAAGGAGCGCAAGGCTTTCGGCAAGCCGATCGGCAGTTTCCAGAACAGCCGGTTCGTGCTGGCCGAACTGGCCACCGAGGCCACGGTGGTGCGCATCATGGTCGATCAGTTCATCGCACTGCACCTCGAAGGAAAGCTGACCGCCGAACAGGCCGCGATGGCCAAGTGGTACTCCACCGAGAAGCAGGTCCACCTGATCGACCGCTGCCTGCAACTACACGGCGGATACGGCTACATGCGCGAATACAACGTTGCCCGTGCGTATCTCGACGCCCGGGTGCAGACGATCTACGGCGGCACAACCGAGATCATGAAGGAGATCGTCGGGCGCAGCCTCGGGGTCTAATTCTCGAGGTTGTACGCGTCGTACCCGTCGCGGATACGTTGCAACAGCGCCCGCAGTTCGCGTTCCTGTTGTGAGTTGTTGCGAATTTCGTTGCCAACGAATCGATCTCGTATTCCGCTGCCACCCAGCGCGGCAAACTATGCCTCGCGTTCGCTGGGATAAGCTGCGGAGCCCACGGAGTTCGGCATGCGACCGTGACTTGAGACGATCGAGACCAACGCGGTGATCGTCAGGACCATGACGATCACGACCAACGACATCTGCGTGCTGATTTCCGGTACCGCGACCTGCTTGCCGTGGTTGATGAACGGAATGTTGTTGTCGTGCAACGCCTGAAGGACGAGCTTCACACCGATGAAACCGAGAATCAGCGCCAACCCGTACGACAGGTACACCAGCCGATCCAGCAGAGTGTCGACAAGGAAGTACAACTGGCGCAGGCCCATCAGCGAGAAGGCGGTCGCGGCGAAGACCAGAAACACGTTCTGGGTCAATCCGAACATCGCCGGCACCGAATCGAAGGCGAACAGCAGATCGCTGCCGCCGACGGCGAACATCACCACCAGTAGCGGAGTCATCGCCCGCCTGCCGTTTTCGACGACGAGGAATCGGCCGCCGTCGTAGTGCTCCGAGGTCCGCAAAAAGCGATGAGCCAACCTGATCATGACGTTGTCGGCGTTGCGTCCTTCGGGCTCTTCCGGTTTCGCCAGGCTGATCGCCATGGTCAACAAGCCCAGACCGAACAGGTAGAACACCCAATTGAAGTTCTCGATGAGGGCGACGCCGAGCAAAATGAATCCGGTGCGCGCGACGAGAGCCAACGCGATACCGAATAACAACACCTTCTGCTGCGCGACGCGAGGCACCTCGAAGCTGCTGAGGATTACCAGGAAGACAAACAGATTGTCAACGGACAACGCTTCGTTGCTCAGATAGCCCGCGAAGTATTCGACACCCATGTTCGGGCCGCCGAAGATCACCACCCCGATACCGAACACGATCGAAACGCCGATATAGAACGTTGACCAGACTGTGGCTTCACGTAACGTCGGCACGTGCGTATTGCGTACCTGGACCGTGTAGTCGAACAACATCAGACCCGCGATCAAGGCGATCGTGAGGCCCCAGGCAAGTCCGGAAACACCCATTTGCGCTGGGCTTCCTCCCGCGGCGGCAGTGGGCTAGATGTCTCCGGCACGGTAGTGCAACCACCCGACCGGGCGCACTTCACTTTCTCGCGACACGGCCGCAGCCCGGCATCATTTCGACATCGGCTAGATATCCGTTTCCGTAATATCTACGATTTGACTTCGCATTTCTCGTTCGCTAGAGCAAAGTTATGCGAGCCCGGCGACTATGCGAAATGCAGCTGGGGCGTCGGCTGGGAGGCTTGGTGAACGGGCAGAGAGGTCAAGTGAGCAGGGTGGTCGGGCGTGCGCTGCTCAGCTTGGTGGCTGCGGCGATGACCGCTGTATTGCTGGCGCCCACCGCGCCCATTGCATCGGCGTCTCCCATCGGCGACGCCGAGGCCGCAATGATGGCCGCTTGGGAAAAGGCCGGGGGAGACACGTCCACGCTCGGCGCGCGTAAAGGCGACGTCTACCCCGTCGGGGACGGATTCGCCCTCGAGTTCGACGGCGGCAAGATGTACTTCACGCCGGACACCGGCGCTCATTACTTGTACGGCCCGATCCTGGACAAATACGAGGACCTTGGCGGCCCGGTCAACAGTGACCTGGGTTTCCCGACCATCAACGAAGTTCCCGGCCTCGCCGGACCGGACAGCCGGGTCGGCACCTTCGCCGCCAGCGACAACCCGGTGATTTTCTGGACGCCCGATCACGGCGCATTCGTCGTGCGTGGCGCGATCAACGCTGCGTGGGACAAACTCGGCAGCTCGGGCGGGCTCCTGGGGGCTCCGATTGCGGACGAAAGCTATGACGGGGACGTCGCCTCGCAGAAGTTCACCAGCGGAACGATTTCCTGGAACAGGAAGACCAAGGAATTCAGCACCGATCCGGCGAACCTGGCCGACCAACTGAAAGACCTGCAGATAGCGCTCGATCCCACGGCGGCCATCAACATGGCGTGGCGCGCCGCTGGTGGCGCAGCGGGCCCGCTAGGGGCCAAAAAGGGCGGTCAGTATCCCATCGGCGGTGACGGGATCGCCCAGGACTTCAACGGCGGCAAGATTTTCTACAGTCCCGCCACCGGGGCGAATGCCGTCGAAGGTCCCATCCTGCAGAAGTACGAGTCGCTCGGCGGGCCCGTCAGCAGCGATCTGGGCTTCCCGACCAGCAACGAGGCCGACGGCGGCATCACCCCCGCCAGCCGGATCGCCGAATTCTCGGCCGCTGACAAACCGGTGATCTTCTGGACCCCCGAGCACGGGGCATTCGTGGTGCGGGGAGCCATGAAGGCCGCCTGGGACAAACTAAAGGGACCCACGGGCACGCTCGGCGCTCCGGTCGGCGATCAAAGCGTGGACGGCGACGTCATCTCGCAGAAGTTCACCGGCGGCAAGATTTCCTGGAACCGCGCCAAGAACTCCTTCGCCACCGACCCGGCGAACCTCGCGCCCTCGCTGTCTGGCGTGCAGGTGACGGGGCAGAACGCGCCCGCCACCGCGGGACCGGCCCCGCAGGACAAGAAATTCACCTGGCATTGGTGGTGGCTCGTGGCGGTCCTGCCGGTGCTGCTGCTCATCGTCATGTTCGTCCTGGTGGTGCTCAGCTTGCGTAGGCGTCGCGCCGCCGCCGGCGAGCCCGCGGCGTACGACCAGTTCGACCGCCACTACGAACACGAACACGAACATGAGCACCCGAACGAGCACGAGGGTGTTGCCGGTTATGACGCCGCTCCCGACGGGCACTGGGGATCGCGAGAGGAGGGCGATTTCGGCTCCGAGCACTTCGCGCCCGAGGACCAGCGTCCGCAGGAACCAGCCGCGCCGGAGACCGGGGTCGCGCAGCGAGTCAGCTGGCCGCGCGGTGCTGGAGCCGGGGTCGGGTTGTTCGACCATGGCGGTAGGGACGAGGATGTCGAGTCCGAACCGCACAGCAACGACGTCGTGGCCGACTACGCGAACCCTCGCGAAGACGAAGACCCTGACTCGGTGGACACCACGCCCATTCCTTATGGCGTTCTGACCGAGGTCGAGACCGATGCCGGTGCCGGTGCCGACGAGTCGCCGGTCCTCGAGGAGGAGCCCGAAGTCCCGGAGGCCCCGGTATCCGATGGTGGCGTCCCAGACCGGCCCGACGAGTCCCAGAGCCTGGGCGAAGCGGTTCCGGACACCTCCTACCCGACGAGCGGCGGCGCCGCCGGTGAGCCTTCGAGTGCCGGTGAGTCGTCAGGTCCTGACATCGTTGTTCCCGACACCGGCCCGCCGGCGCCTAAGCCACCGCGAGCTCGGTCGGGACGGCATGCGGCCGCCGATGATGATGACGACGACGAATACGCGCTGTCAGACGGCCACGAACCGGCCCTGAACCCGGTGTCGGAGCCTGCCACGGCGTCTGCGGCAGGGCCCACGGCGGCGGTGCGTCCGACCATCCACTTGCCGTTGGAAGACGACCCGTACCGGCCACCCAATGGCTATCCGATCAAGGCCAGTGCCCGCTTCGGGTTGTATTACACGCCGAGCAGCCCCTTGTATCACGACACACTTGCCGAGCTCTGGTTCATCAGCGAAGAAGCCGCGCGAGCCAACGGCTTCGTCCGAGCGGATTGACGCTAGATCTTGCGGATGACCGTGACGACCTTGCCGAGGATGGTCGCGTCATTACCGGGAATGGGATCGAAGGCGGGGTTGTGCGGCATCAGCCAAACCTGACCACCCGCGCGCTTGAAGGTCTTGACGGTGGCCTCCCCGTCAATCATGGCCGCGACGATGTCGCCGTTGTCGGCGACGTTCTGCTGCCGTATGACCACCCAGTCACCATCGCAGATCGCCGCCTCGACCATCGAGTCACCGACCACCTTGAGCAGAAACAGCGTGCCTTCGCCGACCAACTCACGCGGCAACGGAAAAACGTCTTCGACTGCTTCCTCGGCCAGGATTGGCCCACCGGCCGCAATGCGTCCGAGGACCGGCACAAAAGTGGGTTCCGGCAACGCATCTGACCCAGCCACGTCGGTCACCGGCCCCGTCGGAGCGCCGTCGTCGGCGCCGCGGACATCTACCGCCCTCGGCCTGTTCGGGTCACGACGCAGGTAGCCCTTGCGCTCCAGGGTGCGCAACTGATGAGCAACCGACGAGGTCGACGTCAGGCCGACCGCATCACCGATCTCCCGGATGCTGGGCGGGTATCCGCGGTTCACGACGGAGGTGCGGATGACATTCAGGATGGTCCGCTGACGCTCGGTCAACGTCGAATCAACCGCATGCAGTCCGCCTTGCGCGCCAGTACCTGAGGTGTCGTTGCTGTCGCTCATGGAAATGAACTCTAGCCCCACCTCGCACGAGAATCAAACATGTGTTCGACCGCGTGTCGCACGTCGACGATCCGGCGCCTGAGCACCTGAATCACAAGTGTGTAACTCTCGGCGCGTCCGGGTATCCGGCGTTCATGGGACCCACAGCGACCGAACCGAACTTGTCGGTGGTGTGGGTTAGCGTTTTGCCCGTGCGACACGCATCGCTCAAATGTTCGGATATCGAACACCTGAGCGACTATGGTCGAACAAGGTCGAACAAGGTCGAACACACGAGCGATTAAGCAGTTGTCCGGAGGAAGCCGCCATGACTCTCATCTACGCAGGTCCGTCTCGCACCTGGAATCCGTCCCGCCCGGTGCACGAGCCGCGGGCGGGAAGGGTCGGAGCTGGGCGGACACGCCGTCCGGGCCCGTCTCGGCCGGCCGGAGCTCCCTTGCGCTACCGCGGCACCGGCGTCGCGGTGTCGAGGGCGCCGCACCGCCGGCGGCCCGTTACGCCGCTGACCACGGTCGGGCTGGCACTGCTTGCCGGGCTGATCACGTTGTGGCTGGGCGCGGTGGCGAACTTCGGCGGCATGGTCAACGGCGGCTCGTCCGACGCGACTGGCCGCGTGCCGGACACGCTCGCCGTGGTGCGCGTCGAGCCGGGGGAGTCCCTGAAGGACGTCGCGGCTCGGGTCGCGCCGGACGCACCCGCTCGGGAGGTTGTCGAGCGGATTCGCGAGCTCAACGCCTTGAACTCGTCGGCGCTGTCCGCTGGTCAGACGCTTATCGCTCCGGTCGGCTGACCGACCGTGTCGTACGCGAGGCCGTGTATGGCGGTACGCGAGTACGCTCTTAGACGTCCACGGATATCCGGATACGGCGAAGGAGCGGCGATGCACTGTCCGTTCTGTCGCCATCCTGACTCGCGCGTAATCGACTCGCGGGAAACCGATGAGGGCCAAGCCATTCGGCGTAGGCGGTCGTGTCCGGAGTGTGGTCGACGATTCACGACGGTGGAGACGGCGATCCTGGCCGTAGTGAAACGCAGCGGCGTCACCGAACCCTTCAGTCGCGAAAAGGTGATCAGCGGCGTGCGCCGAGCCTGTCAGGGCCGTCAAGTAGACGACGACGCGTTGAATTTGTTGGCACAGCAGGTCGAAGACACCGTGCGGGCCGCCGGATCCCCGGAAGTGCCCAGCCACGAGGTCGGCTTGGCCATTCTCGGTCCCTTGCGTGAACTGGACGAGGTCGCATATCTGCGGTTCGCCTCGGTGTACCGGTCCTTTTCGTCGGCCGACGACTTCGAGCGTGAGATCCAAGCGCTTCGCGCGCATCGCAAGGTGTCGACCTCCACCACGTCGTCCAGCTGAGCGTTGGTGGGCCGCTAGGCTCACCTGGTGGCTCCCGAACTGCACCCTGATGTTCAAGCATTGGCGCCGCTCCTGGGTACCTGGGCGGGCCGCGGCAGAGGCGAGTACCCGACGATCGAGTCGTTCGAGTACCTCGAAGAGGTCGTGTTCGCCCACGTCGGCAAGCCGTTCCTGGTGTACGGGCAAAAGACCAAGGCGGTAGCCGACGGTAAGCCCTTGCATGCCGAGACAGGGTATTTGCGGGTACCGAAACCGGGCCAGGTCGAGTTGATCCTGGCGCACCCGAGCGGAATCACCGAAATCGAGGTCGGCACGTATTCGTGCGACGACGGCGTCATCGAAATCGAGACGACCACAGCCGACGTCGGTCTCTCGCCCACCGCCAAAGAGGTGACCGCACTCGGGCGTTCGTTCCGAATCGCCGGTGGCGAACTGTCGTACTCAGTGCGGATGAGCGCGGTTGGACAACCATTGCAGCATCACCTCGGTGCCGTATTGCAGCGCACGGAGTGACGCCTTCGGGTGTCAGTCAACCTGTCGCACACCATCATCGACGACTCGGCCGGCCACGCCGACCCAGCCCTCGGGGCTCCAACTGGTGTGGATCAGCGAGCCCTTGCCCTGAGTGATGGTGAGATCGCGGCTGAGGTAATCGGTCATTCGAATGGCCGCCGAACCGGTTGCTTCGTCTTCCTCGACACCCAGATTGGCCGCGAAGAAGCGGGCCCGCAGCGCCCCGGCCGATTCATCGGTCCACGCCCACAGGTAGTGCGCCGTGTCATCGGGAAAGTCGGCGGGGTCCGCGGACGTTAGCGCATCGACCGCTCCGAGATCGTGAATGGTGAACTCGGGCGCCCATTCCGCGCGTGCGCTGACGCGTGTCAGATCGCCCTCATACCCGACCTGGATGACGCCGGCGGGCACCTGCAGCGTCTTGATCGGTGTCCCTTGCTCGCGTAGCCACCAAGCCGCCCCGACGGTCGGGTGGCCGGCGAATGGCAGTTGGGTGCGGGGGGTGTAGATGGTGGCGTGCGCGGTGGTGGCACCGGTGCCAGGAAGATCGACGAATATGGTTTCGCTGTAACCCAATTGGGCCGCCAGGCGCTGCCGGTCGCGGGGTGCGACCTTACTGGCATCGACCACGCCGAGCGGGTTGCCGAAGTTCCCGTCGGGATCCGTGAAAACGCGCAGCACGGTTACGTCGATGCTCATGACTCGACGGTACGACTACGACTCAGATTGCGCTGCTAGGACTCAGGTTGCGCTGCGTTCGTCGGAACCGATCGCGCTGAGCACCGCCACACGGGTATCGGCCGGACCGGCGACCGTTCCTTCGCCGCCGCCAGTGCGCAGCAATTCCCGCAGCGCCGCCTGATCGTATTCCGGAGGCTCGGTGGTGTCGATGAAGCCGAGGACCACGTCGATGAACCGGGCCGGGTCGTCATGGAACGGGAAATGCCCAGAGCCCTCGAAGATTTCGAGCCGGGACCCGGGCATTGCGGCATGCGCCATCTCGGCGTGACGGACGGGGACGACCACGTCGTGGCTGCCCCAGATGATCTGCACCGGGATGGCCTGGGTCAAATAGCAGCGGTCCAGCATGGTGACGATCTGCCCACGCCAGTCCACCACGGCGCGCAACGTGCGACTGAACGCCGCCGACGCCGTCGGCTCAGGCAGGTCGTTGAGGACCCGCAGCATGTTCGGCAGATCGCGTCCCAGACGGGTGGTCCCGACCGCTTGGCCTACGACCTTCCCGACGAGTTGGATCGCCGGCAGCAGCAACGGCAGCCGCAGCACCGCAAGCGCTTCGGTGCCCATCGGCAGGGAGGCCAATCGCAGCACGAAGTTGACGTCTTTGGTCACGCCACCGGCGCCGACCAAGATCAACCGTTCGACCATTTGCGGGAACTGGTAGGCAAATTGCATTGCTACGCCGCCGCCCAGCGAATGCCCGATGATGGTCGCCCGCTCGATGTCGAGCACGCTGAGCAGGTCGCGCATGCCATTGGCGTAGGCCGCAACCGAGTAGTCGGCGCGTGGTTTGTCGGATTTGCCGTGGCCCAACAGGTCCGGGGCGATAACGGTGAATCGCTGGGCCAGGGTGGCGTGCACCGAGGTCCAAGTGGTCGAGTTGTCGCCGATGCCGTGGATCAGCAGGATCGCCGGACCGGACCCGGCTATCCGGAACGCGCGTTTATAGCCGTGGATGGTGCGGAACTGCAGCGAAGGCGCAGTCACTTCCCGCACCGGGCGAAGTTTGCGCTTTCGCTCGGTCATCTCGGCAACCTCGTTGTCGGGCCGGCAGCGGCGTTAGCAGGGGCGTCATCGACGTCTCAGGCCTTGTCGTCATCGTCGTACTTCTTTTCGGCCTCTTGAGCCAGAAAGCGCTCGAATTCCGCTCCCAGCTCGTCTCCGCTCGGCAGATCCTCGTCGTTTGCCAGCAAGGATCTGTTTTCCTGAGCGTCGATGAAGGCATCGTACTGGCGCTCGAGTGCCGCCACCACTTGAGCGACTTCTGCGCTCGCTTGGACCTGTTCGTCGATCTTGGCCCGAATCTCGGCCGCCGCTTCGGCCAGCGCCGCCAGCGGCAAGTCCAGTGACCCGGTCTTGGCCACCTGCTCCAGCAGCGCTTGTGCGGCAGCGGGATAGTCCGTCTGCGTCAAGTAATGCGGGACATGCACGGTGAACCCGACCACCTCGTGGCCGAATTGGGCCATCCGGTACTCCAGCAGGTTGGAAGCGCTTCCAGGAACCTGGATTTCGGAGATCCACGGCTGGAAACCGGCGATCAGGTCCCGATTGTTGGAGTGGGCCGTCATGGTGATCGGACGCGTGTGTGGCACGGCCATGGGTACGGTGCCCAGCCCGATGGTCTGGCGCACCCCCAGTTTCTCGGCCAGCAACCGCACGGCGTTGATGAATCGCTCCCACTTCAGATCCGGTTCCAATCCGGCCAGCAGCAGAAACGGGGTGCCGGCACTGTCGCGCAGCGCATACAGACTGAGCTCTGGGTCCTCGTACTTGGTGAAGTGATCGGTCTTGAACGTCATCAGCGGTCGCCGGGAGCGGTAGTCGAGCAACTCATCGATAGCGAACGAGGCGACCAGCTCGGTGTCCAGGGCCTCCTTCAGGTGCGCCGAAGCCAGGCGGATCGCGTGGCCGGCGTCGGAAAAGCCCTCCAGTGCGTGCACCAGCACCGGTCCGCGGCCGTCGGCCGTCGACAACACGGGAGCCGGGAACTCAAGTTCGTACATGCCGGGCTGACCCGGTTCATAACTCTGCGCTTCATCGCGATATTCGTCGTGCGTCATGGGTTTGCCTCCTTTCGGGGGTCGTCTCCAGCGTGCCCGATAAGTGTGAGTCCATGCGGGGGTACCAATAATTGAAGCAGCAAAACCTCGGCACCTTTGCTGGGGTAAAACGCGGCTGCGCCAGCCTGTATTTCGACCGCGTGAACAGAAGCCGCTGAACGCGCTCGGTGCCGTGAAGTACGGCATGATGTGCACCGATGCGAAGGGTCACGGCAGCGCTGTGTATGCCGGTGGGTGTGGCGATGCTCCTGACATCGTCATGCGCCCGGCCGGTTGATCACGCGTCCAGCGGCAGCGCGCCGCTGACCAGCGCATCGGTACGCCAGCTCGGTGAACCGGCGCACGTCCGGGCCGCCGGGCCGGTCAGCCCGGATCCGCGGGTAGGCGCGCTCTTTTTGAACGGCAAGCCGGTGCACTTCTGCACCGGGTCGGTGCTGCATTCCGCCACCGGCGACCTGGTGTTGACGGCCGCGCACTGTCTGCAGGGCGGCTCGCGGCTGACCTTTGTGCCTGCCTTCGAAAATGACGCCGCGCCGTCGGACAGGTGGACCGTGGTACAGGTCTACCTGGATCCGCGCTGGGCCGGCAGTAGGGACCCGCGCGCCGACTATGCAATTGCCCGCGTGCGTGGCCCCGGCAAGAGCGTGCTGGAGGAGCGAACGGGCGCGGCACTGACCCTCAGCACCGCACCGCCCCCGGGCAGCCTGGTGACTGTCACGGGCTACCCGGCCGGGGTCGGTGGCCAGCCGATCGCCTGCCAGGGCAGCACGCGGACCACCGACGAGGGGTTCCCGTCGCTGCAGTGTCAGGGGTTGGTCGGCGGGACCAGCGGGGCGCCGTGGGTCCGCGGTTCCCGGGTGACCGGGGTGATCGGGGGTTTCGAGGCCGGCGGATGCACCGCCGACGTCTCGTATTCGGCGCCGTTCGACGAGCACACCGCGCAGCTGCTGGCGCGCGCCGAGGCGGGCGGGCCCGGCGACACCGCGCCGAGCGGTCTCGATGACGCCTGCTAGCTCACGTTCCGCCGCTGCTCAGCTGAGAAACTGACTGAGCGCGCGCATCTTGTTGGTCACGTCCAGCGCGGCCACCTTGTACGCCTCGGAGAACGTCGGGTAGTTGAACACCGCGTCGACCAAGTAGTCGACGGTGCCGCCGCAGCCCATCACGGCCTGTCCGATGTGAACCATCTCGGTGGCGCTGGTACCGAAGATGTGTACGCCCAGCAGCGTGCGGTCTTTGGTGGACACCAGCAGCTTGAGCATCCCGTAGGAGTCGCCGGCGATCTGGCCGCGGGCCAGTTCGCGGTAGCGGGCGACGCCGACCTCGTATGGGATCGCATCCCTGGTCAGCTCGACTTCGGTGGCGCCGACGTAGGAGATCTCGGGAATCGAGTAGATGCCGATGGGCTGCAGCTCGGTGATGCCGTCG
Source organism: Mycobacterium bourgelatii (assembly GCF_010723575.1). Lineage (NCBI taxonomy): Bacteria > Bacillati > Actinomycetota > Actinomycetes > Mycobacteriales > Mycobacteriaceae > Mycobacterium > Mycobacterium bourgelatii. The sequence continues at coordinate 2,101,438 of NZ_BLKZ01000001.1, forward strand.
GTCGGCTCGCCGAACGCGTGGTAGGCCGCTAGCCGGCCCTGGTCCATCGAGGTGGCGGCCAGCGCCGGGAAGCCGATGACGTCGCCGACCGCATAAATGTGGTCGACCTTGGTCTGGAATTCGCTGTCGACGAAGATCCGGCCGCGGCTGTCGGCCTCCAAGCCGGCGTTCTCCAACCCCAGGTGCTCAGTTTGACCTGACCGGCCGGCCGAGTACATCACCGTCTCGGCCGGGATCTGCTTGCCGCTGGCCAGGGTGGTGACGGTGCCCGACGCGCTGACGTCGACCGCGGTCACTTCCTCGCCGAACCGGAAGGTCACCGCCAGGTCGCGCAGGTGGAATTTGAGCGCCTCGATGATCTCCGGGTCGCAGAATTCGAGCATGTTGGCCCGCTTCTCCACGACCGTCACCTTGGTGCCCAGCGCGGCGAACATCGATGCGTACTCGATGCCGATGACCCCGGCGCCGACCACGACCATCGATGCCGGCAGCGACCTGAGGTCCAGGATGCCGTCGGAGTCCAGCACCCGCTTCTCGTCGAACTCGACCCCGGACGGCCGCACCGGCTTGGTTCCGGTGGCGATGACGATGTGATCGCCACTGACGGTCACCCGCTCGCCCTGGGAGTCTTCCTCGACCAGGATGGTGTGCGGGTCCAGGAAGCGGCCGTGGCCCAGGACAAGGTCGACCCGGTTACGCATCAACTGTGAGCGCACCACGTCCACCTGCTTGCCGATCACGTGCTGCGTTCGTGCCAGAAGGTCAGCGGGGGTGATCTTGTCTTTCACTCGGTAGCTCGCGCCGTAAAGCTCGCGCTGGCTCATGCCGGTGAGATAAACGACCGCCTCGCGCAACGTCTTTGACGGGATCGTGCCCGTGTTCACACAGACGCCGCCGACCATGCGGCCGCGCTCCACCACGCACACGGATTTGCCCAGCTTGGCCGCAGCGATCGCTGCCTTCTGACCGCCTGGCCCCGAGCCAATAACGACCATGTCGTATTCCCGCATCGAACTCATGGCGTAAACCATAAAGCCCACAGTCGCGACTTTCTCCACAAGCGGGCAGTCAATTCGGCTTCGCGGCGCAAAGTTGACGGTCGAACCCGTCAGCGTTAGGGCTCATGACGAACCATCGAGCAGACTTTGCCCTGAACCGCCCCGAAGCACTTATCGCCGCGCTCCCCGCCGTCCTCGGCTTCGTCCCCGAAAAATCTCTTGTGTTGGTGACTTTCGCCGATCGCAAACTCGGGTCGGTGATGCGCGTCGACTTGTCCGACGCGCTGGTCCACCAGATCGGCCATCTTGCCGAGGTCGCCGCTGCCGCGCGACCCGAGGGCGCGATTGCGGTGATCGTCGACGCGGAAGGCGCGCTCTGCACGGTGTGCAACGAGGAGTACCGGGAGCTGGGCACGGATCTCGGCGAGGCACTCTCGCGGCACCGGATCGAACTGTGGGCGGCACACGTGGTGGATCGGGTCGCGCGGGGCGGCCGCTGGCATTGCGTGGACGGCTGCTCCTGCAGCGGCGTGGTCGACGACCCGGCGTCCTCACCCTTGGCGGCCGCGGCGGTGCTGGAGGGCAGGCGGCTTTACGGCCGCCGTGCCGACCTGCAGGCCGTCATCGCTATGGACGATCCGGCCCGTAGCGCGCAGCTGGTCACCGTGATGGGCGAACAGGCGGCCAGGCGTCAGCGGGCGCACCGGGCCGACCCGCGGGGCTGCAGTCGCCGCGATGTCGAAAACGCGATTGCTGCCGCCACTCGCGCCGCCGAGGGGCAGCCGCTGTCAGACGCCGAGCTTGCCGAGTTGGGGTGCGCGCTGACAGACGTGCAGGTGCGGGACACGCTCTATGCGCTCTCCGTGGGCGAGAGCGCGGCGGCGGCGGAGTCGTTGTGGGCCGCGCTGGCCCGCGTGTTGCCGTCGCCGTGGCGCGTGGAGCCGCTGGTGTTGCTCGCGTTCAGTGCCTACGCCCGCGGCGACGGGCCGCTCGCCGGGGTGTCGCTTGAGGCGGCGCTGAGTTGTCAGCCCGACCATCGAATGGCCGGGATGCTTGATACGGCACTGCAATCCGGCTTGCGGCCTGACGACATCCGGGATCTGGCTCAGACGGGCTACCGACTGGCCAAGCAGCTCGGGGTGCGCTTGCCGCCGCGAAAGCTGTTCGGCCTTCAGGCGGGCTGAACGCCGGTAGGACGCGGCGGGGTCGGCTGGGTCAGACCTTCTCGACCTTGACCGCGTGCGCCATCTCGTGGGGCAGGGTCACATTTTCGTGGCCCGGGATGAGGATGGTCACCCCGCCGCTCACGCCGGTCTCGACGGTCACGCGCGCATTGGGTACCACGCCGGCGTCCTTCAGCCGGGAGATCAGGTCGATGTCGCCCTGGACGTGCTCGGTGAGTTGCCGGACGACCACCGCCACCGGCGATCCCGGCGGCAATTCGGTCAACCGCACCAGGTTCCCGTCGTCGGAGCCGGAGTCCGGGCCCACGCCGAGATCCAGCAGACCCGGAATCGGGTTGCCGAACGGGGAGGTTGTGGGGTGGTTGAGCACCTTGACCAACCGGCGCTCGACATCCTCGCTCATCACGTGCTCCCACCGGCATGCCTCGGCGTGCACCTCTTCCCAAGGCAACCCGATGACATCGACCAAAAGCCGCTCGGCGAGGCGGTGCTTGCGCATCACGGCAATGGCCAGGGCGCGGCCCTTCTCGGTGAGTTCCAGATGGCGGTCGCCCGCAACACGAAGGAGCCCGTCACGTTCCATCCGGGACACGGTCTGGCTGACGGTAGGTCCGCTCTGCTCGAGCCGCTCGGCAATGCGGGCGCGCAGCGGCGTCACGCCCTCTTCTTCGAGGTCGTAGATGGTGCGCAGGTACATCTCGGTGGTATCAACCAGGTCGTTCATTCAGCATCCTCCGTTGCCGCCGAGTCTACTTCTCCAAGCGCGTCAGTGGTTCGCCAAAACGCCCACCGCAGCAGTATGCCCGCCGCATGACGCGGCGGGCACACCGTCTTCCACCTAAGTTGACTCAGACTAGCTAGCGCTAGCTGGCGTATGAGCGCAGCCGGTCGGCGCGTTCGCCGTGCCGCAGCTTGCACATCACATCCCGCTCGATCTGGCGGACCCGCTCGCGGGACAGGCCGAACAGCTTTCCGATCTGGTCCAGCGTGCGCGGCTGGCCGTCGTCCAAACCGAAGCGCAGCCGGATCACCTGGTGCTCCCGTTCGTCGAGAGTGGCCAGCACGCTGCGGATGTCGGTGTGCAGCAACTCGGCGATGACCGCGTTCTCCGCGGACATGGCTTCTGCGTCCTCGATGAAGTCACCCAGCGGGGCTTCTTCCTCCGAGCCGACCGGCATGTCCAGGCTCACCGGGTCGCGGCTGTGCTCCAACAGGTCGTTGATCTTTTCGACCGGGATGCCCGACTCGGCGGCAAGTTCCTCGTCGGTGGCCTCGCGGCCGAGGTTCTGGTGCAGCTCCCGCTTGATTCGCGCCAGCTTGTTGACCTGCTCAACGAGATGAACGGGCAGCCGGATGGTGCGGCTCTGGTCGGCCATGCCGCGGGTGATCGCCTGACGGATCCACCAGGTGGCGTACGTCGAGAACTTGAAACCCTTTGTGTAGTCGAACTTCTCCATCGCGCGGATGAGGCCCAAGTTCCCTTCCTGGATGAGATCCAGCAAAGGCATGCCGCGGCCGGTGTAGCGCTTGGCCAGCGACACGACCAACCGCAGGTTGGCTTCCAACAGGTGACGCCGGGCGGCTTCGCCGTCGCGCACTACCTCTTGCAGTTCGCGCTTACGGTTCTCGCCGAGACGCTTACGCGTCTGCAGCAGATGCTCCGCGTACAGTCCGGCTTCGATGCGCTTAGCCAGCTCAACCTCACCGGCGGCGTCGAGCAACGCCGTCTTGCCGATGCCGTTGAGATACACCCGCACCAAATCCGCTGCTGGACTCTGAGCATCCAGATCGCCGTCAACCCGGCTTGAGGTGGCCCCTACTGTGGGCTGTGCCATTGCGCCCTCCCGATCGGCTTGTGTTGTCATGAGGTGTAACGAGAAGTCTGGTGAGAGAGTTCCCGGGCGGCCGTCATCTCACACCCCGTGACGTGCAGGAATGTCCCGGCGACCTGAGAATGTCCTGAGAAGTTCGGCCGGTGGCCGCTCAGGCGGAACTGCGGCCAGGTCTGGGCCTGGCTGGGTCTGCGCTAGGGCTGGGCTTGTGCTTCGGGCTGGGCCCTAGGGCTAAGGCTGGCTGCGGAAGTCTCCGTATCCGTCCACATAGCCGTCCACGAAGCCACCGTCAGCTTGCGGCGCCGAATGCCGTGACGGCTTGGCCTCCAGCGCCGGACGCTCGGCGGTGGGGAACAGCGGCGTGCGCCGACGGGACTCCTCGAATCGCCTCGGCTCGTCAGCGGATCGGGGTGGCCGGTCGTTGGCGATCAAAACGGCCATCCACGGCAACGGTATGGAGACCGCCACGATCAGCAGTGAGATCAGTCCGTTGTGCCAGGCGCCGTAGGCGACCGCCGCGAGGATGAGCGCGGGAATGCGGAAAGACATCAGCGTCAAGTACTTACGTACCCGGGCACGATGCTGGACTTCATATGAGGGTGCGGCGGCGGTGATCAGTACGGGTCGGCCATCGTCGTCGAACCCCAACTCGGGGCCGCGCTTCATACCTCCACTGTTGCACACCTCAGCCGATTCCGGTTGGGCCGAGTCAGGATGCACAATGTCACGTATGCAGACCCACACGATCGAGCGCACCGACACCGACGAACGCGTCGACGACGGGACCGGCAGCGATACCCCCAAGTACTTCCATTACGTCAAGAAGGACAAGATCGCCGAGAGCGCGGTGATGGGTAGCCACGTCGTCGCCTTGTGTGGCGAGGTGTTCCCGGTGACGCGCGCCGCGAAGCCGGGCTCACCGGTGTGCCCGGAATGCAAGCGGATCTACGAACGGCTCAAGAGGGACTGATTTCCGCCGACGGCTCGGCCGCCGCGGTGTCCTGCTTCGTGTCCTGCTTGGCGGTCGTTGAAACCGGTTCCGTGCCCCTGCCGAACCGCGCCACCAACCATTTGCGCAGCCGGTGGGCGTGTGTCGCAGGCGCCGGCCATTCCTCCTGGACCGCGGCGTTCAGTTCGGCGCCGATCATGATGGAGAAACCGCCGAAGTAAGCGAACAACAAGAACGCGATGGGTGTCGCGAGCGCTCCGTACGTGTAGCCGGTGCTGCCGATCCATCTGAGGTAGAAGCGCAGGATCAACGTCGCGGCGAGGAAGACGACGGTCGCCAACACCGTGCCGGGTATCAGTCGATGCGTTGGCAGCGGTACCGGCAGCGCCACCCGGTACAAAACCGTCACCCCGGCCATCAGGCCCAGGATCAGGGCGGGGTAGTAGCCGTAGTGGAGCAGATTCTGCATGCCCTCGGGAATGTGCTCGCTGACCTTGCGCGGGCCGACGACCGCCACTGGCGCGGTCACGACCACGAACATCAGCATCACTATGTAGAGGAACAGCGCGAAGAAGCGCTGCCGCACAGGGTGTCGCAACGGCGTCTGGTCGTGCGCCTCGACCACGGCATCGACGAACGACGAAACCGCTGACGACCCCGCCCACAACGAAATGAAGAAACCCAACGACACCACCTCGCCGCGTGCGGTTCGGGTGATGTCGCGAATCGTGGGTTGAATGATCTCGTTGACGACGTTGGGAGAGAAGAAGTTGCGGGTCGTCGAGAGCACCGTTTTGATGATCGCGTCCAGCGTGTCGGGACCGAACAACGGCGCTACGTAGGCCAACGCCCCCAGCATCCCCAGCAGCAACGGTGGGGTGGACAGGCACGTCCAAAAACCTGCTTCGGCCGACTCCGAGAAGATCGAGTCATCCCAGGCTTTGGACAGAGTCCTCTTGCCGATGTGCCAGATGTGGTGGCGGGACGGCTTCGGCGGAGCATGCGCGGTCATCCGGTCCAGCATTCCGCAAGTTTGCCCGTACCGCCGTCATTGCCGAGGGCGAGTTTGCGGATTTAGACGCTGCTGCTGCTGGTCTCCAACACCGCGGCCAATTCCACCAGTTTCGCCTCGTGCTTGTTGGCGTGGTGCTGGCAGAAGAGAAGCTCGGCTCCAGAGGGCAGCTTGGCACGCACACGGGCCGCTGCACCGCAGCGGTCGCAGCGGTCTGCTCTTGTCAGTTCGGGACTGGTCAGAGTTGCGTTCATGGCTTCTCCGTTCTCGCGTATGTCTAACTGTGTCAGACGTTTGCCGTTTTCGCCTTGTTCCCAACCTGTTGTCAGGTGTGTCGTTTCTCACGGATTTTTTGAGCGAAAATTGGGCATCCTCTGTAGGATGACTGCCACGCCTGACCTGCTGGTCCACCTGTGTGGCAGCGAGGATTGGTCAGCTGCCCGCCGTCTCGGCGGAATTCATCCCAGTGCCGATATCGGCTTTATCCATTTGTCGACTCCGGAGCAAGTGCATCTGCCCGCCAACCGCCTTTACCGTGGTCGACGCGATTTGCTCCTGCTCCATATTGACCCATTAACGCTTGATTCGCCCGTGGAATGGGAACCGGGTGTAGAGACAGATCCAGAGTCGATGTTATTCCCACACCTGTACGGGCCGCTGCCACTGCGCGCGGTTATCAAAGCCACGCCCTACCTGCCTGGGGAGGACGGGACCTTCCCGCCTGCGGCAGTGCCACCGGCGATTTAGCTGTCAGCGTAAGCGTCGGCAAGGTAGGCGTCGGCTTCGATCTCCACCAACAACTCGGGTGAGATCAGCGCCGAGACCTCCACCATCGTGGCCACCGGACGAACCTCGCCGAAAACCTCTGCATGCACGTCGCCGACTTCGCGCCAACGGTCGATATCGGTGATGTAGATGCGGGTGCGCACCACATCGGTGAGTGCGGCTCCCGCCTGAGTCAACGCGATCTCAATGCGACGCAACGCGTCCCGTGCCTGTGCAGCGACGTTGTCACCACTGCCCGTCGTGCCCGCCACCGCCACGTGTGGCCCTACTCGCACGGCGCGCGAGTAACCGACGGCGGCTTCGAATTCGGACCCGGACGAGACATTCTGGCGGGGCAGTGGCATGCGCGTCACAGTACGACGCGATGTCCATCCGGCGCAGAAGGCTTGGACTGCCGCAGCTTGGGGTACGGCCAACGTATGAAACAGGATCCGAAGGACGCCACGCAGGTGACCGAGGAACAGCGCCGGATGCAGGAAGAGCTGGATCACCAGGGCGAAGACCCCGACGCGCCCGCGTTGCATCAGTCTCGGCACGACGTCGCCGACGAAACCCGGCGTTGATCCCCCGGCTTTACCTGTTCGGACTTTGCTGGTAGCTAGTGCTGTGTGCGCTTGTTTCCTGTCACGGTCGTGGTTGCCGTGGCAGTTGTGGCCGCGGGTTGTGGGGGAGTGCCTCACCACTCCGGTCCTTCACTCAACGACGAGGTACGCGTCGGCAAATTCATGTTCACCGTGACTGCGATCAGTCTCGGCGTGCCGAAAACCGGAACCCGCACGGCGCAAGGCACTTTCGTCATCGTCAACCTCAGGGTGCGGAACATGGTCGCCGTGCCGCAACCCGTTTACTGCCAGGACCAGACGCTCAAAGACCGCAACGGCAGGCGATACGACAACGCCGTGAACCTCGATAGCCACACCGACCGCACAGTCATCCAGCCCGGCAAAGCGGTTCAGATCAAGTGCGCCTTCGATGTCCGGAAGGATTCGCTACCGGACAGCGTTACGTTGCGCGACTCGCAGTACACCAGCGGCGTGACGGTCACTCTTCTGCGGTGACGCGACTCCGTAAGCGGGCGAGCGGAGGACCGTCACCAATTTTGTGGATGTCATGTCGCGTTGCGCGGAGTTAATGTTTTTGCATCCGGCCTGCCGATTCCTTGCTGGGGGCATCAAGACCGACTTCGGCATCCCGCGGCGGTCATGATGCTTTGAGAGGTGCGCTGTGTCCTTGTTGATCGTGGGGCCGGAAGCTTTGACGGTGGCGTCTGCCGATTTGACCGGTATCGAGTCGGCGCTAAGTGCGGCCAATGCGTCGGCGACCGCTCAAACGACCGCAGTTGTGGCTGCGGCTTCCGATGAGGTGTCGGCCGCCATCGCGGCCGTGTTCTCCAGCTACGGCCGGGAATACCAAGCGCTCAGCGCAGCAGCGTTGGCGTTTCATGATCAGTTCCTGCACGCCCTGAGCGGCGGCGCCGCTGCATACTCCACCGCCGAGGCCAGCAACAAGGGACTCTTGAACGTCTTCGCGGACAACGTGCTTGGGGTGATCAACACCCCGACGCAGGTGTTGTTGGGACGTCCGCTGATCGGCAACGGCGCCGACGGTGCGGCCGGCACCGGCCAAAACGGCGGTGCCGGGGGGATCTTGTTCGGAAACGGCGGCCGAGGGGGATCGGGTGCTCCAGGCATGGCCGGGGGCAGGGGTGGCGACGCGGGTTTGTGGGGAAACGGCGGAGCCGGCGGACGTGGCGGGGACACCGTGCTCGGCGGCCCCGCCGGCGATGGTGGCGTCGGCGGGGCCGGCGGGACGGGCGGCTGGCTGTTCGGCCACGGTGGGGCCGGTGGATCCGGTGGGGCGTCCCTCGGAGTCGCGGGCACTGGTGGCGCCGGCGGCGCAGGTGGTCGAGGTAGCTGGCTGTACGGCGACGGGGGCCACGGTGGCTCCGGCGGCGCTTCAGTGACCGGCAGCGGCGGGCCGGGCGGCGCCGGCGGTTCCGCGGTTTTGTTCGGCGGTGGGGGAGACGGCGGTGGCGGAGGACCGGGTACGAATTTGGGCGCCGTACCCGGCGCCGCGGGCGGAGACGGCGGTAACGCCGGTCTGCTGGTCGGCGACGGCGGGAACGGCGGCCCTGGCAGCATCGGTGCGCCGCCTGGCAGCGGTGGCCTCGGCGGCATGCATGGGCTGCTGCTCGGCTATGGAGGAGCTGACGGCTAGTCAGCCGCGGTGATCAGCAAGGCAAGCGGTAACGCCGTTTAGTCCAGGTAGTCGCGCAGGACCTGCGACCGGCTGGGGTGGCGCAGCTTCGACATCGTCTTGGACTCGATCTGACGGATGCGCTCCCGCGTCACCCCGTAGACCTGGCCGATCTCGTCGAGGGTGCGGGGCTGACCGTCGGTGAGACCGAAACGCAGCCGCACCACGCCGGCCTCGCGCTCCGAGAGGGTGTCCAGCACGGACTGCAGCTGGTCTTGGAGCAGGGTGAACGACACCGCGTCGACGGCGACCACGGCCTCGCTGTCTTCGATGAAGTCGCCCAGCTGGCTGTCGCCCTCGTCGCCGATGGTCTGGTCCAGCGAAATGGGCTCCCGGGCGTACTGCTGGATTTCCAGCACCTTCTCCGGCGTGATGTCCATTTCCTTGGCGAGCTCTTCGGGGGTGGGCTCGCGGCCCAGATCCTGCAGCAGCTCGCGCTGGATGCGGCCCAGCTTGTTGATGACCTCGACCATGTGCACCGGAATACGGATGGTGCGGGCCTGGTCAGCCATGGCGCGGGTAATGGCCTGGCGGATCCACCACGTCGCGTAGGTGGAGAACTTGTAGCCCTTGGTGTAGTCGAACTTCTCCACCGCGCGGATCAGACCCAAATTGCCTTCCTGGATCAAGTCGAGGAAGGCCATGCCGCGGCCGGTGTAGCGCTTGGCCAGCGACACCACCAGACGGAGGTTGGCCTCCAGCAGGTGGTTCTTGGCGCGATCACCGTCGCGGCAGATCCACATCATGTCGCGGCGCTGGGCGGCGGGCAGCTTCTCGCCCCGCTCGGCCATCTCGCTCATCAGCTGCGTTGCGTACAGACCCGCCTCGATCCGCTTCGCCAGCTCGACTTCTTCCTCGGCGTTGAGCAGCGCAACCTTGCCGATCTGCTTCAGGTAGGCGCGCACCGAGTCGGCGGATGCGGTGAGTTCGGCATCCTTACGCGCCTGACGCAGCGCTTCGGACTCGTCTTCATCCCAGACGAAATCCCCAGAGGCCTTGTCTTTTTCGGAGGGCTCGGAGATCTCCTCGTCCTCTTCGGCAGCGGGGCTCGCGGGAACGACGGCAACGGCTTCGTCCTCGGCGTCGTCGGCGTCCGCCGCTACCTCGTCGTCCTCAAGTTCGTCCAGAACCAGGTCGGTTGCCTCGATCTCCAGATCCTCGACGGCTTCGACCGCGAGGTCGGGATCCGCCTCGAGGTCCTCGGCAACCTCCAGTTCGGCGTCAGAATCGATGACGACGTCGTGGGCGGAAGCGTCCTTGGGGGCCGCTTTGGCGGTACGGGTTGCTTTGGCGGGGGCTTTTGCCGCGCGGGTCCGCTTGGGGGCGCCGTCGGCCGCCTCATCTTCAGGCTTGGCGGTCCGGCCGGCCGCTTTGCTGGCCCGCTTCGCGGGGGCCGCGCCATTACCCGCCTTGGCGGCCGTTCGCTTGGCCGCGGCTTTAGTGGCGGTCCGCTTCACCGGCTCTTCGGTCGCCGGGCCTGCCTTGATCGCTGCCACTTACACCCTTTCGGTCGTGCTCACTTCCGGTGGGTTTGGGCGTGCTGAACCGAAAGTGTCTGCTTATGTCGAATGTCGGCGTTTGATACCAGCGTGAATACTCGCGCGCTATCGGTTGGGCGGTCGCCGACGACCATTGTAACTTCCGTGCGCTGTGGTACTGGCCGAGCGCGCAAAATCAGTGCGTCACGTCGGTGACCGACGCCATCGCCGCGCCCACGATTCCGGCGGCATTCTGCAGGGTTGCCGGCACCACGGGCGTGCGGTTTTCCAGCAGCGGCACCCACTTGTCGGCCTTGCGGCTGATGCCGCCACCAGCGATGAAAAGGTCGGGCCAGATCGCGTTTTCGATGGCGATCAGGACTGTGGTGACCTCCTTCGTCCACCTCTTGTAGCTCCAGTCGTTGCGCTCTTTGACCGACGATGCGGCCCGGTGCTCGGCCTCCATTCCGCCGACCTCGATGTGTCCGAACTCGGTGTTCGGTATCAACACGCCGTTGTGGATCACCGCAGAGCCGATCCCGGTTCCGAACGTGAGCAGCACGACCAAACCCTCATGCCCCTTGCCCGCGCCGTAACGTTCTTCGGCCAGTCCGGCCGCATCCGCGTCGTTGAGGATTGTGACGTTTTGTCCGGGGAGTTCGGCGCTGATGACGTCGTGCGCATTGGTCCCGATCCAGGACTTGTCCACGTTGGCCGCCGTCCGCACCACCCCGTGGGTGACGACACCGGGATAGGTCACCCCGAGCGGGCCGGTCCAGCCGAACCCGTCGACGACCTCGGCGATGGTCTTGGCAACCGCCGACGGCGTGGCGGGCTGCGGTGTCGGCAGCTTGATCCGTTCGCCGATCAGAGCGCCGGTGTCCAGGTCGACGATGGCCCCTTTGATGCCGCTGCCGCCGACGTCGATGCCGAATCCGCGACGTTGGGATGTGGTGGTCTCTGACGCGGGTTCCGTGCTGGTCATCGAATCTCCTCGGCGAGAAGTGGGCTGTCCGGACTCACCCTATCCAGCGACGCAAGCCCTTCGGCTCTGTCGATTGAGCGCATGTTCAGCGACGAACCCGTTGGGGGTGCGTCAGGCGGGCGAGCCCAGCGCGAAGCGCGGTCGATGTGATGCGATAGACGAGTGACGCGACCCGACGACGAGCCGGCGCGACTGCGCGCGGTGGCCGAAACGTTGGCCGCGGAGGCGGCGGCGTTCGTCCGACAGCGGCGGGCCGAGGTGTTCGGTGCCGTCCCGGGCACGGGCCAGGGCCCCGCAACCCCACCCGACGACGAAGTGGTCCAGTCCAAGACCACCCCTACCGATCCGGTGACCGTGGTCGATACCGACACAGAGCGCCTGTTGCGCGATCGGCTGGCCCAATTGCGGCCCGGCGACCCGATTCTCGGCGAGGAGGGCGGCGGTCCGGATACGGCCGCCCGGGCTGGCGAGATCACCTGGGTGGTGGACCCCATCGACGGCACGGTGAACTTCGTCTACGGGATCCCGGCGTACGCGGTGTCGGTCGCGGCGCAGGTGGACGGTGTATCGGTGGCGGGTGCGGTTGCCGACGTCGTCGGCAAGCGGCTGTACTCGGCGGCCACCGGCCTCGGTGCACACGTCACCGATGACCGGGGGACCCGCCCGCTGCGCTGCACAAGCGTCGACAAATTGTCGATGACGCTGCTGGGCACGGGCTTTGGCTACTCAGCGCGGCGCCGGACCGCCCAGGCGGCCCTGGTGGCCCGCATGCTGCCGCTGGTACGGGACGTGCGCCGGATCGGTTCGGCGGCCTTGGACCTGTGCATGGTGGCCGCGGGCCGGCTGGATGCGTTCTACGAGCACGGCCTGCAGCCGTGGGACCGCGCGGCGGGATGCCTCATCGCCGCCGAAGCGGGGGCACGAGTGGTGTCGCCCGCGCCGGACGTGCGGGGCGCGGGGATCACCGTGGCTGCCGCGCCCGGGATCGCCGAAGAGCTGCTGGCGGTGCTGGCGCGGTTCGGCGGCCTGGACCCTATCGAGGAGTGACCGTCAGCAACTGCTGGCGTGGATCTTGGCCAGCAGTGCGGGATCCGAGGGCTCGGTGGCGCCGGGACGCAGCGCCGCCAGGGCGGAGTCGATGTTGTCGCTGTGGGCCAGCGCGGTGAATTCGGTGCCGAGGACCAGATCGACGGAGTCATCCGCTCGGCCGTCATGAAACAGCTCAGTACAAGGCGCCACCAGCCAGACGGCGGCCGCGGCCGCTTGTCCGGCGGTGCCGAACCGAATCTGGCCTTGGCAGGTGAGCCGGGTGCCCGCATAGACAGGGTCGTTGGCGGCGGTCGGTTGGGCGAAGCCCAGATCCTGGAGCGCACCGGCGACATCGGCGGCCTGCCCGCCGCGTCCGCTGGCGTTGAGGACGCGGATCCTGGTGTCGGTGAGCTTTGCCGGAGCGACGTCGGTCATCTCGGTGCGGGTGACTAGCTCGCCGAGGCTGGGGGGCGCGGTAGCTTCGGCCGGAAGTGGCGGTGGGTTGCACGTCGCGGCCTCGCGAACATCGGACTTCCGTGTCAGCGCGGCTGTCCAGACCGCCGCCGTCGCCGCAAACAAGAGGATCAGGACCACGATCGCCGGACGCGGGTTGCGCCGCCGAAAGGGTCGGCCATGCTTGTCGAAGGCGGTGCCTTCTGTGATTTGTGCGACCACACAAGCACTCTAATCGCACCCTGAACCGCGTCGTTCCGCGCCGTTTGCCGCCGACAGTCGTAATGTGTGACGCAAATCACACTCTAATAGCGCAAGATGCGGGCACGAATCATTTGGTGGATGCGTTCGGCACTGGTACAAAGCGTTGCTTGGACTAAAGGCTTTAGGGGATGAGACGGGGAGATGAAGATGCCTACCGACTACGACGCTCCGCGGCGTACCGAAACCGACGACGTCTCGGAAGACTCGCTGGAGGAGCTCAAGGCGCGACGTAACGAGGCCGCGTCGGCGGTCGTCGACGTGGACGAATCCGAGTCTGCGGAGTCTTTCGAGCTTCCTGGTGCCGACCTGTCCGGTGAGGAGCTGTCGGTGCGCGTCATTCCTAAGCAGGCCGACGAGTTCACCTGCTCGAGCTGCTTCCTGGTGCAGCACCGCAGTCGGCTGGCCAGCGAGAAGAATGGCGTGATGATCTGTACCGACTGCGCAGCCTGATCGGTCAGCTGCGTAATGCCGACAGCACCCGCTCTGGGTGGCGGCAACTCACCAACCAGTACGGCGTGGGATCGTCCGGGTCGTCGAGTACTACCAAAACCATGGGGCCCACCCATGCGCGGTGCACGACGAATGCGGCCGGATCTAATTGGCGGCCTAGTGCCGCCGACTTGGCGCTGCGCGGGATTTCGGCGGAGCGGGTGATGACCGTGACCGGCAGATGCGCCTCACCGGCCCAAAGTTCGACTTCGTCACCCGCGGTGACACGGATTTCGATGCGGCCGAGCCACAGCAGGACGCCCGCCGCGACCGGTAGCAGGATCGCGTACGGCAGCCAGTCGGGTAGCGCGCGCACACCCAGGTTGACTTCGAAGGCAATGAGCCCCGCCAGCGCGAAAGCCGGGGGCCACCACCACCAGGGCACCCACAGCCGTTCGCGATATCGCACGTTGTGCGGAGCGACGCGGGTATCGGACATCCGGTCAAGGGTAATCTGTGCCCCCGTGTCGACCACTCTCACCGTTGTCCGTCTCGACCCCGGGCTCCCGATGCCCAGCCGCGCCCACGAGGGCGACGCCGGGGTCGACCTGTTCAGCGCCGAAGACGTCGAGCTGGCACCGGGACACCGTGCCCTGGTGGGCACCGGCGTCGCGGTGGCCATCCCCTTCGGCATGGTGGGCTTGGTGCATCCACGCTCCGGATTGGCTTCGCGTGTAGGGCTTTCGATCGTCAACAGCCCGGGCACCATCGACGCGGGTTATCGTGGCGAGATCAAGGTCGCGCTGATAAACCTGGACCCGGTGACCCCGATCGTGGTGCATCGCGGCGACCGCATCGCCCAGTTGCTGGTGCAGCGGGTCGAGCTGGTCGAGTTGGTTGAGGCCTCGTCCTTCGACGAGGCTGGGCTGGCCCAGACCTCCCGTGGCGACGGCGGCCACGGGTCCTCCGGCGGACATGCGAGTTTGTGATGACGACGCGGTCGGGGTACCGCCCGCTGGCGGAGGACGAAGCGATGAAGAGGAGCGGCGTTGATGGCTGCATTCGGTAGACGTAAAGGCAAGGACAACCCCGAATCCGCTCCTGACGAAGCCAAGGCGCCAGAGGTCGCCGAGACTCCGGTGGAAGAGCTCGCCGAAGCCGTCGAAGAGGCCGAAGAGCTGGTCGGCCCCTTCGACATCGAGGATTTCGACGACCCGTCTGTCGCCGAGATTGCTCGCCTTGACCTCGGTTCGGTGCTGATCCCGATGCCGGCCGCGGGCCAGATGCAGGTGGAGCTCACCGAGACCGGGGTGCCCAGCGCGGTATGGGTCGTCACGCCTAACGGCCGTTACACGATTGCCGCCTATGCAGCGCCGAAGACCAGCGGGCTGTGGCGTGAGGTGGCCAGCGAGCTGGCCGAGTCGCTGCGCAAGGACTCGGCAAAGGTGTCGATCAAGGACGGCCCGTGGGGACGCGAGGTGGTCGGGACCGCGTCCAGCGTGGTGCGTTTCATCGGCGTCGACGGCTACCGCTGGATGATCCGCTGCGTGGTCAACGGCCCGGCCGAAACCATTGACGCGCTGACCGACGAGGCCCGGGAGGCGTTGGCCGACACGGTCGTTCGCCGCGGCAACACGCCCCTTCCGGTGCGGACGCCGTTGCCGGTGCAGTTGCCCGAACCCATGGTCCAGCAGCTGCGCGAGGTCGCGGCCCAGCAAGCCGCGGCGCAGCAGCAGGAAAGCGAGGCGGATGCCCGCCGCGGAGTCGAAGGTTCGGCCATGCAGCAGTTGCGCAGCACCACCACCGGCGGCTAGCTAGCCGCGAATCACTGTCCGTCTTCCGCCGCTTCGATGAGAGCGGCGAGGCAAGCCGCACCCAGCGCGGCGGCGTCGGCGCCGAATTCGTCCAGCGTCACCGTCCGCAGCGCTGCGCGTGGGGCGGCGGCCGCCCATTCGACACCAACCTGCAGCGGGTGAATCGGATCATCGACGGCCGCGGCCACTCCCAACGGCACGGTAAGCCCGCCCAGTTCGGCGTGGCTCGGTGCAACGTAGGCGGCCGCTTCCTCCATTGCGTCGGGCAATTGCGGCCATTGACCGCGCCACGACCGGGCGAGTTCCTCGGCCAACCAGGCCGGGCTCGAGGCCCGCATCTGCGCTGTAGTCGCCGCCAGGCCGTCGCGCCGCAGCTGCGATGCCGTGTACCGGGCCGCCAAGGCGGCCGGAGCGGATTCGGGTTCGGCGTTCCAGGCCGGCAGTGCGGCCAGCACTGCGACCACTCGCTCGGGATGGGCAAGCGCCCATGCGGTAGCCACCGCGGCCCCGATGGACACACCGCCCACGCAGATTGGGCCGTCGGACCTGTTCGCGTAGGCGCCGTCCAAGGCCTCCAGGTAGCCCGTCACCAGCCGATCCGGCTGTGGAGCGGGAGTGATCAATACCGCGCCGACCGCCTCCAAGGGACGGGCAAACGCGCGGCGAACGTAGTCGTGGTCGGATCCGGTTCCGGGCAACAACACGGTCGTGACACCGCGCAAATCGACAGCCACCCCTAGATAGTGCCTGGCTGGTCAAAAGTGGTCCAAAATCACAGTTTCATCTATATGGCGCACGGGAACCTTCAGGTCTACGGTGACCGTTGTCGTAATAAAAGTTCGCTTAGCAGCGTGCTCCGTAAGGACGTCGATTTGTCAGGAGTGGCCATGGGGGCCGAAGGCTATCTGCGCCGGCTCACCCGTCGGTTGACGGAAGACCCGGAACAACGTGACGTCGAAGAGCTCTCCGACGAAGTCCTCACTAACGGCGCGCAGCGCGCCATCGACTGCCAGCGCGGTCAAGAAGTCACGATGGTGGGCACGCTGCGGAGCGTCGAGACCAACGGCAAGGGTTGCACGGGTGGCGTGCGCGCCGAACTTTTCGACGGCAGTGACACCGTCACCCTCGTTTGGCTGGGCCAGCGCCGCATCCCTGGTATCGACTCGGGCCGCACGTTGCGGGTGCGCGGCCGGATGGGAAAGTTGGAAAACGGAACCAAGGCCATCTACAACCCGCACTACGAAATTCAGCGTTGACCGCCGATACACGAACGAGTGCCGAGCGCCTGCTGGCACAGGCCGGCGGCGTCAGCGGGCTCGTTTACTCGACGCTTCCGGTGGTGGTCTTTGTCGCAGCTTCTAGCCTGGCCGGCTTGTTGCCCGCAATCGTCGCCGCACTGGGCGTAGCGGCCCTGGTCCTGTTCTGGCGCCTGTTTCGTCGTGACTCGGTGCAGCCGGCGGTTTCTGGCTTCTTCGGGGTGGCCATCTGCGCGCTGATCGCCTACCTGGTCGGACAGTCCAAGGGTTATTTCCTGTTGGGCATCTGGACGTCACTGGTGTGGGCCGTCGTGTTCGCGGTGTCGATTCTGATCCGCCGGCCGGTGGTGGGCTACTTGTGGAGCTGGGCGAGCGGGCGTGACAACAGCTGGCGCGAAGTCTCCCGGGCCGTCTATGCGTTCGACATTGCGACGCTGTCCTGGACGCTGGTGTTCGTTGCCCGTTTCGCGGTCCAGGGCCACCTCTACGAACTCGGAGCGACCGGGTGGCTGGGATTCGCGCGCATCGCCATGGGCTGGCCGCTGACCGCGATAGCGGCCTTCATTACGTACGGGGCCATCAGAGCCGTCCGGCGAACGCTGGCGGGCGAGGCAGAGGCCCAGGTTCACGCCGATGTTGACGCGCAAGCCGAGACGAGCGAAACCGCCGCCGCGCGCGAAGAAAGCGCGTCGTAGCGCCTAACGCAGATCAGCTGACGGGTCAGCTGCTGGGCAGCAGCAACTCGCGCAGCGATTCCTCGGCCTCGGCGACTGCAACGAAAAGCAACTCGTCGCCCCCTTCCAGGGGCTCATCGCCCTGCGGCACGATGACGCGTGGTCCGCGCAGGATCGTCACCAGCGAGACATCGCGGGGCAGTTGCAGCTTGCGCACCGGCTTCCCACCCCAGGGTGTGTCGTCGGGCAGGGTGATCTCGACCAGGTTGGCCTGACCCCGGCGGAACTCCATCAACCGCACCAGGTCGCCGACGGCAACGGCCTCCTCGATCAAGGACGCCAGCATGCGCGGCGTCGACACCGCCACGTCCACGCCCCACGCATCGGTGAACAGCCATTCGTTACGGGGGTCGTTGACACGAGCCACCACTCTGGGGACGGCGAATTCGGTCTTGGCCAGCAGGCTGAGCACCACGTTGGCCTTGTCGTCACCGGTCGCGGCAACGACCACGTCGAAGTCCTCGAGGTGGATCGACTCGAGCAGGCTCAGCTCACAGGCATCGCCGAGGCGCCAGTGCGCGCCGGGGATGGCGTCGGCGTCGATGTGTTCGGGATTGCGCTCGATGAGCGTGATCTCGTGCCCGTTCTCGACGAGCTCCCGGGCGACAGAGCGGCCGACTGCGCCGGCCCCGGCGACAGCGACTTTCACTTAACGCCTGCCCGGCGCGTCGAAGTCCCCGCTTGGCGGCAACGCCGCGATGGCCACCGCCTCGGCCGCCCGGCCGGAAATGGCGGCGACGTACACCTGATCACCGGCCTGCAGGATGGTCTTCGGCTCGGGCAGGATGCCGGTGCCGAACCGGATCAGGAACGCGACGCGAGCACCGGTGGCCTGCTCCAGATCCGTGGCCCGGTGGCCCACCCAGTCCTCGTGCAAGACGACCTGCGCCACGGCCACGGTGCCGGTGGGATCTCGCCACTTGGCGGTCTCGGTCTCCTGCGTCAGCGCGTTGAGCAGGCGATCGGTGGTCCACGGCACGGTGGCGATGGTGGGAATGCCGAGACGTTCGTAGACCTCGGCGCGCTTGGCGTCGTAGATGCGGGCGACCACGCGCTGTACACCGAAGGTTTCCCGGGCCAACCGCGCCGAGATGATGTTGGAGTTGTCACCCGAGGACACCGCTGCGAACGCATCGGCCTCCTCGATACCGGCGCGCAGCAGCACATCGCGGTCGAAGCCGAGGCCCTGCACCCGCTCGCCGGCGAATTCGGGGCTGAGTCGGTTGAAGGCGGAACTGTCGCGGTCGATGACCGCGACATCGTGGCCGATCCGGGACAGCCCGTCGGCGACCGAAGACCCGACGCGGCCGCAGCCCATCACAACTACTCGCACTCGACGTCCTCTCGGCGGTGTCCTGCGGGTTAGTCAACCAGCGACCGACATTGGCCAGCCGATTTCGGCCAAGAAAATTCTCGCGTAGGGAACGCTACCGCCAACCCCACGTGGGCTTAGTCTTGGCTCTCGTGTCCAAATTATCCACGGCAGCGCGCAGGCTGCTGATTGGACGGCCGTTTCGCAGCGACCGGCTGAGTCACACTCTGCTGCCCAAGCGGATCGCGCTGCCGGTGTTCGCCTCCGACGCGCTGTCCTCGGTGGCCTACGCGCCGGAGGAAGTCTTCCTCGTCTTGTCGGTGGGCGGCCTGGCTGCCTACTCCATGGCGCCGTGGATCGGTTTGGCGGTGGCCGCGGTGATGTTGTTGGTGGTGGCCAGCTACCGGCAGAACGTGCACGCCTACCCCTCCGGAGGCGGCGACTACGAAGTGGTGACCACCAACCTCGGTGACACCGCCGGTCTGGTCGTGGCCAGCGCGCTGATGGTCGATTACGTTCTCACCGTTGCTGTTTCAACCGCGTCGGCCATGTCCAACATCGGCTCGGCGGTCCCGCTGGTGGCCCACAACAAGGTGTGGTTCTGCGTGGCCGCGATCCTGGTGGTGACCGCGCTGAACCTGCGCGGGGTGCGCGAGTCGGGAGTCGCCTTCGCCATACCGACCTACGCCTTCATCATCGGTGTCGTCGTCATGGTCGGCTGGGG
Source organism: Mycobacterium bourgelatii (assembly GCF_010723575.1). NCBI lineage: Bacteria > Bacillati > Actinomycetota > Actinomycetes > Mycobacteriales > Mycobacteriaceae > Mycobacterium > Mycobacterium bourgelatii. The sequence goes on from NZ_BLKZ01000001.1 coordinate 2,120,933, forward strand.
ATTTATCCGCATCTTCGTGCTGGGAGATCATCTGCGTGCCGAATCCGCGGACTACGACATGCATTCCGAACACGGGAAGATCGTCGGCTTCGCGCTGGTGTTCCTGATGGCTCGCGCGTTCTCGTCGGGATGCGCGGCGCTGACCGGGGTCGAGGCGATCAGCAACGGCGTGCCCGCGTTCGAGAAGCCCAAATCGCGCAACGCGGCAACGACTCTGCTGATGCTGGGCGTCATCGCGGTGACCCTGTTGATGGGTATCACTTTGCTGGCCAAGAAGATCGGCGTTCAGGTGGTCGACGACCCAGCGACGCAACTCTCCGGTGCGCCCGCCAATTACTACCAGAAAACGCTGATCACGCAGCTGGCGCACGAGGTCTTCGGCAGCTTCCACCTCGGATTCGTCCTGATCACCGCGGTAACGGCGCTGATTTTGGTGTTCGCGGCCAACACCGCGTTCAACGGTTTCCCGGTCTTGGGTTCGGTGCTGGCTCAGCACAGCTATCTGCCGCGACAGCTGCACACCCGCGGTGACCGGTTGGCCTTCTCCAACGGAATCGGGTTTCTGTCGGTGGCGGCGTTGCTGGCGATCATCGCTTTCCGCGCCGAACTCTCCGCGCTGATCCAGCTCTACATCGTCGGGGTGTTCATATCGTTCACCCTGAGTCAGATCGGAATGGTGCGGCATTGGACCAGGTTGCTGCGCACCGAGACGGATCCGCCGGCGCGGCGCAAGATGATCCGTTCCCGGGTGGTCAACACGATCGGCTTCCTCTCCACCGGGACGGTGCTGCTGGTGGTCATGGTCACCAAGTTCGTCGCCGGGGCCTGGATTGCCCTCGTCACCATGGCGCTGCTGTTCGGGGTGATGAAGCTGATCCGGCGCCACTACGACGGAGTCAGCCGGGAATTGGCCGAGCAAGCCGCCGAGCACGGCACCGAGATGGTGCTGCCCAGCCGCAATCACGCGCTGGTGCTGGTCTCGAAGTTGCATCTGCCGACGCTGCGCGCCTTGGCGTACGCGCGTGCGACCAGGCCTGACGTGCTCGAGGCGATCACGGTCAGTGTCGACGACCGGGAAGCCCGCGAGCTGCAGCACCAATGGGAGCAAAGCGACATCAGCGTGCCGCTGAAGGTCATCGCCTCCCCGTACCGCGAAATCACCCGACCCGTGCTCGAGTACGTCAAGCGGATCGGCAAGGAGTCGCCGCGCACGGTGGTGACGGTGTTCATCCCCGAGTACGTCGTCGGCCATTGGTGGGAACAGTTGCTGCACAACCAGAGCGCGTTGCGACTCAAGGGCCGACTCCTGTTCATGCCCGGGGTGATGGTGACTTCTGTTCCGTGGCAACTGACTTCGTCGGAGCGGCTCAAGACCTTGCAGCCGCACGCGGCGCCCGGCGACACACGGCGAGGCATCTTCGATTGACCTCCGCGTTTGACGGCCGGGAACTGACGCTCGTCACCGACGCCCCGGCGAACGGTGGCAGCTGCGTGGCGCGCCACGAGGGCCGGGTGGTGTTCGTCCGCTACGCATTGCCCGGGGAACGGGTCCGGGTCCGGGTAACCGCTGACCGCGGTTCGTATTGGCACGCCGAGGCCGTCGAGATACTCGACGCGTCGCCGGACCGGGTCGAGTCGTTGTGCCCGATCGCCGGGGTGGACGGCGCCGGGTGTTGCGATCTGGCGTTCGTCGAGCCGAGCGCTGCGCGCGCGCTCAAGGCGCAGGTGGTGGCGAATCAGTTGCAGCGGCTGGGCGGTCACGACTGGTCCGGGGAGGTGGAGCCGCTCTCGGAGGTGGGCGCGACGGGGTGGCGGACGCGGGTCCGGCTCGCGGTGGGCGCGGATCGTCGCCCGGGCTTTCACCGGTACCACAGCGACGAGTTGGTGACGGATCTGCGCTGCGGCCAACTACCGGCCGGCATGCTCGACGGGCTCGGCGGCGCCGACTGGCCGCCGGGCGCGCACCTGCACGTGGCCCTGGACGACGACGGGCGACGCCACGTGGTGCGCACGGTCAAGCAGGGTAAGCGGACCGTCCACAAGGTGGTCGAGGGAGAGTCGCACGCGCAGCACCGGGTGGGCGGACGTAGTTGGCGGGTGCCGGTGAGCGCCTTCTGGCAGTCGCACCGGGACGCCGTTCGTGTCTACAGCGACCTTGTCGCCGACTGGGCGCAACCGGCGGCGGGCATGACCGCCTGGGATCTCTACGGCGGCGTCGGGATCTTCGCCGCCGTCCTGGGCGCGGCGGTGGGGGAGCGGGGCAAGGTGCTGACGGTCGACTCCGCACGCGCGGCGTCCGGGGCCGCCCGGGTAGCGCTGGTGGACCTCCCGCAGGTAGAGGTCGTCACCGACTCGGTGCGACGGGTGCTTGCGGCCCGGTCCGACCGTGGTCCGGGGGCTTCAAGGGCCTCGAGGGCTTCTCGAGCTCAAGTGGCGGTGCTCGACCCGCCTCGATCGGGAGCCGGGCGAGAGGTGATCGACCTACTCGCCGGCGCGGGGGTGCCGCGGCTGGTGCATATCGGTTGTGAGGCAGCGTCTTTCGCGCGTGATATCGGCCTGTATCGCGAACATGGCTATGCCGTCGAGAAAATCAAGGTGTTCGACGCGTTCCCGCTGACCCATCACGTGGAATGCGTTGCGCTGCTGATTCGATGATCCACCTCCGCGCCGAACGTGTGGCCTATGGACCAGTAATGTCGGAAACCGGTGATTTTTCGACACGTTCGGCGAGGGCTGTGAGTTCGGCGAGGGCAGGGAGTTCGGTGAGGGCAAGGAGAGGCTTGAGGCTGTCGTCGTGAACGAGACCCTGCGGTACGCGCTGATCATCTTGTTCTGCAGCGCCCTCGGTCTGGTCGCGGTGTTGGCGAACCGCCTCACCGAGCGGGTCAAGGTGCCGGTCGCCCTGCTCGTGCTGGTCGGAGCGGCGGTGGCGGTGAACTTGGTGCCCGAGATACAGCCACCGGCCGAGCGGACGGTGGAACGGGTGCTGACCGTCGCGCTGGTGTTGGTGTTGTTCGAGGGCGGAATGCACATCGGGCAGAAGCGCTTTCGTGAGGCTGCCGCACCCATCCTGTCGGTCGGCGTCATCGGCACCTTCTTGACGGCCGGCGGCGCGACGCTGATGCTGCACTACGCATGTGGTCTCGACTGGTACCCAGCGGTGCTGGTGGCTACGGCGGTGGCTCCCACCGATCCGGCCGTCGTCTTCTCCGTCCTGGGCAAACGTGAGATCGCCGGACGCAGCGGCACAATTCTGGAAGGCGAGTCCGGCGCCAACGATCCGGTCGGCATCTCGCTGATGACCAGCCTGATCGCCGCCGGTGGCTTCACCGCCGCCGGCTTCGTCAGCGTGGGCACCCAGTTCGCGTTGCAGATGCTGGTCGGGGTGATTGTCGGGGTGATCGGCGGCCGCGCCCTGCTGGTATTCATGCGCCGAGTGGCCCTGCCCAGCGAAGGCCTCTACCCGCTGCGCACGCTGGCCTGCTGCCTGATGCTCTATGGCATCGCCACGCTGGCCCACGGTTCGGGGTTTCTGGCGGTTTTCGCGGCCGGCATCGTGATCGGCGACGCCCGGGCGCCATTCCATCCGGAGATCAAACGCTTCCACGGGGCGCTGGCCGGTCTGGCCGAGATCGTGGCCTTCGCCGTCCTGGGTCTCACCGTCGACCTGCGCGTGCTCGCCCATCCCGACGTCTGGATTCCCGGTGTGGCGCTCGGCGTCGCCCTGACCGCGCTGATTCGGCCCGCGGCGGTCGGGGCCAGCCTGGTCGGGGTGGACCTGCGGCGCAACGAACGCGTCTTCATCCTCTTCGCCGGCCTCAAAGGTGCGGTGCCAATCCTGCTGGGCGAGTTTCTTAGAGCCGCCCATGTCCCCGACGCCGAACGCCTCTACGGCATCGTGGTCGTCGTCGTCATATACAGCGTGTTGGTCCAGGCCACCGCGGTGCCCGGCGTCGCCAAACTGCTGCACCTGCCGATGCGCACCATAGAAACCCAACCGTGGGCGGTCGGTGTCCGGCTCGCGGACGAACCCCACGGGATCCATCGCTTCAGCGTGGCGTCCGGGTCTGCCGTCGAAGGGTGCTCCGTCGAGGAGTTGGGTGACCGTGTTGGCGATATCTGGGTGAGCATCGTGGTGCGGACCACCGGCCTGGTGCCGGTGCGGGGCAACACCGAACTTCAAGCCGGGGACGAGGTCGTCGTCCTGGCCGACCCCGAACTTCACGACACCCTCGCCGAACTGTTCGGCGCTGGGTAGCGGTCGTACTCTCGCGCGCTGCGTAGACTGGCCTGATGCTGGAACAGATCCGCGGGCCTGCTGATCTGCAGCACCTTTCCCAAGCTCAGCTTCGTGACCTCGCACAGGAGATTCGGGAGTTCCTCATCCACAAGGTGGCCGCCACCGGTGGGCACCTGGGACCGAACCTCGGTGTGGTCGAGCTGACGCTGGCGCTGCACCGGGTATTCGATTCGCCGCACGACCCGATCATCTTCGACACCGGCCACCAGGCCTATGTCCACAAGATGCTGACCGGGCGCGCCCAGGACTTCGAGGGCCTGCGCAAGAAGGGTGGGCTGTCGGGCTACCCGTCGCGCGCCGAGAGCGAGCACGACTGGGTGGAGTCGAGCCACGCCAGCGCTGCGCTGTCGTATGCCGACGGGCTGGCCAAGGCGTTCGAGTTGACCGGGCACCGCAATCGGCACGTGGTGGCTGTGGTGGGCGACGGCGCGCTCACCGGCGGCATGTGTTGGGAGGCGCTGAACAACATCGCCGGGTCGCACCGGCCGGTGATCATCGTCGTGAACGACAACGGGCGCAGCTACGCGCCGACCATCGGCGGTGTCGCCGACCACCTGGCCACGCTGCGTCTGCAGCCGGCCTACGAACAGTTGTTGGAGCGCGGCCGCAACGTCATGCGGTCGGTGCCGCTGGTCGGCAAGGCCACCTACCGCTTCATGCACAGCGTGAAGGCGGGCATCAAGGATTCCCTGTCACCGCAGCTGCTGTTCACCGACCTCGGGCTCAAGTACGTCGGTCCGGTCGACGGCCACGACGAACGCGCGGTGGAGGTCGCACTGCGCAGTGCCCGCGGCTTCGGGGCCCCGGTGATCGTGCACGTCGTGACGCGCAAGGGGATGGGCTACCCGCCCGCCGAGGCCGACGAGGCCGAGCAGATGCATTCCACGGTTCCCATCAATCCCGTCACCGGCATCGCCACCAAGGTGGCCGGCCCGGGCTGGACCAGCACCTTTGCCGAGGCGCTCATCGCCTACGGCCACAAGCGCCGCGACATCGTGGCCATTACCGCGGCCATGCCAGGCCCCACCGGCTTGAGCGCGTTCGGGGAGGCATTCCCGGACCGGTTGTTCGATGTGGGCATCGCCGAACAACACGCGATGACGTCGGCGGCCGGCCTGGCCATGGGCGGGATGCACCCGGTGGTCGCGATCTATTCGACGTTCCTGAACCGGGCGTTCGACCAGATCATGATGGACGTCGCGCTGCACAAGCTGCCCGTCACCATGGTGCTCGACCGCGCCGGTATCACCGGTTCGGACGGACCCAGCCACAACGGCATGTGGGATTTGTCGATCCTGGGCATCGTGCCCGGTATCCGGGTGGCCGCGCCCCGCGACGGCACGCGGCTTCGCGAGGAGCTCGGCGAGGCGCTGGACGTCAACGACGGCCCGACGGCATTGCGTTTCCCCAAAGGGGACGTCGGCGAAGACATCCCGTCTCTGGAGCGACGCGGCACCGGGGTGTCGGCAGTCGACATCTTGGCGGTCCCGGCAGCGGGTCTGAACCACGACGTGCTGCTGGTGTCGGTCGGTGCCTTTGCGCCGATGGCGCTGGCGGTGGCCAAGCGGCTGCACAACCAGGGGATCGGCGTGACGGTGATCGACCCCCGCTGGGTGCTGCCGGTGTCCGACGGCGTGCGCGAGCTTGCGGTGCAGCACAAGCTGGTGGTGACCCTGGAGGATAACGGGGTGAACGGCGGGGTGGGTTCGGCGGTGTCGGCGGCGCTGCGGCGTGCGGATATCGACGTGCCCTGCCGTGACGTGGGTCTACCGCAGGAGTTCTACGAGCACGCGTCGCGCGGTGAGGTGCTGGCCGACCTCGGTCTGACGGACCAGGACGTGGCCCGCCGCATCACCGGGTGGGTCGCCGCGCTGGGTGCCGCCGCCCCGACCGAGTCGGAGATCAGCGAGCGTCTGGACTAGGTTCGTCGGTCTGCTGCTGAGCGGAAAGCAGGGATTGCGCGTGCGCTAGGGCCCGGGCCAGCGCCGTCACCACGAGTTCGCGCTGCCATGCCCGCGCCTGACCGGTGCGCAGGTATTCGTCGACGGCGTTGACCGGATCGGACGGGTTCTCCCAGTCCCAACACAGCCGTCGCACCAACTCAGGCGACAGCAAGTTTTCCGTCGGCACCTTCACCCGCTGCGACACCTCGGACAGTGCCGCCCGAGCCGCTTCCAGGCGTGCCGCGGCCTCCGGCTTGCGTCGGCTCCATCGCGCCGGTGGCGGTGGCCCGTTGGGCGCCTCGGACACGTCGGGCGGGTCCTGGTTGTCCCTGGCCGCTTCCAGGGCGGCCAGCCACATCGCGGCGTTGCGGCGCTGGTTGCGCCCGCCGAACACTGGCAACGCGACGAGGTCGTCCACCGTCTTGGGGTCCTGGATGGCGGCGTCGATGATGGCCGAGTCCGGCAGGATGCGTCGCGGCGCGATGTCGCGGCGCTGGGCGATCGTGTCGCGCACCGTCCACAACTCGCGGACCGCAGCCAGACCCCGCCGGTCACGCACCCGGTGGATACCCGAGGTGCGTCGCCAGCGCTCCCGCCGCGACGCAGCAGACGCCGTGCGGGTCTCATATTCCCGCAGGTACTCGAATTCCTGCGCCGCCCAATCGGATTTGCCCTGCTCGGCGAGCACCGCAGAGATCGCCGAGCGCAGCTCGATGAGCAGTTCGACGTCGAGCGCGGCGTAGTTGAGCCAGTCGCGCGGCAGGGGACGCTTGGACCAGTCCGCCGCGCCGTGGCCCTTGACCAGGCCCTGGCCCAGCAGGCGCTGGACCATCGTCGCCAGGTTCACCCGGTCGAAGCCGGCCAGCCGCCCGGCGAGCTCGGTGTCGTACAGCGCGGCCGGTCGCATGCCCACCTCGGCCAGGCAGGGCAGATCCTGATCTGCCGAATGCAGGATCCATTCGTCCGTGCCGAGCACCTCGGCCACCGGTCGCAGCACGGTCAGCGGGTCGCCACCGTGGCTGACCGGGTCGATCAGCACGGTCCCGGCGCCGGCGCGCCGGACCTGGATCAGGTAGGCGCGGTTCGAGTAGCGGAAACCTGACGCCCGCTCGGCGTCGACAGCGAACGGCCCGGTGCCGCGGTCCAGCTGCTCGGCCGCCGCCTCGATCTGGCGCGCGGACACCGACAATTCCGGCAGTCCTTCCGCCGGATGCAGCAGGGGGGCGTGCTCCGGCTCCGCGCTGCCCTGCGAATCTGCCTCAGGGCACATATCAGGCGCGTGACCGGGAGCCCAAGTCGATGACCCCAGCGGGAGGCAGACCCGCCGCGTGCTCCAGGACGTCGCAGAACGCTTGGACGTGGCTGCTGACATCGGGTTCGGTCGCCGTCCATGAGGCCCGAAGCTCGAGTTGGTGGGCGCGCGGCGGCCCGGAGATGTCGCCGTAGCGCACCGACGTGGTTGCGGTGACGGTACCGCCCAGGGCGGTCATGTGCTTGGTGCGTGCGTCCAGCGCCTCTACCAGCCAACTCCACGCGACTTCGGGCAGCAGCGGGTCGACGGCTTCGTGCGAGTCCAGGTCGGCCTGCACGTAGGCGACCAGGCGGATGGTGCCGTCCCATGCGTCCGACCCGTCCGGGTCGTACAACAGAATGAGTCGTCCGAACGCGTCGCCGTCGGACAACTCCGGGACCGCGTCCTGGTCCGGATGTTTGATCTCGGCGCCCAGCGCGTAGCTGAATGGAGCCAGCCGCTGAGGTGGTCGAATGGGGCCGAGCTCGATTTCCGGGCGCACGGTAACGGCGTTCATCGCCGCTACCGCCTCACGGAAAGGCGTCGGTTCGGCTGAGGTCACGAGGCGGCTCCTTCTTCACCGCTGCGCGCTGAATCCTCCTCGGCGCGGGTCACGATTTCGACGGTAGCCCTATCCGCCGACACGCGGGCACAGGCGCGCCGGTCATGCCTCGGGGCTGCCTAACCTGCGGGCCCGGTTCTGGGGATGCGAAGCTCGGATTTCCCGACGAATTCAAGGCCGGCTCCGTGTGGCCGTCGACGTTACGCAGGGGCAGATTTGCGCACGTGGCAGCATTGAGACCGATGAATACCCGTCGCGAGCTTGACCAGTCTCCCTATCTGGCCGCGGTTGCTGGCCGCAAACCCAGCCGCGTGCCGGTGTGGTTCATGCGTCAGGCTGGCCGATCGTTGCCCGAATACCGAGCTCTGCGTGAGCAACACACCATGCTGGACGCCTGTTTCCAGCCGGAAGTGGCCTGCGAGATCACGTTGCAGCCGATCCGCCGCTACGGCGTCGACGCGGCAATCCTGTTCTCCGACATCGTGGTGCCGCTGCGTGCCGCCGGGATCGACCTGGACATCGTCGCCGACGTCGGGCCGGTGATCGCGCACCCGGTGCGCACCACGGCCGACATCGACGCGATGAAACCCCTCGACGCCGAAGCGATTGCGCCCATCCTGTCGGCGGTCTCGCTGTTGGTGGCCGAGCTGGGCGAGGTCCCGCTGATCGGCTTCGCCGGTGCGCCGTTCACGCTGGCCTCCTACCTGGTGGAGGGCGGGCCGAGCCGCCATCACGCCCGCACGAAGGCGATGATGCTGGCCGCGCCGGGGGACTGGCATGCGCTGATGACCAAGCTGACAGACCTCACCATCGCGTTTTTGCGCGGCCAGCTCGAGGCCGGCGTGGACGCGATTCAGCTCTTCGACTCGTGGGCGGGGACGCTGTCGCTGGCCGACTACCGGCAGTACGTGCTGCCGCACAGTGCGCGGATCTTCGGCACCCTGGCCGAGTACGGGGTGCCCATGACGCACTTCGGTGTCGGCACCGCCGAATTGCTGGGGGCCATGTCAGAAGCCGGTGCCAGCGTGGTCGGCGTCGATTGGCGCACCTCGTTGAGCGACGCGGCGACCAGGGTCGCTCCCGGCACGGCGCTGCAGGGCAACCTCGATCCGGTGGTGGTGCTGGCCGGCTGGGACGTAGCGGAGAAAGCGGCTCGTGCGGTTGTCGACGACGGGCGTCGCGCTGTTGACGCCGGCGCGACGGGGCACGTGTTCAACCTCGGCCATGGGGTGCTGCCAGAGACCGACCCCGGCGTGCTGACCGATCTGGTGGCGCTGGTCCACTCGCTATGAAGGCCTCGTTTTGCGTTGTCGGGGGCGGCATTTCGGGTTTGACGGCGGCGTACCGGTTGCGGCTCGCGGCCGGTGACGACGCGCGCATCACGCTGTTCGACCCGGCGGATCGACTCGGTGGGATATTGCGCACCGAGCGGGTCGGCGGGCTGCCGATGGACGTCGGCGCCGAGGCGTTCGTGCTGCGCCGACCCGAGATGCGGGCGCTGCTGGCCGAACTGGGCCTGTCGGACCTGCAGCGGACCCCCACCGGCGCCCGGCCGCTGATCTACAGCGCAGGCAAGACGCATCCGTTGCCGACGGGCACGGTGATGGGCATACCGGCGTCGGCGGACTCCGTTGCCGGACTCGTGGACGAGGAGACCTTGGCACGGATCTCTTCCGAGCCCGCCCGCCCGTTCAGTTGGCAACCGGGCAGCGACCCCACGGTGGCCGAGTTGGTGGCCGACCGCTTCGGCGAGCAGGTGGTGTCGAGGTCGGTGGACCCCTTGCTCAGCGGTGTGTACGCGGGTTCGGCGGCGACGATCGGTCTGCGCGCGGCCGTACCGAGTGTGGCGGCCGCCTTGGACCGCGGCGCCGCGAACTTGACCGAGGCGGTTCGGCAAGGCACGCCACCGGCCAACAACTCGCCGATATTCGGTGCGGTGGCCGGCGGCTATCAGGTGCTGGTGGATGAACTCGTGCGGCGCAGCCGGATCCAATGGGTTCGGGCCGTGGTCTCGGATTTGCAGCCCGGCTGGGAGTTGCGCGACGACACTGGGGCCCGCTGGCAAGCCGACGCGGTGGTTCTTGCCCTCCCGGCGGCCCGGATGGCGCGTCTGGTCGGCGAGGTGGCACCGGGCGCCGCGGCGGCGGCTGGGCGCGTGGTCAGTGCGTCCTCGGCGGTGGTCGCGCTCGCGGTACCCGCCGAGACACCGTTCCCGCAGTGCTCGGGCGTGCTGGTGGCATCGGGTGAACCGCTGCATGCCAAGGCGGCCACGCTGTCGTCGCGCAAGTGGGGTATGGGTGATGGCGCGGGCGGCGATGTGCAGCTGCTGCGACTGTCGTTCGGGCGATTCGGCGACGACCTGGCCCGCCGTGCTTCCGACGACGAGTTGCTGACCTGGGCGCGTGCCGACCTGGCCGCGATGTTCGGGTTTTCGGTCGACATCGTCGACGCGCGGGTGCAGCGTTGGATCGATGCGATGCCGCAGTATGGACCCGGTCACGCCGAGCTGGTCGCGGAGCTGCGGGCCGGGCTGCCGCCGGGTCTCGCCGTGGCCGGCAGCTACCTTGACGGCATCGGCGTGCCGGCGTGTGTCGGTGCGGCGGGGCGCGCGGTCGAGGCGCTCGGAGCGCTAGTGGCACGATAGGTTTCATGGCCAAGCTTGACTTCGACGCTCTGAACGCGACGATCCGCTACCTGATGTTCTCTGTTTTTTCGGTGCGGCCCGGTGAGCTGGGTGACCAGCGGGATGCCGTGATCGACGACACCGCCACCTTTCTCAAGCAGCAGGAAGAACGCGGCGTGGTGGTGCGCGGCCTGTACGACGTGGCGGGCCTACGCGCGGACGCGGATTTCATGATCTGGACCCACGCCGAGCGTGTCGAGGACCTGCAGGCCACCTACTCCGACTTCCGGCGGACCACGACCCTGGGGCGGGCTTGCACGCCGGTATGGAGCAGCGTGGCGCTGCATCGCCCGGCGGAGTTCAACAAGAGCCACATCCCAGCGTTTCTGGCCGGTGAGGAGCCCGGCGCCTACATCTGCGTGTATCCGTTTGTGCGGTCGTACGAGTGGTATCTGCTGCCCGATGAGGAACGTCGCCGCATGCTTGCCGAGCACGGCATGGCCGCGCGGGAGTACAAGGACGTGCGGGCCAACACGGTGCCGGCCTTCGCGCTGGGCGACTACGAGTGGTTGCTGGCCTTCGAGGCCCCGGAATTGCACCGGATCGTCGACCTGATGCGGGAGCTGCGGGCCACCGATGCCCGGCGGCACACCCGCGAGGAGACGCCGTTCTTCACCGGGCCGCGGGTTCCGGTCGAGCAGCTGGTCAACGGGCTGCCGTGACGCACTCGGCCGATCCCAACGATCCGACCGACCCGACCCGGTTCGAGGAGCGGTACCGGGACGAGCGGGTAGCCCACGGCCTACCTGCCGCTACGCCGTGGGACATCGGCGGGCCGCAGCCGGTGGTGCAGCAACTGGTGGCGGTGGGTGCGATCAAGGGTGAAGTGCTCGACCCCGGCACCGGACCCGGACACCACGCGATCTACTTCGCCTCGAAGGGCTACTCGGCCGTCGGCATCGACGGGTCGGCCACGGCCATCGAGCGCGCCCGGGAGAATGCGCGGAAAGCCGGCGTCTCGGTCGATTTCCAGGTGGCCGACGCGACCAAGTTGGACGGGCTGGACGGCCGGTTCGACACGGTCGTCGATTGCGCGTTCTATCACACCTTCAGCACCGCTCCGGAGTTGCAGAGGTCGTACGTGCAGGCGTTGCATCGGGCCACCAAGCCGGGCGCTCGGCTCTATATGTTCGAGTTCGGTGAGCACGACGTCAACGGCTTCAAAATGCTTCGGACGTTGCCCGAGAGCGCGTTTCGCGACGTGCTTCCCCACGGTGGGTGGGAGATCACCTATATCGGGACTACCACCTATCAGGTGAACATGAGCGCCGAGGCGATCGAGCTAATGGCCGAACGGAACCCGGAGGTGGCCGATCAGGTCCAGGACGTGTTGCAGCGGTTCCGGGCGATGGAGCCGTGGCTCGTCGATGGTCGGGTACACGCGCCGTTCTGGGAAGTGCATGCGACGCGGGTGGATTGAGGGGGCTGCCAGGGTCAGCTCGTCGCCGGTCTCGTCACGTCTAGTCACATCCGTCACTCTGGTCGCTGGCCCGGGAATGTGGCTTGCTGCCCGGCTTTGAGCGACAACCGTTGATGCGCCAAACGCCTTGTCTGCGTTGACATTTGTCGCTACAAGCTGGGGCAGAGATCATTGCCGCCCGGAACGGAGGCTGCTGTGGCACTTGTGGCCAGAGTGGCAATTGTGGCTGAGCCGCTCGGGCTAACCGGTTACGAGCCTTCGGGTACCAATCGCAGCGAGATCGAGTTGATGCAGTAGCGCTGGTCCGTCGGCGTCGGGTAACCCTCACCCTCGAACACGTGCCCCAAGTGGCTGTGACAGTTCGCGCACAGCACCTCAATGCGTGTCATCCCCATCGAGTGGTCGGGGCGCAGGATCACCGCGTCGCTGCTCGACGGGTCGTAGAACGACGGCCAGCCGCAGTGTGACTCGAATTTCTCTGTGCTGCGGAACAATTCGGCCCCGCAGGCGCGACACTGGTAGATGCCCTGGGTCTTGGTGTCGGTGTACTCACCGGTGAACGGACGCTCGGTGCCCGCGCGGCGTAGCACCTGGAATTCCTCGGGAGTGAGCCGTTTGCGCCACTCGTCGTCGGTGAGTTCTAGCTTCGGCTTAGTCATCTGCGCCACTCCTCCCCATCGCTTCGCTCTGTATCGTCGTTGGCGCGGTCATCTGCGCCACTCCTCCCCATCGCTTCGCTCTGTATCGTCGTTGGCGCGGTCATCTGCGCCACTCCTCCCCATCGCTTCGCTCTGCATCGTCGTTGGCGCGGTCATGTTTCCACGCTAGCTTTCTCGTTCTCAGCACGCTTCTCCCGCTCAGCACGCTTCTCCGTCAGCCAGGCCGGATCGATGCCGTCATCCAGTCGGTTCTCTGCCTTGGCGTCCAGGTAGCGGAAGTAGAGCACGATGAAGATCACGATCAACAGCAGGGACCAACCGTAGGTGATCTTCAGGTATTCCATCGCCCGTCCCCACCTCATCCAGCGGAAGATGAGCCAGCGGTCCAGCGTCATGAAACCGTAGATCGCCAGCCATGCCGGCCAATTGCGGATCACCGAGTTGGGCAGCACCACCGTCATGAGGAACGGGAACAACATCATCGAGTAGTAGCCCTGAGCCAGGGACAACACCAGCCACGACCACAGCAGCAGCACGCCCGACGAGGTGGTGAGCCAGAACAGCGGGTCACGGGTGCGGTAGTAGCGGTACAGCAGCCACAGCGCCCCGATGGCGATCGCGGTGAACAGCACGCGCAGCCCGATGATCATCCACGTCGGCAAGCCGAAATACACGCCGTTGCCCTGGATCGAGCTGTTGAAGTAATCCCGGGTGCCCATGATGTAGGGCAGCGTCCGGGTGAAGAAATCGGTCGCGTTGGGTACCACCGGCAGCGCAATCAGGTTCATCACCACCGGGATGACGAGTGCGGTCACCCATGCGCGCCACTGGCGGTTCAGCAGCGGCAGCAGGAGCAGCGGCCCGAGCAGCGGTTTGAGCACCAAAGTCAGCCCGATCGCCGCACCAGCCCACCACTGGCGACTGGTTCGCCCGTCCAGCAGCCAGCGCAGGAACAGCACCTCCAACAGCAGGATGCAGCCGTTGATGTTGGTGAAAACCAGGGTGTTGGTCACCGTCTCCGTGCAGAACATGGCCAGGATCAGGGCCGGCGCGGCAACCGAGGACAGCGTGAAGTTGAACATCCGCAGCAGCAGGTAGGCGGCGACGAGGATGGCCAGGGTGTTGAGGGAGATGAACAGGTAGCGCGACACGGCGAACGGCAGGTAGCCGAACGGCGCCATGAGCAGTGTGCCGCCCGGGGGATACAGGTAGTGCGGGTCGACGTAGTCGAAGTGCTCGTTGTAGATGTCCCAGCCGTGCCGGAAGTTCAGCACCGCCCGGTACACCGGCTTGAAGTCGTCGGTGATGTTGCCGTTGATCGTGAGCACGGTGCTGCGGTGCAACACCGACAAGATGGCTATCGGCCACAGCACCGACCGCAGGACAGTGGCGGTGCTTTTGGGGCCGGGACGAAATGCGGCCTGCAGGGATTCGCGAATGCCGGTTCTGGTCGAGTCAGCTGCCGTCACCAGCGCACCGTACACCGACGCGAGTCGTCGCGAACGGTCAGGCGGGACAGTAAGTGTCGGTGCCGGGCAGCTTCCCGCTGTCCAAGTAGTCGGCCAGCGGCGGCACCGCGCAGGACGAGTAGATGCTGGCGCCGTGGCCGATGCCCTGCCACATCACCCGCTTGCTCGCCGTGTTCGCGTTGATGATGGTGGCCGCCGTCTGGGCGACCCCATCGTTTCCGACGATCGGGTCGTTCTGCACGCCCAACAGCAGCACGTCGACCTTGAGCTGCTTCGGTGCTTGCGCGGGCGTGCTACTGGGCCAGTGGATGCACTTGACCAGGTTCAGCGCGGCGACCGTGCCGAACTGCGGATAGAGCTTGGCCCAGGCGACCACCAGCTCGCGAACCCGGTCGGGGGTCGGGCGGTTGACCGCGTCGCTGCAGGTACCGACGAACTGGCCGTCGGTGTCCTGGGTGGCCTCGGCGCGGTTGATCAGGTTGTTCAGCCCGTTCATGTCACCCGAGCGCGCCGCGGCCAGCGCGTTGGCCAGGTTCGTGGTGTTGCTCACCCGGTCGCCCGTGGGGAAACCCAACGCGGTGGTGATCGCCGCAACGATGGCCGCCACCGACGGACTGCCGGGACCCTGGTCGGCTCGAGCTGCCGTCAGCAACGCGCTGACGGCGGCTTTCGGGTCCGCACCGAGCGCGCAGTTGACCGCAACGCATTGCGCGGCAAACGCATCGAGGGCCGCCTGCTGGCCCTTGACCTGCTGTTCGGCGGCGGCCTCGGCGTTGACCCCGAGTGCGACGGGGGAGTCCAGGATCAGCCTGGCGACCTTGTCGGGGCGCGACCCGGCATACGCCATCGCCACCTGGGCGCCGTTGCCGACACCGACCAGGGCCAGTGCGGGCACATCCCAGATGTTGCGCAGTCGTTCGATGTCGGAGGCGGCGTGCGAGTTGTCGTACGCGGAGTCGCCCGGCGCGATGGCGTCGGTGCAGTTGGTGGTGGCGGTATTGGAGATCTCGGACAGATTGGCCACCGGGTCGTCACCGGATCGGTACTGGGCCTGATCGCGCATGTCCTCGCGGTCGTAGCGATCGCGGCAGTCGATCGGACTCGACATTCCCAGACCGCGCCGGTCGATGGCCACGATCGGGTGGGACTTGAGCACGTCGGACCCGGCGTGGGACAGCCAGACCGGCAGCTGGGTCGATGACGGGATGTCCGAACCGGTGGTGAAGACGAGTGGTCCCGCATCTTTCGGGGTCTGACCGGAGCGGGCGCGGACCACGCCGATGCTCAACGACCCGGAGCCGCCGTTGAGCGGGTCGAGGTCGGAGTCGAAGGTCGCGCATTCCAGCTTGACCCCCGCCGCGCCCGTCACACCAGCGTCCGAGTTGACCTGGGACGTGCAGTCCCGCCACGACAAGTCGTTCTTGGGTGCCGCGATCGGTGGCGGGCCGCTCGGTGGCTTTGATGTGGTGGGCACGCCTTGCGGTTTGGCGCCCGAATCGGTGGCGAAACGCGGGTCGGCGCCGAAGACGGGCACGCAGCCGGCGACCACCGCGCAGACCGCGACCAGGATCGTGGCGGACCTGAACTGCCGACTCATGCCGACCACAGTAGCTGGACCCGCCGATTACCCCCGGACGTAGCGGGTGTACAGATAGCCCGCATCGTCGGTGATGAGGTGCGCACAACGCATCTGGGTCATCACCTGACCCGGGCCGGTCACGATCCGGCGGGATGAGCCGCCGACGATGCAGGGCGCGATGGTCAGACACAACTCGTCGAGCAAGCCGCGATCGATGAACGCACCGAGCAGCATGGGGCCGCCCTCGGTGAGGATCCGCCGCAGCCCCCGGGCCTGCAGGTTCGCCAAGATCGCGGCCTCGTCGACGCTGTTGGGATCACCGTCGGAACAGTCGATCACCTCGGCGGGCAGCCCCGCGAGCCGACGGCGGGTGTCGTCGGCGGTCGCCGTGCAGGTGAGCACCAACGCCGGCACCTCGGTGCGGGTGAACACGCCCAGGTCCTTGTCCAGGTGGCCGGAGTTGGTGACGACCGCCAGCGGCGGAATCTCTTCTTGCTGCCGGGCCTGCCGCCGCTGGCGCGCGCCGACGTCCAGCCGCACTCCCGAGTAGCCCTCCGCCCGTACCGTGCCCGCGCCGACCACGACGACATCGGCGAGCTCGCGCAGCACCGAAAAGATGAGGCGGTCGCCGGACCCGCCCAGACCGCCGCTGAGGCCCGCCGCCGTGGCGCCGCCGTCCAGGCTGGTGATGAAGTTCGCCCGCAACCAACTGCCGTCGGCAACGTCCGGGTAGCTGTAGAGAAGGGGTAGTTCGTCCTCAGCGATACCGCGGTCCGCACCGAGCAGCGTCAGGAAGTCGGACATAAGGTCGATTGCAGCACGCCGCTACAGTGCCTGCATGGACGGGCCCATCTCGCGTCTGGTCGATCGCCATCCGTCGGTGTCCCCAGAGCGGTTGATCGCCCAGCTCGACCCGCCGCCGACCTTCGCCGCGGTGAGTTTCGCGACCTACCGGCCAGACCCGAACGAACCCTCCCAGGCCGCCGCCGTCGAGGCCTGCCAGGAGTTCTGCCGGCAAGCCGTGGAACGACGCGCGGGACGCAAGAAATGGTTCGGCAAGCGGGAGGTGTTGCCCGGCGTCGGCCTGTACCTGGACGGTGGGTTCGGCGTCGGCAAGACCCACCTGCTGGCCTCGGCCTATTACGCACTGCCTGGCTCCGGACCGGGTACTTCGCCGAACCCAAAGGCGTTCGCCACATTTGGTGAGTTGACCCAGCTGGCCGGGGTGTTCGGCTTCGCCGAATGCATCGAGCTGCTGTCCAACTACACCGCGGTGTGCATCGACGAGTTCGAGCTCGACGACCCCGGCAACACCACCCTCATCTCGCGGATGCTGTCGTCATTGGTCGAGCGGGGCGTGTCGATAGCTGCGACGTCCAACACGCTGCCCGAGCAGCTGGGTGAGGGACGATTCGCCGCCCAGGACTTTCTGCGCGAGATCAACACGCTGGCAAGCATTTTCACCACCGTCCGCATCGAAGGTCCGGACTACCGCCACCGCGACCTACCGCCGGCACCCACCCCGTTGACGGACGAGGATGTCGCTGCCCGCGCCGCTGCCGTGGAGGGGGCGACGCTGGATGACTTCGACGCGCTCTGCGCCCACCTGGCCACCATGCATCCATCGCGGTACCTAACCCTGATCGAGGGTGTGCGGGCGGTGTTTCTGACGGGGGTGCACCGCATCGAGGACCAGAACGTCGCGTTGCGATTGGTGTCACTCACCGACCGCCTGTACGACGCCGGCATTCCGGTCGTCGCTTCCGGGGCCAAGCTGGACACCATCTTCGGCGAGGAAATGCTCGCAGGTGGTTATCGCAAGAAGTATCTGCGCGCCACCTCGCGACTCCTTGCCCTCACGGCCGGTTGATCGCGCGCGCCATCAGGTAGTCGCTTTCGAGCTGGTCGCCGAGCCGAAAAGTTCTGGTACCACTGATTTCAAAGCCGCACTTGGCGTAGAAGCGTTGCGCCCGAACGTTTTGCCGATTGACCCCCAACCACACGCGGCGCATGCCCCACCGCGCGGCCTCGTCCAGTGCGGAGTCCATCAATTCGCCCGCGACACCGCGGCCGTGGAAGTCGGGTACCACGTAGATCTTTGACAGTTCGGCGCTGTTGTCCGTCTCGGGAATGTCGCGAATCAGCATGGCGTATCCGACGATTCGTTCTTTGTGACGCGCCGCCAATACCGCTCGCCGTGGATCGCTCAGATAGTCGGCGAAGTGGGCCGCCGACAGATTGTCCTCGATGAAGGCGGCGACGTTGTCGGCTGCCACCGAGGGTGGGCAGGCCAGCGGAAAAGTGGTCGCGGCGAGGTCGGCCAACTCACCGGCCGCATCCGCCGTGGCGATGTCTATCCGCAGGTCAGAGATTCCACTGCGCAAGGTGCTCGCCGGTCTTGCGGTCCAGCAGAACGACCACGGAAACCGGATCACGGTAGGCGTCCCAGTACACGCCGCCCCGCACGATCGAACCCTGCGGCGCGTTGCCGAGCGCGGCGTCCAGCCAGTCGGGCGCGTCGCAGGCCCGCGGCTTGTAGGCGTCGGCGAACGGCGTCACGCCGTCGAAGCTGAAGTTGGTCGCCATGATGAACGAGTTCGGGACCCGGACCGCGTGGACGGTGACATCGGCGCGGTTGACCGAGCTGCCGGGGAAGCTCTTCACCGGAACACCGCTGCGCGTGTAACCGAAGCCCGGCGGCGGTTCGACGGGGATCACGCTGCTGACGGTGACGTCGGCGACGTAGGTGCCGGTGTCGACTCGCAGCGTGTCCCCGATGTGGCCGATCGGAGCGTCACCGGCGCGTGCGCGGGGAGCCGCAACTCCCGCCGCGGTGATGCTCGCGACCGCGATCAGCAAGGTGGACAAGGCGATCAGCCAGCGGTGCATCTTCGCATGATTGCACACGCGGTGACGCCAACGGGAGGGGTTAGGTGGGTTCCTTGTGGGCGGCCAGTGACTGCAGAGCGTTCGCCAGGTCGGTCTCGACCCGCTGCTTGTCGACACCGGCTTGATGCAGTGGTCCGGCGCCGTCTTCCAATTCGAGCAAGGCCAGCAGCAGGTGCTCGGTGCCGATGTAGTTGTGGCCCAAGCGGAGTGCCTCGCGGAAGGTCAGTTCGAGCACCTTGCGCGCCGGTCCGCTGAACGGGATCAGATTGGGTGTCTCGCCCGCGGCGGGCGGCAGTTTGACCGTGGCACGCAGATTTTCGGTGTCGACGTTCTGTTGTCGCAGCAACACGGTCGCCAGGGCCGCCGGGTCGCTGAGCAGGCCGAGCAGCAGGTGGTCGGGAGTTATCTCGCTGTTGGCCGCGTCGTGGGCGGCATTCTGGGCCGCGACCACGGCATTGCGCGCCCGCGGGGTGAAACGGCTGAAGCCTTGCTCGGGGTCCAAGGTGGTGGCCTCGGCTTTCGGGACGAACCTCTTTTGCGCCGCCTGTTTGGTGACGCCCATGGCTTTGCCGATTTCGGTCCAGGAGGCACCCGAGCGACGTGCTTGATCGACGAAGTGCCCGATCAGGTGATCGGCGATCTCGCCGAGGCTTTCGGCCGCCAAGACGGCGTCCTGGAGTTGGTCCAGGGCGTCGGTGTGCACCGTCTTGATCACGTTGATCAGGTCGTCGAGGCGGACGGGGTAAGAGATCTTGGCCGGTTCCACCATGGCGTCAACGCTAGGTTGACGATCAGGCGGTGTCAACCTTGGGTTGACGATGGCCGCTCGATTTGTTCGAGATGCGGCAGCGCCGTGCCTCTGGGACCATCTCTGAGCTATGAGAACCCTGCTGACGATGACCTGCCTCGTGGTGGCGATCGGCATGGCCGCGCCGGCCCAGGCTGACGCGGGCCAAGACCAAGCTTTCATCGTTTCGCTCAATGCTGCCGGTATCACCTACAAGGATCCCGAGAGCGCGATTGCGGCCGGAAAGAGCGTTTGCAACATGGCCAATCAGGGCAAGACCGGGGCCGAGGTGGTCGAGATCCTGCAAGCCGGAAATCCCGGGCTGACCCAGGAAAACGCCGCACGGTTCACGGCGATCTCAGCGGGTGTCTACTGCCCTGCGAAACTTCCGCCGAAACAGGGCACGTAGCCGGGGGTTCGCCGGGCACGCCGTCCATCCCACCACGGTAGGCCTGCGGCGACGCCCGATGCTCAGTGTGCGACCGGGCACCCGCCGGCGTAGTCCACCTGCCAATGCTTGATGCCGTTGAGCCAGCCCGAGCGCAACCGGTCCGGAGCCGACAGCGGCACCAGGTTGGGCAGGTGATCGGCGATGGCGCCGGACATCAGGTTAAGCGTCATCCGGGCCAGGTTCGCGCCGATGCAGTAGTGCGCGCCGTGACCACCAAAGCCCAGGTGTGGGTTGTGATTTCGGGTGATGTCAGTCGAAGTTGGCCGAGCGGTACAGCATGACGACCCGCTGGCCCTTCTTGATGGTCACACCGGACAGTTCGACGTCCTGCAGTGCGGTGCGTTGGAAGGACGTGACCGGAGTGCCCCAGCGCACGATCTCGTCGGCCGCGGTTTCCGGGCGCCCCCGCTTGAACAGTTCCCACTGGTCGGGGAATTCGGTGAAGGCCATCATGCCCTGGGTGATCGAATTGCGCGTGGTCTCGTTGCCGGCCACCGCCAACATGAGCGCAAACCAGCCGAACTCGTCGTCGGACAACTTTTCGCCGTCGATGTCGGCCTCGAAGCCGACATGTCAAACCTCCTGCGTCGACGGTGCCGGGACGACATCTGCAGCCATCGCTTCGATCGCAAGGAACGCGAAAGTCATCGCCGGAGCGAGTGTTCCACCCGCCCCGGGATAAGACGGACCCATCACGCTGACCGTCGTGTTGCCCGCCGCGTACAGGTCGGCGATCGGATGCCCGACGGCGTCGAGGACACGTCCGCTGGTGTCGGTGCGCAGCCCGGACTTGGTGCCGAGGTCGCCGGGCACCACCTGGACCGCATAGAAGGGTGCGGTGTCGACCGGGCCGAGCGATGGATTGGGCTTGACCCGAGGGTCGGTGTAGTGGACGTCGTTGAGCGTCTCGCCGCGATGGAAGTCGGGATCGGTTCCACGGCTTGCGAATTCGTTGAACCGCTGCACGGTCTGTTCGAGGTTGGCGACGGGCACGTCGATGTCGGTGGCCAAGCTGGCCAGCGTGTCCGCCTTGTGCAGCCAGCCCCGGCCGGGCCGCAGCCGCTGTGCGACCCGGCTGTCCGGTTGCAGCATGCCGGGTTCGATCGGGCCGACCGGAAACTTCTTGCGGTACTTGGCGTCGAAGATCATCCAGGCCGGAATCGCCTTGCCCGTCTGAGCGTGTGCGGCGTACATCGCCTTGCCGATGTTGTTGTAGTTGCTCGCCTCGTTGACGAAGCGGCGGCCGTCGCGATCGACGAAGAAGCTCCACGGCAGGCTTTTCTCGATCACCAGCACACACGCCGTCGGTTCGCCCGGCGGCAGCACCGCCGGTGTCCACCAGCAGTTGTCCATCGTCGCGGTGTCGAGGTCGGCGCCCGTCGTCGTGCGCGTGGGGCAGGCGGTGATGGTTCCGGCCGGGATTTCCCACGGAATCCGAAACGTCGGGACGCAGCGTTGCTCCTACCTGGCCGTGACCGGCCCCGGTGAATACCAGAAGGTGCTGGTGGACAAGGGAAGTCAGGCATGAGCACCGGCAGGACCGTCGTCGTCACCGGCAGTTCGTCCGGGCTGGGGCGCGCAACCAAGAAGCGCTTGAGGCCGAGGGGGTACACGTGATCGGGGTGGACCTCGGGACGCCGAGATCATCGCCGATTTGTCCGAGCCGGCTGTAGTCGGCTCATGGTGCTGATGTGACCATTGAGACTGGCCAGCCACAAGGCGCAAGCATGCACCATGCGTCTTTCAGTTTTGATGGCGTATGCGCTATCAGGCGGCGTCGCAGGGCGATCGGTAACGTGAGAACCCAGTAACCGGGAGGTCGCGTTGAAGGCAAGGTTGGCCGCGGGAGCGGCACTCGTCGGTGCGTTGGGCTGGGGTGGCCTGCGCGCGTTGGTCGCATGGATCGAGCAGAACCCCGATCCGCTGACGCGCGAACAGCTTCTCGCCGAACCCCAGGGCGACGAGGTCACGATCGCCCGCCCGGACGGGACGTTGCTACGCGTGGTGACCGCCGGCGAAGGACCCACGGTGGTTCTGGTTCACGGCTACACCGTCACCGTCGCCGAATGGAACGTCGTCTGGGATGAGCTGCTGGCCCGGGGTTACCGCGTCATTGGCCTCGACCAACGAGGCCACGGGCGTTCCACACTCGGCTCCGAGGGGATCGGATCAAAGCCCATGGCCGCCGACATCGCCGCGCTGCTGGAACATTTCGACGTTCGTGACGCCGTGCTCGTCGGGCACTCGATGGGCGGATTCGTCAGCATCCGAGCGCTATTGGACCATCCCCACCTTGCGTCGCGGTTGCGGGGATTGGTGTTGTTTGCGACGTGGGCGGGCCGCGTGATGGATGGAGCGCCGCAGAACAAGGTGCAGATCCCGCTGCTCGAGTACGGCATTCTGCAACGACTGATTCGGAACAAGACGGTTGCAACGCTGTTCGGGGCGGCCCAGTGTGGGGCGCGCCCCTCGCCGGCGATGGTCCGGGTGTTTACCGAAGGGTTTCAGCAGCACGTCGAAGAACACGGGCCCCACCTGGAGATTGTGCGGGCCTTCTCCCGCGAGGACCGCTACCCGCGGTTGGGCGAGATCATGGTTCCGACGGTGGTCATGGTGGGGGCGGCCGACCGCACCACGCCGCCCAACCACTCGCGTCGGATGGCCGCCGGAATTCCGGGTGCACGTCTGGTGACGGTGCCTGCTGCGGGGCATGGGCTCAATTGGGAGGCGCCTGACGAATTGGTCAAAGTCATCGAATCGTTTGGGGTGCAGCAGGATTCGCTTTCCGGATAGAGCGGCCAGCGGCCACTGGCTCGGCATGTCTGAAATTGCCTGATGTGCGGGGGCGTCAAATTCGCTATGTTGCTGAGACGCGCGGCAAATCGTGCCCACACCCTTAAGGAGCCAAATGGCAATGAAGGTTTCGATGATGGCAGCCGCGGTCGCGGCGACCGCACTGGTAGCGGGTGGGGCACTCGCGGGGTGCGGGGGTGACAAAGAGTCACATCCCGCGTCGTCAACAACATCCTCAGCGGCTTCGTCCGCGTCTGCGTCTGGGTCGCCGACGTCGAGCACCCCCGCGGCGCAGCCGGGGGATTACAGCGGTCTGCTGCTCAAGACCGATGACATCGGCGTGCCCGGCAACACCTGGACTCTCACGCAGAAGCCCGGCACCAACCCGCCGGGCGTTGAAGGTGTCTACCTCAACCAGGACAACACTCGCAAGATCGAGATCTCGATCTACGTCTACGCCAACCCCGGCGAGGCCGCCCAGGCGCTGGACCAGAACTCGAAGATGATTCCGGAGCTGAGCACCAAAGCGACGCCGGAGCCGACCGACGTGGGCGACGCCAGCGTGGTTGCCGTCGGACCGTCGCCCGACGGTGCGAAGGCGAAGGGGATCGTGATGTTCACCCAGGGCAAGGTGTTCACCGTCGTTGAACTCGAGAGTGCCCCCGACGACCCGGTGAGCCAAGACTTCATCCTGGAGCTCAGCAAGAAGCAGGACGCCGCGATCAAGTCCGGGTTGCCTCAGTGACCGCGGGTTAGGCGCGGATCGACCGCGGCCGGCGCGACCGGGTGGCTTACAGGCTGCCCGGCGTGCCGACGGGAACCTGCACGCCCAGCCAGTTGCAGGGCAGCCAGGTTTGCCACGCGACAAGCCCGCATTGCTGTTCGGGCGTCAGTGGGCTGGGCCCGGCGCAGGGCGGAGTGGCGGGACCGCCGCAAACATTGGGATCGGCTGATGCCACGCCCAAATTTGCGAAAGTAGTTGCGCCGATCGCCAATGTGATGGCGGCGGCGGCCGAACAATATCGAATGCGATTCATGGCGAGCTCGAATCTGTCGAAGATTGACGAATCTTAACGCTGACGCCGGACAGCGGTAACCCCGTTTTTCGGTACGGGCTAGGGCCTGCCTAGTGCATCTGTCTGGTTGCCGACGTCCACTGCTGGCCGTCGAAATACCGCAGCACGTTGGGGTCGCGGGTGTCGGGGTACCAACCGGGTTCGGTCGTGGGCTGCCATCCATGGGGGACGTACGGCTCGGACTTGGATGAATCCGCCAGCCGAACTACCAGCAGGATGATGCCGGTGATGACGGCAGCCGCGAAGAGACCCACGAGGAGCAAAAGCAACAAGGCGGCCACGAACCCATCATCCCCGATCGGAACTGGTCGTTGACGACGGTTCTCGGTCATGACGTGAATATGCGTTGTCGGCGGCGCCGCTCAACGGGTGGCAGCCGGGGGAGAGCGGAGGTGCGTACACCACCGTGTCGCATTCGAGGCACCGCCAGGTCATGTGGCCGCCACGGCGCGCGCAGTCGCACGGTTGATGTCCAACCTGCGCACGGTGTCCGCCGAGTAGATGGCCGTGGGGACAGCGCTCGGGCGGACGCACCATCCACGTGCCGGTGGTGCAGCGGACCAAGTCGCCGACGGCAGCCATGTGCTGACCGTAGATCGTCGCTACGACGGTTGCGGCGTCATTGGCTGGAAAGGGGCTGCTGGACCGGATACCTCGCGCGCGCCTAATCAAAAATCGTGTAGATCAACGAATTTCGTGACGCGACGTGCGCCTCGCCAAGGCCGGCCAGATGACTGACTGGTCGTGTGGATCCCGAACGGATGCCACCATGGCGCGGGGAGGTGGCTTACCCCACGGAAGTTTGGCTGAGCCGAGGCTCTCTGCAACGGGCCGTTTCCAGCTGACTCGCCAAACAGATTGTTAATAAAGGGGATTCGTTGCGATCTGCCGCCGCTTCCGGTATGAGACTCCATTGTGGGAACAAGTTCTGAGACTCTGCGACGTGGCAATTAGGTGCTTGCAGCAGGTCCCGTAGGCCGTCTCAGTTCTTTAGTTTTGCGACTACGTGCTGGACACCGGATAGTGCGAAGCGCTGTCAACGCTCAGCCATGTGGACTGCGCATTTGACAATCACCAACTGATGGTCCGGCCTGTGCGCTGTCTGCCCGAGGTGTGTCATCCGCGTGCAACACGCCGTTGGTCGGCCACTGAGGGGTACAGCGCCTGAACTGTTGGAGACTCCCAACGATGGCCGCACGTTAGGGAGAAATTATGAGCATTGATGTGCTCATCGGGGGAGTTGCGACGCAGATCGACCGCGCCGTCTTCACGGCACTGCTGGAAGAGTCCGTCGCCAGCATCTATGTCCGGTATCAGAGGGCGCTTACCGCTGGGAGAATTGAGTTTTCCGATCTGAAATTTCTCGCACAAAAGGGAGAATGACCCGTCCCGGTGAGTCCGGAGACTGTTTTCGTTGATTCACCCTGCCTTTGGTGGGGTGCGTCTGTGATCGTAGTGGGGCTTCTCGACGGCCTGTGGGGTGAAGTCGTCGAGGTACTCGTGAGGACGTTCGGTGTTGAACCACATCACCCACTGGGCGGTCGCCACCTCGACCTGGTCGACCTCACGCCATGGCCCTTGCCGGCGGATGACTTCGTTCTTGAACGACCCGACGGTGGTCTCGGCCAACGCGTTGTCCCGAGTCGTCAACTGCGCTCCATCCGGTCGGTGATCAGCGAATCGTTCGGGTGACGCACCCGTTCCACCCGTGGTTTGGCCGCGAGTTCGTCTTCCTCGCGGTTCGGCAGACGTGGTCGGAGGATCGGGTGTTCTTCCTCGACGAGAATGCTCGGCAGTTCTCGCTGCCAGTGGGCTGGACGGACGTTGTCGAGCCGGACGTGTTCGTCAGGATGGCCGCGGGTCGGTCGCCGTTCGGGTTCGCCGATCTGGTCGAACTGCGGCGGCTGATCGATGGCCTGTCCGGCTGAACGAGTGTCAGCCCAATTATGCCGCATTCGTTAGGCAGATTATGCCGTCATAAGTGGTGTTCACATCACCTACGCTCGATAATTTGCGCAGCTAGCAACGTGAATAGCTGTAATTATGTGACACGGTTGCAGCGTGTCGGACATCTGGTCATCGCTCTATCCGGCATAATTCTATCTACACAATAGATTTGGAGGTGGCGTTGTGGCTCGGAAGCGGAAGCTGGATGCGAAGGAGGCGGCGCTGGCCGAGTCGCGGACGTTGAATCCTCGCCCGGATGCGGTACGTGACGAACGGTTCGCGTCCTCGGAGTTCTTCGATGCCCGCGATCTGGTGCAGGTCAAGTACGAGATGGTGCGGCGGGTGCGGGTCGAGGGCGCCCCGGTCACCCAGACCGCGGCCACGTTCGGGTTCTCCCGGCCGTCGTATTACGAGGCCGCCGCCGCGGTGGACCGTGACGGGCTGAGTGGGCTGGTGCCGGCCAAGCCGGGCCCGCGGCGCGCGCACAAGCTCACCGCCCAGGTCATCACCTATGCCCGGCAGTTGCGCGAAGCCGATCCCGGCATCGGGTCGGCGCGGCTGGCTGATGCGATCGCCGAGACGTTCGCGCTCAGGGTGCACCCGCGATCGGTGGAGCGGGCCCTGGCCCGCGCTGAGAACCCCAAAAGTGGAGGAGTGCAATGACATCGACGATGCAGGCGGTGATGGATCCGACGTTGTGGACGGGTATGAGCAGCTGCGGGCCCGCGCGCTTGGTGGTGCGGCCGACGGGTGGCGGATGGGGCTGGCAGTGCTTCAGCAACGCGGGGTGGCCGCATGGCTGCGGCTGCGCCAGCCGACCGTGCCCACGGTGTCGGCGCCCACACCCGTCCGGGTCTCACCTCCGGTCACCGGGGGCGCGGAGGCCGAGCTGGTCGGGCTGCTGGCCTCGATGGCGCTGGCTGTCGCCGTTGCGGAGTGAGCGGTCATGAGCGAGCAGGCCGCGGCGAAGGTGACCGGCGCGCACCTGGCCCGCACCGCCTACCTGTATGTGCGCCAGTCCACGCTGCGTCAGGTGCTGACCAACACCGAATCGGCCACCCGCCAATATGCGTTGCGGCAGAAGGCGATCGCGCTGGGCTGGCCGACCGAGGCGATCGTCACCATCGACACCGACCAAGGCCAGTCCGGCGCTTCGGCCGCCGACCGGGAAGGATTCCAGCGGCTAGTCGCCGAGGTAAGCATGGCCCGCGCGGGGATCGTATTGGGCCTGGAGGTGTCACGGCTGGCCCGCAACAACGCCGACTGGCACCGACTGCTAGAGATCTGCGCCATGTCGGCGACGTTGATCTGCGATGAGGACGGCCTGTATGACCCGACCGACTTCAACGACCGGCTGCTGCTCGGACTCAAGGGCACCATGAGCGAGGCTGAGCTGCACTTCATCCGGGCCCGCCTCATCGGCGGGCAGCTATCGAAGGCACGCCGCGGCGAACTGCGCATGCCCCTGCCGGTCGGGCTGGTCTACGACCCAGCCGAGCGAATCGTGCTCGACCCGGATAGCGGTGTGCAACAAGCGATCCAGCACGTGTTCACCCTATTCGCTCGCACCGGCTCAGCACGCGCGGTGGTGCAGCAGTTCAACGCCGAGAAGCTGCTGTTCCCGGTGCGGGTGCGCACCGGCACGCATAAGGGTGAGCTGGCCTGGATGCCGCTGCAGCATTGGCGGGTGCTGCGCACCCTGCACAACCCCCGCTACGCCGGCGCGTTCGCCTACGGCCGACGCCGAGAGCGCGTCGGCGCCAACGGCAAGAAGACCTTCCAGACCTTGCCGCGTGAGCAGTGGATCGCGCTGTTCCCCGACGCGCATCCCGGTTACATCAGTTGGGACCAATACGAGACCAACCAGCGCCTACTGCTGGGCAACGCCACCGCCCACGGTCAAGACCGCGCCGCCGGTCCCGCCCGGGAAGGAACCGCGCTGCTGCAGGGCCTGGCCATCTGCGGGCGGTGCGGGCGGCGGATGACGGTGCGCTACCACACCCGCCGCGGCGTCGAGGTCCCCGATTACCAGTGTATGAACCGATGCATCCAACAGGGTGCGCAGCGCTGCCAAACCGTGCCCGGCGCCGTCGTCGACGATGCCGTCGGCGCCCTGCTGCTGGATACCCTCACCCCGCACGCCCTCGAGGTCGCCCTGACCGTGCAGGCCGAACTGGACACCCGCGCCGCCGAGGCCGACGCGCTGCGCCGCCAGGCCGTCGAACGGGCACGCCACCGCGCCGACCTGGCCCGCCGCCGCTACCTGGCCGTCGACCCAGACAACCGACTCGTCGCCGACAGCCTCGAGGCCGATTGGAACGATGCGCTGCGCGCCCTGCAAGCCGCCCGCGAAGACTACGAACGCGCCACCCAGGCCGCCGCAGCCGTACTCAACGACCAGATCAAGAACCAAATTCATTCATTGGCAACGGATTTCCCAGCCCTCTGGTCCAACCCACACACCGCGCAGCGAGACCGTAAACGCATGGTGCGGCTACTCGTCGACGATGTCACCCTACACAAGAACGATCGCATCCACCTACACGTGCGTCTGCGGGGCGGACAGAACCGCAGTCTCGCAATCGCGATACCGCCCACATCCTGGCAAGCCCGCCAAACCCGCTCCGACACCGTCAAAGTGTTGGACCGGCTACTGGACACCCACACCGATGCCGAGGTCGCCGAAACGCTCAACGCCCAAGGACACCGCTCTGGTGAGAACAAGCCATTCACCGCAGGCATCGTCGTCCACGTGCGCCGCAAGTACCATCTGCTCAGCCACTCCGAGCGGCTCCGCGCCCAGGGCCTGCTCACCACAACCGAACTCGCGCAACACCTCGGCGTGCACCCCAGCACCGTAAAGAGCTGGACCAAGGCCGGAATACTCAACTCCCACAAGGCAAACGACAAGAATGAACGTCTCTACGAACCACCGACCGCCGGTGATCCACGCCTTACCACCCGACAAGGCAGCCCACTAAGAAAACGAGTTCCCATCCAACCCACTACAGGAGGTGCACTATGAAGCCAAGCCCTTGTCCAGGGCGTCA
Source organism: Mycobacterium bourgelatii (assembly GCF_010723575.1). Lineage (NCBI taxonomy): Bacteria > Bacillati > Actinomycetota > Actinomycetes > Mycobacteriales > Mycobacteriaceae > Mycobacterium > Mycobacterium bourgelatii. The sequence continues at coordinate 2,149,832 of NZ_BLKZ01000001.1, forward strand.
CCGACCGATCCGACCGAAGGGTCGACACCTTCGTCGATGAGCCGCTGGGTGAAGGCCACCGAGGTGTACTGACTGCCCGCATCGCTGTGAGCTATCAGCCCGCGCAAGGTGGTGTTGCCTTCCTGGGCGCGGGTGAAGAAGGCGTGCTCAACGGCGGCGAGGACCAGGTCGGTGGTCATCGATCTGGCCGCGCGCCAGCCGACGATCCGGCGGCTGTAGGCGTCGATGACGAACGCCACGTAGACGAACCCCATCCACGTCCACACATAGCTAAAGTCAGCTACCCACAACCGGTTTGGTGCACACGCATAGAATCGCCGGTCGACCAGATCCGGATATCTGACATGGCTTTCGTCGGGGATGGTGGTCTTGTGCTTGGCCCCGTAACGCGCGCCCTCCCAACCCTGTTCGCGCATGATCCGCTCCACCGTGCAGCGGGCGACATCATGGCCCTGTCCGCGCAGCCAAATCCACAACTTGCGTGACCCCAGCGTCTGGACGAATCGACCGTTCTTTTTGTCTTCCCTTGCCGCCGTGATGATCTCGACCGTCTCGGCGTCACGCAGTTGGCGACGCGTCGCAGTCTTGGACATCCACTCGTAATAGGTCGACGGACTGATCGGCACGCCATGCTCGGACAGCACGGCGCACATGGGCTCGACACCCCAGCGCAGCCCAGCCCCACCGTCGGGGCCGGCCACCTGGTGGTCCTTGTGTTCGGCGATGAACCGGATCACCGTCTCCCGGGCCGGTCGGTGAAAGTCGGCCCGGGACGCGGTGACAACCGTTGGGGTTGTTCCGTTTTCCCGGGCCGCTTCCCGAACCCGGCGTGCACCTTTCAATGCACCGGGCTCTCCACAGGACCCGGTCAGGCGGCGGTGGTGGCCTCCGTATCGGTGATCGGCCAGGGTGAGGGGATGACCGAACCGCGGTAGCGGTATCGGGTCGTGGTGATCTGTTCGAGATCGATCAGCACGTGGTCCTCGGTGGCTGGCCACCAGCCGCCGCCACAGTAGAGGCGGCGCAGCTGTTTCCAGGTCGACTTGCGATGTTTGCGACGCATCCAACGCCACACCGTCTGCCACGTGTAGTGGCTCAGGTAGGAGAAGGTCGCCGAGGACACCCCGGCCCGGAAATAGCCCGCCCAGCCCCGCAGCGTCGAATTGATCCGGCGCAGCAGGTCATCGAGCGGCTGGTTGGGTTCGACTGTTCGGCGCAACGTCTTGAGCTTCCGTTTGACCGCCAACACGGCCTTGGTGCACGGATGCACGTATACGTAGCTTCGACTGGTTCCCCGTTTTCGGCGGCGCTGGATGTGCCACCCGAGGAAATCCAGACCGTCCTCGATGTGGGTGATCAGGGTCTTGTCATCGGACAACCGCAACCCCATCGTCGCCAGAACGACGGCGATGTCCTCCCGTAGCGCTTCGGCATCGGCTCTGGTGCCGCGGATCATCAGGCACCAGTCGTCGGCGTAACGGACGAGCCGAAAATTCGGCAGCCCGTGACGCAATCGTTTCGCACGCTCGTTGATCCCGGTGGACGAGCCACCGGGCAGAGCGGCGATGTACTCATCGAGTACCGACAACGCCACATTGGCCAACAGCGGTGAGAGGATGCCACCCTGCGGGGTTCCCGCGGTGCTGTCCTGCAATCGGGCGTCCTCGGTGAGGATGCCCGCCTTCAGGAACGCCTTGACCAAACCCAGCACGCGGTTGTCCCCGACGCGTCGACGCACCCGGCCCATCAGGGCGCTGTGGTCGATCTCGTCGAAGCAGGCCTTGATGTCTCCCTCAACGACCCAGTCATAACACCGGGGTCGTGTGGCGAGATAGCGCACCTCGGCCACCGCGTCATGGGCTCGGCGGTTCGGGCGGAAACCGTAGGAACACGGCAGGAAGTCCGCCTCGAAGATCGGCTCAAGCACCAGCTTCAAGGATGCTTGGACCACCCGGTCGGCCACGGTCGGAATCCCCAACCGGCGCAACGCACCACCGGCTTTGGGGATCATCCGCTCGCGCACCGGCAACGGGCGGAACCTGCGGTCCTTCACCCTGGACCGCAGTTCGTCGAGGAACTCCTCGACACCCTGCCCAGCCATGATGGACGACGCAGTGCGCCGATCTACTCCGGCCGTGGCAGCACCCTTGTTCCCGCTGACCCGATCCCAGGCCACCAACAAGAAAGCGGGATCGGAAACGAGGTTGAACAGATCGTCGAACCGGCGATGCGGATCATCGCGTGCCCAACGGTGCAGCTTGGTCTGGATCTTCAGTACCCGTTGCCGCGCCAGCATCAGCGCCAACTCCAGTTCGTCGGTATTCACCGCCGACATCACACCCTCCTGATCTTCCCGCACTCGCACTGCATGTCTTGCTGGCCCCCTTCGCCCTGTGACCGCCTTTCTCGGTCTCCACGGCGGGCACGTCACCGCCCGCGACTACTACGAGGCCTCCGCCCCACCCAGATACGGTCCCTCGACTCCGAACGCTGAGTCTTCTGATCCACTGCGGGCTGGATGCCCGCAGCGAAATCGACGGTCCCGCAGGATGGTTCCCACGTTCACCTGATCGCCGGTTGGTCAGGGAGGTGCCCAGCTCTACTCCGGCAGCATCGCCACGGTTACGCCGCAGGCTTTCACCGTGACCTCCCCACCGATGGAACTAAACGGCTTCGGAGTCGACCCCACCACCGGTGAGGTCGTGCACTGCAGACCGGCCCATATCCGCCAGGTTGGAGCCGGCTTCGCGGTTACGGAGCTTCAAGCACTGGTTCGCTTGCGCTGCACCTTCTGACCTTGCTCAACGAGCCCGCACCGTCTGGCAGTACCAGCACGGCTCGCCTTTTCGGGGCCGCTTGCCACCGATCCCCGTCGTTCCCGACGATCGGCTGCCCCGACGCTTCATCAGGCCGCTGCGACGGCCCAACAGAGACGGTCTCTCACCACCTCCCGACACACCAAGCGCCTCGTGGCGCACAGCTCGGCCCCGAAGAAAATCGCCGCTGCTTTCAAGATCTCATTGGCCCGACGCAGCTCGGCGATCTCCCTGCGCAGCGCCTTGTTCTCCTCGGCTATCTGAGTCGTCACACCCGGGCGTTGGCCGGTATCGACCTCCGCGCGACGGATCCAGGTCCGCAACGTCTCCGGGGTGCCGATCCCCAACATGCCCGCGACCGCGGTGATCGCCGCCCACTGCGAGGGGTACTGCGGGCGCACCTCAGCGACCATGCGCACCGCACGCTCACGAAGCTCGTCGGGGTACTTGCTGACACGTCCCATAACTCAGATCCTCCCAAGATCGGGAGTCTCCGGAAACGCCGGGACGGGTCAGTCTTGACGTTCCTCGATGCGCCCGAAGGCGATCTTCGTAGCGCAACCACTTTCTCCCCGGCTGCGTGGGTCAGCGTCACGCACACCGTCAAGAACAGGGCGCGGCAGCATTCTTCTGATGCTGGCGTACTGCATTTGCTGGACGGCAGGCCACCCGATGCGCTATGCCGTAGGGGCTACCTAGGCTGTTTAGTTTTTTCGTCCGTTTCCTGTGGATAGGCGGTCGCCATGGTGAATGTCGCGCGGCATGTCGCGGCTCTCGTAGGTTCATTGCTACTAGTTGCCTGCGGCTCGTCCAGCACAACTCCTTCTGCTGCCAAATCGTCAATATCTCCGACCGTAACGACGACGCTGTCGCGAGGCGCCGCTGTATCGGCATGGCGGGAACGAGCGGCCCCAGTCGTGGATGAGATGGGTGATGCGTTGCGCATGATGAGCGGCGCATCGAGAAGCTACGACTTTTCGGATTTGAGAGCCGCGTGCCGCGAATTGAATCGTGCCAACGACAGGCTCAAAGCACTGTTGCCTAGCCCAGACTCGCAGGTGACCGCCGAGGTGCAAGCGGCGATCAAAAGCTTCGACCAGGTGTCCAAGATGTGTATGGGAGCCAGTTGAGGGGGACCCGTTTGATGGTCCAGTCGCTATGCGGCTTGCGGTTGGTGGGTCGTGGTCCACTGTAGGGCGAACTCGGCTGGGGTGAGCCCATTGTGGGCGGAGTGAGGCCGGTTGGCGTTGTAGTCGATTCTCCAATCTTCGATGATGATTTGGGCTTCTTGCAGGGAGTCGAAGCGCCAGGAGTTGAGTAGCTCGTCGCGCAGTCGGCCGTTGAATGACTCGATCCAGGCGTTCTGCCAGGGGGATCCGGGATCGATGAATAGCGAGCCGGTGCCGTTGAAGCGGCACCAGTCGTTGACAGCATGGGCGATGAACTCGGGTCCGTTGTCGAACCGCACGTAGGCCGGTGCCCCATGCATCAGGGCCAGACGGTCAAGGACGTCGACCACGCCGTCGGCGTTGATGGCCCGGTCGACTTCGATCGCCAGGGCTTGGCGGGTGAACTCATCGATTACGTTGAGCATCTTCAACGTTCGTCCGTCGGCGGTGGTGTCGAACTGAAAGTCCATCGCCCAGATCGCATTCGGGCGGATCGGGCACATCGCCCCGACCTGCGCACCGATGCCGGTCAAGCGTTTCTTCCTGCGGCGCTGCGGAACCCGCAGGCCTTCCTCGCGCCACAGGCGGCGGATGCGCTTGTTGTTGACCTTCCAGCCAGCTCGCCGTGCCGCGATCGCAGCACGGCGCCATCCCCAGCGGGGCCGCTGGGTGGAGAACGCGCGTAGCCAGGCCCGCAATTGGGCCTCCTCATCGCTGATCGGTGGTGGTTGTAGACGCATGGTGGAACGGTGGATGCCGACCACCGCGCACGCTCGCCGTTCGGAGACCCCGAACCGCTCGCGCAGCATCGCCGCGGCGCTGCGCTTGCGGTTCGGGGTCAGAAGTTTCCCGACGAGATCTCCTTGAGCATGTCGATGTCAAGGGCCTGGTTGGCGACCAGCTTCTTGAGCCTGGCGTTCTCGGCCTCAAGTTCCTTGAGGCGTTTGGCGTCGCTGGCCTTCATCCCGCCGTACTGGGCGACCCAGCGATGCCAGGTCGACTCGGTGATCTCAAGGTGGCGACACACTTCGCTGAGTTGCTGCCCGGTCCCAAGGAGCTTGTTGCCCTCGGCGAGCTTGCGGATGATCTGATCCGGCGTGTGCCGCCGGCGCTTGTTCGTTGCCATGTCGTCGTCGATTCTTCCTGCCCGAACACTCGGGCATCAGAGTCCCACAACGACTGGACCACTACGACGGGCTCACCTCACAGTCCCCAGATGACCCAGGCCGAGTATGCGGAAATGTCATCGCAAATGGAGACAGCCTCAGCACACATGACTAGAGCGATTGAATTGATGGACGCCGCAGAACAAGCGGCGAACTAAAGCGGCACGATTGGCTAGCTGTTTCGATCTAGCCAATCTGACAGGGCTGCTTCTAGTAGTTGGTTGTCGTTCAGCCCGATCTCCTGAGCACGCTTCTGGACATCCTCAAGCAGATGTGGTTGCACCTTTCCCGGAACTCGCTGCGTGTCCCCAGGAGGCTGCGGTGTCGGGGGCACCCGCAGTTCATCACGGGGGAACAGATCGATCAGCGACAACATCTGCTCGGGTGTGATCTCGATAGGTTTGCCCCGCATAAGTCCCCAGTCAAGTCGGTTCAACTGCGCAGACTCTTTGCATCTGCCCTTGTTGTGGACGAAGTCATTTCGAATGAGGCGGATGTCTCCGAAGAAATCAATGCGAACATCGCTGCCCCGGATACGTTCTGCGCCTTGCCGATCGAAGTAGGCCGCGATCCGTCCTCGGAACTGCTCTTCCCAGAGCGAGAAGGCATAGCTGAACCATTGGGCATAGGCGACAGCCTGCGCTTCGGGATAGCTATCGACGCTGCTCCTGCCGGCGCCTGCCATCCATATCGTGGAGCCGGCGTTGATCGCAGATACAAGGTCCTGCATGTGTACGCGCCCCGGTCCAGCCTCATCGACGTACGTCAAGGTCTTCACGTCGAAGTAGTGGCCGACGTCGCTCGGCAAGAGCCCTTGGAGGAATCGCTGGTGCGGCCCTTCCCACTCCTGAACCTTCTGGATCAGGACGTTGTGCGAGGTCAATGTGACCACGAGCGAGATGAGAAAGGCTCGCTCTAATTCACGGATGATGTCGTCGATAGATTCGTCTAGGGCCATTTGGTCTTCCAGTAGCGGCAGAGCCTGTTCGATCGAGTCGATGAGAGTGCGGACGGTTTCGCCGAAGTCATCTCCGAGCGAGAAATCGCGCATAGCCTGCGCGATCGGGCTGAGCGCATCAGCCAATTCAGTTTCGCCGTCGAGGTTTTGGCTTTGCTGCAGGATAATCCTGATTTTGTCGCGGGCAAGGCTCGTCATCACATCCTTGTCGCGTTCGCTGATAACGCGGACGCCTTTCCTGCGGGTGGCCTCTTCCGCAAATGCGGCAACGGATTTCTCGGCCAACTTCAGCATTACCAAGGACTCGCGAAGATCTCCGAGCCACCGCTTTGCTCGACTCTGTTGATACATGCGCACACCTTTCTCAGCGCCGTCCGCTTCCGCCTAGTTATCGGTCACCCTCGACCTGGACGGTCTTGAGAAGGCGCAAGGTACCGGCGTAGTCCGCTGTAGGCGGCGCGGGCGGCCTCAGGCGGCGCCGAAACCAGTAGCGTCGCACCCAATTCGGCCATCATCTCTGGTGGGATTACCAGTGTCATCGACTGCGGATCCCCGCCGCGGCGTCGGACACGCAGCGGGACGTGATGGCCATCTTCAGTTGGATGGCTGAACACACGTCCCGCGCCGTACACGGTGACTTCGGTGGGCTCCTCAAGCAGCAAGTATTCGTTGAGGTCGCGCAGACGTTGGCGGACGTCGGTCCCAACGAATAAGAGCCGGCGGCGTTGGCTTCCAGACCCCTCGTAATCCACCATCCATTCGGTGTCTGGATTGGTCAGCTGCTCTCGATGGAAGTTGCAGACGCCGAACACCAATTGATAGGTGTCTGGGTCTTGGCGAAGTACGTGCGGTGGTTCGTGCGCTGCTGAGTCACAGCCTTCGACGGCGCAATGTTGTGACATTTGATGGACCCTTTCCGTTCCCGTTGGCGTCAGCACAACACTCGTTGCACAGCTTCTAATTCTGCCGCCAATTGCATTAGTCAACTTTGGCAATCAGCGGCAGGCGGCACGGGAGATGGTCAGGACCCTCCCGATCCCAGCCCGTCGGCAAGCAACAAGGAAGCCACTCCGGTGGGGCTACACCGAGTTACTTGTTCTGCTCAAGCTCTGAACGCAGGGCAACGTTGATGTCGCTCATCAGCTTGCGCCGGCGGATATATTCGGCCTGCTGCGCCGCAGCGTGCGCCTGCCCAGTGGTTTCCGCGACCTCCTGATACACCGCGGCTTTGGACACAGCGTCGTCGACGATCTGCTGTATCTCGTGACGCCTTTCAGCGAATTCGTCAAGCGTGGTGTCCGCGAGACGCAACCACCGAGGGTCACCGGAGTCTACGAAGCTCACCGACGTCTCGGCCGTCACCTCAGCGAGCTCATAACTGGTGATCCGTCGCGACATACCCAGCAGCAGCGAATACCGCTCCGGAAGCGTGCCGACTTCGTCCTCCTGCACAAAGTCTTCCGTCGGTTGAATCGAAACGATCCGCAGGCGCTCCGCTTGCCCAGTCATGGCTCAGTCTTACCGCCGCCGGGCGAAAAAGCGGGCGAAACACACTGGGCTTAACGCTCGTAACTGCGACGTGTCAGTTCATCCAACGATGCCTGAGACTTAGCGGCCGCGGCGTCTGACTTCAGCTTGGCCACGTCTCGCTCAAGCTCAGCAACTATCGCGATCAGACCCGTGATCGCGGTATCGCGGCCGTCCTGGTCGCTGTACCGCTTGTCCGGGTCAGTCGCCATCCTCTGAATTCGGTCAGCCAGCTCCGTCACCTTCGGTCCAGCGTCCGGCGGCAACGTGAGGTGAATCGTCATTGATTTACCCTTTCTCCCTTGTCGATGTCCCGATCGGGAAAGGGAGACCCTTCAAACAGGAAGGGGCCCCCTTTCCCGTCAGGTCAGGACAAATTGTCTCACTCGTCGGCGCGCAATTTGTGGATCAGATCAACGGACCTGGTCAGGTACTGCGCCTCTGTCTTGATCGCGTCGATCGCCTCGATCTCCTGCTGCCGCAGGTTCTTGAAACGGGCCTCGAGGGTCGGTCTGTCCACCCACAACCGATAGGCCCACGCCGACGGTGCTCCGTTCGGGCATTCCCGGATGGTGGCCACCAGATCGTCGAAGGCGATGAGTCGCCGGCTGGCGATCTCGTCGACTATCTCTTCCTCAATCTCGGCGAACTTCGGGTTGGACGGCACTGGGCCGCGCTCAATGTGTACCAACTCGTGGGCGATCGTGCAGCGCCGCCGATGGACGTCGAGCTTGTTACAGACCTGGATCTTCTTCTGGCGCATGAAGCACAGCCCCCACGTCCGTTCTGGCAGCTCATCGCGGTCAGAGACGCTGTAATCAGGGTGCTGATCCCAGAGTTGCCGCCACGGGTTGTACCGCGGCCGCGGCGCCAGGAATGCCGCCAGCCGCGAATCGCCGTCCGGGTAGTACTCCGGCAAGGGCTTTGCCGCGGTCATCGGCTCACCCACCCGTCGATCAGGTCAGCGGTGGCCACGATCGCGGCCGCCAACTCACGAGCTTGAACGGTGGTGATCCCGTCGGCGTCGCCCTGGACCATCACGTGCGGCGCGTCGCCGCAGTCGCGGTGGGAGATGCTGCCATCGGGCAACTGCACCGCGCTCCCGAACACGGTGCAACTGGTTCCGGCGATCTTCGTCTCGGGCGTGTAGACGACCCGGAAGGTGTTATCCCAGTCAGCCCAGGCGCCGTGCTCATCGGCGCCGGCGGGTAGAGGGACGGTGGACAGAATGGTTGCGCTGTTTTCGCGCATGGAGGTACGCTCCTCTTGGTTTTCGTGCTTAGAGCCCCTGGCAGGGCTTGAGGTTCAAGAAGGCGGTTCCCCTGGCAGGGAGCCGCCTTCAGTCATTTGCGAGGTAGTTCGCTACCGCACAAGCGAAAAGGCAACCGTCACGTTCTGCGTGACAGTTGCCTTTGTGGTGGTGCTCGCGGGCGTGGGAGTGGGAGGCGTCGCACGTGGGCTAGCTCCCGTCTGTCGGGTTGCTAGCGCCGTAATTGGCTGGCCCATATCTGGCCCATGAGATCGATTCTCGGCCTGGGAAACTATGTCAGACCTGCGTCAATCTTGGTGCGCGATACTGGGATTGAACCAGTGACCTCTTCCGTGTCAGGGAAGCGCTCTCCCGCTGAGCTAATCGCGCTGGGAGCTGAAAATGGAGGTGGAGACGGGAATCGAACCCGTGTGCACGGCTTTGCAGGCCGTTGCCTCACCACTCGGCCACTCCACCGCTGGGGTTGATGCCACTTGCACCTTCGAGCGGACGACGGGATTCGAACCCGCGACCCTCACCTTGGCAAGGTGATGCGCTACCAACTGCGCTACGTCCGCGCGCAACGGGCGAGATCGTCGCCCGGTGCGAAGCACGACGATAGTCCAGTGAGCGTGTGCACACAAATTCCTTGGTCACGGCGTGTCTCGGGTGGTCCAGGACCCGCTTTTGAGCCCCTGGCGTGCCCGCCCGACACACGAAGCGTGCTAGTCTTCGACGTCGTTCGCCTCTCGGCGCCGGTCCCGTGGCTCAGTGGAAGAGCGTCCGCTTCACACGCGGAAGGTCGCTGGTTCGATCCCAGCCGGGACCACAACAATTACCGCAGGTCGTCGGCCGGTCTGTGCGGCATGGTCGGACCTGCCCCAGCCACCCTCCAGCCACCTCGGAAGCGTCAGCGCTGCGGGTAATGCCCTATCTGGGCGGAGAAATTCGAGTAACCGCGTACTGAGTACACGTCATCCAGAACTGGCGACGATTCCAGTACGGCGGTAGCGGCCGCCAAAGGGCAGACAACCAAGCCGCAGGCTGAACTACCTCGGTTTGGATCCACGGCTATGTGCCGGTCATCGGGAACGCCGAGATCCACGGCGGAGGGACGCAACATGCTCCACGCGATTGCTCGTCTGGCAATCAGGGCGCCACGACGAATCATCGTTGGAGCCGTCTTGGTCTTCATGGCCGCGGCGGCGTTCGGGATTCCGGTCGCCGAGAGCCTGTCCTCGGGTGGGTTCCAGGATCCGAACTCGGAGTCGGGCCGGGCGATCCAGATATTGACCGACAAGTTCGGGCAGAGCGGTCAGCAGATGCTGATCGTGGTGACCGCGCCCGACGGCGCCAACAGCGAGCAGGCGCGGAGGGTGGGTACCGACGTCGTCGACCAGGTGCAGCGTTCGTCGTTGGCGTTCAACGTGACCTCGCCGTGGACAGCGCCACCGCAGTCGGCCGCCGATCTGATCAGCGCGGATGGCAAGTCGGGGTTGATCGTGGTCAACCTCAGGGGCGGCGAAAACGACGCGCAGAAAAATGCCCAAACCCTCGCCGGCGAATTCGTCCACGATCGCGACGGCGTCGCTGTTCGGGCCGGGGGTGCGGCGATGCAGTACGCGCAGATCAACAACCAGAACCGGGACGATCTTCTGGTCACGGAGGCAATCGCGATCCCGCTGAGCTTTCTGGTGCTGATCTGGGTGTTCGGTGGTCTGGTGGCGGCGGGGCTGCCGATTGCGCTCGGCGCGTTGGCCGTTGTCGGCTCGATGTCGGTATTGCGGCTGATCGCTTGTACCACCGAGGTGTCGATCTTCGCGCTCAACCTGAGCACCGCGCTGAGCCTGGCGCTGGCCATCGACTACACATTGCTGATCATCAGCCGCTATCGCGACGAGTTGGCCGAGGACGGCGACGCAGATCGGGCGTTGGTACGGACCATGGTCACCTCCGGTCGCACGGTGGTGTTCTCGGCGGTCACCGTAGCGTTGTCGATGTCGGCGACGGCGCTGTTCCCCATGTACTTCTTGAAGTCGTTCGCCTACGCCGGTGTGGCCTCGGTCGCCTTCGTCGCGACCGCGTCCATCGTGGTGACGCCGGCAGCGATCGTCCTGTTGGGCAACCGACTGGACGCGGTCGACGTGCGCCGTTTTCTCCGTCAAGTGGTGTTGCGCCGCCACGACCCGCTGCGCCTGACGGTCGAGGAGCATTTCTGGTACCGGTCGAGCAAGTTCGTTATGCGCCGGTGGGCGCCGGTCGGGTTCGCCGTGATGGCGTTCCTCTTGCTGCTCGGGCTGCCGTTCTTCTCGGTCAAGTGGGGCTTCCCCGACGACCGGGTGCTGCCGACTTCGGTGTCCTCGCATGAGGTCGGTAACCGATTGCGGAGCGGTTTCGCGCATGACTCCGCGACTGCGGTGGCCATCGTCATCCCCGACGCACGCAACTTGAGCATGGGGGAGATCGGCCGATATGCCGCCGACCTGTCACGGGTACCCGATGTTTCTGCGGTGTCGGCCCCCGATGGGACCTTCGTAAACGGTCATCTCGCGGGTCCCCCGGCCGCGGCCGCTGGAATGGCCGACGGCAGCGCCTTCCTCACCGTGAGTAGTACGGCGCCGTTGTTTTCCGAAGCCTCCGACCTCCAGCTCAAGCGGTTGCACGAGGTCGCGGGGCCCGCCGGCCGATCCGTTGCGATGGCCGGTGTCGCGCAGGTCAATCGCGACAGTGTCGATGCGGTGACCGACCGCCTGCCATTGGTGCTGGCGCTGATCGCCGCCATCACGTTCGTGCTGCTGTTCCTGCTGACCGGCAGCGTGGTGTTGCCGGCAAAGGCGCTGGCGTGCAACGTGTTGTCACTGACCGCGGCGTTCGGTGCTCTGGTTTGGATCTTCCAGGACGGCCATCTCGGTGCGCTGGGCACAACTCCGAGCGGCACACTGGCGGCCAACATGCCAGTTCTGTTGTTCTGCATCGCTTTTGGCTTGTCCATGGACTACGAGGTGTTCCTGATCTCCCGGATCCGCGAGCACTGGCTGGCGTACCGGCCGGCACATCCGACCGCGACGGAGGAACACGCCGCCAACGACGAGGCGGTAGCGCACGGCGTGGCCTGCACCGGCAGGGTGATCACCGCGGCGGCATTGGTGATGTCGATGTCCTTCGCCGCGCTGATCGCGGCCCATGTGTCATTCATGCGGATGTTCGGTCTGGGCCTGACGCTCGCCGTGGCCGCGGATGCCACGCTGGTGCGGATGGTCCTGGTACCCGCCTTCATGCATGTGATGGGCCGCTGGAACTGGTGGGCGCCCAGGTCGCTGGTGTGGCTGCATGAGAAGTTCGGCATCAGCGAGGCTGGCGAGGCCAGCGAGGCCAGCGAGGCCCACGCGAAGCGATCCGAAGAAGGGAGCAGCTTCGCCCAGCCGCTCGAGCGGCAAGTCGAGGTCGCGTCCGTCGTCTCGACTTCCCATAACGGGCGGCCAATCGAGGCCTCGGTGACCCGCGGCGGCTAGCGTCCCGCTGGACTGTCTGACCTGAGGCATGCGTGCTGTCGCAACGGCAGTTGCTATTAGACAGGTACGGCTGCGCCGATCGCCTGCGCGAGCTGTTGGGGAAGGAATTGCAACAGGCCGGGAAGCAGACCCCCAAATGTCGCGCCGCTCAGCGTCAGTGAGCCCGGCCCAAGGATCGGAATTTCGAGAGCTGCGAAATCGAGCGGCGTGAGAATCCCGCCCAGGGGGATGTCGGTGAGCGTTTCGAGCCCAGAGAGTGAAACCGGTAACTGTAGCGTTGCGTGGCCATTGAGGAAGCCGTTCGCGACGACCGCGGGAGCGTTGATCAGTGCCGCGGCCGCCCCGAGCGCGTCGCCGGTTTGAATCGCGCCGACAAAAGCATTCGCGCTGGATCCCAGCGCTTGCAGTGTGGTGACCGGCGGCCCTATCGCGTCAAGTGCCAGCACTAACGGCAAGCCGACATGAAGAACACCCGTATTCAAGTCCAGGGTTTGCGACATATCCGTCAGCGCCATGATTACGTTGGTCGCGTTCTGCGCCACCATCGCCGGAACGGATCCGGCGGGCAGCAGATCGGTGAAGTTCTGCGCCATCTGGCCCGGAATGCTGAAGATGGGCAACAAATCTCCGAAGGCGCCAAGCGGCGTTATCGAGATGAGGTTGGTAACGGGGTCGATGCTGGCGCCGAACCCCGTGAACAATGGGTTCAGGAGGCCGCCACCGATCTGCAGCAGCCCGCCGGTGACGTCGCCGGCCATGAAGGCTTGGGACGCCGCTTGCAAGCTGGCCGGGAAGGCGTTCAGCCCGGCCATGAAATCGTTGCCGGCGTTCTGCAGTGACGTCGCGATCACCTGGGCGTATCCGATTTGGTTGCTAACCAGCTGCTGCAGGATGGGCACCGGATTCGCGCCCGAGAGGGCCGCGCCGATGGTCGTCGGCAGATTGGCCAACTCGGCAGGCAGGTTCTGCACCGCATTTTGGAACCCGGTCGCGAGGGTCTGGGCGTAAGCCTGCTGATTGCTGAGGACCTGCCGTAGAAACGGTGCCGGATTGGCCGACAGGGCGTCGCGAAGACCCTGCAGGTTGGTGGCCGTATTCGAGACGAGTGCCCCGAAGCTGTCAAACAGCGCAGGTGACGCGGCAGCAGCACTGCCGTTCGATGCCATTCCCAACACAGCCTGTTCCGCGTTAGCGGCTTCAGCGCTCAGGTAGGCACCCGCTCCGGCCCGCACCAGGTTGGCGAACTGCTCGTGGTACGCCTGCGCTTCGGCGCTGACAACTTGGAATTCCCTGCCGAAGCTGCCGAATAGCGAGGAGATGGCGAACGACACCTCGTCTTGAGCCGCAGCCGCTATCGAGGTCGTGGGTCCCGCGACGGTCGCAGTTGCTTCGACCAGTGCCGAACGGATACCCGCCAGATCACGTGCCGCGTCCTGCAGCAACTCCGGCATCACGCTCACAAACGACATGCCCAACTCCTTGACTGTTTGCCCGATGACCAGTTCTTACTGGCAAGTAAGATCCTGTCGACGCCACCGACCAAGAACGTCAGTCACAGGACGTATAAGCGGCGGCAAGGGGTCGTAGATTGCGCACGCCGCGTCGCGACCGCTGCCCGAAACCGCAACGGCCGGTATCGTTTCCTAACGATCTGCAAACCCAAAGGGTGGACCACGATGAGCTTTGTTGAAGGCATCGGCACGCTGAAACTCGAGTGCCCGCAGATGCATCCCGTCGGCAGGATCCTGAGGGAAAGCGCGCATCAGGCCGTCCAGTTCGACCCAGGCGCCCAAGTGGGCCCGCGCCGGTTCTGGCCGAGCGAGGAAGACCAGCCGCGCTTCACGGCGCACTGCCGCTACTGCGACAAGCCGGTGGGGGAGACCACCGCGACGCTCGAGTCCAAATTCGCCGAGCTGCTCGCGCACACCTCCGAGACGGTCCGGACCACAACGCTGCCGTACGTGTAGAGATGCCGAGGCGCTAACCACGCGCTATTGAACACGAGTTAGCTGGGCGTCAACAGATGCGCGCATGTTCATATCGCGGAGTCTTTATTGATTTCGGAACGATCATGAGGAAACGTCTACAAAAGCGCACGAAAGCACGTCCCTACTAGCACGGAGTTCTCATGACGCTAACCCGCAGACACCCGCTGGGCGTCCTCGCCGTGATCGTGGCAAGTCTTGCCACGATGGCATCGTTCGTCGTGTTCGCGCCTCGGGCTCAAGCGTTCTACGTCAAGTACCACGAGACGATCACGCGCAATGCCCTGCCGGCAGACCAGGTCAGCCAGCTGGCGGTCAACCAGATCCTCATCGGCCCGCCGCCCGGCGGTGGGGCGATGGGCAGTGACGCATTTGCCACCGACGAGTTCCGTCACCTCGACAACTCGGTGAACCCGGTCGAAATCTGCAACCGGGCGCGGCAGGCATGGGACACCTTCTCGCCCATCATCCTCAGCGGGTCGGTGGTCAACGGCAACACGGAGGTTGACGGCCCGGGTGCCCGAGCAGCGTTCGGCGCTCTGCTGCACACGCAGCAGGACTTGTACGCCCACTCCAACTGGGTCGACGACAACATCGCCATCGGTCAGCTCGACCGCCTGGCCCCGCCGATCTTCCCGGTGTGCAACCCGGCCGATTTTCCCGCTGACCTGCACACCGGCTACTTCAGCATCGACTTCTCGCAGCGGCCGCCCCTCGAGGGCTGCCCGGCGGGTGGTCCGCCGCCCGGCTTCCAGGAATGCCACACGACCTTGAACAAGGACGGCCCGCACACCCCGCGCGGTTCGATGCTCGTGCCGGGAACGAACATGAACGAGTACGACCTCGCGGCCAAGCTCGCCACCCAGGCCAGCACGAACCTGTACTTCCAGATTCGCGACTGGGTCGCCAGCGCCAACGGGGAGAACGCCGCCGTCCAGCTCTTCCAGCAGGGCGGTTCGTTGCCCGACTGGCACAACATCCCCAACCTGCCTGGAGTGCCATACCTGGGCGGCTGACGCACAGCGAGACCGCGAATGCCGATGTCGTCTACAGCGCCCCGCTAGAGCCCCCGGGCGCCGAGCCAGCTGCAGATCCGCTCGGCAACCGCGGGCCAGCCGGGTTCGAGCATCAGCATGTGCCCCATGCCGGTGAACAGTTCCACGTCGGCGCCGTAGACCCGGGCGGTGGTGCGGACCTCCTTCTGGCTGATCAAGCCGTCCTCGGTGCCGCCGAGCACCAGCAGCGGGGTCCGCACACGCTTAGGGTGCGGTAGGCGAAACGTCTGGTCGAGGAAGACCGCGCGCATGCTGTCGTGTTCGACGCGCGCGGCGCACGCGTCGACGATGGGCTGGGGAGTCTGTGGGCTGAAGAAAAAATCCCGCGCTAGCCTCGATTTTTCGTCGAGGGTGATTTCGGTCGGACTTGGCGATGGGGTGCGTGGTGTCTGGGGTTTGTGTGGTTTAGGGCGTGTTGGGGTTGTCCCGTGTCGCCGGGTTGGCGGGCTTTCCCAGGGCCGGTGGTCTTTCGTGCTCGGTTGGTCAGCTGGGTTGTCGGTCAACCGAAGGCGGTGCGGATGTGTTGCCATGCGGTGGCGATGGCTGCGGCCCATCGCCAGGTGGCGTCGATGCGTAGTCGGGTTCGGCGGGCGCCGCGGGTGATGCGGGCTGCGACGTGCAGGACTCGGTAGCGGAAGGTAGCGATCTCGGCACGGGTCAGGCCGGGGTGGCCGGTGAATCCGATGAGCTGGCACCAGGTGACCAGATCGGCTGCGGCCAAGACGATTTCCAGCCAGGCGGCGTTGGCGTCGAATGCCTGACACGGCAGGTTGCGGGCCGGTGGCTTTGAGTTCGCGGATGCGGTCTTCGACGCGGGCGTGTTGGCGGTGGCGTAGTTCCAGACCTGCCACCTGGCCGGCGACCACACCGGGCGGTGTGTCGGTGATGAACGCGGTGACCCGCATCCCGTCGGCGTCGGTGAACCGCAACTGCGCACCCGGATGGGGCCTTTCCTTGCGCAGGATCAGCCGGGTCCCCGCCGGCCACGATGACAGGTTGACCAGGTTGGTGGCCTCGGCGACCCAGGCGCCCTCGCGGATACCACCGTCGGTGTCGATCGCCGGATACCAGCACTGCCCGATGTTGAGAGTGTCCACAGCGTCCTGCACCCGCCAATCCACGGGGTAGCCGAAGGAGAACCCCACGCCCGCGGCGCGGCAGGCGTCGGCGAAGTCGTGGGTGGCCCCGGCGGTGTCGCAGCGCACCAGCACCGCCGGCTTGTCGGGGTCGTCGCGATGATCGGGGTCCGGCCGCCATCGCGCCGGCAGGCCGGCCAGTGCCTGCGCTAGGACACTGACGTGGTCAGCTGCGGTGTTGGAGCCCGCGCCACCGGGGCGCAGTAGGCCGCCAGCGCTTCCCCGCCGGCGATCTCGGGCGGTCCACGAAGGCCAGCAGCGGGTGGTGACCGTAGGTCTTTTTCCAGGTCGCCCCTGCCTTCTCCTTGTTATCGGAATGATCGAGGACCAGGGTGGCGTCGATGTCGATGTGCAACCAGCCACCCGGTGCGGGGGCGGCGCCGGCGGCCCAGGCCGCTGCGCGGGCCGCAGCCCGGGCGGCACGCACCCGCGGTAGGTGCGAAGCATCGATGCGCTCATCGATTAGCCGCCACATCGTGGTCGTGGAGGCTTTGGCACCCAGGACATGCTCACGGTCGCCGCACAGTTGTCCGACCGCGTCGATGCAGTCCGCCCCATCGGCGACCGCGGCAGCCAGATCAGCGAACACCTCCCCGGGCGCATACACCCACGGGCCCCGGTAGGTATCTGCCAACGCGGCGGTGACCTGCGCCGATAACCCGCTGCGGTCCGCGAGCTCACGCACCATGGCCATCCCGGCATGCGACACGACACCATAACCGTCGGCGGAAACTTTCACCCGCGACCCGACCGCGATATTCTTCACCTGCGAGGTGCCTTCCCGCTGGAACGACTGAACCCGTAGAGAAGTCCAATTATTCCTTGCAGGACAGGCACTTTCGCATATCTACACCCCGAAACTCACAACGTTTCACGAAAAATCCGGGCTAGGGGCGGGGTGTTGAAGATGTCACGCGCGCCGCCGGACATGTTGGCCCGCATGACTTGCACGGGATGCCGCAGCCACACCCTCACCGACGAAAACCCGATGCCGCGGGTCGGCGTGGAGGCCAACAGCACCCCGGCGGGCGCATCGCGCTCCATGAGGTACTTCTGCACGATGAAGCCACCGGTGGAATGCCCGATCAGCACGGGGTGCCCGCCCAATTGGTCAGCGGCCCAACGCACATCGTCCAGGTAGTCCGCGATGCCGCAGTTGCGCAGCGGAGTCGGGCAATTACTGGCCCCGTGGCCGCGCACGCTCACCGCAGCGGCGCAGAACCCGCGTTCGGCGAAGAAGTCGAGAAAGTGCTCGTCCCAGCACCACGCTGAGAGACAACCGCCATGCACGAACAGCAACGGAGCAGGATGGGATTTGCTGGCAACACCCTTGGTGATCACTTCGAGCACAACCGTCAATGCTGCCAGCCCAGTAGGGTTTTGGGGTGTCGATTTACCACATGCTGTTGATCGGACTGGCCGGGTTGGGTGCCGGTGCGATCAACGCGCTCGTCGGATCGGGCACTCTGATCACGTTCCCGACGCTGGTGGCGCTGGGCTACCCGCCGGTCACGGCGACCATGTCCAACGCTGTCGGCCTGGTGGCGGGGGGAGTGTCGGCCACCTGGGGCTATCGCAACGAGCTGCAGGGTCAGCGGGACCGACTGCTCTGGCAGATGCCGGCGTCGTTGCTGGGCGCTGCGCTAGGTGCCTACCTGCTGCTGCATCTGCCCGAAAAGGTGTTCATCTCGATCGTTCCGGTGCTGCTGGTGCTGGCCCTGATCCTGGTGCTGATCGGTCCGCGGATGCAGGCGTGGGCACGCCGCCGGGCCGAAGAGGCGGGCCGCTCCGCCGAACACGTCTCACCGATCCGGATGATCGCGCTGGTACTGGGGACATTCGCCGTCGGCGTCTACGGCGGTTACTTCACCGCCGCGCAAGGCATCTTGCTGATCGGGGTGATGGGCGCATTGCTGCCGGAGTCGGTGCAGCGCATGAACGCAGCCAAGAACCTGCTGGCGCTGTTGGTCAATATCGTTGCGGCCGTGGCTTATACGCTGGTGGCCTGGGACCGCATCAGTTGGCCGGTGGCCGGCGTGATCGCGGTCGGGTCGCTGGTCGGGGGAGTGGTAGGTGCGCGGTACGGACGTCGGCTCTCGCCAAACGCGTTGCGGGCCACCATCGTTGTGGTCGGGTTGATCGGACTGTACCGCCTGCTCGCCGTGTAGTTACGAGTCGACGCCGGACAGCGTGGCCGCGGCGGCTTCCTCGAGGACGTCGCGCACATCCTCGCGCTGCCGCCACGCCCGTAGCTGTCGCATCGCCCCGTTGCCTTGGGTGACAATGCGTTCGAGTTCGTCGACGACGAAATCGAACTCGCCGAGGGCCTCAAGGGCCGGACGCACCCGGCGCACCAACGCGGACAGCTGCTCACGCGCCGGCACGGCTTTGCAGTCATCGAACAGATTCAGTGCGCGCCCGGACAATCCGTCATGGGAGGCCAGCCAGTACGCCGCCCGTAGAGCCGCCGGCGCCAGCCGTCCGATGTCATCGCGCTCCTGCAGCGCCGTCATCACCGCGGCCCGAATCAAGGTGGCCAGCAACACCGTTTCCGCCACGGTCGCCGGCACATCGGCCACCCGAACCTCCACCGTCGGGAAGGTGGCTGACGCACGCACGTCCCAATAGATCATGTCCGGATCCAGGATCACTCCCGTGTCGACCAGCATGCGCACCGTGCGCTCGTACTCGTCGAGCGACGGGAAAAACGGTGGTGCACCCGCGGCGGGCCAGCGCCGCCACAGCACGCTTCGCCAACTCGCATAACCGGTTTCGGCGTTGCGGTAGATCGCTGAGTTGGCCGACAGCGCCAGCAGCGACGGCAGCCACGGCCGCAACCAATTGCTGACGTGGACGGCTGCCGCCCGGTCGGGGACTTGCACGTGCACGTGACAGCCGCTGATGCCCTGCTCGTGCGCAACCATCCCGTAGAGCGCCCCGATTTGCCGATAGCGGGGAGTGTCGGTGACCGGAAACTTGTGCGGCGTGACGGGGGGAAGCCCCAGCGCCAGCAGCCGAACCCCGACCGCTTCGGCTGCCTGTGCCGCGGTCCGCCGCAGCGCCAGCAGATCCTCGCGGAGCTCGGCGCTGGTGCTCGCCACACTGGAGGCGGTTTCGACCTGGCAGCTGCTGAGTTCGAGTTGCAGTTCGACGCCCCGGCGCTTGGCCTGCGCGGCGACCTCGGCGCTACGCGGGTCCGGTTCGCCGGATTGTGGGTCGATGAGGAGAAATTCTTCTTCCACACCGACCGTCGGCAGCTCGCTCACCGGGCACCGGCCTTCATACCAGCAAAGTTACGCCGAGAGCTGCCGAACTCTGGTCAGGCCGGCCAGCGAAAAGCTCTACGCGCGCGAGCGCGGGGCTGACAGGGCCTCATCCACGGTTTCGAAGATCGGCAGCAGCTCGGTCAAGCCGCATGCGTCGACGATCCGCCTGACGATCGCGTGCCCACTTACCACGCGTAGTTCGATACCGCGACGGTGGCAGCGGTCGGCCTCGTCGGCCAACACCGCGAACGCGCAGCAGCCCATGAAATCGACGTCGTTGACGTCAACCACGAACGGCCCTGGGACGGTGATCCCGGCGGCCGCTTCGCTGACCAACTGTTGCCAGGTGTGCTCGTTGCACGCGTCGATCTCGCCGCCTGCGTGAATGATCACCGCGTCGCCGCTGCGATCGGTGGTTGCGCGCAGTGTGCTGCGCGGGTCGCCGAGCTCGTAAACGAGGCGCGTGCTCAGGGTGAGGCGGGTAGCGAAGGATTCGGCAATGACCAGGCTCATCGTGCGCTCCTAATCGGCTGGCGTTGGGCAACGCCGCGATGGAATGCCCGTCCTGCAAGTCTGAAGACAGACAGATGTGTTGCGTCGTAGATCTCATTTCTATAACAAGACAGGGCGGTCTGTCTACATAACTGACCTGTGAGTAGGTTAAGTATTGCGATGGCAACCCGTGACCTGGCGACGCCCGCTGTGCCGGCTCGTGAACGTATCCTTTTGGCCGCATACGACCTGTTCAGCCGCCGTGGCATCCGCGCCGTAGGCACTGACGAGGTGATCGAGCGGGCCCGCGTGGCCAGGGCGACGCTCTACCGTCACTTCGCGACAAAAAACGAACTGGTTTTAGCGGTGCTAGAGCGTCGCGAGCAACTGTGGACGCACGGACTGATCGAGCGCGAGTCCGAGCGCATGGGCGACACTCCCGAGGCGCAGCTGCTGGCGATTTTCGACGTGATGGACCACTGGTTCCACAACCGCGATGGTTATGAAGGGTGCTCGTTCATCAACGTGCTGCTCGAATTGGGGCCCGACCATCCGGCCGGACGAGCCAGCATTGCCCATATCGACCGGGTCCGCGAGATCGTCCGCAGGCGTGCCATCGCGGCCGGACTGCACGACGTCGAGGACTTCGCTCAGTCCTGGCACATCCTGATGAAGGGCGCCATCGTCATGGCGGCCGTCGGTGATCTGGATGCCGCTCGGCGTGCGAAGAAGATGGCCCGTGCCCTCATCGAGGCGCATCGGACGACCGCAGCGGTCGAGGGCGCAACGCCCGGTTAGTCAGGCGGCCGAGGTGCCTGTTTTTCGGTAGTGCTCTTCCTCCAGTTCGGCGATGGCGCGAGAGGTGCGTTCGCGCAACAAGATCGCCGCAGTGACGCCGCAGGCTATGGCGACGACGAGCGCGATCCAGGAGAAGCGCGACAGCCACCGTTCGGCCGCGATGCCCGCGAAGTAGATGACCGCGGTGGTGCCGCCGGCCCAGCAGATGCCGCCGGAAACGTTGGCCGCCAGGAAACGCGGGTACGGCATCTTCAAGGCGCCGGCCAGCGGCCCGGCGAAGATCCGCAGCAGCGCGATGAAGCGACCGAAGAACACCGCCCGCACGCCCCACCGGTTGAAGGTTCGCTCGGCCAGCGCGACGTGTCCGGGACCGAAGTGCTTGGGGAACCGCCTGCCGAGCCGGTCGAAGAGTGGCATACCGAATCGGCGTCCGATCGAATAGCCGATCGAGTCGCCGACCACCGCACCGACCACCGCGGCAGCGCCGACCCCGACTGGGTTGACGGCAAGCTCGTGATGCGACGACATCAACGCCGCGCTCACCAGCACGATCTCCCCGGGCAGCGGAATGCCCAGACTCTCGAGCCCGACCACCCCGCCGACCACCAGGTACACCGCCAACGGCGGGATCGTCTGCAGCAGGGCCTCGATATCCATGCGTAAAGAATGCCTGACTCGCAAGGCAGGCGCGCCGTGATCTTTCGCCAACTTCCCGCGAGTCGCGATTGCCAGCGTCGGCAGGACTCGGAGAGGCTGTGTAGCGTGGAGTTCAACCTCGCCCAGGTGTTCTCGGCGGTGGCCGCCGCAAATCCGGACCGGGACTGCATCGTCTTCGGGGATCGCCGTCTCACCTTCGCGCAAGTCGACGAGCGCACCAGCCGATTCGCCCGGGCGTTGAGCGCTTGGGGGCTCGGGGCCCACAAGGAACGGTCGGAATTGGCGCCGCACGAGTCCGGGCAGAGCCACCTCGGGCTGTACATGGCGAACTGCAACGAGTTCATCGAAGCGATGCTCGGTGCGTACAAGGCCAGGGTGGCGCCCTTCAACGTCAACTACCGCTACGTCGCCGACGAACTGGTGTACCTGCTCGACAACGCCGATGCCGACGCCGTGATGTACCACGCGCGGTTCGCCTCGACGCTGGCGCAGGCCCTGCCACGCCTGACGCGGCAGCCACGACTGATCCACGTCGACGATCAGTCGGGAAACGATCCGCTACCTGGAGCGACGCGCTACGAGGACCTGCTGGAGTCGGCTTCGGCAGAACCGCTAGACGTCACACCGTCGCCCGACGACCTGTATGTGCTCTACACCGGCGGCACCACGGGGATGCCCAAAGGGGTGCTGTGGCGTCAGCACGACATCTTCCTGAACGCCATGGGCGGACGGGTATACGGCACGGGCGAGCTGGTGAAGAGCTTGGCGGAGGTCGTCGAGAGGTCACGCGCGGAGGGGCCGGGTTCGATGACGGCCGCGCCGCTGATGCACGGCGCCGCCCAATGGGCCGCTTTCATAAACCTCTGCAGCGGCAAGCCTTTCGTGATGGCGCCGACCACGACGCACCTCGATCCGGCCGAGGTGTGGTCGCTGGCCAGCCGTGAACGGGTGGCGACGTTGTCGATCGTCGGCGACGCTTTCGGCCGGCCGCTGCTTGAGGAACTGGAGTCCGGATCTTATGACCTGTCGGGGCTTTGGGTTCTGGTCACCGGTGGGGCGGCGCTCAGTGTGCCCCTGAAGCAGCGGTTCGTCGAACTGCTGCCGCAGCTGAGCATCCTGGATGCGGGTGGGTCGTCGGAGTCCGGATCGCAGATGGGGCAGGTCTCCAGCCGCGCGCAGAACGCGTCTGGCCGGTTCGCCCCCAATCCGGGTGCGGTGGTGGTCAGCGCCGACTTGACCCGGATCCTGACACCCGGTGACAAGGAGATCGGCTGGCTGGCGCAGCAAGGCCTGATCCCGCTGGGATACCTGGGCGATCCGGACAAGACCGCACGCACGTTTCCGGTCATCGAAGGGATCAGGCATTCGGTGCCGGGTGACCGGGCGCGCTGGCACGCCGACGGTGGGATCGAGTTGCTCGGTCGTGATGCGGTCACCATCAACTCAGGCGGCGAGAAGATTTTCGCCGAGGAGGTCGAGGCCGCGGTGGCCGAGCACCCCGCGGTCTACGACGTGGTGGTCGCGGGCCGGCCGAGTGCCCGGTGGGGCAGTGAGGTCGTCGCAATCGTCCAGTTGGCCCCGGGCGAGCAGCCTGATGCCGCGGGCATCGTCGCCGAAGCCGCCCGCCACATCGCGCGCTACAAGCTGCCCAAGGACATCGTCTTCGTCGACCGGGTGGTGCGTTCGCCGTCTGGTAAGGCGGACTACCGGTGGGCAAGTGCTTTAGTCGCGCAGACCGGCACGCTGGGAACCACCATCTGAGTTCGCGCGGTAGCGTCGCTGTCATGCAGAAAAAGTCGGTGCCGGCCGCCGATTCGTCTGCGCCGCAGTACCCGATCGAGTCGGTCGACAATGCGCTCAAGTTGCTGCTGTTGTTCGGCGAACGACCGCAGGTCCGGCTGAGCGAGGCGACCCGCTATCTGGGGGTGGCGTCCTCCACGGCGCACCGGCTGCTGGCGATGCTGACCTACCGTGGGTTCGTCCGGCAAGATCCGGCATCCAAGGCGTATCTGCCCGGGCCGGCGCTCATGAGTGTGGCGTTCGCGATCTTCGGCCGCATCGACCTACAGCGCACCGCCACCCCGATAATGCGCAGCCTCAGCGAACGCCTGCGGGAAACGGTTCACCTCGGGATGCTGGATGGCGCCAGCGTCCGGTTCGTCGCCGCCGTCGAGGGCCCGACCGCGGTCCGGGTGGCCTCGCGGCTGGGCCGCACGATGCCGGCACACTGCACCTCGACGGGCAAGGCGCTGCTGGCCCAACTCTCCGAACCCGAACTGCGACAACTGCTTCCGCAGGAGGAGTTGGAGCGCATCACTCCGAACTCGATCGGTAGCCGCACCGAACTGGAAGCCGAGCTGTTGCGCGTCCGCGAGCGCGGCTACGCCGTGAACCGCGAGGAGAGCGAGGAGGGCGTCGCCTCGGTCGCGGTGCCGATACCGACCAGGGCGCCCGGCCTGCGGCTTGCGCTCAATGCGGCGGCACCGCAGAACCGGTTGGACAGCGCGCGGTATGGCGAGATGGCGAGTGCGCTTACCAAGGCGGCTAAGGAGATTGGCGATCAGCTGGGTTGACTAATTTGCCTCTCTGTCAATCGGTAATTCCGTATTCCGCCCGGCCGGCACGGGCATAGAGTGCGCTGATTGAAGGATGGTCGGCCTTCCGGCCCAGGTACGCGTCGCATCGTCCCAGATTGATGGGAGCGTGCTATGTCCTTTCTGTTTGCCACGCCCGATTTGATGTTGGCGGCGGTCGCGGATCTGACGGATATCGGAACGGCACTCGAATCGGCCAGCGCTAGCGCGGCTGCTACCACGGCGGAGGTTCTGCCTGCGGCAGCCGACGAAGTGTCGGCGGCCATTGCCGCGGTATTCGGCGGCTACGCGCGGACGTATCAACAAGTCAGCACCCAGGCCGCTGAGTTTCATGAGCGGTTTCTGCAGGCCCTAAGTGGGGGCGCGGGCGCGTACGCCGCCGCCGAGACAAACAACGTCGAGCAGGTTCTGCTCAGCGTGGTGAACGCGCCAACCCAGGCCTTGCTCGGGCGTCCGGTGATCGGCGATGGCGTCAGCGGCGCTCCAGGGACCGGCGCCAACGGCGGTGCCGGCGGGCTGCTGTGGGGCAACGGCGGTGCCGGTGGGTCAGGTTCGCCCGGCCAGGCGGGCGGCAACGGCGGCAACGCCGGGCTGTTTGGCAACGGCGGTTCCGGCGGCGCGGGCGGTGCGGGCCAAGCGGGCGGCAGGGGCGGCAACGGCGGGTGGCTAAACGGCAACGGCGGCAGCGGCGGCCAGGGCGGTGCCGCCACGACGGGCTTCAGCGGCGGTCTGCCCGGGCGAGGCGGCGATGGTGGCAGCGCCAACCTGTTCGGCACCGGCGGTGCGGGTGGCCAAGGCGGCACGGGTCTGGCCGGGGCAAACGGCGTCAATCCCGTGATTACCGGGCAGGGGGCTACCGGTAGCACTGGCACGAGCACCTTCAACAGCGCCACTGGCGATGCGTTCGGCTTCAACGGCGGCGACGGCGCCGACGGCGGTCTAAACGCCACTGGTGGCACCGGTGGTACCGGCGGCAGCGTCATCGCCGACGGGACCGGTAACGGACAGGCCGGCAATGGCGGCGCCGGCGGTGCGGGCGGCAACGGGGGCGCCGGCGGTACCGGCGGGAACGCCACCGCACTCGCTGGAAGCGCCGTCGCCGCCGCGGGCGACGGCGGCAATGGGACCAACGCCTTGGCCCCCGGTGGTGCGGGCGGTGCCGGCGGCAACGGGGGGAGTGCCACGGCCTTCGCCGGTGGTTCCGGCTTCGCCGGCTTCGGCGGCAACGGTGGCGGCGGAGCCACGGGCGCGTCGGGCGGTACCGGTGGCATGGGGGGCACGGGCGGCAACGGCGGTCATGGCGGGCTGCTGGTCGGCAGCGGGGGCGCCGGCGGAGCCGGCGGCACCGGCGGAGCCGGGGGATTGGGGGCCGGTGGCGGGTTAGGTGGCGCCGCCGGCGGTGGAGCGGTGGCCATCGGCTCGCTCAATGCTTTCCAAGTCGTTGGCGGTCAGGGCGGCGACGGCGGCGATGGCGGCTCCGGTGGCACGGGTGGCACGGGCGGGTCCGGCGGCGCGGGGGGTAACGGTGGCGCCGGCGGGCTGTTCGGCGCTGGGGGCGCCGGCGGCAACGCCGGCGTGGGCGGCCACGGCGGCGATGGCGGCGGCGGGGCTCTCGGCGCTAAGGGCGGCAATGGCGGTAACGCCTCTCGCAGCTCCGTCAGCACGATCGCCGACGGCGGCTTCGCCGGCGATGGCGGTGACGGCGGTGACGGCGGTGACGGCGGCAACGGCGGTAGCGCCGGCACCGTCGGCATCGGCGGCAGTGGTGGGCTTTTCGGCGCGGCGGGCAATAACGGCACCGCCGGCACCGGCGGTACCGGCGGCGCTGGGGGCGGCGGGGTCAGCGGCGGCGCTGCGGGCACCCCCGGCATCGGGGCATCAAGCGACGGAGGCGCCGGCACGGCCGGCGCACCGGGCAACAACGGGTTGCCCGGTCAGGACGGCTGATCCAGTCGGGCCACCTCGTGTCGCCAGGCCGCATCGACATTGAAGCCAGATCCCAAGTCCGGCAGGTCATCCCAGTCCGCCTCATCGATTTCGCGCAGGGTGCCGCCGGCGGCCTTGACGCGCAACGACATTCGCGCCAGCTCGTTCACGCTGATCGCTTGTAGCACCGACTCCTCGACAGTGCTTGCGGCGCTGGTGATTCCGTGTCCCCGCAGGATCACCACCGGCCTGTTGCGCATCGCCGCCACCATGTCCTTGGCCAGTCGCGAGTTGCGGATCAGCACTGCGCGCTCGTAGACGGGGACACCGCCGCGAGCCAGCCACGCGCCTGGGATGTCGTACGCGCCGTAGATCGGCCGGATTTCGATACCCGCTAGATTCGCGGCGACGATGGCCGGCGGGTGCAGGTGTGCGACCGCCCGGCGCCTGGGGTCGGCCAGCAGGGTTTCGGTGTGGATCGGAAGTTCGTTCGGCACGCGATAGCCGTCGAGTTCGCCCGGTGCGCCCTCGTTGCCGGCGAAGGTGATCAGCCGAATGTCGCTGGGGCGGGTGAATGCCAGCCCATCGTCGGTGTCGCTGCGGCAGCGGATGAGCAGGTGCTCGTCGTCGACGCGCAAGCTCACGTGTCCGAGGATGCCGTCGACCAGTTCCCGGGCCGCCGCGACCCGGCAGGCTTGGGCCACCAATGCGCGCTGCTGGTCAAGCATTTCGACCAAGCCCGAATCCGCCGTCGGGATGGACGGTTTCGCCGGTGATGCCGCGAGACCGGTCCGAGGCCAGGAAAACAAAACTCCAGGCGTGGTCTGCGCCGCTGAGTGCCACATTGAGCGGCGTGCGCGCGGCCAAATCGGTTGCCCGGCTGGGGGAATCGTCAAGACGGATGTCGTCCAGGCCCAGGCTGGCCAGTCCGCGCAAGTCGGTGTTCAGCGTGCCGCCCGGCGCCACCCCGTTGACCCGGATGCGCGGTGCCAACTCGTGCGCCAACGCCGCAACCAGCCCGCGTACAGCGAACTTCGACGACACATAGAGCACGCCGCCGCGTCCGGGGTAGAACGAGGATGCGGACTCGGTGAGCACGATCGAGGATCCGGCTTCGGCTTGCAGCGCCGGGATAGCCGCTTTCACCGACTGCAGGTGGCTGAGCACGTTGGTGCGGAACATTTCCTCGAACGCCGCATCGAGGTCGTCGGCCGCAATGTCTCCGATGCCCTTGTAGAAGTCGAAGATGCCGACACAGTTGATCAGGGTGTCGAGGCCACCGAACGCCTCCACGGTGGCGGCGACGGCGCGATCGTTGGCCGCGCGACTGGTTGCGTCGCCTTCGATCACCGGAACCGCGGGCAGTTGCTGACGCAGCGTGTCGCACTTGCCGCTGTCGCGTTCCAGGACAGCGACTTTGGCGCCTTCGGCGGTGAATGCGTCGACAACCGCACGGCCGATGCCGGACCCGGCGCCAACCACCAGCGCGCGTTTGCTGTCAAGCCAGCCGGTCATCGCCGCCGTCTTGCTCGTCGGGCAATAGTGGGGCGTGCGAGTTGCCGACCATGGCTGCCAGCGTACGGGGGTTCTGCCACGTCAGCGCCTCGACCTCGAGTGCGTCCAGGCTGATCCACTGGCCGGTTCTTGGCGAGGTGATCAGCAGCCGCGACCCGTTGCGGGTGTCGACGCGCCGGACCACGACTTCGGTGAATTCGTTTGCGATAGTGATGGGCTCACCAACAGGATTCATAGAAACACCGCCAGGTTCTGCATCCGCAACACCGACTCGTCGGCGATGATGTTGCGCCGGGCCAGTTTCCACGCTTGTGTGCGTTCGTCCCAGCGCAGCACGTCCTCGCGTCCGCAGGACAGCAGCGCGCTTTCGTTGACGTCGCCGCGGCTGCGGAACAGCAATTCGGCCGACTCGACAGTCAGGTGCCGGTCATCATGACCGGGGAAGGTGCGGACGTTGGTGATGAAATGGCGCAGTCGCGACGGCGGGTCTTCGGTCCACGCGTGCTCGGTGCGAAAGCGCGCGACGCGATGGGTCAACGAGTATTTGTCCTCGTCGAAGTGGGCCATCCCGGGGGACACGTCGAAGCCGGACCCGCGGGCGGTGGTAACCCGCACCGGCATCACATATCGGATGTCGTCGGTCAAAGTGTCCAGCCACGTCCCGTAGTCCTGGGCGTCCAGCAGGTAGGCCTCGTCCACCAGGAACTGATGCGCCTGCAGGTGACGAATGTCGTTGAACGGCAGCGGCTTTCTTGGTGGCTTTGTCATCCCAGGTAATCCGCCCACAGCTTGAGGAGCTCGCGCTGGTTGTATTCGTTGTAGCCGACCTGAGCGCGACCGGGTCCGTGGAACGCTTCGGGCGGTAGGGCCTCGATCACCGGACGGTCGTCGTCCAACAAGCCCATCCGGCTGTTCAGCAGCAGTCGGCGCGCCATCGAGCCGCCGGCGGTCGTGGTCAGCGAGACCCAGTTCTCCACGTCGTCCTGCTCGAACATGCCGGACGACCCGAAGCACATGAGATAGGCCTTGTAAGAGTTCGCCTTGAAGTCGTCGGGTGCGGCCGCGTCCACCGCGAACCACGAGCACACCTCGGTTTCGTTCTCGCTGATGGGCTGCCATTGCCGGATCGAGATGAACGGCAACACCTGATCGCTGCCGGGCAATTTCGGCCAGTTGTGCACGAAGCTGAGGTTGGGAAAGCAGGTGGCCGCCGAGATCATGAACCCGTCCTCGCTGACCACCTGTTGCTGCCGGGGCGACCAGGACTCTTTGATCCGTCCGATCATCTCGTCGGGATAGCCGACGTAGCGCATGCGCTCGTCGAAGTTGCCGGGCGGGAGCTTGTAGGTGGTTCCGCCGCCGGGGCCCGCCCAATAGGTGGCGCCGTCCTTGCGCTTTTGCGCTTTCGGCTCGCGGAACAGGCCGATTTCGACGATCGACGCGTGGGTGTGCGGCGTGTGGTACATGTCGCCGGAGAAGTTCTCGGCTCCGATCTTCCAGTTGGCCTTGATCCGCCAGCGCTGCGGTCCCCGTACGTCCAGGCCCTGCGCGCTCTGTTTGGTGTAGTAGTCCAGATAAAACCGGAAGTCGCCGAGGAAGTCGGTCAGGGACTGCGCATTCGGGTCCAGGTTGATGAAGATCAGACCGTTGTAGCTCGCCAAATTCGGTGCGGGGAGCAGGCTTTGGTTCTTTGCGAAGCCTTCGTCGCCGCCGTAGGCCTCGCGGTGAAACGGCAAGCCGGTCAGACGGCCGTCGTTGCGGTACGTCCAGCCGTGGTAGGGGCAGCGGAAGTTGGAAGCATTGCCCATCTCGGCCCGACAGACCTGCATGCCCCGGTGCAGGCACATATTGAACAAGGCGCGGACGTTGCCGTCCGAATCACGGGTGATGATGAACGAGTCATCGAGCACGCGGCGCACCACGTAGTCGCCGTCCTGCGGAATCTCGGATTCGTGGGCGACGAACATCCACGCCTTGCTGAACAACCGCTCTTTTTCCAGCGCGAACACATCTTTGTCGTTGTAGATGTGGGCGGGAATCATCCCGCGGCGGACGTCGGCGAAGACGTCGGTTTGAACTGTCACTGGCTTCCCGCCGTCAGATTTTCTGTCTTGCAGAAATATATTCTAGTTAACAGAGCGCTTTGGCAGAACCCTCCCCGCGAACTCACAGATCGTTCACATCGAACGGCCCCGCGGCGTGCATACGTTGGACTGGTGTCGATCGGATCACGAGTGCTCGCGGCTATCGGGCGTCAGGAGTGGCTGGATCGTCCCAGTTACCGCCTCGAGCACGTACTCACGCTCACTTTCAACGGGTTGGGTTCGGCCCGCGACCGGGTAATGAACGCGCTCAACGGCGTCTGGCTAGGGCACCCGGTGCATCCGCCGTTGACGTCGTTCGCCAGCGGGGCGCTCGGTACTGCGGTGGCGCTGGATGGCATCAGCCTGGTGTCCGGACGTGCTGGCCGTTCGGGCGAAGCCGCCGACGCCGCGCACTTTGCTTCCCGGGCCCTGGAGCTGGGGATCCTGGCCAGCGTCGGTTCCGCCGTGACAGGCGTAGCGGATTGGCAGCACACCCACCTGGAGGAGCGCCGTGTCGGACTGGTGCACGGTGTGGTGAACTCGGCCGCAACCGCCCTATTTGTGCTGTCGTGGTGGGACCGTCGGCGCGGTCGGCGCTTGCGCGGAATGGCACTGAGCGCGATCGGTTACGGCGTCACGATGGGCGGTGGCTACCTCGGCGGTGCTTTGGTTTTCGAGTCGGGAATCGGCATCGACCAGTCCGGTGAGCGTTTGCAGACCAACCGGTGGACGGCGGTGCTTCCGGCGAGCGTGCTGAACGGAAAGCCGGTCCGGGTCGAGGTTGACGGCGTCGGGTTGGTGGTGTGTCAGACCGGTCCGGGCGAGGTGTCGGCATTCGGTGAGTTCTGTCCGCATCTGGCGGCGCCGATGGCCGACGGGTGGGTCGATCGTGGCCGGATCGTATGTCCTTGGCACGGTTCGCGTTTCGCGCTGGAATCCGGTGAGGTGCTGCGGGGGCCGGCTGCGAGCGCGTTGCCGTGTTATCAAGCCCGAGTGGTCGATGGAATGGTCGAGGTAGCTGGATCCGGAGTTGGAGCAACGAAGTGAACGCGTACGACGTGTTGAAAGAACACCATGTAGTGATCAAGGCGCTGGGCCGCAAGATCAGTGAGGCGCCGGTGAATAGCGAAGAGCGCCATGCTCTTTTCGACGAGATGCTGATCGAGCTCGACATCCACTTCCGTATCGAGGACGACATCTACTACCCGGCCTTGGCGGCGGCCAGCCGACTGATTGCGATTGCCCACGCCGAGCACCGCCAGGTGGTCGACCAGTTGGGTGTGCTGCTGCGTACCCCGCAGAGTTCGCCGGGGTACGAGGAGGAATGGAACACCTTCAAGACCGTGTTGGAGGCGCACGCCGACGAAGAAGAGCGTGACATGATTCCTGCGCCGCCTCCGGTCGAGCTCAGCGACGAAGAGTTGGAGGAGCTGGGCGCCAAGATGGCCGCCCGCATCGAGCAGTTGCGTGGCTCGAGCCTCTACCGGCTGCGTACGCGGGGCAAAGCGTCGCTCTTGAAGGCGATATAGCGGGACGGGCTCTGGCCTGGCGCGCTGGTGCAGGTACCGCTGGCCGGCTGCGTCGCATCTGTCACATCCGCCATGCCAACCACATTCGCCACATCAGCCTCTTTGCCCGGCGGCATGCTTTGTGCCCGCCTTTGAGCGACAATTTCCCGACGGGGACAAGGGATTCCGCTGTGTGGGCAACACCTGCCACCTTCGTCGCACTAGTCACATTCGCCATATCAGGCGCATTCGCCACATCAGTCTCTCCGCTGGGCGGCATGCTTTCTGCCCGCCTTTGAGCGACAGGTTCCCAACCGGGGCAACGGATCTGCGTCTCTGTCCAGTTGTCGCTACAAGCCGGGCAGCACGCCTGCCGCCGGCGGGAGAGGCCAGTGGGGCTGGTGTGACTACGGCGCCGGCCCTCGGCGATTCTGCCCAGTTGTCGCTACAAGCCGGGCAGCACGCCTGCCGCCGGCCGGCGAGGCCAGTGGGGCTGGTGTGACTACGGCACCGGCCTTCGGCGTCTCTGCCTAGCTGTCGCTACAAGCCGGGCAGCACGCCTGTCGCCGGCGGGAGAGGCCAGTGGGGCTGATGTGACGACGGCCGGCGCGACGGCGTGCGCGACGGGCCGGCGCGACGGGTCGGCGCCCCAGCCCGCCGGGCCCTACGGCCGACGGCCGATCCCCGCCACCATCGTCGGAGTAAACAACCGAACGTCCTCACCGAAGCGGCGAGCCGCCGCGTCGGCTTCCTCGGCGGAGAGCAACCCGGCGTCCACTACGGCATCGCGCAGACTCTCGAAGGACAACCTGAAGAAGTCGAAACCCGGTGCGCTAGAATCGATCACTCGGGCCCGTCCCTCGCCGCGGACATCGACCAATCCCGCGTCCGCCATGTCGGCGACGACGCGGCGACCGTAGTGCGGGTCGAAGCCGGCCTGCTGCATGAAGCTTAGGAACGTCGTGGTCACCCGCTCAAGGTCGGAAGACGACTCACCCTCGAAGCCGAACGCGGTCCAGTCATAGTCTTCGTGCACCATCCACCCGCCCGGGCGCAGCGTCGCCACCAACCGGTCGAGGATCTGTCGTCGGTCCGGTAGGTGTTCCAGCACCAGCCGGGAGTGAACTAGGTCGAACTCGCCCTGCGGCAGCTCGTCGCTGCGGATGTCGAGGCGCCTTACCTCAACCGAATCGCTGGCCAGCGATTCGATGAACCGAGTGTCGATATCGACCGCGACCACCGAGGCCCCTCGTTCGGCCAGCCACTGCACGAGGGATCCGCCGCCGGCTCCGACTTCCAAGCAACGCCAACCCTTTCCGTCACGGCCGAGGCCGAGCTCGTCCAGCAGCGCCTGAGTGCCGGGATCCCAAGGCTCTCGATGCCGGCCAGCCTGGTGCGTTCTTCGGCAAAGCCCTGGTCATATACGTAGTCGTTGGTCACGAGCTCAAACCTATGCGAGTAGCCTCACGCTGGTGTCATACGGTGACCAGCGTTCACGCGAGATCCAGCGCCTTGACTATCCGCCGTATCGCAGTAGTGTGCTCCGCCATCCCAAACACCCCATGCTCGTGGTCGATCCCGAAGCCATCGAACGCTGCGCGCCGGTTTTCGGCGACGGGGACGTCCAACCCGATGACGCCGACCTGACGACCGGCCACTCCGGCGAGCCGATCGGGGAGCGCATCATCGTGGCGGGGCGGGTGCTCGACGGGAAAGGCAAACCGGTGGCCGGGCAACTCGTCGAGATCTGGCAAGCCAACTCCGCCGGCCGTTATCGGCACGAGGGCGACCAACACCCCGCTCCGTTGGACCCGAACTTCACCGGCGCGGGACGCTGCCTGACCGGACCCGACGGGTCATACCGCTTTCTGACCATCAAGCCTGGCCCCTATCCGTGGCGCAATCACCACAACGCCTGGCGACCGGCGCACATCCATTTCTCGGTGTTCGGCACCGCTTTCACTCAGCGCCTGGTCACCCAGATGTACTTTCCGGGTGATCCATTGTTCGACCTGGACCCCATCGTGGGATCGATCGCCGACCCGGCCGCGCGACAACGCTTGATCGCGAGCTACGTGCACGAGCTCACCGAGCCCGAGTTCGCCACGGGCTACGGTTGGGACATCGTGTTGTCCGGAAGCAGCCGCACCTGGACCGAGGACGTTGAGATTGCCTGAATCACGTTGCACACCAGGCCAAACCGTCGGCCCGTTCTTCAGCATCGGGTTGCCGTTTCCCGGCGACAACGAATTGGTGAATGCCACGCACCCCAGTGCCGTCCGGTTGCACGGGACGGTGTACGACGGCGCCAACGAGCCGATCCCGGACGCACTGGTCGAACTTTGGCAAGCGGACGCCGACGGCCGCATTCCGCGGGCACCGGGTTCCTTGCGGCGTGACGACCGCGACGCCCGTGACGACGCGGTATTCACCGGATTCGGTCGTTGCGCAACCGACGTCGACGGCCATTACCACTTCACGACGGTGGCCCCGGGTGCCCCGCGCTTCTTCGCCCTCACCATCTTTGCCCGCGGGCTGCTGCACCGCCTGTTCACCCGCGCCTACCTGCCCGACGCGGACCTGGCGGCCGATCCAGCACTGTCGAGTCTCGACGCGCAGCGCCGCGCCAGCCTGCTGTGTGTCGCTGAAAACGGCTCGGGCCGCCCGAGTTACCGCTTCGACATCCATCTGCAAGGGCCACGGGAGACCGTCTTTCTGACGTACCCGGGTGAGCTCAGATGACCAACCTGCTGTGGCCAGGGGAGGAGCGGGCCGGCGAGCACATGACCGACCAGGCCTTGCTGCGGGCGATGGTGGCTGTCGAATCCGCCTGGCTGAGCGCCCTCGCGGTGGCCGGCCTGGTACCGATCGATTGTGCCGGCGCGGATCTCTGGCAATTGATGGGCCGCAACGACCGCGAGTTGCTCGCTGTCACCGCGGAAGACGGCGGCAACCCGGTGATCGGCTTGGTCGGCCTGCTGCGTGAACGCGCGGTCCCGGCCGTCGCCCCGTGGATCCACCGCGGACTCACCAGCCAGGATGTGGTGGACACCAGCCTGATGCTGGAGTTGCGCGGCGTCGTCGATCGTCTCAAAGAACTACTGGAAGAACAGATTGCGACGCTGTCGGCGCTGGCGACGAAACACCGTCGGACACTCATGGTGGCCCGAACCCTGACCCAGCCCGCGGCGCCTACCACCTTCGGCGCCAAGGTTGCCGGTTGGCTCGACGGCCTGGTCGACTCCCACCATCGACTAACCCAATTGGTGATACCGGCCCAACTCGGCGGAGCCGTGGGAACACGTTCGGCCACCGTGGAATTGGCGACCCTGCTCACCCCTTCGTCGAACCCCGTGCACGTTGCCGAACGCGTAGCCCATGCCACCACAACCACTTTGGGCCTTGACTTCCAAACCCCGTGGCACACGACGCGAACGCCGATCACCGCGGCCGGCGACGCCTTGGTCACCTGCACCGACGGCTGGGGCCGCATCGCATCGGACGTCGTCACCCTCGTTCGACCGGAAATCGGTGAACTGAACGAGCCGGCCGGTGAGCAGCGCGGCGGATCATCATCGATGCCGCACAAGCGGAACCCGGTGTTGTCCATCCTCATTCGACGGGCCGCGATCGCGGCGCCGGCATTGGGGGCGACGCTGCACACCGCCGCGGCCCTCGGCAACGACGAACGCCCCGACGGGGCATGGCACGTCGAATGGGACACCCTGCGCACGCTGGCCCGGCGGAGCTTGATCGCCGGTTCGCAGTGCTCCGAGTTGCTGGCCGGGCTGATCGTGCATTCCGAGCGGATGGCAGCCAACCTCAACGCGGTCGACGTGCTCGGTGAACAACGCGCGGTCGCGGACCTGGTGGGCGCTGAGCCGTCGCCAACCTATCTCGGCGCCGTCGAAAGCCTCATCGATGCGAGCCTGGAACGAGCCCGCCAGATCAACCGGATCAGTTAAGCCGGCTTGTGGGCGATGATGGCGACGGCGGTCAAACGGTCGCGGTGCTTGCGGAACGTCCGGCGCATGGTCAGGACCCGCTTGCGGGCACCGGGTTGCGTCAGCACGTTCTTGGCGAACCGCAGTGCTCCGAACAGGCCCTCGTCGGCGACGATCCGACGCGGTTGCAGCAGTGCCATAGGCGCGGTGGTGACGGTGTCGACGACCAGTCCGTGGCTGGCCAGCAACTGCGACCACTCGGCGATGGTCAGCGGGCGCGCGTTGACCTTGATCGCCCGGGCCAGCGACTGCCGCACGTCGGTGCTGACCTCCTCGGGCACGTCATCGGGGGTTAGCGCGAGTTCGTGGATGGCATAGCGCCCACGCGGCCGCAGTACCCGGGCCGCCTCGGCGACGATCGCGTGCTTGTTCGTATCGCCCTGCATGGTCAGCATCGCCTCGCCGATGACGACGTCAGCACTGGCCGCGGGTAACCCGGTCTCGGCGGCGTCGGTAGCCCGAACCTCGCCTTGCACGTTTGTGTATCCGGAGACGACGCCGCGAACCAGGTTGGCCGCGTCGGGGTCGGCCTCGGCGCCGACGTAGGAGCGGGGGCGGCGGGCGAGGATCTCGGTGGCCGTGCGGCCCAGGCCGGGCGCCAGCTCGACCACGTCGGCGTCGGCCACGTCGGCCCGCGCCAGCAGCGTCCGGGTGAGCTCGACGCCGCCGGGGCGCAGCACTCGTTTGCCCAAGCGCGCCAACAGCCAGTGCCCTTGCACGTACTCGTCGTCGCGGGTTGCCAGCGGCAACGGCTGTTTCAGTTCGTCGCGCTTTCCGGTCATGAAAATTCCGCACCTCGGCTCGAGTTTATACAAGATTTTTTGTGTAAAATCTCGCAGATGGCGCAGGAGCAAGTGAAGACTGTCGGACAAGGCAATCGTCGCAACGGGATCTTGCGGGTACTGCGTGCGTCCGGCGCCCCGCTGAGCATAGTGGCCATCGCCAACGAACTCGGCGTGCACCCCAACACCGTGCGTTTTCACCTCGACGGCCTCGTCGCCGACGGGCTGGTGGAACAGGTCGATTCCAGCCAGCGCGGGCCGGGACGACCGGCGCTGATGTTTCAAGCCGTCCGTCAGATGGACCGCGGTGGCACGCGGCATTACCGCCTGCTCGCCGAGATCCTCACCAACGGTCTTGCTGTCCAACCGGATCCAAGTGCCGCAGCTCAAGCGGTCGGCCGGGTGTGGGGCGAAGGACTGGAATCACCCGGCGCCGACGCCACGGCGGAGGAGACCATCGACCACCTCGTCGGGGTACTCGACGACCTCGGGTTCGCCCCGGAACGGCGCTCGTCCGACGGCGCGCAACAGGTCGGCCTGCGACATTGCCCGTTTCTGGAACTCGCCGAAGGCCGGCCAGGCGTGGTGTGTCCGGTTCACCTAGGCCTCATGCGGGGCGCCCTGGAAACCTGGGCGGCCCCGGTGACCGTGGAGCGACTCGAAGCGTTTGCCGAACCTGACCTCTGCCTGGTTCACCTCGCGTCCGCGGAGGTGGCGTCATGAGGACC
The DNA here is from genome assembly GCF_010723575.1 of Mycobacterium bourgelatii. NCBI lineage: Bacteria > Bacillati > Actinomycetota > Actinomycetes > Mycobacteriales > Mycobacteriaceae > Mycobacterium > Mycobacterium bourgelatii. The sequence goes on from NZ_BLKZ01000001.1 coordinate 2,186,759, forward strand.
GGCGAGGCGATCGAGATCGCCATCACGTTCGTCTGGCTGGGCATGGTGCTGGCGATCTCGTTTCTCGAGGCGCCGCTGAAATTCCGGGCGCCCAACGTGACGCTCCAAATCGGCCTCGGCATCGGCCGCCTGGTCTTTCGCGCCCTCAATACCGTCGAGGTCGCGTTCGCGCTGGTCATCTTGGCCATAGCGGTGGCCGGGCCGACACCCAAGAGCATCATCGCCGCGTTCGCCGTCGCATTCGCCGTGCTGGCCGCGCAGTTGATCGCGGTGCGACCGCGCCTGACGAAGCGTTCCGACCAGGTGCTCGCGGGTCAGGAGGGGCCCCGCTCGCGCGCCCACTACGTCTACGTGGCTTTGGAGGTGGTCAAGGTCGTGGCGCTGATCGTTGCAGGGATACTGCTCCTGAATGGTTAATCTGCGGCTGATAGGACTCTCGATGGAATCAATCTCGTTGACCGCTCTCGCTTCCGAAAAGTTGGCCGAGGCGCGCCAGTCCAATAGCGGCCGCGCCGCTCACACCGTGCACGGTGGCCACACCCACGAACTGCGACAGACGCTGCTGGCGCTGCTGGCCGGGCACGGCCTGGGGGAGCACGATAGTCCCGGTGAGGCGACCCTGCAGGTGCTGGAAGGACACGTGCGCCTCACGGCCGGTGACGACTCCTGGGACGGCAAGGCCGGTGACTACGTCGCCATCCCGCCGGTGCGGCACTCACTGGACGCGCTGGAAGATTCCGTGGTCATCCTGACCGTGCTGAAATCCCAACCCGGCGCTTCACACTAGGGGTGCTTGGCACCGCCTGGTCGCGCGCCTTCGGCCTGCGGGCACCCATCGTCAATGCGCCCATGGGCGGGGTGGCCGGGGGCCGGTTGGCGAGTGCGGTCAGCGCCGCCGGTGGTCTCGGCATGATCGGCATGGGCAGCACCGCGACCAGAGCATCACTCGCTGAGCAATTGCGTCACGTGGACGGCAAGGTCGGCAGGTTCGGCATCGGTCTGGTCGACTGGGTCATGCGCAACGAGGCCGGCCTGCTCGATGACGCATTGGCCGCGAGGCCCGCGCTGCTGTCGGTGAGTTTCGGTACCGACTGGTCCTGGGTCGACAAGGCCCACGACGCCGGAATCCCGACCGTCACACAGGTATACGACGCCGCGGGGGCTCGGCGGGCTGCCGACGCCGGGGTCGACGTCCTGGTGGCCCGCGGAGCCGAAGGCGGCGGGCATGGCGAGGTGAAGCTCGCGACGCTGCCGCTGCTCGACGAGGTCCTGGACGCCGTCTCGCTGCCGGTGCTGGCGGCCGGTGGCATCGCCTCGCCGCGCAGCCTGGCAGCAGTGTTGGCGGCCGGCGCCAGCGGGGCATGGATTGGCACCCGACTGGCGGCGTGCCCGGAGGCGCTGACGGGTGACGTGGCACGTCGCGCTCTCATCGCCGCGGACGCAACCGACACCAGGGTCACCCGGGTCTTCGACGTGGGACAGCGCCTACCGTGGCCGGCGCGGTTCCCGTCGCGGGTGCTGGCCAACGAGTTCGTCGCGCGCTGGACGGGCCAGGAGGATGCCCTGGCCGCGGACCAGGAGGCGCATCGGGAGTTGGCCGCTTCGATCGCGGCCGAGGATCCGCGGATCGCCCCCGTCGACGCCGGTCAGGGGGTCGGGATGATTCGGGAGGACGCGTCGGTGGCGGAGGTCATCGAGCAGTTGTGCGCAGGGGCGCACAGCTTGCTCACCCGCTGGAGCCCGCCGGACACCTGAGCACCACGCAACACCGGTTCGCGCCCGGCTCGAGTCGGGCGTCGAGCAGCTGGGGCGCCACGGTATCCGCGACGCCGGTGATCAAGGCGTGGTTCATGTTGCAGGCCAGCTCTGTCTGCTCCTGGGCCAAGGCGTGGAACGGGCAATTCGCCAATTCGATGTCCCCGGTGCGTTCGTCTTGGGGTCGCGGCTCATAGCCGTAGCGGCGCAACAGGCTCAGCGTCGCATCCAGGGATCCGACCGACCCTTCAGCCCCACCCGCACCGGCCCCGATCGTCTCGCCGTATTCGTGGGCGAGGCGGTTGAGCAGTTCGACCACGGCCTCGCCGGTGGTCGCCGAGCGCGCGATGGCCGCGGCCATCAATCGTCCGGCCAACTCGTACTCCCGCTGCGGGAGGCTGATGGAGATGTCGCGGTCCGCCCGGCGATACAGCTTGGCCGTGCGCCCGGCGCCGGGGCCGGACCGACCCGTCAAGCGGGCGTAGTCGCATTCCAGCAGGCCCTCCGCGGTGAGCCGGTCCAGATGGAATTTCGCCTGGTGGTGAGGCACGTCGAGGGCATCCGCGGCTTGCTCGCGGCTTACCGGCTCCGGCTGCGAACACACGAATCGGTAGAGCTGGTGACGCAGTGGATCGGCGAGTGCGCCGATGCCGGTCGCGTCGCGCTGCAGGTCCATGGTGCGCCCCATTTCTAACGGACGAAACTATTGCCGTTACAGCCTACCGGGTCTAACGTACGAATTATCATCCGTTAGAAAAGGAGATGAGGTAATGAGCACCAAACACGCGCCCCGCGCGCCCCACCAAGGCGCGGGAGCGTCCCTCGCGGAACACATGAAGGACCCTGCGTACTCCGCGTTCCTGTTGCTACGAACCGTGTTCACGATCGCGCCCATCCTGTTCGGGCTCGACAAGTTCCTCAATTGGTTGCCCGAGCAGCACTGGAACATGTATCTGGCGACGTGGATCGACAACTTGCTACCGGGAACGGCCACTCAGGTGATGTACCTGGTAGGGGTGATCGAGATCGTCGCCGGCGTGCTGGTTGCGGTCGCGCCACGGATCGGTGGTTGGGTGGTCGCGGCATGGTTGGCCGGGATCATCGTCAACCTGGTCACCGGGCCGGGCTTCTACGACGTCGCGCTGCGTGACTTCGGCTTGCTGGTCGGCGCGGTCGCGCTGGCTCGGTTGGCCCAGGGTGTGCACGACGGCGCGATCGGTGGCAGCCACGCTCGCGCCTGAGCGGGCCAGCCGTCACACCCCGTGCAGGTAGCGCTTGGCGATGATCGGCTGGGCCAGTCGAACAGCCGGCCGGCCGATCTTGCTCCACCACGTCCCGGGCCGCGAGAACGCCGATACCTCCGCATACACCGCAGACGTAGTCGGGTCGAAGCGCACGGCGAAGCGTTCCTCGCCGGACTCGGGATGACCGGGCAGCGTGCCGTAGGCGAACCCACGCGCATCGGACTCGTCGACGACATACACCACGCGGCACGGTGCCCGGAGCACGCCCAGCATCCGCACCACGACGATCGTCGAGATCTCGGCGGCATCGGAGCTGGCCTGTACCCGCAGGCCGGCTCCGCGCTGCATGCCCCAGTGCATGACGGCGTCGGCCGCCTCTTCGAAACGCTTTCGGCCGGTGCCGATTTGGGTCGACACGCTCAGGTGGTCGTAACCGGGGGGTAGCTGTGCCGCTGCCGTCGCACCGACCTCGGTGTAGGTGAGGGGCTGCTCGGCAAGCGCGTTCAGGTCCACTTGTCCAGCTTGCCACGGCGGGTGGCGGGGTCGTTTGGACGCGCGGCGTACCGTCGTAGCCGTGGGTTCATCAACCGTCGCAGCGGCATCTGGCACGTTCACTCTTGGCGATCTGACCGTCAACCGGCTGGGCTTTGGCGCCATGCGCCTTACCGGCAAAGGGGTGTGGGGACCGCCGGCGGATCGCGACGAAGCCGTCCGGGTCTTGCGGCGCGCCGTCGAGCTGGGCGTGAACTTCATCGACACCGCGGACTCCTACGGGCCGTATGTCTCCGAAGAGATCATTCACGAGGCGTTGCACCCCTACACCGACATCGTGATCGCGACCAAGGCCGGGCTGCTGCGCACGGGCCCAGATGTGTGGATTCCGCTGGGCAACCCCAGCTATCTGCGCCAGGAGTGCGAGATGAGCCTGCGCCGGCTCGGGGTCGAGACCATCGACCTGTTCCAGTTGCACCGCATCGACCGCAACTTCCCGCTGGCCGATCAGGTGGGCGAACTCGTCGCGCTGCAGAAAGAGGGCAAGATCCGGCATATCGGGCTCTCCGAAATCGATGTCGATCAACTGAAGGCGGCCCAGCAGATCACGCCGATCGTGTCGGTGCAGAACATGTACAACCTGACCGCCCGTGCCGCCGAGTCGTTGTTGGACGTCGCGACCAACGAGGGCATCGGGTTCATTCCGTGGTTCCCGCTGGCCGCCGGACCGTTGGCGGCCCCCGGCGGCCCGCTGCACAAGATCGCCGAGGAGCACGGTGCGACGCCGTCCCAACTGGCCCTGGCCTGGCTGCTGAAACGGTCGCCGGTGATGCTCCCGATCCCTGGCACGTCCAGCGTGGCGCACCTCGAGGAAAACGTCGCCGCCGCCGAAATCACCCTGAGTGACCAGGAATTCGAAGCGCTTTCGACCGCGGGCGCGGCACAGTCCGGCGCCTGATGCGCCCGCCGACCCGGCCCTGAAATTTGTCGGGTCAAATTCCGAAATTGGGCGTTAGGCTCATGTCCAGAGATTTGACGGCAACGTAAGTCCTCGCGTGGGGAGAGTCCGATGTCGTTCGTTTACGCAAGGCCGGAGATCCTGAGCGCAGCGGCCGCAGAGTTGGAGAGCATCGGCGCGGCATTGAATGCGGCCGGGACAGCCGCCGCCGGCCAAACGACCGGGATCCTCGCCGCCGGGGCCGACGAAGTGTCCGTCGTCATTGCGACGCTGTTCAACGGCCACGCGCAGGCCTACCAGGCGCTCAGCCGCGAAGCCGCAGCGTTCCATGAGCGATTTCTGTTGGCCCTGAGCGCCGGAGGCGGGGCCTACACCTCGGCCGAAGCCGCCAACGTGGCGGTCATGGATGTGATCAACGCGCCGACTCGGGCGTTGTTGGGACGTCCCCTGATCGGCGACGGGTACGCGGGCGGGCCAGGGCAGGACGGCGGCCCGGGTGGGCTGCTGTTTGGCAACGGCGGCCGAGGTGGGGATGGACTGCCCGGCCAGGTGGGCGGCGACGGCGGCAGTGCGGGGCTGATCGGCCACGGCGGGGCCGGCGGTACTGGCGGAGCGGGTGCGGCCGGCGGCAACGGCGGTAGCGGAGGGTGGCTGTACGGCAATGGCGGGGCCGGCGGGCGGGGCCGCGCTGGCGGGCATCAATTTCGGCAATCCCGGTCAAGGCGGCCGTGGCGGCAACGCCGTGCTGTTCGGTGATGGCGGTGCCGGCGGGCAGGGGGGCACCGGCTTGACGGGAGCGAACGGGGTGAACCCCGTACTGAGTGGACAGGGGGCCACGGGGATCCCCGGTCTCCCCGAAATAGTCCCCGGTGATGCGTATGGCACCGCCGGTGGTGACGGTGTCGACGCCGGCCTCGGCGCCACGGGCGGCACCGGAGGCGCGGGTGGCAACGCCGAATCGGACTTGGGCTCTGCCGTTGGCGGCAATGGCGGCACCGGGGGCAGCGGTGGCAACGGGGGAGCGGGCGGCGACGGCGGCTGGGCCATCGGTGGCGCGGGCAGCGCAATTGGTGGTGCGGGTGGCAACGGGGCGATTGGCCAAGCCTTCGGCGGGGCTGGCGGTGACGGCGGCATCGGCGGTGAGTCGGGCAGCTGGGGAGCTGCTAGCCGCGCGGGCGCGGGCGGTGCCGGTGGGGCGGGCGGCACCGGCGCTCCGGCCGGTGCCGGGGGCAGCGGCGGCGCGGGGGGCGACGGTGGCCGCGGCGGCTTGTTCGTCGGCAACGGCGGTCACGGCGGCACCGGCGGTCAGGGCGGCGTCGGCGGTATCGGTGCGCCCGGCGGCATGGGCGGCGCGGGTGGTGCCGCCGGCATCGGCACCGCCCTGGGCGCCGGTGGCAACGCCGTCGGAGGCACCGGTGGTGTGGGGGGTGATGGCGGCCTCGGCGGGACTGGTGGCACCGGTGGCGCAGGCGGACGGGGTGGCAACGGCGGCGCCGCCGGTCTGCTTATCGGCAACGGCGGCAATGGTGGCCAGGCTGGCTTGGGTGGCGCCGGCGGAGCGGGCGGTGTCGGGGGTGGCGGCGGCGCTGGAGGGTTGGGCGGTATCGGTTCGGGCACCTTTCTTGGCGCGACGGGCGTCGGCGGCAACGGCGGCGCGGGTGGTAGCGGCGGCACGGGTGGCGACGGCGGCGATGGCGGGGGCAGCGGCGTAGGCGGCCTTGGCGGTTCGGGGGGCCTGTTGTTCGGCCAGGATGGTGTCAATGGCGGAGCCGGCGAGGGCGGCATCGGCGGTGTCGGGGGAGCTGGCGGCGCGTTTGGCACTGGTGGTGCGGGTGGCAATGGATCGCATGGGTCCGGTGCCGACGGTCCGGACGGTAATCAAGGCGCCGAGGGCGCATCCGGCCAACCGGGCTTGACCTTCCCCTAGGCAATACCGTGTCCTGGTGACCGAAAAGGCAGCGGCAGAGGCGCAGGAACAAACACCCCACCCCGGCGGAGGTTTCAACCCGCCCGAACCCACCCAAAAGGGTGGCCCGGACTACGGCAGGTTTATCGAGGCGGTGCGCACGCTGCAGGATCATGCCCGCGCGGCAGACGCTCCTGACGAGGTAATCACCCATGCGGCGGACATGATCGAGCAAGTGTCGACGCTGCTTGCCCCGTTTTATGCCGACGAGTGGCAATCGCCGTCGGGACGCCGGATGGATCTGTTGGTGCGCGGCAACATTCTGACCGTTCCCATGTCGGCTAAAAAGGTACGGACCGAGGACGGAGTGGACCGCATTGAAGGCTGGGCGCGGTTTGCCCGCTTTCACCTCGGACGCAACGGGGCGGTGCACGGCGGGGCGCTCGGGTTGTTGTTCGACACCGTGCTCGGATTGACGGCGTCGGTGCTCAGCGGCACCCCGCGCCAGCGCACCGCCTATCTCAAGGTCAACTACCGCAACATCGTGCCGATCGAGAAGAAGCTGCAGATCGACGCCGGGGTCGACCGCATCGACGGGCGCAAGATCTTTGTCTCGGGCCGGCTGAGCGACGGCGACACCGTGCTGACCGAAGCCGACGCGTTGTTCGTGCGTCTCAAGCCGGGGCAGCCGTAGAACCCTTCGTCGAGGTCGGCCCGATAGCATGGCAACCGCCAGTTGAAATCTTTGCGAAGACCTCGCAAAACCCCTAGCAGAGCATGGAGACCGACCCGATGAGCGCCCCCGCAAAACCAGTCCCAGGATCCCCGATCAGGGTTCCTGCCGGGACTACCGCGGCCGCCGCCGTCGGCGAGGCGGGCCTGCCCAGGCGCGGCGCACCCGACGCGGTAGTGGTGGTGCGCGACCCCGACGGCAAGCTGCGCGACCTGAGCTGGGTGCCCGACACCGACGTCGAGGTCGTTCCGGTGCCGGCCAACTCTGAAGAGGGCCGCAGCGTCATCCGCCATTCCACCGCGCACGTGCTGGCCCAGGCCGTCCAGGACCTGTTCCCGCAAGCCAAGCTGGGCATCGGCCCACCCATCACCGACGGCTTCTACTACGACTTCGACGTGCCCGAGCCGTTCACGCCGGAAGATCTCGCGGCGCTGGAAAAGCGCATGCGCCAGATCATCAAGGAAGGGCAGCTGTTCGACCGGCGGGTCTACGAGTCCAAGGAACAGGCGCGCGCCGAGCTGGCCAACGAGCCGTACAAGCTGGAACTCGTCGACGACAAGTCCGGCTTCTCCGCGAACACCGCCGAGATCATGGAGGTCGGCGGCGACGAACTGACCGCCTACGACAACCTCAATCCCCGCTCGCGCGAACGCGTTTGGGGAGACCTGTGTCGCGGGCCGCACATTCCGACCACCAAGCACATTCCGGCGTTCAAGCTCACCCGAAGCTCGGCGGCATACTGGCGGGGTGACCAGCGCAACGCCAGCCTGCAGCGCATCTACGGAACGGCCTGGGAGTCGCAGGAAGCGCTCGACCGCCATCTCGAGCTGATCGCCGAAGCGCAGCGCCGCGATCACCGCAAGCTCGGCGTCGAGCTGGACCTGTTCAGCTTTCCCGACGAAATCGGTTCCGGCTTGGCGGTTTTCCACCCTAAGGGCGGCATCATCCGGCGGCAGCTGGAGGAATACTCGAGACGCAAGCACGAGCAGGCCGGCTACGAGTTCGTCAACACCCCGCACATCACCAAGGAGCAGCTGTACATCACCTCGGGGCACCTGGAGTGGTACGCCGACGGGATGTACCCACCCATGCACCTCGACGCGGAACTCAACGAGGACGGCACGGTGCGCAAGCCCGGCCAGGACTACTACCTCAAGCCGATGAACTGCCCCATGCACCATCTGATCTATCGGGCGCGGGGGCGGTCCTACCGCGAACTTCCGTTGCGACTCTTCGAGTTCGGCAGCGTCTACCGGTATGAGAAATCCGGCGTGATCCACGGGTTGACCCGGGTCCGCGGCATGACGCAGGACGACGCGCACATCTACTGCACCCGCGAGCAGATGCGTGACGAGCTCACTTCGGTGCTGCGCTTCGTGCTCGATCTGCTGGCCGACTACGGGCTCAACGACTACTACCTGGAGCTGTCCACCAAAGACCCGGAGAAATTCGTCGGCTCCGATGAGGTCTGGGAAGAGGCCACCGAGGTCCTGCGAGAGGTCGGTGAGGCGTCCGGCCTGGAGCTGATCCCCGACCCGGGCGGCGCGGCCTTCTACGGACCGAAGATCTCGGTGCAGGTCAAGGACGCGCTGGGCCGCAGCTGGCAGATGTCAACGCTGCAGATCGACTTCAACATGCCGGAGCGGTTCGACCTCGAATACACCGCGAGCGACGGTTCGCGTCAGCGACCCGTGCTGATCCACCGCGCGCTGTTCGGATCCATCGAGCGGTTCTTCGGCATCCTCACCGAGCACTACGCGGGAGCGTTCCCGGCCTGGCTCGCACCCGTGCAGGTGGTCGGCATTCCCGTCGCCGACGAGCACGTGCCGTACCTCAAAGAGGTTGCCGCGCAGCTGAGGTCGCAGGGCGTGCGGGTCGAGGTGGACAGCAGTGACGATCGGATGGCCAAGAAGATCGTGCACCACACCAATCAGAAGGTGCCGTTCATGTTGCTGGCCGGTGACCGCGACGTAGAGGCCGGCGCGGTGAGCTTCCGGTTCGGTGACCGCACGCAGATCAACGGCGTGCCCACCCAGGACGCGATCGCGACCATCGTGAAATGGATAGCCGACCACGAGAACGCTGCACCGACCGCGGAATTGGTGAAGGTAGCGGGGTCGTGACCGAGAGCCGGGACCAGGACCAGGACACGATCTTCGACCGTGGCGTCGGCCGGCGTGACGAGCTGCAGCGGCTGTGGACTCCGTACCGGATGAACTACCTCGCCGAGGCGCCGCTGCGTCGCGACAACAGCAAGCCGGACGAGCCGTTCACCGACATTCCCCGAATGTCGGACGAGGAAGGCCTGGTGGTCGCGCGCGGCGAACTCGTCTACGCCGTCCTCAACCTCTACCCCTACAACCCGGGGCACCTGATGGTGGTGCCGTATCGGCGGATATCGGAGCTGGAGGAACTGACCGAGGCGGAGAGTGCCGAACTGATGGCGTTCATCCAGAAGGCGATTCGCGTCATCAAGAACGTCTCGCACCCGCACGGCTTCAATGTCGGCATCAACCTGGGGACATCGGCGGGCGGGTCGCTGGCCGAGCACCTGCACGTGCATGTCGTGCCCCGGTGGGGCGGTGACGCGAACTTCATCACCATCATCGGCGGGTCCAAGGTGATACCGCAGTTGCTGCGCGACACCCGCCGACTTTTGGCCGAGGAGTGGGCTAGGCAACCGTGAGCAGATTGCCCTTTTTGCGCAAGTCATTCTTCGCCCGGGTCGCGGATCCGGTCGCGCGGGCTGCCCTGCGTACCGGATTGACGCCGGACGGCGCCACCATCATCGGCACCGTCGCCGCGGTGGCGGCCGCGCTGACGCTGTTCCCGATGGGCAAGCTGTTCATCGGCGGCTGCGTGCTCTGGTTCTTTACCGTGTTCGACATGCTCGACGGGGCCATGGCTCGCCAACAGGGCGGTGGCACCCGATTCGGCTCCGTACTGGACGCCACCTGCGACCGGATCAGCGACGGCGCGGTGTTCTGCGGTCTGTTGTGGTGGATCGCGTTCCACATGCGTGACATGCCGCTGGTGGTGGCGACGTTGATCTGCCTGGTCACCTCGCAGGTGATCTCCTATATCAAGGCGCGGGCCGAAGCCAGCGGGCTGGACGGCGGCGGTGGCCTCATCGAACGGCCGGAGCGGTTGATCATCGTGCTGGCGGCGGCCGGCATTTCTCAATTCCCGCTCATCGCCTGGCCGCCCGCGCTGCCGGTCGGCATGTGGCTGCTGGCGGTGGCCAGCGTCATCACCTGTGGTCAGCGGTTGTGGACGGCGCGCAGCTCGGCCGGGGCCACCGACCGCTTGCCGCTGCCCGGGCCGAGCGAGCCCGGAAAGAGCCAGTCATGACCTACACGTTTCCGGTTTTTGGACCTGGTGGGGGTCCGAATCGGGGGCTGGGTCTGTCGACGAGCCTGCAAATGCCCGGAAAGCTGCGCAGCTTTGTGACCGAGCGGGCGACCGACCGGTTGTATGCGGCCGGTTGGCTGGCGGTGCGGGCGCTGCCAGAGTTCGCCGCGCGCAACGCGTTCGACGCCGGCGCGCGGTACGCGGCCCGCAACGGCGGCCCGGAGCAACTGCGCAAGAACCTGGCCCGCGTCATCGGCACGTCGCCGGCGGGCGTGCCCGACTCGCTGATGCGGGCGTCGCTGGCGTCGTACGGCCGCTACTGGCGGGAGGCCTTTCGGCTGCCGACGATGGACCACGACGCGATCGCTCGTCACCTGGACCACGTGATCCAGGGGCTGGACATTCTGGACGCGGCCCTGGCCGCCGGGCGCGGCGCGATCGTGGCGCTGCCGCACAGCGGTAACTGGGACATGGCCGGGGTGTGGGTAGCCCAGCGGCACGGGACGTTCACCACCGTCGCCGAGCGGCTCAAACCCGAATCGCTGTACCGCCGTTTCATCGACTACCGCGAAGGCCTCGGTTTCGAGGTGCTGCCGTTGTCCGGTGGCCCACGACCACCCTTCGAGGTGCTGTGCGAGCGGCTGCGGGACAACCACATCGTGTGCCTGATGGCCGAGCGTGACCTGACCCGCACCGGCGTCGAGGTGGATTTCTTCGGCGAAGCCACCCGGATGCCCGCCGGGCCGGCCAAGCTGGCCATCGAAACCGGTGCCGCGCTGTTGCCGACGCACTGCTGGTTCGAGCCCGACGGTTGGGGTTTCCAGGTCTACTCGCCCCTGGACTGCAGCAGCGGCGACGTCCGGGCGATCACCCAGGCGATGGCCGACCAGTTCGCCGTCAACATCGCCGCCCATCCCGAGGACTGGCACATGATGCAGCCGCAGTGGCTGTCCGACCTTTCCGAGGCTAAGCAGGCCCGCTTGAAGGAAGCTTGATGCGGATCGGGATGGTCTGTCCCTACTCGTTCGACGTGCCGGGCGGGGTACAGGCCCACGTTCTGCAGCTGGCCGAGGTCATGCGCGGCCGCGGCCACGAGGTGAGCGTGTTGGCGCCGGTGTCGCCGCACGCCTCGCTGCCCGACTACGTCGTCTCCGCCGGCAAGGCCATCCCCATTCCCTACAACGGCTCGGTCGCCCGGCTGCGGTTCGGCCCGGCGACCCATCGCAAGGTCAAGAAATGGCTGTCGGAAGGCGATTTCGACGTGCTGCACCTGCACGAGCCGAACGCGCCGAGCCTGTCCATGCTGGCCCTGAACATCGCCGAGGGGCCGATCGTGGCTACCTTCCACACCTCGACCACCAAGTCGCTGACACTGACGGTGTTCGGCGGCATCCTGCGACCGATGCACGAGAAGATCGTCGGTCGGATCGCGGTGTCCGACCTGGCCCGCCGCTGGCAGATGGAAGCGCTGGGCTCCGACGCGGTGGAGATTCCCAACGGGGTCGACGTCGATGCGTTCGCCTCGGCGTCGCCGCTGGAGGGATATCCGCGACCGGGCAAGACGGTGCTGTTCCTGGGCCGCTACGACGAGCCGCGCAAAGGAATGTCGGTCCTGCTCGAGGCCATGCCCACGGTGGTGCAACGCTTCCCCGATGTGCAGCTGCTGATCGTCGGCCGCGGCGACGAGGACGAATTGCGGCGCCAGGCAAGCGCTTTCGTGGAACATGTGCGTTTCCTCGGGCAGGTCGACGATGCGGGCAAGGCGTCGGCCATGCGCAGCGCCGACGTCTACTGCGCGCCCAACACCGGCGGCGAAAGCTTCGGCATCGTGCTGGTCGAGGCGATGGCCGCGGGCACCCCGGTGGTCGCCAGCGACCTGGATGCCTTCCGGCGCGTACTGCGCGACGGGGAGTGCGGCTGCCTGGTGCCCGTCGAAGACGGTGCCGCGCTGGCCCAAGCCCTCACCACCGTGTTGGAAGATGAGGCGCTGCGCGAGCGCTACGTGGCGGCCGGGTCGGAGGCGGTGCGCCGTTACGACTGGTCGGTGGTGGCCACCCAGATCACGCGGGTGTACGAGACGGTCGCCGGCTCGGGCGCCAAAGTTCAGGTAGCCAGCTAGTGACGTCGGCCACGATCGCCCTCATCGGCGTCGCGGTGGTGCTGTTCGTGCTGCTGGCGGGGTTCGGCGCGTGGAGCTATCAGACGGCCAACCGGCTGAACCGACTGAACGTGCGCTACGACCTGTCCTGGCAGGCGTTGGACAGTGCGCTGGCGCGCCGGGCGGTGGTGGCGCGGGCGGTGGCGATCGACGCGTACGGGGGCGGCGCCAGCGCCAGTTCGGAGGGCAGGCGGTTGGCGGCGTTGGCCGACGCCGCCGAACGCGCGCCCCGGCATCTGCGTGAGGCGGCCGAAAACGAGCTGTCGGCCGCGCTGGCCATGGTGGATCCGGCATCGCTGCCGTCGGCGCTGATCGCGGAACTGGCCGACGCCGAGGCGCGGGTGTTGCTCGCGCGTCGCTTTCACAACGACGCGGTCCGCGACACCCTGGCACTGGGCGCGCGTCCCCTGGTGCGCAAGCTGCACCTGGGTGGAACCGCAACGCTGCCCAGCTATTTCGAGATAGCCGAGCGCCCGCACGGGTTGACGCACAGCGACAGTGGCGTGGTCAGCCACCGCACGTCGGCGCGGGTGGTGCTGCTCGACGAGACCGGCGCCGTGCTGCTGCTGTCCGGGTCGGATCCGGCGATCACCGACGGCAGCGCGCCGAAATGGTGGTTCACCGTCGGCGGAGAAGTGCGCGAGGGCGAGGAGTTGGCCGAGGCCGCCGCCCGTGAGCTGGCCGAAGAGACGGGCCTGCGGGTGGATCCGGCGGAGTTGATCGGGCCCGTTTGGCGACGTGACGAGGTCTTCGAGTTCAACGGGTCGGTGATCGACAGCGAGGAGTTCTACCTGGTGTACCGCACGCGGCGGTTCGAGCCGTCCATCGCGGGGCGCAGCGAGCTGGAACGACGCTATATTCACGGCGCTCGGTGGTGTGGTGCCGGGGATATCGCGGACTTGGTGGCCGGCGGGGAACTGGTCTATCCCCTGCAACTGGGCGAGTTGTTGCCGGCGGCCAACCGGCTGGCGGATGGCGCGGAGGCGGCGCCCGACGGCGTGGAATCGGGTGCCGCTGGTAGGCCGCAGTCCATACGGTGATCCGAGCGGGCGGACGCCGCCGGTGCAGAAGGCGACGGTGTCGTCGTGCGATAAGCCCGAGCAGCGGCCAACGCCGAACGAATGCACTAACGGACCAGGAATGCGCCTGGAATAAGCATTTCAGGAATGTGCATAGAGCAACCCATTATGGGCTCTTCGCAGATGAGGGTGTAGGGGTTGTCGGCGCGTCGTTGCCGGGATAGGGGTCGAGGTCTCTCGAAGATGGAGGTTCTCACGCCACCCATCCGAAAGACCTCGACGTGCCCAACGCTACCGGTGGGGCGGGCTTCGCCTGCGCTGACCTCACGACTTTCTGCCGCCTCGATGAGCTCGGGTTGGAGGTGACCGGCCAGCACCTCGCTGATGATCGCGCGGTGCTGGCGTGCAGGCTCGTCGAAGAGGATCGGTGGTGCCGGCGCTGCGGCGAGGAAGGCAGTCCGCGTGACAGCATCACCCGTCGGCTTGCCCACGAGCCGTTCGGGTGGCGGCCGACCACGCTGCTGGTGACGGTCCGCCGCTACCGGTGCGCCGGATGCGCTCATGTGTGGCGCCAAGACACCAGCAAGGCCGCCGAACCACGCGCCAAGCTGTCCCGGCGAGCGCTGCGGTGGGCACTGGAAGCCCTTGTCTGCCAGCACCTGACGGTGGCCCGGCTCGCCGAAGCCCTGGCGGTGTCGTGGAACACCGCCAACAACGCCGTGCTCGCCGAAGGCCAGCGGGTGCTGATCGCCGACCCGACCCGCTTCGACGGCGTGGCGGTGATCGGCGTCGATGAGCATGTCTGGCGCCACACCCGCCGCGGCGACAAGTACGTCACCGTCATCATCGACCTCACCCCAGTACGGGATGGGACTGGTCCGGCCCGGCTGCTCGATATGATCGAGGGGCGCTCCAAGAAGTCGTTCGCCGACTGGCTGGCCCAGCGGCCACAGGACTGGCGTGATGGCGTGGACGTCGTTGCCATGGATGGCTTCTCCGGGTTCAAGACCGCCACCGCTGAAGAGCTACCTGAGGCAGCCACGGTGATGGATCCCTTCCATGTGGTGCGCCTGGCCGGTAACGCCCTCGACGAATGCCGGCGTCGCGTGCAGTTGGACACCTGTGGGCACCGCGGCCGCAAGACCGACCCGCTGTATGCCTGCCGACGCACCCTGCACACCGGTGCCGATCTGCTCACCGACCGCCAGAAAGCCCGACTGGCGGCGTTGTTCGCCGTCGACACCCACGCCGAGGTCGAAGCCACCTGGCAGATGTATCAGCGCACCGTAGCCGCCTACCGAGAGCCCGATCGTAAGAAAGGCCGCACCATGATGGCAGCGCTGATCACCACGCTGAGCACCGGCGTTCCCAGGCCTCTGCAGGAACTGATCACCCTCGGCGCACCCTGACCAAGCGCGCCGCCGACGTGCTGGCCTACTTCGACCGGCCCGGCACCAGCAACGGCCCAACCGAAGCCATCAACGGTCGCCTCGAACACCTGCGCGGCTCCGCCCTGGGCTTTCGCAACCTGTCCCACTACATCGCCCGATCCCTGCTCGAGACCGGCGGATTCAGACCCCAGCTCCTTGGACCTCGGCAGTGAAGAGTCCTCAACGCGTATTCAACACGGCCAGAGCGTCATTGGTCTCGGCCACCGAGAAACGATCGGGGTGCCAGTCTCGGGGCAGCCAGTCCCGCATCTCCTGCGCACCCAGCCCCATCGGCGTTGCCCGCGGGTCGTACCCGCCACGAACCCACGCAGCCAATTCCTCATAGCCGCCCAGCCCACCACAATCCTCCGGCGGGCAGGCCATCCTGCCCGTCAGGCACACAGGAGCCGAAGGTGGATCATCGAGAACGTCTTCGACCACCAGCACGTGCTCCCATCCATCGCCGAAGTCGTAGTCATAGAACAACCGCTCACCCTTATCGGAGACCACCTGATCGAGCCGCACGCTGTCCTCGACGACACCGTCGTCGCCTTCGCTGAGATCAAACCCAGTGACGAAGTAGGCACGCCTACGCCGGTCCCCCCCGACACCGAACTTATGCAGATGACCGTCCTGCCAACCCATCGCCGCCTGCAGCACGACATGCAGCTCATCGAGCATGAGATCGCCCGGCAGGACCAGACGACGCCAAATCGGCGGCTTGGCGTACATCAGGTCCACCCGGACCCGGAAACCCCGCACACGCTCCGGCACAGCCCGCACCTCGGGCGTTGGCTCATCGAACACTCCCGCGAACACATCCCGGCCAGCACCGGCAATCAGCTTCTGCAGCATCGACAGGTCCACAATGCCCCCCGGCACCCCGCTCTTCCTCTTAAGCTTCCGCTTCTTCTCCGGCACGCCCCCAGTCAACCAGACACCCCAATCACCGGCCGAAAACAGTTGACCGTCCTACACCCTCAACTGCGAAGAGCCCCATTATGGATATTCGGTATTCAAAAATTTGGGCCGTAACTAATTGGCTTTGCCGCCCGTCTGCCACAGCCACCACGGATCCACGTCCGGCCGGGTGACCTGTGTGTGTGTGTGTGTGTGTGTGTGGCAGACCCTGCGGAGAGCCCCGATCGGCGAGCCGTCGCCGCGCCCACGAATGGGCCAAGCGTTACCCGATCTGTGCTCGCAGGCCAGACAACGCGTCGTTGACTCCTTGCGCAGCGCCCTCCTGCAGCTGCACGGCAAGTGCGCCCCAATCGACGCTGGGGAAGAGGCCGAACGGCTGCGGGATGTCCTGATATGCGGTGCGGTCGTAGCCCAGTTCGACGAGAATTCGCAAGTTTGGCTGGATCAGGTCGGCCAGCGGGTCGCCAATCAGCGGGATGGCCCGCAGCGGGTACAGCAACGGCAGATCATGGGTGGGAATCAGGATGTACGTGGTCAGCACGTCCGACGAGGACACCGGCTGTATTACACCCGATGAAATACCGGGAGGTGTCGGAATCAATCCAGAATGCAGGAAAAGGATGCCCGCCAGGGCGTTGGCGGTTGAGAAGATGTTCAGCGGATATCTGGGGAAGTCGCTGACACCGTCGTATTGGGTCGAGTAGTCGAATGCCGGATAAATGGACGAAGGCGTCGCGCCGGTGAAGCTGAGACCAATCTCCGGTATGGCGAAAGAGCCGAAACGCGCAAAAATACCGCCGTCGGGCCGGCCGGGATTACCGGTCAACGCAAAAGACAATTCGTCGATGCCCGGACGGAGAATTTCGGGTATCGATTGCAGATAGCGCATTTCCTGGGCGGCGATCATCGCGCCCTGGGAGACGCCGAACACGACGACCTCGTTTCCCAGCGCGTGCTGCGCCATGATCGCGGCGTGCAGGTTCGCGACGCCCTGGGCCACTGACGCGTCAAAGGTCAAGGTATCCAGCCCGGTGAAGGGGAAGAACTTCGACGGTGTCTCGAGTACTTGTGCGGTGTAACCGGGATGGAAGGGGCTGATGAAATGCGCCGCGTATTCCAGTAAGGCGACCTTGACGGGCACGAACGAATCGGTGCCACCCACGACTAGCGCCGTTACTCCAGGGCCGCCGTCTCCCACCACCAAGAAGGGAGGGCCGTCACCACCGGTTTTCCCGAGGCCGATCTGTCCGTTGCCGGTGATGTTGGCGCCAATATTCCAGTTGCCGATATTGCCGAATCCGATGTTTCGGTCACCGGTATTCAGGAAGCCGATGTTGCCGTTGCCGACATTGCCGTTGCCGATGTTTCCATTACCGACGTTTCCGTTTCCGATGTTGTTGACGCCGATATTTCCGTTGCCCACATTGAAGGTGCCGGTCTGCAAATCCACGCTGATCGGCGGGAGCCCGGCAGCGGCGTAAGCGTGAGCCGCCTGCTCGCGCACGTTGCGCAACAACTGCTGCAAACCCTCTTGGAATGGCGGCAGTTGGGCGACCGCCGCCGACGCGCTGGCGTGGTAGCCCAACATGGCAGCCACGTCCTGCGCCCACATCTGCTCGTATTCGGCTTCGGCGGCCGCGATGGCTGGGGTGTTCTGGCCGAATAGGTTGGACCGCACCAGTGCGACCACCTGATTCTTGTTGGCCGCGATCAGCGCGGGATGCACAACCGCGGCCCGAACCGCATCGAACGCGTCGACCACGAGCCGCGCTTGGCCGGCCGCCTGCTCGGCCTGGCGGGCCGCTGTGTTCAACCACCCCACATAGGGATCGGCCGCGTGCGTCATGGCTTGCGCCGTCGCGCCTTGCCAGGCCTCGTTCGCCAATCCCGAGGTGACCGCGGCAAATGAACTGGCGGTCGCGGACAAGTGCTCAGCGAGCCCATTCCATGCCGCCGCCGCAGAAAGCATCGAGCCCGGCCCCGCCCCAGCGAAGATGCGGGCTGAATTTAACTCCGGCGGCAATACGGTGAAATTCAGTGCCAGTTATCCTTTCGCTTCCTGGACCATATGAACAACTACCACGGTTCACAAGGCCGGAGGCGGAAAACTCCTTTGTTGGGCGGCACTAGACTGGTACCGCAGCGAACAGCGAAGGAGAGCAGTGGACGTCCAGTCAGTCCAGTCAGTCCAGGCGGGGGGTTCGGCCTCCGGCCAGACCGGGACCGCGCGCGTCAAACGTGGCATGGCCGAGATGCTCAAGGGCGGCGTCATCATGGACGTCGTCACCCCTGAGCAGGCCCGCATCGCCGAAGGCGCCGGCGCCGTCGCGGTGATGGCGCTGGAACGGGTGCCCGCCGACATCCGAGCCCAGGGCGGCGTGTCGCGGATGAGCGACCCCGACATGATCGAGGGGATCATTTCCGCGGTCACCATCCCGGTGATGGCAAAAGCGCGGATCGGCCACTTTGTCGAGGCGCAGATTCTGCAGAGCCTGGGGGTGGACTACATCGACGAATCCGAGGTCCTCACTCCCGCCGACTACACACACCACATCGACAAGTGGAAGTTCACCGTGCCCTTCGTGTGCGGGGCCACCAACCTCGGTGAGGCATTGCGGCGCATCAGCGAGGGCGCGGCGATGATCCGGTCCAAGGGTGAGGCCGGCACCGGTGACGTCTCCAACGCGACCACCCACATGCGAGCCATCAGCGGCGAGATCCGGCGGCTGACATCGCTGTCCGAAGACGAATTGTTCGTCGCGGCAAAGGAGTTGCAGGCACCCTACGATCTGGTCGTCGAGGTGGCACGCGCGGGCAAACTGCCGGTCACGCTCTTCACCGCGGGTGGCATCGCCACTCCCGCCGACGCGGCCATGATGATGCAACTCGGCGCAGAAGGCGTCTTCGTCGGCTCGGGCATCTTCAAGTCAGGGGATCCCGCGCAACGCGCCG
The DNA here is from genome assembly GCF_010723575.1 of Mycobacterium bourgelatii. NCBI lineage: Bacteria > Bacillati > Actinomycetota > Actinomycetes > Mycobacteriales > Mycobacteriaceae > Mycobacterium > Mycobacterium bourgelatii. The sequence goes on from NZ_BLKZ01000001.1 coordinate 2,205,678, forward strand.
CGGCAATCGTCAAGGCCACCACGTTCTACGACGACCCAGATGTGCTGGCCAAGGTGTCGCGGGGACTGGGCGAGGCGATGGTCGGCATCAACGTGGAGGAGATCGCGGAGCCCCATCGCCTGGCCCAACGCGGCTGGTAACAACAGCCGTGGCGATCGAGCAGATCCTCGACCTCGAACAACTCGAGGTCAATATCTACCGCGGCAGCGTGTTCAGCCCGGAGTCCGGCTTCCTGCAGCGCACATTCGGTGGACACGTCGCGGGACAGTCGCTCGTTTCGGCCGTCCGTACCGTGGAACCGCGCTACCAGGTCCACTCGCTACACGGGTATTTCCTGCGCCCGGGAGATGCCACGGCGCCCACGATCTACACCGTTGAGCGCACCCGCGACGGCGGATCGTTCGCCACCAGGCGCGTCAACGCCATTCAGCACGGCGAAATCATCTTCAGCATGGGTGCGTCCTTTCAGACCCATCAGGAGGGGATCAGTCATCAGGACGCCATGCCCGCGGCCCCGCCGCCGGAGGGTTTGCCCGGGTTGAGCTCGATGAAGGTCTTCGACGACGCCGGTTTCAAGCAGTTCGAGGAGTGGGACGTCTGCATCGTGCCGCGGGAGCAGCTGGAATTGCTGCCCGGCAAGGCCTCCCAGCAGCAGGTATGGTTTCGCCACCGTGACCCGTTGCCTGACGACCCTGTCCTGCACATCTGCGCCCTGGCCTACATGAGCGACCTCACCCTGCTGGGCTCGGCGCAGGTGAACCACCTTGACGTCCGGGAGCATCTACAAGTGGCTTCGCTGGACCACGCGATGTGGTTCATGCGCCCGTTCCGGGCCGACCAATGGCTGCTCTACGACCAGTCCTCGCCGTCGGCCAGCGGGGGGCGCTCGCTGTGCCAGGGCAAGATCTTCGACCAGAGCGGTGCGATGGTGGCCGCGGTCATGCAGGAGGGGTTAACCCGCTTCAAGCGCGGATATCAGCCGTGAACCGACCAACCGTGGGGGTTCTCGCCCTGCAGGGCGACACCCGGGAGCATCTGGTCGCGCTGCGCGCGTGCGGGGCCGAGCCGATAACAGTGCGGCGGCTTAGCGAACTCGATGCGGTCGACGCTCTGGTGCTTCCCGGCGGGGAGTCGACCACGATAAGCCACCTGTTGCTCGACCTGGACCTGCTGGAGCCGCTGCGGGCGCGGCTGGCCGACGGACTCCCGGCGTACGGCGCCTGCGCCGGCATGATCATGCTGGCCAGCGAGATTCTGGATGCCGGTGCGGGCGGGCGCGAGGCATTGCCCCTGCGTGGTATCGACATGACCGTGCGGCGCAACGCATTTGGCCGGCAGGTTGACTCGTTCGAAGGCGATCTCCCGTTCGACGGACTCGATGAACCCGTGCGGGCGGTGTTCATCAGGGCACCGTGGGTGGAACGAGTGGGCGACGGGGTGCAGGTCCTCGCGCGGGCGGCGGGACACGCTGTCGCCGTTCGGCAGGGGCGAGTACTTGCGACGGCGTTTCACCCGGAGATGACGGGGGACCGCCGTATCCACCAACTCTTCGTCGACATCGTCACCGGCCGAGCGTGACGCTCGGCGCGACTGGGTGGCCACGTAGAATCGTCAGGCGAACTTTTTAAAGCGAAAGAGGTACAAACACCGATGAGCGGCCATTCCAAGTGGGCCACCACCAAGCACAAGAAGGCCGTTATCGACGCGCGCCGCGGGAAGAACTTCGCCCGCCTGATCAAAAACATCGAGGTCGCGGCCCGAGTCGGTGGCGGTGATCCGGCAGGCAATCCGACGCTTTACGACGCCATCCAGAAGGCCAAGAAGAACTCGGTCCCCAACGACAACATCGAGCGGGCCCGCAAACGCGGCGCCGGCGAGGAGGCCGGGGGCGCCGACTACCAAAACATCACCTACGAGGGGTATGCACCCAACGGCGTAGCCGTGCTGATCGAGTGCCTGACCGACAACCGCAATCGCGCCGCCAGCGAGGTGCGCGTGGCGATGACGCGCAACGGCGGCACGATGGCCGACCCGGGGTCAGTGTCGTACCTGTTCTCCCGTAAGGGCACTGTCACCCTGGACAAGAACGGCTTGAGCGAAGACGACGTGCTGGCGGCGGTGCTGGACGCCGGCGCCGAGGAGGTCAATGATCTTGGCGACAGCTTTGAGGTGATCTCCGAGCCGACCGACCTGGTCGCGGTGCGCACGGCGTTGCAGGAAGCCGGCATCGACTACGAATCGGCCGAGGCCAGTTTCCAGCCGTCGGTCAGCGTGCCCGTCGACGTGGAGGGCGCCCGCAAGGTTTTCAAGCTCGTCGACGCGCTGGAGGACACCGACGACGTGCAAAACGTCTGGACCAACGTCGACCTTTCCGACGAGGTGCTGGCAGCCCTCGAAGAGGACTAACTCGGGGCTCTGCCAGCCCGTGGGGCTTTACTGCCCCGACACCGCTGCGCGGCCACCGTTGGACATCGCCTTGGGGGCTGTTGTTGAACCGCTGGCTTGCTCGCCGCGCCACCGCAGCGCCTGGATGGCCACCGCGACCTCGACGGTTGTCTCGTTGAGCGGTCGCGGTAGCAGTCGCTGCGCGGTGTCCAGCCGGTGCAACAGCGTATTGCGGTGCGTGTAAAGGAGTTTCGCGGCGCGCGAGGCATTGCATGCGGCATTGATGTAGGTCAGCACCGTCGTATGCAATGTGGGGTTGGCCTTTTCGAAGTTCCCGAGGGTCGACCTGATGAAATTGTCCGCGCCTTCTGGATTCTCGGTGAGTAGGGCAATCATTTGGACATCGGCGAAGAACGCGGCGCGGTGGGGTGAGCGCAGCCGGGTCAGCATGCGCTGCGTGGCAAGCGCTGCCATGTGACTGCGGCGAAAGCCTTCGATGCCCGCGCCGGAAGTTCCGATCGCGATTTGTGAACCCGGTGCCGCGTCGAGGATTTCGTGGAGTTGCTCGACATCCAGGGCCTTGAGGTCCGCGGCGTCTTTGACCCATACCCAGCGAGTCGCGGCGCCGGCAATGATGTTCAGCGGTCGCTGGCCGCCGGCGGCCTTGCCGAAGGCCTCCGCAACCGCGCCGAGCGGATCGGGGTCATAGTTGGCGGGTTCGGGGCACCAGATGATGGCGGCCGTATGGACCCGGTCGAAAGAGTAGTCGAGTTGCGTTTGGACGCGGTCCTCGTTGACCGGCGCCTCGTGCAGGATTTGTTCGACGATCTTGCGGCGCTCGGCATCGATGTCTCGGGCAAGTTTGGCGTACTCCGCGTGCATCTCTTCGGTGATGCCGGCCAGCGTCGCATCGACGAATTCGTTGGCGTGCCGGAACGGGATGTCCAGCAGCCCTTGGAGCTCCTCGGGGTGGGACGTGAGTCGAAACGCAATCTCCGTCCAACGCCGCCAGGCCAGATTGTGTCCGATGCGGTAGACCTCCAACGCCGAGGCATCCATTCCACGCCGAACCAGGTCTCGCGCCATGTCCAGCGTTTCCGGGCTGAGATTCGCCGGCACCGGCGCGTCCGGGTTGCGCAGGATGGCTGAGGCGAAGTGCGCCAGATTGCCGCGATTCGCGCGGCTGACCACCTTGGCCAGAGCAGGGTCTCGTGCGAGCTCTGGGCAGGCGGCTAATGTGATGCGATCGAATTCCTCGAGCCACTCCGGGGGAGGATTGAGTGCCATGCGCGCTGCACTGCGAATCAGTTCGTGTACGCGTGGCGAAGTGGGTTGCCTGGACACGTGAGGATCGTCGGGCATGCACCCACTTTCACCGGATCTCGCTGGACTGGTTAGGGCGATTTGCCCACCGATCGTGAGCATCGAGTCAGTGCAGGTGTGCAGGTTGCCTAGTCGCCTGCCCAACACGGCGCTGGCGGTGCTGGCGGCGCCGCTAGTCGTAACCGTGGCGCATGTCGTCGACGATGCGCGGGTTGTCCAGGGTCGACGGCTGCATCGGCCGGGGGCGCACGTCGTCGGCAAACACCGTCGCGGCGTCCAGCACCCGCTGGTCCAGGAACCGCAACGGGGGAGCGTCAGCGGGCACGGTCGGTTTCGGGGCAACGTCGCCGCGTCGCGCCAGCACGAAACCCCAGTCACCGAACGTCGGTACGTGCACGTGATACGGCGTGACCGCGTAGCCGGCCGAGCGGATCGTCGAAACGGCCCGCCAAAAGGCCGCCCGCGTCGAAAACGGGCTGCCCGCCTGCACCACCATCAGTCCGCCCGGAGCCAGAGCATTGGCCACCAATGCGTAGAACTCCGTGGAATACAACCGACCCAGTACGGGGGTGTCGGGGTCGGGCAGGTCGACGATCACCGCGTCGAAACCGCCGGAAGGAACGTCCGCGCGGCGCAGCCAATCCATCGCATCGCCGATCACCACGTTGACGTGCGGGTTGTCCAACGAACCGCCGTTGGCCTCACGCATGGTGGTGCGGGCCAACTCGATGACGACTGGATCGAGCTCCACCTGTTGGACGCTTTCGACGCCCGGTTGCCGCAGTAGTTCCCGCGCCGCCAGGCCGTCGCCGCCACCGAGCACCAGCACTGAGCGCGCGCCGTCCCCGAGCGCGGGGTAGACCAAACTTTCGGTGTAGCGGTACTCGTCCCGGGTGGAGAACTGCAAGCCGCCATCCAGGTAGAGCCGCAGGTCATTGCCCCGGCGGGTTACCACGATCTCTTGGTAGGCCGAGTGCCGGTAGGCGATGATCGGGTCCGCGTAGAGCCGTTGCCTGCTGGTGGTCTCGATGTCCTGGGCGCGCACCAGCAACGTGACCAGCAGTGCCAGTGCCGCGGCTAGCGCGCACAACGCCGCCGCCAGTTGCCGGCCGGATACGGAGTGGCGGAGCAAGAAGACGGCCACCACCGCGGCCGCCACCAGGTTGACCATGCCGGTGGCCGCCGAGCCGCGAATCATGCCCAGGTGTGGCAGCAGGATGAACGGCCAGACCAGGCCGCCGACCAGTGCGCCGAGGTAGTCGGCCGCGTTGAGGTTGGCCAGCGTCCGGCCGGTGTCGGTGGCACCGGCTACCTGGCCGCGCTGCAACAACGTCATCAACAGCGGCACCTCGGCCCCGACCAAACCACCGATCAGCGCCGTGCCCAGGCCCAACACCCACGTCGACCCGTCGACGAACGCGAACGCCACATACAGTGCCGCTGCGGACAATCCGCCGATGATGCCCAACAGGGTCTCCACCGCGATGAAGGTGACGGCAGCGTGCGCCAGCAGCGGCTTGACCAGCAGGGCGCCCAAGCCCAGGGCTGCTATATAGCCCGCGACTATCAGCGAGGTCTCAACGATGCCGCCGCCGTTGAGGCTCGTCGACAGCGTCAGCAGCGCCAGCTCGTAAACGATGCCGCAGGCCGCGCACGCCGCGACGGCGGCTAGCAACACGGCGCGCCAACGGGTCGTGGCGCGTGGCTCCGCGAGCGCGGCGGTCATGACAGCGAGGCGGCTGTCACCGCTCCGATCGCCAGCAACATCGCGGCGGTGGCGAAGGCCGCCGGGTGCAGCTCCGATTCTTCGACGTGGGCATAGAAGTTGCCAGGCACGAAGACGCGCAGGATGAGCAGCGCCAGCCCCTGCAGGACGATGCCGATCGTTCCGTAGATCGCCACGCCCAGCAGGCCTTCGCCCAACTGATTCGAGCTGGTGTAGATGGCGACGACGATGATCGTGGCCAGGGCCGCATACAGCGCAGACGCCAGGATGACGGCGTTGGGCCTGCGTTCGAGAAACACCAGCTGTCGCAGATTCCCGGGCGTGAGTAGGTCGACCATGAGGAACCCGCCGATCAACACCGTGACGCCGACCAGGAAGTAGAGCACCGACGCCACCACGCCATGCAGGATCGGGGCGAAGGTCACGGTGCCGAAATCGACCGCCGCCGCATACCGGGCCTGATCCATGGACGTGTCTCCTTTGCGTGTGCGCTATTTACTACCGCCCGGTCCTCCGGGGCTGCCGCCCGAGCCGCCCGACGGCGACCCGGGGGTGAATCCGGGACCGAGGAAGATGAACGAGCCGTGGTTGTAACCGGCACTGAGCGGTTCGACGCGGATGCTGCACGGATAACCGCCGTCGGGGCCGACGATGACGATGACGCGGTTGTACCGCAGGTAGTGGTTGGCGCCGCTGTGTGCGCGCGCCGCGGGGGGCTTGTAATGAGCGAGGGTGTCGGCCACCTGCTTGGGGGAGCCGGAGCAGACGTAGCGCTTGCCGTTCAGATCGTGGGAGTACTCGTGGTAGTGGCTGGCGATATAGGTCTCGATGTTGCGGCTGAGCAGGACCACCCCGAAGATCAGCGACACGAGGCCACCTGCCGCGAGCGCGGCGGCGATCAGCAACAGGCGGTTGCGGCTCATGGCTGCCAGTGGCTCGCAGTGCGGACCACGGTGCCGCCGGAACCGGACGGGTACAGGTGCCAGGTTTGCCAACGCCAGCCGGCGCTATCGGGTTCGGCGGCCAGCGCAGTCAGCGCAGCGTCATCGCCGGGGAACACGCCGCCGAGCCAGCCGGGTTCCCTTGCGCATCGTCGGCGCAACTCTTGCGCGATCCGTCGGAAGGTCGGCTCTTCGTACGTCTGGGTGCGAGATTCCAGCCAATAGCCGGGCGCGTCGGTGTGCTCGGGCAGCGTCGCGGCACCACTCCGGACTCGACACGAGACCTGCTCGGAGAACGTCTCGGTGCCGTGCTCGACGGTGATCACGTGTGAGGCGCCCAAGACGCCGAGCACCAGGGTTCCGCCGTCGGGGTGGGACAGCCGATAGCTGGCAAGCGGTTGCGGTGCAGCCTCGTTCAGCGCGAGGGCCAGGCGAGCCCCTGATACGTCAGCCGGAGCGACGGCGAGCTGGTGAAGTGGCACCGGATCGGGTCCTAGCGAGACGGTGGGGGCGCGGGGTAGACGATGAGTTCGCCGCTCAGCACCGGCTTGCCGGTCGAAATTTCCCAGGGCATGTTCGGTGCCCAGCGCTCGAACGAGAGTAGCGCGCTCTGATCGGAATTGACGTAGTCGACGTAGTCCATCTCACCGCCTGGCGGCAGCCCCGTCGTGCCTTCCGTGGTGTAACCGGCATGACCGCGGTCGGACACCCGGAACTGCACCCCGTCGACAACGTGCTGACCGTTCGGCTGCAAATGGAGATCGGTGCGTTTGACCCACATCGCCAACTCGAGTCGTCCTTCGTCTTCTTCGACGCTGAACCACAACGGCTCGGCGCCGCCCTCCAGCAAGTGTTCCCACCAGACGAACGGGCCCTCGCGAAATGTCACCGAGCCACGCACCAGGTAATCCACGCCGCCGTAGCTCACGACGGCGCCGGGACCGAGCTGACGGGGGCCGAATTGCGGTTGCGCATTGAACGAAAGCGGGTCCTGGCGTCCGGTTGCTTGGCTTGAATTCTTGGGCTTCTTCAGGGCGTAGACGAGGACGATAAGAGAGGCGACGAAGAGCACCAGAGCGATGACAACCAGCTGTCCTCCCATGCCGTCCCCTTCCCTAGTGCGGCAACAAACTTAACAGCTGCACGTGCCGGAACGAGGTGTTCGGCTAGCAGCAACCAGGAGGACGACTGGGCAAAGTTGCACCGAGTGCAATCTTTGAGAAATTGGTCTACAGAATCACGCCACTTCTACGTCAAATTAGGGCTGGTTGGCTAGTCTGTCGACTTGGAACCACGAGGATTTCGGGTCAATCGTGGTCAACCCGCATTCCCTGGCATGCCAACCGATTGGTAGGGGCTTCGATGTCATTCATTGGTGTGGTTCCCGAAGCTGTCGCGGCCGCTGCTGCGAATCTGGCCGGAGTGGGTTCGGCGCTGAGCGCTGCGAATGCGGCCGCTTCGGTGCCGACCACGCAGGTTTTGGTCGCGGCTGGGGATGAAGTGTCTGCCGCTGTCGCGGCGTTGTTCGCCAATCACGCGCAGGACTACCAGGCGCTGAGTACGCAGGTGGCGGGGTACCACGCCCGGTTTGTGCAGGCGCTGACGGGTGCGGGCGGTGCGTATGTGAGTGCCGAGGCCGCTGCCGCGTCGCCGCTGCAGACCCTCGAGCAAAACATCTTGGGTGTGATCAATGCGCCGACGCAGTTGTTGTTGGGGCGGCCGTTGATTGGTGATGGCGCTGATGGGCTTGCGGGCACGGGGCAGGCGGGTGGGGCAGGGGGTTTGTTGTGGGGTAACGGCGGTGCTGGGGGGTCCGGGGCCGAGGGGCAGGCCGGTGGCGCTGGTGGGTCGGCGGGGCTTTTCGGCAATGGTGGGGCCGGGGGTGCTGGAGGTACGAGTCCGACCGGGGTCGGCGGGGCTGGTGGGGTCGGCGGCAATGGGGGTTGGCTTGGTGGTGCGGGGGGTGCCGGGGGTGTTGGTGGGTCGGGGTTGATTGCTGGTGGTGTCGGCGGGGCGGGGGTAGCGCGTTTTTGGTGGGTGCCGGTGGTGTGGGCGGGGCTGGTGGGGCGGGTCTTAACGGTGTTAACGGGCTCGGCGGTGGTGCTGATGGTGGCGATGGTGGTCATGGCGGTGCTGGGGGGTCCGGTGGGCGTGCGGGTTTGTTGTTCGGTCAGGGCGGTGCTGGTGGGGCTGGGGGAGTTGGTGGTGATGGTGGCGATGGCGGTGCTGGTGATCTTGCGGTCAATGGCGGTAAGGGCGGCAACGGCGGGCGTGGCGGGGATCCGGGCACGGCTGGGTTTGGCGGCCGGGGCGGTTTGGTGGGTGCGCAAGGGGTTAACGGTCTGATTCCGACCAGTGGCGGTGACGGAGGTGATGGGGGTCGAGGTGCGGATGCTCCGGTGACGATCAGTGGCAACGGCGCCAATGGCGCTGCCGGTGGTCGTGGTGGTGACGGGGGGTTGGTGGGCAATGGTGGCCGTGGTGGTGATGGTGGCAATGGCGCGGCCGGTGTGGCTGGTGTGAACGGCGCGAACGAGACGCAGAACGGGACCGCTGGCACCAACGGGGGTTGGGGGGGTGCTGGGGGTGATGGCGGTACGGGCGGAGTGCTGGCCGGTAACGGCGGCGCTGGCGGTAATGGTGGTGCCGGTGCTGCCGGTGGGGATGGAGGCAAGGGCTTCAACGCGACCACGGCCGGGGCCAGCGGGACCAAGGGCGGTGCTAGCGGCAATGGCGGCAATGGCGGCAATGGTGGGGCTGGTGGGGCGGCTCAGGCCGCCTCGGGCAACCAAGGTGTGGGTGGCAATGGCGGGCAGGGGGGTGATAGTGGCCAGGCCGGTGATGGCGGCAAGGGTGCTGTCGGTACTCCTAGCGTCAATGGTGGTGTTGGTGGTGCCGGCGGCAACGGTGGTGACACCGGTCTAGCTGGTAAGGGTGGCCAGGCCGGGGCCGGTTTGACCCCAGGCATCGATGGTGGGGACGGTGTGCGGGTGGCTGGGGGCCACGGTGGCACGGGCGGCACTGGTGCCTCGGGTGATGTCACCGGCGACGGCAACGGCAGGGCCGGTGGTAAGGGCGGCAACGGCGGGAACCTGGGCGATGGCGGTAAGGGCGGCACTGGGGGGTCGGGCCGCGCCGGGACCGATGGGGTTAATGGTGGTGTCGGCGGCACCGGCGGTGCCGGTGGCAGTGGCGGCACGCTGGGCGGTGATGGCGGTGACGGTGGTGACGGCGGAGCCGGTGGTGCGGGCGGGGCCAACGCCAACGGTGGTGCTGGCGGTACCGGCGGCGCCGGCGGCGCGATTTTGGCGGCCGGGACCGGCAACGTGGGCGGTACCGGCGGCACGGGCGGCGTGGGCGGCGTCGGCGGTCAGGGCGCCGCGGGAACCGGCAGCGGCGGCGCAGGCAACAACGGTGGCCTCGGTGGCCTGGGCGGCGCCGGGGGTGCCGGCGGGGCCGGCATCGGCGGCGAGGGCGGCGGTGATGGCGGCCAAGGCGGCAACGGCGGTAAGGGTGGTGGCGGCGGCAACGGTGCGGCGGGTGTCGGCGTAGGTCCTGGAAGCGTCGGTGGCCTCGGCGGTGACGGTGGTGCCGGGGGCGCGGCCGGTGCTGGCGGCGCGGCTACCGACGGTGGCAACGGCGGTCTGGGCGGTACCGGCGGCGGCGGTGGCCAGGGTGGCGCCGGCGGCGCCGCCTCCACTGGTAACGCAAGCAACGTAGCCGGCCAAGGTGGTAGCGGCGGCGACGGCGGGGCCGGCGGTGCGGGTGGTAACTCCAGCACTGGCGCCAACGGTAATGGCGGTGCCGGCGGTCTCGGCGGCAATGGCGGTAACGGCGGCGGCGGCAACGAGACCTTCGCATCGGGCAACGGGGTGCAGGGCGGTGGCGGCGGTGGCGGCGGTGCTGGCGGCAAGGGCGGCAACGCCGGCAGCGGTCTGGGCACCGTCGGTATTGGCGGCACCGGCGGCACCGGCGGCACCGGCGGGACCGGCGGCACCGCGCTCATCAACAACGGCCTGATGTCCACCGGGGAAGGCGGCCAAGGCGGTACGGGCGGTGCCGGTGGCACGGCCTCCGATACCGCCGGTGGCCAAGGCGGCGGCGGCGCCGGCGGCGGCGGCGGGTTAGCCTTCCTGAACAACGCTGTGGGTGGCGGCGGTGGTGGCGGCGGCGGGGCCGCCCTGCCGGGTGGCGTCGCCGGAACGGGCGGCAACGGCGGCGGCGCTTCGGGCGGAGCTCCCCTGCTGCCCGGCGGCAGCGGCGCCACCGGTAGCGGTGGCATTGGTGGCGGTGGTGGCGGCGGCGCACTCGAGGCCGGAGGCGGGTACGCCGCCGGTAACCCAGCCGTCGATCAGGACGGTGGCACGGGCGGGCATAACAACGCGCAGGCCAATGCAGGCGGCAATGGCGGCGCGGTTGGCGGATCGGGTGGAACTGGAGGCTTACCCGCCGGTGGCGGCCTGCTCGGCAGCGGAAGCCCTGGCCGCCCATCCTGACCTGTCACCGCGTGTCCTGCTCGCGGGTGTCGCGCCCGCCCGCTAGGCTATCGAACAACTGTTCGGGAGCGATTGTGGGAGCATGCGGTGCGGGTGATGGGTGTAGATCCCGGGTTGACGCGATGCGGGCTGTCGCTCGTTGAGAGCGGCCGCGGTCGGCAGATCACGGCCCTGGACGTCGATGTCGTGCGTACCCCTTCGGAGGCGCCGCTGGCCAAGCGGTTGCTGGCCATCAGTGACGCCGTGGAACATTGGCTCGACACCCACCGTCCCGATGTGCTGGCCATCGAGCGGGTGTTCTCGCAGGTGAACCTGATGACGGTGATGGGCACCGCGCAAGCTGGGGGAGTGATCGCACTTGCGGCCGCCAAACGCGACATCGACGTGCATTTCCATACCCCGACGGAGGTGAAGGCAGCGGTCACCGGCAACGGGGCCGCGGACAAGGCACAAGTCACCGCGATGGTTACCAGAATCCTTGCGCTGCAGGCTAAACCGACACCAGCGGACGCGGCTGACGCGCTCGCCCTGGCGATTTGTCACTGTTGGCGCGGCCCGATGCTCGCCCGGATGGCTGCGGCCGAGGCCAAGGCCGCCCAGCAGCGCAGTGCATATCTGGCCAAGTTGAAGGCGGCACGATGATTGCTTCGGTTCGCGGTGAGGTGCTCGAGGTGGCGCTCGACCATGTGGTGATCGAAGCGTCCGGCGTCGGCTACCGGGTCAACGCGACACCTTCGACACTGGCGACGTTGCGACAGGGAACGGAAGCCCGGCTGATCACCGCGATGATCGTGCGTGAGGATTCGATGACGCTGTACGGGTTCGTCGACACCGAAACCCGCGATCTGTTCCTGACGCTGCTGTCGGTTTCTGGCGTCGGGCCGCGCTTGGCGATGGCGACCCTGGCCGTACACGACGCCGCCGCCCTGCGCCAAGCGCTTGCCGACGGCGATGTCGTCGCCTTGACCAGGGTGCCCGGAATCGGCAAGCGCAGTGCCGAGCGGATGGTCCTGGAACTACGTGACAAGGTCGGTGCCGTCGCCACGACCGCGGGGACTGCCGCCACGAATGGCCACGCGGTGCGTAGTCCTGTCGTGGAAGCCCTGGTAGGCCTCGGCTTCGCGGCCAAGCAAGCCGAGGAGGCCACCGACAAGGTGCTGGCCGCCGATCATGACGCGACGACATCGAGCGCGCTGCGGGCCGCCCTGTCGTTGTTGGGTAAGTCGAAATGAGTGACGAACACGACGAACGCGATGTCTCACCGGCGTTGACCGTCGGCGAAGGCGACATCGACGTCAGTTTGCGACCGCGGTCGCTGCGCGAGTTCATCGGCCAGCCCCGGGTGCGTGAGCAGCTGCAACTGGTCATCGAGGGAGCCAAGAACCGGGGCGGCACACCGGATCACATTCTGCTGTCCGGCCCGCCGGGGCTGGGCAAGACGTCGTTGGCGATGATCATCGCCGCCGAGCTCGGGTCCTCGCTTCGGGTGACCTCCGGGCCGGCCCTGGAACGCGCCGGCGACCTGGCCGCGATGCTGTCGAATCTGGTCGAGCACGACGTGTTGTTCATCGACGAGATTCACCGGATCGCCCGGCCCGCCGAGGAGATGCTCTATTTGGCGATGGAGGACTTCCGGGTCGACGTCGTCGTGGGCAAAGGGCCCGGCGCGACCTCGATCCCGCTGGAAATCGCGCCATTCACCCTGGTCGGGGCGACCACCCGGTCGGGTGCCCTGACCGGCCCGCTGCGCGACCGCTTCGGCTTCACCGCACACATGGATTTCTACGAACCCGCCGAGCTGGAGCGCGTGCTTGCCCGATCCGCCGGCATCCTGGGCATCGAGCTCGGGGCGGAGGCCGGCGCGGAGATCGCACGGCGTTCGCGGGGAACGCCGCGAATTGCCAACCGGCTACTGCGCCGCGTCCGCGACTTCGCCGAGGTGCGGGCGGACGGCGTCATCACCCGCGACGTGGCCAAGGCCGCACTCGAGGTCTACGACGTCGACGAGCTGGGGCTGGACCGGCTGGACCGCGCGGTGTTGTCGGCATTGACCCGCAGCTTCGGGGGCGGACCGGTCGGGGTCTCGACGCTGGCTGTAGCGGTCGGCGAGGAGGCCGCGACGGTGGAAGAGGTGTGCGAGCCGTTCCTGGTGCGTGCCGGTATGGTCGCCCGTACCCCCCGCGGCCGGGTGGCCACAGCGCTGGCCTGGACCCATCTTGGGATGACTCCGCCGGTCGGGGTCATGCAGCAAGGGTTGTTCGACTAGTTCGACTAGGAGGAGCGATGGTCACCGCCGCCTTGGTTTTCGCCGGACTAGCCGCGGTCCTGCACGTGTATATCTTCGTCATGGAGTCGTTGACCTGGACTTCGCCGCGAACGCGCGCCACCTTCGGCACCACGCCGGAGGAGGCCGAAACCACCAAGCTGCTGGCCTTCAACCAGGGCTTCTACAACCTGTTCCTTGCGATCATCACCGGGATCGGCATCGCGGTGCTTGTCACCGGGCACAAGGCGGTGGGCGCCGCGCTCATCCTTGCCGGTGTCGGCTCGATGGCCGCCGCCGCGGTGGTGCTGCTGATCTCGGCTCGGGACAAGGCGCGCGCCGCGTTGACGCAGGGCGCATTCCCGACCCTGGCCGTCCTCCTCCTGGTGGTCGGCCTGACCGGCTGAAGCCCGGCCGGCCGGTCGCGTCGCGCCGAGAGTGAACTACCCGACGCAAGTCCCGCGTGTTGCGTCGCAGGATTCACGCGCGCAACGCCTCATTAGCCTCATCTGTCACACGATTGCTTACCTGGCCAAACCCTCGGGTATCCGTCCAACATGAAGCGCACAGATACCCGCCCCGCCAGGACGCGCATGCCACGGTCCCGCGGCGCGGTCACCGGATTACTACTCGTCATCTTGGGCGCGTGGGGAGCGTTGATTCCCTTCGTCGGCCCTAACTTCGATTTCGCCTACACCCCCGGCCAATCGTGGACTGCGGCCCGCGGCTGGCTCGAGGTACTGCCAGGCGTCGCCACCGTCGTCGGTGGTCTGCTGCTGATCGCATCCCGGAATCGGGCCGGTGCGATGCTCGGCGGCTGGCTGGCGGCCCTTGGTGGCGCGTGGTTTGTCGTCGGCACCACGGTCGCCCCGCTGTTGGGCCTCGGTTCCGTGGGCGACCCTGTCGCCGCTACCGACCGCAAGCGCGCGGTGCTCGAGTTGGCGTACTTCACCGGCCTCGGAACGCTGATCGCCTTCCTGGCCGGAGCCGCCTTGGCGCGGACGGCTGCTCGGTTGGCGCGTGACGTCGAGCCGGTTGTTCAGCCCGTCGAGACCTCGACAACCGAGCACATCGAGACCGCACCGACGACCCAGCAGCCGTACGCCCATCAGCCCTACGCATCGACAGCGTCGACACCTGCGGAGTCTGAAATGCAGACCACTCCGCGTGGACAGCGCGTAGCAACTGACGCGGCACCTGAAGCCGACGAGGTGCACCCCAAGGGCGGCGGCTTCTTCCGTCGACACCGTCCCGCGTCGCACGTCGGCCACGCGCCGTAAGCAACAACGATCGCAAACGCCGATCGCCAACCACGAGGGTTGGCGATCGGTGCGTTGCAGAGTTACAGCAAGCCGAGTAGGCGCAGGTCGCTGACGTACTTGGCGATGATCGGCGGGGTGATGTGCGGAATGTCCTTGTCGGGGCCGATCTTCGCGTCCTGCACTGCGGCGCGGAACCGGTCGGTGGGTGCAATCGAGCCGCGCACCGGTGCTTCCGGCTTCTGGTAGTTGTGCAGCAGCGGCAACAAGGAGGCGTGGCGCTGGCGCTCGGGCAAGCCCCGCAGACTCGTCTCGAACCGCTGTAACCACTCGCCGTAGTCGGCGATCCGCTGGATCGGGCAACCCGCGACGTCCGGGTCAATCAACCAGTCGACGAACTCGTCCAGGCCGATGCCGTCGTCGTACGGGTTCATCACGTGGTAGGTGTGGAACCCGCCGGAGCTCTGGGCCCCCAGGGTCGACACCGCTTCAGCGATGAACTCGACCGGCAACCCGTCGTAGTGCGCGCGCTGCCGATTGCCCTCGGAGTCCAGCTCGTAGAACGAGGCGGGAGCGATCCCGCTGGCCACCAGGCTCAGGATGAGCCGGGTGAACATGTCCGGCACGTTGAGCTGACCGGCGTAAGTGGTGTCGGCCAGGATCATGTCGCAGCGGAACACCGCGACCGGCAGACCGCACAGGTCGTGAGCCTCGCGCAGTAGCACCTCGCCCGCCCACTTGCTGTTGGCATAGCCGTTGGCGTAGCTGTCGTCGATCTGACGGGTGGCGCTGACCACGCGGATGTCGGCGTCCTCGTTGAATTGCGACGGCTTGATTCCGCTGCCGACCGCGATCGTCGAGGTGTAGGTGAACGGCTTTTGCTTGCTGGTCAGAGCCAACCGGATCAGCTCGGCGGTGCCCAGTGCGTTGGGGCCGAACAGCTGGCTGTACGGCAGCACGTGGTTGACCAGCGCCGCGGGGTCGACGATCAAGTCGACGGTGTCAGCCAGGCGCTGCCATGTCGCCCGGTCCAGGCCGAGGTCGGCTTCGCCCTTGTCGCCCGCCAGCGCCTCGAGGTGATCGGCCGCGAGCTCCCGGTAGTGCGCCAGCAGCGTCGGGTCGCCACTGTCGAACGTCTTGTCCAGGCGGGCGCGGGCCTCTTCATCACTCTTGGCTCGCACCAAGCAGATGACCTTGCCGTCGACGAGGTCCATCCGCTCCAGCCATTCCAAGGCCAGGTAGCGGCCCAAGAACCCGGTGGCTCCCGTCAGCAGAACGGTCCGCACCTGATCGCTCGGGCCCGGGAGGTTCGGAGCCGCCGCCAGGGTGGCGGCGTCGATGAACTTGTCCAGGGTGAGGTCGCTGGCGTGCACCTCGACGGCGTCCCGTCCGTGCACCGAGGCGAACGTCGGCCGCTTCGAACCGGGCTGGCGCTCTGCCTCGATGTAGGCAGCCAGGCCCTGCAGGTCGTTGGCCGGGCTGACGATCACACCCACCGGCACGTCGACGTCGAAGATCTCGTGCAGCAGGTTGGCGAAGGACAGCGCGGACAGGGAGTCGCCGCCCAGGTCGGTGAAGTGGGCTTCCGGCTTCAGGTCGGCGGCCGCGGTTCCCAGCAACGCGCCGGCGGCCCGGCACAGCGTCTCCAGGACGGGCCCGTCGGCGCCGTTCTGACGCAGGTTGCGCAGCTCGCTGGCCTGGCTGTCGGCCAACTCCTGGTAGAGCTGCTCAAGCCGCTCGCCGTAGTGCTGCTTCAGCTGCGGACGCGCGAGTTTGCGGATGCCGGTGAGCAGGCCGTTTTCCAGCGTCCACGGGGTGGTTTCGATGATGAAGTCCCGCGGGATCTCGTAGGACTGCAGATCATGCGCCTTGGCGACGTCCTGCAGCGAGTCGCTGATCGCCTGCTTGAGCTCGACACCGTCAAACCGGGCCAACGCCTCCTCGGTGGGGACGATCACCGCGAGCAGGTAGGCGCGGGCGCTGTTGCCGTAGATGAAAACCTGGCGAACCAGCGGGCTGTCGCCGAACAGCGGCTCGAGCTTTGAGACGGTGACGAACTCGCCCTGCGACAACTTGAGCACGAAGTTGCGACGGTCCAGGTAGACGAAGCGGTCCGGCCCGACCTGGGCCATGATGTCGCCCGTGCGGTAGAAGCCGTCTTCGTCGAACACGCCGGCGGTGACTTCCGGCCGCTTGTAGTAGCCGGGGAACAGGCTCTGCGTCTTGACCAACAGCTCGCCGCGCGGGTGGGGCTGGTCGGTCAGGAAGTAGCCCAACTCGGGAACGTCGACCAGCTTGTAGTCGATCACTGCCGGCCGCCGGATCTCGTCGTCGATCAACACCATTCCGGCCTCGGTGGAGCCGTAACCCTCCACCAAGTGCAGGTCGTCCAGCAAAGACTCGACCCACACCTTCATCTCGGCGGAGATGGGAGCCGAGCCGGTCAACGCCACGACGAAGCGTCCACCGAGCACGTCCTCGCGCATCTCGGTCAGCACCTGGGCTTCGATTTCGGCTCGGTCCTCGCCGTTGAGCGAGCGCCGGTCGACCTCGCTCTGGAACTCCTCGAACAGCATGTTCCAGACGCGCGGCACGAAGTTCAGCTCGGTGGGACGCACCAAAGCGAGATCCTCGAGCAGTGTCGACAGGTCGCTCTTGGCCACGAAGTACGCGGTGCCGCCGGCGCAGAGCGTTCCGAACAAGATCTGCCGACCCATGACGTGGCTCATCGGCATGAAGTTGAGCGTGATCGAGGGTTCGTTGGCGGAGACGAACCACGCGCTCGTCTTGCGCCAGAAGTTCAGCACCCGGCTTTGGGGGTACATCGCGCCCTTGGGTGCGCCGGTGCTGCCGGAGGTGTAGATAAGCAGGGCCAGAGGGTCGTCAGTCTCGTCGGCGACAGCCGGTGCGGCGGGCATGGCCAGGCCGCGCTCGATCACCTCGGCCAGCGGCTCAACCGGGATGCCGGACAACCGCGCCTGCGCGGCTTCGACGGCTTCGCGCTGCTCGTCGACCTCGGGACGGTAGTCGAACACGACCATCGCGGCGGGCGTGTGACCGCCCGTCAGCACCAACTCGACGGCGTCGGCAAGATTGTCGATGCTGGCGGCGACCAGAGTGGGTTCGGTTTCGGCGACGATCGGCCGCAGTCCGGCGATCGCGGCGCTGGTTTGCAGCGGCACGGACACCGCTCCCAGGCGGCTCAGCGCGAGGTCGACGGTGGTGTAGTCGACGCTGCTGAAGCCCAGCACGCAAACGCGGTCGCCGGGGCGGACGGTGGCGGACAACGCGTTGCTCAGGGCTTCGGTGCGCTCCCACAGCTCGCCGTAGGTAATGGTGTCGAAGTGGGTCAGCAGGTGCGCTGAGGTGCGGCCGGTCTCGGGGTCGGTGACGAGTTGGACGGCACGCTGGCCAAGCGCGGGGCGATCCGCGTAACCACGCATGACGGTGTCGATGATCTCTACCAATCCCAGGCCAGGCTGGTCGACCGCCTGCGCGATCGCCTCGTCCGGCTTGGCGGCGGCGAACTGGGGGTCGTTTGCGTAAAGGTCCTGTATGCGACGGGCGAGCCGCTCCTCGTGGGTAGTAGTCGACATGACGAATCCCCTTGAAATAAAGAAAATTTGAAAACTATGGCGCGACGCTGCGCTGATAGATAGAACGTTAGCTAAAGTAATTATATTTCGCCAGGGTTTGCGCTCCGAAGCGGCTGCCAATTGCCTGTGAGATGCGCCACCGGCCCTATCGACGAGAGTCTTCCGGGTCAGCGCGTCGAGCAGGCGTCAGAGCTCGGCGAGAATGCCCGTCAGGACCTCAACGCCTTCGGCCAGTAGTTCGTCGCTGATGGTCAGCGGTGGCAGCAGGCGGATGACGTTGCCGAACATGCCGCAGGTCAACACGATGACACCGGCCGCGTGCGCCGAGTTGGCCAGTTTCAGGGTCAGCGCGGGGTCGGGTTCGGCGGTCCCGGACTTCACCAGTTCGATGGCGATCATGGCCCCGCGCCCTCGGACGTCGCCGATTCGGTCGTCGGCGGCCTGCAGCCGCAGCAGCGGCTCCATGAGCAGTCGTTCGATCTGCTGGGCTCGCTCGATCAGACCGTCCTGCTCGATGGTCTCGATCGTGGCCAGGGCGGCGGCGCAGGCAACGGGATTGCCGCCGAAGGTGCCACCCACACCACTGGTATGCGGGGCATCCATGATTTCGGCGCGGCCGGTGACCGCCGACAGCGGCAATCCATCGGCGATGCCTTTGGCGATGCAGATCAAGTCGGGTTCTATACCGCTGGGGCCTTCGTGCTCGCAGGCGAACCAAGCTCCGGTGCGCGCGAACCCGGTTTGCACCTCGTCGGCGATGAACACCACATTGTTCTCGCGGCACCACTTCACCAGTGCCGGCAGGAAACCCTCGGCCGGGACGATGAAGCCGCCTTCGCCCTGAATCGGCTCGATGATCACCGCCGCCAGATTCTGCGAACCGACTTGCTTCTCGATGACGTTGATGGCGCGGGCTGCGGCCTTCTCGCCGTCGGTGGCCAACTCCTTGTCGAGGAGGCCGTCCCGGTATGGGTAGGAGATCGGCGCCCGGTAGATCTCCGGCGCAAAAGGACCGAAACCGCTCTTGTACGGCATTGACTTGGCGGTCAGCGCCATCGCCAGATTGGTACGCCCGTGGTAGGCGTGGTCGAACGCGATCACGGCGGGTTTGTGGGTGTAAGAGCGCGCGATCTTCACCGCGTTCTCAACCGCTTCCGCCCCGGAGTTGAACAACACCGAGCGCTTCTCGCTGTCGCCGGGAGTGATGCGGTTGAGCTGTTCGGCGACGGCCACGTACTGCTCATACGGGGTCACCATGAAGCAGGCGTGGGTGAACTCGGCGACTTGTGCACGTACCGCGTCCACCACCCGAGGGGACGAGTTGCCGATCGTGGTCACCGCGATGCCCGAGCCCAGGTCGATCAAACGGTTGCCGTCGGCGTCTTCGAGAATGCCGCCACCGGCCCGCACTGCGAAGACCGGAAGCGTGACTCCGACACCGTGGGACACCGCTGCGGTCCTGCGTTTGTTGAGCTCCAGCGAGGCGGGACCCGGGATTTCCGTGACCAATTTCCGGCTCTGCTCGAGGCTGGCCACGAATCCTCCTTCCGCGGCGCGGCGGTCACGTCGCGGGTAAAGCCTAACCCGACTCGGGGCCCCGCTCGGGAGGCGTTCGCACGGGGTTCTCAATGTGAATATCCTGGCCAAGGAGCGAACCTGGGGCGCATTGCGCTGGATACCATTTGCCCCGCGTCCGGAGGTGCGTTGCGCTGGCTGGCGAGCGCTGCCGCCGAGTCGCAATTTCGGGCCTGCCAGACTGGACAGCGGGCGCTAGACCCTGACGAGGTGCGTGACGTAAGGGACGGCCTGAGGCCGCCCCGGGACGCACCGAGCAATACCGATACGAAAGACAGGCGTGTTCGATGGATGCTTTGGCCTTGATGTTGCCCTTCGTGATCATCATGGGGGTGTTTCTGTTCATTGGGTCGCGTCGTCAGCGACGCGCCGTGCAGGCCACCATCGACCTGCACGAGTCGCTGGAAGTGGGTGATCGGGTCCACACGACGTCCGGGCTCGAGGCCAACATCGTCGCCATCACCGACGACACCGTCGACCTGGAGATCGCGCCGGGCGTCGTCACGACGTGGATGAAGCTTGCGATTCGCGACAAGATCCTGCCTGATGACGACGTAGATCTCGACGACGAAGACGAGTATTCGGTCGCCGTTGAGGATGAAGACGCCCAGGACGAGACCCGCGTGGCGAAGGACGCCTAATTACTGCACGTAGTCTTTGCAGAGGTTTTTAGAGGCTCGCCACCCGGGCAAGATCGATTTCAAGGAGACGTTGGAACGTGGCATCGACTTCGGCGCCGGTCCATCCTGCCCGCTACCTGTCGGTATTCGCGTTCATGCTCCTCAGCGTCTACCTGCTGGTTTTCTTCACCGGGGACGGTCATGCGACCCCGAAGCTGGGCATCGACCTGCAGGGCGGAACCCGGGTCACGTTGACTGCCCGCACGCCGGACGGTTCGGCGCCGAGTCGGGAAGCGTTGTCGCAGGCGCAGCAAATCATCAGCGCGCGGGTCAACGGGCTCGGTGTTTCGGGCTCCGAGGTGGTCGTCGACGGTGACAACCTGGTCATCACGGTGCCGGGCAACGACGGCAGCGAGGCCCGCAATCTCGGCCAGACCGCACGTCTGTACATCCGGCCGGTGATTCAGGCCGTACCGGCGGCGACGGAAGAACCCACTGAGGGGCCTCAGCCGGGTGAGACGCCGCCCGCGAATTCGCCCGCGCCTGGTCAACCGCCCGCGCCTGGTCAACCGCCGGCCCCTGGTCAACCGTCCGCGCCTGGTCAACCGCCGGCCCCCGGTCAATCGCCCGCGCCCGGTCAGCCCCCCGCGCCCGGTCAATCACCTGCGCCCGGTCAACCGGGGACGCCGAGCCCGAGGCCCCAGCCGCGGCCTTTCCCGCAGGACCCGGCGCCCTCACCCTCGCCGAGTCCGAAGCCCAGCGCGACTTCACCGGCGCCCTCGTCACCCGCCCCTTCGTCACCTGCCCCCGGGTCGCCAGCGCCGGGTTCACCCGCCCCCGGGTCACCGGCACCGACGTCCGGTCAGCCCTCGCCGGCGGAGGTCCCGCCTCCCGATCAGCCCGCGCCGCCAGATCCGCGCAAGGATCTCGCCGAACGCATCGCGCAAGAAAAGAAGTGGCGCCAAAGCACCAACCAGTACTTGCAGATGATGGCGTTGCAATACCAATCGCTGCGCTGCAATGAGAAGGACATCCTGGCCGGCAATGACGATCCGAACCTGCCCCTGGTGACCTGCTCCACCGACCACAAGACGGCTTACCTGCTGGCGCCGTCGATCATCAGCGGCGACCAGATCAAAGACGCCTCCTCTGGTATGGACCAGCGCAGCATCGGTTACGTGGTCGATCTGCAGTTCAAAGGGCCCGCGGCGAACGTCTGGGCCGACTACACCGCCGCCCACGTCGGAACGCAGACGGCGTTCACCCTGGACTCCCAGGTCGTCAGCGCCCCGGTCATCAATGAACCTATTCCGGGCGGTAGGACCCAGATCAGCGGGGGAGAGCCACCGTTCACCGCGGCGGCCGCGCGCCAGCTCGCCAACGTCCTCAAATACGGGTCGTTGCCGCTGTCCTTCGAATCCTCGGAAGCTCAAACCGTCTCGGCGACACTGGGCTTGCAGTCGCTACGGGCCGGTCTGATCGCGGGTGCGATCGGGTTGGCGCTGGTGCTGGTGTACTCGCTGTTGTACTACCGAGTGCTGGGGTTGCTCACCGCGTTGTCGCTAATCGCTTCCGGGGCAATGGTTTTCGCAATCCTGGTGTTGCTGGGGCGGGTCATCAACTACACCCTGGACCTCGCGGGTATAGCGGGTCTGATCATCGGTATCGGCACCACCGCCGACTCGTTCGTGGTGTTCTTCGAACGCATCAAAGACGAGATCCGCGAAGGCCGTTCGTTCCGTTCGGCGGTGCCACGGGGTTGGTCGCGGGCCCGCAAGACGATCGTGTCGGGCAACGCCGTGACCTTCCTGGCCGCCGCGGTGCTCTACTTCCTGGCGATCGGCCAGGTGAAGGGGTTTGCTTTCACCTTGGGCCTGACCACGATCCTGGACCTCGTCGTGGTGTTCCTGGTGACTTGGCCGCTGGTGTACCTGGCGTCCAAGTCGTCGAGAATGGCCAAGCCGGCCTACAACGGCCTGGGAGCTGTTCAGCAGGTGGCCCGCGAACGCCGAACTCAAGCGGGTGCAGCGAAGACAGGACGGGGATAACCACATGGCTTCCGATCGCAGCAAGGAGGAGCTGGCGCAGGATGGGGACGAGTCGACCACCGACACCCAACCGCAGACGCCAACGCCCAAACCGGTTCGGCCCAGCAGTCGCAAGAGCGGTGCGGCCAAGGCGCCGGTAGGCAAGTCACGCGACAACTCGAAGGCCAAGGCAGCTTCAAAGACCCCTAAGACCGACGACGATGTCACCGAAGCCTCCGAAGCGCCCACGGTCGCGGTGAGCCTGGCCGACCGCGAAACAAGCACCGACGCCAAACTGCCCCAGCACAGCTTCCTGAACCGCCTCTACACCGGAACCGGCGCGTTCGAGGTGGTGGGAAAGCGCAAGCTTTGGTACGGCATCAGCGGCGCCATGGTCGCCATCGCCATTCTCGCCATCATCATCCGCGGTTTCACCTTGGGGATTGACTTCACGGGCGGCACCACGGTGTCGCTGCCCGCCGCGGGCGAGTCCGGCATCATCCAGGTGGATCAGGTGGAGGATGTCTTCAACAAGACCATCGGCAAGGACCCCGATGCGGTGGTGACGGTCGGCAAGGGCGCCTCGGCGACCGTGCAGATTCGCTCCTCGAAGCTGTCCAATGCCGAAACGGAGAAGCTGCGCGATGCGTTGTTCGACGCATTGAAGCCCAAGGGCGCCGACGGCCAGCCCAGCAAGCAGGCCATCAGCGACGCGGCGGTGTCTGCGACCTGGGGAGGCCAGATCACCAAGAAGGCGGTGATCGCCCTGGTGGTCTTCCTGGTGCTGTGTGCGCTCTACATCACCGTGCGCTACGAGCGGTACATGACCATCTCGGCGCTCGCGGCCATGTTCTTCGACATCGCCGTCACCGCCGGTGTGTATGCCTTGGTCGGTTTTGAAGTAACCCCCGCGACGGTGATCGGGCTGATGACCATCCTCGGGTTTTCCATCTACGACACCGTGATCGTGTTCGACAAGGTCGAGGAAAACACCCACGGCTTCCAGCACACCACTCGGCGAACCTACGCCGAACAGGCCAACCTCGCGATCAACCAGACGTTCATGCGCTCCATCAACACCAGCCTGATCTCCGTACTTCCGGTGGTGGCATTGATGGTGGTGGCGGTGTGGCTGCTCGGGGTTGGCACCCTGAAGGACTTGGCGCTGGTGCAGCTGATCGGCATCATCGTCGGCACCTACTCGTCGATCTTCTTCGCCACACCGCTGCTGGTCACCCTGCGGGAGCGCACGGAGTTGGTGCGCACTCACACCCGACGGGTCAACCGGCGCCGCACGGCGGGATCGCGGGCAACCGACGACGCCGCTGACAGCGAGACCGCGGAGGACGCGGAATCCGGGGCCACCACCGAGGTAGCCGCAGTCGTGGGATCCCAGGCGGAGACGGCCACCAAACCGGCAACCAACAAACCGGCCCCGGGCGCGCGGCCGGTGCGGCCGACCGGCACCCGCCGTCCCACCGGCAAGAGAAGCGCCCGGCGGTAGTCGCCGATGGTCACCGCGCGGCGGGCGACCTTGTGGTGTCGCATCATCGAGGTCATCGCGATGCTGGTCGCAGGCTCGACGTTGACCGGTTGTTCCGGCAGCACGGCGAAGAAGATCGACTACGTCGTCGACGGGTCGCTGCCCAGCTACAACGTCAACACCGTCATCGGCGCGGCGTCGGCGGGGGCCCAGGCGTTTGCCCGCACCCTCACCGGCTTCACCTATCACGGGCCCGACGGGCAGGTGGTTGCCGACCGTGACTTCGGCACCGTCTCGGTGGTGGGCGGTTCGCCGCTGGTGCTGGATTATCAGATCGCCGACAACGCCGTGTATTCCGACGGCAAACCGATAACCTGCGACGATCTCGTGCTGACCTGGGCCGCCCAGTCCGGTCGCTTTCCCGGTTTCGATGCCGCCACACAGGCCGGCTACCTCGACATCGCCAACATCGATTGCACGCCGGGTCAGCGCAAGGCCCGGGTCTCGTTCATCCCGGACCGCGGTTTCGTCGACTACACGCAGTTGTTCACGGCGACATCGCTGATGCCGTCACACGTGCTATCCGACCTCCTGGGGACCGACGTCACCAAGGCGCTGCTGGACAACAACGGTCCCGTCGTGGAAAACATTGCGCGACTGTGGAATTCGACGTGGGACTTGAAGCCGGGCGTCGACCTCAAGCGCTTCCCGTCGTCCGGGCCGTACAAGATCGAATCCGTCCTGCCCGGCGGTGCGGTGGTGCTCGTCGCCAATGACCGCTGGTGGGGCGCCAAGCCCGTCACCAAGCGGATCACCGTGCGGCCGCTGGGAGTCGACATCCAGGACCGGGTCAACAACCGCAGCGTCGACGTGGTGGATATCGCGGCGGGATCGTCGGGTGCGCTGGCAACGCCAGACAACTATCAACGCACCGACTCGCCCGCGGCGGGGATCGTGCAATTGATCTTCGCGCCGAAGGGGCCGCTGTTCGACGTCCGCAATCGCCGCGCACTCTCGCTGTGCGCCCCGCGGGAGGCGATCGCCCGGGACGCCGGAACGGGGATCGCCAATTCGCGGCTCAATCCGGCCACCGAGGACCCCATCGCCGAGGCCGACGGGGCTGCGCAGGCCGCACCGTTCAACACGGGCGACCCGGCCGCCGCCCGCGATGCGCTGGGTGGAACACCGCTGACGGTCCGGATCGGCTTCCACGGACCTAACGCCCGCCTGGCGGCCACCATCGGCACCATCGCGAAGTCGTGCGCCCCCGCCGGAATCACCGTCTCCGACGTCACCCTCGACATCCCTGGGCCGCAGGCGCTGCGGGAAGGCAAGATCGATGTGTTGCTGTCCAGCACTGGGGGCGCCAGCGGCAGCGGATCGAGCGGGTCGTCGCTGGTGGACGCCTACGCCCTGCACGGCGGCAACGGCAACAACCTGTCCGGGTTCGCAAACCCCCAGGTCGACGGCATCATCGGCGCACTCGCCGTCTCCGCCGACCCCGGCGAACGGGTCCGGTTGCTTGCCGAGGGCGCGCCGATTCTCTGGACCGACCTGCCGACGTTGCCGTTGTATCGCCAGCAGCGCACTTTGCTGATGTCGAAAAAGATGTACGCAGTAAGCAAGAACCCGACTCGATGGGGCGCCGGGTGGAATATGGACCGCTGGTCCCTGACACAGTGAGTCGACCAATTGCCGCTATGACGCCTCGTAAGGTCGTAATGAGTTCTCCTCCCATTGCCCAGGTGATCGCATCCCTGACCAGGGACGTCGCAGACTTTCCAAAGCCGGGAGTCCAGTTCAAAGACCTCACTCCGCTGTTCGCCGATCGGGATGGGTTCGCGACGGTTGTCGACGCGCTGGCCGAAATTGCGTCCGGGGCCGACCTGGTGGCCGGGATCGAGTCCCGCGGATCTCTGGTGGCCGCCGCGACTGCCATCCGACTCGATTGCGGCGTGTTGTCCATCCGCAAGCGCGGCAAGCTGCCGCCGCCGGTGATCGGCGAGGACTACGTCCGGGAGTACGGCCCGGCGGCCATGGAAATCCCGGCCGACGGCCTCGACCTGCAGGACCGCAGCATCGTGATCATCGACGACGTGCTGGCCACCGGCGGCACCTTGGGTGCGGCGGCGCGGTTACTGAAGCGCGCCGGGATGAACGTGACCGGGGCGGCCGTGCTGGTGGAACTTCCGGCGCTCGGCGGTCGCGAAGCCATTGCGCCGTTGTCGGTTCAAAGTTTGAGCTACGCCTGAGCTCCCCGCGAAGCGATATCCTCGAGGTCGGAGGTGACGACCGTGGCGGATAACCCGAGCGCAACGCAAGCTGTTGCGCCGCCAGCAGATTTGGTGGTGCCCGATGCGGAAGCGGCACCCCCTGAAGCGGCGCCGGCCGTCGAGACGCCTGAACCGCCGGTAGAAACACTCAAGACCACCAGCAGCGCGTCCCGTCGGGTTCGGGCGCGGCTGGCTCGCCGGATGACCGCCCGCAACAGCGGCATCAATCCCGTGCTCGAGCCGCTGGTAGCCGTGCACCGGGAGATCTACCCCAAAGCGGATCTGTCGATGCTGCAGCGGGCCTACGAGGTGGCCGAGCAACGGCACGCGAGTCAGCTGCGGCACAGCGGCGATCCCTACATCACCCACCCGCTGGCCGTCGCCAACATCCTGGCCGAGCTGGGCATGGACACCACCACCTTGATCGCCGCGCTGCTGCACGACACCGTCGAGGACACCGGCTACACCCTGGAAGCCCTGTCGGAGGAGTTCGGCGAAGAGGTAGGCCACCTTGTCGACGGTGTGACCAAGCTGGACCGCGTCGTACTGGGTAGTGCCGCCGAAGGCGAAACCATCCGCAAGATGATCACCGCGATGGCCCGTGACCCCCGGGTGCTGGTGATCAAGGTGGCCGACCGCCTGCACAACATGCGCACGATGCGGTTCCTGCCCCCGGAGAAGCAGGCGCGCAAAGCCCGCGAAACGCTGGAAGTCATTGCGCCGCTGGCGCATCGGCTGGGTATGGCCAGCGTCAAGTGGGAACTGGAAGATTTGTCGTTCGCGATCCTGCACCCCAAGAAGTACGAGGAGATCGTTCGCCTGGTCGCCGGCCGGGCCCCGTCCCGCGACACCTACCTGGCCAAGGTCCGCGCCGAGATCACCGCCACCCTGAACGCGTCCAAGATCAAGGCCGTCGTCGAGGGGCGGCCCAAGCATTACTGGTCGATCTACCAAAAGATGATCGTCAAGGGACGCGACTTCGACGACATCCACGACCTGGTCGGCATCCGCATCTTGTGCGACGAGATCCGCGACTGCTATGCGGCCGTGGGCGTCGTCCACTCGCTGTGGCAGCCGATGGCGGGCCGGTTCAAGGACTACATCGCCCAGCCCCGATATGGCGTGTACCAGTCGCTGCACACCACGGTTGTCGGGCCCGAAGGCAAGCCGCTGGAAGTGCAGATCCGCACCAACGACATGCACAACACCGCCGAATTCGGCATCGCCGCGCACTGGCGCTACAAGGAAACCAAGGGCCGCAACGGCGTTCCGCATCCACACGCGGCCGCCGAGATCGACGACATGGCCTGGATGCGCCAACTGCTCGACTGGCAACGGGAGGCGGCCGACCCCGGCGAGTTCCTCGAGTCGCTGCGTTACGACCTTGCGGTGCAGGAGATTTTCGTGTTTTCGCCCAAGGGTGACGTCTACACATTGCCGGCGGGATCCACGCCGGTCGACTTCGCCTACGCGGTGCACACCGAGGTCGGCCATCGCTGCATCGGTGCTAGGGTCAACGGCCGGTTGGTGGCGCTGGAACGCAAGCTGGAAAACGGGGAAGTCGTCGAGGTTTTCACCTCCAAGGCGTCCAATGCCGGCCCCTCGCGGGACTGGCAACAGTTCGTGGTGTCGCCGCGGGCAAAGACGAAGATCCGGCAGTGGTTCGCCAAGGAACGGCGCGAGGAAGCGCTGGAGGCCGGCAAGGAAGCCATGGCCCGTGAGGTCCGTCGAGGCGGACTTCCGTTGCAGCGCTTGGTGAGTGCGGACTCCATGAGTGCGGTGGCGCGGGAACTGCACTACACCGACGTGTCGGCGCTGTACACCGCGATCGGCGAGGGACATGTGTCGGCCCGCCATGTCGTGCAGCGTCTGCTGGCCGAACTCGGCGGAATCGATCAAGCCGAAGAGGAACTCGCCGAACGGTCCACGCCGGCGACCATGCCGCGCCGGCCACGCAGCACCGAAGACGTCGGCGTCGCGGTCCCGGGCGCCCCGGGTGTGCTGACCAAGCTGGCCAAGTGCTGCACCCCGGTGCCGGGCGACCAGATCATGGGGTTCGTTACCCGCGGCGGGGGAGTGAGTGTGCACCGCACCGACTGCACCAACGCGGCGTCGTTGCAGCAGCAGGCCGAACGCATCATCGAGGTGCTTTGGGCGCCGTCACCCTCGTCGGTGTTCCTGGTGGCTATCCAGGTGGAGGCGCTGGACCGGCACCGGTTGCTGTCGGACGTGACGCGGGTGCTGGCCGATGAGAAGGTGAACATTCTGTCCGCGTCGGTGACGACGTCGGGAGACCGGGTGGCGATCAGCCGGTTCACCTTTGAGATGGGCGATCCCAAGCATCTGGGTCACTTGCTCAACGTGGTGCGCAACGTCGAGGGCGTCTACGACGTGTATCGGGTGACGTCCGCGGCTTAGGATGCGGCTTAGGAGCCGCCTAGAGCACGCCTAGAGATGCTTACGGGCGGGCTAGAACAAAGCGCCGGGACCGCCGAGCCCGCCTTTACCGCCGCTGCCACCGAAGATGGCGCCGGCCCCAGTGGGAGGGCCGCCGTCGCCACCGGACGTGCCGAAGAGCCCCGCGACGTAATTGCCCTGGGGGTTCCAGGTACCGCCGCCCTGTCCGCCGTTCCCACCATTTCCGCCGGAGCCGCCCGGACCGCCGAATGCGCCCGCAGCGCCCTGGCCGCCGGTACCCCCGCTACCGCCGTTGCCGCCGTTGCCGCCGCCACCGTAGCCGTCACCGCCCCGGCCGCCAAAGCCCCCGAGACCACCGTTGGCGGCAGTTGCGAGGCCGCCCCCGCCGCCGGTGCCGCCGTTGCCGCCGTTGCCGCCTTTACCCACGAGGCCGAGGCCGCCGCTTCCGCCCCAGCCGCCCGTGCCGCCCACATGGCCGCTGTCGGAGGTGCCGCCGTCGCCGCCCTTGCCGCCGTTCCCGCCGGTGCTGCCTTGGCCGCCCGTGCCGCCGTCGCCGCCACTGCCAGCACCTCCGTTGAAGAGGTCGCCGTTGCCGCCGTTCCCGCCGTTGCCGCCGTTGCCGCCGTTGCCGCGAGCGCCCGTGGCACCGGTAGCGCCGGTAGTGGAGCCCTGACCGCCGGCACCGCCGGCACCGCCGAACCCGCCGTCGCCGCCGGAGCCTCCCTTGCCGCCGTTACCGGCCTTCGAAACGTTGATGGTGGGAACAGCGCCGTTGCCGCCGTTGCCGCCGTTGCCGCCCGTGCCGCCGGTTCCGCCGGTCCCGCCGGCACCGCCGGCGCCCTGTTTGCCGGCCTGTCCGGCAACGGCTGCGCCGCCGGCACCGCCGGCGCCGCCGGTGCCGCCGGCGCCACCCGTCGCGCCGATCCCGCCGGAACCACCGTTCCCACCGGGACCCTCGCTGGGGGATGTGCCGTTGCTGCCCGTGCTGCCGACGCCCCCCGTGCCGCCGGTGCCACCGACACCGCCGGTTCCGCCTTCGCCTCCGTTGCCGGCCCACGAACCGCCTTTACCGCCGGCGCCTCCCACCCCGCCGGTGCCGCCCGTTCCGCCGACCGTCCCCGCAGCTCCGGTGCTGCCCTGGCCGCCGGCACCACCGGTGCCGCCCTTGCCGCCGTTGCCGACGAGCCCACCGTCGCCGCCGTTGCCGCCGGCCGCGCCGGTGCCACCGGGGGCGGTGGCGTCCGCGCCCTTTCCGCCGTTCCCGCCGTTGCCGCCGCTGCTGGCGATGGCGCCGGTCGCACCGGTGTTGCCCTGCTTGGAACCCGAACCGCCGAGGCCGCCCTCGCCACCCATTCCGGGGTCGCCGCCGTTGCCTCCGTTGCCGCCGATGCCGTTGTTGACGCTCATCGTTCCGGCTGCACCGTTGCCGCCATTGCCGCCGGCTCCGCTGGTCCCGCCGGCGCCACCGTCGCCGCCCGCGCCCCAGGTGCCAGCCTTACCTGCCGGCGCGGCGCCACCGGCTCCGCCGTTACCGCCGGCACCGCCCTTGCCGCCTTTACCACCATTGCCGCCGGTTTGACCGTGGGCGCCGAGCTCGGTGGCGTCGGCGCCCTTGCTGCCTTGGCCTCCGGTGCCGCCCGTGCCACCTCTGCCGCCGTTCCCCCCGTCGCCGCCGTTGCCGGCAAGGGCACCGCCCGAACCACCGGCTCCGCCATGGCCGCCGGAACCGCCGACACTGCCCGCCTGACCGTGTGCGCCATCGCCTATTCCGGGCAAACCAGGGCTGCCGGTGCTGCCGTTTCCGCCGTCACCGCCTCTGCCGCCGTTGCCAACCAGCCCGCCGTTTCCGCCGTTCCCGCCGTTTCCGCCATTGGGGTTTCCGCCCAAGAGGAAGCCGTCGCCTCCGCGGCCCCCGTCGCCGCCGTTGCCGCCGCTGGTAGGCATGGCGCCCTTCGCGCCGTTCTCGCCAAGCGTCGACCCTTGACCACCGATGCCGCCGGCTCCGCCTTGACCTGGATCGCCGCCTTTGCCGCCGTTCCCACCGGCACTGCCGGCGAAGCCATCCCCGCCTCTGCCGCCGTTGCCGCCGACTCCGCCAGTGCCTCCGTCGCCACCGGCTCCGCCCGCGCCCTGCATTCCGGCCTTGCCCGCCGGTGCCGCGCCGCCGGCTCCGCCGTTCCCGCCGTTTCCGCCGGCCCTGCCATTCTGGCCGTTGGTGCCATCGCCACCCTGGCCGCCGGGTGCGGTGGCGTCCAGACCGTCTGTTCCGTTTGCGCCGTTGCCGCCTCTGCCGCCAACGCCGCCATTACCGCCATTTCCGCCGTCACCCCCCAGTGCTCCACCTGCCCCACCGGCACCGCCGTGGCCTCCGGCACCTCCGTCAACGCCGGGGCCAAAGAAGAAACTTGTTCCATCGGAGCCGTTTCCGCCGTTTCCGCCGTTTCCGCCATTGCCGACCAGCCCGCCGTTACCGCCGTTTCCGCCATTGCCGCCTGATTGGCCCGGGGTTAGGAAGATCCCCGGCATGCCGTGTCCGCCGTGTCCGCCGTTTCCGCCGCTTGTCGGGGTACTACCGGCCGCACCCGCCAGGCCGGGGGTGATTCCCGTGCCCCCTGCGCCGCCCAGTCCTCCGGCGCCGGGATCGCCGCCGTTTCCGCCGTTCCCGCCGTTGCCGCCAAAGACGGTCGAGACTCCACCGTTCCCGCCGTCACCAGGTGCCCCACCGGCACCGCCGACGCCGCCGTGTCCGCCTCGGCCGTCGTAGCCTGCGTGGCCTAACAGGCCGCTGGCGCCCCCGGCCCCGCCGTTACCACCCGCTCCGCCGTTACCGCCGGCTCCGCCGTCGCCGCCGTCACCGCCGTTTCCCGCGACGGCCTCGAAGTTCGAGGCGTGACTGCCGTTGGCGCCCGCGCCGCCGTCGCCGCCGACGCCGCCCATGCCGCCGTTGCCGCCCACTCCACCATTGCCCAGCAGCAGTCCGCCAGCGCCACCGGCACCGCCGTCACCGCCCGCTCCGCCGGCACCGCCGTTGCCGCCGTTGCCGCCCGACGTCGACGGATCCGTTGGGGCGATGGCCGACGCACCGTCGGCACCGGCGGAGCCGTTGCCCCCGGCCCCGCCCGCGCCGCCAGTGCCGATCAGGCCTGCCCGGCCTCCGTTGCCGCCAACCCCGCCGGACAAGCCCGGGCCGGCAGCGGTGCCGCCGATACCGCCGACGCCGCCTTGGCCGAACAGCAATCCACCCAGACCGCCTGTCCCGCCTGCGCCGCCGTCGACACCTGAGTCGCCGATCCCGCCGGCGCCGCCGGTGCCGCCGGTGCCGAACAAGCCGGCCTGACCGCCCGCACCGCCGGTCCCCCCGGCGGCCCCGCCGCTGCCGCCGGAACCGCCGTCCCCGTAGATCCATCCACCCTGGCCGCCGCTACCACCGGTGCCGCCGGTGACGCCCGTGGCCCCGGCACCGCCGCGCCACCGACCCGCCGTTGCCGAACAGCCAGGCCCGACCGCCGACACCCCCGGCCACGCCTGCCGCTGCGGTGCTGCCGCCGCCACCGCCGTGGCCGAACAGCACCCCGCCGTTGCCGCCGACACCGCCTGCCCCGCCGCCGATTCCGGCGCCGCCCGCGCCGCCGTTGCCCAACAACCCGGCATTACCGCCGGCGCCGCCTGTCCCGCCGCTGCCGCCATTGCCGCCGTTGCCCAGCAACCATCCGCCGTTGCCGCCCGCGCCACCGACCGCGCCCGCACCACCGGCACCGCCGTTACCGCCCCTGCCGATCAGTCCCGCTGCGCCACCGGCGCCGCCGGCAATTCCCGGGGCGTCACCGGCGTTCCCGTTACCGCCGTTGCCGTACAACAAACCTCCCGGCGCGCCCGCCTGTCCCGGCAACGTTCCGTCCGCACCGTCACCGATCAGCGGCCGGCCGAACCAGGCCTGGGTTTGCGCATTCACCGCGTTGAGCAACCACTCCGCATTGAGCCCCTCGGTCTGCGCATAAGACGCCGCGGTGGCGGAAAAAGTTTGCGCGAACTGGTCGTGGAACGCCACTACCCGCGCGCTCAGCGCCTGATACTCGTTTGCCTGCGTGCCGAAGAGCGTGGCGATGGCCGCGGATACCTCGTCGGCGGCCGCCGGCAGGAGAGTCGTCGTGTGGGCTGCGGCCGCCGCGTTCGCGGCCCTAATCGTTGTCTGTATCTTCGCCAGATCCGTTGCCGCAGTGGCTATTGACTCGGGCAGCACGACCATGAACGACATACATCAGCCCCGCTCTAAGTGCCGAATTGACGCTGGTGACAATAAAATTAGTCAACAGGTGGATTGCGCCTCCGATGTCGCCATGGTCGGTGCTGAGGATGGCGGGGATCTGCGCGGGATCGGTCGGGACCTTGCCCGACCGCGGCGGTTTGGCCGTCGCGGCGGGCATCTTTGCGGTATTGGTGCATCGGGCTCCTGCACGCTGGGTTGCGGTGTGTTGGACGGCGGCGCGCTGGGCGGTGGCGATAGTTCCGGCGTCACACTCTGCGCGGGTGCCAGCTGGGTCGGTACTTCGCCAAACCGCGCCGGACGCGGCGGGGGTGTGGGTGGCGGGGGAGGCGGCGGGGCGGGTCGCGGTCGCAGTGCAGCCCTCGCCGCTTCGGCGAGTTCTGGCGCGGTCTGGTAGCGGGCCTTCATGTTTTTGGCCATACCGCGGCCGATCACCTCGTCCAGCGCCCGCGGTAAGCCCCGCACCATGGTCGACGGCCGAGGCGGCGGCGTGTTGAGGTGGCCGACGAGCTGAGCTTCCAGGCTGTTGCCGGGGTAGGGGCGGCCACCCGTCAAACACTCGTGCAGCACGCACGCCAGCGAGTACACGTCGCACCGCGGATCCGTTGCGCCGTCGAACCGTTCGGGTGCCATGTAGGCGACAGTTCCCAACGTGTCGCCGGATCTGGTCAACGACGTGTCGGCGGCGTTACGGGCAATCCCGAAGTCGATCAGGTACACGAAATCGCGGGCGTTGGCGACCAGGATGTTCGACGGCTTGATATCGCGATGCACCAACCCGGCTCGGTGGGCGCTGTCCAGCGCCGCCGCAACCTGTTCGATGACGGTGACCGCCCGCTCCGGGCTAAGCCGGCCGCCGTGTTCGACGATGTACCGCATCAGGTCGCGGCCCTCGATCAGCCGCATGTCGACATACAGCTGGCCGTCGATTTCGCCGTAGCCGTGGATCGGCACCACGTGCGGGTCGTTGAGGGCCGCGGCGGTGCGTGCCTCCCGTCGGAAACGCTGCTGGAACTCGCGGTCCTCGGCAGAGTGTGGCGGCAGAACCTTGATGGCGACGATGCGGTCGGTCGCGGTGTCGTAGGCGCGCCAGACTTCGCCCATTCCGCCGCGACCCAACAGGCCGAGCAGCTTGTATCGCCCGAATGTGCGTTCGGGAGCCCTCCCCGCCAAAGCGACCTCCCCCGTAAGCACCGGAAGCTCAAATTATCGCTTACGGCGGCGGCAGGTGGACGATTCCGCGGGTACCGCCCGGTCGGTTAGTCGAGCAACACCGACTGAATGATGACGTCGCCGACCGGGGCACCGTCTCCTTGCTTGCTTCCCGGGGCCAGGCCGGCCTTCGCGATCTTGTCCAGGGTCTCCAAGCCGTCGGCCTGGATCGTGCCGAACACGGTGTACTCGGGGGGCAGCTGGGAGTCGCGGTAAACCATGAAGAACTGGCTGCCGTTGGTGTTCGGCCCGGAGTTGGCCATGGCCAAGGTGCCCCGGGGATAGATGACCGGTAGCTGCAGGTCAGGAGAGTTCGGCGGGTATTGGTCGGTCGGGTATTCGTTGTCGAATTGGTAGCCGGGCCCGCCGGTGCCGTCGCCCTTCGGGTCGCCGCACTGCAGCACCCCCAGGAACTCGGACGTCGTCAACCGGTGGCACTTGGTGTCCTTGAACCAACCTTGTTGGGCGAGGCTGACGAAGCTGTTGACCGTGCAAGGCGATTCGTTGTTGGCGAGCATCAGGCCGATCTTGCCCTGATTGGTCATCATGCTCATGCTGATCTGCGCCGGCTCGGTCGGCACCTTGCCCGTCCGCGGCGGCTTGGCCGGCTTGGCCGCCTTGTCCGGCGACGGCGGGTACTGGCAGTTGGCTCCCAAATTGGCCGACGGTTTGAACGGCGGCAGCCCGCCAGGTCCCGCAGGCTCCGAGGTGGTGGGCGAACTGCTGGGGGACGCCGTCGTGCTCGTGTTGTCGTCCTTGTTCATGACCACGACGACCACCACCGCAACGATCACCGCCACCGCGAGCGCCGCGCCACCGATGATGGCGAGAAGGCGGCGCCTCTTTGCCTGCTTGGCGCGGCGCTCCTGCTGCCGCTGAAGTTTGCGCTTCGCTGTCGCTCGTCGTTGTTGATTGGTCGGCACGACAGCCCAGGCTAATGTGGCTGCCGCGTTCAGTGTCAAGTGGGGATGGGAAACTCAAAGCTGTGTTGATCACCGGATTCCCCGCCGGCCTGCTGCAGTGCAACTGCTACGTGCTCGCCGAGCGCCAGGGGACCGACGCCATCATCGTCGACCCTGGTCAACGAGCCCTGGGCCAGCTGCGGCGCATCCTGGACGAGAACCGGCTCACCCCGGCCGCGGTCCTCATCACCCACGGCCACATCGACCACATGTGGTCCGCGCAAAAGGTCTCCGACATGTTCGGCTGCCCCACCTACATCCACCCCGAGGACAGATTCATGCTCACCGACCCGATCTACGGCCTAGGGCCGCGGGTGGCGCAGCTGGCGGCGGGCGCGTTCTTCCGCGAACCCAAGCAGGTCGTCGAGCTGGACCGCGACGGTGACAAGATCGACCTCGGCAGTGTCTCGGTCAACGTCGACCACACACCCGGACACACCCGCGGGTCGGTGTGCTTCCGCGTCCTGCAGGCCGCCAAGAACGACGCCGACGTCGTCTTCAGCGGCGACACGCTGTTCGAGCGGTCGATCGGCCGCACCGACCTCTTCGGCGGCAGCGGCCGCGACCTGCTGCGCTCCATCCGCGACAAATTGTTAGTTCTCGACGACAGGACAGTGGTACTACCCGGACATGGCAATGCGACCACCATCGGCGCCGAACGCCGATTCAACCCGTTCCTCGAAGGTCTGTAAGCGGTGACGGACTACTCGGCTTTCTCGGCGCCCAAGGGAGTGCCGGAATATCTTCCGCCCGAGTCGGCACAGTTCGTCGCGGTGCGTGACGGCCTGCTCAACACCGTTCGCCGGGCCGGCTACGGCTATATCGAGTTGCCCATCTTCGAGGACACCTCGCTGTTCGCTCGCGGCGTCGGTGAGTCGACCGACGTCGTGTCCAAGGAGATGTACACGTTCGCCGACCGCGGCGACCGCTCGGTCACGTTGCGTCCCGAGGGCACCGCGGGGGTGGTGCGGTCGGTGATCGAACACGGCCTGGACCGCGGCGCGCTACCGGTCAAGCTCTGTTATGCCGGACCGTTCTTCCGCTACGAGCGTCCGCAGGCGGGCCGGTATCGCCAGCTGCAGCAGGTTGGCGTCGAGGCGATCGGCGTCGACGACCCGGCACTGGACGCCGAGGTGATCACGATTGCCGACGCCGGGTTCCGTTCCCTGGGTCTCGACGGGTTCCGGCTGGAAATCACCTCGCTCGGCGACGACACCTGCCGTCCGCAGTATCGGGAACTGTTGCAGGAGTTCCTGTTCCGTCTCGATCTCGACGAGGAAACAAGACGGCGTGCCGAGATCAATCCACTGCGGGTGCTCGACGACAAGCGTCCCGAGGTGCGCGCGATGACGGCCGATGCGCCGGTCATGCTCGACCATCTGTCCGACGCGGCCAAGCAGCATTTCGACACGGTGCTGGCGCACCTGGACGCACTCGGGGTGCGCTACGTGATCAACCCCCGCATGGTGCGCGGCCTGGATTACTACACCAAGACCACCTTCGAGTTCGTGCACGACGGCCTGGGCGCGCAGTCCGGCATCGGCGGCGGCGGCCGCTACGACGGCCTGATGCGCCAGCTGGGCGGACAAGACCTGTCCGGCATCGGATTCGGCCTCGGCGTCGACCGGACGCTGCTGGCCTTGAAGGCCGAGGGCAAGAGCGTGGGGGAGACCACCCGATGCGACGTATTCGGCGTGCCCCTGAGTGAGCAGGCCAAGCTGCGACTTGCGGTACTGGCGGGCCAGTTGCGCGCCAACGGGGTGCGCGTTGATCTCTCCTACGGCGACCGTGGCCTCAAGGGTGCCATGCGTGCGGCAGACCGTTCTGGGGCGCGCATCGCCTTGGTTGCGGGGGACCGGGACCTCGAGGCCGGCACGATAGGGGTGAAGGATCTCACCACCGGCGATCAGGTTCCGGTAGCGACGGATTCCGTTGTCGACGAGGTCATTACGCGGTTGCGCTAGAAGATCTTCTGCTCATAGAGCACGTCGGCGAAGGCGGTCAGATCCGCGGCGAACAGGGCAGGCCGTTCGAATGCGGCGAAGTGCCCGCCGCGATCGTGAACCGCGTAGTGGACGAGGTTGTAGCGTGCGGCGGCCCAGGCGCGTGGCGTTTGCAGCAGTTCGCCCGGGTAGACCGCGTAACCGGTGGGCACGTCGACCCGGCCGGACCAGTCGCTGAGCGCGCTCGTGCCCGCCCGCAATGATTCGCAGTACAGCCGCGCGGCCGATGTCGCCGTGCCGGTCAGCCAATAGAACATCAAGTTGTCGATGAGGCGATCGGTGGATATCGGCATGCCGTCACGGATGTCGCACCACGCGTGGAACTTCTCGAGGATCCATCCGGCCAGACCCAGCGGGGAGTCGTCCAGCCCGAAACCCAGCGAATGTGGCCGCGTGCCTTGCAATTCCATGTACGCCGTGCCGTCCTTGACGCGTTCCAGGCTGGCCCCAATGGCGGCGAGTTCCGTTTCAGTGACGGCGGCCAGGAGTTCGGGATCGTTCTTGTCGGGTGGCGCGAACAACATGTTGCTGTGTATGGCCGCCACGTTCTGCGCGTAATGCTCGCCGAGGTGGCGCGTGACGAGCGCGCCCCAATCGCCGCCTTGCGCGACGTAGCGTTCGTAACCGAGTTGGCCCATCACGTCGGCAACCGCGGCCGCGACACGGGCCATGTCGACGCCGCGTTCCCGAGTCGGGCCGGAGAAGCCGTAGCCGGGCATCGACACGGCGACGACATGAAAGCGCTGTCGCAATTGCGGTAGCACGTCGAGGAATTCGACGATCGAGCCCGGCCAGCCGTGGGTGATGGCCAGCGGGATCGCGTCCTGGTTGTCGGAGCGGGCGTGCAGCAAGTGCACGCGCTGCCCGGCGGCGGTGGTGACGAACGAACCGCTCGCGTTGACCTCGGCCTCGACACGGCGCCAGTCGTAGTGGTGCAGCCAATGGTCGACCACGGAACGCAGGAATGCCTGGTCGGTGCCGTAATCCCAACCGGCATCGGCGATTTCGGCCGGCCATCGCGCCTTGCTGAGACGGTCGTGCAGGTCGTCGAGTTGAGCCTGCGGCACCTCGAGCCGCAATGGTTCCACTATGTTCCTCCCGAATTCTCCAGGTAGGCGGCCAGGGCGTTGGTCAGACCGCGCCGCGCCTTGTCCAGATCGGCGTAGGAGCCGAGTTGACGCTCCGACACCAAGCCCCGCATGGCGCCGGGAATCAGGGCGGCAACCTCCCGCACCCGTTCCTGGTCGACGTTGAGGCCGGCGAACGCGTTTTCACACGTTTGCAGCCAACTCTTGCCCCAGGAGAACAACTCGGCGGCGGTGCGGGGATACAGGCGTTCGAGTTCGGCGGGGTCGCGGGGCAGTGCGGCGCGCAGGTTTTCGATCGCGCGCGAATCGGGCGAGGCCAGGCCGCGGTAGAGCGTCTCGATGATCACCGCGAGGCGTTCCCGCAGGGGGACGTCCGGTTGCGCCGGCGTCGCGAGGTTCGTGAACGCCGCTGCGCGTCGTTCGGCGGTGCGGTGCAGCACGGCGGCCCAAAAGCCGTCGGTATCGCCGAATTGGTATTGCACCGCACCCCAGGTGGCGCCGATGTCCTTGGCGATCCGATTGGCCGACACTGACCCGGGTTCGCCAGAGGCGAGTGACCGAAGGGCGGCTTCGAGCATGCTCTCCCGCGTCGCGTTGCCGCGTCGATTGGGACGGCGCACCCCACCCTCAGCCTTGTCGGCCATGCACCGATCCTACGTCTCGACTTCTATTTTCATAGAAGGTACTCTGATTGTTGATTCTGAGGAGGTCGCCCCCGTATGGCCAAGCCGCCGTTGTCGATGAAGCCGACCGGATGGTTTCAGGTCGCCTGGTCCGACGAGATCGGCGTCGGTGACGTGCACAAGATGAAGTACTTCGACCAGGAGTTGGTGGCCTGGCGGGCCGAATCGGGCCAGCTGACGGTGATGAACGCCTACTGCGAACACCTCGGTGCCCACCTCGGATACGGCGGCAAGGTCGTCGGCGAGGTGTTGCAATGTCCCTTTCATGGATGGCAGTGGAGCCACGAGGGCCGCAACGTCTGCATCCCCTATCAGGACCGCCCCAATCGAGGCCGACGCATTCGTACCTATCCCGTCGTCGAACGCAACGCATCGGTCTACATCTGGCATGACGTGCAGGGACGCGCGCCCTACTTCGACGCGCCGGACGTGTTCGCCAGCTTCGGCGACGGCAGCAGCGTCGACGATTACTACCCGCAACAGCGGCTGTACCGGGAACGCCTGGAACTGCATCCGCAGTACGTGCTGGAGAACGGCGTGGACTTCGCGCACTTCAAGTACGTGCACGGCACACCGATCGTGCCGGTGTTCACCCGGCACGACTTCGACGCTCCGGTGTCCTACGTCGACTTCACCATCACCTTCGAAGGCGACGACGGGCAGAAGATCGAAGACGTCAACAGTGGGGTAGAGGCCATCAACGGTGGCTTGGGAGTCGCGGTGACGAAGAGTTGGGGGATGGTCGACAACCGCACCATCTCGGCGATCACCCCGGTGGACGAGTCCACCTCCGATGTCCGGTTCATGGTCTACATCGGTCGCAAGGAGTCGAAGGATCCGGCGCGCGCCGAGACGCGGGCCCGCGAATTCGGTCAAGAAGTCATTCGTCAGTTCGAGCAGGACGTCCAGATCTGGCAGCACCAGCGCTACTCGGATCCGCCCGCGCTGGCCACCGACGAGTATCGAGGCTTCACCGCAATTCGCAACTGGGCCAAGCAGTTTTATCCCGACGGCATTGGCGGCAGCGCCGCTGAAGTGTACGCAGCAACCCAGAAAGGCTGAACCGCATGAGTGCATCCGCTCGACCCACCCGCGTCTTCCAGGTGGCCACCGGAAACGTCGGGTCCGAGATGATCAAGCGGTTGCAATCGCATCCGGATCTCGAACTCATTGGCGTGCACTGCTATTCGGCGGACAAGGTCGGCAAGGACGCCGGGGACCTCGCCGGCATCGGGCCGATCGGCGTCAAGGCGACCGGTTCCATTGAAGAGATCATCGCGGCCAAACCGGACGTGCTGACGTTTCACGGCGTGTTTCCCGACGAGGATCTCTACGTCAAAGTGCTTGAGGCCGGGATCAATATCGTCACCACGGCCGACTGGATCACCGGCTGGCACCGCGACACCAACCACCCCCACCCGTCGGGCAAGCCGGTGACTCAGCTGTTGGCCGAGGCCTGCGAGAAGGGCGGCTCGACCTTCTACGGGACGGGCATGAACCCAGGCTTGAACCAGATTCTGGGTGTGGTGTGCTCGGCCGACGTCGCCGAAATCGAGAACATCACCACCATCGAATCCGTCGACGTGTCCTGCCATCACTCCAAGGACACCTGGATCGAAGTCGGCTATGGACAGCCGGTCGACGACCCGGAGATTCCGTCGAAATTGGAGAAGTACACCCGCGTCTTCGCCGACAGCGTGCTGCTGATGGCCGACTGTTTTGACCTCAAGCTCGACGAGGTCAAGTTCAGCGCCGAGTTGGGCGCCTGCACCAAAGACGTTGACCTGGGCTGGTACACGCTGCCCAAAGGGTCGCTGGGCGGCAACTACATCAAGTACCAGGGCATGGTCGACGGCGTCCCCCGGATCGAGACGCATTTGGAATGGCAGATGACCCCATACACCGAGCCGCACTGGAAGATCAGGGGCTGCTACATCACCAGCATCAAGGGCGACCCGTGCATCTACAACAAGCACATGGTCTTTCCCAAACCCGGAGTCGACCTGTCCAACCCCGACAACTTCGCCTCCATCGGCATGACCATCACCGGTATGCCGGCCCTCGCCGCGATCAGGTCGGTTGTCGAGGCGCCGCCCGGTTTGCTCACCAGCGCCGACATCCCGCTGCGCGGATTCGCCGGCCGGTTCAAGATTTAGCCCCCCTCTTTACGGCGAGCGTGCGTGTCGGTACGCGACGCGCCGGTGGAAGTTGTACATCTGCGCACGCTCGGTTGTGCGACGGCAGGCGTGTACCTTGACCGCGTGGAGCGTAAGGCCTCGGCTTTGTCGATAGTCCCAGTTGTTCTATTCTTCATTGCCGCGCTCTCGACCAACTGGACGAAACCGTATCCGTGTCTCGGGCCCATCTGGCCCGTTGCGGTTGTGCTGGGTTTGGGTGCCGGCATCGCCGGCGCAGCGTGGTTCTTCGTATTTGGCGGACACCGCGGCATGTCACGAAAAATGGTGGCATTCCTGCTGCTTCTGAACTTCGCGTTCGCGCTCATCGCCGGGGTCTACACGTTTGCTCCCTTCCTCAACGCCGCGTTGGATTTCGGACCCGAGACGACGGCGATGGGAACGATCCAAGTAATCAAGCAGGAGGGAACGAGGACCTCGAGGTTCGCCCGCACGCGTAGCGTCACGACGGTCGTCGACGGACGCGAGCGCGAGGGATCCTTCGCGCCAAGCGAGTTTTGGGACGTGGCCGCCGTGCGCGACGGGGGACCGGTACGGCTGACCGTCCGCCCCGGCCTCTTTGGCATACCGTGGATCGAGGAATTCAGCGATCCCTAGCGCGTAGTCGACTAATGCACGCCCGGTTTGCTGATATGCCCAATAGCTGCCGGCAGGCTGAGTACGTTAACCGGGTGATGTTTACGCGCAAGAGCTTTGCGCAAACCCCGCTTGTCGTCCTCCTGATCGCCAGTCTGTCGACGAACTGGGTTAGGCCATACCTGTGCCTCGGACCCATCGACTACGTCGGCATGGCGCTGGGACTGGTCCTTGCCATCGCGGGCGTGGCGTGGTTCTTTGCATTCGACGGCCACCGCGGCACGAAGTTGAAGGTGATCATCGTGATGAACGTCCTTATCGCCGTGATGTCGTTCATCGCCGGGATTTTCTCGCTCGCCCCCTTCCTCAATGCGGAATTGGACTTTGGCCCCGAGATGACGGTGATGGGAACGATCCACGAAATCGAGTACGAATCCACCTCAAGACACAGTCGCCCCAGTCGGACCGTAACGACAATGGTGAATGGACGAGTACGCGAGGCGAGTTTCACGGGCCGCAGCTTTTGGGACGTAGCCGCCGTGCGCAACGGGGGACCGGTACGGCTGACCGTCCGCCCCGGGTTTTTCGGCATCCCGTGGATCGAGAAGTTCAGCGATCCATAACTTGACTGATGAGTCGAACTAGTGTTCGACTAGTGGCATGCGCTGGTCCACCCAGGCGATCGCGGTCAACGGCACACCCGTCGACGACGGAGCGCTACCCGGGCTGCAGCGCCTAGGCCTCGTCCGCAGCGTGCGCGTACCGCACTTCGACGGCATTACCTTTCACGAGGTGCTGTGCAAGTCGGCACTGAACAAAGTCCCCAACGCCGCGGCCTTGCCATTCCGCTTCACCGTGAACGGCTACCGCGGCTGCTCGCACGCCTGCCGCTATTGCTTCGCGCGGCCCACCCACGAATATCTGGACTTCGACCCGGGCGATGACTTCGACACCCAGGTCATCGTCAAGACCAATGTCGCCGAGGTCCTGCGTCGCGAGCTGCGACGGCCGTCCTGGCAACGGGAGACCGTCGCGCTGGGCACCAACACCGATCCGTACCAGCGCGCCGAGGGCCGCTACGCGCTGATGCCCGGCATCATCACCGCGTTGGCCGGGTCCGGAACGCCGCTGTCCATCCTGACCAAGGGCACCCTGCTGCGTCGCGACCTGCGGCTGATCGCCGATGCGGCGCAACATGTTCCGGTCTCGGTCGCCGTGTCGCTGGCGGTAGGGGACCCGGAACTGCACCGCGATGTCGAGCCCGGCACCCCGACCCCGCAGGCCCGACTGCAGCTCATCAGGGCAATCCGCGACGCCGGACTCAACTGTCATGTCATGGTCGCTCCGGTGCTGCCGCACCTCACGGATTCCGCCGAGCACCTCGACGGCCTGCTCGGCCAGATCGCCGCCGCCGGCGCCACCAGCGTCACGGTGTTCGGTCTGCATCTGCGGGGATCGACGCGCGGCTGGTTCATGGCCTGGCTGTCCCGCCAGCACCCCGAACTGCTCGCCGCGTACCGCGAGTTGTACCGGCGCGGAGCGTATCTGCCCGAGAGTTACCGCGACATGCTGCGCCAGCGTGCCGCGCCGCTGGTCAAGAAACACCGCCTGGCCGGTGATTCCCGGCCGTCGACGGTCGCAGCAGAAGCGGCCAGCGCACCGGAGCCCCTGCAGCCGACGTTGTTCTGAGTCAGCCGCCCCGGGGCTTGGTCAGGGTGAACTGGTCGATCGGGGTCACCTCGCCGAACGGCCCGGTCACGGCGTAGTGCGTCGCCTTGATCGACGTGGTGCCGCCCGGCTGTCCCGGGTCGACGTCGAAAGACGAGAAGCCGTAAGGGTTGTCGCGGTCGCGGAAC
This sequence comes from Mycobacterium bourgelatii, assembly GCF_010723575.1. NCBI lineage: Bacteria > Bacillati > Actinomycetota > Actinomycetes > Mycobacteriales > Mycobacteriaceae > Mycobacterium > Mycobacterium bourgelatii. The sequence continues at coordinate 2,248,902 of NZ_BLKZ01000001.1, forward strand.
GCCGACCAAGGCGCATCCTCCATCACATAGATCGGCTTCTTGTGACCGCTTTCGGGGTCGACATCGCCGACGCCGGTGATGACCCGGCACTTGAGGTCGGCATAGAACTTGCCGTTGGTCGGCTTCGATGTACCGCCGCCTCCGATCACCAGATGCACCGTCCCCTTCGTGGGGTCGATGACGTCGGTGCCGGCGTCGACGGGTATCGGGGTACGGGTGTCGGTGCCCAGCGCCCCGCGCAGCGGATGTGATCGTTCGTAGTGGTGTTCGTGGCCGCACAGCACCAGGTCGACGGCGTATTGGTCGAACAGCGGTAGCCAGTCCTGCCGAATACCGAGATCGGCGCCGTTGGCCTCGGCGGTGGAGATCGCCGTCTGGTGCATGCAGACCACCACCCAATCGATGTCAGGGTCGTGCCGGGCGGCGGCGAGTTCGCTTTCCAGCCAACGCTTTTGCTCGCCGCCGGAGTAGCCGTGCACATAGACGTTGCCGCCGTCCTGAAACGCCACGTCGTCGTTCTGTAGGGCGATGACCCGCACCGAGCCAGCGGTAAACGAGTACCACAGGCCGCGAAGCTCCGGGCTCGACCCCGAGTCGGGAACCGCGAAAAAGGTCTGGAAGGCGCCGTAGCCGATTGGGCCGTTGCCCTTTTCGTTCTCGTGATTGCCTGCCGCCGGCATCCACGGCCGGTAACGCGCGGAGCGGGTGTTGTTCTGGAACCAGTCCGACCAGGTGCGGACGCGGTCGCTGGCCAGGTTCGCGTAGCACAGGTCGCCGTTGACCAGGTTGAACAGCGGCGCCATGCGCTCGATCGCAACGGTGGTGTCGCCGGCCGCCGGGGATCCGATGTGGTCGTTGAGGTACCGGCCTTCGGTCAGGTGGTCCAGCATCGGCGTCGACTGGTCACCGAAGCTGGTGAAGCGCAGTGGTTTTCGCCCGGCTGGAGCCGTTCGGATGGTGCCCAACTCCGGCTTGGTGCCGTCGTGCACCGCGGCATACACGTAATCGGTGTCTGGGGTCAGGTTGGACAGACGCGCGTGATTGACGCGAATTTCACTGCCAGACTTGGCATCCCGATATGTCCGGGTTTCCGCAGCGATGACGTCGCCGAAGCCCGCCGTTGGTGTGCCGAGCAGCACGCGCGGATTGCGGACGGCGTCGGTGGTATGCCACGACACGACGACCTCGGTGCCGGCATTGCGACCGAACTGCAGATGCAACCCGCCCACGGGCGGTGCGCCGGTGCGGTCGGGTTGGTACCAGACACCCGGGCCGCGACTCGGCGAGCCCAGTAGCGCGGCCCCACCGAGTCCGACGCCCACTCCGGCGACCGCCGCCGCGCCCGTCGTCAGCAAGGTGCGACGGCTGATCCCCCTGGCGTCATCCACATACGCTTCATACCGAAGCCAAGCGACCTGAAGGTGAACGCCCCCTCGACGTGGCCGCGCGCCTACCGCCGCCGCCGAGAGTGTGGCCTACGTACCCGCATTCGCCCGCGGCGGGCAACCGGCCTCACGTTCGGCGACTCGGAGGCGCCGCGCGCACCTGCCGCCGCCGCCGAGAGTGTGGCCTACGTACCCGCATTCGCCCGCGGCGGTCGATACGCCTCACGTTCGGCGACTCGGCCGCGCCGCGCGCATCTACCGTCGCCACCGAGAGTGTGGCCTACGTACCCGGATTCGACCGCGGCGGTCGATACGCCCCACGTTCGGCGAGCTCGGCCTAGCCGCGCACCTACTCGGCCGAAATCCAATGGGTAACGAATCCGGTAGCGTTTTCGATATGACGAACGTGCGAAAACTGGCAAGCGCGTGCGCGGCAGCAGCGGTCGTGGGGGCGTGGGCAGCGACGGCATCCGCCGCCACCTCACATGCAGACCCGGCCGGCCACCAAGTGACCTACACGATCACCAGCACCGGAAACCTCACCGGCAATGTCCGGTACATCAACAGCGACCCGCCCAGCCAGGCGGCCTTCGACGCCAACTCGTCGCAGTATCTGCTCACCGTTCCGACCACGTTCAGCCCCGGGGACCCGCTGGTCTACACCACGACGCTGAACAACCCGAATCAGTGGGCGTTCGTCACCGCCAGCGGCGGCTGCAAGTGGCCCGACTGCAGCTCCGGGGTTCTCGCGGAACTTCACTGCGAGATCGCCGTCGACGGCCAGGTGGTGGCCAACCAAACCGCCACCACCGGGGTCACCTGCTCGACTCGGCCCTGGTAACGACGACGACTTCGGCAGGTTCGCTCCCCACCGACTTGAGCTTGTGGCCGACGGTCGCGTCGAAATACGCGCTGTCCCCGGCGCCCAGGGTGACCGTCTGGTCCCCGTATGCCAGTTCGACGGTGCCCGCATGCACGAACACGAACTCCTGGCCGCCGTGCTCCGCGGGCGGGTCGTCGGTGGCGGCCACCGTCGGACGAACCACAAACGGCGACATTGTCTTTCCGAGCTGAGTTGATGCCAGCGCCCGGTAGCGGTCGCCACTGCGATGCTCGGCACGGTCGACGGTGATCCGCTCGTTGGCCGCCTCCTCGGAGAAGAGTCGTCCGACGTCGACGTCCAGCGCCCGGGCCACCTTGAGCGCCACGGCGATCGACGGCGTGCTGTGCCCACGCTCGATTTTCGAAAGGTAACTCTTGGTCAGCCCGGTCCGCTCGGCCAGTTGCTCGAGGGTCAGGCCACGTTCCTTGCGGACGGGCCGCAGCAATGCCGCCACCGGTGACTCCCTCGTTCGAAACATAGATGACACAAAGTTTCCTGTAGTGCTACATTGTGTCATATGGCTAGCGCGAGCAGACGCGAAATTCCCCAGGAGCGCGCTGCTTCGGACGATTTTGCGACTGCCCGTGTGGAAAAGTCGGAGTTGATGCGCCGGGCTCAGCAGCGCCTGGCCGCCGAGACCGCGGAATCGCAGCTGACCACCCGGCAGAAGCTCGCGCTCACCTGCCGCGCATTGTTCGATGCCGGGCACGATTCCGGGCTGGCCGGCCAGATCACCGCCCGCGCCGAAGAACCGGGGACGTACTACACCCAGCGTCTGGGTCTCGGGTTCGACGAGATCACCGAGGAAAATCTGTTGCTGGTCGACGAGGACCTCAATGTGCTCGACGGCGACGGAATGGCCAACCCCGCCAACCGCTTTCACAGCTGGATCTACCGCGCCCGTCCCGACGTGCAGTGCATCGTGCACACGCACCCATTCCACGTAGCGGCCCTGTCCATGCTCGAGGTGCCGCTGATCGTGTCGCACATGGACACCACCCCGCTCTACGACGACTGCGCGTTTCTCGCCAACTGGCCCGGCGTGCCGGTCGGTAACGAGGAGGGGGAAATCATCACCGCCGCGCTCGGCGACAAGAAAGCGGTGCTGTTGGCACATCACGGGCAGGTGGTGGCCGGGGCCAGCATCGAGGAGGCATGTTCGCTCGCGGTCCTCATCGAGCGTGCCGCGAAACTGCAGCTGGCCGCGATGGCCGCCGGCACCATCAAGGAACTCCCGGTCGAACTGGCCCGCGAAGCCCACGACTGGACGCTCACGCCCGCGCGCAGCCGGGCCAACTTCGCCTACTACGCCCGCCGCGCCCTGGCGCGTCACCCCGATGCGATCACCAGCTGAGAGACATCTCACGAAGTTAGAAGTCAAGCCGCGAGTGTGAGAGGGGGTGGAAACGCCTGATGTTCGTTGTACCGTTGGCCAGTTTGCAGGCAGTGGTGGAGTTGGCCGAGGAACTTGTTGAACAGGTGTCGTTGGGCTTGGCGGTTCCAGTCTCCTGCGGCGCGGCGGGCATCGAAGTGGCGACGGGCACCCGGGGAACCGCGCAACGATGCCAACGCCCAGATCGAGCCGACCGCGGCCAGGCGCCGGTTTTTGATATGCCGATGTGTCACAACGGTTTCTCGCTGGCGCGGGTGATAGGGGCCGATCCAGCGAAGGCTTTCAACCCGCGGGCATCAGCGAAGCGGGCGCGGTCGTCGCCGATCTCGGCGAGCACCCGGGCGCCAGTCAGATTCCCAGGCCAGGAAGCTGGTGATGATCGCGGCGTCCGGGTGCTGTTCAAAATGGGCGATCGCCGCCTCGGCCAGGTCATCGCCGGCCGCGCTCGCGGCCTCGAACTGGCGCAGCAGCGCGGCCAGCTGGATGCCCATCGCGTTTTCCACCATGGGTGGTTGGTGCAGGTAGGTGTCGGTGAACACGCTGCGCAGCCGCTCGACGTCACGGTCGAGGTCACGGCGGCGGCCGGCTTTGACCAGCAACCGGCGCAGCCGCGCCGGGGTCAGTTTTGCAGCCTGCGTGGGGGTTGGCGCGGCCGCCAGGATGGTGCGCGCGTCGGCGCGGGCCAGCCCTCCGCTGGGCAGGTCTGCGAAGGCCGCCAGCGCGGCCGGGTAGAAGTCTTTGAGCAGATCGCGGATCTGGTTGCCGATCTGCTGACGTGCCCACACGGCGTCCTGCTGGGCGCGCGCCAGTACCCGGATAGCCTGGGTCAGCTCGGTGTCGAGGGGCAGCCGGCGGTGGGCGTCGGGGTCGGTGCGGATGATGTTGGCCAACAGCACTGCGTCGGTGGCATCGGATTTGGCGCCCGAGTGCATACCGCGCCCGATACCGCGAGGCCGCCAACGGATTGATCGGATATATCGCCCGGCCGGTTTCGCGCAACGCGCCTACCCACAGCCCGCGGTCGGTTTCGATCCCCACCGGGATCGGATGCTCGGCGCTGTCGCCGACCTCGGCCAACAGGGTCAACAACTGTGCAAAGCCGCCGCGTCGTTATCGACCCTCCCGCGGGCCACCACGCGACCGTCGGCGTCTACCACGGCGACATCGTGATGCGATGTGGCCCAGTCGATTCCGCAAAAAAGTTCCAAATTACCGCTCCTTCGATCACTCAACCGGTCACGAGCCTTGATGGGGTCACGCGGCGCCCTAATCGCAGGACTCGAAGGTCCGTCATCTCACTAGCCGTCCGTGACTCCAGCACACCACAGGGCCTCGTTCTTTCGAAGAGCTCGAAGCTCGGGATCGTTAGCCGGGAGGTCGACCCTGTGGCGGGCTCGAGCAACGGCATCCCACCACCGAAAGCCATGATCTGCCGTCAGGCGCGCCGCTCTCTCATAAGGCGTCATACGCCGGGAGCTCCCAGGCATCACCCAACGGCAGACCACACAGGAATCGCCCTGGCCTACACGACCAGTAACCAACCCCTACTAAACGATTAGGAGCAGTTCCGTGCCGGACTCGCCGAAACCGCCAAAATTTCACGGCATCATCGCCTACCCGATAACGCCGTTCACGTCCGGCGGCTCCGGCGGTATCGACACCAAGACCCTGGCCGCCCTCGTCGACAAACTCGTCACCAACGGGGTCCACGCGATCGCCCCACTCGGCAGCACCGGTGAGTTGGCCTACCTGGACGAGTCCGAGTTCGACACCGTCGTCGACACCACGATGACGGCCGTCAACGGACGGCTACCGGTCATCGTCGGCGTGTCGGATGTGACCACCGCCAAGACCGTTCGCCGGGCCCAGTATGCGCAGCAGGCGGGAGCCGACGCCGTCATGGTCCTGCCGGTGTCGTACTGGAAGCTCACCGAGCGCGAGATCGTGCAGCACTACCGCAGCATCGGCGAGGCCATCGACATCCCGATCATGGCCTACAACAATCCGGCTACCAGCGGCGTAGACATGAGTCCCGAGCTGCTGGTCACCATGTTCGACAGCATCGACAACGTCACCATGGTCAAAGAGTCGACCGGCGACCTGACCCGCATGCAGCGCATCGACGCACTCAGCGAGGGCAAGCTGCCCTTCTACAACGGCAGCAACCCGCTGGTGCTCGACGCGCTCAAAGCGGGTGCGTCCGGCTGGTGCACGGCCGCACCCAATCTGCGGCCCCAGCCGTGTATCGACCTGTATGAGGCGGTACGCACCGGCGACCTGGACAAGGCGCAACACCTGTACGACGACCTCAAGCCCCTGCTGCGGTTCATCGTCGACGGCGGCCTGGCCACCACCGTGAAGGCCGGCCTCGACCTGCTCGGCTTCCCGGCCGGTGACCCGCGGCCGCCGCTGCTACCACTTGACGACCAGGGGCGCGTCGAGTTGCAGAAACTGTTGGCAAGCGCCTGAGCTCAGCAGCTCCTGCGACTTCAGCCCAGGTCCGTGGCGTTGAAGGTGTTGCACTTGTTGGGGTCGCCGCTTTGGTAGCCGATGGTGAACCACTTCTGCCGTTGTCTGGACGAACCGTGCGTCCATGATTCCGGGTTGGTGCGCCCGGCGGTCTGCTCCTGGATGCGGTCGTCGCCCACCGCCGCCGCGGCCGAGAGCGCATCTTTAATGTCGTTGTCGCTCAACGGTTCTAGGTATGGCGCTCCGGTGCCCGCCTGAACGATGGTGGATGCGTAGTGCCCCCAGACGCCGGCATAGCAGTCGGCCTGTAACTCGGTGCGCACGCCGCTGCCTGCGGCGCCTCGCGCACCCTGCTGACCGCGGCCGATCACCCCCAGCAGGTTCTGCACGTGGTGACCGAATTCATGCGCCACCACATACTCTTCGGCGAATGGCCCACCGTTGGAACCGAATTGGGTCACCAGCACATGGAAGAAGTCGGTGTCGAAATACGCGGTCTTGTCCGCTGGGCAATAGAACGGCCCCACGTCGCTGCTGGCCGGCCCGCAACCGGTGGCCACCTCTCCGCTGAACAGCCGCACGCGTGGACGCGTGTAGCCGCGCATCAGCTTCGTCCATACCGCGTCCACGGAGTTGCCGGTGGCCACCACTCGGCACTGCACGTACTTGTTGGCATCCGCACCGGTCTTGCACTGGCGCAAGTCGAAACCGGGCGCGGTGGCGCCCTCCACGTTCATCGGCATCTGGCTCAGCACACCACCGGGATCGACGCCCAGCAGCATCGCCACCACTACGACGAGCAGACCCGCAAGCCCGCCGCCGATGGCTACGCTGCGACCGCCAGCAGACGATGACGACGTGCTGGTGTCGATTTGCATGCCTTCGTTGAAGGTCATCGAACCCCCGAAATCCGACCCGCCAGAGGGTTATCCCAAGTCAGTGGCGTCGAAAGTATCGCACTTGTTCGGGTCGCCAGTCTGATAGCCGACGGTGAACCACTTCTGGCGTTGTTCGGAGGAACCGTGCGTCCAGGACTCGGGATTTACGCGGCCGGTCGCCTGCTTCTGGATTCGGTCATCGCCGACGGACGCCGCCGCCGACAACGCGTCCTGGATGTCTCGGTCGGTCAACGGCTCCAGGTAGGGCACCCCGGTGCTCTCCTGTTTGGTCGTGGACGCGTAGTGCGCCCAGATCCCGGCGTAGCAGTCGGCTTGCAGTTCGGTGCGAACGCCATTGCCCTGAGCGCCTTGTGCGCCTTGCTGGGCTTTGCCCAGGATGCCCTGCAGATTCTGGACGTGGTGGCCGTATTCGTGAGCCACCACATACTCCTGAGCGAAAGGCCCGCCGCTGGAACCGAATTGCTCGACCAGCACCTGGAAGAAGTCGGTGTCGAAGTAAGCGGTCTTGTCCACCGGGCAGTAGAACGGCCCGACCTCGCTGGTGGCCGACCCGCATCCGGTGTTGACATAGCCGGTGAACAGCCGCACCTGGGGACGGGTGTAGCGGGGCATCAACTGCTGCCACACCGCATCCACGGAGTTGCCGGTGGCCACCACCCGGCACTGGACGAACCTGTTGGCGTCGGCCCCGGTCTTGCACTGGTTCAGGTCGAACCCGGGTGCTTCCACGCCCGGCATGCCGGAACCGAGGCCGGGCTGGTTCGTCACCTTGCCGGGATCGACCCCCAGGAACATCGCGACGACGACCACGAGCAAACCGCCCAGACCCCCGCCGATGGCGATGTTTCGGCCGCCTCCACCACCCGACGAGGACGCGGCGCTGGTGTCGATCTGCATGCCTTCGTTGAAGGTCATCGCACTCTCCCTGGAATTAGGTGGGCATCGGTGTGTGCCGAGTACCCGCAAACCAGCCTATCGCTGGTCGGCGGCGGCGAACCGGGCGTCTGTGTACCGGCGGAGATTGCGCAAAACCGTCGCAAGGCCAGGTTGAGCAGCGGGCCGAACACGACCATCGACACCCGCGCCGGACCGAGCGGCTTCATGGCCATGGTCCAGGTCACCCGGCAACCGCCCGGAATGGCTTCGACGCGGTAATCCTCGGCGAACGCCCCGACATAGGGGGTGGAGCACTCATTGAATCGAAATGTCATGTGGGTGAACGGTTCCCAGGCGAGGAACACTTCGTCGCCGACGATCCCGCCCCGCATCTCGACGAGGCGCGTGCTGCCGACGTCGCGGGGCAGGGGACTGGTCCATGTCACATTGGTGATCACCGGCGCCCACTGCGGCCACGACTCGGCGTCGGCAAAGACCTCGAACAGCTGCTCGGGTGTGATCGCCAGGTCGACACTGTTGCGGAATCGATGGGGCGCGGAGTCGATGAAGCCGAGGTCCACGCGCTCGCACGGGTGCATGAGCTGAGACCTTATCCGGGCCCGTCGCTCCCCGCCGCCAACAGCGGCACCACGACATCACTGATCGGGGTGGCCAGACCGTGGGGCCGAGCCTTGCGGATGATCACCCCGTTGCGCAGGTCCCATTCCAGCGGCCGGTGAGCCTCCCGGTCGCTCAGGATCGACGTCGTCATGTCTTCGGGAGCCGCGCGGAAACCGCCGACCAACTCTTCGATCAGATCGTCCGGCAGGTTGGCTCCCTCGGCGCGGGCGACCGCAAGACATTCGGCGACGTAGCGGCGAGACAGCTCCGCGATGTCGTCGCGGCGGAACATTCCGGAGCGCCGGCCGGTCAGTGCCATGAAGCCGGCCAAAGCGTTGAGGACGAGTTTGCGCCACACCACGGTGGTGAAGTCGGGGTCGCAGGTGACCCGGCAGCCCGCGTCGCCCAGCAACGCGGCCAGCGACTCAGCGGCCGGCCCGGTGGGCAGTACCAGTAGGGCGTCGCCGCGCAAACGTACCCAGCCCTCGGGCTGCGTTTCGGCGGCGAACCACACTGTGCCGGGAACGACGGTGGAGGACGGGCAGTGCGGCTGGACCTGCTCGACTTGTTCGACTCCGTTCTGCAACACGCAGACCACCGTGTTTTCATCGCACAACCGAGCCAACCAGTCGTGGGCGGCGTCGTTCTGGGTGGCTTTGACGGCCAGGATCACCACCTCGACCGGGCCGCTCACCTCGGCGGGGTCGGCGTGGACCGGCCCGGGCACGAGGATCGGGTCCGCGCCGTCTGGCCGCAGTTCTAGTCCCTCACGTGGCGTCCGGCCGCATAGCAGCAGCGAATGGCCGGCTTTGTGCAACAGCGCGGCCACCGTCGTTCCGACGGCGCCGGGACCGATCAGCGCGATGTTCGTAGCGATGGCGACGAAATTACCCCGCGTCGCAAGTGCGTGCTCCGACACCAGCTGAGGACCGCGCACGCGAAGCCGTTTTCGGCACGCTACTTCCGTCCCGTCGGACGGCGCCGAAGGCGGCTAATTCCGGCTGAGCGTCGCCGACCCGAACGCCGGTCCGCGGGAAATGTGGCCCTAGTTAAACTGGGCAGTCATTCAAACGGGACCACCAAGGAGTATTTGTGCTGCGCAGCCACGCCGCGGGTGCACTTCGGGACAGCGACGCCGGGCAGCAGGTGACCTTGGCCGGGTGGGTGGCTCGCCGCCGCGACCACGGTGGGGTCATCTTCATCGATCTGCGCGACGCGTCCGGCGTCACGCAGGTCGTGTTCCGCGCCCCAGAGGTACTCGACCAAGCGCACCGTCTGCGCGCCGAATTCTGCATCGCGGTGCAGGGAGTCGTCGAGATCCGGCCGGAAGGCAACGCCAACCCGGAAATCGCCACCGGGGACATCGAGGTCAACGCCACTTCGCTGACGGTTCTGGGCGAATGCGCGCCGCTGCCGTTCCAACTGGACGAACCCGCCGGCGAAGAATTGCGCCTCAAGTACCGCTACCTGGACCTGCGCCGCGACGGCCCCGCCGCGGCAATTCGGCTGCGCTCCAAGGTGAATGCCGCAGCACGCGCGGTGCTGGCCAAACACGACTTCGTCGAGATCGAGACGCCGACGATCACCCGGTCCACGCCGGAGGGGGCGCGCGACTTCCTGGTGCCGTCCCGGTTGCATCCCGGTTCGTTCTACGCGCTGCCGCAGAGCCCCCAGTTGTTCAAGCAGCTGCTGATGGTGGCCGGGATGGAGCGCTACTACCAGATCGCTCGCTGCTACCGCGACGAAGACTTCCGAGCGGACCGCCAACCGGAATTCACCCAGCTCGACATGGAGCTCAGCTTCGTCGACGCCGAGGACGTCATTGCGATCTCCGAGGAGATCCTGAGCGCGTTGTGGGCGTTGATCGGCTACGACATCCCGACGCCGATCCCGCGGATCACCTACGCCGACGCCATGCGCCGGTTCGGTTCGGACAAGCCCGACCTGCGCTTCGGCCTGGAACTCGTCGAATGCAAAGAGTTCTTCAAGGACACCGAATTCCGCGTCTTCCAGGCACCGTACGTCGGCGCGGTCGTGATGCCCGGCGGCGCATCGCAGCCGCGGCGCACGCTGGACGGCTGGCAGGAGTGGGCCAAACAGCGCGGCCACCGTGGGCTGGCCTACGTCCTGGTCGGAGAGGACGGCACCCTGGGTGGTCCCGTTGCCAAGAACCTGACGGACGCCGAACGGGACGGCCTGGCCGCGCACGTCGGGGCTAAGCCGGGGGACTGCATCTTCTTCTCGGCGGGTGCGGTGAAGTCGTCGCGCGCGCTGCTGGGCGCGGCTCGCATCGAGGTCGCCAACCGGTTGGGCTTGATCGACCCCGACGATTGGAAGTTCGTCTGGGTGGTCGACCCGCCGCTGTTCGAACCGGCCGAGGATGCGACGGCTTCTGGTGACGTCGCGGTTGGCTCGGGGGCATGGACGGCGGTGCACCATGCCTTCACCGCGCCGAAGCCGGAGTGGGAGAACAGCATTGAGTCCGACCCCGGCGGCGTGCTGGCCGACGCCTACGACATTGTGTGCAACGGCAACGAGATTGGCGGCGGCTCAATTCGTATCCACCGGCGCGACATTCAGGAGCGCGTGTTCGGCGTGATGGGTTTGAACAAGGCCGAGGCGGAGGAGAAATTCGGCTTTCTGTTGGAGGCGTTCACGTTTGGGGCGCCGCCGCACGGTGGGATCGCGTTCGGCTGGGACCGAATCAACGCCCTGTTGTCCGGGACCGATTCGATCCGCGATGTGATCGCGTTCCCCAAGACGGGCGGCGGCGTCGACCCGCTGACCGAAGCGCCCGCACCCATCACCGCTCAGCAGCGCAAGGAATCAGGAATAGACGTCAAACCCAAATAGGTTTGAGCAGGCATGACCTCAGAAACGTTAGACCCCGCCATGGTGCAGGCCTTCAACAAGAACCTCATCGAAGAATTCCGGGCCAACGGAGGAAAGGTCGGCGGCCAGTTCGCCAACGCCGACCTGCTGCTGCTCACCACCACTGGCGCCAAGTCCGGCCAACCACGGATATCTCCGCTGGCCTATTTCCGCATCGACGGAAAGCTGCTCATTGTGGGCTCATTCGGCGGTTCCGACGTCAACCCGGCGTGGGTGCACAATCTGCGGGCCAACCCGCGCGCGCACATCGAGGTGGGCACCGACGCCTACGACGTGGTCGCTCACGAACTGTCGCCGCAGGAGCGTGACGAGTTCTATCCGAAGCTGACCGCCCTGGTGCCGGTCTTCGGCGAATACCAGGCGAAGACCAGTCGCGTGATTCCGGTATTTGAGTTGCAGCGCGCCTAGGACGAACGCGACCCCCTTCGGCACGCTGCTCGGCCTGCCCGGAGCGCCCGGGACACCGTAGCGCGCTGGCGTACCCCGCGATGGGGTAAGCAAGCGTGATGAACACCTTGCGGTTCGGTTCCGCGGCTGTCCATCGCTTGCGCACCGCGCTGTGGCCTATCACCCAGACGTCGGTCGCCGCCGGACTCGCGTGGTACATCACTCACGACGTGCTGCACCACCGGCAGCCGTTCTTCGCGCCGATCTCCGCAGTGGTGTGCATGTCGGCGACCAATGTGTTGCGCAGCCGACGAGCGGTGCAGATGATTGTGGGCGTCACGCTGGGCATCGTCATGGGTGCCGCCGTGCACGGCCTGCACGGGTCAGTGTCGATCGCCATGGGACTGGCGGTGTTCGTGTCGTTGTGCGTCGCGCTGCTGCTCGGACGCGGCTTCATCGCTCAGGGGCTGATGTTCGTCAACCAGACGGCGGTCTCCGCGGTACTGGTCCTGGCGTTTACCCCGAGCGGTGAGATCGTCGCCGAACGGCTCTTCGACGCCTTCGTCGGCGGCGGGCTGGCCCTGGTGTTCGCCATCCTGTTGTTCCCGGCCGACCCGCGTGTGATGCTCCGCAACGCGCGCTCGGCCGTGTTGACGGGCGTGCACGACACCCTGATCGAGGTGGCGAGGATGGCCGAGAACCGTGAACCCGTCGCGCCCGAATGGCCGCTGTCCGTGTTCGAACGAATGCACAACGAGGTGGGCGGCCTGATCGAGGCCCGCGAGACGGCCGACTTGGTGGTACGCAGAACACCGCGCTGGTGGGGCGCCCGCAAGACGATCCGCACGGTCAACCAGCAGTCCGCGCGACTCGGCATGCTGGTCAGCGGTGTCTTGCATGTGGCCCGCGCCGTCACCTGGCGCCTGAACGGACCCGTCCCGGAACCCCTGCGCGTGGCGCTCGCCGAGCTCGCCGCGGGAACGGCCCTCGCCGACGAGGATCCCGCGGCAGCTTCGGAGCACGTCGCCGCCGCACGAAGCGAAGCGGTCAAGATGCAGGAATCGGCACAGAACCGGAGCCAGGCGGTGCTGGCCGACATCGTCTATGCCTGCACGGAAGACCTGCAGCGGGTGATCGAAGTGCCCAGCCGCTAGCCAATGGGCTCAGGATGATTTGGCCAGGAACTCCTGCACCAGTCGCTTCGGGGCCTGCACCAGCCACGCCTCGGTGATCAGTTCTTCAAGCGCGACGGGATCGATCTCTGCGAGCAGGACCAACACGGCCGGGTAGCCGTTGAAATGCGGCGTGGTGAAGTACACGTCCGGTTCGTCGGCAATGAGCGCGAACTTGACGCCTTCATCCGAAACCCGGACCCCGAGGATGTCGCCGGTCGGTATCTCCGACCCGGCCCGGGTCAGCGCCTCCCGGTCGGACTTGCGCAGCGGCCGCTCCCACGCCAGCAATTTCTTGCCGACTCGCCAGTCGTGCGGCGCCGTTTCGGCGGTGAGCGGAAGCCCGTTGACTATGCGTGCAACGTCTTCCCAGGTGGCCACACTTTCGATTGTGCTCCGTGTGGCCGCTTAACGCTTGTAAATCAGATCGCCGAACCCCGGTCGGGCATTGTTGCCGGCTGATCCAGCCAATGCCGCAGCTTGTCGTAGACCAACGGATGGTTGAGCAGGTCGAAGTGATTCAACCCGGTCAGCGTCAGCCCGTGGGTGGATTCGAATGGAACGTTGCGGGAGCGACCGCGTCCGGACGCGCTACGCGGACGCACCAGGTGGTCCCCGACGAGAAGGCCGATCGCGCGTGGTGCCGCGGAACTTGCGACGAAGTGGTACACCGCGTTCGGGAGGAACGGCACTTCGGCGCAGCGATCCCGGAGGAACTCGTCCGGGTCGCAGTCGCGCCAGTCTTCGTCGAGCAATGCTCCGAACCGCAAGTCTTTGACGCCGGCGCTGCGCGTGTTCAGGAAAGATGCGATCGCGCGCGTCTCCGGCAGTTTGGCCAGCGCCCAAGCGGCAACGTTGACCCCCTTCTCCAGGTCGGCGCCCAGATGCGGCGAACCGAGACAGACGACGCGCCGCACTTTGTCCGTCCATGAATGCTGCTGACCGAGCCCGTAATGGCAGGCGCTGCGCGCCACCAGTCCGCCCATCGAGTGGCCGACCAACGCAATCTCTTCCACCGGAACCGGCCAGATTGCCTGCAGTCGCTCCAGCAGGTCGGCCAGGGACTGGCCGTTCTGTGAGATGTGCAAACCGGTGTTGTAGCGCAGGTACACCGGTGTGAAGCCGAGGTCGGAACGCAGCCGTTTGCCGTACGGGCGCAACGCCTCCCCGGTGCGCGGAGCGCGCCACCACGACCGTTCGGTGAGACACCAGCCGTGCATGAACACCGATATGCGTCCGGTCGCCTTCGGGAACGCCGTGGCGATGGAGTCGGCGGAAAGCTCGACCGGTTGCCGACGCCGCCGGATCTGCATGGTCAGCGCGAATGCGTTCTTCCGGTTGGTCAGTTCGTCGCCGTAGATGCCGTTGATCGCCGCAAGCGGGCCGGCCACCCTCGGACGCGCCTGAACAGTTTCCGGGGCGGCGCCGGGGTCGCCGTACGCCTCGGCGGCCAGCGCGCCGGCCCCGTACAGCGAGCCCCGAATGGCATGGTCGACCAGGGTGTAGGTAACCGCCGCCGTGGCGTTGTGGACGACCTCGACGGGCTTGGCCACCGGTCCTATCGAAGTGAACACCCGGGTCGCGATTCCGCCGTGCATGTCGCGGACCAGCTTGGTCACCACGCGGGTGCCCTCGCCGGCGAGATCGGCGAGTGATTTGATTTCGTGTCGGTGCATTGGGCCGTCCCCCCTCGTCAGCCTGCGGTAGCGCGGCCTATTGGGCCGTGATTTAAGGCCCAAGATTCCCACTTTGTCGCGCCAGCCCCGAGACTAGACAAAAAGCGTGCAAGATTCGCGAGTCGAGACGTCAGGAGTTGACCCTTGCCAGACACCCTGTCTGACCCCTTGTCGGCCCCCCTCCCTGACCGGTCCGCAGTTCATCGCTACCGGGTCACGCACCGCACGCAGTATCGCTATTCCGACGTCGTGACCAGCTCTTACGGGCGTGGGTTCCTCACCCCGCGGAACTCGCAGCGACAGCGGTGCATCGCGCACAAGCTGACCATCGACCCCGCGCCCGCCGACTTTTCCACCAGTCGCGACGAGTACGGCAACATCAGGTCCTACTTCCATGTCACCGAGCCGCACCAGGTCCTGACGGTGACCAGCGACTCAATCGTGGACGTCGCGCCGGTGGGTGCCGGGGTGTACACCAGCGGCCCCGCGCTGCAACCTTGGGAAGCCGCACGGCCCACCGGGCTGCAGGGGGCGCTCGCAACCGACTTCGTGCTGGACCTCAATCCGCCCGAGATCACCGACGGGGTGCGCGAGTACGCGGCGCCCAGTTTCGTGCCGGGGCGGCCGCTGGTCGAGGTGTTGCGCGATCTCGCGTCCCGCATCTTCAACGACTTCACCTACCGCTCGGGGGCTACGACGATTTCTACTCGGGTAAATGAGGTTCTGGCGGCCCGGGAAGGGGTATGTCAAGACTTCGCGAGGCTGGCAATCGCCTGCCTGCGGGCCAATGGCCTGGCCGCGTGCTACGTGTCCGGCTACTTGGCTACTGACCCTCCTCCCGGAAAGGATCGAATGATCGGAGCGGACGCTACCCACGCCTGGGCATCGGTGTGGACGCCGCAGCAGCCAGGTCAGTTCGAATGGTTGGGGCTAGACCCCACCAATGACCAACTCGTTGACGAGCGCTACATCGTGGTCGGGCGCGGTCGTGACTACGCGGATGTGCCGCCACTGCGCGGCATCATCTACACCAACTCGGAACAAAGCGTGATCGACGTCGCTGTCGACGTCGTGCCCTATGAAGGTGATGTGCTCAATGCGTGATTTCCACTGTCCCACTTGCGGTCAACGCCTGACCTTCGAAAACTCGGAGTGTCTGGCCTGCGGCAGTGCCCTCGGATTTTCGCTCGAACAGATGGCGCTGTTGGTGATCTCGAAAGGCGACGACAGCGAGCACGCTGGCGCCGTGGCGGCCAGCGACTATCAACTGTGCGCCAATCTATATCTGGCCGAATGCAATTGGCTGGTCCCGGTCGATCAACCCGGCGGGCTGTGCGCGTCGTGCGCGCTCACCAGTGAACGGCCCAACGACAACGACAAGGTAGGCCTGGCTGAATTCGCCCGGGCCGAGGCGGCCAAGCGGCGGCTGGTGGCCGAGTTGCACGAGCTCAAGCTGCCGATCATCGGACGTGACCAGGACCCCGATTACGGCCTGGCGTTCCGGCTGCTGTCCAGCGCACACGAGCAAGTGCTGACGGGCCACGAGAACGGCGTCATCACACTGGATCTGGCCGAGGGGGACGACGTCCACCGCGAGCAGTTGCGGGCGGAGCTGGACGAACCGTACCGAACCCTGCTCGGGCACTTCCGGCACGAGGTCGGCCACTACTACTTCTACCGCCTCATCAGGTCGCCCGAATACCTGCGGCGGTTCAACGAATTGTTCGGCGATCCCGATGCCGACTACCAGCAGGCGCTGGACCGGCACTACAGCGAGGGGCCGCCGGACGAGTGGCAGCAAAACTACGTGTCGTCCTACGCGACCATGCACCCCGCGGAGGACTGGGCCGAGACCTTCGCCCACTACCTGCACATCCGCGACACCCTGGACACCTCGGCGTGGTGCGGTTTTGCCCCTGCCACGGCAACGTTCGATCGGACGATAGTGGGCCCCAGCGCCTTTCAGACCATCATCGACATGTGGCTGCCGGTGTCGTGGTCACTGAACATGGTGAACCGGTCGATGGGCCACGACGACCTGTATCCCTTCGTGTTGCCGCCGGCGGTACTGGAGAAGATGCAGTTCATCCACAACGTCATCGACGAGGTCACCGCAGCCGCGCACGGGCAGGCCGTCGCCTAGGCGGGCATCACCCGGCGTTCGTCGGGCCCCCACAGTGGCTGCATGCCGCCGGGCAGTGTCAACTGCGTTGCGGTGATGATGTCGGACAGGTCGCGGAGCTCGGTGTGGATCGTGCTGAGCAGCTCGGCCAACTCCGACCGCTTTCCGTCCTCGTTGACCTCTTCCAGCTCGGCGGGATCGGATCGGCGCAGGTTGGTGAGGATTTCTTCGGCCAACCGCTCCGGCCGTGAGGATCCCGACGAGCTGGGCAGGTTCTTGAGGTTGGTGCGTATCCGGTCCAGCTGGTACACCAGCGACCGCGGGTTCTGCGCGTCGAACAGCATCAGTTCGGTCACCGCAGCGACGCTGACCTTGCCCAGGGTTCGGCGCCGATAGATGACCGACGATTCGCACGCGACCAGGGTGGCTTCGGTGATGGCTTGCTCGGCTTCCGGGCTGCGGACGGTGCTCAACGTGTCTTGCAGCAACGCGGTCAACCACAGGCCACGTTCGATGCGTTTGCCGATGTCCATCATCGTCCAACCCACATCGCGCACCATCGATTCGCTGGCCACGCCCGCCAGCGTCAGCATCCCGGCCAACGTCTGTGCTTGAGCCGATGACAGCAACGCATCGGCCTCCGCGAGCGACTGAGGCGGATCGGACTTGTGCGCCACCGCGCGCTCCACGCCGGCCAGCACCATCCACGTGTCGTTGGACAGCTGGTCACGCACCGCCCTGGCCGCCAGGGCGAGCCCTTCCACCGACTGGGCCAGCGACCCCGGCCGCACCGGGTCGACGGTCATCGACCACAGCGTCGAGGGGGTGACGGCGATCAGTTCGTGCTTGTCGTGCTTCTGGTCGCCCTCCTGATCGACACCTTCGTGCGGGACGCCGAGGTCGGTTCCGGTGATGCGGCCCAGCGCCGACATCAGGACCGGCACGCACTCGCTTTCCTCGGTGTCCTGGTGATGCCGGAAGACGTGGTAACGCTCGCGGGTGACGATGAGCAGACGCGCCATGTTCTCGGCACGCTCGCCGTAACGTCCCATCCAGAACAAGTCGGACAGCACGCGCGGCGAGCTGATCGCCCACGTGCCCGCCCCGGTCTTGGCGGGTTGCACCACCGACGGAAGGGTCACCGTCTCGGCCAGCGCCCGCTCGGTGGGTCGGACCCAAACATCCTTCGCGGCAACGGTCTTCAATGTGTACGTGGCGGGTCCCGGCGCCAGCACGTAGCCCAGCCCGCCGATCATGGGTGCATATCCGCTGCGCTGGGCGACCGTGAACAACCGCATGCCGACCGGCGCCGAGGCCAACACACCCGCATGGTCGGACGGCGCCGACGAGAACGTCGGCAACTCCTGACCGACCCACTGCCAGGGCATGCTTTCGATCCGCGCGGCCAACTGGGAAAGCTGCGCCGACGAAAGGGTCGGCCCGACAAGCGTTTCCCCGCCAGTTGTGGGTTTGATCAGCAGGCGTGAGAGATTGGCCAAGATGTGTGAGCGTTCGTTCGCGATGCCGCCCCAGTAGACCGGCGCGGTGGGCAGCATCGGGGCTTCCCCGAGCAAACGCTCGGCCAGTTGCGGCAGGAACCGCAGCAGCCCAGGGCTTTCCAAGATGCCGCTGCCCAAGGTGTTGACGACGGTCACGGTTCCGCGATGCAGCGCCTCCACCAGGCCGACCACGCCGAGCCTGGAGTCGGCTCGCAGATCCAACGGGTCCGCGTATTCGGCGTCGACCCGGCGCAACACGACATCGACGCGTTTCAGTGTGCCCAGCGAGCGCATCCACAACTTGCCGTCGCGCACCACCAAGTCCGCGCTCTCCACCAGCGGAAAGCCAAGCAGTGTAGCCAGATACGCCTGGTCGAACGCCGTCTCGGAAAAGATGCCGGGGCTCAGTACCACCACCACCGGGTCTTGCGCGACGTCAGGCGCCGCGTCGATCAATGCCAGCCGCAACGCCTGGGCGAATGGCGTCGTCGGCCGGGGCCCGATCCGCTCGTAGAGCTCTGGCAGCGCGTGGGCGATGACCCGCCGGTCGGCCAGCGCATAACCGGCTCCCGAGGGCGCCTGGGTCCAGTCGGCGTTGACCTGGAAACCGCCGTTCGACAGCCGGCTGATGTCACAGGCGTGCATGAACAGCTGGTGGTGTCCCGGCACCTGAATTCCGTTGGCGGCGCGGATGTAACCGGGATGGGCGAACAGCAGCTCCGGTGGCAGGATGCCCTCGAGCAGCACGCGACGGGGCCCGTACAGGTCGGCCAGCACCGCGTTGAGCAGCCGCGACCGCTGCACCACACCGGTTTCCAGCACGTGCCAGTCGTCGGCCGACACCACCACCGGTAGGGTGTCCAGCGTCCACTGGCCCGGCTCCGCAGAGTCGGCCTCGGTGTAGGTGATGCCGTCGTGGTCGATGAGGTCGTGCACCACGGAACGCAGCAGATCCAGTCCGGACCTGCCGCGCTCGCCGATCGCGTCGGCCAGCTCCTCCCAGCCCGGCCGGACGTTCCCGTCTCGGTCGACGAACTCGTCGTAGCCGACGCCCGGACCGTCCCGCAGATCGAAGAGCGCTTCCTGGGCACGGGCGGTGCGATAGCCGGCCAGCAGCCGGTCGACGTCGTAGCGGTCGGCGACATGAGACGCGCTCGTGCCGCTGCGCGCTGCCTCCCTGACGGAGGAGGCCATCTCTGCTGAAGCCATTACTGCTGAACGGTACGCACGCGTCGCATGTCGAGGATGCCCGGCGCGCCGACATCGGTGAACATTCGCGCCTGCTTCTCCTTGATGGCGGAGAGGTCGAGTTTGCCGGGGGTGAAGCCGGTTGCCTCGAAGCGGCGGGCACGTCGTGATTCGGCTTCCACCGCGTTGATGGGCGGCTCGTCATAGGCGCGTCCACCGGGGTGGGCGACGTGATAGGTGCAGCCGCCGCGCGATGTCCCGGCGGTCAGGTCGATGAGCTCGAACTGAAGTGGGACGTCGGTGGTGATGGTCGGGTGCAACGCACTCGGCGGCTGCCAGGCCTTGAACCGCACCCCACCCACGTGGATGTCGGGGTTGTCGGTGGCCAGCAGTGGAACCGGATAACCGTTGCAGGTCACCACATACCGGTGCCGGTCGGCGCCGATGACCCGGACCTGGACGCGTTCGACCGAGGAGTCGACGTACCGGGCGGTGCCGGTGGCCGTGGACTCCTCGCCGAGGGTGTTCCACGGCTCGATCGCGCCGCGCAACTCGATCTCCACGCCGTCGAACACGGCGGTGCCGATCCGCGGGAAGCGGAATTCGGTGAACGGGTCCAGCCAGCTGGTCTCGAACGGGATGCCGTGTGCCCGCAAGTCGGCGGCGACGTCGGCGATGTCGTGAATCAAGAAGTGCGGCAGCAGGTACCGCCCGTGCAGATTGGCGCCGTGGCGAATGAGCGGAGCACGCAGCGGCTGCTCCCAGAACCACGCCACCAGCGAACGCACCAGCAATGACTGCACCATCGCCATCCGCAGATGCGGTGGCATCTCGAAACCGCGCAACTCCAACAGACCCAACCGCCCGCGGGGACCTTCGGGGCTGTACAGCTTGTCGATGCAGAACTCGGCGCGGTGGGTGTTGCCGGTGATGTCGGTCAACAGGTGCCGCAGGGCGCGGTCGGTGACCCAGGGTTTGGCGGCGAATCCCGCCGATAGCCTGGCAATTTCGGTGAAGGCGATTTCGAGTTCGTACAGCGCCTCGTCGCGTCCCTCATCCACCCGCGGTGCTTGCGAGGTGGTGCCCACAAACCGTCCAGCGAACAGATACGACAGCGACGGGTGCCGCTGCCAGTAGGTCAGCAGTGACACCAACAGATCCGGGCGGCGCAGCAGCGGCGAATCCGCGGGTGTGACACCGCCCAGGGTGATGTGGTTGCCACCGCCGGTGCCGCCGTGTGTGCCGTCCACGTCGAACGACTCCGTGGACAGGCGGGCCAGCCGGGCCTGTTCGTAAAGCGTCTCCAGTTGCTGCCGTTGTTCTTCGAAACTGGCGGTCGGAGCGACGTTGACCTCGATGACGCCCGGGTCGGGGGTGATCGTCGTGGACTGCAGGCGCGGGTCCGGTGGGGGACCGTAGCCTTCGATGACAACGGGGGTATTGTGCTGCGCCGCAGCGACTTCGATGCGGGTGATCAGGTCGATGAAGTGTTCCAGCGCGTCCGTGGGCGGGATGAAGATATAGAGCACGCCGTCCCGAACCTCGGCGACCATCGCGGTCCGCGGCGCGGTGTCCGGGTCGACCACCACCGCCGCGGCACGGTCGGTCTCCACCAACTGCGAGCGGCCGACGCTGGTCGGGTCGACGCCGAACGAGGCCGGTGGTGGGTTCCAGCTGATCGCGTTCAACGGCAGCCGGAGCCCGGCGGGCGAATCGCCCTCGGCCAGCACGATGCGTCCGCGGCGCAGGTGCCAGTCCGCGCTGGCCCAGCCGACGCCGTCCTCTCGTCGGTGCAGTGGCAGCACGTATGCCGCCGGGGCCGTGGTGGATTCGTCGAGCCGCGCCAGCAGCTTGGCACGAGCTTCTGGGGTGTCCTCCGCGAGGTCCTCGTCCGGGTCCACAGGATCGCCCAGCGGGAGTCGCGCGCTGGCGGCCAGGCGGGCCAGCGGGTCCTCGTAGGCGGGGCGCACCTGCGTCGCCGGTAGCCCAAGGCCGTCAGCAACCGCGGTAAGCACGCGTTGCGCCGCGTCGTTGTCGACCGGCGCGGGCTTGTTGAACCACGGGTCGGCCAGCAACGAGGCGTCGCTCCACAGTGGGCGGCCGTCGGTCCGCCAGTACAGGGCAATCTGCCAGCGCGGCAACGGTTCTCCCGGATACCAGCGGCCCTGGCTGCGCTGTACCAGCCCCTGCGGCGCCCACTGGGCCTTGAGGCGGGCGGCCAGATCGGAGGCCCGCTCGCGCTTGTGCGGTCCGTCGGCGGCGGTGCGCCATTCCGGGTCGACCTGGTTGTCCACCGACACGAACGTGGGTTCGCCGCCGATGGTCAGCCGGACGTCCCCGGCGACCAGGCGTTCGTCGACGCGTCGGCCCACCTCGCAGATCGTCTCCCAGGCCTCGTCCGGGTAGGGCGCCGTGACCCGCGGGTCTTCGTGGACGCGCGTGACGGTATTGGAGAACTCCAGTACCGAGACGCACGGCTCGGTGCCGCCGCTGATCGGCGCCGCCGACGACGGGTGCGGCGTGGCGGCCAACGGGATGTGGCCCTCGCCGGCGAACAGACCCGACGTCGGGTCCAGTCCGATCCAGCCCGCGCCGGGGACATACACCTCGGTCCAGGCGTGCAGATCGGTGAAGTCGGCGGCCGGTCCCGACGGGCCGTCGAGAGCCTCGACGTCCGACGCCAGCTGCACCAGGTAGCCGGACACGAACCGCGCGGCCAGCCCCAGCTGGCGCAGGATCGAGACCAGCAGCCACGCCGAGTCGCGGCACGACCCGATGCCGGTGCGCAGGGTGTGATCCGGCGTCTGCACACCGGGTTCCATGCGCACGCTGTAGCCGATGTCGGCGCTGATCGCGCGGTTCAGCGCGACCAGGAAGTCGATGGTGCGAGTGCCCGGCGGCACGGTGAAGTTGTCCACCCAGGCGCGCACCAGATCGCCTGGGCCCGATCCTTCGCCGTCCTCGTCGACCGGGCGCAGGTAGGGCTCGAGGTCAACGGCCAGCGCCTTGGGGTAGCTCCAGCCGGGCGAAAACCACGTCTCGGCCCATTCTTCGATGAAGAAGTCGAACGGGTTGATCACCTTCAAATCGGCGATCAAGCCGACCGTGATGGTCAGCTGGCGCATCGGCTTCGGGAAAACCAGCCGGGCCAGGAAGTTGCCCAGCGCGTCCTGCTGCCAGTTGATGAAGTGGTCCGACGGCTCGACGCGCAGCGAGTATGCCTCGATCGGGGTGCGGCAATGGGGTGCCGGACGAAGCCGCACGACGTGCGGATACACCCGCACCAGCTTGTCAAAGGTGTAACTGGTGCGGTGCTCCAGCGCAACTTTGATGCTCATAACCGCTGATCTCATCACATGATTCAGCGGCCTGCAGCGCGCGCGAGGACGCGCGCACCGCCGAACCGGTTGTTACGCCGTCGGTATCAGGCGTACGGCTGTCCCGGCGGCGGCCCCGGTGGCGGGCCGGGCGGGAAGCTCGGCGCGGGTCCCGGCTGGCCGATCTCGGCGACATGGCCGCCCGTCAGCTTGCGGTAGGTGTAGACCTGGATGAGCGAGGCCACGGGTACGCCGACGAGCATGCCGATACCGCACGCGATGTATCCCACCATCACCGCCGCGTATTGCACCAGGTAGGACAGCGCGCTCGGACCCAGGTTGGCCCGGACAGTTTCGACGCTGGATTTGATGGCGTTGATGGGCGAGAAGCCTTTGTCAACCGCCGCTACAACGGCGAACATGGCGAAGAAGGCCACGACCAGCGGGCCCACAATGGTGCACGTCACGATCGATGTCGCCAGCGCCACCAGCAGCGTGATGAGCAGCACACCGCCGACGTTGCGCGGCTTGAAAGCTGTTCCGACGCCCACCTGCCTGCCATCGGCGATATCGAGGGCAGCGGTGGTAAGCCCGGCCTGCATATAGGCCGCCACCAAAATTGCGGCGATGCTGCCGAGGATGATGACGATCCAACCGAGTGCGGTGAAGCTACCGGTTGTCGTCGTTTCGTAGCTGCTGCCGTTTCCGAATTCGGTGGTGACCGTCTCGGTTTCGTAATCGGCCGTGCCGAAAGCGATGGCGAACGGGATGCCGATGACGGCGCTGAGCAGCAGTCCGTAGACGATGAGCGGCACCACCAGGGCCGACCAGTGCTGGGTGAACTTGTTCCAGGCCCAGCTGAAGGCGTCCCCGACGCTGAAGTTCGCGCCGAACCCTCCGCCGGGTGGGCCACCAAACCCGGGCGCGCCGTAACCGTATCCGGGGGGAGGCGGTGGGGGCGCGCTGTAGCCGGGAGCCGTGTAACCCCCTGGGGCGTCCGCGGGAGGCTGGCCGAACGGTTGGCCCGGGGGAGGGCCGTATCCGGGTGGCGGCGGTGGCGGCGGTGCGCCGTAACCGGGTGGTCCGGGCGGCGGGGGAGGCGCGCCGTAACCGGGAGGTGGGGGAGGTGGATACCCAGGAGCGCTATGCCTTCCGCTCTCAGGATCGGGGTTGCCTGGGAATTCTGGTGGCTGGCTCATTGCCGTCCTTATTCGCTCGTACGCGCGTGCGGAACTTAGCAACCCGGAACTTAGCAAAAGAGCGCCCAGAAATCGCGTATTGCCCGCGTCCGAATTTGAGCGCTTCACCCGCTGGCTGCCCGCCGACCGTAACTGTCGCCGCCGCGTGGTATGCCTGATGACGTGTCCGACGGTCTGTTTGACCTGCCCGGCGACCCGAATACGACCGACCCCGGCCTTGCCGCACCGCTAGCGGCCACCGCCGGGTCACCGCTGGCCGTGCGCATGCGGCCGGCGTCGCTGGACGAAGTGGTGGGACAAGATCACCTGCTGGCCCCCGGCTCGCCGCTGCGCCGGCTGGTCGAGGGCTCGGGCGTGGCGTCGGTCATCCTCTACGGCCCACCGGGCAGCGGCAAGACAACGCTGGCGGCCCTGATCTCCCAGGCGACCGGACGCCGCTTCGAGGCGCTGTCGGCGTTGTCGGCGGGCGTGAAGGACGTTCGTGCGGTGATCGACAAGGCCCGCACCGGTGCGATTCACGGCGAGCAGACCGTGCTGTTCATCGACGAGGTGCACCGCTTCTCCAAGACCCAGCAGGACGCCCTGTTGTCGGCGGTGGAAAATCGGGTGGTCCTGTTGGTCGCGGCCACCACCGAGAACCCCTCGTTTTCGGTTGTCGCGCCGCTGCTGTCGCGGTCGCTGATCCTGCAGTTGCGGCCCCTGACGGCCGACGACATCCGCACCGTGGTGCAGCGCGCCATCGACGACCCGCGCGGGCTGGCCGGGCGGGTCCAGGTGACGCCCGAGGCCGTTGACCTGCTGGTGCAACTGGCCGCCGGTGACGCCCGCCGCGCGTTGACGGCATTGGAGGTCGCGGCCGAGGCGACCGAGCACGTCGGCATCGAGACCATCGAGCAGTCCCTGGACCGGGCCGCGGTGCGCTACGACCGCGACGGCGACCAGCACTACGACGTCATCAGCGCGTTCATCAAATCTGTGCGTGGTTCCGACGTCGACGCCGCCCTGCACTATCTGGCTCGCATGCTGGTCGCGGGGGAGGATCCCCGGTTCATCGCCCGCCGCTTGATGATCCTGGCCAGCGAGGACATCGGCATGGCGGATTCGACCGCGCTGCCGTTGGCGGTCGCGGCGGCCCAGACGGTGCAGTTGATCGGCTTGCCCGAGGCTCAGCTGACCCTGGCGCACGCCACCGTCTATCTGGCCACCGCCCCGAAGTCCAATGCGGTGACCACGGCGCTGGGTGCCGCCATGAGCGACATCAAGGCCGGCAAGGCCGGTCTGGTGCCCGCGCACCTGCGTGACGGGCACTATTCGGGGGCCGCCGGGTTGGGCAATGCCCAGGGGTACAAGTACGCCCACGACCACCCCGACGGCGTTGTTGCGCAACAGTATCCACCGGATGAGCTGGTTGGCGTGGACTACTACCGCCCCACCGGTCGCGGGGTGGAGCGAGAGATCGGCGGCAGGCTAGATCGGCTGCGGGCCATCATTCGGAAGAAACAAGGACGCTAGCCACGCCCCAGCCACGCCCCAGCCACGCCCCAGCCACGCCGAACGTCATGCTGGCGCGACCCTCGACGGCCAACGTCGCGCTGGCGTGACGCTCGACGTCGGCGGCGACGGGCGCCCCGGTTCAGACCAGCTCGGGCACCCGCAGGCGGGCGATCGCCAACTCGAACTCCATCACGTCGATGACCTCGGCGCCCAGGTCCCGAACCCGCCGGCTGCGCAACTCCGTCGCCTCGTCGCGGTTGCGGGCCATCGCGTCCAAACTGTCGAACGTCGAGCAGGAAACCGCGCGCCGGGTGGACGGGTGGTCGACCATCATGCTGGCGCTGCAGAACCCCTCGAGCCGCTCCATCTCGGGCAGCACGCAAGTGCGGTAGAAGTCCAGGGAGCGTCCCAGCTGATCCGGCACCACCTTCAGCCAGGTGGCTCGCACGCAGGCACCCTCGTGTGACGGGTGGTCGCGGTGCATCAGCGCGATCTCCCATTCCTCGATCCGAGAGCTGCCGTCGAACATCAGCCCCATGCGGTCGCGGATGGGCGCGACCTTTTCGGCGCTGGCCCGCATCGATTCCAGGGACTCCCATGCGCTGGTGGCTATGCAGACGCCTGACTGCCGGTCGACCAAGAGCGACAACCCGACGCAGCCGTCGATCTCCTGCAGGGACGGCATCACGACGTTTCGAACATGCGCAATTCCCATGTCGACCGACGAGGATTGCGCCTGGATGGTGGTAGAGCGCGCGTACACGATCGGCCCCTCCTTGTGTTCAGGGAAGTCGGGGCGGCGCCCCGGTGGCGCCACCGGTCCCACCAAATACCTTCCTCTTACCGCTGCGCCCTGGCAATGATGCTTGGGGGTTCTTGTATTGGATTGGCAGGCCGACGAGCCCCCACCGTAGGCTTGTTTGGGTGCAGACCGATGTGCTGGAAGTGGACACGTCGCGGCGCCGCATCGTCGATCTGACCGAAGCGGTCCGCGGGTTCTGCTTCGCTCTCGGCGACGGCCTGTGCAACGTCTTCGTCCCCCACGCGACCGCCGGTGTCGCGATCATCGAGACCGGCGCCGGTTCCGACCACGACTTGGTGGACACGCTGGAACGACTGTTGCCCCGCGACGACCGCTACCGGCATTCCCACGGGTCCAAGGGGCACGGCGCCGACCATGTGTTGCCGGCGCTGGTCGCCCCGTCGGTGACAGTGCCGGTGACGGCGGGCGAGTTGATGCTGGGCACCTGGCAGAGCATCGTCCTGGTCGATCTCAACCGGGATAACCCCCAGCGCTCCGTACGACTTAGCTTTGTGGCGGGCTAGAAAAGTACGCCGTCAGACAAACCTCTAGAACTGCGGCTAATAGGCTGGCAGTCGACCTCGTATCGAATTAAGGAAGCGAACAGTGCAGACACACGAGATCAGGAAGCGGTTCCTTGATCATTTCGTGAAGGCGGGTCACACCGAGGTGCCCAGCGCTTCGGTCATCCTGGACGACCCGAACCTGTTGTTCGTCAATGCGGGAATGGTTCAGTTCGTGCCCTTCTTCCTGGGGCAACGCACGCCGCCGTACACGAGGGCGACCAGCATCCAGAAGTGCATCCGCACCCCGGACATCGACGAGGTGGGCATCACCACCCGGCACAACACGTTTTTCCAGATGGCCGGGAACTTTTCGTTCGGCGACTATTTCAAGCGCGGCGCCATCGAGCTGGCCTGGGACCTGCTGACCAACAGTGTCTCCGAGGGGGGCTACGGCCTCGACCCGAACAGGCTGTGGGCCACGGTCTACCTCGACGACGACGAGGCAGCGGAGTTGTGGCAGGAAATCGCCAACCTGCCCCCCGAGCGGATCCAGCGCCGCGGCATGGCCGACAACTACTGGTCGATGGGCATCCCCGGACCCTGCGGTCCATCCTCGGAGATCTACTACGACCGGGGGCCCGAGTTCGGCCCTGAGGGCGGACCCATCGTCAACGAGGACCGCTACCTCGAGGTCTGGAACCTGGTCTTCATGCAGAACGAGCGTGGTGAGGGGACCAACAAAGAGGACTACGAGATCCTGGGCCCGCTGCCGCGCAAGAACATCGACACCGGCATGGGTGTCGAGCGCATCGCCCTGGTGCTGCAAGACGTACACAACGTCTACGAGACCGACCTGCTGCGGCCGGTGATCGACCTGGTGGCCGAGCGCGCGCCGCGCCCCTACGACGTGGGAAACCACGCCGACGACGTGCGGTACCGCATCATCGCCGACCACACCCGCACCGCCGCGATCCTGATCGGCGATGGCGTCAGCCCCGGCAACGACGGCCGCGGCTACGTGCTGCGCCGGTTGCTGCGCCGGGTCATTCGGTCCGCCAAGCTGCTGGGCATCGAAGATCCTGTCGTCGGTGACCTGATGGCCACCGTCCGCGACTCGATGGGCCCGTCCTATCCCGAGCTGGCCACCGACTTCGAGCGGATCAACCGCATCGCGGTCGCCGAGGAAACTGCGTTCAACCGGACTCTGGCGTCCGGTTCCAAGCTGTTCGAGGACGTCGCCAAAGCAACGAAATCCACTGGCACGAAAGTTGTCTCGGGCTCGGATGCGTTCACCTTGCACGACACCTACGGCTTCCCGATCGAGCTCACCCTCGAGATGGCGAACGAAGCCGGCCTGACGGTGGACGAGGCCGGTTTCCGCGAATTGATGGCCGAGCAGCGGCAGCGCGCGAAGGCGGACGCCGCCGCACGCAAGCATGCGCATGCCGACCTGACCGCCTACCGCGAGCTGGTCGACGCCGGCCCCACCGAGTTCACCGGGTTCGACGAACTGACTTCCCAGGCAAAGATTCTGGGCATCTTCGTCGACGGCCAGCGGGTTCCGGTGGTGGCGCACACCGATGCAGTCGCGGCCGACCGGGTGGAGCTCATCCTGGACCGCACGCCGCTGTACGCCGAGTCGGGCGGGCAGATCGCCGACGCCGGAACCATCACCGGTACCGGGGCCAGTGCCAGCGCGAAGGCCGCCGTCACCGACGTACAGAAGATCGCCAAAACCGTTCATGTACACCGGGTCAATGTGGAGTCGGGCGAGTTCGTCGAGGGCGACACCGTCATCGCCGAAGTGGACCCGGGCTGGCGCAAGGGCGCCACCCAAGGTCACTCGGGCACCCACATGGTGCACGCCGCGCTGCGCCAGGTGCTGGGACCCAACGCCGTGCAGGCCGGCTCGCTGAACCGGCCGGGCTACCTGCGCTTCGACTTCAACTGGCAGGGACCGCTGACCGAAGAGCAGCGCCTCCAGATCGAAGAAGTCACCAACGAAGCTGTGCAGGCCGACTTCGAGGTGCACACTTTCATCGAGCAACTCGAGAAAGCCAAGGCGATGGGAGCGATGGCCCTGTTCGGCGAGTCCTACCCGGACCAGGTGCGGGTGGTGGAGATCGGCGGACCCTTTTCGCTGGAGCTGTGCGGCGGCACTCACGTGCACAACTCGGCGCAGATCGGCCCGGTCACCATCCTGGGCGAGTCGTCGATCGGCTCGGGTGTGCGCCGGGTCGAGGCTTACGTCGGGCTGGATTCCTTCCGTCACCTGGCCAAGGAGCGCGCCCTGATGGCCGGGCTCGCGTCGACGCTGAAGGTGCCGTCCGAAGAGGTGCCCACCCGGGTGGCCAATCTGGTGGAACGACTCAAGGCGGCCGAAAAGGAACTCGAGCGCATGCGCCAGGCCAGTGCCCGGGCTGCGGCCGCCAACGCTGCCGCCGGCGCCGAGCGCATCGGTAACGTGCGTCTGGTGGCGCAACGGATGTCAGCCGGGATGACCGCCGCCGACTTGCGTTCTCTGGTGGGCGACGTCCGCGCCAAGCTCGGCAGCGATCCGGCCGTGGTCGCGTTGATCGCCGAGGGGGAGAACCAGAGCGTGCCGTACGCCGTCGGGGCCAATCCCGCCGCCCAGGACCTCGGGCTGAACGCCAACGAGCTGGTCCAGCAGCTGGCCATGGCGGTGGATGGTCGCGGCGGCGGCAAGGCCGATCTGGCGCAGGGCTCCGGCAAGAATCCGGCCGGCATCGACGCCGCGCTCGATGCGGTCCGCTCCAAGGTCACGGCGATAGCGCGGGTTGGTTGAGTGATCGAATCAGCGCATCGCCTGCCCAACCGGCCGGGCGACTCAGACCAGACGTCCGGCCCCGCGCCGGGCAAGGGTCGTCGGCTGGGGATCGACGTGGGCAAGGTGCGCATCGGCGTGGCCGCCAGCGACCCCGACGGCATCCTCGCCACGCCGGTGGAAACGGTGCGCCGTGACCGGTCCGGCAAGCATGTGCGTCGACTCGCCGCGTTGGTCGCGGAGTTCGAGGCGGTGGAAGTCATCGTCGGGCTGCCGCGCACCCTGGCCGACCGCATCGGCCCGTCTGCGCAGGACGCGACCGAGGTAGCCGAGGCGCTGGGCCAGCGCATCGCGCCGATTCCCGTGCGGCTCTTCGACGAGCGCCTGACCACTGTCACCGCCCAGCGGTCGCTGCGCGACGCCGGCGTCCGTGCCAGGGACCAGCGCGCGGTCATCGACCAGGCCGCCGCGGTGGCAATCCTGCAGGGATGGCTGGACCAGCGCCGCAGCATGGCGGCTGCTGCCGAGACGAGCGAGGCCACCGATGATTGACGAGGGCCTGCCGGAGCGCGCGCAACCGGCCCCGGTCGGACCGGCCAAGCATCGCAGATCGCGCGCCAACCGCAAACACGCACAGAAAGTCCGTCGCCGTCGGCGCCTCGCGGGGGCACTCGCACTCGGGCTGCTGGTGGTGATCGTGGTGGCAGCGGTGGGCCTCGGTTCCAAGCTGTGGCACGCCATCTCGGGTTCCAGCGGCGACTACACCGGCAACGGCAAGCAGGACATCGTCATCCAGATCCAGTCCGGTGACTCCACCACCGCGGTGGGCGAGACGTTGCACAAGCACAACGTGGTGCGCACGGTTCGGGCGTTTGTCGATGCCGCACACGGCAACGCGGCGATTTCGTCGATCCAGCCTGGCTTCTATCGGATGCGCACCGAGATCCCGGCGGCCACCGCTGTCGCGCGCCTGGCCGACCCCAACAACCGGGTGGGCAAACTGGTCATCCCCGAGGGGCGGCAGCTCGACGACACCACCGACATGAAGACCAACGTGGTGACGCCGGGGATATTCAGCCTGATCTCGCGTGCCACCTGCGTGGATCTCGACGGCGACGAGCGCTGCGTTTCGGTGGCCGAATTGCGCAAGGCGGCGAGCAAGAGCACCCCGACCATGCTGATGGTGCCACCCTGGGCCGTTCAGCCGGTCAACGAGCTGGGCGACGACCATCGCCGCATCGAGGGCCTCATCGCGCCGGGAACCTTCAACATCAATCCCGCCGACTCGGCGGAAACCATACTGGCGACGCTGATCAGCGCCGGGGCCATGGAGTACACGAAATCTGGGCTGGAAAACACCGCCCGATCCTTGGGACTCTCGCCCTACGACATTCTCGTGGTGGCCTCGCTGGTGCAGCAGGAATCCAAAGTGCAGGACTTCCCGAAGGTGGCCCAGGTCATCTACAACCGGCTGCACGAGCACCGCAAACTCGAGTTCGACTCGACCGTGAACTATCCGCTGGACCGCCGCGAAGTAGCAACAAGCGACGCCGACCGGGCCATCCGAAACTCCTGGAACACCTATATGGCCGAGGGGCTGCCGGCGACCGCCATCTGTTCGCCCGGCGTCGACGCCCTGATCGCCGCCGAGCACCCGGCACCGGGCGACTGGTTGTACTTCGTCACCATCGACTCCCAGGGAACGACGCTGTTCACGCGGGACTACCAGCAGCATCTGGCGAATATCGAGCTGGCCAAGCACAACGGTGTCCTCGACAGCGCGCGCTAGGCGCCGAGCGGCGGTACTGGGCAAGCCGATCGCGCATTCCCGCTCTCCGCAGCTGCATCTGGCCGCCTACCGTGCGCTGGGGCTGCACGACTGGACCTATGACCGCATCGAGTGCGACGCCGAGGAGCTCCCGGGCTTGGTTGGGGGGTTCGGGCCGGAGTGGGTCGGCGTCTCGGTGACCATGCCGGGCAAGTTCGCCGCCCTGCGGTTCGCCGATGAGCGCACCGCTCGCGCCGGGCTGGTCGGGTCCGCCAACACGCTGGTGCACACGCCGACGGGGTGGCGGGCCGACAACACCGACATCGACGGCGTCGCGGGAGCGCTGGGACACGCCTCCGGTCACGCCCTGGTATGCGGGTCGGGTGGTACCGCGCCGGCGGCCGTGGTGGGGCTGGCCGACCTCGGCGTCACCGGCATCACCATCGTCGCGCGCAATCCCGACAAGGCCGCCCGACTCCTGGACCTGGGCGAGCGGGTCGGCGTGGCGACCCGATTCTGCGCCTTGACAGACCCCGCCGACCCGGCCCTGGCCGACGAGGTGGCCGCGGCTCAGGTGCTGGTCAGCACGATTCCGGCCGAGGTGGCCGAGCGGTACGCCGCAACTTTCGCACCGATCCCGGTGCTGCTGGATGCCATCTACAACCCCTGGCCCACGCCGCTGGCCGCCGCGGTGTCCGCTGCGGGCGGCCAGGTGATCAGCGGTCTGCAGATGCTGTTGCACCAGGCGTTCGCCCAGGTCGAGCAATTCACCGGCCTGCCTGCCCCGCGCGAAGCGATGACTTGCGCATTGGAAGCAGCGGAATAACGTCCCCAGGGTGCTGATCCCGGGGGCGGTGGCGGTGCTGGCCTGGCTAACCGCACTGAGCTGCTACGACTTGTCGCAGCGTCGGCTGCCCAACGCGCTCACGCTGTCCGGAGCCGCGGCGATCCTGCCGGCGGCCACGGTGTGTGGTCGCGGGCCGCAGGCGTTCGCCGGCGCGGTGGCCTTGACCGCGGTGTATCTGCTGGTTCACCTGGCGGCGCCGCGGGCCATGGGCGCCGGGGACGTCAAGCTAGCGATCGGTGTCGGCGGTCTCACCGGAGGTTTCGGGCCCGAGGTGTGGTTTCTGGCGGCCATCGCCGCGCCGCTGTTGACGGCGCTGATGGGCGTGGCCGCGCTGGCCCGGGGTGTGCACACGGTCCCGCACGGACCATCGATGTGTCTGGCTACGGTAGCCGCCATCCTTTGCGGTTGATTCTGCGCTCATGGCGGCCCCACTCGAACGTCTTCGCCGCAGACGCAGGATCAACGGCCTGAACGAGTCACAAAGGTGCCCATGGGAAGATGGTGCGGTGTTGCGCTGGATAACTGCCGGGGAGTCGCATGGCCGCGCGTTGGTGGCCGTAGTCGAAGGCATGGTCGCCGGCGTCCAAATCACCTCGGACGACATCGCCGAACAGTTGGCCCGCCGCCGCCTGGGTTACGGACGCGGAGCGCGCATGAAATTCGAGCGCGACGCGGTGACCATGCTGGCCGGAGTGCGGCACGGCAGCACCCTGGGTGGACCGATCGCCATCGAGATCGGCAACACCGAATGGCCCAAGTGGGAAACCGTGATGGCCCCCGACCCCGTCGACCCGGCCGAACTGGAAAACAGCGCCCGTAACGAACCACTGACGCGGCCCCGACCCGGCCACGCCGACTATGCGGGCATGCTCAAGTACGGCTTCGACGACGCCCGCCCGGTGTTGGAGCGGGCCAGCGCGCGGGAAACCGCGGCCCGGGTGGCGGCTGGAACGGTGGCGCGGGCCTTCCTGCGGCAAGCCCTGGGCGTCGAGGTGCTGTCCCACGTCATCTCCATCGGCGCGTCGGAACCCTACGTAGGCCCGCCGCCTCGGGCCGAAGATCTGCCCGCCATCGACGCCAGCCCGGTTCGCGCGTTCGACAAGGCCGCCGAGCAGAGCATGATCACCGAGATCGAAGCGGCCAAGAAGGACGGCGACACCCTCGGCGGCATCGTGGAAGTGGTGGCGCTGGGCCTACCGGTGGGGCTGGGATCGTTCACCAGCGGCGACAACAAGCTGGACAGCCAGTTGGCCGCGGCGGTGATGGGCATCCAGGCGATCAAGGGCGTCGAGATCGGCGACGGTTTCGAGACGGCGCGCCGGCGCGGCAGCCGCGCCCACGACGAGATGTACCCGGGACCCGACGGCATCGTCCGCTCCACCAACCGGGCCGGGGGTATCGAAGGCGGCATGACCAACGGGCAGCCGCTGCGGGTGCGGGCCGCCATGAAACCGATCTCCACCGTGCCGCGGGCGCTGGCCACCGTCGACATGGCGACCGGTGACGAGGCCGTCGCCATCCACCAGCGTTCGGATGTCTGCGCCGTCCCCGCCGCCGGCGTCGTGGTCGAGACCATGGTCGCGCTGGTACTGGCCCGTGCGGCGCTGGAGAAGTTCGGCGGCGATTCGCTGGCCGAAACCCGCCGCAACCTCGAGGCATATCAGCGCACCGTTGCCGAGCGGGAAGCGCCGGCCACCCGAGCCCGGGTCTCGCAAGGGTAGAAGCACCATGGCACCCAAAGCGGTACTCGTCGGGCTGCCGGGTTCCGGCAAGTCCACCATCGGACGGCGACTGGCCAAGGCGCTCGGGGTCGCCATGCTGGACACCGACGCGGCCATCGAGCAGCAGACCGGGCGCACCATCCCCGAGATCTTCGCTACCGACGGAGAGTCGGAGTTCCGCCGCATCGAGGAAGAAGTGGTCAAGGCGGCCTTGGAGAACCACGACGGCGTGCTCTCCCTCGGCGGCGGCGCCGTCACCAGCCCCGGAGTATGTGCGGCGCTGGCCGGTCACACCGTCGTCTATCTGGAAATCAGCGCCTCGGAAGGGGTGCGACGTACCGGTGGCAGCACCGTGCGCCCGTTGCTGGCCGGCCCGGACCGTGACGAGAAATACCGCGCCCTGATGGCGCAACGCATTCCGCTGTACCGGCGCGTCGCCACCATCCGGGTGGACACCAATCGACGCAATCCCGGGGCGGTGGTTCGCTACATCATGTCGCGTCTGCCAGCTTCCCCTGATACAGCTTCCCCTGATACAGCAGCCACTCCCAGCCCCAGCGAGGCCACCACATGACCGCCAGCACCGAACCGGTTACCGTGCGGGTGGCCGTCGATCCGCCCTATCCGGTGGTGATCGGCACCGGCTTGCTCAACGAGCTGGACGAATTACTTTCCAGCCGGCATCGGGTCGCCATCCTGCACCAACCCGTGCTCGCCCAGACGGCGGAGGCGATCCGCAGCCGCCTGGCCGACAAGGGCGTCGACGCCCACCGCATCGAAATCCCCGACGCGGAAGCCGGCAAAGAACTGCCCGTCGTGGGTTTCATCTGGGAAGTGTTGGGCCGCATCGGAATCGGCCGCAAAGACGCGCTGGTCAGCCTGGGTGGCGGGGCGGCCACCGACGTCGCCGGGTTCGCGGCGGCGACCTGGTTGCGCGGCGTCTCGATCGTGCACATCCCCACCACGCTGCTGGGCATGGTCGACGCGGCCGTCGGCGGCAAGACCGGCATCAACACCGACGCGGGCAAGAATCTGGTCGGTGCGTTTCATCAACCGCTCGCCGTCCTTGCCGATCTGGCCACGCTGGAAACCCTGCCGCACAACGAAATCGCCTGCGGGATGGCCGAAGTGGTCAAGGCGGGTTTCGTCGCCGACCCGGTGATCCTGGACCTCATCGAGGCCGACCCGCAGGCCGCGATGGATCCGAAGGGTGCCGTGCTGCCCGAGCTGATCTGGCGTTCCGTCGCCGTCAAAGCTGAGGTCGTCGCCGCCGACGAGAAGGAATCCGAGCTCCGCGAGATTCTCAACTACGGCCACACGTTGGGCCACGCGATCGAGCGCCGGGAGCGCTACCAGTGGCGGCACGGTGCCGCGGTGTCGGTAGGGCTGGTGTTTGCCGCCGAGCTGGCCAGGCTCACCGGACGTCTTGACGACGACACCGCCGCGCGCCACCGCACGATCCTGTCTTCGCTCGGACTGCCGGTCAGCTACGACCCCGACGCGCTGCCGCAGTTGCTGGAGTTCATGGCCGGCGACAAGAAGACTCGAGCCGGTGTGCTGCGGTTCGTGGTTCTGGACGGGCTGGCCAAACCGGGCCGAATGGTGGGTCCGGATCCGGGTTTGTTGGTGACGGCCTACGCGGGAGTCTGTGCCCCATGACTCAAGGCCGCACGGTAAACATCATCAATGGCCCCAACCTCGGTCGGCTGGGTCGGCGCGAGCCCGCCGTCTACGGCAGCACGACTCACGACGAGTTGGCCGCGCTCATCGAACGGGAGGCCGCCGGGCTGGGCCTGAACGCCGTCGTGCGACAGAGCGACAGCGAAGCGGAACTGCTGGAGTGGATTCACCAGGCCGCCGACGCGGGGGAGCCGGTGATCCTCAACGCCGGTGGCCTGACGCACACCTCGGTGGCGCTGCGCGACGCGTGCGCCGAACTGACCGCGCCCCTGATCGAAGTGCACATCTCCAACGTGCATGCGCGCGAGGAGTTCCGGCGCCATTCCTACCTGAGCCCCATTGCGACGGGAGTGATCGTGGGGCTGGGAATTCAGGGCTATCTGCTCGCCCTGCGCTACCTGGCCGAAGCCGAGAGCTAGCTCTACTTCTTGTCGTCCGGCCGGTCGGTGCGGATGATCTCGGTCGGGGCGTCGTCCTTGCTGGTCTCGAGCTGGTCGGTGCGTGCCTCGTCGGTGCGGATCACCTGGGTCTTGTCGTCGTCACCGGTGCGGAATACCTCGGTGCGCTCGTCACGTTCGGCGGTTGCCACCGGCGAGGTGCGCTGCTCGGTCTGGGCGTCGCCACCCTGCCGAGGAATCTCGCCGGTTGGGCTGTCGTCGTCGCGGACGGCGGAAAAGACGTCGCCGTCGCCCCGCTGCTTGGCCGGGTCGTGAGAGCCGTCGTGCTTCGGCGGCGGGGGAGCGCTGCGGTCCACCTGCCAGCGGCCCACGCTGACACCGATGATCGCGCAGACGAAGATCAGCAGCGCGGTGAAGGCGGCGAACGTCGTCACCTCGCTCAGCAGGCCCCCGGTGTAGATGCCCTTGTAGAACAGGCTGATGATCCAGGCCACCAGGCCGCTGACAACGCCGGCGAACAGACCACTCAGCAGCCAGACCATGGCCAGGTCCTCGCGGCGGTCGGGGTCGGGATTGGCCTTGGCGTCGGCCTTCCCGTCCAGCACCCCCCAGGCCACCGCGAGGACAATGTAAATGAGCATTAGCACCAGGCTGATCAGGCCAGACTGCGACTGCCAAGCATTGATCAGTGCTCCCTGAAACAGGCGAACAACGACCATCGCGGCGGCAAACACCAATCCACGCAGGATCCAGGGTCTCATGGGGCCTCAGCTTAGCGATATCGTCAAGAGTCGTGACACATTCCCAGCGTCGACACAACCTCAAAGTCAAGATTGCCGCCGCAGGACTCGATGCGATGCTGGTCACAGACCTGATAAATGTCCGATATCTATCCGGATTCAGTGGGTCTAACGGCGCGTTGCTGGTGTTCGCCGACGATCGTGAAGCGGTGCTGGCCACCGACGGCCGGTATCGAACTCAGGCCGCGCAACAAGCGCCCGATCTCGAGGTCGCCATCGAACGAGCGGTGGGCCGTTACCTGGCCGGTAGGGCCGCGACGGACGGCGTGCACAAGCTGGGGTTTGAAAGCCACGTCGTCACGGTGGACGGACTGGACGCGCTGCAAGCCGCCGCGGAGGAGGGAAACACCGAGTTGGTGCGCGCCTCGGGCACGGTGGAGACGCTGCGTGAGGTGAAGGACGACGGCGAGTTGGCGTTGTTGCGCCTGGCGTGTGAGGCGGCCGACGCCGCCCTGAACGACTTGGTGGAGCGGGGCGGGCTGCGCCCGGGTCGTACCGAGCGGCAGGTCAGCCGCGATCTGGAGGCGCTGATGCTCGACCACGGCGCCGACGGAATCTCTTTCGAGACCATCGTCGCCGCCGGCGCGAACTCGGCGATTCCGCACCACCGGCCCACCGACGCGGTCCTGGCCGCGGGCGACTTCGTCAAGATCGACTTCGGCGCCCTGGTGGCCGGATATCACTCGGACATGACCCGCACGTTCGTGCTGGAACGCGCCGACGACTGGCAGCGGGAGATCTATGCGCTGGTGGCCGAGGCGCAAAAGGCGGGCCGGGAGGCATTGCGGCCGGGCGCTGACCTGCGCGAGGTGGACGCCGCGGCGCGCCAGCTGATCGCCGACGCGGGCTACGGCGAGAATTTCGGGCACGGTCTCGGACACGGCGTGGGCCTGCAGATACACGAAGCACCGGGCATCGGGGCGACATCGACGGGCACATTGCTCGCGGGTTCGGTCGTGACCGTCGAGCCCGGCGTGTACTTGCCCGGGCGTGGCGGCGTTCGCATCGAGGACACTCTGGCGGTGCCCGTTGAAACACGGTGGGCAGCGTCGTCGCACGCCGCCGCGCACCCCCCGGAATTGCTGACCCGGTTCCCCAAAGAGCTGGCCATATTGACCTAGCCTTGGCGGGCGCCGCGCGCTGACGGGCGTGAGCGACATCGCAGCCGCCGGCCGCCAACCGCGCCGCGTTGCTTGGTGGCGCTGCCCCTGCGGGCGGGTAAACTACACCGAGTGCCCGCCGCCTGTGCACCAAGGCAGGGGACAGGCCGACCTCCCTGTAGGCAAGAAATCGAACTAAGGTCGGGCGGCGGCAAGAATCAACCGTGCTGGGGAACTGGCCATTTTTCTAGGAGATTTGCGGATCGTGGCGACCACTGCTGACTTCAAGAACGGACTTGTCCTGGTGATCGACGGGCAGCTGTGGACCATCACCGAGTTCCAGCACGTCAAGCCCGGTAAGGGCCCGGCGTTCGTGCGCACCAAGCTGAAGAACGTGCTTTCGGGCAAGGTCGTCGACAAGACCTACAACGCCGGGGTGAAGGTGGACACCGCCACCGTCGACCGACGCGACACCACCTACCTGTACCGCGACGGCTCGGACTTCGTGTTCATGGACAGCCAGGACTACGAGCAGCACCACCTGCCGGAGTCCCTGGTGGGCGATGCGGCGAAGTTCCTGCTGGAGGGGCTGCCGGTGCAGGTGGCGTTCCATGACGGCGCGCCGCTGTACATCGAGCTGCCGGTGACGGTCGAGCTCGAAGTCACCCATACCGAGCCCGGCCTGCAGGGTGACCGGTCCAGCGCGGGCACCAAGCCCGCCACGCTGGAGACGGGTGCGCAGATCCAGGTGCCGTTGTTCATCAACACCGGGGACAAGTTGAAGGTGGACTCGCGTGACGGCAGCTATCTGGGCAGGGTCAACGCCTGAAGATGGCCGACAGTAAGCCCGCGCGTCCCGTTCGGGGGCGTCATCAGGCGCGCAAGCGGGCCGTCGACCTGCTGTTCGAGGCCGAGGCGCGCGGCATGAGTCCGGGTGAAATGGTCGACGCGCGCACGGCGCTGGCCGAGACCAACCCCGACGTAGCGCCGTTGCATCCATATACGGCCGAGGTGGCTCGTGGCGTCGGCCAGCACGCTGCCCATATCGACGAGCTGATCACCTCGCACCTGCAGGCCTGGAAACTGGACCGGTTGCCCGCGGTGGACCGCGCCATCCTGCGCGTCGCAGTGTGGGAGTTGCTGCACGCCGAGGACGTACCGGAACCGGTCGCCGTCGACGAGGCTGTCGAGCTGGCCAAGGCGTTGTCCACCGACGAATCGCCCGGCTTCGTCAACGGAGTGCTGGGCCAGATCATGCTGGTAACGCCACAGATCCGCGCGGCCGCGCAAGCGGTGCAAGGGACTGTTGGGAGGGATGTCTCGTGACCCGGCTTGAATTGCGTGTGGTGGCCGCCGCCTGGCTGGCGGCCACGGTTGTCATCGGCGCGGTGGTCTGCGCCGCGTATGACTGGTCCATCGTGTCGTCGGTGCTGGCCATCTTCGCGCTCGGGGTCGGTGCTTGGCTGTATCACTCGATCGAACGCCTCATCCTGGCGCGGCGCATCAGTACGGTTCGGCAGGCAGCGAAGCCGCTGCAGCCGCTGGTGCCGGTGATGGGCGCCATCATCGGCCTGATGCAAGCCGTGGTCCGGTCGCTGGGCGACGTCAGCGAACTGCCGGGACGCAACTGGGAGTTCCCCCAGCTTCCCCTGCTGCGGTGGGTGGAGAACCCGCTGGGTATTCGGGGCAATCGGCAGCAGATCGTGGAGGCCGACCAGGAGTCGGACGCCGACTCCGACCACAGAAAACTCGCTTCCTAGCGATTCCTTGCGGCTCGTAACCGGCTTTGTAGCGTCCCTGTAGGAACTCGACAACGCGCGACGGCAGCGTTGTCCACCTGCGGCAACGCTTGCGGCCTGGTTACGGGACACCATGGTGTTGTCAGCAAATAACACCTTGGGTGGCCTTGATGGTTGGCCACCATCGATAGGAATGATCGAGATGATTACCCTGCGTCCCGATCGTGAGCGGCCCACCCGCCGCGCCCAGAGCAATGACGGGTTTCGAATACTTCTTGTCCTCTGGGCCACGGTCGTCGTGCTACTCGGCGTGCCCCTGGCCTTCGCGGTGGGCGACGGCGTTCACGAGTCCCGCAGCCGCGTCCACGCGGAGCAAGAGCAGAACCGTCAGCTTGTCACCGCCGTCGTCACCAGCGACAAGGTCCAACCCCAGGCGTTGTCCGACCCCGAGTTGGTCAGCGTGCCCGCCAAATGGTTTGCCGGCGGAACCGAACATGCTGGCCTGATTTCGGCCCCTCGTGGAGTGAAGGCCGGTGACTCCGTTGACATTTGGGTAGACGCGGACGGATACCACGTCGGCGTGCCGCATCGCACGCCCCTCGACGAAGCGGTGGCCGTTGGACTGTCGACCTGGTTGAGCGTGGCCGCCGTGGGTGCGGTCGTGATGGCGGCGGGTTGGGCAGTCGCGGAACGGTTCCGCGAGACCCGACAGTCGCAACTAGCGTAGGAGGTTTTCGATGACTGGCGTCGAACGGATGGACGGTCAACCCCGGTCGGTGATCGTCGTTGGTGCGGGAATCGTCGGACTGTCGACGGCGTGGTTCCTGCAAGAGCGCGGCGTCGATGTCACCGTGGTGGATCGCGGCGGCGCCGGCGCCGGGGCGTCCGGCGGCAACGCGGGATGGATTGCCCCCGGCTTGGTCATTCCGCTGAACTCGCCGCGCGTGCTGCGTTATGGACTGCGTTGCCTGTTCGACTCGAGCGCGCCACTGCATGTCGCCCTGGCGGCCGCTCCTCGATCGGGGCGTTTCCTGACGCAGTTCGCCGGCCACTCCCGGCGGGCGCCGTGGGAGCTGGCACTGCAGGCCAACGTCAAGCTGAACGAGGACTGCTTCGAGGCTTTCGACGTGCTGGTGAACAACGGGGTGGACGTGCCGGTCACCCATGCGCCCATCACCGCCGTCTTCGAGTCCAGCGCCGAGGCTCAGCGCCTGTCACGAGAGCTCGATGAGCTCGAAAAGGCTGGGCAGGCAATGTATGTCACCGCGTTGTCGGGTGCGGCTCTGCAGGAACAAGTGCCGCTGGCCGCGCCGTCGGTCACGGCCGGGCTCGTGATCAACGGGCAGCGCTTCGTGGACCCGGGCCGTTTTGTGGCGGCTCTGGGGCGTGCGGTGGTCGACCGCGGCGCGACCTTGCACCAGCTTGAGGTCGACGCGGTGGTCAGTGCGGGCTACGGCGTTGCGGTCCGCCCGCGTCGCAGCGAGGTGCTCATCGCCGATGCAGCGGTGATCGCGACCGGCGCGGAGCTGCCCGGCTTGGCCAGCCGTTGGCTGCGGGTACCGGTAGGGGCCGGGCGTGGGTATTCCTTCACCGTGCCGGTGGAGCGCCCGATGCCAGGGCCCATCTACCTGCCCGAGGCGAGGGTGGCGTGCACGCCGTACCAGGGCGCATTGCGTGTCTCGGGCACCATGGATTTCTGCGACCCGCACCAACCGGTTGCCCAGAATCGGGTGGCGGCCATTGTCGCCTCGGCGAGTCGCCTGCTCGAAGGCGTGCATTGGGCCGATCGCAGCGACGTGTGGTTCGGTGCGCGTCCGGTGACCCCCGATGGTCGTCCGCTGATCGGCGAGGTGGCGCCGCAGGTGTTTGTGGCCGGCGGGCATGGCATGTGGGGGCTGACCCACGGGCCGGTGACCGGTCGGTTGTTGGCCGAGCAGATCACCACCGGCAAGCAACCGCAGTACCTACGTGACTTCGACCCGCTGCGTAAGACGGGCCAGTGACGGCTCGCATTCGACCAACAGCAGGCAAAATGCAATTAGGAGCGTTATCTCATGACCACTGCAGCACCGTTCCCCATGACGAGACCGGGCGACCACGCCGCCGGACCGGGCATGGTCGTCACCATCCGCTACAACGCCACGGGTGAGACCGAAACATTCGTGCTCGGCAGACGCGAAGGCGAGGGCGCCAACATGGACGTGTACTCGATGGCATCGCCGCTCGGTCGCGCCGTCGTCGGCGCTCTCCCCGGCGAACAACGCCTCTATGCCATTCCGGACGAGAGGCCGCAACTGGTGACGGTGGTCAGGGTGGTGCCGTACGGACCACGCGTCCGTCGGGCCGCCCGCCGGGCCGCCGGCCGGCGCTTCCCGCGCGGCAGGAAGTGAACTAGGCAAAATCATCGCGCTTTGCGGCGGAGCGCGACACAATGACTGCTGATGAAAAGCGAAGCGAGCTGGACGGTCGCCGTGCTGGCTACTGTCACCGCTGCGGCTTCATCGGCAACGCCCACCGCGGACGCGGACGACCTCGAGTTCTTCCAGACGCCGTCGGGAAACATCGGCTGTGTCATCGGGCCGACGGGGGGTTCGGCGTACGCCGAGTGCGACGTGGGCGAGCGCACTTATTCGGTGCCGCCGCGGCCGACGTCGTGCATGGGCGCCTGGGGCAGCCGAATCAGCATGCAGCAGGGCGCCGCCCCTGAATTGGCTTGTCACAGCGACACGCTTCTCGGCCCCGGCTCACCGGTGGTGCAGTACGGTCAGAGCCGGTCGTACGGTCCCTTGCCTGCCCTTGCCTGCCCTTGCCTGCGAGAGCCAAGAAGCCGGGGTCACCTGCACCGGACAACCGTTCCGGCCACTATTTCCGTTTAGCCCGCGACAATTACGAGTTGCACTGACCTAGCGAGAAACCCAGCGAACAGGCCCACGGAAGAGGCAAGACATGACACGAGGCAGCGCCCGCCCGCGACGACTGCGGGTATCCGCGTTGGCTGCGGTGGCCAACCCGTCATACACCCGCGTCGACACCTGGAACATGCTCGACGACGCGTGCCGTCACCTCGCCGAGGTTGATCTCGCCGGGCTGGACAAGACGCACGACCTGGCCGTGGTGAAGCGGCTGATGGATCGGATCGGGGCCTACGAACGGTACTGGCTGTATCCCGGTGCGGAGAACTTGGCGGCCTTCCGGTCCCATCTGGAGAGCCTGTCCACCGTGCGGCTCACCGAAGAAGTGTCGCTGGCCACCCGGCTGTTGTCCGAATACGGCGACCGCACAGCGCTTTTCGACACCTCGGCGCCGCTGGCCGACCAGGAGTTGGTGGCCAAGGCAAAGCAGCAGCAGTTCTACACCGTGTTGCTCGCCGACGATTCCCCGCCTACCGCACCGGAGAGCCTGGTGGAGTGCCTACGCGCGCTGCGGAATCCGGCCGACGATATCCAGTTCGAGATCCTGGTAGCCCCCAGCGTCGAGGATGCGATCACCGCCGTGGCATTGAACGGTGAGATTCAGGCCGCGATCATTCGCCATGACCTGCCGCTGCGTTCGCGGGACCGGGTGCCGTTGATGACCACGTTGCTCGGCGCCAACGACGACACCGGGGTGTCCGACCGCACGCACGACTGGGTGGAGTGCGGCGAGTGGATCAAGGAACTGCGTCCCCACATCGATCTCTATCTGCTCACCGACGAGTCGATCGCCGCGGGCAGCGATGACGACACCGAAGTCTACGACCGCACCTTCTACCGGCTCAACGACGTCACCGATTTGTACAGCACGGTCATCGCGGGCCTCCGAAACCGTTTCTCCACCCCATTTTTCGACGCATTGCGCGCGTACGCCGCCGCGCCTGTCGGCCAATTCCATGCGCTTCCCGTCGCCCGTGGTGCCAGCATCTTCAACTCAAAGTCGTTGCAAGACATGGGCGAGTTCTACGGCCGCAACATCTTCATGGCCGAAACGTCAAGCACCTCAGGCGGACTGGACTCGCTGCTCGACCCGCACGGCAACATCAAGAAGGCGATGGACAAGGCGGCGGTCACCTGGAACGCCAACCACACCTACTTCGTCACCAACGGAACCTCCACGGCGAACAAGATTGTCGTGCAGTCGCTGACCCGTCCGGGCGACATCGTTCTCATCGACCGCAACTGCCACAAGTCGCATCACTACGGGTTGGTGCTGG
This sequence comes from Mycobacterium bourgelatii, assembly GCF_010723575.1. Classification (NCBI taxonomy): domain Bacteria; kingdom Bacillati; phylum Actinomycetota; class Actinomycetes; order Mycobacteriales; family Mycobacteriaceae; genus Mycobacterium; species Mycobacterium bourgelatii. The sequence goes on from NZ_BLKZ01000001.1 coordinate 2,292,709, forward strand.
CCGGCGCGTACCCGCGCTACCTGGAGTCCTATGCGTTACCGGAATTCGCCATCTACGGCGCGGTGCCACTGAGCACCATCAAGAAGGCGCTGTTGGACCTCGAGGCGGCCGGGCAGTTGGAAAAAGTGCGCATGCTGCTGCTCACCAACTGCATCTTCGACGGCGTCGTCTACAACCCGCGGCTGGTGATGGAAGAAGTGCTGGCGATCAAGCCGGACATCGTCTTCTTGTGGGACGAGGCCTGGTATGCGTTTGCCACCGCGGTGCCGTGGGCCCGGCAGCGCACCGCCATGGTGGCGGCCGAGCGCCTGGAGCAGATGCTGGCGTCGCCGGAATACGCCGAGGAATACCGCAAGTGGCGCGAGTCCATGGAGGGCGTACCGCGCTCGGAATGGGTTGATCGCCCGCTGCTTCCAGATCCCGCGCGCGCCCGAGTGCGGGTATACGCGACACACTCCACCCACAAATCGCTCTCGGCGTTCCGGCAGGCGTCGATGATCCACATCCGGGACCAGGACTTCAACGCGCGCGCCCGGGACGCCTTCGGCGAGGCATTCCTCACGCACACCTCCACGTCACCGAACCAGCAATTGCTGGCTTCGCTGGACCTGGCCCGCCGCCAGGTCGACATCGAGGGATTCCAGCTGGTCCGGCAGACCTACGACATGGCGCTGGTGTTCCGTCACCGGGTCCGCAAAGACCGGCTGATCAGCAAGTGGTTCCGCATCCTCGACGAATCCGACCTGGTGCCCGAGGAATATCGGGCCTCGCACGTCAGCTCGTACCGCGAGGTCAGGCAGGGTGCCCTGGACGAGTGGAACGAGGCGTGGCGATCCGATCAGTTCGTGCTGGACCCGACCCGGGTCACGCTGTTCCTCGGCAAGACCGGAATGAACGGCTATGACTTCCGCGAGAAGATCCTGATGGAGCGGTTCGGCATCCAAATCAACAAGACCTCGATCAACAGCGTGTTGCTGATTTTCACCATCGGTGTGACCTGGTCGAGCGTGCACCATCTGCTCGACGTGCTGCGCCGGGTCGCCAGCGACTTCGACCGGACCGAGAAGGCGGCCAGCGCCGCGGACTGGGCGCTGCACGAGCGCCGCGTCGAAGAGATCACCGAAGACCTTCCGCACCTGCCGGACTTCAGCGAGTTCGACATCGCCTTCCGGCCCGACGAGAACAGCGTGTTCGGCGATACCCGGACCGCGTTCTACGCCGGCTACGAGGAGAAGGACCGCGAGTACGTGCAGATCGGCACGGCCGGCCGGCGCCTGGCCGAAGGGAAGAAGCTGGTGTCCACGACCTTCGTGGTGCCCTACCCGCCGGGGTTCCCGGTGCTGGTCCCCGGCCAGTTGGTCTCCAAGGAGATCGTCTACTTCCTGGCTCAACTCGACGTCAAGGAAATCCACGGCTACAACCACGAACTCGGTCTGTCGGTGTTCACTCAGGAGGCGTTGGAGCGGATGGAGGCACAGCGCAAGGCGGTGATGCGCGCCAAACTGCCCGGCAACGGCTCCGAGCCCTCGAGGGCGCCCGAAGCGCCGATCGTGGCGAATGAACACACCGTCCGCGTGAACTGACCACCTGGCACGGCAAGGCCAGCGTTGGCGCGCGCGGGCCGCCGTTGGGTCGACGAACGGCGCAATACTGCCGGTATGCACGTCACCGTCGACTACACCCTGTGCGAAGGCCACGGGCAATGCATCATGGCGGCTCCGGACGTCTTCGACCTGCCCGACGACAGCGAGCAGGTGGTGGTGCTGAATCCGGATCCGGCCGCGGACGAACAGGACGCCGTGGTTCGCGCCGCCGCGATGTGTCCCGCCCAGGCAATCCGGGTCAGCTAGTGCAGGCCGGTGTCCGCCGGGTCATCGAGCAACCCGCACTGTCCGGCGAGCGCCGCCGCGGCGATGCGGTTGCTGACGCCGAGTTTGTGCAGGAGCGAGGCCACCATGCGCTTGGCGGTCCGTTCGGACACCAGCATCCGCTTGGCGATGTCCACCGTTTCCATTCCGCCCGCCAGCAGCGCCCACAGGCGCAGATCCTGAGGATTGAGGCTTTCGACCAACGCGGCGGGCGGCTTGCGGGTGTTGCTCAGTAGCGCGTCGAGCACCGCGCCGTCCAGCACACGCAACCCCTCGGCGATCGTGCACAGCGGGCTCGCCAGCGCCTCGGGACGCGCGGTCTTACGCAGAAACCCGTCGGCCCCCGCGCGCAGCGCTTCCTCGGCCAGCCCCAGGTCGTCGGTCCCGGAGAGTGCGAGGATGCGGGTCGACGGATGCCGCGCCCGGACGTGCCGGATCGCGGCGACACCGCCCAGCGGGGGCATGGCCAGGTCGATGATCGCCAGGTCGGCCCCCGTGTTCGCGACCAGGTCCGCAGCCTCTTCGACATACGTCGTCTGCCCGGCGACGGTGAACAAGTCGCTCCACTCGCGGCTGAGTAGCAGCGCCAGGCCCTGGGCGAAAAGCTCGTGATCATCCACGATCACCACGACATAGGGCTTTGGGGGCTTACGCGCCATTGCCGGATGCTAACGCCAACCCTATGGTCGGGCGGGTGAGACCGCTGGATCGGATCCGTTCGGCGCTGGGACCCGACGCCGATGATTACGGGCTGGCCGGCCTCGTCATCACGGCGCGGATCGGCGTGGTGACATCGATAGCGGTCTTGTTGGTCGTCGGTCCGCCCTGGGTGCGAGAACATGTCGTCGCCACCGCAGCCGTCCTGGTCGCCGCCATGCTCTATTCGGCCGCATTTCTGTTGAACCCCCGAGTGGAGGTGCGACGAACCCGCTACGGGTACTTGCTCACGGCCATTGACTCTGCGTTCACCTTGACGTTGACCGCTCTCACCGGGGGCGTGCACAGTCCCGTCGCGGTGGTCATGGTGCTGGTGGTGATCGCGTCCGCTGCGCGGTTGACGGTCGCAGGGACGCTGCTGATCACGGTGCTGCTCGGCGCTGCGTATGTCGTGTTGGCGTTGACCACCGGACCGGATGCGGTAGAAGGGCCTTCCCGCACCCTGCAGGGTGTGTGGTGGGCGGTGTACCTGTTGTTCATCGCGGTGCTGGGGGCGGGTTTGTCGGCGCTGGCCGAACGTGAACAGCGGTCGCGCCTGCGGGCCATCCTCGAGGCCGAGGCCGAACATGCGGCCGCGGAGGAGGAGCGTGACCTGCGGGCCAGGCTGTTGCGGTCCTACGAGGCGCAGCAGGATGGCCTGCAGGTCCTGCTTCACGAATTCCGCACCCCGGTGGCGTCATTGGAGGCGTTGGCGCGGGCCCTGAATGACGCGTCGAACAAGTTGTCGGAGCCTGATCGCGAAGCGGGCCTGCAGTTGGCCGAACGGCACGCCCGGCACCTGCACGACATGCTCGATGCGCTCGGCGACGTGGCGCTCAGTCGCCGGCCGACGTTCTCGTCCGGGCGGGTGCGCCGCGTCGATGTCGCGGAACTGATCACTGCCGCGGCCGACGCCGTGGGTCTGCAGCCGCCGCGACTGCGCCTGACCATCGATGACCCGGACCCCGTTGCGGTGAATGCGCAAGGGCTGCAACGCATTCTGACCAACCTGCTGGAGAATGCGTCCCGGCACGGGCGGGGTGAACCGGTCGATGTGACGTGCGCGCGAGACGGTGACGAGTTGCGAATCGCCATCTTGGACCGGGGCCCCGGCGTACCCGACGGCAGCCTCGGCGAGCTCACGGCTAAGTACGTCAGCGTCGGCGATCAGCGCGGGACCGCGGGACTCGGCCTGTGGATCGTCCAGCAGATCGTGGAAGCGATGGGCGGCCGGCTCACGTTCTCGGCGCGGGACGGCGGCGGGCTGGCCGCCACCGTCAGTGTCCCGACGAACTGATCGATTGGCCCGCGCAGGCCACGGTTTGGCACTTGCGCCGGTGCTGCTTGCCTCACTAGCGGGCGAGCATGTGATGGAGGCCACGGTCGAAACCATCTGCCGGCGGCCGGAACGGAAGGACCTTGATGACTACCGCGCTGCCCGCAACGCACCGAGACATTGACCTGGCCGCTCGCTCATTCTGGGCGAAGCCCGCCGAGGAGCGCGACGCCGCCTTCGAGACGTTGCGCCGGGAGAACCCGGTGCCGTGGAGCCGGCCCGCCGAATCCGATTTGCTGCCAGAGGAACTCAACACCAGGGGCTTCTGGTCGCTGACCAAGATGGCCGACATCCGTTATGCCAGTCGGCATCCGGAGGTGTTCTCGTCGGCGCAGGGCATCACCATGGAGGATTTCGCCCCGGAGATGATCGAGGTGGCTCAGTCCTTCATCGCCATGGACGCGCCGCGCCACACTCAACTGCGTGGCATCACCCTGGACGCCTTCAAGCCGCGCAACATGCGCCGGCTGGAGGGTTGGGTGCGCGGTCACGCGCGCGACCTGGTCACTGAGATGGCCCACCTGGGCGAGGGAGACTTCGTCGAGCTGGTGTCGGTCCAGCTGCCCGGCCGGATTTTCGGCAGCTTCTTCGGCCTGCCCAAAGGCGAGCTATACGACAAGACCATCGACGCCGCGCAGCGCCTGCTCGGCTGGCCAGACCCCGAGGTTTGTGCCGGTCGGACCGGCCTGGAGCTGTTTGCCGGCGGGGTGATGGACCTGCACGAGGTTGCCACCCAGCTCATCCCGGAGCGCCGGGCCAATCCCGGCGACGACCTGTTGACGTGGCTGGTGCAGGCTGAATTCGACGGCAAGAAGATGACAGACGACGAAATCCGGGCGTTCTTCGTGCTGCTGGCCGTGGCCGCCAACGACACCACCCGTCACGCGTCGGCCCAAGCCATCCACGCGTTCTCCAAGTTCCCCGAGCAGCGGGCCCGGCTGGTCGACGACGTTCCGGGATGGGTCGACGCCGCGGTGGAAGAGGTGCTGCGCTGGGCCACACCGGTGATCCACATGCGCCGCACCGCAACCGAGGACATCAACATCGGCGGCTCGGAAATCAAGGCCGGGGACAAAGTGGTGTTGTGGTACTGCTCGGGCAACCGTGACGAGGAGGTGTTCGATGACCCGTTCAAGTTCGACATCTCCCGGAGTCCCAACCCGCACATCGCATTCGGCGGCGGTGGCCCCCACTTCTGTCTCGGGGCCGCGCTCGCGCGCACGATGCTCAGGTCGCTGTTGACCGAGGTCTACACCCGCATTCCCGACATCGACGCTCCCGAGCCAGATTTCCTGGTCGCCAATTTCATCAACGGCATCAAGCGCCTGCCCGCCACCTGGACACCGGAGAGGACCGCTCGATGAAGACGAAAGCCGCGGTGCTGTGGGGATTGCACCAGAAGTGGGAAGTCGAAGAGGTCGAACTGGACGGGCCCAAGCAGGCCGAGGTCATGGTCAAGCTCACCGCCACCGGGCTGTGTCATTCCGACGACCATCTGGTCACTGGCGACATGCCGATGCGGATGCCGGTGGTCGGCGGCCATGAGGGCGCCGGGGTTGTCGTGGAAGTCGGACCGGGCGTCACCGACGTGGCCGAAGGTGATTCGGTGGTGCTGAGCTTCATTCCGGCCTGCGGACGCTGTCTGCCGTGCGCGCGCGGCATGAGCAATCTGTGCGTGCAGGGTGCGGCGATCGTCGCCGGCCCGCAACTCGACGGCACCTTCCGCTTCCACGCCAAAGGCCAGGACCTCAGCCAAATGTGCGTGCTGGGAACGTTTTCGGAGTACACCGTGGTGCCGACGTCATCGGTGGTCAGGGTTGACGACGGCACGGCCCTCGACAAGGCGGCGCTGGTCGGCTGCGGGGTGACCACGGGCTACGGCAGCGCCGTGAACACCGGCGAGGTGGCCGACGGCGACACCGTGGTGGTGATGGGTGTGGGTGGCATCGGCATGAACGCCGTGCAGGGTGCTCGGATTGCGGGCGCGCGCAACATCATTGCGCTCGACCCGGTCGAGTACAAGCGCACCAGGTCCCGCGAGTTCGGCGCCACCCACGTCGCGGCGACGGTCGAGGAAGCGCAGGGCCTGGTCGCCGAGCTGACCCGCGGCGCGCTGGCGGACGTCTGCGTGGTGACCCCGTCGTCGGCCGAGGGGGCCTACGTTGCTCAGGCACTGAGCCTGGTGGGCAAGCGGGGCCGAGTGGTGATGACCGCGATTCCGCACCCCACCGACACCAGCGTCGACATGTCGCTGTTCGATCTCACCCTGTACGAAAAGCAAGTTCGGGGCTCACTTTTCGGATCCTCGAACCCACGCAGCGACATTCCCAAGATGCTGGACCTGTACCACTCGGGGCAGTTGAAACTCGACGAACTGATCACCCGCGAATATGCGCTCGAGGACATCAACCAGGGCTTCGAAGACATGCACGACGGGGTCAACCTCCGCGGCCTGATTCGGTTCTGACGTCGTCCGACACACCTTTGGAGGTCCTTGATGCTGGTTGTGGAGAGCCCGCCCACGGTGGGGGAGACCGAAGTCCTCGCGAGCGTCCGTCGCGTCTTTGCCACCGGCCGTACGCGGTCGCTGCAGTGGCGCCGACAGCAACTGCGTGGCATCGAACGGATGGTCTCGGAACAGGAGACAGCGATCGCCGCGGCGCTGGCCGCGGATCTCGGCCGCGCACCCGCAGAAGCCTGGCTGGGTGACATCGCCTCGACTCGGGCCGAGGCGGTATACGCGCTGCGTCACGTCCGGAAGTGGATGCGTAAGCAGCGGGTTTCGCTGCCGTTGGCGCAGCTGCCCGGTCGCGGCTGGGTGCAATACGAACCCCTCGGCGTCGTGCTGATCATCGGGCCGTGGAACTACCCGTTCTATTTGTGCCTGGGTCCGCTGATTGCGGCGGTGGCCGCCGGCAACTGCGCGGTCGTCAAGCCATCAGAGTTCGCCCCGGAATCCTCGACGCTGCTCACCCAACTGCTACCGAAATACGTTGATCCCGAGGCTGTTCGGGTGGTGGAGGGGGACGCGTCGGTGACCAGGGAATTACTCGCCGCGGGTTTCGACCACGCGTTGTTCACCGGCGGTACGGAGGTCGGCCGCAAGGTGATGGCCGCGGCGGCCCCGACGTTGACGCCGGTCACCCTGGAGCTCGGCGGCAAGAGCCCGGTGATCGTCGCCGCCGATGCGGACATCGACGTCACCGCGCGCCGCATCGCCTGGATCAAGCTGCTCAACTCCGGGCAGACCTGTATAGCACCGGATTACGTCCTGGCGGAGCGGGCGATCACCGACCAGCTGGTGGACCGGGTCAGTACCTACTTGCGCCAGTTCCGGTCGTCGGGCCCCGAGGCGGGGGTGCGCGTTGTCAACGTGCGCCAGTTCGACCGGTTGGCCGCAATGATCCGCGGCACCCGAGGGCGCGTCGTCACCGGGGGCGCTCTAGACCGGGAGAATCTGCGCATCGAACCCACCGTCGTCGTTGATCCGCCCGCGGACGATCCGGTGATGGCCGAAGAAATCTTCGGGCCGATCCTTCCCGTGCTGACGGTCGAATCTCTCGACGCCGCCGTCGCTTTCGTCAAGGGCGGACCAAAACCCCTGGCGCTGTATGTCTTCACCTCGTCACCGCGGTTAGGTCGCGACCTGGTGGATCGCGTGCCGTCCGGCGGAGCGGTGATCAATCACGTTGCGATGCACTGCCTGACGCCCCAGCTGCCCTTCGGCGGTGTCGGCGCCAGCGGGATGGGCGCTTACCACGGCAAGTGGGGTTTCGAAGCGCTCAGCCACCGCCGGGCGGTGCTGGCCAAGCCGGCCAGGCCGGATCCCCGCTTCGTCTATCCGCCGCACAGCAAGCGGGCTCTGTCGGTAATGCGCCGCTTGTTTTGACGGCACCGTGTCCGTCACCGACCGAGGATTGCGTCGGGTGATGTCTCTGCCCGCTCAGTAGTCCGGCAGCTGCACGGCCTCGGCGGTCTTGAACCACAGCCGCTCGGCGACCGGGCGGAATGGCCAGCGTTGCATGTACTTCATCACCAACGCGTTGATCCGGATGTCCGAAGCGGACTCGGGGACGTAGCCGTCGATGCCGTTGGGCAGCTTCTGGCATCGGTCGACGTACGGGCGCATCACCGTCTCGTACCGCTTCAAGGCGTCGGGCAGGGGCCCCGCGACGAGTTCCCCCGCCAGCACGTACGCGCCCACCAGGGCCAGGCTGGTGCCCATGCCGCTCAGCGGTGAGGCGCAGTAGCCGGCATCCCCGACCAGCGCGACCCGTCCGGATGACCAGCTGTCCATGTGAACCTGGGCGAATGCGTCGAAGTAGAAGTCGTCGGCTTCGCGCGCGGCGGCGATCAGTTCGTCGCATTGCCAGCCGGCACCGGCGAAGCGGGCGGTCAGCAGTTCGCGCTGTTCGTCGAGATTGCTGCGGTCGTACTGCAACGGACCGGACCGAAACGCGAGACTCGCCTTGGCGACGGCTGGATCGTGCGACGGGCGCATCGATGCGTTGAGGCCACCGGGAGCTTGGTACATCAGGTACCAACCATCAAGGCCGACGGTGTCGGGAGCGGTGAACCAGGCGTGATAGCCACCGAGAGGCCGGACAAATGTCTCCTCTGGCCCGAATACCAGCCTGCGCACCGCCGAGTGCGGGCCGTCGGCGCCGACGATCAGGTCGGCGCTCACCGTCGAGCCGTCCGACAACGTCGCCACCGCTGGGTCGTCCAGAGGATCGTCGGACTGGGCCACCTCGGCGATCCGGGTGCCGAAGCGGTACTCCACGTCGGTGGCGGTCGCCGCGTAAAGCACACCGGCGAGGTCACCGCGCAAGATCTCGAGCTGGCTGACCATACCGTTGCCGTGAAACGCGTCCACCGGCATCTCCGCGGCTCGTCGGCCGTCGCTTTTCACCCACGCGATGCCGCGCTGATCCAGGCTGCGTTCGCGCATCTGCTGCAGCAGCCCCATCCGCTCGACGACGGCCCGTCCCGCGCCCCGCAGATCCACGGTCTGCCCGCCCGGGCGGATGCCGTCGGCGAGCTCTACCACCACCACGTGATAGCCGCCCTTGGCGAGCCAGAATGCAAGTGCCGGACCGGCGATGCCGGCGCCGCTGATCAGGACGGTTGGTTTCGGCATGCGGGTCACAGGCCTAGAGCGCGGTAGGTCAGTCGAACGAACTTCGGTTGTGCCGTGCGCAGTCTCGCCAGCGCCGGGTTGCCGGCAACCGCGTCGGCCGCGTTCACAGACAGGTCCGGGCAGAACTGGATCAGGTACATCAAGATGAGGTCCGCGCTCGGATCTGCCTGCCACCACGTCCCATACGCACCGGGCCAGCTGAATGTTCCGACGCCGCCGGGCCCGAACAGGGGAGTGGACTTGGCCGGATCGGTCACCAACGACAGGTTCAACCCGAACCCGCGGCCCACCCAGAACGGCGCGCCCAGAAAGTTGTGACGCTTCTGCTCGACGGTCAGCCGGTCGGTGCGCATCTGGCGCGTCGACTCGGGTGAGAGCACTCGAACACCGTCAACCGTGCCGTCGCGCAATAACATCCGGACGAACCGCAGGTAGTCGTCGGCGGTCGACCACAACCCGCCCCCGGCATTGCAGAACGCCGGCGGCGTGACGTGCGGCGGCCCCATCACGTCATGGCGCAGCCGACCCTCTTCGTCATGGCGGTACATCGTCGCGGCGCGCGACCGCGCTTCGGGCGTCACGAAAAAGCCGGTGTCCACCATGCCCGTCGGCCCCAGTACCCGTTCGTCGAGGACCTGGTGGAACGGCTTGGCTTCGATGCGGCTCAGAATCACACCCAGCACGTCGATGGCGTGGCTGTATGTCACCCGCTCGCCGGGTTGGTGCACCAACGGCAGGGCGGCGAGCTCGGCCAGCCAGGCATCGGACCCCTGGTTGAACGGCAGCCGCATGTACGCCCGGGAGATGGGCCCGGACACCGAAAACGCGTAAGCGAGTCCGCTGGTATGAGTCAGCAGATCCTCGATCAGGATGGGGCGCCGGAGAGGATGGGTGCGGTCCAACGGGCCGTGCGGGTCGTCGAGGACTTGGACGGCGCCGAGTTCAGGCGCCCAGCGTGCCACGGGATCCTTCAGCGACAGTTTGCCCTCGTCAACCAGGGCCATGGCCGCGGCGACCGTGACGGGCTTGGTCATCGACGCGATACGAAACAGCGTGTCACGCTGCATCGGCAGGCCCGCGTCAACGTCTCGATAACCGATCTCGTTGACTTGCAGCACTTTATCGCGCTGCCAGACCAACGTCAGCGCACCGGGCAGCAGCCCGGCCTCACACACCTCCCGGATGGTGGCCTGATTGCCGTCGAGATTCACGCGTAAAGGTTAGCGGGAGCCTTTCCGAACCTTCGGCGAAACTGTTTCCCCCGCGCTGGCCGCGTGTTACTGTCTCGCTCTCCGGCAAACGTGATCTGGGAACCCGGGCTGTGAGAGCGGCGGCATTCGGCTACACCGAAGCCGCCATGGTGAACCAGGGTGCGGGTGTGCAGTCACCGAGGCCCGCGACATGGACGGGGCCTGTGATTCGGCTGCCCTGGCTATGCGGCAAGACAAGGCCAGCGAATACGCTGCCCCATTACTACCGGTCGGACAACTCAGCAAAGGTTGGTCATGCCTGGCTTGATCTCACAAGCAAACCCTTCTCGTCGTCTGCTCTCCCGTCCTCGATTGACCCGCGTGCCCGTCGCGACCGTGGCGGCGGCGGCACTTTTCGCGTCAGTGCTCGCCGGATGCGGCGGCAAGTCGAACACCGCGAGCACCGAGACCTCGGGCGCGACCTCCGCAACGTCGGGCGCGACGTCGGGCGCCCCCGCAACCTCCGGCGCATCCGGAACGTCCGGAGCGCCAGCGCCACAAGCCACGCCGCAGCTCTTGAAGGACGCCGCGAAGGCGACCGGCGACCTGCACAACATCCACATCGTGTTGGAGACAACCAACATCACGACGTTGCCCATGGAGAGCGTCAACGCCGATGTGACCAACCAGCCCGAGGACAAGGGCGGTCAGGCGGTCGGCGATGCCAGGGTGCGGATTGGCCCGAACGGGGGACCAGCCGTCCCGAAGGAGTTTGTCGTCACCAACAAGACCATGTACACCAAGGACGACTCGGGTAAGTACTCCTCGATGGGCCCGGCGGACAAGATCTATGACCCCGGCATCGTCCTGGACAAGGACAAGGGACTTGGCTCCGTTATCGCCAGAGTTCAGGATCCGCAGGTTGCCGGGAATGAGACGATCGACGGTGTGGCCACCGTCAAGGTCACTGGGACCATCGATGCGGCGCTCGTCGATCCACTGGTGCCGCAGATCGGCAAAGGCGTGCAAACCCTGCCCATCACCTTGTACATCGCCGATGTGAATGCCGGCGGCGGCACGCCCACCACCCCGGTTCTGGTGCGCATGGTTCTCGACAAGGATCAGGGACACGTCACAGTCACCCTGTCGAAATGGGGTGAGGCCGTTACCATCCCGCCCGTGACGCAGTAGGCCCGACAACACTCGGCGTGGAGCCGGCCCGGAGGCACGGGCACCTTCGGGCCGGTTCCCACCCGAACGCCGCGTCGGAGCTAACAGTTGCGAGTGGTGTAACTCGTTTGGACACGCCCCGTTTCGGCGCGCCAAAATCCTTTGAGAATTCTCCAAGGCGCCCGCCCCACTATTGGGCCCGTTCGTTCGAATCCCCGAGCGAGCGCCAGATCTTCCCCGATCGAACCTGGAGGAAACACGAATGACCAACGACCTCCCTGACGTTCAGGAGCGTGGGCCCGGTCCACGCCTTGGGCCTCCGCCAGGTGGGCCGCCGGTGCTGTCAGACGTGTGGGTCTACAACGGGCGGGCTTACGATCTGAGTGACTGGATCTCCAAGCATCCCGGCGGTGCGTTCTTCATCGGCCGCACCAAGAATCGCGATATCACCGCGATTGTCTCGTCGTACCACAAAGACACGGCGAAGGTTGAACGGATGCTGGAGCGTTACGCGTTGGGCCGCGACGCGACTCCGCGTGACATCCATCCCAAACACAATGCGCCGCCGTTCCTTTTCAAGGAGACCTTCAACAGTTGGCGCGACACCCCGCAATACGCCTTCGACAACCCCAACGACCTGATGCACCGGGTCAAGGCCCGCTTGAAGGAGCCGGCGCTGGCCGCGCGGATCAAGCGGATGGATCGGCTCTTCAACCTGGTGGTGGCGATGCTCGCCGTCAGCTACTTCGCGGTGCAGGCCGTTCGGTTGGTCGAGCCCCGCTGGATGCCGTTGTGGGCCTTCGTGATCGCCATGGTGCTGCTGCGCAGTTCGTTGGTCGGCTACGGCCACTACGCCTTGCATCGCCCGCAGCGCGGCGCTAATCGGGCCCTGGCGAACAGCTTTGACTTGAACTACATCGCGTTGGCTCTCGTGGTCGCCGACGGGCACACCCTGCTGCACCATCCGTACACCCAAAGCGACGTCGACATCAAGAAAAACGTCTTCACGATGATGATGCAGCTACCGCGGCTGTACCGAATTCCCGTGCACACGCTGCACAAGCTCGGCCACACCATCACCGGCATGGCCATCCGCATCGCCGACGTGTGGAAGATGACCCGCAGAGTGGGGGTCGAAGAAGGCTACGGCAGCTGGCGCAACGCATTACCGCACTTCCTTGGCTCGTCCGGGGTGCGCCTGCTCCTCGTCGGTGAGTTGGTGGCGTTCACGCTGGCAGGCGACTTCTGGGCTTGGGCACTGCAATTCGTCGCGACGTTGTGGGTCAGCACCTTCATGGTCGTCGCCAGCCACGAGTTCGAGGACGAAACGGACGAGTTCGTCAAGGGTGAGGACTGGGGCATCGATCAGGTCGAGAACGCCAACGACCTGAAGGTGGTGGGCAACCGCTATGTCGACTGCTTCCTGTCCGCCGGGCTGAGTTCGCACCGCGTTCACCACGTGCTGCCGTTCCAGCGCAGCGGATTCGCCAACATCGTCACCGAAGACGTGCTGCGGGAAGAATCGGCGAAATTCGGTGTCGAATGGCTGCCCGCGAAAAGCTTCGTCACCGACCGGCTGCCCAAGTTGTGCCGCACCTATCTGCTGGCGCCATCCCGCCAGGCGAAAGAACGCAACTGGGGCTTCATCCGGGAGCACTTCTCGCCCACCGCTTTCAAAGCCAGTGCCAGCTACGTGGCATGGGGCTTCATCGGAATCGGGTCGGTATGAGCGCCCCGGCAGAGAGCGGCGCGCTGCTCCCGACCGACCGTCCTGACCGGGACGGCCAGCACGATGCCGAAATCGGTCTGGCCCAGTTGCCGCCGGCGCCACCGACGGCGGTCGCGGTCATCGAGAGCATCGCGACGGGCACGCCAAGCCGGATGGTCAGCCAGGCCGACGTCGCAGACCGCGTCGCCGAGCTTTTCCTTGATCCGACACAGCGGGAACGCATTCCGCGGGTGTACCAGAAGACGCGGATCGCCACCCGACAGATGGCGGTCGACCCCCTCGACGCCGAATTCGACCGACTGCGACGGCAGCCGGGAACAGTCCGGGACCGGATGAACCTGTTCTACGAACACGCGGTACCGCTGGCGGTCGACGTGGCAGGCCGGGCGTTGGCCGGCGTGCCGTACGGCATGGACGAGATCGGTCTGGTCGTGTTCGTCACCAGCACCGGGTTCCTCGCTCCGGGAGTGGACGTCGCGATCGTCAAGCAACTCGGCCTGCCGCGGTCGGTGTCACGGGTCGTCATCAACTTCATGGGATGCGCGGCCGCGATGAACGCGATCCGCACCGCTGCGACGTACGTTCGTGCCCACCCAGCCATGAAGGCTCTCGTGGTGTGCATCGAATTGTGCTCGGTGAACGCCGTTTTCGCCGACGACATCAATGACGTCGTCATACACAGCCTGTTCGGCGACGGCTGCGGTGCCGTGGTCATCGGTGCCAGCCAGGTGCAGGAGAAGCTCGATCCGGGCAGGGTGGTGATTCGCAGCAGTTTCAGCCAGCTGCTCGACGACGCGGAAGACGGCATCGTGCTGGGCGTCAATCACAACGGCATCACCTGCGAGTTGTCCGAGAATCTTCCCGACTACATCTACCGCGGTGTCGAGTCGGTTATCGCGGAAGTCCTGCACGACAACGGATTGAAGAAGTCCGACATCGACCTGTGGGCCATCCACCCAGGCGGGCCCAAGATCATCGAGCAGTCGGCGCGCTCACTGCGAATCCCCGTCGAGCGTGCGGCGCAGAGCTGGGATGTGCTTGCCCGGTTCGGCAACATGCTCAGCGTTTCGTTGATCTTCGTCCTGGAAATGATGGTGCGCCAACCTGACTCGGTGAAGGAGATCTCGACGGGCATGGCCTTCGCGTTCGCGCCGGGTGTGACCATCGAAGGCATGCTCTTCGACATAGTGAGGAGGTGACCGCATGAACAGGAATCAGCTGGTGAGCGACCGCGTCCTCTACCGCGAACTGATGACGGACAACTTACGTTGGGACGCATTGGAATTGCGCGACGGCGACATCATCATCTCGACCCCGCCGAAGTGCGGCATGACCTGGACGCAACGCCTGGTCTCGCTGCTGATCTTCGACGGGCCAGAACTTCCCGGGCCGTTGTCGACCATATCGCCGTGGCTGGACCAGACCATCCGGCCGATCGAAGAGGTCGTGGCAACCCTCGACGCCCAGACCCACCGGCGGTTCATCAAGACCCACACACCGCTGGACGGCCTCATTCTCGACGACCGCGTCACCTACATCTGCGTGGGCCGCGATCCGCGTGACGCCGCCGTTTCGATGTTGCACCAGAGCACCAACATGGACCGGGGCCGGATGCGGGAGTTACATGAAGCGGCCGTGCCGGAAGCCGAACGGACCGGGCCGCCGGCGCCCGAACCGGGCCCTGGACGTGGTGTGACCGAGGAGTTCCGGCACTGGCTGGAGGGGCCGGCCCTGCCACCGCCGGGGGTGGGGTTCACCCCGCCCAAGGGAATCGGCACGCTCGCGAACGTGCTGCACCAGTTCGGCAAGGTCTGGGAGCGGCGGCATCTGCCGAACGTGGCCTTGTTCCATTACGCCGACTACCAGGCGGATCTGCCAGGGGAGTTGGTGCGGTTGGCCTCGGTGCTGGGTATCAGGTTCACCCGCGAGCGGGCGGCAGAGCTGGCTCAGCACGCCTCATTGGGGGCGATGCGCTCTCGCGCCGCGCAGTACGCACCCAACACCACCGACGGCATCTGGCACAGCGACGAGCAGTTCTTCCGGCACGGCCGCAGCGGGGAGTGGCAGGAGTACTTCACCGTTGACGAATACCGGCGCTACAACCACCGCATCAACCAGCTCGCCCGGCCGGACCTGCTCGCGTGGGTGCATGAGGGTCGTGCGGGGTGCGCCCCGTAGTGGTGCCCCCGTAATGCCGAGCGGTCGCGGGGGCCGCTAGGCGTCGCGGCGCTGTGCGCGCACGTACCAGAAGGCCATCTCGACCTCGTTGCCGTCCAGCTCGCGGGTCACCCGCACCGGCTCCAGCAACACGATCTCCCACCCCGCCCCGTCGAGGACGTCGCGCAGGGTCTGCTCGGGTACCGACGGTCGCGGCCACTCCTCGTCGGGCGGGATCGCGTCGGAAAAACAGCTCATCAATAGGGTGGCGCCTGCCCTGGTGGCCCGGTGTACGGCGGCCGCATAACTGCGCTTGCCGTCGTCGTCGAGGCAGTGGAACATGCCGCTGTCGATGACGGTGTCGAAGGCGTCGGTGTAGCCGTCCAGCTTGGTGGAGTCGGCGACGGCGAACGTCACCTCGACGCCGGCCTCCTTAGCCCGCTGTTCGGCGGTGGCCAGCGCCGTCGGCGAGATGTCCAGGCCCGTCACGTCATATCCGTTCTTGGCCAGGAAGATGGTGTTGTCACCGAGGCCGCAGCCGACGTCGAGGACCTCGCCACGCACCCAACCGTTGGCATGCCAGGCGATGACATTCTCTTTGGGCGCCTTGGTGTCCCAGGGCGGCGTCTGCACCGCGGGCAGGCCTTCACCTGGGCTCTCACCGCGGTAAAGGGCGTCGAAGTCAATGCGCGGGGGAGGGGAGTCAGGAGAACGTGTCATTCCTTCGAGCTTAGAACTGTGTTGCGCGTGGCCACATGCTCAGAAGGTGTGGCCGGGCGAGTGCGACAGGACCGGTGCCAGCGCGGCGGCACCGGGTCGCGCTGGCAAAAGGTGTGGAGCCGGTACCCACGCTGAGGCGACCATCTCCAAGGCGGTAGTCGATCGGGTCTCGGATCCCAGCAACTGCGTGCCGGGTTCTGCCGGCCGGTGATTCCGTGGTGTGCACGTGCTAGCTGCCCACACAGCCGTGAGGCCGTCATCGATTGCGGCAAGCCGCAGTGTCTGCTCCGGTCCTGACGGCTTGGCTGTTGCGGTCTGGGCCGCGTAAGCGCTGGTGTTATGGCGAGTTTCAGCCGTTTGGTCCGTCGGTGCCAGGTGTGCCGTCGGGCTGGCCGTTGGTGCCATTCCCGCCATTCTCACCGTTGTCGATGTTCGCTTGGCCGCCCATTCCGCCAGCGCCGCCGTGTCCATCGCCACCCACCCCGGGTGTGCTGCCGTTGCCGCCGTTGCCGCCGTTGCCGCCTCGTGCGTCTTCAACGCCAAAGCTGCTATAAGGCAAGGCCCTACCGCCGACGCCGCCGGCGCCGCCGTCAGCGCCGGCACCTGTGCCTCCGTCGCCGCCGGTGCCTCCGTCGCCGCCAATAGCGGTGGAGTTGAAGGCGGCACCGTTAGAAATGATTATCCCATCGCCCCCCTGGCCGCCGTTGCCGCCGAGAGCGCCGCCGGTGCCCCCGGCGCCGCCTGCCCCGCCCTTGCCGCCGGTGGCGGTGCCGGTGGCGGTGTCACCGGCGAAGTTAGCTGTCACCGACCCCGCCCCGCCTGCGCCACCGTCGCCGCCGGTAGCCCCGGTGCCGCTGACGCCGCCTGCGCCACCCATGGCGGTGCCTGTCGCCTGGGTGCCCGTCCCAGTGCTAGCGATGATGCCGTCGCCGCCGGCCCCGCCGCTGAGGCCGCTACCGGTGCCGTTGCCGCCTGATCCGCCGAGTGCGACCCCGCTTGCGGCGCTGGTGGCTTGGGCGGTGGAGATCTTGGCGAGGCCGCCGTTGCCGCCGGTGCCTCCGTTGGTGCCGGTGCCGCCGTTGCCGCCGGTGGCGGTGGCGTCAGTGATGGTGCCGCCAGAATTCAAAAAATTTTCCCGGGCGACGCTCGCGGCACCGCCGTTGCCGCCGATGCCCCCGGCGATGCCTGCGCCGCCGGCACCCCCGGTTGCAGTGCCGCCAGTGATGGTTTCGCTGCCGTCAATGCCGTTGATGCCGACGTTGGCGGAGCCCCCGGTACCGCCGGTCCCGCCGTCGCTGCCGGTCCCGCCCGCACCGCCGGTGGCGGTGCCGCCGGTAACCGCGCCGCCGTTGCTGGCGATGGCGGCGTATCCGCCGGCGCCGCCGGTGCCGCCGTTGGTGCCGGTCCCGCCGGCGCCGCCGGTGGCCTTACCACCGACGACAGTGCCGGCGCCTAGGACGCTGGCGGTCCCGTAGCCGCCGGCTCCGCCGAGACCGCCGGCGGCGCCGCCGGTCCCGCCGGCGCCGCCGATAGCAGTGAAGCCCGTGATAGAGCTGCCTGTGGCGCCGGCGACAACGCCGGCAAAGGCACCAGTGCCACCAGCCCCGCCGGCGGCGGTGTTGGTGCCGGCCCCACCGGTCCCGCCTGTACCGCCGGTGGCGGTGCTGTTGCTAACGGAGCCACCGTTGAGTTCCAGGGCCAGGGCGGCGCCGCCCCCGCCACCACCGCCGCCGCCCCAGCCGGCCGCGGTTCCGGTGCCCGTGCCGCCTGTGCCGCCGGCCCCGCCCTTACCGGCGGTGGCGGTATTGCCAACACCATTGGCCTGGCTCCCGCCGGTCCCACCGGCCCCACCTTTGCCGCCGTCACCGAAGAGCCCGCCGTCGGTGCCTTGACCGCCCATGCCCCCAGTCCCGCCGACGCCACCAGCCTCCGGCAGCGCATCCAGCCCCATGAACTGGCCGTCGCCGCCTCTACCGCCGACTCCACCGGCGCCGCCGGCACCACCGCCGATGCCACCAACGCCGGTACCGCCAGCACCGCCGTTGCCGCCGTCACCACCGGCGCTGGCCTGCAAGCCCACCCCGCCGGTGCCGGCACCGCCGGTGCCGCCGGCACCGCCGGTTCCCCCGGTGCCCGCGGCGGCCCCACCGCCGCCTAGTCCGGCAGCCCCTCCCTTGCCTCCGTTGCCCCCCTTGCCGGCGCCCGAGCCGGTATCGGCCGCGCCGGTACCACCCTGACCGCCAGTGCCGCCGTCACCGCCGACACCACCACCGCCATGGGCGCCCGCCTGGCCGAACAGTAGCGAGCCGCGACCGCCCGCCCCGCCGACACCGCCCTCGCCGCCGTCGCCGCCGTCGCCGCCGGTGCCACCGTTGGGATTTCCGATCACCCCGGCGCTGCCCATCCCGCCGGCCCCGCCAGCACCTCCGGCGCCGCCCTGACCACCGGCGCCGCCATTGCCGAACAACAGCCCGCCGTTGCCGCCGGCCCCGCCCACCCCACCCACCCGCCAATATTGCCCTTGGCGCCGATGCCGCCGATGGCGCCGGTCGTACCCGTTCCGCCGGCCCCGCCAGCCCCGCCATTACCGAACAGGAACGCAGACCCACCGTTTCCGCCAGGCTGGCCGGGAGCCCCGGACCCACCATTGCCGCCATTACCGAAAAGCCACCCGCCCGGCCCGCCGGCCTGCCCGGTCCCGGGCGCGCCGTGGGTACCGTCGCCGAACAACGGACGTCCCGTCAACTGCTCCACCGGACCGCCCGCCGCTGTTGCCGCGGCCACAGCCTGAACGCCGTGCTGCAAGGACAGCAAGGGTGAGGTATTGGCGGCCTCGGCGGCGGCATACAGAAACCCGCCCGAGGTCAACGCCTGCACGAACTGTGCATGAAACAGTGCCGTCTGCGCACTGAGTGCCTGATACTCCTGGGCGTAGCCGGCGAATAAGCGTGAAATCGCCACCGACACCTCATCCGCAGCCGCAGCCGCCAACGACGTCGTCGAACCCGCAGCCGCCGCGTCGGCGGCCCTAATGCCCGCACCGATGTCGGTCAAATTCGCGGTCGCAGCGGCCAGAGCCTCATGCGCTATGACAACAAACGACGACACTAAACGGCTCCCGTCTCGCTACAACTCCACTGGCAGGTACCTAGGACCGCATAATTTACCGATGCTTAAAAGAGATTCACAAGGCAACACGACAACTCTGACGCAAGCGTAAATTACGTTGGTCTATAGTCTTCGAACCGCTTGTGCCGCAACGAATGTTCGTCTGCGACCCCGATGGCCGAGCCTGGCAGACATCAGGTTCGAGCACCCAGAGATTTCGTTATTTACGACTGTGTCAGTAGATCACGATCGGTGCAATGGATCGGACTTGTTCGTCAAACGGACGACGGAAGTTGCGAAGTCGCCCTCGCGGTAGGAGCTGATATTGCAGCCGAGCGCGGACCCCCAAAAGTCCGCGTGAGCCCCAACCGCATGATCCGATTGAGGCGCAGTTCGTCAAGAGTCGATCGTCACGAACGCGCCGGTTCAGCGCGACCTGCGTCGTCGAATGGCGGCGTGTTACGCTGCCCGGCAGTCGACATCCTTTAACGGGCCGTCCAGAGAGGCGGAGAAGGAGGTCAGTGTGGATGCTGCCACCGGCAGGGAGCTGATGTCTGCGGCCGACGTGGGCCGCACTGTTTCGCGCATCGCGCACCAGATCATTGAAAAAACCGCGTTGGACAGCCCCGACGGGCCCCGCGTCGTCCTGTTGGGCATTCCCACCCGGGGCGTCATCCTGGCCCAACGCCTGGCGGCCAACATCGCCGAATTCAGCGGGGTCGATGTCAGCCACGGCGCCTTGGACATCACCCTGTACCGCGACGACCTGATGATCAAGCCGCCTCGGCCGCTCGAGGAGACCTCGATCCCCGAAGGCGGCATCGACGACGCGCTGGTCATCCTCGTCGACGACGTGCTCTACTCCGGTCGCTCGGTGCGCTCGGCTCTCGACGCGCTGCGCGACGTGGGCCGCCCGCGGATCGTGCAACTGGCCGTGCTCGTCGACCGTGGCCATCGCGAACTGCCGGTGCGCGCGGACTACGTGGGCAAGAACGTGCCGACGTCGCGCAGCGAGAGCGTGCATGTCCTGTTGGCCGAACACGATGGTCGCGACGGGGTGGTGATTTCACGATGACTCCGAGGCACCTACTGGCCGCCGGTGACCTGACCCGCGACGATGCGACGGCGATCCTCGACGACGCCGACCACTTCGCGCAGGCCCTGCTGGGCCGCGATGTCAAGAAGCTGCCGACGCTACGAGGCCGCACCATCGTCACGATGTTCTACGAGAACTCGACCCGCACCCGAGTGTCGTTCGAGGTCGCCGGCAAGTGGATGAGCGCGGACGTGATCAACGTCAGCGCGGCAGGATCGTCGGTGGGCAAGGGTGAGTCGCTGCGCGACACCGCGCTGACCTTGCGGGCGGCCGGCGCCGATGCGCTGATCATCCGTCATCCGGCGTCCGGTGCCGCGCATCTGCTCGCCGACTGGACCGCGACCGGCTCGGGCGCGGAAAACACCGACGGGCCTGCGGTGATCAACGCCGGCGACGGCACGCACGAGCATCCCACCCAGGCGCTGCTGGACGCGCTGACCATCCGCCAACGACTCGGCGGCATCGAAGGCCGGCGCGTCGTGATCGTCGGCGATGTCCTGCACAGCCGGGTCGCCCGGTCCAACGTGATGCTGCTGCACACGTTGGGCGCCGAGGTGGTGCTGGTAGCGCCGCCGACCTTGCTGCCGGTGGGCGTCGACGGTTGGCCGGTAACGGTTTCCAACGACTTCGACGCGGAACTACCCGCCGCCGACGCCGTGCTGATGTTGCGGGTGCAGGCCGAGCGGATGAACGGCGGCTTCTTCCCGTCCGTGCGCGAGTATTCGACGCTGTACGGACTCTCCGCTCGCCGGCAGGCGCTGTTGCCCGGGCATGCCGTGGTGCTGCACCCGGGGCCCATGCTGCGCGGCATGGAGATTTCGTCTTCGGTGGCGGATTCCTCACAATCCGCTGTGTTGCAACAGGTTTCGAACGGGGTGCATGTACGCATGGCGGTGCTGTTCCATGTCCTGCTGGGCACCGAGATAGCCGGAAAAGAGGGGGCGGCATGAGCGTGTTGCTGCGCGGTGTCCGGCTCTACGGTGAAGGGGAGCGGGTCGATGTCCTGGTCGACGCTCCCGGCTACGAGGGCCAGATCGCCGAGATCGGTCCAGGTCTGGAAATCCCCGACACGGCAGACGTTATCGACGCCACCGACCAGGTGCTGCTGCCCGGATTCGTCGACCTGCACACCCACCTGCGCGAGCCCGGCCGCGAATACGCCGAGGACATCGAAACCGGTTCGGCCGCAGCGGCTCTCGGCGGGTACACGGCGGTGTTCGCGATGGCCAACACCAACCCGGTGGCCGACAGCCCGGTGGTCACCGACCACGTCTGGCGCCGCGGGCAGGAAGTCGGTCTGGTCGACGTCCACCCCGTCGGCGCGGTCACCGTCGGGCTGGCCGGAGCCGAGCTGACCGAGATGGGCATGATGCATGCCGGCGCCGCCCAGGTGCGGATGTTCTCCGACGACGGCATCTGCGTGCACGACCCGTTGGTGATGCGCCGGGCCCTGGAATACGCCAGGGGGCTGGGTGTGCTGATCGCCCAGCACGCGGAGGAGCCACGGCTGACGGTCGGCGCCGTCGCCCACGAGGGACCGACGGCCGCCCGCCTGGGGCTGGCCGGATGGCCGAGGGCCGCCGAAGAATCGATCGTCGCCCGCGACGCCCTGCTGGCCCGGGATGCGGGAGCGCGGGTGCACATCTGCCACGCGTCCACGGCGGGCACCGTGGAGATCCTGAAATGGGCTAAGGATCAAGGCATTTCGATCACCGCCGAGGTGACCCCGCATCACCTGTTGCTGGACGACAGCCGGCTGCAAACCTACGACGGCATCAATCGAGTCAATCCGCCGCTGCGCGAAGCCGGCGACGCGATCGCGCTGCGTCAGGCACTCGCCGACGGGGTAATCGACTGTGTGGCCACCGATCACGCTCCGCACGCGGAGCACGAGAAATGCGTCGAGTTCTCCGCGGCACGCCCGGGGATGCTGGGTCTGCAGACCGCTCTGTCGGTCGTCGTGCAGACCATGGTGCAACCCGGTCTGCTGAATTGGCGCGACGTCGCACGGGTGATGAGCGAGAATCCGGCGCGCATTGTCGGGCTGCCCGATCAAGGCCGGCCGATTGAGGTGGGCGAGCCGGCCAACTTGACCGTGGTGGATCCCGCCGCGACCTGGACGGTCGCCGGAACGGAGCTGGCGAGTCGGTCGAACAACACCCCCTACGAGTCGATGACCTTGCCGGCGGCCGTGACCGCGACCCTGCTGCGTGGGAAAGTCACTGCGCGGGACGGGAAGAGTCCGGTATGAACCGCGCCGGCGACGATGCAGAGCGCAGCGATGAGGAGTGGCGCTCATGAACACCGGCACGCTGGTTGGATCGCTGATCTTCGCGGCCATCGTGGTCGTGGCGATCGCGGTGGTGATCCAGCTGATGATGCGCGGCTGGCGGCGCCGGGGTGAGCGGCAGGCGGAACTTCTGGGCAACATGCCCGACATCCCCGACACCCTGGGCTCCGCGATCCTGACCACCCAAGGTTTGTATTGCGGTTGCACCCTGGCCCCGGAGTGGAACGAGCGGGTCACCACGGGCGACCTGGGCTATCGCAGCAAGGCTGTGCTCACCCGCTACCCCGAGGGCATCCTGGTGGAGCGTGTCCGCGCCAACCCCATCTGGATCCCGGAAGAGTCGATCAGCGCAATCCGTTTGGAGCGCGGCGTCGCCGGCAAAGTAATCAGTCGCGTCGGGGTGTTGGCGATCCGGTGGCGGCTGCCTTCGGGGGTCGAGATGGACACCGGGTTCCGCGCGAACAACCGCGCCGACTATGAGAACTGGCTGGACGGCACGGACCGGCCCAATGGCAAGGAGGAGCCGCGCACGTGAGCAGTAAGGCCGTTTTGGTGCTTGAGGATGGCCGCATCTTCACCGGGGTGCCGTTCGGCAAGATCGGGCAGACACTCGGTGAAGCGGTGTTCAGCACGGCGATGTCGGGCTACCAGGAGACGCTGACCGATCCCAGCTATCACCGCCAGATCGTGGTGGCCACCGCGCCGCAGATCGGCAACACCGGCTGGAACAACGAGGACGCCGAAAGCCGAGGCGACAAGATCTGGGTGGCCGGCTACGCGGTGCGCGACCCGTCGCCGCGCGCCTCCAATTGGCGGGCGACCAGCACGCTCGAGGACGAACTCATCCGGCAGAACATCGTCGGGATCGCCGGGATCGACACCCGGGCCGTGGTACGCCACCTGCGCAGCCGCGGATCGATGAAGGCGGGCGTGTTCTCGGGTGCGGCCCTGGCCGATGCTGACGAGCTGGTCGAGCGGGTGCGTGCCCAGCAGCCGATGCTGGGCGCCGACCTGGCCGGCGAGGTCAGCACCCCGGACACCTACATCGTCGACCCCGACGGGCCGACCCGGTTCACCGTGGCCGCCCTCGACCTGGGCATCAAGACCAACACGCCGCGCAACTTCGCCCGGCGCGGCATTCGCAGCCACGTCCTGCCGGCTTCGGCCACCTTCGATCAGATCGCCGAAATCAAGCCGGACGGCGTATTCCTGTCCAACGGCCCCGGCGACCCCGCCACCGCCGACCACGTCGTCGCGGTGACCAAAGAGGTGCTGAGCGCCGGGATACCGCTGTTCGGGATCTGCTTCGGCAACCAAATCCTGGGCCGCGCCCTGGGTTTGTCCACCTACAAGCTGGTGTTCGGCCACCGCGGGATCAACATCCCGGTCATCGACCACGCCACCGGACGGGTCGCGGTGACCGCGCAGAACCACGGCTTCGCGCTGGAAGGCGAGGCGGGTCAGACCTTCGACACACCGTTCGGTGCGGCCGTCGTCAGCCACACCTGCGCCAATGACGGAGTGGTCGAGGGCGTGAAACTCACCGACGGGCGGGCCTTTTCGGTGCAATACCACCCCGAAGCCGCCGCGGGCCCGCACGATGCGGAGTACCTGTTCGACCAGTTCATCGACCTCATGGAAGGCCACCAATGACCGCGAGCGTGCGTGTTGGCACGGCGACACGCCGTAACCGGTGTACAACTGCGCACACTCGCGCCCGGAATGAAGGGGCCAACTAGTGCCGCGGCGGACTGATATCAACCACGTCCTGGTGATCGGATCCGGGCCGATCGTCATCGGCCAGGCCTGCGAGTTCGACTACTCGGGCACCCAGGCATGCCGGGTGCTGCGCGCGGAGGGGCTGACGGTCAGCCTGGTCAACTCCAACCCGGCCACCATCATGACCGACCCGGAGTACGCCGACTACACCTACGTGGAGCCGATCACCCCGGCGTTCGTGGAGCGGGTGATCGCCCAACAGGCCGAGCGCGGCAACAGGATTGACGCCCTACTGGCCACCCTGGGCGGGCAGACCGCGCTCAACACCGCGGTGGCGCTGTACGAGAGCGGGGTGCTGGAACGCTACGGGGTGGAGCTGATCGGCGCGGACTTCGACGCCATCCAGCGCGGCGAGGACCGGCAACGGTTCAAAGACATCGTCGCCAAGGTGGGCGGCGAATCCGCGCGCAGCCGAGTGTGTTTCACCATGGACGAGGTTCGCGAGACGGTCGAGGAACTCGGTCTGCCCGTGGTGGTGCGGCCGAGTTTCACCATGGGCGGGCTGGGTTCGGGTTTGGCCAACTCCGCCGAAGAGGTGGGGCGGATGGCCGGCGCGGGACTGGCCGCCAGCCCCAGCGCCAACGTGCTGATCGAGGAATCGATTTACGGCTGGAAGGAATTCGAGCTCGAGCTGATGCGCGACGGCCACGACAACGTGGTGGTGGTGTGCTCGATCGAGAATGTCGATCCGATGGGCGTGCACACCGGCGACTCGGTCACGGTTGCGCCGGCCATGACGCTGACCGACCGGGAATACCAGAAGATGCGCGACATGGGCATCGCGATCCTGCGCGAGGTCGGCGTGGACACCGGGGGCTGCAACATTCAGTTCGCGGTCAACCCGAAGGACGGCCGGCTCATCGTGATCGAGATGAACCCTCGGGTGTCGCGGTCCAGCGCGCTGGCTTCCAAGGCCACCGGCTTTCCGATCGCCAAGATCGCCGCCAAACTGGCCATCGGGTACACCCTCGACGAAATCGTCAACGACATCACCAAGGAAACTCCGGCCTGTTTCGAGCCCACCCTGGACTATGTCGTGGTCAAGGCGCCGCGGTTCGCCTTCGAAAAGTTCCCGGGCGCCGACCCGACGCTGACCACCACGATGAAGTCCGTCGGAGAAGCAATGTCGTTGGGCCGCAACTTCGTTGAGGCCTTGGGCAAGGTGATGCGTTCGCTGGAGACCACCCGGGCCGGATTCTGGACGGGCCCGGATCCCGACGGCGACGTCGACGCCGTGCTCGAGCGGCTGCAGACTCCCACCGAAGGCCGCCTGTACGACATCGAATTGGCGTTGCGCCTGGGCGCCTCGGTGGAACGAGTGGCCAATGCCAGCGGCGTCGACCCCTGGTTCGTCGCGCAGATCGACGAATTGGTGGGCCTGCGCGCCGAACTCGTCGACGCGCCCGTGCTGGACGCCGACCTGTTGCGCCACGCCAAGCACAGCGGACTGTCCGACCGCCAGATCGCCGCGCTGCGGCCAGAACTGGCCGGCGAAGCCGGGGTGCGGTCCCTGCGGGAGCGTCTCGGGATCCACCCTGTGTACAAGACGGTGGACACCTGTGCGGCGGAGTTCGAGGCCAAGACGCCCTACCACTACAGCAGCTATGAACTCGATCCGGCCGCCGAGACCGAGGTGGCGCCGCAGACCGAGAAGCCCAAGGTGCTGATTCTGGGGTCCGGCCCGAACCGGATCGGTCAGGGCATCGAATTCGACTACAGCTGCGTGCACGCGGCAACCACGTTGAGCCAGGCCGGTTTCGAGACCGTGATGGTCAACTGCAACCCGGAAACGGTGTCCACCGACTACGACACCGCCGACCGGTTGTACTTCGAGCCGCTGACGTTCGAGGACGTCCTCGAGGTGTTCCACGCCGAGGACCAGTCTGGCGCCGGCGGGCCCGGGGTGGTCGGGGTCATCGTCCAACTTGGCGGCCAGACGCCGTTGGGGTTGGCCCAGCGGCTCTTCGACGCAGGCGTGCCTATCGTCGGCACCTCGCCGGAAGCGATCGACTTGGCCGAGGACCGCGGCGCCTTCGGCGACGTGCTGAGCAGCGCGGGACTGCCCGCGCCGAAATACGGCATGGCAACCACTTTCGCGCAGGCTCGCCGCATCGCCGACGACATCGGCTACCCGGTGTTGGTGCGCCCGTCGTATGTGTTGGGCGGCCGCGGCATGGAGATCGTCTATGACGAGGCGACGCTCGAGGGCTACATCACCCGCGCCACCCAGCTCTCACCCGAGCACCCGGTGCTCGTCGACCGCTTCCTCGAAGACGCCGTCGAGATCGACGTCGACGCGCTGTGCGACGGCGCCGAGGTCTACATCGGCGGGATCATGGAGCACATCGAAGAGGCCGGGGTCCACTCCGGTGATTCGGCGTGCGCACTGCCGCCGGTGACGTTGGGCCGCAGCGACATTGAGAAGGTGCGCAAGGCCACCGAGGCCATCGCCCACGGCATCGGCGTGGTGGGTCTGCTCAACGTGCAGTACGCGCTGAAGGACGACGTGCTCTACGTCCTGGAAGCCAACCCGAGGGCCAGCCGCACCGTTCCGTTCGTCTCCAAGGCAACCGCCGTCCCGCTCGCCAAGGCATGCGCCCGAATCATGCTGGGCGCCAGTATTGCTCAACTGCGTGCCGAAGGCATGCTGGCCGAGTCCGGGGACGGCGCCCACGCGGATCCGTACGCTCCGATCGCCGTCAAGGAAGCTGTACTGCCCTTCCACCGGTTCCGGCGCGCCGACGGGGCCGCCATCGATTCCCTGCTGGGCCCGGAGATGAAGTCGACGGGCGAAGTGATGGGAATCGACCGCGACTTCGGCAGCGCCTTCGCCAAGAGCCAAACCGCCGCTTACGGATCGCTGCCGGCGCAGGGCACGGTGTTCGTCTCGGTCGCCAACCGCGACAAGCGCTCGCTGGTCTTCCCGGTGAAGCGACTGGCCGACCTCGGGTTCCGCGTCCTGGCCACCGAGGGGACCGCGGAGACGCTGCGCCGCAACGGAATTCCCTGTGACGAGGTGCGCAAGCACTTCCAGTCGCCGGAACCGGGCCGGCCCCCGGTGTCCGCGGTCGACGCGATCCGGGCCGGCGAGGTCGACATGGTGATCAACACCCCATACGGCAATTCCGGGCCGCGTATTGACGGCTATGAGATCCGGTCGGCCGCGGTACAGGCCAACATCCCGTGCGTCACCACCGTGCAGGGCGCCTCGGCGGCCGTGCAGGGCATCGAGGCCGGAATCCGCGGCGACATCGGGGTGCAGTCACTGCAGGAGTTGCACCGCGCGATCGGCGCCCAAGGGCGAGCCGAAAGCGGCACCGACAGGTGACCGGCTTCGGCGCCCGCCTGCTCGACGCGAGGGCGCGTCGCGGGCCGCTGTGTCTGGGTATCGATCCGCATCCCGAGTTGCTGCAGGCCTGGGGGCTGCCGACCACCGCCGACGGCCTGGCCGCCTTCTGTGACATCTGCGTGCAGGCCTACGCCGGGTTCGCCGCGGTCAAACCCCAGGTGGCGTTTTTCGAGGCGTACGGCGCCGCCGGGTTCGCGGTGCTGGAACGCACCATCGCCGCGCTGCGCGCCGACGGCGTGTTGGTGATCGCCGACGCAAAACGCGGGGACATCGGCTCCACGATGGCGGCCTACGCCGCGGCGTGGGCGGGCGACTCGCCGCTGGCCGCGGACGCGGTGACGGCCTCGCCGTACCTCGGCTTCGGTTCGTTGCGGCCGCTGCTGGAGGTCGCCGCGGCACATGACCGGGGGGTCTTCGTGCTTGCCGCCACCTCCAACCCGGAGGGTTCGACCGTGCAGCGCGCGCGGAACGACGGGCGCACGGTGGCTCAGCTGATCGTCGACGAGGTGGGTGCAGCAAACACAAAGACAACGTCCGAGCCCGGCTCGCTGGGGGTGGTCGTCGGCGCCACGGTCGAACAACCACCCGATCTCAGCGCCTTGGGCGGGCCGGTGCTCATCCCCGGCGTGGGCGTCCAGGGCGGGCGCCCCGAGGCGCTGGCGGGCCTGGGCGGAGCCGCGTCGGAGTGGCTCCTACCAGCGGTCTCACGCGAGGTCCTGTGCGCCGGACCGGCCGTGTCGGCCCTGCGTGCGGCCGGAGAGCGGATGCTTGATTCAGTCGCCTATCTCGCCACGACACGCGCGACGCACGACGAAAAAGCGTGATTCGTGGCACGCGGCCGCGCCGATGCGCGCTCCGCAGCCGCGGGGTAGGGCGCCGAAACGTCACGCGTGGTCGTGCGAGCAAGACAAAACTGCTGGTAGAGGCCTTGTTATCGGCCGCGGTCGCGGGCCATGGGCGCGGAACGGGTGCCCCGACTCGTCGGCTTGAGCATACCGCGCAGACCGGTCCAGAAGGGCATCCGCAGAGCTCACGCTGGACTTTTTCGGTCACCTAGGCCGCCAAACCGGGGGGTCGGGTTAGATTTCGTCAGGAACCGTGAGTACGGTCGTCTGCGCTGGCTGGAGTACCCGGCCAAGACAAATGAAGATCGATTTTTATCGATGAGAGACGGAGGAATCGTGGCCCTTCCCCAATTGACCGACGAGCAGCGCGCGGCCGCGTTGGAGAAGGCTGCTGCCGCACGTCGAGCACGAGCAGAGCTCAAAGATCGGCTAAAGCGCGGTGGCACCAACCTCACGCAGGTGCTCAAGGACGCCGAGAGCGACGAAGTTCTGGGCAAGATGAAGGTGTCTGCGTTGCTGGAGGCGTTGCCGAAGGTTGGCAAAGTCAAGGCGCAGGAAATCATGACCGAGCTCGAGATTGCCCCTACCCGCCGGCTGCGCGGTCTTGGTGACCGTCAGCGCAAGGCCCTGCTGGAAAAGTTCGGCGGCTCCGCCTAGGCCCCCGGGCTTAAGGCGCAGCTGAAGTAATGCAGGCCGAACGGCCTGTGGGGGATACCGACCTGGGGGCGAAAGTGCGCTCCAGCGGGGGACCGGGCGCAGGACGAGTCGTTGTGCTGTCCGGTCCCTCGGCGGTCGGGAAATCAACTGTGGTCCGGTGTCTGCGTGAGCGGATCCCGAACCTCCATTTCAGCGTCTCGGCCACGACGCGAGAGCCGCGTCCGGGGGAGATCGACGGCGTCGACTACCACTTCGTCAGTCCGGCCCGCTTCCAAGAACTCATTGACCGGGGCGAACTGCTGGAGTGGGCGGAAATCCACGGTGGATTGCACCGCTCGGGCACCCTGGCCCAGCCGGTACGCGAGGCCGCTGCTTCCGGTGTGCCGGTGCTCATCGAGGTGGACCTGGCCGGAGCCAGAGCCATCAAACAAACGATGCCTGAGGTCCTGACGGTGTTCCTCGCACCGCCCAGCTGGGAGGATTTGGAGGCCCGGTTGATCGGTCGCGGTACCGAGACACCAGAGGTCATCCAGCGCCGACTGGAGACGGCGCGAATCGAATTGGCAGCTCAAGGCGACTTCGATCAAGTGGTGGTAAATCGCCGATTAGAGTCTGCGTGCGCCGAATTGGTATCCTTGCTGGTTAGAAACCCATCAAGTTCTTGACTTTTCGCATCGCACTACGCTGCCAGGAGAATTTTTTAGTGAGTAACTCGCCGTCCGACACGTCGTTGACCGCCGTCCCTGCGGTGGATCAGTTCGATCCTTCGTCAGGTGGAGTGGGCGCCTACGACACCCCGTTGGGCATCACCAACCCACCCATCGACGAGTTGCTGGACCGCGTCTCGAGCAAGTACGCCCTGGTGATCTACGCGGCCAAGCGGGCCCGGCAGATCAACGACTACTACAACCAGCTGGGTGAGGGCATCCTCGAGTACGTCGGCCCCCTGGTCGAGCCCGGGTTGCAGGAGAAGCCGCTGTCGATCGCACTGCGCGAAATCCACGCTGACCTGCTCGAACACACCGAGGGCGAGTAACGAGCCGGGCCGGGCGCACTGTGGTGGGCAAGCGGACTGCCAAGAGCGTCTCCAAAAACGTCGTAGTCGGCGTCTCCGGGGGAATCGCCGCCTATAAGGCGTGCACCGTCGTCCGTCAGCTCGCCGAGGCCGGACACAACGTCCGCGTCATCCCCACCGAGTCCGCGCTCAACTTTGTCGGCGCCGCGACGTTCGAAGCGCTGTCCGGTGCGCCGGTGCGTACCGGCGTTTTCGACGACGTTCCGGAAGTCCCGCACGTGCGCCTCGGTCAGCAGGCCGACCTGGTGGTGGTCGCTCCGGCCACCGCCGACCTTCTTGCCCGCGCGGTGGCCGGTCGTGCCGACGACCTGCTCACCGCCACCCTGCTCACCGCGCGATGTCCGGTGCTGTTCGCGCCGGCGATGCACACCGAGATGTGGTTGCACCCGGCCACCGTCGACAACGTCGCCACTTTGCGCCGCCGCGGCGCGGTTGTCCTCGAACCCGCATCCGGGCGGCTCACCGGCACTGACAGCGGCGCGGGACGCCTGCCGGAGGCCGAAGAGATCACCACCCTGGCTCACCTGCTGTTGGAGCGCCACGACGCGCTGCCCTACGACCTTGCCGGCTGCAAGGTACTGGTCACCGCAGGCGGTACCCGCGAGGCGATCGACCCGGTGCGTTTCATCGGCAACCGCAGCTCCGGCAAGCAGGGCTATGCGGTCGCTCGGGTGGCCGCTCAGCGCGGCGCCGAGGTCACCCTGATCGCCGGTCACACGGCCGGCCTCATCGACCCCGCCGGCGTCAACGTCGTACACGTCAGCTCCGCCCAGCAGCTTGGCGACGCCGTGTCCAAGCACGCGCCGGACGTAAACGTGCTGGTGATGGCGGCGGCGGTGGCCGACTTCCGGCCCACCCAGGTCGCCACCGCGAAGATCAAGAAGAGCGCGAGGGACTCCACGGCACCGACCATCGAGCTGGTCCGCAACGACGATGTACTGGCCGACACGGTCCAGGCGCGTAAACACGGCCAGTTGCCGAACATGCGGGCCATCGTCGGGTTTGCCGCCGAGACCGGCGACGCCAACGGCGATGTGCTCTTTCACGCCCGGGCCAAACTGCAGCGCAAGGGCTGCGACTTGCTGGTCGTGAACGCGGTGGGCGACGGCAGGGCGTTCGAGGTCGACAGCAATGACGGGTGGCTGCTGGCGTCGGACGGCACGGAGTCCGCGCTCCAGCACGGCTCCAAGACTTTGATGGCCAGCCGTATCGTTGACGCAATCGCCACGTTCTTGCACAGCGATAGCTGATAACGTCCCAGGGCGACGTAGCCCTAGAGACGTAGCCCCGGACAGGGACAGGCGGCCTGGGGGACAAGACCATAATTCGCCTAACTAACATTTAGGCGCCAACGAAGTTGGCACATTGACTGGAAGGAATGCAGGGTGAGCGAGAAGGGTCGGCTGTTTACCAGTGAGTCGGTGACAGAGGGACATCCCGACAAGATCTGTGACGCGATCAGCGACTCGGTCCTCGACGCGCTTTTGGCGGAGGATCCCCGCTCACGTGTCGCGGTCGAGACGCTGGTGACCACTGGGCAGGTGCACGTAGTCGGTGAGGTGACCACCTCGGCGAAGAATGCCTTCGCCGACATCACCAACACCGTCCGCGAGCGCATTCTCGAGATCGGTTACGACTCGTCGGAAAAGGGCTTCGACGGGGCGTCATGCGGCGTGAACATCGGTATCGGTGCCCAATCGCCGGACATCGCCCAGGGTGTCGACACCGCCCACGAGGCGCGGGTCGAGGGCGCGGCCGATCCGCTGGACTCGCAGGGCGCCGGCGACCAGGGTCTGATGTTCGGTTACGCGATCAACGACACCCCGGAGCTGATGCCGCTGCCCATCGCGTTGGCCCACCGGCTGTCGCGGCGGCTGACCGAGGTGCGCAAGACCGGCGTGCTGCCCTACCTGCGGCCCGACGGCAAGACCCAGGTCACCATCGCCTACGAGGACGACGTCCCGGTTCGGCTGGACACGGTGGTCGTTTCCACCCAGCACGCCGACGGGGTCGACCTGGAGAAGACGCTGGACCCCGACATCCGCGAGCACGTGCTCGGCCACGTGCTGAAGGAGCTCGCCCACGAGACGCTGGACGCGTCGGCTACCCGGGTGTTGGTCAACCCGACCGGCAAGTTCGTCCTGGGCGGTCCGATGGGCGACGCCGGTCTGACCGGTCGCAAGATCATCGTCGACACCTACGGCGGCTGGGCCCGCCACGGCGGTGGCGCCTTCTCGGGCAAGGACCCGTCGAAGGTGGACCGGTCGGCGGCCTACGCGATGCGCTGGGTGGCCAAGAACATCGTCGCCGCCGGCCTGGCCGAGCGGGTCGAGGTACAGGTGGCCTACGCCATCGGCAAGGCCGCCCCGGTCGGCTTGTTCATCGAGACCTTCGGCACCGCGACCGTCGACCCGGTCAAGATCGAGAAGATTGTGCCTGAGGTGTTCGACCTGCGGCCCGGTGCCATCATCCGCGACCTGGATCTGCTGCGGCCGATCTACGCGCAGACGGCGGCCTACGGACACTTCGGTCGTACCGACATCGAACTGCCCTGGGAGCAGTTGAATAAGGTCGACGACCTCAAGCGCGCCATCTAGCCTCGCCGCACTCTTCTCGTTGAGCGTCTCGCCGCACTCTTCTCGCCGAGCGTCACGCCAGCGTGGCGCTCGACGCCAAGCGTCACGCCAGCGTGGCTTTCGGCGGGGTTAGTTGCCGGCCTAACCCCCTACCGGCGGCGGTGGCGGGTGGTCGGGGTCCAATCCAGGCAATCCATCGATGCTGTGCTGATTGCGACCGATCAAGCGGGCGTAGGCCTCCTCGGGCGCCTTGACGTGATGGGTCTCGAGTACCGGTCGTTCGTCGACGAGTTCGTAATAGGGCACCGCGAATCCGCAGGCGTCGGCAATGCGCTCGACATCGATGACAATGGCAGCCCGTAGACCCGACCGCAGGTCGCCGAAATGGCTTCGGATCCGGTCGAATTCGGCATCGTCGGGACGAACGACGCGGCCGGTGCCGAACAATCTCAGTATTCGCGAGTTGCGGGTGAACGAACAGAACATGATGGTGATTCGGCCGTTGTCCCGCAAATGCGCGATGGTTTCAACGCCGCTGCCGAACAGGTCGAGGTAGGCAACGGTGTGGTCATCGAGCACCGCAAAGGTGTCTTGGTATCCCTTGGGGGACAGGTTGATCCGGCCGCCCGTGCTCGGCGCAGTGGCGACGAAGAACATCGCCTGCTTGCCGATGAATTCGCGCAGCGGCGCGTCGATGCGCGAAAACTCCTTTGCCATCGTTCGAGCGTAGCCTCCCCGCTCAGGCGGTGAAGCGATAGTCCTCGAGATCGAACCGCCGACTGCGCCAATAGGCTTCGACCGTGGTGGTCGGCCGGATCGGCACGTCGCCGTTCTTGTCAAAGTAGTAGCTGTTGGCCAATCGGCAGCTGTCCTGCCAGAAGATCTGCCGATGGCGCTTGCGCATCATCTCCGCGAAGTAGCGGGCATTGGCCTCTTCGCGTACCTCGACTTTGGTCGCCCCGTTCTTCCGGGCGCGTTTCAGGCAGCGCACGATGTGATGGGTCTGAGTCTCGATAAGCGCGAAGTACGATGATCCGACGTAGCCGTACGGGCCGAAAACGGTGAACATATTCGGGAATCCGGGAACGCTGACACCCTCGTAAGCCTGCAACCGGTTCTCGTCCCAGTACCGGCTCAAGGACCGGCCGCCACTGCCCGCAACGGCATAGGTGGGGACGCTATCGGTGTCCATCACCTTGAAGCCGGTCGCCAGAATCAACACGTCGATTTCGTGGTCTTCACCGTCTGTGGACACCACCGCGCTGGGGGTGATCTTGTCGATCGGCTCGGTGACGAGTCGAACGTTGTCGCGATTGAACGTGGCCAGATATTCGTTGTGGAAGCCGGGTCGCTTACAGCCCACGGCGTATTGCGGGGTGAGCTTGGCCCGCACCTCCGGATCCTTGACCTGCTCGCGCAGGTACCTGCGGCCGGCCGCACCCATGTTCTTGGCCAGCGGAAAGACGGTGAAGTATTGCGCCGCAAGGGGGAAGGTCAGTTCCACGAACGCCTGGCTGAGCAGCCTCTGAACGACCTTGCCGCCGGGAATGCGCATCGCCCAGCGCGCCGCCGCGGGCAGCGGCACGTCGAGCTTGGGGAAGCACCAGATCGGGGTTCGCTGAAATACAGTCAGCTGGGCCACTTTCGGCGCGATCTCCGGAATGACCTGCACGGCCGACGCGCCCGTGCCGATGATCGCAACCCGCTTGCCGGACAGGTCCTGGCTGTGGTCCCAGCGCGCGGTGTGCATGGTGATGCCGTCAAAGGAGTCGACGCCGTCGATGTCCGGCAGTTTCGGCACGGTCAGCACGCCGCAGGCGTTGATCAGAAATCGAGCCGTGACTTCACCGCCCGGCTCCGTCTGTACCCGCCAAATGCTGTGCGCATCGTCGAATTCGGCCGAAATTACCTTGGTGTTGAACCGAATTCGGGGCCGGATGCCGTACTTGTCGACGCAGTGCTCGGCGTACCCCTTGAGTTCGCGCCCGGGTGCGTAGGTGCGGGACCACTCCGCGCTCTGTTCAAAGGAGAACTGGTAGGAGAACGACGGAATGTCCACGGCGATACCGGGGTAGGTGTTCCAATGCCAGGTGCCGCCGACACCGTCGCCCGCTTCGATCACCAGGTAGTCGTGGAATCCCGCTTGGTCCAGCTTTATTGCCGAGCCGATTCCGGAGAATCCGGCACCGACGATCAGGATCTCGTAGTCCGGCATCTAACGCCCGCTTCCGATCAGGTGCAGTCCGTGTTTGGGCCGCAACGTTAACGTGGCTTCGAGTTCGACGCGGTGGCCGGGCGCCAGGTCGAACGCGAAGCGCTGACTCATGATTGCCGCAATCAGCACCATCTCCATCAAAGCAAAACTCTGGCCGATGCAGATGCGGCGTCCGCCGCCGAACGGCAGGTAAGCCGATCGCGGACGATCCCGCGCACCGTGCAAGAACCTGCCGGGATCAAAGACTTCTGGGTCGGGCCACCAGCGTGGGTCGTGGTGGATGTGATGGATCGGGATCACGACCGTGGTGCCGCGGCGAATATGGTGCGCGTCGATGACGTCGTCGGCGATCGCCCTGCGCGCGATGATCCACACCGACGAGAAGTAGCGCTGCGACTCCTGCAGGCACGCCGTCGTCCAGGGCAACCGACCGAGGTCGTCGGCCGTAGGCGGGCGGGTTCCCAGCACGTCGTCGACCTCGGCGACCATCCGGGCGCGCGCCTCGGGGTGCAGCGCCATCAGATACCAGAACCAGGACATGGCGTTCGCGGTGGTTTCGTGGCCGGCAAGCATGAAGGTCAGCGCCTCGTCGCGCACGCGCTGGCGCGGCCACGTGCCCCCGTCGGCGCGCAGCAGTACGTTGAGCAGGTCATTTCCGTCCGTGGGGTGCGCAAGGCGCTGATCGATCACCGCGTTGACCGCACGATCCAGCGCCAGGGTGATGCTCTGGAGGTCGCGCAGTGGTGGGGGCATGCGGACGCCCGAGAAGGCCAGCCAATGCAGCGCGTCGTACATCGGGGGCGGCATCAGTCCCCACAGCCCGAGTCGCTGCAGCTTTTCCGCGCGCCGAAGCCCGCGGGTCGCAAGATCATCCATGCTCTGCACCAACGGGCCGAAGTCCTGGCTGAAGAGGGCGTTGGCCACCACCCGGAGGGTGGCCTCGACCATCGTCTGGTGCATGTCGAACGGCGCGCTCGGTTGCATCGATGCGGTGACTTGGGCGATCGGGTCGCTCATCAGGTCGACGAGGTCATTGAGGTGGCGGCGGGCGAAGGTGGGGTTGAGCGTGCCGCGGTGGGCGGCCCAGGATTCGCCTTCGTCGGTGAGCAGGTTGATGCCGGCAGTGGCGCGGATGGGCTCGTACTCGTTGGACTTGACGTACTTCAGGCGCGCCTCGTGCAGCACGTGATCGACGTAGTCCGGATGACTTATCGATACGAAACGTCGTCCACCGCAACGGAATCGGGTGATGTCGCTACCACGCAGCCGGCCCAGGAAGCCGTCGCCGGCGTCGAACCCGATGGTCAGTGCCTCCCGGGTCATCGTCCAGGTCTTGAGCCGTCGGGCGGGTCCGCGCGACGGCCGCTCGGCGGTGAGCGTGGCCATGACTCCACTGTAGGGATGGCGGCGACGGCACGTAATGAGATTATGGGACAGGGTGTTGGGAGTTTAGGACAGCGATGCGACGGTTGACGCCAACGACCGACCTGCGGCACCCGGTGTATCCGACCCGGGTGTTGTGCGAGGTTGCCAACGAGCGCGGGGTGCCGACTCGCGAACTGCTGGCGGGTGCCGGCATTGCCCCGGCTGAGCTGGAGGAGCCGGACATCACGGTCAGTGGTGCCGACGAGATCGTGGTCGTACGACGGTTGCTGGAGCGGTTGCCCGACGGCGTGGGGCTCGGTATCGATGTCGGTCGTAGGTTCAGCCTTACGCACTTCGGGCTGTTTGGGTTCGCCGCCATGTCGTGTGCCAACCTTCGGGAACTGCTCACGATCACCATGCGGTATTTCGCGTTGACCACCATGCAGGTCGCCATCACCTTGTTCGAAACCGCCGATGACTGTCTCGTCGAACTCGATGCCAGTCACCTACCGGCCGATGTGCGGGGCTTTTTCGTCGAGCGTGACATTGCTGGGATCATCGCGACGACAGCAAGTTTCGCCTTTCCGGTCGCGGAGAAGTATGCCGATCAGGTGTCGGTGGAGTTGGCGATCGACGAGGACCTGCTGCGCCCGTTGCTCGAACTGGTGCCGGTCCACGACATCGCGTTCGGCCGTGCGCACAACAGGCTGCACTTTCCACGCGAGATGTTCGATGACCCGTTGCCCCAGGCGGATCCGCACACGCTGGAGATGTGCATCGCCCAGTGCGATGTGTTGATGCAGCGCAACGAACAACGCCGGGGCATTACCGCGCTGGTGCGTACCAAGCTGTTTCGCGATTCGGGCCGGTTCCCGACGCTTCCCGAAGTGGCCGCCGAACTCGACCTTCACCCGCGAACGCTGCGCCGCCGACTTACCCTGGAAGGCACGTCATTTCGTGACTTGCTGAACGAGGCACGCTCGACCGTGGCCGTCGACCTGTTGCGCAATGTCGGGCTGACGGTGGACGAGGTGGCCAAGCGGCTCGGCTACACCGAGGTCTCGACGTTCTCGCACGCCTTCAAACGCTGGTATGGCGTTGCGCCCAGCGTGTATTTGAATTCGAGCGTGGGCTAGCCGTTCTCGCCCGGTGCGCCGAACAGTGAGCCGCCGGGTCCGCCATCGCCGCCTTCTCCTGGGTCGCCAGGCGGTGCGCTGGCACTGCCGCCCGGGCCCCCGGGTCCGCCCGCGCCGCCATTGCCGCCGTTGCCGATGAACTTGGCCGCCCCGCCGTTACCTCCGGCGCCCCCGGCACCGCCGGGTGTGTTGTTGCCGTCGCCGGGTCCACCCGCACCGCCGAATCCGCCTGCGCCGCCGTTCCCGATCCACCCGCCGTTACCGCCGGCACCGCCCGCCGCGCCAACAGCGGCCTTGCCGCCAAAGCCGCCGTCTGAACGTCCGCTGTCACCGCCCGTGCCGCCGCCACCACCGTTGCCGATGAGGTTGGCAGACCCGCCTGCTCCGCCGACGCCGCCAGCCCCTAAGGCGTCGGGGTTGACATTCCCGCCGGCTCCACCGGCCCCACCATCGCCGAACTGCCCGCCGGCGCCTCCCATGCCACCATTGCCACCGCCTCGGTTGCCGTCACCTCCGGCGCCGCCGGCCCCGCCATTGCCAAGCAGTCTGGCTGCCCCACCGGCGCCACCCTTCCCGCCTAAGCCGGCTTGAACGTCGCCTCCGCCTGCCCCGCCTGCCCCGCCATTGCCGTACAGCAGTCCGCCGAAGCCGCCGTTACCGCCGGCACCGCCGTCAGCGGACGGGCCGACCGCGCCGGTTCCACCAGCACCACCGTGGCCGATCCACCCGACGGAACCTCCGGCACCACCGTTACCACCAGGAATCCCTCCGCCTTGGCTGGCCGCACCGTTGCCGCCGGCCCCGCCATGTCCGATCAGTTGCACGGCTCCGCCGGTGCCGCCGTCACCACCGTGGCTGCCGAAGCTAAAGCCTTTTCCGGCACCCCCGCCGTTCCCGCCCGTCCCGCCGTCGCCGACGAAAGAGGTACCGCCCGCACCACCACGACCGCCGGTGCCGCCCGTCCCCAGGTTGGTAGCCTGCCCGCCCTTTCCGCCATGTCCGCCGGCTCCACCATCGCCGAACAGGCCGCCGGCGCCACCACCCCCGCCGGCGCCGCCGGTACCCCCCACGCCACCGACGGCGGGGTCCTCTCCACCTGCGCCTCCTGCACCGCCCGCACCGCCATTACCCCACAGCCCCACCGCGCGGCCGCCGACGCCGCCGTTGCCGCCTGCACCGCCTTCGATCGTCGCGGCACCTCCAGACCCGCCGGCCCCACCGTTGCCGTAGAGCCACCCGCCCGTGCCGCCCGCTCCGCCGGCCGCGCCTGCTCCGCCGAGCCCGCCGGCACCGCCATGCCCGATCAGTCCGGCCGCACCGCCCGCACCGCCGGCCTGGCCTTCCGCGCCCGATCCGCCCCGGCCGCCGTTGCCGTACAGGATGCCGCCGGCACCTCCCGCTGCGCCGGTCCCGTCGGCTCCATTAGCGCCGTCGCCGATTAGCGGTCGACCCAGCAAGGTCTGGGTGGGCGCGTTGATCAGGTTGAGCAGCTGTTGCAGGGGAGAGGCGTTGGCTGCTTCGGCGGCGGCATACGCGCCCGCTCCAGCCTGCAGCGCCTGCACGAACTGGGCGTGAAATGCCGCCGCCTGCGCGCTGACGAGTTGATAGCTCTCCGCGTGACCCGCAAACAGCGCCGCCACCGCCGCGGAGACTTCATCGGCGCCGGCAGCCAGCAACTGTGTCGTGGGTAGGGCCGCGGCGGCGCCGGCCGAGTCGAGTGTTGATCCGATGTTCGCCAGATCCGACGCTGCCGCCGTGACGAATTCCGGCACCGCAATCACATACGACATTTCTCAACCTCCCGACAGGTCGTGTTGTTGGGGTACCTCTGCCCTAAAGACAACACAACACCGTATTGCCGGACGGTATCGTCGGATTTGCGTTTCCGCAATCATTTTCAGCGGATTTACAGCAACGAAAAATTATGTGGCACAACAACTTTAAGCAATCTGTCGGTGCAGTTGACACCGGCGCTCGCATGTCGCCCAGTTGGACAAATTCACTGAAATGACAGTGAAAAAGACTTTAGGCGTGCAACGCCTTTTTCAATGCCGCCAATCCGCGATTTAGCGCCTCGGCGGCGGCGGGCACCACCAGCGCGAAGTTGGCGTAGCCGTGCACCATATTCGACTCATTGCGCAACTCCACGGGAACTCGGGCGGCGCGCAGCAGTTCGGCGTAGCGGGCGCCGTCGTCGCGCAGTGGGTCGTGTTCTGCGGTGCCGATGTACGCCGGCGGCAGCCCGGACAGATCGCCATTGCCCGGCGCCAAGATCGTCGGCAACGTCTCGAAGTCGCTGATGTCGATGCCCGGCACGTACCAACCCAGGAACGCGTCGATGACCTCGAGATCCAGGATGTACGCGGTGGCGTGCTCTTTGAACGACGGCAGCGACAGGTCGCCGATGCACGACGGGTACCACAGCAGCTGGAAGACCAGCGGCGGTCCGCTCTGCCCGGCGTTGTCGCGGGCCAGTTGCGCCATGACTGCAGCGATATTGCCGCCCGCCGAGTCACCGGCGACGGCGATCCGGTCCGGGTCGCCGCCCAGTTCGGCGGCATGCTCGCCGACCCACTGCAGCGCAGCCCAACTGTCATTGACTCCGGCCGGGAACGGATACTCGGGTGCCAGCCGGTAGTCGACGGACACCACGATCGCGTCCGCACCGACGGCATGCGCACGTGTCACATGGTCGTGGGTGTCCACGCTGCCCAGGGCCCAGCCGCCGCCGTGGTAGTACACGACCACCGGCAGGTTGTCCTTTTCGACGGGTGGCCAGTACACCCGGATCGGGATGTCGGTCAGGTCGCCGTATCCGATGGTCCGGTCTTCAATCCGTAAGTCCGGCAGCAGCTCTGGGGGCGCCTTGAGCGCGGCCAGCCGGGCCCGGGCGACTTCGACTCCGTCGGCCGCGCTGAACGCCAGCGGTATCGCATCGAGCAGCATCTTCAAGAACGGGTCGATGCCGGGTCGGCCAACGCTCGAGTCGGTCATCTACCCACGGTAAGCAGCACCGGCCTATCCGTGGAGCGCAACACGCAACGCCGCCAGCGCCCGGTTCGTCGCCGCGGTTGCGGCAGGAACCACCCCCGCGTAGCCGACGTAGCCGTGGACCAGCGTCTCGGCGTTGTGCGCCTCGACCGCGACGCCGGCGTCAGCCAGCAACTCCGCATAGCGGAGGCCGTCGTCGCGCAGCGGGTCGTGACCGGCGACGGCGATGTAGGCGGGCGGCAGATCGGCCAGGTTGTCGGCACGACCGGGAGCCATGCCCGGCGGAGGGCTGGACAAGTCGACTTCGCCTGCGTACCAACGGGAGAAGTCAGCAACGGCCTTTCGGTCCAGGATCAGGGCATTCGCATTCTCGCTGAACGACGGCAACGATTGGTCCCACAAGGTGGAGGGATACCACAGCAGTTGGAAGGCGATCGGTGGCCCGCCGCTATCGCGAGCGCGTTGGGCGATGACCGCCGCGATGGTGCCACCCGCCGAGTCCCCTGCCACGGCAATCCGCGCGGGGACGGCGCCGATCTCGGCAGCATGCTCGGCCACCCATAGCGTTGCGGCCCAAGCATCTTCGATCGCGGCGGGGTAGGGGTGCTCGGGTGCCAGTCGGTAGTCGACTGATACCACTATCGCGTCGGCGCCGACGGCGTGCAGGCGGCACGTGCCGTCGTGCGTGTCGAGATCACCCATGACGAAGCCGCCACCGTGGAAGAACACCACCACCGGTTGGCTCGCGTGGCCGGAATCGGTTGACGGCCAATAGATCCGGATCCCGATCGATCCTGCCGGCCCGGCGATGGTGCGGTCCTCCACCCGAAGTTCGGGGTGCACCGGGCGGCGCGGCAAGTCGCGCAATCGCTGGCGCACCGCGTCGATACCGTCCTCGGTTGATAGCCGAAACGGAACCGCATCCAGTACCTTCAGCAGGATGGGGTCGATCTCGGGTTTCTCGTCGGCGGTGTCCAGATTCGGCATGGAAGTACCGTACGCAAAGCGCTTCGTGCTCGGCGGCTGGGTGCTGGCCGGCTGGGCCGCCCTGGCCTACGGCGTCTACCTAACCTTTCTTGCGCTGCGCCTGCCGCCGGGGTTCGAACTCACCGGGCAATGGGTTCTGCAACCCCCGTTCAAAGCCTCGATGGCGCTGTTGCTGGCCGCCGCGGCCGTCGCCCACCCGATCGCCCGTGAGCGTCGGTGGCTGCTGCCGGCCCTGCTGTTCTCGGCGGGTGGCGACTGGCTGTTGGCCATTCCTTGGTGGCCCATGTCATTTGTGCTCGGTCTGGGTTCATTCCTGTTGGCGCATCTGTGTTTTCTGGCGGCGCTGGCTCCTCTGGTGGTGAAGTCGCCGCGTTCTCCCGTGCGCATCGGTGCCGTGGTCTTGATGTGCCTGTCGTCCGCGTCGTTGTTGACCTGGTTTTGGCCGCACCTCGGCAAGGAAAAGTTGACCGTCCCGGTGTCCGTCTACATCATCGTGCTGACCGCCATGGTGTCGGCAGCACTGTTGGCGAAGTTGCCGACGATCTGGACCGCGGTGGGGGCGGTGTGTTTTGCCGTGTCCGACTCGATGATCGCCATCAGCCGGTTCATTCTCGGCAACGAGGCATTGGCAGTGCCCATCTGGTGGACGTACGCGGGGGCGCTCATCCTGATCACCGCCGGTTTCTTCTTCGGCCGCGAGGACAGCGTCCAAACCGAGGTTCCGGAACCGGCGGAAGCGACTTAGACCTGGGTGTCGGTGGCCATCGCTACGGTGACTACCGAGAAAAATGTCGTCCAGCAAGGTGTCCCGGGGGTCTGACCGCGCGTCCATCGAAGTAGAGCCGATCGCGCGGGTACTGCCGATGTTGTCGGTGCCGCACCTCGACCGCGAGTTCGACTACCTGGTTTCCGCCGAGCAGTCCGATGACGCCCAGCCGGGGGTGCGGGTACGCGTGCGATTCCACGGTCGCCTGGTCGACGGCTTCATCTTGGAACGGCGCAACGACACCGATCATCACGGCAAGCTGGGCTGGCTCGATCGGGTCGTTTCCCCTGAACCCGTCCTGACCACGGAAATCCGCCGCCTGGTCGACGCGGTGGCCGCGCGATATGCGGGAACCCGCCCCGACGTATTGCGCCTGGCAGTACCGCCCCGGCACGCCCGAGTGGAACGAGAGGCCGTGGCCTCCCTGGGCGCACCCGACGTCGCCCCGGTCGACCCGGCGGGCTGGGAGGTCTATGGGCGCGGCGGAGCTTTCCTGACCGCGTTGGCCGAGGCGCGTGCCGCCCGGGCCGTCTGGCAAGCACTTCCGGGCGAGCAGTGGGCGGACCGCTTCGCCGAGGCCGCAGCGCAGACCGTTCGAGCGGGCCGCACGGTGCTGGCGATCGTGCCCGACCAGCGGGATCTGGACATACTGTGGCAGGCCACGACCGCCCTGGTCGACGAACGCCATGTCGTAGCCCTGGCTGCCGGCTTGGGCCCGGCGGCGCGCTATCGGCGCTGGTTAGCCGCGCTGCGCGGCAGCGCCCGATTGGTAATTGGTACCCGCAGTGCGGTGTTCGCGCCGCTCAGCGACCTGGGGTTGGTCATGGTCTGGGCCGACGGGGACGACAGCCTGGCCGAGCCGCGGGCGCCGTATCCACACGCGCGAGAGGTGGCGATGCTGCGGGCGCATCAGGCCCGGTGCGCGGCGCTGATCGGTGGCTACGCCCGGACCGCTGAGGCACACGCGTTGGTCCGCAGCGGCTGGGCTCACGACATCGTGGCCCCACGGCCCGTCGTGCGCGCGGCCAGTCCGCGCGTCGTTGCTCTCGACGACGGCGGCTACGCCGAGGAACGCGACCCGGCAGCCCGCACGGCACGGTTGCCGTCCATCGCGTTGCGCGCGGCCCGT
This sequence comes from Mycobacterium bourgelatii, assembly GCF_010723575.1. NCBI lineage: Bacteria > Bacillati > Actinomycetota > Actinomycetes > Mycobacteriales > Mycobacteriaceae > Mycobacterium > Mycobacterium bourgelatii. The sequence goes on from NZ_BLKZ01000001.1 coordinate 2,336,079, forward strand.
TCGGCGTTAGAGGCCGGAGCGCCGGTCCTGGTGCAGGTTCCGCGTCGCGGGTATGTGCCGGCGTTGGCCTGCGGGCGCTGCCGCACGATTGCCCGCTGCCGGCACTGCACCGGTCCGCTGCAGTTGCAGGACCGGGCGGCGCAAGGCACGGTCTGCGGTTGGTGCGGACGCATCGACCCGACGGTTCGTTGCGTGCGTTGTGGCTCCGAAGCGGTGCGCGCCGTGGTCGTCGGGGCCCGACGCACCGCCGAGGAGCTCGGCCGAGCCTTCCCGGGAACCGCGGTGATGACGTCGGCGGGGGACCACATCATCACCGATGCCGTCGCGAAGCCGGCCCTGGTGGTTGCTACGCCCGGAGCCGAGCCGCCTGCCGAGGACGGGTACGGCGCGGCGTTGCTGCTGGACACCTGGGCTTTGCTGGGTCGGCAAGATCTGCGCGCCGCCGAGGAGGCACTGTGGCGTTGGATGGCCGCGGCCGCGTTGGTGCGACCGCGACGTGACGGCGGCGTGGTGACGGTGGTCGCGGAAGCCTCCATCCCGACCGTCCAGTCGCTGATCCGTTGGGATCCGGTCGGTCACGCCGACGCCGAACTTGATGCCCGATCCGAAGTGGGTTTGCCGCCAAGCGTTCATATCGCTGCCCTGGACGGCACCGCCGCGGGTGTACGGGCGCTGCTGGATCAGGCCGAATTACCCGAGGGAGCCGAACTTTTGGGTCCGGTCGAGCTACCGCCGGGGGCCCGCCGCCCGCCGGGCACCCCCGCTGACACACCTGTGACCAGGATGCTGGTGCGCGTCGACCGCCAACTCGGTTTGCAGCTCGCAGCGAGCCTGCGGCGGGCGGTTGGGGTGCTCAGTGCTCGTCAGCACAACGAGCCGGTGCGCGTGCAGATCGACCCGTTACATATCGGATAGCGACTGTATCCCTGAGAAACTATCGCTAAGAACGACAGTAGAAGACTGTTACACTTTCCCTGTTGTATCTACAGGTTGACCGCCGGAAGACCCGGGGAAAGGGCCAATATGTCGACGGACAACGCGACCGTAGCCGTAGCCGAGGAGTCGGCGGATGCGATCACCGATTCTTTGCTCACCGCATCCCGCTTGTTGGTAGCGATCTCAGCGCGATCCATCGCGATGGTCGATGAGACCATCACCATCTCGCAGTTTCGAACCCTGGTGATCTTGTCCAATCGCGGCCCGATCAACCTCGCAACGCTGGCCACACTGCTCGGCGTTCAGCCGTCGGCGACCGGGCGGATGGTTGACCGGCTGGTCAGCGCCGGCCTGATCGACCGACTGCCGCATCCGACGTCCCGACGCGAGTTGCTGGCCGCCCTCACCCAGCGTGGACGCGACGTCGTCGCAAAGGTCACCGCGAACCGGCGTGGCGAAATCGCGCGCATCGTGGAGCAAATGCCGCTGGCGGAACGCCGCGGCCTGGTGCGCGCCCTGACGGCGTTCACCGCGGCCGGCGGCGAGCCAGACGCTCATGTCAACATCGAGGAAATCTAAGCGGCTCAACGCTTTTCCGCTGTAGCCAGTAGGTACTCCCACTCCATCACGCCGTCGGCCAGGTACTCGGCGGCGAGCTCGACGAGTTGCGCGTCGAGCTCCGCCGCGAGCACTTGGTTGTCGCAGACGTTGGCATACGCCTCGATCGTCGGGCCGTAATGGGTCTTGAAGTAGTCGTGCACTCCCCACGGGTTGTCGAATCGCTCGACCTTCAACGCCCCGCGTCGGGTCGTGACATGGGTGACGCGGTCACCCCACAACCCGCGGATGTAGGCCTCGCGTCCCCACAGCGCCGACGGGGGGAGCGACGCCGACAGGGTCGGCCGGTATGGCCTGATCGCGGCTAGCATCCGGCCGAAGAATCCCTCTTGGGTCCAGCTGATCACGCCGATGGTGCCGCCAGGCCGGCAGACCCGCACCAGCTCATGAGCCGCGCGCTGATGATCCGGCGCGAACATCACGCCGATGGCCGAGATCACTGTGTCGAACTCGTTGTCGGCGAACGGCAGTGCCTGCGCATTGGCTTCCCGGCAATCCAGCGTCAGTCCTTGCTCCGCGGCTCGTGCCTGCGACCGCCGCAGCAGCTCGGGGGTGAGGTCGGTGGACACGACGGTCGCCCCCGTCCGGGCGGCGGGCAGCGAGATGTTCCCAGACCCGGCCGCGACGTCGAGGACACGAGTGCCTGGCCCAATTCCCGTTGCTGACACCAGGATTGGGCCCAGTGGGGCCATCACCTCCTCGGCCATCAGCGCGTAGTCGCCCAGCGCCCACATGGCTCGGTGTGTTTCGGCCAACGTGTCGACAGTCATCCGTCCTCCTCGGTCAAAGATTGCCCTAAGCAAAAATAGTGGTAGGACACAATATGCGTGAGCAACATTAAAGTCGGCTGAGAGTTTGCCGTGGTGTTCCGGCTACGGCGTGTGATGCGGCCGCGGGCGGCCTTCCTAGACTTAGGCGGTGCGCATTGTCTTCGCCGGTACCCCCGAACCCGCGCTCCCGTCATTGCGCCGACTCATCGACTCCCCGAATCACGACGTCATCGCGGTGCTGACCCGGCCCGATGCCGCATCCGGGCGACGCGGGAAACCGGAGCCATCACCCGTCGCGCGGGAGGCGCTCGACCGCGGCATACCGGTGTTGCGGCCGTCCCGACCTAACTCCCCGGAGTTCGTCGCCGAACTAACGGAGTTGGCGCCAGAGTGTTGCGCGGTGGTGGCCTATGGTGCACTGCTCGGCGACTCTTTGCTGGCCGTCCCTCCGCGCGGCTGGGTCAACCTCCACTTTTCGCTGCTGCCCGCCTGGCGTGGAGCGGCACCGGTGCAGGCGGCGATCGCGGCAGGGGACACGATCACCGGAGCGACGACCTTCCTTATCGAGCCGAGTCTGGACTCCGGGCCCGTCTACGGTGTGGTCACCGAGACCATCCGGCCCACCGATACCGCCGGCGATCTCCTTGAGCGGCTTGCTGTTTCGGGAGCCGAACTGCTGTCGCACACCATGGACGGCATCGCCGACCAGACGCTGACGCCGCGCCCGCAGCCGACCGAGGGCATCAGCCTGGCGCCGAAAGTCACGGTGGAGCAGGCTCGGGTGCGCTGGGATCTGCCGGCTCAGGTCATCGAACGGCGGATCCGCTCGGTCACCCCGAACCCCGGCGCATGGACGGTGATCGGTGACTTGCGCGTCAAACTCGGTCCGGTCCAGGTCGATACCAGTGCTGACGCTCCAAAGAACCTGCCGCCCGGCGGAATTCTGGCAGATCGCAAGACTGTGTGGATCGGTACCGGCTCGGATCCGGTGCGGCTAGGCCAAATTCAACCACCCGGGAAAAAACTCATGAATGCCGCCGACTGGGCGCGCGGTGCCCGGCTCGATCCTGACGCGCGTGCCTCATGAAGTCCAAATCGACCCGGCCGCAACGTAAGCGGCTGGATCCGGCACGCCGCGCGGCCTTCGACACCTTGCGGGCGGTCACCGAGCGCAACGCCTACGCCAACCTGGTGTTGCCCGCGTTGTTGCGGGAACGAGGCATCACCGGCCGCGACGCCGCGTTCGCCACCGAACTGGCCTACGGTGCCTGCCGGACCCGGGGTCTGCTGGACGCGATCATCGGCGCGGCCGCCGGACGTCCCGCCGAGGCGATCGATCCGATCCTGCTCGAGCTGCTTCGGCTCGGCGCGTACCAGCTCTTGCGCACTCGGGTCGACGCACATGCCGCCGTCTCCACCACGGTCGACCAGGCGGGCATCGAATTCGACTCCGCCCGAGCGGGTTTCGTCAACGGCGTGCTGCGCAAGATCGCCGGGCGAGACGAGTCGTCCTGGGTGGAAGAGCTGGCGCCCGACGCCGGCCGCGATCCGATCGGCCATGCCGCGTTCCGGCACGCGCATCCCCGCTGGATCGCCCAGGCGTTCGCCGACGCGCTGGGCGCATCGGCCGCCGAACTCGATGCCGTCTTGGCCAGCGACGACGAACGACCGCAGGTGCACCTGGCGGCGCGGCCCGGTGTGCTGAGCGCCGCCGAGTTGGCCGACATGGTGCACGGCAGCGTCGGACGGTATTCGCCGTATGCGGTGTATCTGCCAGGCGGCGACCCGGGACAACTCGCTCCGGTGCGTGAGGGTCAGGCCCTGGTCCAGGACGAGGGCAGTCAACTGGTGGCGCGAGCGCTGACGCTGGCACCGGTCGACGACGACGCCGGCCGCTGGCTGGACATGTGCGCCGGGCCCGGCGGAAAGACCGCGCTGCTGGCCGCGATCGGTACCGACGTGGGGGCGCGAGTGACCGCGGTGGAGCCGTCGCCGCATCGGGCCGAGCTGGTAGCCGAGAACACCCGTGGGTTGCCCGTCGAGGTAGTCCGGGCCGACGGGCGACACCTGGACCTGGAACCGGGATTCGACCGGGTGCTGGTCGACGTGCCTTGTACCGGCCTGGGCGCGTTGCGTCGGCGCCCGGAGGCGCGCTGGCGCCGCCAACCCGCCGACGTGCCCGCGCTGGCCAAGTTGCAGCGCGAACTGCTGGCGGCCGCGATCGCCCTGACCCGGCCGGGCGGCGTCGTGCTCTACGCGACCTGCTCACCGCATCTCGCCGAAACCGTGGGGGTGGTCGCCGACGCGCTGCGGCGCCACCCGGTGCAGGCGTTGGATACCCGTGAGTTGTTCGTGCCGGTCACCGAGGGGTTGGGAAACGGCCCCTACGTGCAGCTTTGGCCGCACCGTCACGGCACCGACGCCATGTTCGCAGCCGCGCTGCAGCGCCTGCCGGACGCTTAGTAATCTGTCGCACATGCCTTCTCGACCGGAGGGACCGCTGATCGCACCCTCACTGTTGGCCGCGAACTTCGCTCGGCTTGCCGACGAAGCGGCCGCCGTGCCCAGCGCCGATTGGTTACATGTCGACGTGATGGACGGCCACTTCGTGCCGAACCTGACCATCGGCCTGCCGGTGGTGGAGGACCTGTTGGCGTCCACCGACATCCCGATGGACTGCCATCTGATGATCGAAAACCCGGATCGGTGGGCGCCGCCCTACGCCGAAGCGGGTGCCTACAACGTCACCTTCCACGCCGAGGCCACGGACAACCCGATCGCGGTGGCCCGCGACATCCGCGCCGCGGGGGCAAAAGCGGGAATCAGCGTCAAACCGAAGACCCCGCTCGAGCCATACCTTGAGATCTTGCGGCACTTCGACACCTTGCTCATCATGTCTGTAGAACCTGGTTTCGGGGGGCAGAGCTTCATTCCCGAAGTGCTTTCAAAAGTGCGCACCGTGCGCAAGTTGGTCGATGGGGGGGAGCTGACAATTTTGGTGGAAATCGACGGCGGTATCAACGAGGAAACGATCGAGCAGGCCGCGGAAGCCGGCGTTGACTGCTTTGTCGCCGGATCGGCGGTTTACGGCGCGGAGGACCCCGAGCGCGCCATCGAGGCATTGCGCAGACAAGCCAGTGCCGCGTCGCCCCACCTGGGCCGATGAGCCGCCGATGACCAGCGTCGAACAGGTCAAGAGCATCGAAGAGGCGATGCAAATCGCCATCGCGCAGTCTTACCAAGTCAAAGGGACCACCTATCCGAACCCACCCGTCGGGGCGGTCATCGTCGACCAAGAAGGCAAGGTCGTCGGCGTCGGCGCAACCGAGCCGGCCGGAGGCGATCACGCCGAGGTCGTTGCGCTGCGCCGGGCGGGTCGGCTGGCCGCCGGTGCCATCGCGATAGTCACCATGGAGCCGTGCAATCACTACGGCAAGACTCCGCCGTGCGTGAACGCGCTGATCGAGGCCAGGGTCGGGACGGTGATATACGGCGTCAACGACCCGAACGGGATCGCCGGCGGCGGTGCCGGTCGGTTGTCCGGGGCCGGCGTGCAAGTGCGGTCGGGGATATTGGCCGATCAGGTGGCGGCGGGGCCGCTGCGCGAGTGGCTACACAAGCAGCGCACCGGCCTGCCGCACGTGACCTGGAAGTACGCCACCAGCATCGACGGTCGCAGCGCTGCGGCCGACGGTTCCAGCCAGTGGATCTCTAGCGAAGCCGCGCGCGCGGACTTGCATCGCCGGCGCGCCATCGCCGACGCGATCGTGGTCGGCACCGGCACCGTCTTCGCCGACAACCCGGCGCTGACCGCCCGGCTACCCGACGGGTCTCTGGCGCCGCAGCAGCCGTTGCGCGTGGTGGTGGGCACTCGGGAGATCCCGCCGGAAGCCAAGGTCCTGAACGACGATGCCCGCACCATGCTGATCCGCACCCGCGACCCGGTAGAGGTGCTCCGATCCCTGGCGGACCGCACCGATGTCCTGTTGGAGGGTGGCCCCACCCTGGCGGGCGCCTTCTTGCGGGCCGGGGCGATCAACCGGATCTTGGCCTACGTGGCGCCCATCTTGCTGGGTGGTCCCGTCACCGCGGTCAATGACATCGGCGTGTCCAGCATTGCCCAAGCGTTGCGCTGGCAGTTCGACAGCGTCGAGCAGGTTGGGACAGACCTGTTGCTCAGTTTGGTGGCTCGGTAGCGGCGGTCGTCGCGGACGCAGTGGCCGGAGTCCGGTCCTGGTCTTCCGGCTCCTCGGGGTGGCCCTTGCGGCCGGCGATAAGTAGTCCGAGCACCGCACCGACGACGCAGACGATGGCGGTGATGGTAAATATGCCGCCATACATCTCGACATACGAGTCCAGCTTCAACTGCCCCTGCATGGCCAGTCGTGCGAATCCGCGGTCGTTCGGGCCGGGCGGTGGCAACTGGGCCAACTTCGCTTCGAAGATCTTCTCGACCCGGTAGAACCCCCACGCGCTCAGCGCCGCCACACCGATCAACATGCCGGTCATCCGGGCCACCACCACCAAAGCGGAGGCGATGCCGTGCTGGGCTGCCGGGACGACCCGCAGCGTGGCCGACGACAGCGGCCCGATGACCAGGCCCAATCCGATGCCGACGAGCATCAGGTCGGTCTCCATCGCGGGGAGTTGCACCAACCCGAAGATGTCGTGCCGGTAGTTCGGCAGGTCCCTCGGCCAGTGTGAAATCAGCAGATAGCCGCCGCCTGCGATGAGCAAGCCGACGACCGTCATCGCGCGGTCGCCCACCCGGGTGGCGATCCAGCCGCCGATGAGCGCACCGACCGGCAGTCCGATCAGGAACCAAAGCAGCATGGCTGCGGCTTCGTTCTGGCTCTTCAACAGCACGCCCTGGCCGAACAGCTCGACGTTGACCAGCGTGACCATCAGCGCCGCGCCCGCGCACAACGATGCGCCCAGCGCGGACAGGAACGGCCGGAACTGCACCCCGGTCGGATTGATCAGCCGGGTCCGGGCAATGACCTCCCAGACGAAGAACGCCACGGTGACCACGATCGCCCCGAGCACCAGCCACACTCCGTTGGGCGGCAAAATGTGCTGGCCGTCCGGGTTGGGGTTGTACAGGCCGAAGACGGCGAGGCCTAGCGCCAGGGCCAGCAACAGACCGCCGACGATGTCGACCTTTTCCGGGTCGGCGCTGCGGTCGTGCGAGGGCAGGCTGAACTGGATCAGGACCATGGCGATCAGGGTCAGCGGGACGTTGATCCAGAACACGAAACGCCAGTCGTGGAACAACCACACGATGAAGATGCCGTACAGTGGACCGAGTACGCTGCCCAGCTCCTGCGCGGCTCCGATACCGCCGAGGACGCCGGCTCGGTTGCGCTGCGCCCACAGGTCCGCCCCCAGCGCCAGCGTGATGGGCAGCAATGCGCCGCTGGCCACGCCTTGCACCCCGCGGCCGATCACCAACATGTCGAAATCGCCAAAGTGCCCGGCCAGCGCGGTCACCACCGAACCGATCAGGAACATCGCCAAGCTGACCTGCAACATCAACTTGCGGCCGAACCGGTCCGAAGCCCGGCCGAGCAGCGGCATGGCGGCGATGTAGCCGAGCAGGTACCACGTGATGATCGGGGTGATCTGCTGCAGCTTGTTAATCGGGATGCCGACATCGGTCATGATGTCGCGCATGATGGTGATCACGACATAGGTGTCGAGGGCACCCAGTAGTACCGCGAGGCTTCCCGCGCTGATGGCGACTCGGCGTCCGGCCCGCATCTGCTCAGGCCCCCGCGGGCTTCTCGACCTGCACCGGCTCATTCCAGGCCGACAAGGTCATCGTGAACGCGTTGCCGGAACCTTTGTCGAGCTTGACCTGCGCCAATTGGTGATCGCCGTTTTCTTGAATCCAGACGGTGGTCGGCGTGGGAGCCGTCGCGTCGAACGGCGCGAGCTTGTTGGCGGCGTCGGGGTTGACGTTGCCACTGATGCGGATCGTGCTCTGCCCGTTGATGGTGTCGCGGCCCTCGGCTTTGGGGTCGTCGAGGTTTGCCAGCAGGTTGGCGACGCCGCTCTGCGGGTCCAGGATCGTCGAAGGGTCGTAGTGCAGCAGGTCTTTGATCTTGCCGACGTCGTCCCACTTACCCGGGGTGAGTGCGGTGGTGTAGAGCTCGCCGTCCAAAATCACGAAGTCAGCGTCGATTTCACTGCCGAAGGCGATGATCCTGGCGTTGCCCTTTCCGGCGGTCTGCGGCGTGGTGGTCAGGTCTCCGGTCAGTGTCTTCAGCGGCAGCTGCGGGATCTTGCCGGTCACCGTCATGACCAAGTGGGCGCTCTTGACGGTCTTGGTCACGGCGGTCGACTGGTCGACCAGTGGCTTCGCTTCGGGGAGCGGTCCACCGCTGTCCTTCTTGTCGCCAGAGCATCCAGCGACCAATAGGGTCGCGACGCTCATGGCTGCGAGCACAGCGAAAAGACGGCGGGGTTTTGGCATACCCAGCATCGTAGAGGGTCGCCCCGTCGTGGCCGGTCAGCCACTCATGTGCAGCGGCTATGTATCAGTCATTAGCCTGGGACGATGTTCACCGGAATTGTCGAGGAACTCGGAGAGGTGACGGGCCGGGAAGCGCTCGCCGACGCCGCGCGGCTGCTTATCAAGGGGCCCGTTGTCACCGCCGACGCCAGGCACGGCGACTCGATTGCCGTCAACGGTGTGTGCCTCACGGTCGTCGACGTCCTCGCCGACGGCCAGTTCAGCGCAGACGTGATGGCCGAGACGCTGAACCGGTCCAACCTGGGCGAGCTGCAACTCGGCAGCCGGGTCAACCTAGAGCGCGCGGCCGCGGTCAACAGCCGCCTCGGTGGGCACATCGTGCAGGGGCATGTGGACGGGACCGGCCAAATCGTGGCCCGCACGCCGTCTGAACACTGGGAAGTGGTGCGCATCGAGGTACCGTCGACGGTCGCGCGGTACATCGTGGAAAAAGGGTCGATCACCGTCGACGGGATTTCGCTCACCGTGTCCGGTCTCGGTGCCGAGCCCCGCGATTGGTTTGAGGTTTCGCTGATCCCGACGACTCGCGAGCTCACCACGCTGGGCAGCGCGCCGGTGGGAACGCAGGTGAATCTCGAGGTCGACGTGATCGCGAAGTATGTTGAACGGCTGCTGACCCACAAATAGTCGTTAGCGGCGCCAAGGAGGCCTGTGGAGGGGAAGGACTTCGGGCGCTACCACCTCGTCGAACTGCTGGGCAGGGGCGGCATGGGGGAGGTGTGGCGCGCACATGACACGGCCACCGACCGCGTCGTCGCCATCAAGCTGCTAACCACGCAGCTGTCCGAGAACCAGGACTTTCAGCGACGTTTTCGCAGAGAAGCGCACGCCGCCGCACGGCTGAGCACCCCACACGTGGTGCCCATTCACGACTACGGCGAGATCGACGGCCACCTGTACGTCGACATGCGGCTGATCGAGGGCTGCGACCTGCAAACCGTGCTCGCCGACGGGCCTTTAGAGCCGGCGCGGGCGGTACACATCATTGACGGAGTCGCCAAGGCGCTGCAGGCCGCGCACGAGGTCGGTCTGCTGCACCGCGACGTCAAGCCGTCCAACGTGCTGCTCGATCGCGACGACTTCGCGTACCTGATCGACTTCGGCATCGCACGCGCCCTCGACGACACGCGCATGACCAAGGCCGGTCACACGATCGGCACCTTTCAATACATTGCGCCCGAGCGGCTGGGAAACGAGATAGAGGAGGACGCCCGCACCGACGTCTACTCGTTGGCTTGCGTGCTTTACGAATGCCTCACCGGCCAACCGCCGTATGCCGGCGAGACGATGGCGCAACAGGTCGCAGCCCACCTCACCGCCCCGCCGCCCCGACCATCGGTGGTGCGACCGGGGTTGCCGCCACAACTCGATCAGGTGATCGCCATCGGCATGGCCAAACGGCCAGAGCTGCGATATCCGACCGCCGTGCACCTCGCCCAAGCCGCCCGGGATGCGATCAGCGCCCCTGTCGGGTTCCAACCGGCCGTCAGCCCCCAGCAGCCTGGCCCGCAGCCGTCCCGTCCGTGGTGGCGGCGCAGCGCCGCGTTGATTACCGCCGCTGTAATCGTCGCGGTGGCGGCGATCGTGCTGGTCGTCGTGCTGGCCGGCATTGGAGATCGGCCGGCCAGCGGAAGCGGCCAAACGGCCCGCCCGGGCGACCAAACTGGGCAGAGCACCCAGACCGGTCTGCCGAATGCCGCCGAGTTGCTGACCCAGTCCCATCGCAACGCGACGGCGCTGACCAGCGCACACCTCCGTCAGACCGCCACCGGCGACATCCCCGGATTGCCGGTCCGGACGGTGGACGGCGATATCACGACAATTCCCAGCGCAGGCGCAGCGGGGAAAGAGAATCTTCGACTCGCCGGGGCCGACATGGAAGTCGACTTCGTAGTTCTCGACGGCACCTTCTATGCAGCTCTTCAGCCAGGTGAGTGGACGAATCTGGGCGTCGCCTCCGACATCTACGACCCGACGGCAATGCTGAACCCCGGCATCGGTATCGCGCACCTACTGGCGAACTTCACCGGTGCCAAAGCCGCCGAGATTGAGACCCTCAACGGCGTGGAAACGGTGCGCATCGGCGGTCAGGTCAGGGCTGATGCCGTCAACAAGCTCGTCCCGCAGTTCGCCGCCACTGGTCTTGTGCCGGCCACCGCATGGGTCCGCAAGGACGGTGAACACCAGATTGTCCAGTTCCAGCTGGAACCCGGTGCCGGCAAGAGCCTGGTGATGACGTTTTCGAACTGGAACGAACCGGTCACTGTTGCAAAGCCGCCGGGGGTGTGACGTCGGTCATCAAGCAGGGGCAATAACCGCGGCGGAACGGTGGTTCATACTGAAAGCAACCGGCCAATGGTGTAAGCCGGTCCGACAGCAAGGTGAGCGATGACGAGGTTGGACTCCGTCGAGCGGGCGGTTGCCGACATTGCGGCGGGTAAGGCTGTCGTTGTCATCGACGACGAGGACCGGGAAAACGAGGGTGACCTGATCTTCGCCGCCGAGAAGGCCACGCCGGAGTTGGTTGCCTTCATGGTTCGGTACACGTCGGGTTACCTGTGTGTGCCGCTGGACGGTGCCATCTGCGACCGGTTGGGCCTGTTGCCGATGTACGCGGTGAACCAGGACAAGCACGGCACCGCCTACACCGTTACCGTCGATGCGAAAAACGGTGTGGGTACCGGTATTTCGGCGTCAGACCGGGCGACCACCATGCGGTTGCTGGCAGACCCGACCAGCATTGCCAACGATTTCACCCGCCCCGGCCATGTCGTTCCGCTGCGCGCCAAGGACGGGGGAGTGTTGCGGCGCCCCGGCCACACCGAGGCCGCGGTCGACCTGGCCCGGATGGCGGGGTTGCAGCCCGCGGGGGCTATCTGCGAGATCGTCAGCCAAAAGGACGAGGGCGCGATGGCTCAGACCGATGAGCTGCGCGTTTTCGCCGACGAGCACGGCCTGGCGATGATCACCATCGCCGATCTGATCGAGTGGCGGCGCAAGCATGAGAAGCACATCGCGCGGATAGCCGAGGCGCGGATCCCCACCCGGCATGGGCAGTTCCGGGCCATTGGTTACGCCAGCATCTACGAAGAGGTCGAACACGTCGCGTTGGTGCGCGGCGACATCGCCGGGCCTACCGGTGACGGTGACGACGTGTTGGTGCGCGTGCACTCCGAGTGCCTGACGGGCGACGTCTTCGGCTCGCGCCGTTGCGACTGCGGACCACAATTGGATGCCGCGATGGCGATGGTCGCGCGGGAGGGTCGTGGCGTTGTGCTGTACATGCGCGGCCACGAGGGTCGCGGTATCGGCCTGATGCACAAATTGCAGGCCTATCAACTGCAGGACGCCGGAGCCGACACGGTGGACGCCAACCTGAAGCTCGGATTACCGGCCGATGCAAGGGATTACGGAATAGGTGCACAGATTCTCGTTGATCTCGGGGTCCGCTCGATGCGACTGCTGACCAATAACCCGGCCAAGCGAGTGGGGCTGGACGGGTATGGACTGCACATCATTGAGCGGGTGCCACTGCCGGTGCGGGCCAACGCGGAGAACATTCGTTATCTGATGACCAAGCGCGACAAGATGGGACATGACCTGGCGGGCCTGGACGATTTCCACGAATCCGTCCATCTTCCGGGTGAATTCGGCGGGGCACTGTGAGCGAGCGGCGCAAATGAGCGCGCGGCGCGACGATGCAGAGCGTAGCGATGCTGAGGAGCGGCGCAGATGAGCGGAGGCGCTGGCGTCCCGGACATGCCGGCCCTGGATGCTTCCGGTATGCGCTTGGCCATCGTTGCCAGCACCTGGCACACCAAGATCTGCGACGCGCTGCTGGATGGTGCCCGCAAGGTGGCGAAGGAATCTGGCATCGAGGATCCGACCGTGGTTCGCGTACTCGGTGCGATCGAGATCCCGGTGGTGGCGCAGGAATTGGCCCGGAATCATGACGCCGTCGTCGCGTTGGGCGTCGTAATTCGCGGCCAGACACCGCATTTTGACTATGTCTGCGATGCGGTGACCCAGGGCCTGACTCGGGTGGCGCTGGACACTTCGACGCCTGTCGGCAATGGTGTGCTGACCACGAATACCGAAGAACAAGCGCTGGATCGGGCCGGGCTGCCGTCGTCAGCCGAGGACAAGGGTGGTCAGGCCACGGCCGCGGCGCTCAGCACGGCGCTGACCTTGCGCGACCTCCGCGCTCAATCGTGACTGCGAAATCGAATCCCTCAGCCGGGGACGACTGGGACTATGTCGCGCGTCCGCACCGCACACCGCTCTTCGCCTATGCCGCTGCACTTCTGATTGTGGTCGTGCATGTTGCCATTGGCCTGCTGCTCAAAGCCAGTTCCAGCGGAGTGGTTTTCCAGACCGCTGATCAAGTGGCGATGATCGTGCTCGGTCTGGTTCTTGCCAGCTTGGTGTTGCTCTTCACGCGCCCACGGCTACGGGTAGGCGCAGCGGGCCTGTCGGTACGTAACTTGTTGGGGGACAAGCCGGTGCCGTGGTCCGACGTGGTCGGTATCTCGTTTCCACGGGGCGGCCGTTGGGCGCGGATCGACCTGCCTGACGACGAGTACATTCCGGTGTTGGCGATCCAGGCGGTTGACAAGGATCGCGCCGTGGCGGCGATGGACACGGTGCGCTCGCTGGTGGCCCGATATCGTCCGGACGTCCTGCGATCCCCCCATGGTCCCGGGTAACCGGGTCGCGATAGCGCTGCTTCTCGCCGCGGTGGTGTCGAGTGGTTGCACCACCTCGGTGGCCGGTCACGCGGTTCGTGCTGCGGGCGGCCGGCCATCCGGACCGATTTCCGCGCAGGCCCTGCTGCTGCAAGACGGCGACGACACTCCGCTGGGGCGGGCGAGCTCGGAGCCGGTCGGCGACAACTACTTCACCAGCGTTCAGCCGCCGGCATGTTCGGCGGCGCTGCTTTTTAAAGGTTCGCCGCTGCGACCAGCTGGCGCATCGGATTTCGCCGAATCCGCTTACCGCTTCGGCGACTCCTCTGCGCTGTACGCCGAGTCAATCGACGTCTACGACCGCGAGTTGAACACCCACGAAGTGGTGCGGAGCGGATTCACCAAAGTCTCCGACTGCCACGACGACGCCATCGGCTTAAGCCCAAGCGGCCTTTTCAAACCGATGCGGCTCGGCAGCTTCGGCATACCGGAGAACGAAATTCTGACGTGGACGATGACGCGGCCCGATTGGACGTGCAGCTACGGACTGGCTGCGGTACCGCAGATTGTGCTGCTGATCGCGGTCTGCGACAGCAGCGCCGGATTTCCGATGGACGAATGGGCTGCCAAGAGGAAGGCGCAGTTGGAGGGCCGGACGGCCTGAGCTCAGCTGGCGCCCATCATCTTGATGCTCCTATCTGTGTTACGGGTCAAGCGGCGTCAATGAGCTGGATCTTTAGCCAGCGGCGGTAGTCGGCGGCGAGGGTGTCGTCGCGTTTGAGTCCGCGTTCGAGTCGGGAGATGTCGTTGGGCCAGACGCCGAAGTGGTTGGCGACGGCGCTGAGGGTGATGTTTTTGGCTTGCCGGGCGGGACGTAGGTCGCTGTAGTCATCGATCGGGCAAGGCGCGGTGAGGTGTCGAAACATCTCACGCGCGATGGCGCGTTTGAGCAAGCGCAGGATGTCTTTTTTGGAGCGGCCAGCGGCGAGTTGGCAGGCGGTGTAGTCGCGGGTGCGGGGGTCGTGGGACCAGCGGAGCAGGGCGATGCGGTGCAGTGCGTTGTTGGCGGCGCGGTCTCCGCCGCGGGAAAGCCGGTGGCGGGTGGTCTTTCCTGAGGATGCCGGAATCGGCGCGGCGCCGGCGAGCATCGCGAACGCGGCTTCAGACCGGAGTCGATGAGCGTTGGTGCCGGCGGTAATGAGCAGCTGGGCGGCGGTGTCAGGTCCGACTCCGTAGGCCGCCCTCAGGGCCGGATTGAGTTTCGAGGTCAGGGAATCGAGTTCGGCGGTCAGGTCGCGGTCTTGGCGTTCGAGGAACTCAATGCGCTGGGCCAGCGTTTTGCAGGCGGTCAGTACCGACACCGTGGTCGGATCCTCGTGCGCGGTGGGGTGGCAGCGTGCCAACGCTTCGACCAGTCGCAGGGTGGTCCGGTAGCGGCGGTAGCGCTCGCGCAACTCGGCAGGAGCGGTGACGAGGAGGTCTTTGATCTGCTGAATGGCCGCGGTGCGGGCTTTGATCGCGCCGCGGCGGGCAACCAGCAGTGCTTTGAGTGCCCCGGTGTGGGGGTCTTTTGGCACAGCCAGTCCATGGCCGGCCAGCACCGCCCGGGCGGCGCTGTGGGCGTCTAGGGGGTCGGATTTACCCTGTCGCCTCCGCGCAGACCGATCGGGGCGGTTGACTTCGACGACGTGGATATTGTTGGCCTGCAATGCTTGTGTGAACCCTGCGCCGTAGCTGCTGGTGCCTTCCACGCCGGCACTGACGACCTCGCCCAAGCTACGGGCCCAGCAGATCGCCGCCCAGTAGCCCGTTGGGTTGGTGCGGAACTCGGCATCGCTGAGCAGTTGACCGGTATCGGTGATCGCGGCCAGGTGGATGGTGTCGAGATGAGTGTCGGCGCCGATGACGATGCGGCGGTCAGATGTCACGATGGTGGTGTCCTTAAGTTCGTAGGTGCAGTTACTTCGTGTTGTTACGTTGTGCTGTGACCCGGGCGGGTCGGGTGAGGTTGTTGGTGTGTTGCCGGCTTGATGGTGCGGCTTGAGAGGACTGGCCGCCCGACCCGCTTGGACTTCTCTGGCCGCTGATTGAGATCTGCGATGTGATCGCTTGTTTAAGGAAATGCTGGCGGGGTGGTCCGTGGGGAACATGTTGGCAGACAAGCGAATAGAGGCGAGATGACTGCGGTCCAGTTGTGGGCTGGTGTGGACGTCGGCAAGGAGCATCACTGGGTGTGCGTGGTCGATGACCACGGTGCGGTGGTGCTTTCCCGAAAGTTCGTCAACGACGAGCAACAGATCCGTGGACTTGTTTCCGATGTGGACAAGCTCGGTGGGCAGGTGTCTTGGACAGTGGATCTGACCACCGTCTACGCCACCCTGTTGTTGACGGTGCTCGCCGATGCCGGCAAGTCGGTGCGCTATCTGGCGGGCCGCCAGGTGTGGCAGGCCTCGGCGACCTACCGCGGCGGGGAGGCCAAGACCGACGCCAAGGACGCGCGGGTGATCGCCGATCAATCCCGGATGCGCGGTGCCGATCTGCCGGTGCTGCACCCCGGCGATGACGTGATCACCGAACTGCGGATGCTGACCGCCCATCGGACTGATCTGGTGGCTGATCGCACCCGCACCATCAACCGGCTGCGTCAACAGCTGGTAGCGGTCTGCCCGGCCCTGGAGCGAGCAGCTCAGCTGACCCAGGATCGTGGTTGGGTGGTGCTGCTGGCGCGCTACCAGCGTCCGAAAGCCATTCGGCAGAGCGGCCTTTCGCGGCTGACGCGGGTGCTGGCCGATGCCGGTGCGTAACGCCGCTGCAATCGCAGCGGCGGCCGTGGCTGCGGCGAAGACCCAGACGGTGCGCCTGCCGGGCGAAGAAGTCGCCGCTGGGCTGGTCGCACAACTGGCCCAGGAGGTGATCTCCCTCGATGAACGCATCAAGACCACCGACGCCGACATCGAGGGCCGATTTCGCCGCCATCCACTTGCTGAAGTAATCACCAGCATGCCCGGCATGGGATTTCGGCTCGGCGCCGAATTCCTGGCCGCTGTTGGTGACCCGCCCTGATCGAGTCGGCTGACCAACTCGCGGCGTGGGCCGGGCTGGCCCCGGTCTCGCGACTCGGGGAAACGCACTGGACGCCTGCACACTCCGAAGCGCTACAGCCGACGACTGCGCCGGGTCATGTACATGTCCGCGCTCACCGCCATCCGCTGCGACCCGCTTTCCAAGGCCTATTACCAGCGCAAACGGAACGAAGGAAAACGACCGATCGCGGCCACCATCTGCCTGGCGCGACGCCGCACCAACGTCCTCTACGCGCTCATCCGTGACAACCGCACCTGGCAACCCGACTCACCCCCAATCACACAGTCGGCGGCTTGACATCTTCATTGAGAGTCCTCTCCTGCATATGAACCTGCGGTGGGTGACAACCCGGTAGGGCGGGCAGACAAGACATTGATGAGGCAGCGGACAGGCTCCTGATTAAGTCATGTCCGCCCTGCCAGGGCTGCTGTGGTACTTGCCCGCACGTCGCCGGTGAGACAAATCAATTGGAAGACAGCCCAGCAGGACGTCAGTCAGTGCGCGTGTCATCACCGGCAGCGAACGAGCAAGACCATCCTCACCCGAACTCGGTTAACAGGATCAATGTCAGTCCCGCTGGCTAGACCGTAGTTCCCCCTGGTTTGGTGATGAGTGTGCCGTGACCTGGGGTTTTGTGTTGTCTGCATGACTACTTGTAGCCCAGGCGGTGGGTGAGGCCGAGTAGTTCGAAGGCGTGGTGTTGTAGTGCGGTGGGGGTGGTGAATTTGGTGAACGTGGGCATGTCGTCGGTGGGCTGGATGTGGCTGGCGCAGATGGTGGCTAGGTCGGCGAGCAGGCTGGTGAAGCTGTGCACCGGGGTGTCGTCGGTGGTGCGTTTGCGGGAGGCTTTGGCTAGGGCGGCATCGGAACGTTGAGCGGGGGCAACGGGGTTGGTGCGTTTGGCGGCGGCTGCGGGTTTGTCGTGGTCGCGAAACAGCAGGGGGGCCAGGGCTTGTTTCATGTGCCAGCTGATGTAGTAGGACAGCATGCGTAGGAACATGTGGGCGCGGACCCGGTCGGCGAGGTGGTGGCGGATGGGTCGCACGTCAAGTTCACTGTTGAGGGTCCGGAAGAAGCGTTCGACGTCTTCGAGTCCCTTGTAGCGCAACACCACATCGTCACGGCCCAGGGCGGATTTGGGCAGGTTGGTACGCAGCACGTAGATGCCGTCGAGGGCGGCTTCGGCGGCGATGGCGTCTTCGTTGCGGGTGAAGGTGAATGAGTTGTCGGTGATGGTGATGTGGAAGTGTTTGGCCATCTTGTAGTGGTTGATCACCTTGCCTACCCGTAGCGCGATATCGTCTTTGCCGCGCAAGGGTCGGCGGGTTCGGGTGGTGGCGTCGGTAATGGCGGTGAGTTGTTTTTCGGTGGCGGCCAACAGGTCTTGGCGTTTTTGGGTGCGCTTTTGAGCTAGAGCGGGTTGTGGCAGCAGACCAGGCGTTCGCCGGGATAGTCCGGGGAGTTGATCTCAGCGAGGTCGTGTTCGTCGAACAAGCTCAGCTGCAGGGCGTCGGCTTGCACAAGGGCCTTGATCTGCGGGGCGCGCAGCGCGGTGATCCAGTCCAGACCGGCAGGGCGTAGTTCCTCGGTGATGCGCGCGCTGGTGATCATGCCGCGATCGCCGACAAGGGCCACCCGCGACAGTCCGAACCGGTTTTTCAGCTTATTGATTTGGGCGGTCAACGTTTTCGGGTCAGCGGTGTTGCCGTCGAACACTTCGATGGCAACCGGTATCCCGGCGGTGGTGGCCAGCAGCCCGTAGACGATCTGCAAACGTCCTTTGACCCCGTCACGGGCGTGTCCGATCTTGCCCAGGGGGCAGGTGCGGCCCTCAAAGGCCGCCGAGGACACGTCGTAGAGCACTAGGGTGCCATCGTTCAGATGCCGGGCGGCCAGCGCGGTTTCGATGGCATCTTTGCGGGCCAGCGCCCAGTCCATCGCCGCGTACAGGTCGTCCTCATCGGCCCCACTGACCCCCAGCACCTCGCCCAGTGAGCTGGTGGCGGTCTGGGTGCGCAAACCGCGTGCGGTGGCCAGCTTGATTCCGGGGCGATGACCTGGGCTACCAGCATCGCGGTGACCAGGTCGCGCCGCCGCGATGGTGTCGCGTCGATGAGATCTTCGACGCCCAGGGTCCGGGCGGTGCCCAGCACTGCGGCCACGTGCCCATGGGGCAGGCTGCGGGAGACCTCAAACGACTCGGCCAGATCCCGCGTGGCGGCAGGCCTTTGAGGGCACGCTGTAGCTTTTCCACCTTGCGCTCGGGCCAGTGTGACAAGTTGGCCAGGGTGCGTGTTTTGACTTTGCCGTTGTCGCGGTAGGACTCCCGCAACAGCACCGCTGGCGGTGACCCACGGTTGGGAACCCGAGTCACGTACATGATTACTTTATATCAACTTATCCGCGCTATATCTACGATATGCCAAGTTAACACGCCGAGCAATGCCATGATAATACATGACTACATTAGTACGCCCGCATGAACGCCAAACACCTGCTCACGAACAACATCGGGGATTCAGAACCCACTCAGCGGGGGGAACTACGGGCTAGAATCGAAAGTATGTTCGACTCCCAGTTGTCGATGTTCGACGATCCGCAGCCCGCGCCGTCGAAGGCTCGGTTGACCGAGCGGGTGGTGCCGCAAGAGGCGTTGGCGTGGCTGGATGAGAGTTTGGTGCGGCGGGAGGCGTTGCTGTCCACGACCGCGGAGACCACGAAGTGGCTGGATCGGGTGCGGGCGGCGGCGCGGGTGGAGAATCAGGCCGCGGCCGCGCAGTTGGTGGCGATCGGGGAGTTGTTCGCCCAACGGTTCGCCGACTGTGGGTGTGATGAGGACTGGGCCATCGATGCGATGGCCGCGGTCGCCGCGGAGGTGGGGGCGGGGCTGCGGATCAGTCGGGGGCTGGCTTTGAGCCGGCTGCATTATGCGCGGGTGATGCGTGAGCGCCTGCCTAAGACCGGGGAGGTGTTTGGTGCCGGGGACATCGACTTCCGTGCGTTCATCACGATCGCCTATCACACTGATGCGATCGAGGACCCGGAGATCCTGGCCCGCGTCGATGAGCTGATCGCCACCAATATCAGCCGCTGGCCCTCGCTGACCAGGGGCCGGTTGGCCGCGCAGGTGGACAAGATCGTGGCCTGCCAAGACCGCGATGCGCTGCGCCGGCGCGACCAGCAGCACACGGATCGGCAGGTGTGGATCGGCGGGGATCAGGACGGCATCTCGCGCATCGAGGGGTTCTTCCTGACCCCCGACGCCCACGCCCTGGACAAGCGGCTGTCGGCGCTGGCGGGCACCGTGTGTGCGCATGATCCGCGTAGCCGGGAGCAGCGCCGCGCTGATGCGTTGGGGGCACTGGCGGCCGGGGCGGACCGGCTGGCGTGTCACTGCCAACGCAAAGACTGCACCGCCGCCGGGAAGAAGCCGGCCTCGCCGGTGGTCATCCACGTCATCGCCGAACAAGCCACCCTGCAGGGCGCCGGCACCGCCCCGGCCTGCGAGGTCCGCGCCGACGGGCTGATCACCCCTGAACTGGTGGCTGAGTTGGCTCACACCGCGACCGTGGTGCCGTTGGCTCATCCCGGCGACACCGCGCCCGAACCGCATTATCGGCCGTCGAAGGCGTTGGCGGATTTCCTCAAGTGCCGGGATCTGACGTGTCGGTGGCCGGGGTGTGAGGTGTCGGCCTGGGACTGCCAGCTCGATCACACCATCCCCTACGCCCAGGGTGGGCCCACGCATGCGGGGAACATGAAGTGTTACTGCACTTTTCATCATTTGGTGAAGACATTTGTCGGGTGGACCGAACAACAGCTGGCTGATGGCACCCTGATCCTGACGTCCCCGAACGGGGACACCCACGTCACCACCCCGGGCAGCGCGTTGCTGTTCCCCAGCCTGTGCCGGCCGGTGGGGGGCATGCCTCGTCTCAAGGTCGAGGGCACCGAGGACTATTGCGGGCAGCGCGCCGCGATGATGCCCCGCCGGCGCCGCACCCGCGCCCAAGACCGCGCCACACGGATCAAGGCCGAACGCAAACGCAACCGCGAAGCCCGCGCCAAGATCCGCATCTTCAGCATGACCGGCGAACTCGTACAAGGCCCACCGCTGGACCCCGACGACGAACCACCACCCTTCTAACGGCGGAGGTTCCCCATATCTTCGAGGCCCCCGCGCGCCCACTAGCCTGGTTACGTGCCAGATCCTGCTTCGTATCGCCCTGCGCCCGGGTCCATCCCGGTCGAGCCTGGCGTATATCGATTCCGGGACCAATACGGCCGGGTCATCTACGTCGGCAAGGCCAAGAGCCTGCGCAGCCGGCTGACCTCGTACTTTGCCGACATCTCGAGCTTGCATCCACGGACGCGGCAGATGGTGACCACCGCGGCCAAGGTCGAGTGGACGGTGGTCAACACCGAGGTCGAGGCCCTGCAGCTGGAGTACAACTGGATCAAGGAGTTCGATCCGCGATTCAACGTCCGCTACCGCGACGACAAGTCCTACCCGGTCCTGGCCGTCACCCTCAACGAGGAATTTCCGCGGCTGATGGTCTATCGCGGCCCGCGGCGCAAGGGCGTCCGATACTTCGGGCCCTACTCCCATGCCTGGGCCATCCGGGAAACGCTGGACCTGCTCACCCGGGTGTTCCCGGCGCGCACCTGTTCGGCAGGAGTTTTCAAGCGCCACAAGCAGATCGACCGCCCCTGCCTGCTCGGCTACATCGACAAGTGCTCCGCGCCCTGTGTGGGACGGGTCACCGCCGACGAACACCGCCAAATTGTCATCGATTTCTGCGAGTTCCTGTCCGGCAAGACGGATCGCTACGCCCGCGAGCTCGAACAACAGATGAACGCCGCGGCCGAAAAACTCGACTTCGAGCGTGCCGCTCGACTGCGCGACGACCTATCCGCCCTGAAGCGGGCCATGGAGAAGCAGGCCGTGGTGTTCGGCGACGGCACCGACGCCGACGTGGTGGCGTTCGCCGACGACGAGCTGGAAGCGGCGGTGCAGGTGTTCCACGTCCGGGGCGGCCGGGTGCGCGGCCAGCGCGGATGGATTGTGGAAAAGTCCGCAGACCCCAGCGACACCGGCGAAGACCAGCTGGTCGAGCAATTCCTGACGCAGTTCTACGGCGAACAGGCCGAACTCGGCGGCGCCGCAGACGAAGCCATCAATCCGGTGCCGCGCGAGGTGCTGGTGCCGTGTCTGCCGTCCAACACCGACCAGCTGGTGAGCTGGCTGTCCGAACTCCGCGGTGGCAAGGTGGCGCTGCGGGTCCCGCGCCGCGGCGACAAGCGGGCACTGGCCGAGACCGTGCAACGCAACGCCAAAGACGCACTGCAGCAACACAAACTGAAGCGCGCTGGCGACTTCAACGCCAGATCCGCTGCGCTGCAGAACATTCAGGAAGCTCTCGGCCTGGCCGATGCGCCGCTGCGCATCGAGTGCGTCGACATCAGCCACGTGCAGGGCACCGACGTGGTGGGTTCGCTGGTGGTTTTCGAGGATGGCTTGCCGAAGAAATCCGATTACCGCCACTTCGCCATCCGCGAGGCCGCCGGTCAGGGACGTTCAGACGACGTCGCCTCCATCGCCGAGGTGACCCGCCGTCGCTTCCTGCGTCACCTGAACGACCAGAACGACCCCAATATGCTTTCTCCGGAAGGAAAATCGCGCCGGTTCGCCTATCCGCCCAACCTCTACGTCGTCGACGGCGGGGCCCCGCAGGTCAATGCGGCAAGCGCCGTGCTGGAAGAACTTGGCATCACCGACGTCGCGGTAATCGGCCTGGCCAAGCGGTTGGAAGAGGTGTGGGTGCCGTCCGAGCCGGATCCAATCATCATGCCGCGCAACAGCGAGGGTTTGTATCTGCTGCAGCGGGTGCGCGACGAGGCACACCGATTCGCCATCACCTACCACCGCAGCAAACGATCCAAGCGAATGACAGCATCGGTGCTGGACTCCGTGCCGGGATTGGGCGAACATCGCCGCAAGGCCTTGGTCACCCACTTTGGATCCATAGCTCGCCTCAAGGAGGCCACCGTCGACCAGATCACCGCGGTTCCCGGGATCGGCGTGGCGACAGCCACCGCCGTTCTCGAGGCGCTGCGACCCGCCCCGGAACCGGCCCAGAACCCGGAGCTAACGGGAGGTTCGACATGACGAACCACGCCGACAACGGCCCAGTCGATAAAGCCGGTCCCGAAGGTCCCGAGGGCGGTATCGACGTCGTCCTGGTGACCGGATTGTCCGGCGCTGGGCGGGGGACGGCGGCCAAGGTGCTGGAAGACCTCGGCTGGTACGTGGCCGACAACCTGCCGCCCCAGCTCATCACCCGCATGGTGGATTTCGGACTCGCCGCCGGCTCGCGAATCACCCAGTTGGCGGTGGTCATGGACGTGCGTTCCCGGGGCTTCACCGGTGACCTCGACGAGGTGCGCAACGAGCTCGCCACGCGCAACATCACCCCCCGGGTGGTGTTCATGGAGGCCTCCGACGACATGTTGGTCCGCCGCTACGAGCAGAATCGCCGCAGCCATCCGCTGCAGGGGGAGCAGACCCTCGCCGAAGGCATCGCCGCGGAGCGCAGGATGTTGTCCCCAGTCCGGGCCAACGCGGACCTGATCATCGACACGTCGAAGCTGTCCGTCCGGGGCTTGCGGGAAAGCATCGAGCGCGCATTCGGTGGCAACGGCGGGGCCACCACGAGCGTCACCGTCGAGTCCTTCGGCTTCAAGTACGGCCTGCCCATGGACGCCGACATGGTGATGGATGTGCGGTTTCTGCCCAACCCGCACTGGGTCGACGAGTTGCGCCCGCTCACCGGCCAACAGCCGGCGGTAAGCGAGTATGTGCTCAGCCAGCCCGGTGCGGCCGAGTTCCTCGAGACCTACCATCGACTGCTATCGCTGGTGGTCGACGGCTACCGCCGAGAGGGGAAGCGGTACATGACGGTCGCGATCGGTTGCACCGGCGGTAAGCATCGCAGCGTCGCGATCGCCGAAGCCCTGATGGCCCGGCTGGCCGACAATCCGCAACTCACCGTGCGCGTGCTGCATCGGGACCTGGGCCGCGAATGAGCGGCA
Source organism: Mycobacterium bourgelatii (assembly GCF_010723575.1). NCBI lineage: Bacteria > Bacillati > Actinomycetota > Actinomycetes > Mycobacteriales > Mycobacteriaceae > Mycobacterium > Mycobacterium bourgelatii. The sequence continues at coordinate 2,359,799 of NZ_BLKZ01000001.1, forward strand.
ACATCGTCGCACTCGGCGGCGGACACGGCCTGTACGCGACATTGTCCGCCGCGCGCCGGCTGACCCCGTACGTCACCGCCATCGTGACCGTGGCCGACGATGGCGGCTCGTCCGGCCGACTGCGCAGCGAACTCGACGTGGTGCCACCCGGCGATTTACGAATGGCGTTGGCGGCGTTGGCATCCGACAGCCCGCACGGGCGCCTGTGGGCGACCATCATGCAGCACCGATTCGGGGGCCGCGGCGCGTTGGCCGGGCATCCGATCGGCAACCTGCTGCTGGCCGGCCTGTCGGAGGTGCTGGCCGACCCGGTGGCCGCTCTCGATGAACTCGGGCGCATCCTCGGCGTCAAGGGCCGGGTGCTGCCCATGTGCCCGATCGCATTGGAGATCGAAGCCGACGTGTCGGGCCTGGAGTCCGACCCGCGGATGTTCCGGCTGATCCGCGGCCAGGTGGCGATCGCGACCACTCCTGGAAAGGTGCGGCGGGTGCGGCTCATACCGACTGACCCGCCGGCCACGCGGCAGGCCGTCGACGCCATCATGGCCGCCGACTTGGTAGTCCTGGGCCCCGGCTCCTGGTTCACCAGTGTGATCCCCCATGTGCTGGTGCCGGGACTCGCCGACGCTTTGCACAGCACCCCGGCCCGCAAGGCGTTGGTGCTCAACTTGGTGGCCGAACCAGGGGAGACGGCGGGTTTCTCGGTGGAGCGTCATCTGCATGTTCTGGTGCAGCACGCGCCGGGGTTCACCGTCGACGACATCATCATCGACGCCGAACGGGTGCCCAGCGACCGGGAACGGGAGCAACTGCGCCGCACCGCGACCCTGCTGCAGGCCGAGGTCCAGTTCGCAGATGTCGCCAGACCTGGTACACCTTTACATGACCCGGGCAGGCTGGCGGCTGTCCTGGATGGGGTGCGGTCTCGAGACAAGGGGCCAGCGGTGCCTCCGGCGACGGCCACGGAGGAATTACCGATCGAGGGTGTACGACCGAGGGGTGACGACGCGTGGCGATGACGACCGAAGTCAAAGACGAGCTGAGCCGTCTGGTAGTGAAATCGGTCAGCGCCCGGCGCGCGGAGGTCACGTCTCTGCTGCGGTTCGCCGGCGGGTTGCACATCGTTGGAGGCCGTGTCGTCGTCGAGGCCGAACTAGACCTGGGCAGCATCGCCCGCCGGCTGCGCAAGGACATCTTCGAGCTGTACGGCTACAACGCGGTGGTGCATGTGTTGTCTGCCAGTGGTATTCGCAAGAACACCCGGTATGTGCTGCGGGTGGCCAACGACGGTGAAGCGCTGGCACGCCAGACCGGGCTGCTCGACATGCGCGGCCGGCCGGTGCGCGGCCTGCCTGCCCAGGTGGTAGGCGGAAGCATCGCTGACGCCGAAGCCGCCTGGCGCGGAGCCTTTCTGGCGCACGGGTCGCTGACCGAGCCGGGTCGCTCCTCGGCGTTGGAGGTCAGCTGCCCGGGTCCAGAGGCGGCGCTGGCGTTGGTCGGTGCGGCGCGTCGGCTCGGAGTCAGCGCGAAGGCCCGCGAGGTGCGCGGCGCCGACCGCGTGGTGGTGCGCGACGGCGAGGCGATCGGCGCGCTGCTCACCCGGATGGGGGCACAGGACACCCGGCTGATCTGGGAGGAGCGTCGGCTGCGTCGCGAAGTCCGCGCCACAGCCAACCGTCTGGCCAACTTCGACGACGCCAACTTGCGCCGCTCGGCGCGCGCGGCCGTCGCGGCCGCCGCCCGGGTGGAGCGGGCTCTGGAGATCCTGGGGGATTCGGTGCCCGAGCACCTGGCCTCGGCCGGCCGGCTGCGCGTCGAGCACCGTCAGGCTTCGCTGGAGGAGCTGGGTCGCCTTGCCGACCCGCCGATGACGAAAGACGCTGTGGCGGGACGTATTCGGCGATTGCTGTCGATGGCCGACCGCAAGGCGAAAGTGGAGGGAATTCCCGACACCGAGTCGGCCGTGACACCCGATCTGCTGGACGACGCCTAGCCCTCTGGTCTGGACCTCACGGCGAGGGCTACCGTTCATGGCATGAGGCGACTTTCGAGCGTTGATGCAGCGTTTTGGTCAGCGGAAACTGCGGGCTGGCACATGCATGTGGGTGCGTTGGCGATCTGCGACCCCTCGGACGCGCCCGACTACAGCTTTCACCGACTCCGCGAAATGCTGATCGAGCGACTGCCCGAAATCCCGCAGCTGCGATGGAAGGTGACCGGCGCCCCGCTGGGTCTGGACCGGCCCTGGTTTGTCGAGGACGAGGAACTCGACATCGACTTCCACGTCCGTCGCATCGGCGTTCCCGCGCCCGGTGGGCGGCGCGAGGTCGACGAGCTGGTCGGGCGGCTGATGTCCTACAAGCTGGACAGGTCACGGCCACTGTGGGAATTGTGGGTCATCGAGGGCGTCAAAGGTGGTCGCGTCGCGACCTTGACCAAAATGCACCACGCCATCGTTGATGGCGTCTCCGGCGCGGGGCTGGGCGAAATCCTTCTGGACATCACGCCCGAGCCGCGACCGCCGCAAAAAGAGACGGTTGGGTTCGTGGGATCCACCATCCCGGGTTTGGAGCGGCGTGCTCTGGGCGCGCTGATCAACCTCGGGATCATGACACCGTTCCGCGTCGCCCGGCTGGTGGAACAGACTGTGCGGCAGCAGATCGCGGCCTTGAGCGTCAGCAGCAAGCCGTCGCGTTACTTCGATGCGCCGAAGACCCGGTTCAACGCAACGGTTTCGCCGCACCGGCGCATCACGGGCACCAGGGTTCCGCTGGCACGGGCCAAAGCAGTCAAAGACGCTTTCGGCGTGAAGCTCAACGACGTCGTGCTGGCGCTGGTCGCCGGTGCCGCCCGCGAGTACCTGCTGAAGCGTGACGAACTGCCGCAAAAGCCGCTGATCGCGCAGATTCCGGTGTCCACCCGCACCGACGAGAACAAGTCGGAAGTCGGCAATCAGATCAGTTCGATGACGGCGTCTCTTGCCACCGATGTGGAAGACCCGGCCGAACGGCTGCGAGCGATTCATAAAAGCACGCAGAACGCGAAGGAGATGGCCAAGGCGTTGTCGGCGCACCAGATCATGGGGCTCACCGAAACCACGCCGCCCGGCCTGTTGCAGCTGGCCGCCCGGGCTTACACGGCGAGCGGGCTGTCGCACAACCTGGCGCCCATCAACCTGGTGGTGTCCAACGTGCCGGGTCCCCCCATGCAGCTCTACATGGCCGGCGCCAAATTGGAATCGCTCGTTCCGCTCGGTCCGCCGGTGATGGACGTGGCTCTGAACATCACGTGCTTCTCCTACATGGACAGCCTGGACTTCGGCTTCGTGACGACGCCCGAGGTGGCCAACGACATCGACGAGATGGCCAAGGCCATCGAACCCGCACTGGCGGAGCTGGAGCGGGCCGCAGAGGCGCTCTAACAGCGCCTCACGCGTTGTTCCGGCCAGGCGGGTTTGTCACATATACCCAGGACAGGAATTTCGCCACCGCCTCGGCGGACTTGTGCGCCCGCGGTGAACCGAAGACATCGAATCCGTGCTGGGCGTGAGGCAATTCGGCGTATGCCACCGGAGCCTTCGACACCTCCCGCAGCTCCCCGACGAACTCCCGCGCTTCTTCCACCGGAAGCAACGTGTCTTCGGTCCCGTGTAGCACGAAGAACGGTGGGGCGTCGGCGCGTACGTACCGGATCGGCGACGCGTCGAGATAGATGTCCCGGTGTGTGCGTAGCTTCTTCTTGACGACCACTGTCTCCAGAACCTTGACGAACGCTGCGCGCCCCGGGCCGTGGGTGGAATACCAGTCGTAGCGTCCGTAGACAGGGACGGCGGCGACCACCGACGTGTCCGCGTCCTCGAAGCCCGGCTGGAACTTGGGGTCGTTGGGCGTCAGGGCGGCCAGCGCGCAGAGGTGGCCACCAGCGGACCCGCCGCTGATCGCCACGAAATTCGGATCGCCGCCGTAGTCCGCGATGTTTTCCTTCACCCAGGCCAGCGCGCGTTTGACATCGACGATGTGGTCGGGCCAGGTATGCAACGGAGAGACGCGGTAGTTGATCGACACGCATATCCAGCCGCGCGAAACCAGGTGGCTCATCAACGGATACGCCTGCGGGCGGCGCCAACCGAGCATCCACGCGCCGCCGGGTATCTGCAGCAACACCGGTGCCTTGGCGTCCCGCGGCAAGTCGCGTCGGCGCCAGACGTCGGCCAGGTTGGCGCGCCCGTGCGGGCCGTAGGAGATGATGTTCTCCTTGTCGACGAAGCGGCGACGCGACATGGTGGTGCGCAGCGGCGGGTTTCGCCGGCCCCGCCGGGTGGGCTCCGTTGGCAGCGACTGCAACTCTTCTTCGTAGTCGGGTCCGAGTTGATCGGTGAGGCCCGCTTCCAGAACCGGGCCCGGGGTCGTCACACCGCGGTAGCCGATCACCGCGAGGAGCGCCCAGGACGCGGCCGTCAGGGCCAGCGCCGCCTTTCCTTTGGGCCCGGCGAAGTCGCCGCGCCGGCCGCGACGCGCGGCGTCCAGTGCGGAGACGGCGCCGTAGATGAGTGGCACCTCCGACGGCGGCCAACCGAACCAGAACACCGTGGGTCCGGCGTAGGGGTTACGGGTCAGCGGTCGAAATCCGTTGGCGGCGTTGACGAGTTCCAGCGCGCCACGGGCCAGTGGTCTGGGCTTGCGCACCTGCTGGATCAGTTCGCGAACCTTCATGAACCGCCTCCCACTTTGGCCTTCAATTCATTACGCAGGATCTTGCCGGTACTGCCGCGCGGCAACTCGTCGAGGATGTGGATCTCGCGCGGCACCTTGTAGTTGGCCAGGTTTTCCCGCACGTGCTGCTTGAGTGCTTCGACATCGGCGGTCGCGCCGGGCTCGAGCACCACGAACGCCGCCAGCCGCTGGCCGTACTGCTCGTCGTCCACTCCGATCACCGAGGCTTCGGCGACCTCCGGGTGGGTCGCCAACGTCTTCTCCACCTCGATGGGGTAGATGTTCTCGCCACCCGAGACGATCATTTCGTCGTCCCGGCCGACGACGAACAGTCGCCCGTTCTCGTCCAGGTAGCCGACATCGCCCGAGGACATGAATCCGGCGTGAAAGTCCTTGGTCGCGCCGGAGGTGTAGCCGTCGAATTGTGTCTTGTTGCGGACGTAGATGGTGCCCACCTCACTGACGGGCAGCTCGTTGAATTCCGAATCGAGGATGCGGATTTCGGTTCCCTCGGCGGGTTTGCCAGCGGTGTCGGGTGCCGCGCGCAGGTCCGCCGGTGTCGCGGTGGCGATCATGCCGGCCTCGGTGGCGTTGTAGTTGTTGTAGATGACGTCGCCGAACTGGTCCATGAACGAGATCACGACATCGGGCCGCATCCGCGAACCGGAGGCTACGGCGAAGCGCAAGGAGCGGCAGCTGTAGCGGTTGCGAACCTCGTCGGGCAACTCCATGATGCGGTCGAACATGACCGGCACCACAGCCAGGCCGGTGGCCTTGTGGCGGTCGATGAGTTCCAGCGTGGCTTCCGGATCGAACTTGCGCCGGGTGATCACCGTGCAGGCCAGCGATGAGGCCAACACCAGCTGCGAGAAACCCCACGCGTGGAACATCGGCGCCACGATGACGATCGGCTCCTCGGCCCGCCACGGTGTGCGGTCCAGGATGCCCTTGAGGACGCCGATGCCACCACCGCCGCCAGAATGCTTGGCGCCCTTGGGGGTTCCGGTGGTCCCCGACGTCAGCATGATGATCTTGGCCTTGTGGCCGGTGCGCCGAGGGGCCTGCCCGCGGTGCTTGGCGATCAGTTTCTCGACGGTGACGTCGTGACTTCCGTCGGACCATGCCACGATGCGGGCGGCGTCGGGCCTGTCGGCGAGGGCGCGGTCCACCGTTGGCGTGAACTCTTCGTCGTAGATGACGGCGTCGACCTTCTCCCGGGTCACCACCTCGGCCAGCGCCGGGCCGGCGAACGAGGTGTTGAGCAGCAGCACGTCGGCGCCGATCCTGTTGGCGCCCAACAACGCATCGACGAACCCCCGGTGGTTTCGGCACATGACGCCGACCACTTTGGGGGCTCCGGACGGCAGGGCCTGCAGGGCGGCGCCCAACGCGTTCCCACGGTCGTCGAGCTGCCGCCACGTCAGCGAACCCAGTTCGTCGATGAAGCCGGGGCTGTCCGGGCAGCGCTGCGACGCACCGGCGAACCCGGCGGTGAATCCAAGGCCCTCGCGGCGCATGGCCGCCGCCATCTTGATGTAGCGGTCGGGTCGCATCGGCGCGATCATTCCCGCGCGCCGCAACGTGGAGACGACGCCCAGCGCCTCTTCGATTCGAGAAGCCATAACTCAGCCCAGAATCGGGAAGCGTCGCTTGGCGGCGAGCTCGTTGAGCGCCTGCTGCATGACGAACCGCACGTGTTCGTCCACCTCGTCGATGTCGGGATTTTCACCGAACTCGGCGGTGATATCGATCGGATCCAGCACCTGCGTCACGATCTTGCTCGGCAACGGCAGGTTGGGCGGGATCGGACTGGTCAGCCCGAACGGGAACCCGAACGACAGCGGCAGGATGTCGCTGCGGATCAAGCGCTTCAAGCCCAGACGCCGGGCCAGCCAGGTGCCGCGGGTCAGATAGAGCTGGGTCTCCTGGCCACCGATGGACACCGCGGGCACGATGGGCACGCCCGCCTCGATCGCGGTGCTGACGTATCCCTTGCGGCCGTTGAAGTCGATGACGTTCTCCGCCGACGTCGGGCGGTAGGCGTCGTAGTCGCCGCCGGGGAAGACCACCACCACGCCGCCGGAACGCAGCGCGATGCCCGCGTTCTCGCGATTTGCCCGGATGTAGCCCACCTTGCGGAAGAAGTCCGCGGTGGGGCCCATGAAGAGGACGTCGTGGCTCAGCGTGTAGACCGGCCGGTCGTAGCCGAACTTGTCGTAGAAGTCGACGCTGAAGATCGGCACGTCCATCGGGAACTGTCCGCCGGAGTGGTTGGCGACGACGAGCGCGCCGCCGGGTGGGAAGGAATCGAGGCCGTGTACCTCGGCGCGGAAATACGTCTTCAGCACGGGACGCATGACGCTCATCAAGCGCTGCGTCGTGCCGGGATCGAATTTGCCGATGTCGTCGTCGCTCACTGAGGCTCCTTTGCCAACGAGTCTCTAGATCGTAGCGACCACGGCATGGAACGTTCTGGCGGTGTCGCTGGTGAAAAGTCTCCCGTTGTCGCTGGGACGGGTGCACAGTGATCAATGGGCTAACGCGTCAGCGGAGAAGGGACGCAGAAATGACAAGTGTCGACAGCGCGTCCATTCTGACGATCGTCGAACAATTGGACAAGATTCGCGACGAATTTATCGACGAAGTGTTCGAGATGATGAAGTCCGAGATCCGCGGCCTGAACTACGACACCCGCATGAACGAGTTGTGGCGGGCCAGCATCACCGAGAACTTTCTGGCGGGAATTCATTACCTGGCGCGGAATGAGCCGTCGTCGTTGATCGAGGCACCGGCGGCCGCGTTGGCCTACGCGCGTGCGGCCGCACAACGTGATATCCCGTTGGCGCCTTTGGTTCGCGCGCATCGGCTGGGGCAGGCGCACTTTCTCGAAGTGGCGATGCAGTATGCGTCGGTATTGGATCCCGCGCAGCAAGCGGCGACGATCATCGAGCTGGTGAATCGGGGGAACCGCCTGATCGATCTGGTGGCCGACCAGTTGATCATCGCCTATGAAGAGGAACACGATCGCTGGCTGAGTCGGCGCAGCGGCCTGCAGCAGCAGTGGATCAGCGAGGTGCTCGCGGGCACCCTGATAGACGTAGCGCGGGCCGAAAAGGGGCTGCGCTATCGGTTCGATGGCAGGCACATCGCGGCGGTGGTGTGGGTCGAACGCGACGTGCCCACCGTCGAGGTGGTGCGGCTCTTCGAACAAGTGCGGTCCTTGATCGCCGACGAATTGGAGCCCGTGGTCAGTTCGTTGATGGTGCCGACGGACGAACGCGAAGCCCGATTGTGGTTTTCGTCGGTGCGGCCCCTCGACGCGGCACGCCTGCGCGCGGCGTTGACCCGGGCGGGGATCCCTGCTCGGTTGGCGTTCGGTCGGGTAGAGGCCGGGCTACACGGGTTCCGGGCCTCGATGAAGCAGGCCGAACGGGTCAAGGCGGTGGCCGTCGCCGGCTGCGGTCGCATCGGTGAGCGCATCCTCTTCTATCGCGACGTCGCGCCGATCGCATTGATGGCGGGGGACGTGGATGAGTTGCGGCGCTTTGTCGCCGACACGTTGGGCGACCTTGGCGCCGACGACGAGCGGTGCGGTTGGCTGCGCGAAACCTTGCGCGAGTTCCTGGCTCGCAATCGCAGTTACGTGGCAACGGCCGAAGCTATGATCTTGCACCGCAACACCATTCAGTATCGAGTAGGCCAGGCGATGGACACCTGCGGGCAGGATTTCGACGACCCCGATGCGGTGTTCGCCGTGCAGATGGCGTTGGAGATCTGCCGGTGGATGGCGCCCGCTGTGCTGCGAGCACAACACTGAGCTGCATTTTCGGCTTCGACGCATAAGAGCTCACAGCCCTTGCGGCGTTAGCGTTTGCCCACGTCAAACGTCAAAGAATCAGGAGAGGCGGCAATGGACCGGCCGGCCGCAGGCATTGACCGGCGCGAGGCCGAATACTTTCTGCTTCTGCTCGCTCAGATCTGCAAACGCACCAACCTGCAGATCGTCAGCTACCAACGCGCGATCGAGGTTGCCGTAGCCGCCGGTCGTCACCAACAGGCCTGCGAGCTAAGGGAATTGATGGGCATGACGCAACAGGATCGAGAGATCCTCGCAGACTTGATCGATCGCCTGCAGGTGTCCGCCGACGCGTCGGTGGGTGAGGAGCGAGATCCGGCCGGGTGTCACGAGGGGTCACGCGTACGGCAACGCCTGTAATGGGCCTCGCACCAGCGTCGCCGGGTCCGTCTGGGTGGGGGCGGACCCGGCGAGCCGCCAGTAAACCAAATCCGAGTCGAGAGAGGCACGATGAATCCGCCCAACGCCACCGTCGAGCAACGCCAAACCGACCAGTTCCTGAAGCTGCTCGCCCAGATCTGCCGACGCATCAACCACCGGGTCGACTTGTACCAACGTGCGGGTGTCGCGTTCGACGGCGAAGCCCTCATCGAACGCCCCTCGGGCGTTAGACAGCTGGCCCGCCTTGACGAACGAGACCGACTGATCGTCGAAGAGTTGACCGGTCAGTTGCAGCGGCGCTTCCGGGCCGCTGACGGGTAGCGCCGGCGACGGTGCGCGGATTGATCGTCCCCACGCAGTAGCTGAAGCCGGGCCCGCCGGTCGGGCGGTGGGCCCGGCTTCTCAAATGTGCTTGGCCGCAGTGCTTTCGACCCGCCGAGTGCTAGCCGGACCACCCACCACCAAAACCGCCCGAACCCGATCCCCAAAATCGGCGCGGTGACCGATACATTGGACTCGCCATTTGGTTTTGCACCTGGAACGAGGCCGCCATGGGATTCATGTCACCCGAGCTTCCCGACGTCGATCGCGCCACTTGGCCCACCCTGCCGCGGGCAGAACGACTGAAGGTTGTCACTCGCCACTGGGCTGAACACGGTTTCGGGACACCGTATGCGGTGTATCTGCTCTACCTGCTGAAGATCGCTCTGTACGTCGCCGTCCCCGCCGCCATCATCTCGCTGACACCCGGCCTGCCCGGGCTCAGCCACATCAGCGAATGGTGGTGGCAGCCGATCGTGTACCAGAAGGTCATCATCTTCACGCTGCTGTTCGAAGTGCTGGGTCTGGGCTGCGGTTCCGGCCCGCTGACCGGACGGTTCATGCCGCCGATCGGCGGCGTGCTCTATTGGTTGCGGCCCAAGACGATTCGGCTGCCCCCGTGGGGGGACAAGGTCCCATTCACCAAAGGCGACTCCCGCACCATCGTCGACGTCGCCCTCTACGCCATCGTGTTGATCAGCGCGGTGTGGGCGCTGCTCTCGCCCGGTCACGGCGGCTCGGTCACCGCCGCCGGTGACGTTGGCCTGATCAACCCGCTGCTGGTGATTCCGACGATCGTCGCCCTGGCGCTGCTGGGTCTGCGGGACAAGACCATCTTCCTGGCGGCTCGCGGCGAGCACTACTGGTTGAAGCTGTTCGTGTTCTTCTTCCCGTTCACCGACCAGATCGCGGCGTACAAGATCATCATGCTCTGCCTGTGGTGGGGCGCGGCAACCTCAAAGCTCAACCACCATTTCCCCTACGTCGTGTCGGTAATGACGAGCAACAACGCGCTATTGCGCGGCAGGATCTTCAACCCGATCAAGCACCGGATCTACCGCGACCACGTCAACGATCTGCGGCCCACCTGGATACCGAAGGCGATGGCCCACGTCGGTGGCACCACCGCGGAGTTCATAGTCCCCACGCTGCTGGTGTTCGTCGCGGGCGATCAGCCGTGGCGGTGGTTCCTCATCGGGTTCATGGTGATCTTCCACCTCAACATCCTGTCCAACCTCCCGATGGGGGTGCCGTTGGAGTGGAACGTCTTTTTCATCTTCTCGCTGTTCTATCTGTTCGGGCATTATGGCGAGTTGCGTGCGATCGACCTGCGGTCGCCGCTGTTGCTGGCCCTGATACTCGCCGCGGTTGTCGTCGTGATCGTGGGAAACATGTATCCCGAGAAGGTTTCGTTCCTGCCGGCCATGCGCTACTACGCCGGCAACTGGGCCACCAGCGTCTGGTGCTTCAAAGAGGGCGTGGAGGACAAGATCGAGGCGAACGTGGTGAAGAGCTCACCGCTTGTGGTCAACCAGCTGGCCAAGCTCTACGACGAAGAGACGGCCGAGATCATGGCGGACAAGACCGCGGCGTTCCGGGCGATGCACACGCATGGCCGCGCACTCAATGGCCTGCTGCCCCGTGCGATCGACAACGAAGCCGAGTACAAGGTGCGTGAGGGCGAAATCGTTGCGGGCCCGCTGGTCGGTTGGAACTTCGGCGAGGGCCACCTGCACAACGAGCAGTTGCTGGAGGCGGTGCAACGACGGTGCAACTTCGACGAGGGTGAACTCCGCGTCATCGTCCTAGAGGGTCAGCCGATTCACATCCAGAAGCAGTGGTACCGCATCCTCGACGCCAAGACCGGCTTGATCGAATCCGGCTACGTCGAGGTCAAGGACATGCTGACCCGCCAGCCTTGGCCAGAACCCGGCGACGAGTTCCCCGTCCACATCACCACTCAACCCGTGGTCCACGGAAAGTCGTGACCCGGACCGGTAACAAGGCCGTCGTCGTCGGCGCCGGGCCCAACGGCTTGGCCGCGGCGATCCACCTTGCCCGCCAGGGACTCGACGTACAGGTCCTGGAGGCACGCGACACGATCGGTGGGGGAGCGCGCTCGAGTGAGCTGACCCTGCCGGGGCTCATCCACGACGACTGCTCGGCCTTTCATCCGCTCGGTGTCGGTTCGCCGTTCTGGCAGGAAATCGACCTGCAGAGTTACGGGCTGGCGTGGAAGTGGCCGGAGATCGACTGCGCGCATCCGCTCGATGACGGCACCGTCGGCGTGCTGTACCACTCGATCGACGACACCGCGGCAGGGCTGGGGTCCGACGGCAAGCGGTGGCGACTGGCCGTCGGTGACCTCGCCCGCGGCTTCGACGAACTGGCCGGCGATCTGCTTCGCCCGATCATCAACATCCCGCAACATCCGCTGCGGCTGGCCGCTTTCGGGCCGCGCGCCGTGTTGCCGGCCACTGTCATGGCGCGCTGGTTTCGGACCGAGCAAGCACGTGCGCTGTTCGGTGGTGCGGCCGCCCATCTCTACTCTCGTCTCGACCGTCCGCTGACCGCGTCCCTCGGGTTGATGATCCTGGCCAGCGGCCATCGCTACGGTTGGCCCGTCGCCGAGGGAGGGTCCGGATCGATCACGCGGGCGATGGGCGCCGCGCTGGCGGCGCACGGCGGTCAGGTAGCCACCGGCGTCACCGTCGCCAGCCGTCGCGACATTCCCGACGCCGACATTGTCATGCTCGACCTCAGCCCGGCCCAGGTGTTGACGATCTACGGCGACGCAATGCCCAGCCGAATCAAGCGCTCCTATCGCCGTTACCGCGAAGGATCGTCGGCGTTTAAGGTCGACTTCGCCATCGAGGGCGATATTCCGTGGCGAAACCCCGAGTGTGCCCGCGCGGGAACCGTTCACTTGGGTGGCACGTTCGCCGAGGTCGCCGACACGGAACGGCAGCGCGCGCAAGGCACGATGGCCCAACGGCCGTTCGTCCTCGTAGGCCAGCAGTACCTCGCCGATCCGTCGCGTTCGTCGGGCAACATCAACCCGATCTGGGCCTATGCCCACGTGCCGTTCGGCTACCCGGGTGACGCCACCAACGCCGTCGTCGAGCAGATCGAGCGGTTCGCTCCCGGGTTCCGCGACCGCGTCGTCGCGACTGTGAGCAAATCCACCGCCGAATTGCAGGACTACAACCCCAACTACATCGGTGGCGACATCATCGGCGGCGCCAACGACCGATTGCAGGTCATCTTGCGTCCACGGATAGCCCTGGACCCCTACGCGGTCGGAGTGCCGGGCGTCTACCTGTGCTCGCAGGCGGCCCCGCCGGGAGCCGGCATTCACGGCTTATGCGGCTATCACGCTGCGGAATCGGCGTTGCGCTGGTTGCGCAAGCGGCGCTGAACACCAGCCGCTCACCAATCGCCACGCCGGCCTGTAGCCGCCTGCGAGTGCCTCGGCAGGGGGAGTCGGTGGACCGGCTGGAGTGGCCACCGTCACTGGGACGGCCGCCCCTCGGCGGCGGTGGTCCTAGCTGTCAGCGCACGCTTGAGCCGGCTGATCTAGGCTGACCACGAGTAGTCACTCAGCAGACAAATGAACACAAGGAGAGACAAGTGACGGTCCGGGTAGGCATCAACGGCTTCGGTCGAATCGGACGCAACTTCTACCGGGCCCTCCTGGCCCAGAAGGAGCAAGGTGCCGCCGACATTGAGGTGATTGCCGTCAACGACATCACCGACAACAAGACATTGGCGCACCTGCTCAAATTCGACTCGATCCTGGGCCGGCTCCCGCAAGACGTGAGCCTGGAAGGCGAGGACACGATCGTCGTCGGAAGCAACAAGATCAAGGGCCTCGCGGTCAAGGAGGGCCCAGCCGCCTTGCCGTGGGGTGACCTCGGGGTTGACGTCGTGGTGGAATCCACCGGGCTGTTCACCAACGCCGCCAAGGCCAAGGGGCACCTCGAGGCCGGCGCCAAGAAGGTCATCATCTCCGCCCCCGCCACCGACGAGGACATCACCATCGTTCTCGGGGTCAACGACGACAAGTACGACGGCAGCCAGAACATCATTTCCAACGCCTCGTGCACCACGAACTGCCTGGGCCCGCTGGCCAAGGTGCTGCACGACGAGTTCGGCATCGTCAAGGGCCTGATGACCACCATCCACGCCTACACCCAGGACCAGAACCTGCAGGACGGTCCGCACAAGGACCTGCGCCGCGCCCGCGCGGCCGCGCTGAACATCGTGCCGACCTCCACGGGTGCGGCCAAGGCCATCGGCCTCGTGCTGCCCGAGCTGAAGGGCAAGCTCGACGGGTACGCGCTGCGGGTGCCGATCCCAACCGGCTCGGCCACCGACCTCACCGTGCAGCTGGCCAAGTCGGCCAGCGTCGAGGAGATCAACGCGGCGTTCAAGTCCGCCGCAGAGGGCAAGCTCAAGGGCATCCTCAAGTACTACGACGTGCCGATTGTCTCCAGCGACATCGTCACCGACCCGCACAGCTCGCTCTTCGACGCGGGCCTGACCAAGGTGATCGACGACCAGGCCAAGGTGGTGTCGTGGTACGACAACGAGTGGGGTTACTCCAACCGCCTCATTGATCTGGTCGCGCTGGTCGGCAAGTCCTTGTAGCCGTGGCCGTCCCAACTCTCAAAGAGCTTCTCGACGAGGGTGTTTCGGGTCGGGCGGTGCTGGTGCGCTCCGACCTGAATGTGCCACTCGACGAGGACGGCACGATTACCGACCCGGGCCGGATCACGGCCTCGGTGCCGACATTGAAGGCATTGCTCGATGGCGGCGCCAGGTTGGTGGTCACCGCGCACCTCGGCCGTCCCAAGGACGGGCCCGACCCCAAGCTGTCGCTGGCGCCCGTCGCCGCGGCACTGGGTGAGCAACTGGGCCGGCACGTGCAACTGGCCGGTGACGTCGTCGGCACCGACGCGCTGGCCCGCGCCGAGGGGCTCACCGAAGGCGACATCCTGCTGCTGGAGAACATCCGCTTCGACAAGCGGGAGACCAGCAAGAACGATGACGAGCGCCTGGCACTGGCCAAGCAGCTGGCCGAATTGGTCAGTCCCGGAGGCGCTTTCGTTTCCGACGGTTTCGGTGTCGTGCACCGCAAGCAAGCCTCGGTGTACGACGTCGCCACCCTGCTGCCGCATTACGCCGGCACGCTGGTCGCCGACGAGATCAAGGTGTTGGAGCAGCTGACCACCTCGACCGAGCGGCCCTACGCGGTGGTGCTCGGCGGATCCAAGGTGTCCGACAAGCTCGGTGTCATCGAGTCGCTGGCCACCAAAGCCGACAGCATTGTGATCGGCGGCGGCATGTGCTTCACATTCCTCGCCGCGCAAGGCTATTCGGTGGGCAAGTCGCTGCTGGAAGAAGACATGGTGGAGACCTGTCGCAACCTGCTCGACACCTATGCCGACGTGCTGCGGCTGCCCGGCGACATCGTGGTGACCGAAAAGTTCGCCGCCGACTCGGCCCCGCAGTTCGTGGCCGCCAACGCGATTCCGGACGACCTGATCGGCTTGGATATCGGGCCGGGATCGGTCAAGCGGTTCACTGCGTTGCTGTCCAACGCCAAAACCGTGTTCTGGAACGGACCCATGGGCGTTTTCGAGTTCCCGGCTTACGCCGCTGGGACCCGAGGGGTCGCCGAAGCGATCGTCGCCGCAACCAAGAAGGGCGCGTTCAGCGTGGTCGGCGGTGGTGACTCGGCAGCCGCGGTCCGTGCGCTGAAAATCCCGGAGGATGCTTTCTCGCACATCTCCACGGGTGGCGGTGCGTCATTGGAATACCTTGAGGGCAAAACACTTCCGGGTATCGAGGTGTTAGGTCGTGAGCAGCCGACGGGAGAAGATTCGTGAGCCGCAAGCCGTTGATCGCCGGCAACTGGAAGATGAATCTGAACCACTTCGAGGCGATCGCGCTGGTGCAAAAGATCGCATTCTCGTTGCCGGACAAGTACTACGACAAGGTTGACGTGACGGTCCTCCCGCCGTTCACCGACCTGCGCAGTGTGCAGACGCTGGTGGACGGCGACAAGCTGCGTTTGACCTACGGAGGTCAAGATTTGTCGCAGCACGATTCCGGCGCCTACACCGGGGAGATCAGCGGCGCGTTCCTGGCCAAGCTGGGTTGTACTTTCGTGGTAGTCGGGCACTCCGAGCGGCGTACCTACCACAACGAGGACGACGCGCTGGTGGCCGCCAAGGCCGCGGCCGCGCTCAAGCACGAGCTGACGCCGATCGTCTGCATCGGCGAGCACCTCGACGTCCGCGAGGCGGGAAATCACGTCAGCCACAACATCGAACAGCTGCGTGGCTCGCTGGCCGGGCTGTCGGCCGAGCAGATCAGCAAGGTCGTCATCGCTTATGAGCCGGTTTGGGCGATCGGCACCGGACGGGTGGCCAGCTCCGCCGACGCGCAGGAAGTGTGTGCGGCCATTCGCAAGGAGCTGGCCTCGATAGCCTCACCGCAGATCGCCGACTCCGTGCGGGTGCTCTACGGCGGCTCGGTGAACGCGAAGAACGTCGGAGACCTTGTTGCTCAGGAGGACATCGACGGTGGCCTGGTCGGAGGCGCGTCGCTGGACGGGGAGCAGTTCGCGACGTTGGCGGCCATCGCAGCCGGCGGGCCCTTGCCCTAGCGGTTTACCGGCATCCGGCGGCGGCTCACCGTCGGCGACCCCACCCCTGCGACACCTGATAGCCGTTCAAGAAGACCTGCGGCGTGTTGAGGCTTTTGTAGCCGATCTGCACAATTTGCGGATGGCTGGTGGTGACGGCAATGTGCCCGACTGGCGGTGGGGTTTGCTGCGGGGTCGGTTGCGGTAGTGGCTGGCCATGATGCCCACCCTTGGGGTATGGGCGGGTGGTGGCTCATCGGGATCCCTTGGTGCCTGCTACATGGTCAAGTCAGGTGGCCCGTTGCCGTAACAAGCCGAGCCAGATCGACGGATGTTTGAGCAGCTTGATCACCAGCGGCAGGGAATCGAAGTAGCTCACGCGTTCCGCGGCTTTGTCGCCGCGCATCATGAAGCGGTCGGTGGCCGGCCACTCGACTGTCTCGTTCCCGATCCGAGCGATCAGCCGGAACTCGATGAACAGCACGTCGCCGGTTTGGCTCGACCGGTCGACTTCCGCGTGCAGGTCGGGCAACAGGCTCAGCAGCCTGGCGAACTCCCGTTGAGCCGCGGGCAACCCGCGCCGTGTCGGTGAGAGAGGTTGTCTCAGCACCACGTCGTCATGAAGGAGGTCTTGCAGTCGCTCCGGAACCGGCGCCTTCCAGAAGTCGGCAAACCCCTCGACAAATACTCTGGTTGCGGTCATGAGCCTCCCCTTTGGTGTGGCACCGCGGGGCCGGGCCACCAGCGGCATCAGGTTGAGCAACGCCACCAGTAACGCTGATAAGGCGAGCATTATGCCCGGTGCCGCGTTAACGGCTGGTGCCGAACAAATCGGCTCGGCGTCAGATGGCGATCAGCAACATCAACAACGGCAACAACAGGGCGAACGCCGTGGTGGCGGCTATCACAGCGATGGTGACGCCAACACCGTTGAAGCTCTGCGGTGGGGGACCCAGCGAACCCGCGCTGAACCCCCAGACCGGCGCCTTGTATTCCAGCTCCACGAAGCGGCCCGGATATACGTCGACCAGCGTGTCGGCCGGTCCGAGCTGAGAGATCAACCAGTACGGGATGTGGACATGCACGCGGTGCCGGCCCGGTGGCATCGGGATCACGGTGCGCCCCCAGCCAACCACCGGCACCTGATACCCGTTGATCGCAATCAGCGGCTTGAACAGCGCCAACATGAACGCCAGTGGGAAGAAGTGCGTGGTGACGGCAATTCCTTGACCGGGACCCTGACCCGGGAAACCCTGCCCCGGGAAACCCTGCCCCGGGCAACCCTGCCCCGGGAAACCCTGCCCCGGGAAACCATGCCCCGGGAAGCCGTGGCCCGGGGCGCCGTGCGGGTAACTCACACCGTCACTGGTACTTGATCAGCAGCGCCACACCGATGATCGACACCAGCCAAATACCGGTGATGAACAGCGTCAATCGGTCCAGGTTCTTCTCGACCACCGTCGATCCGGACAGGCTGGACTGCACACCGCCGCCGAACAGCGTGGACAGGCCGCCGCCCTTCGCTCGGTGCAGCAGCACCAACAGCACCACCAGCACGCTGGTGACCACGAGCGTGATCTGCAAAGCCAATTCCACGACAGGAAGCCTACCGAACGGACGTGCGCCGACAGGCGCCGGGCGCGCAGGTCGCTAATACTGGGACGCATGGTTGAGGTTTCTGACACCGCGCTGGAACCGATCGGCGACGTTCATCGCACCAAGCTGGGCCGTGAGGCGACGGAGCCGATGCGCGCCGATATCAGGCTGCTGGGCGCCATCCTGGGCGACACCGTGCGCGAGCAGAACGGCGAAGAGATTTTCGAGCTCGTCGAGCGGGCCCGGGTGGAGTCCTTCCGGGTGCGGCGCTCCGAGATCGACCGCGCCGAGATTTCGCACATGTTCGACGGCATCGACATCCACCAGGCGTTGCCGGTCATCCGCGCATTCACCCACTTCGCGCTGCTGGCCAACGTGGCCGAGGACATCCACCGGGAACGCCGCCGCAGCATTCACGTCGCCGCCGGCGAACCCCCACCGGACAGCACCCTGGCCGCGACATACCTGAAACTCAAAGAGGCCGAACTGGATTCGGAGACGGTGGCCGATGCCCTTCGGGGAGCGCTGGTTTCGCCGGTGATCACCGCGCATCCCACCGAAACCCGTCGGCGCACCGTCTTCGTCACACAGCACCGGATCACCGACCTGATGCGCCTGCGCGCCGAGGGCCATACCGAGACCGACGACGGCCGCAGCATCGAATTGGAGTTGCGGCGCCAGATCCTCACGCTGTGGCAGACCGCGCTGATACGTCTGTCGCGGCTACAGATCAGCGACGAGATCGCCGTCGGTCATCGGATGTACCCGCAGGCGTTCTTCAAGGTCGTCCCGCAGATCAACGCCGAGGTCCGAGACGCCTTGCGGGAGCTTTGGCCGGGCACCGACCTGCTGTCCGAACCCTTTGTGCAGCCGGGTTCGTGGATCGGCGGGGACCGCGACGGCAACCCCAACGTGACCGCCGACGTGGTGCGGCTGGCCACCGGCGGCGCCGCCTACACCGCCCTGGCGCACTACCTGGCCGAGCTCGACCAGCTCGAACAAGAGCTGTCGATGTCGTCGCGCCTGCTCAGCGTCACACCCGAGCTGGCCGCCCTGGCCGACGGCTGTCAGGACAAGGCCCGCGACGACGAGCCCTACCGCCGCGCGGTGCGGGTGATCCATGCGCGGCTCTCCGCGACCGCCGCCGAGATCCTGGACCGGCAGCCGCAGCACCTGCTGGACCTGGGTTTGCCGCGCTATGAAGGCCCGGCCGAGCTGCGGGCGGATCTGGACACCATCGACGCGTCGCTGCGCACGCACGGCAGTTCGTTGCTGGCCGACGACCGGCTGGCGCTGCTGCGCGAGGGGGTGCATGTGTTCGGGTTCCACCTGTGCGGCCTGGACCTGCGGCAGAACTCGGACGTGCACGAGGAGGTGGTCGCCGAGTTGCTCGCGTGGGCCGGCGTGCACGAAGACTACGGCTCGTTGCCCGAAGATGAACGGGTCGAGTTGCTGGCCGCTGAGCTGAGCACCCGCCGTCCGCTCGTCGGTGACCGCGGCCAGTTGTCCGATCTGGCGCGCAGCGAACTGGAGATCGTCTCGGCCGCCGCCTACGCGGTGCGGACGTATGGCCCCGCCGCGGTACCCAACTACGTCATCTCCATGTGTCGCTCGGTATCGGACGTCCTGGAGACGGCGATCCTGCTCAAGGAGGCGGGCCTGCTGGATGCCTCCGGTGACGAGCCGTACTGCCCGGTGGGCATCTCACCGCTGTTCGAGACGATCGACGATCTGCACAACGGGGCATCGATCCTGCACGCGATGCTGGAACTTCCGCTGTACCGCAGGATCGTCGCCGCGCGCGGCGACTTCCAAGAGGTCATGCTGGGCTACTCCGATTCCAACAAGGACGGCGGGTATCTGGCGGCGAACTGGGCCGTCTATCGTGCCGAACTCGCGCTGGTTGAGACGGCCCGCAAGACCGGAATTCGGTTGCGGCTCTTCCACGGTCGCGGTGGCACGGTCGGTCGCGGCGGGGGCCCCAGCTATCAGGCCATCCTGGCGCAGCCGCCGGGTGCGGTGAGCGGTTCGCTGCGACTCACCGAGCAGGGTGAGGTGATCGCCGCCAAGTACGCCGAACCCCAGTTGGCGCGGCGCAACCTGGAAAGTCTGTTGTCCGCCACCCTGGAATCGACGCTGCTGGACGTGGAAGGTCTGGGCGACACGGCGGAGCCGGCCTATGCGGTGCTCGAGGAAGTGGCCGCCTTGGCGCAGCGTGCCTATGCCGAATTGGTCCATGAGACAGACGGTTTCGTCGAGTACTTCAAGGCGTCGACGCCGGTGAGTGAGATCGGGTCACTGAACATCGGCAGCCGGCCTAGTTCTCGCAAGCCAACCGAGTCCATCGCCGACCTGCGGGCGATCCCGTGGGTGTTGGCGTGGAGCCAGTCGCGCGTAATGCTGCCCGGTTGGTACGGCACCGGTTCGGCGTTCGAACAGTGGGTCCAGGCCGGGCCGGAAAGTGAAGACGAGCGGCTGGCAACTCTGCATGACCTGTACGAGCGTTGGCCGTTTTTCCGCAGCGTGCTATCCAACATGGCCCAGGTCCTGGCCAAGAGCGACCTCGGTCTGGCGGCGCGATACTCCGAACTGGTCGAAGATGAAGCGTTGCGGCACCGGGTCTTTGACAAGATCGTCGATGAGCATCGGCGAACGATCGCGATGTACAAACGGATCACGGGCCAAGACGACCTACTGGCCGACAATCCGGCCCTGGCGCGGTCGGTGTTCAACCGCTTCCCGTATCTGGAGCCGCTGAATCACCTGCAGGTCGAGTTGTTGCGCCGCTACCGCTCCGGTGAGGACAACGACTTGGTGCAGCGAGGCATTTTGCTCACCATGAACGGACTGGCCAGCGCGCTGCGCAACAGCGGCTGAAGCCGGCCAGGAGCTACGCGCGGTCAGGAAGCCGCGACGCGGCGCCTTCGTCCAATAGCCAGAGCGTGGTGTCGCGGCCGGTGGCTCCCGCGGCCGGCAGGGACACCGGGTCCCCGCCGCCGATCGCGGCGGCCACCGCCTCCGCCTTGCTCGCACCGGACACCATCAGCCATACCTCGCGGGAACGTTGAATCGCGGGCAGCGTCAGGGTGATTCGTTCGGGTGGTGGCTTGGGGGAGTCGTTGACGGCCACCACCATGCGGGTGGTCTCGCGCACCGCGTCGGTGTCCGGGAACAGCGAGTTGATGTGGCCCTCGGGCCCCATCCCCAGCAGGTGGACATCAAAATCCGGTGCGGGGTTTCCGTTTTCGGCGTTGGCGGCCAACACCTGCTCGTATGCCAGCGCCGCGGCTTCCAGGTCCCCGCCGTACTCACCATCGCTGGCCGCCATCGGGTGCACCTGACTCGACGGGATGTCGACGTGGTCGAGCAACGCCTCGCGCGCCTGCTTCTCGTTGCGCTCGTCGTCGTCTTCCGGAACGTACCGGTCGTCACCCCAGAAGAGGTGCACCTTGGACCAGTCGATGTGCCGCCCGTTGGAGGTGGCTTTGGGGCTGGTCAGGTAGCGCAGCAGCGCAATGCCATTGCCCCCGCCGGTCAAGACGATCAGCGCGCGCCCCCTGGACGCGACCGCGGTGAGGATGGAGTCGATCAAGCGGTTGCCCGCTGCCTCGACCAGGGTCTCACTGTCCGGAAAAATCTGAATCTTGGTACTCACACGTACTGCACTTTGTTAATGCCCTCCAAGGCGTCGTGGTAGATCTCGTCGGCATCCAAGCGGCGTAGGTCCTCGGCCAGACATTCCCCGGTTACCCTGCGCGGCAACGGAACCAGGGCATCTGGCTTCGCTGTGCGGCTCAAGGTGGCGGTCGTTCCCTCCTGGGGTCGGCTCAACGTGATGGTTTCGCTCTTGCGCACCAGCTCGACTTTCAGTTCACCGACCTCACGGCGCACCGGACCGTCGATGCGGCTCGCCAGCCAACCAGCTAGGATGTCAAGCGCCGGTTCGGTTTTCAGCCCAGAGATCAGAGCCGACTCGATCGGTTCGTGCGGCGGCAGATCGACGGCCGAGGTGAGCAGCGCCCGCCAGTACGTGATACGGCTCCAGGCCAGGTCGGTGTCGCCAGAGTTGTAGCCGGCCAGCCGGCTCTTGATCGCCGACAACGGGTCGACGGCGTTGGTGGCATCGGTGATACGGCGAATCGCCAACTTACCCAACGGATCCTGCGCCGGTACAGCTGGCGCGATGTCGGGCCACCACGCCACCACCGGGATGTCGGGTAGTAGGAACGGGACCACGACGCTGTTGGCGTGACCCGACAGCGCCCCCGAAAGCCGCAGGATCACCACCTCGCCAGCGCCGGCGTCGCGACCCACCCGGATCTCGGCGTCCAGTCCTGGTTTGTCCGCGTACGGGTCACCGCGCATGGCGACGATGACCCGGGCGGGATGCTCGTGGCTGGCGTCATTGGCGGCCTGAATGGACTCTTCCAGCACGCTGTCACTGTCCGGCGCGATGATGAGCGTGAGGACCCGGCCCATCGTGACGATGCCGGCCTCTTCGCGCAGCCCGTCAAGCTTCTTGTTGACCGCGGTGGTGGTCGTTAGCGGCAAAGTGACGATCATGGCCGCCGCCATTCCCGGCCGGTCCGGCGCAGCATCTCAAACGCTGAATCCGGACCCCAGGTACCAGCCTCGTACGGCTCGGGTTTGCCGTGGCCCGCCCAATTCTCGAGCACCGGATCCAGTATCTGCCAAGCCAATTCGACCTCTTCGTTGACCGGAAACAAGGACGGTTCACCGAGCAGCACGTCCAGGATCAGTCGCTCGTAGGCTTCCGGTGATTCCTCCGCGAAGGCCGAGCCGTAGGAGAAGTCCATGTTGACGTCGCGGACTTCCATCGCGGTGTCGGGCACTTTGGACCCGAACCGCAGCGTGATGCCCTCATCGGGCTGCACCCGGATGACCATGGCGTTGGCGCCGAGCTCGTCGGTCATGGTGGCGTCGAACGGCAGATGCGGTGCGCGCTTGAACACCAACGCGATCTCGGTCACCCTGCGCCCCAGCCGCTTTCCGGTCCGCAGGTAGAACGGCACACCCGCCCAGCGCCGGGTGTCCACCTCGAGTGTGATGGCGGCAAAGGTCTCGGTGATGGAGTCTTTGGAGAACCCCTCCTCGTCGAGCAGGCCGACCACCTTCTCGCCGCCCTGCCAGCCGGCCGCGTACTGGCCCCGGCTGGTGGTCTCGTCGAGTGGCTCCGCGAGTCGCGTCGCCGAAAGCACCTTGATCTTCTCGGTCTGCAACGCCTTTGGGGTGAAGCTGACCGGCTCTTCCATTGCGGTCAGCGCCAACAGCTGCATCAGGTGGTTCTGAATGACGTCGCGGGCCGCGCCGATGCCGTCGTAGTAGCCGGCCCGTCCGCCCAGCCCGATGTCCTCGGCCATGGTGATCTGCACGTGGTCGACGTAGTGCGCGTTCCAGATCGGGTCGAACAGCTGGTTGGCGAATCGCAGCGCCAGGATGTTCTGCACGGTCTCTTTGCCCAGATAGTGGTCGATTCGAAACACCGACTCTTCCGGGAAGACCGAGTTGACGGTCTTGTTCAGGTCCTGTGCGCTCGCCAGGTCGTGGCCGAAGGGCTTTTCGATGACCACTCGGCTCCACCTGTCGCCCTGCGGGCGGGCCAGGCCGGATTTGGACAGCTGCTCGCACACGATCGGGAAAGACTTCGGTGGGATCGCCAGGTAGAAGGCGTGATTGCCGCCCGTGCCGCGTTCGGCGTCCAACTTCTCCAGCGTCTCGGCGAGCCGGGCGAAGGCTTCGTCGTCATCGAAAGCGCCTGGTACGAAACGAAATCCCTCGGCGAGCCGGTCCCAGTTCTCCTGCCGAAACGGCGTCCGGCAGTGCTGTTTGACGGCATCGTGCACCACCTGGCCGAAGTCCTGGGTGGTCCAGTCTCGGCGCGCGAAACCCACCAGGGAAAACGTGGGCGGTAGCAAGCCGCGGTTGGCCAGGTCGTAGATCGCCGGCATCACCTTCTTGCGAGCCAGGTCGCCAGTGACGCCGAAGATCACCATCCCGCAGGGCCCCGCGATTCTGGGCAGCCGCTTGTCGCGCTTGTCTCGCAGTGGGTTCTGCCACTGCGTTGGTGCCGATGGGCTCATTTGTCGGCGGAGTCGAGCTGCGCCTGAGTCTCCTTGAGCAGTTCGTTCCAGGACTGCTCGAACTTCTCTACACCCTCGTTCTCCAGCACGATGAAGACATCGTCCAGGTCGATCCCGATGGCCTGGAGCTTGTCGAAAACCTGCTGGGCATCCGAAGCGGTGCCGGACACCGTGTCGCCCTTGACTTCGCCGTGGTCGGCGACGGCGTCAAGTGTCTTCTCCGGCATGGTGTTTACCGTTCCGGGAGCGACCAGCTCGGTGACATAGAGGGTGTCGGAGTAATCGGGGTTCTTCACACCGGTCGACGCCCATAGGAGCCGCTGCACCCGTGCGCCGTGAGCCTTGAGCGCCGCAAAGCGCTCCCCGCCCTCGAACACTTCTTGGTAGGCGGCGTAGGCCAGTCGTGCGTTGGCGACGGCCGCCTGGCCGAGCAGCTTGCGTGCTTCCTCGGTGCCGATCTTCTCCAGCCGCTTGTCGATCTCGGTGTCCACCCGGGACACGAAAAACGAGGCCACAGAATGGATCTTGGACAGGTCGTGGCCGGCTTCCTTGGCCCGCTCCAGTCCCTCGAGGTAGGCGCCCATCACCGCGCGGTAACGCTCGACGGAGAAGATCAGCGTGACGTTGACCGAAATGCCTTCTGCCAGAGTCGCGGCAATGGCCGGGATGCCGGCCTCGGTGGCCGGTATCTTGATCAGCAGGTTCGGCCGGTCGACGATCTTCCACAGCTCGACGGCTTGCTGCACGGTCTTTTCGGTGTCGTGCGCCAAGCGCGGGTCAACCTCGATCGACACGCGGCCGTCGACTCCGTCAGACGCTTCCCACTGCGGACGCAGCACGTCGCACGCGTTGCGGACGTCGTCGGTGGTGACGGTACGGATGGTGGCATCGACGTCGGCGCCGCGTTCGGCCAGTTCGGCGACCTGCGCGTCGTAAGTGTCACTGTCCGCCAACGCCTTTTGGAAGATGGACGGGTTCGTGGTCACTCCCACGACGCTCTTGGTGTCGATCAGTTCCTGCAGGTTGCCGGAATTGATCCGGTCGCGTGACAAGTCATCGAGCCATACGGACACCCCGGCCGCGCTCAACGCGGCGAGGTTGGAATTCTGCGTCATCTTGAATCACCTTTTCTCAATTATCGACGACTTCTTCCGCGGCGGCAGCGACGGCTTCAGCCGTGAAGCCGTACTCGCGGAACAATGTCTTGTAATCGGCGGATTCGCCGTAGTGCTCAATCGAGACGATCTTTCCGGTGTCACCGACGAGCTTGTGCCACGATTGCGCGACGCCGGCCTCGACCGCGACGCGCGCCGATACCGACGGCGGCAGCACACTGTCGCGGTACTCGACGGGCTGGGACTCGAACCACTCGACGCACGGCATGGAAACGACCCGCGCGACGATGTCCTTGTCCGCCAACAACTTCTGCGCCTCGACCGCGAGCTGCACCTCGGAGCCGGTGGCGATCAACACGACGTCCGGTTCCTCGTCGTCTTCCTCCTGGCCCAAGATGTAGCCACCGCGCGCGACACCTTCCGGGCTGGTGCCCTCCAGCACGGGCACGTTCTGGCGGGTCAGCATCAACCCGGCCGGGCCGCTTCCGTTGCCGCGAGCCAGAATCGTGTGCCACGCGTACGCCGTTTCGTTGGCGTCGGCCGGGCGCACCACCGACAGGTTGGGGATGGCGCGCAGCGCTGAAAGGTGCTCGATCGGTTGGTGCGTCGGGCCGTCTTCGCCCAACCCGATCGAATCGTGCGTCCAGACGTAGATGGTGTCGATATCCATCAGCGACGCCAACCGCACGGCGGGACGCATGTAGTCCGAGAACTGCAAGAACGTGCCACCATACGCCCGGGTGGGGCCGTGCAGGACGATCCCGGACAGGATGGCGCCCATGGCGTGCTCCCGCACCCCGAAGTGCAGGGTGCGGCCGTACCAGTCCGCGGTGTAGTCCTTGGTCGAGATCGACGGCGGACCAAATGACTTCGCGCCTTTGATGGTGGTGTTATTGCTGCCCGCCAAGTCGGCCGAACCGCCCCACAACTCCGGCAACTTCGGTCCCACCGCGTTCAGCACGTCCTGGGATGCCTTGCGGGTGGCCACCGCGTCGGAGCCGGGTTCCCACTTGGGCAGGTCGGCATCCCAGCCCTCGGGCAACTCATTGGCCGTCAACCGGTCCAGCAGCGCCTTACGTTCGGGCTCCCGCTCGGCCCAGGCGTCGAACTCCTGCTGCCATTTCTCGTGGGCTTCCTTGCCGCGGTCCACCAACTTGCGGGTGTGAGCGATGACCTCGTCACGCACCTCGAAGGTTTTGTCGGGGTCGAAGCCGAGGATCTTCTTCACCTCGGCCACCTCTTCGTCGCCGAGCGCGGCGCCGTGCGCCTTACCGGTGTTCATCAGGTTGGGCGCCGGGTAGCCGATGATGGTGCGCAGCACGATGAATGACGGGCGGCCGGTTTCGGCCTTTGCATTTGCGATCGCCTCTTCGATGCCGACGACGTTCTCGCCGCCCTCCACCTCCTGCACGTGCCAGCCGTAGGCCCGGTAGCGCGCAGCGGTGTTCTCGCACAGGGCGATCTTGGTGTCGTCCTCGATCGAGATCTGGTTGCTGTCGTAGAACACGATCAGGTTGCCCAGTTGCTGCACGCCGGCCAGCGACGACGCTTCGGATGTCACGCCCTCTTCGATGTCACCGTCGGAGGCGATCACGTAGATGTAGTGGTCGAACGGGCTGGTGCCGGGCTCGGCGTCCGGATCGAACAGGCCACGCTCGTAGCGGGCCGCCATCGCCATCCCGACCGCCGAGGCCAACCCCTGACCCAACGGCCCGGTGGTGATCTCCACACCCCGGGTGTGCCGGAACTCCGGGTGGCCCGGGGTCTTGGACTTCCAGGTCCGCAGCGCCTTGATGTCCTCCAGTTCGAGGCCGAACCCGCCGAGGTAGAGCTGCAGATAGAGCGTCAGGCTGCTGTGCCCCGCCGAGAGCACGAAGCGGTCGCGGCCGAGCCAATGGGTATCGCTGGGATCGTGCCGCAGGGTGCGCTGGAAGAGCGTGTAGGCCAGCGGGGCCAGGCTCATCGCCGTGCCGGGGTGACCATTGCCCACCTTTTGGACGGCGTCGGCGGCGAGGATTCGGATCGTGTCGACCGCAGCCGAATCGATCTCGGTCCAATCGTCGGGGTGGCGCGGTCGGGTTAACGCGGAGATCTCTTCGAGTGTGGTCACAAATTCAGCCCTCAATCCTGAGCGAATTAAACTGATCAAAGCCCACCCTAGTGGGGGATGGCGGACAGCAGCAGGCCCAGTTCGGGGGTACCCACTCAGAGGGCGTGAAACGTAACCTGCCGGCCATCCGACCTTTGCATTCGGTGGCAAGTGCACCCTAGGCTGCCGCAGTCGTGCTGATGCGGTCTACCATCGTGCGTAGTAGAAGCTGCGCGCGGCTGCGATCCGAGGAGTTTATGCGTGAGCGTTCGCGGGCGCGTCGCGCCTAGCCGAATAGAAGGCGGTGTCACCCGCCGCATTTCCGGCACGGTGCTGGCATACCTGGCATTGACCAAGCCACGGGTCATCGAGCTGCTGCTGGTCACCGCGATACCGGCGATGCTGCTGGCCCACCGCGGCAGCGTGAACCCGTTGCTGATCCTCAACACGCTGGTCGGCGGCATGATGGCCGCCGGTGGCGCCAACACGCTCAACTGTGTGGCCGACGCCGATATCGACAAGGTGATGAAGCGGACCGCGCGCCGGCCGCTGGCGCGGGCCGCGGTGCCGCCCAGGAATGCCCTCATCCAGGGACTGGTGCTGACCGCGGGAGCCTTCTTCTGGTTGTGGTGGACGACCAACCTGCTGTCCGGGATTCTGGCCCTGGCGACCGTGGCCTTCTATGTCTTCGTGTACACGCTGTGGCTCAAACGCCGCACGTCGCAAAACGTGGTCTGGGGCGGGGCCGCCGGCTGTATGCCGGTGATGATCGGCTGGTCCGCCAGCACCGGGACGATCACCTGGCCGGCCCTGGCGATGTTCGCGATCATCTTCTTTTGGACTCCGCCGCATACCTGGGCATTGGCGATGCGGTACAAGGAGGACTACAAAATTGCCGGCGTGCCGATGCTGCCGGCCGTGGCGACCGAGCGTCAGGTCACCAAGCAGATCTTGATCTACACCTGGCTGACCGTGCTGGCGACGTTGGCGTTGACGCCGGCCGCCGGTTGGCTGTACGCGGCGGTCGCCGTGGTGGCCGGGGTCTGGTTCCTGGCCATGGCGCATCAGTTGTACGCCGGAGTACGTGCCGGGGAGCCGGTGAAGCCGTTGCGCTTGTTCCTGCAGTCGAACAACTACCTGGCGGTGGTGTTCTGCGCGCTTGCCGTCGATTCGGCGATCGCGTTGCCGACTCTGATCTGACGTTCAGAACCACAACGATTAAAAGCCACGTCCGTACCGCGCCGGTGGCAGAGGCTCGGAGCGGCAGCGAATCAAAATCCCAGTTCGCGAGCGCTTTTCAAGCCGTGGGCCGCATCGACGTTCGGTAGCACCAGTCCCCTCGCGGGGCGCCTCGGCCGAGGTTATGCGTTTGCGATACCCGCCGTCGCGATATCGGATAAACGAGTAATACCAGCCCATTTCGACTTGTCCGCTCACGAATTCGAGCTTGTCCCGCAAAGACCAAATATGGAGGTGCCCGGCATGATGTTGCACATTGTCCCTGAAGGCTCGTTTACCTCCGGTCGTGGTGCTTCCGCCGCGCTGACCACACGGTTGGGTGCCGACGGCTGAACCATGACCGCACCGATCTGGATGGCTTCGCCTCCAGAGGTGCATTCGGCGTTACTGAGTAGTGGCCCCGGCCCGGGCTCGTTGCTGTCCGCGGCCAGTGCCTGGAGCTCACTGAGCGCCGAATACGCCTCTGTGGCAGACGAATTACTCGCCGTGCTCGCCTCGGTTCAAGGCGGGGCATGGGATGGTCCCAGCGCTGAAGCGTATGTGGCATCCCACGCGCCGTACCTGGAGTGGCTGACGGTGTCGAGCACCGTCAGCGCCGCCGCGGCGGTGCACCACGAGGCGGCAGCCGCCGCCTACACTGCCGCACTGGCCGCCATGCCGACGTTGGCCGAATTGGCCGCCAATCAC
Source organism: Mycobacterium bourgelatii (assembly GCF_010723575.1). NCBI lineage: Bacteria > Bacillati > Actinomycetota > Actinomycetes > Mycobacteriales > Mycobacteriaceae > Mycobacterium > Mycobacterium bourgelatii. The sequence goes on from NZ_BLKZ01000001.1 coordinate 2,388,548, forward strand.
GTCACGCATGGGGTGTTGGTGGCAACGAATTTCTTCGGTATCAACACGATTCCTATCGCCCTGAATGAGGCCGATTACGTCCGCATGTGGGTTCAGGCCGCTACCACCATGGGGGCCTATCAAGCAGCCGCGACCACAGCGGTGGTGTCGACACCGCCGACCACCCCGGCGCCACAGATCGTCAAGGCTGAGGCGGCGTCCTCGAATCCGCTGGAGCAGATTCTGCTGATTCCGCAATACATCTTCCAGCAACTTCTGCGAGTGACCGGGACCATCTGGGATCCCGAGGCCGGCACACTCAACGGGATTCCGTACTCCGCGTATACGACCCCGGGTCAACCTGGCTACTGGGTCAGTCGGCTCTTCTTGTTCGGGGAGGAATTCCAGGGCCTTCGGGAGTGGCTCCAGCTGTTGATGACGAACCCGATCGCGGCGTTGCAGTCTCTCGCCGGCATCACACCGGCTCAGATGATCACCTACCTCGTTGCCCATCCCGTGCTCGCCGCGCTGCTGGGCTCGTCACCGGCGTGGTCGTCGCTGTCGACCCTGCCTAGCGTCGCGGCCGTTTCCGCCGTGGCGGCGTTAGCGTTCCTCGGCGCGGTCCCGGAGGTTGTCGAGGCTGCCGTCGCACCGATTGCTCCCGTCGCGGTCGGGGCCACGGCGGCGCCGGCCATTGCGGCCCCGGCGATCGCTGGGTCCGTCGCGTCTGTTGCTCCTGCGCCCACCGTGTCTACGGTCAGCAGCGTCAGCGGCCCCCCGTCGCCCTCGGCGCCTGCGGCTCCCGCCGGTCCGCCGTTCTTTCCGTATGCCATCGGCGGTGGTCCCGCCATCGGGTTCGACTCTGGGACCAAGACCGGCGTCAGTGCCAGCGCGCGGGCCAAGTCACCGGCCTTGGACAGCGCCGCGGTGGCTTCGGCGACGGCTGCCCGGCGGCGGAAACGCAAGCAGCGCAAGGAGGATACGCCCATGCGCGGTTTTGCCGACGCCTTCGCTGATCTGGACCCGAACGAAGCCAGTCCCGACGACCCGCCTGAGACGGTGGCGTCCGACGCGGGTGGCGGGACATTCGGCTTCGCCGGCACGGTGTCGGACGACAACGTGCAGACGGCCGCGGGGCTGACCGTGTTGGCCGACGACGAGTTCGGCGGCGCCCCGAAGACGCCGCTGATCCCGGGGACCTGGAAAGAGCTAGGGCAACAACACGATTGAGCCCACCGTCTTGCGGCCCTGCAGGTCTTCGTGCGCCCTGCGCGCTTCGGCCAGCGGGTAGTGGCCGCTGACTTCGATGGTGACGGCGTCGCTGCTGATCACGTCGAAAAGTTCTTCTGCCCGCCAAGCGAATTCCTCAGCGGTGCGGATGAAGTGGGCCAGCGATGGCCGGGTGAGGTATACCGACCCGGCGTAGTTGAGGCGCTGCGGGTCGAACGGCGGAACGGGACCGCTGGCCGCTCCGAACAATGCCAAGGTGCCCCGGACGGCCAGGCTGGCCAGGCTGGCGTCGAAAGTCGTTGCGCCGACACCGTCGTACACTGCCGCCACTCCCGCGCCGTCGGTGAGCGAACGGATCTGCTGACCGAACTGGTAGGCGTCCTCGGGGTAGGGGAGCACCTCGGCGGCGCCGGCCTGCCGGGAAAGTCGCTCCTTTTCCTCGTTGGAGACGGTAGTGATCACCCGGGCGCCCAGGTGAACGGCCCACTGCGTCAAAATGAGTCCGACGCCACCGGCACCCGCGTGCACCAGCACGGTGTCGCCGCGCTGCACCGGGTATACCGATTTCAGTAGGTAATGCGCGGTCAATCCCTTGAGCAGCACCGCCGCGGCAACGTCGTAGCTAATGTTTTCCGGTAGTTTGGCGGTCAAAAATGCTGGTGCGGTGCAGAATTCGGCGTAGGCACCGTTCGCCGAGGCGCTGACCACCCGGTCGCCGACATGGAATGCGCCGTCGACTCCGGCGCCCACCGCTGCGACCGTCCCGGCCACCTCCGAGCCCAGTACGAACGGCAGCGGCCGGGGATACTGGCCGCTGCGGAAGTAGGTGTCGATGAAGTTGACCCCGATGGCTTCCGACTTGATCAAGACCTCGCCGTGGCCGGGTTCCGGTTGCGGCACATCGCCGTAGCTCAGGACGTCGGGGCCGCCAGTTTCGTGGACTTCGATCGCATGCATTTGGATATCATGCCGGATGATGAAGCTCGCCCGTCCGGACGTCTTCCACCCGCGGGTCGTGCTCGCGGGTTGTCCGTCGCAGCGCACCGGGGACGGCGACGACGACGGGCTGGTGGGCGCCCTGAGAAACCGTGGGCTGCATGCCCGTTGGTTGTCCTGGGACGACCCGCAAATGGCCGACGCCCACCTGGTGATTCTGCGCGCCACCCGCGACTTTGCCGACCGGCTGGATGAGTTTCTGCCGTGGACCACCAGCGTTCAGAACCTGCTGAACGCCCCCGCCGTGGTGGCCTGGAACGCCGATCGAGGCTACCTGGCAGACCTGGCGGATGGGGGAGTGGCGACCGTACCGGGCGAGGTCTATCCGCCAGGCCGGCGGGTCACGCTCCCGGCGCACGGGCGAATCTTCGTCAGCCCGCCTGTCGGCACCGGGACGCGGCGCTTTCGCGATCGGCCGAGCGCACGGGCACACATCGCCGGGCTGCATGACGCGGGCCGCGACGTGTTTGTGCAGCATGTCGATCCGGCCGGCGAATCGGTGCTGATTTTCCTCGGCGGCAAGCCGTCACACGCATTCACCGTGCGCGGTGGAGCGCTACACGAGACCGAGCTTGATTTCGAACTATGGGACGTGGGAGCCGCCGCGTTGGCCTCCGCGGCGACAAAAGTGGGCATCCACACGAGCGAGCTGCTGTACGCACGAGCCCATTTGTCCGGCGCCCGTCTGCTGGAATTACAACTGATCGATCCGTCGCTGGGCTGGCTGCGGCTGAGCGCCGAGACCCGCGAACTTGCCCAACGGGAGTTCGCGGTGTGCGTGGAGTCAGCGTTGGAGCGCCTCGGGCTCGGCCCGTTCTCGCATCGACGCCCATAGCGCCGCGGTGGCCGCCGTGCACGCGGCGGCACCGGCCACGTGGATGGCGACCAGGACGGCGGGCACGCCCGTGTAGAACTGCGCGGTGCCGACGGCCGCCTGCGCGACGATCAAGGCCAGCAAGACGCCCAGCCGCAACATGATTGCGCGCGTAGCGCTGACCGCAAGCAGCCCGAAGCCCAGGCCGACCACTAGTGCGACATAGGACACCAGCAGCGACGAGTGCGCGTGCACCAGGGTGGTGATCTCGATCTTCAGCCGCGGCACGGTCCGGCTGGGGCTCTTGTCGCCGGCATGCGGGCCCGCCGCCGTCACCAAGGTGCCCGTCACCAGCACCAAGGCGAGGTTGACCGCACTGAGCGCCGTCAGGATGCGCAGCGGCCTGGCCACGCGCTGCCGGACCACACCATCGTCGGGCTCGCCGATCTTGACGAACAGCAACACCGACAGCCACACCATCGTCATCGACGCAAGCAGATGGATCGCCACCGTCCACCACAGCAGCCCGGTGCGCACCGTGATGCCACCGATCACCGCCTGCACGACCGTCGAGGCCGGCATCAACCACGCGTAGACCAGCACCTCGGTGCGTCGGCGCGCGCGGGTGACCGCCAGCACTGCCAGCGCCGCGGTGAGCACCACGGCGAAGGTGATCATCCGGTTGCCGAATTCGACCGCCTGGTGAATCCGCGGCACCTCGGCGACCGCGACCGGCGTGAAACTGCCCGGAAAACACTGCGGCCACGTCGGGCAACCCAGCCCGGACGCGGTGACCCGGACGATCGCTCCGGTGACCGCGATACCGCCCTGAGTCAGGATGACGGCGGCGCCGATCAGCCGTTGCACACGCAGGCTGGGGTCGGGCAGCAGATCCACCACCCGCATCAGCGCTCGTCCCACGGCCATTGCCCGATCGTAAGGCAACGAAAACTACAACCTGTAGTAAGGGCGGACGTGGCCAAGATTCCAGATGCGCACTATGCAGGAGAGATGACCAACGTTCCCGCCATTGCGCTCAATCACGGCGCGCGCATCCCGCAACTGGGTTTCGGCGTCTTCCAGATCGAGCCCGAGAACACCGCCGCCGCGGTGGCCACCGCGCTGGAGATCGGGTACCGACACATCGATACGGCGCAGATGTACGGCAATGAGAAAGAAGTCGCTCAGGGTGTCCGCCAGGCGGGGCTGGATCGCTCGGAAGTCTTCATCACCAGCAAGCTCAACAACGGCGCTCACCGACCCGATGACGCCCGTCGGGCGTTCGACGGCACATTGGCGGCCCTCGAGTCCGACTACGTCGATTTGTTCCTCATCCACTGGCCGTTGCCAACGCGCTACGACGGCGACTTCGTCTCGACCTGGAAGGTGCTCGAGGAATTCGCTCGCGACGGGCGGGCCCGCAGCATCGGGGTGTCGAATTTCCAGACCTTGCATCTCAAGCGGTTGGCGCAGGAATCCGACACCGTGCCGGCGGTGAACCAGATCGAGGTCCACCCCTACTTCGCCAACGACCAGGTCCGGGCCTACGGGAAAGCGCACGGCATCGTGACGGAGGCGTGGTCGCCGATCGCCCAGGGCAAGGTTCTCGGCGACCCGACGATCAAGCGCATCGCCGACGACGTCGGCAAGACTCCCGCGCAGGTCGTATTGCGCTGGCACATCCAGCGTGGTGACGTCGTCTTCCCCAAATCGGTGTCGCCGGAGCGGATGAAGGAGAATTTCGACATCTTCGGCTTCGAACTCAGCGCCGAGGACATGGACGCGATAACGGGCCTCGACCAGGGCGAAGCGGGTCGCACCGGCGGCCACCCAGACAACTTCGACTACATCCCGGACTGAGCCTCGCCGAACGTGTGGCCCTTGCTCCCGAAGTATCGGTCATGGGGCCAGACGGCGCACTTTCGACGCGTGGGGCTGCGGGGCTGCGGCGGCCTTAGCGTCGCCGAACGTGTGGCCCTTGTCCCCGGAGTGTCGGTCGGGGGGCAATACGGCCCACTTTCGACGCGGGCTGCGGGGCTGCGGGGGCGTGAAAAAGGTCAGGTGAAGCGGAACCAGCGCAGCGCCGCCAACGCTCCCAGCGTGCCCCACACCGCCAGGACGACGACTCCGAACCAGTCCATCGACAGCGTCATCGCCTGCGACAGCGCTTCGGTCAACGCGCCCGACGGCGTCACCCGCGCCGCCCATTTCACCCCGACCGGGATCAATTCCGTCTCCAGCGTCAGCGCCCCGAACCCGGCGAAGACGAACCAGAGCAGGTTGGCGACGGCCAGCACGATCTCGGCGCGCAACGTCCCGCCCAGCAGCAGTCCGAGCGCGGCGAACCCGGCGGTGCCCAGCGCGATGATCGCCGCCCCGAGCGCCAGAGCCGCCGGCGCCGGTCGCCAACCCAGCACAAAGCCGACGGTCCCAAACAGAATTGCCTGCAAGAACACCACGGCGACCACCGCCAGCGACTTGCCCGCGATGATCCCCCAGACCGGCAGCGGGGTAGCGCCAAGGCGCTTCAACGCGCCGTAGCGGCGGTCGAACGCGACCGCGATGGCCTGGCCGGTGAAGGCGGTCGAGATGACCGCGAGCGCCATGATGGCCGGGACGAACGTGGCGGCGCGGTTGCTGCCGAATGATCCCAACGGCAGCAGCGTCAGCCCGACCAGCAACGTGATCGGGATGAACATGGTCAACAGCAGTTGCTCGCCGTTGCGCAGCAGCAGCTTCAACTCCAGGCCGAACTGGGCAGCCAGCATGCGCGGGACGGCGTTGGGCCGCGGGTCGGGTGTGAAGGTGCCCGGTGGGAACGTTTCGGTTTGTGCGTCTTGAGTCACTGCCGCAACTTTCTGCCGGTGAGGTCGAGAAACACGTCCTCCAGGCTGCGCTGCTCCACCCGCATGTCGGTGGCCAGCACATCGATGCGTGCACACCACGCGGTGACCGTCGCCAGCACCTGTGGATCGACCGGCCCTTCCACCAGGTACTCGCCCGGAGTTACCTCCGTGGCCTTGTAGTCCTCCGGCAGCGCCGAAGCCAGCAGCGACAGATCCAGCCGAGGTGGCGCGGTGAACCGCAACTGGTCTTTCGCCCCGCTGCGCATCAGCTCGGTGGGCGTGCCGGCGGCCACCGTGACGCCGTGATCGATGATGACCAGCCGGTCGGCGAGTTCCTCGGCCTCTTTGAGCTGGTGGGTGGTCAGCACCACCGTCACGCCGTCACGGCGCAGCGCGTCGATCAGCTCCCACACCAGCAGCCGGGCGTGCGCATCCATGCCGGCGGTGGGCTCGTCGAGAAACACCAGTTCGGGACGGCCGACGAGCGCGCACGCCAGAGCCAGCCGCTGCTGCTGCCCACCGGAGAGCCGCCGGTAGGTGGTACGGGCGGCGTCCGTGAGGCCCAGAGTCTCCAGGAGCCATTGGGGATCCAGTGGGTCCGCCGCATACGACGCCACCAGGTTCAGCATTTCGCCCGCCCGCGCCGCCGGGTATCCGCCGCCGCCCTGCAACATCACGCCGATCCGCGCGCGCAACTGTGCGTTGTCGGCAATCGGGTCCAGGCCCAGCACCTCGATGGTGCCGGCGTCAGGGCGGACGAACCCCTCGCACATTTCGACGGTGGTCGTTTTTCCCGCGCCGTTGGGGCCCAACAGGGCCATCACTTCGGCGGCGTGGACGTCGAGATCGAGGTTGGATACGGCGGTCAGTGACCCGTAGTACTTACTTACCCCGCGTAACCGAACGACCGGTTCGCGGGATTCACGGGCCAAGCTCACGTGGAATCAGCGTAGGCGTCGGGCGCGGCTTTGGAGCGCGGGGTGGCGGGACTCACTTGGGAAGCCACTGTCGGGTCCTGTTCGACGGGCGCTGTGTCCGACGCGGCATGCGCCCCTACCGGCACGTTCGCTTCGTCGTCCTCCGGTAGTGCTCGCCACGGCAGGCGGGTGTAGGTCACCGCGATGATCACCACCACGATGATGATGCTGGCCAGCGTCGCGTCGATGATCTGGAACAGGGCAAAACGGTCACCGTTGGCGGTCGGGCCCAGGATGCCGACGATGAGGGTGACCATGATCGCCGCGACCCGGAATCCGGTGCGGGTCGCCCAGGCGGCCAGCGGAATGATCGCCCAGAGCAGATACCAGGGCTGCACCACCGGGAACAGCAGCACGGTCAGGCCCAGCGCCACGCCGAGGCCCCCGATCGGGTGCAGCCGACCGCGGAAAACGGCCAGCAGCAGCCAACTAACCACGACCATGATGATCAGCACGCCGATGCCACGCGTCAGCGCCAGTATCGCGGTGGTGTGATCGCCCAGTCCCAGCAGGATGCCCACCTGCCCAGTGCCGAGGGCCAGCAGCGTTGGCGGCGACATCCAGCTGCGGACCACGTTGGCGGTGCCCAGCGTGAACACCCAGCCAAACCCGAGTCCGCTGGCCCAGCCCACCAGGGCCATCACCGCGACTGACAGCCCCGCCATCGCACTACCGGTCAGCAGTAGTGCCTTGACGGTGCCGCCGTTGCGGTAGGCCAACGCCGTGGTGACGAACCCGAGCGCCAGCAGGGATGGCAGCTTGACCTGCGACGACAGGACGATGAGGATCGACCCCCCGAGCAGCATGCCCAGCGGTTCCCAATCCGGGCCGGGTCGCCACGACGTCGGCTTCAACCTGGCGGCGTCCAGGCCGCGCAGTGCGAACTCGGCGCCGGTCAGCATCAGGCCGAGCATCAGCGCCTCGTTATGGATGCCGGCGACCAGGTGCATGATCAACAGCGGATTGGCGGCTCCAAGCCAAAGCGCACTCACCTCGGCCACGCCGCAGCGCCGGGCAAGTCGGGGTGTGGCCCACACGATCAGCACCACGCCGATCAGCACCACCAGCCGGTGGCACAGCACGGCGGCGACAATGTTTTCCCCGGTCAGTGCCGATATGCCGCGGCCGATCCATAAAAACAGGGGACCGTAGGGCGCCGGCGTCTCCCGCCACAGACTGGGTACGGACAGCGTGAACACGTGACCAAGACCCAGCCCGGAGGCCGGCCCGACTCGGTACGGATCGAGCCCGTCCCGGCATATCTGGCTTTGCGCCAGGTAGGAGTAGACGTCCTTGCTGTACATCGGCGGCGCGATCAGCAGGGGCAGCACCCACAGCATCAGCGTGCGGTCTAACTCCCCGCGCGACATGCGACGCTTGCCCAGCGCGAACCGGCCGAGCATCAACCAGGCCAGCGCCATCATGACCGCGCCGGTGGTCGTCATGGTCAACGACACCGTCTGGATGCGCGACGGGAGATTGAGGAGCCGGACCCCGAAAGTGGGGTCTTGCACGACGGGCCGCGCCCCGGCGCCCAGTGCGCCGATCGCCATCAGCACGGTGCCGGTGGCGCCGAAGAGGCGGGTGCGCTTCAGCGCCTGGAGCTCGGCGGGATTGAGCGGTGAGCCCACCGTCTGCTCGTCACCGTGCAAGCTCGCGATCGAGGAGCTCAGCGTATGGTGGCGGCCTGCCATCAGAGCAGCGTAGCGGGATGGACAAAGGCGCTGTTGCCCTTGTCACGTGAGGGCACCCTTGCTGGACCCGACGCCGGAATTGCGTCACACTGGTGTTGTGAAAATCCGATCCGAGCTGGATGTTGCCGTGCCTGCAGGTGGCGGCGCCTCCTCCGCTGCCGGGTCAGACGGCCACACCCGCCGCGCCATCGTGCGGTTACTGGTGGAATCCGGATCGATTACGGCCAGTGAGATCGGCGACCGGCTCGGCCTGTCGGCCGCCGGTGTCCGTAGGCATCTCGACGCGTTGATCGAAGCCGGCGACGCCGAGTCCGTCGCCCCGGCAGCCTGGCAACAGGCAGGCCGTGGGCGCCCCGCCAAGCGTTACCGACTGACCGGGGCGGGCCGGGCCAAGCTCGAGCACGCCTATGACGACCTCGCGGCCGCGGCCATCCGGCAGCTGCGCGAACTCGGCGGTGAAGAGGCGGTTCAGACCTTCGCCAGGCGCCGTATCGATGCCATTTTGGCCGGTGTCGACGGTGCCGAGGGTCCGGACGACGACGACGTCGAAGCGGCCGCCGAGCGGATTGCCGATGCGCTCACCAAGGCCGGCTACGTCGCTACCACCACCCGGGTGGGCGGGCCGATCCACGGTGTGCAAATCTGCCAGCACCACTGCCCGGTGTCCCACGTTGCCGAGGAATTTCCGGAGTTGTGTGAAGCCGAGCAACAGGCCATGGCCGAAGTGCTGGGCACTCACGTGCAGCGGTTGGCGACGATCGTCAACGGCGACTGCGCTTGCACTACCCACGTGCCCCTGACCGTGCCATCTCAGGCGCCCAGCCCGCGCCAACCGACAACGAGCAACAAAGGAGCGTCGATATGACACTCGAAGCCGCCAAGACGCCGGTCGAGCCGCTGACCCAGGAAGAGGCCATTGCCTCGCTGGGCCGGTACGGCTACGGCTGGGCGGACTCCGACGTCGCGGGCGCCAGTGCGCAGCGCGGGCTTTCCGAGGCGGTGGTCCGTGACATCTCGGCCAAGAAGAACGAGCCCGAGTGGATGCTGAAGACTCGGCTGAAGGCGCTGGACATCTTCGAGCGCAAGCCGATGCCGAACTGGGGTTCCAACCTTGAGGGTATCGACTTCGACAACATCAAGTACTTCGTGCGCTCCACCGAGAAGCAGGCCGCTTCCTGGGAAGAATTGCCAGAGGACATCCGGAAGACCTACGACAAATTGGGAATTCCGGAAGCGGAAAAGCAAAGATTGGTTGCTGGAGTAGCGGCCCAGTATGAGTCAGAGGTGGTTTACCACCAGATCAGAGAGGATTTAGAGGCTCAGGGCGTCATATTCTTAGACACTGATACTGGTTTGCGGGAGCATCCGGAGATTTTTAAGAAATATTTCGGCACCGTAATTCCAGCAGGCGACAATAAGTTTTCTGCACTGAATACTGCTGTGTGGAGTGGCGGGTCGTTTATTTATGTGCCGCCGGGCGTGCACGTCGACATTCCGCTGCAGGCCTACTTCCGGATTAACACCGAGAACATGGGCCAGTTCGAGCGGACGCTGATCATCGCCGACGAAGGCTCCTATGTGCATTACGTCGAAGGCTGTCTGCCTGCGGGTGAGCTCATCACAACTGCGGACGGCGACCTGCGGCCCATCGAGTCGATTCAGGTCGGTGACTATGTCACCGGCCACGACGGGCGTGCGCACCGCGTCACGGCTGTGCAGGTGCGGGACCTGAACGGCGAGCTGTTCACCTTCACGCCGATGTCGCCCGCCAACGAGTTTTCGGTCACGGCCGAACATCCTTTGCTTGTCGTTCCGCGCGAGGAGGTGCGCGTGGCACGCAAGGAACGCAACGGATGGAAGGCGGAGGTCAACAGCGCCAAGCTGCGTGCCGCCGAACCGCGGTGGATCGCGGCGAAGGATGTCGCCGAGGGCGACTTCCTGATCTACCCGAAGCCGAAGCCGATTCCGCACAAGACCGTCATGCCGCTCGAGTTTGCGCGCCTGGCGGGCTACTACCTGGCCGAGGGCCACGCGTGCCTTACCAATAACTGCGAGTCGCTGATCTTCTCGTTCCACAGCAACGAGTTCGAGTGCGTCGAGGACGTGCGGCAGGCGTGCAAGGCGCTGTACGACAAGCCTGGTTCGGTACTGGTCGAGGAGCACAAGCACTCGGCTCGTGTCATCGTCTACACGAAGGCCGGCTACGCAGCGATGCGGGACAACGTCGGCGTCGGCTCATCGAACAAGAAGCTGTCGGATCTCTTGATGCGCCAAGACGAGACATTCTTGCGTGAGCTTGTCGACGCCTATGTCAACGGCGACGGCAACATCATTCGACGCGGCGGAGCACTGTGGAAGCGCGCGCACACCACCTCGCGGGTGTGGGCGTTCCAGTTGCAGTCGATCCTGGCGCGGCTGGGTCACTACGCCACCGTCGAGCTCCGGCGCGCGGGAGGACCTGGGGTGATCCAGGGCCGCAACATCGTTCGCAAGGACATCTACCAAGTCCAGTGGACCGAAGGCGGCCACGGACCGAAGCAGGCCCGCGATTGCGGCGACTACTTCGCGGTGCCGATCAAGAAGCGTGCCGTGCGTGAGGCGCATGAGCCGGTCTACAACCTCGACGTCGAGGCGCCGGACAGCTACCTCGCCTACGGTTTCGCCGTGCACAACTGCACCGCGCCGATCTACAAGTCGGATTCACTGCACTCGGCTGTCGTCGAGATCATCGTGAAACCGCATGCGCGCGTTCGTTACACGACGATCCAGAACTGGTCGAACAACGTCTACAACCTGGTCACCAAGCGCGCCCGCGCCGAGGCCGGAGCCACCATGGAGTGGGTCGACGGCAACATCGGGTCGAAGGTCACCATGAAGTACCCGGCGGTCTGGATGACCGGCGAGCACGCCAAGGGTGAGGTGCTCTCGGTGGCGTTCGCCGGCGAGGACCAGCACCAGGACACCGGCGCCAAGATGCTGCACCTGGCCCCGAACACCTCGAGCAACATCGTGTCCAAGTCGGTTGCCCGTGGCGGTGGCCGCACGTCCTACCGCGGCCTGGTTCAGGTGAACAAGGGCGCGCACGGCGCCAAGGCGAGCGTGAAATGCGATGCGCTGCTGGTCGACACGATCAGCCGCAGCGACACCTACCCGTATGTCGACATCCGCGAGGACGACGTCACTATGGGCCACGAGGCTACCGTGTCGAAGGTCAGCGAGAACCAGTTGTTCTATCTGATGAGCCGCGGTCTCACCGAGGACGAAGCCATGGCGATGGTGGTGCGCGGGTTCGTCGAGCCGATCGCGAAGGAACTGCCCATGGAGTACGCGTTGGAGCTCAACCGGTTGATTGAGCTCCAGATGGAGGGCTCTGTGGGATGACGAGTCGGATGACCGCTCCTGCCAATGCTGCAATCAATAAGGGCGAGCTGTTTGCCTCTTTCGATGTAGAGGCTTTCGAGGTTCCGCACGGCCGCGACGAGCTCTGGCGTTTCACCCCGCTGAGGCGGCTGCGCGGCCTGCACGACGGCTCGGCCGTCGCCAACGGCAGCGCCCAGATCACCGTCACCGAGCAGCCCGGCGTTCGGATCGAGACGGTGCGCCGCGGCGACGACCGGCTGGGACAAGGCGGCGTGCCCGCCGACCGCGTAGCGGCGCAGGCATTTTCGTCGTTCAACTCGGCAACGCTGGTGACCGTCGGACGCGACACCCAGATTCCCGAGCCGGTGAATATTGTCGTCACCGGTCCCGGCAAGGGAGCGGTTGCCTACGGGCACCTGCAGGTCCGCGTCGAGGAGCTGGGCGAGGCGGTCGTCGTCATCGACCACCGCGGCAGCGGAACCTACGCGGATAACGTCGAATTTGTCGTCGGAGACGCCGCGCGGCTTACCGTCGTGTGGATCGCCGATTGGGCCGACGACACCGTGCACCTCAGTGCCCACCACGCCCGGCTCGGCAAGGACGCGGTGCTGCGGCACGTCACCGTCACGCTGGGTGGCGAGGTGGTCCGCATGTCGGCCAACGTGCGGTACTCCGCGCCCGGGGGAGACGCCGAGTTGCTGGGGCTGTACTTCGCCGATGACGGCCAGCACCTCGAGTCACGGCTCCTGGTCGACCACGCGTATCCCGACTGCAAGTCGAACGTGCTGTACAAGGGTGCGCTGCAAGGAGATCCGGATTCGAAGCTGCCCGACGCGCACACCGTCTGGGTTGGCGACGTGCTGATCCGGGCCGAAGCCACCGGGACGGACACCTTCGAGGTGAACCGCAACCTGGTGCTCACCGACGGTGCGCGTGCCGACTCGGTGCCCAACCTGGAGATCGAGACCGGTGAGATCGCTGGAGCCGGACACGCCAGCGCCACCGGGCGGTTCGACGACGAGCAGCTTTTCTACCTACGCTCCCGCGGCATCCCCGAAGACCAGGCCCGCCGGCTCGTCGTGCGCGGATTCTTCGGCGAAATCATCTCCAAGATCGCGGTGCCCGAGGTACGGGATCGCCTCACCGCGGCCATTGAACACGAACTGGCTATTACTGAATCAAGAGCAACGGAATCGAGATCAACAGCCTCATGACGACTCTGGAAATCAAGGACCTACACGTCAGCGTTGACAACCCCAACGCCGCCGACGGGGAACGCGAAATCCCCATCCTCAAAGGCGTCGACCTGACCGTCAAATCCGGTGAGACGCACGCCCTGATGGGCCCCAACGGCTCCGGGAAGTCCACGCTGTCCTACGCCGTCGCCGGGCATCCCAAGTACCGGGTGACGTCGGGTTCCATCACGCTCGACGGCGCGGACGTCCTGGAAATGAGCGTCGACGAGCGCGCACGGGCCGGGCTGTTCCTGGCGATGCAGTATCCCGTCGAGGTGCCCGGCGTCTCGGTGTCGAACTTCCTGCGCTCGGCCGCCACGGCCATCCGCGGCGAGGCACCCAAGCTGCGGCACTGGGTCAAAGAGGTCAAAGCCGCGATGGCCGCCCTCGACATCGACCCTGCCTTCGCCGAACGCAGTGTGAACGAAGGCTTTTCCGGTGGCGAGAAGAAGCGCCACGAAATCCTGCAGCTGGAACTGCTCAAGCCCAAGATCGCCATTTTGGACGAGACCGACTCCGGCCTGGATGTCGACGCGTTGCGGGTGGTCAGCGAGGGCGTGAACCGCTACGCGAAGTCCGAGCACGGCGGGATCCTGTTGATCACGCACTACACCCGCATCCTGCGCTACATCCACCCCGAATACGTGCACGTGTTCGTCGGCGGACGCATCGCGGAATCGGGCGGGCCGGAACTCGCCGATGAACTCGAGCAGAATGGCTACGAGCGCTTCACTCAGACGGCGGCAACCGGGGCATAGCAATGGCTACCGCGCTCGACCTCACGGCGATCCGTGCCGATTTCCCGATCCTCAAGCGGGTGATGCGCAGCGGGAATCAGTTGGCGTACCTGGATTCCGGTGCGACCTCGCAGCGGCCGCTGCAGGTGCTCGATGCCGAGCGCGAGTTCTTGGTGACGTCCAACGGTGGGGTGCACCGGGGCGCGCACCAGCTGATGGAAGAAGCTACCGACGCCTACGAACAGGGTCGCATTGACATCGCGTCGTTCGTAGGCGCTGACGCCGACGAGCTCGTCTTCACCAAGAACGCCACCGAGTCGCTGAACCTGGTGTCGTATGTGTTGGGGGACAGCAGGTTCGAACGTTCCGTTGGCCCAGGCGACGTCATTGTCACCACCGAACTCGAACACCACGCCAACCTGATCCCGTGGCAGGAACTCGCCCGGCGCACCGGAGCCACGCTGCGTTGGTATGGGGTGACTGGCGGACAAGAAGAGGCCGGCCGGATCGACCTCGACTCGTTGCAACTCGACGAGAACGTCAAAGTCGTTGCTTTCAGCCATCATTCGAACGTCACGGGCGCACTGGCGCCGGTCGACGAGCTGGTCGCCCGAGCCAAGGCGGTCGGCGCGCTGACCGTGCTGGATGCCTGCCAGTCGGTGCCGCATCAGCCGGTCGACTTCCACGCACTCGATGTCGATTACGCCGCGTTCTCCGGACACAAGATGCTGGGGCCCAACGGGATCGGAGTGTTGTACGGGCGACGCGCACTGCTGCAAGCGATGCCGCCGTTCCTGACCGGCGGTTCGATGATCGAGACGGTGACCATGGAGGCCGCCACCTACGCCCCGGCTCCGCAGCGCTTCGAGGCCGGAACCCCGATGACATCGCAGGTGGTCGGACTGGCCGCGGCCGCGCGCTACCTCGACGCCATCGGCATGGCGGACGTCGAAGCCCACGAGCGCGAACTGGTCGCCCAGGCCATCGACGGATTGTCCGGCATTAAAGGCGTGCGCATCGTCGGACCCACCACGATGACCGACCGCGGCTCGCCAGTGTCTTTTGTCGTCGACGGCGTGCACGCGCACGATGTCGGCCAGGTGCTGGACGACGAGGGCGTAGCCGTCCGCGTCGGCCATCACTGCGCGCTGCCGCTGCACCGCAGGTTCGGGTTGGCCGCCACGGCACGGGCGTCGTTCGCCGTGTACAACACCTCCGACGAGGTGGAACGGTTGGTGGCCGGTGTGCAGCGGGCCCTGGATTTCTTTGGGAGAGACTGACGTTGCGTCTAGAGCAGATGTATCAGGACGTGATACTCGATCACTACAAACACCCACACCATCGCGGCCTGCGCGAACCGTTCGGTGCGGAGGTGTATCACGTCAACCCGATCTGTGGCGACGAGGTGACCCTGCGGGTCGCGTTGTCCGACGACGGAATGACCGTCGCAGACATCTCGTATGACGGGCAGGGTTGTTCGATCAGCCAGGCCGCGACTTCGGTCCTGACCGAACAAGTGATCGGCCGAAGCGTGCCCGAGGCGCTCAAGACGCTCGACGCGTTCACCGAGATGGTGTCGTCGCGCGGTCAGGTTCAGGGCGACGAGGATGTGCTCGGCGACGGAGTAGCGTTTTCAGGAGTGGCCAAATACCCGGCCCGAGTCAAGTGCGCCCTGCTGGGCTGGATGGCTTTCAAGGATGCGCTGGCACAGGCCGGCGCGGCCCTCGAGGAGGTCGAGAAGTGAGCGAAATCATCGCACCCGACGACGAGACGTTGTTCGACCTCGAGGAGGCGATGCGCGACGTCGTCGACCCGGAGTTGGGGATCAACGTCGTCGACCTGGGGCTCGTCTACGGCCTGAACCTCGAGAAGAGCGAGGAGGGCACGGTCGCCCTCATCGACATGACCCTCACCTCGGCGGCCTGCCCGTTGACCGACGTCATCGAGGATCAATCGCGCACCGCGCTGGTGGGAAGCGGCCTGGTCAACGACATCCGCATCAACTGGGTGTGGAACCCGCCGTGGGGTCCGGACAAGATCACCGAGGACGGCCGCGAGCAGCTGCGCGCGCTGGGTTTCACCGTCTAGCGTCGACGCGCCGAACGCGTACTCGGGTCGCGACCGGCGGTCAGAAGGCGTCTTCGGGTATGCGCATGATGTCGTCGTCGAGGTGTTCGATGACCGAACGCACGCCACTCAGCTTCGGCAGCATGTTGTTGGCAAAGAACTTCGCCACCACGACCTTGCCCTCGTAGAACTTCACGTCCTTCGGCGACGGCCCCTCGTCCAAGGCCTTCAGGGCGACTCCTGCTTGCTTGATCAGCAGCCAGCCGATCAGCAGGTCCCCGACGGCAAGCAGGAAACGCACCGATCCCAGCCCCACCTTGTAGATGTCGGTGGGATGCTGCGCGGCGGACATCAGGTGCCCGGTCAGCACACCGGTCATCTCGGTAACGTCATCGAGGGCCGTCTGCAGTCGCTGGGCGGCCGGTTTGAGAGATTCGTCGACGGTATCGATCGTCTGGGTGATCTGAGCCGTCACATGCTGCAGGGCCTGGCCGTGGTCGCGAATGATCTTGCGGAAGAAGAAGTCGAGGGCCTGGATGGCGGTGGTGCCTTCGTACAGCGAGTCGATCTTGGAGTCGCGGATGTACTGCTCGATCGGGTAGTCGACGAGGAAGCCCGAACCGCCCAGCGTCTGCAACGATTCGGTCAGAACCTCGTAGGCGCGTTCTGAGCCCACCCCCTTGACGATCGGCAGCAGCAGGTCGTCGACGCGGTGCGCCATGTCGTGGTCTGCACCCGAAACCCGTTGTGCCACTTCGTCATCTTGGTGAGCGGCGGCATACATGTACAACGCGCGCAGGCCCTCGGCGTAGGCCTTTTGAGTCATCAGGCTGCGGCGCACGTCTGGGTGGTGCATGATCGTGACCCGCGGTGCCGTCTTGTCGGTCATCTGGGTCATATCCGCGCCCTGCACCCGTTCCTTGGCGTATGCCAGCGCGTTGAGATAGCCGGACGACAGAGTGCCCGCGGACTTCACGCCGATTGTCATGCGGGCGTGCTCGATCACGGTGAACATCTGCGCGATGCCGTCGTGCACGTCGCCGACAAGGTAGCCGACGGCGGGCACGTCAGTGGCGCCGAACGTCAATTCGCAAGTGGGGGAGGACTTTATGCCCATCTTGTGTTCCAGGCCGGTGACGAAGACGCCATTGCGGGGGCCGAGTTCGAACGTCTCCGGGTCGAACAGGAACTTGGGCACATAGAACAGGCTCAACCCCTTGGTGCCCGGACCGGCGCCCTCCGGTCGCGCCAGCACAAGATGGAAGATGTTCTCGGCCGTATCGCCGACGTCGCCTGCGGAGATGAACCGCTTGACACCCTCGATATGCCAAGTGCCATCGGGTTGTTCAATCGCCTTGGTCCGGCCCGCGCCGACGTCCGAGCCGGCATCCGGCTCGGTCAGCACCATGGTCGCTTGCCACCCGCGCTCCATGGCCTCGGCCGCCCACCTGCGCTGCTCCTCGTTGCCCTCGATGAACAGAGCACGGGCCAGCGGCGGGCCCATGTTGAAAAAGCACGCAGAAGAGTTGGCGGCAAACACCAATTCATTGACGGCCCAGGTCAGTGGTGCCGGCGCGGGCATGCCGCCGATTTCCTCGGCCAGGCCCAGTCGCCACCATCCGGACTCTTTGATGGCGTCGATGGTCTTGACCAACTCGTCGGGAACGCTGATGGAGTGAGTGGCTGGGTCGAACTCCGGCGGGTTGCGGTCGGCGAAGGCGAACGTCTCGGCCAATGGCCCCTCAGCCAAGCGGGCCGCTTCGGCCAAGATGGTGTGGGCCGTTTCCTCGTCGAGATCGACGTATTGGCCGGTGCCCAGGACGGCGCCGACGTCGAGGACCTCGAACAAGTTGAACGCGAGATCACGGACGTTGGCGATGTAGTGCCCCACTGCGGAATCCCTTCGCTCGGAGGTCGGGCCAGACGGGCTAGTCGGGCCTAGTCTCGCCGAGCGGGGAAAACGTACGCAACCGTAACCTGCGGGGCCCCGGGACTACGTGCCGTTCGGGCCTGGCAAGCCGAACAGCAAGCCGGCCCTGCCGCCGACACCGTCGGCGCCCGCGACGCCGCCGTTGCCGCCGGCACCGCCGTTGCCGATCAACTGGGCGTTGCCACCATTGCCGCCGTTGCCGCCCAAGATGCCGCCGTCCCCGCCGTCGCCGCCGTTCCCAATCAAGCCGGCCTGGCCGCCGGCCCCGCCGCTGGCCAGCGATTGACCGTCGCCTCCGGCGCCGCCGTTGCCGTAGAAGAACCCGGCGTTGCCACCAAAGCCACCGGTACCACCGGCTGTGGCCGCACCGCCCGCGCCTCCGTCGCCGAACAGGAAGGCCGAGCCACCGCGGCCACCACCGCCGAGTGGGCTGAAGCCACCGGCGCCGCCGTTGCCCCAGAACAGTCCGCCATTGCCGCCAGCGCCCCCGGGCCCCATGCCGGTGAGTGCGCTACCACCCGCGCCGCCGATCCCGAACAACACAGCGGAGCCGCCGGTACCTCCGGCGCCGCCGCCGCCCGCGGAATTGCCGCCGAAACCTCCGTGGCCAAACAACCATCCGCCGGCGCCACCGGCGCCACCGTTGGCCCCATTGCCTCCAGTACCGCCATTCCCGCCGTTACCGAGCAGCCCGGCCGCCCCGCCGTTGCCGCCCGCTTCCCCGATGCCCGTCCCGTTGAATCCGTTGCCGCCATTGCCCCACAGGATTCCGCCGGCCTGCCCATTCGGGTTTGCGGCCGTCCCGTCCGCGCCGCTACCGATCAATGGCCGGCCCAACAAGAGGTTTGTGGGCGCATTGATCAGGTCGAAGACCGGTTGCAGGGGACCAAAATTGGTGGCTTCCGCAGTGGCATAAGCCTGCGCGCCGCCGGCCAGATTCTGGACGAACTGAGCGTGAAAGGCGCTGACCTGAGCGCCTAAGGCTTGGAAGCTCCGGCCGTGCGCCGCGAATGCGGCCGCGATGGCCGCCGATACCTCGTCGGCGCCGGCGGCCGCGATAGCGGTCGTTTGTGCGGCCGCGGACGCGTTGGCTTCGTTGATGATCGTGCCCACGCGTTCGAGATTCCCCGCCGCTTGGGATACCCATTCGGTATTTGCGATGACATATGACATTTCGCCCTCCCCGTGCATCGCCTCCCCTAGGCGGAATCCTAGACCCTTTCGGCGCGGTTGACGCCGGAAACAACGCAATTATTTTCGGCTGTGACCTGCCGCGATGCCCGTGCGCCAACTGTGGGGTTGATCTTGGCGGGGGTTGGCCGGATTAATCAGCTGGACAACGAATTTCACGCACGTACTACCCCGTTTGAAGGCGGGGTTCTGCGCTGGCCAGCGCAAAATACGCTGTGCAACAAAGCATTAGACGTCGACATATTGATCACCGTCGCCACGCAGCAGCGCCCTGGTCGTTGCCGGGCAGTGAGTTGGTGTTAAGCGCGCGGCAAGCCGGCAAATCGATCATGGGAAAGCTGCCGCGTTGCCCGCGAGTTGACTACGCTGACCTGCCGTGAGCACCCGAGAACTCACCGAGAAGAACTTCGCGTACACCGTCGCAACAAACAACCACGTCCTGGTCTATTGGTGGGCACCCTTGTGCAAACCGTGCGACATGTTCACCCCGGTCTACGAGGATTCGGCAAAGAAGCACTTCGATGTCGTCCACGGAAAAGTGAACTTCGAAGTCGAACAGGAGCTGGCGAAGAAGGCCGACGTCACGCTGCTGCCTACACTGATGGCCTTCAAGAAGGGCAAGCTGGTGTTCAAGCAGGGTGGCGTGGCCGACGTTCGGATCATGGACGAACTCGTTCGACAGCTCAGGGCGTACAAGTTCGAGGACGAGGAAGCGGCAGCTCCGCAGCCGGGCTTGCTCTGAGCTCTGAGCATGGAACAACTGACCTGACTAAAACGTTAGGCATCACGTGACTACACAAGACCTCACCGCTGCCGAGTTCATCGACACTGTCAACGGCAGCGACATCGTCCTGGTCGACTTCTGGGCTTCGTGGTGCCCACCGTGTCAGGCTTTCGCGCCCACCTTCGAGGCGTCGTCGGAGAAGCACCCCGACATAGTCCACGCCAAGGTGGACGTCCAGGTCGAGCGGGAACTGGCGGCTGCCAAGCAAATCCGGTCGATCCCTACGTTGATGGCGTTCAAGAAGGGACATCTGCTGGTCGAACAGGCTGGGGCCCTGCCGCCGGCGGCTTTGGAGCGCCTGGTGCAGCAGCTCAGGGACTTCGACGTGGACGCCGCGCAACCCACAGAGGTCTGATAGGGAGGATTCGGAGGACCTTCCGTAACCTTGCAGGGTGAGTTTGGTCCTTCTGGAATACCCACGGCCCGAGATTGCGCTGATCACGCTCAACAGGCCGGAGCGGATGAACTCCATGGCGTTCGACGTCATGGTGCCCCTCAAGGAGACGCTCGAGCAGGTCACCTACGACAATTCGGTGCGTGTGGTGGTGCTCACCGGAGCCGGTCGAGGGTTCTCCTCCGGCGCAGACCACAAGTCGGCGGGCACCGTGCCACACGTCGAGGACTTGACGAGGCCCACCTATGCGCTGCGCTCCATGGAGTTGCTTGACGGCGTCATCCTGGCGCTACGCCGGCTGCACCAACCGGTGATCGCCGCGGTCAACGGCCCGGCCATCGGTGGCGGGCTGTGCTTGGCCCTGGCCGCCGACATCCGGGTGGCCTCGACCACCGCCTACTTCCGCGCCGCCGGCATCAACAACGGTCTGACGGCCAGCGAACTGGGGCTCAGCTATTTGCTGCCCCGGGCGATCGGCTCGTCCCGGGCGTTCGAGATCATGCTGACCGGCCGCGATGTCAGCGCAGAGGAGGCCGAGCGGATAGGGTTGGTTTCCTGTCAGGTGCCGGAAGCCCAGTTGCTCGACACCTGCTACGCGATCGCCGCACGCATGGCGGCGTTCTCGCGGCCGGGAATCGAGTTGACCAAACGCACGCTGTGGAGTGGACTGGATGCCTCCAGCCTGGAGGGACACATGCAGGCCGAGGGGCTGGGGCAGCTGTTCGTGCGGTTGCTCACAGCGAACTTCGAAGAAGCCGTTGCGGCACGCGCCGAGAAGCGGCCGCCGGTTTTCACCGACGACAAGTAATTCAACTAAAGGGGAGCGAATGTGATCACGGCTACGGACCTCGAGGTCCGCGCTGGTGCGCGCATCTTGCTCTCACCTGACGGACCCGACCTGCGCGTGCAACCGGGCGACCGCATCGGGCTGGTCGGACGCAATGGCGCGGGTAAGACCACCACGCTGCGCATCCTGGCGGGGGAGACCCAGCCCTACGCCGGATCGGTGGTCCGCAAGGGCGAGATCGGTTATCTGCCGCAGGATCCCAAAGAGGGTGATCTCGATGTCCTGGCGCGCGACCGTGTGCTGTCGGCCCGCGGCCTCGACACGCTGCTGACCGAGTTGGAAAAACAGCAGGCGTTGATGGCCGAAGTCGCCGATGACGAGGCGCGCGACCGTGCGATCCGCCGTTACGGCCAACTCGAGGAGCGCTTCGTCGCGCTGGGCGGTTACGGCGCCGAAAGCGAGGCGGGCCGGATCTGCGCCAGCCTCGGGTTGCCCGACCGGGTCCTGACGCAGCAGCTGCGCACCCTGTCCGGTGGGCAGCGACGCCGGGTGGAGTTGGCGCGAATTCTGTTCGCGGCTTCCGACACCGGCGCCGGTTCGTCCACCACCCTGTTGCTGGACGAGCCCACCAACCACCTCGACGCCGACTCGGTCGGTTGGCTGCGGGACTTTTTGCGCGCGCACACCGGCGGCTTGGTCATGATCAGCCACAACGTGGAGCTGATCTCCGATGTCGTCAATCGCGTGTGGTTCCTCGACGCCGTCCGCGGCGAGATGGACGTCTACAACATGGGCTGGCAGAAGTACCTCGACGCTCGGGCGACGGACGAGCAGCGCCGCCGTCGGGAACGCGCCAACGCCGAGCGAAAGGCCGCCGCGCTGCGCAGCCAGGCCGCCAAGCTCGGCGCCAAGGCCACCAAAGCCGTTGCCGCGCAGAACATGTTGCGTCGTGCCGATCGGATGATGGCGGCACTGGACGCCGAGCGGGTCGCCGACAAGGTGGCCCGGATCAAATTCCCCACCCCCGCCCCGTGCGGTCGAACGCCGTTGGTGGCCAAGGGCTTGACCAAGAACTACGGATCGCTCGAGGTGTTCACCGGTGTCGATCTGGCCATCGACCGAGGGTCCCGCGTCGTCGTGTTGGGCCTCAACGGCGCCGGCAAGACCACACTGCTGCGACTGCTGGCCGGGGTGGAGAAGCCCGATGCCGGTGGGCTGGAACCCGGACATGGTTTGCGCATCGGGTATTTCGCGCAGGAGCACGACACGCTCGACATCGACGCCACGGTCTGGCAGAACATCCGCCATGCCGCTCCCGATTCCGGCGATCAGGAGCTCCGCGGCCTGCTCGGGGCGTTCATGTTCACCGGTCCGCAGCTGGAACAACCGGCGGGCACCCTGTCCGGTGGCGAGAAGACCCGGCTCGCACTTGCCGGGCTGGTGGCCTCCACCGCCAATGTGTTGCTGCTCGACGAGCCGACCAACAACCTCGACCCCGCCTCCCGCGAGCAGGTGCTCGACGCCCTGCGCAGCTACCAGGGCGCCGTGGTGCTGGTGACCCACGACCCGGGAGCAGCCGAAGCGCTGGACCCGCAGCGGGTCGTGCTGCTGCCCGACGGTACCGAGGACCATTGGTCCGACGACTACCGGGATCTCATCGAACTGGCTTAGTGCGGGAAATCCCGTATACGAGCCCGCGACGGGCGCGCGCAATCGCGTTCACTCTGCGCTCAGGGCGGCGTCTTCTCGTACTTCGTCGCCAAATCTGCAGAGTCAACGGGCGCTTTCGAACCCCACGCCGTCGTTTGAGCGAAACCCTCCCATCGGGGACGGCAGGTTCTTACGCTAATGAGCGGGGAACGTGTTCATGTGGAGGTACCCATGCGGAAGTCAAAGAAGACCCGCGACCAGTTGTTGAACGAGCTGCGCGACGCCTACGAGGGCGGGGCCAGCATCCGCAACTTGGCGGCCGCGACCGGTCGATCGTACGGGTCCGTGCACAGCCTGCTGCTCGAGTCGGGTACCACGATGCGCAGTCGGGGCGGCCCCAACCACATCTCCAAGGCGCGCGCCGAGCGGGTGTAACGCCCACGGGCGTGCTCACTCGTGGTACCCGTTGCGTCACGCCCAGATCAGTTGCGGCGCACCGAGTTTTCCACCAGGTCGAGCACGGCGGCCAGCCGTTGCGGATCTTCGCCGGCCGCCAGTCGCGCGACCAGCCCGTCCAACACCAACTCAAGGTAGGACTGCAGCACATCACCGGGCACGTCGTCGCGCACCCGGTGAGCCTCCTTCTGCCGCTGTAACCGTTCGTGTGTCGCCGCCGCCAGTTCGGCCGAGCGCTCCGCCCACCCCCGGTTGAACTCGGGATCATTGCGCAGCTTCCGGGCGATTTCCAACCTGGTTGCCAGCCAATCGAATTCGTCGGGCGCGGCCAGCATGTCGCGCATCACCTGGATGAGGCCCTCACGCGAGGCAACGTCGGCCATGCGTTCGGCGTCCTCATGTGCCAGTGCGAAAAACAGCGCGTCCTTGTCACGGAAGTGGTGAAAGATCGCACCGCGCGACATTCCGATCGCCTGTTCCAGGCGGCGAACTGTCGCCCTGTCGTAGCCGTATTCGGCGAAGCAGCGGCGAGCGCCGTCGAGGATCTGGCGGCGGCGAGCCGCCAGATGGTCCTCGCTGACCTTGGGCACGGGTAGGTGCTAGTTCGACTTCAGCATGTTGCGCAGCACGTACTGCAGGATGCCGCCGTTGCGGTAGTAGTCGGCCTCACCGGGCGTGTCGATGCGGACCACCGCGTCGAACTCCACCGGGTCTGAACCGTCCTTGGTCGCCTTGACCTTGACCGTCTTCGGCGTCTTGCCCTCGTTCAGCACCTCGATGCCGGTGATGTCGAAGGTCTCCGTCCCGTCGAGTCCGAGCGACTCCGCGTTTTCCCCTTCGGGGAACTGCAGCGGGATAACGCCCATGCCGATCAGGTTGGAGCGGTGGATGCGCTCGAACGACTCGGTGATCACCGCACGCACACCCAGCAACCGGGTGCCCTTGGCCGCCCAGTCACGAGATGACCCGGATCCGTACTCTTTGCCGCCGAGCACGACCAGCGGAATGCCTTTCTCCGCATAGTTTTGCGCCGCGTCGTAGATGAACGCCTGCGGGGCGCCTTCCTGGGTGAAGTCGCGGGTGTAGCCGCCTGATACGTCGTCCAGCAACTGGTTGCGCAGCCGGATGTTCGCGAAGGTGCCGCGGATCATCACCTCGTGGTTGCCCCGTCGGGAACCGAAGGAGTTGTAGTCCTTACGGGCCACGCCGTGCTCGTCAAGGTACTTCGCGGCGGGGGTCTCCGGCTTGATGGCGCCGGCGGGGGAGATGTGGTCGGTGGTCACCGAGTCGCCGAGCAGTGCCAGGACCCGCGCGCCGTGGATGTCGCTGACCGGCTCCGGGTCCTTGGACATGCCGTCGAAGTACGGGGGCTTGCGCACATAGGTCGACTCTTGGTCCCACTCAAAGGTGTCGCCGCTTGGCGTCGGCAGGTTCTGCCAGCGCTCGTCGCCCTTGAACACGTCGGCGTAGTTCTTGGTGAACATCTCCTGGTTGATCGCCGAGGCGATGGTGTCGGAGACGTCCTTCTGCGACGGCCAGATGTCCTTGAGGAAGACGTCGTTGCCGTCTTGGTCCTTGCCGAGGGGGTCGGTCTCGAAGTCGAAGTCCATCGACCCGGCCAGCGCGTAGGCGACCACCAACGGGGGCGAGGCGAGGTAGTTCATCTTCACGTCGGGGTTGATCCGGCCCTCGAAGTTGCGGTTGCCGGACAGCACGGCCGCGACCGCAAGGTCGTTGTCGTTCACCGCCTTTGAGATCTCCTCCGGCAGCGGCCCGGAGTTGCCGATGCAGGTGGTGCAGCCGTAACCGACCAGGTAGAAGCCGAGCTTCTCCAGATACGGCCACAGGCCGGCCTTCTCGTAGTAGTCGTTGACCACCTGCGAGCCGGGGGCCATCGTGGTCTTCACCCAAGGCTTGGAGGCCAGCCCCTTTTCGACGGCGTTGCGCGCGAGCAACGCGGCCCCCAACATCACCTCGGGGTTGGAGGTGTTGGTACACGACGTGACCGCCGCGATCACCACCGCACCGTGGTCGAGCACGAATTCGCCGTACTCGTCGGACTTGACCGTGACCGGGTTGCTCACCCTGCCTTTGGAATTCGTGGCAGCCGATATCACCTGGGGGGCGTCGTCGGCGTGGCCGTTGTCCGGTGACCCCGGGTCGCTGGCCGGGAACGACTCGTCGACCGTCTCGTCCAGCTTTGAGTACTGCTGCTTGTCGGGGTCGTCGCCGACGTAGGTGCCGATCTGCTCGCGGAAGGTGGTCTTGGCATCCTTCAACGCAATTCGGTCTTGCGGACGCTTCGGTCCGGCGATTGACGGCACAACCGTGGACAGGTCGAGCTCGAGGTACTCCGAGAACTTCGGCTCGTGCTCGGGGTCGTGCCAGAGGCCTTGCTCCTTGGCGTAGGCCTCCACCAGCGCCACCTGCTCCTCGCTGCGCCCGGTGAACCGCAGGTAGGAGATGGTCTCGTCGTCGATCGGGAAAATCGCTGCGGTGGAACCGAATTCGGGGCTCATGTTGCCCAGCGTGGCGCGGTTGGCCAGCGGCACCTCGGCGACACCCTCGCCGTAGAACTCGACGAACTTGCCGACGACGCCGTGCTTGCGCAGCATCTCGGTGACGGTGAGCACGACGTCGGTGGCGGTGACGCCCGGCTGGATTTCGCCGGTGAGCCTGAACCCGACGACCCGGGGGATCAACATCGAGACCGGCTGGCCCAGCATGGCCGCCTCGGCCTCGATGCCGCCCACACCCCAGCCCAGCACGCCCAGGCCGTTGACCATGGTGGTGTGTGAGTCGGTGCCCACACAGGTGTCCGGGTAGGCCAGGCCGTCACGGGTCATCACCACGTGCGCGAGGTATTCGATGTTGACCTGGTGCACGATGCCGGTGCCCGGCGGAACCACCTTGAAGTCCTGGAACGCACCCTGCCCCCAGCGCAGGAACTGGTAGCGCTCGCCGTTGCGCTGGTATTCGATCTCGACGTTGCGCTCGAAGGCGTCGGCCCGGCCGAACAGGTCGGCGATCACGGAGTGGTCGATCACCAGGTCGGCGGGGGCCAACGGGTTGACCTTCTCGGGGTTGCCGCCCAGATCGGCGATGGCCTCACGCATGGTGGCCAGGTCGACGATGCACGGCACGCCGGTGAAGTCCTGCATCACCACGCGGGCGGGGGTGTACTGAATTTCGACGCTGGGTTCGGCGTCGGGGTCCCAGTTCGCGATGGCCTCGATGTGGTCCTTGGTGATGTTGCTGCCGTCTTCGTTGCGGAGCAGGTTCTCGGCCAGCACCTTGAGGCTGTAGGGGAGTTTCTTGGTCTGAGGGACGGCATCGAGACGGTAGATCTCGTAGCTGTTGTCGCCCACCTTGAGGGTGTTGCGGGCATCGAACGAATTGACCGAACTCTTGCTAGTCACATCAACTCCCGAGGATTAAGTTCTACCGTCGACGGGCCGTGTCGGCGGTGCGGTGCCACTTTAACAGTACGCTTGTCCTGCATTAAGGAGCCCATCGCTTCCAGTCTTGTCGGGATCGACGCGCGTTGGAAGTCCAATGTCCGAAGTCGCGTACGGTGCTCCTAGACCAGCGCAGTCGGGAGCGGGGAGAAAGGGGTCACCATGACCGGGCAAGGACCGCAAACGATCCCATTCCTGCCGGCCTACATTCCCGAAGACGTCAACATGGACGCGATCAAGGCCGAGGTGGCGGCATCGGGTGTCAGTGCGCCGCCGGAGGCAAAGCCCGGACTGCTTGAGGTCCTACATCGCGCCCAGGACGAGCACATCAATCTCAAGATCGTGCTGCTCGACCACAACCCCCCGAACGACACACCACTGCGGGACATCTCCACCGTTGTCGGCGCCGACTATCCCGACTCCACCGTGTTGACGCTCAGCCCCAGCTACGTCGGCAGCTACAGCAGCGTGTTTCCCCGGGTCACGTTGGAGGCCGGCGAGGACCATTCAAAAACGGGCAATCCGGTGCAGTCGGCACAAAATTTCTTGAATGGGCTCAACACTCCCGAGTTTCCATGGGACGTGCTCACCATTGTTTTGCTGATTGGCGTATTTGCGGCCGCCTTCGGCGCCCGGTTCATACAGCGTCGCAGCGTGCAACCAGCAACGTCAACGGCTACTTCCAGGCAGCTGGCCGAAGAGCCGACGCAGGGCGTCTAGCCGCGTAAACGCGGCTTCAAACCCGTTGCTGAGTAACGGGTTCATCTCACTTTGGCAAACGCCATAGGTCACCATTCGGTCACATTAAATCTTCTTACAAGCGTGTAGTTTGTGACTAAAGTTTCAAACGCGTCTTGTGTGACGTACGGTGCAAATGATGCTTGTGATGTCTATCCCATTTGCAGCGAAAGCCCTAGTGGCTGGCACCTTGTGTCCGCGTTGAGCCGTAGGAGACCGAAGTCGATGAGACGCACCCCCCGACGCGCTTCGATGCGACCGGCCGCCAGGTTGCTTCGTCCCGTGGTTCCGTCGGTGTTGAGTGCCGTTCTGTTGCTGTGCACGCCCGGATTGGTCGCCAACGCCGATCCCACGTCGAACACCATCGCGGTCCTGATCGCCAACGTCGCCAAAGCAAACCAGCGCCTGGAAGACCTCGCGGCCGCCGTTCAGGCCGAGCAGGAGGCCGTCAACAAGGCGCTGGTCGCCGTGGAGACCGCCCGGGAAAACGCCGAGGCCGCGCAGCGTGAGCTCGAGGCAAGTCAGCAGGCGGTCCACGACGCCAACGCCGCCATCGCCGCCGCGCAGCAGCGGTTCAACACCTTCGTGGTGGCCACCTACATGAATGGACCGGCGGACGGCATTCTGACGGCCGAGAGCCCCGACGACGTCATCGCCGCAGCGACTGCAAGCCGATCCCTGGCTGCCAGTTCCGAGGCGGTCATGGCCCACTTGCGGCGGGTCCGGACCGAGCAGGTCAACAAGGAATCGGCAGCGCGCGCCGCCAAGCAAAAGGCCGACCAGGCGGCCGCCGACGCGAAGGACAGCCAGGACGCGGCGGCCGCGGCTCTGGTTGACACCCAGCGCAAGTTCGACGCACAGCGCGAGGAAGTCAACCGGGTAGCCGCCGAGCGCGACGAAGCCGAAGCCAAGCTGCACACTGCGCGACTCGTCGCCTGGCAAGCGGGCGGCGGGCAGGGCGCGCCGCCGGACATGTGGGATTCCGGAAACGGTCCGGGCGGCGGCCGCCGGTGGGACGGCTGGGACCCGACCCTGCCGCAGATTCCCAGTGCCAACATTCCGGGCGACCCCATCGCCGTGGTGAACCAGGTGCTGGGCTACTCGGCGACGTCGGCGCAGGTCACCGCCCAAATGGGGAAGCAATTCCTGCAGTCGCTGGGCATCCTCAAGCCCGACGACACCGGCATCACCAATGCCCCGGCGGGTGCCTACCGCTCCCGGATTCCGCGGGTTTACGGACGGCAGGCCTCCGAGTACGTGATCCGCCGCGGCATGTCGCAGATCGGCGTGCCCTACTCCTGGGGTGGCGGCAACGCCGCGGGCCCCAGTAAAGGGATCGACTCGGGCGCCGGCATCGTCGGCTTCGACTGCTCGGGTCTGGTCTTGTACTCGTTCGCCGGGGTGGGCATCAAGCTGCCGCACTACTCGGGCTCGCAATACAACCTGGGGCGCAAGATCCCGAGCTCGCAGATGCGCCGCGGGGACGTGATCTTCTACGGCCCGGGCGGCAGCCAGCACGTGACGATTTACCTCGGCGACGGTCAGATGCTCGAGGCGCCAGACATCGGATTGAAGGTGCGTGTTGCGCCCGTGCGTACCAGCGGCATGACACCCTTCGTGGTCCGCTATATCGAGTATTGAACGAGGGGCTATGCGCCACAAGCGATTTCGACTAATCAGCCTAGCCTGGATCACCGCCCTGGTGACCGGGCTACTGGCATCTCTGGCCGCGCCCGCGGGGGCGGAGCCCGGGGAGTGGGATCCCACCCTGCCGGCAACCATCAGTGCGGGCGCTCCGGGGGACCCGCTCGCGGTGGCCAACGCCTCGTTGCAGGCCACCGCTCAGGCCACCCAGACCACGCTCGATCTGGGTAAGCAATTCCTCAGCGGGCTGGGCATCAACCTGGGCGGGGCTCCGGCGCCGGCCGCGGCGGCCGGCAACACCAGCCCTAGCCGGATACCCCGGGCCAAGGCGCCACAGGCCATCGAGTACGTGATTCGCCGGGCCGGATCGCAAATGGGAGTGCCCTACTCCTGGGGCGGCGGATCGCTGGACGGGCCCAGCAAGGGCGTGGATTCCGGCGCGAACACCGTCGGCTTCGACTGCTCCGGTCTGATGCGGTACGCCTTTGCCGGGGTCGGCGTGCTGATCCCGAGGTTCTCCGGCGACCAGTACAACTTCGGCAAGCATGTTCCGCCCTCTCAGGCCAGGCGTGGCGACCTGATCTTCTATGGGCCCAACGGCAGCCAACACGTCACTATGTACCTGGGCAACGGTCAGATGTTGGAGGCGTCGGGAAGCGCTGGCAAAGTCACCATCAGTCCGGTTCGCAAAGGCGGAATGACGCCTTTCGTGACTAGGATCATCGACTACTAGGCCAGGTCTGAGCTCCGGTGGCGGGGGACCGCGACGTCGACGGAACCCAGGACTCCTGGAATAGTTGAACGCGGGCACGTCGCTGCCCCGCGATTTTGAGCGTCAAGCAGTCGTGTCTGATCGAGCGTGGAGGGTTGTTGATGACAACAGCAGGTGGCGTTTACCCGGGTCAGGGCGGGCATGCAGCCCCTCCGACCCAAGAGGCGCATGTAGGGAGCGCCGACGGGTTGGCTGCCGAGGTGCACACCCTCGAGCGGGCGATCTTCGAGGTCAAACGGATCATCGTCGGCCAGGACCAGCTCGTGGAGCGGATGCTTGTCGGGTTGCTGGCCAAGGGTCACGTGCTCCTCGAGGGTGTTCCGGGCGTGGCCAAGACGCTGGCGGTGGAAACCTTTGCTCGCGTCGTCGGCGGCACCTTTGCTCGTATCCAGTTCACGCCCGACCTGGTGCCCACCGACATCATCGGTACCCGCATCTACCGGCAGGGCAAAGAAGAGTTCGACACCGAGCTCGGACCGGTGGTGGTCAACTTCCTGCTCGCCGACGAGATCAACCGTGCGCCGGCCAAGGTCCAGTCGGCTCTGCTCGAGGTCATGGCCGAACGGCACGTGTCCATCGGCGGCAAGACCTTCCCCTTGCCCAACCCCTTCCTGGTCATGGCCACGCAGAACCCGATCGAGCAGGAGGGCGTCTACCCGCTGCCGGAAGCCCAGCGCGACCGTTTCCTGTTCAAGATCAACGTCGGCTACCCCTCGCCCGAGGAGGAGCGGGAGATCATCTACCGGATGGGTGTCACCCCGCCCACGGCCAAGCAGATCCTGAACACCGGCGACCTGCTGCGACTGCAGAACGTCGCGGCCAACAGCTTCGTGCACCACGCGCTGGTCGACTACGTGGTGCGCGTCGTCACCGCTACCCGTCACCCGGAGCAGCTGGGCATGAACGACGTCAAGAGCTGGATCGCGTTCGGCGCCTCGCCGCGTGCCTCCCTGGGCATCATCGCCGCCTCCCGTGCGCTGGCCCTGGTGCGCGGGCGTGACTATGTCATTCCGCAGGACATCATCGACGTCATTCCCGACGTGCTGCGGCACCGCCTGGTGCTCACCTACGACGCTCTCGCGGACGAGATCACCGCGGAGACCGTGATCAACCGCGTCATGCAGACGGTCGCCTTGCCGCAGGTGAACGCCGTTCCGCAGCAAGGTCATTCGGTCGCTCCGGTGATGCAGGGCGCCACGGCGGCCCGGTGACAGAGACTGGTCCCGCCGCGGGAACCCCCGCGGCTACCATCCCTCCGCCGTCGATGTTGCGCGGCAACATCGACGACCCCAAGCTGTCCGCGGCACTGCGGACGTTGGACTTGACGGTCCGGCACAAGTTGGACGGCATTCTGCACGGCGATCACCTGGGCCTGATCCCTGGACCCGGTTCGGAGCCGGGGGAGTCGCGGCTTTACCAGCCTGGCGACGACGTCCGCCGGATGGACTGGGCGGTCACCGCGCGGACCACCCATCCACACGTCCGGCAGATGATCGCCGACCGGGAGCTGGAGACGTGGCTGGTGATCGACATGTCGGCCAGCCTGGACTTCGGCACCGCCGTCTGTGAGAAACGAGACCTGGCGGTGGCGGCCGCGGCGGCCATCTCAGTGCTGAACGTCGGTGGCGGCAACCGCCTGGGCGCGTTGGTCTCCAACGGCGCCATCACAACCCGGGTGCCGGCGCGCTCTGGGCGTCAGCATGTGCACACGATGTTGCGCACCATCGCGACCACACCCCAGGCGCCGACCGGTGTGCGCGGCGATCTGGCGGCGACCATCGACGCGCTGCGCCGGCCGGAGCGCCGTCGTGGGATGGCGGTGATCATCAGCGACTTCCTCGGGCCGATCAACTGGATGCGTCCGTTGCGCGCGATCTCTGCCCGCCATGAAGTGCTGGCCATCGAGGTGCTCGACCCCCGCGACGTCGAGTTGCCGGACATCGGCGATGTGGTATTGCAGGACGCCGAGTCCGGGGTGACCCGCGAGTTCACCATCGACGAGCAGCTGCAGGCTGACTTCGCCAAGGCTGCGGCCGCGCACCGCGCCGAGGTCGCGCGCACCATCCGCGGTTGCGGTGCATCCCTGATGTCGCTGCGGACCGATCGCGACTGGATTGGCGACATCGTGCGCTTCGTCGCGTCCCGCCGGCGCGGAGCAGTAGCGGGGCGCCGATGACTTTGCCGCTGCTCGGGCCGATGACGCTGTCCGGCTTCGAACACTCCTGGTTCTTCCTTTTCCTGCTGGTCATCGTCGGGCTCATCATCCTGTATGTGGTGCTGCAGCTGTCGCGCCAGAAGCGGATGCTGCGATTCGCCAACATGGAGCTGCTGGAAAGTGTTGCGCCCAAGCGGCCTTCGCGGTGGCGGCACATTCCGGCGATCCTGCTGACGCTGTCGCTGGTGCTGTTCACCATCGCGATGGCCGGCCCTACCCACGACGTCCGCATCCCGCGCAACCGCGCGGTGGTGATGCTTGTCATCGACGTCTCGCAGTCGATGCGTGCCACCGACGTCGCGCCCAACCGGATGGCGGCCGCGCAGGAAGCCGCCAAACAGTTCGCCGACGAGCTGACCGCCGGCATCAACCTCGGCTTGATCGCGTACGCGGGCACCGCGACGGTATTGGTGTCGCCGACCACCAACCGCGAGGCGACCAAGGCCGCCCTCGACAAGTTGCAGTTCGCGGACCGAACGGCCACGGGAGAGGCCATCTTCACGGCATTGCAAGCCATCGCCACCGTCGGCGCGGTAATCGGCGGGGGCGACACCCCGCCACCGGCGCGCATCGTGCTGTTCTCCGACGGCAAGGAAACGATGCCGACCAACCCGGACAACCCCAAGGGTGCCTATACCGCCGCGCGCACCGCGAAGGACCAGGGCGTGCCCATCTCGACCATTTCGTTCGGCACCCCGTACGGCTATGTCGAGATCAACGACCAACGCCAACCGGTGCCCGTCGACGACGAAACGATGAAGAAGGTCGCCCAGCTCTCCGGAGGCAACTCCTACAACGCCGCCACGTTGGCGGAGTTGAAGGCCGTCTACTCGTCGCTGCAACAGCAGATCGGCTACGAGACCATCAGGGGCGATGCGAGCACCGGGTGGCTGCGACTTGGTGCGGTGATCCTGGCGCTGGCCGGCATCGCCGCGTTGCTGATCAACCGCCGGCTGCCTACCTAGCGATTCGACGCTTCTTGACCGTCGAACGGCTGCACTCGATCGTCAGTCGCGAGCGATGACCGCCGAAGGCGGATACGACGCCGGGATGGGGTTGAGGTTCAGCACGATCGGCGCGCCGGGTGGGACCGGGACACCCCTGCTGAGAGTGAACCGCGCGCCGTGTGCCAGGTCTTGGGAAGTGCACATGAAGTCCGAGGTGGTCCGCAGGCGCCACCGGTCCTGAGTCAGACACGCGCGCTTGCCCTCACGGCTGACGGCCAACGCCAGTGCCAGCGCGTCGGCCCACGATTCGTCGGTCCGCGTCTCCAGCAAGATCGGTCGGCCGTGTGCGTGGGCGTCTAGGTAGGTCAGGGCTGCCGGCACCCCGGCGAGGTCGTCGTGGTCCCGGTGCAGTGCCGACGAGGTAGAGGCCAGTGTCAGCCCGCCCACGAGAGCCGAGGCGGTAGCGACGGCCGGCAGCCATCGGAGCCAAACCTCATGGCGCCCTCCGATCAGGACCACCAGCGCTGACGAGCCGAGCATGAGTAGTGCCAGTGGCAGCGCGAAGGAGAAAGTTCCGATATACGTCGCGTAGAGCTGGTCCACCCCGTACCAGGAGTAGAAACCGAACAACCCGGTCCCCGCGGCGGTCACCCACCAGAGGCGACGGGAGTAGTCACGCGCTTCAGTCTTCGGCAGGACGCGGACCAGTAGGAACGTCCCGGCAAACAAGGCGACCATGAACGCGGTGCCCACGAGGGGCCTAGATCCCCAGAACTGAACGACGAACCGCGCCGCCTCCAGCGGTGGGTTCGGGGCGCGGTGGCCATAGGTGATGTACTTCGCGATCTCGCCCGGCCGGTGCAGGATCTCGTTGAGCACGATCGGTGTGACGAACAACGCCAACACGCCCGCCGCGATCAGGACGTCACGGCGTTGAGCCAGCAGGTTGCGCCGCTGCGGGATCAGCACCAGTAGCGCCAGCACCGGCACCAGGACCAGAAACTCCGCGTGCCCGTGTACCAGCAGGCTGCCGGCGAACACCATGATCCACAGATGCCGCAGTCGGCCGGCCGCGACCGAGGCCCCCGCGAAGAGTAGGAGCAGGAACGGCGCGAAGCACGCGTTCGGTATCCAGGTCGAACAGACGAGCTGGCTGTGCTTGGCGAGGAAAATCAGCATCACCCCTGCCGCCGCCAGCGTGGCCATCGACGATCGCAGCCAGGAGTAGAGGATCGTCAGCGCGCCCGCGAGAAGCGCCGCGTTGAGCGCCAACACCGCGATCACCTGCCCGTTGTAGGCAGCCGGAACGATGTGCAGGACGTCGTGAAACAACCACTCGCCGGCGGCCTGGATATAGAGGTAGGCCGGGCCCGGGTGGTGGAAGCCGACCCTGGAGTAGTGCCCGGTCAGCAGCTCGAAGTGTTTGGCCTCGATGGTGAGCATCGAGTTCGCGGCGGGATCCCCGGCCTCGTAGATCGGCCGGGTGAATACGTCCCGGTTGCGCAGTAGCAGCAGCGTGAACAGGCCGGCGCCGCAAGCTGCGAACAGTGTTGCGGCGCGCGACTGCAATGTCCGAAGACGCGTCGATAAATCCCCCATTGAGTTTCAATCCTAGGGAGCCGGAGCCGATTGCAGGAAAATCGCGATGAGGCGATAGGTTGGCGGGGTGACTGAATCAGCCACTGACACAACTACCGAGGCCGCCGCGAAGAACGGCGGCAAACCTGCATTCGTATCCCGTTCAGTGCTGGTCACCGGTGGAAACCGGGGGATCGGGCTGGCGATCGCACAGCGGCTGGCCGCCGACG
Organism: Mycobacterium bourgelatii; assembly: GCF_010723575.1. NCBI lineage: Bacteria > Bacillati > Actinomycetota > Actinomycetes > Mycobacteriales > Mycobacteriaceae > Mycobacterium > Mycobacterium bourgelatii. The sequence goes on from NZ_BLKZ01000001.1 coordinate 2,423,257, forward strand.
GCCACAAGGTGGCCGTGACGCACCGCGGCTCTGGCGCGCCTGACGGGCTGTTCGGCGTCGTGTGCGACGTCACAGACACCGAAGCCGTCGATCGCGCCTTCAAGGAGGTCGAAGAGCATCAGGGCCCCGTCGAGGTGCTGGTGTCCAACGCAGGCATCTCGGCGGACGCGTTTCTCATCCGGATGACCGAAGAGCGGTTCCAGAAGGTCATCGACGCGAACCTGACCGGGGCGTTCCGGGTGACCCAGCGCGCCTCGCGCAGCATGCAACGCCGGCGCTTCGGCCGGATCATCTACGTGGGTTCGGTGTCGGGCATGTGGGGCATCGGCAATCAGGCCAACTACGCGGCCTCCAAGGCCGGACTGATCGGCATGGCCCGCTCGATCTCCCGGGAACTGTCCAAGGCCGGTGTGACCGCCAACGTGGTGGCCCCGGGCTACATCGACACCGAGATGACCCGCGCTCTGGACGAGCGGATTCAGGCTGGCGCGCTGGAGTTCATCCCCGCCAAGCGGGTCGGCACCGCGGAGGAGGTCGCCGGTGTGGTCAGCTTCCTCGCATCCGAGGACGCGAGCTACATCGCCGGCGCGGTAATCCCGGTGGACGGCGGCATGGGCATGGGCCACTAACCAGAAGATTGGGACGGATAAAGGTATGGCAGGACTGCTAGAGGGCAAACGGATCCTGGTCACCGGGATCATCACCGACTCGTCGATCGCGTTCCACATCGCCCGCGTGGCGCAGGAGCAGGGCGCCCAACTGGTGCTCACCGGGTTCGACCGGCTGCGACTGATCCAGCGCATTGTGGACCGGTTGCCGGAGAAGGCGCCGCTGCTCGAGCTCGACGTGCAGAACCAAGAACACCTGGACAGCTTGGCGCAACGGGTCACCGACGTGATCGGTGAAGGCAACAAGCTCGACGGTGTGGTGCACTCGATCGGCTTCATGCCGCAGACCGGGATGGGCATCAACCCGTTCTTCGATGCGCCCTACGAGGACGTGTCCAAGGGCATCCACATTTCGGCGTATTCGTATGCATCGCTGGCCAAGGCCCTCTTGCCGATCATGAATTCCGGCGGCTCGATCGTCGGCATGGACTTCGACCCCAGCCGCGCCATGCCGGCCTACAACTGGATGACGGTCGCCAAGAGTGCGTTGGAGTCGGTGAACAGGTTCGTGGCCCGGGAAGCCGGCAAGGTCGGTGTGCGCTCGAATCTTGTTGCCGCTGGGCCGATTCGGACGTTGGCCATGGCCGCCATCGTCGGTGGCGCGCTCGGCGAGGAGGCCGGCGCGCAGATTCAGCTGCTCGAAGAAGGCTGGGATCAGCGCGCTCCGATCGGCTGGAACATGAAGGATCCGACGCCGGTGGCAAAGACCGTGTGTGCGTTGCTGTCCGATTGGCTGCCGGCCACCACGGGCGACATCATCTTCGCCGACGGCGGAGCGCACACCCAGTTGCTTTAGCGGCGGGTTACGGCGCAACGGAGTTCAGTGATATTTGACGCCATCCTGCTGTTGTCCTTCGGGGGACCAGAGGGGCCCGAGCAGGTGCGGCCGTTTCTGGAGAACGTCACCCGGGGTCGGGGCGTGCCACCCGAACGGCTCGATGCCGTCGCCGAGCACTACCTGCACTTCGGTGGGGTGTCACCGATCAACGGCATCAACCGCGCACTGATCGCTGAACTGCAGGCCGAGCAGGATCTGCCGGTGTATTTCGGCAACCGCAACTGGGAGCCGTACGTAGAGGACACCGTTATCGCCATGCGCGACAACGGCGTTCAACGTGCAGCCGTCTTCGCCACCTCGGCGTGGAGCGGGTATTCCAGCTGCACCCAATACGTGGAAGACATCGCGCGGGCGCGCGGTGCGGCCGGGCCGAACGCGCCCGAGTTGGTCAAACTTCGCACCTACTTCGACCACCCGCTCTTCGTGGAGATGTTCGCCGACGCCGTCGCGGCGGCCGCGCGGGAACTTCCGGCCGCGCAGCGTGATGTGGCCCGGTTGGTGTTTACCGCCCACTCCATCCCGGTGGCGGCCGACGCCCGCTGCGGCCCGAACCTGTACAGCCGTCAAGTCGCCTATGCGGCAAGGCTTGTCGCGTCAGCCGCCGGTTACCGCGATTACGACCTGGTGTGGCAGTCGCGTTCCGGTCCGCCGCAGGTGCCCTGGTTGGAGCCCGACGTGGGCGATCATCTGACGACGCTTGCCGAGCAAGGCGTCAAGGCGGTGATCGTCTGCCCGATCGGATTCGTCGCCGACCATATCGAGGTGGTGTGGGACCTCGACGAGGAATTGCGAACCCAGGCAGAGGCGGCAGGCATCGCCTTGGCCCGGGCCAGCACGCCCAACGCCGACCGACGTTTTGCCCGGCTGGCCGTAAGTTTGATCGACGAACTCCGTTGTGGTCGTACGCCAGAAAGGGTGCCCGACCCGGACCCGACTCCGGGGTGTCTGGCCAGCGTCAACGGCGAGCCGTGTCGTCCGCCGCACTGCGCGCGGCGAGATGCCGTCTAACGACGAGCGTCAATCCGACCAAGCCGAGTAAAGGATCGCGCTGACCGCAGCCATGCGCGCCGAACGCACCACCCCCGCCAGCGGTCGCAGCGCGTCTGTGGCAAGTTCAGCTTCAGACAGGGATCGGGTTCCGACGGGCAGTTGACTCATGCCGGCGCTGACCGCCATGATCGCGTCCACGTGTGCGGCGTTCTCCAATACCCGCAGCGCGCGCGAGGGTGCGTGGTCGGGAATCCGGTGCTGCCGTAGCGTTTCCAGCATCTGCTCCACCAGGCCACGCGGATTCTCGATACCGCTTCCCGCCGATTCCAGCCCCAGTGCGCTCAACGCATCGGCGGCCGACCGCACCGCCGAGCGCAACGTGTATTCGGCGTCACCGAGTTCGTGGTGGGCCAGCACCGGTACGCCGGGCAGTGAGTAGACCATCCAAGTCAGCGCACACAATTCGGGTGGCGCCGCGTCGTCACCATCGACGGTCTCGTCCGTGTCGACGTCGCTGTAGGAGAACTCCGGAACCAGACCGATCGCCGTGCCGGGATCGGCCTGATTGGCGACGATCACCGCCTCGCCCGCGGCGATCGCGTCCTGCTCGAACTGTGTTCCGGCGCATAGGCCGCGTACGTCGCCGGGCACCGGCAGGACGACATTGATCGCCCCGACTGCCGACGACGGCGGTCGCCCGACCGCGGCTCTAAGGGTCTGCAAGAGTGAAACCGTTCCGGCGTCATCGACGTCGGGCCACGGCAGCCCGGTATGCCCCGCGGCGACCGCGTCGTAAGCGGCGACCGATTGCTTTGGCGCCCAGAGTGATAACGAGTCCAGGACGTCGTCGGGCGCGGCCTTGCCCGCGAGCCAGGCATTGGCCCACATCGACAACGAGACACTCGGACACCACATGATGTCGCAGTGTAGTTGTTCACCGACGATGTGGCGGATCACGCGTATTCTGTTGCCCATGCCCGTCGCCCTGATTTGGCTGATCGCAGCGCTAGTCCTTGCTGGCGCCGAGGCATTAACCGGCGACATGTTCCTACTGATGCTCAGCGGCGGCGCGCTGGCCGCGGCCGGCAGCAGCTGGCTGCTGGATTGGCCGGTGTGGGCCGACGGTGTCGTCTTTCTCATCGTGTCGGTTCTCATGCTGACGTTGGTCCGCCGGCCGCTGCGGCAGCGGCTCTCCGGCAAGGGCGCGTTGATGGGTATCAAGGCGCTCGAGGGCAAGAGCGCGTTGGTGCTCGACCGGGTCGCCCGCGACGAGGGCCAGGTGAAGCTCGATGGTCAGATCTGGACGGCCCGCCCGCTCAACGAAGGCGATGTCTACGAGCCCGGCGAGTCGGTGACCGTCGTGCATATTGACGGTGCCACCGCGGTGGTTTTCAGGAACGGATAACGCTCCAAGAAAGGAATAGCGGTGGTAGCAGGGTTGGTGTTGCTGGCGTTCGTGGTGATATTTGCAGTCGTAGTGGTGGCCAAGTCGGTGGCGTTGATTCCACAGGCCGAGGCCGCGGTGATCGAGCGGCTGGGCCGTTACAGCCGTACCGTCAGCGGGCAACTGACCTTGTTGGTGCCCTTCATCGACCGCGTCCGCGCCCGGGTGGACCTGCGTGAGCGCGTCGTGTCGTTCCCGCCGCAGCCGGTGATCACCGAGGACAACTTGACCCTCAACATCGACACCGTCGTTTACTTTCAGGTCACCAGTCCGCAGGCGGCGGTGTATGAGATCAGCAACTACATCGTCGGCGTCGAGCAGCTGACCACCACCACACTGCGCAACGTGGTGGGTGGCATGACCCTCGAACAGACCTTGACGTCTCGCGACCAGATCAACGCCCAGCTGCGCGGTGTCCTCGATGAAGCGACCGGCCGCTGGGGGCTCCGGGTGGCGCGGGTGGAACTGCGCAGCATCGACCCGCCGCCGTCCATCCAGGCCTCGATGGAAAAGCAGATGAAGGCGGACCGCGAGAAGCGGGCGATGATCCTGACCGCCGAGGGCACCCGGGAAGCACAGATCAAGCAGGCCGAGGGGCAGAAGCAGGCCCAGATCCTTGCCGCCGAAGGCGCCAAGCAGGCCGCGATCCTGTCCGCCGAGGCCGAGCGCCAGTCCCGGATGCTGCGCGCCCAGGGTGAACGCGCCGCGGCTTACCTGCGCGCACAAGGTGAAGCCAAGGCCATCGAGAAGACCTTTGCCGCGATCAAGGCCGGCCGCCCGACGCCGGAGATGCTCGCCTATCAGTATCTGCAGACGCTGCCCGAGATGGCCCGGGGCGACGCCAACAAGGTCTGGGTCGTTCCCAGCGATTTCAACGCAGCGCTGCAAGGGTTCACCCGGCTCCTGGGCAAGCCCGGCGAAGACGGCGTGTTCCGCTTCGAGCCGTCGCCGGTCGACGACGTGCCGAGGCACTCGGCCGCCGAAGACGATGCCGACGTCGCGGACTGGTTCTCCACCGAAAGCGACCCGACCATCGCGCAAGCGGTGGCCAGGGCCGAGGCGATAGCCCGCCAGCCGGTGGACAGCCCGCTGGCGGTGCCGTCGAGCCCGGCTAGCACACCTAGCCCGGCTAGCCCGGCGGTGCGGCCGCCGACCCCGTCCAGCCCGCCGAGCCCGCCCAGCCCGCAGGGCCCGCCGAGTTCGTACGGTGCGCAGCCAGGGCGCCCCGGGCAGCATGGCCAGCCCGGCCAGCCGGGCCAGCCCGGGCCGTACGGACCGCCGCAGGGCCTGAATCGGTAGATTTTCTTTATGGGCGCTCTAACCTCACCGAAGACCTATGCAGCGCTGGCCGCGTTTCAGGCCGGCGACGCTGTGGCGTGCGCGATCCCGCTGACTCCGATCAAAGAACTTCTCGATCGATTGGACGTGCCCGAGACCGTGCGCCCGGCCATGCCGGTGGCCAAGGCCGCTTCCGCGATCGGGTTGCTGTCGGTCTATCGTTTCCCCGCTCTGGCGCGGCTGACGACGGCCATGTTGACGCTCTACTTCGTCTTGGCGGTCGCCGCGCACGTCCGTGCCCGGGATTTCACGGTCACCGCGCTTCCGGCGGCGTCGTTCCTGGCCCTGTTTACGGTCATGACGGTAAAGGGACCGGACCAGACCTAGAGCAGACACGGCCGCCGCGGCCGCGATGATCGCGACCGCGGCGGGACCGCGCGTTGGTTACCTCGGCGGGGCCGGCGGGGCCGGTGATGGGCTAGGCGGCGAAGACGCCGGCGACTGGCCAGGCCCACCCTGCTGCGGCGCCCCCGGCGCACCGGGACCACCCTGCTGGCCGCCCTGCGGTGGGGGACCACCCGGGAACGGCGGCGGCGGGAAGCCGCGGGGGCCTGGACCCATCGGCCCCATGCCTAAGCCCGGCCCTTGGTGTCCTGCCATCGGCCCCGGCGGGGCTCCCGGCGGCCCGAAGCCGAGATGGGCGCCCGGTCCGTGCGGTCCGAGCGGTGGCGGCGGCCCGGGCGGGCCGGCGAAAGTGAAGAAGAACACGGCGGCCGCCGCGGTGAACAGCGAACCTAAGAAACCGCCCACCAGCCCGGCACCGATCACGATGCCGGTGGAATGACGGCGTTTGGCGGTCGGTTTGGCTGTCACCGGCTCAGCGGTCGCCACGGGTGCTGCGGGTGCCGAGTCGGGAGCGGTCTTGGATTCGTCGGAGGTCATACGGCTCCTCACGTCGGTGGTTGATGACAACCGCGAAGGTAGGAGCCTTTCTTGAAGAAAAGCTGAAGATTTCCGGGCTTCAGGCGATGGTCAAATTGCCAAGCCTCCCAACGCCGCAGCGACCACGACACCGGTGGAATGGCGCGGTCCGGGCGCGGGTGGCGGCGACGGGCCGGGGGTGCGGGCCGTGGTCATTCGAAGAAACTAGTGTGCTTGCGCGTGATTCGGGACCTGACGTTGAAGAATGAGGTCATGAGCCGCGCCGCACAGTTCAGTGTGGGAACACCGCGGGTGCTGGTGGTCGAGGACTCCGAGACCATCCGCGAAATGGTCAGCGAGGCCTTGGCCGATGTCGGATACCACACCGAAACCCGTTGCGACGGAGAGCGATTGGAAGAAGATCTGGACGGCTTTCGGCCCGATCTGGTGGTGCTGGACGTGATGTTGCCGGGTCGCGACGGTTTCGCGCTCATCGATGTCATCCGCGGGTGGGGCGACGTTGGCATCGTCATGATCACCGCCCGCGACGGCCTGCCTGACCGGTTGCGCGGGCTGGACAGCGGAGCCGACGATTACGTGGTCAAGCCGTTCGAACTCGCCGAACTGGTGTCTCGGGTGGGCGCGGTGTTGCGTCGCAGGGGCCAGCTGCCAAGGGCCGTTCAGGTTGGCGACCTGATGCTGGACGTGGACGCCGGTGTGGCCACGCGCGCCGGACGTCCGCTTGAGCTGACCGCCACGGAGTTGCGGCTGCTGGATTTCCTTGTGCAGCAACGTGGTCGGATCGTCAGCGCGTCTCAGATCCTCAACGCCGTGTGGGGCTATGACGCCTACGATCCAAACCTGGTGCAGGTGCACGTCAGCGGGTTGCGCCGCAAGCTCGAGGCCCACGGGCCGAGGATTCTGCACACCGTCCGCGGCATCGGCTATCGACTGCAACCGCAGGTGTCATGACCACACCTGACCAGGGCCCCACGACGCCGACGCCGTCCTTGCAGTGGCGGGTAACGCTGCTGGTGGTAGCCCTGCTGGCGGTGTTGTTGGTGGTACTGGGTGTCGTCATCGACGTCAGCCTGGGCCTTCAGGCCCGCCGCAGTCTGCACGATCGCCTCGTCGCCGCCACCTCCCGCGCTGACGCGCTGGCCGCCGACCACACGTCGCCCGAGTTGCTCGCTGCCGAACTCAACGGCGGCAGCGTGCGCGCGTTGCTTGTGATGGCCGACGGTACGACTTACGGCGATTCTTCGATCAGCCCCGATACCCAGGCTGGGCCCACCGTCCCGCCTCCGCCGTATCCACGTCCGGGTCCGCACCATGGGCACGGTCCTATTCCCGGACCTGGCCCCGGCCCCGGGCCGGGTCTTGGGCCCGGCCCTGGTCCTGGTCCAGGTCTTGGCCCGCCACCGCCGCCACCGCCGCCAATGGGTGGTACCGCGATGGTGGTGGTGCACCCCGTGCCGGACGGCGCCCGGCTGATTCTGGTCGCCGACACCACGCAGACCACCCAGGTGACCCGCCAGTTGCGTCAACTGATGATCGGTGCCGGGCTGGCGACCTTGGTGGTCGCCGCGTTGTTGCTGATAGCGGTCAGTCGGGCAGCGTTGCGTCCTCTGGACCGGCTCACGACGCTGGCCCGTGACATCGCGGTCGGCGATCGTGGCCGCCGTCTGCGTCCCGAGCGCACCGATACCGAACTTGGCCGTGCCGCAAGCGCTTTCGACGAGATGCTAGACGCCTTGGAGGCGTCGGAGTTGAAGGCGCGGCAGGCGGCGGAAGCGGCGCAGCGCGCCGAGGAGGCGACCCGACAATTCCTGGTCGATGCCGCCCACGAGCTACGCACCCCGATTGCCGGCATCCAGGTCGCCGCGGAACAACTCGTCAACAGCGCCAACCAGCACGATGCCGACCCCGCCGCGCGCGGACAGTACCGCAGCGCCAGCCTCCTGCTGTCCGACGCCCGACGCGCGGGACGACTGGTCGCCGACATGCTGGACCTGAGCCGGATCGACGCCGGACTTCCGCTGGACCGGCAGCTCACGGATCTGGCCGCACTTGTAGACGCCGAAGTCCAGCGGACGGCCATGTTGGCGCCGCAGGCGACGGTGACTCGGACCGGTCCGGACGCACTGGCCGCCGTTGTCGACTCGACCAGGGTGGAGCAGATCTTGTCCAACCTGCTCGACAACGCCCGCAGGCATACGCCCGAGGGCGGTTCGATCACCGTCGACCTCAGTGCCGACCGTGGCGTTGCCGAAATGACGGTCACCGACACCGGCCCCGGCGTACCCGACGACGAGCGCGAGCGCATCTTCGAGCGACTGGTACGCCTCGACGCCGCGCGGGCCCGCGACCACGGTGGCGCTGGCTTGGGTCTGCCCATCGCCCGCGCGCTGGCCCGCGCGCACGGCGGTGAGCTGGTGTGTCTGCCGCATGACGGTGGTGCGCGATTCCGGCTGACCTTGCCCCTGGGGTGAAGCCGTCCGCGAGCCTGAAGATTTGCAGAAAAAGTTCGAGTGCGGACCTGCAGGGTTACAGGCTCGCGCGTTACGGCACGGCCAGCGTCAGGCCCCACGCGTCGAGCCACGGCCGCACCAGTTCGGCAACCGAGAAGGTGGCCGGAATCGAGCACCCAGGGTTGGGGTCATTCGGTCGCCCGCCGCGAATGTGAATGCCGACCGCGGCCACGCTGCCGTCATCCTGAATGAGGTAGACCGGTCCGCCGGAATCCCCACACTGGCTGCCCGCCAAGAACACCACCTTGCTCTCGGTGATGTCGGTGATCTGTCCGCACAAGGCCTGGCCGGTCTTCATGCCAAATTTGCACAGCTGCTGGCCGATGCGCAGGTCAGCCGCGACACCGTTGACGGGCAGCGAACCGGTGACGGCGGAGGTGCGCGGGACTTTGTCGGGATCGAGCACGACGAGGCCGATGTCGTGATCTTCGCCGCGCGCGCCCTCGCTGACCGTCTGGTTGAACGTGCCGACCGTCGGATAAATATCCGAACCGGCGTTCATGCTCACCTTGCTGGCCTGACCGGGTTTGTTGCAGTGGCCGGCGGTGAGTACCCCGGTCTCGCCGGCATTCGTGCGCACCAGGAAGCCCGCGGTGCAGCCCATGCCGCCGGTGCCGTCGGCGTAGGTCACCGCAATGGCGGTGCCGGGTCCGATGGCGCTGGCGGGGGGAAGTTCGACGGGTGGCCTTACGGGCTTGACGAGCCTGGCCGGCAACCAGAAGGCCGCGACAAAGCCCGCCGCGCAGAACAGCGCCACTACCGACAGCCGCCAGCTGTAGGTGCCCCGAGTGCCGCGGCGCCGGGCCAGCAACGGCCACGCTGCTACCAGCAGGCACAGCCCCGCCCCGACCACAAGCATGGCCATGCGGGCCTGCACCGATTGGGAACCCAAGCCGCTCAGCTAGCGGGTTGTCTGTGCTGGTGGCGGTAGGTCCGCACTTCGAATAGAAGGCCCGCAAACCCGAGCGCTCCCGTGCACACTGACACCGCAAGAAGCCGTGGGTCGACGGCACCGGTGAGGGCATCGCCGAGGATCACCACGGCCGCGGTGCCGGGCACCAGGCCGGCGAAGGTGGCCAGCAGGTACGGAGTCACCCGGACCGCCGACGCACCGGCCGCGTAGTTGATCGCGGAGAACGGCACGGCCGGGATCAATCGCAGCGACAGAACGGCCGGCCAGCCCCGCTCACGCAGGCGCTGGTCTAGGGCGTGGACCGCCTGGTGGTGAGTCAGACTGTGCAGCCGCCACCCCGCGACCCGCACCAGCAGCATCGCGATCACCGCGCTCGCGGTACTGGCGCCCACCGCGATCGCCACCCCCAGTGCCGGGCCGAACAGCAGACCGGCGGCCAGGGTGAACGCCGTGCGAGGGACCGGCACCACGGTCATGACGATGTGCGCCCCAAGAAACGCCAGCGGGAACCATGGGCCTACCGCTTTCGACCAGTCGCGCATCTGCACTGCCGTAGGCAGCGGAACCAGCAACGCCACCGCTACCAAGACTGTGATTCCCACCACGAAGCCCAGCACCCGCGGTCGGGAGACCCCACGCGCGGCCACTCCGAGCGCGCCGGCGAACCCGCGCGCCCGATCAGTGGCTTTGCACAGGACAGGGGCAGTCACGGCATTCAAGGGTACGGGGCGAAAATGAAAGTCTTGTGTCCTTAGGCTGGCGTTTCTTGTCACACCGAGGCGTCGGGACGCCAACCGGGGCGGTAAATTCCGGATGCGCAATCAACTAGCCTTATTAGTAAATTGCAGTCCGGAAACAACGTGTCCTTGCTGCGGAAATAGGAGCAGTCGGTGTCCATTGATGTACCCGAACTCGCCGACCTAGAACAGGTTCGCGGGCGTTGGCGCAGTGCGGTAGCTGGGGTGCTGGCCAAGAGCACTCGTACGGACCCAGCCGAACTGGGCGACGAACCCGAGCAGCGCCTGAACACGCCCACATATGACGGCTTTTCCATCCGGCCGCTCTACACGGTCTTCGATGAACTGCCCGAACCGCCACTACCGGGCGAATGGCCCTTCGTGCGCGGGGGCGACGCAGTGCGCGACGTCAAGTCCGGCTGGAAAGTCATCGAAGCTTTCCCGCTGCCCGGGCTGGCTACCGCCGAAGCCAACGAGGCGCTGTTGGCCGCTCTCAATGAAGGTGTCAGCGGGCTGCTCGTCAGGGTGGGGGAGCGCGGTGTGGCCCCGGACCAGCTGGGGGCGCTGCTCCAAGGCGTGTACCTGAGCTTGGCGCCGGTGATCCTGGACGCGGGCGCCCACTACACATACGCCGCGGACGTGTTGCTGGGCCTGTCCGGTGAGGTGGAGGCCGACCAGCGCGCGACGGTATCGATCGACCTGGGCGCCGACCCCCTGACCGCGACGTTCAGCGAGCGCAACGCCCCGGCCATCGAGGACGTCGTGGCCGTCGCCGCCCGCGCCGCCGGTCAGCAAGGGGTGCGGGCCATCACCGTGGACGGACCCGCATTCCACAACCTCGGCGCCACGGCGGCGTGGGAGCTCGGGGCCACGATCGCGGCCGCGGTGGCTTACCTTCGGCTGCTCACCGAATCCGGACTGCCGATTGGTGACGCGCTGCAGCAGATCAGCCTTCGGCTGGCCGCCGACGACGACCAGTTCATGACGCTGGCCAAGATGCGCGCGGCTCGTCTGCTGTGGGCACGCGTCGCCGAGGTGGCGGGTGCCCCGGATCGGGGCGCCGCAGTCGTGCACGCCGAGACGTCGCTGCCGATGATGACCCAGCGTGACCCTTGGGTGAACATGCTGCGCTGCACGCTGGCGGCGTTCGGGGCGGGAGTCGGCGGTGCCGACACGGTGCTGGTGTACGCGTTCGACGTGGCCATCCCCGGCGGCTGGCCAGGAACGGCGACCAGCTTCGCCCGCCGGATCGCCCGCAACACCCAGCTGCTGTTGCTGGAAGAGTCCCACGTCGGTCGCGTGCTCGACCCGGCCGGCGGCTCGTGGTTCGTCGAAGACCTGACCAAAGAGCTCGCCGAGCGGGCCTGGGAGCACTTCCAGGCGATCGAAGCCCGCGGTGGCTTCGCCGAGGCGCACGACTGGCTGGCCGGTGAGATCGGCGAGATCGCCGTGCGGCGCGCGGATGACATCGCGCATCGCCGCATCGCGGTCACCGGTGTCAACGAATTTCCAAACCTGGGTGAAGCCCCACTGCCGCAGGGCGACTCGTTGGGCCGCGCCGGGCACGTGGTGCGCTATGCCGCCGAGTTCGAAGCGCTGCGCGACCGGTCGGACGCCTACCTGGCCAAAGAGGGCAAGCGGCCGCAGGTGCTGCTGCTGCCGTTGGGCCCACTGGCCGAGCACAACATTCGCGCCACGTTCGCAACAAACCTGTTGGCCTCGGGCGGTATTGAGGCCGTCAACCCCGGCACCGTAGACGCCGCGGGCGTGGCCGATGCCGTCGCTGAAGCCGGCTCGTTGTCCGTCGCGGTGATCTGCGGTACCGACAAGCGCTACGCCGACGAGGCCGGCAACGTGGTACGCGCAGCGCGCAGCGCCGGTGTTGAGCGCGTGTACCTGGCCGGACCGGAGCGGGCAGTTGGGGAGGCCCAAGACCGGCCCGACGATTATCTGACCGCGAAAATCAATGCAGTCGAAGCCCTTTCGGAACTGCTGACCCGGTTGGGAGCCTAAATGACCGCCACCGTTCCCTCGATCGGCAGTTTCGCCGACGTACCGCTGCACAGCGAGCGCCCCACCAAGCCGCCCACTGAAGAGACGGTGCAAGAGCATGTGGAGGCGGCCGCCAAGGCCCACCAGTACACGCCTGAGGAGTCGGTGTGGCAGACGCCGGAAGGCATTGACGTCAAACCGGTTTACATCGCCGCGGACCGTCGTGCGGCCGAGGCCGAGGGCTACCCGCTGCACACCTTCCCCGGGGAGCCACCGTTCCTGCGCGGGCCCTACCCGACGATGTATGTCAACCAGCCGTGGACCATTCGGCAATATGCCGGATTCTCCACCGCCGCGGAGTCCAACGCGTTCTACCGTCGCAACCTGGCTGCGGGTCAGAAGGGCCTGTCCGTGGCGTTCGACCTGGCCACCCACCGGGGTTACGACTCGGATCATCCTCGCGTGCAGGGCGATGTCGGAATGGCCGGTGTGGCAATCGATTCCATTCTGGACATGCGTCAGCTGTTCGACGGGATCGACCTGTCCTCGGTGTCGGTGTCGATGACCATGAACGGCGCCGTGCTGCCGATTCTGGCGTTGTACGTGGTCGCCGCCGAGGAGCAGGGTGTGCCGCCGGAGAAACTGGCGGGGACCATCCAGAACGACATCCTCAAAGAGTTCATGGTCCGCAACACCTACATCTATCCGCCGAAGCCGTCCATGCGGATCATCTCCGACATCTTCGGCTACACCAGCGCCAAGATGCCGAAGTTCAACTCCATTTCGATCTCCGGCTACCACATCCAAGAAGCCGGTGCCACAGCCGATTTGGAGTTGGCCTACACGCTGGCCGACGGCGTCGAATACATCAAGGCCGGTCTGGACGCCGGACTGGACATCGACAAGTTCGCCCCGCGGCTGTCGTTCTTCTGGGGCATCGGGATGAACTTCTTCATGGAAGTCGCCAAGCTGCGGGCCGGACGGCTGTTGTGGAGCGAACTGGTGGCCAAGTTCAACCCCAAGAACCCCAAATCGCTTTCGCTGCGCACACATTCGCAAACCTCGGGATGGTCGCTGACGGCGCAGGACGTGTTCAACAACGTCGCACGCACCTGTATCGAGGCGATGGCCGCCACTCAGGGGCACACCCAGTCGTTGCACACCAACGCGCTCGACGAGGCACTGGCGTTGCCCACCGACTTCTCCGCTCGCATCGCGCGCAACACGCAGTTGCTGTTGCAGCAGGAATCCGGCACCACTCGACCGATCGACCCGTGGGCGGGTTCCTACTACGTCGAGTGGTTGACCCATCGGCTCGCGCAGCAGGCCCGCGCCCACATCGAGGAGGTCGCCGAGCACGGCGGCATGGCCCAGGCGATCAGCGAGGGCATTCCCAAGCTGCGCATCGAGGAAGCGGCAGCGCGCACCCAGGCCCGGATCGACTCCGGCCAGCAGCCGGTGATCGGGGTCAACAAGTACCAGGTCGAAGAGGACCACGAGATCGAGGTGCTCAAGGTCGAGAACAGCCGGGTGCGCGCCGAGCAGCTCGCCAAGCTCAAAGAGTTGCGGGAAAGCCGGGACAACGCGGCGGTCGAGGCCGCGCTGGCGGAGTTGAGTCGTGCGGCTGCGGCTGAAAACCCGGCCGGCGGCCGGACTGATCCCGACGGGCTGAGCAATAATCTGATGGCTCTGGCCATCAACGCGGCCCGGCACAAGGCGACGGTCGGCGAAATCTCCGACGCGCTGGAACGGGTCTGGGGCCGTCACCAGGCGGAGATCCGTACCATCGCCGGCGTCTACCGCGACGAAATCCAGGGAGGCGCCAACATCACCCCGCTCTCCAAAGCAACCGAACTGGTCGAGAAGTTCGCCGAGGCCGACGGCCGCCGGCCGCGCATCCTGGTCGCCAAGATGGGCCAGGACGGTCACGACCGTGGGCAGAAGGTGATTGCGACGGCGTTCGCGGACATCGGCTTCGACGTCGACGTCGGCTCGCTGTTCTCCACGCCGGAGGAGGTGGCCCGCCAAGCCGCGGACAACGACGTACATGTGGTCGGGGTGTCCTCGCTGGCCGCCGGTCACCTGACCCTGGTTCCCGCGCTTCGCGACGCCCTGGCCGAGGTGGGCCGCCCTGACATCATGATCGTGGTCGGCGGCGTCATCCCGCCCGGCGACTTCGACGAGCTGTACGAGGCCGGCGCTGCGGCCATCTACCCGCCGGGAACGGTGATCGCCGACGCCGCTGTCGGCCTGCTGCACAAGCTGGCCGAGCAGCTGGGATACACGCTGGGCTAATGCATATGGCGTTGATTCTGCGGCTATGGCGACAAATTGCAGGTCGACCGCGCCCTGAGCGCAGAGTCAACATCAGATGACGTCAAAAAACCTGGCCGACGCTATCCGCGCTGGTGATCGCGCGGCCCTGCCGCGGGCCATCACAATGCTCGAGTCGACGCGCGCCGACCACCGCGAGCGGGCCCAACAACTGCTGCTGGAGCTGCTGCCGGATTCCGGCAATGCCCACCGGGTCGGCATCACCGGGGTGCCGGGGGTGGGCAAGTCCACCACCATCGAAGCGCTCGGCATGCACCTGATCGAGCAAGGGCACAAGGTGGCGGTGCTGGCCGTCGACCCCTCGTCGACGCGCACCGGCGGGTCGATTCTGGGTGACAAGACCCGGATGGCCAGGCTGGCGACCCACCCGGATGCCTACATCCGTCCCTCTCCGACCTCGGGAACGCTGGGCGGGGTGGCGAAGGCCACCCGAGAAACAGTGGTGTTATTGGAGGCCGCCGGATTCGACATAATCCTGATCGAGACGGTCGGTGTCGGCCAATCCGAAGTCGCGGTGGCCAAAATGGTCGACACGTTCGTGCTGCTGACCCTGGCCCGCAGCGGGGATCAGCTGCAGGGCATCAAGAAGGGCGTGCTGGAACTCGCCGACATCGTGGTGGTCAACAAGGCCGACGGCGACCACCTACGGGAGGCGCGACTGGCGGCACGCGAGCTGACCGGGGCCATCAGACTGATTTATCCGCGCGAAACGCTTTGGCGGCCACCGGTTCTCACCATGAGCGCGGTTGAGGGCAGCGGACTGGCCGAACTGTGGGAGACCATCGAGCGGCACCGCAAGGTGCTCTCCGACGCGGGCGAGTTCGAAGCCCGTCGGCGCGACCAGCAAGTGGACTGGACCTGGCAGATGGTTCGCGACGAGGTCCTGGATCGGGTGCTGTCCCATCCGGAAGTACGCAAGGTGCGTGCCGAGGTGGAACGCCAGGTCCGGGCGGGGGAATTGACCCCGGCGCTGGCGGCTCAGCAAATTCTGTCAGTCGCGACGCAATAACGGAAAGGTAAATTAATCAATGTTTGCCACCGGTTATCAGAAACATTTAGTAAATTCGACGCCGTGACGGTAGACATCGGAGTCAATCGCCGCGCGGACCCTTCCCACGGTGCCCCCGACGCAGGGCATGGTGTGTTCGGCGCTGCGGACTCGCACTTTGCTTGCGTCGTTCGTGCCTTCTCCACCATGTTCCCCGGGCGCCGGTTCGGCGGCGGGGCGCTGGCGGTCTATCTCGACGGCCAACCCGTCGTCGATGTCTGGAAAGGGTGGGCTGACCGGGACGGGGAGGTGCCCTGGTCGGCAGACAGCGCCCCCATGGTGTTCTCGGCGACCAAGGGTATGGCCGCCACGGTCATCCACCGACTGGCCGACCGGGGGCTGATCGACTACGAGGCACCGGTTGCCGAGTACTGGCACGAGTTCGGGGCCAACGGCAAATCGGAGATGACGGTTCGCGATGTCATGCGACACCAGGCCGGCCTCTCCGGGTTGCGCGGAGCGACTCAAGAAGACTTGCTGAATCACGTTGTTATGGAGGAGCGGCTGGCCGCAGCGCCTCCCGGTCGCCACCTAGGCAAACCGGCCTATCACGCGTTGACGTTCGGCTGGCTGATGTCGGGCTTGGCCAGGGCGGTCACCGGCAAGGACATGCGGGTGCTGTTCCGCGAGGAGCTCGCCGAACCGTTGGGCACCGATGGCATCCATCTCGGGCGCCCGCCAGCGAACGCCCCGACCCGGGCGACCCAGATTGTCATGCCGCAGGACATTGCTGCCAATCCGGTCCTGACCTCCGCCGTTCGAAAAATCGCCCATCAGTTCTCCGGTGGCTATCGGTCCATGTACTTCCCGGGCGTCATTGGGAGCGTCCAGGGCGACACGCCGATGCTGGATGCGGAGATACCGGCGGCCAACGGTGTCGTGACGGCCAGGGCGTTGGCACGGATGTACGGCGCACTCGCCAACGGCGGCGAGATCGACGGCACCAGGTTCCTGTCCCGGCGACTGGTGGCTGGCCTGACGGGCGAGCGGATGAGGCAACGGGATCGCAACCTGGTTCTGCCGCTGAATTTCCACCTGGGTTATCACAGCTTGCCGTTCGGCAACGTGATGCCGGGCTTCGGTCACATCGGATTGGGCGGCTCGATCGGCTGGAACGACCCGGACACCGGTGTGGGTTTCGCGCTGGTGCACAACCGGTTGCTGACGCCGTTGGTGCTGACCGACCACGCCGCCTCCGTTGGTCTCTTCAAGCTGGTCCGGGAGGCTGTGGCGAAGGCGCGCAAGCGCGGGTACCGGCCGGTGCACGGGTTGGGAGCGCCGTATTCCGAGCCGGACGCCGTCGCGGGCTGAGTTTTCAGCGTTTTTAGCGGGGCCCGTGCGTTTGGAGGTACAGCGCGGGCCCGTCGGGCAGTCGGCCGCTCGCCGAGAGATCAAGCAGTGCGGCCATTGCTTTGGCGGTGTAGACGGGATCGAGGTCGAGTTGCTCGGTGTCGTGCGCGAGGCGTAGTGCCTGCTCGCCCTGCTTGGTCGGGTGGCCGTAGCCGGTGCCGAGCCAATCGCGTAAAAGCGTGAGACGGCTTGGCGCCAGGCTTGCGGACGGCAGGTTCGCGCCGCGGTCTCGGAGCAGGCGGGCTGCCCGTTCAGCCAAAGTGGTGATGGCGCGGTGGTCGAGGCGCAACTTGTCGTTCACGACGACGCCTATCACATGGGTGTCGGCGAGACCGGCGAGACCGAGCCCTAGATAAAGCCCGGCGACCGTCCCGCCCGACCCGACCGCGGTGACGATGGACGACGGGGTCGGCATGGTGCCGGCCTGAACCTGCGCGGCGAGTTCGAACGCCGCCTCGACGTAGCCCAGCACTCCCAGCGGTGAAGATCCGCCCGCCGGAAGCAGGTAGGGCCGGCGATGCCGCACGTAGAAGTAAGGGGCAGCCGCCACCGTGCGCGCCTTGGTGCGAGTGAGGTAGATGTCCGCTCCGGACGCGCGCAGGCGTTCGAGCTGTGCTTCGACGTGGTCATCGCGGGGCTGGTCGATGAGCGCAAGAGCGGTGTGGATGCCGAACTCGCGGGCATACAGTGCCGTCGCCAGGCCCCAATTGGTGCCGAGCCCGCCGAAGGTCAAGATCGTGCTGCGGCGCTGTTTCTTGACGTCCGGCAAGAGCCACTCGAGCTTGCGGATCTTGTTGCCGCCCCAGCCGCCGGTGCCGTACGCGCCGTCGTCCTTGACCCAGATTGGCTGGGTCATGCTGAGGTGCGACAACGCACGCAGGGGAGTGGGCCCGTCGCCGAGGCGGACGTGGCCGAGCGTCTCGCGCAACTCGGGGAAGCGCTGGTGCAGATAGGCCGTCATGCGGCTTATTGCGAGGGAGCTAGTTTGCGGCTTTGGTCGCGATCACGATGTCCTGGAAGCTCAGGTGTTCCTTGCGGCCGCTCCAGGAGCCGAAGCGCAGCGGTTCCTGAATGGTCAGGCCGCGCTGCTCATACAAGCCCCTGATGTAGTCGACGGGGAAAGCGATACCTTCCTCCGGACGTTTCGTGTGGATCGTGCGGTACCCGTCCCGTTCGTACTGGAAGTTGTGCACGCCCTTGCCGGCCGCGGTGAGGGCCAACGCCTCATCGTCGAGCAGGAAGTAGGTGCACAGGCTACGTCCGCCCGGCTTGAGCACTCGGACAATCTCGTCCAGGTAGTGCTCCACGTCCGGCGGGAACATGTGGGTGAACACCGAAGTCAGGAACACCACGTCGAATGAGGCGTCGGGATAGGGAAACACGAAGTCCAGCGACTGGTACTTGCCCTTCGGGTTGTAGAGCGAGTTGTAGATGTCCGCGACTTCGAATTCGAAGTTGGGGTGCGATGCCGTGATGTTCTCCTTGCACCAGGTGATCGCCTTCTCCGAGATGTCGAAGCCCGCGTAGCGGCCTTGTGGGCTCAGGTAACCGGTCAGCGGTAGCGCCATCCGCCCCGACCCACAGCCGACGTCGAGCACCGCTTCGTCTGGTTTCAGCCCGCACAGGTCGATGAGGTAGCCACGGAACTCGGCCCCGACCTCCTCGTAAGCGCCGCCCACGAATCTCTGCAGCGACTTGGGGGGCAACTTTTCACCGGACGATCCGTCCGCTGACGAACGCTTCGAGCCAGGCAGGATGCTCTGCAGGAATCGCTTAATGATGCCCCCTTGGGTTGTCGGCCGCGCTTGAGTATAGGGATTGCACCCTGTTGGTGACCGACGTTTGGAGCAGTGGGCTTCGGTTTTAGGACTCGTCGAGGCGGAAGCCAACTTTCATGGTCACCTGAAAGTGGGCAACCGCCCCGTCCACCAGATGACCCCGAACCGACTCGACTTCGAACCAATCCAGTCCGTGCATCGTCTTGGCCGCTCGGGCCAGTCCGCTCTTGATTGCGGCGTCGATTCCATCGGGCGAGGTTCCGACAATTTCGATCACGCGGTAGGTGTGATTGCTCATCGTGTCCCCTTTAGGTGCTGGTATCGCGACCCTATCCGGGCCGAGGATCGATCCAGGGTTTCGAACGCGGCGATTTGCTCCCGGGTGACGATGAGGGGGTCGGCGCCGTCGTGAACGCGGCGTTCCCAGTCGATTGTCCACGTCACGGCATCGCGGAAACCGAGTCGATTGCGCCAGCCGAGTTCGGTTTGTGCCTTGGTGGCATCGAGAGCCAGCAGGTGTGCCTCGTGCGGGTGGTCACCGGGTTGGTTGTCCCAATGCGCGCCGCCGCCCCATAAGTCGGCGGCCAATGTCGCCACCTTGCCGACTTCGACGAAGCTGTCGCGGCCAGGTCCGATGTTCCACTGGTCGACGCCGGAGCCGGCCAGCAGCGCGTCAGCAATAGTGAGGTACCCATTGAGGCAGTCGAGCACGTGCTGCCACGGGCGTACCGCGCGCGGGAACCGGAGCAGAGGTGCCTGGCCGGTTGTGTAGGCCCGCACCAAATCGGGCATCAGCCGCTCGCGACTGACGTCGCCACCGCCGATGACGTTGCCGCCGCGAGCGATCGCGGTAGGGCAGCCGGGAAAGCTGTGCACCCAGGACTGTGTAAGCAGATCGGCCATCGCCTTCGAGGCGCTGTAAGGATCGTCGCCACCGAGTGGGTCGGTCTCGACGTAGCCGGCCTCTTGATTGATGTTGCGGTAGACCTTGTCGGTGGTGATGACGACGTGGGCGCGCACGGACGGGGCGGCTGCGACGGCTTCGAGCACGTTGAGGGTGCCCATGGCGTTGGTCTCGTACGTATAGCGCGGGTTTCGATACGACTCGCGGACCAACGATTGCGCGGCCAGGTGGACCACGACGTCGGGAGCTGCTGCCTGTATTGCTTCGATCGTGGCGCTCGCGTCACGGATGTCGACGCGAAGATCCGACACAAGTTGCTCAGCGAGCCGTGCCCGCTCGAAAAGGCTGCCCGGCTCCGGATCAAGGGCCATGCCGGACACAGTGTGGCCGCGGCTGAGCAGTAGCAGCGCGAGCCAGGGCCCCTTGAAGCCAGTGTGTCCGGTGACCAAGTAGTGCACAGTTACCTCGGGGGCGGGGTGCACGCAGCATGAGAACGCCTCGCCGCGAGATGGCTCGGGCGAACCACTTCAGAGCTGTCGTACGAAGAGTCAGTATCGAGTCGTGAAATCAGATCTCCTCAAGCAAGTTTCGGTGAAAAGCAAATATTATGCGGTCGCGGTGATAGCAGTTGCGGGATGGTCGCGGCGTTGCCGACGCAATCAGCGCTGCTGTGCCCGAATTGTCTCAGCTGTGGTTCTACCGATGATTGGGCGATGGCTTCGTGCCCGGTAGTAATTGGGTGCTGGGGGTGAGGATTGTTTACCCTTCCAAGTGATTGAATTCGGTGCTGCGAGTTGACATTTGCTGACTTCACAGTGAGCGTCGCTGGTCAGTTACTGGCTGCGCTAGCGCGACCAAATGGATGGCGATTCCTACCAGTGGACCGCACAACAGGGCGATGACAGTACGCGTCTCGAGTGCTGTCGGCAGCAGCAAGAGCAACGTCGATGCTGCGGTTGCACCGACCCAGCCGAGGGAGTAGGCGCGATGCAGTGCGGCCGCGACTGTCGCGGCGCCGGTTAGCGACAGCATGGCGATGGCTACGGCTGCCGCAGTCAACCAGGCCATCAATGGACCGCTAGCGACATAATCAGCGCCGAATCCGGCACGCAATAACCAGGGGCCGATAAGGCCAGCGGCCAACACTCCGACCGCTCCAATCCCGACGATGACCGCCGCCGGCGCGAGGAGTGCTCGAATGCGTTCGGTCCGCTGATCAACGAAATGAGCGATGAGATTGCCCTGCATCGCGCTCAACGGCACCAATAGCGGTGCGCGTGTCAAGGTGACGGCCAGGATGATCACACCACCGCGGGTTCCCAACTGGTCAGAAGTCGCCTTGAGCAACACCGGAAAGCCCATTACCAGAATTGCGCTGGCAAGAGCGGCAGTAATCGAATGAGCGGCCCCGTGCAGGAACCTCATGGTGCTTTCGGGCGCTAGTAACCGTGCCGCGGCACGCGCTGTGGGCGAGAACGCAAGAAGGAGCAGCCACGCCCCTGCGCCTGCGGCAGTGGCCCACAGGAACCCCGATAGGCCCCATCCCATCGCGACCGCCGCCAGCGCGACCGTCAGTCGGATGACGGCGTCGGTCACCATCAACGCCCCGTACTGTGTCCACCCGTTGGCGCCGGCGAGTGCTCCCAGAAGTGCCGCTTGAAGGCAGAACCCGGCCAATCCGGCACTGAGTAGCCACACGGACAACTCCCGCGGCTCGGCGAATATTTGTCGGCTCCACAGCGGCGAGGTGCCCGCAATCACGATGGCTGCGACACTGCCGATCATCCAAGCGACGCGCAATGGGTGCGTGCACCGGTCCGCGGAGATGCCGCTGTACCGTGTCATACGGATCTCTCGGGTCGTCACTTGGAGGAGGCCGTTTGCCGCGCCGGTCGCAACACCGAGTGCTCCCCAAAACACCCCGAATACCGAAAAGCTAGCCGGAGGCATGTTCCGGGCCGCTAGATAGATGACTGCGTAGACGCAGATTGCCGTCAGCGCGGTTGCTGAGCCGACACGGGCGACGCTGCCCCGTGCGACGGCTCCGGCTGAGGCTGAGGGATCGCCGACCTCATTCATCGCCAGCACGCATATCGATCGCGCAATTCTTGTCTGTGCGGGTGAGTCATGACTGATCGGCGTCGTAGGCGCGGTTGATCAGCAGCTGCGAGGCTCATGAGTGATTGGTGGAAGTTGGTCAGCGGAAACCTCCGCACACTGGCTGAGTGAACCGAGTTGTCGATGGTGCACGTTGGCGGCGTTGTTCAGGATGAGGCTGTGTTCGTCAAGAGTAAGCGATTGGCACGGTTACCCGAGCGAACGATGAACTTCTGATTTTGGAGCCTTGCGTTCGGGGCCAGCCAATCAAAATCCCGTGGTACGCATTCGCCCTCGTTCGAGATGGGATACCCACCGAGCTTTTGATCTTCGATGCGTCACGTCGAGGCAGTGGCGAGTTCGGTGTGGTGGCCAGATCGATGGTGCCCTGGCGCCCTGGGCCGCTTGGGCGTGCGACCGGCTGGGCCCGAGCAGCGTGACTGGCCACTGCATGTTAGCGTCGCTGCCTGAGCCTCTCCGCCGTCATCTCGTTCATCGCGGCGGGAGGGATCCTGCCATACCGCCGCGACCTCGGAAGATGCATGAACTATTTGGATTCGCCTGCGGCTACCAACGGATTGCGATATGAATTCACGCGATGACCATTCGCATCCCGTTCAATAAACCGTCAGTGGTTGGGTCCGAGCTGACGTATGTGGGCCAGGCCGTCGCGGGCGGACATGCCAGCGGCAATGGCCCCTTCACTGCGCGGACCGAGGCCATGCTGGAGAGAACTTTTGGTGCGCGCCGGGTGCTGTTGACTACGTCCTGCACCTCCGCGCTTGAAATGGCTGCGCTTCTTTGCGATCTCCAGCCGGGTGACGAAGTGATTATCCCGTCTTACACCTTTGTCTCCACAGCCAACGCATTCGTACTCCGAGGTGCTCGACCGGTATTCGTGGATATCAGGCCGGATACGCTCAATATCGACGAGCGACTCATCGAAAAGGCCATTACGCCGCGCACCCGCGCCATATTTCCCATCCACTATGCCGGGGTCGCTTGCGAGCTGGATGCAATCATGGACATTGCCCGCCGACACAATCTCTTCGTAGTGGAGGATGCAGCACAAGGCGTATTTGCCCGCTACCAAGATCGCTGGCTGGGCACTGTAGGTCATCTGGGTTGCTTTAGTTTCCACGAAACGAAGAATTTTTCATGTGGCGAGGGCGGTGCACTTGTCATTAACGCTCCGGCCATGGAACAACGTGCAGAGATACTTCGAGAGAAGGGCACGAACCGTAGCCAATTCATTCGCGGCCAGGCTGACAAATATACCTGGGTAGATCTAGGGTCGTCCTATCTTCCTTCCGATATGCTCGCCGCATTCTTACTAGGCCAGCTTGAGAATATGGAAAAGATAACGCGGCGGCGTGGTGAGATATTCGACCGTTATGCCACTATTCTGGCCCCGTTGGTGGAGCGCGGCTTGATCCGGACCCCGGTGGTGCCGCCGCATTGTTCTACCAACTATCACATGTTCTATTTGCTAACCAACGACATCGAGGAGCGAACGGCGCTCATCTCGCATCTGCGCGCAGCCGGAATCCTTGCTGTGTTCCATTACGTCCCGCTGCATTCCTCGCCGTACGCGCAGTCGCTCGCTTTGCCACCGACAAATTTGCCAATAACGGACGACATCAGCGCCCGGCTGGTCAGGCTACCAATGTATTTCGACCTGACCGACGATGAGGTCGAAGAAGCGGCTAGTGCAGTGCTGGATTTCTATCAAACCTATCCATCCTCAGACCTATCTCGCTCCGCAGCGATACACCGCCATGACACTTGATGTTCCAAGCCTCGCCCCCGGTCTTGAACGTGGCGCAGACGGCATCTGGTTCGCACCTCGGCAGGCCCCCGTGTCGTACCCCAAACACGGTAACGCTTCCTGCCTGCAGATCGAGGACCGCTCATTCTGGTTTCGCCACCGGAACCGCTGTATCGCGAGCGTGGCACGCCGTTTCCGACCCGAGGGCACGCTCGTTGATATCGGTGGCGGCAACGGGTACGTCTCGAAAGGGTTAATGGAGGCGGGACTCGACTGTGCGCTGTTGGAACCAGGCATCGACGGAGCGCTGGCTGCACGATCGCGGGGCATCGACCCGGTAATTTGCGCTCGGCTTGAGGACGCTGGCATCGCTCCCGGTAGCATCAGCGCCGCCGGCATGTTTGACGTACTGGAACATATTGAGGATGAAGCGGGCGCCCTGCGGCAGGTCAATGCGTTGTTACGACCAGGAGGCCGGTTCTTTTTAAGTGTGCCAGCATACGCATTCTTGCACTCGGCAGAGGATGTCGCTGCGGGGCATTTTCGCCGCTACACACTGCGAACGCTGGCTCGTGCGCTGACGGCAAGTGGGTTCACGCTAGAATATTCCACATATTTGTTTGCTCCTCTGCCGCCGATTATATTTCTGCTAAGGACGCTGCCCAGTCTGCTGAGGCTGCGGCGCCCAGAAGACGAGGAGTTGCACGCGTCTGAGCATGTGCGTGAAGGGATTTCCGCACGTATGATGGACCGGCTACTCGACGCCGAGGCGCGGCGTATCGAGCTAGGGGGAACCATTCCATTTGGCACTAGCTGCTTTGTTGTATGCACAAAGGACTGAACGTTGGCCTCTGAACGGACGCACGGTTTATATGCGGCGCTGAAAAATCCAACACTGTACGAAACCGTGCAGCGAATCATGGGTGCAGAAAGAGGCCGTGAGTATTTTGCCCAACAATTTGTCCGCGCCCAGCCTGGAGATCGTGTCTTGGACATCGGTTGCGGGCCGGCGCATCTGCTGGCGCACCTGCCAGATGTGGAATACATAGGCTGGGAACCCAACGCCGCCTACGTAGCCACGGCGCGCAAGACCTATGGTGACCGGGGCACATTCCATGTAGGTCTTTTTGGGCCCGAGGATGCGCGCTCGCTGCCTCCTGTCGATATCGCGATCGTTTCGGCGGTGTTGCACCACATGGACGACGCTCAAGCGAACGAATTATTCGTGCTGCTACGCCAGGTCCTTAAACCAGGTGGGCGCGTGATCACCGTCGATAATGTGTTCATAAAGCGACAAAATCCAATCGCGCGACTAATCATAAGTCTCGATCGGGGTCGGCACGTGCGCACGCCAGAGGGTTATAAAACATTGGCCAGACGCGTGTTCTCGCAGGTTGAAGGCACGGTGACCACTAAAGCATTTCCACCTTACACATACTTTTACATGACGGCGCAATAGCGATATCAAGAGGTCGCAGAAAGGATCACGGTCATAGATAAGCTCATCGCACTAGCCCGCTTGGCCGGCGACGACGCCCAATGCGTGGTGTTCGCCACAGCAACTCCTGCGTGTAGTCTCGACCAATTTGCATACGCGGACGGTGCATCGGTGCGTAGGCAGCTATCAAGACTTTTTGACTTGCCATGACATCTACATCCTTGTCCCAGCACGCCGAAGCTCAGCTTAAGGTGAGCATTGTTATTCCCGCATACAGGTCTGAAAAGTCGCTTCCAGTCCTATTGCAACAACTGTTTGACGTAGGGAAAACGAACGACTGGGATTTACAGGTTGTCGTCATCGACGATGCGAGTCCAGACGACACATGGGCGGTTCTGAAGCGAGCAAAGGAAGTGTACGGGACCAAGCTTCGCATTGCTCGTGTTTTTACCAATGGGGGACAACACCGGGCCATTCAGGCTGGATTTACCCTGGTTACCGGCGACATCGTCGTGACGATGGATGACGATCTCCAGCACCGTCCGGAGGACGTTGTCAACCTGGTGGACGCGGTGTGTTCAGGTTACGATCTCGCCATAGGGAGCTATTCTCAAAAAAAACACAGTCAATTCCGCAACACGGCGGGCGGTTTCATCGACCGGCTAATTAAACGCATCTTCAAGCTTCCGCCATCGTTTGAGCTCACTAGCTTCCGGGCAATGAAAAGATCAGTGGTTGAAGGAGTGCTAGCGCAAACCAGTGAGCGGCCATATATAACAGCAATGCTGCTTGCTAATTCTTCCAATCGGCTAAATGTCCCTGTTGTACACAAACGACGCGCCCACGGTAGTTCAAATTATACGCTGGCTAGAAGCTTGTCCCTAGCCGCGAGTCTCATTTTTTCCTATTCTGCATATCCAATCGTATTTGTGGCTGCCCTCTGTGCCCTCGCGTTTAGTTTTTCTGCGGCATTGGGGGTGGGAACGATTTGGCGGGCAGTGACTGAGAACATAGGTGTGCCAGGGTGGGCGAGCCTGGTCGTGGTTACCACTTTCTTCAACGGCCTCATCCTGTTGGCGCTACTGGTGTATGGAATCTACCTTTCCAGGATTTACCTCACCGTCGTTTCAGGTCGGTTGAGCAACCGGCTGGCCGAGATAGATTAGACACGCTATGACTAAACACCAGACGCTCTTGGTACTTGGCGCCTCTAACTATCAATGTCAGGTCATCAGTCGCGCCAAGCAAAGAGGCATACGCGTCGTCGTAGTTGATTGGTCGGCGGAAAATCCTGGGCATTCGATCAGTGACGAATCACATGTCATCAGCACAACTGATATTGACGCTGTACTAGAGGTTGCCGAGCAGTCGAAACTTGATGGAATCATTTCGCCTGCGACCGATGTCGCCGTTGTGACGCAGGCCATCGTAGCCAACGAATTAGGACTTTTCGGGCCGCCGCCGGCGGCGGCGCAACTGCTCACCAGCAAATCCGCGTTCTTCGAGCATTTAGACGAGGCCGGCTACGCGGTCCCTCCGTTTGAGGTACTAACGTCGTCCAGGAAAAGCTTTTCCCCGCCTGCTAACCCGTGCATTGTAAAGCCAGACGATTCTTCGGGCAGTAAGGGTGTGGCCCTGATTGACGATCCGCTCCAGGTGGTACCCGCCATCGACCGGGCGTTGCAGTACTCGCGGTCTGGGCGTGCTGTGGTCCAACAGTACGAGCAAGGGTTCCAGGGGACCGTGGAGGGGTGTCTTGTCAATGGCGAAATCGCTTTTTCTTTCGTCACCGAAAGACATCTTCCCCCTCTCCCGGTTGTCGCCACCGCGGGGCACACAGTTCCGTCCGGTCTATCTCCGGCGCAATCCAAACGTGTGGTGGATGACGTACGCAAGATTCTTACTTCGCTCTCGATCAATACCACGGTATTCGACGCTGATTTCGTGTGGAATGCCGATGAACCAAAGTTTTTGGAGCTCACTCCCAGGATTGGGGGTAACTCTCTGAGTCAACTCGTCTTCTACCACTACGGTGTGTCTCTGATAGATATCGCTATTGATCTGGCATTGACCGGCACGGTATCGGAGATCAAGCCACAACCCTACGCCGGCACATCTAAGGTAGTGATATTGCATTCGAACCGAGGGGGGCGACTGGAATATGAACTGTCTCGGCTCGCTGCCGCGTGTGAAGTTGACGGGATAAAGCGTATGGTTCTCGATTGGGATCCTGGAACGGTCGTGTTTCCATTTGTTAACGGTCAGCACCGCTTTGGTGAGATTATTGCACAGGGGCGGACACCAGATGCTGCTGACCTTGCCATTGAACGGGCGTGCAAAGAAATTGCATTGCGGATATTGTAAATTGGAGATCGCTTTATGCTGACACGTGGTATCTGGGCGATGCTCAAGAACAGGCATCGACGGACCGAAATCTACGCTCAGTCCGCCTATTGGGACGCCAAAGCCGTCGATTACTCAGGTGAATCTATCTCGCTATGGCCCAATAAGTCGTTGAGTCGCTTGTACGCCAAAGAGCATCGGGATGCTCTCGAAAGGCTCGCTGCACCACTCGAGGGTGCAAAGGTACTGGATGCAGGTTGCGGTACGGGACGGCTCGCGAGAATGCTCGCGGAGCGTGGTGCATCCGTGGTGGCTATCGACTTTTCTGAGCAAACACTGCGCGAAGCGCGCAGGAACACCCCTTCATCGCTTGATATCAAGTTCGAGCTGTGTTCAATGTTCGAACTCCCTTACGAGGAAGAGTTTGATTGGGTCATGAGTTGGGCGGCTGCCACTATGGCGTGTCAGACGCGGGGTGACTTTCAATCGGTGCTGCGGAGATTTTATAGGGCTTTGAAGCCTGGCGGCGCAGTGTTCTTTCTCGAACCGTTCCATTCGAACTTCCTCCGTAGAACTTTGCGATTATCGTTCGACCAGGTGCTGGAAGACCTTCGAAGTGCAGGATTTGTGATAAGTCACAGCGAAGAATTTCACTTCTGGCCGATGCGACTGGCACTCAGTTATTTCGACCTTCCCCCGGGCCTGACCGGTCGCGGGTATTCCGTGGGTCGACGGTTGGAGCGGTCATTCCCCAATGCGCACTGGGGAGACTACAAGCTAGTTGTAGCGACCAAGCCAGAGCGGCCCGGAGTGATTGAAGGCTCTTGACCCGGACTCTTGAGATAGGTGTGGCCCAGTTCCACTACTTGCCAGACCGTGCATGGCGTTACGTGACTCCACCTGCAGGGCTAGGCGTTTCGGAATGCAAAGCGCTCTCATCGCCGAAACTAGCCGGCCTCCGTGCGTACGAAACGATGATCGCCGCGCACGCTACCAGCCACAAAATGGGCACCCAGGTCACTGACGTCGAAACGAGCGTTGTGTAGCCCATGATCCCTCTAGCCCCGAACTGCTCATAAATCGGTACATCGAACGGCGGCCCTGGCAGGGCGATGTGGACAATGCCTAGTGCTGCAGCGAAGCTCAGGCAAATACCTATCACGCGGCGACCGTGGGCTCCGGTTGCTGGCCAGTTGAATATTCCCGTACCTGGTGGTCCATCGGGGGCCCGCACAATCAGCGCCGCGACCGGCAACACGAACACCAAGTAGTAGTAGGCAGAATAAGCGGGAGAGAACGTAGCGGTAGCCAGCAACACGATACCCACCATGGGCGGCGGAATCCGCCGACCTAATGACAGTACTGCGATGACCACAACGACTAGTACGGCAAATCCGACCATCGTCCGCGGACCAGCAAGGAAATCTCCCGGAATCTTCCCCCCGGTTTGGTAACTCTTGATGCTGTCCGGAATCAGCATCAGCGCTCGGCCGAAGGACACATTCCGTGTGTCATGAAGGCCACCGAAGGAATTATTGAACTCGACGATGTTATGGATCGACTGCATGATGGTCCCAGGGAAGCCTTGCGGCCACAGCAGAAAAGCGAAGACATTGGAGATGGCGACGCCGACGATCCCTATGCCTGCCCACCGCCATTGTCTGGCTGCCAGCAATACCGCCCCCAATACTGCGAACTGGGGCTTTATCAGAACGGCGAGAATCACCATCAATGTGACAAGGCCCCACCGTTGCCGTATCAACGACACCAAGAACACCAGTGCGATCGGGACTATGAATCCCGTCGAATTACCACGGTCGAGTGCGCCCCACCCCGGGATGGCGGCGACGCCCAATGCTACAAAGACCACAATCCGCTCGAGCCCTTGAGCTCCTCGGGCGGCCCAGATTGCGGGCGATAGCACAGCGGCTGCCAGACCCACTAGATAAGTAACCAGCCCCAAACGCGGTACACCTAGCAAATGCGCGGGAAATGCAAACAGCATGTATGGGAGGCGCGCTGGCGCCCAAGTTCCCATTGCGGTCGGCCGATAATCGGGAGGCAGGGCGATCAGATAATCCGCGGGCTTGGGTTGAACCCCTGCGGTCGCGATCATGGCGTAGTCGCTGAAACAGTGCCGTCCGATCCTTTCCCAATCAAGAAAGCAGTCCTGTGGCGCCAAGAGAAGAGTGGAAACCACGTCAACCGAATAGCACTGAATGAGGACGTACGCTGTGACTGCGGAAACCGCAGATGCAAGCAGGATGGTACCGAGCAAGAGGGTGCGCTCGGATTGTGAGGTAACCACGGAAAGCCGTTCCCGGGACGGCGTAGCCACACCACGCAACATCTCGAGAGGTCGATTCATTTGGATTCTCCTCCCCGGTTCTTGCGCGAAACGGTAGCAGGAACATGCGCGTCCAAACGCGGCTTCTCAGCCTGACCGCCTTCCGGCCCGCGCATTGCGGAACGGCAAGCAGCGACCGACATCTACTATGAAGCGACAGCAACGCCCCGGCGTTGAACAGAACGAGAGTGAGACGGAAACCAGTGAAACGAGCGCTCATTACCGGAATCACCGGGCAGGACGGCTCGTATCTCGCCGAACTGCTGCTGAGCAAGGGATATGAGGTCCACGGTCTCATCCGTCGTGCCTCGACGTTCAACACATCGCGCATCGATCACCTCTACGTCGACCCGCACCAACCGGATGCCCGGCTGTTTCTGCACTACGGCGACCTCATCGACGGAACACGGCTGGTGACGTTGCTGAGCACCATCGAACCCGACGAGGTGTACAACCTGGCGGCCCAGTCGCACGTGCGCGTGAGTTTCGACGAGCCGGTACACACCGGCGACACCACCGGCATGGGATCGATGCGACTGCTGGAAGCCGTCCGGTTGTCCCGCGTTCAGTGCCGGTTCTATCAGGCGTCCTCGTCGGAGATGTTCGGTGCATCACCGCCGCCGCAGAACGAGTTGACTCCCTTCTACCCGCGTTCGCCCTATGGCGCGGCAAAGGTCTACTCCTATTGGGCGACAAGGAATTATCGCGAGGCCTACGGGCTGTTCGCCGTCAACGGCATCCTGTTCAACCATGAATCACCGCGCCGCGGTGAGACATTCGTTACCCGCAAGATCACTCGGGCGGTGGCACGCATCAAGGCCGGCATCGAGTCAGAGGTGTTCATGGGCAACTTGGATGCCGTGCGCGACTGGGGATATGCACCCGAATACGTCGAAGGCATGTGGCGGATGCTGCAGGCGCCCGAACCCGACGACTACGTCCTGGCGACCGGACGCGGGTACACCGTGCAGGAGTTTGCGCAGACGGCGTTCGAACATGCGGGGCTCGACTGGCAGGAGCATGTGAAGTTCGATGAGCGTTATTTGCGGCCCACCGAAGTGGATTCGCTGATCGGCGACGCAAGCAAGGCCGCCGAAAAGCTCGGGTGGCGCGCCACGGTGCACACCGACGAACTGGCCCGGATCATGGTCGACGCCGACATCGCCGCACTGGAATGTGAGGGCAGGCCCTGGATCGACAAGCCGATGCTCGCCGGTCAGAAATGAGCTCAGACGTCAAGATGGATGCCGCCGTCGGTCCGCTCGACCGCAGCGCCCCGGTGTACATCGCGGGCCACCGCGGGCTGGTGGGATCGGCCCTGTTGCGTCGATTCCAGGCCGAAGGATTCACCAACCTCTTGCTGCGGTCCCGCGCTGAACTCGATCTGACCGATCGTGCCGCGACGTTCGACTTCATCCTCGAGTCACGACCCCAGGTCGTCATCGATGCGGCTGCCCGCGTCGGCGGCATCATGGCCAACAACACCTATCCCGCCGACTTTCTCTCGGAGAACCTGCAGATTCAGGTCAACCTGCTCGATGCGGCGGTCGCCGCGCGGGTGCCGCGGTTGCTTTTCCTTGGATCGTCGTGCATCTACCCGAAACTGAGCCCGCAACCCATCCCGGAGAGCGCACTGCTCACCGGCCCGCTGGAGCCGACCAACGACGCGTACGCCATCGCCAAGATCGCCGGGATCCTTCAGGTCCAGGCCGTTCGGCGGCAACATGGCCTGCCCTGGATCTCTGCGATGCCCACCAACCTGTACGGTCCGGGCGACAATTTCTCGCCGTCCGGGTCGCATCTGCTGCCCGCGCTCATCCGCAGATACGAGGAAGCAAAGGCCAGCGGCGCGCCGTCAGTGACCAACTGGGGCACCGGAACTCCGCGGCGTGAGTTGCTACACGTCGACGACATGGCCAGCGCGTGCCTGCACCTGCTCGAACACTTCGACGGACCGACTCAGGTCAACGTGGGCACCGGCATCGACCACACCATCAGCGAGATCGCCGAGATGGTCGCGGCGGCGGTCGGCTACACCGGCGAAACCCACTGGGATGCAAGCAAACCGGACGGCACCCCGCGCAAGCTGCTCGATGTTTCGGTGTTGCGCGCGGCGGGATGGCGGCCCGAAATCGAGCTGCGCGAGGGCATCGAGGCGACCGTGGCTTGGTATCGCGAACACGCAGAAACGGTTCGGCAGTGAGCGCGATGAAGCGTCGAGTTCGGAATCTACTGCGGCGCAATGGTATTGAGGTGTCGCGTTACTTTCCCGAGCTGGACTGGGAACGCAATTTCATGCTCCAACTGCAAGCGCATGGGGTAACCGTCGTCCTTGATGTGGGCGCGAACCTGGGACAGTACGCCACGGGACTGCGGGCGGCGGGGTTCACCGGCCGCATCGTCTCTTTCGAGCCGCTGTCCGGGCCGTTTGCCGTCTTGGAGCGCAGCGCAGCGAGCGATCCGCTGTGGGAATGCCGGCGCTGTGCACTTGGCGACGCCGACGGAACGATCTCGATCAATGTCGCAGGCAACGAGGGCGCAAGCAGTTCCGCGTTGCCGATGCTGAAACGGCACCAGGATGCCTTTCCTCCGGCGAACTACGTTGGCACCGAAGAGGTGCCGATACATCGACTCGATTCTGTGGCGTCGGAAGTACTACGACCGGGCGAAGTCGCCTTCCTCAAGATCGACGTCCAGGGATTCGAGAAGCAGGTGATCGAGGGAGCGCTTGCGACGATCAAGGACCGCTGCGAGGGCATGCAGCTCGAATTGTCGTTCCAGCCTTTATATGAGGGCGGCATGCTCATTCGCGAGGCGCTCGATGTCGTGGATTCCCTAGGCTTTACGCTCTCCGGTTTGCAACCTGGATTCACCGACCCGCGTAACGGTCGCATGCTGCAGGCCGACGGCATTTTCTTCCGCGGCAGCGACTGACCCCTGCGCGCACTGCCGTCAAAGAGTGCGTCGAGTTTGCGGCCCACGCACCGCGATCTTCGCTGGTGGGGCAGTATGTGACACGTTCGGCGCGCTCATATCACCCTCGCAGGGGCCGTGAGCCCCACGTCGGCGCGCTTATTTCGACAATCGCCCGAAGACGTTCTCCCAGAACCGACTGTTGTAGGCGTAAAGCTCCCGGCCGCGGAGGTAGGCATGCGAGATCAGCCTGCCCCCGAACGGGTAGCGGCCGTGCAGGTCGCCCATCCGGCGCAGGTCACCGAAAACGGCATTCGGTTCCCGGCTCGAGCCGACGCCCGTGGTGTCGAATTCACAGAACACACGCCGGATGGTGACCGGCTCGCGCTCCAACGCGGCCCGCAAGATGAACTCCTGGTCGGCGGCAATTCCGAAATCAAGGTCGTAGCCGCCGATCTTGTCCACGAGTGACGCCCCGAAGAACGACGCCTGGTGGGGGACAACCTGCTTGCCGGCCAGGAATTTGCGCAGGCTGAACGGTATCGGACCGCGTACCTGATCGAGGCCGACCAGGCGATCCATCCCGAACCCCCACTGGTCGCGGACCGACCCCTTGCTGGACAGCGCGGCAACGGCCTGGGCCACCACGTCGGTTTCGGCAAACCGGTCGGCGGAATGCAGGAACCACAACAGATCACCCGACGCGCGTTCGATGCCCTGATTCATGGCGTCGTACCGGCCACCGTCTGGCTCGGATTGCCAGTATGCGAAGCCGGGCTCAGCGCTGGAGAGATATTCCACAACATCCTCGCCGGAGCCACCGTCGATGATGATGTGCTCGATGTGGCCGTCGTAGCGCTGGGCGCGGACACTCTCCGCGGTGAGCTTCAACCCGTCGAGGTCTTTGAAGGAGATCGTTATCACCGAGACGGTGGGAGCCGACGTCACCGAGTTCCCCCTATCGGGTCTTGATGCCGATGAAGGTCCCGCGAAGATTCGCTGCGTAGGAACCCCCGAGCAATGAGTCTGCGATGTTGGGCTCGAGGTTTCCGTACTCTTCCATCACCAGGTCGAAGCCGACATCTTTCATGGTCTGAAGTAGGTACTCACGCTGGATCCAGAAGGACCGGCGGTTGTCCCACGACGCCCATTTCATGGTTTCCCGTTTACCGAATTCCCGGTCGTCCTCGAACTCGGTAAACCACCTGCCGGGTAGCCCCTCATGTTCGGTCGGCGCGGACAGCATGAACTTCACCGGCTCCGGCCGCCTGAGCACCTTGGCCGCAGCCTGGCGCACCGTCGTGGGCAGCCTCAGGATCTTGTCGCTGGGGCTGATGATCGAGAAGTGCGTCTGCAAGATGAGCAGCTTGGTGGTGACCGACGAGAGGGTTTCCAAGTACTGCTTCGGATTCTCCAAGTGGTAGAACAGCCCGCAGCAGAAGACGGCGTCGAAGGTCCCGTGATCGGCGATGTTCAACGCGTTGTCTTGGACGAACTGTAGGTTCGGCAGGTCCGTCTTCGACTTGATGTAGTTGCACGCCGCAATATTCAGCTCGCGGACCTCGATCCCAAGGACCTGAAACCCGAGCCGCGCGAATTCGGTTGCGTACCCGCCTTCCAGGCAGCCGATGTCGGCCACGCGGAACTGGCTCTTGTCACCGGGAAACACGGTGTCGAGGATCCCGCGCGACGAGATGAACCACGAGTATTGGTCTACTGATTGAGATGCCCCGGGAATCGTGAATGTTCCGTCGTCGAGGCGCACGTTGTGAGCGGTGAATTGCACCGCCGTGTCAGAGTTTTCTGCTACCACGGCTTGTTCAGGTCCTTTCATATGCTTCATATGTCGATGCCGTTGTCGGCGAGGTCAGGTTCGAGTGATTAACGCACTTCCGAAGTCGGCCACTGTACGGGACGGCCAGACATCCACGAGACTCCTTCGGCTCGGGATTGCGGCCGCGAGCTTGCGCCACTGGGTCTTGAGTCGCTGTCCCGGGGTGGCCCAGCGGTGCTGCATCGCCAGCATCGCGATCCGGGGATGCTGCGCGATGGTGTCTTGCAACACGGCCTGACCCTCGGGGCCGGCCACGGTCGAGATCTGATGCAGGACCCAGTCGGCCATGATGCCGATGAGTTCTTCGCGCGCCGGGTCATTCGGGAACAGGTCGAGCATGGCATCGAAAGTCGCCGCATGTCCCGGTCCCTGGGTCAGCCAGAACTTTGCCGGATCCGCGACCTGGTTGTGCCACATTCCCTGCGCGTGGCGGCGATAGACGGCCATGGTCTCGGGCAACATGGCGATCTCGCCGTGGGCCGCGTGCCGAACGTGCAGGTACCAGTCCAGCGGCATCACGTCGGCGGGAATGTCGTCGTAGCGATCCAAGCGGCGGTACATGGCCGAATTGGTCTGGATGAAGTTCATCAATATGAGGGCATCCAGGCTCAAGTTGCCGCGTTTGCGGACCGGGGGAAACGTGGAGTCCTCGGCGTAGCCGTCTTCCCAGATCACCCGCACCGGGTGAAAGCACACCGCAGTTTCCGGGTGCTGGTCAAGGAAGGCGACCTGTTTGCTCAGCTTCAGCGGGTCGATCCAGTAGTCGTCCGACTCGCACAACGCGACGTACTCGCCGCGGGCAGCCGACAAAGCACCGGTCATGTTGCCGTTGAGGCCGAGGTTTTTGGGCCTGAAAATCGGCCGGAACAGGTGCGGGTACCGCTCGGTGTACTCCTGGATGATCGACACCGTGCTGTCGGTTGAGGCGTCGTCGGCAACGATGATCTCGACGGGAAAGTCGGTCTGCTGGGCGACAAAGCTGTCGAACGCCTGGCGCGCGTAGTCCTCCTGATTGTGGGTGGTCGACACGATGCTCACCTTGGGGTTCACCGGAGGTGAGCTTGCTGAAGTTTCGATCACCGCAATGCGCTTTCCCGCGCGGCGAGTACCCGTGCGACGTGATTGTGGGGGACGGCCGCGGCCATATGGTCGGCGGACGTACGGCACACGCTGGCGAAGTATAGCGACGACGCATCGGTGCGGGGCTGGAAACGGAGACCCGCATTGTTAAGCCCAGCGAGCTGGCGCTCGTGCCGTGACCGCCGTCACTCCGACGAGCGTGGCGCTGCGATTCTTGGTTCTCGCAAGCCCGAAATGCCAAGTATCGCACCAGGTCAGATGCTTTTTATTGGCAATTTCTCAGTTCCGCCACGGGGCGCGACGCGAAATAGTAGCGTCCTCTGTGATGTGGACGATGGTGCTACTTCTGGGCCTTGGGATGGCGATTGACCCGGCGCGGCTGGGTCTCGCTGTCGTCATGCTGTCACGCCGCCGCCCGATCATCAATCTTTTTGCGTTCTGGGTGGGCGGCATGCTGGCGGGCGTCGGCATTGGCGTATGCGCGCTGCTGGTCATGCGTGAAATCACCATGGCGGCAATTCAAGGCGCGGTGTCTGCGGCCAATGAGTTCAGGGAAGCAACCGCGATCCTTTCCGGCGGACGCCTTCAGGTCGCGATGGGCGTGCTCATGTTGCTGTTGGCGGCGCGCATGGTGATTCGTGCCCGTGCCAACGCCGGAATACCGGCAGCCGTCTCCGACGGGGGGCTGTCCACCCTGACGATGGAGCGGCCGCCGACAGGGATTTTCGCGCGGCTGGGCGCCCGCACCCAGAACATGTTGAACTGTGACGTGGTTTGGCCGGCTTTCGTTGTCGGCGTTGCCTCTTCGGCCCCGCCGTTCGAGAGCCTGATCGCATTGACGGTCATCATGGCCTCGGGAGCCGAGCTCGCCACGCAATTCGGCGCGTTCGTCGTCTTCACGCTCCTGGTGCTTGCGGTCATCGAGATTCCGCTGGTCGGTTACCTGGCGATGCCGCAGAAAACCGAGCAGATGATGTTGCGGTTGCAAGACTGGGTACGTACCAACCGTCAGCAGATCTCCCTCATTCTGCTGACCGTGGTCGGGTTCATCTTCTTGTACCAAGGCGTGACCAGTCTCTGAGTTGAACCCCGGCGAAATCGCGGAGTCCACGGCCAAGCCGCTTGTCTCCGTATGTATCCCGACATACAACAACAGCGGCACCATCGCGCGCTGTCTGGCCAGCGTGCTGGAACAGCGGGGTGTCGACTTCGAGATCGTGGTCGTTGACGACGATTCGACCGACGACTGTGCGGCCATCGTCGAATCGATGCTCCGGCCCGGAGACCGGCTGATACGCAATCAACCTCGGCTCGGGCTCAACCGAAACCACAACAGATGCCTGGAACTCGCGCGCGGCGATCTGATCCAGTTCGTACACGGCGACGACTGGCTGCTTCCGGGAGCCTTGCAGACACTGACCCGGTGTTTCGACGACCCAACCGTCGGAATGGCTTTCACGCCCCGGCGAGTGGACACCGACGACCTCGAATGGCGGCAGCGGTACGGCAACGTGCACACGCACTTCAGGAACCTCCGCGAGCGCAACCACGGACCGTCCCTCGTCCTGCAGATGGTGCTTCGGGGCGCCAAGGACAATTGGATCGGCGAACCGACCTGCGTGATGTTCCGTCGCCAGCTGGCATTGGATGCCGGTGGCTTTCGAACGGACATCTACCAGCTGGTCGACGTGGATTTCTGGATGCGCTTGATGCTCAGATCAACGGTCTGCTTTGTCCCCGAGGAGCTCTCCGTACGCAGTCACACCACCGCCACCGAAACCACTCGGGTCATGGCGACCCGGCGCAACCTGCTCGACCAGCAACGCATCCTCACCTGGATGATCGTGGACCCGGTGTCGCCGGCGAGCGTACGCAGCGCCGCTGCGTTGTGGTGGTTGCCCGCATGGCTGGCGATGATGATTGAGGTAGCCGTGTTGGGGCCCCAGCGGCGGCTGCACCTGAAGGCACTGGCGCCCGCCCCCTTCCGGGAGTTCGCTCACGCCCGCCGGCAGCTGGGCCTCGCCGACTAAATCACACCGATTCGAAGCCGATAGAGCAAGATTTCCGGCCGTTCAAGGTGACAAATTAGGCAAGGCAACGCTAACCTCAGGAGTCCGCTTATTGACGACCCTGGGGCGACGGTAACAAGGCCCTGCAGCCGAAGAAGACGAAATTTGACCTCTGCATACGTCGGGACTCGACCGTTTCGCGGCTCCGTGCTGCAGCCGCTGGCCGGACCGCACACGGCTAACGCGGCAGCCGGGGCGATCACCGAGACAGGGGGCTCGATGGGCTCTGAGATCCCCTTCATCCGTCCGAGTTTTCCCGGCCCCGCCGAGCTGGCCGAGGATTTCGCCGAGATCTCCGGTGCCAACTGGTACACGAACTTCGGTCCCAAAGAGCGACAGTTTGCCCGCGCGATGGGTGACTACCTCGGGCCCGACCTGCATGTAGCCACCTTCGCAAACGGGACGATGGCGCTGATCGCGGCGCTGCACACCACGTTCGGTGCCGGCACCCGCGACCGCTACCTGCTGATGCCGTCCTTCACCTTCGTCGGCGTAGCCCAGGCCGCGCTCTGGACCGGCTACCGGCCCTGGTTCGTCGACATCGACCCCACCACGTGGCAGCCCAGTGCCGCCTCCGCTCGCGCGGTCTTGGAACGATCACGCGACCAGATTGCGGGCATCGTGCTTGCCAATGTGTTCGGCGTCGGAAACCCCGACATCGGAGTCTGGGAGGATCTCGCCGCCGAATGGGAGCTGCCGATCGTCGTCGATTCCGCGGCGGCCTTCGGCTCGTCCTACGGCGCCGGCGAACGCGTCGGTGGACGAGGCGCCTGCGAGATCTTCTCCCTGCACGCGACCAAGCCGTTCGCGGTGGGTGAGGGCGGCGCGCTGGTCTCCCGCGATCGGTTGTTGGTCGAGCGCGCATACAACTTTCAGAATTTCGGCTTCGCCAGGTCGGGGGAGTCCGCGCAGCTCGGGATGAACGGAAAGCTGCAGGAGATCAGCGCCGCGATCGGTCTGCGACAGCTCGTCGGGCTCGACCACCGCCTGGCAAGCCGCCGCAGGGTCTTGGAGAGCTATCGCGCCGGTCTCGCCGGGCTGGATGTGCGTTTCCAGCCCAATGCCGACGCCTCGTCGCTGTGCTTCGCAAGCGTGTGCTGCACATCCGCAGCCCACAAGGCCGCGGTTCTGGCCAGTCTGCGTCGGCACGCGATCCAGGCCCGTGACTATTACAACCCGCCCCAACACCGGCACGCGTATTTCGTCAACAACGCCGAGTTGGTCGAGTCGACGGATCTGACCAACACGGAAGACATCTGCTCGCGGATCGTGTCGCTGCCTGTCCACGACCATATGGCCGCGCGGGACATCGCCCGGGTCATCGCCGCCGTCAGGAAGGGAAGTGGCGGTGACTGAATCGGGGGGCGGCGCTCCGCCGAAAGTCAGTGTCGTCGCCATCACCTACAACCAAGAGGCGTTCATCCGTGCGGCGCTCGACGGCTTTGTCGCCCAAAAGACCGATTTCCCAGTCGAAGTCATCGTCGCCGACGATGCCTCCACCGACGCCACGCCGGACATCATTCGGGAGTACGCCGACCGCTACCCAAGCCTGATTCGGCCGATCTTCCGGCCCACAAACATCGGTGTCCACGCGAACTTCACGGCTACCCTGGCCGCGGCTCGGGGCGAGTACATCGCGTTGTGCGAAGGCGACGACTACTGGACAGATCCGATGAAGCTCTCCAAACAAGTCAAGTTCATGGACGAGCATCCAGCGACCACCGTGTGCTTCCACCCGGTGCGAGTGATCTACGACGACGGGACGGACGACACGGAGTTCCCTCCCCTGAAATGGCGCGGCGACTTGAGCCTGGAAGCCCTACTGGCGCGGAACTTCATCCAGACCAACTCGGTCGTCTATCGCCGCCAGCCGCACTACGACGACATCCCGGCCAAAATCATGCCGATCGACTGGTACCTGCATGTGCGGCACGCGATAGGTGGTGAGATCGCGATGCTGCCCGAGACCATGGCGGTGTATCGCCGCCACCCACAAGGCATTTGGTATTCCGCGGACTATGACCGCCCGAAGTTCTGGGTCACTCGGGGCTACGGATTCGCGGCGACGCTCAATGCGATGCTCGACCTGTTTCCAGGAGACCGCGCTCGCGAGGAGATCGTCGCCGAGATGTCCGAGTGGGCACTTCGTGAGATCGCCAAGGTGCCCGGCCCGGAAGCCCGCGCGACGCTCCATGCCGTCATCGCGGACTATCCGCGGATGACGACGCTGTCCCTGCAACACCGGTGGAAGCGCACGCCCTGGCGGCGGTTCAAGCGCAGAGTTTCCTCCGACGTCGCGGATCTGCGGGCGCTTGTGCACGCATACTCGGCACGCATACTCCGGTCGCGTCAAGCGCCAGGCGGCAACGCCTCGGCCGCGGCAGCCGGCTTGCACACGACGTAAAGAACCGAACCCGCCGCGATCGCGTGCCGGGCAAACGCTTCCTGGCCAAAGGTGCGCGAGTCGAGCGCGGCCACCTCGAAACCAATGGCGCTGATGCGCGAGCACAGCGTGGAGCGGTCGTAGAGGCGCACATGGTCACCCTGGGCGAAGCGGCGCCACCGCTCCCTTTCATCGGTGACCGCGGGATCTTCGTCGAAGCTGCCCTCCGGCGTCACCGGGGTCATGATGATGCCGCGCCCGCCGGGCGTCAGTATCCGATAAAGCTCCCTGAGGGCGCGGGCGTCATCGGAGACGTGTTCCAGGACGTGGGAGCACAGGAAGAAATCGACGGAACCGTCTGCGTAGATCGGCATCTCGGTGATGTCGACGACGTCGTCCACGCCGTCCATCATCAGATCGGCTGAGCGGTAATCGAGGTCGTTGCGGCCGCGTAGGTAACCTGCCAGCGGCGCCGCGGGCGCGAACTCGACAAACCGCAGCGTCGCGGCGCCGGGCGGCAGGAAACGGTCCAGGTAGAGCTTGTAGAGCCGGTCCCGGTCGGTGGAACCGCATAGCTGACATAGGTATTGGCGGTGGTTCAGCGTTTCGAAGTCGTCTAGCGAGAAAGGAAATTCGTACCCGGACAGCGTGCGGCCGAGTGCGCGGGTGACGCTCCTGAAGCGCACCCGGTTGCCGCAGACGTTGCACTGTCGTGGCCCCGCGAAGAAGAGTCGGCGCGCTTGGTGATGGACGTTCGAAAGCATGTTCCCTGTCATTCGGTCAGGCAAAGGTTCAGACGCGTCGACGGCTCGTGCGGCTGCAGCGAAGCGACCAGGTGCGCGGCAAGCGATTTCGCCAGCGAGCGAATGCGCGGCGCGTTCTCCACGTGCCAGAAGCGGATATTCGAATTGAAATTGCCGCCCAGCAGTGGCCCGACCACATAGAAATTTGGGCTGGCTTCGAAGTCGCCGTTGACCAAGAGTCCCCGGTTGGTGCGGTTGGGTCGACAAAGGCCGTTTTGCATCGCGCTGACCAGGAACGGGGCGCTGCACGCATCCAGTTCTTCGAATCCGGCGCAATTCACCACCGCCGCAAACGAATCAGGGTGTGTGCGCTCGGAACCCGCGGTGCGGTAGGTGACCCTAGCGAACGGTTCGCCGGAGGGGCACGCATCTACGCGCAACACCTCGCCGGCCAGCATGGTCAGCTTGCCTGCTGCGGCAAGCTCATCCGATGCTTGCCGGCAATCGCGTCCGGCGCGTCGTACCAGCTTGGTGAAGTTCATGCCGTGTTCGCAGTAAAACTCTTCTTGCTCAACTCGATCCATCTTGCTTAAGGCTTGCCCCAACAGGACGCCGATCGCCGCGTACAGGTCGGCCAGGTTCAGTGCCCGCTTTTCGGCGATCTCGAGGTCGGCTCGAATTGCCGCCATCAGATCCACCGCCCGCGGCGCCTCCATCGCGAGAAGTTCGTTAAGCCAGGGAAACTCGAATTCGGGTGGCTCCTCACAAATCATGTAAGGCAGCATGCCGGAGCGCGAAATGACGGTGATGGAATGCAGCCGTTCGCGGATCCGCCGGTCGTGGCGCATGAGGTAAAGGACTTCCAGTGACGTGGCGTTGGAACCCACCACCAGCACATTGCGCTGGTCCGGCTGCTCCACGCGGTCGAGCGCCTCGCGCAGCCGTCCCAGGTTGCCCTCCTCGCATGGCTCGTAGAGGTCGTTGATGTAGGTGAACGCGGCCCCGCTGACGGGGTTTGAACCGCGTCCCGCAAGTGGCTTCGACGGCGGACTGCCGGTCGCCATCACCACCTTGTCCGCCTCGATCTCCGTCGAACCGCCCTCAGCCGTGCGGAGTCCGATGATGTGTCGACCGGTCACCGAGCGGGCGCTGACGGCCTCGGCCCGGATGGTAATTAGGTCGGCTAGGTCTCGTTTGCGGAGCGCGGCGATGGCGGCGTCCACCTGCTCGGCGATGAAGAGGCCGAAGAGGTACCGCGGCAGGTAGAGCTCACCCCATCGATTGTCAGTCACCGCTTCGCCGTTGTCGCGGATCCAGCGCGCCGCGGCGTCGGCGCCCCGCTCCCGAAACGTTGCCAGCCAGCGCGCCTTGTTCCGCTCCAGCCAGGAGATGTAGGCCGACCGTTCGGGCTCGTGGACGAACTCGTCCAGCTTCTGGATGGCCAGCGATCGGGGACTGGTGCGCGGGCCGTAGGGGATGCCGCACCAGAATTGCTCGTCGCGCTCTACCACGGCGATGCGCAGCTTGGCCGGGGTCGCCGAACCGTCCAGCAGGGCCTGGGCGAGCTCCAACAACGTCATGGAACAGGCAATACCGCTGCCGATGAATACGATGTCGAAGGTACAGTCTGTGCTCATGGCGGCGGTCATGGTGAAACCGTCCTAGGCAGCGTGCACTCCTAACCCTCGATCACGTTGCTCCTACCGGTTGACCCGGCAGCCAAGTTAGCGAAGGCTAACATAATTTTCTTGATGCGGCGTGGGATCGATACCCCACGCGAGCGCCGCTGTCGTCGTCCTTGTGACCGGCACGGAATTCCTGATTCCATCCGTGCGGAGCGTTTGCTCGCGGTACGGTATTTCGTGGCCGCCGGGTGGCGCGTGCAATGGGTTCTCTAGGGGCGGTCGTGTGGTGCGCGCAAGGCCCGCGAAAGGGCCTGCGAAAAGGCCCTGTTGCCCTAGGCGGCTTGTGAGTCCTGCGAAGAAGAAACACCAACGAAGGTAGTCTGATGTCCGTGGTTGAGTCCTCACTTCCTACTGTGCTGCGCGAGCGCGCGAGTTTCCAGCCGAACGACACCGCCCTGACTTTCACCGATTACGAGCAGTCGTGGGACGGTGTTGTCGAGAGCGTCACGTGGTCTCAGCTGTATCGGCGAGTGCTCAACCTCGCCGCGCAGCTCAAAGAGGTCGGTTCGACGGGTGACCGGGCGCTGATCCTCGCACCGCAGAACCTCAACTACGTCGTCAGCTTCCTTGCCTCACTGCACGCCGGAATCATCGCCGTCCCGCTGTCCGTCCCGCAGGGTGGCGCGCACGACGAGCGCACGGCCGCGGTGATGGCCGACACGAGGCCGACGATCATCCTCACGGGGTCGTCCGTAGTCGACAACGTGACCCCGTACGTGCAGACCGAGGCCGGCCAGAAGCCGCCCGCAATCATCGAGGTCGACCGACTGGACCTGGACGCTCGGACAAAGGGCGGTTCCCGCGCACCGATCCCGGGCAACCCGGATGTCCTGTACCTGCAATACACCTCGGGTTCCACCCGCACACCCGCCGGCGTGATGGTCTCCAACAAGAACCTTTTCGCCAATTTCGAACAGATCATGTCCGGCTACTACCGGCAGTACGGCAAGGTCGCCCCGCCGGGGTCGACCGTGGTGTCCTGGTTGCCCTTCTATCACGACATGGGCTTCATCCTGGGGCTGATCATGCCGATTCTGGCCGGTATGCCCGCCAAGCTGAGCAGCCCCACCGGCTTCCTGGCGCGACCGGCCCACTGGATTCAGGAATTGGCGAACAATGACCTGGGATTCACGGCCGCACCGAATTTCGCTTTCGACATCGCGGCACGCCGAGTAAAAGACGAGGACCTGGCCGGGCTGGACCTCGGCCGTGTGCACGCCATCCTCAACGGCAGCGAGCGCGTACAACCCGCCACCCTGCGGCGCTTCATCGATCGATTTGCCCCGTTCAACCTGCAGCCCAAGGCGGTACGCCCCTCCTATGGGATGGCCGAGGCGGTGGTGTTTGTCGCAACTCGCGAGGCCGGTGACCCGCCGAAAGTCGTCAGCTTCGATGCCAACAAGCTGCCGGACGGGCAAGCGGTGGTGTCCGAGGAGGAAGGCGCGACCCCACTGGTCAGCTACGGAGTGGTGGACACCCAGCTGGTGCGCATCGTCGACCCCGACACCGGGCTCGAGTGCCCGGAGGGCGGTGTCGGTGAGATCTGGGTGCACGGCGAAAACGTCGCCTCGGGCTATTGGGAAAAGCCCGAAGTGTCCGAAAACATCTTCCGCGCAAAGATTGTCAACCCCTCCGAAGGAACGCCGGAGGGTCCGTGGTTGCGGACCG
This sequence comes from Mycobacterium bourgelatii, assembly GCF_010723575.1. NCBI lineage: Bacteria > Bacillati > Actinomycetota > Actinomycetes > Mycobacteriales > Mycobacteriaceae > Mycobacterium > Mycobacterium bourgelatii. The sequence continues at coordinate 2,467,351 of NZ_BLKZ01000001.1, forward strand.
GGGACTCGGGCTTCATCTCCGACGGTGAGATCTACATCCTGGGTCGCATCAAAGATCTTCTGATTGTCTACGGGCGCAACCATTCTCCCGACGACATCGAGGCGACGATTCAGACCATCAGCCCCGGCCGTTGCGCCGCGATCGCGGTGCCACACGACGGTGTCGAGAAACTGGTCGCGATCATCGAGATGAAGAAAAAGAACGAAACCGACGAAGAGGCCGCCGAACGGTTGGGTGCCGTGAAACGTGAAGTCACGTCGGCGATTTCAAAGTCGCACGGCCTGGCTGTCGCGGATCTCGTTCTGGTGTCCCAGGGTTCGATTCCGATCACCACGAGCGGCAAAATCAGGCGCGCGCAGTGCGTCGAGCTCTACCGTCAGGACGAGTTCGTCCGACTCGACGCGTAGCGCGACGCAACCAGTCTGACGAGGGTCCGCAAGATGCCGGATCGCGGGCCTTTTGACGTGCAAATGGGCGCGCTCGCGGCGCGCTGCGCTGTCTAGTTGGCGCTGTCTGCCGGCTGCTTGACGTCGACGTTCAGCACCTCGAAGTGGGGCAGCTTGGTGAGGCCGAACAGCGGCAGCGGGTGGCTGAACAGGTGGTCGACGGGCTCCTGGCCGATCTCGGCCTTGCCGCCTTCGCCGTTGACGACCTTGCCGTTGCTGCCGTTCTTGCCGTTGGACTTGGCCTTGCGCGCGCACGCCGACACGTCGTAGGCCGGAAGGTCGGACAGGCCGAACAGCGGCAGTGAATGTCCGGGAAGTTGGTCGATGACGTACTTGCCGTTGGTCGTAGTTGATTTGCCGTTGGTGACGGGCTTGGGCGGCTCGACGGGCTTCGTCGGCTTGGTCGGCGAGAAAATGCGCCTGCGGGGCGCGCGACTGCCGATGTCTTTCACCCATTGCACCCATTCCCGGGGATTCTTCGGCCAGTCGCGCGCGGGTGCCGGATTGGACGGATCGCGTCCAAGTGCCGACGGCCACCAGTTATAACGGCCGATCATCGCCGTCAACGCCGGCACCGTGACGGTGCGCACCAGGAAGGTATCCAGCACGATCCCGATGCCGATGGTGAAACCGGCCTGGGCCATCGTGTTGATACTGGCGGCGACCAGCCCGAACATCGACGCGGCGAAGATCAAGCCCGCCGACGTGATCACGCCACCCGTCGAACCCACGGTGCGAATGACGCCGATGCGCACGCCGTGCGGCGATTCATCGCGGATACGCGAAATGAGCAGCATGTTGTAGTCGGCGCCCACCGCGACCAACAAAATGAACGACAACCCGGGCAGACTCCAGTGCATCTGCTGGCCCAAAATGAGCTGGAAAACGATCACGCCGATGCCCAGGGCCGACAAGTAGGAAACGAGCACCGATCCGATCAGGTAGATCGGCGCCACGACCGCGCGCAGCAGGATGCACAGAATCAGGAACACGATGATGATCGTCGCGATGACGATCAGCTTCATGTCGCTGTTGTAGTAGTCGCGGGTGTCCCGAAGCCCGGTGGGAATTCCGGCCAGGCCGATCTTGGCGTTGGCAAGCTCGGTGTTCGGTCGCGTGGATTCGGCGACCCGGACGATGTCGTTGATCTGGTCCATCGCCTCGGTGGTGAAGGGATTGAGCGCGCTCTGGACGAAGTAGCGAGCGGAGTGCCCGTCCGGCGACAGGAAGATCTGGGCGCCCTTCTTGAACTCGTCGCGCGTCATGATCTGCGGCGGAATGTTGAAGCCCGCCATCGTGGGCTTCTCCGCGTCGCGCCTCATACCCAGCAGGAAGTCCGAAGCCTCGTTGAGCCCGGAGCCCATTTTCTTCGTCTGATCGACCAGCTGTTGCACACCCTCGGCCAGCGCGGCGCTGCCCTCCGCGAGAGCGTTGGCGCCCTGCTGCATCTGGGCCAGTTTGGCGGGGAGGCCTTTGACGTCTCTGAGGGTCTGCACAACTTGCCGCAGCTGGTCGTCCAGTTTGCCCACCGTCTGAGCGAGCGTTTGGTATTCCTGCGTCTGCTGCAGGGTGATCGCCATCCTGGCCATCGCTCGCAGCAGTCCGTCGTTGTTCGCGTCAACGATCGCCGCCAGCTGGCTACGTGAGCGCTGGCAGGCCGGATCGGCGTTGCAGGTCGGGCTGGTATTGAGTGCTGCCACCATCGGAGCGCCCCAGACGGCGGTCTGCTCGGCATCGGTGACCGTCCCGGCCAGATTGTTACCGAGCTGCCGCATGCGTCCCACAAACTGGGATGCATTGTCGAGCTGCCGGATCGTCTTGTCTCCACCGATCAGCTCGACCATGGCCTGCAGCGTGCTCACTAGGCCGGCCGCGCTGGCAACCGCTCCATTGACTTCGTCGCGGACCATGGCGAGGGCATCGGCTAGTTGGTGGGCCCCGCCGGCCAACCTGTCCAAGTCCCCGCCGTGTTCGGTGATGGCGCTGGACGCCTCGTCGAGTTTGCTGCCGACCTCGCCGGCCTGGAACGACACCTTGGTCTCTTTGAGGGGCTCGCCGTTGGGCCGGGTGAGCCCGCGCACCATCACGATGTTGGGCATGTCGGCGATCCGGCGGGACATCATCTCGAGATCGGCAAGGGCGCTTGGTGTCCGCAGGTCACGGTCGCTCTGAACGAAGAGCATCATCGGCGTCATCGAGTTCTGCGGGAAGTGCCGATCCAGCGCGTTGTATCCCTGGACGCTTTCGACATCTTGCGGGATGGTCTTGAGGTCGTCGTAGTTGAACTTGATCAGTGCGGCACTGCTGGCTAGTGCGATGAGCACGACCAGGCTGCCGATCAGGTGGCTCTTGGGCTTGCGCACGATACGAATGCCCGACTTGCGCCACATACGGGTGGTGAGGTCGCGTCGGGGCTTGATCCAGCCGCGTCGGCCGGTAAGCGTCAGGATCGCGGGCAGCAGAGTGACCGCACCCAGCAACGACACCATGATGGCGACCGAAATTGCGGGGCCGACCGCGGAGAAGACTTCAAGTTTGGTGAACACCATCGCAAGGAAGGTGACGGCGACAGTGGCGGCCGACGCGGCGATCACCTTCCCAATGGACATCAAGGCCCTCTTGACCGCGACGTCCGATGTCTCTCCATGGCGCACGTAGTCGTGATATCGGCTGATCAGGAAGACGGCGTAGTCCGTTCCCGCACCGATCATGACCGCACTCATGAAGACGATGGCCTGCATGTTGATGGCCAGGCCCACTTCGGCCAGCCCGGACAAAAGCCCTTGCGCACCCACGATCGAGAAACCGATGGTGACCAGCGGCATCAGCATCGTGACGATGTTCCGATAGACGATGAGCAAGATCAGGAACACGCTGATGATGGTGCCGACCTCGATGACGTGAACGTCTTCCTCGCCGAGGGCTTGCAGGTCGGCGACCGTGGCCAAGGGTCCGCTGAGGTGGGCGGTCAGGTTGCTGCCCTCGACCGTCTGTTTGACGATCACCCCGATGCGCCGGTAGGCGGCTTGCGCCTCGGGGGACGCCGCGTCGCCGGTCACGGTGATCGGGAGGTTCCAGGCCTTCTTGTCCTTGCTTTCCAACAGCGCCCGCATCTCCGGTGTGCCGAAGAAGTCCTGGACCACCATCTTGTCCTCGGTGTCGGCGCGCAGGTTCTCGACGAGTTTGCGGTAGACGTCCTCGTCGGCCTGGGTCAGGCCGTTCTCGTTGGTCAGCACCACCATCAGGAGGGAGTTGGCGGCGCCACCCGTTTCGTGGAAGGCCTTGGCCATCTCGGCCTGCAGGACCATCACGGGGGCGTCGGGCGGCAGGGCCTCCTGCTGACGCTTCGCCGCTTGCACCTGCAGCGGTGGCAGCAACAGCGCTAGCGCCGCCGCTATGGCGAGCCAGCTGGCGATGACCAGCCACGGCCATTTGACGACGAACGTGCCGACGCGGTCGAAGATGCCTCCGACCTTTGCTTCTTCCCCGGACACCCAACAAACCTACAAGTCAAGGGATATTTCGGGTGGGGAATTCAGAATTCCCTTATTAACCGTGATCCCGCCGTTACCTGACGGCGCAGATAGTACCCGTCTTTGCAAAGTCGCAGTTCAGCGGCATATTTTGTGCGCAATAATAATTTTTTGTACGGGTCGACAGCGGCGTGTTTGGGCTCTTAGGAGGTAGCTCGTCTTGGCCAAACTAGTACACGCGTGCTGATCTGACGCCGGTGATGTTGGGCATGGAAGAGTCCGGTTTCGGCGTGGCGGACCCCGTAGTCGTGCGAGACTCTTCCCCGTGGCTCTTAGATTGGGATACCGCCTGCAGTCGAACCCGCTGGTCGCGAAGCTGACGACCAAGTACTTCCTGCCCCTCGGCACCCGCCAAGTCGGCGACGACGTGGTGTTTTTCAACTTCGGCTACGAGGAGGACCCGCCGCTCGGCTTGCCCTTGGACCCGTCCGACGAGGCGAACCGCTACTGCATCCAGCTCTATCACCAGACCGCGAGCCAGGTGGACCTCACCGGCAAAAAGGTGCTCGAGGTCAGCTGCGGCGCCGGCGGGGGAGCGTCGTACATCGTCCGCAACCTCGGTCCGGCGTCCTACACGGGACTCGACCTGAACCCGGCCAGCATCGAGTTGTGCAAGGAGAAGCACAAGTTGCCGGGCTTGGATTTCGTGCAGGGCGACGCGCAGAACCTGCCCTTCCCCGACGAGACTTTCGATGCCGTCGTCAACGTCGAAGCCTCGCACCAGTACCCCGATTTCCCGGGCTTCCTCAAGGAAGTGGCACGTGTACTTCGACCGGGCGGGCACTTCCTCTACACCGATTCGCGTCGCAATCCCGTAGTCGCCGAATGGGAATCCGCGCTTGCGGCCGCTCCGCTGCGCAAGATTTCGGAGCGCGACATCGGTCAGGAGGCCAAGCGCGGGCTGGATGCGAACACCCGCAAATCGCAGGAGCAGATCGGTCGCAACGCACCGGCGTTCGTGGCCGGATTGACCCGCTATGCCGTCAACTTCCTGGACTGGGACCTGCGGCGTGGTGGGGGGTTCACCTACCGGATCTACCTCTTCACCAAGGACTAGATCCGCGCGCACTCATGAACCACATATGAAATTCGTCGTAGCGAGCTACGGGACTCGCGGCGATATCGAACCTTGCGCGGCGGTCGGCATTGAGCTGCAGCAGCGCGGTCATGACGTATGCCTGGCCGTCCCGCCCAACCTGATCGGCTTCGTCGAGTCGGCCGGACTACGCGCCGTCCGCTACGGAAACCGCGACTCGCAGAAGCAGTTAGACGAACAGTTCCTGCACAACGCGTGGAAGTTGCAGAACCCGCTCAAGCTGCTGCGGGAGGCCATGGCTCCGGTCACCGAAGGTTGGGCCGAACTGAGTGCGATGCTGACACCGGTCGCCGCGGGGGCCGATCTGCTGTTGACCGGCCAGATCTACCAGGAAGTCGTCGCCAACGTCGCAGAGCACCACGACATTCCGCTGGCCGCGCTGCATTTCTATCCGATGCGGGCCAACGGCGAGATCGCGTTCCCGGCACGCCTGCCGGGGCCGATGGTTCGCTCCACGATCACGACGCTGGATTGGCTGTACTGGCGCATGACGAAGGGCGTCGAGGACGAGCAGCGGCGGGTATTGGGTCTGCCCAAGGCATCGAGCCCCGCGCCGAAGCGGATGGCCGACCGCGGTGCGCTGGAAATTCAGGCCTACGACGAGCTCTGCTTTCCGGGGCTGGCGGCCGAATGGGCACCGAAATTCGGCGATCGGCGACCGTTTGTCGGTGCGTTGACCATGGGGTTGCCCACCGACGCCGACGACGACGTCGCGTCCTGGATCGCCGCCGGCACGCCGCCGATCTACTTCGGGTTTGGCAGCATGCCGGTCGGATCGCTCGCCGACCGGGTGGACATGATCGGCGCGGCCTGCGAGCGACTCGGCGAGCGCGCCCTGATCTGCTCCGGGCCCAGCGATTCCACCGAGATCCCGCAGCTCGATCACGTGAAGGTGGTGCGCGCGGTCAACCACGCGGCGATCTTTCCGCTCTGCCGCGCGGTCGTGCATCACGGCGGCGCGGGCACCACTGCCGCCGGTTTGCGTGCCGGCGTCCCCACTCTGGTTCTATGGGTCACGTCGGACCAGCCGATCTGGGCGGCGCAGGTGAAAGAGCTCAAAGTCGGCCGGGGGAGACGCTTCTCGAGTACCACCCGGGACACGCTGGTCACCGACCTCAAGGCGATCTTGTCGCCGGAATGCGTCGCACGAGCCCGCGAGACCGGTGCGCGCATGACGAAGCCCGCGGCCAGTGCCGCCGCTACCGCCGACTTGCTGGAAGAGGCGGTGCGCCGCAGCGGTTAGCTATCCGGCGGGCAATTGGTCACATGCTTCACTTTGGCCCCGCCAGGGCGGCGGCAGGCGTTGTGCCCGGCTCGTAGCGACAAGCGTTGTCGCTGTAAGCCGGGCAGGGATCATGCCTCCCGGCCGAGAGGCTGGTGTGACGGATGTGGCTGGGGCGCTGCATCTCTCAGCAAACGATCTGTGAGGTCCGCCGCTGTTCGTGAATGCCCCTCGGGACGGCAAACCCCCGTGTACGCTTCGGTTGTGTCACTTCTGATTACGGTGCCGGTGTTCGGTCAGCACGAGTACACGCATGCGCTGGTGGCCGACCTCGAGCGTGAGGGCGCCGACTACCTGATCGTCGACAACCGCGGTGACTACCCCAAGATCAGCAACGAGCGCGTGAGCACACCTGGGGAGAACACCGGCTGGGCCGGTGGCAGCGAACTCGGTTTCCGAATTGCGTTCGCGGAGGGTTACTCCCACGCGATGACACTCAACAACGACACCCGAATCTCGAAAGGCTTCGTCGACGCCTTGCTGGACCCGCGCCTGCCGGACGACGCCGGCATTGTCGGGCCGATGTTCGATCTCGGCTTCCCGTATGCGGTGGACGAGGAAAAGCCGGAAGCCGAAAACTACGTGCCACGACCGTTCTACCGCAAAGCCCCCGCCATCGAGGGCACGGCGCTGGTCATGTCGAAAGAATGCTGGGACGCTGTCGGCGGAATGGACCTGGCCACCTTCGGGCGGTACGGATGGGGCCTCGACCTCGATCTCGCGTTGCGCGCCCGCGAAGCCGGTTTCGGTTTGTACACAACCGAAATGGCATACATCAACCACTTCGGGCGGAGGACCGCCAATACCCACTTCGGCGGCCGGTCATACCACTGGGGCGCGAGTGCGGCCATGATCCGAGGACTGCGCCGCACCCACGGCTGGCCCGCGGCCCTGGGCATCCTGCGCGAGATGGGCGCGGCGCATCACCGCAAGTGGTACAAGTCATTTCCGCTCAACCAGACGGCCAACCGCTGAACGAACCCGTTACGCGCTGACGCGCACCGTTTCTTCCAACACATCGGCGGCGGCGGCGACCGCGTCGGCCGGCTGCACCATCTGCTTTGAAATCTCGCGGGCCCGGGCTGCGTATTCCGGTGCCAGGATGGCACGCAGTTCCTTGCGCAACGACTTAAGACTGATGTTCGTGAAGCGTTTGGCGGAGCCAACTTTCAGCCTCTGCACCGCCCCGGCCCAAATCGGCTGATCGGCCACGTCCCACAAGATCAGCGTCGGCATCCCGGCGCGCAAGCCGGCTGCGGTGGTCCCGGCCCCGCCGTGGTGAACCACCGCGCGGCACTTCGGCAGGATGGCCGCATAGTCAATCAGCCCAACGAGTTTCACGTGATCGGCAGGAGGAGCGCCGGAGTATCCGGGCGAATAGATCAGCGCTCGTTCACCCAGCTCGGCACAAACCTGCGAGATCATCTCCACCGTTTCGGCCGGAGACTGCACCGGTGTGCTGCCAAATCCGAAGTAGATGGGCGGTGCTCCGGCGGCAATCCACGACTCCAGCTCCTCGTTGGGTTCGGTGTGCAACTGCATTGACAACGCCCCGACAAATGGCCTGGTAACGGAAGACGTCCCCTGCGCGTTCCACTCCGCGGCGAGCCCGGGGAACAAAGCCTGGTCGTAGCCTTGGATTTCGGGGACCCCGCACTCCAACATCCGCTGCGCCGCGGGCGCGGTGGCTACCGGCAGGCCCAACGCACGGCGCTGCTCCCGATCGACGTCCTTGCTGACATACGCATACAACCGCCAGGACGCCTTCATCGACGTGCGCATCAGCGGTTCCGGCGTCGGTATCCACGGGATGGCGACCTGGCCGTTGACCCGCACCGGGAAATGGTGCAATGCGGCCAGTGGAATGTCGTGGTACTCGGCAACATTGGCCACGGCGCCGTGGTACGTCTGGCCCGTCATCAGCAGGTCGGCGTCGGCGGCCAGCGCGGTCAGCGTTTCACCCATCTCCGCCCAGCCTTCGACGAAGAGCTCCTTGGCGGCGCGTACCAGGTTGAGCGGATTCTGCGCTCTGGTGAGGTTTCGCGTGAAAGCCGCGACCGCGTTGATCTGTTCCCCCGAGTCCGGTCCGTAGGCGACCCCGGTGAGTCCCGCGGCCTCGACGAACCCGATCAGGTTGGGCGGCACCGCCATCCGCACGTCATGCCCGCGTCGCTGCAATTCCATGCCAACCGCAGCGCAGGGCTCGACATCGCCACGGGTGCCGTGGACTGCCAGGACAAATTTCATGGGCACGTTGACGTCAGGCGGGCGCCGGCGCGTCCCCCTTGGGGGCCAACTTTTCGAACATCAAGTCCGCCAAGCCCCGAACCGTCGTGTTGATGTCGGTGGCGGTGATGCGGATGCCGGTCTCGGCCTCGACTCGGGCGCGCAGTTCCTGGCTGCTGAGCGAGTCCAGACCGTACTCGGCGAGCATGCGGTCCGCGTCGATGGTGCGCCGCAGAATCAGGCCGACTTGCTGGGACAGCAGTCGCCGCAACCGGGCGGGCCACTCTTCCTTCGGGAGTTCGCTGAGTTCGGCGAGGAACTTGCTTGCCCCCGAGCGGGTTTGCCCCAGTGAAGCGAACTTCTCCGCGAAGGTGCTGCGCTGAGCGAAGGCCAGCAGCCAGGGCGAGCCGATGACCGGGGCGTAGCCCGTGTAGGCGCGGTTGTGGCGCAGCAACGCCTGGAACGCGTACGCACCTTCCTCGGGGCTGATCGCATCGCCGGAATTTTCGGCGAACTCCGACCCCCGGCCGATCTCGGCCCACGCGCCCCAGGCGATGCAGGTCGCGGGCAGGCCCTGCGCCCGCCGCCAGTGCGTGAAACCGTCCAGCCAGCTGTTGGCTGCCGCGTACGCGCCCTGCCCCGGTGAACCGACCAGTGCGGCCGCCGAGGAGAACAGGCAGAACCAGTCCAGTTCGTGTTCCTTGGTCGCCTCGTGCAGATGCCAGGCCCCGTGCACCTTGCCCGACCAGTCCCGCTCGATGAGTTCCTCGGTGATATTGGGCAACGTGGCGTCCTCGACCACCGCGGCCGCATGCAGCACGCCGCGCAACGGCAGACCCGTCGCGGTGGCCGTGGCGACCAGCGCTGCCGCGGTGTCGGCCTGGGCGATGTCACCGCATTGGACCACCACGTCGGAGCCCATTGAACGAACGAGCTCTATTGTCTCCAAGGCTTTTTGGCTCGGCGCCGAGCGGGAGGTGAGCACGATGCGGCCGGCGCCCGCTCCACCGTTTCCAGAAGCCATCTTCTCGGCCAGGAACAAGCCCAGACCGCCCAGACCGCCGGTGATGATGTACGCGCCATCATTGCGGAACACCGGGGCCTGTTCGGGCGGCAGCACCACACTGCTGCGTCCCACCCGCGGCACGTCCAGGATCAACTTGCCGGTGTGTTCGGCCGAACCCATCACCCGGATCGCGGTGGTCGCCTCGGCCAGTGGGTAGTGCGTGTTTTGCGGCTTGGGTAGCTCGCCCTCGGCGGTCAACCGGTACACCGTGCTCAACAGCTTGCTGACCTCGGCGGGGTGGCTCGTCGCCATCAACCCCAGGTCCACGCCGTAGAACGCGAGGTTCTGCCGGAAGGGGAAGAGCTCAAGGCGCGTGTTGGAGTAGATGTCGCGCTTGCCGATCTCGATGAAGCGCCCGCCGAGGGCCAGCAACTTGACGCCGGCCAGTTGCGCGGCGCCGGTCAGCGAGTTGAGCACGATGTCCACGCCGTAGCCGTCGGTGTCGCGTCGGATCTGCTCGGCGAACTCCACGCTGCGCGAGTCGTAGACATGCTTGATGCCCATGCCGCGCAACAGCTCCCGACGCTCCTCGCTGCCCGCGGTGGCGAAGATCTCGGCCCCCGCGGCACGCGCGATCGCGATCGCCGCCTGCCCCACCCCACCGGTGGCGGAGTGGATCAGCACCTTGTCCCCGGCCCTGATCCGGGCCAGGTCCTGCAGCCCGTACCAAGCGGTCGCCGTCGCGGTGGTCACCGCCGCGGCCTCGGCGTCGGTCAAGCCGTCCGGCAACTTGGTGGCCAGGCGTGCGTCGCAGGTGACGAACGTGGACCAGCAACCGTTGGGGGAGAGGCCGCCCACGTGGTCGCCGACCGCGAGGTGAGTCACGTCGGGGCCCACCGCGGTCACCACACCGGCGAAATCGGTTCCCAGCTGCGGTTGTTGTCCGTCGATGGTCTGGTATCGACCGAAGGCGACCAAAACGTCGGCGAAGTTGATGCTCGACGCGCTGACCGCCACTTCGACCTGACCCGGGCCAGGTGGTACCCGCTCGAACGAGGTGAACTCCAGCGTCTCCAAGTCACCCGGGGTGCGGATGTGCAGGCGCATCCCGCCCTCGGCGTGGTCAACGATGGTGGTCCGACGTTCCTCGGGGCGCAGCGGGGCCGGGCAGAGCCGCGCGGTGTACCACTCGTCGTTGCGCCAGGCGGTCTCGTCGTCGTCGGTCGCCAGCAGCAGCTGACGCGACAGGGGATCCACGCCGGTGTGCTCGTCGACGTCGATGTAGCTGACCTTCAGGTGCGGGTTCTCCGAGCTGATCACCCGCAGCAGGCCGCGCAGGCCGCCCTGCTCCAGGTTGACGTCGTCGTGGGACAACACCCGCTGCGCATCGCGGGTCACCACGTAGAGCCGCGGCGTGTGGCCCAGGATCTCCGGGAGCTCGCGGGCGATGCGCACCAGGTGCTCGACGTACTCGCGGCCGCGGGCCGCCGCCTCTTCATCCGTGCCGCTCTTCGGTGCGGTGAGCACCACGACGCCGGCAAACGCGCTGGCTTCCAGCTGGGCACGCAGCCGTTCGGCGTTGGCCGCGTGGTCGGCGTGGAACGGCCAGGACAGCGTGGTGCTCTGCGCGTCGTGCACCTTCAGCGCATCGGTCAGCTCCGCGGCCAGCATGTCGGTCGCTTCGCCGGTGCTGACCAGCAGCCACGTCCCAGGCTCGGTGATGGGCTTCTCGGGGAGTTCGTGCTGGTGCCACTCGATGGTCAGCAACCGCTCGCCCAGGACGCGGTCGCGCTCGCTGCTTCGGGACGCCCCGGCGCCCAGCTGTAGCCCCCGCGCGACCAGCAGCACGTTGCCGTGTTCATCCAGGACTTCCAGGTCGGCCTCGACGCCTCCCGCGGCACATGCGGTGACGGTCGCGTAGCAGTACCGGGCGGTGCGAACGGAACCGTAGGCGCGCAGCCGGCGAACGCCCAACGGCAGCAGCAGACCACCGTTGACGGCGCTGCCGACACTGGGGTGCGCGGCCACTGCTTGGAAGCACGCATCCAGCAGCGCCGGATGCACCAGCGCGTAGGAACTCAACTGCGGGCGCAGCGGTCCCGGCAGCGAGACCTCGGCCAGGACGGTGTTACCCGCGCTCTCGGCGATGTGCGCGGCGGTGAGACCTTCGAAGGCCGGGCCGAGGCGCTGACCGCGCTTGCTCAGCCAGGTACGAATCTCGGCGGTGTTCACCTGATCCGGGTGGTTGGCCAGCAGATCGGCCACGTTCTTTGCGGGTGGCTGCTCGTCTTGGCTGGGGCGCAGGACCGCGGACGCCTGGCGGTCGTATCTCCCGTCCCGGTTGGTCTCCACCACCAAGCTGACGGAGTCGGGTGCCTCGAACGTCGCGGTGATGCCGACGGGGGTTTCCTTGTCGAGCAGCAACGGGTGGTCGAAGCGGATGTCGTGCACTTCGGCGGCGGTGCCGAGCACGGTGCGGGCCGCGTTGAGCGCCATTTCGCAGTAGGCGGCACCGGGAAGCGCTGCGGCGCCGTGGATTTGGTGATCGTCGAGCCAGGGCAGCGCGGCGGTGCCCACCTCACCCTGCCAGACGTGCCGTTCCGGCTCCTCGGCCAGCCGCACGTGTGCCCCCATCAGGGGATGCACCGCGATGAGGGAACCGCCGTTGGCGCGAGCGTCGTGACCGCTGCGGGTCAACAGCAGGCTGCGCTGACTCCACGCCGGCAGTGGTGCGTCGACCAGGCGGCCACCGGGGTAGAGGACCGAGAAGTCGATCGCCGCACCGGCCGCGTACAAGTCACCCAGCAATCCGCGCAGCCCGTCGGGCAGCGGCTGTTCACGGCGCATCCCGGCGAGAGCCGCCACCGTCATGTCCAGGCTGCGGGCGGTCTGATCGATCGGATGCGTCAGCAGCGGGTGTGGGGTCAGTTCGGTGAAGACGCGGTAGCCGTCTTCGAGTGCGGCCTGCACCGCGGCGGCGAACCGGACCGTGTGGCGCAGGTTGTCCACCCAGTAGTAGGCGTCGCAGTACGGTTCTTCCCGCGGGTCGAACGAGGTCGCCGAGTAGTAAGGAACTTCCGGTTCGAGCGGGCTCAGGTCTTCCAGCGCCTCGGTCAGTTCGTCGAGGATCGGCTCCACCTGCGGCGAGTGCGAGGCCACGTCCACGGCGACCTCGCGCGCCATGATGCCGCGCTCTTCCCAGATCGCCACCAGGTCACGAACCGTTTGCGTCGCCCCACCGATGACGGTGGAGGACGGTGACGCCACGACCGCCACCACGACGTCGTTGATGACGCGCGCGGTGAGTTCGGAAAGCACTTGCTGCGCAGGCAGTTCCACCGATGCCATGGCGCCGGCGCCGGCAATGCGCGTCATCAGCTTGGAGCGGCGGCAGATCACTTTCACGCCGTCTTCGATCGACAGTGCACCGGCCACCACAGATGCCGCCGACTCGCCCAGCGAGTGGCCGATCACCGCACCGGGCGTCACGCCGTAGGACTTCATCGTCGCGGCCAACGCGACTTGCATCGCGAACAGCGTCGGCTGTACCCGGTCGATGCCGGTGACCACCTCGGGGGCGGTCATCGCCTCGGTCACCGAGAATCCGGACTCCGCGGCGATCAGCGGCTCGATCTGGGCGATGGTCGCGGCGAACACCGGCTCGTTGGCCAGCAGGTCCGCACCCATGCGCGCCCACTGGGAACCCTGCCCGGAAAACACCCAGACCGGGCCCCGGTCGTCGTGGCCGACCGCGGGCGGATGCGGGACCTCGCTGCTGGCGACCTCGCGCAGTGCTGCGGACAATTCCTCCCGCGTGCTGGCCAGCACGGCCGTGCGCACCCGGCGGTGCCCACGCCGGCGTGACAGCGTGTAGGCGAGGTCGGTGATCGAAAACTCGGGTCCTTGTGCGTCGACCCAATCGGCAAGTCGGGTAGCGGTTTCGGCTAGCGCCTCGTCCGAACTGGAGGACAGCGGGAAGAACAGCATTCCGTCCAGGGCCGGGGTATCCGCTGGCGCAACGACTTCGGGTGCCCCGTCGGTCGGCGCCTGCTCGAGGATCGCATGTACGTTGGTGCCGGAAAATCCGTATGACGACACCGCAGCCCGCCGCGGGGTGTCTTCGCCTTTACTCGGCCACGGCGTAACCTCTTGCGGCACAAAGAGATTTGTTTCGATCTCGGCGAGCGCCTTGGGCATGCGGGTGAAGTGCAGGTTCGGCGGAACCACCCCGTGCTGCACGGAGAGGACTGTTTTCATCAGCCCCAGCGCTCCGGCGGCCGACTGGGTGTGTCCGAAGTTGGTTTTCACCGACGCGAGCGCACAGGGGCCCTCGGTGCCGTACACCTCGGCCAGGCTGGCGTACTCGATCGGGTCGCCGACGGGGGTGCCGGGACCGTGCGCCTCCACCATGCCGACGGTGGCGGGGTCCACATCCGCTGCGGCCAACGCCGCCCGATACGCCTCGACCTGCGCCGGCCGGGACGGGGTGACGATGTTGACCGTGCGACCGTCCTGGTTTGACGCCGTGCCGCGGATCACCGCCATGATGCGGTCGCCGTCGCGCTGGGCGTCCTCGAGCCGCTTGAGCAGCACGACGACGACGCCCTCGCCGGCCACGAACCCGTCGGCCGCGACGTCGAACGCATGGCAGCGTCCGGTCGGTGACAACATGCCGATGGCCGAGCCCGAAGCTTGTTTGCGTGGTTCGAACATCACCGAAGCGCCGCCCGCCAGCGCGACGTCGCTCTCGTCGTCGTGCAAGCTGCGGCAGGCCAGGTGGATTGCGGTGAGGCCCGACGAGCATGCGGTGTCTACCGTCAGCGCGGGACCTCGCAGGCCCAGGGCGTAGGAGATCCGCCCGGACCCCATGGCGAAGCTGTTGCCCATGTATCCGTACGGCCCGTCCAGCGCCTGGGCATCGGCATGCACGAACTGGTAGTCGTCGTGCATCAACCCCATGAACACGCCGGTTCGCAGGCCCCCCAGCTTCTCCGGGGGTAGACCGCCGTGCTCGATCGCCTCCCAGGCGGTCTCCAGCAGCAGGCGGTGCTGCGGGTCCATTGCGGTGGCTTCAACCTCGCTGATGCCGAAGAACTCCGCATCGAAGTCGCCGACGTTGTCCAGGAACGCGCCCCACTTGCACGCCGTCCGACCCGGAACGCCCGGCTCGGGGTCGTAGTACTCGTCGATGTCCCAGCGGTCCGGGGGAACCTCGGTGACCAGGTCGTCGCCGCGCAGCAACGCCTCCCACAATTCGTCGGGAGAGTTAATGCCCCCCGGCAGCCTGCACGCCATACCAATGACGGCAACCGGAGTGACAACTGTCTTGTCCACGGCGTTCACCTCTCCTACCCGTGTCCCTACCCGTGCTCAGTTCCTATTAGCGGACCTTCGAGTTCGCACCAGCGACTGCGGGAAAACCGGTCGCTTTTCCGTCCGCACTGAAGGAACATCGCCGCGTCGCGCGCGATCGCAACCTTCGCGTCGACACCAACCATTCGTCTTTGGCGTGATCCGAGCGTAGCTGGTTGGGTCCGGCCACGAGGAAAAATCGTGCGTACGTACAAAAATTTTGCTGAGTGTGTGCAAGTGCATAGACGCGGTGCCGCACCACGGTCAAGGCGCCGCCGGTACCGCCGTCGGTGTGATGGTCGCCACGGTCTGGCTTTCGCGCAGTTTATGGCCAAAAGGCGCTGGTGAGCGGCCAATGCGGCGGGGAGGGGAGCCAGGATCGGCGTGGCGTCGCCGCGCTGCGGGTCTTCGTTTGCCCGGCCAGTGGTAGTGGGGTTTCCGCACTCGTGGTGCTCGCTGCAGAGCAGCGACAATGGCCCGTTATTGCGGGGGAGCACTCATGGTCGACGGTCGGCGAGACGTTGCCGAACCGGGGGAGACAGCCCGTCGAGCGTATGCCATCCGCACCGGTCGCGTCCCCTTTTCGGCCGCCGGGCCCACGTTCGGCGGACCGTTGGCGAATGCCATGATCGTCAGCGCAAGTTCTGGTACGCACGTCGTCAAATTTCTTGTACGTACGCACCGATTTTTCCACGCGTGCATAGCAGAGCGGCTAGGCTCTGATGGCGCCAAGAATTAGTGATCGGCACCGATGGGGGTTGAGGGGATGTGTGTGCTGGTTGCGGGGGCCTTTTCCTGCGCGTAACGAATTTTGGCGATGTTTGGTGAAGCGCTGATACGAGCTCTGGCCCAGTGATAAGAACTTGAAGAAATACGTACGGAGAGAAGAAGGACCGTGGATAGAACGCGCGTAACTCCGGTTGCTGTCATTGGCATGGCGTGCCGGCTTCCCGGGGGAATCGACTCTCCCGACCAGCTGTGGGAGGCGTTGCTGCGCGGCGACGACCTGGTCACCGAGGTGCCACCGGACCGCTGGGACATCGACGAGTACTACGACCCCGAGCCGGGCGTGCCGGGACGCTCGCACTGCAAGTGGGGCGCGTTCCTGGACAACATCGGCGACTTCGACCCCGAATTTTTCGGCATCCCGGAAACGGAAGCCACCGCGCTGGATCCCCAGCACCGGTTGCTGCTGGAAACCTCGTGGGAGGCCATGGAACACGCAGGTCTGACGCCGGCCAAGCTGGCGGATTCGCTGACCGGTGTCTTCATCGGCTTGATGCACACCGACTACGCGTTCGTGCAGGCCGACACCCAAACCCTGGAGGGTCCGTACGGCAACACCGGAACCAACTCCTGCATGGCATCCGGGCGGGTCTCCTACGCGCTCGGACTCCGCGGTCCCGCGGTCACGGTCGACACGGCATGCTCGTCGAGTTTGTTTGCTACGCACCTGGCCTGCCGTAGCTTGAACGACGGCGAGAGCGACCTCGCCTTCGCCGGCGGCGTGTACGCGATGCTCGAGCCCCGGCGTTTCGCCTCCGGCTCGGCCAACGGCATGTTGACCCGCACCGGACGCTGCCACACGTTCGACGTGGAAGCCGACGGGTTCGTGGTCGGTGAGGGCGCCGCCGTGCTGCTGCTCAAGCGGTTGCCCGACGCCCAGCGCGACGGAGACCGGATTCTGGGCGTGATCGGCGGCACGGCCGCGAACCAGGACGGCCGCACGGTCAACATCGTCACGCCGTCACGCAGCGCACAGGTCGCGGCCTACCGCGCCGCGTTGGCCGCGGCGGGCGTGGACCCCAAGACCGTCGGCATGGTGGAGGCGCACGGCACCGGCACCCCGGTGGGCGACCCGATCGAGTACGCGGGCCTGGCCGAGGTGTACGGCACCGACGGCCCCTGCGCGCTGGGATCGGTGAAGACCAACTTCGGGCACACCCAGTCGACTGCCGGCGCATTGGGCCTGATGAAGGCGGTTCTCGCCGTGCAGCACGGGGTGGTTCCGCGGACCCTGCACTTCAACGAGATGCCCGCCGAAATGGCGGAGATCGAGACGAATCTCTTTGTGACACAAGAGGTCACGCCGTTTCCCGAGGTCGCTGACGACGGGGTTCGCCGGGCTGCGGTGTCGTCGTACGGCATGTCGGGTACCAATGTGCACGCCATCGTGGAGCAGGCGCCCGAAGCCCCCGAAGCGCCGGGTGACTCCTCGGCCGATGGGGGCGCCGGCCTAGACGGCAAATTGGTGTTCCCGGTGTCGGGCAGTTCGGAGGAGGCGCTGCGCCAGACCGCGGGGCGGCTCGCCGACTGGGTCGACGCGCAGGGTTCTGACTTTGTGCTCAAGGACTTGGCGTACACGCTGGCCCTTCGGCGCTCACACCGGCAGGTACGCACCGTCGTGTTGGCCAGCACGCCCGAAGAGTTGTCCGGGGCACTGCTGGAAATCGCCAATGGCGACGCTCCTTACCCGCTGGCGGTCGGTCAGGACGACAGGGGTCCGGTGTGGGTGTTCTCCGGGCAGGGTTCGCAATGGGCGCGCATGGGTGCCGACCTGCTGGCCAACGAGCCGGTGTTCGCCGCGACAGTCGCCGAGATCGAGCCGTTGATCGCCGCGGAGTCCGGGTTTTCGGTGACCGAGGCGATGACGGCGCCCGAGGTGGTCACCGGTATCGACCGGGTGCAGCCGACGCTGTTTGCCATCCAGGTCGCGTTGGCCGCGACGATGAAGGCTTACGGCGTGACGCCGGGCGCGGTGATCGGCCACTCGCTGGGTGAGTCCGCCGCGGCGGTGGTGGCCGGAGCGCTGTCGGTCGAAGACGGCGTGAAAGTGATCTGTCGGCGCTCCAAGCTGATGACCCGGATCTCTGGGGCCGGTGCCATGGCGTCGGTGGAACTGCCTGCGCAGCAAGTGCTTTCCGAACTCACCTCGCGCGGCATCAACGACGTCGTGGTCGCGGTGATGGCGTCGCCGCAGTCGACCGTGATCGGTGGAGCGACCCAGACGGTGCGTGACCTGGTGGCGATCTGGGAAGAGCGCGACATCATGGCGCGCGAGGTCGCCGTGGATGTGGCCTCGCACTCGCCGCAGGTGGAGCCGATCCTGGACGACCTGACCGAGGCGCTGGAAGACATCAGCCCGCTGGAACCGGAGGTCCCTTACTACTCGGCGACTTCGTTCGACCCGCGGGAAGAGCCGTACTGCGACGCCTACTACTGGGTGGACAACCTGCGCCACACGGTCCGGTTCGCCGCCGCGGTGCAGGCGGCCCTCGAGGATGGCTTCCGTGTCTTCACCGAGTTGAGCCCGCATCCGCTGCTGACCCACGCGGTCGACCAAACGGCCCGCAGCCTGGACTCGTCGGTGGCGGCGTTGGCCAGCATGCGCCGCGAACAGCCGCTGCCGGATGGGCTGCGCGGGCTGCTGGGTGACTTGTACGCGGCCGGCGCGGCGATCGACTTCTCGGTGCTGTACCCGACCGGCCGACTGGTCGACGCGACGCTGCCGGCATGGTCACACCGGCGCCTGCTGCTCAACGACACCACCGACCGCCTCGCGCACGGGAGCAGCGTCGCGGTCCACCCGTTGTTGGGGCCCCACGTGCGGCTGGCCGAGGAGCCGGAGCGGCATGTGTGGCAGGGCGAGGTGGGTACCGTGGCGCTGCCGTGGTTGGCCGACCACCAAATCCACGGTGCCGCAGCGCTTCCGGGCGCCGCCTACTGCGAAATGGCGTTGACAGCGGCCCGCACCGTGCTGGGCGAGGCGTCCGAGGTTCGCGACGTGCGCTTCGAGCAGCTGCTCTTGCTCGACGAGCAGACCTCCATCGGTGCTTCGGCGACGGTCGAGGCGTCCGGTCTGGTGACGTTCGCGGTGGAGACCGATGAGGAAGGGGCACGCTCGCGTCGCGCGTCCGCCGTCTTACAGGGGGTCTCCGAGGATGACGAGCCACCGGCGGCGCATGACATCGCCGCCCTGCTGGCCGCGCACCCCAACCCAGTGGAAGGTGACGAGCTTCGGCAGGCCTTCGACCTGCGAGGTATTCAGTACGGCCGTGCCTTCACCGGCCTAGGTACCACCCACGTCGCCGAGGAGGCGGGCACCAGCACGGTGCTGGCCGAGGTTGCGGTGCCGGGTTCGATCCGTGCCCAGCAGAGTTCTTACGGTGTGCACCCGGCGCTGCTGGACGCGTGCTTCCAGTCCGTCGCCGCGCACCCCAGTGTTCGCAACGCCGGCGGCGGCTTGTTGCTGCCGCTGGGTGTGGCCCGACTGCGGGCGTACGGACCGGCTCGTCATGCCCACTACTGCCTGACCACGGTGAAGGGGCCCAGTTCGGGGGCGGGTTCGGGCCTGGAAGCCGACCTGGACGTGCTGGACGAGCACGGCACGGTCGTGCTGGCCGTGCGCGGGCTGCGGATGGGGACCGGCGCGTCGCCGGAGGCCGAGCGCGACAGGATCCTGGGTGAGCGGTTGCTGAGCATCGAGTGGCTCCAGCGCGAACTACCCGAGCAAGGGCACACCGAGCCGGGAACGTGGCTGTTGATCAGCACCGGCGACGCCGCGGACCTGGTCGCGACCGAGTTGACCGATTCGTTGAAGGTGCACGACGCGCAGTGCACCACCCTGTCGTGGCCGTTCCAGGCCGACCATGAGGCCAACGCCGAGCGGTTGCGCGCGCAGCTGGAAAACGGTGGCTTTACTGGCGTGGTGGTGCTCACGGCACCGAAGACCGACAACGCCGAGTCAGCCGCGCGTGGCCGTGATTACGTCGGGCACCTGGTCCGTATCGCCCGCGAGCTCCCGGAGATCATGGGCCACGCACCGCGGCTGTATGTGGTTACCCGCAATGCGCAGCAGGTGCTGTCGGACGATGACGTCAACCTCGAGCAGGGCGGCCTGCGCGGCTTGCTGCGGGTGATCGGTGCCGAGCATCCGCATCTGAAGGTCACCCACATCGACGTCGACGAGCAGACCGGCGTCGAGCAGGTGGCCCGCCAGCTCCTGCTGTCCGAGTCCGGGGAAGACGAGACCGCGTGGCGTAATGACGAGTGGTACACCGCGAGGCTGAGCCCGGCGCCGTTGCGTCCCGAAGAGCGGCACAGCACCGTCGTCGATCTCGCGGAGGCCGGCATGCGCCTGCGCATCCGTACTCCCGGCGACCTGCAATCGCTGGAGTTCACCGCGTTCGACCGGGTGCCGCCCGGGCCGGGGGAGATCGAGGTGGCGGTCAGCGCGTCGAGCATCAACTTCGCCGACGTCTTGGTCACCTTCGGCCGGTACCACACCGCGGACGGCAAGCTGCCGGAGCTGGGCACCGACTTCGCCGGTGTGGTGACTGCGGTGGGGCCCGACGTGACCGACCTCAAGGTCGGCGACCACGTCGGCGGCCTGTCATCCCACGGCTGCTGGTCCACGTTCGTCACTTGTGACGCGCGGCTGGCCACCAAGCTGCCAGAGGGCCTTGGCGACGGCGACGCCGCGGCGGTGACCACCGCGACGGCGACCGCTTGGTACGGGCTCCAGGACCTGGCCCGGATCAAGGCCGGGGACAAGGTGCTGATCCACTCCGCCACCGGTGGGGTGGGGCAGGCGGCGATCGCGATCGCGCGCGCCGCGGGGGCCGAGATCTATGCCACCGCGGGGAGCGAGCAGCGCCGAGACTTGTTGCGGAGCATGGGCATCGAGCACGTCTACGACTCGCGCAGCGTGGAGTTCGCCGAGCAGATCCGCAACGACACCGACGGCTACGGCGTGGACATCGTGCTCAACTCGGTGTCCGGTGCCGGCCAGCGCGCCGGCATCCAGCTGCTGGCGGTCGGAGGCCGCTTCGTCGAGATCGGCAAGCGCGACGTCTACGCCAATACGCGCATGGAGCTCTTCCCGTTCCGACACAACCTCACGTTCCACTACCTCGACCTGGGGTTGATGGCGGCCAGTCAGCCGGCGGCCGTTTCCGAGCTGTTGGGCACGGTCTATCGACTGACCGCCGAGGGGCAGCTGCCGACTCCCGAGAGCACGCACTATCCGCTGGCCGAGGCGGCTACGGCGATTCGCGTGATGGGTGCGGCCGAGCACACCGGCAAGTTGATCCTGGACGTGCCGCACGCCGGGCGCAACAGTGTGGTGCTGCCGCCCGAGCAGGCCCCGGTCTTCCGTGGCGACGGGTCCTACATCATCACCGGTGGTCTGGGCGGTCTGGGTCTGTTCCTGGCCGAGAAGATGGCCTCTGGAAACGGCGGAGCGGGTGCGGGTCGTATCGTGCTCAGCTCGCGCTCGGAGCCCAGCCAAAAGGCGCAGGAAACCATCGAACTGATCCGTGCGATCGGCGCGGATGTGGTGGTGGAGCGTGGTGACATCGCCGAGCCGGGCACCGCGGAGCGTTTGGTGACGGCGGCGACCGCGACGGGTCTGCCGCTGCGTGGCGTGCTGCACGCGGCCGCGGTGGTCGAAGACGCGACGTTGGCCAACATCACCGAGGAACTCATCGAGCGGGACTGGGCGCCTAAGGTACACGGCGCCTGGTATCTGCACGAGGCGACCAAAGAGCACGAGTTGGACTGGTTCTGCCTGTTCTCCTCGGCGGCGGCGCTGGTGGGTTCGCCTGGTCAGGGTGCGTATGCGGCGGCCAACAGCTGGTTGGACGCGTTCACGTACTGGCGGCGCGCTCAGGGCCTGCCGGCGACGTCGGTCGCCTGGGGTGCCTGGGGCGAGATCGGCCGGGGTTCGGAGTTCGCGGAACAGACCGGGGACGCGATTGCGCCGGAGGAAGGTGCGTATGCGTTCGAGGCCCTGCTGCGGCACAACCGGGCATACACCGGCTACGCCCCCGTCATCGGCTCACCCATGCTGATGGCGTTCGCTCAACGCAGCCCGTTCGCGGAGAACTTCCAATCGATGGGCAAGAGTCGGGCCGGCGGTAGCAAGTTCCTCGCTGAGCTCAATGAGCTGCCCCAAGAGGAGTGGCCGGGCCGGCTTCGCCGCTTCTTGTCCGAGCAGGTCGGTCTGATTCTGCGCCGCACGATCGACGCGGACCGCATGCTGGCCGAGTACGGTCTGGACTCGCTGGGCAGCCAGGAGCTGCGGATTCACATCGAGGCTGAGACCGGGATCCGGGTGAGCACGGTGGAGATCTCCACGATCCGAGATTTAGCTGAGTCTCTTTACGACAAATTGACCTCAAAAGCCAACGCCGCACCTACCTCGTGAGGTAGGAATGCACATAAGCACCGTGCAGGGGTTGGAATCTAGGAGGGGCCGTGATCATAGGTGGGGGCTCAGCAGGTACCAGTATTGGTGTGGGAATAGTTCACGAGTGGGAGCCGGGTTCGGGTCCGGTGACGACGTGGGCGCCGACGCCTGGTTCGAAGGCAAAAGCGTTGAAAGCGCCGGCGGTGGATGCGCCGCCGAGTTCAATGCAGGCCGGGCACATTATTAACTTTGTTGATTTCCGCGAACGTGGTCTTGATTACTCGCGGTTGGTGATGGGTTCCTGGGAAATGCCGGGGAAGTGCGATATCCGCACGATGACCCACGTGATCAATGCTCACCTGCGTCGGCACGAGACGTACCGCAGCTGGTTTGAATACCAGGACCCCAAGCACATTATTCGTCACGAAATCCAGAATCCTCGTGACATTCAGTTCGTGCCCGTTCACCACGGTGAGTTGACCCAGCCGGAATGGCGGGACCTGGTTCTTGCCACCCCGAGTCCGCTGGAATGGGATTGCTTCCGCCTCGGTGTTATCCAGCACGAGAATCACTGCACGCTGTTCGCGATTGTTGACCACCTGCACTGCGACCCCGCGCTGATTACCGGCCTGTACGTCGAGATTCTGGCCAATTACCAGTCGCTGGTCGCCGGCAAACCGCCGGTGACGCTGGCCGCGACCGCCAGCCACGCCGAGTTCTGCAAGCGGGAAAAGGCCTACGCCGACTCCATGACCCTGGACTCCCCCGAGATCCGCAAATGGGTTGCGTTCGCCGAGGCCAACGGCGGAAACGGCCCCGAGTTCCCATTGCCGCTGGGTGACCAGACAATCCCCTGCGGCGGCGACATGATGGTCATCCCGCTGCTCAGCCCCGAGCAAACCGCGCGGTTCGAAGACGACTGCATCGCCTCAGGCGCCCGATTCAGCGGTGGCCTGTTCGCCTGCGCCGCCCTCGCGCACTACGAATTGACCGGCGAGGAAATCTACCGCGGGCTTACCCCCATCGATAAGCGGCGCACGCCCGAGGAATACATGACGATGGGTTGGTTCACCGGCGTCATTCCCTTCGAAGCAACCGTCGACCCCAACTCCTTCGTCGAAACCGCCCGCTCCATTCAGGCCTCATTCGACGAAAACATCGCCCTCGCGCAAGTGCCTTACGACCGCGTCCTGGAATTGGCGCCCTGGCTCAACAAGTACGGCCCCCCAATTCTTCATGATGAACTACATGGACGTCGGCCTGCCGCCACTTTCCGCAGTGGTCGCCACCGCACTCACCGGATCAAATGCAACCGCCTACAACGACGGCAGAAGCCCGGCATACCTCTACATGTCGGTAATCCGCCTCTTCGACGAAGTCTCGCTGCTGATCTCATTCCCGAACAACCCCATCGCCCGCGAATCCGTAACCCGCTACGGCGAAGTCATCAAATCCGTATTCACCCGCGCAGCCGCCGGCGAGTACACAGCACCAGCAGTCCACGCAACTCGATAAGAAAGTAAGTTCATTTAATTTTCCCGGGCAAACGGGCAGGAAACGGTCCGCGTGGAATAGGCTCGCGTGCCATGGAGCACATGATTCGCGGTTTGTCTTGAGATTGTGCCGTGATTTCTTCCGCAATGGCCTCTTGTGCGCTGTGGATCGTATTTGACGTGGGTTGTATAGGGCTCATGCCGGCGCGGATTTGTGCGGTCACCCGAACGTCACGTGATGAATTGAAGATGGCATAACGCCTGGTAGTTGGCACGTGTCTAGCTAGCCAACGGCAGGTCCCCGGGGCGGGGCTACCGACGGCCCGAACCGGCCTCGACGGCAGGGCCCGCGGCTCCACTAGTTTCTAGCTCCCCGCTTGCCCAAGGGTGGTTACCCCACCGGGCGGGCGTTGCGCGGGTAGCGGGGGCCTGAGCGCCCAGTCCCGGCCGTTTAGCGGCCGACCAAGATACTGACTCGGCCGCCCATGATCATACGATCGGCACTGTAACCGCCTGAATCACAAGATGCGCGTACGTCAACAAGCGGCATTCAGCGCTCGGTCAAGATCAATAAAACACCGACCGGGCCGTCGCTGCCTTTACGGCGCAGACAGCGCAATAGTGACTCGTATCACAATTCGCAAATCGGACAACACGAAGCCACTGCTGCGCCTTTGCCGAGGACCCCGGCTGACCCGAAATAAAAATTTCGGGTTCTACCGGGCGGCGTGGACTGCTGGTGCTGTGTACTCGCCGGCGGCTGCGCGGGTGAATACGGATTTGATGACTTCGCCGTAGCGGGTTACGGATTCGCGGGCGATGGGGTTGTTCGGGAATGAGATCAGCAGCGAGACTTCGTCGAAGAGGCGGATTACCGACATGTAGAGGTATGCCGGGCTTCTGCCGTCGTTGTAGGCGGTTGCATTTGATCCGGTGAGTGCGGTGGCGACCACTGCGGAAAGTGGCGGCAGGCCGACGTCCATGTAGTTCATCATGAAGAATTGGGGGCCGTACTTGTTGAGCCAGGGCGCCAATTCCAGGACGCGGTCGTAAGGCACTTGCGCGAGGGCGATGTTTTCGTCGAATGAGGCCTGAATGGAGCGGGCGGTTTCGACGAAGGAGTTGGGGTCGACGGTTGCTTCGAAGGGAATGACGCCGGTGAACCAACCCATCGTCATGTATTCCTCGGGCGTGCGCCGCTTATCGATGGGGGTAAGCCCGCGGTAGATTTCCTCGCCGGTCAATTCGTAGTGCGCGAGGGCGGCGCAGGCGAACAGGCCACCGCTGAATCGGGCGCCTGAGGCGATGCAGTCGTCTTCGAACCGCGCGGTTTGCTCGGGGCTGAGCAGCGGGATGACCATCATGTCGCCGCCGCAGGGGATTGTCTGGTCACCCAGCGGCAATGGGAACTCGGGGCCGTTTCCGCCGTTGGCCTCGGCGAACGCAACCCATTTGCGGATCTCGGGGGAGTCCAGGGTCATGGAGTCGGCGTAGGCCTTTTCCCGCTTGCAGAACTCGGCGTGGCTGGCGGTCGCGGCCAGCGTCACCGGCGGTTTGCCGGCGACCAGCGACTGGTAATTGGCCAGAATCTCGACGTACAGGCCGGTAATCAGCGCGGGGTCGCAGTGCAGGTGGTCAACAATCGCGAACAGCGTGCAGTGATTCTCGTGCTGGATAACACCGAGGCGGAAGCAATCCCATTCCAGCGGACTCGGGGTGGCAAGAACCAGGTCCCGCCAT
This sequence comes from Mycobacterium bourgelatii, assembly GCF_010723575.1. Classification (NCBI taxonomy): domain Bacteria; kingdom Bacillati; phylum Actinomycetota; class Actinomycetes; order Mycobacteriales; family Mycobacteriaceae; genus Mycobacterium; species Mycobacterium bourgelatii. Next base: position 2,492,714 of record NZ_BLKZ01000001.1, read on the forward strand.
TCCGGCTGGGTCAACTCACCGTGGTGAACGGGCACGAACTGAATGTCACGAGGATTCTGGATTTCGTGACGAATAATGTGCTTGGGGTCCTGGTATTCAAACCAGCTGCGGTACGTCTCGTGCCGACGCAGGTGAGCATTGATCACGTGGGTCATCGTGCGGATATCGCACTTCCCCGGCATTTCCCAGGAACCCATCACCAACCGCGAGTAATCAAGACCACGTTCGCGGAAATCAACAAAGTTAATAATGTGTCCGGCCTGCATTGAACTCGGCGGCGCATCCACCGCCGGCGCTTTCAACGCTTTTGCCTTCGAACCAGGCGTCGGCGCCCACGTCGTCACCGGACCCGAACCCGGCTCCCACTCGTGAACTATTCCCACACCAATACTGGTACCTGCTGAGCCCCCACCTATGATCACGGCTTCTCCTCAATTCCGGCCGCTGCAGTGCAGTGCAGTCGGTACTTAAGTGCTATTCCTACCTCACCAGGGCACCGCAATGTTGCCTTTTGAGGTCAATTGGTCAAAAAGACCTTCGTCACACTCCGTGCCGTCGTGACCTACGTCACGAAGCAGCGGTGATGTCGCCCTTTGCGGTCAATCTTTCGTAAAGGCAGTCCGCCATACCCCGGATAGTGGTGATGTCGGCGGTGCTGATACGAATCCCGGTTTCCGCCTGGATGCGGGCGCGCAGTTCGTGGTTGGCCAACGAATCCAGGCCGTAGTCGGTGAGCGGACGGTCAGCGTCGATGGTGCGGCGTAGGAGCAGCCCGATTTGCTCCGAGAGCAGCCGACGCAGCCGCCCCGGCCATTCTTCCTGGGGAAGCTCGTTGAGCTCGGCCAGCAGCTGGCTGGCACCCGCCCGGCTCTTACCCATCTTCTGGAAGTTCTCCGCGAATGGGCTGCGCTGGGCGAACGCCATCAACCATGGCGAGTCAAGCACCGGGGCGTAGCCGGAGTAGGCGCGATTGTGGCGCAACAGCGACTCAAACGCATACGCACCCTCTTCCGGCGTGATGGCATCGCCACCGGCCTTCTCGGCGAAGGTGGTCGCGCGACCGATCTCGCCCCAGGCACCCCAGGCGACAGACGTCGCCGGCAGGCCCTGAGCGCGCCGCCAGTGCGTGAACGCGTCCAACCAGCTGTTGGCCGCCGCATACGCACCCTGACCAGGCGAACCCACCAGCGCCGCCGCCGAGGAGAACAGGCAGAACCAGTCCAGCGGCTGCTCGGCCTCGAGATCCTGCACTGCCTCGTGGAGATACCAGGCGCCGTACACCTTGGGGGCCCAGTCCTTCGCGATGAGCTCGTCGGTGATGTTTTCCAAGGTGGCGTCCTCGACCACGGCGGCCGCATGCAGCACACCGCGCAACGGCAGGCCCGTCGCGGTCGCCGCCGCAACCAGCCGCCGGGCGGTACCCGGCTCGGCGATGTCGCCACGCTCCACCACAACATCCGCGCCGATCGCACGGATGAAGTCGATCGCTTCCAGCGCCTTCTGGCTGGGCTCCGAGCGCGAACTCAGCACGATACGACCCGCACCCACTCCACCGGATCCAGAAGCCATCTTCTCGGCCAGGAACAGACCCAGACCGCCCAGACCACCGGTGATGATGTAGGACCCGTCACTACGGAACGCCGGAGCCTGCTCGGGCGGCAACACCACACTGCTGCGCCCGGCGTGCGGCACGTCCAGGATCAACTTGCCGGTGTGCTCGGATGCGCCCATCACGCGAATCGCCGTGGCCGCCTCGGCCAGCGGGTAGTGCGTGCTCTCGGGCTTGGGTAGGACGCCCTCGGCAGTCAGCCGGTACACGGTGCCCAGCAACTCGCGCACCGCTGCGGGCTGACTCTGCGCCATCAACCCCAGGTCGACGCCGTAGAACGCGAGATTCTGCCGGAACGGGTAGAGCCCGAGCTTGGTGTCGCCGTAGATGTCGCGTTTGCCGATCTCGACGAACCGGCCACCAACGGCCAGCAAGTGAATGCCCGCGCGCTGGGCGGCACCGAACACCGAGTTGAGCACGACGTCGACACCGTAGCCGTCGGTGTCGCGGCGGATCTGCGCGGCGAACTCCACACTGCGCGAGTCGTAGACGTGCTCGATGCCCATGTCGCGCAACAGCTGCCGGCGCTTTTCGCTACCGGCGGTCGCATAGATCTCGGCACCCGCCGCACGCGCGATCGCGATCGCCGCCTGCCCCACCCCACCGGTGGCGGAGTGGATCAGCACCTTGTCCCCGGCCCTGATCCGGGCCAGATCCTGCAGCCCGTACCAGGCGGTTGCGCTGGCGGTCGTCACGGCCGCGGCCTCCGCGTCGGTCAAGCCCTCGGGCAGCTTGACGACCATGCGGGCGTCGCAGTTGAGGAAGGTGGACCAGCAGCCGTTGGGGGACAGCCCGCCGACGTGGTCGCCGACCTTGAGGTCGGTCACGTCGGATCCCACCGCGGTCACCACACCGGCGAAGTCGGTGCCCAGCTGCGGTTGCTTGCCATCCGCGGTCTTGTACAGGCCGAAGGTGACCAAGACGTCGGCGAAGTTGATGCTCGAGGCGCTGACCGCCACCTCAATTTCATTCGGCCCCGGTGCAATCCGGTCGAACGCGGTGAATTCCAGCGTCTGCAAGTCTCCCGGGTTGCGGATCTGCAGCCGCATGCCGTCCTGGTCGTGCTCGACGATGGTGGTGTGCCGCTCCTCCGGGCGCAGTGGTGCCGGGTTCAGCCTCGCGGTGTACCACTCGTCGTTGCGCCAAGCCGTCTCGTCTTCATCGGACTCGGCGGCCAACAGGTGGCGTGCCACCTGCTCGACGCCGGTCTGCTCGTCGACGTCGATGTGGGTGACCTTCAGATGCGGATGCTCGGCACCGATCACCCGTAACAGACCACGCAGCCCGCCCTGCTCGAGGTTGACCTGGTCTTCGGACACAACCTGCTGTGCATTGCGGGTCACCACGTAAAACCGCGGCACCTGGCTCGAGATCTCGGGCAGTTCCCGGGCGATGCGCACCACGTGCTCGACATATTCACGGCCGCGAGCGGGTGATGCCGACGGATCGCCGTCCTTATTGCTCGGAGTGAGCACGACGACACCGGTGAAGCCACCGGCCTCGAGCTCGCTGCGCAGCTTGGCGGCCCGGTCGGCATGGTCGCTCTGGAATGGCCAGGACAAGGTGAAGCACTGCGCGTCGTGCACCTTCAACGCATCGGTCAGCTCGGTAGCCGCCAGGTCCGCGGCATCGCCGGTGCTGATCAACAGCCACGTTCCCGCCTCGGCGTGGGCCGTCTCAGGGAGCTCGCGCCGGTGCCACTCGATGGTCAGCAGCCGCTCGTTCAATATCCGGTTCCGCTCGGCGTCGGGGGACGCGCCGGTCCCCAACTGCAGCCCGCGGACGGTGAGGACGACAGCGCCGTTCTCGTCCAGGATGTCCAGGTCTGCTTCCACACCCGAGCCGGCCCCCGAACTGGCCCCGTTCACCGTGGTCAGGCAGTACCGCGCGTTGCGCGGCGGGCCGTAGACCCGCAGTTGCCGTACGCCCAGCGGCAGCATCAGGCCGGAGCCGCCGGCATTGCGGACGATCGGGTGCGCGGCCACCGACTGGAAGCACGCGTCCAGCAGCGCCGGGTGCACGCCAAAGGCACCCTGCTGGGCGCGGATCGAGCCCGGCACTCCAACCTCTGCGAGCACGGTGCTGACACCGGACTCCGGGGCGGTGTGCGTCGTTCCCAGGCCGGCGAACGCCGGACCGTACTGGATTCCGTGCAGGTCGAATCCCTGCCGGAGGTCATCGCCGGCGATGGGTTCGGGGTGCTCGGCCAGCAGGGCGGCGATGTCGTGTGCGGCCGGCTGTTCGCGGTCGTCTTCCGGGATTTCCTGCAGCGACGCGGACGCCCGACGTGAGCGTTCCCCCTCCTGCTCGGTCTCCACCGCGAACGTCACCACACCGGGTGCCTCGACGGTCGCCGAAGCCGCGACAGGAGTCTGCTCGTCCAGCAACAGCAGCTGTTCGAAACGGACATCGCGGATCTCCGAGGCGTCGCCGAAGACCTCGCGGGCCGCGGCCAACGCCATCTCGCAGTAAGCAGCGCCGGGAAGCGCTGCGGCACCGTGGATTTGGTGGTCGGCCAGCCACGGCAGCGCGTCGGTACCCACCTCGCCCTGCCACACGTGCCGCTCCGGCTCCTCGGCCAGCCGCACGTGTGCGCCCAGCAAGGGGTGCACGGTGATGGTGGAGGTGCCGTAGGTCCGTGATTCCTGGTTGGCGTCGGGGTTCAGCAACAGCTGACGCTGGGTCCAGGCCGGCAGTGGTGCGTCGACCAGGCGGCCAGTGGGGTAGAGGACGGAGAAGTCCACCGCGGCGCCGGCCGCATACAGGTCGCCTATCACGCCGCGCAGCCCATGAGGCAGCGGTTGCTCGCGGCGCATGCCCGCCAACGCCACGGCCGACATGTCCAGGCTGCGGGCGGTCTGGCTGACGGGGTGGGTCAGCAGCGGGTGCGGGGTCAGTTCGGTGAAGACGCGGTAGCCGTCTTCGAGCGCGGCCTGCACCGCCGCGGCGAAACGCACGGTTTGACGCAGGTTGTCCACCCAGTAGTAGGCGTCGCAGTACGGCTCTTCCCGCGGGTCGAACGAGGTCGCCGAGAAGTAGGGAACCTCCGGTTCCAGCGGGCTGATGTCTTCCAGCGCCTCGGTCAGGTCGTCCAGGATCGGCTCCACCTGCGGCGAGTGCGAGGCCACGTCCACGGCGACCTCGCGCGCCATGATGTCGCGTTCTTCCCAGGCCTTCACGAACTGGCGAACCGTCTCGGTGGCACCGCCGATAACCGTCGACTGCGGCGATGCGACCACCGCGACCACGACGTCATCGACGCCGCGGGCCATCAATTCCGTGATCACCTTTTGGGCGGGCAGTTCCACCGACGCCATGGCGCCGGCGCCGGCGATGCGCGTCATCAGCTTGGAGCGGCGGCAGATCACCTTCACGCCGTCTTCGATCGACAGCGCACCGGCCACCACCGCCGCGGCGGACTCGCCCAGCGAGTGGCCGATCACCGCGCCGGGCGTCACGCCGTAGGCCTTCATCGTGGCCGCCATGGCGACCTGCATGGCGAACAGCGTCGGCTGCACCCGGTCGATACCGGTGACCACCTCGGGGGCGGTCATCGCCTCGGTCACCGAGAACCCGGATTCCGCGGCGATCAGCGGTTCGATCTCGGCGATGGTCGCGGCGAACACCGGCTCGTTGGCCAGCAGGTCCGCGCCCATGCGGGCCCACTGCGAGCCCTGCCCGGAAAACACCCAGACCGGACCCTTGTCGTCCTGACCGACGGCCTCGGGGTGTGGGACCTCGCTATTGGCGACCTCGCGCAGCGACGTGACCAGCTCCTCGCGCGTGCTGGCCAGCACGGCCGTGCGTACCTGCCGGTGCCCGCGCCGAAGGGCCAGCGTGTATGCCAAGTCCTTGAGCGCAAAGTCAGGGCCCTGCGCGTCGACCCAGTCGGCGAGCCGCGTGGCGGTCCGGCGCAGCGCGTCCTCTGAACTGGCCGACACCGGGAACACCAGGCCGCCCTCGATGCCCGCACCCGTCGAGGTGTCGCCGGTGACTCCGGTGGGCTCGGGGGCCTGCTCGAGCACTGCGTGGGCGTTGGTGCCCGACATGCCGTACGACGACACCGCTGCCCGGCGCGGCCCGTTGTTGCTGGGCCACGGCGTAAGATCTTGCGCCACAAAGAGATTCGTCTCGACCTCGGCGAGCTCATCGGGCAGCTTGGTGAAGTTGGTGTTCTTCGGGACCTCACCGTGCTGCAGTGCGAGGACGGCCTTCAACAGGCCGAGCGCGCCGGAGGCCGACTGCGTGTGCCCGAAGTTGGTCTTCAGCGAACCAAGCACGCAGGGGCCGTCGGTGCCGTACACCTCGGCCAGGCTCTTGTATTCGATCGGGTCGCCGATAGGGGTACCGGTGCCGTGCGCCTCGACCATGCCGACGGTCGCCGGGTCCACGCCACCGGCGGCCAGTGCCGCCCGGTAGGCCGCGACCTGCGCCGGGCCCGACGGTGTCGCGATGTTGACGGTGTGGCCGTCCTGGTTCGACGAGGTGCCGCGGATGACGGCCAGGACCCGGTCACCGTCGCGCTGGGCGTCCTCCAGTCGCTTGAGCATGACGACGACGCACGCCTCGCCCATGACGAACCCGTCGGCCGCTACGTCGAAAGCGTGGCAGCGGCCGGTCGGTGACCCCATGCCCAGCAGCGATCCGGAGACGAATCGGCGCGGGTCCTGCGTCAACGAGACGCCGCCGGCCAGGGCAACCTCGCATTCGCTCTCGTGCAGGCTCCGGCAGGCCAGGTGGATAGCGGTAAGGCCGGACGAGCAGGCGGTGTCCACGGTCATCGCCGGACCGTGCAGTCCCAGCGCGTAGGCGACGCGACCGGAGGCGAAGCTGTAGTTGTTGCCGGTGAACCCGTAGGGCCCGTCCAGCGCGTTGGCGTCGGCGGTCCGCAATATGTAGTCGCCGTTGGTCATCCCGACGAACACACCGGTCGGCGAATCGGTCAGCTTGCTCGGGGTGCAGCCAGCGTGCTCGATCGCTTCCCACGAGGTTTCCAGCAGCAACCGGTGCTGCGGGTCCAGTGCGGTCGCCTCCTGCTCGCTGATCCCGAAGAAGTCGGAGTCGAAGCCGCCGATGTCCTCGAGGAAGGCGCCCCATTTCGAGACGGACCGACCGGGTACGCCGGGCTCAGGGTCGTAGTATTCGTTGACGTCCCAGCGGTCGGCGGGAACCTCCGTCACCAAGTCGTCGCCGCGCAGCAACGCCTCCCAAAGCAGCTCGGGGGAGTCGATGCCCCCGGGCAGCCGGCACGCCATACCAATGACAGCAACCGGAGTTACGCGCGAATTATCCACGGTGGTTCTTCTCTCCATAAAAACTTCGGGTTCTTATCTCTGGCGTCGAGCTCGTAATAACGCTTCGAGGATCATGGCCGATTTGGTCACGTGTGCGGGCGAAAACCGCAGCAACCGGCACACACAACCCATCGACCCCCATCGAAGCCAATCAGTAGTTCTTGGCGTCAACAGAGCCTAGCGGCTTGGCTGGACGTGCGTGGAAAAATCGTGCGTACGTACAAAAAAACTTCTTGACGACCGCGGATGCGGCAACCGGGCGCACGGTATGCCGGACTTGTCAGTTAACGACGTAACTGCACCATAACGGCTGTTTTTCGCGGTTCCGGGGAGTGCCGCGAGCCGCTTGGCGCAGGACGGCCGAAAATCGGCTTCCCTACCCGATCGTCGAGTCAAGGCAGATGAATCGGCGCCCCGGACCCGTGCGCCTGAAGTTGGGTTTGGCCGCGCGGGACGGCAATGAGTTCCGGGTCGAAGCGGCCCTCGGCCACGCGCGCGTACACCGATTTCATCACCTGCAGGTACCTCGTCACGGACTCGTGCGCGATCGGGTTGTTGGGGAACGACGCTGTGACAGTGGTCTCATTCTGAAATTTATTGACCCACATGCACACCCGCGCGGCGATCCGGCCGTCGCTGAAGGCCTGCAGGTTCTTGCGTTCCAGATGCATCGCGATCACGGCGGAGAGCGGGGGAACGCCCGCGTCGAGGAACGACAGCATGGGGAAGCCGCCACCGGGCGGAGTCTCCCGGAGCCAGGACGCCAGCTCCAAGACCCGCTCGAACGGCACCCTGGCCAACGGCGCACCGTCGTCGAAGGCCTGCTGGGCAGCCCGGGCGGTCTCGGTGAAGGACGCCCCGACCTCGACGGCGAACGGGATGTGGCCGACGAACCACCCGGTCGTCATGAACTCAGCCGGCGTGCTGCGGGTGCTGGTCGGTGTCACCGCGTGGTAGGTGGTCGAGCCGGTGAGTTCGAACTCCGCCAGGGCCGCGCACGCGAACACCCCGCCGCTGAACCGGGCGCCCGCGCTGATGCACGCGGCCTCGAATCGGTCGGTCTGGCATGCATCCATCAGTTGCAGCGACAACAGGTCGCCGGCGGCCGCCAACGATGTGTCGCCCAGCGGCAACGGGAACGACGGGAGGGTGCCGCCGTTAGATTCGAAGAACGCGAGCCACCGCCGTATCTCCGGGGATTCCAGCGTGAGGGCGGAGGTGTACGCGCGCTCGCGCCGGCAGTAGTCGTCGTAGCTGCCGGCCGCGGGCAGGGGGATGGGGCCGGCGCCGTCCATCAGCGCGTCGTACATGGACTCGATCTCCCAGAACACGGCGCTGATGAACATCGCGTCCACGTGGAGGTGATCCACGCTGATGCACACGGTGAAGTGGTCGTCATGCTGAATGACGGCGAACCGGAAGCAATCCCACTGCAACGGGTTGGGCGTGGCCAGTATGTGGTCCTGCCACTCGTTGGCTGTCATCTGGCCGTGCTTGACCGGAATCAGTTCAATATCAGCGGGATTGGTGATCGTGTGCCGAACGATGTGCGCATCGTCGGTGAATTCGAACCAGCTGCGATACGTGTCGTGCCGGCGCAAATGTGCGTTGATGACGTACGTCATCGCACGAATGTCGCACTGGCCTCGGATGTCCAAGGCGGCCACCACAAGCCGCGACATCTCGATACCGCGGGCCGCCTGGTCGCGATAGCCACGCAGGTGGCGCGCTTGGATATAGCTAGGCGGCACAGCACTTGTCGGCGCTTGCCGCGCCGTGTCGAGCGTGGCCGGCGAAGGGTGCCAAAGCCACACGGAGCCAGCGGCTGGGACCCAGTTACCGACGGTGTCCAGACCGACGAAGCCCAGGGCAACCACAGCCGCTCCTTGCGATTAGCGCGATCTCTCAGGGTATTTCATCTGAGCGGCGATGCCTTACATTGGCGCGGGAGAGTTTTCGGTAGGTGCAAGCGCCTGGTAGAGGTGGTCGGCCAAACCGCGGACCGTGGTGATGTCGGTCGAGTGCACGCGCACCCCCGTTTCGGTCTCGATACGGGTGCGCAATTCGAGGTTGCCCAGCGAGTCGAGGCCGTATTGGGACAACGGGCGGTCCGGGTCGACCGCGCGTCGCAAGCTCAGGCTGACGTAGTCAGAGATCAGCCGCCGGAACCGGGTGGGCCATTCGTCGAGCGGGAGTTCCTCGAGTTCGGCACGGAATTTGGTACGGCCGGAGGGCTTTTGGCCCGCCAAACCCGACCCGGAGCGGAAGGCATCGGCGAAAGTGCTGCGTTGCGCGAGTGCGGTCAGCCAGGGCGAGCCGACGATCGGGACGTACCCGCTGTGAGCGCGGTTGTGGCGCAACAGGGTTTCGAAGGCATGAGCGCCCTCGTCGGGAGTGATCATGGTGGTGTCGCTCTCTGCCAGACCCGCGCCGCGGCCGATATCGGCCCAAGCGCCCCAGGCGATCGCCGTGGCCGGAAGGCCGTGTGCCCGTCGCCAGTGGGTGAAGGCGTCCAGCCAACTGTTGGCGGCGGCGTAGGCGCCCTGGCCGGGCGAGCCCAGCAGGGCCGCCGCCGAAGAGAACGAGCAGAACCAGTCCAACGGCGCCGATGCGGTGGCTCGATGCAGATTCCACGCGCCCTGCACCTTTGGTGCCCAGTCGCGCTCGACCAATTCGGCGGAAATGTTGGCCACGGTCGCGTCTTCGACGACGGCGGCCGCGTGCAGCACACCACGCAACTGCAGTCCGGTGGCGGTCGCTGCCGTTACCAACCGTTCGGCCGTTTCGGGGAGTGCGATGTCGCCGCACTCCACGGTGATGTCGGAACCGGTGGAGCGGATGAGTTCTATTGTCTCCAGCACCTTTTGGTTGGGGGTGGAGCGGGAGTTGAGGACGATGCGGCCGGCGCCGCCGTCGTTGGAAAGAGCCATTTTCTCGGCGAGGAACAGTCCGAGACCGCCCAGTCCCCCGGTGACGATGTACGCCCCGTCCGCACGGAAGGCGGGTACCTGTTCCGGCGGCACAGCCACGCTGCGGCTACCGGCGTGCGGGATGTCGAGGATGAGCTTGCCGGTGTGCTGGGCAGCGGTCATCACCCGGATCGCGGTCGCCGCCTCGGCAAGCGGATAGTGCGTGCGCTGCGGCACCGGCAGCGAGCCCTCGGCAGTGTGGCGGTACACGGTGGCCAGCAGGTCCCGGAACTTTTTCGGATGGGTGGTCGACATCAGCGACAGGTCGAGGGAGTAGAACGCGAGATTGCGCCGGAAGGGGTACAGGCCGAGTTTGGTGTCGTCGTAGATGTCGCGCTTGCCGATCTCGATGAACCGACCGCCGAAACTGAGCAGGTCTACGCCCGCGCGCTGCGCCGTACCGGTCAGCGAGTTGAGCACGATGTCCACGCCGTATCCGTCGGTGTCATGGCGGATCTGGTCACCGAAGTCGCCGCTGCGGGAGTCGTAGATGTGAGTGATTCCCATGTCGCGCAAGATTTCTCGCCGATCAGGGCTGCCGGCGGTGGCGAAGATTTCGGCACCTGCGGCGCGCGCGATGGCGATGGCCGCCTGGCCGACCCCGCCGGTGGCGGAGTGGATCAGCGCCTTGTCGCCCGCCCTGATCCGGGCCAGCTCGTGCAGGGCGTACCAGGCGGTGGCCGACGCGGTGCTCACCGCGGCGGCCTGGGCCTCGGTCAGGTTGGCGGGTAGCTTGACGGCACGGTCCGCTTCGCAGATCACAAAGGTCGCCCAGCAGCCGCTCGCCGACAACCCTCCGACGCGGTCACCGACCGCGAGATCGGTGACGTCGGGCCCGACCGCGGTGACCACTCCGGCGAAATCGGTGCCGAGCCCCGGTAGCGCTCCGAAGCTGTGGTACCTGCCGAATGCGTTGAGTGCGTCGGCGAAGTTGACGCTGGACGCGGTGACCGCCACTTCGATCTGTCCGGGTCCCGGCGAAACCCGCTCGACCGCAACGAGTTCCAGCGTCTCCAGGTCACCGCGGGTGCGAATCTGCATGCGCAACCCGTCTCGGTCATGGCGAACGACGGCCGTCCGCCGATCGTCGGGACGCAGGGGAGCCGGGCACAGGCGGGCGTTGAACCACAAGCCGTCGCGCCAGGCGGTTTCGTCCTCGTCCGACCCGCTCAGCAACTGGCGGGCCAACTGCCCAGCGTCGGTCTGCTCGTCGATGTCGATGTGAGTGGCGCGCAGATGCGGGTGCTCGGCGCCGACCACCCGCAGCAGTCCGCGTACGCCGCCCTGCTCGAGATTGGGGATGTCGTCGGCCAACACCGCTTGGGCGTCCCTGGTTATCGCGTACAGGCGCGGAGTGCTACCCGGCAGGTCCGCAACCGCACGAGCGACCCGCACCAGACGCTGGACATAGTGGCTGCCCAGCAGGTGCTGATCCGCCGGGTCGACACGCTTCGGGCCGGTGAGAACGACGACACCGGATAATCCGGGGGTGTCGAGTTCACCGCTGGGCCAGCCGGTGGTCAGGCACTGCGCCCCCCGCCGCCGCAGTGCGTCCGTCAACTCGTCGGCCAGCGGATCGTCGGTGGAGCCGACGTTGATCAGCAGCCAGGCACCCTGCGGGTTGGTTACCTCGGGTAGCTCCCGGCGCTGCCACTCGACGCCCAGCAGCCGTTCGCTCAGCAGGCGGTTCTCGTCGGCGCTTTCCGAGCAGCCGGTACCCATCAGCAGACCCCGCACGATCAGCAGCACGGTGCCGTGCTCGTCCATGATGTCGATGTCGGCCTCGACGTTCGTCCCGCATGCCGTCACCGTGGTCCGGCAATACCGGGCTTTCAGAGTTGACGCGTAGGTCCGCAACCGGCGCACGCTCAGCGGCAGCAGCAGCCCGCCATAGCCCACCCCATATACGGCGGGGTGGGCCGCCACCGACTGGAAACACGCGTCCAGCAGCGCGGGGTGCACGTGGTACCCCGCCTGTTCGGTCCGGATCTCGCGAGGCAAGACGACCTCGGCCAGCACCGCGTCGATCGCGCCCTCCGACACGTTGGCCGCGACCAGGCCGCTGAAGGCAGGGCCGAACCGGACACCACGGGAGTTGAACCAGTCCCGAAGCGCGTCGCCGTCAACGCGGCGGGGATGGTTCGCCAGTGTTGTCGCGATGTCGTGCGCCGGCGGCCGATCGTCATCGGCCGCCGCAGAGAGGACAGCGGTGGCCCGTCGCGCCCGTTCGTCGTGGCGCAGCGTTTCGGCTTCGAATGAGGCCTCGGACGCGACAAGGCCATTTCCGCGCACTGTCGCCGTAACACCCAGCGGGGTGTCGTCGTCGAGCAGCAACATCTCCTCGAAGCGGACGTCGCGGACCTCGGATCGCTCGCCGAGGACGGCGTGGGCGGCGGTCAGCGCCATCTCGCAGTAGGCGGCCCCCGGCAACGCCGCCACCCGATGTATCTGGTGGTCGCGCAGCCAGGGGTGCGCGCCGGTGCCGACCTGGGCCGTCCACGCATGCCGGGCCGGTTCTTCCATGAGCTGTACGTGCGCACCCAACAGTGGATGCGCGGCGACGGTGACCCCCGGACGGTGGCCGTCAGGCTTCAGCAGCAGCCGGCGGTTTGTCCAGGCCGGCAGTGGAGCGTCCACCAGCTCGCCGGCGGGGTAGAGGGCGGCGAAGTCCACCGCGGCGCCGGCGCTGAAGAGTTCGGCCAGCAGTCCGCGCAAGCCGTGTGGCAACGGCTGCTCACGCCGCATCGCCGCGGCAGCGACGACCGTCATGTCGAGACTTGCGGCGGTCTGCTCGACGGCCCTGGTCAGCAGCGGATGCGGCGACAACTCCGCGAACACGCGATGGCCGTCCTCGAGCGCGGCCCGCACCGCCGCAGCGAAATAGACGGTGTGACGCAGGTTGTCCGACCAATAGCGGGCATCGCACGCCGGCCGGTCGCGCGGGTCGAATGAGGTCGCCGAGTAATAGGGGACCTCGGGCCGCATCGGCCGCAGGTCGGCCAGCGCCCGGCCGAGTTCGTTGAGGATCAGGTCGACCTGCGCGGTGTGCGATGCCACGTCGACGGCGACTTCACGGGCCAGCACATCGCGGCTTTCCCACTCCGCAACAAGGGTCCGGATGGTCTGGGTGGGGCCGCCGATCACGGTGGACTGTGGCGAGGACACCACGGCGATCGTCACGTCCTTGGTGTTGCCAAGCCGCGCCAACTCTTCGCGTACCTGGTGGGCGGGCAGCTCGACGGCCGCCATGGCCCCGATCCCGGCGATCTTGGTGCACAGCCGCGAGCGGCAACAGATCACCCGCACGCCGTCTTCCAGCGAAAGGACGCCGGCCACGACGGCCGCCGCCACCTCGCCGAGCGAGTGGCCGACGACCGCGCCGGGGCGAATGCCGTGGGACTTCATGGTCGCGGCCAGCGCGACTTGCATGACGAACAGGGTGGGCTGCACCCGGTCGACACCGGTGACGGTTTCGGGTGCCGTCAAGGCTTCGGTCACCGAGAATCCGGATGCCTGGGCAACGAGCGGTTCAGCTGCGGCGACGGTCGCGGCGAAGACCGGTTCGGTGGCCAACAGGTCCGCGCCCATGCCCGCCCATTGCGACCCCTGTCCGGAGAACACCCATACCGGGCCGCGGTCGTCCTGGCCTACGGCAGCCGGGTAGGTGATGTCGGCGTCGGCGGCCTCGCGCAACCGGTCGATTAACTCGTCATGGCCCGCGGCGACCACCCCGGTGCGCACCGGCCGGTGGTCACGCCGGCGCGCCAGCGTGTAAGCCAGGTCCCAGCTGTGCACCGGGTCGTCGCGCTGCTCGAGCCAGTCGGCCAGGCGTCGCGCCGTTGGTCGCAGCGCCTCGTCTGAGGTGGCGGACAGCGCGAAGAACAGCGGGCCGGTCGCTGCCGCCGAGCCCGGTCGGTGTGCGGCGCCAGCCGGCGCCTGCTCGAGTATCGCGTGCACGTTGGTGCCCGACATGCCGTACGACGACACCGCGGCCCGCCGCGGCGCGCTGCCGCCGGACCAGGGTGTGACTTCCCGTGGCACAAAGAGTTTGGTGTCGATGGCGGCGAGTTCGTCGGGTAGCCGGGTGTGATGCAGCATCGCGGGCACCAGGCCGTGCCGCAGCGAAAGAACGGCCTTGATGACGCCGACGACGCCGGCGGCGGCTTCGGTGTGCCCGAAGTTGCTCTTGACCGAACTCAGCGCGCACGGGTTTCCGTTGGCGCCGTAGACCTGGGCCAGGCTCGCGAATTCGATCGGGTCACCGACGGCGGTGCCGGTGCCGTGCGCCTCGATCATGCCGACGGTGTCGGGGTCGAGATCGCCCGCCGCCAACGCCGCACGATAGGCCGCGACCTGTGCCGCAACCGACGGTGTCGCGATGGTCTCGGTGCGACCGTCCTGATTGGTGGCCGTGCCGCGCAGCACCGCCAGCACCCGGTCGCGGTCCCGCATCGCATCGGGCAGCCTCTTGAGCAGCACCACCGCGCAACCCTCGGAACGGACAAACCCGTCGGCGGCGGCGTCGAAAGCTCGGCAGCGCCCGGTGGGTGACAGCATGCCGCGGCCGGAGAAGGAGCTGTGCGTGTCGGGTTCCAGCATGATCGTGCAGCCGCCCGCCAAGGCGAGGTCGCTCTCGCCGTCGTGCAAACTGCGGCATGCCAGGTGCACCGCAAGCAGGCTCGACGAACACGCGGTGTCCACCGTCATCGCCGGCCCGCGGAGCCCCATCGAGTAGGCCACCCGCCCGGAGGCCATGCTGTAGGCGGTCCCGGTGACCGCGTACGCGTCGCCCCGGGCACCAGCTTCGCCGGTGACGAAGGCGTAGTCGTCGTGACATAGGCCGACGAACACCCCCGTCGGCGAGCCGGCCAAGGCGGTCGGAGCCAGGCCGGCATGCTCGACGGCCTCCCACGATGTCTGCATGAGCAGGCGGTGCTGGGGGTCGATCGCCGTGGCCTCGCGCTCGGTGATGCCGAAGAACTCCGCGTCGAATCCGGCGATGTCGTCGAGGAACCCGCCCCAGCGCGACACCGATCGCTGCGCCACACCTGGCTCGGGGTCGTAGTACCTCTCGGCGTCCCAGCGGTCGGCCGGAATGTCCGTGATCAGGTCGTCGGCCCGTAGTACGGACTCCCACAACCGCTCCGGGGAATCGATGCCGCCGGGGAGCCGGCACGCCATGCCGATGATGGCAACCGGCGTGACGGGTGTCCGATCCACGGCGTACTCGGCCCTTTCCATATGTTTCAAGGTCGCGAGGGCTCAAGCCATCTTCCGCCGTCATGACCACCCGCCCGGGGATCAACGCGCCGCGGGTTCTGCATCGATCCGGTCAGCTTCGTTTGCCAACCGGAGCCGCGGGGAGAGCGAAGCCGGTAGTGTTGCTGCACGTGGTCAGCTCCTCCATTCCCGCTGTGCTGCGCGAACGCGCCAGCCTGAACCCCAACGACATAGCCATCACGTACGTCGATTACGAGCAGGATTGGGACGGCGTTGCCGAGTCGGTGACGTGGTCGCAGCTGTATCGGCGGGTGATCAATGCCGCTGAACAGATCAGGCTCACCGGGGCGGTCGGCGATCGGGCGGTCATCCTGGCTCCGCAGGGCCTGGAGTACATCGTCGGGTTTCTCGCGGCAATGCAGGCCGGACTCATCGCCGTCCCGCTGTCGGTTCCATATGGCGGCGCCCACGACGAGCGGACGATTTCGGTGCTGGCCGACACGTCGCCCACCGTCCTGCTCACCACGTCCGCCGTCATCGACAACGTCGCCCCGTACGCACAGCCGCAGTCCGGGCAAGGCGCGCCGGCTCTGATTGAGATTGATTTGCTGGATCTGGAATCTCGGCAACGGCCCGGCCCCGGGTCGCGTGGGCCCGGCAAGGATGCGCCGGAGATTCAGTACCTGCAATACACGTCGGGATCCACTCGCACGCCGGCCGGGGTGGGGATCACCAACAAGAACGTCTTCGCCAACTTCACCCAGATGATCGCCGACTTCTTTCGTGTCGAGGGCGGGGTCGTCCCACCCGACCTGACCATCGTGTCTTGGCTACCGCTCTATCACGACATGGGTCTGTTGCTGGGCTCCATCATGCCGATCCTCGTCGGCGTGCCCACCGTGCTCACCAGTCCGGTGGGCTTCCTGCAGCGTCCGGCCCGGTGGATGCACTTGATGGCCAACAAGCCGTGCGTGGTGTCCGGCGGACCGAACTTCGCCTTCGAACTGGCGGTGCGCAAGACGTCCGATGACGACATGGAGGGTTACGACCTCAGCGGGGTGCACAGCGTGCTCAACGGCAGTGAGCGGGTGCAGCCCGCTACCCTCAAGCGCTTCACCGACCGGTTCGCCCGCCACAACTTCCCTGCCGAGGCGCTGCTGCCCGCGTACGGCATGGCCGAGGCCACCGTGTACATCGCCTCCCGCAAGGTGGGGGAGGCACCCAAGGTCGAGTACTTCGAATCGGAGAAACTGCCTGCCGGGCAAGCGATCCGGAGCACGAATGGTAGCGGCACCCCGCTGGTCAGCTACGGCAAGGCGGAGACGATGCTGGTGCGCATCGTGGATCCGGACACCAAGATCGAATGCCCGGAGGGCACCGTCGGTGAGATCTGGGTGCAGGGCGACAACATCGCCTCCTGCTACTGGCAGAAGTCCGAGGAGAGCGAAAACACCTTCGGCGCAAAGATTGTCAATCCCGCGGAGGGCACTCCGGAGGGCCCCTGGCTGCGGACCGGAGATTCTGGCTTCCGCTCCGAAGGGGAGCTGTACATCATCGGGCGCATCAAGGACCTGCTGATCATCTACGGGCGCAACCACTCTCCCGACGACATCGAGGCAACGATCCAGGAGATCACCGCGGGCCGCTGCGTGGCGATCGGCGTTCCCGACGGTGGCGTCGAGAAGCTCGTCGCGATTGTCGAAGTCAGAAAGCGTCCCGACTCCGACGATGCGCTGGACCGGTTGCGCCTGATCAAGCAGGACGTCAACGCCGCCATCTACAAGTCACACGGTCTGAGCGTGGCCGATCTGGTGCTGGTATCGCCCGGTTCGATTCCCATCACCACCAGCGGCAAGGTCAGGCGGGCTCAGTGCGTCGAGCTCTACCGGCAACGTGAGTTCACCCGCTTGGACGTGTGACCGGCCCTTCTGCACGGAGTGTCCCCATGAGTGACCCCACGCCAGAACCACCTCGCGTGCCCCTACTGCCGATTGACGAGGCCAAGGCCGCCGCCGACGAAGCGGGTGTGCCCGACTACATGGCCGAGTTGAGCATCTTCCAGGTGCTGCTGAACCATCCACATCTGGCGCGGACCTTCAACGACATGCTGGCCACCATGCTGTGGCACGGGGCGCTGGATTCGCGGTTGCGCGAACTTGTGATCATGAGGATCGGCTGGCTCACCGACTCCGACTACGAATGGACCCAACACTGGCGCGTCGCGTCCCGATTGGGGGTGTCGGCCGAGGATCTGCTCGGTGTGCGGGACTGGCAGCGCCACAACGGGTTTGGTCCGGTGGAGCGGGCGGTGCTGGCCGCCACCGACGACGTGGTGCGCGACGGGTCGATCGGACCCGAGAGCTGGGCCGCGTGCGAACGCGAATTGGGCGGCGACGCAACGGTTCTCATCGAACTGACGACCGCCATCAGCGCGTGGCGGATGGTCGCGTCGATCCTGCACAGCCTCAAGGTCCCGTTGGAAGAGGGGGTGGCCAGTTGGCCCCCGGACGGACAGGGCCCGCAGTGCCCATAGGCCGCGTTGAGATCCACCCCACTGGCCGCGTTGAGATCCACCCCACTGGCCGCATTGAGACTGCGTGTAGGGCGGGAGAGTGCGAGTAGCTGCCGCCAATTTCGCAGTGTCATTGGGGTTTCCTCCACTGGCCGCGTTGAGTCTGCGTGTAGGGCGGGAGAGTGCGAGTAGATGCCGCCAAATTCGCAGTGTCATTGCGCCATGCCCTGTCAGCGCGACCGCTCCCGCATAAATAGGGGTCTGTTGCAGCTACTCGCGGGGGCTGCCGTACCGTCGGCGAAATGCGGACCAGAGTCGCCGAAATGCTTGGTGTCGAGTTCCCTATCTGCGCCTTCAGCCACTGCCGCGACGTGGTCGCGGCAGTGACCAACGCCGGAGGTTTCGGCGTCCTTGGCGCCGTCGCGCACAGCCCCAAGCGGCTGGAGAGCGAGTTGACCTGGATCGAGGAGCAGACCGGCGGCAAACCGTACGGGGTCGACCTGCTGTTGCCGCCCAAGTACGTCGGCGCGGAAAAGGGCGGCATCGACTCCCAGCAGGTCGAGGAGCTACTGCCGCAGGAGCACCGCGCGTTCGTCGACGACCTCCTGGCCCGCTACGGCGTGGCAGCCCAGCCCGAAGACCGTCGAACGCTGGCCCCCGGTGGGCTCAACATCTCGCCTAAGGGCTACGAACCGCTGCTGGACGTGGCTTTCGCCCACAACATCCGGCTCATCGCCAGCGCGCTCGGGCCGCCGCCGCAGGACCTCGTCGACCGCGCCCACGGTCAGGACGTCCTGGTGGCCGCCTTGGCGGGCACGACGCGGCATGCGCAACGCCACGCGGCCGCGGGCGTGGACCTGATCGTCGCGCAGGGCACCGAGGCCGGCGGCCACACCGGCGAGGTGTCCACGATGGTGCTCGTGCCGGAGGTGGTCGATGCGGTCGCGCCCACGCCGGTACTGGCCGCGGGCGGGATCGCCCGGGGTCGTCAGATCGCCGCGTCCCTGGCGCTGGGCGCCGAGGGGGTGTGGTGCGGGTCGGTGTGGCTGACCACCGAAGAAGCCGAAACGCCTCCTGTCGTCAAGGACAAATTCCTGGCAGCCAGCTCGTCGGACACGGTGCGGTCGCGGTCGTTGACGGGTAAGCCGGCGCGCATGTTGCGCACGGCGTGGACCGACGAGTGGGAGCGTCCCGACACGCCCGCCCCGCTCGGCATGCCCCTGCAGAACGCGTTGATCAACGAGCCGCAACTGCGGATCAACCAGGCGGCCGTACAGTCGGATGCCAAGGCTCGGGAGCTGGCGACCTACTTCGTCGGGCAGGTGGTCGGGTCGCTCGACCGGGTGCGGACCACCCGCTCGGTCGTGCTCGAGATGGTCGAAGAATTCATCGACACCATCGGAAAACTCGAGGGTCTGGTCGAATAACGCCTGGTCAGATCTCATCAGGCGGCACAGCGAGCGCGGGCAAGGGCGACACGCGGGCCGGGTCTGTTTGACCTACTCGAACCCGTGGTGCATGATCGGGCGGGTAAGCACCTCGTTAGGTGAGGCGGCTACACGAACATAGGCCACTGACCCCGAACGTCGAAAGACGCCCCGGGTCAGGACAGCTCCTCCCGGATTAAGGGTTGAGCCCAGGTGGCTTCCGGATTGCCGGACACGTCGTGTAGTGCCGAAGCTCTGACGAGAGGGGTGCGGTTTTTTCGGCGACATTGTTGGTATGCCGGAATTTTCGTACTCCGTCGTGCACTGTAGAACGTGCGGGTAGCCGCACGCGGTAGTGACCGAGGGAGGTGAGGGACGCATGAGTTCCAGTGACAGTCCGGGTCGATATCCGGACGTTTCGTCCCGAACCGGTCCCCGGCGCGACGTTCTCAGCTGAGCCGTCACACCTTCGCCCTGGCGGAGCGGACCGAAACGGGACGGGACCACAGCAGTTCGCTTGTCCTTGTTTGTTTTTAAGTCCGCATGTCCGTTTTAGGAGGCGATCATGACCGCTGCTCTCTACAACGAAGTTGGCACCGTAACCGCCGCACCGACGTTGCACGTCGTGCGCGAAGACTCCATGCAGCCGATGCAGGCCGTCGCTCCGAAGAAGGCGGCGCGCCGGGTCGACACCCAGCCGTTCGGCGGTGGGGACCCGCTGGTGGATGGGGCCGCGCGCCTGCTGTGCGTTCCGCTGCGGCACGTGTACGCCGCGCTGTGGCGCATCGGTGTGCTCGAAGTTCAGTCCTGAGCGTAAAGGGCAGGACTAATGGATACCGAGCAAATCCCGGCTCCAAGGGGCTACCCGACGGCAGGCCTGCTGACCAGCGCCTGCGGCCAGGCAGCCCCTTGGGGCCGGCTGGCGCCGTGATTCGGATTTGCGGCGCTTCGTAGAATCTCTACTAGCAGCACAACATCGGCGACGATCCGGCCATCACCGGGGAGCCTTCGGAAGAACAGCCGGCCGGGCCCGAAACCTCCAGCCGGCTCAGTAGAACCGAACGGGTTGGCCCGTCACAGCCTGACTTTGAGCGGTCACGCAATCGCGTGGCAAGCGGGGTGGTACCGCGGCGTTTGCGCACCGGCGCAGCGTCGTCCCCGTGCCTGATGTGGCAAGGCGCGCCAGCGCCGTAAGGCACAGGAGACGACGCACGTGACCGACAGTTCGCACCTCGGGGGCGCTCCGAGGACGTACCCGAAACAAGCCGGCGGGGCGCCGGACTTCCCGGCGCTCGAGCTCGAGGTGCTCCAGTACTGGTTCGACGACGACACGTTCCGCGACAGCATCGCCCGCCGCGACGGCGCCCCCGAGTACGTGTTCTACGACGGGCCGCCGTTTGCCAACGGCCTGCCCCACTACGGCCACCTGCTCACCGGGTACGTCAAGGACATCGTGCCGCGCTACCGCACCATGCGGGGCTACAAGGTCGAGCGCCGCTTTGGCTGGGACACCCACGGGTTGCCCGCCGAACTGGAAGTCGAGCGCCAACTCGGCATCACCGACAAGTCCCAGATCGATGCCATGGGCATCGCCGAGTTCAACGACGCCTGCCGCAAGTCGGTGTTGCGCTACACCAACGAATGGCAGGAGTACGTGACCCGCCAGGCCCGTTGGGTCGACTTCGACAACGACTACAAGACGCTCGACATCAGCTACATGGAGTCGGTGATCTGGGCGTTCAAACAGCTGTGGGACAAGGGCCTGGCCTACGAGGGCTATCGGGTGCTGCCGTACTGCTGGCGCGACGAAACCCCGCTGTCCAACCACGAACTGCGCATGGACGACGACGTCTACCAAAGCCGTCAGGACCCCGCGCTCACGGTCGGGTTCAAGGTGGCGGGCGGCGACCTGGACGGTGCCTACCTGCTGATCTGGACGACGACGCCGTGGACGCTGCCGTCCAACCTCGCCGTGGCGGTCAACCCCGAGGTGACCTATGTGCAGGTTCGGGCCGGCGACGATCGCGTGGTGCTGGCCGAATCGCGACTGGCGGCGTACGCGCGCGAGCTCGGTGAGGAACCGGAGGTACTCGGCACCTACCGCGGCGCGGATCTGCTGGGCGTCCGCTATCTGCCGCCGTTTCCGTTTTTCATGGACGCGCCCAACGCCTTTCAGGTGCTGCCGGGGGAGTTCGTCACCACCGAGGACGGCACCGGCATCGTCCACATGGCGCCGGCGTACGGCGAGGACGACATGGTCGTCGCCGACGCGGCCGGAATCGCGCCGGTCACGCCGGTGGATGCCAAGGGCCGCTTCGACGCCACGGTTCCCGACTACCAGGGTCAGCACGTCTTCGACGCCAACCCGCAAATCATCCGCGACCTGAAGACCCGCAGCGGTCCGGCGGCGGCCAACGGCGCGGTGTTGATCCGTCACGAAACCTACGAGCACCCGTATCCGCACTGCTGGCGGTGCCGTAACCCACTGATCTACCGCGCGGTGTCGTCGTGGTTCGTCGCGGTGACCCAGTTCCGCGACCGGATGGTGGAGCTGAACCAGCAGATCACCTGGTACCCCGAGCACGTCAAGGACGGGCAGTTCGGCAAGTGGCTGCAAGGGGCCCGGGACTGGTCGATCTCCCGAAACCGCTACTGGGGCACGCCAATCCCGGTGTGGAAGTCCGACGACCCCGCCTACCCGCGGATCGACGTCTACGGCAGCCTCGACGAGTTGGAACGCGACTTCGGGGTGCGGCCGGACAACCTGCACCGGCCGTTCATCGACGAGCTCACCCGTCCCAACCCCGACGACCCCACCGGCAAGAGCACGATGCGCCGGATCCCCGACGTGCTCGACGTGTGGTTCGACTCGGGCTCGATGCCCTACGCCCAGGTGCACTACCCATTCGAGAACGAGGATTGGTTCGACAGTCATTACCCCGGTGACTTCATCGTGGAGTACATCGGCCAGACCCGCGGCTGGTTCTACACCCTGCACGTGCTGGCGACCGCGTTGTTCGACCGGCCGTCGTTCAAAACCTGTGTGGCGCACGGCATTGTGCTGGGTTCTGACGGGCAGAAGATGAGCAAGTCGCTGCGCAACTACCCGGACGTGTACGAGGTGTACGACCGCGACGGCGCCGACGCCATGCGCTGGTTCCTGATGGCCTCGCCGATCCTGCGCGGCGGCAACCTCATAGTCACCGAACAAGGGATCCGCGACGGTGTGCGCCAGGTGCTGCTGCCGTTCTGGAATGCCTATACCTTCCTGGCCCTGTACGCGCCGAAAGTCGGTACCTGGCGGGTGGATTCGACGCATGTGTTGGATCGCTACATCCTGGCCAAGCTGGCGGTGTTGCGTGACGATCTCACCCATTCGCTGGAGGTCTGCGACATCTCCGTGGCCTGCGAGCAGCTGCGCCAGTTCACCGAGGCGCTGACGAACTGGTATGTGCGGCGGTCACGTGCACGGTTCTGGGAAGAAGATGCCGACGCCATCGACACCCTGCACACCGTGCTGGAGGTCACCGCGCGGCTGGCGGCACCGTTGCTGCCGTTGATCACCGAGATCATCTGGCGCGGTCTGACCGGTGGGCGTTCGGTGCACCTGACGGATTGGCCCGAGGCGTCCGAGTTGCCCGCCGACGCCGATCTGGTGGCCGCCATGGACCAGGTGCGCGAGGTGTGCTCGGCGGCGTCCTCGCTGCGCAAGGCCAAGAAACTGCGGGTGCGCCTGCCGCTGCCGAAACTCACGGTGGCAGTGGAGAACCCGCAGCGGCTCGCGCCGTTCACCGACCTGATCGGCGACGAGTTGAACGTCAAGCACGTCGAACTGACCGACGCCATCGACACCTACGGCCGCTTCGAGCTCACTGTCAACGCGCGGGTGGCCGGGCCGCGGCTCGGCAAGGATGTGCAGGCGGCCATCAAGGCGGTCAAGGCCGGCGCAGGCGTGCTCAACCCGGACGGCACCCTGACGGCGGGTCCCGCGGTGTTACAGCCCGAGGAGTACAGCTCCCGGTTGGTGGCGGCCGATCCGGAGTTCACCGCTGCCTTGCCCGGTGGTGCCGGTCTGGTCGTCTTGGACGGCACGGTAACTCCCGAGCTGGAGGCCGAGGGTTGGGCCAAGGACCGCATCCGCGAGCTGCAGGAACTGCGCAAGTCGAGCGGGCTGGAGGTGTCCGACCGCATCCGGGTGGTGATGTCGGTGCCCGCCGAGCGGGCGGACTGGGCGACCACGCACCGCGACCTCATCGCCGGCGAGATCCTGGCTACCAGTTTCGAATTCGGTGATCCGGTCGATGCGGTGGAGATCGGCGACGGTGTGCGGGTGAGCATCGCCAAGGTTTGAGCGGCGGGCGGCTGTCGGGCGGGCCTTTGTCCCAGCCGTCACGGGGGTCACGGCCGCCACATGAGTCCCTGCGCCGGTCGGCACCTCTCGTGCCCGGCTTGTAGCGACAACGCTTTTGTCCCAATGGTTGTCGCTGAAAGCCGGGCAGCAGATCAGATGGTCCCGCGCGGAGGCCAGAGTGGCGCATGTGACAACGCGTCATGAGCCAACGGCCCCCCACTACGGTTTGACCGCGCGCCACCGCTGCTCGCCGCGCTGGACCTCGACGTCGATGTCGACAAAACCGGCCCGCGCCAACCGATCCGGCAGCTGTGCCGGGTGCAGCGGGTTGCAGGTGTCTCGAAAGTGCGCAATGCGGAACGGAATCGAGTCCACGCCGTCGCTGCCGGCGAAGACGCCGCCCGGTTGCAGCACCCGGAACGCCTCGGCGAACAGCTGATCCTGCAACGGTGGCGTGGGAACGTGATGCATCATGGTGAAGCACACCACGGAACTGAAATCCGCTGTGGCAAGGCCGGTATCGGCGCCGTCACCGTGAATGATGCGGGCCAGGTCCCCATACTTGGACTGCAGCCGCCGCGCCAGGGCGGCGTCGATTTCCACGGCCGTGTACTTCGCGCTCCGCTCCGCGAGCACCCGCAGGTTCGCGCCGTACCCAGGGCCGATCTCCAGCGTGTTATCGCCAAGCGGCACATCGGCCAGTGCCCAGGGGAGTAGCTGCCGCTCCACCGTCTTCGCCCAGAACTCGGAGCCGCAACACAACCTGTGGCAGAGGTTCATTGCCATACGGCAAGACCCTATGCCACGAAGGCGGGGTCCTAGTATCGGCAGTTGTGGAGTCCCGTTGGGTGCTGCACCTGGATATGGACGCGTTCTTCGCTTCGGTCGAACAGCTCACCCGCCCCACCCTGCGGGGGCGGCCCGTGCTGGTCGGCGGCCTGGGCGGACGGGGTGTTGTCGCCGGTGCCAGCTACGAAGCACGGGTGTACGGCGCACGGTCGGCCATGCCCATGCACCAGGCGCGCCGCCAGATCGGTGTGACGGCGGTCGTGTTGCCGCCCCGCGGGGTCGTGTACGGGTTGGCCAGCCGGCGGGTCTTCGACGCGGTGCGCAGCGTGGTGCCCGTCGTCGAGCAACTGTCCTTTGACGAGGCATTCGGGGAGCCGCCCCAGCTAGCCGGGGCATCGGCCGACCAGGTCGACGAGTTCTGTGAGGAATTGCGGCGGGTGGTGCGCGAAAAGACCGGCCTGGTCGCCTCGGTGGGCGCCGGTTCCGGCAAACAGATCGCCAAAATCGCCTCCGGCCTGGCCAAACCCGACGGCATCCGGGTGGTGCGGCGCGCCGAGGAGCAGGAACTGCTGCACGGGCTACCGGTGCGGCGACTGTGGGGGATCGGACCCGTCGCCGAGGAGAAGCTGCACCGGCTCGGCATCGAGACGATCGGACAACTGGCGGCGCTTACTGACGCCGAAGTGGCCAACATCCTGGGTGCGACCATCGGCCCCGCGCTGCACCGGCTGGCCCGTGGCATCGACGACCGTCCCGTCACCGAGCGCGCCGAAGCCAAACAGATCAGCGCCGAGTCCACCTTCGCCGTCGACCTGACCACGCTGGACCAGTTGCGTGAGGCGATCGACCCGATCGCCGAGCACGCCCATCGGCGCTTACTGCGCGACGGCCGCGGCGCGCGCACCGTGACGGTGAAGCTGAAGAAGTCCGACATGAGCACGTTGACCCGGTCCGCAACGCTGCCCTATGCGACGACCGAGGCCGGGGCGTTGACTGCCCTGGCCCGGCGGCTGCTGCTGGATCCCCTCCAGATCGGCCCCATTCGCCTTCTGGGCGTCGGGTTTTCGGGCTTGAGCGACGTACGCCAGGAGTCGCTGTTCCCCGATCTGGAGTTTTCGACCGAAGCCGAGGAAGCCCATCACACCGTCGAGACGACGGCGCCGCCACTGCACGACGCGACCCCCTGGCGGATCGGCGACGATGTCGCCCATCGCGATTTCGGGCACGGCTGGGTGCAGGGTGCGGGCCACGGTGTGGTGACCGTCCGCTTCGAGACCCGCGCGTCGGGACCGGGCCCGGCGCGGACGTTTCCCCTCGACACCGCCGAGCTCACCCCCGCTAACCCCGTCGACAGTCTGGACTGGCCGGACTACGTCGGCGCGCTGCGGGACCATGAGGCCGAGGCGACAGAGCAGGAAGATGACGAAACGTCAGCCCCATCGCTCGATGAGGTCGGCGACCTCGGTGGCCGGTAGATCCGCGGCCAGCGCCGCCATCAGCAACACCCTCGCCTGCGAGGACGGAAGGTGCGGCACCATCAGGGCACCCGCGCGCACCAGGTCATGCCCGGGGCCGTAGGCGGCGCCGACCCGTCCGCCGGGCACCCGCGTGGTCACCCCGACGACGATGCCGTCCCGGCACAAGCGACGCACCCCGTCGACCACGGCGGCACAGGCGTTACCCGAGCCCAGCGCTTCCAGGACCACCGCCCGCGCGCCCGCGGCGGCGAACGCGTCCAGCGCAACCGCGTCACTGCCCAGGTACGCCGCGGCGATGTCGACCCGTGGCGCGTAAGCGGCGCTCAAATCCGCGAGGTACGGGCGGGTCTTGCGCTCGGCAAGGCTCAGGCCGTCGGCAACCGTGCCCAACAGCCGTCCGGCGTACCCGCTGAGATCCTCGGTGACCACCTTGCGCAGGCCCAGCGGCTGCAACACCCGGCCGGCGAAGCACACCAGCACACCGAGGTCCCGGGCGGCTGGGCTGGCGGCTACCGTCAGCGCGTCGCGAATGTTGGTCGGCCCGTCGGTGTCGGGTGCGTCGGCGCTGCGCATGGCACCCGTCAACACCACCGGCACTTCACCCGCGTAGGTCAGGTCCAGCCAGAGGGCGCTTTCCTCCATGGTGTCGGTGCCGTGCAGCACCACCACGCCGTCGGCGCCGGAGTCGGCGGCCGCGCGCACGGCGGCGCTGATCCGATCCCAGTCGGGCACCGTCAGTTCCGAGCTGTCGACCGCCATCAAATCCACGACCTCGACGTCCAGACCGGCAGTCAGGTCCGCGCCGCTGTGTGCGGGTCGTCGCACGCCGTCGGCGCCGGTGCTGCTCGATATCGTCCCTCCGGTGGTGATCACGGTGAGGCGGCCCATGCTCGGATCATCCCGCACGTTGCGACTGGTATCCGCATGCGGTGCCGATCTTGCATCTGGGGGATGATGGGAGAGTGCCTGACGAACCAACCGGATCTTCCGATCCGTTGACCGCAGCAGGGGCCGGGGATGAGGGCGCTGGCCAGCCCGAAACTTCCGCACCGCCCCGGCGTCTGCGGCTGTTGTTGTCGGTCGCGGCGGTCGTGTTGACCCTGGACATCGTCACCAAGGTGCTGGCGGTCAAGCTGCTGCCGCCCGGACAACCGGTCTCGATCATCGGTGACACCGTCACCTGGACCCTGGTGCGCAATTCGGGCGCCGCATTCTCCATGGCGACCGGGTACACCTGGGTGCTGACGCTGATCGCCACGGGTGTGGTGGTCGGCATCTTCTGGATGGGCAGGCGGCTGGTGTCGCCCTGGTGGGCGCTGGGCCTGGGGATGATCCTCGGCGGCGCGATGGGAAACCTGGTCGACCGGTTCTTCCGGGCGCCGGGACCGCTGCGCGGGCATGTCGTGGACTTCTTGTCGGTCGGGTGGTGGCCGGTGTTCAACGTCGCCGACCCTTCGGTCGTGGGCGGGGCGATCCTGCTGGTCGTTCTGTCGATTTTCGGGTTCGATTTCGACACGGTCGGACGGCGCACGGACGACGACGACACCTCGGCCAACCCCGAGGCTGACGGCGACGCGGTTGACCGAAGTAAGGCCAACCGACGGTGAGTTCACACCGATCGATGCCCGTTCCGGAGGGATTGGCGGGCATGCGTGTCGACGCGGGTGTGGCGCGCCTGCTTGGGCTGTCGCGCACCGCAGCCGCGGCGCTGGCCGAAGAAGGCGGGGTCGAACTCGACGGCGTGCAGGCGGGGAAGTCCGACCGCCTGACCCCCGGCGCGTGGTTGGAGGTCCGGCTACCCGAGCCGCCGAAACCACTGGAGAACCCGCCGGTCGAGATCGAAGGCATGACGATCCTGTATTCCGACGACGACATCGTCGCGGTCGACAAACCGGCCGCCGTGGCCGCGCATGCTTCGGTGGGCTGGACCGGCCCGACGGTGCTGGGCGGCCTGGCCGCGGCGGGCTACCGGATTACCACTTCGGGTGTGCACGAGCGTCAGGGGATCGTGCACCGCCTGGACGTCGGCACCTCCGGGGTGATGGTGGTCGCACGTTCGGAACGCGCCTACACGGTGCTGAAGCGGGCGTTCAAACAACGCACGGTCGACAAGCGTTACCACGCGCTGGTGCAGGGACATCCCGACCCATCCAGCGGAACGATCGACGCCCCGATCGGCCGGCACCCCGGCGGTGAATGGAAGTTCGCCGTCACGCGGAATGGCCGGCACAGCCTGACCCATTACGACACCGTCGAAGCGTTCGTCGCCGCCAGCCTGCTCGATGTGCACCTGGAAACCGGTCGCACCCACCAGATCCGGGTGCACTTCGCCGCGCTGCATCACCCGTGCTGCGGTGACCTCGTCTACGGGGCCGACCCGAAATTGGCGAAAAGGCTTGGGCTGGAACGGCAATGGTTGCATGCGCGGTCGCTGGCGTTCGCTCACCCGGCCGACGGCCGCCGGATCGAGATCGTCAGCCCCTACCCGCCCGATCTGCAGCATGCCCTGGACGTGTTGCGCGCCGAAAATTGATTTAGTGCACCGGCTTTCGGGCCTCGACCAGCACCCGCGTGGCGTGCGCGACGAAGGGTCCGTCGGATTGGATGCGCTCGTGCAGCTCGCGCAGCCGGGAGCGGTGGCGCCGCACGGTGAAGTCGGGTACCGCCCAAATGACTTTGCGCAGAAAGTAGACGACGGCGCCGATGTCGAAATACTCCTGGCGTAGCCGTTCCAGACGCATCGTCACCACCTCCAGGCCGGCGGCCCGGGCCTGCGCACGTTCCGCGTCGGGATGGCGGCGGGCCCACGCTTCGGGCTGGGGGCCCTGGGAGGCTCTGAAGAATTCCACCAATTCGGCCACCGTGGCAGGCCCGATGTGCTGTGCCAGGTAGGTGCCGCCGGGGCGCAGCACTCGGGCAATCTCGTTCCAGCACACTGTGTTCGGATGCCGACTGGTCACCAGGTCGAAAGCCTCGTCGGCAAACGGCAGTACCGATTCGTCGGGTGGGGTTACCACGACCACCCCCCGCGGATGCAAGCGCTGCGTCGCCAACGCGGCGTTCGGTGGCCATGCCTCGGTGGCCGCCATCGTGGGTGGGAACTTCGCTGCGCCGGCGAGTACCTCGCCGCCTCCGGTTTGAATGTCCAGCGCCGCAGACACATTCGCCAGCCGGTCGCTCATCAACCGTTGATAGCCCCAGGAGGGGCGCTGCTCGGTCGCCCGGCCATCCAGCCAGGAGAAATTCCAGCCGTCCACCGGCGCCGAATCGGCTTCTGCGACCAGTTCGTCGAACGTGCGCGACATGTCGAACTGCCTCACGACCTCACGAGGGAGTTTTGCAGACGAACTTGCTACATCCGGGGATGCCGCTGAAGTCGACCTGCACCTCGCCCTGATGTTCCCAGTACTCGATGCCTTGACGCCCGTACCGGGAGCCGCTGCCGGACGGCTGGGCGAACAGGATGTGCTGGGCGCCTTTCCATTCCAGTACTGCCGCCGGGGGTTCGAACTGGTTGAAGAACTGCGCTGTCAAGGGACTGTCCTCGGCGGGGCACCGGAAGGTGACGACCGGCGGGATCGCCGTGGCGGGGTCGGACATGGCCAACTCGACGAGGCGGGTCTGGTATGCCTCCCGCACGCACGTGCGTACGTCGGCGTTCTTCGCGCAGGCGTCGCGCTGTGCGGCCCACTTGTCCTGCGCGGCGGTGAGCGCCGACTTGTCCGCGCCCGTCCGGTCAAGTGCCCGCTGGTAGCCGCCAGCGATTCGATTGTCCAGGTCCCGCAGCACCGGGTCGTCGCAGACCAGTTGCTGGGCGGAGTTCGCAGGTTTGGCGCAGTCGAGCGTAGGGCCCGAGGTGGCTGCCGGCGGCGGCGTGCTTTTTGAGCTGCAGGCGCCCAGCAGCAGGGCTGCCAGCACGATGGCGATCAGTCGCATACGTGCTGACTACCGCCCACGCCGCGAACGCGACACCCGACACGCCAGCGAGCAGTGGAGTTTCTCGAATACGCGCGGTTCAGACTCGGCTGTCCTCGGGAGCCGTCTTGGCTTCTCCGGACGCGATGTCGGCGGCGAGCGGCGCGATGGCGCCGAGGATCTCGGTCACCGTCGCCGCAGGCACCCCGGCCGCCGCCAGTGCGTCGCCCAAGTGCCCGGCGACCAGGCTGAAGTGCTGCATGGTGATGCCGCGCCCTTGGTGCACCTGCTTCATCGGTGCGCCGGTGTAGGGCTCGGGCCCGCCGAGGGCGGCGGCGAAGAACTCCGCCTGTTTGCCTTTGAGACGGCTCATATTGGTGCCGGTGAAGAACCCGGACAACTGGTCGTCGGCGAGCACTCTGCGGTAGAAGTCGTCGACGACGATTTCGATCGACTCATACCCGCCGATCTTGTCGTAGATGCTGAGCTGCTTGCGCCTCAGCAGGCGCGACAATAAACCCATGTGTCAGCTGACCATCGGGCAGTTGCGCTGTCGTTAGGCCGCGGTCACGCGCGGATTGCTGTCCGTAACAGGTCCATTGCCTCGAATCGCCGAACGCCGTATCTATTCGGGGGCCGATGTCCTAGGTTGGCATCATGACGTGCGTCACACCAACCACACCGCCATCATCAGGAGCGATCTGCCAATGAATCTTGGTGACCTCACGAACCTGGTCGAAAAGCCCTTAGCGGCGATGTCGAGCATGCTCAATACGCCGAACTCGGCCGGACGATACCGGCCCTTCTATCTCAGGAATCTGCTCGACGCGGTCCAAGGCGTCAAGCTCAGCGACGTCGTCGAGGGCAGGACCATCCTCATCACCGGTGGGTCGTCGGGCATCGGTGAAGCCACGGCCAAGAAGATCGCGGAATCGGGGGGCTCCGTCGTGCTGGTCGCACGCACCCTGGAAAACCTCGAAAAGGTCGCCGACGAAATCCGTGCCGACGGTGGGGAAGCCCACGTGTACCCGTGCGACCTCGCGGACACCGACGCCATCGCCGAGATGGCCGACAAGGTGCTCGCCGACCTCGGCGGTGTCGACATCCTGATCAACAACGCGGGACGGTCGATTCGGCGCTCCTTGGCACTGTCCTACGAACGGATCCACGACTACCAGCGGACCATGCAGCTCAACTACATCGGCGCGGTCCAGCTGATCCTCAAATTCATCCCCGGGATGCGCGAACGCGGCTTCGGGCACGTCGTCAACGTCTCCTCGGTCGGGGTGCAGACCCGCGCACCGCGGTTCGGCGCGTACATTGCGAGCAAGGCCGCGCTGGACAGTCTGTGCGACGCACTCCAGGCCGAGGTGGTGAAGGACGGTGTCAAGTTCACCACCGTGCACATGCCGCTGGTGCGCACGCCGATGATCAGTCCGACCGCGATGTACGACAAATTCCCGGCCCTGACGCCGGATCAGGCCGCGGGTGTGATCACCGACGCGATCGTGCACCGGCCACGGCGGTCCAGCTCACCCTTCGGGCAATTCGCCGCTGTCGCCGACGCCGTCAACCCTGCGGTGATGGACCGCGTGCGCAACCGCGCATTCGGCATGTTCGACGACTCCGCCGCGGCGAAGGGAGGCGAATCCGGCACGGAAGCAGCGCAATTGGACAAGAGAAGCGAAACATTCGTGCAGGCGACCCGA
Organism: Mycobacterium bourgelatii; assembly: GCF_010723575.1. NCBI lineage: Bacteria > Bacillati > Actinomycetota > Actinomycetes > Mycobacteriales > Mycobacteriaceae > Mycobacterium > Mycobacterium bourgelatii. The sequence goes on from NZ_BLKZ01000001.1 coordinate 2,523,987, forward strand.
GGAATACATTGGTGACATCATGAGCCTTCCGAAACCGAGCAAGACGTCTACCGTCGTCATCACCGGTGCCTCTTCGGGTATCGGGGTCGAACTCGGGAAGGGCTTGGCCGGCCGTGGCTTCCCGCTGATCCTGGTCGCACGGCGCCGCGAGCGCCTCGACGAACTCGCCGAGAACTTGCGCGCGGAGCACAAGATCGACGTGGAGGTTCTGCCACTCGACCTGTCCGACACGGAATCCCGCTCGAAGCTTGTCGATCGGCTGCGCACCGATCCGATCGCCGGCCTGTGCAACAGCGCGGGATTCGGAACCAGCGGGTACTTCTACGAATTGCCCTTCGAACGGGAAAGCGAGCAAGTCACCCTCAACGCGCTCGCGCTGACCGAACTCACCCATGCGGCCCTGGGCGGCATGGTCGAGCGGGGCGCCGGAGCGGTGCTCAACATCGCCTCGATCGCCGCCTTCCAGCCGATTCCCTATATGGCGGTGTACTCGGCCACCAAGGCGTTCGTCCTGACGTTCTCCGAAGCCGTCCAGGAGGAACTGCACGGAACGGGCGTGTCGGTCACCGCGTTGTGTCCGGGTCCGGTGCCCACGGAGTGGGCGCAGATCGCCGATGCCGAGCGATTCAGCATCCCCATCGCGCAGGTCTCCCCGCACGATGTCGCCGAAGCCGCGATCGAGGGCATGCTGGCCGGAAAGCGCACTGTGGTCCCAGGAATCGTGCCGAAGGTCGTCAGCACCAGCGGGCGGCTCATACCGCGTAGCGTGCTGCTGCCCGGAATCCGGATCGGCAACAAGTTGCGCGGGGGACCAGGGCGTTAGCTCAGGGGCGCCTCAGGGCCTTCGCCAGGGATGCTCGGCCAGCATCTGACTGACCAGGTCGACCACCTCGGCGTTGATGCCGTCGTCGTACTGGTGTGAGTACTGGCGGAGTTGCTCGGTCGCCGTCGCAATGCGTTGCAGCAGGCCGCCGTAGGCGTTGGTGGCGGCGCCGGCGTAACTCTCGGCAGCTTCGACTTGCCATTGCGCGCTGTACCGAGAGGGCAGGTTACGCAATTGGTCCGCCAGGTCGCCAGCCTGCTCTTGCGCCGTGCTGACCAGACTGCGCACCAGTGCGACGTCGATCGGAGTCCGGGGCCGACCATCCTCGGCCAGACCGGCCTCCAACACGTAGTCGATCTGGCGTAACACGGAGACGGCGTGCTCGATGTAGCCCGTGTGCGTGCCCACCCCCAACGGCGGGATGGGGATGGTCAGCAGTTGCGGTTGCGCGAGCGCCGCCGCGATCTCCTGGCTGGCGTGCGCCTGTGCCGCGGCTACTTCGGCGGCCGCCGACGCGCGAACCCGCTCGAGCTCCGTGCGTGCCTGCGCGACGGCGTTGTCGGCTTCGGCGCGAATCTGCTCGACCTCGGTGCGTGCCTGCGCGACAGCGGTTTCGGCTTCGGCACGCGCGCGCGACACGTCCGCCTCCGCCGCCTGATGGGCGGCGGCAATCTCACCGGCGGCCTGTCCGCGAGCGGCGGCAACCTCGGCCTCGGCATCCGCACGCACCCGCTCGAGTTCGAACTGAGCCTGCGACAAAGCCTGTTGTGCGGTGGCTCGTTCGGCCGCCCGCTCGGTGATCCGCTGTTCGGCCCGCGCCTCGGCGGCGCTGACCTGCTCAGCGGCTTTGGCAAGCTCGGCCGCGGTGTCGGCGCGGACCCGTTCGAGTTCGGCGCGCACCTGCTCTAGCGCGCTTTCGGCGGCCTTTCGTTCGTCGGCCCGTTCGGTGAGCCGTTGTTCGGCGCGGGCCTCGGCGGCCTTGAGTTGTTCGTTGGCGGTGGCCAACTGGGCGGCGGTATCGGCGCGGAGTCGTTCCAAGGCGTCCCGCACCTGCTCCATGGCTTGTTGCGCGGTGGCGCGTTCGGCGGCCCATTCGGCACGTTCACGGGCAGCCTCCGCCTCCACCTCGCGGGTGCGCTCGCGCGCCGCCGTGAGATCCCGTGCGGCCTGCTCGGCTTCCTTGCGCGCCGCCTCGGCGGCCGCCTCCGCGTCCTTCTTATCCTGCTCTGCCTGACGCGCCGCGGCCTCGGCCACCACCCGCAAGTGGTCGGCCTCGACCAGCCGCAGCACCGGGGACAGCCGTCTTGCCGCCGGCCCGAAGCGGTTGCGGTGGTCGACAAGTTCGCGCTCCGTCATCGCTGACACCGCGAGCAACTCGGTGGGGGGTTGCATGCCGAGTCGCTCGGCGGCGGCCACCGAAGCCGCGGCGGCGCGTTTGGTGAGTGCCGCCCAAGCCGCGGGGTCGAGGTCCTCGATGTGCTGCCGTGTGGTTGTCACCCGCGTCGACGCCTGCCCTTCGTCGTGGTGCTGTCGGCGGCGCCGTCAGAACCGACGTCGCCGCTGTCGGCAACCGGTGGCGGCGGCGCTTGGGGGACCGGCTGCGGCGCGCTTTCGGCGGGGCCGGGCGTGGGGTCAGGCGCCGCGAGGCTGGCGAGCGAACCGGCCTGCTGCGCCAACACCAACGAAAACTGGTTGAGGTAGACGGCCACCGCCTTGGCCAGGGTGTCGTCACCGAGTTGCTCGGCGTCACGCAACAGCCCCCGAAGCAGCTCCAGGGCTAGTTCCGGACCCAGGCCCAGAGTGGCATTTTCACTGGTCGCGGGTTCGATCCCGGCGGTCTCCACCACCCACACGAACCGCTCCCAACAGCGGGCGATAGCCGTGGTGCGCTGCTCGTCGGCGCGGACTTCCGCATGGCGTCGCTCCTGCTGCTCGGCCTGCGCCCGGTCGCGCTTGGCTGTCCGGCGTGCGGCGAAGAAGGCGATGAGCGCGAGAATTAACGCCGCGGCCAAAGCTGCCGCCCCCCCGAAACCCGCTGACATGAAATAGTCGCGCAAGTTCATTCCTCGGAAAGTACCTGCGTACTGCCTCGTTGGAAAACCGGACTGCTGGGCCGTGGCGCTCCTGCGATGCTCTGCGCCGGGATACGCTCTCGCCTATGGCTTCGGTGAACCTGACCCTCGACTCACCCATGACGCCCCAGGAGATGTGGGAGCACGTCTCGGATCTGTCGACGCTGGGCGACTGGCTGGTGTTGCACGAGGGTTGGCGCAGCGACGTCCCGCCCGTCGAAGAAATGACCGAGGGCACCCAGATTGTCGGTGTGGCCCGTTCCAAGGGCCTGCGAAACCGGGTGACCTGGACGATCACCAAGTGGGATCCACCGCACGAGGTCGCGATGTCCGGGGACGGAAAAGGCGGTGCAAAGTACAAAGTCACGCTGACCGTGACACCCACCGAGGAGGGGTCCACCCTGGGTTTGTCCGTCGACCTGGGCGGGCGCGCGTTGTTCGGTCCGGTCGGTGCCGCGGCGGCCCGCGCCGCCAAGGGAGACGTGCAAAAGTCGCTCGACAATTTCGTCAAGCTGTACGGATAAAAACGTCTCGAGACACGGCTCGCGACACGCCGATGGTGTGTCGGTGGGCGGTCATAGACTGGCGTCCCTATGACAGATTCGTTTCCTCCCGGGTCGAGCGTCCCCCGCGGGTCGTCGTTCGTGCACCTGCACAACCACACCGAGTATTCGATGTTGGACGGTGCCGCGAAGATCACCCCGATGCTGGCCGAGGTGGAACGGCTGGGCATGCCCGCGATCGGGATGACCGACCACGGAAACATGTTCGGCGCCAGCGAGTTTTACAACACCGCGACCAAGGCCGGAATCAAGCCGATCATCGGCGTAGAGGCCTACATCGCTCCCGGCTCGCGGTTCGACACCCGGCGAATCCTCTGGGGCGACCCCAGCCAGAAGGCCGACGACGTTTCCGGCAGCGGGTCCTACACCCACCTGACCATGGTGGCCGAGAACGCGACCGGCCTGCGCAACCTGTTCAAGCTGTCGTCGCTGGCGTCGTTCGAGGGCCAACTCGGCAAGTGGTCACGCATGGACGCCGAACTTGTCGCCGAATACGCCGAGGGCATCATCGCCACCACCGGATGCCCGTCGGGCGAGGTGCAGACCCGGCTGCGGCTGGGGCACGAGCGCGAGGCGCTGGAGGCCGCGGCCAAATGGCGGGAGATATTCGGGCCCGACAACTTTTTCCTCGAACTGATGGACCACGGGCTGTCGATCGAACGGCGAGTCCGGGAGGGCCTGCTCGAGATCGGCCGCAAGCTGGACATCCCGCCGCTGGCCACCAACGACTGCCACTACGTCACCCGCGACGCTGCCCACAACCACGAGGCGCTGCTGTGCGTGCAGACCGGCAAGACGTTGTCGGATCCCAACCGGTTCAAGTTCGACGGCGACGGCTACTACCTCAAGTCGGCGGAGGAAATGCGCCAGCTCTGGGACAACGAGGTGCCCGGCGCGTGCGATGCCACCTTGTTGATCGCCGAGCGGGTCCAGTCCTACGCCGACGTGTGGACACCGCGCGACCGGATGCCGATCTTCCCGGTGCCCGAGGGGCACGACCAGGCGTCCTGGCTGCGCCACGAGGTAATGGCGGGGCTGCAGCGCCGGTTTCCGTCGGGAGTCGGCCAAAACTACATCAACCGAGCCGACTACGAGATAAAGGTCATCTGCGACAAGGGATTTCCGTCCTACTTCCTCATCGTTGCCGACCTGATCAACTACGCACGCTCGGTGGACATCCGGGTCGGGCCGGGTCGAGGGTCGGCGGCGGGTTCACTGGTGGCGTACGCGTTGGGTATCACCAACATCGACCCGATACCGCACGGTCTGCTGTTCGAACGCTTCCTCAACCCGGAGCGTCCGTCGGCACCCGACATCGACATCGACTTCGACGACCGTCGGCGCGGCGAGATGGTGCGCTACGCCGCCGAGAAATGGGGCTCCGACCGGGTTGCCCAGGTCATCACCTTCGGCACCATCAAGACCAAAGCGGCGCTGAAGGATTCGGCCAGAATCCACTACGGGCAGCCCGGCTTCGCGATCGCCGACCGGATCACCAAGGCGCTGCCGCCGCCGATCATGGCCAAAGACATTCCGCTGTCGGGCATCACCGACCCATCCCACGAGCGGTACAAGGAAGCCACCGAGGTCCGCGGTCTCATCGAGACCGATCCCGACGTCCGCACCATCTACCAGACGGCGCGCGGGCTGGAAGGCTTGATCCGCAACGCCGGTGTGCACGCGTGTGCGGTCATCATGAGCAGCGAGCCGCTGACGGAGGCGATCCCACTGTGGAAGCGCCCCCAGGATGGGGCGATCATCACCGGCTGGGACTACCCGTCGTGCGAGGCCATCGGCCTGCTGAAGATGGACTTCCTGGGCCTGCGCAACCTGACGATCATCGGCGACGCGATCGAGAACATCAAGGCCAACAAGGGAATCGACCTCGACCTGGAATCCGTGCCGCTGGACGACGGGCCCACCTACGAATTGCTGGGTCGCGGCGACACCCTGGGCGTGTTCCAACTCGATGGCGGGCCGATGCGTGACTTGCTGCGCCGGATGCAGCCCACCGAATTCAACGACATCGTCGCCGTGCTGGCGCTGTACCGGCCGGGACCGATGGGCATGAACGCCCACAACGACTACGCCGACCGCAAGAACGGCCGCCAGCCGATCAAGCCGATCCACCCCGAACTCGAGGAGCCGCTGCGCGACATCCTCTCTGAGACATACGGTTTGATCGTCTACCAAGAGCAGATCATGTTCATCGCGCAAAAGGTGGCCTCCTACACGATGGGCAAGGCCGATGCGCTGCGCAAGGCGATGGGCAAGAAGAAGCTGGAAGTGCTGGAGGCCGAGTACAAGGGCTTCTATGAGGGCATGACGGCCAACGGCTTCTCCGAAAAGGCCGTGAAAGCGTTGTGGGACACCATCCTTCCCTTCGCCGGATATGCGTTCAACAAGTCGCACGCCGCCGGCTACGGCCTGGTGTCCTACTGGACCGCATACCTCAAGGCCAACTATCCCGCCGAATACATGGCCGGGTTGCTCACCTCGGTCGGCGACGACAAGGACAAGGCGGCGGTGTATCTGGCCGACTGCCGCAAGCTGGGCATCACCGTGCTGCCGCCCGACGTCAACGAGTCCGGGGTCAACTTCGCTTCGGTGGGTAAAGACATCCGGTTCGGATTGGGTGCGGTGCGCAACGTCGGCGCCAACGTGGTCGGATCGTTGATCAACACCCGCAACGACAAGGGCAAGTTCACCGACTTCTCGGACTACCTCAACAAGATCGACATCTCGGCATGCAACAAGAAGGTGACCGAGTCGTTGATCAAGGCCGGTGCGTTCGACTCGCTCGGACATGCCCGCAAGGGTCTTTTCCTGGTGCACACCGATGCGGTCGACAGCGTGCTGGGCACCAAGAAGGCCGAGGCGATGGGGCAGTTCGACCTGTTCGGCGGCTCCGATGGGGACGGCGGGGGAGACGCCGTCTTCAACATCAAGGTGCCCGACGACGAGTGGGAGGACAAGCACAAGCTCGCGTTGGAACGAGAGATGCTGGGCCTCTACGTATCCGGGCATCCGCTGAACAAGGTCGCGCACCTGTTGGCCACTCAGGTCGACACGGCCATCCCGGCGATCCTGGACGGTGACGTGCCCAACGACACCCAGGTGCGGGTCGGCGGCATTCTGGCCTCGGTGAACCGGCGGGTGAACAAGAACGGAATGCCCTGGGCATCAGCGCAATTGGAAGACCTGACCGGTGGCATCGAGGTGATGTTCTTCCCGCACACCTACTCCAGCTACGGCGCCGAAATCGCCGACGACGTGGTAGTTCTGGTCAACGCCAAAGTGGCGGTGCGCGACGACCGTATCTCGTTGATCGCCAACGAACTCGTCGTGCCGGACTTCAGCAACGCCCAGGCCGACCGACCGGTCGCGGTCAGCCTGCCCACCCGACAGTGCACCCTGGACAAGGTGACCGCGCTCAAGCAGGTGCTGGCGCGCCATCCGGGCACCTCGCAGGTGCATCTTCGGCTGATCAGCGGCGACCGGATCACCACGCTGGAGTTGGATCAGTCGCTGCGCGTGACACCGTCTCCGGCGCTGATGGGGGACCTGAAAGCGCTGCTCGGTCCGGGCTGTCTGGGCGCCTGACCTGGGTCACCCCAGGAGTGCCCGACCGATATCTTCCTGGTGCGCTTAAGCCTCGCGGATGGCGGTTGACTGGCCTATTCTGCGACAGCAATTGTCGCTGGATACGAGGTGGGTATGACGACGGGGTTCGGTACTGCAGACGAAGCCACCGATGCTGGTGATGCAGAGTGGACCTTTGAGTCTTGCGATGCCGGCGTTGCGCACCGTCATCTGACCACTTCACTGGGTCGGCATGCGTTCAAGGTGTCCGGCAATGGTAAGGGCTTGTGTGTCAGGCACTCTGCTGCGGCGATGCGGGGCATCGGCGTGCATCGACTAACCTACGGCGCGGCCAGTGTGGAGTTGCAGCCAGAACCCAGTGCGAACCATTTCGTTGTCGTGCAACCGCTGCGGGGTCGAATTTCTGCGGCGGGTGGATCGATAGGAGTTGTTGCCAAGCCGGAGATTCCGATCGTTCTCGATGTTGGACGCCAGTACCGTCTGCACTGGGCAGAGCGTGCGTTGGCATCAAAGTTGGTCATTGACAAGCAGTTCGCGCGTGCCGTCGCGGCCGATCGGCATGGCGTTCCCGAAAGCCGGTTGACGTTGAGCTTCGATCTCGGCTGCCCGACTTCAGCGCACGCCACCAGTGTGTGGTCGCGCTTGGTGTCGCTCATCTCGACCCAGGCCGAGGCGGCCAACTCGGCTGAACTGTCTACCCTCACCGAGTTTCATCTCGCCCGGTCAGCGGTTGCCGCACTGCTGGATTGCTTTCCCGCAGCGGTTCGACTTGACACTGAGCGACGCAGTCCACAGGCGTCCGCCGCTTCGGTAGCGAGGGCCATAGCATATATCGAGGCCCATGCTGCGGCTCCAATCACTCTGCGAGACATCGCCGATTCTGTGGGGCTGAGCCCGCGAGCGTTGCAGATCGCCTTTCGTCGGTATCGCAATATGTCGCCGATGGAGTACGTCCGCGCGGAACGCCTTCGACGCGCATACGCCGACCTCCGCGCCGCCGATCCGGATAGCACAACGGTCGCGGCCATCGCCGGCCGATGGGGCTACCACAACCCTGGCAGATTCGCGACCGAGTTCCGCCAGACATTCGGTCGGTACCCGCGAGAGATCCTGGCCTCAGAATGACCGGTAGTGACCCTTGATGCCGGGCCACGACGTGCGGCACCAGCATCAAGGGTCAGCCAGTCGGTCAGCGCCCCGGAAGACCTCGCGTGCGAGCGCTCAACGCTTCGTCAACATCGAAGCGCTGCACGGTGAAGTCACTGAACTTCGGGTGCGAACGCAGTTGCGCGACCAACGGTCCCCCCAAGTAGGAATCCACTGCCGCCGCGTCACGGAAGACGTAGAAGCCGCCACTTCCGCCGTCGACGTTCAGCCACGTCTTGCCGAGCAGTCCGTCCACGTCGATGAGTGCATCAGCGAAGGTATCAGCGATCGCAGCCAGTTCGTCCGGCTCCGCCGCGCTTGAGAATGTCACCAGAATCGCGGTGGCCATATCACCAGATCTCCACGTTTAGGGCCGAGAAGAACTTGGAAAGCGCCGACATGTGCGCTGCAAGCTCGGTGAGCTCGGCTATTTCCGGATCGGAATACCACCGTCTGAGGTTGTCGACGTCTTCGTCGGTGACCTTGTAGGCGTGCAGCGCGATCTTGCGTGCATAGTCGAACACCGCCAACACGCGTTCGTCGAACGCATCCCGGTGCTCGTCATATGCGTGGATCTTGGCCACCAGACTGTCCTCGGCACCTTCAAATCGTGAGGCCGCTGTGTGCCAGGCGATGCAGTACGGGCATTCAAGTGCGAAAGCGACCACGAGACCGACCAGTTCGGCCAATTGCGGGTCTTTCTTCGAGATGAGGCTTTCGCGAACGATGTACCAGTCCTTCTCCAGCCACGCCTTGAGCAGACCCGGGCTCAGCCCGAGTACACGAATGAATTGACTGACCCACTCGTGATGTTCGGGAGTGCCCTTCTCCCGAAATGGATGATCGACAGTTGGTGCGATTTGGAAGTACTCACCGTTGGTCTTCTTCACGTAGTCGTCGAGGACCTGCTTCGCTTCGGGTGACAGGCTGTCTAGATCAGGGACCAACTTCAAGCGGGGCGTCACGGATACTCCTCGGTAGTGTGATGCAGGATCTACTCCCATGCAGTCAAGCCGACTGTGACGAACTCCGACAGTCGCTGAGCGCACCGTCAATGTACAGATCGCGCATCCGAGGGCCAGCGGTCTGATGCGATTCCGGGCGCCATTCGTTGATGGTCTGCGAAAGCCGTTCTAGTACCATAGAACACGACAAGCGTATCTCGAAGGCGTTGTTACACCGTGTAATCCACGATGATGCACGGACTGTCCGCCGGTTCAGATTCTTCTTGCGCTACCCCGGCGAGTCCAATACGACAGGATTTTTCTCACCCGGATTGCATGAAGTATGCGCTGGTGGTTGCGATTTCGTAACGAACCGCCGTCCGGCGGCTACGCGGGACCCGCCTAGCATTTCGAGCCACCGACAAGTCGAACGAAACGGGGCGTGTGTGAGCCGAAAGTCAGGAGTCGTTGGAACGGCACTCCGGTCAGTGACAGCGGTCCTCGCTGTCGTGCTGGGGTTTCCATCAATCGCCCTTTCACCGTTGGCATCTGCCGACGAGACGAGGTACCTCGCGTTTTACACACCCCCCGACTCCCTACCGAACGGCACCCATGGTGACCTCATCCGTTCAGAGCCGGCGAATCTCGTCTACGAACCATCCGGCCAACTGGGCAGTTGGACGGCCACGGGAACCCGGATCATGTACCGCACCACCAACGCCAAGGGGGAACCCGTGGCGGCTACCGGGATCTACCTCGAGCCCGAGGTACCGTGGCAGGGGGCAGGACCACGCCCGCTGATCGGTTACGCAACCGGACCGTACGGAATCGGCGAACAGTGCGCACCGTCACGACTTATGGACCAGGGAATCCACTTCTCTCAGGGATTTGACCTTACGTTCAACTACGAGGAGACATTCCTCGCCACAATGGTGGCGCGGGGATTCGCAATCGTTGTGGCCGACGGCGTCGGCATGGGCGTGCACATTCCCGGCGGGCCAGAGTTCGGCAACCGACTGTCTGCCGGCACCGGCCTTCTCGACGCGGTACGTGCCGCCAAGAAGCTGCCCGGTACCTCGTTGACCCCCGACGGCCCTGTCGCGTTCTGGGGCTGGTTGAGCGGCGGGCAGGCGGCCGGATCCGCGGCCGAGCAGGCGGCGACTTACACCCCGGAACTGAATGTCGTCGGTACGGTTCTCAACACTCCGCTGGCCGACCTGTCACTACTTCCACCGTTCGTCGACGGGAGCCTCCTCGCGGGCGCTTTGGCCTACGTGCTCAACGGGGTGGTGTTTGCCTACCCAGAGACCAAAGAGCTTCTCGTGCAGGCGTTGACACCGCGAGGCAAGCATTACGTCGAGTGGTCCAGCTACATCTGCCTGGTGCAGTCGGTGGCCGACTTCGGATTCCGGCACCTCTACTTCCCCGACGGCACCGGCTGGTTCACGGCGCCTCCCGAGGAGATCTTCGGTAGCGAACCCGTCAAGAGCCTGCTCCTCGCTCAAAATCTGGGCAATGCCCGTCCAAAGGGGCCGGTCTACATCTCAGCCAATCGATTCGACTCGTTCAACCCCTACCAAGCATCGACCGATCTGGCTGCCCACTGGTGCGACCGAGGCGCCGATGTCCAGCTATGGACCAACGAAGAACCGCCATTCCTGAACAAGATGGGCATCAACACTCTGCTGCCGTACTTCGTCGACGGCGAACGATCGATGCAGTGGCTGGCGGACCGCTTCAACGGCGTGCCGACCACGCCGAATTGCCAAGCCGCAGCGTAGATCCGTGAAAACCGGACGTGGTTGACGGACGTGGCTGACGGCCCGGCCCCCGAACAGTGGGGGCCGGGCCGAGCGCAAGCTCGCCGAGATCGACGCTCAGATAGCGTCTTTAATCCGTGCGCGGGAGGTCATCGAATGGGGGATGCGGTGCGGCTGTCCCTCGATCGACGCCTGCACCTGCGGCATCCACCCTGCTGACAGGGCGCCGAGTTCTGCCCGTTAGGGGTCAAAGCCGAGAGTTTGGGGACTACGGGTAGAAGGGGTTGAGGTCCGGCGGGATGATCTGGTTTCCGGTCACGCCGGTGAACCGGATGAAGACCTGCGCGGGGATGTTCAGCGTCTGGTAGATCCCGGCTCCGAGCAATGAGACCGGCAGCTGCAAGAAGCTGGGCACCGCCTGGACGATGCTGTCGATCGGGTCGAACACCAGGTAAGGAATCGTGGCCGCGATCGTGCGCGCCGTCAGGGTCACGTTCTGCGGGATGTCGGGATAACCCTGGGTGGCGAACGTTTGGTTCAGTACGGCGAACAGGTTGGAGCCGGGGTCAAAGTAGTAGTCGTTGAAGGCAGAGGACGTGAGGGGAGCGCCCAGCATGTACGACGCCGGGGTCAGGCCGAATGTGTCCAAAATCGTTGGCGTCGTGCTGTTGATCTGCCATTGGTTGTTGATCCAACCGTCCATCATGTCGTTGCCGGCCTGATCCCACATCAGGAATGTCGCTGTCTCCAGCGGTGATTGGAAGCCGTGGCCGCGACCGAACTGGTCGGGGGAGATGTGACCGTGGTCGGTGACCATGAGGATGTCCCATTCCTCGCCGGTCGTGTTCTCCCACTCCCACACCGCTCCCAACAGGCCTCCGCCGCCGTTGGTTTGGGTGCCGAGTTGGGCATCCATGATCTGAAGGGCCTGCACGTACTGCGGCGAACCGCCACCGAATGCGTGACCGACCTCGTCGACCCCGACGTAGTACGCGAAGATCAAATTGCCCTTGTTGGGATCGGCGGCCAAAATCGCGGCCGTGGCCTGGTCGGTGACCTGGGCCTGCGACGCGGCCCAGAGCACGTCGTTCGGGTCGTGCCCAACGAATTGGATGTTGTCGGCGGGGAACGCGCCGGCACCGGCGATATCGGTGATGACTTGCCAGTTTCCGATGACCGTGGTGCTGACGTCGTCGCCGTAGAAGCCCTCGAGTTGGTTGAACACCGTGGGCCACATGTCGTACGTCCATGGGGTGAAGACGTTGTTGGTCACACCGGATTGCTCGCTCCACACACCGGTCGTAATGGCCGTCCACGACGGGTTGGAGATGCTGGTGTGGCCGATGATCGTCGACGCGGCGGTGGTGCTCTGCTGCATGAACGCGTGGAAGTTCGGGGTACCGGCGGGGTCGGACAGGATTCTGCTCAGATTCGTGCCGTCAGTGCCGATCAGCAGGAAGTTGCGATCGGGTGCGGCCGCAAGCAGATTGCCGACGGTCATTGCATCGGACGGCACGAACAGGACGTTCCCCATGCCGAATCCGCCCTCGCCGTTGGCGCCCGGGGCGCCGAAGAAGGACAGTGCTCGACCTCCGAGCCCACCGAACCCGTACGTGACCGCGCCGACGCCGCCGGTGCCGCCGGCTCCGCCATTGCCCCACAGCAACCCGCCGGTGCCGCCGTTGCCGCCGACGCCGCGTCCGATACCGCCGGAGCCGCCAACGCCGCCGTTACCGATCAACCCGGCGTCACCGCCACGTCCGCCTCGGCCACCCGGCGCACCGGATCCGCCATTGCCGCCATTGCCCCACAGGATGCCGCCAGCCCCACCGTTCTGGCCGGTGCCGGGTGTACCGTCGGCCCCGTTGCCGATCAGCGGGCGGCCCAACAGCAGGTTGGTGGGCGCGTTGATCGCACCCAGAACCTGGTCGCCGACGGCCTGCAACGGGTTGGCGGCGGCCGCTTCTGCCGCCGCATACGCCCCACTGGCGCCATTCAATGCCTGCACAAAGCGCTCATGGAACGCCGCCGCCTGCGCACTGATGGCTTGGTACTCCTGGGCCTGCCCGGAAAAGAGCGCCGCGATCGCTCTTGATACCTCGTCGGCGGCCGCGGCCGCCAGCGTGTTGGTCGGAGTTAACGCCGCTTGGTTCGCTGCCTGGATCGAGGACTCGAGAGCCGCGAGATTCGCGGCCGCCGTCGACAACAGGTCTGGTGCTGCGATCACGTACGACATGTGGTCCTCCCAATCCGGCAACCTTGACCATCGGAAGATGTGACGCGCCCATAATGGCACGTTTCGAACGACTTTTCGGCGTAGTCAATAAGTAACTGGGCCGTCACTGTACCCGGTTAACCTCTAGAGTCACCCCAGCCTCGCCGTGCACATTTTCCCCAGCTGTAAGGGTGTCGAAGATGGCCGGGCCGAATGTCGGTGCAGCAGTGCAGGAATGAATTCAACGCCAGCTCGCCTATCGGGCGCTTCTGTTATCTCGGCGTCGTCCGGCGGGTGCCACAGGGATTGGGTGAGATAGAAGCGTGGCCGGGATGGGGCAGGTTCGCAGACTAGAAGCGGTAGCGCAGGATACGGGCCTTCCTGGCGCCGGCCTTGAATTTCCCAGATGCTTTGGTAGCTAATCGAATCCAGCGCGGGAACAGGTCGACCTCCGGTGTGTGCGCCAGGCTGGCCTCCTCGACCAACGTCAACCGGGGATTCCAGCTCTCGGGCACTCGGGCGTCTTTGAAGCCCGCGTACCCCCATTGGGTACCGACGCTGGAGAACATCCGCTGCGGGGCCAGCTTCACCGCAACCCGACTGAACCAGCCGATGCGTCCGTAGTCGTTGAAGGCCAACTCGCCGGAGCCGAAGTGGTCGGTGATGCGGCGAAAGATGCCGACGATCACCGGCTTGGACAGGAACGCGAACAGCCCGTCGGCAATCAGGATGGTGGGTCGGTCGGCCGGGATCCCGGACGGCCAGTTGTCGTCGGCAAGCGACACGGCGATGGAATGCGCGTTGTCGAGGCCAGGCATCGTCTGATCGCGCAACGCGATGACGCGCGGCAGGTCGATGCTGTACCAGTCCACGGTGTGGGGCGGGCTGACCCGGTGCACGCCCGTGTCCAGCCCGGCGCCGAGATCCACCACCACGGCATCGGGGTGCTTGGCGATGAACGCGCGGACCCGGTCGTCGAGCATCTTGGCGCGCAGCGCCGTCTGGCAGACAACGCTGTCGGTCACGCCGAGTCCGGCGAAGTCGTAATCGATCTTGCCGACGATGTCGTCGGCGAGTGTGTCGCCGAGGATCGGCCGGGACCAGCGGCTATCCAGCGCTCGGGCGTACTGGGTCAGGAATGCGGTCTGCTCGAGCGTGGACAAGTCACTGACGTCGATTCCGGAGTGAGTGGCCACTGTCGCCAAAGTACGCTGAGTGGTGCAAGTATTCCGTGCGTCGCGTCGGCGGACGTACGCTCTGGGCGGCGCGGATCCGGTGTCGAGGAATGCCAAGGAGTAGCCGACGAGTGCCGAGGAGTGCCGAGGAGAATGCAATGACCACGACCGATCGAGCGGTCACCATGTGTGAGGCGTTTCAGCGGACCGCGGCGATCCAGCCGGATGCCGTCGCGCTGCGGACGGTCGGCGGCGGGCAGACCTTGACCTGGCGGGAGTATGCGGAACAGGTGCGCCTGGCAGCGGCCGGCCTGGCGGGCCTAGGGGTCTCGCGCGGCGACACCGTTTCGCTGATGATGGCCAACCGGGTCGAGTTCTATCCGCTCGAGGTAGGCGCGCAACACTCTGGGGCAACGTCGTTTTCGGTCTACAACACGCTGCCCGCCGAGCAGCTGACGTACGTGTTCGAAAACGCCGGCACCAAGGTCGTGATCTGCGAGGAGCAGTACGTCGACCGGATCCGCGCCAGCGGCGCACCGATCGAGCACATCGTCTGCATCGACGGTGCCCCCGACGGCGTGCTGTCCGTGGCGGACCTGTATGCGGCCGCGGCTGACGACTTCGAATTCGAGCAGACGTGGCGCGCGGTGCAGCCCGAGGACATCCTGACTCTGATCTACACCTCGGGGACCACGGGCAACCCAAAGGGCGTCGAGATGACGCACGCCAACATCCTTTTCGAGGGCTACGCCGTAGACGAGGTCTTCGGGATCGAATTCGGCGACCGGCTCGCGTCGTTCCTGCCGACGGCGCACATCGCCGACCGGATGTGCGGCCTGTACATCCAGGAGATGTTCGGCACCCAGGTCACCACCGTGGCAGACCCGCGCGCGATCGTGGCGGCCCTGCCCGATGCGCGTCCGACCGTATGGGGCGCCGTGCCGCGGGTATGGGAAAAGCTCAAGGCCGGAATCGAATTCACGGTCAGCAACGAGACGGACGAGACGAAGCGGTCCGCGTTGCAGTGGGCGATGTCGGTGGCCGACAAGCGCGCCCAAGCATTGCTGGCCGGTGAACCGATGTCCGACGAACTGGCCGCCGAATGGACACAGGCCGACGAACAGGTGCTGTCCAAGCTGCGCGAGAAGCTCGGTTTTGGCGAGTTGCGGTGGGCGATCTCCGGAGCGGCGCCGGTCCCGAAGGAAACCCTGGCGTTCTTCGCCGGCATCGGCATCCCGATCGCCGAGGTGTGGGGCATGTCCGAGCTCAGCTGCGCGGCCACCGCCAGCCATCCCCGCGCCGCCCGCCTGGGCACCGTCGGCAAGCTGCTGCCGGGGTTGGAGGGCCGGATCGCCGAGGACGGCGAATTCCTGGTGCGCGGCCCGCTGGTGATGAGGGGCTACCGCAAGGAGCTGGCAAAGACCGCCGAGGCGATCGACGCCGACGGGTGGCTGCACACCGGTGACATCTTCGAGATGGACGCCGACGGCTATCTGCGGGTGGTGGACCGCAAGAAGGAGTTGATCATCAATGCGGCCGGAAAGAACATGTCGCCGGCCAACATTGAGAACACGATCCTGGCGGCGTGCCCGCTGATCGGCGTCGTGATCGCCATCGGGGACGGGCGCCCCTACAACACGGCGCTGCTGGTGTTCGATGCCGATTCGGTCGGCCCCACCGCCGCTCGGCACGGGCTGGAGGCGTCGCCCGCAGCCTTGGCCGCCGATCCGCAGATCGTGGCGCAGGTGGCCGCCGGCGTCGCCGCGGCAAACGAGAAGCTGGCACGAGTCGAGCAGATCAAGCGTTTCCGAATCTTGCCCACCCTGTGGGAGCCGGGTGGCGACGAGATCACCCTGACGATGAAGCTGAAGCGCAAGCCCATTGCCGCCAAGTTCGCCGCCGAGATCGAAGAGCTGTACGCGGCCGAACCTGGCCCCGATATCCATGAGCCCGCCAAGCCAGTACCTGCGACTGCCTCGGCGTGACGGGAGGTGTGGCGATGACCGCGGGAGAAATCGGCCGAATCAGGATGCGGAAGCTGTTGCAGCGCACCGGCATTGTCGGAGAGGCCACGACGGCGCTGGCCACCGACCCGCCTGAGGTGGCCCAGCTGCTGCAGGCGCAGTGGTTCAGCGAGCGGCTGGATGCGTTGGCAGACGAGCTTGGCCGCGACAGCGCCGATGTTCGAGCGGAGGCCGCGGGTTACCTGCGCGAGGTGGCCGCGACGCTGGACGAGCGCGCCGTGCACGCGTGGCGTGGGTTCAGCCGATGGTTGATGCGCGCCTACGACGTGCTGGTGGATGAGGACCAGATCGCACACCTGCGCAAGCTTGACCGCAAGGCGACACTGGCGTTTGCGTTCTCGCACCGGTCCTACCTGGACGGCATGCTGTTGCCCGAAGCGATTGCGGCGAACCGGCTTTCGCCGGCGCTGACGTTCGGCGGGGCGAACCTGAACTTCTTTCCGATGGGCGGGTTCGCCAAACGCACCGGCACGATCTTCATCCGGCGGCAGACCAAGGACATCCCGGTCTACCGGTTCGTGTTGCGCGCCTACACCGCTCAGCTGGTGCAAAACCACGCCAACCTCACCTGGTCGATCGAGGGAGGGCGGACCCGGACCGGCAAGCTGCGGCCGCCGGTGTTCGGCATCCTGCGCTACATCACCGACGCCGTCGACGAAATCGACGGCCCGGAAGTGTATTTGGTGCCGACGTCCATCGTCTACGACCAGCTGCACGAGGTAGAAGCGATGACCACCGAGGCCTACGGTGCCGCCAAGCGGCCGGAGGACCTCCGTTTTCTGGTGCGGCTGTCGCGGCAGCAAGGCGAACGGCTCGGCCGGGCCTACCTCGACTTCGGTGACCCGCTGCCGTTGCGGCAGCGCCTCGACGAGTTGCGGGCCGACCCGTCGGGCACCGGTACGGTGGTCGAGCGCATCGCGCTGGACGTGGAGCACCGAATCAACCGCGCCACGCCTGTCACGCCCACCGCGGTGGTGAGTCTGGCCCTGCTCGGCGCTGACCGCTCGCTGTCCATCAGCGAGGTGCTGGCCACGGTGCGGCCCCTGGCCAGCTACATCGCGGCCCGCAACTGGACGGTCGCAGGCGCCGCCGACCTGACAAATAAGTCGACGATCCGCTGGACCCTGCATCAGATGGTCGACTCGGGCGTGGTCAGTGTGTACGACGCGGGGACCGAAGCGGTCTGGGGGATCGGACACGACCAACACCTGGTCGCGGCCTTCTACCGCAACACCGCCATCCACATCCTGGTCGACCGCGCGATCGCCGAATTGGCGCTGGTGGCGGCGTCCGAAGAGGCAAGTGATGGCACGGTGGCGCCGGCGGCGGTACGCGACGAAGCGCTGCGGCTGCGCGAGCTGTTGAAGTTCGAGTTCCTGTTCTCGGGTCGCGCGCAGTTCGAGAAGGAGCTCGCCGACGAGGTCCGTCTCATCGGACCGGCGGTGGACACCACCAAGCCCGCGAGTGCGGCCGACGTGCGGCGGCTACTCGAATCGGCCGATCTGCTGCTGGCGCACCTGGTGCTGCGTCCGTTCCTGGACGCCTATCACATCGTGGCCGACCGGCTGGCCGCGCTGGAGGATGAAGAGCTCGACGAGAACGCGTTCCTGACCGAATGCCTTGAGGTCGGCAAGCAGTGGGAGCTGCAGCGCAGGATCGCCAGCGCCGAGTCGAGGTCGATGGAACTGTTCAAGACCGCGCTGCGGCTGGCTCGGCATCGGGAGCTGGTTGACGGCGCCGACGCCGAGGACATCGCCAAACGCCGTCAGGAGTTCGCGGACGAGATCGCTGCGGCGACGCGACGAGTCAACGTGATCGCGGAAATCGCCAGGAGGCGCGTCAGCGCCGCGGATGGGCCAGCATCTTAAGCGCGACCCCGACCGCGAGACCGACACCGGCGCCGCTCAGGACCGCCGCCGCCGTGCTGGTGGTCACGACTCCGACGACCAGAAACGCGACCAGGCCGGCGATGACGGCGAACAACTTGTGCCGCGGCCACGGAACACCCGCGATCAGCACGTCCGACGTGTTGAGGGCGGGCAAAGTCATACGTTCACCATACCCGGCACAATTTTTTTCGTTCAATCGAACTCTTTGATGTGAGCGCGCTGATCTATGGTGCGGATCGCGCGCATAGAGTTGGTGGTATGCCGCTCACAGGTGAATACGAACCCAGCCCCTCCGATTGGTCGCGCGAACACGCCGAAAAAATCATCGCCTCCGGCGGTACCGAAGCCACGGAATTGCAGGGCAAGCCTGTCATCCTGCTGACGACCGTCGGGGCCAAGACCGGCAAGCTCCGCAAGACCCCGCTGATGCGTGTCGAACACAACGGCGAGTACGCGATCGTCGCGTCACTGGGCGGGGCGCCGAAGCACCCGGTCTGGTACCACAACGTCAAGAAGAATCCGCGGGTGGAGTTGCAGGACGGTCCCGTGACCGGTGACTACGAGGCCCGCGAGGTGTTCGGCGACGAGAAAGCCACGTGGTGGGAGCGGGCGGTGGAAGTATGGCCGGATTACGCCGAGTACCAGAAGAAGACCGAACGCCAGATTCCGGTGTTCGTCCTGACCCCGGTGAGCTGACCTTCCCGCTGAGTGTGTAGGTGCGGGCATGGCACCATTGACCGGTGACCGCTGAACTGAGCCGAACCCCGATGTCGCCGCTGCCTGAGCTTTCCGCAGCCGACATTGACGAGGCGGCGAAGCGCATTTCTTCGGTGGTCACGCCCACGCCGTTGCAGTTCTGCGACCGGTTGTCGGACATCACCGGTGCCACGGTCTACCTCAAGCGCGAAGACCTGCAGGTCGTCCGTTCCTACAAACTGCGCGGCGCCTACAACCTGCTGGTGCAGTTGTCCGAGGACGAACTGGCCGCCGGCGTGGTGTGTTCGTCGGCCGGCAATCACGCGCAGGGCTTCGCTTACGCCTGCCGGTCCCTGGGCGTGCACGGCCGGGTCTACGTGCCCGCCAAGACACCGAAACAAAAGCGCGACCGGATCCGCTACCACGGTGGCGAGTTCATCGAGTTGATCGTCGGCGGCTCGACCTACGACATGGCCGCCGAGGCGGCGCGTGCCGACGTCGAACGCACCGGGGCCACGCTGGTACCGCCCTATGACGACGTGCGGACCATGGCCGGCCAGGGCACCATCGCCGTCGAAATCCTTGCCGAGCTCGACGAAGAACCTGACCTGGTGATCGTCCCGGTGGGCGGAGGCGGCTGCATCGCGGGCATCACCACCTACCTCGCGGAGCGGACCGTCAACACCTCCGTGCTGGGCATCGAGCCCGCAGGAGCGGCCGCGATGATGGCCGCACTGGCCGCCGGCGAGCCGGTGACCTTGGATCATGTGGACCAGTTCGTCGACGGTGCGGCGGTGAGCCGGGCCGGGACGCTGACGTACGCGGCGCTGGCCGCCGCCGGTGACATGCTGTCGATCACCACGGTCGACGAGGGTGCGGTGTGCACGGCGATGCTCGACCTGTACCAGAACGAAGGCATCATCGCCGAACCGGCGGGCGCGTTGTCGGTGGCAGGCTTGTTGGAAGCCGAAGTCGAACCCGGTTCAACCGTGGTCTGCCTGATTTCGGGTGGCAACAACGACGTGTCCCGCTACGGCGAGGTACTCGAGCGCTCGCTGGTGCACCTGGGCCTCAAGCACTACTTCCTGGTGGACTTCCCGCAGGAGCCCGGCTCGCTGCGCCGTTTCCTCGACGAGGTGCTCGGCCCCAACGACGACATCACCCTGTTCGAATACGTCAAACGCAACAACCGCGAAACGGGCGAGGCTTTGGTTGGCATCCAGCTGGGATCGGCCGCCGATCTGGATGGCCTGCTGGCCCGCATGCACGCGACGGAGATTCACGTCGAGACGTTGCGCCCGGGCTCGCCCGCCTACCGCTATCTGTTGTTCTAGCGGTTATCGCAGGTAGGACGGCAGCGGGGTAGCCGGGTCGAGGTCGGCGGCGGGCTGCGGCCCGCCGGGCGTCAGCGTCAGCGGTATCACTCCCGCCCAGTGCGGCAGCGCCATGTCTTCGGGGTCGTCGGCCACACCGCCGGTGCGCACCTTCGCCGAAACCTCACGAAGATCGAGGGCGAGCACGGCCGTCGCGGCGAGCTCGCGGGCATTCGGAGGTCGGCAATCGGCGGCACGGCCCGGTCGGATGTGGTCGAGCAGGGCGTTCATGGCCCGCAGCTTCTCGGCCGGGTCTTCGACCAGCCGAGCCGTGCCCATCGCGACCACCGACCGGTAGTTCAGCGAATGGTGCATCGCAGATCGGGCCAGCACCAGCCCGTCGACCAATGTCACGGTCACACACACGGGCAGCCCACCGGGTTTGGCCGACAGCATGGGGTTGCTCCCGGTGGACCCGTGCATGTAAAGGGTTTCGCCGAGACGGGCGTGGGTGGTCGGCAGGACCGCCGGCCGGTCGGCGGTCACGAAGCCAAGATGGCAGATCAGCGCCTCGTCGAGGATCCGGTGGACGGTCTCGCGGTCGTAGCGAGCGCGCTCGCGGTAGCGGGTCGGGGTGGTGTGCGGTGTCGGGCGGTACGTGGAATCGGTGCCGGTCTGCATGAGGTTGCCCTTGGAGTTTGTACTAGTACATAATTACCTGTGTGCCAGTACAATACCGGATCGAGGGGACCGGCGCGGAATCCATCGCCGCCAACATCGAAGAGGCCATCTCGCAGGGCGCGCTGGCGCCTGGCGCGACACTGCCCCCGATCCGCGAGGTTGCCGCTGACCTCGGGGTGAACGCCAACACCGTCGCGGCCGCCTACCGCCTGCTGCGCGAGCGCGGGGCGATCGAGACAGCAGGCCGGCGCGGGACCCGGGTGCGGGACCGGCCCGCCACCACGCCGCGCTCCGCTCTTGGGGTCGGCGTCCCGCCGGGAGCCCGCGACCTCTCGACGGGCAATCCCGACCCGCATCTGCTGCCCACCGCCGTCGCTGACTGGTCGCTGGGCTCGCGACCGCCGGTGTTGTACGGGGAGTCCGGCATGTCGCCGCAGCTGCTCGAGCGGGCGCGTTCCGCCCTGAGCGCCGACGCCGTACCGGCGGTGCATCTGACGCTGACCAGCGGGGCGCTGGACGGCATCGAGCGGGCGCTCAACGCGCACCTGCGACCGGGTGACAAAGTCGCCGTCGAGGATCCCGGATGGGCCAACCTGTTGGATCTGCTTGCCGCCCTGGGGCTTTCCGCCGAGCCGGTGCGTGTTGACGATGACGGGCCACTGCTGCTGGACATGGCCCGGGCGCTGCGTCGTGGCGTGCGGGCGGTGATCGTGACCACTCGGGCGCAGAACCCGACGGGAGCCGCCTTGTCCGCGGAACGGTGCGCCGCGTTGCGCAGCCTGCTTGCCAGCCGCACCGCGGAGGTGTTGGTGATCGAAGACGATCACTGCGCCGGAATCGCCGGCGTGCCACTCCACCCGTTGGCGGGCGCGACGCGGCGCTGGGCCTTCGTCCGGTCGGCTTCGAAGGCATATGGCCCGGACCTGCGTCTGGCCGTGATGGCCGGAGACCGCCGCACCATCGAGCGGGTGCACGGACGCCTGCGACTGGGTCCGGGCTGGGTCAGTCACTTGCTGCAGGACCTCGCCGTCGACCTGTGGTCGGACGATGCGGCCACGGCCCTGGTTCGAGATGCCGAACGCCATTACGCCGCCAACCGAGAGCGCCTGTGCGCGGCGTTGGCCAAGCGTGGTGTGGCCGCTAATGGTCGATCGGGCCTCAACGTGTGGATTCCGGTTCCCGACGAGGCGGTGGCCTGTACCCGGCTGGTCAATTCGGGCTGGGCCGCGGCTCCGGGCACCCGGTTCCGCATGGGCACGCCACCGGGAATCCGTGTCACCGTCGCGGACCTGGCCGCCGACGAGATCGACACCCTTGCCGACGCCATCGCCGACGCGGTTCGGAGCGGCGATCGCCGCAGTGTGTAGCCGGCGCCGATAACCCGAGCGGACGCGAACGCCCCCGAGATCCCCGATTTCTCGGAAGCGTTCGCGTCCGCGCGCGCACGAGTCAGTTGCCGGCTATCAACCAGATGACCATGCCGACGTAGACGGCGAAGTGGGTCACCGCGAGCGACAGACCCGCGATCGCGAGGTGGCGGCTACCGCCGTCACGATGGTCTTCGGTCTGGTGGACCGCGTTCAGCGCAAGCGGGATGGTGACCAACCAGCATGGGACGAACAGCAAGAAAAACTGCAGGATGCCGGCGGCGACGCTCATGATGGCCAGGCGGTTGCCCGTGCGTGCTTCGGGGGCGTAGGCGAGGGACGTCAGCTGCGGGCTCATCGTCGTCATGAGACGAGCATCGTGCCCGGCGCTTGACGGATCCTTGGAAGATCCTTGAGGCAGTGTCAGACCGGCTCGATCTGCATGACGGATTCGTCGTTGGCGCGAAATATCGGCAGCAGGGGCACGTCGTATTGCGCGGCCGCCTCGGTCAGCGATTTCGCCCACTGCTGATCCGACGACGAGATCCCGCCCCGACCCGGGCCCGTCAGCAACAGCGCAACTGTGCTCTCTTCCGGCAGGTCGTCGAGCCGGCTCTGCAGACCCGACATCACTCCCCGCGAGACCAAAGCCCGAGGGGACGGTCCGATCGGTACCTGAGTCAAGGTCTTGATCAGGCGGCGATCCGGTCCTAAAAAGCCGATCCACAGCAGCCGCTCGCCGAATCCAAGTGGCCCCATCAACGCGCGCCACCGCTCGCGCAGATCGGACGCGGAATGCACTGGGTCGGTGGCGGTTTCCATCGGCGGGATGGGCAGCGATTCATTGATAGTCACGGGCGAATCATCGACGGATCTGCCTTGCCAGCGCTATTCAGTTATCCCCAACCGGGGATGTGCTCCGACCGGTACCTACGCGCTGTTGCCGCCATCGGAGAGAATCGCGAAGGAATGCCCGTCCAGCGTGGTGCCCCCGCCGTTAGCTCGGGGTGCGCCCCAGGCCAGCACCACCTCACCCGTGACCGGCACACTGACCGGCTCGGTGTCAAGGTTGCAGGCGATCGCAAATCGGCCGCGGCGCAGCACAATCCAGCGCTGCTCCTCGTCGTAATCGATGATCAGGTCGGTCAACCAGGGGTCGGCCAGGTCGGCTTCGTTGCGCCGCAACGCAATCAGGTCGCGGTACACGGCGTGCAAGCGTGCGTGCTCATCATCTCCGAGCTCATCCCAGTTCAGCTTGGAGCGCGCGAAGGTCTGCGGGTCCTGCGGGTCGGGGATGTCGTCGGCATCCCAGCCGTGCTCGGCGAATTCCGCCTTGCGCCCATCCCTGGTGGCTTGCGCCAGTTCGGGTTCGGGGTGGGAGCTGAAGAACTGGAAGGGCGTCGAGGCTCCCCATTCCTCACCCATGAAAAGCATTGAGGTGAACGGGGAAGCGAGCACCAGGGCGGCTTTCACCGCGAGTTGACCGGCTGTCAGATTCTGCGATGGCCGGTCTCCGAGGGCGCGGTTGCCGACTTGATCGTGGGTGCATGTGTAGGCGAGCAGCCGGGTTGCGGGGATCGCGGAGGCGTCGATGGGGCGCCCGTGACGCCGGCGCCGAAACGACGAATAGGTGCCGGCGTGGAAGAATCCGTGCCGCAGTGTCTGCGCCAGGGTGGCCAGGGAGCCGAAGTCGGCGTAATAGCCTTGGCGCTCGCCGGACACCGACGTGTGGATGGCGTGATGAATGTCGTCGGCCCACTGCGCGGTGATCCCGTAACCACCGCGGTCTACGGGCGTGATCAGGCGCGGGTCATTGAGGTCGCTTTCCGCGATGAGTGACAGCGGGCGGCTCAACTGTTCTGACAACCAACGGGTTTCGGTTGCCAGTTCTTCGAGGATATGGATGGCCGTGGTGTCCACCAGCGCGTGCACGGCGTCCAGTCGCAGGCCGTCGGCATGGAAGTCGCGCATCCAGCGCAACGCGCAGCCGATGATGTAGCGCCGAACCTCGTCCGAGTCGGCGTCGGCGATGTTGATGCCCTCACCCCACGGATTGCTCGCCGACGACAGGTACGGCCCGAACCGGGGCAGATAGTTGCCCGACGGCCCGAGGTGGTTGAACACCGCGTCGATCAGCACTCCGAGACCGCGCCGATGGCACGCGTCGACGAATCTGACCAGACCGTCGGGTCCGCCGTAAGGCTCGTGCACGCTGTACCAGAGCACGCCGTCGTATCCCCAGCCGTGCGTGCCGGCAAAGGAGTTGACCGGCATCAGTTCGACGAAGTCGACTCCGAGATCGACCAGGTAGTCCAGCTTCTCGATGGCGGAATCGAACGTGCCTGCCTGGGTGAAAGTGCCCAGGTGCAACTCGTAGATCACCCCGCCGTCCACCGGGCGGCCCGCCCAGTCGCTGTCGGTCCAGTTGGCGGCGGCCGGGTCCCACAGCTGCGAGCGCTCGTGGACCCCGTCGGGCTGTCGGGCCGAGCGCGGGTCCGGCAACACTTTGGGGTCGTCGTCGAGCAGGTACCCGTAGCGGGCGTCCGGAGGTGCATCCACGGTCGCATGCCACCAGCCGTCGTCCGTGCGGAGCATCGGGTGTACCGCGCCGGCTACATCGAGGCGCACCAACTCGGGTTTGGGCGCCCAGACCCGGAATTCAGCCACGATCACGCTCCAGCAGGACGACGGGGAGGTCGGAGAACAGTTGAGCGGCGGCGGTGGGTCCGCTGGCCACGGCACCGCTGAGGGTGTCGGTCCACGATCCTTCGGGCAAGGGCACCACGGTGTTGCCCCAGCCGATGTCCTTCAAGCGCACCGTCCACCGGGTCACCGCGACCAGGATGTCCTCGCCGCGGCGGAAGGCCAACACATGCTCGCTGGCGTCGCCGTGGGCGAGCACCGGGATGTAGTCGCCGTGCAAGAAGGTGTCCGGGTGCGCGCGCCGCAGCCGCAGCGCCGTGGTGACAACCCGAATCTTGGGATGCTGCAACTCATTCAGGGCCGCCCGCCGAACCTCATAGTCGACCTCGCGGCGGTTGTCGGGGTCAACGAGGCTGTCGTCCCACAACTCGGTGCCCTGGTAGACGTCGGGTACCCCGGGCACCGTCAAGGCCAGCAGCTTCTGTCCCAGCGCGTCGCTGGCGGCATGTGGGTTGAGTTGTCCAACGAGTTTGGTCAACTCGTTGGCCACGGGTCCGTCGAGCACCCGGTCGAGCCAACCGTGCACCGCATCTTCGAACTCGGTGTCTGGGTCGTTCCAGGTGGTGTGCCAGGCGGCCTCGCGGATCGCCTTCTCGGCGTAGCCGTGCAGCCGGTCACGCAGCTGCGGCGTGACCTCGCCGCCGAGCGGCCAGACACCGAATATGTTCTGCCACAGGAACTGTCCGGTTGCGCGATCGGGAGGCGGCGCTAGCGATTCCCACCGCGAGACGAATTCCGCCCACAGCGAGGGGACCTGGGACAGCACACCGATGCGGGCACGCACGTCTTCGCCGCGCTTGGTGTCGTGAGTGGTGAGCGTGGTCATGGTCTGCGGCCACAACCGCGCCCGGGTAGCGGCACTTTGGTGAAACTCGGCGGCACCCACACCGAACCGGTGCGGTTCGCCGCCCACCTCGTTGAGCGAGACCAGTCGCGCGTCGCGGTAGAACAGGCAGTCCTCAACAGCTTTGGCCGTCACCGCCCCGCACAGCTGTTGCAGACGGGTGGCCGGTTCGCCGCCCCGAGCCAGTGCTGCGGCGAGGATCTGCAACGCGGGTCCCAAATGTGGTTGCGCGGCTTCGGTTTCAGCGAGCGCGGCCGGCAGCAGCGCGGCCAGGCCGGGATAGTCGGAGCGGTACACGTCGATGTTGGTCAGCAGTGCGGCGATGGTGTCGGGCAACAGGGGGTCATCGCCGCCCGCCGTGGCCGCGATGCTGCGGCGTAGCCTGCTGAGTTCGCTGCCCAGGGTGTCGGTAGCAGCTTTGATCTTCAGTTCGGCCAGCAGCGCGGGCATCGCCTCATAGTCCACGCCCGCGGACCCGACCAGGTCCGTCAGTGCAGGTTTGCCTTGCGGGTCGACAAAGACACCGCCTACCTCGCGCAGCACGTCATAGCCGGTGGTGCCGGCGATCGGCAGCGTCGGTTCCAGCGCCTCGTCCACGCCCAGGATCTTTTCGATCACGATCCAGGCTTGGTCGCCGACCAACTCCCGGAGCCACACCAAATACCCGCCGGGATTGGACAATCCGTCGGGATGATCAATGCGGACGCCGTCGACCAGTCCCTCGCGAAACCAGCGGGCGACCTCGGCGTGACAGGCGTCGAACACGGCGCGGTCTTCCTGACGCAGCCCGGCCAAGGAGGTGATCGAAAAGAAGCGGCGGTAGCCGACGACACCGTTCTTCCAGCCCACCAGTCGGTAGTGCTGGCGGTCGTGCACCTCGGGTCCGGTGCCGTCCCCGGTGCCGGGGGCGATGGGAAACGCCAGGTCGCCCAGTCGCAGTAGGTCGCCGTCAACCGTCAGATCGGCGACGTCGTCGTCGGAACCCAACACCGGCAACACGATTCGGCCGTCGGACAGATCCCAATCGATGTCGAAGTAGCGTGCGTAGGCGGAATCGCGCCCGTGCTGGAGGACATCCCACCACCACGGGTTCTGCTGGGGTTTGTCGACGCCGACGTGGTTGGGCACGATGTCGACCACCAGTCCCATGCCGCGTGCCCGCGCCGCCGCCGAAAGCCGGGCGAGCCCCTCGGGCCCGCCTAGTTCAGCGGATACGGTCGTCGGATCGACGACGTCGTAGCCGTGCGCAGACCCCTCCGTCGGACTCAAGATGGGGGACAGGTACAGGTGCGTGACCCCGAGGTCATCGAGATAGTCGAGCAGCTTCTCGGCGTCGGCGAAGGTGAACGCGAACCCGCTCGACGCGCCCCGCAGCTGCAAGCGGTAGCTGGATAGGACTGGAAAACCCATGTGCTACAGCGTCTTACGCAGTATGAGTACGGATCTTCCGGGCAGCGCAATTTCTTCTTCGGTCTTGACCACTCGGTCCGCTACGCCGGTGGGATGGGTCGTGTCCAGCTCCACCGTCCATTCTTCGGCGTAGTCCTTCGACGGCATGACGAAGATCACGTCCTCGTCGTGGGCGTTGAAGCACAGCAGGAAGGAGTCGTCGACGACGCGTTCGCCGCGCCGGTTGGGTTCGGGCAGCGCCCGCCCGTTGAGGAAGACCGCGATGGACTTACCAAAGTCGTTGTCCCAGTCTTGAGCGGTCATCTCCTGGCCGGACGGCGTCAGCCAGGCAATGTCGTGGGTTTCCGCACCACTGCGGACCGGTTTCCCCTTCAGGAAGCGGCGCCGGCGAAACACCGGATGCTTCTTGCGCAGCGTCGTCACCTTGCGCGCGAAGGCCAACTGATCGGCGTTTTTCTCGACCAGCGACCAGTCCATCCAGGACAGCTTGGAGTCCTGGCAGTAGACGTTGTTGTTGCCGAGTTGGGTGCGTCCGATCTCGTCGCCGTGCGAGATCATCGGAGTGCCCTGGCTGACCATCAGGGTGGCCCAGAAGTTACGCATCTGCTGGCAGCGCAGCTCGTTGATGTCGGGGTCGTCGGTGGGCCCCTCGACGCCGCAGTTCCAGGACCGGTTGTGGTTCTCGCCGTCCCGGTTGTCCTCGCCGTTGGCCTCGTTGTGCTTCTCGTTGTACGACACGAGGTCATTCAGCGTGAAACCGTCATGAGCGGTAACGAAATTGATGCTCGCGCTGGGTCGTCGCCCAGTCGCCTCATAAAGGTCCGACGACCCGGTCAGCCGGGAAGCGAACTCGCCTAGGGTTGCGGGCTCGCCCCGCCAGTAGTCGCGCACAGTGTCGCGGTATTTCCCATTCCACTCGGTCCACAAACCTGGGAAATTGCCCACCTGGTAGCCGCCCTCGCCGATATCCCACGGCTCGGCAATCAATTTGACCTGGCTGACCACTGGATCCTGCTGTACCAGGTCGAAGAACGCCGACAGTCGGTCGACGTCATAGAACTCACGGGCCAGGGTGGCGGCGAGGTCGAAACGGAAACCGTCGACATGCATTTCCAGCACCCAGTAGCGCAGCGAGTCCATGATCAGCTGCAAGGTGTGCGGGTGCCGCACGTTGAGGCTGTTGCCGGTGCCGGTGAAGTCCTTGTAGTGGCGCAGATCGCCGTCGACGAGTCGGTAGTAGGCGGCGTTGTCGATGCCGCGGAAGTTGATCGTGGGGCCAAGATGATTGCCCTCGGCGGTGTGGTTGTAGACCACGTCGAG
Organism: Mycobacterium bourgelatii; assembly: GCF_010723575.1. Classification (NCBI taxonomy): domain Bacteria; kingdom Bacillati; phylum Actinomycetota; class Actinomycetes; order Mycobacteriales; family Mycobacteriaceae; genus Mycobacterium; species Mycobacterium bourgelatii. The sequence continues at coordinate 2,552,535 of NZ_BLKZ01000001.1, forward strand.
GATGACCTCGATGCCGGCTTCGTGGAAGGTGCGGACCATCGACTTGAACTCGGCGACGGCGGCCCCGGGCTTACGGCTCGCCGCGTACTGGTAGTGCGGGGCGAAAAAGCCAAATGTGTTGTAGCCCCAGTAGTTCCGCAATCCCAGGTCCAGCAGCCGGTGATCGTGCAGGAACTGGTGCACCGGCATCAGTTCAATCGCGGTGACATTGAGCGACTTCAGATGATCGATGATCACCGGATGGGCCAGCCCGGCGTAGGTGCCGCGCAGTTCGTGTGGGATGGCCGGGTGCGTCTGCGTCATGCCCTTGACGTGCGCCTCGTAGATGATGGTCTCGTGGTAGGGCGTACAGGGCGCCCGGTCCGATGCCCAGTCGAAGAACGGGTTGATCACCACGCTGGTCATGGTGTGGCCCAGCGAGTCGACCATCGGGGGAGTGCCGGTCTGAGAGGGGTCCTGGGCCGCGACTTCTAGGTCGTAGGAGTACAGCGCCTGCCCGAAGCGAAAGTCGCCCACGAAAGACTTGCCGTAGGGATCGAGCAGCAGCTTGCTGGGATCGCAGCGGTGACCCCGGTCCGGGTCGAACGGCCCGTACACCCGAAACCCGTAGCGTTGCCCGGGGGTGATGGCGGGCAGGTAGCAGTGCCAGATATAGCCGTCGACCTCATCGAGATTGATTCGTGTTTCGTTCCCGTCCTTGGCGATCAGGCACAACTCGACCCGTTCGGCGACTTCGGAGAACAGCGAAAAGTTAGTGCCTGCACCGTCATACGTGGCACCGAGCGGAAACGCGGTCCCAGGCCACACCATCGCCAGCGCGGGGGACGTGTCTGTGGTCTCGGGATCGTGCTGGCTCGACGACATCACTTGACCTTAACCGCGTCCATTCGCCGTCGCGTGTCACCACCAACCGGTGGCCGCCGCGAGTTGGCGGCCGAGGGCGGGGGCCAGTGTCCGCATGTAGGTGGGGGTGATGTGGTGCGCGTCGCGATAGATCAGCACATTCCCCTCGACCGAGCGGCACACGTCGGGCCGGCATATCGCGTCGGACAAGTCCAGCGGTTTGAGTACCGGGAACCGTGCGACAAAGTCCAGGGTCTGGTTGTAATCGGACAACAAGTCGGACCGCTTGAGCTCACACTCGTCACTCTGGCTGCCGCGCTTGGCCAGACAGTCCGCCGGGGTGAATGGTTGGCCGTCCTTGACCAGCCACGGCGTGTCCCGCATGCCCAGGATCGGAATGTTGTTGTCGGAAAACGTTTGCCAAATCCCGATGTAGGTGGCGGGCATCACGTCGCCGGGCTTGATGTTCCACGGCCGCGTGGTGGTGGTGAACACGTAGTCGGGATGGTCGGCCACCAGCTTGGCCATCGCCGTGTCCACCCACTGCCGGCACTGCGGATAGGGCGCGTTGTTGCCCATGATCAACGGGACCTGTTCGGTGGACAGCGCGCAACCCATCTTGAGGTACGTCACCACCCTGAAGTGGTGCAGGCGACCGAGCAGGTCCAGTGCGGGCAGCCAGTGTTCGGCGTGCGAGCCGCCGGCCAGAGCGATGGTCCGCGTCGCATTCGGGTCGCCGTACGTGCAGTTGACGAGTGCCGGGTTGACGAAGTCACTGATGCACCCGTCACGGGTGGACAGTGGGAGGTCCTCCTTGACCTCCAATACCGTTGGCCGCATCCGCAACTTGGGCACCCGCACGTGGTCGGTCAGCGCCCGCGCGCCGGGATAGTCCTGGGCGCTCAGGCCGTTGAGTTCCTTGCCGGCGGCGCGCAGCACCATGATGTGCTCGCGCCAGCTGAATGACGTCGCGGTCAGCGTGACGCCCAGGAGGACCACCGCCGAACCCAGCGTCATCGTCGGCCGCCGCATGCGCAGCCGCAGGGGTACCTGCGGCGTGGTCCGCTGCGTAGCCCCCGCGGCGGGTGCGCGATAACGCAGCGGTTCCTCGACGTGGCGCATCGTCAAGTACGCCAGCACGCCCGACACCAGCAGCACCGCCGTGCCTTCGATGAAGTTGGCCTTCTTGTGCCCGGTGAACGAGAGCCAGAAGATCAGCAGCGGCCAGTGCCACAGATACAGCGAGTACGCCATCGCGCCGAGCGTCACCAGTGGCGGGAGTGCCAGCAGGCGGGCCGGCAGCGTCATCCGGCCGCGGGTATCGGGACGGCTTTGCATGTTCGCCCCGGCCAGGATCATCAGCATTGCGGCGCCGACCGGCACCAACGCCCACGGGCCCGGGAACTCGTTGACCCCGTCGATCAGTGCGCCACACGACACGATCGCGCCCAGCGCAATGGTCGCGATTACCGTGCGCAGCCACATCGGCCAGCGGATGTAGGGCACCAGCGCCCCCACCAACGCGCCCAGCAGCAACTCCCACGCGCGGGCGAAGCTGTTGTAGTAGGCGGTGGATTGGTTGGTCTGATGAGCGCTGATCGCGTAGATGAACGAGGCCACCGTCAATGCGCTGAGCAGTACGACGAACAACGTACGCAGGTGGCGGCCGAGCATGTCCCGAAACAGGTAGGCGCTACCGGCGATCAGCAGCAGGAACGCGATATAGAACTGGCCCTGCACCGACATGGACCAGATGTGCTGCAGCGGGCTGACGGCCTCGCCGGCACGCAGGTAGTCCGACGCCGAGTTGGCGAGCTCCCAGTTCTGGTAGTAGCCCAGGCTGGCCAGGCTCTGGTCGGCGTACGTTTCCCAGCGGGTCTCTGGCTGGATCAGCACGGTGAGCAGCGCGCAACCGGCCAGCACGACGACCAGGGCGGGGACCAGCCGTCGGATTAGCCGGACCACCTCGGTCCCCGGGGACAGGGAGCCATTGAACGACGCCCGCAGAATCTTGCCGCCGAAGAAGAAACCGGACAGCGCAAGAAAGACGTCAACTCCGCCGGAAACCCGGCCGAACCAGACGTGGAACATCGCCACGAGGGCAATCGCCACGCCGCGCAGGCCGTCGAGATCGTGCCGGTAGAAGCCGGATTTGCGGGTCCCCATGGCGGCGCCGGCAGCTGGCGCTGCGGTGCTAGCGGAGAGTGCTGACGGGTTGGGCATCGTCCGTTAATTTACCCAAAAGCCACCGCCCGCTCCTGCCGCTGAGCTGCGCAGTCAGCGGGGGAGCGGGCGGCGAGTACTGGAAACGCTTTGCTCGGTTGGCCGAGCTCAGTTTGTCGGGGCTGCGAAATTCGGCACCTGCGGGGCCTGCTGTACCGGTGCTGGCTGCCCCGGCACGGTCTGACTTGGGACCGTCTGACCTGGCACGGTCGTCTGCCCCGGCACGGTTTGACCCGGGACCGTCTGACCTGGGACGGTCTGGCCCGGGACGGTCTGGCCCGGGACGGTCTGACCTGGGACAGTCTGGCCCGGCACAGCCTGCCCAGGCACTGCCGATTGAAGCGGGGCTTGCCCCGGCACGGCGGCCTGGGCGGGTGCCTGGCCGGGTACGGCGGCCTGGGCGGGTGCCTGGCCGGGTACGGCGGCTTGAGCGGGCGCCTGACCCGGAACAGCCGTCTGCCCCGGCACGGTCTGGCCTGGCACCGTCTGCCCCGGCACTGTTTGCCCCGGCACCGTCTGGCCGGGCACGGTCTGGCCGGGCACCGTCTGGCCGGGCACGGTCTGGCCGGGCACGCTCTGTTGGATCGGCGATTGCTGCAGCGGCGTCTGCTGGACCGGCGTCGTCGTTTGTGCGCCCAGGATCCGCACTAGATAAGGCGCCATGCCGCTGGTGCGCACCGGCGAGACCTGGACGACGTCACCCACCTCGACCATCTGCCCGTTGCCGAGGAACAACGCGACGCTCTGCGTGCCCTCGGGACCGTAGAAGATCAGGTCTGCCTTGCGAGCTTGCGACGGCAACACCCGCTGGCCGACCCGGTACATCTGGCCCGAAGAGCGCGGCAGCTTGAGCCCCGCTCCGGCGTAGGCGTATTGCACCAGTCCCGAAGCGTCGAACCCAACAATGTTGGCGCCGCTGCCGGTACCCCGGGTGGGGCCGGTGACACCGCCGCCCGCCCAGGAGAACGGCACGCCGCGCTGCGACAGGGCCCGCTGGATCACGATGTCGGCGGCCTGCTGGTAGTCCATTGTTCTGTTGACCGGGTCGGCGAACGCGACCGCTGGTTGGGCCACCATCGGGGCCGCCAGGATCGCTGCACCGACGGCGAAAGCGTAGATGCGTTTCATGGGGTTCCAACCTCCTTGGCCCTCGCGGGCGCTGTGTGCCTTGACGGTGTGCCTCAACGCGGTGACTTCGCGCCGCGGCGGCCGCTCATGTGACTCCCGCGCCGGCCGCCGCACTGGGGCCCGAAGGAGCGCATGACACGTGGCAACGTGAATCAGCCGGGCTACCCGTTGTATTCACACCAGTCACTACAGACACTCTGACAACACAAAAGGAGGGTCGCCATACCCGCGGGGCATTATTTGTCGGAACGTGACCGGACGGTTACTGGTGCGCCCAATCTTGCGCGGGCAGTTGTGATTTCGATCTCACAACGATTCGTCGCCTAGGCCGGGGCCGGATTCCTCGTCAGAAACGTGCGCTGAAGCCAGCCAGCGCGGAACACAGCACCGAGGTGATGGTGAGGACGGCGACGCTGATGAACGGCCAGAAGAACATGTACCAGCCCCTGACCATCGACACGAAGGGGCCGAGGACGGCGGCGGTGATGGCGCCACCGATTCCGCCCCACATGAACGGATAGATGTAGAAGTTGACGCCGTAGGGGACCGGCGGGCAATCGTCGGTGGCACAGACGGTTTCGGTGAATCCGAACAGCTTTGACGTCCAGCTGGTCAGCGAGAGCAACAGCAGCAGCGCACCCAGCAACGCCATCGTGAAGACAAGGTCCCACGGCTTGATTCGCAGCCTGATGACCTGCGGGCCCGGCTCGGCCACTTCCTCGGGCATGGCCTCGGCGACCTCTTCGGGCATGGCCTCGGCGTCCGCGGCGGGGCTGGTTTCTGGCGAGTGATTCGGCAAAGCCATGCCTTGCATGCTCCCCGATGGCCGCGGTTTGCGCGACCGGCACGGTGTTCTGCTGCATTAGTGTCGGTCTCCATGACCGCGGCGGGACCGGGGTTGACCCCCGACCAGATCAGTGCGATCGACGCCGCCCACCTCTGGCACCCCTACAGCACCATCGGCGTCGAATCACTGCCGCCCGTGGTGGTAGTCGCAGCTCACGGCGCCTGGCTGACGGTGATCCGTGACGGACGGCCGGTCGAGGTGATCGACGCCATGAGCTCGTGGTGGACCGCGATCCACGGCCACGGCCATCCGGTCCTGGATGCGGCGATGACCGCCCAACTGGGCACGATGAACCACGTCATGTTCGGCGGCCTGACCCACGAGCCGGCGGCCCGGTTGGCGAAGCTGCTGGTGGACATCACCCCGGCGGGTTTGGAGACGGTGTTCTTCAGCGATTCCGGTTCGGTGTCGATCGAGGTCGCGGTGAAGATGGCGCTGCAGTATTGGCGCAGCCGCGGATTGCCCGCCAAGCACCGGCTGATGACGTGGCGGGGCGGATACCACGGCGACACCTTCACCCCGATGAGCATCTGCGACCCCGACGGCGGCATGCACTCGCTGTGGACGGACATCCTCGCCGCCCAGGTGTTCGCCCCCCAGGTCCCTCGCGACTACGACCCCGAATACAGCGCGGCGTTTGAAGCGCAGTTGGCGCAGCATTCCGCGGAGCTCGCCGCGGTGGTAGTCGAACCCGTCGTGCAAGGCGCGGGCGGGATGCGTTTCCACGATCCACGCTTCTTGACCGATCTGCGGGATATCTGCAGCCGTCACGACGTGCTGCTGATCTTCGATGAGATCGCGACCGGGTTCGGCCGGACCGGCGCGCTGTTCGCCGCGGACCACGTCGGCGCCAGCCCCGACATCATGTGTGTCGGCAAGGCGCTGACCGGGGGATATCTCAGCCTGGCGGCCACCCTGTGCAGCACCGAGATCGCGCACACGATCAGCACCGGCGAGGCCGGTGCCCTGATGCACGGGCCGACGTTCATGGCCAACCCGCTGGCGTGCGCGGTGTCGGCCGCCAGCGTCGAGTTGCTGCTCGGCCAGGACTGGAAGGCGCGCGTCGACGAAATCGCCACCGGCCTGACCGTCGGACTGGAACCCGCCCGCGCGCTACCGGCGGTCACCGACGTGCGGGTGCGCGGCGCCATAGGCGTCATCGAGTGCGACCGACCGGTCGACCTCGCCGTGGCCACGCCCGCAGCGCTGGACCATGGTGTGTGGCTGCGCCCGTTCCGCAACTTGGTCTACGCCATGCCGCCCTACATCTGCCCGCCCGATGAGATCGCCCAGGTCACCTCCGCGATGGTGGAGGTCGCGCGACTCGTAGGCTGAACACCCATGAAGGGCGTGCGGGCACCGATCGAGACGTCACCGCTGGCCTGGCTGGACGAGGTTGAGCAGCAACGCCGCGCGGCGGGATTGCGGCGTTCGCTGCGTCCGCGTCCGGCGGTGGCGACCGAGTTGGACCTGGCCTCCAACGACTACCTCGGCCTGTCGCAGCACCCCGACGTCATCGATGGCGGTGTCCAGGCGTTGCGGGTCTGGGGTGCCGGTGCCACCGGTTCTCGTCTGGTCACCGGTGACACCGAGTTGCACCAGGAATTCGAAACCGAACTGGCCGAGTACGTCGGCGCGTCCTCGGCGCTGGTGTTCTCATCCGGCTACACCGCGAACCTGGGGGCAGTCGTCGGCCTCACGGGTCCGGGATCGCTGCTGGTGTCGGACGCCTACTCGCACGCGTCGCTGGTCGATGCATGCCGGCTGTCTCGGGCTCGGGTGGTGGTGACGCCCAATCGCGACGCCGACGCCGTCGATGCGGCCTTGGCGGCACGCGACGAGGAGCGTGCCGTCGTCATCACCGATTCGGTGTTCAGCGCCGACGGCTCACTGGCTCCCGTTCGCGAGTTGCACGACGTGTGTCGCCGCCGCGGCGCGCTGCTCATCGTCGACGAGGCGCACGGTCTCGGTGTGCGCGGCGGCGGGCGCGGGTTGCTGTACGAAGTGGGCCTGGCCGGTGCGCCCGACGTCGTGATGACCACCACGCTGTCGAAGGCGCTCGGCAGCCAGGGCGGCGCGGTGCTGGGACCGGCGCCGGTGCGGGCCCACCTGATCGACGCCGCCCGGCCGTTCATCTTCGACACCGGGCTGGCGCCGGCGGCGGTCGGCGCCGCCCTGGCCGCGCTGCGGGTGCTGAAGGCCGAGCCGTGGCGGCCCGACGCGGTGCTGCGGCACGCCGGCGAGCTTGCCCGGATCTGCGATGTGCCCGAAACACCGCAGTCGGCGGTGGTCTCGGTGATCCTCGGCGATCCGGAGGTCGCGCTGGCCGCGGCAGCCGCGTGCCTGGACGCCGGTGTGAAGGTGGGGTGTTTCCGGCCGCCGACGGTCCCCGCCGGGACGTCGCGGTTGCGGCTCACCGCGCGCGCTTCGCTGAGCGGCGACGAACTCGAACTGGCGCGGCGCGTCCTGACGGACGTGCTGTCCAGATCCTCGTGAGGCGCGCCCTTTGAGCGTCCTGGTCATAACCGGGACCGACACCGGCGTCGGAAAGACCGTCGCCACCGCCGCGCTGGCTTCGCACGCCCGGCAGGCCGGCATCGACGTCGCGGTGTGCAAACCCGCCCAAACCGGCACCGACGACGGTGATGATGACCTCGCCGAGGTGGCCCGCCTGGCCGGGGTGACCGAACTCGTCGGACTGGCGCGGTACCCGCTGCCCATGGCGCCCGCCGCGGCCGCGGAGCGGGCGGGACTGCCGTTGCCCAGTCGTGAGGAGGTGGTGCGGGTGATCCGGGAGTTGGACCGTCCCGGGCGGCTCACTCTGGTCGAGGGCGCCGGCGGCCTGCTCGTCGAACTTGCCGAGTCGGGCGTCACCCTGCGTGATCTCGCCGTCGACCTTCGCGCCGCGGCGCTGATCGTCGTGGCGCCGGGTCTCGGCACGCTCAACCACACCGCGCTGACCCTGGAAGCTCTTGTTGCACAGGGGATTCCATGCGCTGGACTGGTCATCGGCAGCTGGCCGTCGCGGCCCGGGCCGGTGGAGACCGCCAACCGCAGCGCGCTGGAGCGGCTGGCTCCGGTGCGGGCCGCCCTGCCCGCTGGCGCGGCTGCAGCGCCAGACTTCGCGGCGCTGAGCGCGGCGGCGTTCGACCGGGACTGGGTAGCGAGTCTGGTCCGCTGATGGTGCATTCGATCGAGCTGGTCTTCGACCGCGACACCGAGTCCACCATCCGGCGCATCTGGCAGGACCTGGCCGAAGCCGGCATACCCAGCCAGGCCCCGGCCAGTCGGCCGCATGTGACGCTGGCCGTCGCCGAACGCATCGATCCGATGGTCGACGAGCTGCTCAGACCGGTCGCCGAACGCCTGCCGCTCAACGCCATAGTGGGCGCGCCGGTGCTGTTCGGGCGGGCGAACGTGGTGTTCACGAGGCTCATCGTGCCGACGACTGAACTGCTGGCCCTGCATGCCGAAGTCCATCGGATCTGCGGGTCGCACCTGGCGCCCGCGCCGATGTCCAACAGCCTGCCGGACCAGTGGACCGGGCATGTCACGCTGGCTCGCCGGGTCGGTGGACACCAGCTGGGGCGGGCACTGCGCATCGCGGGCCGGCCCGCGCAGATAGACGGCAGTTTCGCCGGTTTGCGCCGCTGGGAGGGCAACAAGCGCACCGAGCACCCGATCGGGTGACGTCAGGGAGGTTGTTCTGGCGGCCAGCCCGCTAACCGCCGAACAGCAAATACAGCCCGGTGAACGTGTAGCCGACCATGACCACCATCATGGTGAGCTGCCCGGTGAGCTGATGAGCTTTCGGCAGCAGCTGTAGCGCCTTGTCGTGTGCGGCGATCACCGCGACGATGTGGCCGATGACGACGCAGGCGACCTTGGTGGTCGACAAGACAGCGGGGTGCATCGACAGCACATAAGCGACTTGGTGGTGTGCCAGGCCCAACAGGTTCCATCCCCGGCCGAATGGATCGGCCAACGCGATGATGGTCTGCTGTCCACGCTCCACCAGGTAGGTCAGGTAGTGGGCGAAGATGTAGCCCACCACGATCGGGATCAGCGAGTGCGCCATCTGGCCGGGCAACGCGCGGCGCTGCTCGGCATCGACGCCGCCCGTCGCCCGTGCCGCCAGTGAAAAGGTCAGGGCGACAACCGAAATGAAGAACAGTAGGCCGAGGGTGCGCAACGCCGAGGACGTCACTGTCTCGGGCACGGCGGGTATCCCGCGCGTAATGCCGTCGGAAAAGTTGCGCCAACTCGGTGACGCCGAATAGCTGTCGAACGCGGTGGACCCGAGCAACACCGACAACAGCAGCACCACACCGGGACGGACGGGCAATGACGGCAGGTGGTCGAAGGGGTTGCCGATCGCGATCCTGCCCGTGTCCGGATTCCGTCGAAACGGGCTCAGCCGGGACACCGCCATGCTGTAGACGCCGAACGGGTCGGCGCGGGCCAGCCAACGCTGCCCGCACAGCCACGCCCCGATCAGCATGGCGAGGGTGTAGATCAGCAACCAGCCCTTGACCCAGGACAGGGCCGCGGGATCGGGGCTGGCGAGTTCCATCCACACGAACGCGAACAGACCGAGCGCGGCGGGTCGATAGCCCCAGGAATCCGGATAGGAGAACCGTGCCTCACCGAGGCGGCGGGGCAACAAGCGACGCATCAGCAGGTACACCGTGCGGACGAGTGAAATGACCCGCCACACCGGTCCGAGGAGCAACGAGAAGGCCACCAACCCGACCCACAGCAACACGTAGAAGGCCCCCAGGAGGCCGTTCGACGTCGTTTGCGGTCCCCAGATACCGGCCGCCAAAACCCAGAGGGCGAACAGCAATCCCAGGCCCGCCGCGGTCCAGCGGGTCACGGGGGAGTCGACCAGTGTGGTCACCGCCTGCGGCAATGGTCGGCCCGGTTTTTCCGGGTCGAAGCGCGGCTTGCGCCATGCCAACGCGACCACGGCGAACGTGAACGTCAGCGCCCAGGCGGCCCCGATCAGCGCGAAGGTGTACGGGATCGGAAGATCACTCGATCCGCCCAGGCCGTGTGCCAGCACCATTGAAGCCCCCGGAGCCGCTGAGGTGCCCGCGTCGGTCACGCGTTTACTTGGATCGTGACGATCGTCCGCTTGAGGTGGTGCAATTCCACGTCGACGTTCCCGGGAACGTCGACGCTGAACTGGAACTGCTGGTTGGGGGCGGCGTTGACCTCGAACTTGTGATCCGGCACCGAATGCACGTGCAGCTCGTCTTTCACGTCGCTGGTGACATGCAAGGTGATCTGCTCGCCCACCGTGGCATTCATCTTTGCGTTCGTGGGCGTGACCTGCCCGTTGGCGATGGTCACGTCGACCGTCAAGGCTTCGCCGGCCGGTTTGGACGGGGAGCCGCCGCAGGCGACCAGGCTGGACAGCGCCAAGGTCAATCCCCCCGCGAGGAATGCACGACTAAGCATCGGGTTACGCCGCATGTGGCTGTGGCACAGGACGCTTGTCCTCCTCAACTTCTTGGGGCGTGGTCTCAACGTTGATCCTGCCAGCACCCCAACTCAGCCCCGCGATCACCATCAGCGTGAAGATGGCCACCAGGATGGAGCCGGCCGTGAACAACCATTCCGGCGCGCTCGGGTCGCGCTCGCGCTGCAGGATGGTGTTCTCGAAGACGAACGGGCGGGTCATCTCGGGCTGGGCCGGCACCTCGTCCGCCGGAATCGCCTCGTCCGCCGGCTCCCAGATTGGCACCGCGGCCATCGTGTAGCCGTCCTGGATGCGCAGCAGCGTCTTCCAGGTGCCCCAGACCGGGATGGGTTCGGTGGTGCGGTAGTGGCCGGGACCGATCTTCTCGAGCCGATCGATGACCAGGCCTCGATTGTTTTCCATCTTCCCCTGCCAGGACGTGATCGACACCCAGTCGGGGTTGTCCCTGATCAGGTCCGGCGGGTTGATCTGGATGTCGGCGGACACCATGCGCTTGCCGGGCTCGCTGGGCAGCTCCGTCAGCTTGATGGTCGCGGTGTTCTCGCTCGGGATGACGATGTGCAGGCCGTTGGCTATCGCACCGCCGATCACCAGCACCGTGGCGACGACGACCGAGACGCTGATCGCGCGGCGGGGTATGCGTTGCCCGGTGAGCACCATTCCGACCAGCGCTCCGATCAGGCCCATCAAGACCGCCACCGGCACCGCCATCGCCAGGCCCTCACCCCACATGCTGGTCGGCCACGGGTATTCGTAGACCGCACCGATCCACAGCGATTCCAGCCAGAGGCCGACCGTGCCGACCAGCAGGCCGGAGACGGCACCGAACACGACCGGGCGCTTGAACACCGGAGTCAGCGCCAACAGCTCGACGACCAGCGCGGGTCCGAGATAGAGCGGGAACCAGTTGATGGGCGCGCCAAGGATGGGCCCCACAATCAGCGCGACGGCGCCGCGCAGCGCGATGGCGAACAGGGCCGCGATGATCGCCGCACCGCGACCCAACGTCATGCGGGCCACCACCAGGGCACACGCTGCGACACCGGCGATCATCATCGGGTGGAAGGCCAGCCGGAACTGCTGCACACCGAAGTCGTATTCGATCTGGTAGACCGACAACCCGATCAGCAGGCCGCCACAGGACAGGTAGCGCAGGAACTTGACGAACGGACGCTCGGGGGGCGCATCCGGTAGGGCCCGCCCGCCCTCGTACTCCAGCATCAGAACAGCGAACAGGGACAGTCCCGCCCCGCCGATCATCATCAGGTGCGTCGGACCCCACAGGGTGACGTCCTGGCCGAATATGCGATGCCAGATGTCATCGAGCGGGAAACCGAACAGCGCGTACATCCCGCAGCCGGCCATCAGAATGCCGCCGACGGGCGCGTGCCAGGTCTTGGTGATGCGGACGGGGGCCGGGCCCGGCTCGTCGAATGGCAGCACGATCGCGATCATGCCGCCGAGAAATATCCCGAACAGACCGATGATGATGAAGTAGTGCGCTGGGTTGGCCAGCGGCCCGGGGTCGCGGCCTTCGCCGATGTGCCAACTCACATCCCAGATGAACCCGAACAACGCGCAGATGATCGACGTGGTGTAGACGAGCACCGGCAGCGCCACCCAGTTCGGGCGTCTGAACTTGACGCCCAGCCAGTCGGCGAACCGCTCCAGCCAAGTGATGCGACGGGTGCGATGGGCCCACCCGATCGCCAGCATGATCAGGCTCAACACCATGGCGGCAACCGACAAGCCGATCACCTGGCTCAGTTCGGCACCACCTGCCGCGGGAGCCTCCGCAACCACTGTTAGTCCCACTGCAACCGCCTCTCAGCCGGCCCGAAACCTGACGAAGCGGGAATGCCCGCCCGGAGGGCTCGTCAATCCTGCAAATTCGTCAGCTGCGTCGGTCGCGCATTGCCAGGTACAAGACCACACCGACGACGATCACTGCGGGCAGCAGCGCGGGTATCGCCAGCCATACACCGTGGTCGGCGAGATACACCGCATGCTGATCGCTCATGTGATCACATCCCCGGACCGCGGCTTCGGTACGCGACCCTGTTTCTATTGGATTTGGCCCCCGCGCTAGAGCCGAGGCAGATATGGCGCTAACTGAAACGTACCCCAGCGGTCACGCGCGAAACCGAAGGCGCGTGGCCCGGTGGGCGTACAGCCGCGTTGGGACCGCTACCCTAACTTGAACACTTCTTAAGACCCGCCGCCGATTGTGTCCGGGCGGCTGACGCATTCCGCGGCTCGGACTGTCCACGACACGACGAGTCGGGGACACCGCTGGACAAAAGATGCAGGAGTACCTGGTGACGCAAGCTGCAACGCGACCTGTCGACGCGCCTCACGGCGGTCCTGGCTCTGACGGAACCGACATTCTGGCGGTTGCCCGTCAGCAGGTGCTCGAGCAGGGCGAGGGACTTGACAAGGACCAGGTGCTGCAGGTGCTGCAGCTTGGCGACGACCGCCTCGAAGAGTTGTTGGCGTTGGCCCACGACGTGCGGATGCGCTGGTGCGGTCCGGAGGTAGAGGTAGAAGGCATCATCAGCCTCAAGACCGGCGGGTGCCCGGAGGACTGCCACTTCTGTTCCCAGTCGGGGTTGTTCAAGTCTCCGGTGCGCAGTGCCTGGCTCGACGTTCCCAGCCTGGTCGAAGCGGCCAAGCAAACGGCGAAGTCCGGTGCCACCGAATTCTGCATCGTCGCTGCGGTGCGTGGCCCCGACGAACGATTGCTGTCCCAGGTGGCCGCCGGGATCGAGGCAATACGCAACGAGGTAGAGATCAACATCGCCTGCTCGCTGGGCATGTTGACCGAGGAGCAAGTGGACAGGTTGTCGGCGATGGGAGTGCACCGCTACAACCACAACCTGGAGACGGCGCGCTCGTTCTTCACCAACGTGGTGACGACGCACACCTGGGAAGAGCGCTGGCAGACCTTGTCGATGGTCCGCGATGCCGGTATGGAGGTGTGCTGCGGCGGCATCCTCGGCATGGGCGAGACGCTCGAGCAGCGGGCGGAGTTCGCTGCCGAACTGGCCGAACTGGGCCCCGACGAGGTTCCGCTGAATTTCTTGAATCCGCGACCGGGAACGCCGTTCGGAGACCTAGAGGTCATGCCGGCCAGCGAAGCGCTCAAAGCGGTGGCGGCCTTCCGGCTGGCGTTGCCACGGACCATGCTGCGCTTCGCCGGTGGCCGCGAGATCACCCTCGGCGACCTGGGTGCCAAGAAGGGCATCCTGGGCGGCATCAATGCGGTGATCGTCGGAAACTACCTGACGACCTTGGGCCGTCCCGCAGAGGCCGATTTGGAGCTGCTTGACGACCTGCAGATGCCGATCAAAGCTCTTAACGCCACCTTGTAATCAAGTGGGGTCAGAAGTAGGGATCGTGGTTGCAAACCTGGGCGCTCCGGTCGGTGCCGGTGTCTTCAACGTTTACACCGGGGAACCGGCCGGCACGGCCGTGCCGACGGCGGCCGAGCTGGGTCTTGAGCCGCCCCGTTTCTGCGCGGAGTGCGGGCGCCGCATGGTGGTGCAGGTCCGTCCCGACGGCTGGTGGGCGCGGTGTTCGCGCCACGGTCAGGTGGATTCGGCGGACTTGGAAGCACAACGGTGACCGAAAACGTCGGGGCCACCGGGCCCGTCGCTGAACCAGACCGACAACTCGGGCAGGTTGACGCACCCGCCACATCCCGATCGCGTGCGATCACCACTGTGGTGCTCGGTTTGGCGGGGTCAGGTGCATTCGTCGGCGCGCTGTGGGCATGGATTGCGCCGCCGGCCCATGCGGTGGTGGCGGTCGCGCGTTCCGGCGAGCGCGTCCACGAGTACCTGGGCGCGGAATCCCAAAATTTCTTCGTGGCGCCGGTCCTGCTGCTCGGGTTGCTCGGCGTGGTGGCGGTGGTGTCCTCGGTGCTGGTCTGGCAGTGGCGCGAACATCGGGGTCCGGAGATGGTCGTCGGCCTGTGTGTCGGGCTGATCGCAACGGCGGCGGTGGCCGCGGGTGTGGGTGCGCTTCTGGTTCGAATGCGTTACGGCGCATTGGATTTCGATACGGTCACGCTGGCCGACGGTGACCACTCGGTGACCTACGTCAGGCAAGCGCCGCCGGTATTCTTTGCCCGCGACGAATTGCTGGTGGCCGCAACATTGCTGTCACCGGCCGCCATCGCTTCACTGGTATATGCGCTGATCGCGGCAGGTTGTGCACGCGACGATCTGGGCGCCCATCCGCCCGCCGGACCATCGGCAGGGCCGCCGCCAAAACCTTCGACGCAAACTCCGTCAGCGCCGGAACCCTCGGTGTCCTAGCGGGGGTCAGAGCGGGTTGAACCGCACCTTCCGGCCGGTGACCACCTTGGCGGCGATCCTCGCCAGACGCGCCATGCCGATGTAGGTCATGGGGTTGAACATGGTCGGCCACTTGGTCCTGATGATGTGTTCGTCGAGCGGCCTGCGGTTGAACCGGTCGGTCAGCCAACGCAGCGTCATCGGCGCGGAGAGCGGGTGCAGCAACATGTGCTCGTTGAACGCGTCCCGGTGGTAGGTGACGTCGGCGCCCCCGGCGCTGTACGCGTCGGCAAGCTCGTCGATGTCGTGCACGGAGATGAGGTAGTCGTGCACGGCCTGCACGATCAAGACCGGAGGTACCGGCACCGCGCTGCCCAGCTTGATGTCGTCGAAGACGTGCGAAACCTCCGGAGTCGACAAGATGTCCTCAAGGGGTTCGTCGAGGTATTCGCCCATGTCCTTGCCGGCCATGTGGATGACGGCGGCGGCGGTGGTCAGTTTCTCGAGTCGATCGAGCAGGGCGCGGCCGTCTTCGTTGGTGTGTTCCTTGATCACCCGGTCCAGGTCGGGGTAGCTGTGGGTGAGCGCGGCCACCACCAGCCCGGGTAGGCCGGCGAAGAGGCCACCGTTGAGTCGGCGGAAGGTGTTGCCCAGGTCGCCGACGGGCGAACCCAGCACGGCGCCGACGATGTCGAGCTCCGGCGCGTAGTCACCGGACACTTCGGCGGCCCAGGCGGTGGCCAAACCGCCGCCGGAGTACCCCCACAGCCCGATCGGGGCAGCCGGGGGCAACGAGATGCGCTCAGAACTCAGGACGGCGCGGATACCGTCGAGGATGCGGTAGCCAGGTTCGTAGGGGACCCCCCACGCGCCGTGCAGCCCTTCGTGGTCAGGAACCGAAACCGCCCAGCCCTCGGCAACGGCGGCGGAGATCAGCAGCAGCTCAAGCTGGGCCATTGACCCGATGGCTTTGGTCGCCCCTCGACGCAGCGCATAGGACGGGAAGCAGCGCGACGAGACCGCATCGATCGCGCACTGATATGACAGCACCGGAATGGTTCGGCCCGGCTTGGCTTCGGCCGGAAGAAACACCGTGGTGACCGTGGCCTCGGGATTGCCGTTCATGTCGGTCGTCCGATACAGCAACTGCAGGGCGGTGATGGTCTGCGGTATCAGCCCCATGAACGCCACTTCGACATCGCGTGAGCGAAGCACGGTCCCGGGCGCGGCGTGGTGGAATCCGGCGGGTGGCTCGTAGAAAGGGTCGTCCAGCGGGAGCAGCGGCTTGACCTTGCGCTGTAGCTCTTCATGCGGTGGACGAGCCAGCCATTCCGCACCCGTCGCACCCGCTAGATTGCCGGCCTCCAACATTGGAGCTCCCTTCGTGGCG
This sequence comes from Mycobacterium bourgelatii, assembly GCF_010723575.1. Taxonomy (NCBI): domain Bacteria; kingdom Bacillati; phylum Actinomycetota; class Actinomycetes; order Mycobacteriales; family Mycobacteriaceae; genus Mycobacterium; species Mycobacterium bourgelatii. Next base: position 2,568,749 of record NZ_BLKZ01000001.1, read on the forward strand.
TCTTCGGTCTCCTCGCGCCCCTGAAGCCCGTGGGCGACGGACGGAGCCGTAGTTGCAGCCCTAGTCACAGTAGGGCGCCGGCCCGCGATGGGCGGCCAGCGCCTCTTAAGTTTCTCTTAAGTAACCTTATCCAACTCTTACTCAAAGTACGGCATTGGCCGCCGCTGGAGCGACCACTACTTCGCGTGCCGCTTGTCACAACTGTGGTTCGCCTGCGTTCTGGGTCTCATCCGCCGAGGTTGTTGGCCGCTCCGGTCGGACTCAGCGCCAGGGCGACAATCCCGCAAACGAAGACTCTGGCGGTCGACAAGCTGGGCCGGCGGTCGATCTCCGGGCGCTCGATCGCAGCGACGAGATATATACGGGCCGCCACATCGAAGCTGATGGTGCAACCACTTGGGGTGCCTATGAGCCAGGAGGGCGTAGAGCGGCGAACTCGTCGGTGACCCTCAACTGGGAGTCGGCGAACCGATACAGCGCTGCCGGGCGACCGCCGCTGCGCCCGGACTGCGCGATGGTGCCGGTCTGGGTGATCACCTTGCGACGGACCAGGACTCGCTGCAGGTTTGTGGCGTCGACCTGGTAGCCCAATGCGGCGCCGTAGATGTCGCGCAGCGTGGAAAGCGCGAATTCCTTTGGTGCCAGGGCAAATCCGATGTTGGTGTAGGACAGCTTGGCGACCAGTCGCGCGTGCGCGTGGGTCACCATCGGCCCGTGGTCGAAGGCCATCGGCGGCAGCGAGTCCACCGGATGCCAACGAGTGTCCGCGGGCAGTTCGGGAGTCGCGGGGGAGGGCACCAGTCCCAGAAAGGTCGACGCAATGATCCTGGCGCCTGGGACTCGATGTGGGTCCGAAAACACCGCCAACTGCTCGAGATGGGCGACCTCGCGCAAGTCCACCTTCTCGGCGAGCTGCCGGCGAACGGATGTCGTCATGTCTTCGTCGTTGCCTAGCCGACCGCCCGGCAGCGACCAGGCGCCCTTTTCCGGATCCCGGGCGCGCTGCCACAACAGGACGTTCAGCTGCGGTTTTTCGGCGCGGCGGTCTCCCTTGGCCGACTCGGTGACCATCCGAACCTGGAACACGACGGCAAGCACTTCGTGCGAGGTGCTACTATGGGGCATGTTTTCGATTATAAGTCGAAAACCTCCTGGGTGCGAAAGGAGCCGCCATGACGGTCTCGATCCGCATGGACACGCCCGCCAGCGACATCTCCGCCATGACTGCCCGCATCACGAATTCCGAAACCGGATATGGGGGAATCGAGGGCGACGAACAGTGGGCCGCTGAAATCCGCCGCCTAGTGCGGATGCGTGGCGCCACGCTGTTGGCGCACAACTATCAGCTGCCCGCCATCCAAGACGTGGCCGACCACGTAGGGGACTCGCTGGCGTTGTCTCGGATAGCCGCCGAGGCGCCGGAGGACACCATCGTCTTCTGCGGCGTGCACTTCATGGCGGAGACGGCCAAGATCCTCAGCCCGGAAAAGACCGTCCTGATTCCGGATCAGCGGGCTGGGTGTTCGCTGGCCGACTCGATCACGCCGGAGGAGTTGCAGGCGTGGAAGGACGAGCACCCCGGTGCCGTCGTTGTCTCCTACGTCAACACCACGGCCGCCGTGAAGGCGCTGACCGACATCTGCTGCACATCGTCCAACGCCGTCGATGTCGTCGCATCCATCGATCCCGACCGCGAAGTGCTGTTCTGCCCGGATCAATTCCTCGGCGCTCATGTTCGCCGGGTGACCGGTCGCAAGAACCTGCACGTCTGGGCCGGTGAGTGTCACGTGCACGCCGGGATCAATGGCGACGAACTGAGCGACCAGGCTCGCGCCAACCCCGACGCGGAACTGTTCGTGCACCCCGAATGTGGTTGTGCCACATCAGCTCTGTACCTGGCTGGCGAAGGTGCCTTCCCGGCCGATCGGGTGAAGATCCTGTCCACCGGCGGCATGCTGGACGAGGCGCACAAGACCCACGCCCGCAAGGTGTTGGTGGCCACCGAAGTCGGCATGTTGCACCAACTGCGCCGGGCCGCACCGCAAGTCGACTTCCAGGCCGTCAACGATCGCGCGTCCTGCAAGTACATGAAGATGATCACCCCGGCGGCGCTGCTGCGCTGCTTGGTGGAAGGCGCCGACGAAGTCCATGTCGACCCGGACGTTGCCGCGGCCGGTCGGCGCAGTGTTCAGCGGATGATCGCAATCGGACAGCCCGGTGGTGGCGAGTGACGGCCGGACCCGCGTGGCGGGATAGCGCCGACGTCGTCGTCATCGGAACGGGCGTCGCCGGCTTGGCCGCAGCGCTCGCCGCTCACCGCGCCGGCCGCAAGGTCGTTGTCCTGAATAAGGCGTCCCACACCGGCGGGGTGACCGCGACCCACTACGCGCAAGGCGGCATCGCTGTGGTGTTGCCCGATAACGATGATTCGGTGGAGGCTCACGTCGCCGACACCGTGGTGGCCGGTGCGGGCTTGTGTGACTCCGACGCTGTGTACTCGATCGTCGCCGACGGCTACCGTGCGGTGGCCGAATTGGTCGGTGCCGGTGCCCGGTTCGACGAAAAGTCGCCAGGGTGTTGGGATTTGACGCGCGAAGGGGGGCACTCGCGCCGGCGCATCGTCCATGCCGGCGGTGATGCCACCGGCGCCGAGGTGCAGCGGGCGCTCGATCATGCCGCCGCTGCGCTGGATATCCGCACCGCTCACGTGGCCCTGCGTGTGCTAAACGACGGCACCGCGGTGACCGGGGTGTTGGTGCACAATCCGGACGGGACCGGCATCATCAGCGCGCCGTCGGTGATCCTGGCGACCGGCGGGCTGGGGCATTTATATGCCGCGACCACCAACCCCGAGGGTTCGACCGCCGACGGCATTGCGTTGGCGTTGTGGGCCGGCGTGCCGGTCAGCGATGTCGAGTTCGTCCAGTTCCACCCCACGATGTTGTTCGCCGGCAACGGCAACGGCAACGGCAACGGCAACGGCAACGGTGGCCGGCGACCGCTGATCACCGAGGCCATCCGCGGTGAAGGTGCGATATTGCTTGACCGGCAAGGCCGGTCGGTGACCGCCGGCGTCCACCCGATGGGCGACCTGGCTCCGCGCGACGTCGTGGCGGGCGCGATCGACGCCCGGCTGAAGGCGCTCGGCGACCCGTGCGTCTACCTCGACGCGCGTGGCATCAACGGCTTTGAGGCACGGTTTCCCACCGTCACCGCTGCCTGCCGAGCCGCGGGCATCGACCCTGTCCGCCAACCGATTCCGGTCGTGCCCGGCGCGCACTACAGCTGCGGTGGCGTCGTCACCGACGTGTACGGCCAGACCGAGCTGCCAGGATTGTTCGCCGCGGGCGAGGTGGCTCGGACCGGCATGCACGGCGCCAACCGGCTGGCCTCCAACAGCCTGCTCGAGGGGCTGGTGGTCGGTGGGCGTGCTGGACGCGCCGCCGCCGCGCATGCGGCGGCAATTAAGCCGCTCCCCGCAGCCTGGCCCGAGCCGGTCATCCACACCGCCCTCAAACGTGCCAAGTTGCAACGGGCGATGAGTCGCGATGCCTCAGTGGTGCGTAATGCAGCTGGGCTGCAACGACTTTCCGAGGCGTTGGCCGCCGCGAAGGCGCGCGATCTGATGAGTCGTGAGGACTTTGAGGACGTGGCCTTGACGGTCGCCGCGCGGACCGTGGTCGCTGCCGCGCTGGCCCGCAACGAAAGTCGGGGCTGTCACCACCGTGCCGAATTTCCGGATCAGTCCAGAGAGTATGCACGTAGCAGCCAGGTCCGGTTGGTCGACGACGAATGCGTGGTGCAGGTCGAGGCATTGGCGGGGGTGGGCTGATGAAGCTCTCGGAAGAAGAGCGGGCCGCGGCTTACGAGACAATCCGGCGCGGTCTCGCCGAGGACCTGTGCTACGGGCCCGATGTCACCACGATTGCCACCGTGCCTGCCGGCACCATGGCAACTGCCTCGATGGTGCCCAGGGAACCCGGCGTGGTTGCCGGGGTGGATGTCGCGTTGATGGTGCTCGACGAAGTGATCGGCGCGGCGGGCTATGAGGTGCTGCACCGGGTCGAGGACGGCGCCCGGGCACAGCCCGGACAGCCGTTGCTGACGGTGCGGGCCGAAACTCGCGGGCTGTTGACGGCGGAGCGGACCATGCTCAACCTGGTGTGCCACTTGTCGGGCATCGCCACCGTGACCGCGGCGTGGGTCGAGGCGGTGAAAGGAACCAAGGCCAAGATCCGTGACACCCGCAAGACTCTGCCCGGGCTACGAGTCGTGCAGAAGTACGCGGTGCGCGTCGGCGGTGGTGTCAACCACCGGATGGGCCTCGGCGATGCGGCTCTGATCAAGGACAATCACGTCGCGGCCGCGGGATCGGTGCTTGCCGCGCTGCGGGCGGTGCGAGACGCCGCTCCCGACCTGCCTTGCGAGGTCGAAGTGGATTCGCTCGAGCAGTTGGACGAAGTGTTGCCCGACAAGCCGGAACTGGTTCTGCTCGACAACTTTCCGGTTTGGCAGACGCAGATCGCGGTGCAGCGAAGGGATGCCCGGGCGCCTTCGGTGTTACTGGAGTCATCGGGTGGACTCAGCCTGGAAACCGCCGCGGCGTACGCGGGAACTGGTGTGGACTACCTCGCCGTAGGCGCATTGACGCATTCGGTGCGGGTGCTCGACATCGGCCTGGATATGTAGCTAACCCAAATGCCTTGCGGCCACCTGCCGCTCGATGGCGGCACGGTAATCACTGCTGTCCACTCTGGCGGTCGAGCAACGAGCGCGCCGCGAGCTTTGCGGCATCGAGTGCCGCCGCATCCCCGGCGACCCGTGACAGGATCAGCGCCCCCTCGATCAGGGACACCACCGCGAGCGCGGCGTGTTCCGCATCCGCCGCCGCCCAGTCGTCGGCCCGCAGCCGCTCCTCGATCGCCACGCACCAACTTCTGAACGCGCGCGTCGCCGCGGCGCGAACCTCCGGAGCGGCGTTGACCGACTCGGTGGCGATCGGTTCGATCGGGCAGCCGTCGCGCTGGTCCCCGGCCAAGCCGGCAATCAGCAGGTCGATCCATCGGTCGACGATGTCAGCCACCGGTCGGCCACTAGCGAGGAAGGTACGCAGGAGCTGTTCGATGGCGGCCCCGGCGGTGTCCACGACCGATGTGGCCAATTGCTGTTTGCCCTGCGGGAAGTGGTGATACAGCGAGCCGGGCTTGACGCCCGCCTCGTCGAGGATCTGATTCAGCCCGGTCGCCGCGTATCCCTGGCGTCGGAACAGGATGGCGGCCTTCTCGAGCAATGCGGTGCGACTGCGGTCGGGTCTCGGCATGCTCTTGACAATACTTGAATGATCACTCAAGAATAAAGCCATGAAGCAGTTGACATACGAAGAAGCCGGTCGCTACGCGTGGCGTGAGGTGCCAGATCCGACGATCAGTGCGCCGGTGCAGGCACTTGTCCGGCCGCTGATGGTGGCCTGCTGCGACCTCGATGTCGCGGTCTGCCACGGCCGGTTGCCGTTGCCGCCCGGTTATGCGGTGGGGCACGAAGGGCTGGCGGAGGTCGTCGCCGTCGGGGACGACGTCAGCACCGTCCGGGTAGGTGACCGGGTGGTGGTGCCCTTCCAGATCAGCTGCGGGAACTGCCGCGAATGCCGGCGCGGCTTGACCGGATCGTGCAGCGCCGGACCCCTCATGGCGATGTACGGGATGGCGCCCATCGCCGGCCTGGACGGCGGCGGGTTCATGTCCGACCTCGTGTTGGTGCCCTACGCCGACGCGAATGTTGATTCCGGTGCCCGCCGGTGTCGACCCGGTTTCCATCGCCTCGCTGTCGGACAACATCCCCGACGGTTGGCGGGCGGTGGTGCCGTTTGCCGACGAATTGGCGGCCCTTGACCCGGTTGATCGCCGGGTTCTGGTATTTGGCCGGCTGTCGATCGGGCTCTACGCAGCAGCTTTCGCGGCGGCCCTGGGGGCCCACGTCGACTACATCGACACCGACCCGCAGCGACTGGCTGCCGCCGAGAAGCTCGGGGCGGTGGCCCACGACGTCGCCAAACCGGACAAGTCCTGGGACCCCTATCCCGTGACCGTGCACACCACCGCCGATCCGGCGCTCCTCGCGGCGACCTTGCGTGCGACCTGGGCGGACGGCGTGTGCACCGACACCGGGATCTATCCCGAGTACAAGGTGGAGATGCCGCTGTTGCCGATGTACACCCGCGGGGTCCGCTTCGTCACCGGGCGCGTCAACGCGCGCGTGGTGATTCCGCAAATACTCGATCAGCTCGCCGGCGGATACGACCTGTCGCCGGCCGTCGACACCGTGGTGCCGTGGGAGGAGGCCCCCTCCGCCTGGCCGGCGATGACCGGGAAAACCGTCTTCACCAGGTCGTAGGCGCTTTTCTGCAGGGTTACAGCCCTCGGTGAGGTGAGTGGCCGGCCGTGCGGCATTGCTTAGCCACGAGCCTGAAGATTGGCAGGTCGGCACTCGAACTTTGTCTGCACGGTTTCAGGCTCGTCTCGAGCCTGGCCGGTGCCGGTCAGAGCTGTACGTCGCAACAGCCCAACTAGGCGATGTCGGCGACGAACACCGCCATCTTGCGCAGCTGGACGCGGGCCAGCCAGGGCAGATCCGTGCCGTCCGATCCGGCGGGCAGGATCCGTGGGTTCGTCAGGTGTATCGACTTGCGGGTGTAGTGGACGTCGGCCTCGCCGGCGGCCAGCACGTTCTTCACCCAGTCGGTTTTGCCGTGGCCCAGCGCGATCGCCAGCGTGTTGCCCTTGCGGAAGGTGGACACGATGGTCTTGTACGGTTTGCCCGATTTGCGTCCGCGGTGCTCGATGGTGGCGGCCCCGGGCAGGTAGCGCGCGATCGGTTTGAGGGCGGGGTTGAGGTACTTGACTTGGAGGTTCTCGAACCACACCGGGTAAACCATCGGGACGCCCGGCGCGTTGTTGGGGTGTTGATCCTTGGCGGACATGGGTCGCTCCTCTTTTCGCGCACTGTACCGGTCGGATATCGATTTGAGTTGCTCTGGGACAATGGTCCATGTGACCACATCGCCCGCACTAATGGCCCGTATTGATTTGCGGGGTGCGGAGTTGACGGCTGCCCGGCTGCGGGCGGCCCTACCGCGTGGCGGCGCCGACGTGGAATCCGTGCTGCCGAAGGTGCGGCCGATCGTGGAGGCGGTTGCTGAGCGCGGTGCCGAAGCCGCCCTCGAATTCGGCGCATCCTTCGACGGTGTGCGTCCGCCCACTGTCCGGGTGCCCGACGCCGCGCTGGACACAGCGCTGGCCGGACTGGATGCCAGCGTGCGTGACGCCCTGCAGGTGATGATCGAGCGGGCTCGCGCGGTGCACGCCGACCAGCGCCGCGCAGATGTGACCACCACGCTGGGTCCGGGTGCGACGGTCACCGAACGATGGGTCCCGGTCGAACGGGTGGGTCTGTATGTGCCCGGGGGCAACGCCGTCTACCCGTCCAGCGTGGTGATGAACGTCGTGCCGGCGCAAACTGCAGGAGTCGACTCGCTCGTGGTCGCCAGCCCGCCGCAGGCGCAGTTCGACGGGCTCCCGCATCCGACAATCCTGGCCGCCGCGAGACTCCTCGGGGTCGACGAGGTCTGGGCGGTCGGCGGGGCGCAGGCAGTGGCGCTGCTGGCCTACGGCGGCACCGATACGGACTCAAGCGAACTCGCGCCGGTCGACATGATCACCGGCCCGGGCAATATCTACGTCACCGCCGCAAAGCGGCTGTGCCGCTCCCAGGTCGGCATCGATGCCGAAGCGGGACCGACCGAGATCGCGATCCTGGCCGACCACACCGCGGACCCCTCGCACGTGGCCGCCGACCTGATCAGCCAGGCCGAACACGACACGATGGCCGCCAGCGTTCTGGTCACCCCCAGCGCAGAACTGGCCGATGCCACCGATGCCGAACTGGCCGTCCAGCTGCGCACCACGGTGCATCGGGAGCGGGTCACGACTGCCTTGAGCGGGCGGCAATCAGCGATCATCGTGGTCGACGATCTCGATGCCGGTGTCCAGGTTGTCAATGCCTATGCCGCCGAGCACCTGGAAATACACACCGCCGATGCGGCGCAGGTCGCCCGCCGGATACGTTCGGCTGGAGCGATATTCGTCGGCCCGTTCGCACCGGTCAGCCTGGGTGACTATTGCGCCGGATCCAACCACGTGCTGCCGACCGCGGGCAGCGCCCGTCACTCGAGCGGTCTGTCCGTGCAAACGTTTCTGCGGGGCATACACGTCGTGGACTACACCGAGGCGGCCCTCAAAGACGTTGCCGGACACGTGGTCACGCTGGCCAAGAGCGAAGACCTGCCGTCCCACGGCGAGGCGGTGCGCCGGAGGTTCGAACGATGACCGCGCCACGCGCGCCCAGGCCCCAGCCCACCCTGGACGATCTGCCGCTGCGTGAGGATCTGCGCGGCAAATCCCCTTATGGGGCACCGCAACTCGCGGTACCGGTCCGGCTCAACACCAACGAAAACCCGCACCCACCCACCCAGGCCCTGATCGACGACGTGGTGCGGTCGGTGGCAGAGGCGGCCGCTGACCTGCACCGCTACCCTGACCGCGACGCCGTGGCCCTGCGCACCGATCTGGCCAACTACCTCACTGTGCAGACCGGTATCCCGGTCGGCGTCGAAAGTGTTTGGGCAGCAAACGGTTCCAACGAGATCCTGCAGCAGCTGCTGCAGGCGTTCGGCGGGCCGGGGCGTTCGGCAATCGGTTTCGTGCCGTCTTATTCGATGCACCCGATCATCTCCGACGGCACCTACACCGAGTGGCTCGAGGCGGTGCGCGCCGACGACTTCAGCCTCGACGTGACACGTGCGGTCGCGGCCGTCGTGGACCGCCGACCCGATGTGGTGTTTATCGCGAGCCCGAATAATCCTTCCGGACAGAGCATTTCGCTGGCGGATCTACGGAGGCTGCTCGATGTCGTGCCCGGGATACTGATTGTCGACGAGGCCTACGGCGAGTTCTCCTCGCAGCCCAGCGCAATAGCACTGATCGAGGAATACCCCACCAAGCTCATCGTCACCCGGACCATGAGCAAGGCCTTCGCCTTCGCCGGTGGCCGACTCGGGTACATGGTCGCCACGCCGGCGCTCGTCGAAGCGATGCTGTTGGTGCGGTTGCCGTACCACTTGTCGTCGGTGACGCAGGCCGCGGCACGCGCTGCATTGCGACACGCCGATGACACGCTCCGTAGCGTGGCGACCCTGATCGCCGAACGTGAGCGGGTGTCGGGTGCGTTGGCGGGCATGGGTTTTCGGGTGATCCCCAGCGACGCCAACTTCGTGCTGTTCGGTGAGTTCGCCGACGCACCGTCGGCCTGGCAGCACTACCTGGACCGTGATGTCCTGATCCGCGACGTCGGGATTCCCGGCTATCTGCGTACCACCATCGGATTGGCCGAAGAGAACGATGCGTTCCTGAAGGCTAGCGCTCAGATCGCTGCTACCGATCTGGCCTCCACACCTCCCAGCCCTGTAGGAGCATCGTGACCGCGACCGAGATAGCAAGAGCCACCCGCCGTGCGCGCATCGAACGCCGCACGCGCGAATCCGACATCGTCATCGAACTCGACCTTGACGGCACCGGCCAGGTGAGCGTGGACACCGGAGTGCCGTTCTACGACCACATGCTGACCGCGTTGGGCAGTCACGCCAGTTTCGACCTGATGGTCCGGACCAAGGGTGATGTGGAGATCGAGGCGCATCACACCGTCGAGGACACCGCGATCGCGCTGGGGCAGGCCTTGGATCAGGCCCTCGGCGACAAGAAGGGAATCCGGCGGTTCGGCGACGCCTTCATACCGATGGACGAGACGCTGGCCCATGCCGCCGTCGACGTGTCCGGGCGCCCATACTGCGTGCACACCGGCGAGCCGGATCATCTGCAGCACACCACCATCGCCGGCAACTCGGTGCCGTACCACACCGTCATCAACCGGCACGTCTTCGAGTCGCTGGCGATGAATGCCCGTATCGCACTGCACGTTCGGGTCCTGTACGGTCGCGATCCGCATCACATCACCGAAGCGCAGTACAAGGCCGTCGCCCGCGCATTGCGGCAGGCTGTCGAACCCGACCCGCGCGTCTCAGGCGTGCCGTCGACCAAAGGTGTTCTGTGACGGCCAAATCAGTCGTAGTCCTCGACTACGGATCGGGTAACTTGCGGTCCGCCCAACGAGCCTTGCAACGCACGGGCGCCTCGGTGGAGGTGACCTCCGACGCGGGGGCCGCGTTGGCCGCGGACGGTTTGGTGGTGCCGGGCGTCGGCGCGTTCGAGGCCTGCATGGTGGGCCTGCGCAAGATCGGCGGTGACCGGATCATCGCCGAGCGGGTTGCGGCCGGACGTCCGGTGTTGGGCGTCTGCGTCGGAATGCAGATCTTGTTCGAGCGTGGGGTCGAATTCGGCGTCGAAACGCAGGGCTGCGGACAGTGGCCGGGCGCAGTCACCCGCCTGGACGCCCCGGTGATCCCGCACATGGGCTGGAACGTGGTGGACGCGCCCCTGGGCAGCACCCTGTTCAAGGGCCTGGACGCCGACACCCGCTTCTATTTCGTGCACTCGTACGCCGCTCAGCAATGGGAGGGGCGGCCCGAAGCGCTGCTGACGTGGGCTACCCACGAGGTACAGTTCTTGGCCGCAGTGGAAGATGGACCGTTGGCCGCCACCCAGTTTCACCCGGAAAAGAGTGGGGACGCCGGCGCTGCGCTGTTGAACAACTGGGTCGAGGGACTATAAAGATGCCACTGATTTTGTTGCCCGCAGTCGACGTCGTCGAGGGTCGTGCTGTGCGACTGGTGCAGGGAAAAGCCGGCAGTGAAACCGAATACGGTTCGGCGCTAGACGCCGCGCTGACTTGGCAGCGCGACGGGGCCGAGTGGATTCACTTGGTCGACCTCGACGCCGCGTTCGGCCGCGGGTCCAACCGGGAGCTGCTCGCCGAGGTCGTGGGACAACTCGACGTGCAGGTCGAGTTGTCCGGCGGCATCCGTGACGACGACTCGCTGGCCGCGGCGCTGGCTACCGGTTGCGCGCGGGTCAATCTGGGCACGGCGGCGCTGGAGAATCCGCAATGGTGTGCTCGAGTGATCAGCGAACACGGTGACAAAGTTGCCGTCGGGTTGGACGTGCAGATCGTCGACGGGGCGCATCGGTTGCGCGGACGCGGTTGGGAAACCGACGGCGGCGACCTTTGGCAGGTTTTGGAACGCCTTGACAGCGAAGGGTGTTCGCGGTTCGTCGTCACCGACGTCACGAAGGACGGCACGCTGGGCGGGCCGAATCTCGAACTGCTGGCCGGGGTCGCCGAACGTACCGAGGCGCCGGTGATCGCATCAGGTGGCGTGTCGAGCCTGGACGACCTCCGCGCCATTGCCACGCTCACCGATCGAGGCGTCGAAGGCGCCATCGTCGGCAAGGCCCTCTACGCTGGGCGGTTCACGCTGCCCGAGGCGCTCGACGCGGTACGAGAGTAGGCCCGCATGGAGTTGAGCGCAGCCGACCTGGACGCGCTGGTGTCCGAGGCGTCAGCGGTCCTCGATGCCGCGGTGACGCTGTTTCTCGAGGGACATCGCGCGGATTCGGCGGTCCGCAAGAAGGGCGACGACTTTGCCACCGAGGTCGACCTCGCGATCGAACGACAGGTGGTGGCGGCGCTGGAGTCGGCAACCGGAATCGGGGTGCACGGCGAAGAATTCGGTGGCCCGGATGTCGACTCACCATGGGTGTGGGTGCTGGATCCCGTCGACGGCACGTTCAACTACGCGTCCGGGTCGCCAATGGCCTCGATACTGCTCGGCCTGCTTCATCACGGTGAGCCGGTAGCCGGACTGACCTGGCTGCCGTTCATGAATGACCGCTACACGGCCGTAACGGGCGGCCCTCTGATGAAAAACGGTGTGGCGCAACCACAACTGACCCCTTGCAAGCTCTCCGACACTCTGGTCGCCGCCGGATCATTCAGCGCGGACTCGCGTGGGCGGTTTCCAGGCCAATATCGAGTACGGTTGCTGGAGAACTTGAGCCGGGTGTCCTCACGGCTGCGTATGCACGGTTCCACTGGTATCGACCTCGCCTATGTCGCCGACGGGATTCTCGGCGGTGCGATAAGTTTCGGCAGCAACGTGTGGGACCACGCCGCCGGCGTGGCGCTGGTGCGGGCCGCGGGCGGCATCGTCACCAACTTTGCGGGCGACCCGTGGACGCCGGCGTCCCGGTCCGCTCTGGCCGCAGCTCCCGGCGTGCATGGCGAGATGCTCGAGATCTTGCGCAGCACGGGCGACCCGGAGGATTACTGAAATGTACGACGGTCAGGGTGTGAAAGGCCTTGCGGTACGGGTGATCCCGTGTCTTGATGTCGACGCCGGACGAGTGGTCAAGGGAGTCAACTTCGAGAATCTGCGTGACGCGGGCGATCCGGTGGAACTCGCTGCCGCCTACGACGCCGAGGGTGCTGACGAGCTCACCTTCCTCGATGTCACCGCGTCCTCCTCAGGCAGATCCACCATGCTGGAGGTGGTGCGGCGAACCGCCGAACAGGTCTTCATCCCGTTGACCGTCGGCGGCGGGGTGCGCACCGTGGCCGATGTCGACACCCTGCTGCGCGCGGGTGCCGACAAGGTCTCGGTCAACACCGCCGCCATCGCACGTCCTGAGCTGCTGGCGGAGATGGCTAACCAGTTCGGCTCGCAGTGCATCGTGCTGTCGGTTGACGCGCGCACGGTCCCCGCCGACTCGCCCCCGATGCCTTCGGGCTGGGAAGTCACCACCCACGGTGGTCGCCGTGGCACCGGCATCGACGCGGTGGAGTGGGCGGAGCGCGGCGCCGAGCTCGGGGTGGGGGAGATCCTGCTCAACTCGATGGACGCCGACGGCACCAAAGCCGGCTTCGACCTGGCGATGCTGCGTGCGGTCCGGGCGGCGGTCACGGTTCCGGTCATCGCCAGCGGCGGCGCCGGCAGGGTGGAACACTTCGCGCCCGCGGTGGCCGCGGGAGCCGACGCGGTGTTGGCGGCCAGTGTCTTTCACTTCAGGGAGTTGACCATCGGGGAAGTCAAAGCAGCCATGGCCGAACAGGGGATCACCGTCCGATGACGCTGGATCCGAAGATCGCCGAGCGGTTGAAGCGCAACTCGGACGGATTGATCACGGCCGTGGTGCAGGAGCGTGGCAGCGGCGACGTGCTGATGGTCGCCTGGATGGACGATGACGCGTTGGCCCGCACCCTGGAAACCCGTGAAGCGACCTACTTTTCGCGCTCACGCGGTGAACAGTGGATCAAGGGTGCGACTTCGGGCCACACCCAGCACGTCCACTCGGTACGGCTGGACTGCGACGGTGACACGGTGCTGTTGACCGTCGACCAGGTCGGGGGAGCCTGTCACACCGGTGATCACAGCTGCTTCGACGCCGCGGTGCTGCTGGGCCCCGAGGACTAGCCCGCCAGCGATGCTTCAACTCGCGCCGACGCTTCAGCTTGCGCCGACTGTGTGGCCTTTGCCCCGCGACGCCGGGGGCGGGTGCGTGGGCCACACGGTCGGCGACGGCGCCGAGGCCAAGGACTAGGCCGCTTGCGCCGAACGTGGGGCTCTTGGCCCCATGACGCCGGGAGTGGGTGCGTGGGCCACACAGTCGACGACGCGGGAGGTCGACGACCGCCAGTAGGCCGCCGACGGCGAGGACAGCCAAGGAGCTAGTTGGGCCCCCGGCGCTGGCCGACGTCCAGACCGTGCACGGCCTCGAGGGCGGCGTCGCGCCAGCGCTTCTGCCGAACAGCGGGCGCAATGTGATCGCGATAGATCTCTTCGACGTTGATGTTGCGGGTCTCGGCGATGGATCGCGGCACCAGGAAGGCGAATTCCCGGTCGTCCGTTGCGATCACCAGTATCGCTGCGGCCTCGTCAAGACGGTTGTTGTAGATGAGTTTCTTGGCAAAGCTGACCGGCGGCTCACCGTCAAAAGTTTTGACGTACACCACATACAGTCGAATGCCGCGATCTTGCAGCAACTCGGTCAGCCGACCCATCACGACGTCCTCGTCGACCGGCCTCAGCACATCCGCGGAGTCGGTCAGGATGCTGGCCACCACCAGCGGCGCGGCCGCCGTAGATGTACTGGGCGTCTGCGCCGCGGTCTTCGAGGGAACTGGGGCGCTGGCGCGCGGTGGGTTTGACTTCTCGCTGAGTAACTGGAGGCCGAGAACAAGGGCCAGCACGACGAGCGCCACGGCGAAGAGCGCCGCGATCAGGGTCCCCTGTCCAATTCGGCGCCCGGTGTGCGGTGTCTGGTGCGGATGCAATGGCGGCGGGGGTGGCAGCCCAGGAGCCTGGGCCACCGGGGTTTGCACCGTGCTGGCCGGCTGGCCGGCGAGTGCAGCGGCGAAATCCGAGCACGTGGCAAAGCGCTCTTCGGGGTTCTTGGCCAGCACCTTGGCGATAACCGGATCGAGTGGAGCCAGGTCGGGTCGCCGCTGACTGAGCAGTGGCGGTTGCCCGGACAGATGCTGCGAGATCACCACGGCCGGGTTGGTGTGATGGAACGGCGCCGTACCGGTCAGCAGGTGATAGGCCGTGCATCCAAGCCCGTACTGGTCGGCGCGCCCGTCCAGGTGCGCCCCCCGCAATTGCTCGGGCGAGCAGTACGCGGTGGTGCCCATCAGCACGTTGGTGACAGTCAGGCCGCTGATCTCGCCCGCCTCGCGCGCGATACCGAAATCGGCGAGCAGGATCCGGCGCCGCGGTTTGGCCTCGCCCAGCAGAATGTTGGCGGGTTTGACGTCGCGATGGAGCAAGCCACGGGAATGGGCGTAATCGAGCGCCTCGGCGACGGCCGAAATGATCTCGACCACCTCAGCGTGCGGCATCCCCATCGGATACTTCTCGTTCAGCAGATGGGCTGCGTCGGTTCCCTCCACGTAGTCCATCGACAGCCACAGCTGTCCGTTGAATTCGCCGCGGTCGTGAATGCCGACGATGTGCTGGTTGTACAAGCTGGCGGCGAGGTCGCACTCCCGATCAAACCGTCGCCGATACTCGACGTCCGCGGTGTATTCCGCGGACAAGATCTTGAGCGCATCGTGCCTGGGAAGCCGGGGATGTTTCGCCAAGTACACCTGGCCCATGCCGCCGGCCCCGAGCCGGCGCACGATGGTGTAGCCGGCGAACAGCTCGCCTTCTTGCAAGCTCCCGCTGTCGCCAGCATTTGTTGGCATGTGAGCATGCTACTGACGCTTTGGCTGAGCAACGACCTAACACGACCTATTGGGCGCACAGCCTCAACGTGAGCCCTGTGCGGCCTCTCTTACTCGGTGCAATCTCTTGGCTGCGAACTGCCGGCAACGACTCGGGTGCGTCGGCGTAATCGGTTGTGAATCGGCTTGTTTCGTCCGGCTGAGGCTCGCACGACGGTCGCTAGAGACGCCGCACGGCCCGCCCGCTTCACCCGCTGGGATCGTTGCGGCCCAACGTATTACCGGGTGCGCAGCGTCGCCAATGCCTTGTCGGCGTGGGTGTCCATGCTCAATTCGCTGGAGATCACGTCGAGCACCGTGCGGTCGGTGTCGATGACAAAGGTCGTCCGCTTGACCGGCAGCAACTTGCCTAGCAACCCGCGCTTGACCCCGAACTGTGTGGCGACTTGGCCGTCGGCGTCAGAAAGCAATGGGTAGTCGAACCCCTCCTTGTCGGCGAACTTGGCTTGCTTCTGTACCGGATCGGTGCTGATGCCGACCCGACTGGCGCCGACCGCCCCGAATTCCTGACCTAGGTCGCGAAAGTGACATGCCTCTTTGGTGCAACCCGGTGTCATCGCTGCCGGGTAGAAGAACAACACGACGGGTCCGTCGGAAAGCAGCGAGCTGAGCTTGCGCGGCGTACCCGTCTGGTCGGGAAGCTCGAAGTCGGGCGCAGTGTCACCTTTTTTCATGGTCGTCACGCTACGCCGGGCACCCTGGAAAGGCGTGTCTGGTTGGATGGTTCAGTGCACCTCAACCTCGCAGCAACCACCACACGGGAAGATTTCCGTGCGCTGGCGGCCGAACACCGGGTGGTGCCGGTGACACGCAAGGTTCTGGCCGACAGCGAGACCCCCCTGTCGGCCTACCGCAAGCTCGCCGCCAACCGGCCGGGAACTTTCTTGCTCGAATCGGCGGAAAACGGCCGGTCGTGGTCCCGATGGTCGTTCATCGGCGCAGGCGCGCCGACAGCGTTGACGGTGCGGGACGGCGAAGCGGTATGGCTGGGCGCCGTACCCAAGGACGCCCCCGCCGGCGGAGACCCGCTGCACGCACTCCGGGCAACCTTGGAAGTATTGGCGACCGCCCCCATCCCGGGGCTGCCGCCACTGTCCGGCGGAATGGTCGGCTTCTTCGCCTACGACATGGTCCGACGGCTCGAGCGTCTGCCCGAACTGGCCGTCGACGACCTCGGGTTGCCGGACATGCTGTTGCTGCTCGCCACCGACGTCGCGGCCGTAGACCACCACGAAGGCACCATCACGCTGATCGCCAACGCCGTGAACTGGAACGGCACCGACGAGCGGGTCGACTGGGCGTACGACGACGCAGTCGCGCGGTTGGACGTCATGACCGCCGCCCTGGAGCAGCCGCTCCCGTCAACGGTCGCCACCTTCAGCAAGCCCGAACCGCAACATCGGGCACAGCGGACCGTCGAGGAATACGGCAAGATCGTCGACTACCTGGTGGAACAGATCGCGGCCGGGGAAGCCTTCCAAGTGGTGCCCTCGCAGCGCTTCGAGATGGACACCGATGTCGACCCGATCGACGTGTATCGAATCCTGCGGGTCACCAACCCGAGCCCTTACATGTATTTGCTGCACATCCCGAATAGTGAAGGCACAACCGACTTTTCGATCGTCGGGTCGAGCCCGGAGGCGCTGGTCACCGTCCACGACGGCCGCGCGACCACGCACCCGATCGCCGGAACGCGGTGGCGCGGTGCGACAGAAGAAGAAGATCAGCTGCTGGAAAAGGATTTGCTGTCCGACGAAAAGGAATTGGCCGAGCACCTGATGCTGGTCGATCTCGGCCGCAACGACCTCGGTCGGGTCTGCACGCCGGGCACCGTCCGCGTCGAGGACTACAGCCACATCGAGCGCTACAGCCACGTGATGCACCTGGTGTCCACCGTGACCGGACTGCTCGACGAGGGTCGCACCGCGTTGGATGCGGTGACCGCGTGCTTCCCGGCCGGCACGTTGTCGGGCGCGCCGAAGGTGCGGGCGATGGAGCTCATCGAGGAGGTCGAGAAGACCCGTCGCGGTCTGTACGGCGGCGTGGTCGGCTACCTCGACTTCGCCGGCAACGCCGATTTCGCGATCGCCATCCGCACCGCGCTGATGCGTGCCGGCACCGCCTACGTTCAGGCCGGTGGTGGCGTCGTAGCCGACTCGAATGGGCCCTACGAGTACAACGAGGCCCGGAACAAGGCACGGGCCGTGCTCAACGCCGTCGCGGCCGCCGAGACGTTGTCCCCTCCAGGCGTTGGCTCCAGTGGCTCCTGACGCCGAAGCCGTCCGGCCCGAGCGCCGGGCCAGGCTCAGGATCGGCATCGCCCAAGTGCTGCTGGTCGTCGCTGCGGCGGCGCTGTGGACGGCGTCCCGGTTGCCGTGGGTCGTCATCCGGACGTTCGACGAGTTGGGTCCGCCCAAGGAAGTGACGTTGTCGGGGGCGACGTGGTCCACGGCCTTGCTGCCGTTGGCGATATTGATGCTGGCTGCGGCGGTGGCCGCGCTCGCCGTGCGGGGCTGGCCCCTGCGAGTGTTGGCGTGCCTGCTCGCCGCCGTGAGCTTTGTGGTCGGCTATCTGGGCATCAGTCTGTGGGTGATCCCGGACGTCGCACCGCGCGGAGCGGAGTTGGCCCACGTCTCGGTGGTGACGCTGGTCGGAAGTGGGCGCCATTACGCGGGCGCGGTGGTGGCCGTCCTGGCCGCGGTGTGCACCTTGGTCGCCGCTGTCCTGCTGATGCGTTCGGCGGCCGACGCGGGCAGCGCGAAGTACGCCGCGCCAGCCGTGCGCCGGTCACAGGAGTCGCCGACCGAGACTGACGCCGAGACTTCAAAGTCCGTTTCCGACATGTCCGAACGGATGATCTGGGATGCTCTTGACGAGGGACGCGACCCTACCGATCGGCCGCACGGGTCGGACACCGAGGGTCGGTGACGGACAGCACGTTGACAGTCGCTACCCTCATGAACGTCGTCGAAATCGACTGCAATGCGTCGGAAGGGAAACAGCAGGCATGAGTCCGGCCAACGTGCTTGACTCCATCCTCGAGGGAGTCCGAGCCGACGTTGCCGCGCGCGAAGCCTTAGTGAGCTTGTCGGAGATCAAGGCCAGGGCAGCCGCGGCACCGCCGCCCCTGGATGTCATGGCCGCACTGCGCGAGCCGGGCATTGGGGTCATCGCCGAGGTGAAGCGGGCCAGCCCGTCCAAAGGTCCGTTGGCGCCCATCGCCGACCCGGCCAAGCTCGCCCGGGCTTACGAGGAAGGCGGCGCGCGGATCATCAGCGTGCTCACTGAGGAGCGTCGGTTCCACGGCTCGCTCGATGACCTTGACGCGGTGCGGGCCGCGGTCTCAATTCCGGTCTTGCGCAAAGACTTTGTGGTGCAGCCGTATCAGATCCACGAGGCGCGTGCGCACGGTGCCGACATGCTGTTGCTCATCGTCGCCGCGTTGGACCAGTCCGCGTTGGTGTCGATGCTGGACCGAACCGAGTCGCTGGGAATGACCGCGCTCGTGGAGGTGCACACCGAGCAAGAGGCGGATCGCGCGCTGAAGGCCGGGGCAAAGGTGATCGGTGTCAATGCCCGCGACCTCACCACGCTTGATGTCGACCGGGATTGCTTCGCGCGGATCGCGCCCGGGTTGCCCAGCGAGGTGATCCGGATCGCGGAATCCGGCGTGCGCGGCACGGGTGATCTCTTGGCCTATGCGGGTGCCGGCGCCGATGCCGTGCTCGTGGGTGAGGGATTGGTCAAGAGCGGCGACCCGCGTGCAGCGGTTGCCGATCTCGTCACCGCAGGCACCCATCCGTCCTGTCCAAAGCCGGCTCGCTAGGCGTTGATGAGCTGTGCGCGTTGAGCCGCAGTAATGGCTGATCTATCCCGCCCGGACCTGCCGCGCATGAGTGCGGCGATTGCCGAACGGACCAGCCACGACCCCGATGCCGGCGGCCATTTCGGGGGCACTGGTCGTTGGGGCGGGCGCTATGTCCCCGAAGCGTTGATGGCGGTGATCGAAGAAGTCACGGTTGCCTACGAGAAGGAACGCGTCAACCAAGACTTCCTCGACACGCTGGACAAGCTGCAGACCCATTACGCCGGAAGGCCTTCGCCGCTTTACGAGACCACGCGGCTTGGCGAGCACGCCGGGTCGGCCCGCATCTTCTTGAAGCGAGAAGATCTGAATCACACCGGTTCTCACAAGATCAACAACGTCCTCGGTCAGGCCTTGCTGGCTCGCCGGATGGGCAAGACCCGGGTGATCGCGGAGACGGGTGCCGGCCAGCACGGGGTGGCCACCGCGACAGCGTGTGCGCTACTCGGCCTGGAGTGCGTCATCTACATGGGAGCGGTCGACACCGCCCGCCAGGCACTGAACGTGGCGCGGATGCGCTTACTGGGGGCCGAGGTCGTCTCGGTGGAGACCGGCTCGAAGACACTCAAAGACGCGATCAACGAGGCTTTCCGCGACTGGGTCACCAACGCCGACAACACGTACTACTGCTTCGGCACCGCCGCCGGACCGCATCCCTTCCCGACGATGGTCCGCGATTTTCAGCGGATTATCGGTTTGGAAACGCGCGTGCAGATCCAGGAACAGGCGGGCCGGTTGCCCGACGCCGTGGTGGCGTGCGTCGGGGGCGGGTCCAACGCCATCGGGATCTTTCACGCGTTTCTCGACGACCCTGGCGTGCGGTTGGTCGGCTACGAGGCAGCCGGTGACGGTGTCGAGACCGGGCGGCATGCGGCAACCTTCGCGGGCGGGTCGCCCGGCGCGTTCCAGGGGTCGTTCTCGTATCTGTTGCAGGACGACGACGGCCAAACGATCGAGTCGCATTCGATCTCGGCGGGTCTCGATTATCCCGGGGTAGGTCCCGAGCATGCGTGGCTCAAGGAGACCGGACGTGTTGACTACCAGCCGATCACGGACTCCGAGGCGATGGAAGCCTTCGGCCTGTTGTCCCGGATGGAAGGCATCATCCCAGCCATCGAATCCGCGCATGCGGTGGCGGGCGCCCTGAAACTGGGCGTTGAATTGGGAAGGGGCGCGGTCATTGTGGTGAATCTGTCGGGTCGTGGCGACAAGGATGTAGAGACGGCCGCGAAATGGTTCGGCCTGCTTCCCCCGGCTGGGCAGGCGGGGAGTTCGGACCCGAGCAGCTCATGACCGTGGAGCAAGGCGAAATCAGCCGGCTGGCACCACTTTTCGACTCCTGCCGGGCGAATAACCGAGCGGCGCTTATCGGTTACCTGCCCACTGGCTACCCCGATGTGCCGACCTCGGTGACGGCCATGACCGCATTGGTCGAGTCCGGTTGCGACATAGTCGAAGTCGGTGTCCCCTATTCCGATCCGGGGATGGACGGTCCGACCATCCAACGGGCAACCGAGACCGCGCTGCGTGGGGGAGTGCGAGTGCGGGACACGTTGGCCGCGGTCGAGGCGATCAGTCGGGCCGGTGGGCGCGCGGTGGTGATGACGTATTGGAATCCGGTGCTGCGCTACGGGGTCGGTTCGTTCGCGCGCGACCTGGCGTCGGCCGGTGGACACGGCATGATCACTCCCGATCTGATTCCAGACGAGGCGCAAGAGTGGTTCGAGGCATCCGACGAACACCGATTGGATCGCATCTTCCTGGTGGCGCCGTCGTCGACGCCCGAACGATTGGCGAAGACCGTCGAAGCATCCCGCGGATTCGTCTACGCGGCGTCGACAATGGGCGTCACCGGGGCGCGCGACGCGGTATCCCATGCCGCGCCCGAACTTGTGGGGAGGGTCAAGGCTGTGTCTGACATTCCGGTGGGCGTGGGTTTGGGTGTGCGGTCGCGCGAGCAGGCGGCTCAGATCGGCGGATATGCCGACGGAGTCATCGTCGGGTCGGCGTTGGTGTCGGCGTTGGGCGAAGGATTACCGAGCTTGCGCGCACTGACCGAGGAACTGGCGGCCGGCGTGCGCCAGAGGGGGTCGTCATGACCACGACCCTGCTCGCTTACATTCCCAGTCCACCGCAAGGGGTCTGGCACCTGGGGCCAATACCGATCCGGGCCTACGCGTTTTTCATCATCACCGGCATCGTCGTTGCGCTGCTGATCAGCGACCGGCGGTTTGCGGCCCGTGGCGGGGAACGCGGGGTCGTCTACGACATCGCACTGTGGATGGTGCCGTTCGGCTTGGTCGGCGGCAGGCTCTACCACCTGGCGACCGATTTTCCGACCTATTTCGGTAAGAATGGCGCCGGCCTGAGCGCGGCGTTGCGCATCTGGGACGGCGGGTTGGGCATCTGGGGGGCGATCGCTCTCGGTGCCGTCGGCGCGTGGATCGGCTGTCGGCGGCGCGGAATCTCGTTCCCAACCTTCTTGGATGCCGCGGCGCCCGGCGTCGTTCTGGCACAGGCGATCGGCCGCCTGGGCAACTATTTCAACCAGGAGCTGTACGGGCGGGAAACGACGCTGCCGTGGGGTCTGGAGATCTACTACCGCCGCGACCCCGACGGTTTCATCGACGTCCATTCGCTTGACGGCGTCTCCACCGGTCAGGTGGCCTACATCGTGCAGCCCACGTTCCTCTACGAATTGCTTTGGAACCTGCTGGTATTCGCCGCGTTGATCTACCTGGACCGTCGCTACACGATCCGTAATGGGCGTCTGTTCGGGCTATACGTCGCGTTCTACTGCGTCGGCAGGTTCTGCGTCGAGTTGTTGCGTGACGACACCGCGACTCACATTGCCGGCATCCGGATCAATTCCTTTACATCGACTTTCGTGTTCATCGGCGCGGTGGTGTATGTGCTGTTGGCGTCGAACGCACCTAAGGAGCCAGCACTTGCGTCGGCTGGCGCTGGCGCGGAGGGTAAAGAACCCGAACCCGAGAGAGAACCTGCCCCTGAGGCCGCGACCGTCGCTGCGGCCTCGGCAAAGACCGTTGCCGCGCCCATCGCTGGTGGAGAGGTCGGCGATTCGGATTCGGCGGACACCGTGCAGGCTGCTGCCGGGGGTGACGAGGCCGAAGCCGAAGAGTCCGAAGCCGTCGCCGAAGAGGCTGAGGTTGCCGAATTGGCTGCTGCCGAGGGTGACGAGGCCGAAGCCGAAGAGTCCGAAGCCGTCGCCGAAGAGGCTGAGGTTGCCGAATTGGCTGCTGCCGAGGGTGACGAGGCCGAAGCCGAAGAGTCCGAAGCCGTCGCCGAAGAGGCTGAGGTTGCCGAATTGGCTGCTGCCGAGGGTGACGAGGCCGAAGCCGAAGAGTCCGAAGCCGTCGCCGAAGAGGCTGAGGTTGCCGAGGGTGACGAGGCCGAAGAAGCCGAGGTTGCCGAATTGGCTGCTGCCGAGGGTGACGAGGCCGAAGCCGAAGAGTCCGAAGCCGTCGCCGAAGAAGCCGAGGCTGCCGAGGCCGACGCTGAGCAGGCCGAGCTCGCCGAGGAACCGGTCGCCGAGGACGCCGCGGCCGCCGAAGGTGACGAGGCCGCGACAGCGCAGGCCGAGGTTGCGGAAACCGAGACCGCGGAGGCCGACGCCGAGGATCAGTCCGACGACGTATCGAGCGTTACAGAGCCCGAACCGGTGGACGAGGAGCCAAGCGACGTCGCCGAGGCCCCGGTTGAGGAAGCCGTGACAGAGAGCGGTGAAGAGCTCGCGCCGGAAGTCGCCGCCGCCGAGCCTGAGGCGCTGGTGGCATCCGAGGAAGCCGAGGAACCCGAGGAAGCCGAGGAACCCGAAGAGGCCGAGGAATCAGCTGCCGAGGACGAAGCCGTCGAACTCGAAGCCAGCCACGGACCCGACGAATCGGACGTTGAGGCAGATGCCGAAAGCGCCGACGAGGCCGCAGCAGATGCGCCCGAAGCCGAAGGTGAGGTCGCGCCGGAAGTGGCGGCGCCCGAACTTGCTGAGGCTGAGGAAGCGCAGGCCGAGGAGCCCGACGAGTCTGACGGCGCCGAAGCCGGCCCGGCAGACGAAGAGGGAGACCAGCCCGAGACCGAGACACCGACCGACGTCGCGCCGGACGCCCCCGCTGAGCCGGCCGCAACTCCCAGCGCTGAGGAAAGCGCCCCGGAAAGTGCTGGCGAAAGTGGCCCGGAAAGTGCTGGTGAAAGTGCCCCGGAAAGCAGCGAGCCTGCCCGGAAGGGATGGCGGGCGCGATTTCGGAGTCGGCGGCAGCGGTCGGGCGGATAGCCCCTCACCGTGGCGGTAAAACCATCAGGCACGGCGGTCGCGTGTCTGGCATGCTGAAACGGTGACTTACCAGCAGTGGCCTGGCGACGACGGGAATCCTGGCTCGCCCGGTGGCTCGCCGTGGTATCCGCAGGGTGGGATGCCTGGCGCTAACTTCGACCCCGCGGCCCCCTACGGCCGGCATCCGATCAGCGGGCAACCGTATTCAGACAAATCGAAGTTGGTCGGCGGCCTGTTGCAGCTGCTGGGGCTGGTGGGGATTGTCGGTCTGGGGCGCATCTACATCGGGCACACCGGCCTCGGAGTCGCGCAGCTGCTGGTGGGCATATTCACCTGTGGGATAGTCGCCGTCGTGTGGGGCATTATCGACGCCCTGCTGATCCTCACCGACAATGTCAGCGACCCCTACGGTCGCCCGTTGCGCGATGGAACCTGATCGGCTTTCCCGACCAGCCGAAGCTGGTCAGTCCCAGCGTCGTCTCCGTTGGTACGGAGCCGCGGGATCTGCGTTGCTGCTCATCCCTGCCCTCGTCTACATCGGACTCGCTGACCCGCACAACGCCAGGTCGGTCTACCCGCTGTGCCCGTTCAAGGTTCTCACCGGCTGGGACTGCATGGCCTGCGGTGGCCTCCGGATGGTTCACGATCTGTTGCATGGTGACCTGGTGGCCGCCTTCAACGACAACGCCTTCTTGCTCATTGCCATGCCGCTAGCTGCGGTGTGGTTCCTGGTGCGCCGCCACCGCGGACAAACCTCGCTATGGCTGCCCGCGACGATCACCGTGGTGGTGGTCTCGGGCGCTTGGATGGTGGTGCGGAACCTCCCCGGCTTCCCACTGGTCCCGACGGTGCTGAGCGGCTGAGGACGTAGCCTCGGCCCCGCTTTCGCCGACCGTAATGGGGTCACCGTCGCTCTTTGCTGCACTATCATCACTATTCGTGGTTACGTCGTTGTCAGCGCAGGATGCAGAGCTTCGTAAGTTCTGGCGCGAATTGTGTCCTTGGATGTCGATCGAGGGCGACGGGATGCCTGCCTTCGCAGGACTTGGCGACCCCAAAGCACTGATCTCCGACCTGAACCGTGAGGGCTACGTCCAGGTGCCCGGTGTCTTTTCGGAGTCGACGATCATTCCGCTCCGTAGCGCTATCGCCACGCTGGCCGAGCGAAAGATACCGCTGGCCTTCGCGTTCGTTTATGACGAGTTGTGGCTGACCTTCCAAGGTCTTGGCAATTTCCTTTCGACGGTCCTGGGTGAGGAGTACCGCGCCCTGCCCGACTTCTGGGTCTGGCACCTCTACCCCAACGACATGTCAGCGGGCTGGGGTCCGCACCGCGACCGCACCGTGCCTACGCTCGAGCCGGACAACTCGCCCCATTCGCTCACGGTCTGGCTCCCGTTCACTGACGCGACGCCGCTCAACGGCTGCATGTACGTGCTGCCTGCGCACCTCGACGAGCGTTTTCAGATGCGTCGTTGGGACGGCCCGAGCAACACCGCCGTCGCAAACCCGCAGAACATCCGGGCGTTGCCGGCCACCGCAGGCAGCATGCTCGCTTGGAATCAGGCGGTCCTGCACTGGGGTGGACGGGCCAGCCGGTTGGGCACCAGCCCACGGATCAGTGCCGCATTTGAATATCAGCGCGGCGACCGCGTTCCTTTCAACAAGCCCCTGCTCGATCCTGGCCGCGTTCCATCCTTCACCGAGCGGCTCGGTCTGATCGGGAAGCAGGTCCTGCAGTATCGGCATATGTACCCTCTCGACGACGAGGTCGCGGCCATCGCGACGTCGCTCTTCGAGCGCTACATGCCTGGTGGGGGACCGTTGCCGACGACACCCACCGCGACATCAAGATTCGACGATTCACCCCCGCCGGCTCAAGAGCCGCCGCCGCGGGTGTACGCCAGCAGCGCAGCCGATCGTCTGATCAGTTTGGGCTGGTAGTTTTCCGGACACGAATAGCCTTGCGTGGCAATGCTTTCTGATGGCGTACGCCCCAGGTCTAGGCCCGTAGTCGCGCGCGCAAGGGCGACCGGTTCCCTGTCAAGTTGCACGCGTCACACCTCGGGACACCCAGACGGGGCCGAGCGCGACTATGGTTGTCGTCGTGACTAGACGCGGGAAGATCGTCTGCACCCTGGGCCCGGCCACCCAAAACGATGACTTGGTCAAGGCGCTCGTCGAAGCGGGCATGGATGTCGCCCGCATGAACTTCAGCCACGGCGACTACAGCGACCACGAAGCTGCCTATAAGCGGGTGCGGGCGGCTTCGGATGCCACCGGCCGCGCTGTCGGCGTTCTCTGCGACCTGCAGGGGCCGAAGATCAGGCTGGGACGCTTCGCCACCGGGTCGACCTACTGGGCCGACGGCGAAACTGTCCGGATCACCGTCGACGACTGCGAAGGCACCCACGACCGGGTGTCCACCACCTACAAGAGGCTGGCGCAGGACGCGACGCCCGGTGACCGAGTCCTGGTCGACGACGGCAAGATCGGGTTGCAGGTCGAGCAAGTCGACGGCAACGACGTCGTCTGCAAGGTCACCGAAGGCGGTCCAGTCAGCAACAACAAGGGCATCTCGCTGCCGGGGATGAACGTGTCCGCACCCGCCTTGTCGGAAAAGGACGTCGAGGACCTGACTTTTGCGCTGGAGCTTGGTGTCGACATGGTGGCGCTGTCGTTCGTGCGCTCGCCATCCGACGTCGAACTCGTCCACGAGGTCATGGACCGGGTCGGGCGGCGGGTACCGGTGATCGCCAAACTGGAGAAGCCCGAAGCGATCGACAACCTCGAGGCCATCGTGCTGGCGTTCGATGCCGTCATGGTGGCGCGCGGTGATCTGGGCGTCGAACTTCCGCTCGAAGAAGTGCCCTTGGTGCAGAAGCGCGCCATCCAGATGGCCCGGGAGAACGCCAAGCCGGTCATCGTGGCTACCCAGATGCTCGACTCGATGATCGAGAACTCGAGGCCGACGCGGGCCGAAGCCTCTGATGTCGCCAACGCGGTGCTCGACGGCGCCGACGCGCTGATGCTGTCCGGCGAAACCTCGGTAGGCAAGTACCCGTTGTTGGCCGTGCAGACGATGTCGCGCATCGTGTGCGCGGTCGAGGAAAATTCCACGGCCGCACCGCCCTTGACGCACGTGCCGCGCACCAAGCGGGGCGTGATCTCCTACGCCGCTCGCGACATCGGCGAGCGGTTGGACGCAAAGGCGCTCGTCGCGTTCACCCAATCCGGCGACACCGTGCGGCGACTCGCTCGCCTGCACACACCGCTGCCGCTGCTGGCGTTCACCGATCTGCCCGAGGTGCGCAGCCAGCTGGCGATGACCTGGGGGACCGAGACGTTCATCGTCCCGCACATGAAGTCCACCGACGGCATGATCCGCCAGGTCGACAAGTCTTTACTCGAACTCGGTCGCTACAAGCGCGGTGACTTGGTTGTCATCGTCGCGGGTGCACCGCCCGGCACGGTGGGTTCGACCAACCTGATCCACGTGCACCGGATCGGCGAGGACGACGTCTAGTTGTCGGATTTTCAGGAACTGCTGGCGGTACTTGATCTGCAGCGGGTCGCCGACGACCGATTCATCGGATCCCACCCCAGCAAGAACCCGATGCGGACATTCGGTGGATTGCTCATGGCGCAATCCTTCGTTGCGAGCAGTCGCACGCTCCGCCATGACATACCGCCCAGCGGATTCTCGGTGCACTTCATCAACGGCGGAGATACCGCCAAGGACATCGAATTCCACGTCGTAAGCCTGCGCGACGAGCGGCGCTTCGCCAACCGTCGTGTCGATGCGGTGCAGGACGGAGTGCTGCTGTCCTCGGCGCTGATCTCCTACATGGCGGGTGGCCGCGGGCTGGAACACGCTGTCGACCCGCCGCAGGTTCCGAGACCGCACGACCTCCCGACAATTGGCGAGCTGTTGCGCGGCTATGAGGAGACTGTCCCGCATTTCGTCAACGCGCTGCAGCCGGTGGAATGGCGATACACCAACGATCCAGCCTGGGTGATGCGGGACAAGGGTGATCGGTTGCCCTATAACCGGGTGTGGCTCAAGGCGTTAGGTCCGATGCCCGACGATCCCGTCCTGCACACCGCGACGATGTTGTATTCCTCCGATACGACCGTGCTCGACTCGGTAATCACCACGCACGGCTTGTCATGGGGCTACGACCGTATCTTCGCGGCTTCGGCCAACCACTCGGTGTGGTTTCACCGGCAGGTCAATTTCGATGACTGGGTGCTGTATTCGACGTCGTCGCCGGTGGCGGCGGATTCCCGCGGACTGGGGACCGGGCACTTTTTCGATCCCGCCGGGCAGCTTATCGCCACGGTGGTGCAAGAGGGCGTGTTGAAGTATTTTCCCCCTCGGGCTCGATAGGCACCGCGCAACGCGTGGGCGCGCGAATCGGCGCCCCACCCTGCCTGAGCAGGCGTAGCGTTTGTGAGTAGTGGCACTCATCAGGAGCTGAGTGTGAAAGCGCCGCCGTTTGGTCTGATACCGCGTGCGATTGCGCGCGAACGCGTTGTCGTCCATGTCGCTTCGCCCGCAGCGCGGTGGCTCGGTGCTCTGGCCGTGTTCGGCGCGGCCTGTTGGCTGGCGGTTCTGCTAGCCCAGGACTATCGACACAACGATTGGCTTTCCGACGCCCGATTGGGGTGGTCGCTGGCAGTACTGGGCGCGGTGGCGCTGATCGCTCGCGGAATCTTCCTGGGGCGTCCGGTTACCGCGGCGCACGCAGCGGCAGCGGCCGTCTTCGTGACCCTTGGTGTCGGTGTCCACATGCTGTCGTTCGATGTGCTCGGCGATGGGCTGATTGTCGGGTCCGGCCTGGTGCTGATGTGGCCGATGCGAGCGCGTCCGCGGCCGGACGACCTGCCGCGGGTGTGGGCGCTGATCAAAACCACCAGCGGGGATCCGTTGGCTCCGTTCGCGATGCAGACCGGAAAGTGCTACCACTTCAGTTCCGACGGCAGTGCTGCGCTCGCCTACCGGACGCGGATGGGGTTCGCGGTGGTCAGCGGGGACCCGATTGGTGACCAGACGCAATTTCCAGAGTTGGTTGCCGATTTCGCCGCAACGTGTCACGCGCACGGTTGGCGAATGGTGGTGGTCGGTTGCGGTGAGCGCAGGGTGGCGTTGTGGAGCGATGCTGCGGTGATCGGTCAATCATTGCGACCCATACCCATTGGGAGCGACGTCGTTGTCGATGTCGCTGACTTCGAGTTGGTAGGGCGCAAGTTTCGTAATCTGCGGCAGGCGGTCAAGCGCACCCACAACGCAGGCATCACGACCGAGATCGTTGCCGAGCAGGACCTCGACGACAGGCAGCGCGCGGAACTGGCGGCGGTGGTGCGGGCCTCCGCCAAAGGCGCCCATACCGATCGCGGCTATTGCATGAATCTGGACGGTGTTCTCGAAGGTCGATTCCCGGGGACACAGCTGATCATCGCCCGCGACGCATCAGGCGCCGCAGTGGGCTTTCATCGCTACGCGACCGCCGGCGGCGGTAGCGACTTCTCCCTTGATGTCCCGTGGCGCCGACGGGACGCCCCCAACGGTATTGACGAACGGCTGAGCGTCGACATGATCGCAGCGGCGAAACAGTCAGGAGTGCAGCGGGTTTCCTTGGCGTTCGCCGCGTTCAGCGACTTGTTCGACGATCCTGGCCGGGGCGGGCTGCGGCGGCGTTGCGCCTACTGGTTGATCCACCTCCTGGATCCGCTGATAGCGCTGGAATCGCTGTACCGCTACGTACGCAAGTTCCACGCCATGGCGGAGCGGCGCTACGCCCTCGTGTCGCTTACTCAGGTGATCCCACTGATGTTCGTGTTGCTGTCGCTTGAGTTCATGCCGCGGCGACGACACCTGTGACGGCCAGCTCTGCACAGTGGATATCCGTTGGCAGCTGGTGAGTAGCTACCACAACCGTTTTCTGCGAGCCAAAGAGCCCGGGGGTTTTCAATATGTCGCGCAGCACTACGTCGGCGTCGGTTGCGGGCAGGTGCTCGGTGGGTTCGTCCAGCAGCACGATCCGAGCGGGGGAGAGGACCGCCCGTGCCAACAGCAGCCGCCGACGCTGGCCCGCCGAGACCGCTTGCGCGCCACCGACCAACACCGTCGACAGGCCGTCAGGCAATCCGGACAACCAGCCGCCCAGGCCGACCGCCTCCAGCGCTTCGATGAGTTCATCGTCCGTGCAGTCGCCGCGAGCCACCAGCAGGTTGTCCCGCACGGTGGTGGCGAATATATGTGCGTCCTCTGCGAAAAAGCTTACGGTGCGGTGTAACTCGGTCTCGTCGAAGTCGGCCAGAGCGGTCCCATTCAACGTGACCTCTCCCCGTATCGGCGGCAGCAATCCGGCCAAGGTCATCAGCAGTGTCGTTTTACCAACCCCGCTGGCACCGGTGACGGCGAGGCGGGCCCCCGGTGGTAGATCGACCGAGGCTTGCTGCGGCAGGGTGTCGGGGTGACCGAAGTGCACGTCGGCGACCAACCGGCCCGTCGCAGCCGGCGGCGTCATTCGTGGCCTCGGCGGACGGGACGAGGGCGGCGCAAGATCGAGCAAGCGACGCAACGCAATCCGTGACCGTGTCAACTGGACGGTGGCCGCCGGCAAAGCGGTGGTCGCCTCGAACGCCGACAACGGCAACAGCATCAAGACCGCCAGCGTCGTCGGGGCCACGGTGGGTGCCATGGTGATACCGGCTAGCACCGCGCCGAGCACACTGACCGCGACGGCGGCGGTCGGTAGGGCTTCGGCGATGGCCGCCGGCTTGGCGGCCGCATCCAGGGCATCACCCCAGTCGCGCTGCCGCCGCTGCGATTCAGCGATGACCTCGGGCAAGACACCCGCGACGCGAAGCTCGGCAGCGTGCTCGAGAGCGAGCATCGCCGCCGTGTCGCGTTCGGAATGATGTTGGCTGGCAACCTTTTCCTGTTTTGCGGCGGCCTTGCCGGAAAGCCAAGGTGCGATGACTCCGGCGGTGATCATGCAGAGGGCCAGTACGGTGGCGGCCGCCGGTGAGATGGCACCGACGACGCCGACGGCCGCCAGCGCCAGCACTGCGGCGACGCCGATCGGCACCACGGCGCGCACCAGCACGTCCGAGAGCGCGTCGACGTCAGCGCCCACTCGGGACACCAGTTCACCGCTGTGCAGCCGGACCACCATCGCCGCAGGACCGTTCGCGAGTCGGTGATAAATCTGCGCCCGGGCCGTGCTGGCCGCGCGGAGCGCGGTGTCATGCGTGGCCAACCGTTCGCAGTAGTGCAGCACACCGCGGGATATCGCGAATGTTCGCACCAAGACGACGGCGACGGACAGATGAAGTACGGGCGGCATCTGCGCGGCGCGGGTGATGAGCCACGCCGAAACGCCCGCGAGCGCCAAGGCGCTGCCCAATGACAACACTCCCAGCGCGATGGCGGCCAATACGCGTGGCAGCCGCGGACGAAGCAGATCGATTGCCTGGCGAGCGTAATCAGACTTCCGCATACCTGACCTCGCTGCCGGCCGTGACTTCGACTACCTGGTCACCGATCGCCATGACTTGCTCGCGGTGGCCGACCACCACGACAGTTGCACCGCTGCGGGCACGTTCGACGATGGCGCACAACACCCGGGTCTCCGTGTGGGCGTCAAGGTGCGCGGTGGGCTCGTCAAGAAGCAGCACGGGTGCGTTGGACCCCAGCGCCCGGGCCAGGCCGAGCCGCTGCCGCTGCCCAAGCGACAGACCGACGCCCCCGCGGCCGAGCTCGGTGTCCAGGCCGTCCGGCAGGTCGGCGAGCACCGAATCGAAACCCGATGCGGCGCAGGCTCCTTCCAGGTCGGTGAGATCACCGAAGAGTGCCAGATTGTCGCGCACGGTCCCGGGAATCAGTACCGGTCGTTGCGGCAGCCAGGACAACTGACGCCACCAGGCGGCGGGTTCCAGGTCGGCCACGTCGACCCCAGCGAGCGTGACCCGGCCCTGCGACGGCTTGGTGAGCCCGGCGATCACCTGCAGCGTGGTGCTTTTGCCCGCCCCGTTGCGTCCCGTCAACACGGTGACCCGGCCCGGCACAATGATCGTGGTCAGGCCTTGCGGTGCTGGCCCGTCACGGCCCTCGACACCGAGGTTTTCGATGCGGATCCGCGCACCGCGTGCGGCAACGGTCAATTCACCCGTCGGTGCGGCGTCCGGCTTGCCGATCAGCGCGAAAGCCTTGTCCGCGGCGGCTCGACCGTCCTGTGCGGCATGAAATTCGACGCCGATGCGGCGTAGTGGCCAGTACACGTCGGGTGCCAGGAGCAGGATCGTCAAACCGACCACGAGGCTCATTTCGCCGAACACCAGGCGCAATCCGATGCTGACCGCAATCAGCGCTACCCCGAGGGTGGCCAACAATTCGAGCACCAGCGCCGACAGGAAGGCAATCCGCAGCGTCGCCATCGCCGAGCGTCGATGCGCAGCACCGAGTTCGGTGATGCGGTGTTCCGGGCCTGCGGCGCGGCCCAGCGCCCGCAGCGTGGGGATTCCGGCGATGAGATCCAACAACCGCGCTTGCAGGGTGGTCATGGCGGCCAGCGCCGTGGCCGAGCGCTCGGCCGTGGCCAGTCCGATCAGCACCATGAAGATCGGGATCAGCGGCAGCGTAACGAGCACGATCACAGTCGAATTCAGATCGTAGGCAGCGATCACGGCGAGCGTGGCAGGAGTCAGGATCGCCGCCAACAGTAGTGTCGGCAGGTACCCGGTGAAGTATGGCCGCAAGCCGTCGAGGCCACGGGTGACCACCACGGCGGCATCGTCCCGCTGGGTAGCCAGTTCGCGAGGCTGCCTGCCGGTCACGGCGGAAAGCACCTGACCGCTGAGATCGGCGATCACCGCGCTGGCTCCGCGCTGACTCAGACGGGCCTGTAGCCAATGCGTCAGCGTGCGGACGGTCCACAGCACCAACAGGATTGACAGGGGCCCAATTGGCTCGAGCCAGCAGCGCAAACAGCGCGACGAAGGGTCTGTGGCGACATTTGCGACGATGCCGGCCAGGACGATCGCCGAGCCGATGGCGCAACCGGAGATCACCACTCCACAGGCGACGGTGGTGACCAGATAGCGGCGCAGCGCGGCAGAGGCCCGCCACAGGCGCGGGTCTAACGGCGCTCGGGACTGTCTACCGCTCAGGATGGACGCCTCGTCAGACCGATCGACGGTGGTATCCGATCAGCCGAGATGCGTTGCCGGAAAACCCAATACGTCCAGGCCTGATAAACGATCGTCAAGGGAGCGAATATCGCTGTCACCCACGTCATGATCTTGAGGGTGTACGGGGTCGACGAGGCGTTGAAGATCGTCACGCTGTATGCGTTGTCGATGGTCGACGGCACCAGATTCGGGTACAGCGAGCCGAACAGCAGCACCACCACGGATGTCACGACCACGGCCGCGAACAGGAACGCCCACCCGTCGGATATACGACGCCACACCAGCACCACGGCCGCCAGTTGGGCCACCACCGCCACACCCAGTACGGCCCAGGTCCACTGCTTGCCGTAGCTAAGTTGTGTCCAAACCCCAAAGGCCGCAACCAATGCCGTGGCCGGAAGCGCTAGCCAGGTGGCAAAGCGGTGGGCGTCGTCACGGATTGCGTCCGCTGTCTTCAAGGAAGTGAATATCGCCCCGTAGAACAAGAACAGGCTCGCGGTGGCCACACCGCCCAGCAGCGTATACGGATTGAGCACGTCGCCGATTGACAGGGCGATGTGGCCATTGGCATCCACCGGTAGCCCGCGCACCAGAATGGCGAATGCAACGCCCCACAGCACGGCGGGCAACCAGGACCCCGCCCCGATGCCGAAATCGGCCAGCGCCCGCCACTTGGTGTCGTCGACCTTGCCGCGCCATTCGATCGACACGACACGCACGATCATGCCGAAAAGGATTGCTAGCAGCGGCAAATAGAGCGTCGAAAAGACGGTGGCGTACCAGCCGGGAAA
Organism: Mycobacterium bourgelatii; assembly: GCF_010723575.1. Lineage (NCBI taxonomy): Bacteria > Bacillati > Actinomycetota > Actinomycetes > Mycobacteriales > Mycobacteriaceae > Mycobacterium > Mycobacterium bourgelatii. The sequence goes on from NZ_BLKZ01000001.1 coordinate 2,602,182, forward strand.
GGCGGCGAACATCGCTGCGCCCGCGGTAATCAGCCATACTTCATTGCCGTCCCACACCGGGCCGATCGTGTTCAGCGCAGCGCGTCGGTGAGCTTCCCGGTCACCCTTGCCGACTCGGGCGAGCGGCTCCATCAACATGCCCACCCCGAAGTCGAAGCCTTCGAGGATGAAGAAGCCGAGGAATAGCACCCCGATGATGCCGAACCATACTTGCTGAATTTCCACTGTCCGCTCCTTTGGGTCAGTAGGCGAACGAGAGCGGCGCCACCTCGTCGTCGCTGGGTTCTTGCGGCGCAGCCGGTTCGGCGTCGTGTTCTTGCGGGCCTTCGACGATGTAGCGCTTGAGCAGCCAGAACCAGATGACCGCGAGCACCGCATAGACCAACGTGAACGTGATCAGCGAGGTGAGAACGATGCCCGGCCCGTGGTTGGACACACCGTCCGCCACGGTGAGCCGGACGCTCTGGTCGCCGGTCGGATTCGGCACCACCACCCACGGCTGGCGGCCCATTTCGGTGAATATCCAGCCAGCGCTGTTGGCCAGGAACGGAGTCGGAATCGTCAGCAGCGCAAACCAGCTGAACCAGCGCTGGTTCGGAATTCGGTCCCCGCGGGTAAGCCACAGCGTGACCAGTGCGAACAGCACCGGTATCGCCAGCAATCCGATCATGATGCGGAACGACCAGTAGGTGACAAACAGGTTGGGGCGGTAGTCATTTGGCCCGAACTTCGTCACGTACTCCCGCTGAATGTCACGCACACCTTGCAGCGTGACGCCGCTGGTCTTGCCCTCGGCGAGAAATGGCAGCACGTAAGGCACTTCGATGACGCGGGTGAGGGCGTCGCAGTTGTTCTGCCTGCCGACCGTCAGGATCGAAAAGTCCGGGTCGGTTTGGGTGTCGCACAACGACTCCGCCGAAGCCATCTTCATCGGCTGTTGCTGAAACATCAGCTTGCCCTGGAAGTCACCGCTGATGAACAAGCCGACGGCGGAGACCAGCACCACCCAGCAGCCCAGGACGGTCGCCGGGCGGTACATGGCGCGAATGCCGGAACCATCGGGATTCTTCGTCGAACGCACCAGCCACCAGGCGCTGACCGCGGCGACGAATGTGCCGGCCGTCAGCAACGCACCCATGACCGTGTGCAAGAACGCCGTGCGGCCGGTGTTGTTGGTGAGCACGTCCATGATGCTGGTCAGCTCGGCGCGCTTGGTCTCGGGGTTGTAGTGCGTGCCGACCGGGTGCTGCATGAACGAGTTCGCCGAGATGATGAAGAACGCGGAGGCATTCACCCCGAAGGCGACGATCCAGATGCAGGCCAGATGCACCAGCCGGGGGAGCCGGCTCCAGCCAAAGATCCACAACCCGATGAAGGTGGACTCGAAGAAGAAGGCCAGCAGGCCCTCCATGGCCAGCGGTGCACCGAAGATGTCGCCGACGAACTTCGAGTACTCGCTCCAGTTCATGCCGAACTGGAATTCCTGCACGATCCCGGTCGCAACGCCGATGGCGAAGTTGATCAGGAACAACTTGCCGAAGAACTTGGTGAGCCGATACCAGGCGACGTTGTCGGTGACGACCCACGCCGTCTGCATGACCGCCAGGAGGGGAGCAAGCCCAATGGTGAGCGGTACGAAAAGGAAGTGGTAGACGGTAGTGATACCGAACTGCCACCGCGATATGTCGACGACATTCATTGTCATCTCCCGAGGCTGCGGGCGTTGCTAGCGAAACTACGACGAAGTGTAGTAGGCGATGGTGGGCAAAGCTAGCGCCAGATCCCTGCGCATGTCAGGCCAGGCGCCGGTCGAGGTCCTGTGAGGCCTTGCGGATGCGAATTGCGGAGACGATCTCAAAGGCGCCGATGACCACGAGCCAGACGCCCACGACGATCGCCAGCGTGATGATCGACTTGAAGGGCGAGGCCATGATGACAATCCCGGCGATCAAGCTGATGACGCCGATGAAGATCGCCCATCCTCTGCCCGGCAGAGTGGGGTCGCTGATGGCCGACACGCTGGTTGCGACACCGCGGAAGATGAACCCGATGCCGATCCAGATGGCCAGCAACAAAACCGCGTCCCCGAAGTGACGGAACGCGAGCACGGCCAGGACCAGGGATGCCGCACCGCTGATGAACAGCAGGACTCGACTGCCGGCGGACACATGCAGCGCGAAGGCGAACGCGACCTGAGCGGCACCGGTGATCAACAGATAGGCGCCGAAAACCAGCGCGGCCACCAAGACGGTTTGTCCTGGCCAGGCCAGCACGACAGCGCCCAAAATCAGCGACAGGATTCCCGACGCGAGCGTCGACTTCCAGAGATGTGGCAACAAGCTTGGGACTGGGAGGGGTTCCATGGCACCAGTGTGACGCATGTGGCGATTCTGGTACAGAGGACTTTGGGCCCTTTACGGGTCACCCAGGTCAGACAGGTGCCGCGCTGGTTTCGGGGGTAGTTTCCCGAGCTTCCTCGGGGGCGAGCGGCTCGCTGGGCTTGGGTGCTGGCTTGCGACCGAGCAAATACCACGTGCGCATGATGCCTTTGCCCTTGACGTCGATGTGCCCGCGCTCGCGCAGCAGGAACTCGTCCTTGAGGCGTTCGTAGACGTCGTCGGGAACTTGGATCTGTCCCACCGAGTCGGTGGATTCCATCCGCGAGGCGACGTTGACGGCATCGCCCCAGACGTCGTAGAAGAACCGGCGGGATCCGACCACACCCGCCACCACCGGGCCGGTCGCCATTCCCACCCGCAACGGCACCGGTCGGCCGCTCGGATCTTTGAGAGCCGAAGCCGCAGCGACCATGTCGAGCGCGAAGTCGGCCAACGCCTGCACGTGGTCGGGCCGTGGTCGCGGGACTCCACTGACCACCATGTACGAGTCGCCGCTGACCTTGATCTTTTCTAGTCCGTGCTTGTCCACCAGTTGGTCGAAGGCGCTGTACAGCCGGTCCAGGAAGCGCACCAGGTCGGCCGGCGCAGTGGCGCTGGCTCGCTCGGTAAATCCCACGATGTCGGCGAACAGGACCGATGCCTCGTCATACTTGTCGGCGATGACGTGGCGGTCGCCTTCTTTGAGCCGTTCGGCGATGCTAGGCGGAAGGATGTTCGTCAGCAGCGCTTCTGAGCGCTGGTACTGCGACTCCATCACCGCCTCGGCGCGGGCGGTGTCGCGCAGCGCAAACCACACGGTGACCACCACGAGCACGACGGACGAGACCGTGGTGATGACGAAGCCCGTCGCCGTGGCCCATTCGGGCTGCAGCCCGGTGTCTTGCGGTACCAGGAATTCCGACGCGATGACCAGGGCCGCGGCCAGCGCCGCCAGGCAGCTCGCCAAAACGATGTGTTCGATGCCCAGCAGAAGCACCGCCAAACAGGCCCCCACCAGGAAGAAGAGCTGACCGCCCGAATTGGTGCCGACGTCCCAAAGACTGGCGAATACCGTCATGTACGCCGCACCAAAGAACGTCAGGGGACCTACCAGCTCACCGAAGCGGTGCAAGAAGGGGACGATCATGAAGATGGTCGTGCCAACCAGGTTGATCGAGATCACCTGCCAGTACCAGGAGCCCATGAACAACTGGATGGCGATGAAGCTGACGCTGACCATCACCGCCAACCAGGCGGCGACATTCAGGATCCGGGCCCGCCGCGCGGCGCTGGCCGCATAGTGCTGGCCGATGTCGCGGGTCTGTTCACGCACGACGGCTTTACAGTCCGGGCGGGGGGAGCCGTCGAACTGGACGGGTGGGGCACCGCATTTCTTAGCCGCCACGTGTCACAGCCTACTTGCTGAGCTCGATATTTACCGCTGCCGGCGTCAGCTGATCACCGGCATCGAGGCCAAAGGGGCCGACGGCCACCTGGCCCGGATACTGGGCGATGGCGGTGTGGTGACGGAATCACAGTCGCCGTGTAGGGGCCGTACCCCTAGTAGTCGCTCATATCCGCGATCCAAGGTATGCCGAAAAACCCCGAGCGTACCGTCAGCAGTACTGACCCGCCACTCCGCGTGCTAGTCACGTGCCAATAATGTCGCTGCGGATTGAATTCCGCTTGCCGCACTACTCCATCGATGACCGCCGTAACGCTGCGGCTCGGTGGATGCTTTCCTCTAGGCGGCCAAATCGGCTTGCCTTCAATCACCTTGACGGTTCCCGCCGTAGTGATCTCCGGACCAGAGTCCAGGTACACGTTGACCCATGGCGCCCACGAGACACCACAGATGAGCCCGCCCACAACGATCGCGACGTAGGTGCCGATGTGGCGCTTAAACGAATCGTCCCTGGGTGCCACGACGAAGAACCAGACCGAATAGGCGACGCCGAGGACCGCGCCCAGCTCCAGCCCGTAAGGCCAGGTGCTCTCGAAGTACGGGTGCTCGTCGCGCAGTCTCCTGCTAGCCGTACCCAGTTGGACCAGTATGGCGACGATTGCGATAAAGAACCCGCTGTAGGCCAAGATCGCCCGCGCCCTAGTCATGGGGCGAAGGTAGTGGAAGAAGTGGAGGAACTACCAGCGTCGTTGCGCCGTAGCGCGCTCCCGTTTGCGACAGCGCCTCTCTGTCCAGGGTCACACGACGATTACCCTGACCTGGCCCGCTACGGGCGCATTTTGCTGATGGCCGGCGCACTAGTGCGGACGCAATTGGTGCCAGCGAGCCGGCTAATGCGGTCACCCGTTGTGAACTGCGATTTCTGGTGCCCTCGGTGAGATTCGAACTCACACTGTACGGGTTTTGAATCCGTTTCCTCTGCCAGTTGGGATACGAGGGCCTTGCTTCAATGCTCTACGGCCTTAATACCTTAGAACAGTCGGATTCCGACTCACCGCCCCCCAAGGTTTCTGTTTGTGAGCGCCCGCGACACAATGTCCGTCATGACCGGGCCCACCAACGACGCCGAAGCCGCAAAACCACGCCGCGTCCTGATCGCCGAAGACGAAGCGCTGATCCGCATGGACCTGGCGGAGATGCTGCGAGAGGAGGGGTACGAGATCGTCGGCGAGGCCGGCGACGGGCAGGAAGCCGTCGAGCTGGCCGAGCGCCATAACCCCGATCTGGTGATCATGGACGTCAAGATGCCGCGTCGGGACGGGATCGACGCCGCATCCGAGATCGCAAGCAAGCGAATCGCGCCGATCGTGGTGCTTACCGCGTTCAGTCAGCGCGATCTGGTGGAGCGCGCGCGTGACGCCGGAGCGATGGCATATCTGGTCAAGCCCTTCACCATCAGCGACCTGATTCCGGCCATCGAGCTGGCGCTCAGCCGGTTCAGCGAGATCACCGCGTTGGAGGACGAGGTCGCGACTTTGTCCGACCGTCTGGAAACCCGCAAGCTCGTCGAGCGCGCCAAGGGCCTGCTACAGGCCAAACAGGGCATGACCGAGCCGGAAGCGTTCAAGTGGATCCAGCGCGCGGCCATGGACCGGCGGACCACCATGAAGCGCGTCGCCGAGGTCGTCCTGGAAACTCTCGACCCCAAGGAGCCCAAGGAGTAGCTCCGCGCCCCCGCGAGGGTGCGCGTTTGTACGCGACACGCCGGGTAAACGCGTACATTTGCGCGCGCTCGCGCTGCGGCAAGTGGGGGTAGGCCCCGCGAGGGTGCGCGTTTGTACGCGACACGCCGGGTAAACCCGTACATTTGCGCGCGCTCGCGCCGAGGGGAGGCTCGCGCGCCCCCGCACAATATCTAGCGGGCGACGATCACCGAAGAGCCGTGGCCGAACAGACCCTGGTTCGCGGTAATGCCCACCTTCGCGTTCTCCACCTGCCGACCGGTGGCCTGCCCACGCAGTTGCCAGGTCAGCTCGCAGACCTGCGCGATCGCCTGCGCCGGAATGGCCTCGCCGAAGCACGCCAGCCCGCCCGACGGGTTGACGGGGATCCTGCCGCCGACGGTGGTCGCGCCGCTGCGCAACAGCGCCTCGGCCTCACCCTTGGCGCACAACCCCAGATGCTCGTACCAGTCGAGTTCCAGCGCAGTGGACAGGTCATACACCTCGGCCAGGCTCAGGTCTTCGGGCCCGATGCCGGCTTCCGCGTAGGCCGCATCAAGGATCTGGTCCTTGAACACCCGATCCGGTGCGGGCACCACCGCGGTGGAATCCGTTGCAATATCCGGCAATTCGGGTAGATGCTGCGGGTACCGCGGCGTCACGGTGCTGATGGCGCGCACCGACGGCACACCCTCCACCGAACCAAGATGCTTCTCGGCGAAGGACTTACTCGCCACGATCAATGCGGCCGCGCCGTCCGAGGTGGCGCAAATGTCAAGCAGCCGAAGCGGATCCGAGACCACCGGGCTGGCCAGCACGTCCTCGACCGAATTCTCCTTGCGGTATCGGGCGTTCGGGTTGTTGAGCCCGTGCTTGGAGTTCTTGACCTTCACCTGCGCGAAATCCTCGAGCGTCGCGCCGTAGAGGTCCATGCGCCGGCGCGCCAGCAACGCGAAGTACACCGTGTTCGTCGCGCCGATGAGGTGGAAGCGCTGCCAGTCGGGGTCGTTCTTGCGCTCGCCGCCCACCGGGGCGAAAAAGCCCTTCGGGGTGGTGTCTGCACCGATCACCAGAGCGACGTCGCAGAATCCGGCCAGGATGTGCGCCCGCGCGCTCTGCAGCGCCTGGGAACCGCTGGCGCACGCCGCATAGCTGGAACTGACGGGTACGCCGTTCCAGCCGAGCTTCTGCGCGAATGTCGAGCCCGCAACGAAACCCGGATAGCCGTTGCGGATCGTGTCCGCGCCGGCCACCAGCTGAATTTGCGTCCAGTCCAGTCCGGCTTCGGCAAGTGCGGCACGCGCGGCAACCACACCGTACTCGGTGAAGTCACGGCCCCATTTGCCCCACGGGTGCATGCCCGCGCCGAGGATGTAGAGCGGTTCGGGCGTAGTCGTCATGCGATCCTCCACGCGTACACGATGTGCTCGACACCAAGGTCATCCGTATAGAGCGGCATCGTCGTCAGTTCCATCTCGATGCCGACCTTCAAGTCCGCGGCCAGCGTGCCTTCAACCACCTTGCCCAGCACGATCAGGCCCTCGTCGGCAAGTTCCACGGCCGCGACGGCGAACGGCTCAAAGGGGTCCGGGGCGGGGTAGGGCGGCGGCGGCGCGTACCGGTTTTCGGTGTAGCTCCACAACTTGCCTCGGCGCGACAATGCGACGGACTCTAGTTCGTCGCCGGCGCACGCCGGATTGGGGCAATTGTTCTCTCGCGGCGGGAAGACGTAGGTGCCGCACTGGGGGCATTTTGCGCCGATAAGATGCGGGTTACCTGCGTCATCGACGGCGAACCACCCGTCGATTGCGGGTTCTTGGTTAGTGACGTCTTGCACCCGGCCAGCGTACCCAGCGCCGGCGTAAAACTGAAACGTGTTCCAGTTTCTGGCGGCCGCGAGTCCGTCGTACCCAGTGCCTAGAGTGTGATCCGTGAGTGCCGCGAGCGATTCTCAGGCCAAGCCGACGTTGATGCTGCTGGACGGCAATTCGCTGGCGTTTCGTGCGTTCTACGCGCTGCCCGCGGAGAACTTCAAGACCCGCGGCGGGCTGACCACCAACGCCGTCTACGGCTTCACCGCCATGTTGATCAACCTGCTGCGCGACGAGGCCCCGACCCACATCGCGGCGGCGTTCGACGTGTCCCGGCAGACCTTCCGCTCGGAGCGCTACCCGGAGTACAAAGCCAACCGGTCCGCAACCCCCGACGAGTTCCACGGGCAGATCGACATCACCAAGGAAGTCCTCAACGCACTCGGTATCACCGTGCTGTCCGAACCTGGCTTTGAGGCCGACGACATCATCGCCACGCTGGCCACCCAGGCGGAGAACGAGGGTTACCGCGTGCTGGTCGTCACCGGTGACCGCGACTCGCTGCAGTTGGTCAGCGACGACGTGACCGTGCTCTACCCCCGCAAAGGCGTCAGCGAACTCACCCGCTTCACACCCGAGGCCGTCTTCGAGAAGTACGGCCTCACCCCTCGGCAATACCCGGACTTCGCTGCGCTGCGCGGCGACCCGAGCGACAACCTGCCTGGCATTCCGGGAGTGGGGGAGAAGACCGCCTCGAAGTGGATCATCGAGTACGGCTCGCTGCAGTCGCTGGTCGACAACGTCGACTCGGTGCGCGGCAAGGTCGGCGACGCACTGCGGGCGCACGTGGCCAACGTCGTCCTCAACCGGGACCTCACCGAGTTGGTCAAAGACGTTCCGCTGGCGCAAACCCCGGACACGCTGCGGCTGCAGCCCTGGGACCGCGACCAGATACACCGGCTCTTCGACGACCTGGAATTCCGTGTGCTGCGCGACAGGTTGTTCGACACGCTGGCCGCGGTCGAGCCCGAGGTCGAGGAGGGTTTCGACGTGCGCGGCGGCGCGCTGGAGCCCGGAACGGTGAGCCAGTGGCTGGCGGAGCACGCCGCCGACGGCCGCCGGGCCGGTCTGACGGTCGTGGGCACCCACCTGCCGCACGGGGGAGACGCCACCGCGCTGGCGATCGCGGCCGCCGACGGCGAGGGCGCCTACATCGACACCGCCACGCTGACGCCGGAGGACGACGCCGCGCTCGGCGCCTGGCTGGCCGATCCCGACAAACCCAAGGCGCTGCACGAAGCCAAGTTGGCCATCCACGACCTGGCCGGCCGCGGCTGGGCGCTCAACGGCGTCACCTCCGACACCGCCCTGGCGGCGTACCTGGTGCGGCCGGGTCAACGAAGTTTCACCCTCGACGACCTGTCGCTGCGTTATCTGCGCCGCGAACTCCGCGCGGAAACTGCTGAACAACAACAACTTTCGCTACTCGACGATGTGGACGGCGTCGACGAGCAGGCGGTGCAGACGACGATCCTGCGGGCACGTGCGGTGGTGGACCTGGCCGACGCGCTGGACACCGAGCTGGAGCGCATCGAGTCCACCGCGTTGCTGCGCGACATGGAGCTGCCCGTCCAACAGGTGCTCGCCGACATGGAAGCCGCCGGCATTGCGGTCGACCTGGACAAGCTGACCGAGCTGCAAAGCGAATTCGCCAACCAGATCCGCGACGCCGCCGAAGCCGCATACGCCGTGATCGGCAAGCAGATCAATCTCGGTTCGCCCAAGCAATTGCAGGTGGTGCTGTTCGACGAGCTCGGCATGCCCAAGACCAAGCGCACCAAGACCGGCTACACGACCGACGCCGACGCCCTGCAGTCGCTGTTCGACAAGACCGGTCACCCGTTCCTGCAGCATCTGCTGACCCACCGCGACGTCACCCGCCTCAAGGTCACCGTCGACGGACTGCTCAACGCGGTGGCCGCCGACGGCCGCATCCACACCACCTTCAATCAGACGATCGCGGCGACCGGCCGGCTGTCGTCCACCGAGCCCAACCTGCAGAACATCCCGATCCGCACCGAAGCCGGACGGCGGATCCGGGATGCGTTCATCGTCGGACGCGGCTACGCCGAGCTGATGACCGCGGACTACAGCCAGATCGAAATGCGGATCATGGCCCACCTGTCGCGCGACGAAGGACTCATCGAGGCGTTCAACACCGGCGAGGACCTGCACTCATTCGTCGCATCCCGCGCCTTCAGCGTGCAGATCAACGAGGTCACCGCCGAACTGCGCCGCCGGGTAAAGGCGATGTCGTATGGGTTGGCCTACGGGTTGAGCGCCTACGGTCTGTCCGCCCAGCTCAAGATCTCCACCGAGGAAGCCAAGGACCAGATGGACCAGTACTTCGCCCGGTTCGGCGGGGTACGCGACTACCTGCTCAATATCGTCGAGCAGGCCCGCAAGGACGGCTACACCTCGACGGTGCTGGGCCGTCGGCGCTACCTACCGGAGCTGGACAGCAGCAACCGACAGGTCCGCGAGGCCGCCGAGCGCGCAGCCCTCAACGCCCCGATCCAGGGCAGCGCGGCCGACATCATCAAGGTGGCGATGATCGAGGTGGCCAAGGCGCTCAAAGAGGCCGGGTTGGCGTCTCGGTTATTGCTGCAGGTCCACGACGAGCTCTTGATCGAAATCGCGCCCGGCGAGCGGGATCAGGTGGAAAAGCTGGTCCGCGACAAGATGGGCAGCGCCTACCCACTGGACGTGCCGTTGGAGGTTTCCGTGGGCTACGGCCGCAGTTGGGACGCCGCGGCGCACTAGGCGCACCCCCGGACCAGCGTCGACTCCCCGGGTGTTTTCGGGCGAAAATAGCCGGGTGTCGGAGCCCGCGCAGCGCAAGCCCCTCGCGCGCTACCCGCTCATGGTCATCTCGAAATTGTTCGGCCTGCTGCCGCACCGGGTCGCCGACGCGCTCCTCGCCGTGCTGGCCCGCTTCGTCTACTGGCGGGGCCGGGCCCAGCATTCGGGCATCCTGCAGGACTTTCGTGACAACGTGGACCCGACGGCTCAGTTCTCCTCCCGGAAGTGGCATCCCGTCCGAGCCATGTACCGGGCGCTGGTCCGCAACGCCAACGACGCCATCTGGTTCCTCGCAGCGCCGCATTCCGCCGCCGTGCGCCGGTTCCACATAGCCGACCCGTCGCCCCTTCATGAGGCCCTCGAGGCCGGCCGTCCCAGCGGTGTCGGCGCGATCGTCGCGTTCCCGCACCTCGGCTCATACGCCGCGCTTCCGATCGTGCTCGCGCTCAACGATCTGCCGACCACCGTCGTCGCCAACCGTCAGCGCGCGTTGATGCAGTGGGTGATCGACCGGGGTGCGCACAAGGCCGGGCTCGAACTCATCGTCGTCGATCGCACCGGCGGAGCCAGCATCACCGCGGCGATGTCGGATGCCATCCGTCGCGGCCGCATCGTTGCGATCGCCGGCGACTACTTCCGGGCGCGCGACGGAGGCGGCACGGGCATCCACGTGGACCTCGCGGGGATCAAACGGCCCGTCGGGCCGGGACCGGCGCTGCTGGCGCTGCGTACCGGCGCGCTGATCGTCCCGGGCGTCGTCTTCCAGCACAAACACCAGCGTGAGCCGGTTTTCGGACGGCCGATCGCCGTCGGCGTCCCGCGGGACGGGAGCGATCAGAGCATCAGAGAGACCGTGCAAGAGACCTCGCAACAGGTGGCCGACGCACTCGCGGAGTTCATCAAGCGGGAGCCGCAGCAGTGGCTGATGCCCGGCGGCCTGGTGTCAGATTCGGTCGGGCGACAGCGCCACGCCGCCGGCGTGTAGATTCACCTGCTGCGGGGCGGTTTGGCCTGGATGTACGCAGTCGAGTAGCCTCGTGTGGTACCCGTTCGTGCTTAACGCGGGTCACACCAATAACTCAAGTCCCAAGTCCCTACGATGAACCCTGTCCGGAGCAACCCAACAATATGCCGAGTCCCGCCGTCACCTCGCCGCAAGTAGCCGTCAACGACATAGGCACCAGCGAGGATTTTCTTGCCGCAATAGACAAAACGATCAAGTACTTCAACGATGGCGACATCGTCGAAGGCACCATCGTCAAAGTGGACCGGGACGAGGTGCTCCTCGACATCGGCTACAAGACTGAAGGGGTCATCCCCGCCCGCGAACTCTCGATCAAGCACGACGTCGACCCGAATGAGGTCGTTTCCGTGGGCGATCAGGTAGAGGCTCTCGTTCTCACCAAGGAGGACAAAGAGGGTCGCCTGATCCTTTCCAAGAAGCGCGCGCAGTACGAACGCGCCTGGGGCACCATCGAGGCGCTCAAGGAGAAGGACGAGGCCGTCAAGGGCACCGTCATCGAGGTGGTCAAGGGTGGCCTGATCCTCGACATCGGGCTGCGCGGCTTCCTGCCTGCCTCGCTGGTCGAGATGCGCCGCGTGCGCGACCTGCAGCCGTACATCGGCAAGGAAATCGAAGCCAAGATCATCGAGCTGGACAAGAACCGCAACAACGTGGTGCTGAGCCGCCGCGCCTGGCTGGAGCAGACCCAGTCCGAGGTGCGCAGCGAGTTCCTCAACCAGCTGCAGAAGGGCACCATCCGCAAGGGTGTGGTCTCCTCGATCGTCAACTTCGGCGCGTTCGTCGACCTGGGCGGTGTGGACGGTCTGGTGCACGTGTCCGAGCTGTCCTGGAAGCACATCGACCACCCGTCGGAGGTCGTCCAGGTGGGCGACGAGGTCACCGTCGAGGTCCTCGACGTCGACATGGACCGCGAGCGGGTTTCGCTGTCGCTGAAGGCAACGCAGGAAGACCCGTGGCGCCACTTCGCCCGCACGCACGCGATCGGTCAGATCGTGCCGGGCAAGGTCACCAAGCTGGTTCCGTTCGGCGCGTTCGTCCGCGTCGAGGAGGGCATCGAGGGCCTGGTGCACATCTCGGAGCTCGCCGAGCGCCACGTCGAGGTGCCCGACCAGGTCGTCGCCGTGGGCGACGACGCGATGGTCAAGGTCATCGACATCGACCTGGAGCGCCGTCGAATCTCGTTGTCGCTCAAGCAGGCCAACGAGGACTACACCGAAGAGTTCGACCCGGCGAAGTACGGCATGGCCGACAGCTACGACGAGCAAGGCAACTACATCTTCCCCGAGGGCTTCGACGCCGAAACCAACGAATGGCTCGAAGGCTTCGACGCTCAGCGTCAGGAATGGGAAGCCCGCTATGCCGAGGCGGAGCGCCGGCACAAGATGCACACCGCGCAGATGGAGAAGTTCGCCGCTGCGGAAGCCGCCGCGCACGGTGGTGGCGACCAGGGGTCGTCCAGCAGCGGGTCCTCCGACAAGGCGGCGGGTGGCTCGCTGGCCAGCGACGCCCAGCTCGCGGCCCTGCGCGAAAAGCTCGCCGGCAGCGCATAATCCCGCTCTCGGATGCTGCGTATCGGGCTGACCGGCGGCATTGGCGCCGGTAAGTCAGCGCTGTCCAAGACCTTTGCCGAGTGCGGTGGCATCATCGTCGACGGTGATGTCATCGCCCGGGAGGTGGTCGAGCCAGGAACCGAGGGCTTGGCGGCGTTGGTTGCCGAATTCGGTGACGACATCCTGCAACCCGATGGCTCCCTGGACCGGCCGGCGTTGGCGGCCAAGGCGTTTCGGGACGACGAGGCGCGCGCAAAGCTGAACGGGATCGTTCATCCGCTGGTCGGCAAGCGGCGCGCGGAGATCATTGCCGCGGTCTCGCAGGATGCCGTCGTCATCGAAGACATTCCACTGTTGGTGGAATCCGGTATGGCGCCGTTGTTTCCGTTGGTTGTCATCGTGTACGCCCCCGTCGAACTGCGGTTGCGCCGGCTCGTCGACCAACGCGGCATGCCCGAAGAGGACGCCCGCGCCAGGATCGCCGCCCAAGCGAGCGACGACCAACGCCGTGCCGTCGCCGACATCTGGCTGGACAACTCGGGCGAGTTGGGGGAGTTGGTCGAGCGGGCGCGCGACGTGTGGCACAACCGGATATTGCCGTTCGCGCACAACCTCAGCGAGCGTCAGCCCGCCCGCGCACCGGCGCATGTGGTGCCCGCCGATCCGACCTGGCCGGACCAGGCGCGGCGCATCGTCAACCGGTTGAAGACGGCCTGTGGCCACCGGGCAGTGCGCATCGACCACGTCGGGTCGACCGCGGTACCGGACTACGACGCCAAGGACGTCATCGACATCCAGATCACGGTCCAATCGCTCGACGTCGCAGACGAACTCGTCGATCCCCTGTTGGCGGCCGGCTACCCACGCCTGGAGCACATCACCCAAGACGCCGCGAAGGCCGACGCCCGCAGCACCGTGGCCCGTTACGACCACAGCGACGATCCCGCGTTGTGGCACAAGCGAGTCCACGCATCCGCCGACCCGGGACGTCCGACGAACGTGCACATCCGGGTGGACGGTCAGCCGAATCAGCAGTTCGCCCTACTGTTCGTCGACTGGCTCAAGGCCAACGCCGGGGTGCGTGACGACTACCTGAAGGTCAAGCGCAGCGCTGCGGCCAGCGGCGGTGGCGACACCGTGCGGTATGCCACCGCGAAAGAACCGTGGTTCCTCGACGCCTACCGGCGCGCGTGGGAGTGGGCGGACACGACGGGCTGGAAGCCTTAGTCCGACGACGCACTGCCCGACCGCTCCCGACACCTCTTGAAACGCATCAGTTGATGGTATTGTGCCATTGGCGAATGGCACGGTTCTGGTGCCAGCAGCAAAGGGGACGCAATGACGGTCCTGAACCTGAAAGAGACGCTGCAGACCATCCGGCGGCGTCAGTGGATGCTGAAAGATATCGACTGGGACGCTCCCGGCGCGGAACTTGTCACCGACGAGCAGAAACCCAAGTTACGGGCGTTCATGGCCGACCTGATGTGGGTGGAGCACATCGGGGCCAGAGCGTTCGCCGGGATGGCGATCAACGCCCCCGACCCAACGCTGCGCGAGATCTACTCATACTTCCACGCCGAGGAGCAGAAGCACGCCAACGCCGAACTCGCGCTGATGAAGCGCTGGGATCTGCTGGGCGACTCCGAGGTGCCGCTGCCGACGCTGCAGATCGCCTACGCCTTGGACATGATGGACAAGATGGCGGATCGAATGCCGTTCGAAACGTTGGCAACATCCATCCCGATGCTCGAATGTGCGCTCGACGGAGCGCTATTGAAGTTCCTGACCGACGAGGTGCGGGATCCGTTGCTCAAAGTTGTGCTCAACAAGATCAACGCCGACGAATCTCGGCACCTAGCAGTGGGTTTCCACGTGATGGGGGAGTTGTCCGGAGCGCCGGTGCGGCGGTTGTTGGTGACCAGCTTCAAGATGGCCAACGGCTGGGGCGTCATCGGTCTGAAGCATCTGATCGCGACCCTGCCGCTATACGGCGCGATGCGCGAAGAACTGTTCGAGATGGGGCTGGACGGATCGCGGCTGAGTCAGGCGATGGAGCGTTATCGCAAAGCGGGCGAACGAGATCCGCGGCTGCACAAGAATCCACTGTTCCGGATCACCAGCGCCTATTCGCGGCTGACGATGGAGCGCCATCCCGTTTGGTCGCGCGTAGAAGACCTGATGCTCGCCATCTCCGAGCGGTTCCCGCGGGATCGCTGGCCGACCCCGCCGAGTTGGTCTGACGAGCTGACGTACCGGGTCGCCCAGTGACGCGGCGGGCAGGCCAGAGCGCGACGTTCACCACACTCATCATCGGTGCCGGACTCTCGGGACTGGGGGCCGCGATCAAGCTGATCCAACGCGGCATCACCGACATCGTCGTGCTCGAGCGCGCGGACGAGGTCGGCGGGACCTGGCGTGATAACACCTATCCCGGTGTGGCATGCGACGTCCCGTCGTTGCTGTATTCCTACTCGTTCGAACAGAACCCCAATTGGAGCCGGACATTTTCGAGCGGCGCGGAAATCCAGCAGTACATCCAGGACGTGGTGGCCAAGCGGGGTGTGCGCAAGTACATCAGGTTCAACCAGAATGTCCGTGCCATAACGTGGGATGAGGACCAGCAGCTGTGGCTGGTCCAGACGCAGACGACCAAGTACCGGGCTCGTACCGTCATCGCATCGTACGGGCCGCTGGCGACGCCGGCCCTGCCCCGCATTGACGGGATCGACACCTTCGGGGGAAAGATCATCCACACCGGGCGGTGGGATCACGATTACGATTTCACTGGCAAGACTGTCGCCGTGATCGGAACGGGATCTACTGCGGTGCAAGTGATCCCAGAATTAGTTCGCTTGGCTGGAAAGGTGCGGGTGTTTCAACGGACTGCCGGCTGGGTGCTGCCACGGTCCAATATGGCAACGCCGGCGGTAGTTTCAGCGGTCTTCAGCCATGTTCCGTTGACACAGAGGGCCTTTCGTTCGTTCATGCTCGGTGTGTCGGAAAGTGCCGCCCTCGCGATTGTATGGAACACGGCATTGACGACGATGCTCGAGCTGGCCGGAAAGGCCTATCTTGTTCAAGCGGTTGACGATCGATGGCTGCGCCGCAGGCTGACACCCAACTTCCGGCCAGGCTGCAAGCGGATGCTGATCTCCAGTGACTACTATCCCGCGCTACAAGCGCCTAACTGTGAACTCATCACGTGGCCCATCGCGCGAATCTGCGAAACCGGAATCCTGACCTGTGAGGGTATCGAGCACACGGCCGACGTCATCGTGTGCGCCACCGGCTACGAGGTGACCAAGACCGCCCCGCCGATCAAGATCGTCGGCCAGGGCGGTCGCACACTGGACGAAGAATGGCGCAAAGGCGCGTTCGCCTACAAGAGTGTGAACGTGGCCGGGTATCCGAACTTGTTCTTCACCTTCGGCCCCAACTCCGGGCCGGACACACGTCCGCGCTGGTCTACATGGAGGCCGAAATCGACTATGCGGTGAAAATGATTCGCTTGATGAAGCGGCTTGGACTGACGTCGATTGCCGTGCGACCCGACGCGCAGCACGCGTATCGGAAATGGGTCCAGAAACGGCTGGCCAAGACGACGTGGAACTCCGGCGGATGCGACAGCTGGTATTTGACCGAGGACGGATTCAACGCGACGATGTTTCCCGGCTTCGCCGCCACCTTCCAAAAGCTACTCGGAGACATCGATCTTCACGACTACGTCGCCACCCGCTCGAGTGACGAAGTAACCGCGGTTGGCTGAGTATCGGCTCGACGAGTTGGCGCGGCGATCCGGGGTTTCGTCGCGCAACATCCGCGCGTACCAAGAACGTGGCTTGCTGCCGCCGCCTAAGCGCGTGGGCCGAGTGGCGATCTATGACCACAACCACCTCTGGCAACTGCAGATCATCATGCAACTGTTGGGCAAGGGCTACACCATCGCGCACATCCAGGATTTCTTTGAAGGATTCGCCAAGAACCTGGACTTGGCCGATACTCTCGGCGTTCAGGAACTGGCCGAAAAGACCGGAATGCGAAAGGCATTCACGGCGCCTTGGAGGGGCGAGACAGACACGCGAGGCGCGACAGGCACGCAAGGGGCGCACGGGACGCATCGCGCCCCAGCGCCCGGATCTGCGCAGCCACTGCCGCTAGACCCGTTGGGCGAACTAGCTCGCAATCTGGTCAGCTCCGGACTCGCGCAACGTGACGGTGACGAGGTAAAGCTCGTCGATGGGGACATTGCGGCAGTGGTCGCGGACGCCAAGGACCCGTCGTTTTATCTGCGGATGCTGCTCGAGATCACCGAAGCGACCGGTGATGCCGTGCAAAAGCTCGCCGAGACGACGATCGAGGTGCTTCGCAAACACCTCGTCGATCACTATGGCGAAGGCTGGATTCCGCCCACGGACCAGCAGCGGGACCTCGCCGATGTGATCACCGACGCTCGCGAGCTTGCCGGCCTCGCGCTCCATAAGGCCTTGAATGCGGCGTTGGCGGAGAACGCTATCCGGGCGATCGGCGAATACTTCGAAGGGATGATGACAACTCCCGCGCTGCGATCGGATGAGTAGGGACGGACGGGCCCAGGGGTCACGGTAACGTCGGTTCATGCCGTTCGTCACCGACATCCTCGGACCGCGGCAGCCCGTGGTCCAATCGGCTCCGCCGCTGGTCGCCGGTCGGCGGCGGCGCACCAGCACGATAGACACCCATCATGGCGACGGGCGGGGCTCGGTGGTCGACCTGCGGGCGCGCGACGTGGACGGCGCCGACGTGCTGGCTCAGGTCCGCGTCCGCGCACATCTGGTTGATTTCGTCATCGAGGACATCACGTGTGCGGCAGACGGTGGCCTTCTGCAGGGCCAGCTGCAAAAACTGCGGGGTTGTCGTGTCGGCGCGGGCTTCCGCTCGACGGTCGGCAAGCTGCTGCCCGAGGAAGTGCGACGGTCCAGCCTGCTCAATCTGCTGCTCGACGACTGGGTCGGCGCTTCGCTGGTGTCGGGCTACTCCAATCAGTACACGGCGATCGTGCTGGGCGCCGAGCAGAAGCTGCCGCCCGGTGTCGCGGACCGGATGTCCGGCATCTGCGCAGGTTTCGCGCCGGAGGCGTCATTGATCGACTACGCGCGTCGCCACGATGTCATTCCAACCGGTCGCGGGCCGGTGGCGCCGCCGCTTGACGGTCTCCATGAGGTCGAGCCGCTCCGGGCGCGGGGGATGCGCAGGTTCCGTCGCCTCGATGCGTGGCCGGTGGACGCAGAAGTGGTCGAGTCGGTGAACTTCGAAGCGCACTTCCGCGACTCTCACATGGACGACGATCTCGTCGAGACGATCGTGCACGAGTACACCATCGCCGGCACGGTCGACCCGTCGACGCGGACGATCACGTCGGTGAATGCCGAGGTGCGGGTGCTGCCGTGGCAGGAATGCCCCGGCGCCATCGGAAGCGCGGCGCGGGTAACCGGCATGAGCCTCAACGAAATTCGCGATCGCGTCCGCGGGGAATTCGTCGGCACCAGCACCTGCACGCATCTCAACGACACCGTGCGGGCACTGGCCGACTTGGGTGCCCTACTGGACCTGCGGTGACAAGTAACCGCTGAGCAGCGTGACGATCTCGTCTTCCACCTGTTGGAAGTCCGGGCCTTCCGCCGCGGCCGCCTCTGATGTGACGAGTCGGTGTACGAGTGAGTCCACGGTCGCGACCACGACCTGTGCGTTGAGCCGGCTGCTGGCCCGCACTTCGGGATGCCGCTCGAGCACGCGGCCGACCGCCTCGACCGTGAACTGCTCCATACCGCGAAGCCGAGCAAGAAATGCCGGCGCCCGCGGCGCTTCTTCGAACAGCACGCGGTGCAGTCGGGGATCATCGCGGTGGTTGTCGATCGCCGCGCGGACGAACAGCCGCAGGGTGTCCTCCAGCCGTTCGGGCAGGCCGTCGGACAAGCGCTCGGTGAGCAAACGAACCCCGGCGTCCACATGCGCGTCCATCAGCGCACGCAGTACCGCGTCCTTGTTGGGGAAGTACTGGTACAGCGACCCGATCGACACGCCGGCTCGTTCTGCAATCCGGTTGGTGGTTCCCGCCGCATACCCGTGCTCGGAGAAAACGCGAGCCGCCGCATCCAGGATGCGTTGTCTGGTCTCCGCGGCCCGCTCCTGTTTGGGCTGCTTACGCTGCCGAAATCGATCCGTTGGCGCGATCGTGGGTCTCCCGGGCAAAAGCGAGTAGTCATTCGGCGTCGACCCTAGCAAAATTAGGGTCACCTAACCACGAGAGGAGGCGGGAGTGCGCACCGTTCACGTAGAGACCGTCCTGCCCACCAGCGCCGATCGCGTGTGGTCGGCGATGCTGTCGCCGGCCACCTTTCTCTACGTCTGCAAGGGCTTGTTCAGCTTCCCGTTGCTAGCCGGCCGCACCGAACCGCTGCGGGCCGGAGAGCGCGACACCGGGTGGCTGTTCGCGTTTCACGTCGTCCCCGCCTATCGACACACCATCGAGGTCGTCGAGGTGGACGAGAGCACCCGGACGGTCCGCACCCGCGAACACGGTGGCGTAATCAAAGCCTGGAATCACACCCTGCACGTGGAACCTGTCAGCGAGGACTCCTGCCGTTACAGCGATACCGTCGAGATTGACGCGGGAGTGTTCACCGCGCTGGTCGTCGGCGTCGCGAACGGAATTTACCGGTACCGGCACCGCCGCTGGCGCAAACTGGTGCGCCAAGACATGGCGCCGTCGGCGCCGCAGAACTAGGCCGGCTGACACCTCGGGCACCAGAACGAAGTTCGTCCACCGACCTTCCCGTGGGCAAGGCGTGCACCACAGCGCGGACAGCTGGGGTCCGGTTCATCGCGGGCACCGGTGAGCCAGCGTGCCAGCCCGGGCACCCGTCCATGTTTCACCGCGGTACGCAGTACCCCGGTCATTCCTGCATGCAGGCGTTTCACCTCGTCGTCGTCAAGGTCGGGAACGGGGCGATGGGGGTTGATCTTGGCCCGCCAGCAGATTTCGTCGGTGAGCAGGTTGCCAAGCCCGGCGATCACCGACTGGTCCATCAACGTCGGCTTCACCGCGCCGCGCCGACCGGCCAGCACCTCACGAAATTGCCGCAAACCCAGGCCCAATGCGTCCGGGCCTTGCGGGCCGGTCACCTCGCCGACGTCATCCTCGGACGCGGCCAGCCACACGCCGCGCAGCTTGCGCAGGTCCGCATAGCGCAGCTCACCGCGGTCGAGCGACACGACCAGGCGTTCGTAGGGCAGGTGCTCGGCGACCTCGGCCGCGTAATAGGGATGGCCTGTCATCCCGCTGTGTACCAATAGCGTCGGGCCGTCAGTTGGCAGGATCAGCCACTTGCCGTGTCGCCGCGGTTCTTTGAAGCGATGGCCGGCCAAGCTGCGGCCGAGTGCTGACGGAGTCGCATTGCGCAGAATGCCGAGATCGTTGACCTGAACGCGCTGAATGCGACGGCCGGGCAAGGCGCCCGCCAGATCTCGTCGGAAGCCCTCTACATCAGGCAGTTCAGGCATGAGATTGCGCCAATCATCCGCGAGTCACGCTCCACGGTAGCTCAGCCCAAACATCGGTCCCGCTGCGCAGCGCATCACCGATTGGCGTTTGCGTTCCGGACGACGGGGTTATTCAACATGCGTACGAAAGGAAGGCAAATGTCCGTTATGGAATGGGTTTTGATTGCCGCCTCCGTCGTGACTGTGGTCGCCATAGTAGTTATTGCAGCGACCGTTATCGGTAGTCGCAGGAAAACCGAGCGGCTCAAGCAGCATTACGGGGCAGAGTATGAACGCCTGGTGGCGGAGACCGGAGACCGCAAGACAGCGGAGGCTGAACTCACTGCGCGGGAACACAAGCGCCACGAATTGGACATCGTCGCGCTGACGCCAGAGGCGCGCTCCGAATTCATCAGTCGCTGGCATGAGGTGCAAACCAAGTTCGTGGATAACCCGGCCGCTGCCGTCGGCGTCGCCGACCGTCTGGTGACCGAGGTAATGCGCCAAAGGGGTTATCCCGTCGATGATTTCGACCGTCGAGCAGCCGATATCTCGGTGGATCACCCGCAGGTCGTCGACAATTATCGTGCCGCACACGGCATTCACGTTGCCCAGCAGCGACACGGTGATGTCAGCACCGAGCAACGGCGGGAGGCGTTCGTGCACTACCGGGCGCTGTTCGAAAAGTTGCTCGATACGAACACCGACAAAGACGCAGCATAGGAGGCGCGCGCATGACTACGCACGAACATCAAACGTTGACGAATTCGCACCAGGACGAGGTGAGCCAGGTGAGCGAGTCGCCGACGCGGCCAATGCCGCCGGAAGTCGACCAAGGGCAACACCAACCACCCTCAGATGAGGCGGCCGAGGTGCTCGTGGAGACGCCTGAACCACAACGCGAAACATCTACCGCACAAACGCTGTTCGCCGAAGATGACCTCGCGGAGCTGCGCGGTCGGTGGGCCGCGGTGCAGGCAGCCTTCGTCGATGATCCACGTGACTGTGTACAGAAGGCCGATGCACTGGTCTCGGACCTGGTCGGGCAAGTCACGAACAACTTCGCCCAGGCGCGTTCGCGTCTGGAAGGCCAGTGGGCGCGCGGCGAAGAAGCTTCGACCGAGGACCTTCGGTTGGCGCTGATGCACTATCGCGAATTCTTCCAGCGGTTGCTGGCAGTGTAGGAAGCCGGTTATCCCGGGCCGCATCGGGTTGCGGCCCGGGATTGCCGTCTTTGCGCCGGTCCGATCACCGGTCCGATCAGATCCCTCGCCAGGTCAGGTTCATGCCGTATTCGGAAAGCCATCGGGACAAGTCGTAAGCGTTTCGCGCCAGACCGTCGACGGCATTGACCGCCCGTTGCACGGCCTGTTCGGCGGTTTCGGGGGTCAGCAGCCCTTGGCGCACGGCGTCGAATAACTCGTCCACATCGACCAATTCGGCCTTCTTCCCGGTGCGGACCGCGATGTCGAGGTAGTGGTCTTCGGAATGCCACACTGCCGGGCCGGGGCGGTATTCGCCGACATCCAGGTAGTAGTCCTGGTCGCGTTCGTGACCGGGGTTGAAGTGAAACACCGTGGCGCGCAACCCCAGCGAGGGCAGCAACCACGACTCGAGGTAACGGAACTGCTCCCGGCCGGGCGTCGGGCGCGCCATGTACAGACCCCAAGGGTGGACGACGTACTCGTCGACGGCCCGCACCATGCCCTTGGGATCGGTGTTGGTGCGGGCGACTAAGTCAAATGTCTCGTGCTTAGGCGGATGAATAAAGACATTTTACCGGCGCAACCGAATCTTCCACCGCACGAAGACGGAGAAAAACATCGACAACGCGGCCAGCATGCCCATATCCAACAGCCAGATTCTCGGTGTGTGCTGCCAGAACCGGTCTTGCGGAATCAGCGACCCGGGCACCAGATTCCGCACGTCGACCGTCGCTGCCGCCGCGGCGTAACCCCAGCGGGCCGGCACCACCGTGGACAGTTGTTCCAGCACGATGCGGTGGGTCACCGGGACCATTCCGCCGCACAGCACAAGCTGCGCCATGATCGACACGACGAACAGCGGCATGATCTGCTCGGTGGACCGGACCAGGGCCGAAATCGCCAGGCCGAGAACGGCCGAGGTGACGCACGTCGCCGCGACGGTGAGGAACAGTTCGGCGGTGGCTGCGACGTTGCCGTGGCCCAACACCAGACCACCGCGGGTCGGCGCGCTCTTGCCGACGATCACGATGGCCGTGGCTATCGCGGCCTGCAGTACGGCGAAGGCGCAGAACACCGCGATCTTGGCTGCCAGATACGCCGACGTCGACAGTCCCACCGCCTGCTCGCGCTGAAAGACTGCCCGCTCACCAACCAGGTCGCGGATGGTCAACGCCGTGCCCATGAACGCCGCCGACAACAGCAGCAGGTTGAGGATCTGCGCGGATTCGTCGGGAGTCCCCGCATCCTCGCCGACGGCATGAAACCCGTTGTGGCCGGGGACCGTCAGCGACAGTGCGCCCAGAATGAACGGCAGCACGGCCAGGAAGATGAAGTAAGCGCGGTCGGCGACCACCAGCCGCACCTGCCGTCGCGCGACGGTCGAGATCTGGCGCCGCAGACTGGTGTGCACCGGCTTGCCCAACTCGGCGGGCGTATCCGGCTGCGGCGGCGCCTTTTTGGGCTGGTTCTGGGCCAGGAAGCGCCGGTTGGCTTCTTCGGGGTCGGCACCCACCTGGCTGAATATCTTGGCCCAGTTGGTCGTCCCCATGGCGTCGCCGATCCGGTCCGGCGGACCGCAGTAGGCGGTCTTGCCGCCCGGGGCCACCAGCAGCAGCTGGTCGCATGTGTCCAGGTACGACAGCATGTGGGTCACGACGATCACCACCCGGCCGGCGTCGGCCAGTTGGCGCAGCATCGTCATCACCTGGTGGTCCAGCGCCGGGTCCAGACCCGAAGTCGGCTCATCGAGGATCAACAGCGAAGGCCCGGTCAGCAACTCGAGCGCCACCGAGGCGCGCTTGCGCTGGCCACCCGACAGCTTGTCCACCCGGGTGTCGGCGTGCTCGGTCAGGTCGAGTTCCTTGAGCACCTGGGCGACGATCCTGGCGCGGTCGGACTTGCTGGTGTCGGGTGGGAGCCGCAGTTCAGCGGCGTACCCGAGCGCCTGGTTGACCGTCAGTTGGCGGTGCACGACGTCGTCCTGCGGGACGATGCCGATCCTGCTGCGCAGCGACGCGTACTCAGCGTGGATGTCGTGTCCCTCGAAGCTGACCGATCCCGACGACGGGCGGGCATACCCCGCTATCAGCCTGGCCAGCGTGCTCTTGCCCGCGCCCGAACCGCCGATCACGGCCGTCAATGTTCCGGGCCGGGCCGTCAGCGAGATGCCGTCCAGGAGCTGCTTGCCGTCGACGGTGTAATCGACGTTGTCTACCTCCAAACCGCCGGTGCGGGCAGCGGTTTCGTCTTGTGGAGTCAGGGTGCCGTCGTCGAAGACCAGGTCGACGTTGCCGATGGTGACCATGTCGCCGTCGGACAGGATCGCCGACCCCACCCGGGTGCCGTTGACAAAAGTTCCGTTGATGCTGCGGTCGCGGATCTCGGTGCCGAGCGGCGTCGGCTGCAGGATGGCGTGCTGGCGCGAGGCCAATACATCCGAGACGACGATGTCATTGTCGTTGGCGCGACCGATGGTGAGGGCGCCGGTCGGCTTTGCGGTAGCGGAGTCTCGCTGGGTGAGGACGTTGACCATCCGGGTCGCCAGGCTGGACATGTCGGCCGACTTGGCGTCGATCACGGTCAGTTCGGCCCGATTCGGTTCTACGTTGACCGTCGTGACTTCCTCGGGCGGTGGCGCCGGTACTCGCCGACGTTCCGGACGCCGGGGCACCCGGGGAGGTGGCACGGCATGGACACGCCCGCGGGGTGCGGCCGGGCGCAGCGACTGCGCCGGCGTTGACGTCCGCGTGACCGACCAGGCCAGGGTGGGGGGTCCACCGTCGTGGATCGACCTGGGCTGTGCCAGCGGCGGTCGAGCCGTCGGACCTCGTTGTTGTCCGACCTCGAACGTCAGCCGTGGCCCCGCCGGATTGCCGACGTTGATGCTCTGGCCGTCATGGATATCGACGACGGGCATGCGGTAACCGTTGACGTAGGTCCCGTTCAAGGAACCGTTGTCGATTGCCAGCCAACGGCCCTGATCAAAGCGCAGCACCAGGTGCGCGCGCGAGATTCGCGGGTCGGGGATGCGCAGATCAGCATGCAGATCTCTGCCGACGATCACCTCATACCCAGGGGCGAAAGAAACCTGGGAACCCTCGTGCCGAATGGTCAACGCAGGAGCGGGCGGGGCGGGTCGACTCACCAGAACAGTATTGATCCAGACTCTGAGTGTGTTCTGTGTGTTCAAGCTATGAGTCAGCTATGTCTTGGATTGGCTTCTCATAGCTGTTGCACAGCTGGTATCGGCACTCGCCAAACCCGATCTTCGGCAGGATCAAGACTGCGGAGGCATGTCTGCGCGGGCCGAGCAGGCAAATTCGGGCGCGCGCCCAGCACCTGCAGTGCAGAGGGGAGGGATGACAGATGAATGACCATAACGGCGCCGCCCGACGTGTCCGTCCCGGACAACGGCGGCTGCCGAACCCCTTGGCGAGCTCTGCGTGGCGTCAACGTTTGCCCTCGATGTCGTCAACCACCCTCGCGCACGTGTTCCGTCGTGCCCCCGAGGGCAATCCGCCCCCCGAACCGCAGCGCGGAGCGCGCGAAGAACGAAGGGAAACCGCCACCGCACGCCTGGACCTGTCACGCGGGGCCGCGTTTGCCGGCTACACGATCTTGCGCCAGTTGGGCGCCGGCGGGATGGCCGAGGTCTATCTCGCCCTACACCCCCGATTGCCGCGCCGCGACGTGATCAAGGTGCTCGCCGAGGCGATCACGGCCGACAGCGACTTCCGTAAGAGGTTCAATCGGGAAGCCGACCTGGCCGCGACGCTGTGGCACCCGCACATCGTCGGAGTGCACGACCGCGGGGAATTCAACGGCCAACTGTGGATCGCGATGGACTACGTGGAGGGCACCGACGCGTCCAGGTTGGTCAAGGAGAGCTATCCGGACGGGATGCCGGTGCGGGACGTGTGCGCCATCCTCACCGCCGTGGCGGGAGCCCTCGACTACGCCCACGATCGCGGACTGCTACACCGCGACGTGAAACCCGCGAATATCCTGCTCACCCATCCCGAGCATGGTGAGCGTCGAATCTTGTTGGCGGACTTCGGAGTTGCGCGCCACCTGGGCGACATCAGCGGCATCACCCAGACCAATGTCGCCGTCGGCACGGTTGCCTATGCCGCACCCGAACAGCTGACGGGTTTGAACATCGACGGGCGAGCAGACCAATACGCTTTGGCCGCCACGGCTTTTCACCTCTTGACCGGTGCGCCGCCCTTTCAACATCCCAACTCGGTCGCAGTGATCGGCCGGCACCTGCACGACGCGCCGCCCCGGCTCAGCGATCATCGTCCGGAACTGGCCCCCCTCGATGACGTGTTCTGCCGCGCCCTGGCCAAGGATCCCGACGCCAGATTCGAAAGGTGCCGGGCGTTTGCCGCCGCTTTCCGCGAGCAGCTGGGCGGTGTTTGCGACGTCGGCGCCGAGAGCGGTGCGCCGACCGGCACCGCACGGCGCGGTGTGCTTTCGAACCTCGCCGACAAGTTTTCGACCAGGACCCGGGTTGCGGCCGCACTGGTGTGCGCGGTGCTGGTGGCGGTGGCCGCGACCTGGTCGATGGTGTATTCATTCGAACCCGACAACTCGCAGGCCAAACCGGCGCTGGCGGCCAACCCGGCTGCCCCACAAGCCGCCCCAGCGCCGATCGTTGCTGCCGGCATACGAGTCCTCAACGGCACCTATCGACTCGACTACGACCGCTCGAAAAGGACTTCCAACGGCCTCGGAATCCGGCACAACGGTGCCAGCACCGACTGGTGGGCATTCCACTCGGTGTGTACCACCAACGGGTGTGCGGCCACCGGGATCCAGTTGGACAACAGCAACCACCTCGTCCCCAGCACAGCGAACGGTGGCCAGACCGATGCCTTGCGCTTCGTTGCTGGATATTGGCAGGGCACGCCCCAGCGGAAGCGGGTGGATTGTCGCCAACCGAACGCCCCGAGACAGGCCACCCAGCAGGAGACAATGTCCTGGTCGCTGGCACCCCAGTCCGACGGCACGCTACGCGGCGTGGAGACGGAAACCGTGCTTAGCAACGAATGCGGCGCCCAGGGCGCGGTGCTGCGGGTTCCTGTAATTGCCAGCCGGGTGGGGGACGTTCCGCCGGGTTTGACGTGGGCGGACCCGGCGCAAGTTCTCAGCGGCGCGGCCACGCCGACCGCCAGGCCGTCACCACCCGTTCTTGGTGGTGCGTGCACGGACGTAGACAAACTCAGCTACGACCAGACCAGTAACGAGCAGGTGGTGTGCGAAGGCGGCACCTGGAGCAAGGCGCCGATCACGACCGGGGTGCACGCAGCCGGCAGTTCCTGCGACCGCCCGGACATCGCGGTATTCGCGATGTCGGCCTCAAACGACGGCTATCTGATCGAGTGCGATCCTGTGACGCGAACCTGGGCGCGCCACCACTGACTTAAGGGCGAATGTGCGCGGTCGTACGGGGACACGCCGCAAAGCACGGCATTCTGCGCACGCTCGAGGAATAAAGGCTGTCGGTGACTCGCTCTACCCTGGTGCTATGGCTTTCGCCACCGAACACCCAGTAGTTGCCCACTCCGAGTACCGCGCCGTCGACGAGGTCGTTCGTACCGGCGGCCGGTTCGAGGTGGTCAGCCCGCACGATCCCGCCGGGGACCAGCCCGCTGCCATCGACGAACTAGAGCGCCGCATCAGGGCGGGGGAGCGCGACGTCGTCCTGCTCGGTGCCACCGGCACCGGGAAGTCCGCGACCACCGCATGGCTCATCGAACGCCTGCAGCGGCCCACCCTGGTGATGGCACCGAACAAGACGCTGGCGGCCCAGCTGGCGAATGAACTGCGAGAGATGTTGCCGTACAACGCGGTTGAGTACTTCGTGTCGTACTACGACTACTACCAACCCGAGGCGTACATCGCGCAGACGGACACCTATATCGAAAAGGACAGCTCGATCAACGACGATGTGGAGCGGCTGCGGCACTCTGCGACGTCGTCCCTGCTGTCGCGGCGCGATGTGGTCGTGGTGGCGTCGGTGTCCTGCATCTACGGCCTGGGCACCCCGCAGTCCTACCTGGATCGATCCGTCGAGCTGCAAGTGGGCACCGAAGTGCCGCGAGACGGGTTGCTTCGCCTGCTGGTCGACGTGCAGTACACCCGCAACGACCTGTCCTTCACCCGCGGCTCGTTCCGCGTCCGCGGCGACACGGTGGAAATCATCCCGTCCTACGAGGAACTGGCCGTCCGCATCGAGTTCTTCGGCGACGAGATCGAGGCGTTGTACTACCTGCACCCGCTCACCGGCGAGGTGATTCGCCAGGTGGACTCGTTGCGGATCTTCCCGGCCACCCACTACGTGGCCGGTCCCGAGCGCATGGCGCAGGCCATTTCGTCCATCGAGCAGGAGCTCGAGGAGCGGCTCGCCGAACTGGAGGGCCAGGGCAAGCTGCTGGAGGCGCAGCGGCTCCGGATGCGCACCAATTACGACATCGAGATGATGCGCCAGGTCGGGTTCTGCTCGGGCATCGAGAACTACTCCCGCCACATCGACGGCCGAGGTCCCGGCTCTCCACCGGCGACCCTGCTGGACTACTTCCCGGAGGACTTCCTGCTGGTCATCGACGAGTCGCACGTCACCGTGCCGCAGATCGGCGGCATGTACGAGGGCGACATGTCGCGCAAGCGCAATCTCGTCGAGTACGGGTTCCGGCTACCGTCGGCCGTCGACAACCGGCCGCTGACCTGGGAGGAATTCGCCGACCGGATCGGGCAGACCGTCTACCTGTCGGCCACGCCGGGACCGTACGAGCTCAGCCAGTCCGGTGGCGAGTTCGTCGAGCAGGTGATTCGCCCGACCGGCCTGGTCGACCCGAAGGTCGTCGTCAAACCGACCAAGGGGCAGATCGACGACCTGATCGGCGAGATCCGCAAACGCACCGAGGCCGACGAGCGGGTGTTGGTGACGACGCTGACCAAGAAGATGGCCGAAGACCTCACCGACTACCTGCTCGAGATGGGTATTCGGGTCCGTTACCTGCACTCCGAGGTCGACACGCTGCGCCGGGTCGAGTTGCTGCGTCAGCTCCGGCTCGGCGAGTACGACGTGCTGGTCGGCATCAACCTGCTCCGCGAGGGCTTGGACCTGCCCGAGGTGTCGCTGGTGGCGATCCTGGACGCCGACAAGGAGGGCTTCCTGCGGTCCACCCGCAGCCTGATCCAGACGATTGGCCGCGCGGCCCGCAACGTGTCCGGCGAAGTGCACATGTACGCCGACAAGATCACCGACTCGATGAAGGAAGCGATCGATGAGACCGAACGGCGGCGGGCCAAGCAGATCGCCTACAACGAGGCGCACGGGATCGACCCGCAGCCGTTGCGCAAGAAGATCGCCGACATCCTCGACCAGGTCTATCGCGAGGCGGATGACACCGAAGCGGTGGAAATCGGCGGGTCCGGCCGCAACGCGTCCCGCGGACGGCGGGCCCAGGGCGCACCCGGCGGCCGCGTGGTCAGTGCCGGTGTCATCGAGGGCCGCGACACCACCAACATGCCGCGCGCCGAGTTGGCCGACCTGATCAAGGACCTCACCGAGCAGATGATGGCCGCCGCGCGCGACCTGCAGTTCGAGCTGGCCGCCCGATTCCGCGACGAAATCGCCGACCTCAAGAAGGAACTGCGCGGAATGGACGCCGCCGGCTTGAAGTGACGGAAACGGCGAGCGATACCGGCAGTTGGCGGGAGCTGCTGGGCCAGCACCTGGGAACATCCACGGTGCTGGCGGGCGGTGTCGCCATGTACGCGACCAACGAGTTCCTCACCATCAGCTTGTTGCCCAGCTCGATCGCCGAAATTGGCGGTGGCCGCCTCTATGCCTGGGTGACGACTTTGTATCTCGTCGGTTCGGTCGTCGCCGCGACCACCGTCAGCACCGTGCTGCGACGTTTTGGCGCGCGTTCCTCTTTTCTGTTCGGCCTGTTCCTATTCGGGACGGCCAGCCTGGTGTGCGGGGCCGCGCCGAGCATGGAGGTGCTGATCGCGGGGCGCACGCTGCAGGGCGTGGCCGGCGGACTGCTGGCCGGCTTGGGTTACGCCCTGATCAATGCGACCCTGCCGCGCTCGCTCTGGACTCGGGGCTCGGCGCTGGTATCGGCGATGTGGGGGGTCGCGACGGTGGTTGGACCCGCGATGGGTGGTCTGTTCGCCCAATTCGGGTTGTGGCGGTGGGCATTTGCCGCGATGGCCGGGTTGACCGCGCTGATGGCGATCCTGGTGCCGCTGGTGCTGACCGAAGGCCGGGTCGTCACCGGCAACGAACTCTCGGATGCTCCCGCACTGAAGGTGCCAGTGTGGTCGCTGCTGTTCATGGGAGGGGCGGCGCTGGCGGTCAGCGTTGCGCAAATCCCGCACAACTCCGCGGCCACCGCCGGGCTACTTGCCCTCGGCCTCGTGTTGATCGCCACTGCGGTGGTCGTCGACCGACGAAGCGACGCGGCGGTGTTGCCGCCCAGCGTCTTTGGCTCGGGGCCGCTCAAATGGGTCTACCTGACCATGGCCGTACAAATGATGGCGGTCATGGTCGACACCTATGTCCCGCTGTTCGGCCAGCGGCTGGGTCATCTCACCCCAATCGCCGCCGGATTTCTAGGCGCATCGCTAGCCATCGGCTGGACGTTCAGCGAGATCGTCAGCGCCTCGTTGAACAGTCGCCGCGTCATCGGCTACGTCGTCTTGACGGCACCGCTGGTCATGGCCGCCGGCCTTGGGCTCACCGCAGTCACTCAGCGGGGCGATGCGCCGATCGCACTCGTCGTGCTTTGGACCCTGGGGTTGTTGGTGGCCGGGACCGGCATCGGTATGGCCTGGCCGCACCTATCGGTACGGGCCATGGAATGCGTCGACGATCCCACCGAGGGCGGCGCCGCCGCGGCGGCCATCAACACGGTGCAGGTGATTTCGGCGGCCTTCGGCGCGGGGATTGCGGGTGTCGTGGTCAACACAACCAGGGGTGGCGAAGTCGCCGAGGCACGGTGGTTGTACGTCGTATTCACCATGCTGGCCGCGATCGGCGTCATCGCTTCCTATCGGGCGACCCGCCGCGACCGGCTTTCAGCGCGTTGACTTGACCACCTGGGCACGGTTGAACTGCCAACGCTCGACGATATGGAACCCCAGGTAGCTCGGGAACTGGTAGACGGGCGTGCGCCCGAAAGCCGAACCTGGCGGCAGCTTCTGGCCCACTTGATGATCCGGCAGTGACTTGTCCCGGTTGGTGATCGTCCATAGCGTCGAGCACTTGTTGATCTTGGCCGTCGTCAGCCAAACGGCCACGTGTCCGTCCCACAGCGCACCGACCTTGGGTCCGTAGAAGCCGCGTTCGACGTCGATCAACGACCGGAATGAGTCCGGCCGCGTGGCCAACAACGCGCGGACCGGTCCCGGGCGCCATGGCACGGTGTTGTCGACCAGCAGACAATCTCCGGGAGCCGCGTGTGCGCTGATGAGGTCGGCCACCTGGCTGTAATCCCAGCCCTCCTTGGCGTAGGGCCCGCGCTGGTTGAAGTAGTAATTGGGGAACGCTGCGGCGGTCAAAAGGGCAAGAGCCACTGCGATTCCGGCTCGCGGCCACGGTTTGCGGGTGATGGTGACGACGCAGATCGCCAGGACGACTGCCGCCCCGGGCGTGGTCTGAATCAGGTACCGGGGGAAGTAGATCGGTTCGAAGAGCGCCGAATAGATCAGAACGATGGCAGTCGGAATGACGACCCACGCCACCGCGGCCAGCAACAGCCGGCGGCCGTCCGGGCTGCTCGTCCGGGCCGAGCGCGTCGCAACGGCGGTGACGATGGCGGCGAGCACCACTACCCCCGCCACGATCGCGAACGGAACGCTGTAGTCGAAATATTGGCGGTGAACGACGTCAAGAAAGACGCTGCGGTGCAGTCCCTTGATCCAGGCGACCTGGAAGATCTGCCCGTGGGCGAACAACACGAACGGCGTCATCGCCGCCAGCGCGACCGCGGAGCCGACGACCCACCGAAGGGCCGGTGATTTCCGAGATCCGGCGGGCGCCACCAGCGGCAGCAGGGCGCCGTGAAACGGCACCAGAAGCCCCAGGTTGATGTTGATCAGGATCGACACCATCAACACCAGCGCGTAGCTGACCCACAGCCGCGGCCGGTTGCGTCGCACCGCCGCGATGAACAACACCGTCAACCAGGCCGCCGCGGTCACCGACAGCGCTGAGGAACGGGCTTCGATCCCGGCCCAGGTGATCCGGGGCAGAATGGCGAAGATCACACCCGCGCACAACGCGACGGTCCGGGCGGATTCCGGCGGCGCCAACTGTTTGACGAAGACCACGACGGCGGCCGCGGCCGCACCAACGGCCAGGGCACTGGGTGCCCGCGACCAGAACTCCGTCGGTGGGAAAATCGCGAACCAGCCGTGCATCAGGAGGTAGTACAGGCCGTGCACCGCATCGATGTGGCTCAGGAGCTTCCAGAGCTCCGGCAAGGTCCTGCTCGCCGCCGCCGAGATCGTTGCTCCCTCGTCGTACCAAAACGAGGGGCGACCAGCCCAGGCGCCGCTGATCAACGTGGCCAGCACCGAGATTGCCAGCGGGTCCAGCAGCCGGCCGCGCGCCGGAGGGCGGGCAGGCTCGCCCGTCGGCGCCGGCCCGGAGGCCGACTCCGGCTGAGCAACGATTTCGGTGGACATGATGCTTGTCACCTTATTGTTTCGGTGATGATCCTGGTCACCGCCGATATTCGGGCGGCCGTTGCGACACTGCGCCAGGCCCCTGGGCTGACTACCTGGGATTCCTGAAAATCCCTGTACAGCAAAGCTTTCCGGGCTGCGCAGGACGATATGAGCGTGGTGTCATCGGGCATATTGTCGGTTGGGCACGGGCAACCCGGCAAATGCAAGGCGATTGAGGGTTGCGCCACGCCGTCGCGGTGTGGGTAATCTGACGCATCTTTGTCCGGGAAAGCGATACTGTCTTGGGTTGGCTGAGCAACCGACACTTGGAGGGTTAATGGGCGCCTATTCGACGGTGGTGGTAGGAACCGACGGCTCGGACTCGTCGATGCGTGCGGTAGACAGAGCAGCCAAGATCGCCGGGGCAGACGCCAAGCTCATCATCGCCTCGGCGTACCTACCTCAGCACGAGGACGGTCGCGCGGCCGACATCTTGAAGGATGAAAGCTACAAGGTGACGGGCACCGCCCCGATCTACGAGATCTTGCATGACGCCAAGGAGCGGGCACACCTCGCCGGCGCCAAGAACGTCGAAGAGAAGGCCATCGTCGGCGCGCCGGTTGACGCCTTGGTGCACCTGGCCGAAGAAGAGAAGGCCGATCTGTTGGTGGTCGGCAATGTGGGCCTGAGCACGATCGCGGGCCGGCTCCTAGGTTCGGTGCCGGCAAACGTGTCGCGGCGTGCCAAGGTCGACGTGCTGATCGTGCACACCACGTAAAGGCACCTGAAAGGCCGGGTCTTACCAGCCCCGTTCGCGCCACTCGTCGAGGTGCGGGCGCTCGATGCCTAGCACTGTGTCGTCGCCGTGCCCCGGGTAGATCACGGTGGAGTCGTCGTACACGTCGAACACCTTGGTGGTGACGTCGCCGAGCAATTGCTCGAAATCGCCGGGTTGCCAGGTCTTGCCGACGCCGCCTGGGAACAGGCAATCTCCGGTGAACAGCTGCGTCGTGCCGCCGGCCGCCGGTCCCTGCAAAGCCAGAGCGACCGATCCGGGGGTGTGTCCGCGCAGGTGGATGACGTCGAACTTGAGCTCCCCGATCTGGATGGTGTCGCCGTCGGTCAGCAAACGATCGGGCTTGACCGGCAGTGGATCGGCGTCGATCTCGTGGGCGGCGGTCGGTGCCCCGGTGGCCGCGGCCACCGCTTCCAGCGCCTGCCAGTGGTCGAAGTGCTGGTGACTGGTGACGATCAGCGACAGCTTCGGGGCGTGCTCCCGGATCAGGTCAAGCAGGGTATCGGCGTCGTTGGCCGCATCGATCAACAGCGTTTCCCCGGTCGCGGAACAGGTCACCAGGTAGGCGTTGTTGTCCATGGGGCCTACCGACGCCTTCACAATGGTGGCGCCGGGCAGGGTGCGGCGGGCCGCGGTGCCGGGTTCGACGTGCCCGGTGTAGTTGTCATCGACGACGGTCATAGCGGTCACGTTACTTGGTTTGACGGCGGGCCCGGGGTGCTTGTCGGTGGGGCCACATAGCATGGGGAACGAGCTCTGTCTGTGAAGGGAATCCATTGGCTGATCGCCTAATTGTCAAGGGGGCGCGCGAGCACAACCTGCGCGGCGTCGACCTCGACTTACCCCGTGACGCACTGATCGTTTTCACCGGGCTGTCCGGCTCGGGCAAGTCGTCGCTGGCTTTCGACACCATTTTTGCTGAGGGCCAGCGACGCTACGTGGAATCGCTGTCGGCATATGCGCGCCAGTTCCTGGGCCAGATGGACAAGCCCGACGTCGACTTCATCGAGGGTCTGTCCCCGGCGGTCTCGATCGACCAGAAGTCGACCAACCGCAACCCGCGGTCGACGGTCGGCACTATCACCGAGGTCTACGACTACCTGCGCTTGCTGTACGCGCGGGCCGGCACGCCGCATTGCCCTACCTGCGGTGAACGCATCGCCCGCCAGACACCTCAGCAAATCGTCGACCAGGTGCTCGCCATGGAGGAGGGCACCCGTTTTCTGGTGCTCGCGCCGGTGGTACGCACCCGCAAGGGCGAGTTCGCCGACCTCTTCGACAAGCTCAACGCCCAGGGCTACAGCCGGGTGCGCGTCGACGGCGTGGTGCACTCGCTGACCGATCCGCCGAAGCTGAAGAAGCAGGAGAAGCACGACATCGAAGTGGTGGTCGACCGCCTCACGGTCAAGGCCTCCGCCAAGCAACGGCTCACCGATTCGGTGGAGACGGCGCTGAATCTTGCCGACGGCATCGTGGTGCTGGAATTCCCCGACGACCGCGAGCACGAGCACGACCGCCCCCGCGAACAGCGGTTCTCGGAGAAGTTGGCCTGCCCCAACGGGCACTCTTTGGCCGTCGATGACCTGGAACCGCGCTCGTTCTCGTTCAACTCGCCGTACGGCGCCTGCCCCGAGTGTGTCGGCCTGGGCATCCGCAAAGAGGTCGACCCCGACCTGGTGGTACCCGACCCCGACCTCACGCTTGCCGATGGCGCGATAGCGCCGTGGTCGACGGGACACACCGCCGAGTACTTCATCCGGATGCTCGCCGGGCTGGGCGATGCGATGGGCTTCGACGTCAACACGCCCTGGCGCAAGTTGCCCGCCAAAGCGCGCAAGGCGATTCTGGAAGGCTGCGACGAGCAGGTGCACGTGCGCTACCGCAATCGGTATGGACGCACGCGGTCCTACTACGCCGACTTCGAGGGCGTGTTGGCGTTCCTGCAACGCAAGATGGCCCAGACCGAGTCCGAGCAGATGAAGGAGCGCTACGAGGGCTTCATGCGCGATGTGCCCTGCCCGGAGTGTCAGGGCACCCGGCTCAAGCCGGAGATCCTGGCCGTCACCCTGGCGGCGGGGGATCAGGGGCCGAAGTCCATCGCCGAGGTTTGTGAGCTGTCGATCGCCGAATGCGCCGACTTCTTGAACGCGCTGACCCTGGGCGTTCGCGAGCAGGCGATCGCCGGGCAGGTGCTCAAGGAGATCCAGTCGCGGCTCGGTTTCTTGCTGGATGTCGGGCTGGAGTATCTGTCGCTGTCCCGGGCCGCTGCCACGCTGTCCGGCGGTGAGGCGCAGCGCATCCGGCTGGCCACCCAGATCGGCTCCGGATTGGTCGGCGTGCTCTATGTGCTTGACGAGCCGTCCATCGGCCTGCACCAACGCGACAACCGTCGCCTCATCGAAACCCTCACTCGCCTAAGGGCTTTGGGTAACACCCTGATCGTCGTCGAGCACGACGAGGACACCATCGAGCACGCCGACTGGGTTGTCGACATCGGCCCCGGCGCCGGCGAACACGGCGGCACCATCGTGCACAGCGGGACATACGCCGACCTGCTGCGCAACAAGAATTCGATCACCGGTGCTTACCTGTCGGGACGGGAAAGCATCGAAATCCCGGCGCTAAGGCGCCCCACCGACCCACGTCGTCAACTCACGGTTGTCGGGGCCCGGGAGCACAACCTGCGGGGGATCGACGTGTCCTTCCCGCTCGGCGTGCTCACCTCGGTGACCGGCGTATCCGGTTCGGGCAAATCGACCCTGGTCAACGACATCCTTGCCGCGGTGCTGGCCAACCGGCTCAACGGCGCGCGACAGGTGCCGGGTCGCCATACCCGGGTCACCGGATTGGAGCACCTGGACAAGTTGGTGCGGGTCGACCAATCACCCATCGGCCGCACGCCGCGATCCAACCCCGCCACCTACACCGGCGTCTTCGACAAGATCCGCACCCTGTTCGCGGCCACCACCGAGGCCAAGGTCCGCGGCTACCAGCCAGGCCGATTCTCGTTCAACGTCAAGGGCGGCCGGTGCGAGGCGTGCACCGGTGACGGGACCATCAAGATCGAGATGAATTTCCTGCCGGACGTGTATGTGCCGTGCGAGGTGTGCCAGGGCGCCCGCTACAACCGGGAAACCCTAGAGGTGCACTACAAGGGCAAGACCATCTCCGAAGTGCTGGACATGTCGATCGAGGAGGCCGCGGAGTTCTTCGAACCCATCAGCGGCATCCATCGCTACCTGCGAACCCTCGTCGACGTCGGCCTGGGCTACGTCCGGCTCGGGCAGCCCGCGCCGACGTTGTCCGGCGGTGAGGCGCAGCGGGTCAAGCTGGCTTCGGAGCTGCAGAAGCGCTCGACCGGACGCACCATCTACATCCTCGACGAGCCCACCACCGGGCTGCACTTCGACGACATCCGGAAGCTGCTCAACGTCATCAATGGTCTTGTGGACAAGGGCAATACGGTCATCGTCATCGAGCACAACCTGGACGTGATCAAGACCTCGGACTGGATCATCGACATGGGCCCCGAGGGCGGTGCCGGCGGCGGAACTGTCGTCGCCGAAGGAACCCCGGAGGACGTCGCAGCGGTGCCGCAAAGCTACACCGGGAAATTCCTCGTCGACGTCGTCGGCACCGGTCAGCGGACACGTGCCAGTGCGCCTCGCAAGCGACGCAAGGTCAGCGCCTAACCCGTTGACACTGCGCTGAGGGCGCCCGTGACCAGTTGACACTGCGCTGAGGGCGGTGGTTTCTCGCACTTTCTCGCCCTGGACGCAGAGTCAACGGCTTGATTTCGCCAGCGGCGACGGGAAGCGCGGCTTGATCCGGACACCGTCCAGCCACGACGTGAGTTCGTCGGCACGCCGCTGCAGGGCCCGTCGCCCGTCGCGGCCAGGGTCTTCCAGGAGCTGCAGGCGCACCCGAGCGTCGTCGTCCTGGGTCCAGCCGCCCACGATGCGCCCGTTCCACCAGGCCGTGGGACCGGCGTTGCCGTTGCTGTCGAATACCTGACCGCGATGTTCGCCGACATACCAATCGCGGTCGAACCAGCCCATCGTCGTGGCGTCCAGTCCTGGCAGCAGCGCGCCCCACGGCGGCGCGTCCGGTTCCGGTTCGAGGTCGTCGGCCAGCGCGTAGCCGGGGTTGCCGTGCAGGTCGACCTCCACCGCGCCGATATCGGACAAGGCCTTTCGGACGACGGTCAACGTCGTGCCGAACCACCACTTGATGTCGGCGACGGTCGCGGGGCCGAAGCTGCGCAGCCACCGACGAATCAATTCGGCCTGGGCGTCGGCAGGCGCATCCAGCGCGCCGAGCCAGTCCGCGGTCGCGACCCAGCGCGGCCGCGACGTGGTCCAAGTTCCGTCATTGGGCCCCCGGACGATGTCACCCCGTGCCGAAAGCACCGTCAGCACCCGCGGTGCGATCGCAGTCGCGCCGCCCCAACGCTTTCCGGGTGCGGGATCATAAGTGCCGGCCAGTTCGGGCAGCGCCGCCCGCAGTTCGGTGCTGCTGGCTGGCCCCTGCTCGCCCAGGTAGCGCAGCACGGCCGCGAAGGCCCGGTCCAACCACCGCTCGCCGTCGGTGGTCAGCCCGGCCTTCACCACGTCGGCGACCAGGCGACGACGTTCGTTGCCGGCAACCCGGTCGGCCGCCGCCGACTGAATCATCGCCAGATCATTGCCATTGATCAGCCACAGCGTCCGGCGCATCGCCAGTTGCTTTACCGCGGAACGCTTCTCATAGAGCTCCTGCTCCAGGTGGGCGGTCGCGAAGTCGCCGCATCGCGCCCACAGCGACAGGTAAGGAGTTGCGGGGTCGGTCGCGTGCAGTCCGACCAGTCCGCCTATGACCTGAGCGACCGGACCGTTATTGGCGAGGAAGTGCCTGCGCGCCAGGCGGATCCGCCGTTCCGCAACGGTGAATCTTCGCCGACTCACTCAAAAGCTTTCTGACCGGCCGCGTATCAACGCGGCACCTTCGTGGCCATCTGGTTGGCGATCAGCCTGGCTTGATTAATCGTGTCCGGTCCGCAGACGTTGACATCGAAGACCACGTTGGACACGGCGGCCAGGTTGTGTTGGCACACCACCGGACTGTTGGCCAACGTGCGCTGCAGGGCGATATTGGGCGGATTGCCACTGAGTTCGCGGAAGGTCCAGGTCGTGGACTTGCCGTTGTTGACCTGTGTCACGGTTTTCCCGGCGCAGTATCGCCAAAATTCCGCTTGCGCGGCCACGAACGCGTTGGCCTGGTCGGCGGACGTGAAGAGCACAGCCCCTTGGACCACGACCTGCCCCGGGTCGGAATTCGGCACCTTCAGCAACTGCGCAAACGTCCCCGTGTAGCCACTGCTCTTATAGGTCGGAGTCTGAAATCCGATGAGCGCTCCAAGGCACTTCTCGTCGGACACGCTGTTTTGCGGACTGGCGTCGGACATTTCGGTGACGTTGTGGTCGACGACGAATCCGGTGGTGCCGACGGTGATGTCGATTTGGCGCGCGCTGAGCAGGAACGACTCCAGCTGCGCGGCGGTCGCCGTCGGAACGGTCGTTGCCGTGGCGCTCGTGGTGGGCGATTGGGTCCTGGTGGCGGTGGTCGTCGTGGCGCCGACGGACCGCCCAGCATCGCTTTTGCCCAGCACTAGCCACAGCGTGGTCCCTACGACCAGCACGATCACCGCCGCGACCGCGCCCACGATGAGCCACGGGCCGCGCCTGGACTTCTGGGCTGGGGGAGAGTGCCAGGGCGGCGGCGCGGGCGTCCAGGGGCCGGATGGCATTGGACCCGACGGCATTGGACCCGACGGAATCGGAGCCGACGGCATTGGGCCAGACTGCATCGGGCTGGACGGCATCGGACCCGACTGCGGTCGCGGCGCGAATTGCTCGCTGTCCGCGATGATGGTGGTGGCACGGTCGCGGTCGGGCGCGCTGAGGGCCTCCTGAGCGGCACGCGCCAGTTCTCCTGCGGTCGCGTAGCGCTGGCTGGGGTCCTTGGCCATGCCGCGGGCGATGACCTCGTCGAAGGCCGTCGGGATGCCTTGTCGTTGCAGGCTGGGCCGCGGGATCGGCTTGTTGAGATGTGCGCCGACCAGCGTGCTCAGATTCTGGCTTGGGTAAGGCGGTGTGCCGGTGAGGCATTCGTACAGCACGCACGCCAGGCCGTAGATGTCGGAGCGGTACGTGACTTCGTCATCGCCGAACCGTTCGGGCGCCATGTAGCTCCAGCTGCCCACGGCGTGACCGGTCTTGGTGAGGTGTTGATCGGTGGCCGCCGCGGCGATGCCGAAGTCGACGAGGTACGCGAAGTCGTTGCCGGTGATCAGAATGTTCTCCGGCTTGATGTCGCGGTGGACGACCCCGGCGGCGTGGGCGGCGTCGAGCGCCTCGGCGATCTGGCTGATGATGGCAACCGCGCGGGGTGGGGCCAACGTTTCCTCGCGACGCAACAACGCGCTCAGATCCGTGCCTTCGATGAAGCGCATGTCGATGAAGAGTTGGCCGTCGATTTCACCGAAGTCGTGGATGGGCACGACGTGTGGTTCCTGCAGGCGGCCGGCGGTGTGCGCCTCGCGTCGCATGCGGCGCCGGAATGCCTCGTCGGAGTTCAACTCCTGGGACATGAGTTTGAGGGCGACGTTGCGGTCCTTGACGGTGTCATGCGCCTCGTAGACCTCGCCCATCCCGCCGCGTCCCAGTAGCCGCAACAAGCGGTAGGGCCCGAACTGGGTGCCGGCCCGCGAGGTCGGCACCGTGTCACTCATCGGTGCGCATGGCCTCGCGGATCTGCGCCAGACGTTCTGCCGCAGCGCGCTGACGCTCCTCGTACTGCTCCTCGACCGCCCGTCCCTCGGCGGTCTCGGCGGCGAGCTCACTCGCTCCCAGAGCCGTCGCGTACCGGCCCTCGATCTTCTCGCGGACCGATTCGAACGTCGGCACGCCGCCCTGGTCGTAACCCGTGTCAGGCGGGTCAGGCGTCACTGGCGGTGCCGCGTGTGGCGCCGGAAGGTTGTCTTTCCGTTCCTCGGGCATGCCGCCACGTTACTTTGGCCGCCGTTGTGCCTACCCAACTAATGCGGTTTGGCGAGGGGGAACGGCAGTGTCTCGCGGATGCTGCGCCCGGTGATCAGCATGACGACCCGGTCGATCCCCATCCCCAGGCCGCCAGTGGGCGGCATCGCGTACTCCATGGCCTGCAGGAAGTCCTCGTCGAGTTGCATCGCCTCAGGGTCTCCACCGGCCGCCAGCAGGGACTGCTCAAGCAGGCGACGTCGCTGTTCGACCGGGTCGGTGAGTTCGCTGTAGGCGGTGCCGAGCTCCACGCCCCAGGCCACCAGATCCCACCGCTCGGCCACCCCCGGTGTCTTGCGATGCGGGCGGGTCAAGGGGGACACCGAGGTGGGGAAGTCGATGTAGAACGTCGGGTGCTCGGTCCGGTCCTCGACCAAGTGCTCGTACAGTTCCAGCACCACCGCGCCGGCGTCCCATTGCTCCCGATAGGGGATGTGCGCCGCGTCGGACAGCTTGCGCAGGGTCGCCAGGCTCGTTTCGGCATCGATGTGCTCACCGAGGGCTTCGGAAACCGCGTCGTGGACGGTCTTCACCGGCCAGACGCCCGAAATATCGACCGGTTCGAGGCCGCCGTCGGTGTTGGAATCATCCCGAGTCTTGGGCCGCATCACGATGGGCGCACCGTTGGCCGCCTCGGCGGCATTCTGAATCAGCTCGCGACAGCCGTCCACCCACACCAGGTAGTCCGCGTGCGCCTGGTAGGCCTCGAGGAGGGTGAATTCCGGATTGTGGCTGAAGTCGACGCCCTCGTTGCGGAACGCGCGACCCAACTCAAAGACCCGTTCCACACCGCCTACGCACAGCCGCTTCAGGTACAGCTCCGGCGCGATGCGCAGGAACAGGTCCATGTCATAGGCGTTGATGTGGGTGATGAACGGGCGAGCCGTGGCTCCGCCGTGGATCTGCTGCAGAATCGGCGTCTCGACCTCGACGAAGCCCTTGGCGAACAACGTGTCTCGCACGGAGCGCAAGACGGCGCTGCGGGCGGTGATCAGGGAGCGGGACTCGACGTTGACCGCGAGGTCGACGTATCGCGTTCGCACCCGGGCTTCGGGGTCGGTCAGGCCCTTCCACTTGTTTGGCAAGGGCCGCAGGCACTTACCGATCAAGCGCCAGTTCGTCACGATCAGCGAACGGGTCCCGGACTTGCTCGAGCCCATGTGCCCGGTCACTTCCACCAGGTCGCCGAGATCGATGGCCTTGTTGAAGTCAGCGGCACGGCCCTGCTCGAGCTGCGAATTGTCGAGCAACAGCTGCATTTCGCCCGTCCAGTCCCGCAGGTGCGCGAACAGGACGCCGCCGTAATTGCGTATCCGCAGTATCCGGCCGGACACCGAAATCGTTTCCTGGTCATCCGCGTCCATGGCCTGCGCGACCGTGTGACTGGGCGGCTGACCGACGGGGTATGCGTCAATACCGTTGTCGCGCAGCTGCTTTAGCTTTTCCATGCGGACCCGCACCTGCTCGGGCAGGCGACGCCCGTTCCCGTCGAGCGTGGCTAGTTCGACCTGCTGCAACCCACTCACATCCGGCGCCGAACCGTCGGCGTGCAGTAGACCGGTGGCCACTAGCCGTTCGGGCACCGCGGAATGGTGGCCGGTATGCACTTTGTTGCGTGGACTGAACGGCAGCACCAGGAAGCCCTCGGCGATCACCGAGGCGACACCCACCTTGGGCATCAACCGCGCGTCGTCGTAACACGCATAACGGGGCACCCATTCGGGCTGGTACTTCTGGTTCGAGCGGTACAGCGTTTCCAGCTGCCACCAACGTGAGAAGAACACCAGCAGCCCGCGCCACAACCGGGCGATCGGGCCGGCTCCCAGCTGCGCACCCTGCTCGAACGCGGCCCGAAACACCGCGAAGTTCAATGAGATACGGCTGATGCCAAGGTTTTCGGCGTGCAGGGCGAGTTCGCTGACCATCAACTCGATGGTGCCGTTGGGCGATCGCGGAGATCGGCGCATGACATCGAGGGACACGCCGGTGTTCCCCCACGGCACCAGCGAGAGCAGCGCCACGACCTGGTTGTCTGGAGCGATCGCCTCCACTAGCAGGCAGTCGGAATCCGCGGGGTCGCCGAGTCGACCCAGAGCCATCGAGAAGCCGCGCTCGGATTCGGTGTCGCGCCAGGTATCCGCACGCTCGATCGTTGCCGCCATTTCCTCCTCGGAAATGTCGCGGTGCCGACGAATGCGCACCGTCAGGCCGGCTCTGCGGGCACGCGTTACTGCCTGGCGCACCGCCCGCATGTCGGGACCGGACAGCTTGAATTCGGCGGGCCGCAGGATCGCCTCGTCGCCCAATTCCAGTGCGTTCAGGCCCGCTTCGCGATAAACCTGGGCGCCTCGTGAGCTGGCGCCCATGACGCCGGGGGACCAGCCGTAGGTCTGGCACAGCTCCAGCCATGCGTCCACGGCCTGGCGCCACGCCTTGGGATCGCCAACCGGGTCGCCACTGGCCAGACAGACACCGATCTCGACACGATAGGTGACGGCGGCGCGACCGCTGGGGGCGAACACGACCGACTTGTCGCGCCGGGTCGCGAAATAGCCCAGAGAGTCGTCTTTTCCGTACAGCTCGAGCAGTCCGCGGATAGCCGATTCGTCCTCACCCGTCAGTGCGTTGTCGGCGCGCTGTGATTGGAACAGCACGATCGCCGCGGCGATGAGGGCGAAGGCGCCGAACAATCCGAAGAGAGCGTTGAGAAAGACGTGCGGATTGCCCGTGAACAACTCGGGATCGGCGATGGCAAACCCGATCACCCGGTCGGCGACGTACGGTAACCGGTCCCCCGGGGCAAGGGATCCCGGGAAGAGTTCGACCAGTCCCCAGGACACCAAGATCCCGATGGCGTCGCCCACCAACAGCACACCCGCTGCCTTGAACAGTGCGCCGCGGCGAACCTTTGCCCAGAATTGCCGGTAGCTGAGGATCAGCAGGACGCTGGCCGTCACGTGGAAGGCCAACCCGAGGTTCTCGCCGAAATTCTGGGCTGGGGTGTTGTCGCCGGCCGCGATGTCCGCGATGTTCAAAGCCGCGCCCAAGACCATGTTGCCTAGGAGCAGCAGCCAGGCAATCCGCTTCCGCGCCGCCAGTGCGCCGGCCAGCAGTGCCAGCACGAACGACCACGCAAAACTGGTGTCGGGAAAGTTGAACAGGTAGCTGTTGATGAATTCCCGCGGCACCTTGATGATCCACCGGACCAGCGGTGAGACGCTTGCCAGCAGCGACAAGGTCGCGATGACTCCGACCACCCAGCCCGCGGCAGCCGGAACCCAGTAAAACCGGGAGTTGGCCCTGCTCGGCATCGAGCGAGGCTTTGCAAGTGTCACAGACCGCGAGGATATTCGCTTAACCCAGGAAAATCCTGGCGAGGGGCACCTTCATGGCAGGTTTGTGGCAGGTTTATGGACGGGAACCGCGTGGCGCGGTGGCGCCCAAGACACCGTCGGAGGCGGAGCGATGCCCGATTCGGGAGTTATGCCTGTTAAACTGACTCCTGCGACCATCCCGGCGAAGGCCAGGGACAGTTAAGTGGAGTCCCACTCCCACCGTTAGCCACGAAGAATTTCACGGCGAAGCGGTCCGGTCACAGGCATCGTGAAATGCCTGTTCTGCGCGTGGCGCAGGCGCCTTGAGCACCTCAAGGCTCGATCGGTCGGCATTGGGTCCTGCTTGTGCAGGGCTTTTTTGCTCACGGTTGGGTGTCTCTCCCGCTGCCCCGGTTGGATTCAGGCTCTGGTTGCGCCGAAACATCAGCCAACAAGGGAGGCCCCATCAGCACTGAGACCCGCGTCAACGAGCGCATTCGCGTACCTGAAGTCCGTTTGATCGGCCCAGGGGGAGAGCAGGTAGGCATAGTGCGTATCGAAGACGCACTCCGCGTTGCCGCGGATGCCGATCTCGACCTTGTCGAAGTTGCGCCGAACGCCAGACCACCGGTCTGCAAGATCATGGACTACGGCAAGTACAAGTACGAGGCGGCTCAGAAAGCGCGCGAATCCCGCAGGAACCAGCAGCAGACCGTCGTCAAGGAACAAAAGCTGCGTCCCAAGATCGACGATCATGACTACGAGACCAAGAAGGGCCACGTCGTCCGCTTCCTGGAAGCGGGTTCGAAGGTCAAG
This sequence comes from Mycobacterium bourgelatii, assembly GCF_010723575.1. Taxonomy (NCBI): domain Bacteria; kingdom Bacillati; phylum Actinomycetota; class Actinomycetes; order Mycobacteriales; family Mycobacteriaceae; genus Mycobacterium; species Mycobacterium bourgelatii. The sequence goes on from NZ_BLKZ01000001.1 coordinate 2,646,344, forward strand.
GTCACCATCATGTTTCGCGGCCGGGAGCAGTCACGCCCGGAGTTGGGTTACCGACTCTTGCAACGCCTTGGTGCGGACGTCGCCGAATACGGATTCGTCGAGACGTCGGCAAAGCAGGACGGACGCAACATGACGATGGTGCTGGCACCGCATCGCGGCGCGAAGACGCGCGCCAAGGCGCGGCACGAGGGTGAAGCTGGGGCGAAACCGGCCGGCGAAACAAAGCCGACCGCCAACTGACCTGCACCGAACGAAGAACTGAGAAAACGAGGAAACATGCCCAAGGCAAAGACCCATAGCGGAGCCTCCAAGCGGTTCCGGCGCACCGGAACCGGCAAGATCGTCCGGCAGAAGGCCAACCGCAGGCACTTGCTCGAGCACAAGCCGACCAGGCGCACCCGGCGACTGGACGGCCGAACGACAGTGGCGGCCAACGACACCAAGCGCGTCAAAGCGCTGCTGAACGGCTAACCAGCGCCGCGCAAAAGCCCGGTATTGAAACACCGGTCGGCACCCCGACCGTCGACGTACGAACGAGAATAGGAACTAGTCCATGGCACGCGTAAAGCGGGCAGTCAACGCCCACAAGAAGCGGCGCTCGATCCTGAAGGCTTCCAAAGGCTACCGCGGTCAGCGATCCCGGCTCTACCGCAAAGCCAAAGAGCAGCAACTGCATTCGCTCAACTACGCCTACCGCGACCGTCGCGCGCGCAAGGGCGAGTTCCGCAAGTTGTGGATCTCGCGAATCAACGCCGCCGCGCGTGCCAACGACATCACCTACAACCGCCTGATCCAGGGCCTCAAGGCCGCCGGGGTGGAAGTGGACCGCAAGAACCTCGCCGACATTGCGATCAGCGACCCGGCGGCATTCACCGCGCTCGTCGAGGTCGCGCGGGGTGCACTGCCCGAGGACGTCAACGCCCCGTCCGGAGAAGCTGCCTAACTCGGCAACCTGGCCTCCCCGGTGCTCACCGAACGCTCCGGCCGAGTGGTCGCGGCGGTCAAATTGCATCGTCAGGTCGGCCGGCGACGCAGCGGAACGTTCCTCGCGGAGGGCCCTAACCTGGTCGAGGCCGCCGCTGCGCGCGGCCTGGTTCGGGATGTGTTCGTCACCGAGGCGGCATGGGACCGGCACCGATCCTTGCTCGCGGCGCAGCAGGCTCCGACGCATCTGGTGACCGAGCGGGCGGCAAAAGCGTTGTCCGACACCGTGACCCCGTCCGGGTTGGTGGCTGTCTGCGAGATGCCGTCGACCGGCCTCGACGACGTGCTGCTCGGCTCACCTCAACTCGTCGCGGTTGCCGTCGACATCAACGAGCCGGGCAACGCGGGCACCTTGATCCGCATCGCCGACGCCATGGGGGCGGCGGCCGTAGTCCTGGCCGGGCACAGCGTCGACCCCTACAACGGCAAGTGTCTGCGGGCGTCGACCGGCAGCATATTTACGATTCCGGTTGTGGTTGTCCCCGACACCTACGCCGCGGTGACGGCCTTGCAAGGCGTGGGTCTGCAGGTCTTGGCCACCACGTTGGATGGTGAGACGCCGCTGGACGAGGCTGACCTCGCCCGGCCGACGGCGTGGGTGTTCGGACCCGAAGCGCACGGTTTGCCGGCCGAGATCGCCGCCAAGGCCGACCACCGCGTGCATATCCCGATGCCCGGGAGAGCGGAGAGTCTCAACGTCGCCGCCGCCGCGGCGATCTGCCTGTATCAAAGCGCCCGAGCGAGCGCATCGAGTCCCGAGCCTGGCGTCTGACACGGCGATCTCTACCCATGTTGGAAAAGATCCGAAAACCATCTCCGGCAATATTGCTGGTTGCTACTATTCGGCTCTCGCCTAGTAAGCGAACGCTCTTCTGCGAGGGGGACTATGTCACTACACCCGGTCATACCAGAGGCCCTAGCCGCGGTAAGGGCTAGCTTGGAAGACCTCGGGTCCGCGCTACGCGGTGCGAGCGCGGCGGCGGTGAACCGAGCAGCCGCGATTACGCCGCCCGCAGCCGACGAGGTTTCTTCAGCGATCACGGCGCTCTTCGCTTCGCATGTTGACGAATTCGCCGCGGCGAATTCAGAGGCGTCGACGTTTCACACCGAGTTCGTGAAGCTGCTGGGCAGTGGCGCGGTGCAGTATCTGTTTGCCGAAAGCGCCGACGCGCAGCAAACGCTGGTTGACGCGCTCAATGGGCTGGCTCAGGCGTTGCTCAGTTGTCCGCTGCCCGGACTTGGCGACGGCGCACCGGAAGCCGCCATGACTGAAATCAGTGATGTAGATGCTCCTTTCGGTCGGATCGAGGTCGTACACAAGGTCGCCGCGCCCGTGGACGACGGCACCGGTTCGGTGAGTGCACCCATGTCTCCGGCCACTCCATACGAGGACGCGTCGTGGTCGATAACTGGATCTGCGCCCGCCGGCGAGACACCGGCGACAATTATTCTCACCGGCGGGAGTAACCAACTCCCACCCCAATTGCGGCTACTTGGAGCTGCGGGGGGATCAATGGTCACCGGGGGAGTCTGCCTACTCGACGGTGTGGGCGAAGCTTCTAACGTGTTGAGCAGCGGTGATCACTCAGGCGCCGCAAGCGTCTTCTTCACCCGCACGGTCGAGCTGACAATGGGGTCGTTTGAAGGCCCTGGCGGGCCAACCGTCAGCGTGCACCTTCCGTTTGGCGGTCTCTACACGCCTTCTGCGCCCGTGATGTTGTCCGTGCCGGGCTACAGCAGCACCGACGACGCGGGTTCAGTTTGACCTACCCTGCGGCAAGTTCGGCTTCCAGGGCTCACGGATCGGCGGGTTAGCTACTGAGTGCTTCAACGTCGTCACCGGGAATTAACGCCGCAGTTGTACGGCCCAAGAACCGCGCACTCCGGCGATGTGGCGGCCGTCACGGGCTTGGATATTTTCCATATCGTAATTGGCGGCAGGTATGCGAATTATCGATAGTAAGTTTGCGAATTAATTGTTACGATTTCGTCTCTCGCCGACCGTTCGGCGTCTGTGTCGCACAGGTCCCCGAAATGAGGCAGCATTATGTCACTTTTGAGCGTCGTGCCCGACCTCGTGGCGGCAGCGAGCAGAAACCTGCAGCACATCGGTGCCGATCTGCGCAGCGCGACTTCCGTGGCGGCGACCCAGACGACCGCTATCGCGGCGCCGGCCGCTGATGAAGTGTCATCGGCGATCACGGCGGTTTTTGTTAGCAGCGCCCAGAACTTTCAGACCCTTAGCGCTCAGGCAGTGAATTTTCACGACGCGTTCGTTGATTTACTGAATGGCAGTGCCGCCCAATATGTCAGCACCGAGGCGGCTAATGCCCAGCAGACATTAGCCGGGCCGGCGGAGCCGGTTTTCGGCCGAAGCATCAGCGTGGGCCCGCTCAGCTTCTTGTTGAGCTTCGGCCCTGAGGGCGTGTATCAGAGCGTGACCCTGTATTCACCGTTTGGTCGGGCGGCGGAGTTACTGCTGACTGGGACGCCGTTCCAAGAATTCGGGTTCGACGGGCTGACAACCAATGTCAGCGGAACCTTCTACACTTCGCTCGGTCCCGTGGAGTGGTTGTCGGGGAGTGTAACCACAACGTCTTTCCCGAGCGGCGGCGGCCAGTTCTGGGGATCTCTCGGCGGACTCACTCCGTTGGGATACCAGGCAGTGGAGCTAACCTCGATTTTTCGTCGAGGGTGATTTCGGTCGGACTTGGCGATGGGGTGCGTGGTGTCTGGGGTTTGTGTGGTTTAGGGCGTGTTGGGGTTGTCCCGTGTCGCCGGGTTGGCGGGCTTTCCCAGGGCCGGTGGTCTTTCGTGCTCGGTTGGTCAGCTGGGTTGTCGGTCAACCGAAGGCGGTGCGGATGTGTTGCCATGCGGTGGCGATGGCTGCGGCCCATCGCCAGGTGGCGTCGATGCGTAGTCGGGTTCGGCGGGCGCCGCGGGTGATGCGGGCTGCGACGTGCAGGACTCGGTAGCGGAAGGTAGCGATCTCGGCACGGGTCAGGCCGGGGTGGCCGGTGAATCCGATGAGCTGGCACCAGGTGACCAGATCGGCTGCGGCCAAGACGATTTCCAGCCAGGCGGCGTTGGCGTCGAATGCCTGACACGGCAGGTTGCGCAGGCCGGTGGCTTTGAGTTCGCGGATGCGGTCTTCGACGCGGGCGTGTTGGCGGTGGCGTAGTTCCAGACCTGCCACCTGGCCGGCGACCACACCGGGCGGTGTGTCGGTGATGAACGCGGTGACCCGCATCCCGTCGGCGTCGGTGAACCGCAACTGCGCACCCGGATGGGGCCTTTCCTTGCGCAGGATCAGCCGGGTCCCCGCCGCCACGATGACAGGTTGACCAGGTTGGTGGCCTCGGCGACCCAGGCGCCCTCGCGGATACCACCGTCGGTGTCGATCGCCGGATACCAGCACTGCCCGATGTTGAGAGTGTCCACAGCGTCCTGCACCCGCCAATCCACGGGGTAGCCGAAGGAGAACCCCACGCCGCGGCGCGGCAGGCGTCGGCGAAGTCGTGGGTGGCCCCGGCGGTGTCGCAGCGCACCAGCACCGCCGGCTTGTCGGGGTCGTCGCGATGATCGGGGTCCGGCCGCCATCGCGCCGGCAGGCCGCCAGTGCCTGCGCTAGGACACTGACGTGGTCAGCTGCGGTGTTGGAGCCCGCGCCACCGGGGCGCAGTAGGCCGCCAGCGCTTCCCCGCCGGCGATCTCGGGGCGGTCCACGAAGGCCAGCAGCGGGTGGTGACCGTAGGTCTTTTCCAGGTCGCCCTGCCTTCTCCTTGTTATCGGAATGATCGAGGACCAGGGTGGCGTCGATGTCGATGTGCAACCAGCCACCCGGTGCGGGGCGGCGCCGGCGGCCCAGGCGCGCGGCCGCAGCCCGGGCGGCCCGCACCCGCGGTAGGTGCGAAGCATCGATGCGCTCATCGATTAGCCGCCACATCGTGGTCGTGGAGGCTTTGGCACCCAGGACATGCTCACGGTCGCCGCACAGTTGTCCGACCGCGTCGATGCAGTCCGCCCCATCGGCGACCGCGGCAGCCAGATCAGCGAACACCTCCCCGGGCGCATACACCCACGGGCCCCGGTAGGTATCTGCCAACGCGGCGGTGACCTGCGCCGATAACCCGCTGCGGTCCGCGAGCTCACGCACCATGGCCATCCCGGCATGCGACACGACACCATAACCGTCGGCGGAAACTTTCACCCGCGACCCGACCGCGATATTCTTCACCTGCGAGGTGCCTTCCCGCTGGAACGACTGAACCCGTAGAGAAGTCCAATTATTCCTTGCAGGACAGGCACTTTCGCATATCTACACCCCGAAACTCACAACGTTTCACGAAAAATCCGGGCTAACCGGGTTTTACCCGCTCCAAGTCACCGGAGGATCGGTGACTTCCCTAGGTGTGCAAGTTTCCTATTCAGGGGGCCAATTCGGCATCGTGCCCTTGTTTTTGAGGGCGCTCGGTTATTAGCAGTACGGCCTAGGCGGCTCGGCCTCGGCCCCGGGCGGGACGCAGACCGGCCAACGAGAGCGTGCCGTGCACCAGCGATCCCGCGCGTTCCATCATGACGCGGGCGGGCTCAAGCGGTGACTTCGGGCGCGGCGGGAAGTAGTGCATCGGTAGGCCGCGGCGATCCCGAGGCGGCGCCACGAACGGGGGCGCCTCGACCAACGGCGCGTCACTGGGAATGCGGCCCTGCGCACGCCGGTAGGCGGCCAGTGCGCGAGGGTGCAGGCGGATCTCGTCGGGAACCGCCACGAAAGCCAACTCGACCATTTTCCCGAACAGCCGCAACAGGATCTCGTCACCCGGCGTCCAACGCATACCCGCCTTCTCGCGGACCGCGGGTTCGAACAAGCCCGCCGCGATCCAGCGTTGACCTGCCACCAGCGGTTTGAATATCTGGTCCCAGATCGGCGTCGGCATGAGGACGAACTTCGGCTTAGGGATCCGCATGTTGAAGATGTCCAAGGTCGCCTGGTTGATCTCAAGCTCCTCGCGACCGACGCGTTCCCAGTACTCCTGGAATTCTTCCCATGATTTGGGCACCGGCCGCATGCTCATGCCGTACATCCGGTACCACTGCACGTGTTCTTCGAATAGCTGGCGTTTTTCTGCTTCGGTCAGGCCGCCGCAGAAGTACTCGGCCAACTTGATGACCAGCATGAAGAATGTCGCGTGCGCCCAGTAGAACGTCTCCGGATTCAGCGCGTGGTAGCGGCGCCCCTCGGCGTCGGTCCCTTTGATGGTGCGGTGGTAACTCTTGATCTGCTCGCCGGTCTGGGCGGCCCGGTCGCCGTCGTAGACGACACCCATGATCGGGTACACCGACCGCGCGACCCGTTGCAGAGGTTCGCGCAGCAGGATCGAATGTTCCTCGACGCCCGCGCCCAGTTCCGGGTACATGTTTTGGATCGCGCCGATCCACACACCCATCATTCCGGTGCGCAAGTCGCCGAAGTATTTCCAGGTCAGCGAATCGGGCCCGAGCGGGTCAGCCGATGTCGTTGATGTACCAGTCATCACGGCCTCCTGGCTCATTATTTGCGCTCACGATAAGCGTTGACAACGCACGTTGTCTACGGTTTCCGCATCTGCGTCGACATCGTGTTATCGAGTGTCCATTTCGCCGTGGCAAGCGTGTGATCAGGCTGTTTGCCTCGAGTTGCGCTCCCATGCGAGTCAAACGGCCAAGTATGAGACATGTGTTGACTAGTGGTAGTACGCTTTGCTTTCTCGGGTGATTCCGCGTGTTTGCCTCTGCCGAAGGAGACCGGCTGTGTCGTTCGTTAGCGTGGTTCCAGACATCATCTCGTCGGCAGCTGGAAATCTGGCCAGTATTGGCAACGCACTAACCGAAGCCAATGTGGCGGCAGCAATACCCACCTTCGGCCTCGGCGTCATGGGCGCGGACGAGATATCGGCCGCGGTAAAAGCCGCTTTCGCCGCCCACGCAGAGCAATACCAAGCAGTCAGCGCCAAAGCGTCAGCGTTCCATGAGGAGTTCGTCCGCACGCTGAGCAGTGGTCTCAATGCGTACGTCACCACCGAGTTCGCCAACGTCGAGCAGGGTTTGGCCAAGGCGCTGAATGCGCCCGTGCAGTCGTTGCTGGGGGCCGGTCCGGGGGCTGCCGCCGCGGCTGCGGCCGAGGAAGCCATCACCCGGAGTTTCGACCTTCCGTTGGGACCGCTGCACCTGTCGGGGAGCTTGACGGGCAATACCTTTGCGGACGGATCCGTTTTCGCCAGTGGCAATGCCGTCGCGACCCTCACGACACCTCTTGGTCAGCAGGTTCTGTTTTCGGCGAGCGGGACCGGCGGCGTCGACGTCAACGGCCCGATGTTCGCGTCCGTCAATGCGACCACCCCGTACGGTCCCGTGGGGCTGTCGCTGAACGGAACCAAAGTGACGGGATTGGGCAACCCCGCTTATCAAATCACCGGGGGGAGCATCACATTGCCGCCCTCGCTGCCGTTGCTGCTCGCTGCCCAGTATGGTCCGGTCGCCACCGGCACCGCTTCGCTGATGAACAGCACTGGCAGCTTCTTCAGCGCGCTGAGCAGCGGGAACCTCATCGAAGCCGCTCAAATCGCGGTGAAGTTCCCGTTCAGTTACAGCGAAGCCGTGTTGTTCGGCCATACCACGGTGTCGTTCCCGGACACGTCGCTCGCTGCGTCGCTGGGCCTTCCGGCAGTGCCGCAAGTGCACATTCCGTTCGGCGGAGTGTTCGCCGATCCGCAGCCGATAACCGTGACGGTGCCGACGTACAACTTCGGCGGGGCGACTCTCGTCGGTTCGACATTTGCACTCCAAGGAACTCAGTTCGGCGGCGTTGTACCGCTCTTCCGGAACGCCCTCGGCCTGCCCTTCTAGGCTTCGAACCGCCACGCCCTGCCGTCGCCGAGACCTGGTTGAGACCACCTCGCCAGGTCCGAAAATGGGACCGCTATTGTCTGCTCAGCGACTCGGGTATGCGCATGCCCGAGGCGAGGTTTGCTTTTAAAGGGCCATCAAATATTTCTTAGCTAAGACACCATTGCTCGCCAGTACCGTCTGTGTTTTCATGGGTACCTGGTGATAGCTGGGGTCGGTCAGAGGGGACGGCGATGTCATTCCTGAACGTAGCGACAGATCGGCTGTCTGCTGCGGCCAGGAGTTTGAGAAACGTTGGTGCTGCACTTAATTCGGCCAATAAGGCCGCAGAGGCACCGACGGTGGGGCTAACGGCCCCGGCTGCGGACCAGGTTTCTGCCGCCGTGATTGCGGTGTTTGGCAGGCACGCCAGCGAGTTTCAAATCCTTGGCGCTCAAACGGTGGCATTTAACGAGCAATTTGTCGGAGCGTTGAACAAGGGTGCGGCGGCCTACCGCAGAGCCGAGGTGGCCAATGCCCAGCTGGCTGCGGCCGACACAGTGGAAGCACCCGCCATGGCGCTGGGCCACCCTCTGGTAGACCGTGCGTCCGCTGCGGCACCTAAACCCCCGGCGGCCGGTGCACCGTTGGTAGGCGATGCCGTTGCAGTAGGCGACACCGTCAGCGTCAGCGTGCCCGTGTTCTCCGGCACTGCCGCGGCGGGAGAGCTGTGGTTGACCGGCACCGTGACCCCGACGGGAGGAATCCTGGTCAACTCGGCCACCAGCTTCACCGTCCCCCCGATCATGTACGGCGTCGGCCTGATCAATCCCTTGAACGCGGCGCTGGCCGCCGCACACGGCAGCTCTGCGGCGTACGCGGGCACATTCGGCGGCAGCGCGTTCGCACAGGCGGTCGGCTCGCTGCTCCGGGCTCCCGCAACGGCTGTTGGCCACGTGGTCGCCGGGCACGGCCAGCTGGCATGGTTGCTTCCACCCCCCGTGGAGGTGGTGGCCGAAGTGCCGGCGCCCGACGTTGGGCCATCCCTGAGGGGTGGCTTCGGTCCTCTTCGGCCCGCCACTGTGGCCTGGGCCACTTCTGGCAGGCCGAAACTGCAATCGGTCTGAGCCGACCTCCGAACTGACCTGGTCAGGCGGCCTTTGCGGCCGCCCTCGTCACCGCGCCCGCTAGCCGCCTGGTGGTCACTTACCGGTAGGCCGCCCCCGAACGAGCGCCGTTGTTGTGAGATGTGGCAGAAGCGGTGCACCGTCGTTGCCTGCCTCCGCCCCGACCACCTACCCTTGCCACGTGGAGGTCGGGCCTGACGATTCGGAGTCCGGCGTGTCCGAGGAATCGACGACAGCGGTTGCTGAGCGCAGTTCGCCGCGACGTTCCGCCGCGGAATGGCTGCGTAGCAGAAATCGCAACCCCGGTCTGATCTCGCTCGTTCGCAAGGCGCGCCGCTTACTGCCGGGTGATCCAGAGTTCGGTGATCCGTTGTCTACCGCTGGTGACGACGGTCCGAGTGTTGCTGCGCGCGCCGCAGACCGGTTACTGGCGGATCGCGAAGCCGCTTCCCGCGAGGTCAGCCTGGGCTTGTTGCAGGTGTGGCAAGCGCTGTCGGAGTCCGTGTCCCGGCGGCCGGCCAACCAAGAGGTGACGTTGGTGTTCACCGATCTGGTCGGTTTCTCGACGTGGGCGCTGGAGGCTGGAGACGACGCCGCACTGGTTCTGCTGAGGCAGGTGGCGCGCGCCGTGGAAACCCCGTTGCTTGATGCGGGCGGGCACATCGTCAAGCGGATGGGCGACGGGATCATGGCCGTGTTCCGGGATCCTACGGTCGCCGTGCGGGCCGTCGTCGCTGCCAAGGAGGAGCTGAAGTCGGTTGACGTGGACGGCTATACGCCGCGCATGCGGGTAGGCATCCACACCGGCCGGCCGCAGCGGCTGGGTGCGGACTGGCTGGGAGTCGATGTCAACATTGCGGCTCGGGTTATGGAACGGGCCAGCAAAGGCGGCATCATGATCTCCAGCCCCACCCTGGACCTCATTTCACAACGCGATCTGGATGAGCTGGGCGTCGTCGCCAAACGGGCACGCAGACCCATATTCGCCAGCAAACTCACCGGAATCCCTCCGGACCTGGCGATCTACCGCCTCAAGACTGGTAGGGACTTGACAGCTGGCGATAACCGAGACGTGACCAATGACGATGCATAGTGGACGGCGATGATTTACGGTCTCTTGTCCCGGCTTGCCCGGGTCCGATTCACCGTGGGTTACGTGGCCGCCCTTATCTCGGTCAGTGCCGTTGCCGTGCTGCTCACCCCAGCGGAACACGAACGCTTGATCCGGCATGCGAGCACCAACCTGCACAATCTGTCGCACGGGCGCTTGGGCACCCTGCTGGGTAGCGCATTTGTCGTAGAAGCCGGGCCGATCTACTTCTGGTTACCCTTCTTGACCTGCCTGCTCGTCCTTGCCGAACTGCAACTGCACAGCATCCGCCTTTTGGTGGCGTTTCTGGTTGGCCACATCGGGGCGACGCTGGTGGTGGCGGCGGCACTGGCCGCCGCGGTCGAATTGGGTTGGATGCCGTGGTCGATCACCCACGCCACCGACGTCGGGATGAGCTACGGCGCGCTGGCTACCCTCGGCGCGCTGACGGCAGCCATCCCGCGCCGCTGGCGGCCGGCGTGGATCGGTTGGTGGATAACGGTCAGCGTGACCGCCGGGTTGATTGGGGGCGAATTCACCAACGGGGGTCACGCGGTCGCGGTCGTGTTGGGAGTGCTGGCGTCCACCCGCTTCCGTGCGTCGGCCCACTGGACGCCGGTGCGGTGCGTGATGCTGCTGCTGTCCTCCGGCTTCGGATTCCTGGTGCTAGGGCACAGTTGGTTGGCGATGGGCGCCGGGTTGGTGTTCGGCGCGGCGGGCGCCCTGCTGGCTGAGATCGCCACACACCGGAATGGTCGCCGGGAACTGGCGGCTAGTTCGCCGGCGTGATGCGTTAGCCCCGAAACAGTTTTGAAAGTTGACTATTGCGTTGATCAACATCTGGACGAATTGATGAGAATGTCAAATGAGTCCGAGTGCAACTATTTCGGTAATTCAGCGTCGATCCCGAGTTGGCCGCCAATCATAAAGCCGTCGGGCTGAGTACCAAATCCATTCTGCCGCAACGTTTCTCAGTTGGCTAGACGAGTGGACGCCGACGCGGAGCGGCATCGTCACGCTAGCTCTAGATTTCCCAATTGAATCTCCGAATATTTTCGTGTAACTCTTATCGGACCTGATTGGCCGCGGAGGATGGCATGTCTTTTCTGGTCGCTAATTCGGAGATCGTAGGTGCCGCTACAGCCGAATTGGACGGCATCCGCGCGGCGCTCGATGCGGCGAACGCGGCCGCGCCGACAACACGGATTGCGGCCGCCGCCGCCGATGAGGTGTCGACCGCCATCGCTTCCTTTTTCGCTACCCACGCGCAGAAATACCGTGCCCTGAGCTCGCAGGCGGCGGCCTTCCACGCGCGGTTCGTCCAGTCGCTGACGTCGAGCGTTAATTGGTATGCCAGCGCCGAAGCGGCCAACGTGTCCTTCGTGCAGAGCCTGGAGCAGCAGGCCCTCAGCCTGGTCAATGCGCCCACTCAAGCCATGCTGGGCCGGCCGTTGATTGGTGATGGGGTCAACGCGACAGCCCCAGGCGCTCGCGGGGGAGATGGTGGGCTGCTGTTCGGAAACGGCGGCAACGGCGCGGATGGCGCAGTTGCCGGGCAAGCCGGGGGAGCAGGCGGTAACGCCGGGTTATTTGGAAACGGCGGTGCCGGCGGTGCCGGCGGTGCGGGTGTGACTGGCGGCAGCGGGGGCCGCGGTGGCCTGATTGCGGGGAATGGTGGCGCCGGTGGACAGGGTGGCGTGGGCGTTGCAGGGGTCAATGGTGGCCTTCCCGGGCGCGGAGGTAGCGGAGGTCTGGCTGGGGTATTCGGGCAACCCGGAGCCCACGGGCCAGACGGCGCCATTGAGGCCGGTGTCGGGCCGACCGACCCCGGTGGCGGATCCACCGATCCCGGAGGGCCTACCGATCCCGGAGGGCCTACCGATCCCGGAGGGCCTACCGATCCCGATGGACCTACCGATCCCGGTGGTCCCGGCGGAAGCGGCGGAGTAGCGGCGACGTTGGAGACGACGCGCTGGGATGGTGGTTTCCGTGCCAACTATCACGTCACCAACCCAGGCTCGAATGCGACAACCTGGAAGATCGAGTTTGACCTGCCAAGTGGGACGATCGGCGACATCTGGAATGCCGAACTGTCGCAGTCGGGCACCCATTACGTGCTGACCCCGAAGTATTCGCCCACGCTCGCGCCGGGCGACTCACTCGAGGTCGGTTTCATCGTCACGCAGCCTGGCGAGTACTCACCGCCGACGAACATCGTGATCAACGGTGAGCCCGTCGCGGGTGGCTCCACGCCTACGACTCCGCCGACAAATCCGACAGACCCGCCGATAATCCCGCCCATCGTCCCGCCGCCGCACACCCCTAGTTCGACGACGGGACTGTTCGCTCCGTACGTCGACATGACGCTGTGGCCCCAGTTCGACTTCGCAGGTGCCGCAAGCCTCGGGGACGTCGACCACGTAATACTCGGTTTCATCACCAGCAATTCGCAGGGCATGCCCGCCTGGGGAGGCTTTGACGCATACACGATCGGTACCGGCAACCTGCTCTACCAGATCAACGACCAGATCAATGCGATGCACAACGCCGGTATCACCGCCACCATCTCCTTCGGCGGCGCGGCGAACCAGGAACTCGCTCTGACCGAAACGAGCGTGACCGCGTTGGCCGCGAAGTACCAGTCGGTGATCGACGCCTACGGGATCCGCAATTTCGACTTCGACATCGAAGGCGCCGCTCAGGGCGATGTCGCGTCCTTGACACGTCGCGCACAGGCAATCCGCATGATCCAGGAGGCCGGGCTGGCCAGCGGCAAGCCGGTCGAAGTCACGTTCACCGTTCCGGTGTTGCCGACGGGCTTGACCGCCGACGGGATGCGCGTCATCACCAACGCCATCGCCAACGGTGTGGACATCAGCCGCGTCAATGTGATGGCCATGGACTATTTCGACCCCAGCCTTCCCGTTGCGGGCAAGATGGGCGACTACGCGATCCAGGCGGCCACCGCCGTCCACGATCAGCTGGTGCCGCTGTATCCGAACAAGACGGACGCGGAGATCTGGGAGATGGTCGCCGTGACGCCGATGATCGGCGTCAACGACAACCCGGTCGAAATCTTCACGCTGGAGGACGCCCAGAAGTTGACCGACTTTGCCCAGGCGAAGGGTTTGGGTGGTCTGCACATGTGGTCGATCAACCGGGACTACCCGGGTCCGCTGGGCACGTTGTCGAACACCAGCAGCGGAGTGGACCAAACCGCCTGGGCTTTCTCTCAGATCTTCGAGAAGTTCGACGACTGATCCCGTCCCTGACCTGGGGTCATCGGGCCATTTTGGCGATGACCTATGATCGGCACTTGCGTCATACCCGTGCCGTGAACCCACGAGTTTGGCCTGGGGGACGGACCGAGGTGCGGTATCCCTGGTCGGGGGAGGCCGGACAAGCCCGATCAGCCTGGTCAGCAAGGAGAGTGTCGCCGCGTGGGTGATCAACCCGTCGACTTGTCGCCGGAAGCTCTGGCAACAGCGGTCAACGAAGCCCAGCAGGCCATCGCATCGGCCGACAGTCTGGAGGCGTTGGCGCGGATCAAGACCGAGTATCTCGGTGACCGGTCGCCGCTGGCCCTTGCCCGACAGGCTTTGGGCACCCTTCCCAAGGAGCAGCGCGCCGACGCCGGAAAGCGGGTCAACATTGCCCGCGCCGAGGCCCAGCGCAGCTACGAAGAACGTCTGGCGACGCTGCGTGCCGAGCGCGACGCGGCCGTTCTGGTCGCCGAAAGGATCGACGTCACCCTGCCGTCGACTCGGCAACCCACCGGCGCCCGGCATCCGATCACGATCTTGGCCGAGCACATCGCCGACACCTTCATCGCGATGGGGTGGGAGCTGGCCGAGGGGCCCGAGGTCGAAACCGAACAGTTCAACTTCGACGCGCTGAACTTCCCGCCCGATCACCCCGCTCGCAGCGAGCAGGACACCTTCTACATCGCCCCGGAAAACTCGCGCCAGCTGCTGCGCACCCACACCTCGCCGGTGCAGGTCCGCACACTGCTGCAGCGAGAGTTGCCCGTCTACATCATTTCGATCGGTCGCACCTTTCGCACCGACGAACTCGATGCCACCCACACCCCGGTTTTCCATCAGGTGGAAGGGCTGGCCGTCGATCGCGGCCTGAACATGTCCCATCTGCGGGGCACGCTGGACGCCTTCGCCCGCGCCGAATTCGGGCCGTTGGCCCGTACCCGGATTCGGCCGCACTTCTTCCCGTTCACCGAACCTTCCGCCGAGGTCGATGTGTGGTTCGCCAACAAGAAGGGTGGCGCCGACTGGGTGGAGTGGGGTGGTTGCGGCATGGTACATCCAAACGTGTTGCGAGCGGCCGGGATTGACCCAGAGGTGTACTCGGGATTCGCGTTCGGGATGGGGCTGGAACGAACTCTGCAGTTCCGCAACGGAATTCCCGACATGCGCGACATGGTTGAGGGGGACATCCGGTTCTCGTTGCCGTTCGGGGTGGGTGCCTGATGCGCCTGCCCTACAGCTGGCTGCGTGAGGTCGTCGCAGCGGGAGCGCCGGACTGGGACGTCGCACCAAGCGATCTCGAACAGACCCTGGTGCGCATCGGCCACGAGGTCGAGGAGATCATCACCCTTGGACCGGTCGACGGCCCGCTGACCGTTGGACGGGTAGCCGGCATCGAAGAACTCACCGGCTTCAAGAAGCCCATCCGAGCTTGCCTGGTGGATATCGGTCAGGGCAAGCCGCAAGAAATCATCTGTGGTGCAACTAATTTCAGCGTCGGCGACCTGGTGGTGGTGGCGCTGCCCGGCGCCACGCTGCCCGGCGGCTTCACCATCACATCCCGCAAGACCTATGGCCGCACCTCCGACGGAATGATCTGCTCTGCAGCCGAACTCGGTTTGGGCGCAGACCATTCCGGCATCCTGGTGCTGCCGCCCGGAACCGCCGAACCGGGAGCCGACGGCGCCGCGGTGCTCGGGTTGGACGACGTGGTCTTCCACCTGGCCATCACACCGGACCGCGGCTACTGCATGTCGGTGCGCGGCCTGGCGCGCGAAATCGCTTGCGCCTACGACCTGGATTTCGTTGACCCTGCCTCCGAGAGCGTTGTCGCGCCGCTGCCGGTGGAGGGGGAGGCGTGGCCGCTGACGGTGCAACCCGAGACCGGAGTGCTCCGGTTCGCGCTACGACCCGTCACTGGGATCGACCCCACCGCCGTGTCGCCATGGTGGCTACAACGACGGCTGCTGCTGTGCGGCATTCGCGCCACTTCGCCAGCCGTCGACGTGACCAACTACGTGATGCTCGAATTTGGCCACCCCATGCACGCGCACGACCGCAAGCGGATTACCGGCGGCTTCGGGGTGCGCTTCGCGCGGCCGGGCGAGACGGTCGTCACCCTCGACGACATCGAACGCAAACTCGATCCGGCAGATGTGCTGATCGTCGATGACGTCGCAACCACCGCCATCGGCGGCGTGATGGGCGCGGCCAGCACCGAGGTGCGCGCCGACTCCACCGACGTCCTGCTGGAGGCCGCGGTGTGGGACTCGGCGGCGGTGTCACGCACGCAGCGACGGTTGCACCTGCCCAGCGAGGCCGCGCGCCGGTACGAGCGCGCGGTGGACCCCGCCGTCTCGGTGGCCGCGCTGGATCGCTGCGCAACCCTGCTGGCCGATATCGCCGGTGGGACGGTCGATCCGACGTTGACCGACTGGCGGGGTGACCCGCCGCGCGAGGACTGGTCTCAACCGCCGATCCGGATTGCGAGCGACCTGCCGGACCGCTTTGCGGGTGTGGCCTATACCCCGGGCACCACCATGCGGCGCCTGATTCAGATCGGCGCGACGGTGCATCAGGACGGTGAGACGCTGACCGTGACTCCACCGAGTTGGCGGCCCGATCTGCGACAACCCGCCGACCTGGTCGAAGAGGTGCTCCGGTTGGAGGGGCTGGAGGTCATCCCGTCGGTGCTGCCGGCGGCGCCCGCCGGGCGTGGGCTCACGGCAACGCAGAAGCGCCGTCGGGCGATCGGCAAGTCGCTGGCCCTGTCGGGTTATGTCGAGATCCTGCCGACGCCGTTCTTGCCCGCCGGGGTCTTCGATCAGTGGGGGTTGCCGGCCGACGACCCGCGACGCTTCACGACCGATGTGCTGAACCCGCTGGAAGCCGACCGCCCCCAGCTCGCCACCACGCTGCTGCCCGCGATGTTGGAAGCGTTGACGCGCAACGTATCCCGTGGTCTGGTCGACGCGGCGCTGTTTGCCGTCGCCCAGGTCGTGCAACCCACGGAGCAGACCCGCGGCATCGGCCTGATCCCGGTCGACCGCAGGCCCACCGATGAAGAGATCGCGACGCTGGACGCCTCCCTGCCGCGCCAGCCCCAACACGTCGCCGCAGTGCTGGCCGGGCTGCGGGAGCCGCGCGGCCCCTGGGGGCCGGGCCGCCCCGTCGAAGCCACCGATGCGTTCGAGGCGGTGCGAATCATCGCGCGCGCCTGCGGGATCGACGTGACACTGCGGGCGACGCAGTACCTGCCGTGGCATCCGGGCCGGTGCGCGGAAGTATTCGTCGCCGAAAAATCGGTCGGCCACGCCGGGCAATTGCATCCCGCCGTGATCGAGCGCGCCGGTCTGCCCAAGGGCACCTGCGCAATCGAACTCGATCTGGACGCGATTCCCGTGGTCGAGGTGCTCGTCGCACCCAGGGTTTCGCCATTTCCCGCGGTGTTTCAGGACGTCAGCTTGGTGGTTGCGGAAGATGTGCCCGCCCAAGCGGTGGAGGACGCCGTCCGAGAAGGGGCCGGCGACCTGCTGGAGCACATTCAACTGTTCGACGTCTTCGTCGGGCCGCAGATCGGCGAGAACCGCAAGTCGCTCACGTTCGCGTTGCGGTTCCGGGCGCCCGATCGCACCCTGACCGAGGATGACGCCAGCGCGGCCCGTGATGCCGCGGTACGGCGCGCCGCCGAACTCGTCGGCGCTGTCCTGCGCGGCTGATCGCGCGGCGCAAGCGAGACGCGCTGTCCGGGCCGCGGTCCGGGTGCCGTACGGGAAGTAAAGGCGCGGATCAGCTGTTACAGCCTGTCGAAGCCATGCCGCAGCCATCCTAAGGATATCCAGATTTCCGGCCAAGTTAGATTCATTCTGCGGTTGCCCGATGCTGTCGTCTGGGATTCCTGGCGGGAAACATCGCAAAACCTGCCAGTTACCTGTGACTGTCCGCCACGGTTTGGATGGGCGGAACACCGCAAATTAGATTCATGTTCGATTACATGACCGATGGTCATTGCGTGTATCAGTCACAGAGAGGACGGAAATGTCGTTTGTCATCGCGGCGCCTGAACTAGTCGAGGCGGCAGCTCAAGAGCTGGCCGGTATTCGTTCGGCGCTTGCCGAAGTAACGGCGGCCGCGGCGGCTCCGACGACTGGCATCTTGTCCGCCGGCGCCGACGAGGTGTCTGCGGCGATCGCGCAAGCGTTCGGCTTGCACGGCCAGGAATTCCAAGCGCTGAGTGCGCAAGCGGCGGCTTTCCACGAAGAGTTCGTCGGCATGCTCAATGCCGGGGCTGGCGCCTACGCCAGCGCCGAGGCCAGTGCACAGTCGCTGCTGAGCGCACCGGCTCAAGCGTTGGCCGACAGCGTCGGCGCTCCTTACCAGGCGCTGGTTTCCAACACCACCGCCAATCTGCAGGCCCTCGGGGCGCAGATCTCGGCCAACCCGGCGCCAATCCTGCAACAGTTCCTCACCAACCAGTCGGGCTACGCCCAGGCCATCCAGACCGGGATCCAATCGGCCGTCCAGAACCTGCCGGCCGAGGTGGCCAACCTCCCGGCGAACATCCAAGCCGGCTTCCAGGGGCTGTTGTCAGCCAACCCTGGCGCCGTGCTGCAAGGCATTGTCAATAACCAGATCGGCTACGCCCAGCTCATCGCGGGCTCGCTGCAGAAGGCCGGCAGCGACCTCGTAACCGGGTTCCAGGCACTCCCGGCCAGCTTCCAGGCCGCGTCCCAGGCATTCGCCGCCGGCGATGTCACCGGTGGGTTGCTCCAGATCGGCGGTGGCTTCCTCAATCCGTTCTTCTCGGGCTTCGACGTCGTCACCGGCGCCGACGGCGTCCTGAGCATCACGCCGGTTGGTGCATTGGGTGACCTACTGCCGATCTTGTCCATTCCGGGACAGATGGCGCAGAACTTCACCAACCTGCTGCCTGCCGGATCCATCCCTGCGCAAATGGCGCAGAACTTCACCAATGTGGTGAAGACCCTCACCGACGCCAGCGTCACCTCATCGGCGAGCTTGGTCATCGACGGGTCCCCTCCGGCCGGTTTCAGCCTGGACCTCAACACTCATATGGGTCTGCCCCTCGCGCTTGCGATCGGTGCGATCGGCGGCCCGGCCAATGCGCTGCACGCTTTGGGTACCAGCGCGACCGCATTCGTCAATGCGGCCCAATCCGGAAACGCGATCGGCGCGGCCACAGCACTGTTCGACGCCCCGGCGGCAGTTACCAACGGCTTCCTAAACGGTCAGATCACGGTGCCGTTGCAGCTCACGGCATTAGGGTTCCCGACCACTCTCAACCTGCCGTTGTCAGGAATCCTTGTCAATCCGACCGCCTACACCGGGTCGGCCGACCTTGGCGGGGGCTTATTGGCACCAGCGACGGTCACCGGCACGCCCCTGGGCGGCATCGTTTCAGGCCTGCTGAACTTCCTGCCGCAGTCGATCGCGGCGGCACTCGGTGGCCCCGTTCCGGTGATGATCCCCCCGGTGGCGCAGCCGCTGCTGTAACTGCGGCCGCACCCAGCAAAGGCGCGCCAGGATAGGCCGTCAAACTTACCGCGGTGAAAATACGCGTTCTCCCTCGTGTGATGTACGACATATTTTAGGCTGCATTCCTGCCTTGGTGGCATCGCGCAACTGCCTCAACGGCAGTTGGGTCGAGGGAAGATGCGACATGTCGTTCGTATTCGCGCAGCCGGACGTGTTGACTGCGGCGGCTGAGAATCTGGCCGGGGATCCGAACAGCCACCCGGTCAGCTGGCGGCAGCCATCCACGGGTGACACGGGCCGCGGCAGCTGAGGCGGAAGCTGCTAAATCGACGTCTTCGCAAATTGAATGTTTGAACCCACTCAGGCGGGGGTAAAGAGGCGCCAATGCCGCCGTCCTGCGCGGGGGGCGATTTAAGCATTCGGCAGCGACGGGTCGAAAAAGGGGGCTGAGATGTCGTTTGTTATCACGCCGGAGTTGGTTGGGGCCGCAGCTGGGCAGTTGACCAGTATCAATGCGGCACTCAATGAGGCAGCCGCCGCAGCGTCGGCCCCGACCAGCAGCGTCGCCACCGCGGCCGCCGACGAGGTGTCGGCGGCCATCTCGCAGCTCTTCGGCGCGTACGGACGGGAATTCCAAGCGGCCAACGCGCAGGCAGCGGCGTTCCACGCCGAGTTTGTGCGACTGCTGAACGGTGGCGCCGCCGCCTACGTCAGCACCGAGATCGCCAACGCCGAGCGGAACCTGCTCAACGCGATCAACGCCCCCGTTCAAACGCTGTTCGGTCCGGCCGGCGGTCTGCCCACCGCCGAGCCTCTTATCCCTGGCATTTCCTTACCTATACCGCTGCCGTCGGGACCGCTGCCAGGCCTTCCGATCCCGCCGATTTTCGGCAGTGGCGGCTTGGGCGGCCTCCTCGGCGGGGAAGGCGGACTGCTTGGGCCGATCCTTTTCGGAGGCACCGGCGGACTTCTCGGTCCGCTCATCGGCGGCAACGGCGTCCTGACCTCGCTGATCGGCAGCAGCCCGTTGGCTCCCTACTTCGCGAGCGCCGGCCAGCAGTTCGGCAACATCGTGTCCTCGATCCTCGGCGGCACCTTCCTTTCCAACCCGCTCGGGGTACTGCTGCCAGGCCTCTTCCCGCCGACCGGCGGCACACCTACCACGCCTACGTCCTATGTGCCCGGCAATGCGTGGGCACGGCTCTTCGCGAACACCGGCAACAACCTGGTTGCCCTGAACAACGCGATCGCGGCCGACCCGTTCCCGTTGTTGCGGCAGGTCATCGAAAACCAGCAGGGCTACGCGGCCGCGACGGCCAGCGACTTCGCGCGGACCTTCGCGAACCTGGACACCGAAATCGCCTACCTGCCGCTGACCATCGAGAACGGCATCGAGGGCCTCGCTTCCTTCAATGCGCTTCACTACGCCGGTGTCTTCGCCAACGGCACTGCCGGCGCTTACCAGACGATCGGTTCGTCACTGACGGCCTTCAACAGCGACTTCCAGGCCAACCTGGTGAACTTCCCGGCCGACTGGTCGAAGGTCGGCCAGGCGATCGCGGCGGGGGACTACCACCTGGCAGTCACCGACGGAACGTCCGCAGTTCTCAACCTCTTCCTGAACGGCTTCGACACCAGCAATTTGTCGGACATCAAGCTGTTGGGGCCCGTCGGAGACCTGTTCCCGATCCTGAGCCTTCCCGGCCAGCAGGCAATCGGTCTGAGCACGCTGATGACGCCGCACTCCGTTCCCCAGCAGATGACCGCGAACCTCGGGAAGTTCTACACCGCGCTGGCGAATACCGCCGTCTCGACCACGGTGTCGACCGAGATCAGCATTCTGCCGCCCAATATCGAACTCGTCATGGCTGCGAACTTCGGCTTGCCGCTGTCACTTCTCTTCGGCGTCGGCGGAGCGCCGGTTGCCGCGATCGACGGTCTGGCCACCGCAGGGACGGTCATCGGGGGCGGCATCGTGACCGGGAACCCGGTCCAGATCGTCGGAGGCTTCTTCGACGCACCCGCATTCATCCTGGACGGCCTACTCAATGGTGAGACCATCGTGGACGTACCGTTGCCGGTAACCATCCCGGTGCTGCCACCCCTCATCAACGACATCAACATTCCGGTCGTGGCACACCTGCCGTTCAACGGGCTTCTGGTTCCGCCGCATCCCTTGACGGCGACGATCCCCCTACAGATTCTGGGCAACGACATCCCGATCAACCTGACGCTCGGGGGCACGAAGTTCGGCGGCCTCTTCCAACTGCTCGTCAACACCGGATTCCGGACCCTCGCGGACTCGATCGCCAACTAGCCGGTTGCGTACCTGCCGGCTGCCGACCCCCTAGACGCCGCACAACCGGCTTGCTCGGTAGAGGTCTGGCAAACAATCTGATGTCGTGCGGCGAGTGGGCAATCCCTCGCGGGGACGCGGATCCCAGCCTTGCTCCCAAGGCCGAAGCTCGTCGGACGGCTTGTGCAGGGCGTGGCTGGGCTCGTCGTAACCCCGTCGAAAGCAGTAGCCAAAGTGTTATGCGGCGCCAATGTTTGGCTCCTTGGCAGGTGGGGTATCCGACTGCCAACGGAGCCGCGTGGGGTGGGCTTCTCTCGGGCATTAGCCACAAACGGTGGGGTTTCGCCTATGTTTGCTGTGATTAGATAACTGAACGCAAACGTCTCTAATATTTCGTTTATTGGATGGACGCTGCCAGCCAATTTATGGTGGCGCCGAAAAGTCGTGGTGTGCTGTGAAATATCGGCTTATGTACAGCGTTTCAATCCAGCGTGCAGCGAATACCATGATCTAGCGCGCGCAGTCAAATCTCCTGGCCGTCGGCCGACCCGGCTGTCCGAATCTGCCTCTTATACACCGATCTAGCTCGCTCTCGCTGCAGCGACTCGCCGATGTCTTGGTTTCGGACGCTTTGTTGTACACATGCACAGCAAAATCTGTGACGCCCCCGCGACACACTGTTAGATCGAGGTCAAATAACTCTCGACAGCGCGCGTTCGTAGGCCGTAGAACTGCCCGGGAGACGGCGCCACACAGTTTGACACAAGATAAATACTAAATTTTTTCTCAATTTGCTGCGGAGCGCGCATCGAAGGCTTACAGTCGAATCACTGGGGGCGTGCGGGCGCCGTCAAACCTAAGACCGGTGTTGTCTATTCGTGGGGGATGGACATGTCTTTTGTCATTGCGGTGCCGGAGCTCTTTCAGTCGGCGGCACAAGATCTAGCAGGCATCCAAACGGCGCTAAGCGAAGCCGCCGCGGCGGCAGCGGCCCCGACAACGGGGCTCCTCGCGGCGGCCGAGGACGAGGTGTCGATCGCCGTAGCAAAGCTATTCGGCAGCTTCGGCGAGGAGTACCAGGCCGCCAGCGCGAAAGCTGCGGCGTTCCATGAGTCCTTCGTCGCGACGTTGAGCCGTAACGCAGCTTCTTACGCCGCTGCCGAGCTGTTCAACGGAGCGGCCCTGGTGACTCCAGCCGCCGCGGCCGCGGTAGGCGGCGAGGTTGGGCTGTCCGCCACGATCAGCGCCGAAATCGCCGCGGCCCTCCGCGCTTTCGCGAACGCCGTTGGTGCAGGCATATCCGGTCTCGCTCTGCAGGGCGGCGGCGCCCTTGCATCCGGCCTGGGCGCCGGAGTGGCGCAGACCGGCGAAGCCATCGTCGCGGCCGGCACCTCGCTTCAGGGCCTCGGCACCGGCATGTCGACGCTGGGCGCGAACCTCAGTGCTCAGGCAACCGCCGCCTTGGCCGAGGCAGCGAACTTGGGTGCGTCGGTGAGCGCGCAGCTTGCCCTCAACTTGTCGGGCAACCTCGACCTGGGGCTGCCAGAGCTAGTCGCAGCCCTCAACGGTGGCTTCAATGGTCTGCTTCAGGCCGGACAAACCGTGACGGCCAACATCATCACGAACCTCGGTGGGTCGTTGGGCACAGCGCTGCAAACCGGCGGGACACTACTGGCCAACTTCGGCGGCAGCCTGCCTACCTTGGCGGCCCAGCTGAACGCAGCCATTTCCGCCAGCTTCGGCAACGGTCTGCCGGGATTGGTCGCCGCATTCAACGGTGGCTTGAACGGCCTGGTCCAGACGGGTGCGACGTTGGCGTCCAACCTGGCGGCCAACTTCGGTGGTGGGATCGAGGCGATCATCCAGACCGGCGAGACCATCGCCGCCACCCTCGCCGCCGGCTTCACCGCTCCGGAACTTGCCGCACAACTCACTGCGGCGCTGCAGGCCAGCTTGGGCGCATCCTTCCCACAGCTCGTTGCCGCACTGTCCGGTGGGTTCAACGGGTTGGCTGAACTGGGTCAGGAGTTCGCGGCCAACCTCGCATCCGCTTTCAGCGGTGGCTTCGGAGGCTTGGTCGAACTCGGCCAAGACTTCGCGGCGAACCTGGTGGCCAGCTTCAGCGCTCCGGAACTGGCGGCGCAAATCAGTGCGGCCTTACAGGCCAGCCTGGGTGCATCCTTCCCCGAGTTGGTCGCGGCGCTCAATGGTGGCCTGAACGGCTTGGTGCAGACCGGGGCGACGCTGGCGGCGAACTTTGGCGGGTCCCTCAACGCTCTGATCCAGACCGGCGAGACGTTGGTCGCGAACCTGGCGGGCAGCTTCAGTGTTCCGGCAGTGGCCGCACAGATCAGTGCGGCCCTGCAGGCCAGCCTAGGTGCGTCGTTCCCGCAATTGGTGGCGGCATTCAACGGCGGCTTCGAGGGCCTGTTGCAAACCGGGGCATCGCTGGCCAGCAACCTGGCGTCGAATTTCGGCGGTTCTCTCGATGCGTTGATCCAGACCGGCGAGACGTTGGTCGCGAACCTGGCGGCCAGCTTCAGTGCTCCGGCACTGGCGGCGCAGATCAGCGCGGCGTTGCAGGCCAGCCTCGGTGCGTCGTTCCCGGAGCTGGTGGCCGCCTTGAACGGTGGCCTCAACGGGTTGTTGCAGACCGGGGCGACGTTGGCCAGCAACCTGGCGGCCAACTTCAGCGGCGGGCTCAACGGATTGATACAGCTGGGCCAGACGTTCGCGGGCACCCTGGCGGGGAGCTTCACCCTGCCCGAGCTGGCGGCGTCGATCAGCGCGGCATTGCAGGCCAGCCTGGGTGCGTCGTTCCCGGAGTTGGTGGCGGCGTTCAGCGGTGGCCTCAATGGATTTGCGCAGGTGGCGCAGGAATTGGCGGCCAACCTGGCGGCCAACTTCGGCGGCGGGTTGGAAGGCCTGATCGAGGCCGGCCAAACCTTCGCGGCCAACCTCGCCGCAGCGTTCAACGCGCCGTCGCTGTCCGCGGCAATCACCGCTGCGTTGCAAGCCAGCCTTGGCGGATCCTTCCCCGAATTGGTGGCGGCGTTCAGCGGTGGGCTCAACGGCTTGATCGAGACGGGCCAGGAGTTGGCGGCCAACCTGGCTGCGAACCTCGGTGGTGGCCTGGAAGGCCTGATCGAGCTCGGAGAGACGTTCGCGGCCAGCCTGGCGGGCAGCTTCAGCCTGCCGCAGTTGGCGGCGTCGATCAGTGCGGCGTTGCAGGCCAGCCTGGGTGCGTCGTTCCCGGAGTTGGTGGCGGCGTTCAGCGGTGGCCTCAATGGATTTGCGCAGGTGGCGCAGGAGTTGGCGGCCAACCTGGCGGCGAACTTCGGTGGCGGGCTGGAGGGCCTGATCGAGGCCGGCCAGACGTTGTTGGCGAACCTGGGCGCGAGCTTCAGCCTGCCCGAGCTGGCGGCGTCGATCAGCGCGGCGTTCCAAGCCAGCCTGGGTGCGTCGTTCCCCGAGCTGGTGGCGGCGCTCAGCGGTGGATTCAATGGGTTCGCCGAGCTAGCTCAGCAGGTGGCGGCCAATCTGGCGGCGAACTTCGGTGGCGGCCTGGAAGGCCTGATCGAGGCGGGCCAGACGTTGTTGGCGAACCTGGGCGCGAGCTTCAGCCTGCCCGAGCTGGCGGCGTCGATCAGCGCGGCTTTGCAGGCGAGCTTCGGCGCGTCGTTCCCGGAGTTGGTGGCGGCGTTCAGCGGTGGCCTCAACGGCTTGATTGAGACCGGGCAGGAGCTGTTCGCCAACTTGGCGGCGAACCTCGGTGGCAGCTTCGAGGGCTTCATCGAGCTGGGCCAAACCCTCGTGGCCAACCTCGCCGGTAGCCTCAGCCTGCCGGAGCTGGCGGCCTCGCTCAGTCTGGCGTTGCAGGCCAGCCTGGGTGCGTCGTTCCCGGAGTTGGTGGCGGCGTTCAGCGGTTCGCTCAACGGGTTTGCGCAGGTGGCGCAGGAGTTGGCGGCCAATCTGGCGGCCAATTTCGGTGGCGGGCTGGAAGGCCTGATCGAGGCCGGCCAGGCCTTCGCGGCGAACCTGGCCGCCGCCTTCAACGTGCCGACCCTGGCCGCGCAGATCAGTGCGGCACTGTCGGCCGCCTTCGGCGCCTCGTTCCCCGAGTTGGTGGCCGCGCTCAGCGGCGGGTTCAGCGGATTCGCGCAGGTGGCTCAGCAGTTGGGAGCCAACCTGGCGGCCAACCTCAGCGGCGGTCTGAGCGGGTTCATCGAGGCAGGCGAAAACTTCGCGGCCAGCCTTGCCGCCGCCCTCAACGCTCCGACGTTGGTCGCGGCCATCAACGCGGCCTTGCAGGCCAGCTTCGGCGCATCGTTCCCGGAGCTGGTGGCGGCGTTCAGCGGCGGCCTCAACGGATTGGCCCAGGTGGGTGCCGAGTTGGTCGCCGATCTCTCGTCCGCCTTCGGCGGCAGCCTGGAGGGGCTGATCGACGTTGGGCAGACGTTCTTCGCGAACCTGGCCGGCAGCCTCAGCCTGCCGGAGCTGGCCGCGTCGATCAGCGCGGCGTTGCAGGCCAGCCTTGGTGCATCCTTCCCGGAGTTGGTGGCGGCGTTCACCGGCGGGCTCAACGGGTTTGCGCAGGTGGCGCAGCAGCTGGCAGCCAACCTGGCGGCGAACTTCGGTGGCGGACTGGAGGGCTTCATCCAGGCCGGCCAGACTTTGTTGGCAAACCTGGGCGCGAGCTTCAGCCTGCCGGAATTGGCGGCGTCGATCAGCGCGGCTTTGCAGGCGAGCTTCGGCGCGTCGTTCCCGGAGTTGGTGGCGGCGTTCAGCGGTGGCCTCAACGGCTTGATTGAGACTGGGCAGGAGCTGTTCGCCAATTTGGCGGCGAACCTCGGTGGCAGCTTCGAGGGTTTCATCGAGCTGGGCCAGACGCTCGTGGCCAACCTGGCCGGTAGCCTCAGCCTGCCGGAGCTGGCGGCGTCAATCAGTGCGGCGCTGCAGGCCAGCCTGGGTGCGTCGTTCCCCGAATTGGTGGCGGCGTTCAGCGGTTCGCTCAGCGGGTTTGCGCAGGTAGCTCAAGAATTGGCGGCCAATCTGGCGGCGAACTTCGGTGGCGGATTGGAAGGCCTGATCGAGGCCGGCCAGACCTTGTTGGCAAACCTGGGCGCGAGCTTCAGCCTGCCGGAGCTGGCGGCGTCGATCAGCGCGGCTTTGCAGGCGAGCTTCGGCGCGTCGTTCCCGGAGTTGGTGGCGGCGTTCAGCGGTGGCCTCAACGGCTTGATTGAGACCGGGCAGGAGCTGTTCGCCAATCTGGCGGCGAACCTCGGTGGCAGCTTCGAGGGCTTCATCGAGCTGGGCCAGACGCTCGTGGCCAACCTGGCGGGCAGTCTCAGCCTGCCGGAGCTGGCGGCCTCGCTCAGTCTGGCGTTGCAGGCCAGCCTGGGTGCGTCGTTCCCGGAGTTGGTGGCGGCGTTCAGCGGTTCACTCAGCGGGTTTGCGCAGGTGGCGCAGGAGTTGGCGGCCAATCTGGCGGCGAACTTCGGTGGCGGGCTGGAAGGCTTGATCGAGGCCGGCCAGGCCTTCGCGGCCAACCTGGCCGCCGCCTTCAACGCGCCGACCTTGGCCGCGCAGATCAGTGCGGCACTGTCGGCCGCCTTCGGCGCCTCGTTCCCGCAGCTGGTGGCCGCGCTGAGCGGCGGGTTCAACGGGTTTGCGCAGCTGGCCCAGCAGTTGGGGGCCAACCTGGCGGCGACCTTTGGTGGCAGCCTGGAGGGTCTGATCGAGGCAGGCCAGACGTTGTTGGCGAACCTGGGCGCGAGCTTCAGCCTGCCGGAGTTGGCAGCGTCGATCAGTGCGGCGTTGCAGGCCAGCTTCGGCGCGTCGTTCCCCGAGTTGGTGGCGGCGTTCAGCGGTGGCCTCAACGGCTTGATCGAGACGGGGCAGGAGCTAATTGCCAACCTGGCAGCCAACTTCGGTGACCTCGGCGGATTGATCGAACTGGGCCAGACGCTCGTCGTGAACCTGGGGGCCAGCCTCAACCTCCCGAACCTGGCGGCTTCCCTGAGTGCGGCAATCGAGGCCAACCTGGGCGCCTCGTTCCCACAGTTGGCAGCGGCCTTGACCGGTGGATTGACCGGGTTGGTTGAAATCGGGCAGACGTTCGCCGCGAACCTGGCCGGCGCCTTCAACACCCCGGCGTTGGTGGCGGCCTTCAATGCGGCGTTCGGTGGCTTGATCGAGACCGCGCAAGAAGTCGCGGCCAACCTGGCTCTTGCCTTCAATGCCCCAGCCCTGTTGGCGGCATTCAGCGGCGGGCTGAACGGTCTGGTTCAGCTCGGCCAGAACTTCGCCGCGAACCTAGCCGCGAGCTTCAACCTGCCTAGCTTGGCGGCCTCCATCAGCGCGGCCATCCAAGCAAACCTCGGCGCTTCATTCCCACAGTTGGCGGCGGCGCTTACCGGTGGGCTGAACGGTTTGGTCCAGATCGGACAGAACCTGGCGGCCAACCTGGCAGCGACCTTCGGCGGCGGGCTGGAGGGCTTCATTCAGGCCGGCCAGACCTTCCTGGCCACCCTGGCGGGCAGCTTCAGCTTGCCGTCGATCATGGCGTCGATCAGCGCGGCTCTCGAGGCGAGCTTCGGCGCGAGCTTCCCGGAGTTGGTGGCGGCCATTAGCGGTGGGCTGAACGGTCTGGCGGACTTGGGTGCGCAGTTGGCGGCCAACCTGGCGGCGACCTTCGGCGGTGGGCTGGAGGGCTTCATCGAGGCCGGGCAGACGTTACTGGCGAACTTGGCGGGCAGCTTGAGCCTGCCCGGCCTGGTGGCGTCGATCAGCGCTGCTTTGGAGGCGAGCTTCGGCGCGTCCTTCCCGGAGTTGGTGGCGGCCTTTAGCGGTGGTCTCAACGGTCTGGCGGACTTGGGTGCGCAGTTGGCGGCGAACTTGGCGGCTACGTTCGGTGGCGGTCTGGAGGGCTTCATTCAGGCCGGCCAGACCTTCCTCGCCAACCTGGCCGGCAGCTTCAGCTTGCCGTCGCTCGTGGCGTCGATCAGCGCAGCCCTAGAGGCCAGCTTCGGTGCCAGCTTCCCGGAGTTGGTGGCGGCCTTCAGCGCCAGCCTCAACGGTCTGGCGGACTTGGGTGCGCAGTTGGCGGCCAACCTGGCGGCGACCTTCGGCGGTGGCTTTGAGGGCTTGATCGAGGCCGGCCAGACCTTCCTGGCCAACCTGGCCGCCAGCTTCAGCCTGCCGGAGTTGGCGGCGTCGATCAGCGCAGCCCTGGAGGCCAGTTTCGGTGCGAGCTTCCCGGAGTTGGTGGCGGCCTTCAGCGCCAGCCTCAATGGGCTGGCGGACTTGGGTGCGCAGTTGGCGGCCAACCTGGCGGCCACCTTCGGTGGCGGTTTGGAGGGCTTGATCGAGGCGGGTCAGACCTTCCTGGCCAACCTGGCCGCTAGCTTCAGCTTGCCGTCGTTGATGGCGTCGATCAGCGCGGCTCTCGAGGCGAGCTTCGGCGCGAGCTTCCCGGAGTTGGTGGCCGCCATTAGTGGTGGGCTCAACGGTCTGGCGGACTTGGGTGCGCAGTTGGCGGCCAACCTCGCGGCGACCTTCGGTGGTGGGCTGGAGGGCTTGATCGAGGCCGGTCAGACGTTCCTGGCCAACCTGGCGGGCAGCCTGAGCCTGCCGTCGATCGTGGCGTCGATCAGCGCAGCCCTGGAGGCCAGTTTCGGTGCGAGCTTCCCGGAGTTGGTGGCGGCCTTCAGCGCCAGCCTCAATGGGCTGGCGGACTTGGGTGCGCAGTTGGCGGCCAACCTGGCGGCCACCTTCGGTGGCGGTTTGGAGGGCTTCATCGAGGCCGGTCAGACGTTCCTGGCCAACCTGGCGGGCAGCCTGAGCCTGCCGTCGATCGTGGCGTCGATCAGCGCAGCCCTGGAGGCCAGTTTCGGTGCGAGCTTCCCGGAGTTGGTGGCGGCCTTCAGCGCCAGCCTCAATGGTCTGGCGGACTTGGGTGCGCAGTTGGCGGCCAACCTGGCGGCGACCTTCGGCGGTGGCTTTGAGGGCTTGATCGAGGCCGGTCAGACCTTCCTGGCCAACCTCGTCGGCAGCTTTAACCTGCCGGAGTTGGCGGCCTCGATCAGCGCGGCGTTGCAGGCCAGCTTTGGTGCCAGCTTCCCCGAGTTGGTGGCGGCCATCAGCGGTGGATTCAACGGTCTGGCGGACTTGGGTGCGCAGTTGGCGGCCAACCTGGCAGCGACGTTCGGCGGTGGCCTGGAGGGCTTCATTCAGGCCGGCCAGACCTTACTGGCCAACCTGGCGGGCAGCCTGAGCCTGCCGTCGATCATGGCGTCCATCAGCGCGGCTCTCGAGGCCAGCTTCGGTGCCAGCTTCCCCGAGTTGGTGGCCGCCATTAGTGGTGGGCTCAACGGGCTGGCGAACCTGGGTGCGCAGTTGGCGGCCAACCTGGCAGCCACATTCGGTGGCGGTCTGGAGGGCTTCATCGAGGTGGGCCAGACCTTCCTGGCCACCCTGGCCGGCAGCCTCAGCCTGCCCGAGTTGGCGGCCTCGATCACTGCGGCATTGCAGGCCAGCTTCGGCGCCAGCTTCCCCGAGTTGGTCGCCGCATTTACCGGCACCCTCAATGGTCTGGCCGAGCTTGGTCAGGAGTTGGCGGCCAACCTGGCGGCCACCTTCGGTGGCGGGCTGGAAGGCTTCATCGAGGCCGGCCAGACCTTCCTGGCCAACCTGGCCGGCAGCGTCAACCTGCTCAATATTGCGGCCTCGCTCAACGCAGCCCTGCAGGCCAGCCTGGGCGCCTCGTTGCCCGAATTGGTGGCAGCGCTCAGCGGTGGGCTGAACGGGCTGGCGGACCTGGGTGCGCAGTTGGCGGCCAACGTGGCGGCGACCTTCGGTGGTGGTCTGGAGGGCTTCATCGAAGCTGGTCAGACGTTCCTGGCCACCCTCGCCGGCAGCCTCGACCTGCCCAGCCTGATGGCATCGATCAGCGCAGCCCTGGAGGCCAGCTTCGGTGCCAGCTTCCCGGAGTTGGTGGCCGCCATTAGCGGTGGCTTCAACGGTCTGGCGGACTTGGGTGCGCAGTTGGCGGCCAACCTGGCGGCCACTTTCGGTGGCGGTCTGGAGGGCTTCATCGAGGCCGGCCAGACCCTTCTTGCCAACCTGGCCGGCAGCCTGAGCCTGCCATCGATCATGGCTTCGATCAGCGCAGCTCTCGAGGCCAGCTTCGGCGCATCCTTCCCGGCGTTGGTGGCGGCCTTCAATGCCAGCCTCAGCGGTCTCGCCGCCAATGTTCAACAGCTTGCGGCCAACCTGGCGGCCACCTTCGGCGGCGGTCTGGAGGGCTTCATCGAGGCCGGCCAGACGTTCGTGGCCAACCTGGCGGGCAGCTTCACCCTGCCGGAGCTGGCGGCCTCGATCAGCGCGGCGTTGCAGGCCAGCCTCGGCGCATCCTTCCCTGCCGTGGTCGCAGCGTTCAACGGTGGACTCAACGGCCTGATCCAGACCGGACAGACGTTTGCGGCCAACCTCGCCGGCACATTCGGCGGCGGACTGAACGGGCTGATCCAGACCGGGGAGAACTTCATCGCCAACCTGGCGGGCAGCTTCAACGCTCCGGAGCTGGCCGCGCAGATCAGCGCGGCGTTGCAGGCCAGCCTCGGCGCATCCTTCCCGGCCCTGGTCGCTGCCTTCAACGGCGGGCTCAACGGTCTCATTCAGACCGGCCAAACCCTGGCTGGCAGCCTGGCAGGCAGCCTCGGCGGCAGCCTCAACGGACTGATCCAGACCGGCGAGAACCTGGTGGCCAACCTGGCCGCCAGCTTCAACGCTCCGGCGCTGGCGGCGCAGATCAGCGCGGCGTTGCAAGCCAGCCTCGGCGGGTCGTTGCCCGCCTTGGTCGCTGCCTTCAACGGCGGACTGAATGGTCTCGTACAGACCGGCCAGACGCTGGCACTGACCCTGGCCTCCAACTTCGGCGGCGGCCTCGAGGGGCTGATCCAGACCGGCCAGTCCTTGGCCGGCAACCTGGGCGCTCAACTGGCCGCGCTGCTGGACACCGGCCTGAGCGGCAGCCTCTCGGCGCAGCTGAGTGCGGCCTTGTCGGCTGGTCTTGGGGGCACCTTGAACGGGGTGCTAGAGGCCACACAGTCGCTGGCCGCCAACTTGGCAACTGGATTGGGTACCGGATTCGAGGGCTTGATCGACGGCGGGGCAATCCTGTTGAACAGCCTCGGCGCCGGGTTCAACAGCCTGTTCGGCACCGGAGGATCGTTGGCGGCGATCTGGGCCGACGCCGTTGGGGAGGTCGTCGGGTCACTAACCAGCGCCCTGGGCGCGAGCCTCGGCGTCGGCTTCCCCGGGCTTGCCCAAACGGGTGCGGCCATAGTGAACGGGATCGCAAACGCATCCCTGGCGCTGTCGCAGACCGGTGGCGCGCTCCTGGCTGGCCTTGGCGATTCAGCGGTGGACTTCGTGGCCAACATCAGCCTGGCGTTGCTCAACCTTCAGCTCGCCATTCAAGCCGCACTGAACATCAGCGGCTCGATCGGTTGACCCCCGGACCCGATCCGGGGAATTTCCAGACGTTGCCGGGATGGGCGAGGAGACAACCCCACGCAGTCAGACTCGCCCATCCCGGTAACTTGGCACACTAGGCGGCGCGACGGCCCGCGACCAGGAATAAATTTGCAAACCGCTGCATAAACATGCAGAATCGGCGAATGGCCGAGGGAATAAGGGTGGCAGTCGCCGGTGCTAGCGGCTACGCGGGCGGCGAGGTGCTCCGACTGCTGCTCGGGCATCCGGCGTACGTGTCCGGTCGTCTCTCCATCGGCTCGCTGACCGCCGCGGCAAGTGCCGGCACCTTGCTTGGTGAGCACCACCCACACCTTCTGCCGTTGGCGCAGCGAGTCGTCGACCCGACGGATCTCGACGTCCTCCGAGGCCATGACGTGGTCTTTCTCGGGCTGCCGCATGGGCATTCGGCAGCGTTGGCGCAAGAACTCGGCCCGGAGACGCTGATCATCGACTGCGGCGCGGACTTCCGGCTCAGCGATGCCGCAGCGTGGGAGCGTTTCTACGGTTCTCCGCACGCCGGCAGCTGGCCCTACGGCCTGCCCGAGTTGCCCGGCGGCCGCGACCGCCTCAACGGTGCCCGCCGCATCGCCGTCCCAG
This sequence comes from Mycobacterium bourgelatii, assembly GCF_010723575.1. Taxonomy (NCBI): domain Bacteria; kingdom Bacillati; phylum Actinomycetota; class Actinomycetes; order Mycobacteriales; family Mycobacteriaceae; genus Mycobacterium; species Mycobacterium bourgelatii. The sequence continues at coordinate 2,678,597 of NZ_BLKZ01000001.1, forward strand.
GTTGCTACCCGACCGCGGCGCTGCTGGCACTCGTGCCCGCGATGGCCGCGGGCCTGATCGAACCCGCGGTTACCGTCGTCGCCGTCAGTGGAACTTCAGGAGCCGGCCGCGCGGCCAAGGTCGATCTGCTGGGCGCGGAAGTCATCGGATCGGCGCGCGCCTACAACATCGGTGGCGTCCATCGCCACACCCCGGAAATCGCTCAGGGACTGCGGGCCGTTACCGACGGTGACGTAACGGTGTCCTTCACGCCGGTGCTCATCCCGACCTCTCGCGGCATCCTGGCCACCTGCACCGCGCGTACCCGCGCGCCGCTCTCGCAAATTCGTGCAACCTACGAAAAGGCTTACCACGCTGAGCCTTTCGTATACCTCATGCCCGAAGGGCAGCTGCCCCGGACCGGCTCGGTGATCGGCAGCAACGCCGCTCACATCGCCGTTGCCGTGGACGAGGCCGCCGAGACGTTCGTGGCGATCTCGGCGATTGACAACCTGGTCAAGGGAACGGCGGGCGCCGCGATCCAGTCGATGAACATCGCGCTGGGCTGGCCCGAGACCGAGGGCTTGTCGGTGGTCGGAGTGGCCCCGTGACCGATACCGCCAAAACCACCAGGTTGGTTCGCGCCCAAGGAGTTACGGCACCGGCGGGCTTTCGCGCCGCCGGTATCGCCGCCGGGATCAAAGCATCCGGAGCGCCCGACCTTGCGCTCGTCTTCAACGAAGGACCCGACTACGCGGCCGCCGGGGTGCTGACTCGCAACAAAGTCAAGGCCGCACCGGTGCTGTGGACTCAACAGGTGCTCAAAACCGGGCAACTTCGGGCAGTGATCCTCAATTCCGGTGGTGCCAATGCGTGTACCGGACCCGCGGGCTTCCAAGACACCCACGCCACCGCGGAGGCGGTGGCTGCGGCGCTGTCGGACTGGGGTACCGAGACCGGGGCCATCGAAGTGGCTGTCTGCTCCACCGGCCTGATCGGCGACCGGCTGCCAATGGACAAAGTGCTGGCCGGCGTTCGCGACATCGTGCACGAGATGCATGGCGGGCTGACCGGCGGTGACGACGCCGCCCACGCCATCATGACAACCGACACGGTCCCCAAACAGGTTGCGCTGCACCACCAGAACAATTGGACGGTCGGCGCAATGGCCAAGGGGGCGGGGATGCTGGCGCCGTCACTGGCCACCATGTTGGTCGTGCTTACCACCGATGCGGTCGCCGAGCCCGCGGCTTTGGATCAGGCCCTGCGCCGCGCCGCCGCCCTGACCTTCGACCGGCTCGACGTGGACGGCAGCTGCTCCACCAACGACACGGTCCTGTTGCTGGCCTCGGGTGCCAGTGAAATCGCGCCGCCGCAGAGCGATCTGGATGACGCCGTCCTTCGGGTCTGCGACGATCTGTGCGCCCAGCTTCAGGCTGACGCGGAGGGCGTCACCAAGCGTGTCACGGTAACGGTGGTCGGGGCGGTCACGGACGACGATGCCCTCATTGCCGCACGGGCAATCGCCCGCGACAGCCTGGTCAAAACCGCGCTATTCGGCTCGGATCCCAACTGGGGACGGGTGCTGGCCGCCGTCGGGATGGCGCCGATCACCCTAGAACCTGATCGAATCTCGGTGTTGTTCAACGGCTCTGCGGTCTGCATTGATGGAGTTGGAGCTCCGGGTGCGCGCGAGGTCGACCTATCGGCGCCGGACATCGACATCACCGTCGACCTGGCCCTTGGTGACGGTCAGGCGGCTATCCGCACCACGGACTTGTCGCACGGCTACGTCGAAGAGAATTCGGCGTACAGCTCATGAGCACCGAAGGGCTGTCCACCCAGGTCAAGGCCGAGGTGCTGGCCGAGGCATTGCCCTGGCTCAAGCAGTTGCACGGCAAGATCGTCGTCATCAAGTACGGCGGCAACGCCATGACCGACGATGTCTTGCGCAAAGCCTTCGCCGCCGACATGGCCTTTCTGCGCAACTGCGGCATCCATCCCGTCGTCGTGCACGGCGGCGGACCGCAGATCACAGCCATGCTGCGCAGACTCGGCATCGAAGGCGACTTCAAGGGCGGGTTCCGGGTCACCACACCGGAAGTGCTCGACGTGGCACGGATGGTGTTGTTCGGGCAGGTCGGTCGCGAACTGGTGAACATGATCAATGCGCACGGACCGTACGCCGTCGGGATCACCGGCGAGGACGCACAATTGTTCACCGCTGTACGGCGCAGCGTCACCGTCGACGGTGTCGCCATTGACATCGGGTTGGTCGGCGACGTCGACCTGGTCAACACCGACGCCGTACTCGACCTCATTGCGGCAGGCCGCATTCCGGTGGTTTCGACGTTGGCGCCGGACGCCGATGGCGTGGTGCACAACATCAACGCTGACACTGCCGCCGCCGCATTGGCCGAAGCGCTGGGAGCCGAGAAGCTGTTGATGCTTACCGACGTCGAGGGCCTGTACACCAGTTGGCCCGACAAAGGTTCGCTGGTCAGCGAGATCGACACGGCCACACTGTCGCAACTGCTGCCCACGCTGGAGGCGGGCATGATCCCCAAGGTGGAAGCCTGCTTGCGGGCCGTCTCCGGGGGAGTGCCGAGCGCGCACGTCATCGACGGACGAGTCAAACATTGTGTGCTGGTGGAACTTTTGACCGATGCAGGCACCGGTACCAAGGTGGTGAGCGCGTGACCAACACCGAAGCCGTCCAGCAGCGGTGGCAAGCCGTAATGATGAACAACTACGGCACTCCGACGATGGCACTCGTCAGCGGTGACGGCGCCGTCGTCACCGATGCGGACGGCAAGACCTACGTCGACCTGCTCGCTGGCATCGCCGTCAACATCCTGGGCCATCGGCATCCGGCGATCATCGAGGCTGTCACCCAGCAGCTGTCGACGCTCGGACACACTTCCAACCTGTACGCCACCGAACCCGGCATCGCGCTGGCCGAAGAGTTGGTTGCGCTCCTGGGCGCCGAGAATCCGGCCCGAGTGTTCTTCTGCAACTCCGGGGCCGAGGCCAACGAAGCCGCGTTCAAACTGACCCGCCTCACGGGCCGCACGAAATTGGTTGCCGCGCAGGAAGGTTTCCACGGCCGCACCATGGGGTCATTGGCGCTGACCGGGCAGCCTGCCAAGCGGACGCCGTTCGAACCGCTACCCGGTGACGTCACGTACGTCCCGTACGGTGACACCGACGCATTGGCCGAGGCCGTCGACGATCAAACCGCCGCAGTATTTCTCGAGCCGATCATGGGGGAGAGCGGTGTCGTCGTTCCTCCGGAGGGCTACCTGGCGGCAGCCCGCGACATCACCTCCCGGCACCGTGCCTTGCTGGTGCTCGACGAGGTGCAGACCGGAATAGGGCGCACCGGAACGTTTTACGCACACCAGCACGAAGGCATAACGCCCGACGTGGTCACGCTGGCCAAGGGACTCGGCGGCGGCTTGCCCATCGGGGCGTGCCTGGCCGTCGGGCCGGCGTCGGAACTGCTGACCCCTGGCCTGCACGGCAGCACGTTCGGCGGCAACCCCATCTGCACCGCGGCGGCCCTGGCGGTGCTGCGGGTGCTGGCCGCCGACGACTTGGTGCGTCGTGCCGAGGTATTGGGCAAGTCGCTGCAACACGGCATCGAAGCACTGGGCCACCCCCTGATCGATCATGTGCGCGGCCGCGGACTACTGCGGGGCATCGTGCTGACCGAACAACTCGCCAAGGGCGCCGAGGCGACCGCCCGGGATGCCGGTTATCTCGTGAATGGCGCCGCGCCCAACGTGATTCGCCTGGCGCCGCCGTTGATCATCAGCGAATCTCAGCTGGAAGGTTTCGTCGCGGCGCTGCCAGCGATCCTCGACAAGGCCGGAGCATCGGCATGACGCGACACTTTCTGCGTGACGATGACCTGACGCCCGCCGAGCAGGCCGAGGTCCTCGAACTGGCGGCCGAACTGAAAAAGGACCCGTTCAGCCGTCGTCCCCTCGAGGGCCCCCGCGGGGTTGCGGTCATTTTCGACAAGAACTCCACCCGGACCCGGTTCTCGTTCGAGTTGGGCATCGCACATCTCGGTGGCCACGCCGTCGTGGTCGACAGCCGCTCCACTCAGCTGGGTCGTGACGAAACCCTGCAGGACACCGCGCAGGTGCTGTCCCGTTATGTCGATGCCATCGTCTGGCGAACGTTCGGCCAAGAGCGGCTGACTGCCATGGCGGAAACCGCGACGGTGCCCGTCGTCAACGCGTTGTCCGACGAGTTCCATCCCTGCCAGGTGCTGGCCGATCTGCAGACCATCGCCGAACGCAAGGGGTCGCTGAGCGGTCTGCGGCTGTCCTATTTCGGCGATGGCGCGAACAACATGGCCCATTCGCTGATGCTCGGCGGCGTGACGGCGGGTATCCATGTGACCGTCGCCGGTCCCGAGGGCTTCCTGCCCGATCCCGCTGTCCTGGCGGCGGCCCAGGAACGCGCCGAAGCCACCGGCGCTTCGGTGACGGTGACCCAGAACGCCGACGAGGCCGCCAGCGGCGCCGATGTCCTGGTGACCGATACCTGGACGTCGATGGGCCAGGAAGGCGACGGACTGGACCGCGTCAAGCCATTCCGGCCGTTCCAGGTCAACGAGCGGCTCCTGTCCCTGGCCGACTCCAAAGCCATTGTCTTGCATTGTCTTCCGGCCCACCGCGGCGACGAGATCACCGACGAGGTGATGGACGGGCCGGCCAGCGCGGTGTGGGACGAGGCCGAAAACCGGTTGCACGCCCAGAAGGCGCTGCTGGTGTGGTTGTTGGAGCGATCGCGATGAGCGAAGCGAAGGCGCACGCCGTTTCGGGCGCGGACGTCAGTGTCACCCGCGCCGGCCGGCAGGCCCGCATCGTGGCCATCTTGTCGACGGAATCCGTCAGCAGCCAAAGCGAACTGGCCGCATTGTTGGCGGCAGAGGGCATCGAGGTCACTCAGGCCACGCTGTCGCGCGATCTGGAAGAGCTCGGTGCGGTGAAACTGCGCGGTGCCGACGGCGGAGTCGGCGTCTACGTTGTGCCCGAAGACGGCAGCCCGGTCCGCGGGGTCACCGGCGGCACCGGTCGACTGTCCCGACTGCTCAACGAGTTGCTGGTCTCCACCGACGCCAGCGCCAATCTGGCCGTGCTGCGGACGCCACCAGGGGGAGCGCACTATTTGGCCAGCGCGATCGATCGCGCGGCGCTACCGTACGTTGTCGGCACCATCGCCGGCGACGACACCGTGTTTGTCGCCGCCCGCGCGCCGATGACCGGCACTGATCTGGCGTCTGCGTTGGAAAAGTTGAAGTAAGCCTCGAATAAACTGCTGCCGGTTTCGGCAAAGCTGAAGGAGATTGTTCATGTCAGATCGCGTCATCCTGGCGTATTCCGGCGGACTGGACACCTCGGTGGCCATCAGCTGGATCGGCAAGGAGACCGGCCGTGAGGTCGTGGCGGTGGCGATTGACCTCGGCCAAGGTGGCGAGGACATGGAGGTGGTGCGCCAGCGGGCGCTGGACTGCGGCGCCGTCGAAGCCGTCGTCGTGGACGCGCGTGACGAGTTCGCCGAGGGCTACTGCCTGCCGACGGTGCTCAACAACGCGCTCTACATGGACCGCTATCCGCTGGTATCGGCGATCAGCCGACCGCTCATCGTCAAGCATCTGGTCGCGGCCGCGCGCGAGCACGGCGGCACCATCGTCGCCCACGGCTGCACCGGAAAGGGCAACGACCAGGTCCGCTTCGAGGTCGGATTCGCTTCGCTGGCACCGGATCTCGAGGTGCTGGCGCCCGTCCGCGACTACGCGTGGACGCGGGAGAAGGCGATCCAGTTCGCCGAAGAAAACGCGATCCCGATCAACGTCACCAAGCGCTCGCCGTTCTCGATCGACCAGAACGTCTGGGGCCGCGCGGTGGAAACTGGGTTCCTCGAGCACCTGTGGAACGCGCCCACCAAGGACGTCTACGACTACACCGAAGATCCCACCGTCAACTGGAACACCCCGGACGAGGTGATCGTGGGGTTCGAGAACGGCGTGCCGGTATCGATCGACGGCAAGCGGGTGACGATGCTGCAGGCCATCGAGGAGCTCAACCGTCGCGCCGGCGCCCAGGGCGTCGGGCGACTCGACGTCGTCGAGGATCGGCTGGTGGGCATCAAGAGCCGCGAGATTTACGAGGCACCCGGCGCGATGGTGCTGATCACCGCACACACCGAACTCGAGCACGTCACACTGGAGCGTGAGCTGGGCCGGTTCAAGCGGCACACCGACCAGCGGTGGGCGGAGCTGGTGTACGACGGCCTGTGGTACTCGCCGCTGAAGATCGCGCTGGAATCGTTCGTCGACAAGACCCAGGAGCACGTCACCGGCGAAGTCCGGCTGGTTCTGCACGGCGGGCACATCGCGGTCAACGGCCGCCGCAGCGCGGAGTCGTTGTACGACTTCAACCTGGCCACCTACGACGAGGGCGACACCTTCGACCAGTCGGCGGCCAAGGGCTTCGTCCACATCCACGGGCTGTCGTCCAAGATTTCCGCCCGCCGGGACCTGCGGTGAAATTTTCCCGCCGAGCAGACACAAACTTGTACGAATTGGCCCTCACGAGTGCGAGTTTGCGTCTGCTCGCCGGGGTAAGGGTGCCCCGGTGAGCACCAACGAGGGGTCCCTGTGGGGCGGGCGGTTCAGCGGCGGGCCGTCCGACGCGCTGGCCGCGCTGAGCAAGTCAACCCACTTCGACTGGGTGCTGGCGCCGTACGACATCATCGCGTCCCGCGCCCACACCGTAGTGCTCTACCGGGCCGGACTGCTCACCGAGGAGCAGCGTGACGGCCTGTTGGCCGGCCTGGACAGCCTCGCCGAGGACGTGGCCGACGGCAGCTTCCGCCCGCTGGTGACCGACGAGGACGTGCATGCGGCGCTGGAACGCGGACTGATCGACCGCGTCGGGCCGGACCTCGGCGGCCGGTTGCGGGCCGGCCGATCACGCAACGACCAGGTGGCCACGCTGTTCCGGATGTGGCTGCGCGACGCGGTGCGTCGCGTGGCCGCAGGAGTGCTCGACGTGGTCGCGGCCCTGGCCGATCAGGCCGCGGCCCATCCGACGGCCATCATGCCCGGAAAGACCCACCTACAGTCGGCCCAGCCCGTCTTGCTGGCCCACCATCTGCTCGCACATGCCCATCCGTTGCTGCGCGACGTGGACCGCATCGTGGACTTCGACGCCCGCGCGGCGGTGTCACCCTACGGCTCCGGGGCACTGGCGGGTTCCTCGCTGGGACTCGACCCGGACGCCATTGCCGCGGACCTGGGTTTCGCGGCCGCCGCCGACAATTCCATCGACGCCACCGCCGCCCGCGATTTCGCCGCCGAGGCGGCGTTCGTGTTTGCCATGATCAGCGTGGACCTGTCCCGGTTGGCCGAGGACATCATCATCTGGAGCTCGACGGAGTTCGGCTACGTCACGTTGCACGACTCGTGGTCCACCGGTAGCTCGATCATGCCGCAGAAGAAAAACCCGGACATCGCCGAACTGGCCCGAGGCAAGTCGGGGCGGTTGATCGGCAACCTGGCCGGGCTGCTGGCCACGCTCAAGGCCCAGCCGTTGGCCTACAACCGTGACCTGCAGGAAGACAAGGAGCCGGTGTTCGACTCGGTGGCTCAGCTCGAACTGCTGCTCCCGGCGATGGCCGGGCTGGTGGGGAGCCTGACATTCGACGTCGAGCGCATGGCCGCACTGGCACCGGCGGGTTACACGCTGGCCACCGATATCGCTGAATGGCTCGTACGCCAAGGTGTGCCGTTTCGATCCGCCCACGAAGCCGCCGGTGCCGCCGTGCGGGCCGCCGAGCAGCGCCAGGTTGGGCTGCAGGACCTGACCGATGACGAACTGGCCGCCATCAGTCCCGAGTTGACCCCGGAGGTCCGTGAGGTGTTGACCATCGAGGGGTCGGTCGCATCGCGCGACTCCCGTGGCGGCACCGCGCCCTCGCAAGTTGCCACGCAACTGGCGGCGGTCCGGGCAAAGGCCCACGAGCTGCGCCATAGCTTGACGAGCTAACAATCCGGCCCGGTCTTTGCCCGAGGTGTCCGGCGACTCCTACCCGGGGCTAAACTTTGACGACCGGAGCTGAACCCTTCGGCCCGACGGTTCGTCACTTAGGGGTGGGGCGTATGAGTGTCATCGCAGGCGTGTTCGGCGCGCTGCCCACGCACCGGTACCCGCAGCGAGAGCTCACCGACTTCTTCGTCAGCATCCCGGAGTTCGCGGGTTACGAGGACATCGTCCGCCAACTGCATGCCAGCGCGAAGGTCAACAGTCGTCACCTGACGTTGCCGCTGGACCGATATCCCACGCTCAAAGACTTTGGCACGGCCAACCGAATCTTCGTCGAACACGCCGTCGATCTCGGCTGCGAGGCACTGGTCGGCGCGCTCGATGAGGCCGGTCTGCGGCCGCAGGACCTCGACGCGCTCATCACCACGACGGTCACCGGCCTCGCCGCGCCTTCGCTGGACGCCCGCATCGCCGCGCGTTTGGGCCTGCGCCCGGACCTGCGACGGGTGCCCCTGTTCGGGCTGGGCTGCGTGGCCGGCGCGGCGGGCGTTGCGCGGCTGCACGACTACCTGCGCGGCGCGCCCGACGGCGTCGCGGCGCTCATTTCGGTGGAGCTGTGTTCGCTCACCTACCCGGGCTACAAGCCGTCGCTGGCGGGCCTGGTGGGTAGCGCGCTCTTTGCGGACGGGGCAGCCGCGGTGGTGGGCGTCGGCACACGGCGAGCCGAAAAACTCGACGCCAGCGGTCCGGACATCCTCGACTCACGCAGCCACCTCTATCCCGATTCGCTGCGCACAATGGGCTACGACGTGGGTACGACCGGATTCGAGCTGGTGTTGTCCAAGGACCTCGCGGCCGTGGTCGAGCAGTACATCGCCGACGACGTCAACACCTTCCTCGGCGAACATGGCCTGACCACCACCGACATAGGTGCCTGGGTCAGTCATCCGGGCGGCCCCAAGATCATCGACGCGATCACCGCCAGTCTCGACCTGCCGCCGGAAGCCTTGGAGCTGACCTGGCGCTCGCTGGGCGAGATCGGCAACCTGTCGTCCGCGTCGGTACTGCACGTACTTCGGGACACCATCGCGAAGCCGCCACCCAGCGGAAGCCCGGGTTTGATGATTGCCATGGGCCCAGGCTTCTGCTCCGAACTGGTGCTGCTGCGCTGGCATTGATGCGCACCGGACGACTCGCTCACCCGTTCGTTCGTGGGGAAGGCCGGGTTGGATGAACAGCTCCGAGCAAGACCTCGTGCGGGCCCTGCGGTCATCTCTGAAGGAAGTCGAACGCCTCAAGCAAGAAAACCGGGACTTGCTGGCTCTCAGCACCGAGCCGGTGGCGGTGGTGGGGATGGCCTGCCGGTACCCGGGCGGGGTGGACTCGCCCGAATCCCTGTGGGAGATGGTCGTTCAGGGGCGCGACGTGGTCTCCGAGTTCCCGGCCGACCGCGGCTGGGATTTGAACGGGCTGTTCGATCCCGATCCCGACGCGATAGGGAAGTCGGTCACGCGCTGCGGCGGATTCTTGACCGACGTGGCCGGTTTCGATGCGGCCTTCTTCGGGATCGCACCGAGCGAGGCGCTGGCCATGGATCCCCAACAGCGGTTGCTGTTGGAGGTGTCCTGGGAGGCGCTGGAGCGGGCGGGGATTGACCCGGCGACGCTGCGCGGCTCCCCGACGGGCGTGTTCGCCGGGGTGTTCCACGGTTCGTACGGTGGCCAGGGGCGGGTGCCCGGCGACCTGGAGCGGTACGGGTTGCGCGGCTCGACGTTGAGTGTGGCGTCCGGGCGGGTGGCGTATTCGCTGGGTTTGGAAGGCCCGGCCATCTCGGTCGACACGGCGTGTTCGTCGTCGTTGGTGGCGCTGCACCTGGCGACGCAGTCGTTGCGGTCGGGGGAGTGCGAACTGGCGTTGGTCGGGGGTGTCACGGTGATGGCCACTCCTGCGATGTTCGTGGAGTTCAGCCGACAGCGGGCGCTGGCGGCCGACGGCCGATGCAAGGCCTACGCCGGGGCCGCCGACGGGACCGGTTTCTCCGAGGGCGTCGGGGTGTTGGTGGTGGAACGACTGTCCGACGCGCAGCGGCTGGGGCATCCGGTGTTGGCGGTGGTGCGGGGCTCGGCGGTCAATCAGGATGGGGCGTCCAACGGATTGGCCACTCCCAATGGGCCCGCGCAGCAACGGGTAATCCGCTCCGCGTTGGCAAACGCCCGGCTGCACGCCGCCGACGTCGACGTCGTCGAGGGGCACGGGACCGGCACCACCCTGGGAGACCCCATCGAAGCCCAGGCGCTGGTGGCGACGTATGGGCAGGGTCGGTCGGCGGACCGGCCGTTGTGGCTGGGATCCATCAAATCGAACATGGGGCACACCTCGGCCGCCGCCGGCGTTGGCGGTGTGATCAAGATGGTGCAGGCCATCCGCCATCAAGTGATGCCCAAGACGCTGCACGTGGATGTGCCCACGCCGCACGTGGATTGGTCGGCGGGGGCGGTGTCGTTGCTGACCGAGCCGCGGCCGTGGCCGGACGGCGAGGGGCCGCGCCGCGCGGGGGTGTCATCGTTCGGGATAAGCGGCACGAACGCCCACGTCATTCTGGAACAGGCGCCAGCGTCGGCGGTGCGGACGGAGAACCCGGATACCCCGGAAGAGCCGGAAAATCTTGTAGCTGAACATGAACGACCGCTGCCGTGGGTATTATCCGCGCGGTCAGCCGAGGCATTGGCGGCTCAGGCGCAGCGATTGCTCGCCCACCTCAATGCACATCCGGAACTGAGGCTGACCGACGTCGGCTGGTCGCTGATCAATACCCGCTCGTTGTTTGAACATCGCGCGGTGGTGGTAGGGACCGACCTCGACGACTTCACCAGTGCGCTGGCCGGGTTGGCCGCGGGCGCGCCGGGCGCCAACGTCGCGGTGGGCCGCGCTCGGACAACCGGACGGACCGTGTTCGTGTTCCCCGGGCAAGGCTCGCAATGGCTGGGGATGGGCGTCCAGTTGCTCGACACCTCAACGGTGTTCGCCGAACAGATGCACCGATGCGGCAAGGCCCTCGGTGAATATGTCGACTGGTCGTTGATCGACGTCATCCGGGGGGCGCCGGGCGCACCCGGCCTGGATCGCGTGGACGTGGTGCAGCCGGTCCTGTGGGCGGTGATGGTGTCGCTGGCCGAATTGTGGCGTTCGGTGGGCGTGATCCCGGACGCGGTGATCGGGCATTCGCAGGGCGAGATCGCGGCCGCCGTCGTGGCGGGGGCATTGACGCTGGCAGACGCCGCCCGGGTGGTGGCGCTGCGTAGCCAACTGCTGGTGAAGCTGGCGGGTACGGGCGGCATGGTGTCGCTGGCGTGTGGTTCGGCACGGGCCCAAGAGTTGTTGGCGCCGTGGGGAGATCAGCTCAGCGTCGCCGCGATCAACGGCGTCTCGGCCGTCGTCGTCGCCGGCGAGGTCGAAGCGCTGGAAAAGCTTCTGGTGCACAGCGAGGCGGCTGGCGTGCGGGCCCGCAGAATCGATGTCGACTATGCCTCCCACTCCGCCCAGGTCGACGTGATCCGCGAGCCTCTCGTCAAGGCGTTGGCCGGCATCGAGCCACATTCCTCGCCGGTGGCGTTCTTCTCCACCACCACCGGCGAACTCATGGACACCGCCGGCCTGAGCGCCGACTATTGGTTCCAAAGCATCAGGCAGACAGTGCAATTCGAGAGCGCTGTCCGAAATGCATGCGACGCCGGGTATCGGGTGTTCATCGAATCCAGTCCGCATCCGGTGTTGGTACCCGGCATCGAGGAGACCTGCGGCGAACGAGATGCGTTGAACGCCATCATCCTTCCGTCGCTCGGGCGCGACGAGGGGGGACTGGACCGGTTCTGGTTGTCGGTGGGACAGGCACACGTGGCGGGCGTGCCGGTGGACTTCGGGACGGCCTTCGGCGATCCTGCCCGGGTTAGTCGGGTCGAGTTGCCCACCTACGCCTTCCAACACCGGCGTTTCTGGTTGCCCGGGGCGGGCGCCGGCGCCGGCGACCTCGGCGGTATGGGATTGCGGGGAGCCGAACACGGGCTGCTGGGTGCGGTGGTGCACCGCGCGGATTCCGGCGAGGTGGTGCTGACGGGCCGGTTGTCGCGGACCGCACAGCCGTGGCTGACCGATCACGCGGTGGCCGGGGTGGTGCTGTTCCCGGGGGCCGGTTTCGTGGAACTGGCGCTGCGGGCCGGCGACGAGGTCGGTTGTTCGGTCGTCGAGGAGCTGACCCTCTCAGCGCCGCTGCCATTGCCTGCGACCGACGGGGTGCGCGTACAGGTGGTGGTGGGCGCCGCGGGTGCCTCCGGCCGACGGGCAGTTTCGGTGTTTTCTGCCGGCGTCCACCCTGATTCGGAATGGACGCTGCATGCGGAGGGCGTGTTGAGCACCGGCGCGGTGCCGCCGGTCGCGGACCTGTCGGTGTGGCCACCGGTGGGAGCCACACCGGTGGAAATCGGCGGTGCCTACCAGCGGTTGGCGCAGCGCGGTTACGAGTACGGCCCGGCGTTCGCGGGCTTGCGGGCGATGTGGCAACTCGGCACTGAGGTGTTTGCGGAGGTCGCCGTCCCGAAAGTGGTTGGAGCCCAGGGGTTCGAGATTCATCCGGTGCTGATCGATGCGGCGCTCCATGCGATGGGGGTAGCCGGCGAGCAAACCGAGACGATGCTCCCGTTCTCCTGGCAGGGCGTCTGCCTGCACGCTGCCGGCGCGTCGCGCGCCCGGGTTCGGATAGCGCCCGTCGGGGTGGGTGCCGTGTCGATCGAACTGGCCGACGGGGCCGGGTTGCCGATCTTGTCGGTACGCGAGTTGGCGGTCCGCCCGGTGTCGGCTGCGCAGTTGTCGGCGGCCCTGGCTCGGCAGGCCAACCGGGCGGGGAGCGGCCTGTTGGAGGTGGCGTGGTCACCGGTGCCGTTGTCGCCCGACGGAGTTGGCGACGGCGGCAGTGGCGTCACGGTATGGCGACCGGACGCTTACGGTGACGGCGCGCCGGGGGCGGTGTACGAGGCCACCCACGCCGCATTGCGGACGCTGCAGTCGTGGTTGGCCGGCGACGAGTCCGGAGTGCTGGTCGTGTTGACCAGCGGCGCGGTGGGACTGCCCGATGAAGACGTGACCGATCTGGCCGGTGCGGCGGTCTGGGGCCTGGTGCGCTCGGCCCAGGCTGAGCATCCCGGCCGCGTGGTTCTGCTGGATTCGGATGGGTCGCTGGATGTCGAAGCGGTTATCGGTTGTGGCGAGCCGCAGTTGGTGGTTCGTTCCGGCGCCGCCTATGCCGCCCGACTGGCACCCGCGGCTTCAGGGTCGGCGCTCGAACTGCCGGCCGGAGCCTGGCGGATCGACGCGGGCGGCGCCGGAGCGCTGGAGGACCTGACGGTCCAACCCTGCCCGCGGGTAGCACTTGCCGCCGGGCAGGTGCGGGTCGCGGTGGCCGCTGTGGGGGTGAACTTCCGCGACGTCTTGGTGGCGTTGGGGATGTATCCGGGCGGCGGTGAATTGGGTGTCGAGGGCGCCGGGGTGGTCATCGAGGTCGGGCCTGGGGTAACGGAATACGCCGTCGGCGAGGCGGTGATGGGCTTGTTCGGGGTGGTGGGTTCAGAAGCCGTCGTCGATGCGCGGTTGGTGACCGCGGTGCCTGCGGGATGGTCGCTGGTGCAGGCCGCCGGTGTGCCGGTGGTGTTCTTGACGGCGCTCTACGGGTTGTCGGTGCTGGCGGGCCTGCGGGCCGGCGAGCGGGTGTTGGTGCATGCCGCAACCGGTGGGGTGGGGATGGCGGCGGTGCAGCTGGCCCGCCATTGGGGCGCGGAGGTGTTCGCCACGGCCAGCCAGGGCAAGTGGGATACGTTGCGCGCGATGGGCTTTGATGACGATCACATCGGCGATTCACGCACGTTGGAGTTCGAGAAAAAGTTTTTGACGACCACCGGCGGCAGCGGGGTCGACGTCGTGCTCAACTCGTTGGCCGGCGACTTCGTGGACGCGTCACTGCGGTTGCTGGTCACCGGTGGCCGGTTTGTCGAAATGGGTAAGACCGATATCCGCGACGCGCGGCAGGTGGCGGCCGATCATCCGGGCGTGGCGTATCGGGCGTTCGATCTGATCGAGGCCGGCCCGGACCGTACTGCGGCCATGCTGGCGGAAAGCGTCGGGTTGTTCGCTGCCGGGGCGATAAACCCGCTGCCGGTCAAGACATTCGATGTGCGCAGCGCCTCAACCGCGTACCGCTTCGTCAGCCAGGCGCGGCACGTCGGCAAGGTGGTCCTGACCGTCCCGAGCCTGGCAGGATCCACGGTGCTGATCACCGGGGGCACCGGGATGGCGGGCTCGGCCGTGGCCACGCACTTGGTGTCCCGGTACGGCGTGGCCCACGTGGTGTTGGCCAGCCGCCGGGGAGCCGACGCGGAGGGCGTCGCCGAGTTGGTGGCCCGACTCGAGGACGCCGGGGCGCAGGTGTCGGTGGCGGCCTGCGACATCGCCGATCGCGATGCTGCCGCCGCGCTGCTCGCGCAGCTGCCGTCACGGTATCCGCTCCGGGGCGTCGTCCACGCCGCCGGAGTCCTCGACGACGGCCTGATCGGATCCCTCACGCCCGAGCGGATCGATGCGGTGTTGCGCGCCAAGGTTGACGGGGCGTGGAACCTGCACAAACTCACCGAGAACCTGGATTTGTCGGCGTTCGTGATGTTTTCGTCGATGGCGGGGATCGTCGGGACCGCAGGACAGGGCAATTACGCTGCGGCCAACAGCTTCCTGGACGGACTCGCCGCCTACCGCCGCTCCCGCGGTTTGCCCGGCTTGTCGGTGGCCTGGGGTCTGTGGGAACAGGCCAGCGCAATGACGCAACACCTGGCCGACCGTGACAAAGCCCGCATGACCCGCGTCGGGCTGGCTGCCTTGTCAACCGGGCAGGCGCTGGAACTGTTCGACGCCGCGATGCTGGCCGACCACCCCGTCGTGCTCGCAGCCCGCGTCGACACTGCCGCGCTGGCAACCGCAGATGCCTTGCCGCCGTTGCTGACTCAGCTGGTCACCCGTCCGGTCCGACGTGTAGTCGCCGACTCCGACACCGGGTCGGCATCGATGACAAGCCTCGTCGCACGGCTACGCGGCCTGCCCCCGGAACACCGACAACGTGAACTCGTCGATCTGGTGCGCGACAGCGCGGCAACCGTGCTGGGACGACCCGGTACCGCAGACATCAACGCCGACAGCGTTTTTCAAGACCTTGGCTTCGACTCGCTCACCGCCGTCGAGTTGCGCAATCGCCTGAAGATGGCCACGGGACACCATCTTTCGCCCACGCTGATCTTCGACTATCCGACGCCGTCCGCGCTCGCCGAGCACCTCGATGCCCGCCTGGATCTCGCTGCTCCGGCTGCGGATCGTCCGGACCTGATGGCCCGCTTCAACGACATCACCCGCGAGCTGCAGACGCTGCTCAATCAGCCCGGCTGGGAGCCGGAAGACAAGGCACATCTCAACGCCCGCATCCTGGGGCTGCTGACGACCCTGGCGACCCAAGCGGATGCTTCCGACGATGCCGTTGCCCCCGACGACGCCGACCTCCTGAACGCCACCGAGAGCGAACTCTTCGCCATTCTCGACGAAGAACTGGGGTCGTGATGGACCACGAGGATTCGACCGTGCCCAGCACCACCAAGCATCTTGACTACCTGAAGCGGTTGACCGCGGATCTGCGCCGGACCCGCCGGCGGGTGGCCGAGTTGGAAGGCAAGCTGTCCGAGCCGGTGGCGATCGTGGGAATGGCGTGCCGCTACCCGGGTGGTGTCGATTCGCCGGAAAGCCTGTGGGACATGGTGGTCGACGGGCGTGACGCGGTATCCGATTTTCCGGCGGACCGAGGCTGGGATGTCGCGGGGCTCTACGATCCGGACCCGGACGCCAAGGGCAAGATGTATGTGCGTCAGGGATCCTTCCTGCATGGCGCGGGGGACTTCGACGCCGGATTCTTCGGCATCGGTCCCAGCGAAGCGCTGGCAATGGACCCGCAGCAGCGCCTGATGCTGGAGCTGTCGTGGGAAGCCTTGGAGCGGGCGGGAATTGACCCGCTGGGGTTGCGGGGTTCGGCGACGGGCGTGTTCGCGGGGGTGATTCACGCCGGCTACGGCGGCGAAGTGAAAGGGGAACTGGAGGGCTACGGTCTGACCGGCTCGACCCTGAGTGTGGCGTCCGGACGGACGTCATATGTGTTGGGCCTGGAAGGCCCGGCGGTGTCGGTGGATACGGCATGTTCGTCGTCGTTGGTGGCGATGCATCTGGCCGCGCAGTCACTGCGCTCGGGGGAGACCGATCTGGCTTTGGCCGGCGGTATCACGGTGATGGCCACCATCGCCGCCTTCGTGGAGTTCTGCCGGCAGCGGGCCCTGGCCCCGGACGGCCGGTGCAAGGTGTATGCGGGTAGCGCCGACGGGACCGCGTGGTCGGAAGGCGGCGGCGTGCTGGTCTTGGAACGACTGGCCGATGCGCAGCGACTTGGTCACCCCGTGCTGGCCTTGCTGCGCGGTTCCGCGGTGAATCAGGACGGTGCATCCAATGGGCTGACCGCCCCGAACGGTCCGGCGCAGCAGCGGGTGATCCAGGCGGCCCTGACCAGCGCGGGGTTGACCCCCGCGGAAGTCGACATCGTCGAGGGCCACGGAACGGGAACCACACTGGGGGATCCCATTGAGGCGCAAGCCCTGCTCGCTACCTACGGGCAGGACCGGCCGGCGGATCGCCCACTGTGGCTGGGTTCGATCAAGTCCAACATCGGTCATTCGTCGGCCGCGGCCGGTGTGGCCGGGGTCATCAAAATGGTGCAGGCCATGCGGCATGGGGTGATGCCGAAGACCCTGCACGTGGATGTGCCTACGCCACACGTGGATTGGTCGTCAGGTGCGGTCTCGGTGTTGACGGAGTCGCGCCCGTGGCCGGCCGGCGATCAACCACGTCGGGCGGGCGTGTCTTCGTTCGGCATCAGCGGCACCAATGCGCACGTGATCGTGGAGCAAGCTCCGGCACCGGCGCCGGCGCAGCCGTCAGATCCGGAAAGCGTTGTGGCCGAAGATGATACCGCGTCGGTTCCGTGGGTGCTGTCCGCACGCACACCGCGGGCGCTGACCGACCAGGCCAGGCGGCTACTGACCCAAGTGAGCATCGGAGACCGCCCGCGCCCGGCGGATGTGGGTTGGTCGCTGGCGACCACGCGCTCGGTGTTCGACCATCGCGCGGTCGTAGTGGGCGGGCCTGACCAACTCGTGGCGGGTTTGACCGGCCTGGCCGCCGAGGAGCCCGGAGCGGGTGTCGTCGTCGGCCGTGCCCGGCATGCGGGCAAGACCGTGTTCGTGTTCCCCGGGCAGGGCGCCCAGAGCTTGGGGATGGGACAGCAGCTCTACGAACGATTTCCGGTGTTCGCCGAAGCGTTGGACGAGGCGGTCTCGGCGCTGGGCCCACACCTGCGGTTGCCGCTGCGCGACGTGATGTGGGGCAGCGACGCGCAGCTGTTGGAAAGCACGGAATTCGCGCAGCCCGCGTTGTTCGCCGTGGAGGTCGCCCTGGCGGCGTTGTTGCGGCACTGGGGCGTGGTGCCGGACGTGGTCATGGGTCATTCCGTGGGTGAGATCACCGCGGCCCAGGTGGCCGGCGTGTTGTCCCTTTCGGATGCGGCCACTGTGGTCGTCGGCCGCGCTCGGCTGATGGCGGAGTTGCCCGCCGGTGGGGTGATGATCGCGGTCGCCGCCAGCGAGGCGGAGGTGACGCCGTTACTCACCGAGGAGGTGAGCATTGCGGCCGTCAACGGGCCGAGCGCCGTTGTGCTTTCGGGTGCGCAAGACCCGGTTACGGCAGTGGCGGATCGGCTGGCCGAGTCTGGTCGACGCGTGCATCGACTAGCGGTCTCGCATGCGTTTCATTCGAAGCTGATGGAGCCCATGCTGGAGCGGTTCGCGGATCTGCTGGCCGGGATCACACCCGCGGAACCGCGAATTGCGCTGGTGTCCAACCTGACTGGCAAGGTGGTGGGCGCCGGGTACGGGTCGCCGCAGTACTGGGTGGACCACGTGCGGCAGCCGGTGCGCTTCGTGGACGGGGTGCGGGCCGCGGAATCGGTGGGTGCCGGCGTGTTCATCGAGGCCGGTCCCGGTCGCGGCCTCACCGCCGCGGTGGAGCAGTCGTTGGTCGCCGACCAAGCGGTGTCGGTGGTGACGCTGGCCAAAGACCGTCCCGAAGTCGAATCGCTACTCGGTGCGGCGGGCCAGCTGTTCACCTTGGGATTGCCGGTCGACTGGCCCGCCACCTTCGCCGGCTTGCGTACCCGGCGGGTGGACTTGCCGACGTACCCGTTTCAACGGCAGCGCTATTGGTTGACGGCCGACCAGCTGGGGACGACCGATGTGAGTGGCGTGGGTCTGGCGAAGGCCGAGCATGCCCTGTTGGGGGCGGTGGTGCAACGCCCGGATTCCGGCGGTGTCGTGTTGACGGGCCGACTGTCGCTCACGGCGCAGCCGTGGTTGGCCGACCATGCGGTCGCCGGGGTGGTGCTGTTTCCCGGATCGGGCTTCGTGGAGCTGGTTTTGCGGGCAGCGGACGAGGTCGGCTGCTCGGCGATCGAAGAGTTGACTCTGTCCGCGCCATTACTGCTGTCGGCCGACGGCGGGGTGCAGGTGCAGGTGGTCGTGGGTGGTGCCGACGAGACCGGAGCTCGCGCCGTATCGGTGTATTCAACTGATCGGCAGTCGGATTCGCCCTGGACGCTGCACGCCGAAGGTTCGCTGCGGGACGCGGCGGTACAGCCGAGCGCCGACCTGTCGATCTGGCCACCGGTCGGGGCCGTGCCGGTGGATGTGACCGATGCATATGTCGGGCTGGCCGAGCGTGGCTACGCGTATGGTCCCGCCTTCCGTGGGCTGCGCACGGTGTGGCAGCGGGGCACCGAGGTCTTCGCAGAGGTCGATGTTCCCGCGGACGCCGGTTTGACGTTGAGCGGCTTCGGGCTTCATCCGGTCCTGTTGGACGCGGGCCTGCATGCGCTCGGGGTATCCGGGCAGCAGGCGCAGGCAGTGTTGCCGTTCTCCTGGCAGGGCGTGTCGCTACACGCCATGGGCGCTTCGCACGTGCGGGTGCGGATGGCGCCAGTGGGGACGCAGGGACTTTCGTTGGAGCTGGCCGACGCGGCGGGTCTGCCGGTGTTGTCGGTCAAGGAGTTGGTGGTCCGCCCCGTATCGGCCGAACAGTTGTCGGCGGTAACCGCTCCGTCCGCCAACAGCGGGCTGTTGGAGGTGATGTGGTCACCGATTCCTCTGAACAGCAACGGTATTGATGGAACAGCCGGCACCGACGCGGAGGTGTGGCAGCCGAGTTCAGCTGTCGGGGGAGTGGTGGAGTCGGTGCACGCGGTCACCACTGAGGCGTTGGGAATGTTGCAGTTGTGGGTGGCCGGCGACCGCACCGGGGTGCTGGTGGTGCGGACCCACGGCGCGGTGGCGCTGGCTGGTGAGGACGTCACCGATCTGGCGGGCGCGGCGGTGTGGGGGTTGGTGCGATCGGCGCAGGCCGAGCACCCGGGCCGCATCATCCTGCTCGATTCCGATGGCTCGGTCGATCCCGATGCGTTGATCGGTTGCGGTGAAACGCAGTTGGCGGTGCGCAACGGGGTGGTGTACGCGGCGCGGTTGGCAAAGACGGGCCCGGGAACGAAAGGGTCCGAAGGGCCGGAGGGGTCGACGCTGCAGCTGCCGCCCGGGAATTGGCGGCTTGCCCCCGGTGGTGGCGGAACGCTTCAGGACTTGGTGGTCCAGCCTCAGCCGCCGACGGCGTTGGCCGAAGGCCAGATTCGGGTGAAGCTGGCCGCCGTCGGTGTGAATTTCCGGGATGTGCTCGTGGCGTTGGGCATGTATCCCGGCGGCGGCGAATTGGGCGCCGAAGGCGCCGGGTTCGTCACCGAGGTCGGCCCCGGGGTAACGGGCTTTACCGTCGGCGACACCGTACTCGGACTGTTCGGGGTGGCAGGTTCTGAAGCGGTGATCGATGCCCGATTGGTGACCGCAGTACCCGCGGGGTGGTCATTGGACGCGGCCGCGGGTGTGCCGGTGGTGTTCCTGACCGCCTTCTACGGCTTGGCTGAACTTGCGGGTCTGCGCGCCGGGGAGAAACTTCTGGTGCATGCCGCGACCGGGGGTGTGGGGATGGCCGCGGTGCAACTGGCGCGGCACTGGGGCGTTGAGGTTTTCGCCACCGCGAGTCGCGGCAAGTGGGACGTGTTGCGGTCCATCGGTTTTGACGACGACCACATCGCGGACTCGCGAACCCTGGAGTTTGAACAGAAGTTCCTCGCGGTTACCGGGGGTACCGGGGTTGACGTGGTGCTCAATTCGCTGGCCGGCGAGTACACCGACGCGTCGCTGAGGCTGTTGACCCGCGGCGGCCGCTTCATCGAAATGGGCAAGACGGACCTGCGCGATGCGCAGTTGGTGGCCGACCAGCATCCAGGTGTGCGCTATCGGGCGTTTGATCTGATGGAGGCTGGGCCGCAACACATTCAGCAGATGCTGACCGAACTGATGGCCCTGTTTGAGGCCGGCACCTTGCAGCCGCTGCCGACGAAGACGTGGGATGTGCGAAGCGCCGCGGACGCCTACCGGTTTGTCAGCCAGGCTCGCCATATCGGCAAGGTCGTGCTGACCATGCCGCGTGAGCTGGCCGACGGCACGGTCCTGGTTACCGGGGGCACCGGCATGGCCGGCGGCCGGCTGGCGCGACACTTGGTCACTCGCTACGGGGTGCGCAACCTGGTGCTCGCCAGCCGTCGAGGCGCCGCCGCCGACGGTGTTGCAGAGTTGGTCGCCGATCTGGAGCAGGCCGGGGCGACGGTGTCGGCGGTTGCCTGCGACGTCGCTGACCGCGACGCCGTGACGGCACTGCTGGCCGGCCTGCCGGAACGGTCGCCGCTCACCGGAGTCATTCACGCCGCCGGGACACTCGACGATGGGCTGATCGCGTCGCTGACGCCGGAGCGGATGAACGCGGTGCTGCGCGCCAAGGTAGATGCGGCGTGGAATCTGCATGAGCTCACCGCGGATCTGGATTTGTCGGTGTTCGTGATGTTCTCGTCGTTGGCGGGCATTGTCGGCGCACCGGGGCAAGGCAACTACGCCGCGGCGAACAGTTTCCTCGATGCGCTGGCCGTCCACCGTCGTGCCCGCGGAATGCCCGGGCTGTCGGTGGCGTGGGGGTTGTGGGAACAAGCGTCGGAGATGACCAGACACCTGGGGGACCGCGACAAAGCCCGGATGAGCCGGGTCGGGCTCGCCCCCTTGACGAACGACGACGCACTACAGCTGTTCGACGCGGCGCTGCTGGTGGACCGCCCCACGGTGGTCGCCACAAGACTCAACACGGCCGCACTCACCGCCCACGATGAAGCGCCGCCGTTGCTGCAGCAGTTGATCGCCCGCCCGACACGGCGGTTCATCGAACAGACCAACACCGCGGCGTCGATGTCGGGACTGCGTTCACGACTGCACGGGCTGACATCGGAGCAGCGCCACGCCGAGCTGACCGACTTGATCTGCGGCAGTGCTGCGGCCGTGCTCGGGCACAACACGTCCGACATCGCCCCCGACCGCGCTTTCCAAGATCTCGGGTTCGATTCGTTGACGGCGGTGGAACTACGCAACCGGCTCAAGACGGGCACCGGGCTGACGCTTTCGCCGACCCTGATCTTCGACCATCCCACACCCGCCGCGTTGGCCGAGCATCTTGATGCCTTGCTCGCTGCGGCTCCGGTGCCCGATCAGCCTGACCCGCTGGCCCGCTTTGACCACATCGCCCGCGAACTGCAGGCGCTGGTCGATCAGCCCGGCCTGAAGCCGGAGGACAGGGCGCAGTTGCGGGCGCGAATCGGGGCCATGCTCAACACGCTGGAGACGCCGGAGCCCGCACCGGATCCCGCAGACACCACGTTCTACGACGATGGCTTCAACGATGACCTCGCCACCGCGACCGACAGCGAACTCTTCGCCATCTTGGAAGAGGAATAGGACTCGTGGCGGTGCGACCGGCGGCGGTGGCAATCATCGGGCTCGCGTGCAGGTTTCCGGACGCCGAAACTCCGGCTGAGTTCTGGCGCCTGCTGCGTGATGGGCGCGAGGCCAGTCAATTGCCCTACGAGGCCGCCGAATTCGACGCAGACTTCTTTCATGTATCCCCCCGCGAAGCCCGTGTCATGGATCCGCGCCAACGCCTGGCATTGGAACTGACCTGGGAGTGTCTCGAAGACGCCTTCGTGAAGCCGGATACGCTGCGCGGCCAACATGTTTCTGTTCACTTCGGCGCGATGAACGACGACTACGCCGTCCTGGCACTCAGCGACTCCGTCGACGAACTTGATCACCATGCGTTTGCCGGCCTTAGCCGCGGGATGATCGCCAACAAGATTTCTTACGTGTTCGGACTGCACGGTGCCAGCATGACCGTCGATTCCGGTCAGTCATCGTCCTTGGTGGCGGTTCACCTTGCCTGCGAAAGCCTGCGCAGCGGTGCATCGTCCGTGGCGATAGCCGGCGGCATCCACCTGAACCTGGCCGGCGAAACAGCCGCGTTGGAAAGGGAATTCGGCGCGTTGTCACCGACGGGACGCACCTGCGCCTTCGACGCACGTGCCGACGGATACGTGCGCGGCGAGGGCGGCGCCGTGCTGTTGTTGAAGCCGTTGGATGCCGCGCTTCACGACGGAGATCGAATCCACGCCGTCATCCGGGGCAGCTCGGTGGGCAACGCCGGGCACAGCGCCGTCGCGCAGACCGTTCCGTCGGCCGCCGCACAAACCGACGTTGTCCGTCGCGCACTGACCGAGGCGGGGCTGCAGCCGGAGGACGTTCAATACATCGAGGCCCACGGCACCGGAACCGAAATCGGCGACCCGGTCGAACTCGCCGCGCTCGGTGAAGTGTTCGCCGACCGTCGGCAACACCCGGTGACCATCGGGTCCGTCAAGACCAACATCGGCCACGCGGGCGGCGCGGCTGGGGTCGCGGGTCTGCTCAAGGCGGTCCTGGCGATCGAAAACGCGGAAATACCGCCAAGTCTCAACTACACGGGGCCCAAACCCGGAATCGACATGGCTCGCCTGGGCCTGCAGGTCGGCACCACCCTGACCCCCTGGCGGGACCGGCCGCGCCGCGCGGGAGTGTCGTCGTTCGGGATGGGCGGGACCAACGCTCACATGATCCTGGAGGAAGCCCCAGCGCAATCGCCCGAGCCGAAATACGTTGTTAATCACGATGATCTGAATATCGCCGACATCCCGTGGGTGCTGTCGGCCCGTTCCGCCTCGGGATTGGCCGCACAGGCACAAAAGCTGCTCACCCATTGCAACAGCCATCCCGAGTTGCGTGCTGCCGACGTGGGGTGGTCGCTGATTTCCACCAGGTCGGTGTTCGAGCACCGGGCGGTCGTGACGGGGACCGATCGCGACGCACTGTTGAACAAACTGGCTGGTTTGGCCGCCGGCGAACCCACGGACGACGTGGTGACGGGTAGCGCACGGTCGTTGGGCAAGACGGTGTTCGTGTTCCCCGGCCAGGGCGCCCAGTGGCTCGGAATGGGGCGTGGGCTGCACCAACGATTCCCGGTCTTCGCGCAGGCCTTCGACGAGGCCGCGCAGGCATTGGACGCACACCTTCGGCTGCCACTGAGTCAGGTCGTGTGGGGCGAAGACGCTGCGCTGCTGGAAAATACCGAGTTCGCGCAACCGGCGCTGTTCGCCGTCGAAGTGGCGCTGGCAGCGCTGCTACAGAGTTTCGGTGTGGTGCCGGACTTCGTGATGGGCCACTCGATCGGCGAGATCACCGCGGCGCATGTCGCCGGCGTGCTGCCGCTGACCGACGCCGCCAAAGTGGTCGCGACGCGTGCGCGACTCATGGCGGGACTGCCCGCAGGCGGCGTGATGATTGCGGTGGCCGCCGCTGAGGATGAAGTGGTGCCGCTGCTGCGGCAGGGTGTCTGCATCGCGGCGGTGAATGCGCCTGACTCGGTGGTGATTTCGGGCGAGGCATCCGCGACGGGTGCGATGGCCGATCACTTCGCAACATTGGGTCGGCGGGTGCATCGGTTGCCGGTTTCGCACGCGTTTCATTCCGAATTGATGGAGCCGATGGTTGAGCGGTTCGCCGCGGAGTTGGCCGGCATCTGGGCCGCCCAACCGCGAATTGGGCTGATATCGAACGTGACTGGCGAGGTGGCTGGTGCCGGCTACGGGTCGCCCGAGTATTGGCCGGAGCATGTGCGCCGGCCGGTGCGCTTCGCCGACGGTGTTCGAACGCTGGCGTCGCTGGGTGCCGGGGTATTTGTCGAGGCCGGCCCCGCAGCCGGATTGATCGCGGCCGTGCAACAGTCGTCAGGCACCGATCCCGACGCGGCCGTGGTGGCCATGATCAAGGATCGCCCAGAGATCACGTCGGTGCTGACCGCGGTGGGGTCGCTGTTCGCCGCAGGTGTCGATATCGACTGGGTTCCGATGTTGGACGGGGCACGCGTGCGGCGGGTGGAGTTGCCGACCTACGCCTTCCAGCGGCGCCGATTCTGGCTGGGGGCTACGGCGGACGCGGCGCCCAACGCCGCAGTGGATGACGAAAGCGCCGCGACATTCGCCGAGCGATGGCGGGCGCTGGCCCCGGCGGAGCGCGTCAACCAGCTGGTCGAGCTGGTGTGCACGCAAGCGGCCGTCGTGCTTGGTCACGCGAGCGGCCAGGACGTCAGCGTCAATTCCGCCTTCCAGGACCTGGGCTTCGACTCGATGGCCGGGGTCGAGCTGCGAAACCGGCTCAAAAACAAAACCGGGTTGCCTTTATCGCGGACGCTGATCTTCGACTATCCAACCCCCATCGAGCTCGCGGATTACCTTGCTGAACAGTTGTCTGACAATCCATCGGACGAATCGGAAGACGAGAATATTCGGTCGTTATTAATGCGAATTCCTATTCGAGAACTTCGAAGAACGGGTTTGTTGGACAAGCTATTAGCGCTGGCTGGGCAGGAAAATCAGCTGCTCAAGCCCACTGTGAGTGATGATGTCATAGATTCCCTCAGTCCGGACGCACTAATTGCGATGGCGCTGAATGTCGCGGACAGCGATGAGGTCAAGTGATGGAAATAACACAAGCGTCTAATATGTGAGGCTTTGCGCCCCTGATTAAACTCGCCTAAACTTCGAATGTAGTTTGCGGGTCAATCGGTGCTATTAGACACACGTAAATTAGCGCGAAGCGTGCAGAAAGCAGGGGCATGAGCGTCATCGCAGGGGTGTTCGGGGCGTTGCCACCCCATCGCTACAGCCAGAGCGAGATAACCGACCAGTTCGTCGAGTTTCCCGGTCTTAAGGAACACGAAGAGATCGTTCGGCGCCTGCACGCCGCTGCGAAAGTCCAGAGCCGGCATTTCGTCATGCCGCTGCAGCAGTATCCGACCCTCACCGACTTCGGTGACGCGAACGAGATTTTCATCGAAAAGGCCGTAGACCTCGGCTGTGAGGCCCTGCTCGGCGCGCTCGAGGAAGCCGGATTGCGACCGCAGGACATCGACATGATCGCGACCACGACGGTCACCGGGGTCGCGGTTCCGTCGCTGGATGCGCGCATCGCGGGCCGGCTCGGCCTGCGTCCCGACGTCCGCCGAATGCCGATGTTCGGCCTGGGGTGTGTCGCTGGAGCGGCCGGGGTGGGTCGCCTGCACGACTACTTGCGTGGTGCGCCCGACGGGGTGGCGGTCCTGGTAGCGGTCGAACTGTGTTCGCTCACCTATCCGGCCGTCAAGCCGACGGTGTCGAGTCTGGTTGGCACCGCGTTGTTCGGCGACGGCGCGGCCGCGGTGGTTGCCGTGGGCGACCGGCGCGCCGAACAGTTGCGCACCGGCGGGCCGGAAATAGTCGACACGCGCAGTCGCATGTACCCCGATTCGCTGCACATCATGGGTTGGGACGTCAGCTCCGACGGCCTGCAACTGCGGCTTTCGCCCGACCTACCGAACCTCATCGACCAGTACTTGCTTGACGATGTCGACGGCTTCCTGGCCGAACATCAACTGACCCGGAATGACATCGGAGCGTGGGTGAGCCATCCTGGCGGCCCCAAAGTCATCAACGCCATCACCAACAGCCTCGGGCTGGCCCCGGAGGCGCTGGAGTTGACCTGGCGCTCGCTCGGCGAAATCGGCAATCTGTCCTCGGCCTCGGTGCTGCACATTCTGCGCGACACCATTGAAAAGCGCCCGCCCAGTGGAAGTCCCGGTTTGATGATGGCGATGGGCCCCGGATTCTGCTCAGAGCTGGTGCTACTGCGCTGGCAGTAATTCCTTGATTTCGACGGTCAATCCGGGCTTAGGGGACAACGAGGCGAGATTTGCCGGACGAATGCGCTGAGCGGGTAACTCCAGCTTTGTCCTGGCGATGAGGCGGGCAAGCATCACGGTCATTTCGGTGGTGGCCATGGCCGCGCCGATACAGCGATGCAACCCTCCGCTGAACGGGATGAACTCGTGCGGAGCGGGCTTGCGATAGTCGGGCCTGGCGGCGTCCCACCGCTCTGGACGGAATTCGGTTGCATCGGGCCATATTTCGTCGAGACGGTGGGTGACGTAGGCGCTGAAGATGAGCATTCGTCCGGCCCGGATGCGCTGGCCGTCGAACGACAGGTCACGCATCACCCTGCGGGCCGAGATCACCCCGGGCGAATAGAGCCGAAGTGTCTCCTGCACAACGCCGTTGAGGTAGCTGAGCCCGGCGAGGTCTCGGGCCGTCGGTGCCCGCCCCCCGAGCACCCGGTCAATTTCGTCGGCCGCGGTCTCCCAGGCGCCCGGGAGGGTCAGCAGGGTGTAGGCCGCCCAGGCCAGCGCGCCGCTGGTGGTCTCGTAGCCGGCGGTGATGAGGGAGATGATCGCATCACGTATTTCGTCGTCGCTCAGCGCGTAATTCTCTTCGCCGCGGCCGTTGATCAGCATGGTCATCAGGTGGTCGTCCGGTCGGGGCTGCTTTTTGGCATCGGCGATCTGGGTGTCGATCAAGTCGTTGATGCGCTGTCGGGCGGCCATTGCTCGTCGCCAACGGGCGGAATTCAGGCGCCGATGCAGTTGCGCCCACTGCGGGAGCTGATGGGTCAGGTCCAGCAATGGTTGGAGTTGTTCGCCGAGGAAGTCGGAGTGGACCGCGAGGCGCTGGCCGAACAACGATTCGGCGGTGCTACGCCGGACCGCCGAGCGGAACTGTTGGTAGAGATCGAGGCGTCGCCCCGGCTGCCAACCGTCGATGACGCGGTCGATGTTGGAGGCCATGATGTGGACGTATTCCTGGATCTGCCGGTGTCGCAGTCCCGGCGCCACCACACTGCGCCGGCGGCGGTGGTCGTCGCCGTCGCTGACGATGAGTGCCGTCGGGCCGTCGACGATCGCCAGGTTCTCGAAGGTCTCCCGCCAACTGAAGGCATCGGCGTTGGCGAAGACAAACTTATTCGCCTCGGCGCCAAGCAGATAGGTGTAGCCGTGCCGCCCAACACCGGCGTTCACCACGGGACCGCGGCGTCGGTATGTGGCCAGTAGCGCTTCCCCGGGTCGGTAGGGCAGCGTGCGATATGCGGTCATTCGAGCACCTCCGACAGTGCCAACCAACGCTCCTCGGCCTCTGCGACGTCATCTTCGAGGGCACGCAACTCTTGGGTCAACCGGTTGATGCCGACGTGGTCGGATTGGTCATGAGCGGCGATTTCGTTGTGTTTGGCCTCGATTCGTTCGGCCAGCCGCGCCAGTTGGCGATCGATCGCGGCCAGCTCCTTCTCCGCCGCGCGCCGTTGAGCGCCTGATATGGCTTGCGGCTCCGGTGATTTGGCCGCCGGAGCAGCTCCGGGGGCGGCACCCGCCTGGTCTTTGGCGGCGAGCAGTAGGTATTCGTCGATGCCGCCGGGCAGGTGCCGTAGCCGCCCGTCCAGAACGGCGTACTGCTGGTCGGTGACTCGTTCGAGCAGATACCGGTCGTGGGAGACGACGATCAGCGTGCCCGCCCAGGAGTCCAGCAAGTCTTCGGTGGCGGTGAGCATGTCGGTGTCGACGTCGTTGGTCGGTTCGTCCAGCAGCAGCACGTTCGGTTCGGACAGCAGGGTGAGCATCAGCTGCAGCCGACGCCGTTGACCACCCGACAGCTCGCGGACACGTGCGGAGAGCTGCCCGCGGCCGAAGCCGAGCCGCTCCAGCAACTGCGCCGGAGTCACCTCGCGTCCTTCGACCTCATAGCCGCCGCGCAGCCGCGCCAGCACGTCGGCGATCCGGTCGTCGGCGATCGCGTTGAGCCGGTCGCCCTGCTGGTCGAGAACGGCCAATTGGACGGTCTTGCCGCGCTTGACGCGTCCCGTGCTCGGTTGAACGGTGCCGGCTATCAGCCCCAGCAGGGTGGACTTGCCTGCGCCGTTGGCCCCGACAATGCCGGTGCGTTCGCCTGGGGCGATGCGCCATTCGATGTCGCGCAGCACTTCGCGTCCGTCGAACGAGACGGACACGTCGAGCAGGTCGATGACATCCTTGCCGAGTCGGGCCATCGCCAGCTTGGCCAATTCGACGGTGTTCCGCAGGGGCGGCACGTCGGCGATGAGCTGGTTGGCGGCCTCGATCCGGAACTTCGGTTTCGACGTCCGCGCCGGGGGACCGCGCCGCAACCACGCAAGCTCCTTGCGCATCAGGTTCTGCCGCTTGGCCTCGGCGGCAGCGGTGATGCGATCGCGCTCGACGCGCTGCAACACGTACGCGGCGTACCCGCCTTCGAACGGTTCGACGATCCCGTCGTGCACCTCCCAGGTGGTGGTGGCGACTTCGTCGAGGAACCAGCGGTCGTGCGTGACCAAAAGGAGCCCACCGGTGTTGCGGGCCCAGCGTTGTCGCAGGTGGCCCGCCAGCCAGGTGATCCCCTCGATGTCGAGGTGGTTGGTGGGCTCATCGAGGGCGATGACGTCCCACTCGCCCACCAGTAGTTGGGCCAGCTGGACGCGTCGTCGCTGCCCCCCGCTGAGCGTGGCAATGGTTGCGTCCCAGGCGATGTCGGACACCAGGCCGGCGACGACGTCACGGATGCGGGCGTTGCCGGCCCATTGGTGTTCGGGTTGGTCGCCGACCAGTGTCCAGCCGACGGTGTGTTCCGGGTCCAGGGTGTCCGCTTGGCTCAGCGCGCCGACCCGCAGTCCGCTGCGTCGAGTGACCCGGCCGGAGTCCGGCTGTACCTGGCCGGTGAGCAGGCCCAGCAGGCTCGACTTGCCGTCGCCGTTGCGCCCGACGATGCCGATGCGGGCGCCGTCGTTGACCCCCAGCGTGACCGATTCAAAGATCACCTGGGTCGGGTAAGCCAGATGTACGGCCTCGGCTCCGAGCAGGTGTGCCACGGGGCAAAACTACCGGGAACGCCAGGCCGCCGATGGCCCTGGCCAGGGCTCCAAGGATTTATTGAGAATCCTGCAAGGGGCTGCATCGAGTCTGTCCAGGTCCGTTCTGGTCGCGTGGGCGACCCGTAATACCCATGAGAAAGGCATCGTCGTGTGGACTCGGTTCTTGCTGATGTCCTGGTGGGAACGTGCCCTGACGGCGGCGAGCGTAAGCGCCTCTCTCCACATCGTGGGTTGGTGCGCCAACGGCATGCCGGTCAATGCCGACCAGCCGTGGTGGGCACCGCTGGTGGCGACGGCCGCGGCCATCCTGCTCGGCGCCGTCGTGGTCACCGCGTTTACCGAGCGATCGCACGCGCTATTGGTCAAGGCCCTCAGCGGCATCGACGCGGCACGGCGGCCGACGGCCGTGGCGGCCGCCTTGAGCGGACCGGTCCCGAGCGATGCGAACATCCGCGACGCCGCTATTCAGGTCAACCAACGGCGACTGCGGTCGGCCGTGATGTGGCGGGCGATCTGGTCGGCGTTGCTGAGCCTCGAGGTGCTGGCGTTGGTGGGAGCCGTGTGGGCTGGACGAACGCCACCCTGGGGCGGCCGCGATGCGATGTATCTCGTGGTTCATCTGGCGCTCACGCTGGCGGCCTGGCACACCACATTTGACGTCAAACACCGTCTCCAAATGCTCAGGGTGCCCGTAATGGCGTGATGCCGGCGACCCGACAAGGGCGCCGCGGCGTGTCACGCTTTGGAGCCGTGTCGGCCCGCGCCGTCTGAGAACCGCTTTGCGCCTGACTGCAATTCGGATGCCGAACGCGCCAGACTCGCGAACTCGAAATCCATCGCCTCTGCCTCGCTGCGGCCCCACTGATAGAGGGTCGACAGGCGGTCGGAGCGCAAGCAGTTCTGTGGCAACGCCGCGAGTTCGGCGGCCAGATCCTCTGCGGCCTCGCGGACGGTACCCGTTGGCACAACGCGATTCGCCAGGCCGATGGCCAGTGCCTCAGTCGCGTCGACCGAGCGGCCGGTGAGGATCAGATCCAACGCCCGACTGTGCCCGATCAGCCGGGGTAACCGGACCGTGCCGCCATCGATCAGGGGCAATCCCCAGCGTCGACAGAACACCCCGAACGTGGCGTCCTCCTCGACTACTCGTAAATCGCACCACACCGCCAGCTCTAGGCCACCGGCGACGGCATAGCCACTGACTGCGGCGATCACCGGTTTGGACAGGGTCAGTCGGGTGGGACCCATCGGCCCCGGACCGGTCGGGCTCACCGGGTTGAAGTCACCAGTCTCTGCCCCTTTCAAATCCGCGCCAGAGCAGAAATTTCCGTGCTCCCCCCACAGCACAGCCACCGACGCGGAGTCGTCACTGTCGAACTCCTCGAACGCGGCGAGGAGCGCAAGCGCAGCAGATCCGTTGACCGCGTTACGGGCCTCCGGTCGATTCATGATCACAGTCGTCACGGGTCCCCGCTTCTCGACCCGAACACCGCCACTGTTCTTGGGTTCAGTCGTCATGCCCACGATGTTGACGGTATCCGCACTGGCTGGGTTCCTGAGCCACTTGCTGGACGACGGAAGTACCGCCCCACACTGGCGCGAAGGCCGCTGACCGAACAAGTCCTTGCCTAATGGCAAGCGGCCCAAGGGTGATGTGCCATGATGTTCACGCTGGTAGAGGCCAAGTCTGAGCACTCAGGAGCAGCTGTGGATCTGAATTTGTCGATGGTGACACGCCCGGTGGAGCGATTGGTTGCCACAGCCCAGAACGGTCTGGAGGTGCTGCGGTTGGGCGGGTTGGAAACCGGCAGCGTCCCGTCGCCCTCGCAGATCGTCGAGAGCGTTCCGATGTACAAGCTGCGGCGATACTTCCCGCCGGACAACCGTCCCGGCCAGCCGCCGGTCGGCCCGCCGGTCCTGATGGTGCACCCGATGATGATGTCGGCCGACATGTGGGACGTCACCCGCCAGGACGGGGCGGTCGGCATCCTGCATGCCCGCGGACTGGACACCTGGGTCATCGACTTCGGCTCACCCGACAAGGTCGAGGGCGGCATGCGCCGGAACCTGGCCGACCACATCGTCGCACTCAGTCAGGCCATCGACACGGTGCACGAGGCCACCGGCCGCGACGTCCACCTCGTCGGTTATTCGCAAGGCGGGATGTGGTGCTACCAGGTCGGTGCCTACCGGCGTTCCAAGGCACTGGCCAGCATCGTGGCGTTCGGCTCCCCGGTGGACACCCTCGCCGCGCTTCCGATGGGCCTGCCGCCGAACATGGCACCCGCGATCGCCGACTTCATGGCAGACCACGTGTTCAACCGCATCAGCATCCCGAGCTGGTTGGCGCGCACCGGTTTTCAGATGATGGACCCGCTCAAGACCGCCAAGGCTCGGGTCGACTTCGTCCGCCAACTGCATGATCGCGAGGCACTGTTGCCACGCGAACAGCAGCGCCGATTCCTCGAGCGTGAAGGGTGGATCGCCTGGTCGGGTCCGGCCATCTCGGAGCTCCTCAAGCAATTCATCGCCCACAACCGAATGATGACCGGCGGCTTCGCTATCAACGGGCAGATGGTCACGCTGACCGACATCACCTGCCCGATCCTGGCATTCGTCGGCGAGGTGGACGACATTGGCCAGCCGGCGGCGGTGCGTGGCATCAGGCGCGCCGCACCGAACACCGACGTCTACGAATGTTCGATCAGGACAGGGCATTTCGGCCTCGTTGTGGGATCCAGGGCAGCCAAGGAAAGCTGGCCGACCGTGGCGGACTGGGTGCGCTGGATCGAGGGCAAGGGCGACAAGCCGGCGCAGATCACCCCGATGGTTGAGCAGCCGATCGAGCACAGCGACAGTGGCGTCGCGCTGAGCTCGCGGCTTGCCCACGGGCTAGGGGAGGTGTCCGAGGCAGCGCTTGCCGCTGCTCGCGGCGCCGCGGACGCCGTCGTCGCCGCCAACAAGTCCGTCCGTACCTTGGCCGTCGAAACCGCCCGCACCCTGCCGCGCCTGGCCCGACTGGGACAGCTCAACGACCACACCCGCATCTCGCTGGGCCGCATCATCGATGAGCAGGCCCGCGACCATCCGCAGGGTGAATTCCTGTTGTTCGACGGTCGCGTGCACACCTACGAAGCGGTGAACCGACGGATCAACAACGTCGTTCGCGGCCTCATCGAAGTCGGCGTGCGGCAGGGCGACCGGGTGGGCATCCTGATGGAGACCCGGCCCAGCGCGCTCGTGGCGATCGCGGCGTTGTCCCGGTTGGGGGCGGTCGCCGTGGTGATGCGCCCGGACGTCGATCTGGCCGAATCCTTCCGTCTCGGTAGAGTAGCCGAAATCCTCACCGACCCAACGAATCTCGAAGCGGCGCGCACGCTGCCGGGTCAGGTGTTGGTGCTCGGCGGTGGTGAGTCCCGCGATCTGGACCTGCCGGAAGATGCCTTGCAAACAGGCCAAGTCATCGACATGGAAAAGATCGACCCGGACGTCGTCGAGCTGCCCGCTTGGTATCGACCCAACCCGGGGTTGGCGCGCGACCTGGCGGCCATCGCGTTTACCGCGGCCAGCGGCGAGTTGGTGGCCAAGCAGATCACCAACTACCGGTGGGCGGTGTCCGCGTTCGGAACGGCCTCGACGGCTTCGCTCGACCGCAAAGACACCGTGTATTGCCTGACGCCGCTACACCACGAGGCGGCGCTGCTGGTGAACCTGGGTGCCGCGGTTGTCGGTGGCACCCGCATCGCGTTGTCCCGGGGACTGCAGCCGGAGCGGTTCGTCCAGGAGATACGGCAGTACGGGGTGACCGTCGTGTCCTACACCTGGGCGATGATGCGGGAAGTGGTTGACGACCCAGACTTCGAGTTGCACGGTAACCACCCCGTGCGGCTGTTCATCGGCTCCGGCATGCCAACCGGGTTGTGGGAGCGCGTCGTTGACGCTTTCGCGCCGGCGCGTGTCGTCGAATTCTTCGCCACCACCGACGGGCTGGCGGTGTTGGCCAATGTGTCCGGCGCCAAGGTCGGCAGCAAGGGCCGTCCGCTGCCGGGTGCCGGCCGGGTCGAACTTGGCGCCTACGACGCCGAACACGACCTGATCCTGGAGGATGAGCGGGGTTACGTTCAGGTGGCCGATGTCAACCAGGTCGGGGTGTTGCTGGCTCAGTCGCGCGGACCGATCGATCCGACCGCGTCGGTCAAGCGTGGCGTGTTTGCTCCCGGCGACACCTGGATTTCCACCGAATACCTGTTCTACCGCGACGAGGACGGGGACTACTGGCTGGTCGGCCGGCGCGGCTCAGAGGTCCACACCGCGCGCGGGATCGTCTACCCTGACCCGGTCAACGACGCGTTCGGCCGGCTCATCGGCGTCGACCTGGCATCGACCTACGGCGTCACGGTGAATGGCCAAGATGTCGCGGTTTCGGCGGTGACGCTGTGCAAGGGTGCGACCGTCACGGCCGCCGACCTGAGCGAGGCGGTCAACAAGATCCCGGTGGGACTGGGCCCCGACATCGTGCATGTGGTGCCCGAGCTGCCGCTGAGCCCCACGACCTACCGTCCGGTCGTCAGTACCCTCCGCGCGGCGGGCCTGCCCAAGCCGGGACGCCAGGTGTGGCACTTCGACTCCGCCAGCAAGGAATTCCGGCGTATGACCCCGGCCGTGCGTAGCGAATTGAGCGGGAAGCGCGAACACAGCGATGCTTGACCAGACGCTGCTGGACATTCTGGTGTGCCCGCAGGACCGGGGTCCGCTGGTGCTGGTTGCCGACGAAGGCGGGGAGCTGCTGTACAACCCGCGGCTGCGGCGTGCCTACCGTATCGAGGACGGCATCCCGGTCTTGCTCATCGATGAGGCTCGGGACGTCGACGACGAGGAGCACGCGCGGCTTATGGCACGAGGTCCGGCAGCTCCCCAGTGAGGTAGCGCTGCAGGTTCGGTGCGATCGTTCGCGCGATCTGGTCGGTGGGCAGCGACGCGAACGGCTCGATCTTGACGATGTAGCGCGCCATCACCACGCCCATCAATTGTGAGGCGACGAACTGGGTGCGGATCCTGCCGCTGCCTGGGGGATCGTCGACCCGCGAACCGACTTCGGTACCGATCACGTCTTGCAGAAACGTGCGCGCCAGGCCGACTTCGTCGCCGGCGATCAGCGAGCGCAGGGTCGCGATCAGCCCGGCACCCAACTCGGAGTCCCAGAGCGGCAGCAATATCGACGGCAGCCGATACCCGAGGTCCTCGACCGGGGTGTCGCGCAACTGCGCGATGACGTGCATCGGATCTATCGGTAGATGGATCGCGGCGGCGAAAAGTTGCTGCTTGGTGCCGAAATAGTGGTGCACCAGCGCGGCGTCGACCCCGGCCTTGGCCGCCACCGCCCGGATAGATGTTCGATCAATTCCGTTGAGCGCGAACAGGTCCCGCGCGCAGGCCAGGATTCGCTCCCGGGTGTCCGAGCTTCCCGCGGGTCGCCCTGGCCTGCGTGGAGCCATTAAGGCGTCCGCCTGTGCAACGTCGCCGCGGCCAGGCACAGCGCCACCAGCGCGAACCCCATCACAACGACCATGTCACGCACCGCGGTATATGTCAGCTCCGGATGCGCAGCCACCTGCTGCAACGCTTCGAGTGCGTAGCTGGCCGGCATGACATTGCTGATCCACTCGAGCCAATCCGGCATCGCCGGCCGCGGAACGATGACGCCGGCTAACAGCAACTGCGGCACGATCACCACGGGCATGAACTGTACGGCCTGAAACTCGCTGCGAGCGAACGCACTGCACAACAATCCCAGCCCCACGCCCAGAACCGCGTTGATGATCGCAATCACGAACACCCAGACCGGGTTTCCCGCCGTGCTGAACCCGAGGAACCAGAACGACACCAGGCACGCCAGGGTCGCCTGGGCCGCCGCCGCGATCGAAAACGCGGTTCCGTACGCCGCCAGCAGGTCGAGTCGGCGCAGCGGCGTGGTCAGGACGCGCTCCAAGGTGCCCGAAGCGCGCTCGCGTTGCATGGTTATCGATGTAATCAGAAACATCAGCAGCAGCGGGAAGAGGCCCAGCAGAATCAAGCACGCCCCGTTGAACGGCGTCGGGGTGCCGGGCCGGTGCGGCGCGTTTTGGAACATGAAGTACATCAGCGCGATGATCGCGCTCGGCACCACCAGGATCATGGCCACACTGCGGTGATCGGCGGCCAACTGCCGCAGGATGCGCACCGTGGTGGCGGTGTATCCCTTCAGGCCTAACTTGCCCGGGGACCGGCCTCTGCTTGCAGCACGGTGCTGCGCCGAATGATGTGCAGAAACGCTTCCTCCAGTGACGTGCATCCCGTTTCCTCTCTCAATCGGTCCGGCGTGGTGTGGGCAACCAGGTGCCCCTCGCGCATCAGCAGCAGATCCCCGCAGTGGTCGGCCTCGTCCATCACGTGGCTGGACACCAGCAGCGTGGTGCCGGCGTCCGCAAGCTCGGTGAACTGTTCCCAAAGATCAACGCGCAGTACGGGATCCAGTCCGACCGTTGGTTCGTCGAGCACCAGCAGGGCGGGATGGCACACCAGTGCGCACGCCAGCGACACCCGGGTGCGCTGACCGCCGGAGAGATTGCCGCAATAGGCAGTTCGATGATCCGACAAGCCCACCCGGTCGATGGCCTCATCCGCGGCCGAGGCGTCGAATCCGTACAGCGCGGCGACATAGCGAACGTTGTCGATGATGCGCAGGTCGTCATAGATCGCCGGATCCTGCGGCAGGTACCCCACCTGGCGACGCAGGGCCGCGGACCCGGCTGGATGTCCGAGCACGGTGACGTTGCCCGAGGCGATGATCTGGGTGCCGACGATGCTGCGCATCAAGGTGGTCTTGCCGCACCCGGACGGCCCGAGCAGTCCGGTGATGGTACCGGCCGCGATGTCGACGGAAATGTCATGCAACGCAGGCCGTTTGCCGCGAATCACCCGCAAGTGCTCGATGCGGACGGCTGGCTCTGTGTTGCCTGCCATAAATTCATCGCGTGATGAAGTCATCATACGATGAATAATCCGCCCGCGTCGCAGTCGTGTCAAGGGCACGGGCAGAATCTGTGCGGTGAACGCTGAGCACCTGCAGGTTGACCCGGTCGAGGCCGCTCACCGGCTGCTCGGGGCCACCATCACCGCACGCGGGGTCAGTGGCGTCATCGTCGAGGTCGAGGCGTACGGGGGAGTGCCGGACGGCCCGTGGCCCGACGCGGCGGCGCACTCCTATCGCGGTCTGAGTGGACGCAATGCCGTCATGTTCGGACCGCCCGGGCGGCTGTACACCTACCGCAGCCACGGCATTCATGTCTGTGCCAACGTTGCCTGCGGGCCGGACGGCACCGCCGCGGCGGTACTGCTGCGGGCCTGCGCCATCGACGAGGGATTGGAGGTCGCCCGCGGCCGGCGCGGTGAGCTGGTGCGTACCGCGGCGCTCGCGCGCGGCCCCGGCAATCTTTGCTCCGCGCTGGGAATCACCATGGACGACAACGGGATTGACCTGTTCGACCCGGTCAGCCCGGTGCAGATTCGATTCAACGAACCCGTGCCGGCGGTCGCCGGTCCGCGGGTCGGGGTCAGTCAGGCCGCCGACCGGCCGTGGCGACTGTGGGTTGCCGACCGGCCGGAAGTGTCCGCCTACCGGCGCAGCCCGCGTGCGCCGGTCCTCGGTGCCAGCGACTGAGCGACGGGCTAAGCGACGACGGTGTCGGCGCCGGCGGTGGCGCGGTAGGCGGGATCGAGACGCCGTACGGCGAAGAGGAACGCCAGCGCAATAAGCGGCGCAAGTAGGCCGTAAATGGCGGCGGGGGTGGCCATCTCAGCGCTGTTCAGTAGCTGTGGGCTCAGGGCTATGCCGATCGCCACCACGGCATTGTGCAATCCGATCTCCAGGCTGATGGCGACCGACTGACGCGGAGCGAGGCGCATCCAACGCGGGGCCAGATAACCGACCGTCAGACTGACCGCACAGAACAGCACCACCGCCGCGCTGATCACACCGAAGTGCTCCCCGAGGGTTGTCTGGCCGCGCGCCAGGCCCGCGCCCACGGCAACCACCAGGAGCAGCGCCGCGACGACCTTGACCGGGGTTTGCGCCCGCCGAGCCAGGTCGGGAAAGCGATGGCGTATCGCAACGCCGATCGCGGTCGGTATCAGCACCAGCGCGAAGACGCTGAAGAACTTGTCGAACTGCAGGGGGATCAGCCGGGCCTGGTCCAGGAACCAGTGCATGGAGAACGCCAGGATCGCCGGGATGGCGAAGATGGACAGGACGGCATTGATGGCGGTCAACGTGAGATTGAGCGCCAGGTCGCCGTTGGCCAGGTGGCTGAGGACGTTGGCCAGCATGCCGCCCGGGGTGGCCGCCATGAGCATCAGCCCCACCGCCAGCTCCGGCGGCAGCTTCAGGGCCTCGGCTATGAGCAGGCATAGGGCCGGAAGCAGCAGTGCCTGACAGATCAACGCGACCAGGAGTGGGCGCCGCAAGGTGGCGGCCCGCCGAAAGTCGGCAACCGTGAGCGTCAGCCCGAGGGCGAGCATGACCGCGACGACGACCAACGGGAAAAACCGGTTGTCCATAACGGTCGAGAGCTTATGGCCGCCGACCGTGTCGGGGCGGCGATGAGCCCGGGCACCGGACGAAACGTGCGCTTCCCGCCCCCAATTCGGCTCGAATCTCGCTGAGCGAATGGCCAGTCAACTGCGATCTACCCGCCTGACCTCAGCCGTGCGCACCCATCCTGGAAGACTCTCAGCCATGGGTAGGGAGTCTTCAGGGATCCTCGACGAGCTGGAATGGCGCGGCTTGATCGCGCAATCCACCGACCTCGATGCTCTGGCCGCCGACACGCAGCGCGGCCCGATCACCGTCTATGCCGGTTTTGACCCCACCGCGGCCAGCCTGCACGCGGGGCATCTGGTCCCGCTGCTCGCGTTGCGGCGTTTTCAGCGCGCCGGACACCGCCCCATCGTGTTGGCGGGCGGGGCCACCGGGATGATCGGCGACCCGCGCGAGGTCGGCGAGCGCACCCTGAACGAAGCGGACGTCGTCGCCGAATGGACCGAGCGGATCCGCGGGCAACTGGAGCGGTTCGTCGATTTCGACGACACGGGTAAGTCCGGGACGGGCGCGATCGTCGAGAACAACCTCGAGTGGACCGCCGCCATGTCGGCCATCGAATTCCTGCGCGACCTCGGCAAGCACTTTTCGGTCAACGTGATGCTGGATCGCGACACCATCAAACGGCGTCTCGAAGGCGAGGGCATTTCCTACACCGAGTTCAGCTACATGCTGTTGCAGGCCAACGACTACGTCGAGCTGTACCGCCGGCACAACTGCACCCTGCAAATCGGCGGTTCGGACCAGTGGGGCAACATCATCGCCGGGGTGCGGCTGGTGCGTCAAAAGCACGGCGCAGCAGTGCATGCGCTCACCGTCCCGCTGGTGACCGCGGCCGACGGCACCAAGTTCGGCAAGTCGACCGGCGGCGGGAATCTGTGGCTGGATCCGGAACTGACCAGCCCGTACGCCTGGTATCAGTACTTCATCAACACCGCCGACGCGGACGTGATCCGGTACCTGCGCTGGTTCACCTTTCTTTCTGCCGATGAGCTCGCCGAGTTGGAGCAGGTGACGGCCGAACGTCCGCAACAGCGTGCGGCCCAACGCCGCCTCGCCACCGAGCTCACCGTCTTGGTGCACGGCGAGGCCGCCGCCCAAGCGGTTGAACACGCCAGCCGGGCGCTGTTCGGTCAAGGCGACTTGGACCGCCTCGACGAGGCGACTTTGGCTGCGGCACTGCGTGAAACGGCGGTCGCCGAAATCAAGCCCGGTGGTCCGGACGGGATTGTCGACCTGTTGGTGGCTACCGGTCTGTCGGCCAGCAAGGGCGCGGCGCGACGCACCATCGCCGAAGGTGGCGTGTCGGTCAACAACATTCGCATCGACAGCGACGAATGGTCACCGCAGCCAACGGATTTCCTGCACGGCCGGTGGCTGGTGCTGCGCCGCGGCAAACGGAACATCGCCGGGGTAGAGCGGGTATAGAGCGGGCATAGGTCGGGGCCCGAAAACAGCTAGGCAAGCGCGACGGGCGTTAGAGGGCAAACATTTATCTCACTGTGCCGCGAACGTGACTCTTGTTCGCCACTGTTGTCACGATGACCACGGCGCAGTCAGATCGAAAGACACGGACCACCCG
This sequence comes from Mycobacterium bourgelatii, assembly GCF_010723575.1. Lineage (NCBI taxonomy): Bacteria > Bacillati > Actinomycetota > Actinomycetes > Mycobacteriales > Mycobacteriaceae > Mycobacterium > Mycobacterium bourgelatii. The sequence goes on from NZ_BLKZ01000001.1 coordinate 2,718,287, forward strand.
GGCCCGGCAGGCGTCGCTGCTTCTCGCGTTGACCGCCAGCGTGTTTGGCACCGCGGGAAGCTGTGCGGCACCGATTCAGGCCGACATCATGGGCAACGCCTTCCTCGCGGCATTGAACAATGCCGGCATCTCCTACGGTCAACCGGTCAGCACCACCGCTCTCGGTAGCTCGGTATGCCCGATGGCGATGCAGCCGAACGGATCCTTCGACGCGATCGCCGACAACTTGTCCGCCAGTAGCGGGATGACGCCGCAGACGGCGAGGTCGTTCACCATCGTCGCCATCGCGACCTACTGCCCGGCGCTGCTGACACCGCTGTTGCCCCACCGACTGCAGTCTTAACCCCCACCCACGCGCCCACACCGATACCCGTAACCTCATCTAAGTGGTCGACGACAGGCATGGTCGCGGGGGTGAGCGACCGCGGCGACCGGCCTCAGAAGGGTCGGCGCGCGGCGGTCCGCGACGCGGGAACAGCGGTTCGTGGTCCGGTCCGGGCCGGGCGCGCCCCGCTCAGCCCAAGGCCGCTACGCCCGACGGCAATCGTCCGGTCGATCCCGGCCCGCCAATTCCCGAAGGCATCGAGGCAAAGCAGCTGTCGCCGGAAATCCGGCGCGAACTGAGCACCCTGGACCGGGCCACCGCCGACGCCGTGGCGCGACACCTGGTTGCCGCGGGCCACTTGCTCGACGAAGATCCCCAGACCGCCCTGAGTCACGCGCGTGCGGCGCGGGCGCGATCGAGCCGGATCGCCGCGGTACGTGAAGCCGTCGGAATTGCCGCCTACCACTGCGGCGACTGGTCCCAGGCGCTGGCCGAACTGCGGGCAGCGCGCAGGATGGGCAGCAAATCCTCGTTGCTCGCCCTCATTGCCGACTGCGAACGCGGCCTCGGCCGACCGGAGCGCGCGATCGAACTGGCCCGCGGGCCCGAAGCGGCCGAGCTCGGCGGGGACGACGCCGACGAGTTGCGCATCGTGGCCGCCGGTGCCCGCGCCGACCTCGGTCAGCTGGAGCAGGCATTGACCGTGCTGTCGACACCGCAGCTCGACCCCAGCCGTACCGGTTCGACGGCGGCACGGCTGTTCTATGCCTACGCCGAAACGCTGCTCGCCCTGGGCCGCGAGGACGAGGCGCTGCAGTGGTTCCTGCGTTCCGCCGCTGCCGACACCGAAGGCGTGACCGACGCCGAAGACCGCGTCAGCGAGCTTGGCTGAATGGGAAGCATTGCGCAGCAATACGATTGCTTGCTGATTGATCTGGACGGAACGGTGTTTCGCGGGCACCGGCCGACTGACGGCGCGGTCGAGGTGCTCGACGAGGTGAAGAGCCGCAAGCTGTTCGTCACCAACAACGCCTCCCGCAGCGCCGACGAAGTCGCCGCCCACTTGCGCGAGCTCGGCTTCGGCGTAACCGCTGACGACGTGGTCACCAGCGCCCAGAGCGCCGCCCGCCTGCTCGCCGGTCAGGTGTCTCCGGGCTCGAAGGTGTTGATCGTCGGCACCGACGCACTGGCCGGCGAGATCAGCGCGGTCGGCCTGCGGCCGGTGCGCAACTTCGATGATGACCCCGTCGCCGTCGTGCAGGGTCTGTCCATGACGCTGGGTTGGCCGGATCTCGCGGAAGCGGCGTTGGCCATTCGGGCCGGTGCGCTGTGGGTGGCGGCCAACGTGGACCCGACCCTGCCCACCGAGCGAGGTTTGTTGCCGGGCAACGGATCTCTGGTCGCCGCGCTGCGCGCCGCCACAGGCGTCGAACCGGAAGTGGCGGGCAAGCCCGCGCCGCAACTGATGAACGACGCGGTGGACCGCGGCGACTTCAAGGCGCCACTGGTGGTCGGCGACCGCCTGGACACCGACATCGAGGGCGCTAACAACGCCGGATTGCCCAGTCTGATGGTGTTGACCGGGGTGAGTACCGTGCACGACGCCATCTACGCCGAACCGGTTCGGCGACCCACCTACATCGCGCACGATCTGCGCTGCCTGCGCAAGGATGGGGACCTACTCAAAGTGGGCCCGCAGCCGGGCTGGCGGGTGGAAGTCGACTCCGGCGCGGTCCGAGTGCGCGCGGACGGAGAGCGGCCCGGCGATGACCTGTCGGTGGTGCGTGCGGTTGCCAACGCGGTATGGGACGCGCAGTTGGACGGGAACTCATGCGCGCTCGAGGCAGGCGACGCGGAGGCCCGCGACGCCCTGCAACGCTGGTCGCTGCTGCACGACACATAGTCGGTGACTACCGTATGAATCCAATGACTATTGATCCTGATCAGATTCGCGCCGAAATCGAGGCGTTGGTTGCCCAGTTGCCGGAAGTCGCCGACGCCGAGAACGGCCCGTCGCTTGCCGAGCTCGAAGACATCGCGCGGCGCCTCTCCGAGGCGCACGACGTGTTGATGCAAGCCCTGGAATCGGCGGAGAAGGGCTGAGTGTCTGCATGGCACGGCGTGCCCGCGTCGACGCCGAGCTGGTTCGGCGGGGACTGGCGCGATCCCGTCAGCAGGCCGCGGAGTTGATCGGCGCCGGCAAGGTCCGCATCGACGGGCTGCCGGCTGTCAAACCCGCGACCGCGGTGGACGTCACCGCGGCCCTGACCGTCATCACCGACGGGGAACGCAGCTGGGTGTCGCGGGGAGCGCACAAGCTCATCGGAGCGCTGGACGCCTTCGCGATACCGGTGGCCGGGCGGCGATGCTTGGATGCGGGCGCCTCGACCGGAGGATTCACCGAGGTGCTGCTTGATCGCGGGGCGGCCCAGGTGGTCGCGGCCGATGTCGGGTACGGCCAACTGGCGTGGTCGCTGCGCAACGATCCGCGCGTCGTGGTCGTGGAGCGGACCAACGCGCGCGATCTGGTGCCGGAGGCGATCGGCGGGCAGGTCGATCTGGTGGTGGCCGACCTGTCCTTCATCTCGTTGGCCACCGTGTTACCCGCGCTGGTTGGCTGCGCTTCGCCGGACGCCGATATCGTTCCCATGGTGAAGCCGCAGTTTGAAGTCGGGAAGGGCCAGGTGGGTCCGGGTGGGGTGATCCACGACCCGGCGCTGCGCGCCGACGCGGTGCTCGCGGTGGCCCATCGCGCGAAAGATCTGGGCTGGCACACGGTCGGCGTGACGGCGAGCCCGTTGCCGGGCCCGTCGGGCAACGTCGAATACTTCCTGTGGTTGCGCGCCCAGACCGACCGTGGCCTGGCCGGCGATGAGCTGACGGAGGCCGTCGCGCGGGCCGTCCGGGAGGGACCGCAATGACCGCAGAGCGGAACGTCCTCCTGGTGGTGCACACCGGGCGCGACGAGGCGACCGAGACGGCGCGCCGGGTAGAGAAAGTGCTGAGCGACAACGGCATTGGCCTACGCGCGCTGTCCGCCGAAGCGGTCGATCGGGGACCGCTGCAGCTGAACCCGGAGGACATGCGTGTGCTGGGCGTCAACATCGAGGTTGTTGCCGAGCCGCACGCCGCCGAAGGCTGTGAACTGGCCATGGTTCTCGGTGGCGACGGGACCTTCCTGCGGGCCGCAGAGTTGGCGCGCAACGCCGACATCCCCGTCTTGGGGGTCAACCTGGGACGCATCGGCTTCCTCGCCGAGGCCGAGGCCGAACACATCGACGCGGTGCTCGAGCATGTCGTCGCGCGCGACTATCGAGTGGAAGACCGACTGACGCTGGACGTGGCGGTTTGTCAGCAGGGCGCCGTCATCCAGCGGGGATGGGCACTGAACGAAGCGAGCCTGGAAAAGGGTCCGCGACTGGGCGTGCTGGGAGTCGTGATCGAAATCGACGGCCGCCCCGTGTCGACCTTCGGCTGCGACGGCGTGCTGGTGTCCACGCCGACCGGATCCACCGCGTACGCCTTCTCGGCGGGTGGTCCGGTGCTGTGGCCCGACCTCGAGGCGATCCTGGTGGTACCCAACAATGCTCACGCACTTTTCGGCCGACCGATGGTGACCAGCCCGGACGCGTGCATCGCCATCGAGATCGAGGCGGACGGACACGACGCCCTGATGTTCTGCGACGGGCGCCGTGAAATGCTGGTGCCGGCCGGCAGCCGAGTCGAGATCACCCGCTCCGCCACGCCGGTGAAATGGGCCAGGCTGGACAGCGCGCCGTTCACCGACCGCCTAGTGCGGAAATTCCGGTTGCCCGTGACAGGTTGGCGCGGGAAGTAACAGTTGCTTACCGAGATTCGCATCGAGTCGCTGGGTGCAATCAGCGTCGCGACCGCCGAGTTCGGCCGCGGCCTGACCGTTCTGACCGGCGAGACCGGTACCGGCAAGACCATGGTGGTGACCAGCCTGCATCTGCTCGGCGGAGCCCGCGCCGACGCCACCCGCGTGCGGTCCGGCGCAGAGCGCGCCGTCGTCGAAGGTCGTTTCACCACAACGGATCTCGATGATGCGACCGCAGCACAGCTGGATGCCATCCTCGATTCGTCGGGAGCTGAGCGCGACGAGGACGGCAGCGTGATCGCGCTGCGCTCGGTCAGCCGCGACGGACCGTCTCGCGCCTACCTCGGCGGGCGCAGTGTGCCCGCCAAGTCGCTGAGCGGCTTCACCAACGAACTGCTCACCCTGCACGGCCAGAACGACCAGCTGCGACTGATGCGGCCCGACGAACAGCGCGGCGCGCTGGACCGGTTCGCGGGCGCGGCGCCCGCGCTGGAGCGCTACCGCAAGCTGCGCGACGAGTGGCTGTCGGCACGGCGCGACCTCGCCGACCGCCGCAACCGCGCCCGTGAACTCGCCCAAGAGGCGGATCGGTTGCAATTCGCGCTGAACGAGATCGACACGGTTGACCCCCAACCGGGTGAGGACGACGCGCTGGTCAACGACATCGTCCGGCTCTCGGAACTGGACGCGCTGCGCGAAGCCGTGCTCGGGGCGCGGGCGGCGTTGAGCGGGGGCACCGACGACGGCGAGGGTTTCGGCGCCGCGGACTGCCTCGGGCGGGCCCGGACCGCGCTGGAATCGACCGATGACACCACCCTGCAGGCATTGGCCGCACAGATCGGTGAGGCCCTTACGGTCGTCGCCGACGCCGCCTCGGAACTGGGCAACTACTTGGCGGAACTGCCGGCCGATGCCAGCTCGCTGGACGCCAAACTGGCCCGCCAGGCTGAGCTTCGCACGCTGACCCGCAAGTACGCCCCCGACATCAACGGGGTGTTGCGCTGGGCGGAAGAGGCACGCGCGAAGTTGGCGCAGCTCGACGTCTCCGAGGAGGGGTTGGCGGCCCTGGAACGCCGCGCCGAGGAACTCGCCGGCAAAGTGGCTCAGGCCGCGGTCGATCTGAGCAAGATCCGGCGCAAGGCCGCCAAACGGCTGGCCAAAGAGGTGACCGCGGAGCTGGCCGGACTGGCCATGGCCGACGCCGAGTTCACCATCGGCGTCACCGCAGACACTGCGGACCAGGACGATCCGGCCGCCCTTCGGCTGCCCTCGGGTGAGCTGGTCCGCGCCGGCGGCGACGGCATCGACCAGGTCGAGTTCGGTTTCGCGGCGCACCGCGGGATGACGGTGTTGCCGCTGGCCAAGAGCGCCTCGGGCGGCGAGTTGTCCCGGGTGATGCTGGCATTGGAGGTGGTCCTGGCCACCTCTGGATTAGTGGCCAGCGGCACCACGATGGTGTTCGACGAGGTGGACGCCGGCGTCGGCGGGTGGGCCGCCGTGCAGATCGGGCGGCGGCTGGCGCGGCTGGCCCGCACCCACCAGGTCATCGTCGTCACGCACTTGCCCCAGGTCGCCGCGTACGCAGACGTCCACTTGATGGTGCACAGCACGGGCCGCAACGGTGCCAGCGGCGTCCGGCGCTTGACCGATGAGGACCGGGTGGCGGAACTGGCACGCATGCTGGCGGGTCTCGGTGAGTCCGACAGCGGCCGCGCCCACGCCCGCGAGCTCCTCGACGCCGCCCAACGCGACGAGATCTGACACCCCCTCTTATTGCCGCGAGCGTGCGTGTCGGTACACGACACGCCGCCCGACCTCGTACATCTGCGCACACTCGCGCGTGGGGCAATTGTTACGAAAGTGACGCTATGCAACTAATGGTGCAGATGTTACGGCGCGCCTCCACCCTCCAGAAGCACTTCGCGGACAGAATCCCCCCATGAAGATGTCAGGGCTGCTCACTCGCAACACCGCACGGCCGGGACTGATCGGCACCGCCAGGGTCGACAAGAACATCGACCGACTCTTGCGCCGGGTATGTCCCGGCGACATCGTCGTCCTCGACATCCTGGATCTGGACCGCATCACCGCCGACGCCCTGGTGGAAGCCGACATCGCCGCCGTCGTCAACGCGTCGCCGTCCGTATCGGGCCGCTACCCCAACCTGGGGCCGGAGGTGCTGGTCAACAACGGCGTCACCCTGATCGACGAGACCGGCCCCGAGATCTTCAAAAAGGTCAAGGACGGGGCCAAGATCCGCCTGTACGAAGGCGGCGTGTACTCGGGAGATCGCCGACTGATCCGCGGCATCGAGCGCACCGACCACGACATCGCCGACCTGATGCGCGAGGCCAAGAGCGGGCTGGCGGCCCACCTAGAGGCCTTCGCCGGCAACACAATTGAGTTCATCCGCAGTGAAAGCCCGCTGCTGATCGACGGAATCGGCATCCCCGACATCGATGTTGACATGCGCCGCCGGCACGTGGTGATCGTCTCCGAAGAGCCCACTGCCGCCGACGATCTCAAGGCACTCAAGCCGTTCATCAAGGAATACCAACCGGTGTTGGTCGGCGTCGGCGTCGGCGCGGATGTGTTGCGCAAGGCCGGTTACCGACCCCAGCTGATCGTCGGAGACCCGGACCAAATCAGCACCGAGGTGCTCAAGTGCGGTGCGCAGGTGGTGTTGCCCGCCGACGCCGACGGCCACGCGCCCGGCCTGGAACGCATCCAGGACCTGGGCGTGGGCGCCATGACCTTCCCCGCCGCGGGATCGGCGACCGACCTGGCTCTGCTGCTGGCTGACCACCACGGCGCGGCGCTTCTCGTCACCGCTGGACACACCGCCAACATCGAGACGTTCTTCGACCGGACGAAGACGCAGAGCAACCCGTCGACCTTCCTCACCAGACTGCGGGTGGGGGAGAAGCTGGTGGACGCCAAGGCCGTGGCGACCCTGTACCGCAACCACATCTCGGCCGGTGCGATCGCGCTGCTGGCGCTGACCATGCTGATCGCCATCATCGTCGTGCTGTGGGTGTCTCGCACTGACTCGGTGGTCATGCACTGGCTCATTGACTACTGGAACCGCTTCACCCTCTGGGTGCAGAACCTGGTTTCGTAGCCCACCCTGGCCTCGTTAAGAACGGTGTATTCATGATCTCGCTACGCCACCATGCGATCTCGCTGGCAGCTGTCTTTCTGGCGCTGACCATCGGAGTCGTTGTCGGTTCCGGCTTCTTCTCGGACACCGTGCTTTCCACCCTGCGTAACGAGAAACGGGACCTGGCCAGCCAGATCAGCGGGCTCACCGACCAACGCAACCAGCTGAACGAAAAGCTCAGCGCGGCAAACACTTTCGATACCCAAGTGGTGGGCCGGACGGTGCATGACGCATTGGCCGGCAAGACGGTGGTCATCTTCCGAACCCCCGATGCCAAGGACGACGACGTCGCGGCCGTGTCGAAGATCGTGGGACAGGCCGGCGGCGCGGTCACCGGAACGGTGTCGTTGACCCAGGAGTTCGTCGAAGCCAACTCGGGGGAGAAGTTGCGGTCGGTGGTGAACTCGTCCATCCTGCCGGCCGGAAGCCAATTGAGCACCAAGCTCGTCGACCAGGGTTCGCAGGCCGGCGACCTGCTCGGCATCGCCTTGCTGGTCAACACCAAGCCGGATACTCCACCCGTCCCGGCCGTCGACGCCACCCAGCGCGAGACGGTGCTGGCCGCGCTGCGGGAAACCGGGTTCATCACCTATCAGCCCAGTGATCACATGGACGCGGCCAACGCCGCGATCGTCGTGACCGGCGGGGCACTACCCGCCGACGCCGGAAACCAGGGGGTCAGCGTGGCGCGATTCGCCGCCGCGCTCGCGCCGCACGGCTCCGGCACGGTGCTGGCGGGCCGGGAGGGCTCGGCGACGGGCAGCGCCGCGGTCGCCGTGGCCCGCGCCGACTCCGGTATGGCGGCCGCCATCAGCACCGTCGACGACGTGGACAGCGCGCCCGGTCGCATCACCGCGATCCTGGCCTTGCACGACCTCATTTCGGGTGGTCACACGGGTCAATACGGCACCGGACACGGAGCCACCTCGGTCACCGTTTCCCAGTAGGCCGGCGTCGCCGGGCTTCTCCCGGCTTCGGCCCCGGATTTCTCCCCGGCTGCCCGGCAGGGCGTGTTCCCCGCGCGGGAAGGCTGCGGATGTTAGGGTGGGTTTCCGTGGGTCGGCAGGCCCAGCAACGGCCCAAAGACGTACCGCCCTGCCCGTCTTCACGGAGGTCGCCCTTTTGCGTAAGCATTCGCAAACCGTCACCAAGCACCTCTTCGTCAGCGGGGGCGTCGCTTCGTCGCTGGGCAAGGGCTTGACAGCCAGCAGCCTCGGCCAGCTACTTACCGCGCGCGGGCTACACGTGACGATGCAGAAGCTCGACCCCTACCTCAACGTCGACCCGGGCACCATGAACCCGTTCCAACACGGCGAGGTTTTCGTCACCGAGGACGGCGCCGAAACCGACCTCGACGTCGGGCACTACGAGCGGTTCTTGGATCGCGACCTATCCGGCTCGGCGAACGTGACCACCGGCCAGATTTATTCGACGGTGATCGCCAAGGAGCGCCGCGGCGAATACCTCGGCGACACGGTTCAGGTGATCCCGCACATCACCGATGAGATCAAGCGGCGAATCAGGGCAATGGCCGAACCGGACGCCAACGGCGTGCGCCCTGACGTGGTGATCACCGAAATCGGCGGAACCGTGGGCGATATCGAATCGCAGCCATTCCTCGAGGCGGCGCGTCAGGTCCGTCATGACCTCGGCCGCGAGAACGTTTTCTTCCTGCACGTGTCATTGGTGCCCTATCTGGCGCCTTCGGGAGAACTCAAGACCAAGCCCACGCAGCACTCGGTCGCCGCACTGCGCAGCATCGGTATCACCCCCGACGCGCTGGTCCTGCGTTCCGACCGCAATGTTCCCGAAGCGCTCAAAAATAAGATCGCGCTGATGTGTGACGTCGACATCGACGGTGTCATCTCCACTCCGGACGCACCCTCGATCTACGACATTCCCAAAGTGCTGCATCGTGAGGAACTCGACGCATTCGTGGTGCGCCGGCTCAACCTGCCGTTCCGCGACGTCGACTGGACCGAATGGGACGATCTGCTGCGCAGGGTTCACGAACCGCACGATAAGGTACGAATTGCCTTGGTGGGCAAGTATATTGAGCTATCCGATGCCTACCTCTCGGTGGGCGAGGCGTTGCGCCACGGGGGATTCAAGCACCGCGCCAAGGTCGAAATCGTCTGGGTCGCATCCGATGACTGCCAGACGCCCGCCGGGGCCGCCGCCGCACTGGAAGACGTGCACGGGGTGTTGGTTCCGGGCGGATTCGGCATTCGGGGAATCGAGGGCAAGATCGGCGCCATCCGGCACGCGCGTGCGCGTGGGCTGCCGGTGCTGGGATTGTGTCTTGGCCTGCAGTGCATTGTCATCGAGGCGGCCCGCTCGGTCGGGCTCACCGAGGCCAATTCGGCTGAGTTCGAACCGGACACGCCGGATCCCGTGATCTCCACGATGGCCGACCAGCAGCAGATCGTCGCAGGCGAGGCCGATCTCGGCGGCACCATGCGCCTGGGCGCCTACCCAGCGGTGCTGGAGGCGGATTCGATTGTGGCCCAGGCATATCAAGCGACGCAGGTGTCCGAGCGGCATCGGCACCGCTACGAGGTCAACAACGCCTACCGGGACAAGATCGCCGAAAGCGGGCTGCGGTTTTCCGGCACCTCACCCGACGGGCATCTGGTCGAGTTCGTCGAATATCCGCCAGAACAGCACCCGTTCGTCGTCGGCACCCAGGCCCATCCGGAACTGAAGAGCCGGCCGACGCGCCCGCATCCGCTGTTCGTGGCCTTTGTCGGTGCGGCAATCGACTACAAGGAGGCGGAGTTGCTGCCCGTCGAGATCCCCGAGCAGCACGCGTCCAACGGCACCGAGCTGAGGGATAACCATCGAGAGGAAGAGGCGCAGCCGCTTCCTGAACCCGCTACTCGTGGCTGACCACATCTTCGAAACCGTTTCGTCCGAAACCCTCTATCAGGGAGCGATTTTCGCGCTGCGCCGGGACCAGGTGCGGATGCCGGGCGGCACCATCGCAGCGCGCGAAGTGGTAGAGCACTACGGTGCGGTGGCCATCGTAGCGATGGACGAAGAGAACAGAATCCCGCTGATCTACCAATACCGGCACACGTGCGGCCACCGACTTTGGGAACTGCCCGCCGGCCTGCTCGACGTCGGCGGAGAGCATCCGCACGTGACGGCACAGCGTGAACTGCAGGAGGAGGCGGGCCTCAAGGCCAGTAATTGGCAGGTACTCGTCGACCTCAATACCGCGCCAGGATTCAGCGACGAGTCCGTGCGGGTCTACCTCGCGACGGGGCTCGACGAGGTGGACCGCCCCGAGGCGCACCACGAAGAGGCCGACATGACGATGCGGTGGTACCCCATCGCCGAGGCGGCGGGGCTGGTGCTGACCGGCGATATCGTCAATTCCATTGCTGTTGCCGGGATTTTGGCCGCCCACGCGGTGCTCAGCGGTTTCGCGCAACCACGCCCGCTGGATACCCCGTGGCCGGACAGGCCGACGTCGTTCGCCGCGCGCAAGGCCGCGCAATGACGGCGGCGCTGACGCTGGAATCCCAGCTGCAGGGCTATCTGGACCACCTGACCATCGAGCGGGGCGTGGCGGCGAACACGCTGAGCTCTTACCGGCGCGATCTGCGCCGCTACCTCAAGCACCTGTCCGATCGGGGAATCAGCGATCTGAACACGGTCGGGGAGGACGACGTCAGCGAATTCCTGATGGCGCTGCGGCGCGGGGATCCCGAATCGGGAACGCCTGCGCTGTCGGCGGTTTCGGCGGCGCGGGCACTCATTGCGGTGCGAGGGCTGCATCGGTTCGCCGCCGCCGAAGGCCTGGCCGACGTTGACGTGGCGCGGGCCGTGCGCCCCCCGACTCCCGGCCGGCGGCTGCCCAAGAGCCTGACGGTCGACGAGGTGTTGGCCTTGTTGGAGGCCGCCGGGGGAGACAACGCGGCCGACGGCCCGCTGACACTGCGCAACCGGGCGTTGTTGGAGCTGCTGTACTCCACCGGAGCACGCATTTCCGAGGCCGTCGGCCTCGACGTCGACGACATCGACACCCAAGCTCGGTCCGCGTTGTTGCGCGGCAAGGGCGGTAAGCAGCGACTGGTGCCCGTAGGCCGACCGGCCGTCGCGGCATTGGACGCCTACCTGGTCCGCGGCCGACCCGATCTGGCGCGTCGCGGCCGCGGCACGCCCGCCATCTTTCTCAATGCGCGCGGTGGCCGGTTGTCGCGGCAGAGCGCCTGGCAGGTGCTGCAGGATGCCGCCGAACGTGCGGGCATCACCGCGGGTGTGTCGCCGCACATGTTGCGGCATTCGTTCGCCACACACTTGTTGGAGGGCGGCGCCGATGTCCGGGTGGTTCAGGAATTACTGGGCCACGCCTCGGTGACCACGACGCAGATCTACACCCTCGTCACCGTGCACGCGCTGCGTGAGGTGTGGGCAGGCGCGCATCCGCGCGCCCGCTAGCCCAGGTAGTCGGACTCCAACACCAGGTCGGACATCATGGTCTGGTACTCCACATGAGTCTTGTGCTCGACGGTGTTCCATAACTTGCCCTGCTGCTCGCGCATATAGGCGCGGTACTTGGGTGCGCCCGGGATTCGGACATTGTCGGCGACGACGATCGAGCCCGGGTGTAGCCAACCGCGGTCCACGATGCTCTGCAGGTCGGGCAGGTACGCGTTTTTGTCGTGGTCGAGGAACACGAAATCGAGTGCGCCACTGGAAAATCCGTGTTCGATGGCCAGTGTGTCCAGGGTGCGCCCACCGTCGCCGATGGTGCCGACGACACACGTCACTCGGTCAGCCACCCCGGCATGGGCCCAAATCTGCCGGGCATTGACGGCGTTGGCCTCGGCGAGCTCGACCGAAAAAATCTTCGCCTTCGGCGCCGCCCGGGCGATCCGCAGCGCGCCGTAGCCGACGTAGGTGCCTAGCTCGAGGACCAGCGACGGATCGGCGCGGCGCACGGCGGCGTCGAGGATGAGGCCCTTCTCGTCGCCGACGTTCATCAAGATCGACTTGTCGTAGGCGTACTTGTCGATGGTTGCCAGCACGTCGTCAATGTCGCCGCGTTTTGCGTTCCTGAGCACGTAGTCGACCGCGGCCGCTTCGCGCCCATCGCCGATCTGGCCGGTCGTGGTGACGTTGCGGACTCCGGTGGCCATTCGCCACACCGACCACCGCAGGAGGGGTATGCGCCGCTTGAGGTCCATGGGAACCCACGATAGCCACGCGACTGCATCGTGGCTTTGGCAGTCTTGTCGGCTTGCCGCTTTCCCTGTGGGTTCCGAGTTGCTGGACCGGTGTCGTTTAAGGCAAGGTTTAAGGAGGTGCGCCGGGAAGATCTGGTCGGCAGCTTGGCCCGAGTGGGGTCGGGCTTTGAGTTTGCTAACTAGAAGGTGCCGTTATTGATGCTTCGCCGTATCTCCAATGAGCTTCTATCCGGCGTGGCGGTGGCCATTGTTGCCTTGCCGTTGGCCATCGCGTTCGGAATCACCGCGACGGGAACCTCCGAAGGTGCGCTCATCGGGCTTTATGGCGCCATCTTTGCCGGGTTTTTCGCGGCTGTGTTCGGTGGCACGCCCGCCCAGGTGACCGGTCCCACCGGCCCTATCACCGTCGTCGCAACGGCGACCATCGCGGCCCACGGGCTAGAGGCCGGCTTCGTCGCGTTCATCTTGGCCGGCCTGTTCCAGATCCTGTTCGGGGTCTGCCGCATCGGTTCGCTCATCCGGTACATACCGCACCCGGTGATCTCGGGATTCATGGGCGGCATCGCGCTCATCATCATGGGAAGCCAGCTGGGACAGGTACGTAGCAGCTTCCTGTTAGTCGCCATAACACTTGTTCTTCTGGTGCTGTCGGGCCGGCTGATCAAACTGATTCCGCCGAGCCTGCTGGTGCTTCTCCTCGTTACCGCGGTGTTGCCGCTGGTTCAGCATTGGTTGCAAGACATCCGCATCGGACCGGTCTGGATCAACAGGACGGTGGACTACATCGGCAAGATTCCGGAGGCTATGCCGGCGTTGCACATACCGGAACTCAGCGGATCGGTGATTGTGAAGGTGTTGCTGTCCGCGTTTGCCATCGGTCTTCTCGGATCGATCGACTCGCTGTTGACGTCGGTCGTCATGGACAACATCACCGGCACCCGCCACCGCAGCAACAAAGAACTGATCGGCCAAGGCATCGGAAATATCGCCGCCGGTCTGTTCGGCGGGTTGGCCAGCGCGGGCGCGACCGTGCGCTCGGTGGTCAACGTCCGAAACGGTGGCCGGACCGCGCTCTCGGCAGCAACGCACAGCGTCGTGCTGCTTATCTTGGTCGCCGGACTGGGGGCTGCGGTGGCATACATCCCGCTAGCCGTACTGGCCGGGATTCTGATACTCACCGCGGTCGGCATGTTCGACTGGGAGGCCATGCGGAAAATCCACGTGTCGCCCAAGGGGGACGTCGTGGTGCTCTTCACGACGATGGCCATCACGGTCCTCGTCGACCTCACCGTGGCGGTGGCGACCGGCATAGTGATGTCGTTGATCATCCATGCGGTGCGATGCCGACAGCGCAAAGCCACGATCACAAAAGACAGCGACGGCGTGTATCGGATCGACGGCCCGCTGTCCTTCCTGTCTGCCGACGGGGTGTTCAGCAGCCTGCGCGAGAAAGGCGAGGACATCGCGCTGAACTTGGACGGTGTCACCTACCTGGACACCTCCGGCGCTCGCGCCCTGCTGTACTTCCTCGACCATGCCGAGATGGATGGCTTTGAGGTCACCATCCCCGAGATTCCGGCGCACCTGGAGAACCAGCTGCTGGCACTTGCACACGACGAGCAACGCGAGAAGCTCGCGGCCATGATCCGACCGGCGCGACCAAGCCCGAACAAGCTCTGACTTGCCGGCAGGCCATATTTGCCCGCGGGTCGTCCGGCGCTGGCGCACCTAGCCGTTAGACTTTCCTGCGATGTTCATCCTGCCGCTCGTCACCAAGCGCCGCGACCGGGCATGACCGACAAACCCGCCAGCGGCGTCGAGCTCGGTCTCACGGGCCGGCCGCCACGGGCGATCCCCGATCCCGCACCCCGAACGACGCACGGCCCGGCCAAGGTCGTCGCGATGTGCAACCAGAAGGGCGGCGTCGGAAAGACCACGTCGACAATCAATCTGGGCGCCGCGCTCGCCGAACAGGGGCGTCGTGTGCTGCTGGTGGATCTGGACCCGCAAGGCGCCCTGTCCGCGGGCCTGGGGGTTCCGCACTACGAGCTGGACAAGACCGTGCACAACCTGCTGGTCGACCCTCGGGTTTCCATCGACGACGTGTTGCTGCACACCCGCGTGAAGAACATGGACCTGGTGCCCAGCAACATCGATCTGTCCGCCGCGGAGATTCAGCTGGTGAACGAGGTTGGTCGGGAACAGACGGTGGCCCGGGCCATTTACCCCGTGCTGGACCGCTACGACTACGTGCTGATCGACTGCCAGCCCTCGCTCGGCCTGCTCACGGTCAATGGGCTGGCCTGCGCCGACGGCGTGGTCATCCCCACCGAATGCGAGTTCTTCTCGCTGCGTGGGCTGGCCCTGCTCACCGATACCGTCGACAAGGTGCACGACCGGCTCAACCCGCGACTGCGGATCAGCGGCATCCTGATCACCCGCTACGACCCGCGGACCGTCAACTCCCGTGAGGTCATGGCCCGGGTCGTGGAGCGGTTCGGTGACCTAGTGTTCGACACCGTGATCACCCGCACGGTCCGCTTCCCCGAGACCAGCGTCGCCGGCGAGCCCATCACCACCTGGGCCCCCAAGTCCAGCGGTGCCATCGCCTACCGCGCGCTGGCTCGCGAATTCATCCACCGATTCGGCGTGTGAACGGCGTCCCGATCAGCCCGGAGAAAGATCAGGCGGCATCCGAGAGTGGCTTCCAGGTCCGGCTGAGCAACTTCGAGGGGCCGTTCGACCTGCTGCTGCAGCTGATCTTCGCGCACCGCCTCGACGTGACCGAAGTGGCGCTGCACCAGGTAACCGACGACTTCATCGCCTACACCAAGTCGATCGGTGCCCAGTTGGAGCTCGAGGAGACGACGGCGTTCCTGGTGGTCGCCGCGACCCTGCTCGACCTGAAAGCCGCTCGGTTGCTGCCAGCGGCGCAGGTCGAAGACGAGGAAGACCTGGCGCTGCTCGAGGTCCGGGACCTGCTCTTTGCGCGGTTGCTGCAGTACCGGGCGTTCAAGCACGTCGCGGAGATGTTCGCCGAGTTGGAGGCGAACGCAATGCGCAGCTACCCGCGCGCGGTGTCGCTGGAAGACCGCTTCGCAGACTTGCTGCCCGAGGTGATGCTGGGCGTCGACGTCGAGCGGTTCGCACAGATCGCCGCGGTCGCGTTCACGCCGCGTCCGGTGCCGACGGTGGGTCTCGGGCACTTGCACGAGCAGGTGGTCTCGGTTCCCGAGCAGGCAAAACGCATTTTGGAGATCCTCGAGGCGCGTGGCACTGGCCAGTGGGCAACGTTTTCCGAGCTCGTCGCGGACTGCGCGGCGCCCGTGGAGATCGTCGGCCGCTTTCTGGCGCTGCTCGAGCTGTACCGGTCGCGGGCGGTAGCATTCGACCAGTCAGAGCCCCTTGGCGTGCTCCAGGTTTCGTGGACGGGGGAACGACCTAGTCACGAGGCCTTGGTAGAAGTGCGAGACCATTAATGACCGACCAGTCGCCCGTTCATGAGCTGGGCAGTGCCCTTCCGGACATCGCTGAGCCGGCCGAGCTCGATCCCGATGAGCTGGGTCGGGTGCTGGAGGCACTCCTGCTGGTGGTGGACACCCCGGTGTCCGCCGAAGCGCTGGCCACCGCGACCGAGCAGCCGGTCTACCGGATCGAGGCCAAATTGCGGCTGATGGCCGAGGAACTCACCGAACGTGACAGCGGCATCGACCTGCGCCAGACCGGCGAGGGCTGGCGCCTCTACACGCGCGCGCGGTTCGCGCCGTACGTCGAGAAGCTGTTGCTGGACGGCACGCGGACCAAGCTGACCCGGGCCGCCCTGGAGACCCTGGCCGTGGTGGCCTACCGCCAGCCGGTCACGCGGGCCAGGGTCAGCGCGGTGCGGGGCGTCAACGTCGACGCTGTCATGCGCACGCTGTTGGCGCGCGGCCTGATCACCGAGGTCGGCACCGACGAGGACACCGGGGCGACGACTTTCGCCACCACCGACCTGTTCCTGGAGCGGTTGGGGCTGTCGTCGTTGTCCGACCTACCCGACATAGCGCCGCTGCTTCCCGATGTCGACACGATCGACGACCTGAGCGAATCCCTGGACAGTGAGCCACGTTTCCGCAAACTCGCCGGTGGCTCGACCAGCGATGAATCCCTGACCTTCGATGTGGACCACGATTGATGATCGAGTCTGACGAAACCCGCGGCACTCGGCTGCAGAAAGTCTTGTCCCAGGCCGGAATTGCGTCGCGCCGAGCCGCGGAGAAGCTGATCATCGAGGGCCGCGTCGAGGTCGACGGCCAAGTGGTCACCGAGTTGGGAACCCGGGTGGATCCCGATGTCTCGGTGATCAAGGTCGACGGGGCGCGGGTGGTCGTCGACGACTCGTTGGTCTATCTCGCGCTGAACAAGCCGCGCGGCATGCACTCGACCATGTCCGACGATCGTGGCCGACCTTGCATCGGTGACTTGATCGAACGAAAAGTCCGTGGCACCAAGAAGCTGTTTCACGTCGGGCGTTTGGACGCCGATACCGAGGGGCTGATCCTGCTGACCAATGACGGGGAGCTGGCGCATCGGCTGATGCACCCGTCCCATGAGGTACCCAAGACATACCTTGCGACGGTGACAGGGACCGTGCCGCGTGGCGTCGGCAAGAAACTGCGCGCGGGCATCGATTTGGACGACGGGCCCGTGCGGGTCGATGATTTCGCGGTGGTAGACGCGATTCCGGGGAAGACGTTGGTGCGGGTCACGTTGCACGAGGGACGCAATCGCATTGTGCGCCGCATGCTGGCGGCGGTGGGGCATCCGGTGGAAGCGCTGGTGCGCACCGACATCGGAGCGGTGTCGCTGGGCAAGCAGCGTCCGGGTAGCGTTCGTGCCTTGCGACTGGACGAGATTGGGCAACTGTATAAGGCGGTCGGACTGTGACGGGCATGGTCGTGGCGATCGATGGCCCGGCTGGCACCGGGAAATCTTCTGTTTCAAGGGGATTGGCCCGTGGGCTGGGTGCCAGGTTCTTGGACACTGGGGCGATGTACCGGATGGTGACACTGGCGGTGATGCGCGCCGGAGTTGATCCGGAGGATCCCGAGGCGGTCGGGGACGTCGCGTCGACGGTTGAATTGTCGGTCGGATACGACCCGGACACCAGCAGCTTTTTCCTTGCGGGAGAGGATGTTTCGGCCCAGATTCGTGGTGACGATGTAACCCGGAATGTGTCGGCGGTGTCGGCGGTACCTTCGGTGCGTACCCGGTTGGTCGACATCCAGCGCGCGATGGCGGAGGGACCGGGCGACATCGTGGTCGAAGGTCGCGACATCGGGACGGTGGTGTTCCCCGATGCGCCGGTGAAAATCTTTCTCACCGCATCTCCCGAGACCCGCGCCCAGCGGCGCAACGCCCAGAACATCGCGGCGGGTCTGGCCGACAACTATGAGGGAGTGCTCGCCGACGTGCGCCGACGCGATCACTTGGACTCCACCCGACTGGTGTCACCGCTGCGGCCGGCTTCCGACGCGGTGGTCGTCGACACCAGCGACATGACTGAGGCCCAGGTGATCGACCATCTGGTGGATTTGGTCAAGCAACGTACTGGGGCGATGTCATGACTCAGGACGGCACATGGGTTGACGAAAGCGACTGGGAACTCAGCGAATCAGAGGAGTTCGAGGACGAAGCCGGACCCGCGCCGGTGGTGGCCATCGTGGGCAGGCCCAACGTAGGCAAGTCGACGTTGGTCAACCGGATCCTGGGCCGGCGCGAAGCCGTGGTGCAGGACGTTCCGGGGGTGACTCGCGACCGGGTCTCCTACGACGCGCTGTGGACCGGACGCCGCTTCGTCGTTCAGGACACCGGCGGCTGGGAGCCCGACGCAAAAGGCCTGCAGCAGTTGGTGGCCGAGCAGGCCTCGGTGGCGATGCGTACGGCTGACGCGGTGATCTTGGTGGTCGACGCCACTGTCGGCGCCACCACGGCCGACGAGGCGGCCGCGCGCATCCTGCTCCGTTCGGGTAAGCCAGTCTTTTTGGCGGCCAACAAGGTTGACAGCGACAGGAGCGAGGCGGACGCGGCCGAGTTGTGGTCGCTGGGACTTGGCGAGCCACATGCGATCAGCGCGATGCATGGACGCGGCGTGGCCGACCTGCTCGACGAGGTGCTTGCCGCACTGCCCGAGGTTGGGGAGTCGGCCGCGGGGACGGGCGGTCCCCGCCGGGTGGCGCTGGTCGGCAAGCCCAATGTGGGCAAGAGTTCGTTGCTGAACAAGCTGGCCGGTGATCAGCGGTCGGTGGTACACGACGTCGCGGGGACGACCGTCGACCCGGTGGACTCGCTCATCGAACTTGGCGGCAAGATCTGGCGGTTCGTCGACACCGCGGGCCTGCGCCGCAAGGTCGGACAGGCCAGCGGCCACGAGTACTACGCGTCGGTGCGCACCCACGGGGCCATCGACTCCGCCGAAGTGGTGATCGTGCTGATTGATGCGTCGCAGCCGCTGACCGAGCAGGATCTGCGGGTGCTCAGCATGGTCATCGAATCTGGTCGGGCGCTGGTGCTGGCCTACAACAAATGGGACCTGGTCGACGAGGACCGCCGCGACCTGCTCGACCGCGAGATCGACCGCGAACTGGTGCAGGTGCGGTGGGCGCAGCGGGTCAACATCTCGGCCAAGACGGGGCGAGCCGTGCAGAAGCTCGTGCCGGCGATGGAAAGCGCGTTGGAATCGTGGGATACCCGGATAGCGACCGGGCCGCTGAACACCTGGATCAAAGAGGTGGTGGCGGCGACGCCACCGCCGGTGCGTGGCGGAAAACAGCCTCGGATTCTGTTCGCCACCCAGGCCACCGCCCGGCCGCCGACGTTCGTGCTGTTCACGACGGGGTTCCTGGAGGCCGGATACCGCCGGTTCCTGGAACGTCGGCTGCGCGAGACGTTCGGCTTCGAGGGTAGCCCGATCCGGATCAATGTCCGGGTGCGTGAGAAGCGGGGTCCTAAGCGCCGCTGAGTAGGGACGCCGTGGGCGGGCGCGGATGATGTGAAAGTCGTCTCGCAGGTCGCGTGCTGGGGTGGTGGTCGGTCTACGGTAGGCTTTCGTCCTGCCGCCGGTGGTTCGGTGGCATCGGGCTGTGGCGCAGTTTGGTAGCGCACTTGACTGGGGGTCAAGTGGTCGCAGGTTCAAATCCTGTCAGCCCGACAAAGAGAAATAGCAGGTCAGAGGCGGTTTCGGAGGAATCCGGAACCGCCTCTCTCCTTAAGAAATCCGGCTCGCATGCCAATTCACATGCCAGTTGGAGCGCCTAAACTGGCTATATGGCCAAGCGGCGATCCAACGGCGAAGGCACCCTGTACCACCAGCCAAACGGGACTTGGTCGGCTCGGTTGAGCTATTTGGACCCCGAGACCGGCCAGCGCAAGCGTGTCGCCTTCTACGCGCCGACGCAGCGCGAAGTCAAAGCCAAGATGAAAGCCGCACGCGACCGGATAGATGCTGGCGCGCCACCCAAGGACGCGACAGTGACGGTCGGCGCCTGGCTGGCACACTGGCGGCAAACCACGCTGGCGGCGTCCAGCCGTAAAGAAGCCACCCGAGAGCTCTACGCGAACCTCTCGCGAGTCCATCTTGAGCCGCCGCCATTCGGCGCCACCCCACTGGACCGGCTGAAACCGTCCGATATCGAGCGGATAGTGCTCGATCTGCGCGGTAGGAGCAAGACGCGCGGCGAAGGTGATGACGCCGAGCAGGTCCGTGCCCTGTCCGACAGCACGATCCGGACGACTTACACCGTTCTACGGAGCGCACTGGATGCGGCCGTGCGGGACGGCCTGCTGGGGCGCAATCCTGCGGCGCAGGTCAAGCGTCCCGCGGTCCAACGGGCCGAGGCGAAGCACCTGGCACCTGATGACGTCGCGGCGCTCCTGAGGGCCGCGACCGACTCGCGCTACCACCCGGCGCTCGCGCTGATCGCGGCGACCGGTCTGCGGCGCGGTGAGGCGCTGGCGCTGCGGTGGGCCGACATTGACCTTGATGCCGGGCTGCTGCGGGTTACGCAGACGCTCGGCCGCGTCGGCAAACGCTTAGTGGTCAGCGAACCCAAGACGCAACGAGCGCGTCGGACCGTGCCGCTGTCGCCGCCCGTCGTCGCGGTGCTGAAAAAGCATCGAACCGCCCAGATCGAAGAGCGCATCCGCGCGGCGAATAAGTGGGAAGAAACCGGTCTGGTCTTTACCACCGCGCTTGGCACGCCGGTCGACCCACGCAACCTCACGCGCGTGGTCGAAGTGGCGGCGCAGCGGGCGGGCCTCGAAGGCGTCGGCGTTCACACTCTGCGTCACAGCGCAGCGACAGCCTGGTTGGAACGGGTCCATATAAAAGCGGTGTCGGACTTGCTCGGCCACGCATCGGTGGCGATCACGGGCGACGTATATGGGCATACAAGTGACGACACTGCGCGCGCTGCTGTTGAGGGGCTGACCAACGCTCTCGGGTTGTGATATCGGTCACAGTCGCTGGCTTTTTGCAGGAATCCTGACCGGTATACGAAGGATTTAACCGCGCGGCCCATTACCGCACGCCAGGCGTTTCAGCGTGGGATTCTCCAGTAATTTAGCCCATCGAATGATGTAGAGCGTTCTACAAACCCGTTGGAACACAAACGATTTCACCGTCCGAGTTTGGCGATGCGCCGTGCTAACAATGTTCTAGACACATCCACAAACACCCGAAAGTCTGGAGCAACGCCATGTCCAACGACTACCAAGGGTCACCGCCACGCCTGCTGCTTTCCATACAAGAGGCCCAGGCGGCGCTCGGCGGCATCAGCCGATCGAAAATCTGGTCGCTGGCCAACTCCGGTGAGATCACGCGAATATCGATCGGCACAAGACGGTTTATAACGCTCAACTCGATCGAGCAGTTCATCGCCCGCCAAACCGCCGCCGCACATGGGACTGCCGCATGACCGCCGCCCCAAAGCGCTTGCCGCGCAAATCTGGCCGCGCGCGCCGCGCCGAGGACGCGATCATCGCCGCCGCCATCCAAATTGGCTGCCGCGTCGCCGTTCCGTGCGACCGGTGCGGGCAATGGCTCACTGAGCCGAGGTCCGTTGCGGCGCGGCGCGGACCGCAGTGTAGACGCCGCGTATAAAGACGAAAATCTCTCTGAGACAAGACCTTTCGGGACCCTGGCTGCACAGACTTCCGAGAGGAGAGACAATTGTATACCCCGAATACGAAAGGCCCGGCCCGCAGGAGACCGGGCCGCTCGCATGCCCCGAATAATGCAATTATATGCGGTCAGCCCACAGCTGCCGACGACACGACCGACGTGTGGGCCGCAGAGCTCGCCGACCAGCGCCGCGGCGGGGGTGCGTGATGCCCGTTGACCCCGACTTTGAGGAATGGCTGACCGGTAAGCCAGCATCGCCACCGCCTCAGCCGCGCACGGCGGCACCAATTTCGATCAATGGTGGCGTTGGTGATCGCTACGCACGCAAGGCGCTCGGGGACGAGTGTCAGACGCTGGCCAGCACACCAGAGGGCTCGCGCAACGATCAGCTCAACAGGTCCGCATTCAACCTCGCCAGCCTCGTCGACGGCGGCCACCTAGACCGCGACGAAACCATACGGTGCCTAGAAGACGCGGCACGCCAATGCGGGCTGACAGAACGCGAAATCGGCGCGACGATCAAGTCGGCGTTCCGCGGCTCCGCCGCCAAAGTCGGCGCCCGCGCAGTGCCCGAACTAGACGTCGAGCCCGCGGCGACGATCAGCCCAACCGTCGAGACGGATTCTGCAACGCCAAAGTTCGCGTCCCGGCTGCTCACCAGGGCGGCACTCAATGAACTGCCCGACCCTGCACCGCTGATTGCCGACACTCTCGACCGCGGAACGGTGGCGCTCCTATACGGCAAATGGGGATCGTTCAAATCTTTCACCGCCCTGGATTGGGCGGCATCGGTGGCAACCGGCCGCGCCTGGCAGGGACGCGACACACAGCAAGCGCGAGCGCTCTACGTGGCCGCCGAGGGCGCCTACGGACTCAAAGGCCGCCTCAACGCGTGGGAAACTGCCTGGCAGACAACGATTGCCGATGGCGAGCTCGACACATTGCCCTGCCCGGTCAACCTGACCAGCGCCGCCGACGTCCGCGACCTCGCCGCGCTGATCCGCCTGAACAGCTACGAACTCGTCGTCTTCGACACCCTTTCGCGCTGCGCGGTCGGCGCAGACGAGAACAGCGCGAAAGACTGCGGGTTTGTACTTGACAATTTGGTACGCCTGCGTGAGTGCACGCCGAACGGGCGCGGCGTCGTCCTCGCCGTCCATCACACAGGTAAGGACGGCAAAACGTTTCGAGGGTCCTCGGTTTTTGAAGCTGGCGCCGACACCGTCTATGCGGTGAGCGCGGACGGCGGCGTCGTCAGCTTGGAGCGTGAGAAACGAAAAGATGGGCCAGAAGCCGACCACTTGGAATTGAGGTTCGAGCCGATCGAAGGCACCGGCTCCGGCGTGCTCGGCGTCCACCGCCCGCCCGGTCCCACCGGGCAGGCGGACCGGCTGCTGACGATTTTCCTTGAAAATTTCGCGGCAACGGGGGCGACAAAATCAGAGCTCCGCGCCGTGGCCGAGTTGCCGTCAGCTTCATTCCATCGAGCCATCAATGTGCTCGTCGAGGGCGGCTATTTGGCCAATACCGGCACGGCGCAGAGAGCGTTTTACGTACGAGGCGAGGCAGCATGACCAGACCAACACCGAAGATAACGAAATGGTTACTTTTGTCCGCTGCACGGCGGACATACAAGTGTTCACTGAACACGCGTGTCCGGCGGTGTCCAGCCGCAGAAATACCGCCTGACCTGCAATTTGTCCGTCATGTCCATCCATGTCCAAAGGCCGGCGGACATGTCCGTCCGCGAGGGGGCTCTATAGGCCCCCGGAAGCGGACAAAAGCGGACAAAAGGTGGTCCGCATGACCAACCGCCAACCGCCAAAACTCACAGCGACGACCCCATGGGCCGCCCAGCCGCCCGCCGCCACCCTCGCCGCGCTCGCCGCCGCAGTGGCGGACATCCCGCCGCTGGACGGCGCGGCCTGCCGCGGACGGCCCGACCTGTTCGACCTCGACCCCGGCGCGGAACCCGAACAGGTCGAGCACGCGCAGGCCATCTGCCGAACCTGCCCGGCGCTTCGGCGCTGCGCGGAATGGCTCGCCGCAACCCCGCCGCCCCGCCGCCCGTGCGGCGTCGTCGCCGGTCGGCTCGTCGAACCGCCGACGCTGCCGCAGCCGCGCAAGACCGTTGCGGCGCAGCCGCGGCCACCGCGGAAGCCACAGCCGACGCTGACCGATCGGGCTGCAGATTGGCTTCGCGCGTACATGGCTCAATGCGGCGGCACGGCCGAGGCCGTCGAGGTCAAGCGAGCGGCCGCCGCAGCCGGGTATGGGGCGGCAACGGTTTACAACGCCGTGAAACGGCTGAGGCTTATCAGCAAACGCAGCGGCCAGCGGACGGTCACGTGGACCGCGCCGCCTGGCGGCGAAGCCGATGCGAGTGCGTCGGCGTGACCCAGAAAGGCTCTGAAATGAACTGCGACCCCGATTTGGCGATTGCGCTTGCCGTTGCATGCCCCTGCCCGTCATGTGGTGCGCCCCCCGGTGCGCGGTGTCCGTACACGAGGCCTTGGGGCTACCACGTCGCCCGGCAGCGCCGCGCGCTGCGCGAACTGCGGCGGTGCGGATTCCTTGGGTCGCGTTGCCCCGCGTGCGGGGCAACAGCGATCTATTTCCGTGGTGCTGACAGGCACTTTCATGGCGACGGCTCCGACTGTCGGCCGTGCTGGGCGCAGATCGCCTCGGGGGGGTGCGACTCGTGACCGGCGGCTACGACTACACCGCGGGCGATGTCGTTAGAAATGCCCGCGCTAGACTCAGAAATCTCGTCGACACCTTGACGGAGGGGGCGGAGGCGTTTCCTGGCACTGAGGGGGCGGCGGTTGCCGCAGCGCTGCGCGATGAACTTGACGCTCTCGCAGTCGATTTGGAAGGCCACTTGGCCGCCATGGGCGGCGATCCGTTGCTTTACGACGATGGGCGCCCGGCCGTGTCGCGGGTAGACCTCACCAATGACGGCCAGCACGGCGTGTGCTTCGTTTGGGATCCGCGGCCCGACCACCCGACGAACCGGCCGCACGTCGTGGCCAGCGTGCCGTTCGACGACGGCACTATCGCTGAAGTCATCGTGGTCGCGCCCGGCGTGCTCGATGTGGTGCGGCGCCGCAACGATTGCGGCGGACACAAATTCGCGCGAATGTGAAATGCGTCAGCTTTTGGCCCCATAATGGGAATGAAGTGGCGCTGGTTGCTTTTCCGCGGAAAAGCCCTGAATCCCAAGGAGCTTACAAGAAATGAGCGGCGGCGCTGTCAAGCTAGCTTCGGGCTATATCGAGTTGACGGTCAAGAAGGCTGGCAACGCGATGAAGGAGATCACTGCCGAGATCACCGGCATTGAGAAGGCCGCTAAGAAGGCCAGCGAGGCTGCCCGCGACGTCATCGTGAGTGAGATCACCGAGGGCGCAAGGGATGCGGGCAAGGCGGTCGAGGACGAGCTTACTGAGGCTGCCCGTAAGGCTGGTGAGGCGGTCGAGGATGAGCTCACGGAAGCTGCCCGTAAGGCTGGTGAAGAGGCTGGTAAGGCGGCTGGTGAGGCGCTCGACGAGGCTGTTACTGAGGGCGCTAAGTCCGCTGGCAAGAAGGTGCAGGAGGAAATTACCTCTGGCGCACAGAAAGCTGGCCGGGATGCGAGCAAGATCAACGTCGAGCCGAAGGTTACGCCGAAGGCTGACACGAAGTCTGCACGCGACAAGATTCTCAAAGATTTAGGTGAGGCTTTCCGCGAGGCCGCTGAGGATGCGGGTTATACCGTCGAGGAGGTTGTTGACGAGGCGGCTAGGAAGCTGGGCGGCGCGATCGGTAGATGGTTGCATGACAGTCCTATTGGTGATTTCGTTGGCAAGATTCAAGACGCTGTTGATCCGGTTGTGGATGCCGTCGATCACTTCTGGGATGTCCTCGATAGGGCGCGCCGGGAGGACCCTCTCGGGCCACTCAAGGACAATCTGCGGGAGATCAGCAAAGAGCTTGAGAAGCATAAGGATTCAGACAATCCGCTTGAGCGCAAGCTGGGCAAGATTGGCGGCCATGTCGGCAACATCATCAAAATCGCTGACGGTCTGCGCGATTTGCTTGCACTGCTGAACGATCCAAAGACCGAGGAAACCCTGAGCAAGATTCCCGGCATAGGTGTGGCAGACAATATCCTCCATAAATGGCCGCAGCAGGCCGGACAGTGGCTGCGTGACAACCTGCCGTTTAAGTTGCCTGACCTGGGCAATGCCCCAGGCTTTCAAAAGTTGTACGGCAACAATCAGGGCGGCAACGACAATAAGCCAGCCGCTCCGCCGCCTATGCCGCAGTCGACGAGGCAGGATTTGCAACGCATGTTGCTGCCGCCAGGGTCGGCTACGGGCGGCATCGCTGGTGTGACTCCGGCAGGCCGCATCTATGGTCCCGGCACCGGCACGAGTGACTCAATCATCGGTGTTGACGCGAGCGGTGTTCCTACCGTGCGGGTTTCAAACGGTGAGGGCATCATCCGTAAGGCGGCGATGGACGCGGGCGCCGACAAGCTCGTTGCCGCGATTAACTCTGGCTGGTTGCCGCGGTTGGATGACGGCGGCGTCATTCCGGCGCCTGACCCGATGATGCTGCGCTGGTTTGACGCGATCCGCTCTGGACGGTTGAACCCTGCCGCTTTGATGCCTGGTGGCGCTAAGGGCAGCGAGGGCGGCTTGCAGTCGAACACGGTTCGAGCTCGGCGGATCATCTCGGCGTTGTTTCCGGAGGTAGGCGAGATCGGCGGCGCCCGCCAGGATTCGAAGCCATGGCATCCGCGCGGCCTCGCGCTCGACATCATGATTCCCGGTTGGAATACGCCGCAGGGCAAGGCGCTTGGCGATCAGATCAACAGCTTTATCAGGTCGAACGCCGGAATCCTTGGCTCTGATTACACGATGTGGCAAGTGCCGGACCACTTCAATCACGTGCACGCGAATTTCGCGCCGTCCGGATTCCCCGGCAAAGATGCGCAATTCGGTCTGCCGCCAGCATTTCAGGCGATGTTGGGGGCGGCCGCTGGGAACCTCGGTGGTAGTGCTGGATCGTCCCAATCAGGCGGCGACGGTAGCGGCGCGCTGCGCACCGAGGGTTTCATCCCGGCCGGTGCCGGTGGTAGCGGCACGGCTGGTACGAGTTTCGCGTCTGGCATGCTGAATATGGGCGCGGAGGTCATCAACGGTCTGATCGACCAGGCTGCCTCGGCGGCGTCGTCGGCGGTCGCCGCGGGCATATCAGCCGGTTCGATGGGCGCGGGCGCCGCAGGCGGCGGCCAGGGCGGCGCGGCTGCTGCGCAGTTCGCGATCGGCCTCGGCACGAACGCGGCTAAGCGCGGCGTCAGCTTCGGCTTCCAAGCGGCTGGTATCGGCATCGACGCGCTCGCCGAAATCATGATGCCGTTCGGTGTTCCGCGGTTCTTCCAGACCGACCCGCTGCAGTTCATGCCGCAGCTACCTGGCGCGCTCACGGCCGTAACGACCGGCGAGAAGGCCGAGCTTGAGGCGCATCAGGGTACGGGCGCGGCGCCTGGCTTGTCTGCGGCTGGCCCGGTGCAGCCCGGTCAGCTTCCCGGTGCGCAGACGATCGGCCCTGGCGCACAGACAGCGGCGCCTGGTGGCGTCCCCTCGGCGCCTGCGCCCGTAGCGCCTGGACCGTCGCGGTTTGCTGGCGCAGGGTCACCGCCCCCTGCCGGTGGGCCCGTGGTGCCTACCCCTCGGCCGGACGACTGGTTGGCTAGCAGCGGGATCATCGGCAGCGGACCGTCGATCCTGCCGAGCCTGTTACCGACGAAGCCGCCTGGGAAGCCACCACTGCCAGTCGGGGTCTACGACCGCGGCGGTTGGTTGCCGCCCGGTGGCATCGCGATCAATCAGACCACTCGGCCTGAGCCGATGCCGGTATTCACGTCAGAGCAGTGGGGCACGCTGCAAGCGCTGTCTAATCGCGACGTCGCGGCGCCCGACCCGAATGCGTTCGGCGGTAGGAACGACTACACCGTCCGCATTGATCAGGTTGTCGTCAAGGACGTCAACGAACTTCAGCGCGAAATTGACACGCGGCAGCGGCTCCAAATGATGCGTCATGCGGGGCGGCCATGAGTCAGCGTGACGACGCGCCGGTGTGGCCGACACACCGGGCGAAATGGCGCGTGAGGCGCAGGCGCAGAGGACACCGCGGGCGAAACGGAGGGCGCACGCGATGATTGACTGGCAACGCCGCATCGCGCGCTATCTGCGCCCTGACGGTTCGGTGGTAGTACCGCCACGCATTGCGAAACTCCTCGACCGCCGAGTGGGCATACTGCCCGAGCAGCGGATCATGTTACGCGCCGCCGACCCTGAAGCCTATTCGGTGTTGATGGCTCTACGCCTGGCCGCCCTCGGCCGCACACAGAACCCCTTCAGTGTGGCCGCCAGCGGCCAAAATCGAGCAGTAAGGGACTCGTATTTGCCATCATCAGAATGGCTGACGACACCAGCAGCCGCAGAGCAGCTCGGCGTAAGCGAGCGCACCATGCGCCGGTGGGTTACCGCGCAACGCATCCCAGCACGCAAGCACGGCGGCCGGTGGCTGATCAACAGCCGCGATTTGGGGATCGCGCAAGCGCTCGCCGCCGCCTAAATCAACAGGGGGAGTCATCCTATGCCAGCACAACAACTTGACGACGCGCGCGAAGCTATGCGGCGCATCAGGGCATCGCTCGATCGTGAGATCGACGCGATTCGCCGTAACCCTCGCTACAGCGAAACCGGTCGTCTCCAAGAGATCGCGAAGGCGACATTCAATGCGCGCAAGGAAGCGGGGAGCCTGCGCGACAGGTTCACGACCAATA
Source organism: Mycobacterium bourgelatii (assembly GCF_010723575.1). Lineage (NCBI taxonomy): Bacteria > Bacillati > Actinomycetota > Actinomycetes > Mycobacteriales > Mycobacteriaceae > Mycobacterium > Mycobacterium bourgelatii. The sequence continues at coordinate 2,746,800 of NZ_BLKZ01000001.1, forward strand.
ACGAGGACGTGCGCAAGCGGCTGACCGCCAAACTCTTTGGTGTCCCAGCTGGCGCGGACGCGACCACGACCTTGGTCCTGCGTGACGCCCAGGACCGCGCGGCCAAGTTGGATAGCGCCGACGCCGCCGCAGCCATGCTGGCGCGTGCCCTCGACCTCGGTGACGCCCTGCTCGCCCGTGCTGTAGCGGGCGAGGCGTACTCCCGTAAGTGGCGCGACGTTGTGGCGGCGTACGCCGAGGCGACGCACCTTGAAGATGAACTTGCGGAACTTGATTCGCTGCCGAGCGGGGGACTTCTAAAAACGGGCCTCAACGCCCTCTTTTCAATCAGGGCGCCGCGGGAGCTGCTATCAGGCTTAGCCGGTGACTTGCCGGATGCTCGACTGCTGGCGATCGCCGAGGGGCTGGGCTGAACCGCAGTGAGGACGCGCATGGTGCCTGGCGCCCAACCTAGGCCGCAGCCGCGCCATGCAGCCCCCCGGTCCGCGCTCGGAAACATGGCGCCGGGCGCGGACCGGGCATTGGCCTGGCGCATGGCACTGCCACGGCTTATGACCCCACAGCCACGGCCACGGTCATGCGGCACGGCCACGGCCATAGCGCAAGGCCCAGCCACGGGCCACGGCGCAGCACGGCTAAGGCGCGGCAGTGGTGGCGGTGGCGCGACTGTGGCCACGGCCCGCCACGTGGCGCGGCGCACGGCCTGCAGCCACGGCCACGCGCGGATAGCACGGCCAACGGCTACGGCGTGCACGCCTCGCACGGCGCCCGCCATGGCACCGGTGCGCGGACGACGGCGCCCACGGTGCGGTGTTTGCTGCGCGATGCATGATTATGCATGGCCCTGCATGACTGGTGGTCACGTCGAACACCCGTTCGATTGATACCCCTGGGGGGTACCCCCCTGCGGCCGGTGCGGCCTCGGCCGTGACTTAGCGTCTGCCTGTCCGTGTATTACAACTGAAAATTCTAGGCCCATATATCGCACGGATGTTCGATAATGGAACTCACACGTGCATGAATATTCATGCATGGCTGGTGCAGAAAAAGTTTGCTGGGAGGTAAGCCGATGAGCGCAGGGGAGGAGCTACGCGCCGTCATGGACGAGGCGCTGGCCAGGGTTTCGCCCCAGCTTGTCTGGGACGAGCGCGAGCAAGTCGCGTTGGATGCCGCCTGCGCCGCCGCCGACCGTATCGAGCGGCTGACCAGTATCGCCAACACGGAGGGCATCGAGCCGACCGAGCTGGTCAAGGTGTCCGCAGAGCTGCGGATGCTCGAAAAACATCAGACCGACATGCTGGCGCGGTTGTCTTTCACGACTGAACCGGCGAAGTCCGCCCGCCATCAGCGGGCCGTTAACGCCCGCTGGCAGCGGCGCGACGCCGAGTGGGCCGCTGCCCGCGAGGGCAGCGCGTAATGGCGATGCTGCGGCCGGTCGCGGCACCGGCCACCAGCGGCGCCTACACCTGGCTCGTCGAGCGCGAAGAACAGGAATACGCGGACTGGCGTGGCCGTGGCTGGCCGGGCCGTTACCCGCGGCAACAGGTGTTGGACCGGTTGCGTGCTGGCCAGCCGGTCGCGGTGACGGTAGGGGAACTGCCGGAGCGGCTGCGGCCCACCGGCTGCGTGTTGCCGCCGCGGACGCACGCCGAGGAATACCAGCGCCGTGCCAGTGAAATCGTGACGATCCATGCTGACGATCGGGTCACGCTCGGCGCCGAGGGGGAGGCGGCAGACGCGTTATGGGCCGAAGCGCGGGAGCTGTGAGGCGCTCTATTTGGCGGCGGCGCGGATTGTCGCGGCAATTGGTCGCACGGTCGGCGGTTCACTCGGGGTACATATGGATCACGTCGCCAAGGTATTCGTCGGTGCCATCAGGTCTCCTCCGGTAGCCCGGTCCGGTGTCGAATCGAATCCGTGGCGAGCGCTTTGACATTTCGTGCTTGTCGATCGCGAACCTCGACTGCAGTGTGCCGAAGACGAATTTGTGGCATTGCCTGAATATCTCGGCATTTATGGTCCGAGGGTTGGGGGTGCCTGCATGTGTCGACGGCCGGGGCTTGCGGGTCATCACGAGGAGCGCGCTCGGAGACAGCGGAAACCTGATTTCGTCGGCATTTCCGATGCCGATGCCGCCGCGCGGCGGAGGGGTTCGCCGCCATGGGTGGACTGGGCTGTCGCTGCTGATCAAGACGGGTTTGCGGTACCGATGGACGGTCCAGTTCATCGCTTCTAGATATGGTGCGATCTTCGATACAGCGACGTCCATCGAGGCACCGAAAACCATGTCGGGAGTGGGCATGTCGGGGAAACCGTTGACGAACATCCACGCCGCGTCGACCTCGTTGTCGTTGGGGTCAGCGCCGTCTAGGTCGCAGATGTGTTTGCGGACTGCTGATTTGGGTATCGGGCGCTCGTCGGTGGTACCCGCGACGTCGCAGACAAAATTGTGTTGCTGGTGGTGCTTAAGCGTCCTGCTCAGCAGAAGCGCAGCGAATACTGCCAACAGGGATCGACGTTCGCCGCGGAGGTCACCACCGAGGATCAGTTCTCGTCGCAGTGCACTCCATTCTCTCTCAAGCTGCTCAAAGAACTCTTCGCGGTGCTGCGCAAGCGCACCTATGCCGTAGATGCCGCTGGCAATTGCAACATTGGAGAGGCTGTTCGGAATGGCGCCGTTACCGTCGCGGCGGCGGTAAGCAACCTGACCGTCTGCGTTCGCCCACGCGCTCAGGTATGTCCTCGGCACAAAGTGAGGGCGCTTGGTGGACATTTTCTCTACTCCCAGCCGAGCTCGCGGACGTGCTGTGCGGTGTTGGCGCGGAAGAACGCGAAGCGCTGCGACATTAGGAATCGTTTGTGCAGAACGTCGGGCTCGATTCCGGCGCGCAGCAACAGCAAAGCTCGAAGTAGCCACGATGTTGTGTTAGAGGCTACGCGCCATTCCAGTGCGTGAAGCTTTAGCGCCTCAGCGTCCTTGGCAGGCACAAGGTGATGGGCGAGCTCGTTGCGGACTTTCGTCAAGAGCCCTGGCAGGTCGGGCACTGAGTCGGCAATTTCTGGTATCACCGCGCAGACCTCAGTAACGATGTCCTCGGCACGCTGATGATAGCCGACCTCACCCATATGGGAGAGGGCATCGTTCACCGCCTTATGGACCCGATTCGGGTCTAGATTCGGGTCCTCCTTGGCCTGCGCAGCGGCGGCGCGGCGTGCTGCCTGTTTGACCCGTTTGAGGGACTTCTTTGATGCTTCCGGGAATCGCGACTGTTGATAAGGGAGCCGACTATGGAACCCTTCGACGAGCGGGGTGAGCAAGAGAACTCGCGTCTGCTCACCGCTGGGCAGGGGCCGGGCGATCACCCATGCAAGGCCGTCGAGTTTGTTGTGCAGATCGATCCATTTTGCGAACCGCTCGACGGTCAACTGATCGCGCGTCAGCAATGGGTCATGTTCCATCGCACCGGGTTCGGCGCGAAACGCAGCCCCGTACGCAGCCAGCCAGGGCCCGTCGCGGCCGATTCGGACCTGCGTTTCACGGATGGTTCGGTCCTTGCTTGGGTGCAGGGCGAGCTGTAGCAGCGCTAAGCAGCCTGAGACCACTCGCATTTCAAGCTGCCGCAGTGAGGCTGGCGCGGACGACTCGTACACCAGCCAGTTGCCGTCGCCGGAGGCTTGGACGATCAGCGTGGACCCGTCGTCTTCTACGACGCTTGTTTGACCGTCTGTCAGGTGCCCCAGCCAGTAGGGGCGATCCATGCGGAATCGGACGGCGCTGTAGAGCTGCTCGGCGTTGACAGTGGCGCCGATCAGGGCGGCTGTGCCGCGGTAGTTAGGCCTGAACGACCCTGCAGCGCCGTGGTTTTGTGCATCGAGCAGTGTCACAGGCTCGCCGGTATCGAGCTGGCCGTGCAGTGTGATCGGCCGGAACGCTGATACCGACCGCGCGGCGTTGGCCGAAAAGGACCTGCCCGCGATGGTCCCGTCTGGTTGCCTGTGAGTCGCCACCCGCAGGTCATGGACTAGGTTGCTGGAAAGTCTTATCTCCGGCCGCTCGCCGAGCTCGGCGGTGAACTCACCGCGTACTTGGTTCTCGGGGTTCCCTGGTATCCAGAATTGGCCTTCGGCCGCCAGTCCATGCATGGGCTGATCATCACATGTGCCACTGACACGTCTTAGTTAGCCGCGCATTGGCGCCATCCGAAAGAATAGGGTCGTAACAACTCGCCCGGCCTGGAAGTGGTTTCAAGGGGAGAGGCCGTCCGCGATCAGAAGATGCCGCGCGTGCCCCTAACAAGGCCAAATGCCTACTGCAATCGGCATTACGCTTTAATGGTGGCTGAACTCAATCGATTGATCTACATGGATGATTCGGGCAGCAACCAGCACGGCTGGGTGGTATTCGGCTGGATCGAATGTACGCCCGAGGGGTGGCGCCCGGTGCTACGCGCCTGGCTGGACCTGCGTAAAGAGCTGTACAAGGACCATTACGTGCCGCCGTCTACCGAATTGCACTGCACGAAGTACATCAATGGGCGGCACCGTATTGCTACTAGACCGCCACGGAATAACGAATGGAAGACCTTAGGGCGCACGATCGCGGAAAAATGCCTAACGACGATTAGGGATTGCCCACACCTTCGCGTTGGCGCTGTTTACAGCCAAACCACTAAACAGAGTAAAGCGTACGCCGCGCATAAGGCTGGGTGCTATGCCGAAACTGTGGCGATGATCGACCGGCAACTCATCGCGAACGACGCATACGGGTTGATAAATATGGATGGCACGCCCACTAATCAGAGCTACTACGACGCACACCGTGATCTAAAGCTGGCGACGCGGCGCGTGATTGAAGACCCGTTGTTTCACGATTCGCATCGCTCGCAGCTGGTTCAAATGGCCGATCTGGTGGCCTATACAACCTATCTGCACCTAGCGCGCCACAAAGGCAACAAGTATGGCTGGAACTGGTACGACACCTACTTGCGACCCCGCACCGATGGGGCGGACCCGGTTCGACTCAAATACAGCTAGACCCGCCTGTCCACGTATGTGGGGCGGGTCCGCATAGACGAGTATGCCGTGCTACGCCAGATTGCGCAACTCAACGTGAGCCGTTAGTTGTGCCACCGTCTCGTTGCGTGCCGCCTGGGGCGCAAACTGATCCGAGCTCGGCGGCCAGGAACTCGGCAACGGCCGCCACGCGTGCGTCGTCGCCGCAGCCCCGGTCAGCGAACGGTGTTAGAGCCTTGCGGCGGCGTTTCCTTTATCTCTTGTGGTCCGGGTGCCGGATTGCCGCCAGCTCGTCGGCGAGGAATGTCGCAACGGCCGCCACGTCACGCCATACCTGCACGTCGTCGGTCTGCACATCGGCGAAGCGGACCCCAGTGTCGTGATCGAGGATTTGCATGCGGGCCTCGTGCGTGACGGTGCCACCGTCAAAGACGTCGCGGACGATCTCACCGAATACCCGACCGGCTACCACGCTCACGATGGAGCCGGACCAGCCAAAGGCGGGCACGCAGGCCGGGTTGGGTGCGTCCTCGCGGACCACGGTCAGGGGCGTTGACTGCATTGCTTCTCCTCGGTGGGTTCTCGCATACGGGGTAGGGGTACGTATGCCAATTCGTATGCCAATTGGCTCGCGACTGGGCGGGTTTCTGACCAGTGCCGACGTGAACGTACCCCCGCTGACCTGCACAGATGAACTAGCGGAAACATATGAAAACGCTAATATTTTGACTGGGGGTCAAGTGGTCGCAGGTTCAAATCCTGTCAGCCCGACAGAAGGAAATAGCCTCCGAGCTGCTGCGATGTCCGGAGTGGTGGATCAGACGACGCGGAGCTTGGGACCATTTTGGGACCACAAGTGCTTCGACAGTAGGTCACCGGCACTCGCAACAGACTGGCGATCGGGGTGTAGGTAACGCTGCGTCGTGCTCGGGTCAGCGTGGCCGGCTATCTTGCGGAGAACATGCACGGGCACACCCGCGTCGGCGATCCACGTCAGCCCTGTGTGCCCGCAAACTGTGGCGCTTGAGCTGCTCGTAGCCGAGTTTCGCGACGACCTGGTCCCAGGAGGTTGCATCCCGGAGCCTGGCGGTGCTGATCCGGCCGCCCCTCGGACCGGTGAAGAGGCGGGCGGAAATCGACCATGATGGTCAATTGGTCACGCAGTTCGTTGGGCACGTTCGTATCACTGGATTTCTGCGACGTTTGGGCCGGCTAGTCGCAGCTGCTGCAAACGCCGGTCACGGACAACTGCATCCCGCAAACGCATATGCGTCCTTCGCGCCGCACGTCGCGGGAGGGCTTGCTGCTGGGGCGGACCCGATTGACAGGATGTTGCACCCACCAGGTGCCCTTCGGCGAATTGACGTTGCTGCCCGCCCCAGCACCAAACAACCGGGCGATCTCTTCTTCAGAGGTGAACCCGGTTGTGTACCCATAGAAAATGTGCAGATCGCGTTGGCCGTCGCGCCTCGATGCGACGACACACTGAGGTGAGCCCGTCGTAGTGGTCCAGTCGTTGTGGGACTCTGATGCCCGAGTGTTCGGGCAGGAAGAATCGACGACGACATGGCAACGAACAAGCGCCGGCGGCACACGCCGGATCAGATCATCCGCAAGCTCGCCGAGGGCAACAAGCTCCTTGGAACCGGGCAGCAACTCAGCGAAGTGTGTCGCCACCTCGAGATCACCGAGTCGACCTGGCATCGCTGGGTCGCCCAGTACGGCGGGATGAAGGCCAGCGACGCCAAACGCCTCAAGGAACTTGAGGCCGAGAACGCCAGGCTCAAGAAGCTGGTCGCCAACCAGGCCCTTGACATCGACATGCTCAAGGAGATCTCGTCGGGAAACTTCTGACCCCGAACCGCAAGCGCAGCGCCGCGGCGATGCTGCGCGAGCGGTTCGGGGTCTCCGAACGGCGGGCGTGCGCGGTGGTCGGCATCCACCGTTCCACCATGCGTCTACAACCACCACCGATCAGCGATGAGGAGGCCCAATTGCGGGCCTGGCTACGCGCGTTCTCCACCCAGCGGCCCCGCTGGGGATGGCGCCGTGCTGCGATCGCGGCACGGCGAGCTGGCTGGAAGGTCAACAACAAGCGCATCCGCCGCCTGTGGCGCGAGGAAGGCCTGCGGGTTCCGCAGCGCCGCAGGAAGAAACGCTTGACCGGCATCGGTGCGCAGGTCGGGGCGATGTGCCCGATCCGCCCGAATGCGATCTGGGCGATGGACTTTCAGTTCGACACCACCGCCGACGGACGAACGTTGAAGATGCTCAACGTAATCGATGAGTTCACCCGCGAAGCCCTGGCGATCGAAGTCGACCGGGCCATCAACGCCGACGGCGTGGTCGACGTCCTTGACCGTCTGGCCCTGATGCATGGGGCACCGGCCTACGTGCGGTTCGACAACGGACCCGAGTTCATCGCCCATGCTGTCAACGACTGGTGCCGCTTCAACGGCACCGGCTCGCTATTCATCGATCCCGGATCCCCCTGGCAGAACGCCTGGATCGAGTCATTCAACGGCCGACTGCGCGACGAGCTACTCAACTCCTGGCGCTTCGACTCCCTGCAAGAAGCCCAAATCATCATCGAAGATTGGAGAATCGACTACAACGCCAACCGGCCTCACTCCGCCCACAATGGGCTCACCCCAGCCGAGTTCGCCCTACAGTGGACCACGACCCACCAACCGCAAGCCGCATAGCGACTGGACCATCAAACGGGTCCCCCTCAACACGGCTTGTCGGGCCTGTCGACAACCCGGTATGAGGTGATGCCGATCTCGGTGGTAAACCTTCGGATGAACTCATGATTGCCCGCCGCAATCCGGGCCTTTGTCAACGCTGCGACGAGAGAGTCGAACGACGGGTCGGGAATGGGGACCTCAGTTCCTCCGTAAGTTGCAGGTCCGGCGTGCTCATGGCTCAGCGTTGATTTCATGGCCTGAGTCGTTTCGGCCGTGCGGTGGGCTCCGGCCACTACGGCTAGATCAGCAAGCACGATCGCGTGATCGGAGATCTTTTTCGTTCGGACCTCGTGAACGTGTCGGACGTCGACGATTTCGTTGCGCAGTGCAGGCGACACGAAGATGTAGTCGAGGCGGAAGCCGTTGTAGTCCTCCGAGACACCGGTGCCCTTGTTCTTGCGCTTCGTATACCAAGTGAATTCTCGTGCGTGTGGGTTGAGGTGGCGCCATGTGTCAACGTACTTTTCCAGCCGTAACACCCGCACATAGTCGGAGAGCGCAAAGGGTGTTCCCTCCGCATCTTCCGGAAGCCCAGTGTTGAAGTCGCCCAACAGGATTGTCTTACCTCCGCTACGTTGTCTGGCGAACCGAATCACTTGGTCCCACATCAATTCCTTGCGCTTCTTGCCTGATATTCCAACGCCATCTGCGCCGAACTTATTGTCGGTGCCGCCCGGTATGTGAACGCACAGCACGCTTATTTTTGAGTCGTCGAGCTCGATTGCTAGCCAGCGCTCTTGGTCTTGGGCGATGGGGTCCTCGATGACCTTGAAGGGCAATTTGGACGCGACGAGGACACTTTTGGCGTTCCCTGCCGAGCAGGTGGTCGCGATGTGTTCAAATCCTCGGTCGACCAGAGAGAGGCGGAGGACTTCCAGGTTTCCGAACGTAACTTCGGTGAGGCCGACGACATCGGGTTGCAACTGTGCAATCTCGTCGACGATTGACGGGATTCGCCTGCCGCCACCGCCTTGGATGTTCCAGGTCAGCAATCGCATCGTGGCCCCTCCACATCTCTACCCGGTCTGCGCGGACGTCCTCAACAACACGTCGATCGCCGGAAAGCTAACATGCGGCGACGACAGTGCAACCCGTCCGGTGTTCCGGTGTGAAGCACGCGTCCGGGACGGCGGCGAAGCCGGCAATGTCGACCAGTTCGACACGCTCACCTTGGATGCCCTCGGCCTCGCGAATTGGTGGATTTCAGCTTCTCGACGCACTGCTGCCCAATGGGTCCAAAGATGCTGAGCGCGCGCTTCGAAAACCGCTATGCACGCGCTGCGCGTCGACAAGAGATGGATGCGACAGACTTCGCTGACAACGCCCTTGAGGCTTGGCAGCACCTCACGCTGCCGTGTGTTAGCGGTGTAAGCCCTTCTGCTCTAGTCATTTTCGAGGCGTTTAACGCGGTGGCGAAAGCATCGACAGCCGTGGTTATGGACTGGGCGGACACGCCAGACGTCTGAAATCGTTGCACACGGGATTCTGCTATGCACTGCGACTACATAGACAGGGAATATCGGCACAAAGATGCCTGGGCGGATGGTGCGAGTCGCCTAGATGCGTATCTGCGTACGGTCCTTTGGGGTTGGAGATCACCGACGAACGTGGCCAGGAGTTCTTTGGGGTTCCGGATGCTGCGGTTGCGGTCAATGATTCGCCCAGTGTTGGTCTCCGCCTTGAAGTTGTTCGAGTTCGGCCCGACTGACTAGCCGTTCTCAGCCACGATGTCGGCGAGTCTTTCGAAGATCAGTCGGCGAAGATGCAGCTCAACCGCGCCATAGCGGATTCTTACAGGATGGCCAGTGTTTCGGCGATGTCTTTGGTCAGCAGATAGAGGTCCAGGTTGGCTGGATCGTCGGCATCGAGTGGTTCGAATCCGAACCGTTGCCACCAGCGGAATGCCTCGACGTTGAGAGCGGTGACCACGACCGCACGACAGGCAGCCTTGATGTTCAGTTCGGCCGCGGTGGCCAGGATATGCTTGACCATCTGGGTCCCGAGTCCGAGTCCGGCTACGCGGGTTTCGGTGGCCAGGCGACCGATCAGCAGCGCGGGAATCTGCCGCGGTGCGCCCTTGCTCAGAGTTTTGGGACTGGTGGAGCGATCGACGGAGGTCATCGACAAGCTTGCGTAGCAGACGACGTTGTGGTTGGCGTCGGTGATCACCCACACCGCGGCGGTGTTGCCGCGTCGATTCTGGCCGGCGTAGCGACGCAACCACTCGTCTAATGTTGTTTCGCCCGAGGTGAATTCGTTTCGGTGGTGGTTGTCCAGGTCGAGTAATGTTGGCCGGTGGAACTGCACCTCAGTCGAGCCAGGTGAACTTCGCCGGTCGTTGCAATGCTGCTGCGAGCCTCTCGTTGACCTGTGCGGGACGGTTGAGCGCTTCGGTCAAAGCGACCGCAGCATTGGGGGAGAGGTGGATGGTTTGTCGTTCGGCGAGCACGTCGTCGGCGGCACGGCTAGCGGCTTGGAGCACGAACGCCGTCACACTGAGGTGCGCCGCGCTTGCCGCCGCTTCTAGTCGCCGTTTGGCGGCGGCGTCGACCCGCAACTGCAAACGGTCGTCCTTCATCGAAGTCATGTACTCACAATGGCAGTACATTGCCTTTCCGTCAAGGTCACGCAAGCAATTCGAGCGCAGGCCAGCCGTCGGCGGATCGTTGGATCGCTGTGATCGAGATGCACTCGGACCCGGTACCCCGGCGACGCCCCGCCGTGGCGCGCGAAGCGGATCGGGCGACGACACCGGTTTCAGTACCCGCATGGACATCGAAACTGACAGCAATGGGGGCCAGTCTTGGTGCGCGGCAGCGGGGTGGGTGTCTCTCGTGTCGTCGTTGCGATCGACACCAGAGCGATTTGGGGACCACTTTGGGACCACACGCTAAGCGCGCGACTGAACGTCCTGCGCGTCTATGCACGATGGCCAATCGCTTCGATCTCGGTTCGTCCTTCGAACGGGTTCGGTCCGATGGACGCCGCGGCGTAAAACCGCGACGCCGTGAATCTCGCGCAGAATTCTTTCGAATGCAGCTTCTTGCGCGGCGAATCTCTGGGCGCCTCTGCTTTAGCACTCAACGAGGATGGATCCTCGCTCCCAACCAACGCTGCCTCCACCCCGATGCACCCAACCAGCAACCGACGAGAGAACACGATAGTCCGCCTGTTGGCGAAAGTCCTTTTGCACCAACGGGTGCCACGCTCCTCCGCACGAAGGCCGTCCGGCGGCGCGGCGTTTGAACCAGCGGCGCAGGCGAAGAGGCCAAAACTTCGCGGTTTAAATCGACGTAGATTTTATTGGCCGAAGAGGCTGATTTCGGTGCTCAGCGCGGGAAGCCGCAACGCAAACATGACCGCCGCGTTTTGTCCCGTGCCCCGAACTCGGCTTTGGATCAACGCATGTCTGTCACCGCCACTGCCACCGCCCCTGTCACGGCCACCCCTGCCTCCCCTGAGGCCTTCAGCAAGTTGCTGGACACGGCTGATCGCGTCGCCGACGAGCTGCGACGGACCGCCGCCGAACGCGACAAGGCCAATGCGACTCCACGCGCGGAAATCGAGTTGCTGCGCCAAAACGACCTCCTTCAGGTCCAGGAGCCGGTCGAATACGGTGGCTCGGGGCTCAACTTCGCTCAGGCGGCGCAGATCATTCGGCGGATTGCGCGGGGTGACACCTCGATCGCGCACCTGATCGGCTACCACTACGCCCAGACCCGGGTGGCCGGGTTGTTCGGCACTCCGGCCCAAGCCGATGCCCAATCCCGGCGCAACGCGAGCGAAAAGCTGTTCTGGGGAGGAATCCAGAATCCCCGCGGCGGCTCAGCCCTGGTCCTGACCCGCGATGGCGACGGATTCCGCCTCAATGGCTACCGCAGCTTCGCCAGCGGCGCCAGCACCGGAGATCAGCTCTCGGTGACGGCCGCGCTGGAGGGTGAACTGGTGTTTTTGTCGCTTGATGTGCGCGGCGGACGTCAGGGATTCACCTTCCTTGACGACTGGGACAACATCGGGCAGCGGCTCACCGATTCTGGCGGGGTGCGAGTTACCGATGCCCGCATCGAACATCACGAGGTGCTCGGCGAGGAGCCGTTCATCGGTAACACCTTGACCCCGTATCAAACGCTGATCACCCCGCATTGGCAGCTGGCGTTCGTCAACTTCTATGTCGGCACGGCCGAGGGCGCGCTCGCCGAGGCGTTGGACTGGACGCGCGCATACGCCTCACCGTGGGAAAGCTCGGGCGTCGAACGCGCCACCGATGACCCGTACATCTTGCACACCGTGGGCGAATTGGTCAGCGAGGTGCGCGCCGCGGCGCTGCTGGCCGACCGGGCTGGGGACGCGTTGCAGGCGGCCGTGGACTTCGGTCCGTCGTTGACCGAGGACCAGCGTGCGGAAGCCGCCATCGCGGTCTACGAGGCCAAGTACCTGTCTACCAAGGTCAGCCTGGAAGCCGCGAGCCGTCTGTTTGAGATTCAGGGTGCCCGGGCCACCACCAGTGCCTACGGATTCGACCGGCATTGGCGCAACTTGCGCACCCACACCCTGCACGACCCGGTGGCCTACAAAGCCCGCGAAGTAGGGGACTGGGTGCTCAACCACCGCCACCCCGAGTTCTCGCTGTACCGCTGAGGCATGGGCATCACCCTGCACTGGTTTCTGCCCACCAACGGTGATTCGCGCACCGACTTGAGCCTGGGCAACGCCGTCGGCGCGGAGGGCAGCCGCGTCGACTCCTATGGCACCGATCGCGCCCCAGACCTCGACTACATGGCGCTGGTAGCCAGCGCTGCCGAACAGCTGGGATTCACCGGGGCGCTGACCCCGACGAGCAGCTGGTGTGAAGACGCATGGGTGCTGACCGCGGCACTGACCCAGCGCACGCGGCGGTTCAAGTATCTGGTGGCGTTCAGACCTGGACTGCAGGCGCCCACCCTGGTTGCCCAGGCGGCGGCGACGTACCAGCGGATCTCTGGGAATCGGTTGCTGCTCAACGTCGTTACCGGCGGCGACGACGCTGAGCAGCGCCGGTTCGGCGACGACCTCGGCAAGAACGAGCGCTATGAGCGGGCTGCCGAGTTCTTGACGGTCTTCCGCCGCCTGTGGTCTGGGCAACGCGTCACGTATGCCGGGAAGCACCTGTTCGTGGAGGATGCGACGATCGTGCCGGCCGCGACCTGGCCGGAGATCTACCTGGGCGGCTCATCGTCGGCTGCACTGGATGTGGCCGCCGAGCACGCCGACGTCTACCTGACCTGGGGTGAGCCGCCGGCACAAGTGGTGGAGAAACTCGATGCGGTGCGCAAGCGGGTCAAGGATCTGGGTGCGGGGCGTGCTGCGGCGGGCGAGTTGCGGTTCGGAATCCGGCTGCATGTCATCAGTCGGCCCACCGCGGCCGAGGCGTGGGCTCAGGCTGATCGGCTGTTGGCGGGGCTCGATCCCGAGCAGATCCGCCGCGCCCAGGAGGTGCAGCGTAGCTCGCAATCGGAAGGCCAGCGGCGGATGACGGAACTGCATGGTGGCCGCATCGACAACTTGGAGGTCTCGCCCAACCTGTGGGCCGGTGTCGGGTTGGTTCGCGGTGGTGCCGGCACGGCTCTGGTCGGCAGCCACGAGGAGGTCGCCGACCGCATCGCCGAATATCACGAGCTGGGCTTAGACGAATTCATCCTGTCCGGCTACCCGCATCTGGAAGAGGCCTACGCCTTTGGCGAGGGCGTTGTGCCCATCCTCGCCGAGCGTGGACTGCTCACCGCAACTTCGGAGGTATAGCAGAGTGAACACCGGACCCAGCGCCCCCCTTCGGTTCGCCTACTGGGTGCCCAACGTCAGCGGCGGCCTGGTGACTTCGACCATCGAGCAGCGCACCGACTGGAGTTACGAGTACAACGTCGCGCTGGCCCGGTTGGCCGAAGAGGCCGGCTTCGAGTATGCGCTGACCCAGGTCCGCTACACCGCGAGTTACAGTGCCGAATACCAGCACGAGTCAACCAGTTTCAGCCTGGCGCTGTTGCTGGCCACGCAGCGGCTCAAGGTGATCGCCGCCGTGCATCCAGGGCTCTGGCATCCAGGGGTGCTGGCCAAATGGGTGGCCACCGCCGATCACCTGTCCGGCGGGCGGATCGCCGTCAACGTGGTCAGCGGCTGGCTCAAAGACGAGTTCATCAAGCTCGGCGAGCCGTGGCTAGAACACGATGAGCGCTACCGGCGCAGCGCCGAATTCATTCAGGCGCTCAGGGCGATCTGGACACAGGACCGCGCCAATCTGGCCGGCGACTTCTACCGCATCCGCGACTTCAGCCTGCAACCCAAGCCTCTGCCCGTGCCAGGACGGGCACACCCGGAAATCTTCCAGGGCGGGAATTCCACTGCGGCGCGCGACAACGGTGGGCGTTATTCGGACTGGTACTTCTCCAACGGCAACGACTTCGACGGGGTCAGCGAGCAATTACACGATCTGGAACGCATTGCCGCCGCCGCTGGCCGCAGCAAGCGTCCAAAATTCGGCTTGAACGGATTCGTCATCGTCCGCGACACCGAGGCCGAGGCACGCCAGGTCCTACGCGAAATCATTGCCAAAGCCGACACGCCCGCTGTCCGGGACTTCGGCGCCGCAGTGAAACAGGCCGGGGCGTCGACCTCGGACAAGCGAGGGATGTGGGCCAACTCCAGCTTCGAGGACCTGGTCCAATACAACGACGGGTTCCGCACCCAGCTGATCGGGACCGCCGAACAGGTCGCCGAACGCATCGTGGCCTACCGCAAGCTCGGTGTCGACTTGATCTTGGCCGGCTTTCTGCATTTCCAGGAGGAAGTCGAGGCGTTCGGCCGCACCGTGCTGCCGCTCGTGCGGGAACTCGAAGCCGCCGAAGCCCTAGAAACCGTCGATACCGCCGCGGTTCGATGACGGCCGGGTCGTCGCCATCGGGCGCTCACGCCGATGCCGTCGCCGCCGCCGAAGCTTTCGCCGCCACCATACGAGCGGGCGCGGCGCAGCGGGACCAGGCCGGGGCGGTGCCGTACACCGAGTTGGCCGCCTTCGACAGCTCCGGCCTGCCCGCAGTCACGGTGCCGGTGACCGATGGCGGTGCCGGGCTGGGGCCCCGCACCCTGGCCGAGGTGACCCGGATCATCGCCGCCGCCGACCCGGCATTGGCCCAAATTCCCCAGGGCCACTATCTCGCCGTCGATATCCTCGGGCTCATCGGCACACCCGAGCAGCGTGAACGCATCCTGCCCGCAGTGGTTTCGGGTGGACGGATCGGCCCCGTGCTCGCCGAGCGCGGTGGCCACCACGCCCAAGACCTCAAAACCCGCCTCATTCCCGATACCACCGGATGGCGACTGGAAGGCACCAAGTACTACTGCACCGGCGCGATCACCTCCCGATGGCTGGCAGCCAGCGCACTGGACCCCGATGACCGCGTCGTGCTCGCGTTCGTCGAACGCGACGCTCCCGGTGTGTTCATCGACGAGGACTGGGCGGCGATGGGACAACGCGCCACCGTCAGCGGGACCACCACCTTCGACGGTGTCCGCGTCGAGGACACCCTGGTGTTGCCGTACTGGTCGGTGTTCACCCGTCCGCAACTGCTCGGGGCGCGCGCCCAACTCGTTCATGCGGCCATCGAGGCGGGGATCGCACAGGGTGCGTTGGCCGATGCCCGCGAGTTCGTGCGCACCCGCAGTAGACCGTTCTTCGAGGCGGTCCGGGCCGGGCAGGTCAGCACCGCCGCCGACGATCCGCACACCCGGTGGCGTTTCGGCCGACTGGCCACGCAAACTCGTGCCGCGGTTGAGCTGCTGCGTTGGGCCGCCGGGGTGCTCGACGAACTCGGGCTCGACCCCGCCAACCCCGAAGCCGCGGCACGCGGATCGATCGCGGTCGCCCAAGCCAAGACTTTTGCCAGCGACACCGCCGTGGACGTCGCCAGCCAACTGTTCACCCTGACCGGGGCCAGCGGCACCGACCGGCGATTCGCACTCGACCGACACTGGCGCAACGCGCGGACCCACAGCGTGCACGACCCGGTCGATTGGAAATACCACCACATCGGAGCCTGGGAACTGGCCGACGTGCCCCCACCCAACCACGCGCAGATCTGACATCCACAAACTGGGATAGGCGGACCGCTTCCGTCTCGATCTGACGATTAAACTCCTTCAAGGTGATGACATCAGCGCGCTGGTTCCCTCCGCGTCTGCGACATGACCGATGAGCGACAGTACTTCCCAAAGCTGGGATATAACAACGAATCTCGGAGCAACCGCACTCGCTGTTGCTGCCCAGCGGGCTGCTGAGACTGCACAACCACAACCGCTAGTCCGCGACGAGTTCGCCGCGATTCTGGTTGCGGCCGTGAACGATCCGGGATGGAATTCCATGGCGCGGGGCGATCTGTCGTGGATGGGCCCCGATAATGAGCTTGGACGACGCGCCGCAATCATCGGCCGAGAATACGTGGCAACCCGCACCGTGTTCTTCGACGAGTTCTGCGCGTCTGCGACAGACGACGGGATCGGACAACTGGTGATATTGGCCTCTGGGTTGGACGCTCGGGCATACAGGTTGTCATGTCTGTCCGGTGTCCATGTCTACGAGATCGACCAGCCGGCCATACAGGAGTTCAAGCAATCGACTCTCGGCGCTCACGGCATAACGCCAATAGCCGAGATTCATCCAGTGGCTGTGGATCTGCGCAAAGAGGAGTGGCCCATCGCGTTGACGGAAGCCGGATGGGACGAGTCGGTGCCAACCGCCTGGCTCATCGAGGGACTTCTTCCCTACCTGTCATCTTCCGAGCACGACCGACTTTTCCGAACGGTAACTCAATTGAGTGCGAACGGCAGTCGGCTGGCGGCAGAGGTCTATCACCACGCAACGACTCACCTCGGTGCAGAACGTCTGGAGCGATGGCGAGAGGAAGCCGCAAACATTGACGACGCGCTAGGTGTCGACGTCGACGTGACGGCGTTCATCAAACACGAAGACGCTACCGATACAGCGTCCTGGCTAACGAACCACGGCTGGGTCACCGACTCCCTCGACAGTCGCACCGAGATGGCCCGACTCGGCCGCCCGATACCGGCTGAGTTCATCGACACCGCACCCGCGAGTTCCCTTGTAACTGCGGTTCTGCGTCATCGCGCAACCAGTGAATGAATCAGTCCGTTCAGTCGGTTCGCGTCAACACCAACGCTGCTTCGTTGTAGGGAAACAGACGATAGAAAATTCGGGGTGCCGGCAGGACAAGGGGCGCGGCCTCAGCCTTGCTGACGATGCGCGGGTTGCCCAACGCGAGGGCTTTGCCCCACTTGTGCAGTACGGTCGGTCCGCCGGCCAATACGTTTTTGAGCCAGTCCGTTTCAGGCCCGTAGCCGACGAGAATGACGAAGCCGTCCCGGGTCTTGAAAACCAAAAGGGGCGTTCGATAGCGCCTGCCTGACTTGCGGCCGGTGTGTTCGAGTGTCCCGAGGCACGGAAGCCACGGTGTGAGCGAGCGAGCCACAGGATTAGTCCGTAGTTCCCCCCGCTGAGTGGGTTCTGAATCCCCGATGTTGTTCGTGAGCAGGTGTTTGGCGTTCATGCGGGCGTACTAATGTAGTCATGTATTATCATGGCATTGCTCGGCGTGTTAACTTGGCATATCGTAGATATAGCGCGGATAAGTTGATATAAAGTAATCATGTACGTGACTCGGGTTCCCAACCGTGGGTCACCGCCAGCGGTGCTGTTGCGGGAGTCCTACCGCGACAACGGCAAAGTCAAAACACGCACCCTGGCCAACTTGTCACACTGGCCCGAGCGCAAGGTGGAAAAGCTACAGCGTGCCCTCAAAGGCCTGCCGCCACGCGGGATCTGGCCGAGTCGTTTGAGGTCTCCCGCAGCCTGCCCCATGGGCACGTGGCCGCAGTGCTGGGCACCGCCGGACCCTGGGCGTCGAAGATCTCATCGACGCGACACCATCGCGGCGGCGCGACCTGGTCACCGCGATGCTGGTAGCCCAGGTCATCGCCCCGGAATCCAAGCTGGCCACCGCACGCGGTTTGCGCACCCAGACCGCCACCAGCTCACTGGGCGAGGTGCTGGGGGTCAGTGGGGCCGATGAGGACGACCTGTACGCGGCGATGGACTGGGCGCTGGCCCGCAAAGATGCCATCGAAACCGCGCTGGCCGCCCGGCATCTGAACGATGGCACCCTAGTGCTCTACGACGTGTCCTCGGCGGCCTTTGAGGGCCGCACCTGCCCCCTGGGCAAGATCGGACACGCCCGTGACGGGGTCAAAGGACGTTTGCAGATCGTCTACGGGCTGCTGGCCACCACCGCCGGGATACCGGTTGCCATCGAAGTGTTCGACGGCAACACCGCTGACCCGAAAACGTTGACCGCCCAAATCAATAAGCTGAAAACCGGTTCGGACTGTCGCGGGTGGCCCTTGTCGGCGATCGCGGCATGATCACCAGCGCGCGCATCACCGAGGAACTACGCCCTGCCGGTCTGGACTGGATCACCGCGCTGCGCGCCCGCAGATCAAGGCCCTTGTGCAAGCCGACGCCCTGCAGCTGAGCTTGTTCGACGAACACGACCTCGCTGAGATCAACTCCCCGGACTATCCCGGCGAACGCCTGGTCTGCTGCCACAACCCGCTCTAGCTCAAAAGCGCACCCAAAACGCCAAGACCTGTTGGCCGCCACCGAAAACAACTCACCGCCATTACCGACGCCACCACCCGAACCCGCCGACCCTTGCGCGGCAAAGACGATATCGCGCTACGGGTAGGCAAGGTGATCAACCACTACAAGATGGCCAAACACTTCCACATCACCATCACCGACAACTCATTCACCTTCACCCGCAACGAAGACGCCATCGCCGCCGAAGCCGCCCTCGACGGCATCTACGTGCTGCGTACCAACCTGCCCAAATCCGCCCTGGGCCGTGACGATGTGGTGTTGCGCTACAAGGGACTCGAAGACGTCGAACGCTTCTTCCGGACCCTCAACAGTGAACTTGACGTGCGACCCATCCGCCACCACCTCGCCGACCGGGTCCGCGCCCACATGTTCCTACGCATGCTGTCCTACTACATCAGCTGGCACATGAAACAAGCCCTGGCCCCCCTGCTGTTTCGCGACCACGACAAACCCGCAGCCGCCGCCAAACGCACCAACCCTGTTGCCCCGCTCAACGTTCCGATGCCGCCCTAGCCAAAGCCTCCCGCAAACGCACCACCGACGACACCCCGGTGCACAGCTTCACCAGCCTGCTCGCCGACCTAGCCACCATCTGCGCCAGCCACATCCAGCCCGCCGACGACATGCCCACGTTCACCAAATTCACCACCCCCACCGCACTACAACACCACGCCTTCGAACTACTCGGCCTCACCCACCGCCTGGGCTACAAGTAGTCATGCAGACAACACAAAACCCCAGGTCACGGCACACTCATCACCAAACCAGGGGGAACTACGGATTAGTGACACGGCGATGGAACCGTGCGACAGCACGAGGCACTCGCATGAAAATCCTTTCTCACCCCATGCAGTTCTGGTTCACCCGGGCGACTGCAGTGGGCTTGGTGCGAAACCTACGTCGTTGGAACCTCTTTGGGCCGATCCCATAACGGCTCGCCCAATTTGGCACGTACTTTCCCCCACGGGTCGGCGTACTGACCGGGCGCGTTCCGATACGGCGACCGGCGCGCCATGACCGTTCGCACAACGGGGCCGAGGAGCGGGCCTGGGTAGCGCAAAAAGCGGTACTTCCTCGACAATTCGGCCCGCAGATCGGGCCACGAGTGGTTCTGGAATCGCAACGCCTCTTGGGCGCGGGTGGTGTCCATCCAGTCGGTGACGAACCAATCGACGTCACTGTTCGGATCCCCGGGCCGGCCCGGTGGCATGGCGCCCGGTAGACCCAAAGCCGCGACGAGGCCTGCGGTGACCTCGCCGTAGGTCAATCGGTGGGTGTCGTCGCCGCCGATCAGTAGGATCTCGCGAGCGACGTCGGCGGTGGTCGCTTCGGCCATCGCCCAGGCGACGTCGCGAACATCGACTGTCTGCACCCGACCGTCACTGGGTACTACGGCTTGCAGGTACGCCATATCGGCGCTGACCGGTAGTGCCCCCAGGTCCGGGCCGACCACGGCCCCCAGACGCAAGACCACCCAATCCAGCGTCGAGTCCCGCACAATCTGCTCGCCCTCAGACTTCTGTCCGCTGTAGACGTCATAGGGCCGCATCGGGTCCTCTGCCTTCAGAGGAGGGGTCGTGCGGTGCGGGTTACGGGGTCCCATCACGGTGATGCTCGACGCGTGGACGAATCGCGGTGGCTTCTGTTGCCCCTCGGCGATGCGAACCAGACTTGCAGTCGCGTCCACGTTCACCCGTCGCGCGACTTTGGGAATCGGGTAGATCGCCGGTGCGATGATCGCCGCGAGATGGATGATCGCGTCCGGGGCGACCTCGGACACGAGACGTTGCACCTGCTCGGAATCGGTGAGGTCGGCCCACCGGTACTCGACGCCGCGCGGTAGTTTTGCAGCCGCCTTCCGGTTGGCGGGCGTATCGAGGTCCGTCGCCACCACGCGGCGGCCAAGGTGGGCAAGTCTCCGAACGGTTGCCGAACCCACCAGGCCGAAGGCGCCAGTGACAAGGACAGTTCCATTCAGCTCAGTGCCCATGGATTGTTACTCCTCGAATATTGCGGCCGGCGAGCAGGCGTCGTGGGCTTGTGTCTAAAAGCGTCTAGAAGCCGCCCGCGACTCGTATCACGGCGCGGCCGGAATGCTCTCCGGCTCGGACCTTGTCGAGTAGCTCTACGACGTCCTTGACATCGACGTCGTGTGCGACATCCGAAAGATGTTGTGGCTTCAGTGAATTCCCTAGCTCTTCCCACAGTGCGCGGCGCGGGCCGATAGGCAGGAGCACCGAGTCGATGCCGAGGAGCGCCACACCGCGCAGGATGAACGGCATGACGGTGGTCTGAAGTCCGGCACCACCGGTGAGTCCGCTGGCCGCCACGGCAGCGCCATAGTTCATCGTGCTGAGCAGATGGGCCAGTGTCGGCCCGCCGACGCAGTCGACGGCTCCGGCCCAGCGGCTCTTGCCGAGCGGTCGTGGCTTGGCGTCGGGATCCTCCGGGAGTCTTCCGATGACTTCGGCCGCACCGAGTTCTCGCAGCCGATCAGCCGCATCGGGCTTACCTGTAGATGCCACCACGTGATAGCCCGCGGCTGCGAGCAGGTCGACACTGATGGATCCCACCCCGCCCGTTGCGCCGGTAACCACAATCGGTCCGTCCTCGGGATTGATGCCGTGCCGCTGAAGGGCTTTCACGCTCATTGCTGCGGTGAAACCCGCTGTGCCAATGGCGGCACCCTCGCGTGGTGTCAACGCGCCGAGTTTGACTACCCAGTCTGCCGGCACCCGCGCATACTCCGCGTAGCCGCCGTGACTACCTGTGCCGATCTGGTAGCCATGCGCCAAAACTAGTTCCCCGACGCTGAATTCGTCGGAGTCCGATGACACTACCTCGCCGGTGAGGTCGATACCGGGCACGACCGGGTAGGTGCGCACGACGCCCGAGTTCGGCGTCAGTGCCAACGCGTCCTTGTAGTTCGCGCTGGAGTAGTGCACTCGGATGGTGACCTCGCCGGGAGGCAACTCGGAGCCGTCGAGCGTCTCAATCGCCGCGCGGATGCCGTCGTCGACCTGTCGCGCGACGAGGGCTTCGAACGCCGCTACTTCGCCCATGGACCAAACCTCCTAATTGCCGCAGTCAATTTCGCGGATCGCACGTTCGGGACAGCTGTGGATTGCTTCGCGTACAACGTCTTCGCAGTCGGTTGGCACGTCGTCTTGTATTGCGATGGCCCAGCCGTCCTCGGACATTTCGAACACCGCAGGGCATAACGTGACGCACATGCCATGGCCGGCGCAACGGTCGTCGTCGACGGTGACCCTCACTGTTCGTCCATTTCGACACGATCGAACGCTCGGAGCGCGCCGGACTTACGCAGGACGGGATACGGGAGGCGTACGACCATGTTGATCATGAACCTTACCAGATGCTGCTAATGGCTATGGGCTATGATTGTCAATGCTCAATATTTTATTTCAAGAATGATCTACTTGTTATTTGAGAGTGGCATTCTCGGCTGATGGAGGGCGAACAGCGGGGCCAAGTGCGTGTGAATCGGATGGAGGCTGGCGAATCAAGCAGACAGCGGCTCAGTCGATATCGTCGTGTCATGTCGGTTCGACGCCGTCACTCCCTCGGCGGGTTCCGACGCCTGCACTGAGTCAGAAAACTGCGGAATCACCATCGGGCTCGCGGACGGTGGGCAATGAAAATAGGCAAAGCACCGGAGAACATGGCAGACGGAAATAGCGAAGTCACTCGCTCATGGCAGGAGCGCGCCGTAGAGCGTCGCCTGGGCGAGGCGCGCGCGCTTGCGGTCGCTCGAAGCACTCAATTCATGGCAACGGCACTCGAGCTCGTCCAAGAGTCCGGCCAGGCGAATTTCACGCTGCAGACGCTGGCTGAGCGCGCAAATCTGAGCGTAAGGACGTTCTATCAACATTTCTCAAGCAAAGACGAGCTGCTGCTAGCGCTGTATGAAGATGTGACCGCGCAATTCACAGCGGCGATCAGGGAAAAGGTCGAGGCTGCAGAAGACCCGATGGGACAGCTAGAGGCATGGTGTCGGGGGGTGCTTTCACGCCCGGGCTCATCGCAGGAAGTTGGTGGCCGTCTAGTTCTTCTCTACAACTTGAGCTTGGAAGTGGAACATCCGGAGGCCTTCGCCAAAGTTTGGGAGCCGCACCGAAAGCTGTTGACGGAGATCTTGACCGCATGTTCAGAGTCGGGATTGATCCGAAACGATCTCACGCTGCCGCAGCTGACCTCGATGTTGGGTTACACAATGACGTCTTTCGGCCAGTTCAACGCCCTCCACCAAGGGATGGACGGTGCGAATCTGACCGAAGATGCGGTGTGGGCTTGGTGTCGTCAGGCGCTCGCACCTCGGGAGACAGGGTCAGCCCCGACTTCCTCCGAGAGGTGATGTCCCACTTAGCTTTCGAACAGTTAAACGATCTGGGACCGCAGTCGTCTCGCGGCCAATTCACGAAGCTCGTCGGACCTGATTTTGTCGCTGCCGGTCAACTTGAGGTCGTCGTCAGCGAAGAACAGTACGTGGCGTGGCACCTTATAGCTCGCCAAGCGTTGCCGCAGGTATCCCTGGATCTCTTCTGCTTGAGCGTGAGCGCCATCGCGGGGGACAACGCAGGCGACCACAACCTCACCCAACGTCTCATGGGGGAGACCGATCGTCTTGGCGACCTTGACATTCTGATGCGCCGTGAGGGCTTCGTCGACTTCGAGCGGTGACACGTTCGCGCCGCCGGTCTTGATGATGTCCGTCAACCTGCCGTTCCAGAACAGCCGCCCAAGCTCGTCGAGATAGCCATCATCGCCGGTGGGGAAAAACCCTTCCTCGTCTAGCGTTTCGGCCAGCGGTGTGCCGATGTAGCCAAGCATGAGGGTGGGCCCCTTGACGCAGATCTCACCGCTTGTGCCCCGCGGAACGACGCAGCGTGTGACCGGGTCGACGATCTTGATCGTCACGCCCGGCAAGGGAACTCCCCAGCTGTTAGCGTGTACCTCAGGCGGGGTGTTCAACGGGAAAATCGTTGAAATCGTGAAAGTTTCAGTGTTGCCGTAGGCATGATCAGGCAGATGCCATTCGGCGGAGACGGTAGGGTGACGGGCGATCGGCGTTTTGACGTCTGCGAATCGCATGCTGCTCAGATCGACGGTGAGCCAGTTGGGTGCGGCTTCGATCTGAGCCCACTGATGCGGCCAGGCAAATGGGTAGTTCACTCGCTCTGCAGCCATCAATTCGAGCGCCTCAGTCGGAGCGAACGTCGGCTGCAGAACGAGGCATCCGCCGGCTGCCAAGGTGGCGCCCAGCGACATCACGAAGTTCCCGGACCAGAAGTAGCCGTTGGCCGACCAACAACGCAGGTAATCGTCGGGCCCAAACTCGCACACCCGTCGGAAGCGCCACATTTGAATAGCGATGCCGCGGTGTGCGCTCAGGATGCCTTTGGGCTTACTGGTGGAACCCGAGGAAAAGAACAAGGCTCCGGTATCACTGGGCAACACCGCCGCGGCGGTCGCGAGTATCACCTCGTGAGGTTCGCCGCGTCCTCGGGCGAGGAAGGCGTCCCACGAATCGACGCCGGCCGACGCGTCGCCGACCGTTGCGAGATAGCGGAGGAAGGGAAATCGATCGGATTCCAGCGCGCCCGGAGGTGTCGTTTCGATCTCCGGTACGAGTTGGGAGAGTACGGAAGTGAAGTCCGTCTTGAGCACCGTGCGCTCGAAGAGCAGCACTGCAATGCTTGATGCCTGGAGCAGATACTCGAGCTCCTCTGGGGTCGAGAATGTGCTCAACGCGACGGCTACTCCGCCAGCGAGCGAGATGCCGAAGAATGCCGAAATCCACTCGGGACGGTTGGTCATCAGAACGCCAACCCTGGCGTCCTTGCCGATGCCGATCGCGCGCAACGCGCAAGCCACATCGACGGCATTCTCCCACAATTCGGAGTACGTCCAACGGACATCCTCTGCAGCCGTGCGGAATACCAGAGCTTCTCGGTCGGCATACAGCGATGTCACCTCGCGCAGGAATCCTGGCAAGGTGAGCGAGCCAAGTCCCGGTTCGTCACTCAACGGCGGGCCAGAAACAATTGACAGCTCTTGTCCTGCAGTCGAAGTCATGTTTGCGGCCCTGTTAGAACGGCAGCTCAACCTCGGCTGTGCACTTGACGAGCTCCTCGCCGTTCTGGTTGGTCAGCCGCAGCCGCACCTGAACCAGCGGTACTCCCCAGGGGGAATCTGCTTCCTTGCCAATGATTTCGGCGTCGAAATAGGTGACATCACCTTCGAATGCGGGTCCGCGGAAATCGGCCTTGCTGTGACGCACCATTCCGTCGTGGCCAGCCCAATACGCAAGGTAGTCGGTGCACCACGCACCCATCGTCGCGCCGTAGCCGTATGCGCGTGCCATGCCGACCTCGCTGGCGCGATCTGCGTCGATGTGGCCTCGCGAAGGTCCCAGATAAAGTCCGTCACGCTTGCGTGGGTCGATGAACGCGTCCTCTTCGTCGAACGCGAAATCCTTGCCCCAGCCTGGATCTTGATAGACCCATGGGTCTTCGACACCGGGCGGTGCTACCCATTCGAAGCTGCCCCAGATGTTGAAAACAAACGCGCGGTATTCCGTTGTGAATGTGGCGATAGTGTGGGGGCCGATCACACGACGGGGCAGGGTATCGCCAACTTTCACCTCGTCGAAATGCGGTGAGATGCCAAGGCGATTCGACTCCAACCACTCACGACGAAGCCGTTCGATTCCCTCCAGTTCCAGCTGTGTCCATTTCTTGATCTCGCCCAGTTGGTTTTCGTACATGCCCCGCTTCTTTGCCTCGTCGTAGAGGTAGCGGATCGCGGTCGACCGTTCCCGTGCCACGAGGGCACCGTACTGATTCCTGTGGGTCGTATCACCGCGCGAAAACATCGTAGGTCCAGCGAATTTGGTGTCGACCACCTTGTAGTCGTGGAATCGCCGAGTCTGATACAGCTTGTCTCCCGGCCGGACCGGGCAGCCGTAGAACCACCACTCTTCCCCGCCGAAGATGAGATGGCTGTTCGGGATGTGCCCGACACACGCGGGCGCGGCCCCGTGGCCATAATCGAGGGCGACGGGGATGGACTGTGGCGCGATCAGTCCGCCGAACTTGGATTCGCGGGCGAACCGCTCATCCCAGTGGAGGGGATTGGGGTAGTCCATCGCCATCACCCAACGGCGAATGTCCGAGGAGCTGCACGGGTCCCACAGTTGGCCACCGCCGACCGGTTTACCTACGCGGTGGTCGACGTCGGATAGGTCGAGTTCGACTTGCGAGGACTTGGGGTCTGGCTCACTGGCCACGTTGATCTCCTGCTTCAGCGGTTGACGTCGTGCCGACGTGGGTGTCCTGTTATCGACCTGGGCCGGCCGGACGGCCGAGTTGGCGCAGTGGCTCTGTGGCCGCAAGCAAATGGGGCATGCGACTGGCTATAACTCCCCGACGTGGCAGCGGTCAAAATCGCAATTGCCGCCTTTCGGATCTCATGATGCGCCAGAATGGTCAAGCAAGGATGTTCCTATCCGACCATGATTATTGTCAAGATACGTCAACATTGACTTTCACGTTTAGAGAACGTTATTCGCGCCCCTAACCTTCGACGTAGATGGGACCGGAGTGCTTCTCGAGCTCGACGATGACCAGCGTCTTTGGCGCGAGACGGTCCAACGGGCGGTGGCGAAGCAGTGTCCCGCATCCTTGGTCAGGGCGATTGCGGATGGCGGTGCTGACGCTGACGGACTTTGGCAGTGGTACCGCGACGAAGGCTGGACGGAGCTTTTCACTGCCGAAAGCTTCTTGGAGCTCGCGATGGTGCTCGAAGAACTCGGGCGGGCAAGCGACCCGACTCCGTTCCTGGCCACCACCACTCAATTCGCGCCCCTAATCGGCGATGAATTTGACCCGAAGCAGTCAGGTGCTGCGGTCTACACGGGCGTGACTGCGCACCGTGACGGCAATGGCTGGGTGCTTGACGGTGCCGCACGCTTCGTCCTCGACGGGGACCGGGGTCAACGTCTTGCGGTCGTCACCGACGCCGGAGTGTTCGTGGTCGACGGGGACCGGGTGTCAGCTCGTCGCGTCGCTGTCTTCGACCCCGTTCTCCACGTGGCTGATCTGCTATTCGATGGAGTACGCGTTGGCGAGGTAGACCGCATCGTCGCTGACGCTGAACGTGCCCGGCACATCGCTCTCACCGGCATGGCTATACATACGGTCGGTGCCTGTCGGCGGATACTCGAGATGGTGCTCCTGCACGTGAAGGAGCGCCATCAGTTCGGAGTGGCGATCGGATCCTTCCAGGCGATTCAACACAAGGCCGCTGATATGCATGTGGCGATCGAACGAGCGCGAGCGCTGAGCTATTTTGCCGCGCTGACGATCGCGACCGACGATCCGAGGCGGCGATTGGCTTCCGTCATGGCGAAAGCCGCTGCGGGGGAGGCGCAGTCGCACGTTGTCAGGCACGGAATGCAGTGTTTCGGCGCCATGGGCCTGACGTGGGAGAACGACCTGCAGTTCGCGGTCAAGCGAGCGAGAGCGGGGGAGCTGTTACTCGGCGGCGCAGCGGAGCATCGTGCGGTTATCGCGAAGGAGTACCGTGCAGCTGACTTTTGACGACGACGTGGAGCGCTTCCGGGCAGAGTTCTCGGCGTTCCTCGACGCCAACCTGCCGAGTGAGTCGCAAACTCTCGAACGCCCGCAATCGGTCTCCCACATGCCGCAATGGGCCAGAGATTGGCAACGTTTGTTGTTCGACAACGGCTGGTTATTGCCTGCGCAACCGCCGGAGTTCGGGGGCCGAAACGCGACTGTGCTCCAGCAATTCGTGCATCTGGACGAATTGTGTAGACGTCGAATCTTCCACAGCTTCAACCCGCAGGGCGTGAACATCGTCGCCACATCGCTGATCGCGTTCGGTACCGCAGAGCAGAAGCAACGGTGGGCCGTTCCTGTGTTGCGCGGCGAAATGACGGCATCGCTGGGAATGAGTGAACCGAACGCGGGCTCCGACCTTGCCTCCCTCAGTACCAGGGCAGTACGCGATGGAGACCATTTCGTCGTCAACGGGCAGAAGGTATGGACTTCTGGCGCGCACCACGCGGACTTCCTGCTCACCTTCGTACGCACGGATCCGGACGCGCCGAAGCACAAAGGCATCTCTGCGCTCATCATTCCGACGAAGACCCAGGGGCTGGTATGTCGCCCCTTCGCCGACGTCGCCAGTCGGGACAATCTCGACTTCAACGAGGTCTTCTTCGACGATGTTCGGGTCCCAGCAGAGAATCTCGTCGGCGAACTCAATCAGGGCTGGCGGGTTGCCAACGGATCACTGGGGCATGAGCGGACCATGATGTGGCTGCTGTTCGCCGATCGACTCGACAACCTGATCGCAGACTGCCGGCCACGGACATCGGTTGAGCGGGACCAATATGCGTCGATGATCATGGATTATCACGCATTGCGGGCACTGGGTTCGGCTGCGTTGGCGCGCGCTGCGCGGGGCGAGGTCGACACATCGTCGGTGTCAGTACTCAAATTGCTCGGCTCTGAGGCCGAGCGGCGCGCGGCAGATGTCTTGCTGGACACCGCCGGGATCGAAGGTCTAGTACATCCGGTGACCGGCCGTTATCAACACATGAACAACGACGAGTACTTCGCGAGCAGCTTCGAGCGGTATACCCGCGGCATCGCGGCCACCATCGCCGGAGGTACCTCAGAGATCCAACGAAACATCATTGCTCAACAAGTACTTGGTCTTCCGCGCGGCTAGAACGTCAGTCGTCATCCAGGTGGCGGTGAGGTGAGCCCGTCGTAGTGGTCCAGTCGTTGTGGGACTCTGATGCCCGAGTGTTCGGGCAGGAAGAATCGACGACGACATGGCAACGAACAAGCGCCGGCGGCACACGCCGGATCAGATCATCCGCAAGCTCGCCGAGGGCAACAAGCTCCTTGGAACCGGGCAGCAACTCAGCGAAGTGTGTCGCCACCTCGAGATCACCGAGTCGACCTGGCATCGCTGGGTCGCCCAGTACGGCGGGATGAAGGCCAGCGACGCCAAACGCCTCAAGGAACTTGAGGCCGAGAACGCCAGGCTCAAGAAGCTGGTCGCCAACCAGGCCCTTGACATCGACATGCTCAAGGAGATCTCGTCGGGAAACTTCTGACCCCGAACCGCAAGCGCAGCGCCGCGGCGATGCTGCGCGAGCGGTTCGGGGTCTCCGAACGGCGGGCGTGCGCGGTGGTCGGCATCCACCGTTCCACCATGCGTCTGCAACCAGCGCCGATCAGCGATGAGGAGGCCCAGTTGCGGGCCTGGCTACGCGCGTTCTCCACCCAGCGGCCCCGCTGGGGATGGCGCCGTGCTGCGATCGCGGCACGGCGAGCTGGCTGGAAGGTCAACAACAAGCGCATCCGCCGCCTGTGGCGCGAGGAAGGCCTGCGGGTTCCGCAGCGCCGCAGGAAGAAACGCTTGACCGGCATCGGTGCGCAGGTCGGGGCGATGTGCCCGATCCGCCCGAATGCGATCTGGGCGATGGACTTTCAGTTCGACACCACCGCCGACGGACGAACGTTGAAGATGCTCAACGTAATCGATGAGTTCACCCGCGAAGCCCTGGCGATCGAAGTCGACCGGGCCATCAACGCCGACGGCGTGGTCGACGTCCTTGACCGTCTGGCCCTGATGCATGGGGCACCGGCCTACGTGCGGTTCGACAACGGACCCGAGTTCATCGCCCATGCTGTCAACGACTGGTGCCGCTTCAACGGCACCGGCTCGCTATTCATCGATCCCGGATCCCCCTGGCAGAACGCCTGGATCGAGTCATTCAACGGCCGACTGCGCGACGAGCTACTCAACTCCTGGCGCTTCGACTCCCTGCAAGAAGCCCAAATCATCATCGAAGATTGGAGAATCGACTACAACGCCAACCGGCCTCACTCCGCCCACAATGGGCTCACCCCAGCCGAGTTCGCCCTACAGTGGACCACGACCCACCAACCGCAAGCCGCATAGCGACTGGACCATCAAACGGGTCCCCCTCAGCGGGAGTGGACAGGAGGCACTAGATGGCTGAAGCACATTGGCCTGAACTGACATGTCTAAAGGTGCAACGACTGGCGAGCATCGTGACGGTTCGGCTGAACCGGCCCGAAAAGATGAACGCGATCAACAGCGTCATGGAGAACGAGTTCTATTCGGTGCTGGCCGATTGCAACAGGATGGATGACGTCAAGTGCGTCGTTCTGACGGCGGAAGGGCCGAATTTCTCATCCGGTCACGACATCCAACAGGTCGCCGCCGAAACGATCGGAGGTCAGGAGCCGGCGACGATCGAGGGCAAATACTGGGTCCACACGGGCGATCTGCTTCCTCCGTGGCGGTTCAACAAGGGTCTTGTAGTGGCGGCCAAGGGCTTCGTCGGGCCCCATGCCAATACCTTCCTGTTAGCCGCGGACGTTGTCATCGCAGCGGAGAACTCGCGCTTCAGCTGGGAGGAATCCCGGGTCGGCGTCGGCACGCCTTATGGTCCCTACGCACTCATGCCTTTTCATTTCCCAATCCGCGTGATGAAGCACCTGTGGATGACCGGCGGGTGGCTGGATGCGCAGACCGCACGTCAACTGTTCTACGTGAACAGGGTTGTGCCGCTCGGCCAGGAAGAGGACACGGCGATGCGCTTCGCCGAACAGATAGCCCGGATGGAGACCGGCGATCTCGTCGCCAACAAACGTGGAACCCACCGTCTTTACGAGGCTGCTGGGCTGTCCGCGATGGTGGATGTGGGGCGCGACCCGTACGTGCCGAGTGCGGAGGCCGCGATCGCCAAAGAACAACACCTGCGGCTGATACACGAGCACGGGGTGAGAGCCGCAGTACGCGAACGCGATACGGGCTGGAGTGACGAAATCAGCAAAGTGTGAACACACGAACGAATTAGCCAAATTCGCAGAAGGGGACGAAATGCCAGGGGCCGACTCGATTATCGCGGCGATCAACGCGCACTGTGAGACCTTGAGCAACCACGACAAAGAAGGTTGGTTGGCCCTGTGGGCTGATGACACCGTTTTAGAAGACCCCGTAGGGGTTGATACCTACACGGGCATCGAGAGCCTGCGCACGACGTTCTGGGATCTGGTCGATGACCTTTCTCCGATGAAGCTCTGGCTCGAGCGCGACGTCATCGTGTGCGGCAACGAAGCGATCGCCATCCTGCAGGGCGTGGTGACACGCGAGGGCAGGATGCAGCACGTGGGTCCACTCGTCGATCACTTCACGTTTAACGAGGCGGGCAAGATCTCGCAGATGCGTGCCTTCTGGAAGTACGCGTGACATCTGTACCGTCAGAAACCCTGCCAGCCATCGTGAATCGCATGGCCACGGCGGACCCAGACCGAGTCTTTATACAGGGCGTGGATGGCCGGTCTGCCACCTGGGGTCAGCTGCAATCATCGACAATCGATTGGGCGGCGCGGTTTTTGAGTCTTGGGGTCAAGCGGGGAGACGTAGTAGTCACCATCCTTGACGCCGGTGTGGACGCGGTTTCCGTATGGCTTGGCCTCGCGAGCATCGGGGCGATCGACGCGGCGACGAACCCCGAATTCCGGGGGCGAATGCTCGCCTACGCAATCAACAACTGTCAGCCCGAATTACTCGTCGTCGCCCCGCAGTACGTCGGCATCGTCGAGACTGTTGCCACAGAGTTACAAACCGTCAAGCGAGTCCTGGTACTCGACGGGGACGGAAATCGTCTGGAGTCCCAGCTGCCTGGTGTTGTTGCACTTGGTGACTTGACACCCAATTCTGCCGACACCGCAGCCGCGCGTGACCAAGTCAGAGTGCCGGAGTTTCACGACATTGCCTGTATCACCTACACATCCGGTACAACCGGACCCTCCAAGGCGGTGAAGTTGCCGTGGGGTCAACTGCACTCAATCAACCTGGGCACCTTCCCGATCGAGGATCTGACGCCGTCAGACGTCTTCTACTGCACCACATCGCATGCTCACTTCGGATCAAAGTCGATCCCTTACCACGCCGCCATGGCTGGCGGACAGGTGGTCATGAGGCCGAAGTTTGCTTTACCCAGCTTCTGGGACGACATCATCAAATTCCAAGTCACAACCGGAATGCTCGTCGGGTCGATGGCCGACCTGCTGTTACGTGATTCGACCGGTCCGACTGGGCCTACCAGTCTCAGGAACTTGTTCATGGCACCGCTCGGCTCCAACTATCGAGAGTTCAGCGAGAAATTCGGCGTCCGTGTCTGCACCGCATACAACAGCACCGAAGGCGGGGTCGCGATCACGTCAGGTTGGAATCCCACGAACAGCAGCACCGTAGGTAGCCTTCGGAAGGGCTACCCGGGCTTCGAAGTACGACTGGTGGACGCTAACGACTACGAAGTCCCCGACGGAACTGTCGGGGAGTGCGTGATCCGCTCCCGCGTGCCCTGGGTGATGAACGCGGGCTATCTGAACAATGACAGTGCAACGGCATCCGCATGGCGCAACGGTTGGTTTCACACCGGTGATGCGCTCGTCCGTACGCCGGAAGGCGATTACATCTTCGTCGACCGACTGAAGGACGCCATTCGCCGCAGGGGCGAGAACATTTCGTCGTTCGAGGTCGAGGCAGACGTGCTCGCCAATCCAGACATCGCCGAATGCGCCGCAGTTGCAGTGCCCGCGGACAGCGCCGAAGACGAGATACTGCTCTTCGCCGTCCGGCGTCGAGGGGCGACCATCAGTCCGCAGGATCTCCACGAAGATCTCCAAAGTCGGATGGCACGGTTCATGGTTCCCCGTTACATCGAGTTCGTCGACGAACTTCCGAAAACCCAAGCCACTCTGCGTGTCATCAAAGCTGAACTGCGTACGCGAGGCGTGGGTCCGGACACGTGGGACGCGAAAAGCAAAGCGCCTCAAAGGCAAGCGAGCACGGTGGCCGAAAAATGACAGAAGGAAAGGCAAGCGCATGACGGAACCAACGACTGCGCGCGACAGTTGCCCCGTCGGCTTGGAGCGCCTGAATTCACTGGACGGGGTGTCGTTCATCGACCCCGCCATCCAGGAGAAGCCGTTCGCCTACTACCGCACGCTGCGGCAGGAAGCTCCGGTCCACTTCGAGAAGGACCTGGGGATGTATTTGGTGTCACGGCATGAGGACCTTGACGCGGTCCTGCGAGACCCGATCGTGTTCTCCCAGGAATTGGGCTACTACAAGCAAATGGCCCACGGTCACCTGGATGCCATGAAAGAGATTCTCGAACGTCATGGCGGTGGCTTCTTCCCCGACGTGGCCAATATCGATCCACCCCGCCATACCCGGGTGCGTCGTCTGCTGTCTCAGGCTTTCGGCAGAAAGCGGATGAAATCCCTTGAGCCTCAATTCCAGGAGATCGTCGACGGGCTGATCGACGGCTTTGTCGAGCGGAGTCCTGCAGAGTTCGACGGGCTGCATGAGTTGGCGTTGCCGATGGCAATCGCGTTCAGCATGCAACAGTTACAGGTCGACGATCTCGATATGAAAACCATCAAACGATGGGGCAGCGCGTACCTGTCACAGTTCAGCCTCACGAACACACGCGAAGACATGATCCGCGCGGCGCACGAACTTGCGGAGATGCAGAACTACCTGATCGCTCTCGTCCGGAGGCGTATGGCTGAACCCGAGGACGACATGCTCTCCGACATCATCACCGCGCGGGTTCCAGACGAGGAGCCGCTGAGTTTCGAGGAACTCGTCGCCACCGCGCGCGCCCTTCTGATCAACACCCACGACTCGATGTCTACTGCGTTCACCAACATCCTTTTCCAGGTTGCAACAAACCCAGACATCGCCACCGATTTCTACGACGCTGCCGAAGACGACTCGCAGCTGGGTCGCGTCATCGAGGAACTCATACGCATTGAACCGCCGGTGCGGGCGTTGTCACGTGTCACCACCGAGCCTGTGACGTTGGGTGGTACAGAGTTGCCCAAGGGCGCGCACTTGCTGATTCTGTTCGCCTCCGCCAACGATGACGAGTCTGTATTCGAGTGCCCACGCCAGTTTGATCCGAGCAGGGTCAACATCCGAAAAAGCATGACTTTCGGCGCCGGCGTCCACTTGTGTCTCGGTATCTCGCTCGCGCGCATGCAGCTACTTGTCGCAGCGAGACAGACCGCGAGACGTCTGCGAAACCTCTCATTAGCCATACCGATTGAGGACCTTCGCTTCATCCCCAACGCTGCGTTGCTAGCGATGGAGCGGCTACCCCTGTCATTTGCCACGTCATCTGAAGGACGTACCGATGAGCTGTGAACCCACGCATCTGCCGGATCCAGATCAACTAGACATTCCGGCCCTACGGGAGAAGTACCGCGAAGAGCGGGATCGCCGGCTCCGACCGGACGGTCAGGAGCAGTACGCCCCTGCCGTCGAGGGGGAACAAGCACTGGACTATAGCGACCCACACATGCCGCGTCAGGACCGGGAGGCGCTTACTGACGATGTCGATGTCGCTATTTTGGGCGGCGGCTGGGCGGGCATACTGGCGGGTTACCACATGCGCCGCGCAGGCGTCGAGAACTTC
The DNA here is from genome assembly GCF_010723575.1 of Mycobacterium bourgelatii. Taxonomy (NCBI): domain Bacteria; kingdom Bacillati; phylum Actinomycetota; class Actinomycetes; order Mycobacteriales; family Mycobacteriaceae; genus Mycobacterium; species Mycobacterium bourgelatii. The sequence continues at coordinate 2,780,845 of NZ_BLKZ01000001.1, forward strand.
CGAATCATCGAGCAGGCAGGTGATTTCGGCGGCGTATGGTACTGGAACCGTTATCCCGGTCTGTCCTGTGACAACGACTCCTATTGCTATCTGCCTCTTCTGGAGGAGATGAACTTCTTTCCGTCGAAGAAGTTCGCAGACGGTTTCGAGATTCGCGAGTACTGCCAAAGCATCGCAACGAAATTCGATCTATACCAGGGAGCGCTGTTCCACACCTGTGTGAACGACTTGACATGGGACGAGTCCATCCGACGGTGGCACGTGAGGACCGATCGTGGCGATGACATCCGAGCACGCTTCGTTGTGATCGCTTTGGGGCCGATCAACAGACCCAAGGTGCCACGCGTCGCAGGCCTGGAAGAGTTCGAAGGCAAGATTTTTCACACCGCCCGGTGGGACTACGAATACACCGGGGGCAACCAGCGGGAGCCGGTACTCGACAAGTTGCGCGACAAGAGCGTGGCAATCGTCGGCACAGGTGCGTCGGCGATCCAAGCGGTGCCGTACTTGGGGAAGTACGCCAAACAGCTATACGTCCTGCAGCGAACGGCTTCCACCGTCGACGAGCGACACAACACACCTACTGATCCGGCGTGGTTGGCTACCCTGCAGCCCGGTTGGCAGCGCGAACGCCAAATGAACTTCCATCGCGCTGCGATCGACGGATTGATGCCGGGCGAACCGGACCATATCTGCGACATCTGGACCGAGCTCAATCGCAATCTGGCAGCCGAATTCGACCGTGTCGGCTGGCCGCAATCGCCGGAGGACTTTCTGGCGAAGCGCGAACAGATGGACTACCGGATCATGGAGCGGCTACGCGCGCGTGTCGATGCGGTAGTGAAAGACAAGAAGACGGCGGAGATCCTCAAGCCTTGGTACCGGCATATGTGCAAGCGGCCCGCCTCCAGTGACGAGTTTTATCCGACGTTCAACAGGCCAAATGTGAAGCTGCTTGACGTGTCGTCGACGAGAGGTATCGAGCGGATCACCCGCCGGGGATTCATCCACGAGTCCACCGAGTATGAGATTGACCTGCTGATCTTCGCGAGTGGCTTTGAGGTGACGAGCGACCTGCAGCGACGGTGGGCGATCGACAAGATTTCCGGTCGTGAGGGCCGATCACTCTACGACAACTGGGCGCGCGAATTCAGAACCCTGCACGGCGTTATGGCTCACGGCTTTCCCAACCAGTTCTACATCGGGTTCTTCCAAGGGGGGTTCAACGCCTCGACCACAGAAACGTTCAACAACCAAGGGCGCCATATCGCGTGGATTGTCAGCGAAGCGCTGAAGCGTGGGGCAACTTCGGTGGAGCCCAGTCAGGAAGCCCAGGACGCGTACGTCAAACACGTCCGCGAGGTTGCTATCGATACCTCGGACTTCTTCAGAGAATGCACACCCGGATATTTCAACAACGACGGGCAGGAGATCCCAGACGAAAGCGGTGAGCTACGGCCGAGGACCTACACCGGCGAATTGTACGGCCTTGGATACTACGCATTCGAGAAACTTCTAGAAGACTGGCGGTCGAACGAGGACCTGGCCGGTCTGGAGATCGAATCTTGAGTTCGCACTTGCCGGTATCAGACGGCAATTGCGTTGTCGTGAAATCTAACGCACCAACGGAGGTGGGATGAGTTACGAAAGCACCGCGGAGCCGATCAAGATCGGCTATCTCATGGACTTCTTGCTGCCGGACAGCTATCCGCAGGAGATGCGTGACGATCTCACCCTGCCATTCGAACTGATCTTCAACGAAGCTGCGGAGCAAGGAGTCATCGACCGCCCGATCGAGATCGTGTATCGAGAAGTCGAGGGGATGCCGAAGGGAACGGTGAAGGCGGTTATCGATGCCTTCGGCGAACTGGTCGACGAGGGGTGTTTGGTGGTGTTCGGCCCGCACATCACCGACAACTGCGTCGCCACGAAAGAGGCAATCGAGGAACGTTTCAAAGTCCCAGCGATTGCGGTGACTGGCACCGACGACTGGTTGGGCGAATGGACCTTCTCGTTTCCGCAGGGCTCGATGACCGACGAACCGATCTTCTGGACCGACCTGCTGACCAAGGGTGGTCACACCGAGGTCGGGGTATTGATGGAGCAGTCGTTGGTCGGCCAGAGTTACCTGAAGAACTTCCGGAGGGCATGTCGGCGTAAGGGCATCCGCATCGTCGCTGAAGCGGAGATTGCGTCGACTGCCCAGGACGTCAGCAACGCGATCTACAAGTTGAAAGAAGCCGGCTCGCAAGCGATCGTGCACATGGGATTTGGATTCGGCATCGTCTTTGTGAAGCCGGTGCTCGATGAGCTGGACTGGGATCCGCCGCGGTTCTCCAGCACCGCATTCCAGAATGCGTGGATGAACCCGGTCATGTGGAACGCATTCATGGGCTGGACCGGTATCGACCAATACGACGAGGCAAATCAGGTCGGTCAACGATTCCTCGATCGCTTCGAGGCGGCCTACGGTCGACGGCCCCAGTACTGCGTGCCGGTCGTGAACTGCGACGTGGCCAACACACTTCTGGAAGCCTTCACCGACGCGCACCCATTGAGCCCGCGCGGGGTCAAGGAGGCGCTAGAGCGGGTGAAGATGCTGCCAGCGGCATCGGGTGCACCGGGAACGAGAGTCTCATTCGGTAAGTGGACTCGTCGCGCCTGGATGGGTGCCGGCTATCTGGTGGCCCGCCAACTCGATGCAGACGGCGTCAATTCCCACCTGGTAGACCGCTTCGGAGAATAGCGACGTGACTACGCAGAGAACCAAACCAGTTAAGTCACAACCGGAAACAGGTAAGCCGTCTGCCCTCAACATCAACGTCGGGCGCGTGGTGTCCGGACTGGCTCTGCTCGCCTTCGTCGGATTGTTCCTCGCGGTGATGCGGACCGACCTGCATCCCCGCGTCGCCAATCCCAACGTGGAGGGGCGGCCTCGTCCAGTCAAGTTCCTCTTCGGAATCGATTGGATGACAGGGATACAGGTCGGCACACTGATCGGGTTGATCGTGCTGCTCGTTGTATTCGTGCGCGGTTGGCGACGCAATCCCGGCAGCCCCGTCATGCTCATGTTCCTGTGCACCACGTTGATTGTGTGGCAGGACCCGTTGATGAACTGGGCCCCGTATGCGGTCTACAACCCTGACCTGCTGCACTGGCCGGAGAACTGGTACCTGATCATGATGTCGCCGACGGTGGAGCCGTTCATCGTCGGGGCCTATGTCGTGTTCTACTTCGGCCCGTACTTCCCGGCGGTATGGATCCTGCGTAAGTGGCAGGCCAAGTACGGCCCAGGGGCTTTCGTCTCACGGCATCCGCTGATCAGTCTCGGCGCACTGGTGTTGGTGATCGGCTTCATCTTCGACGCCATACTCGAGATTTTTGCAGTGCGGACGGGTCTGTACATCTACGCGCAGGTGATCCCGTGGGGATCTGTGTTCACCGGGACCACCTTCCAGTTCCCGCTGATCTGGGAGTCGCTGTCGGTGACGTTCGTGATGATCCCGGCGGCAGTCCTCGTCTACCGCGACGACACCGGAAAGTCGGTGGCGGAGAAGCTCGCTACGAAGGCGAGGCTGTTCCCGGCGAAGCCGGTGTTGGGCACCTTCCTGGTGATGTTCGCGATCATCAACGTCTCGTACTTCCTCTACGGCGGGTGGTTCTGGGCGATCAAGGCGAGCGGTCTGGCGACGTCGGTGGCGTGCCCGTGGCCGTATCCTGAGGCGAAAGTGTATGACCCGCAGGGGTTCTACCGGGCTAATGGTGCCGAAGGCCCGTATTCGGTCGGTAAGTGGGCCACCTGGCAGCAGGGGCCGTTCCGCAACACCGACGTCGAGTTAGGCTCGATCAGCAATCGTTGTGCGACTGACGGCCAGCATGGCTGAGCCGCGCACAGTCGTCATCACTGGCGCGTCTCGTGGGTTGGGCTTTGCCTCGACGGTGCGTCTGTATCGCGAGGGCTGGCGCGTGGTCGCGGCGATGCGGACACCGGACCGGGGTATGTCGCTGCTGCGGGAGGCGACCGGTGCAGCCGAGGACGACGACCGGTTGATCGGCGTGCAACTCGACCTGCTGGACTCCGCGTCGATCACCGCCGCGGCCAAGGAGGTCGTGGAACGAGTCGGCGCGCCGTACGCTCTGGTGCACAACGCCGGTATCTCCGCAGCGGGGATGGTCGAGGAGACCGATATGGCCCTGTGGCAGAGCATGTTTGCCACCAGCGTCATGGGGCCCGTCGCACTCACCAAAGCGTTGCTGCCGTCGATGCGGGCGGCCGGGCAGGGCCGGATCGTGTTGGTGTCCAGCGCGGGCGGTGTGCGCGGTCAACCGGGTATCGCGGCGTACTCGGCCGCGAAGGGTGCGTTGGAGCGGTGGGGTGAATCGATGGCCGGCGAGATCGCGCCGTTCGGGATTGGTGTGACCATTCTCGTGACCGGCGTGTACGACACGGACATCATCACCGACGCCGGTACCACCGATAGTCGCGACTTCGCTGGCCCCTATGCACGTTTGCATAACACCATCGACTCCCGTGGACGTCATGCAGTGCGTCTTGCCCGGCCGCCGGAAAAGTTCACCGACGGATTGGTGAAAGCGCTCGATGACCGCGCGGCTTTCCGGCGCCGCGGGGTGGGGCCCGACGCGTCAATGTTGTTGGTGTCGAACAGAGTTCTGCCGGCCGCGGGGATGCACCACATATCCCGACTGGTGATGGGGATTCCCCGCCTGGGTGCGATGCGTGGCGGAGCTTATCCGCTGACGACCGCCCAGCGGGCGATGGTGCTCGCCGCAAAGGTTATTCCGCAACCAATAATGCAGCGTCTGGCTGCTCGCGCGGCGGCCAAACATGCAGCTAAGCAAAAAGGTGAGAGTCATGGCTGACAGACCGAAGGTGACGTTTGAGTCGGCTCTACCCAATACCTACAAGTGAAATCCGTGGCCTAACCGACCATTTGACCAGCACAGGGCACACCTCGCTCATGAAGGAGCAGCATGTCAGATCTGTTCGACGACCTCGAGGACTTCGCGGCGTTCGATGACGCCGTCTCAGGCAACGTCCGCGACCCGTACCCGGACTTATTGCAAACAGCCCGCGACACGCCGATTCAGCGAGTCGAGACGGCCTTGATTCCTGGTGAGGAGGGTAAGCCCTTCTTCATCGTCTACCGTCATGAGGACATTCAGACGATGCTCAAGGATCATGAGACGTTCTCGTCGAAGGCGGTGACCCAGATCTTCGGCGAGGTCCTCGGTCAGGGCGTGATGCTGGGGATGGACGAGCCGGAGCATGGCAGGCTGAGGTCGCTGGTCACCAAGGCGTTCACCCAAAAGGCGCTCGCGCGTTGGGAGGACGAGATCGTCGGTCGCATCGCCAACGAACTGATCGACGGATTCGCCGCCGATGGAAAGACGGATCTGGTCAAGACTTTCACCTTCCCGTATCCGAGTCGGATCATCGCGGCGCTGCTCGGCTTGCCGGAGGAGGATTTCCCGCAGTTCCAGCGTTGGTCGATCTCGATGCTGAGCTTCACTCTCAACCCCGAACGCGGCAAGGCGGCCTCCCAGGCGCTGATCGACTACTTCAAGCCGATCCTCGCTGCCAGGCGTGCCGAGCCGCGTGAGGACCTGATCAGCAGCCTGGCCGCGGCCACGATCGACGGGCACAAGCTGGACGACGAGGACATCTACTCGTTCATCCGGCTACTACTGCCCGCCGGGGTAGAGACGACCTACCGGTCACTGGGCACTCTGCTGTTCGCGCTGCTGACGCACCCCGACCAACTCGATGCGATTCGGGCTGACCGGTCGCTGATTCCGCAGGCGATCGAGGAGGCGGTGCGTTGGGACGCGCCACTGCTGAACATCACCCGCGTCGCCACGCGTGACACCGAACTGGCCGGTGTGCCGATTCCGGAGGGGTCCTCGGTGATGCCGATGTTGGGTGCAGCGAACCGGCAGGAGGACCGCTACCCCGAACCCCACAAGTTCGACATCTTCCGCCAGGCCAAGGTGCCGATCAGCTGGGGCCACGGCGTGCACGTCTGCCTCGGCATGCATCTCGCGCGGCTCGAAATGCGCACGGCCGTCAACCTTCTGCTCGACCGGCTACCCAACTTGCGGTTGGACCCCGACGGCGACGACCCCCACATCCGCGGCATGGTCTTTCGCTCACCAACGAGCCTGCCAGTACTGTTCGACGCAACGAAGTCTTGAAGGGACAATACGTACAGATGAGCGACTTTGAGGCAGTTGACTTCTTCTCCGATGAATCGCTGGTGGCAGATCCGTATCCGTATTTCGACCATCTGCGTTCCAAATGCCCTGTCACACAGGCGACACCGATGAACGTCTTAGCGGTTACCGGATACGACGAGGCCATGGCGGTTTACCGGAACCCGGCGTTCTCGTCGTGCAATTCCTTGGCCGGTCCGTTCTCCGGGTTGCCGATCAGTCCGGACGGTGGCGACGACGTCACAGAGTTGATCGAGCAGCATCGCCACCTAGCGCCCATGGCCGAACACATCTCGAATCAGGATCCGCCGCTACACACCAGGACCAGAGGTCTGCTGAACAAGTTGCTCACGCCGAAGCGCCTCAAGGAGAACGAGGACTTCATGTGGCGATTGGCCGACCAGCAACTCGACACGTTCATCAAGCGAGGCAGTTGCGAGTTCTTGGCAGATTATGCGAAGCCGTTCGCGCTGCTGGTGGTTGCCGATTTGCTAGGTGTCCCAGTCGAAGATCGTGATGAATTCCAGGTCGTGTTCGGACAGCAGATCGCCGGGGAACTGGGCGAGGGCACGACGGCTCACAATCCCCTGGAGTGGCTCGACGAAAAGTTCTACTCCTACATCGAGAACCGTAGGCGTGAACCGCGCGGCGATGTCCTCACCGAGTTGGCGCAAGCCAAATACGAAGACGGATCGACCCCGGACATCGAAGACGTCATGCACGTGTCCACATTCCTGTTCGCGGCCGGCACTGAGACGACGACGAAACTCGTGAGTGCAGCCGTGCGGATCATCGGCGAGGATCCGCAAATTCAAGCATCCCTCCGCGAAGATCGAAGCAAAATTCCTGCTTTCCTCGAGGAGACGTTGCGTATGGAGAGTCCGGTAAAAGCCCATTTCAGGCTCGCGCGTACTACGACGACCGTCGGTGACGTAGAGGTGCCCGCGGGCACGACGGTCATGTTGCTGCCGGGGGCGTGCAATCGCGACGAACGAAAGTTCAACGATCCCAACACGTTTAGACCTGACCGACCAAATGTACGGGAACAGATCGCTTTCATCCGAGGCCCCCACTCCTGTCCAGGCGCCCCCTTAGCCCGAGCAGAGGCGCGGATCTCGACGAACCGAATCCTCGACCGCCTGGGCGACATTGCGATCTCTGAGGAGCATCACGGGCCGGCAAGCCAGCGTCACTACGATTACGAACCCACTTTCATCCTGCGCGGCCTACGCGAGTTGTACGTGACGTTCACACCGCTCGACTGAGTGCTATCGGTGGCGACGAGAGATCGCCCGAAATGACTGCTATACCCGCTTCGCCAGAACTGCAAGAGGTTTCAGACGAGCGCTCGGTTGCTAAGCCGCGCTCGGGGGCGATGATGGCTGCGGTTGCACCCGCTGCGGGGCCCTAGACACGGTGGGCGGCCAGACGGTGCTGGGTGTGCGAACGGTTCAGTACTTCACCGTGACTTGTCCACGAGACCGTGGAATTCTCAAACGGAGGGGCGTTCACGGCAAGCATCGCGGTGCTGCCGGCGTTACGATCCCCGTCGTGTCGCTCTGCCGATCCAATCACTGTCCTGCCAGGGCAATCCGGCGCTGAATCGTTGTCGGGCGCTGCGAACGGGTTGGTGATCATCCGCCAAAGCGCTCCGTTCATCGCTGCGACCCTGCTCTGGGCGGCCGTGTCGTCGTCGGGCAGCGCCGATCTCGGCTCACCACGATGCGTGAGGAAGTGGACGCGAGGGCGATGATGGGCGTATCGGTGATCAGGCGTCTGGTGGCCCGCGGTTCGCGGCGGTCATCGCCGTCGGTTCGGCTGGGTCCACGGCTGCTGGAATCTCCTGCGCCACGGGCCTTTGAGGTGAGCCCGTCGTAGTGGTCCAGTCGTTGTGGGACTCTGATGCCCGAGTGTTCGGGCAGGAAGAATCGACGACGACATGGCAACGAACAAGCGCCGGCGGCACACGCCGGATCAGATCATCCGCAAGCTCGCCGAGGGCAACAAGCTCCTTGGAACCGGGCAGCAACTCAGCGAAGTGTGTCGCCACCTCGAGATCACCGAGTCGACCTGGCATCGCTGGGTCGCCCAGTACGGCGGGATGAAGGCCAGCGACGCCAAACGCCTCAAGGAACTTGAGGCCGAGAACGCCAGGCTCAAGAAGCTGGTCGCCAACCAGGCCCTTGACATCGACATGCTCAAGGAGATCTCGTCGGGAAACTTCTGACCCCGAACCGCAAGCGCAGCGCCGCGGCGATGCTGCGCGAGCGGTTCGGGGTCTCCGAACGGCGGGCGTGCGCGGTGGTCGGCATCCACCGTTCCACCATGCGTCTGCAACCAGCGCCGATCAGCGATGAGGAGGCCCAGTTGCGGGCCTGGCTACGCGCGTTCTCCACCCAGCGGCCCCGCTGGGGATGGCGCCGTGCTGCGATCGCGGCACGGCGAGCTGGCTGGAAGGTCAACAACAAGCGCATCCGCCGCCTGTGGCGCGAGGAAGGCCTGCGGGTTCCGCAGCGCCGCAGGAAGAAACGCTTGACCGGCATCGGTGCGCAGGTCGGGGCGATGTGCCCGATCCGCCCGAATGCGATCTGGGCGATGGATTTTCAGTTCGACACCACCGCCGACGGACGAACGTTGAAGATGCTCAACGTAATCGATGAGTTCACCCGCGAAGCCCTGGCGATCGAGGTCGACCGGGCCATCAACGCCGACGGCGTGGTCGACGTCCTTGACCGTCTGGCCCTGATGCATGGGGCACCGGCCTACGTGCGGTTCGACAACGGACCCGAGTTCATCGCCCATGCTGTCAACGACTGGTGCCGCTTCAACGGCACCGGCTCGCTATTCATCGATCCCGGAGCCCCCTGGCAGAACGCCTGGATCGAGTCATTCAACGGCCGACTGCGCGACGAGCTACTCAACTCCTGGCGCTTCGACTCCCTGCAAGAAGCCCAAATCATCATCGAAGATTGGAGAATCGACTACAACGCCAACCGGCCTCACTCCGCCCACAATGGGCTCACCCCAGCCGAGTTCGCCCTACAGTGGACCACGACCCACCAACCGCAAGCCGCATAGCGACTGGACCATCAAACGGGTCCCCCTCACCTTCATGGGATCGAGACGCTTCGAGCAGGGTGCGGTCCCGCAGTTGCGAAGACCGATGTCTTTCCCGACACAACACTCGTAACCGCGACTCACCACGTAGTTCGGCTCTAATCCGATGGTGCCGAAACGGCAGCCCACCCTCGTATTGGGTTGTCAGAAGTTTTCGTCGAACACACAGTTCCCAGGTATCCGCATCTCCGTTATGACCTGCAATGCCTGTTGACTCGAAACTCCATACCGATTTGAAAGATTGTCGATGATTCGACCATCTGACCAGCCTAGTAAAATGTCCTCGCAGGCATTGGTGGTGATTGGACTGTCGTGATTCGGAGTAATATCCGCCTTGCAGTTAGGGGAGAATCCGACGGCAAATGAAGCGGCGGTAAGGGCACTAGCGACAAGCATCCCAGTCGTCTTGTAGGTCTTGATCGGCCCGCGCATTCTTATGAGAATACCGATCCTCGCACCCTCGAGTGAGGTCTTTCCACCATGGAGGGTGTTTGCCTACAGGGATTCCCACCGGAGAGTGGTCGACGTCCAAGAACGTTCCTCCCAAGCCCCTGTGAGAACGTCTGGTGAAGCAGTACCGTCACTGTATGCGGCTAGGGATCGGTGGTGGCCTTTTTGGTGTCAGGGGAGGAATTTCAACTCGGGGGATCGGGGTCGGTGTTGGCCCCTTCTCGGCTGGCACATCGTGGAAAGGCGGCGGTTCACGCGGGAGAGGCGGCGGCGGCGGACTGCTGGCTCTGCTCCTAGGATTTGCAGTTATTTTCCTCGCTGTAGCGTGGCCGTATCTGTTAGGCACTTATATCGCTGTCCGATGTGGTGCAGAGGATCCATCCACGGTGCGGTTCGTGGTTGGCTGGTGTTTCGAGGTCATCTACATCGCTGGCCTGCTTGCGTTGTTTTTAACTACCCGAGATCGAAATGCTGTTTGGGCCGCTGAGGAAGCGCAGCGGACAGCTGAGGTGACCGCATCCGGCGTTGTTTATCAAACCCAGCACGGTCGATCGGTGGTCTATCGGCATGGCACGTGCACTGTGAACCATCGATCACCTGAGGCCGCCTCGAATTGTCGCAAATCCGAACTACGGTCAACCATCGTCGAGTCGCAACCGCCACGCCCGTATTCCCACAATGCTGTGACTGCAAAATCCCCGGCCACTAGACCCGCCGTTATCTGGCCCGCCGTCATCGTCGGTGTCGGCCTCATTGTGGGACTCGTGATTCTGCTCGCCGATCCGATCCACCGGATTCCTTCGCCTGCCGAGCAGGCCAGATCAAAACCCTGCCCCGTACCGATTTCAATTAACGACGCTCCCGCCAACATCACAATGCCTGACTTGGTTGGTCAGAACGCCGGAAGTGTTGAAACTCGGCTAAAGGGGCTGGGCTTGACCACCGTGGAACTGTCCTCAGCTAACCCGAAGTATAAATCTGTTTGGGTGGCATCGAATTGGACCGTGGTCAGTACCGACCCGAACCCCGGCTGCATAGTCGGTCCCTACAACAGTGTCGTGGTTTACGTAACCAAGCCCTGACCATTTGGCGGCGCCGCACACGGCCGCCGTAGCTCAGTTGGACAGAGCGCTCGCCTTTCTATGCCATTGGCAGCAGGTCGAGTCCGGCTGGCAGCGGCGCCTTCCGTTGAATCCGTTGGGCACGTTCAGAATTGCGGCGAGGCCCAGGTGCAATGCAGCTGGATCGTCCGGAAGCTTTAGTTTGGGTGGCAGCAAGTCTCGTGAAGACTGTGTAGCAGCCCATCGACGTAAACCATAACGACAACGCAGGTGCAAAATTCCAACAAATAAGTTCGGCCGGTTTTGAGCTTCAGTCGAGACTTTGACCGCTCATCGACATTTTCCAGGTGTGCGTGGCGAAGTTGTCACCTGCCTTCTCAGCGGAGCTACACGGGTGGGGAATTTCGATGAGCGTCAGTGGGGAATTTCAGTGAGCGCGGTCAAAATTGCTACTGTAAGGGTTCAGGACATCTTTGACCGTTCGTTACCGGGACATGGTTGACGGGTAACCTGCGGCTGCGACGTTCTCGCGGTGGCGAAACGTGAACGCACTGAATCTGATTCCGATGTTGCAGCGCGTGTGACCGTTGAGGTCCGCTTGCGCGCTGTCACCGAGATGATCGACGGCTCGCCCGTGAGCGAGGTGGCTGAGCGTTACGGCGTTTGCCGGCAGACCGTTTCTGCGTGGCGAAAGCGCTACGAGGCCGACGGACTGGACGGATTGGCCGATCAGTCACGACGTCCGCATTCGAGCCCGGGCCGGATCAGTGCTGAGGTCGAAGCGCTGATCTGTGAGACGCGCCGAAACCATCGGCGCTGGGGTGCGCGGCGGATCGCCCATGAATTGCGCAACGAGATCAGCGGTCAGGCACCTTCGCGTTCGACCGTGCACCGCGCTGCGCAACGGTTTAGTGAATACCCAAGAGCAGCAACACAAACGCATTTACAAACGGTGGGCCCGGGAAGCACCGATGCAGCTGTGGCAACTCGATATCGTCGGCGGGGTGTTCCTAGCCGATGGGCGTGAATGCAAGATGCTCACCGCGATCGACGACCATTCCCGATTCGTCGTCGCTGCCACGGTGCTGGTGCGACCGTCGGGCACCGCGGTATGCGAGGCGTTCGTTGCTGCGATCAACCGCTGGGGTGTGCCGTTCGAGGTGCTCACCGACAACGGCAAACAGTTCACCGGCAAGTTCACCCGGCCCCTGCCGGTCGAGGTTCTCTTCGAACGGATCTGTCGTGAAAACGGAATCACCGCCCGATTGACCAAACGACGCTCTCCGACTACCACTGGCAAGGTCGAGCGCTTTCACCGCACCCTGCGACGCGAACTGCTCGATGAAGTCGGGGCGTTCGAGTCGATCGACGCCGCCCAGGCCGCGATCGACGAATGGGTCCATGCCTACAACACGGCGCGGCCGCACCAGTCGTTGAACATGGTTACTCCCGCGAGCCTATTCCGTAGCCGCTCAAGCGAATCAGTTCTCAAGCCGGTCCAAACCGGCCTAGCCGACGCGTCGAGCACCGCCGCGGCGCTGGTGCGGACCGCCGTCCACAGGGCCGCACAGTCCATCGAGATCGACGTTCGCGTCCCAGCCTCGGGGGTCGTGGTCATCACCGGGCTGCAGCAGCTGTGGGTCGGCAAGAACTACGCGGGCCTGACGGTGACGTTGTGGATCGATCTGAGCAGCATCCACATCATCCTCAGCGATGAGGTCATCAAGACGGTCTCGTCACGGGCCACCACCGCTGACCTCGAGCGGCTATCGCTGCGCGGTGTGCGTGTCGGACGGCCAGACCCGACCCACCCTGCGCCGGCGGCCGACTCCGTGGGTAAGCGACGTGCACCCGTCGAGATTGACCGCACCGCTAGCCGCGACGGCGTCGTCGTGGTTCGCGGTCACAACCTGGCACTCGGGTCCGGGATCGCCGGAACCAGAGTCACTTTAAGATTCGATGGCGGCCTCATTCACGCCACCGCAGGGAACATGCTCCTCAAGACGCTGCTAAATCCGTTCAGCCACGACGAAGTACAACACCTGAGCGGAGCCCGTCCCGCCCAGTCGGCCCTGCCGCCGCCACCACCGGCCGGGCCGCAGAGCGTTCAGCGGCGAGTCCCCAAAGACGGCGTGGTCATGGTCGCCGGTCAGCGCCTGCGCGTCGGCAGAACACATGCCGGAACGATCGTCACCATCGTCATCGACGACCACCACTACCGCGTCCTCGACGGCATCAAAGAGTTATCCCTACACGCCCGAACATCAACCAAACCCATCCGCAACTTCAACGCCCACCGCCCGCGCCAACGGTAACCATGTCCCGACGACAAAACGTCGCGCATGTCTTGGGACGTCACAGGTCAAAATTGCTACGCCCGTCGAGACCGGTGCGCCTGGCTCAGGCGACGCGGCGGGATCTGCGGCGATGAGTGTCGGTCGACCACAGATATCCGCAGTCCGGACACTGCAGGTAAACCACCGTCCCCTTGTTGCTCAGCAGATACTGCCAGTGCGTGTCACAGTTTCGGCGATCCAGGCAAACACCACATTTGGCGCCGTGATCGCAGCACGGGCAGGGTAGCCACGCGCGGCGGCTGCGGTCCGCCGTGGGGTCAATCGGTAACACGATCGGCCGTCCTCGCAGGCAGGACACCGCCGTTGACCAGCTCGTCGTAGATCCGCTGCTGCTCGTCGTCCAAATCCGAGTACAGCATGTCGTGAGCTTTTTGCTCCTCGGTGAGGACGGCGACCGGATCCCAGTCGTCCCCGATCGCTTCGAGTACAGCGCTGCGACGACATGCCTCGTCGCGGGTCAGATCATAAGCAAAGTGAAAGTTCGCCATCGGGGTCCTAGCCATTTGGAAACAAACGAATGGTTAGGATGCCCTAACTGGCGGCATCAAGCTATGAGGTGTGTCACTGCGGGCGGTTGAGGTGTGTCACAGCGCGCTGGACCGTTGGAAATGACCGTCCACACCTTGGTTCTAGCCAAGTATTCGCTAGAACGGTCACAGGGCACAGCATGGATACACCGGCTGAGGTGCGTGGACCAGACCGCTCCCGAGGTGCTGCGGAACGCCAGCAGCTGCGCCGCGCGGTAGGCGCAGAGCAGCCGAAGATACCGGCTAGCCTGATGGGGCCAATTCGTACCCGTGGGGAGGGTTGTGAAAGGCAGCGAGATCATCACCGTCAGGGTCAAGCCGGGGAGCCGCAAGGGTCCACTGGTCGAAGTCGGCACCGACGCCGACCTGACGATCTACGTGCCCGAACGCGCGGTGGACGGAAAGGCGAATGCCGCGGTAACTCGCCTCCTGGCAAGTCATCTCGGGGTTCCCAAAGGGCGCGTAGAGCTGGTGACCGGCGAAACCTCCCGGGTGAAGCGGTTTCGCGTGATGCGTTAAGCGTGAGTCGCTGTTGCGGCCCGGCAATGACGGTGTCTCTGTTTGGCGAAGCGGTCCTGGCGCGTCCCAGGCCCACTGGCGCCCGCGCTCGACACCAGCCGCGCCATTACCTGTGCCCGTGGGACTTAGCTCCCGCCGAGCGCCAGACGCGCCAACGCGGCGGCACCAGGACTCACGACATCCCGCCGCGCTACGTCAATGGGCTGATCGGTCAGGTTGATCAAGACGTTGTAGACGGGCAAGTGATACAACGACGATGCCGCGACGGGCCGCCCGTCGGAGTGACGCCAACCGACCTCGTTTAGCAACGCGGCGACTTTCTCGAACGGCATCTTGGAACCTGCCGAGGTTGCTGCGTAGGCCAGGAGAAGCAGAGTGGCCTGTAACTCAAACTTCTCGCCGGACTTGGGAACTAGCCGGCCGGCCAAATGCCTCCACAGTGTCTCGGGATCGCGCTGGGCCGCTACGCCAGCCTTGGTCAACAACAGCGTGCCCTTGTACTTGCGCAGTAGCCCCAACGACTGCAAACCTTCGCGGAACCGCAGCAGTGGGTAGCAATTGACCTCACGATTCTGCTTGCCGATCCAATCACCCATCTCGGGAACAACTTTGGCGGCTTCCTCCACATCAGCCGGTTTGAGGTATCCGGCCGGCGTCAAAGGAATGCCGCTGTCCTTGGCGCGGTCCAAAAACCACTGATGCGCGCGCAGGTTGTCGGCGACGGCGACCGTGTCCAGCGGTCGCGAACCGGCTAGCGCGAGCGCCGCCTTCGTCAGGTCGTCGCCGTACGGGGTGAGCGAGAGCCGATGAACTAGATCGGCCAGGCGCACATTGATCCCTGACTCGCGCAGCACGAAGTACGCATCGCCGAATCCTTTGTTGAGCCGTTCCGGCTCGAACAGAGTGGGGTCAGGCAGTACGTCGGAGAGACTGTCGGCATCGAGCAGATGCCCGCAGTCTTCTGGCGGTGCGGCGCGCTCACCGTCGACGACAACCGCTGCGGGAGAATCACTGTCGGCGGTAAGGACCTCTTCGAGGCGCAGCGTCAGTTCCCAGTTGTCGCCGTAGTCGTAGAGGTAGTGCAGGACATCGCCGGGCTCACTGAGGGTTTCGTCGAGTCGAGTCTCGGTGGCGGGCAGGCCGTCGTCGTCTTCAGGCCACTCTTTGTTTTCCACGTCGTAGGGACACAAAAACAGTTGGCTGTGATGTTCGAAGGCGCCGCCCCCGAGCGAGAAGCGGTGCAGGTGCGAGTCGGTCCAGTCGAACGCCACCTGCAGCACCTGGTGCAACAAGTCCAGTGTCAGGTTGGAGCGCAGGTCCAGCCGTCGCCAGATCGTCGGATCACTGTCATCGAGGTGCACGCGGACCCGGTAGATGACAACATCCCGCCTCCGCGCACGACGCAGATCGGGGCGCGACATCGGTTCCCGTACCAGCCGCAGATAGGGTCGGTCACTCATCCCGCACACCTTAGAACTTCCGCCCGGTCGATCGGGCACCATGTCCGTATGTCGTTGTCGGAGAGCGCGCTGGTAAGCCTTGCGGGCGACCGCGTCTTCGGCCGCGGCTTGGGCTATGTCCGCTATGTCCGAGGACTTCGAGTCGCGACAGAAAGGGCTTACGCATCGGTCCAGGGCAAGCAGGTCTACGCCGTGGAGCTCGACTGGTCCGGTTCGGAGCCAGATGGTTTCTGCACGTGCCCGCACGCCGCCGGCGGCCATCTCTGTAAGCACCTGGTGGCCGTCGGTCTAGCCGTGATCGACAGCGGTGCGGCCGACGACGCCATTTCGGCGGTCTCGGCGCTGGAAGCGACCGTGCAGGCCATGGACGTCGAGGAGCTTCGCGAACTCGTGCTGACCCTCGCCGAACGTGACGACGAGGTGCGCCGCATGCTGGAAGTCCGCGCTACGGCCACGTCTGGTGACGACGCAACGGCGAAAAAGGAGTTCGAAGCGTATGTGCGAAACGCTTTGGAATTCCGAGGATTTGTCGACTATCGCGAGTCGTTCGCGGCCGCGGCAGTCGCTAGCCACGTGCTCGACGAGCTGGAGAGCCAGCTAAACGCAGGCGCCGCCGAAATCGTACGTCCGGCACTGCAATACGCGGTCACCCTATTGCGCACGGTCACCGGGGAGGCCGACGACTCGGCTGGCGTCATCGGGGATGAATGCCAGCGGGCAGCTGACCTTTATGCGCAGGCGTGTCGGCTCGGGCAACCGGATCCAACCGAAGTTGCCCAGTGGCTGGCAGCGTTCCGTGCCGGCTCGCCAGGATGGCCGACATTGCGGCTCGCGGATTTTGTCGACGCTTTTGACGATGATGCTCTCGCGACCTACCGCGCGGCGGTCGAGGATTTGGACCGTCAGCAGGCAGGTCTGGACCACTTCAGCCGTTTTGAAGTCGACACCATGCTGTTGGAGCTCGCCGATCATGATGGCGATCTCGATCGGGCTATCGGGTTGCTGAGCGAAGGCGAGCACCCGCTGTACGGTGCGATCATTGCCCGCCTGCGGGATGCCGGGCGTGGCGACGAGGTGGTGGGCTGGGTCGATCGGGCTGTCGTCGAAGGGCGGATTAGCAGTCATGGCGGCGGAAATGATTATTGGTTGAGCCCGAGCTACGTCGCCGAAACGTACCGGGGAATCGGCCGCATCGACGACGCAATCGCCGTTCTACGTGCCGATTTCGTCCGACGGCCCGAGGGCCGCAGCTACCGGTCGCTGCAGGAGTTCGCCGCCGCGGTCGGCCGCGCCGAGACCGAACGTGACTGGGCGTTCAACCATGCACGAGAACTGGCTGCCGGCCCCTATGCGGGGTCGGTCCTGGTCCAGCTCTCCCTGAGTGAGGGAGACGTGGACCCCGCGTGGGACGCGGCGGATTGTTATGGTCCCGGCTGGGCGTGGAAGGAACTCGTCGCGCAAGGTGCGGAGGCTCGGCCGGTAGCCGCTGCGGATCTGTACCGGCCGCAGCTCGAAAAGGATTTGCTGTACCCAAACTGCAAGCTGTACCCGGATATTGCCGCCAGGTTGGCAACGATGGCCAAGTTGTATGAAAGAGGCGGCCGCAGCGCTGATTTCGCAAAGTACATAGCCAAGATCCGACAAGACTATGGCAGGCGCCCCGCGCTGATGAAAGCGCTACAAGCGAAGGGCCTCTAAGCGGCAAATCGCCTATGTCTTAACGATTGTCGCTCAAAGCCGGGCGCGAAGACACCCGTCTCCGGCAGAGACTAACCTCGATTTTTCGTCGAGGGTGATTTCGGTCGGACTTGGCGATGGGGTGCGTGGTGTCTGGGGTTTGTGTGGTTTAGGGCGTGTTGGGGTTGTCCCGTGTCGCCGGGTTGGCGGGCTTTCCCAGGGCCGGTGGTCTTTCGTGCTCGGTTGGTCAGCTGGGTTGTCGGTCAACCGAAGGCGGTGCGGATGTGTTGCCATGCGGTGGCGATGGCTGCGGCCCATCGCCAGGTGGCGTCGATGCGTAGTCGGGTTCGGCGGGCGCCGCGGGTGATGCGGGCTGCGACGTGCAGGACTCGGTAGCGGAAGGTAGCGATCTCGGCACGGGTCAGGCCGGGGTGGCCGGTGAATCCGATGAGCTGGCACCAGGTGACCAGATCGGCTGCGGCCAAGACGATTTCCAGCCAGGCGGCGTTGGCGTCGAATGCCTGACACGGCAGGTTGCGCAGGCCGGTGGCTTTGAGTTCGCGGATGCGGTCTTCGACGCGGGCGTGTTGGCGGTGGCGTAGTTCCAGACCTGCCACCTGGCCGGCGACCACACCGGGCGGTGTGTCGGTGATGAACGCGGTGACCCGCATCCCGTCGGCGTCGGTGAACCGCAACTGCGCACCCGGATGGGGCCTTTCCTTGCGCAGGATCAGCCGGGTCCCCGCCGGCCACGATGACAGGTTGACCAGGTTGGTGGCCTCGGCGACCCAGGCGCCCTCGCGGATACCACCGTCGGTGTCGATCGCCGGATACCAGCACTGCCCGATGTTGAGAGTGTCCACAGCGTCCTGCACCCGCCAATCCACGGGGTAGCCGAAGGAGAACCCCACGCCCGCGGCGCGGCAGGCGTCGGCGAAGTCGTGGGTGGCCCCGGCGGTGTCGCAGCGCACCAGCACCGCCGGCTTGTCGGGGTCGTCGCGATGATCGGGGTCCGGCCGCCATCGCGCCGGCAGGCCGGCCAGTGCCTGCGCTAGGACACTGACGTGGTCAGCTGCGGTGTTGGAGCCCGCGCCACCGGGGCGCAGTAGGCCGGCCAGCGCTTCCCCGCCGGCGATCTCGGGGCGGTCCACGAAGGCCAGCAGCGGGTGGTGACCGTAGGTCTTTTTCCAGGTCGCCCCTGCCTTCTCCTTGTTATCGGAATGATCGAGGACCAGGGTGGCGTCGATGTCGATGTGCAACCAGCCACCCGGTGCGGGGGCGGCGCCGGCGGCCCAGGCCGCTGCGCGGGCCGCAGCCCGGGCGGCGGGGGTGTCAGATCGTCTGTGTAAGTCCTGACGGAAGGATCTCAGGACATGGCGACGGGCAAGGACGAAGATTTGGCGCTAGGTGAGGTGGAGTCCACGGTGGAGATGGCCGAGGCGCTTCGGGCGTCGGGCGTGGTGGACGATTTGCTGGCTCAGGTCGATTCCGGCGAGGTTGCGTTGACCGGTGAGGGTGGTTTGTTGCCAGGGTTGATCAAGCTCGCCTTGGAGCGTGGGCTGGCTGCTGAGCTGACTGATCATCTGGGTTATGAGAAGGGCGACCCGGCGGGGCGTGCGCTGCCCAATGCCCGCAATGGCACCTCACCGAAGACGGTGCAGACCGAGGCCGCCCCGTCCCGTTGGAGGTGCCGCGCGATCGCGACGGCTCGTTCACTCCACGGCTGGTGCCCAAGGGCGCCCGTCGTCTCGGCGGGCTCGATGACATGATCATCTCGCTGTACGCCGGTGGAATGACGTTGCGCGACATTCAATTTCATCTTGCCTCGACGATCGGAACCGATGTTTCGCACGAGACGATCTCCAAGATCGTCGATGAGATCTCCGAGGAGGTCCTGGCCTGGCAGCGTCGGCCGCTGGACCCGATTTACCCGGTGGTCTACCTCGACGCGATCGTGGTCAAGGTCAAAGACGGCGGCCACACCCGCAACAAGGCCGCTCATATCGCCGTAGGCGTCGATATGGCCGGGATCAAGCACGTGCTGGGCATCTGGGTCCAGCAGAACGAAGGAGCGGCGTTTTGGGCCTCAGTGTGTGCCGATCTGGCCAATCGCGGCGTTCGCGACGTGCTGATCGTGTGCTGCGACGGGCTGACCGGCTTTCCCGAGGCGATCGCGGCCACCTGGTCGCAGGCCGCCGTGCAGACCTGTGTGGTGCATCTGCTGCGCAACGCGCTGCGGTTCGTGTCCTACAGCGACCGCAAAGCCGTGGCCGCAGCCCTCAAACCGGTCTACACCGCGGCGGATGCTGAGGCTGCCCGTGCCGAACTCGATGCGTTCACCACGTCGGAGTTAGGCAAGAAAAATCCGACGGTGACCAGGGTTTTCGATCGTTCGTGGGAGCAGTTCACCCCCTTCCTGGCGTTTGCGCCCGAGTTGCGCCGGGTCATTTACGACGAACGCGATCGAATCGCTGAACTACCAGTTGCGCAAGGTCATCAAGACCCGAGGCCAGTTCCCCAACGATGCCGCCGTGGTCAAACTCCTCTGGCTGGCCATCTGCAACATCGAGGACAAACGCGCCGCCGAACGGGCCAAAAAATACGCCCAGAAACGTTGCCGAACAGCGCCCGGACGTCTCGTGGAAGGACAGGTGGTCACCAACTGGAAGAAGGCACTCGAACAACTCTCGCTGGTCTACCCAGACCGCATCGAGCGGTACCTATAACTCGACGACTAACAAGAAAACCAAACAGGCGACTTACACAGAAAACTTGACACGCTCCGGGCGGCACGCACCCGCGGTAGGTGCGAAGCATCGATGCGCTCATCGATTAGCCGCCACATCGTGGTCGTGGAGGCTTTGGCACCCAGGACATGCTCACGGTCGCCGCACAGTTGTCCGACCGCGTCGATGCAGTCCGCCCCATCGGCGACCGCGGCAGCCAGATCAGCGAACACCTCCCCGGGCGCATACACCCACGGGCCCCGGTAGGTATCTGCCAACGCGGCGGTGACCTGCGCCGATAACCCGCTGCGGTCCGCGAGCTCACGCACCATGGCCATCCCGGCATGCGACACGACACCATAACCGTCGGCGGAAACTTTCACCCGCGACCCGACCGCGATATTCTTCACCTGCGAGGTGCCTTCCCGCTGGAACGACTGAACCCTAGAGAAGTCCAATTATTCCTTGCAGGACAGGCACTTTCGCATATCTACACCCCGAAACTCACAACGTTTCACGAAAAATCCGGGCTAATGGGGCGGATGTGACCAGTCGCGTCCGTCCGCTGCCGGTACAGCACCAGAGCAAGCCGACTACCGCCCGCCGACTAGGGCCCCGTACCGGTATTGAGCAAGCCGGCCAACCGCACTCCGAAGTTCCCGTGCCGGTATAGCACCAGAGCAAGCCGACTACCGCCCGCCGACTAGGGCCCCGTACCGGTATTGAGCAAGCCGGCCAACCGCACTCCGAAGTTCCCGAAACCGGAGTTGAACGCCTGCGTGGCGAAGTTGAAGAAGCTGGTGTTGAACGCGCCCGACACGAAGTTGCCGAGGTTTGCCCAGCCCGACTCGAACGTGCCGAAGTTTTGGAAGCCCGATACGTTGATGCCACCGGCGTTGAACAAGCCCGACATCTGGGCGAAGCGGTTCCCGACGCCGGACACGGCGCCGGCGGCGTTGTTGAAGAAGCCGGACGCGCCGCCCCCGGAATTGAAGAAGCCGGACGACGGGGTGTCGCCCGAGTTAAAGAAGCCGGGGCCCCCCGCGAAGTTGAAGCCGAACGTGACGGGGCCGGTACCACCGTTGCCGACGAGATTGACGACGTTGGTGAACAGGTAGTCGATCGGGGTTTCGGGTTGCACCGTGTTCAGGTTGAACGTGACGGGCCCAACGTTGCTGTCGCCGTACTCGATTCGGATCCCGAGCACCGTTGAGGCTTGGATGTGTATCGGGATCGAATAGGTGAACGCGCCCGCTGTAATGGCGTCGACGACACCCGTGATAGGTACCTCGATGTTGATCGGTACCTCGTAGTGGTAGGTGATTTCGGGCATCGTGTACTCGAAGCCGAAGCCAAAGAGGCCTTGGTAGTCGCCTCTCCACAGGAAGCCGTTGCTGTAGCTGCCCGAGATGAATGCGCCCGTGTTGACGTTGCCGGAGTTGGCAATGCCCGTATTGGAATCGCCGGTGTTGAACCAGCCGGTGTTGTAGTCGCCGACATTGAAGTCACCGGTGTTGTAGCTGCCCGGGTTGAAGCTGCCGGTGTTGGTGCTGCCGGCGTTGAAGAAGCCGGTGTTGAAATTGCCCGCGTTGCCGATGCCGGTGTTGACCAGCCCGGTGTTGAAGAAGCCCGTGTTGGTGCTGCCGGTGTTGCCGATGCCGGTGTTGTAGGTGCCGGAGTTGCCAATGCCCCAGTTGCCGGTGCCCGAGTTGAAGAACCCGACGTTGCCGGTGCCCGAGTTGAACAGACCGATGTTGCCGCTGCCCGAATTCAAGCCACCGATGCCGACTTGGTTGTTCCCCGTGAGGCCGATGCCGATGTTGCCGGTGCCCGTGTTGGCGAAGCCGATGTTCCCGTTTCCGGTGTTGCCGAAGCCGAAGTTGAAGCTGCCGGTGTTGCCGATGCCGACGTTCTGGATGGCCGCCGTCAGCGCCGGACCGGCGTTTCCGAACCCGATGTTTCCGCTGCCGATGTTGCCGCCGCCGAAGTTGTCGCTGCCGAAGTTGCCGCCACCGAAGTTGTATCCGCCGATGTTGCCGCTACCCACGTTGTAGCTGCCGACGTTGCCATTACCGAAGTTGAAGCCGCCGATGTTCCCGTTGCCGATGTTCAGGGAACCGAAATTGCCCAGGCCGAGGCTGAAGGTGGTCGTTCCGGTGGTGCCGTTCTGGAACAAGCCGGCCAAGCTGTTGCCGACATTGCTGAAGCCGGAGCCGTTGTCGGGCGTGCCCAAGCCTAGGCCGGTGTTGAGCACACCCGAGATGCTGTTGCCTAGGTTGGCTAGGCCGGATTGCAGCGAACCGTAGTTTTGAATTCCCGAGTTCCCCAGGATTCCGGTCGCGTAGTTGAACAAACCCGAGCTGCCGGCGCCGAAATTGAAGAAGCCCGACAGGCCGCCGGTGCCAACGTTGAAGAATCCCGACGACGGAGTCGTCGTGGTGTTGAAGAAGCCCGGTGTAGCCGGAATGTTGATGACCGGAATCGTGATGGGGCCCATTCCGCCGCCGCCCACGATGGCGATGACGGTCGAACCGTCATGGGCGCCGATGTTGAGCGACACGGTGTTGACCGGGGGTTGGCTGCCAAAGTCGATCGTGATGGGTGTCGTCGCTGGGGCGTCGGCGCCGCCGCCGTGGATGCTGATGGTGCCGATGGTGATGTTGAAGTCGATGACGTCGAGGTAGCCGAAGGCTTCGCCGAGGCCTCTGATGGTGATCTGCGGAATGTTGATGGCCGACATTGACACGCTGGTGATGGTGGCGGTGATCGGGATGTTGATCGGTGCGCGAACGTCGAACGCGAAAGGAATTTCGTCGATCGTGATCTGGTAGCCGCCGGTGAGGACGCCCCGGTACTCGCCCCGCCAAAGGAGGCCGTTGTTGTAGCTGCCCATGTTGAAGACGCCGGTGTTGACGTCGCCCGAGTTGCCCAAGCCGGTGTTGTAGTCGCCGATGTTGAACCAACCGGTGTTGTAGCTGCCCGGGTTGAAGCTGCCGGTGTTGGTGCTGCCGATGTTGTAGGCGCCGGTGTTGTAGCTGCCAGCGTTGGCGATCCCGGTATTGACCAGGCCGGTGTTGAAGAAACCGGTGTTGACGCTGCCGGTGTTGAAGAAGCCGGTGTTGTAGTTGCCGGAGTTGCCGATGCCGAAGTTTCCGGTGCCCGAGTTGAAGAACCCGACGTTGCCGCTGCCGGAGTTGAACAGGCCGACGTTGCCGCTGCCGGAGTTCCAGTTCCCGAAGCCGACCTGGTTGTTGCCGCTCAGCCCAATGCCGATGTTGCCACTACCGGTGTTGCCGAAGCCGATGTTGCCGTCGCCGAAGTTGCCGAAGCCGAAGTTGTTGCTGCCGGTGTTGCCGAACCCGATGTTGTTCAGGGCTGCCGTCAACCCGGGCCCGCTGTTGCCGAAGCCGATGTTGAAGCTGCCGATATTCCCGCTGCCGAAGTTCTGGCTGCCGATGTTGCCGCTGCCGACGTTGTAGCCGCCGATGTTTCCGTTGCCCAGGTTGAAATCGCCGATATTTCCGCCGCCCAGGCTGAATTGCCCGAGGTCGGCCAGGCCCAGGTTCAACGTTGACCCGGACGCGCCGTTGCGGAACAAGCCAGCAATGTCAATGCCGGCGTTGTACATCCCCGACATGTTGGCCGGCGTCGTAGACAGGTTGGCGGCGGAGCTGCTGTTGAAGAAACCCGAAAGGGTGTTGCCCAAGTTGGAGAAGCCCGACGCCAGCGTGCCGACATTGTTGAGGCCGGAGCTCCCCAACGCTTCCCAGTTGAACATGCCGGATGCATTGGCACCGACGTTCCAGAAGCCCGATACGCCACCGGCGCCGCTGTTGAAAAAGCCCGACGACGGGCTGGTGGTGTGATTTCCGAAGCCAGGGGTCGCCGGGATGTGGATGAGCGGGATGCGGATGGGGCCTGCCGTGCTGCGAATGGCAATGTTGAGCGCCGTTGAACCGTCCGGGCTCCCGATGTTCGCGGTAATCGTGGGCAGGGTGCCCGTGATCGTCGGGATTTGAATAGAGCTGACGTAGGCGTCGGCGTATGTCCATATGGGACCCGAGAAATTGACGTGGATCGGGTCCAAACTGAAGCCGTAAAACCGGAAGCTGCCGAGGTTGACGTTGATGGGGATGTTGAGCGGAATGCTGATGTCGATGTTGGCGGCGGGGAATTCCGGGATCGTCACGGTGTAGTCGAAGCCGATCAGGCCCTGGTAGTCATCCCGCCAGATGAACCCGTTGTTGTAGCTGCCGGTATTGAAGGCGCCGGTGTTCACGTTGCCCGAGTTGCCCACGCCGGTGTTGTAGTTGCCGGTGTTGAACCATCCGGTGTTGTAGCTGCCTGGGTTGAAGCTGCCGGTGTTGGTGCTGCCGACGTTGTAGCTGCCGGTGTTGTAACTGCCCGCGTTCGCGATCCCGGTGTTGACGCTGCCGGTGTTGAAGAAGCCGGTGTTGAAATCGCCCGCATTGCCGAAGCCGGTGTTGTGGCTGCCGGAGTTGCCGATGCCGAAGTTTCCGGTGCCCGAGTTGAAGAAGCCGATGTTGTCGGTGCCGGAGTTGAACAGGCCGACGTTGCCGCTGCCGGAGTTCCAGTTCCCGAAGCCGACCTGGTTGTTGCCGCTCAGGCCGATGCCGATGTTGCCGCTGCCGGTGTTGCCGAAGCCGATGTTGCCGTCGCCGAAGTTGCCGAAGCCGAAGTTGTTGCTGCCGGTGTTGCCGATCCCGATGTTGTTCAGGGCTGCCGTCAGCGCGGGCCCGCTGTTGCCGAACCCGATGTTGAAGCTGCCGATGTTGCCGCTGCCGAAGTTCTGGCTGCCGATGTTTCCGCTGCCGACGTTGTAGCCGCCGATGTTTCCGTTACCGAGGTTGAAATCGCCGATGTTTCCGCTGCCCACGTTCGACTGGCCGAGATCGGCGAAGCCCACATTGAACAACGAACCTGTCGCGGTGCTGCGCAGGAAGCCCGCCAGGTTGGTGCCGATGTTGCCGGCCCCGGAGACAAAGGCGGGTGTGGTGAACAGGTCGGTGGCGGAGCTGGTGTTGAACAGACCCGAGACGGTGTTGCCCAGATTCGAAACGCCCGATATGAGATCGCCGAAGACTTTGTAGCCCGAGATTCCTGAAGTGCCGGACGCAAGGTTGAGGAGGCCGGATGCGTTGGCACCGATGTTCATAAAGCCCGAAGAGCTGCCATTTCCGGAATTGAAGAAGCCCGATGACGGGCTGGTGGTCGAGTTCCCGAAGCCCGGCGCCGGCTTGATGTCGATGCCCGTGAATGTGATGGGGAGCAGCCGACCATCGCCGGTGATGTGGATCAACGGCCCGACCGCCCCTACGGGCGTGCCGATGTTGATACCGATGAAGGGGAGGCCGATGGTCAGCTGTGGGAAACCGATTGAGGTGATGACTAGGTCGGCGTCGCCGATGATGGTGTCGAGGTCAACCGTCAGTTGCGGAATGGTGAAGCTCGAGATCGTGATGGTGGGAAGTACGGCGCCGATCGGTACGGACAGGTGAATCGGCACGTCGAACTCGAACGGAACAGCGCTGTCGGGGATGATCGTGGTCGCGTTGAGGCTGACCAGGCCTTGGTAGTCGGCCCGCCATCCGATGCCGTTGTTGTAGCTGCCGGCATTTAAGAAGCCGGTGTTGACGTTGCCCGTGTTGCCCAAGCCGGTGTTGTAGTTGCCGGTGTTGAACCATCCGGTGTTGTAGCTGCCCGGGTTGAAGCCTCCGGTGTTGGTGTTGCCGGGGTTGTAGCTGCCGGTGTTGAGGTTGCCCGCGTTACCGATCCCGGTGTTGACACTGCCGGTGTTGAACAGGCCGGTGTTGGTGCTGCCGGTGTTGCCGAAGCCGGTGTTGTAGTTGCCGGAGTTTCCGATGCCGAAGTTTCCGGTGCCCGAGTTGAAGAAGCCGATGTTGTTGGTGCCCGAGTTGAACAGGCCGATATTGCCGCTGCCGGAGGTCCAGTCTCCGAAGCCGTACTGGTTGTTGCCGGTGAGGCCGATGCCGATGTTGCCGCTGCCGGTGTTGCCGAAGCCGATGTTGCCGTCGCCGAAGTTGCCGAAGCCGAAGTTGTTGCTGCCGGTGTTGCCGATCCCGATGTTGTTCAGGGCTGCCGTCAGCGCGGGCCCGCTGTTGCCGAAGCCGATGTTGAAGCTTCCGATGTTGCCACTGCCGAAGTTCTGGCTGCCGATGTTGCCGCTACCGAGGTTGTAGTTGCCGACATTCCCGAGGCCGACGTTGAAGTCCCCGACGTTTGCCAAGCCGAGGTTGAGCCCGCCTTCGTTTCCGAGGCCCAGGTTGAAGTTCGTGCCCCCGACGAAGGCGTTGCGGAACAGGCCCGCCAGGTTGCTGCCGACGTTCGATATGCCGGAGAGGCGGGCCGCCGTCGCAAAGTCCAGCGAGCTGGTGTTGAACACACCCGATACCGTGTTGCCCAGGTTTTGTATGCCCGATTGCAGGGCGCCGTAATTCCGAAGGCCTGAATTCCCGAGAATTTCGGAAGAAATGTTCTGGAAACCCGAGTTGTTCGCGCCGAAGTTTCCGAAGCCCGAATTGCCGCCGATACCGCCGTTGAAGAATCCCGAGGAGGGGCCGGTGCTGGAGTTGAAAAATCCGGGGCTGAACGGCTGGTTGTAGACGGTCCAGTCGACGGATTTGATGCCGAAAGTGGCTGGCACGTAGAGCCCTGTCGAACCGTTCGGGTTACCAATGCTGACACTCAACAGCGAGAGGTTAAATGCGATCGGAGGGATTGTGACGGAGTTGATAAACCCGTCAACCAGGCTGAATTGCTCTCCGAATAGTTCAAAACTGAGATCGAAGGGGACGCTGGCAATAAAAATTCCGTTGTAGAGGCCACCGGTGGCGGTCGCCGTGATAGGGATATTGATGGGGACGTGCACGGTCATGTGCCCAGGCATTTCGGGAATATGGAGCGTGTAGTTGCCGCCCATCAGGCCTTGCTCGTCGCCCCGCCAGAACCATCCGTTGCTCATGTTGCCCGAGATGAAGCCCCCGGTATTGATGTTGCCGGAGTTCGCCAGGCCGGTGTTGAAGTTGCCGGCGTTGAACCAGCCGGTGTTGTAGCTGCCTGGGTTGGCGCCGCCGGTGTTAGTACTGCCGATGTTGTAGCCGCCGGTGTTGTAGGAACCCGCGTTGGCGATGCCGGTGTTGACGAAGCCGGTGTTGAACAAGCCAGTGTTGGAATCGCCGGCGTTGCCGAAGCCGGTGTTATAGCTCCCGGAGTTGCCGATGCCGAAGTTCCCGTTGCCCGAGTTGAACAGGCCGACGTTGTTGGTGCCTGAGTTGAAGAAGCCGACGTTGCCGCTGCCGGTGTTCCAGTTCCCGAAGCCGATTTGGCGATCGCCGGTGAGCCCGATGCCGATGTTGCCGGTACCGGTGTTACCGAAGCCGATGTTGTTGGTACCGGTGTTGCCGAAGCCGACGTTGTCGCTGCCGGTGTTGCCGAACCCGATGTTGTGGATGGCCGCGGTCAACGAGGGGCCGCTGTTGCCGAAGCCGATGTTCCCGAACCCGATGTTTCCGCTGCCGAAGTTCGTGGCACCGATGTTTCCGCTGCCGATGTTGGCGCCGCCGATGTTTCCGTTGCCCAGGTTTCCGCTGCCGAAGTTCCCATTGCCCAGGTTCAACTGGCCGGCGTTCGCCAGGCCCAGGTTGATGAACACGCCGTTGGCGTCGCGGACGGCGCCGGCCACGTCTCTACCGAGGTTCGCCAGTCCGGAGAGATTGGCCGCCGTCGCGAGGTTGGCCGTGCTGGTGTTGTAGATGCCCGAGACGGTGTTGCCGAGGTTTGCCCAGCCGGACGACAGCGCACCCACGTTTTGTAGGCCGGAGAGGTTCGCGCCGGAATTGAAGAAGCCGGACGCGCCACCGATGCCGTTGTTGAAGAATCCCGACGACGGCAGGGTGGTCGAATTGAAGAATCCCGGCTTGGGTTCGACCTTGAGCAGCTGAATGGTGCCACCCTGAAAGGCGCCGGTCATACTGACGCCCACGCCGGTATTCGGGCCGCCAATAGTGAGTGTCACCAAGGGAAGATTGATCGTGGAACTCGATAGGTTGACGGGTCCCAGGGTCAACGTCAGCGGGTCGGGTGGCGGCGAAAGCCAGATTGCGATCGTTTGCTCGCCACCCGGCAATGTGAGTATGTCTCCGCCGAATTGCATCACTTCGTGGACGGGCGTGAACATTTGAATATCGAAGTTGATGTCGGGAATGGTGATCGCGAGGTCGATAGCGATCTGGCCCGCACCATCGCCAGCGGCGAGAATGCTGTTGTTGTAATTGCCTATGTTCAAAAAGCCCGTGTTGGTGTTGCCGGGGTTGAAGCCGCCGGTGTTGTAATCGCCGGGATCGAAGGCGCCGGTATTGAAGTTGCCGACGTTGCCGCCACCCGTGTTGTAGTTGCCCACGTTGGCGAAGCCGGTGTTCACGACACCGCCGTTGAACCAGCCCGTGTTGAAGTTGCCGGCGTTTCCGTAGCCGGTATTGCCGATGCCGGGGTTGCCGATGCCCCAGTTGCCGGTGCCCGCGTTTCCGATCCCGATGTTGTTGGTGCCGGAGTTGAACAGGCCGATGTTGTTGGTGCCGGAGTTGAACAGGCCAAGGTTGCCGCTGCCCGTGTTCAGGGCTCCGAAGCCGACCAAACCCGTTCCAGACAGCCCGATTCCGATGTTGCCGCTGCCCGTGTTCCCAAAACCGATGTTGCCGACGCCGTTGTTGCCGAACCCGGTGTTGTTGTTGCCCAGGTTCCCCAGGCCGCTGTTGTAATCGCCGAGGTTCCCCAAGCCGGTGTTGAAGTCGCCCAGGTTTCCGCTACCGACGTTTTGGTTGCCGACGTTGCCGAGACCGGTATTCGACGTGCCCTTGTTGCCGAAACCGATGTTGTCCTGGCCGTCGTTTCCGCCTCCGGTGTTTTCATTGCCGACGTTGCCGATCCCGGTGTTGAAATCGCCGACGTTGGCGATACCGGTGTTCTGTTGACCGACGTTGGCGAAGCCGGTGTTGCTGGTTGGGGCCGAGGTGCCACCGAATAGGCCCGAAATGAACGGTCCGGTGTTGGCCACACCGGACACATAGTTGGGCGTTGTGAGGTCCTCCGGGTAAGCGTCGTTGAAAAGGCCCGAGATGGTGTTGCCGGTGATGGACAGACCGGAGACAGCCACGCCGGTGTTCGCCAGGCCCGAGAGGCCGAGGAACCCCGTCGATGTATTGAACAGGCCCGAAACGTTGCCTCCGGAGTTGAAAAAGCCCGAAGCGCTGCCGTCGCCGTCGTTGAAGAATCCGGACGAAGGGACGGTGGTGGAGTTGCCGATGCCCGGGGATCCGGTGATCAAGCCCTGGTAGTCGCCCCGCCAGAAAAGACCGTTGCTGTAGTCGCCGGTGATAAACGCGCCGGTATTGACGTTGCCAGTGTTTGCCAGGCCGGTGTTGTAGTTACCGGTGTTGAGCCAACCGGTGTTGTAGCTCCCGGTGTTGAAGCCGCCCGTGTTGCTGTTGCCGGAGTTGAAGTTGCCCGTGTTGTAGTTGCCCGAGTTGCCGAATCCCGTGTTGGCAATTCCGGGGTTGAAAAAGCCGGTGTTGGCGATGCCGGAGTTGCCAATACCGGTGTTGAAGATGCCGGAGTTGCCGAGACCGAAGTTTTCGGACCCCGAATTGAACAAGCCGGTGTTGTTGGTGCCCGAGTTGAACAAGCCACGGTTGCCCGTGCCGGAGTTCAGTCCACCGAACCCACTCATCCCGTTGCCGGTTAGCCCGATACCGACGTTGCCGTTG
The DNA here is from genome assembly GCF_010723575.1 of Mycobacterium bourgelatii. NCBI lineage: Bacteria > Bacillati > Actinomycetota > Actinomycetes > Mycobacteriales > Mycobacteriaceae > Mycobacterium > Mycobacterium bourgelatii. Next base: position 2,810,773 of record NZ_BLKZ01000001.1, read on the forward strand.
CCGGTGTTGCCGAAGCCGATGTTGCCGTCGCCGGTGTTGCCGAACCCGATGTTGTTACTGCCGCTGTTGCCGAAGCCGATGTTGTGGATGGCCCCGGTCAGCGACGTAGCACTATTGCCGAAACCGATGTTTCCGAAACCGATGTTGCCCGGCCCGAAGTTTCCGGAGCCGATGTTCGCGCTGCCGACGTTGTAGTTGCCGAGGTTGGCGTTGCCGAGATTGCCGACCCCGAGATTCGTCAGGCCAACATTGATGGTGAAGGGAAGGGCGGCAGCAGCATTGGCGGCGGCAGATGCAGCCCCGCCCGGCGACATCGTGCCCGCGAGTTGTGCGCCGGCGGCATTCGCCGCCGCGGCAAGGACGCTCGATGCGCCCGCCACGCTCGCCGCCGCATCCGCCAGGCCGGGCAGCGGCAGGCTGAACGGCGTCAGGCCCGAAACCACGGCAGAAGCTCCGGAATAGTAGCCGAACATGGCGGCCACATCCTGCGCCCACATGCCCTCGTACTGCGCCTCGATCGCCGCGATCGCCGGCGTGTTCAGACCGAGCAGATTCGACCGCACCAGCGACAGCAGTTGAGCGCGGTTGGCGGCCACTACCCCCGGATGCACCGTCGCGGCCCGCGCTGCCTCGAACGCGGCTGCGGCTAACCGGGCGTGACCCGCCGCTTCGCCGGCCTGCGCCGCCGCCGATCTCAACCAACCCAGATAGGGTGCGGCGGCGCCTGTCATGGCCACCGCCGCCGGGCTCTGCCAAGCGGAATCCAGCAGTTCGACGGTCACCGAGCCGAAAGAGGCTGCCGCTGAAGCCAACTCGGCGGCCAATCCATCCCAGGCCGCCGCGGATGCCAACATCGATCCTGACCCCGCGCCGAGGAACATCCGCGCGGAGTTGACCTCGGGTGCCAGTACCGCAAAACTCATACGGTGTCCTTCGCGGGTGACCCCTACCGGGGTGGCGGTCAGGTTCTTACAACCGGCGTATAACGGCCCTTACCGTAGCGGTTTCGCGGGCGATTTCACGCATATTCTCGCCAAAAATTTTCGGGTGCCTAATCAACTAATCCGCTATGGCTTGCGGATACTGGCCCTCCCCGCTTCGCGGAGTGCACATACGTACGCGCCATTCGAGCGAAAAACTAAACGGCGCGCCCCCCGTGGGTTACCGTGTTTGACTGCGCTGGTTGTCGGTGGTGTTTCGGGTTGTCTTGAGTGACGGCGAGGTCGCTGATGGCGTTTGTTGTGGTTGCACCGGAGCTGGTGGCGGCTGCGGCTTCGGACGTGGCGGGGATCGGCTCGGCGGTTGCTGCGGCGAATGCGGTTGCGGCGCGGTCGACGACGGGGTTGGTCAGCGCGGCCGCCGATGAGGTGTCGCGAGCGATTGCCGTGATGTTTTCCGGGCATGCGCTGGGTTATCAGGAGTTGGCCGTGCAGGCCGCGGCGGTACATCAGCAGTTTGTGCAGACGTTGGTTGCCGGTGGGGCCGGTTATGCGACCGCGGAGGCGCTCAATATTGGCCCGTTGCAACCGCTTCTAGATCTGATCAACGCGCCCACCCAGCAGTTGTTGGGGCGTCCGCTGATCGGCAACGGCACCGACGGGGCGCCGGGCAGTGGGCAGGCCGGCGGGCTGGGTGGGCTGTTGTTCGGCAATGGCGGTAATGGTGGCTCGGGGGCGGCGGGGCAGCCCGGCGGTGCTGGTGGGGACGCGGGTCTGCTCGGTTCGGGCGGTGCCGGTGGAGCCGGGGGTGCCGGTGCGGCAGGCGGGGCCGGCGGAACCGGGGGCTGGCTGTTCGGTTCAGGTGGGGCAGGCGGGGCCGGTGGCGCCAGTACGACTGCGGGCGGTACCGGTGGGGCCGGCGGGGTCGGCGGGTCGGCTCCGTTGTTCGGTTACGGCGGCACCGGTGGGGCCGGCGGTATGGGTGGGCCCAAGGGTGGTGCGGGTGGCGACGGCGGGGCGGGCGGTAACGGCGGGCAGCTGATCGGGGTGGGCGGCATTGGTGGTGCCGGCGGGGCGGGCAGCGCCGGCGCTGCCGGCGGGGCTGGTATGGACGGTGCGGGCGGTGGGGCGGGCGGACACGGGGGTGCTGGCGGCAACGCCGGTGTGGTGGGGGCCGGCGGGGTCGGCGGTCTCGGCGGTGCTGGTGGGGCCGGCGGTGACGGCGGGGCCGGGGCCGGTGGCCAGTCCGGCGGTGACGGTGGGACCGGGGGTGCCGGCGGGGGCGGGGGTCGGGCCGGCCAAGCTCCGTTGATCGGACCGTCCGGCGCTGGTGGTCACGGTGGGGCCGGCGGCGTCGGTGGCGCCGGTGGGACCGGCGGCAACGACACCGCGGCTCTGGGGGCGGGCAATGGTGGTGACGGCGGGGCCGGCGGGGCCGGCGGCCTGGGTGGCGCGGCGGCCGGGATGGCGGCGGTCGCGGGCAACGGCGGCGCCGGTGGTGATGGCGGGGTAGCCGGCAACGGCGGGGTGGCAACCAACAACGGCCACAACGGCGGTAGCGGTGGTCGCGGCGGTGCCGGTGGGTCCGCCGGGGCGGGCGGCAACGCCAGCGATGGGGCTGCGGTCAATGGCAATGGGGGGGTGGGGGGCAGCGGCGGCGCGGGCGGTGATGGTGGTCATGGGGCCAACGCCACCGGTGCCTCGGCCGGCGGCGCCGGCGGCCATGGCGGCAAGGGCGGCAATGCCGGGGCCGGTGGGGCCGCCGGCATCGGCGGCGTCAGCGGAACCGCGGGTGCTTACGGCAGTGGCGGCAACGGCGGCGACGGCAGCCATGGCGGCAACGGTGGCACCGCGGCCGCTGGCGGGGCCGGGGTGGACGGCAAGGCTGGCCCTGCCGGCGGGGCCGGTGGCAACGGGGGGGCCGGGGGCAACAGCGGGCCCGGTGGCATCAACGGCAGCGGCGGCAATGGCGGCAACGGCGGGCTGGGTGGCACCGGCGGGGCCGGGGGTACGGCCGTCATGGCAGGCACCGACGGCGGCAACGGCGGCATGGGCGGGAGCGGCGGCAACGCCGGGACCGCAGGCATCGCCGGGACCGGAGGCACCGGGGGCACCGCCGGTACGCCGGGCGATGGCGGTGACGGCGGACTCGGGGGCAATGGCGGCAACGGAGCCACCGGACCCGCCGGCGGCACCGGTGGGGGCGGCGGGGACGGCGGCGAGGGCGGAACGGGCGGCTCGGCCAGCGCCGGTGGCACCAACGGCAGCGGTGGCAAAGGCGGCAACGGCGGACTCGGCGGCAATGGCGGCAACGGCAAGGCAGGAACGTCAAGCGCGGATGGCCAGGACGGCGGTAGGGGCGGCGACGGCGGTGACGCCGGGAAAGGGGGCCTGGCCGGTGGGGGCGCCGGTGGCGCGGGAAGCGTCGGCAAGGCGGGCGTCGGCGGGAACGGCGGTAACGGTGGCCACGGCGGATTGGGCGGCAACGGGATCGACAACAACGACAACAATGGCGGGGCCGGCGGCAACGGCACCAAAGGCGGCAGCGGCGGCCAGGGCGGCGTCGGCGGCGCGGCAAACGGCGGGACCGCCGGCAGCGGCGGCGCCGGGGGGAACGGCGCCAACGGCGGTAAGGGCGGCCGCGGCGCTAACGGCGCCAACGGCGTGGAGGGTAGCTCGGACGGCCCACCCGGCGGCACCGGCGGCACTGGCGGCACCGGCGGCGCCGGTGGCAACGCCGGTGCAGGCGGCGCGAAGGGCAGCGGCGAAGGCGGCAGTGCCGGCAACGCAGGCGTCGCGGGTCACGGCGGTGACGGCGGCAACGGCGGCAGCGGCGGCAACGGTGCCCCGGGTTCGTGGGGCATCACCGGAGACGGCTATATCGGCGGCGCCGGTGGCAACGGCGGCAACGGCGGTGCTGGGGGCCTGGGCGGCAACGGCGTTGCCGGCGTCGGCGGAGGCAACGGCGGCAAGGGCGGCAACGGCGGCCTCGCCGGCGCTGGAGGTACGGGCGGCACAGCGAGCGTCTTGGGCGACGGAGGGCGCGGCGGCAACGGCGGTGTCGGGGGTCTCGGCGGCCACGGCGGCAACGGCGGTTTCGGCGGCGGCAAAGGTGGCGCCGGAGGTGCCGGCGGCAATGGCAACACCGGCGGTACCGGCGGCGAAGGGGGCGTCGTCGGCCGGAATGGGGGGGTCGGCGGCGACGGCGGCGCCGGCGGCGGCGGTGGCAACGGCGGGTGGGGCAACGGCGCAGACGGCGGCGCCGGCGGCGCCGCCGGCAACGGCGGCACGGGAGGCACTGGCGGCCACGCCACCGACGTTGCCCCCTTCTCCTCTGGCTATGACGGCGGTAGGGGCGGGACCGGCGGCGCAGGAGGGACCGGCGGCCTGGGCGGCGGTGTCTCCGGCAAAGGTCTTGGCGGCGACGGCGGTGCTGCCGGCAACGGTGGTACCGGCGGTACCGGAGGTCTCGGCGGCGAGAGTCAACTTCTCAATAGCTACAACGGCAACGGGGGCGCCGGCGGCAATGGCGGGATGGGCGGCACCGGTGGGAGTGCCACTGCTCCGGGTGGGAAAGCCGCCGACGGCGGCAAGGGAGGCGCCGGCGGCACCGGCGGCAACGGCGACACGGCCTACGACCCCGACTACTGGGGTCAAGGTGGTTTTGGCGGCACCGGCGGCACCGGCGGCACCGGCGGTAAGTCCGCCGACGGGGACTTCGGCTCCTTCGGATCCAACGGTGCCGTTGGCAGCGGCCCGACCGGCGGCGGGCGCAACCCGAATGGCGGCAGCGGGGGCAGCGGCGGCATCGGCGGTGCCGGTGCCACTTAGTCCAATTGCCGCTGTGAGAGAAAGGACGGGCATTCGAGTGGAAGCGTCGACTTATGCTCGCGGCCGAGCGCGGTGCGCGTCTTTTTCGATTGTCCCGGGGGGCTTTTCGGGTTGCTCTAAGGGACGGCGAGGTCGCTGATGACTTTTCTGCTGGTTTCACCGGAGTTGGTGGCGGCTGCGGCTTCGGACGTGGCGGGTATCGGTTTGACAGTCTCTGCGGCGAATTCAGTTGCGGCGCAGGCGACGACGGGGTTGGTCAGCGCGGCCGCCGATGAGGTGTCGCGAGCGATTGCAGTGTTGTTCTCCGGGCATGCGGTCGGCTATCAGGAGTTGGCCGTGCAGGCCGCCGCGGTGCATGGGCAGTTCGTGCAGGCGTTGGCTGCCGGTGGGGTCGGTTATGCGACCGCGGAGGCGCTCAATGTCGGTCCGTTGCAGCCGCTTCTAGATCTGATCAATGCGCCCACCCAGCAGCTGCTGGGACGTCCGCTGATCGGTGATGGCGCCAACGCGGCGCCGGGTAGTGGTCAGGCCGGCGGGCTGGGTGGGTTGCTGTGGGGCAACGGGGGCCATGGCGGGTCGGGGGCGGCGGGGCAGCCTGGCGGTCGCGGTGGGGACGCGGGTCTGATTGGCGCGGGGGTGCTGGGGGCGCCGGGGGCGCCGGTGCGGCCGGCGGGGCCGGCGGGACCGGAGGGTGGCTATACGGTCCCGGTGGGGCAGGCGGCGCTGGTGGCAACAGTACGACGGCGGGAGGTATCGGTGGGGCCGGTGGGGCCGGCGGGGTGTCGCCGCTGATCGGCTACGGCGGCACCGGGGGTGCCGGCGGTATGGGCGGGCCCGGTGGTGGAGCGGGTGGCAACGGCGGTGCCGGCGGCAACGGCGGGCAATTCATCGGGGTGGGCGGCACGGGTGGTGCCGGCGGGGCGGGCGCCACCGGCACTGCCGGCGGGGCCGGCATGGACGGTGTGAGCGGTGGGGCGGGCGGCCACGGCGGGGCCGGCGGCAGCGCCGGCGTGGTGGGCATCGGCGGGGTCGGCGGGCTCGGCGGTGCCGGTGGGGACGGTGGTGCCGGCGGGGCCGGCGGCAATGCGCAGGTCGGCGGTGATGGTGGGGCCGGCGGTGCCGGCGGGGCCGGGGGTCGGGCAGGTCAAGCACCGCTGATCGGGCTGGGCGGCGATGGTGGCCATGGCGGGGCAGGCGGCAACGGCGGTGCCGGTGGGGCCGGCGGCAACGACACCCCGTCCTTTGCGGCCGCCAATGGCGGCGACGGCGGTGCCGGAGGGGCCGGTGGCGTGGGCGGGGCGGCCGCCGGGCTCACGGCGGCCGCGGGCAATGGCGGTGCCGGTGGTGCTGGTGGGGTGGCGGGCAACGGCGGTGTCGCGACCAACAATGGCCACAACGGCGGTAGTGGAGGTCGCGGCGGTGCCGGGGGGGCCGCCGGGACGGGCGGCAACGGCAGCAATTGGGCCATCAACGGCAACGGCGGGGCGGGCGGCAGCGGTGCGGCCGGCGGCGACGGTGGTCATGGCGCCGACGCCACCGGCACCCTGGCAGGCGGGGCCGGCGGCCATGGCGGTGACGGCGGCAATGCCGGGGCCGGCGGCAACAGCGGCATCGGTGGCGTCGGCGGGACGGCGGGTGCCTATGGCAACGGCGGCAACGGCGGTAACGGCAGCTACGGCGGTAACGGTGGCATTGCGGCCGCGAGCGCGGCTGGAGTGGACGGCGTCGCCGGGCCCGCCGGTGGGGCCGGTGGCAATGGCGGGGCCGGCGGCAACAGTGGGCCCGGTGGCATCAACGGCTCCGGCGGCAACAGTGGTAACGGCGGCATCGGGGGCACGGGCGGGGCCGGGGGGTCGGCTGATGACCCGGGCACCAAGGGTGGCAACGGCGGCATGGGCGGGACCGGCGGCAACGCCGGCATCGCAGGCATCGCCGGGACGGGAGGCGCCGGGGGCACCGACGGCATATCCGGCAATGGCGGCAAGGGCGGGTTGGGCGGCAACGGCGGCAACGGCGCCGCCGGAAAAGACGGCACCGCGATGACCACCATCAACGGCGGCACCGGCGGTGGCGGTGGGAACGGCGGCGAGGGCGGAACCGGGGGCTTGGCCGGCATCGGTGGCACCAACGGCAGCGGTGGTAACGGTGGCAACGGCGGACTCGGTGGAGTCGGTGGCAACGGCCTGTCCGACGGCGGTACTGATGGCGGCCCCGGCGGCAACGGCGGCACGGGTGGCACTGGCGGAGACGCCGGAAAAGCCGGCCTGGCCGGTGGGGGTGCTGGCGCCGCGGGAACCGTCGGCAAAGCGGGCATCGGTGGTGATGGCGGCACCGGCGGCAACGGCGGCTCCGCCGGCGACGGCGCCGACAACCCGAACGCAGACGGCGGACCCGGCGGCGCTGGCGGCGCCGGTGGCAACGGTGGGCGAGGCGGTCAGGGCGGCGCCGCCCACGGTGGAACCGCCGGCAACGGCGGCAAAGGCGGTAACGGCGCCAACGGCGGCAACGGCGGCCAAGGCGGCAAGGGGCCCACGTACGAGAGTGGCACCGGCCCTGGGGCCAACGGTGGGAACGGCGGAGACGGCGGAGCCGGAGGTGCCGGCGGTAACGCGGGCCAAGGTGGAGCTCCCGGCCTCGCCAACGCCGGTGGGACTGCGGGGACTAAGGGCGCAGGGGGCATCGCTGGTCACGGCGGCCATGGCGGCATCGGCGGCGACGGCGGTAACGGCGCAGATTCTTTTTGGGACTTCATGGGCGACAGCTGGTCCGGCGGCAACGGCGGCAACGGTGGTAAGGGCGGCACGGGCGGCAACGGCGGCAACGGAATCGACGGCGTCGGGGGCGGCAATGCCGGCAATGGGGGCGATGGCGGCAACGCTGGATTCGGTGGCACCGGCGGCGCACCCACTTTCATGCATGACGGAGGCCCCGGCGGCAACGGCGGCAACGGCGGCGCCGGCGGCAACGGCGGCAACGGCGGACTCGGCGGTGGTAAGGGCGGCAACGCAGGCGATGGCGGCGATGGCAACAAAGGCGGGACTGGTGGATCCGGCAATGAGGCCGCCGGCCAAGACGGAGGCCCCGGGGGCAAAGGTGGGGCCGGCGGCGCCGGCGGCCAGGGAGGCGACGGGTACGGCGCAATAGCAGGCAACGGCGGCAAGGGCGGCAACGGAGGCGCCGGGGGGGCCGGCGGTGCCGGCGCCGACTCATTGGTGACGGACGCGGACGACGGCGGAAAGGGGGGTGACGGCGGCGTCGGCGGCAAGGGCGGCAATGGAGGCACTTCGTTCGGTGCCACGGGAACGGGCAGTGGGATCGCCGGCGGCGGTGGAGACGCCGGCGACGGCGGTAACGGCGGCGGCGGCGGTGCTGGCGGCAAAGGCGGCGAAAGCACTGTTTTCAACGCAGGTAGCGGCGGGGCCGCCGGCATCGGCGGGAACGGTGGCAACGGTGGGCACGGCGGCGCGAACGGCGGCAGGGGTGGACACGGCGGTGACGGCGGTGACGGCGGCAACGGCGGCAAGGGCAACGGCACTAGCAGCCACCGTGGCGGCCATGGCGGCACCGGTGGCAACGCCGGTAATGGTGGCAACGGCGGCAACGGCAACGGCGCCATCGCCGGCATGGGCGGCAACGGGGGTACCGGCGGCAGCGGCGGCGACGGCGGCAATGCCTCGTGGTCCGGCCTGGTCGGCGTGTCCTATGAGGGCGGCAGCGGCGCTGCCGGCGGCAATGGCGGCAATGGCGGCGATGGCGGCATCTCCCCGGGCTTCGGCGAGGGCCATGGCGGCAGCGGCGGCGACGGTGGCGAGGGTGGTAGCGGCGGCAACGGCGGGGACGCCGGCACAGCAGTCAACGGTGGCGCCGGCGGCAACGGCGCCTCAGGCGGCAGCGGAGGCAACGGCGGTAACGCGGGCTTTACCGGCGGCGCCGGCGGCCAGGGCGGCAGTGGCGCCGATGGTGGTGCCGGTGGCCACGGCGGCAGCGGCGATGGCCCCGGCTTAAACGGCTGGAACGGTGGCAACGGTGGCAACGCCGGCAATGGTGGCAACGCCGGCAACGGCGGCAATGGCGTTGGCGCCGCCGGTGGCCACGCTGGCTTCGCCGGCAACGGGGGCAACGGGGGCAACGGCGGCTTCGGTAACCCGGATGACGGTCCGCCCAACAACAACGACGGCGGCAACGGTGGCAACGGCGGCAACGGCGGCAACGGCGGCAACGGCGGAACCGCCCTCGGCGGCGGCGCCGGCGGCACCCCTACGGCCGGTGGGACTGGTGGAAATGGCGGCACCGGCGGTTATGGCGGTACAGCCTCACCGGCGACAATGGCAACGGCGGACTCGGCGGCAACGGCGGCAACGGCGGAACCGGCGGCAGTGGAACGATGCCCAACGTCTCCGGCGCCAAAGGCGGCAACGGCGGCAGCGGTGGAAGTGGCGGCAACGGTAATACGAAGGGCGACTCCAAGTACTGGGGCGACGGCGGTAAAGGCGGCGGCGGCGGCGACGGCGGTACCGGCGGCAAGGGCGGCAACGGGGGAGCCGGCTTTGTAGGCGCCATCGGAAGCAGCGGCGCCGGACCCAGCGGCACCACCGGCGGCGACGGGGGGGACGGCGGCAAGGGCGGAAACGGCGGCAACTAATACCTCGCCAGCACCCCGCGAGCAGACGCAATCTTGTACGGAAACGGCCCGAACAGTACGAGTTTGCGTCTGCTCGCCGGCCTTTTCGTGGCGCGCCAGTGTGTCGGGCACTTGGGACCAATGTCCCGGCGCCAATAGTGTCTTTGCGCCCTATGTCCTGACGGCAGGAAGCGGCAACATGGCCACTGACACACGGCGAAAGGGGTTGTCAGGCCATGAGCGGTCGGAATTTCGGCACGGTGCCGTCGGCGGACGAGTACAGCAAGCCGGACGATAATCAGCTGCAGCCCGAGGACACGCTGATCGATCGCGGTGTCGACGACATGCTCGACGAGGGGTATTCGCCGCCGGAGCGAGCGTACGGACCGGGCGCCTGGGCAGCTGAAACCCTCGATCAGCACCTTGCCGAGGAAGAGCCGGACCCGGTGTCGCGCCTCAATCACCCGCTCGACGAAGAAGAGCTACAACGTTCGGACGAGGCCGAACGCGAGGCCGAGTTTCCGGAGTGGCGTGAGGTCGGAGGGCCGCGGGCCGGCCGACTTGTCGCGCCGGACATGGGATTTGGCGAAGACACGGAGGCGGAGCTGGTGGCCGATGACGTGGGCATCAGCGGGGGAGCAGCCTCTGCCGAAGAGGCCGCCGTCCACATCATCGACAACGGCGACTAGTCAGCCAAGCCCACTTCGCTCGGTAGCGAGCGAGCCAGCGATATCGGCGTGATCGGTATTGACGGCTTGCCGGGCAAGACGGTCCCGCAACGCATCTGGGATCTCGTCACGACGCTCAACTAGTGCGTCCCACACCTTCTGCGGGGTCTCCTCGGTGAGCGCGGCGACAACATCGTCGACGTTGTCCATGCCGTCGATGAGTTCGAGTACGCGGCGTCGGCCCTGCGAATCCTGGGCGAGGGCGAGGTTGATCAGGGCTTCGATATGTTCGCCGCGAGCCGCCGCGTTCACCGCAGACATGATCTGCTGATCGGTCAGATCGTCGAGATACGAAGCCAGGACCGGGATGGCGGTATCCGGGAGTGAAGCGACCAGCGGAAGGGTGTCTGTCCACAGGTCGTGCTGGGCGCAAGTGGTCAACACGTTGAGCAGCACGTTCGGGTCCTGCATGACGGGCAGCGCAGCCATGCGTCGGCGGTCGTCATCGCTCATTGCCATCGCGATAGGAATCAGGGACTCCCACTCGTCGGCCGCATCGGCTTCACGAATGAGCTCACCCATTCGCTCCGCGGGCTCCTGAGCGACTCGCGCGGCGATGAATTCTCGCTGCGCACATGGCAATTGAGCTGCCAACGGGAGCAGATCAAGCCACAACCCTCGGTTCAACGCCACATCAAGAATCGCGGTCAGAGTGGACTCCCGGTGTACCGCAGGATGTTGTGTGAAGACTTCGAGACTCTCTCGGCTCATCGCCCGCGTGACCGGCAGCAGTGCGTCCCATGCCTCGAGGCGGTCCACCGCGTGAATCAATCCTTCGAGAACCGCGTCTCCCAATGATGCAGCAATGTCGCCGATGCGGCCCTTGTTGTGGGGACCGACATTGTCGAACAGGTCGATCGCCTGTGCCCACAAGTCATTCTCGTGTGCCGCGCGGACGATGCCCGGCAGCCGGTCGCTGATGATGTCGACCATGTTGTCGAGGCGAGATTTCTCCTCGAGCAGAAAACCGATGCGCAGCAGGTCGGCGTCTCCCATCACGGGTGCTGCCGCACGCAGTGACGGATCCGGTAGGACCCCTACGAAGCGACCCATCGTGACGTGGTCGTCGCGCTGGAGTAATTGCTTGGCGACCTCGGCAATCACCCGTGGTGGCATGGCGCTGATCAACGACGCCGCGCGACGCGGATCGAGTTGGACCGCGGTCTCGGCGAGAAACGGCGTGGGCAGTTGCTCCGCAATGGCGACGCCGCGGGACGGCTCCAACATGCCGGCGATGGATGCACACAGCCGTGGCCCGAATGCGTGTCGTGCTGCCTTGGCGCTGATGGCGACTGGCACGAGCTTGCTGGCTGCCGCGACGCGCTTTAGCCGTGCGGCATCGGCGTCAAACAACCGTTCGGTGACCTGCTCACGGAAGGCACGCAACGACTCGTGGGGCAGGTCCAGCAGAAAGTCGAGGTCGTGCGGGTTCTCGACGTTGAGCAGCCGAGCAAGTTTGGTGATTTCCGCCAACTTGGCCAGCTGCTCGCTCACAGCCCAAGCGCCTTGCGTACCGCCGGACGGAGCAACCGCGGGGTGTGGTCGAGCGATGCGTTGATCGATTTGGTCAACGTTTGCGCGCGACGTTCCAGCGTGGTTTCGAGAAGCGTGTTTAGCTCCTGTAGCTGCGCGGGGGGCAGGCTCTCGAACCCGTCGGGAAGGGGAGCGCGCAATGTGCGAGAGAGTTCCTCTGCGACTTCAGACATCGTTGTCTCCTGTCGGGTTGCTGGTGGATTGTATCGCCACCACGGCCCACTTCCTCGCCACTGCCTACCGCCCACCAAGTCAGGTAACCGGTAAGGCTGAGTACGCAAGCGGCAACTGCATCCGGAATCAGGTAACCCACTACTCAAGCCCCTCTAATCGTTCGGCGCGAGGCTGTTTCCACCGGTCGCCCGTGGCGCCGGGATAGCCAGGCAGGAGGGCTCGACGTGGCGAATTTCGCGGTGCTGCCGCCGGAAATCAATTCATTGCGCATGTTCACCGGTGCCGGTTCGGCGCCCATGTTGAGCGCGGCCGCTGCTTGGGACGGCTTGGCTTCAGAGCTGGGGATTGCTGCGTCGTCGTTTTCGGCGATCACTTCGGGCATAGCGGGTCAGGCTTGGCAGGGTCCGGCTTCGGCCACGATGGTGGCCGCGGCAGCCCCGTATACGGCGTTCTTGAACGCTGCGGCGGCTCAAGCCGCGGGGGCGTCCGCCCAGGCCAAAGTGGTGGCTAGCGTGTTTGAGGCCGCGCGCGCCGCCACGATTCATCCATTGGAGGTGGCGGCCAACCGCCATGCGTTCGTCCAACTGGTGCGGTCAAACTTCTTGGGGCTCAACGCTCAAGCGATCATGGCGTGCGAGAGCCTGTACGAGGGGATGTGGGCCGCCGACGTCTCGGCGATGGCGGCTTATCACTCCGGGGCATCGTCGGCCGCGGCGAACCTGATTTCGATACCGGCCAGCCTGCAGCAGTTTTTGCAGAGCCTGCCGAATCTAGGGGTCGGCAACAGGGGCAACGGCAACCTTGGCAGCGGCAACACTGGCGACGGCAATGTCGGCTTCGGAAACAGCGGGGTGGGGAACAGCGAACTCGTCCCTCCACAGTCGGGCAACAACAACATCGGCTCGGGTAACAACGGCAGCAACAACATTGGCGGCGGAAACCACGGCAGTTACAACATTGGCTTCGGCAACTTCGGCAACGGGAACATCGGCTTCGGAAACAGTGGCCCCTCCGACCTTTTCAACCCAGACCTGTTCAGTTTTCACCCATCGCCGGGCAACAACAACGTGGGCATGGGCAACTTCGGCAGCAACAATTTTGGGCTCGGAAACACCGCTGACGGCAACATAGGTGGCGGGAACACCGGCAATGGAAACATCGGTGCGGGGAACGCCGGCCACGGAAACTTCGGCTTCGGAAACACGGGCAACAACAACGTTGGAATCGGGCTCAGCGGCGACAACCAGTTCGGTATCAACTTGGCCGGGCTGCTGAACTCGGGCAGCGGCAATATCGGGTTTGGCAATTCGGGCACCAACAACATCGGCTTCTTCAACTCCGGTACCGGCAACATCGGTATCTTCAGCTCGGGCGTCAATGACGTATTCCCTGGCGCCATCAACAGTGTCGGCATCGGCAACGCCGGCACCGGCCTCTTGGGTTTTGGGAACTCGGGTGCCGGAAACGTCGGCTTCTGGAACTCCGGCTTCCTGAACACCGGCCTCGGCAACGCGGGGTCGATGAATACCGGCGGTTGGAACGGGGAAAACCTCAACACCGGCTTCGGTAACTCGGGTGAGGCGAACACGGGCTTTGGCAACTCGGGCCACATCAACACGGGCTTCTGGAACTCAGGCTACGTAAACACCGGCTTCGGGTTTGCCACTGACAACGGTTACGCGGGGCTAGGCACGACCGCTAATTCGGGGTTGTTCAACGAAGGTGGCGGGATCTCGGGGTTCGGCAACAAGTTCAGCGGTGGTTCGTTCGAAAGTGGTGGTTCGTCTGGCTTCTTCAACAAGGCCACCGGAGGGTCGATCATCAGCGGCGCAATCTCGGGCTTCTTCAACACCGGTGTCACCGGCGCGATAGGCGCCTTCCCGAGCGGGATTTTCAGCGGCTTTATTTCAGGCTTTGGCAACACGGGGATTGGTATCCCCGGCTTCTTGAGCCTTGCTGCCCTGGCGATACATGCCAACTGACCGAATTGGTTGTGCGGTAGCGGAATTGGCTATGGTCAGGTCCGAAAGCGGACATGACCAACTGCAGATATGGGGCGATGGAGATCCCGGTCGCCGACGTGGCTGTCGAGGGGTGATGCCATCGCTTGCGGTCAGGATCCCCCGGTCAGCGTGCCGGTCTCCTGCTGGTGATCTCGAAAGTAGTTCGTATAACCCACATCTGGATCACGCTTAAACGTGGCGGCAAGTGTGAGGTGAGCCCGTCGTAGTGGTCCAGTCGTTGTGGGACTCTGATGCCCGAGTGTTCGGGCAGGAAGAATCGACGACGACATGGCAACGAACAAGCGCCGGCGGCACACGCCGGATCAGATCATCCGCAAGCTCGCCGAGGGCAACAAGCTCCTTGGAACCGGGCAGCAACTCAGCGAAGTGTGTCGCCACCTCGAGATCACCGAGTCGACCTGGCATCGCTGGGTCGCCCAGTACGGCGGGATGAAGGCCAGCGACGCCAAACGCCTCAAGGAACTTGAGGCCGAGAACGCCAGGCTCAAGAAGCTGGTCGCCAACCAGGCCCTTGACATCGACATGCTCAAGGAGATCTCGTCGGGAAACTTCTGACCCCGAACCGCAAGCGCAGCGCCGCGGCGATGCTGCGCGAGCGGTTCGGGGTCTCCGAACGGCGGGCGTGCGCGGTGGTCGGCATCCACCGTTCCACCATGCGTCTGCAACCAGCGCCGATCAGCGATGAGGAGGCCCAATTGCGGGCCTGGCTACGCGCGTTCTCCACCCAGCGGCCCCGCTGGGGATGGCGCCGTGCTGCGATCGCGGCACGGCGAGCTGGCTGGAAGGTCAACAACAAGCGCATCCGCCGCCTGTGGCGCGAGGAAGGCCTGCGGGTTCCGCAGCGCCGCAGGAAGAAACGCTTGACCGGCATCGGTGCGCAGGTCGGGGCGATGTGCCCGATCCGCCCGAATGCGATCTGGGCGATGGACTTTCAGTTCGACACCACCGCCGACGGACGAACGTTGAAGATGCTCAACGTAATCGATGAGTTCACCCGCCAAGCCCTGGCGATCGAAGTCGACCGGGCCATCAACGCCGACGGCGTGGTCGACGTTCTCGATGCTCTGGCCCTGATGCATGGGGCACCGGCCTACGTGCGGTTCGACAACGGACCCGAGTTCATCGCCCATGCTGTCAACGACTGGTGCCGCTTCAACGGCACCGGCTCGCTATTCATCGATCCCGGATCCCCCTGGCAGAACGCCTGGATCGAGTCATTCAACGGCCGACTGCGCGACGAGCTACTCAACTCCTGGCGCTTCGACTCCCTGCAAGAAGCCCAAATCATCATCGAAGATTGGAGAATCGACTACAACGCCAACCGGCCTCACTCCGCCCACAATGGGCTCACCCCAGCCGAGTTCGCCCTACAGTGGACCACGACCCACCAACCGCAAGCCGCATAGCGACTGGACCATCAAACGGGTCCCCCTCAAGTGTCGTAAGCCTCCGGCGCTGGCTTGGTGAGGTGCGCTGGCCGGTGCCTGGATTGGACGGATTCGTTTCCGCAACGAATGCGGGAGTCGAGGTACGTGGAATTCAAAATTCTTAGATCGACTTAAGGCCCTTTCGGGAGCGATATTCCGGACGTAGTGTCAGATTGGTTCGCAGTTTTCCCAGCACGCGGACCACCGGCACACTCGGTAAGGAAGTACGTAGATGTTAAACAGCCTTGCGGTCCACAACAACGGCTTCTCTCAGCAGCGCGTGCACGACGCTGAACTGCTAAAGAAGTCTGGGGCACACAAGCTCGTCGTCGCAGACAGCGACGGCAACTGCTTGGCGTTTGTCTTGGCCTGGGACAGCTTCGACTACGACGCTGAGACCGACACCTATATCTGCATTGCCGAGGCCGATGGCAGAGAGCTGATGACTATGTACACCGCCGGCGAAGTGAAGTCAGTGCCTAATTCGAATCTGTATGTCGTCACTGCACCCGCTGGGGTTCATCGCGACAAAGTGTTGAAGGCCTTATGAGTTGCCGGACGGCATGTAGACGCCGACCGTCGGCGTTCGCTTGTTCCTATGCGTCTAGGAGGCGTCTAGGAGGCGTCTAGGAATACCGCCGCGGTTCGCACACTTACTGATCTCCGTGGCTGACGCGTGGGCGCGGCCTGCGACGAACGGCGGACGGCCATGCCCGTAGCTGGCCAACCGACCCGGTCATCCAGCGGCCTGATGGCGGGCTGGTGTCGGCGAGCCAACGGCAGACACGGTAACTGGGTAGGGCCGAATGTGTGTGTCAAGGGGCTATGATAGACCGTTCGTACGGTTAGTTTGATGATTCCGAAGGGTGGCAGATGCCGAGATCGCCTGGCCGGCGCGGTGAGATCCTCGACGCCTTTGTTCGCTATGTCGCCGAACGCGGTTATGACAGAACGAACATTGGTGATATCGCCGACGAGCTGGGGATGTCCAAGGGCACCATCGTCCATCACTTCGGCACCAAAGCGCAGATGCTGCGGGAGCTGGAGGAGACTCACCTCGCGCGCCAACTCGAAGCGCTCCGCATGGCCTGGGACCGCTTGAGTGCGCCGCACGAGCGTATCGCCGCGATCATTCACACCTCGGTTTTGTTTCAGGTGATCGAACGCAACGCGACGGTGGCAAGCCAGCGCGAGGTGGTCCAGCTGTCTGATGACCCAGCCATGCAGCAAGTGCGCAAACTCCGGGATCAATTGCAGGAACTGACAATTGACGAAATTCGTGCCGGTGTGGAGTGCGGGTTGTTCCGCAGCGTGAACGTCGAGTTGGCAGCGCTGCAACTGTGGGGATCGCTGGAGTGGATGTGGGTGTGGTTCAACCCGGCCGACTCCCGGACGCCCGAGCAAGTGGGGGCCGCTTTCGTCGATGTCTTCCTCGGCGGACTGCTGCTCGACCGGTTCGAGCTTAGTAAGTGGGCCGACCCTGCCGCGGACTTCGTCTCGGTGGTGCGCGACTGCATTGCCGCGGTCACCAACCCGGCGGAGTAGTCGACTCGCTTCAAGAAGCACTGTGCGCGTGCGCATTTAATGCTGACGCCGTGCGCGTCAAGTAAACAGCCCTGCCCCAGGTTCTTCAGGTTCTGGCTGGAATCGTCGTCCCTGCGAAACCCGTTTTCGCGGTAGAGCCTAGCCCGAATCTAGATTATTGACTGACCGTACGGTCTAATGCGATAGTTGGCCTCGTGTCGCACACGAGGGCGATTTGGGGCCCTGGATCAGACACCGGAGCGGCCCGCCGGCACCATTGGGCCGCCCCGGCAGCAGTCGATGCGCTAGGTCGGAGATCGCTCCGAGGACGGTCGCGCCGGAGCTGGGAACGCCGATGACCGCCTCGAACGCGTTTGTCGGCAAACTTGGCCACCGGCTGGCGCCCGGGGCGGAGGTGGCCGGCGGGTTCTTCCGCATGTGCGTATTGACGGCAAAAGCGTTGGCGCGGCCGTTCGAGTGGCGTGAGTTCATCTGGAACGGCTGGTTCCTGATGCGAGTGTCGTTGCTGCCCACCATTGCCGTGGCCATACCGGAAACCGTGCTGCTCATTTTCACGCTGAATGTGCTACTGGCCGAGTTCGGTGCCGCCGACGTCTCCGGTGCCGGCGCCGGGATCGGTGCGGTCACCCAGCTCGGGCCGATCGTGACGGTGCTGG
This sequence comes from Mycobacterium bourgelatii, assembly GCF_010723575.1. Taxonomy (NCBI): domain Bacteria; kingdom Bacillati; phylum Actinomycetota; class Actinomycetes; order Mycobacteriales; family Mycobacteriaceae; genus Mycobacterium; species Mycobacterium bourgelatii. The sequence goes on from NZ_BLKZ01000001.1 coordinate 2,828,250, forward strand.
TGGTCGCCGGGGCCGGGGGTACCGCGATCTGCGCCGACCTGGGCGCACGAACCATCCGCGAGGAGATCGACGCTCTCGAGGTGCTCGGCATCGACCCGATCCACCGCCTGGTCGTGCCCCGCGTCGTCGCCTCCACGATCGTCGCGGTGCTGCTCAACGGCCTGGTGATCGCCGTCGGGCTCGGCGGCGGCTACCTCTTCAGCGTGTACTTGCAGAACGTTTCGAGCGGGGCCTACCTGTCCACGCTGACAGCGCTCACCGGCCTGCCCGAGGTCGTGATCGCGTTCGTCAAGGCGGCGACGTTCGGCCTGATCGCCGGCCTGGTCGGCTGTTACCGCGGGCTTATCGTCAAGGGCGGATCCAAGGGGTTGGGTACGGCCGTCAACGAGACCGTGGTGTTGTGCTTCATCGCGCTGTTCGCGGTCAACGCGGCTCTGACCACCATCGGTGTGCGGTTCGGAACAGGGCATTGACATGGTTGCGACGACCGCGCTGCAAAATCGCTTCCCGCGCACCGCTGCCACGGTCAGTCGATACGGCGACGCCCCTGCCCGGCACATGGTGGAAATCGGGCAGATGGTCTGGTTCGCCGTGAGCGCCATCGCTCAGATCCCGTTTGCGCTGACCCGCTACCGCCGAGAGTTCATTCGCATGATTGCCCAGATGGGGATGGGCACCGGCGCGATGGCGGTAGCCGGCGGCACCGCCGCCATCGTCGGCTTCATCACCCTGTCCGCAGGCTCACTGGTCGCCATCCAGGGGTTCGCGTCGTTGGGCAACATCGGCGTCGAGGCATTCACCGGCTTCTTGGCCGCGATGGTCAATGTGCGGTTTGTGGCACCGGTGGCCGCTGGTCAGGCGTTGGCCGCCACGGTCGGCGCTGGTGCCACCGCGGAACTGGGCGCCATGCGCATCAGCGAGGAAATCGACGCGCTGGAAGTGATGAGCATCAGGTCGATCGCCTACCTGGTGTCCACCCGGGTGGTGGCGGGTCTCGTCGTCATCATTCCGCTCTACGGGCTGGCTATCACCCTTGCTTTTCTGTCGGCCCAGGCCACCACGGTGCTGTTCTACGGGCAGTCGCCCGGCACCTACAACCACTACTTCCACACCTTCCTGCGACTCGACGACGTGGCTTGGTCGTTCGCGGAGGTGATCCTGGTTGCGGTCGTGGTAATGACCACCCACTGCTACTACGGCTACACCGCCAAGGGCGGGCCGGTCGGCGTCGGTGAAGCGGTGGGTCGGTCGATGCGGCTGTCGCTGATCACCATCGTCATTGTGGTCGTACTGACCGCCATGTCGGTCTACGGCAAGAACCCGAACTTCAATCTCACCGTCTAGCCGCCATGCCCGTCCCGCCGAAATCGCACCCGCCGCGCATTCCGCCGTACAAAACGGCGACGGTGGTGTTCTTCTTGGTCGTCGCGCTGGTCTTGACCTTCGTGTGGTTTCAGTTTCGCGGGAAGTTCACGCCCACAACGCGTTTGACGATGATCGCACCCCGGGCCGGCTTGGTGATGGATCCAGGCTCGAAGGTCACCTACAACGGAGTGGAAATCGGACGGGTGGCCGACATTTCACAGATCCGGCGCGACGACGGCACTCCGGGAGCCAAGTTCGCCCTGGACGTCAATCCGAAATACATCCCCCTGATTCCGGCCAACGTAACGGCGAATATCAAGGCGACCACGGTGTTCGGCAACAAGTTCGTCGCGTTGACCTGGCCGGACCACCCGGTGGAGGAACGCATCTCGCCGCGGCATGTCATCAAAGCCAACGAGGTCACGACGGAGTTCAACACCTTGTTCGACACGTTGGTCTCGATCACCGAGAAGGTGGATCCGGTCAAGCTGAATTTAACGCTGGCTGCCGCCGCGGAGGCGTTGGCCGGCTTGGGCGACAAGTTCGGGGAGTCAATTGTCAACGGAAACGCCATCCTCGACGACATCAACCCGCAAATGCCGCAGATTCGCTATGACATTCAGCGGCTTGCTGCACTGGGCGACATCTACGGCGACGCTGCACCGGAGTTGCTCGATTCCCTGAACAACGCCGTCATCACGGCGCGCACGCTGCACCGCCAGGAAGCCGAATTGGACGCCGCGCTACTGGCCGCGACCGGGTTGGGCAACACCGGCGAAGACATTTTTGCCCGCGGCGGGCCTTACCTGCAGCGAGGGCTCGCAGATCTGGTGCCCACCGCCCAGCTGCTCGATACCTACAGCCCCTCCTTCTACTGCACCATCCGTAATTACCACGACGCCGAGCCCGCAGGGTACGACACCTCGGGCGGAGGAAACGGCTACTCGCTCAAGACGATGACCGCGCTGACGTCGGGTTTGGGGGGCATGCTCACCCTCCCCGGATTGGCCGGCACGGTGCTGACCCAGGGATTGCTGGGTCTTGCGGGAGTGGTAGGCGGAGCGCCGAATCCCTATGTGTATCCCGAGAATCTGCCGCGGGTGAATGCTCGCGGAGGTCCTGGCGGCGCACCCGGCTGCTGGCAGCCGCTCACCCGTGATCTATGGCCGGCGCCGACCTTGGTGGTGGACACCGGCGCCAGCCTCGCACCGTACAACCACCTAGATACCGGTTCCCCGTACGCAATCGAGTACGTGTGGGGCCGTCAAGTCGGAGACAACACGATCAACCCATGAAAATCGCCGGCACCGCAATCAAATTCAGCATCGTCTCACTGGTGCTGGCGCTGATCACTGCCACGATCGTCGTGGTGTTCGCCCAGATGCGCTTCAACAAAACCAACAGCTATGTCGCCGAATTCGACAACGGCAGCGGGCTGCGCAACGGGCAGTTCGTCCGTGCCTCCGGAGTGGAGGTCGGCAAGGTCAAGAACGTGTCGCTGATCGACGGTGGCGAGCGGGTACGGGTGGAGTTCGAGGTCGATCGGTCGATACCGCTTTATGAGTCGACCACCGCACAGATCCGCTATCTCGACCTGCTGGGCAATCGTTTCTTGGAACTCAAACGCGGCACTGGCGATGGCGCAGACCAGGTCTTGCCGGCGGGCGGAATGATCCCGCGATCTCGAACGTCGCCGGCGCTGGATCTCGATGCCCTCATCGGTGGTTTTAAACCGCTGTTCCGGGCACTCGACCCGGACAAGGTCAACACGATCGTGTCTGCCATCGTCACCGTGTTTCAGGGTCAGGGCGGCACCATCAGCGACATCCTCGACCAGACCGCGAGCGTAACCGCGCACCTTGCCGAAAGCGACCGGGCGATCGGCGAGGTGGTCGACAACCTCAACGTCGTGCTGGACACCACGGTCAGGCATCGCAAGGAGTTCGACCAGACGGTCGACGATTTCGAACGGCTCATCAGCGGGCTGCGCAATCACGCCGACCCGTTGGCCGCCGGCACGGCAAACATCAGCAACGCCTCCGGAACGGTAGCCGCGTTGCTGGCGGACAACCGCGGCTTGCTGCACAAGGAAATCAACTACCTCGAGACGCTGCAGCAGCCGCTGATCGACCAAAAAGACCAACTCCGCGACCTGATTCACAAAACACCGACCGCGCTCAACCTGATTGGACGCAGCATCGGCCTCTATGGCGACTGGGTGAACTTTTACGTGTGTGACCTGACCATCAAGTGGAACGGGCTGCAACCGGGCGGCCCGGTTCGCACGGTCAAACTCTGGCAGCAGCCGACCGGTAGGTGCACGCCGCAATGAGAACGCTGACCGATTTCAACCGGGGCCGTGTCGGGCTGATAGGTATCTCCGTGCTGGTCCTGGTCGTCATCGTCGGACAGAGTTTCACCAGTGTCCCGATGATGTTCGCCAGCCCAGCCTATTACGGGCAGTTCACCGACAGCGGTCAGCTGAACAAGGGCGACAAGGTGCGCATAACCGGTGTCGATGTGGGCCGGGTGGAGGCGTTGGAGATCGCCGGCAACCACGTCTTGATCAAGTTCTCCATCGGCAGCAACACCATTGGCACCGAGAGTCGACTCGCGATCAAGACCGACACCATTCTGGGTAAGAAGGTGCTCGAGATCACGCCGCGCGGAAACCAAACTCTGCAGCCCGGAGGGGTTTTGGCGTTAGGCCAAACCACCACCCCCTATCAGCTCTACGACGCGGCTTTCGACATCACCCGAGCCGCAAGCGGCTGGAACGTCGACACCGTCAAGCTGTCGCTCAACGTGATCTCGCAAACCATCGATGAGACCTATCCGCATCTGAGTGCCGCGCTCGACGGTTTGGCCCGTTTCTCCGACACCATCGGCAAACGTGATGAACAGGTCAAACACCTACTCGCTCAGGCGAATAAGGTCGCCAGCGTCCTCGGCGACCGCAGCGAACAGATCAATCGGTTACTGGTCAACGCGAAGACGCTGCTGGCCGCGTTCAACGAACGTGGCCGGGCCATTGACGCGCTGTTGGGAAACATTTCCGCGGTATCGAGCCAGGTGCAGGGATTCATCAACGACAACCCGAATCTCAACTTTGTGCTGGAGCAATTGCACACCCTCACCGACGTGCTGGTAGAGCAGCGCGATGACTTGGCCCAAACCCTCACTTTCGCAGGGCAATTCGCCGCGGGTTTGGGCGAATCCGTCGCCTCCGGACCGTACTTCAAGATTGTCCTATCCAATCTGCTGCCGTACTGGATGTTGCAGCCGTTCGTGGATGCCGCCTTCAAGAAGCGTGGCATCGACCCGGAGGACTTCTGGCGCAGCGCCGGCCTGCCCGCGTTCCGCTGGCCGGACCCCAACGGCACCCGTTTCCCCAACGGTGCACCGCCGCCCGCACCGCAGGTGCTGGAAGGCACCCCGGATCATCCGGGGCCGGCCGTGCCCCCGGGAACGGCGTGTTCGTATGTGCCAGCGGCTGATGCGCTGCCACGGCCGTGGAATCCGTTGCCGTGCGCGGGTGTTGACGCAGGTCCGTTCGGAGGCAGTTTCCCGGCACCACTCGATGTTCAGACATCTCCGCCGAACCCGAACGGCCTACCACCGACGCCGGGGATTCCGATCGCCGGCCGGCCCGGTGCGGCGCCACCGGACGTCCCGGGCACCCCGGTACCGCTGCCACCCAACGCTCCGCCGGGTGCGCGCACCGAGAATCTGCAACCGGCCGGTCCCGTTCCGCCACCGTCGACCTTCGCGCCCGGACTGCCGCCGGGGCCGCCCGCGCCGCCCGGGCCCGGGCAGCAACTGCCCGCCCCGTTCATCACCCCAGGTGGCGTGGGAGGCAGCGGCATCACCGGAGGGAGCCAGAATTGACCAGCGTCTTGGATATCCGCCGAATGCCGGTGGGGAAGATCGTTGCAGTGCTGGTGGTGGGCCTGGCCCTCGTTGCCGGGTACCAGGGTTTGCAGTACTACCAGTCATTGACGACCAACACCGTCGTCGCCTATATCCCCGAGGCGAACGCGCTCTATCCCGGGGACCGGGTCCAGATCATGGGCATCCGCGTCGGCTCAGTCGACAAGATCGAACCGGCCGGCAACAAGATGCGAGTCACGTTTCACTACAACAACAACTACAAGGTGCCCGCGAACGCGTCCGTCGTGATCCTGAACCCAACGCTGGTGGCGTCGCGCAGTATTCAGTTGGAGCCGCCCTACAACGGTGGTCCGGTGATGGCCGACAACGCGGTGATCCCCATCGAGCGTGCCCAAGTGCCGACGGAGTGGGATGAACTACGCGGCAGCGTCGCCCACATCATCGACAAACTCGGTCCGACTCCCGACCAACCCAAGGGCCCCTTCGGCGACCTGATCGAATCGTTGGCCGACGGGCTCGCAGGGAAGGGCAAGCAGATCAACACCACGCTGGAAAGCTTGTCGCAGTCGCTTACCGCACTGAACCAGGGCCGTGGCGACTTCTTCGCCGTAGTGCACAGCCTGGCGCTTTTCGTCAATGCCCTGCACAAGGATGATCAACAGTTTGCAGCGTTGAACGACAACCTGGCTCAGTTCACCGACCGATTGACGTCCTCCGACCGCAATCTGGCCAACGCGATCCAGCAATTCGACGGCCTGCTCGCCACATTGCGTCCGTTCTTGACCGAGAACCGCGAGGTGCTGGCCCGCGACATCGACAACCTCGCCACGCTGACCACCACGCTCGTCCAACCCGAACCGCTGAATGGGTTGGAGACCGCGCTGCACGTTCTGCCGACTCTGGAGATGAACCTCAGCCAGATCTACCACCCGTCCCACGGGACACTCATGTCGATCCCGGCGATCCCCAACTTTGCGAACCCAATGCAGTTCATGTGCAGCATGATTCAGGCCGGTAGCCGACTGGGCTACCAAGAGTCCGCCGAACTGTGTGCACAGTACTTGGGGCCGATTCTCGACGCGATCAAGTTCAACTACCTGCCGTTCGGGCTGAATCTGTTCAGCACCGCGGAGGTCCTGCCCAAACACGTCGCCTACTCCGAGCCCCGGTTGCAGCCGCCGAACGGATACAAGGACACGACCGTCCCTGGCATCTGGGTGCCCGATACGCCGCTGTCGCACCGCAACACCCAACACGGCTGGGTCACCGCGCCGGGCATGCAAGGCGTCCAGGTGGGTCCGATCACGGCGGGCCTCCTGACCCCCGAATCCCTGGCGGAACTGATGGGCGGCCCGGATGCCGTCGTCCCACCGTCAGGGCTGCAGACGCCGCCGGGCCCGCCGAACGCATATGACGAATACCCGGTGTTGCCGCCCATCGGCTTGCAGGCCCCGCAGGTACCGATACCGCCACCGCCACCTGCACCGGGTGTGATCCCCGGACCGGTCCCTCCGACGCCCGCGCCGGTCGCTCCGGGGCCTGCCCCTGTCGGACCGCCACTTCCCGCCGAAGCCGCCGTGTCGACGGGACTGGGCTCGTGAGCGGCGTTGCGGCCCTGAGGAATTGGGCTGTGCGGACTCGGCATGGGTGTCGGCGCATGTCGGCTGTGCTGGCGGTGGCCCTGGTGCTGACGTCGTGCGCGGACTGGCGCGGCATCGCGAATGTGCCGATGCCCGGCGGACCCGGTAGTGGTCCCCACTCCTACACCATCTACGTGCAGATGCCGGACACGTTGGCGTTGAACAACAACAGCAGGGTGCGGGTGGCCGACGTCTTTGTCGGCACGGTGCGCGCGATCGAACTGAAGAACTGGGTGGCGACGCTGACCCTAAACCTGGACAGAAGCGTCAAGTTGCCCAAGAACGCCACGGCGAAGATCGGGCTGACCAGCCTGTTGGGTTCTCAGCACGTAGAACTCGGCGTTCCGCCCAACCCCGTCTCGGAGCTGAAGGACGGCGACACCATCCCGCTCGCTCATTCGTCGGCTTACCCCACCACCGAGCAGACGCTGGCCAGTATCGCCACCATCCTGCGCGGGGGTGGCATCCCGAACGTTGAATCACTGCAGAACGAGGTCTACAACATTCTGAACGGCAGAGCCGGCCAGATCCGTGCCTTCCTCGACAAGCTGGACACATTCACCGCCCGACTCGACGAGCAACGCCGTGACATCACCCGCGCCATCGATTCCACCAATCGGCTGCTGACGTATGTGGGTTCTCGCGCCGACGTGCTGGATCGGGTTCTCACCGAATTCCCGCCGCTCATAAAACATTTCGCCGCCAAACAGAACCTGCTGATCGAAGCTGTCGACGCGGTAGGCGGGCTGGGCGAGGTCGCCGACCAATACCTGTCCGCTTCGCAAGCTGACCTGCACCAAGCTTTGCTTGCCCTGCAATGCCCGTTGCGGGAACTCGGGCGCGGTTCGCCAAAACTGATCCGTGCGCTCAAGCTGCTAATCGTCCGCCCGTTCGATGTCGATGCAGTGCCCAAGGCATTCCGCGGCGACTACTTCAACCTGTCGCTGACGCTCGACTTGACCCTCAGCGCGATCGACAACGCAGTCCTCACCGGCACCGGATTCTCCGGAGCGCTGCGTGCGCTCGAGCAATCGTGGGGACGGGATCCCGAAACGATGATCCCGGACGTCAGGTACACCCCGAACCCGAACGACGTTCCGGGCGGCCCGTTGGTCGAAAGGGCGGACAGACAATGCTGACCCGCTTCGTCTGGCGCCAACTGATCCTGTTCGGCCTGATCAGTCTGGTCACGGCGATTGCACTCGGCTGGTATTACCTACGGATTCCGAGTGCGATGGGGATCGGCCAGTACACGCTGAAGGCTGAACTGCCGTCGTCGGGTGGCCTGTACCGGACGGCCAACGTGACGTATCGCGGCCAGACCATCGGCAGGGTGACCGCTGTGGAACCCCTCGAGCGGGGAGCGGAAGTCACCATGAGCATTGCCAACCGCTACAAGATCCCGATCGACGCGTCGGCGAATGTACATTCGGTGTCCGCGGTCGGTGAGCAGTATCTGGACCTGGTGTCGACCGGAAACCCGGACCACTACTTTCAGCCGGGCCAGACCATCCGAAACGGCACGGTGCCCACTGAGATCGGACCGGCGCTGGACGCCGCTCAACGCGGGCTAGCCGCGATTCCCGCGGACAAGATCGCCGGGGTGCTCGACGAAACAGCCCAAGCGGTAGGCGGATTGGGCCCTGCGCTGCAGCGCCTGGTCGATGCGACTCAGGCTCTCGCGGGCGATTTCAAGACCAACATCTCCGATGTCAACGACATCATTCAAAACTCGGCGCCGATCCTGGACAGCCAGATCAATTCGGGCGACGCGATCCGGCGCTGGTCGCGCAACCTGGACATCCTGGCCGCGCAGGCGGCGGAAACCGACCCGTCCCTGCAACGCATCCTGACTCAGGCGGCGCCGACAGCTGATCAGGTCAACGAGGTATTCGGTGACGTCCGCGAGTCGCTGCCGCAGACCCTGGCGAACCTCGCGATCGTGCTGGAGATGCTCAAGCGCTACAACAAGGGCATCGAGCAACTATTGGTGTCCTATCCGCAGGGCGCCGCGGAAGGTCAGACCGTAACGGCGCCATTTCCCGGATACGCGACGCTCGACACCGCACTGACGATCAATCAGCCCCCGCCCTGTCTGACCGGCTTTTTGCCGCCGTCTCAGTGGCGGTCGCCGGCCGACACCAGTCTGGCGCCGATGCCGTCCGGAACCTACTGCAAGATTCCCCAGGACACTCCGGCCAACGCGGTGCGCGGGGCGCGCAACCTTCCATGTGTGGATGTGCCGGGGAAGCGGGCCGCGACACCGCGGGAGTGTCGGGACCCCAACCCGTATGTTCCGCTGGGCACCAATCCTTGGTATGGCGAACCCAACCAACTTCTCACCTGCCCGGCGGCCGCCGCACGCTGTGATCAACCGGTGAAGCCAGGTTTTGTGATCCCGGCGCCGTCGGTCAACAACGGCATGAATCCCGCACCAGCCGACCGGGTACCGGGGACGCCTCCGCCGGTCAGCGACCCGTTGTCGCGGCCGGGATCTGGTGTCGTGCAATGCAATGGACAACAGCCCAACCCGTGTGTCTACACACCGGGCGCTCCTCCTGCCGCCGTATACAACCCGCAGCGTGGCGAGCTCATAGGTCCGGACGGAGTCAAATATTCCGTCGAAAACTCAACCAAGACAGGCGATGACGGATGGAAGGACATGCTGTCGCCGCCGAGCTGATTCTGCGTCCAACAGGTACTCGTTCTAATTGTGCGTGGCTTAAGCGCTTTTCGTGTTGGTGTGGAGTCGTTGACGACGCGCTCGCCGCGCGGCTGGCATTGTCCGCCGTCAGGGGACAGGGGAAAAGATTGGCTGTACTGACCGCACGTACAGTCATATACTTGACCCGATGATTCCTCAGAGGTTGGCGCCCGTCGAGTGCCCTAATTCGGAGCGCACTCCGGTGCTGTGCCAGCTTGTCGATTCTTCGCCACCGACTGGCCGCCCTGATCCGAGTGAAATGCGGGAAGTAATTGGTCTGACCCAACTCCGGAGTGACGCGTGTACGTATCTCGAGCGGGTCGCCGCAGGGGAGACGATCGGCATCGTCCGCCGTGGCAAGTTGGTGGCACGCATGTCGCCGGTGGGGGACGGGCGGGGTGCGCCGATTCCTCCGCGATCTGTCAAAGACGGGTCGGAACCCGGCGGGTGGGTCGGTCTTGACGAACTGCGCAAGCGCGCTGGGCGCTGCTTCGATCGGGTTGCGGCCGGCGAGACGATCTATGTTGTGCGCGGCGGACGGTTGCTGGCGCGCATCGTGTCCGTCGACGACTCGGGGATGGCCCCGGGGCCGACGGACCGCGGTGGCGAAATCGACCTTGACGAACTGCGTAAGCGTGCGGGTCGCTACTTCGACCGGGTTGAGGCGGGACAGACGATCGAGGTCCGCCGCGGCGGCAAGGTGGTCGCGCGGATCGTCTCGGTGGCCTAAACGGACTCTTGTCGGCGGACACCTGGCTCGTCACTTCTCTGACGATCTCGGTGCGTCGGGTGGCCGAGGTTCTACTTGCAGTGTCACAACGTCGACGCTCAGATTCGCAAACCAATTCCGCTGACGACCCGTTGTGCTTCGGTTGCCCGCCCCTCATTTGACTGCAATTTCCGAAAAAGCCGGACGGTGCTTAAACGACTGTTGAATAATCGATCTCGCTAGGCGCCCCCGACGGGACGTCACTGCACCGACGCCATAGGGGCGGCGGGCAACGGTTCCCGGGGGAAGATTTTGAGTTTTGCGGTGCTGCCGCCTGAGGTCAACTCGGCGCGGCTCTACTTCGGCGCTGGCGTAGGGCCGATGTTAGAAGCGGCGGCCGCCTGGCGGGGATTGGCCGTCGAGTTGGGCGTGGCAGCGACCTCGTTCTCGTCGGTGACTGTCGGCCTTGCGGCCTCCTCGTGGCAGGGGCCGGCGGCGGCGACGATGGCGGGTGCGGCGGTGCCCTACCTGGAGTGGCTGCGTGCGGCGGCGGCGCAGGCCGAGCAAGCCGCCGAGCAGGCGCAGGTGACGGCGTCCGCATTTGAGGCGGCGTTGGCGGCGACGGTGCATCCGGAGATCGTCTCCGCCAACCGCGCTGCGTTTGCGCAGATGGTTACTTCGAATCTGTTCGGGCAAAATGCTCCCGCGATCGCCACGGCTGAGGCCCAGTACGAGCAGATGTGGGCCCAGGACGTGGTCGCGATGTCCGACTACCACGCCGGCGCCGCCGCCTCCGTTTCGGTGTTGACGCCCTTCACCTCGCCCTTGCAGAAGGTGGTTGGCGCGGTCCGTGCAAGCATCCCGAGCCTGGGGACCCTCGTTCGCGACATCGGCTTGGCCAACGTCGGCCAGGGCAACATCGGCAACGCAAACATCGGCAACGCAAACATCGGCTTCGGCAACATCGGCAGCGGAAATTACGGCAGCGGCAACCGGGGCAGCGGGAACATCGGGTTCGGAAATGTGGGTCCGGCGCTGACGCCAGCGCTGAAGAACTTCGGCTTCGGCAATACCGGCAGCGGGAACATCGGCATTGGCAACACCGGCGACGGCAACATTGGTTTCGGGCTGACCGGCAACAATCAGCGAGGCATCAATCTCACTGGCGGATTGAACTCGGGCACGGGCAACATCGGTTTGTTCAACTCGGGCACCGGAAACTTCGGCATCGGCAACTCGGGCACCGGCAACACCGGAATCGGCAACTCCGGTAGCGCCAACACCGGCTTCTTCAACTCCGGCATAGCCAACACGGGCTTCGGGAACACCGGAAGCTACAACACGGGCAGCTCGAACCCCGGAGACTCCAATACGGGTGCCTTCAACCTGGGCAGGGCCAACACGGGTTACTTCAACACCGGCAATTACAACACCGGCATCGCGAATTCGGGCAATGTCAACACCGGGGCCTACAACGCGGGCAACTTCAACAACGGCTTCTTGGCGCGGGGCAACAACACCGGTCATCTATTCGGCGGCAGCGCGGGCTTCTTCAACTCGACCTCCGTCCCGTCGTCGGGCTTTTTCAACGACGGCAGCGGTAGCGCATCGGGCCTCTTCAACTCCGGTGCCAACAATTCTGGCTTCCTGAACACTGCGGTCGACGCGATCGGCAACAACTCCGGCCTAGCCAGCACCGGGATGCGGCAATCGGGTTTTTTCAACGCGGGCAACACCGTGTCGGGTATAGCGAATGAGAGCCTGGTGCCGACGAGGACGGCGGCCTTCATCTCGGGCTTTTTCAACAACGGCGCCAACATAGCGGGTTTCTCCGGCGGGCCGCCGTCCGGAAATGATAGTAATTACGGCCTCGGGAACATCGGGCTGGGTAACTTCGGACTCGGCAACACCGGGAACGCAAACATCGGAAATGCGAACCTCGGTGACGGAAATTTCGGCCTCGGAAACCTAGGCAGCTCGAACGTCGGCGGCAGCAACATCGGCGTACAAAACTTCGGTAGCGCGAATGTCGGAACCTTTAACTTGGGTGCTGGCAACCTGGGTAATCTCAACAAGGGCTGGGGCAACCTCGGCGACAATAACTTCGGCTGGGGAAATGCCGGCAGCCTGAACCAGGGGTTTGCGAATACCGGGAACAACAACATCGGATTCGGTAATACCGGCAACCACAACGTCGGCATCGGACTCCCCGGCGATGGTCAGATTGGGATCGGGGCCCTGAATTCGGGCGCTGGAAATATCGGCCTGTTCAACTCGGGGACCGGAAATGTCGGCCTGTTCAACTCCGGCACTGGAAACGTCGGGATCGGCAACTCGGGCAGTGGGAACTGGGGGGTTCTCAACGCCGGTGCGGGAAACTGGGGCAGCCATAACCCTGGTGCCGGAAACACGGGATTCGGCAACGTCGGCGATGCTAACACGGGTTGGTTTAACAGCGGTGGCTTCAACACCGGAGGTTTCAATGCGGGCAATGCCAACACGGGCAGTTTCAATGTCGGCAACACAAACTCGGGCAGCTTCAATCCAGGCCACATCAATACCGGGCTACTCAATACCGGTGATGTCAACACCGGCCTGCTGAACTCAGGAGATTTCAATAATGGTGTCGCGCAGGCGTCCGACAACCAGGGTCACATTGGCATCGACCTGAGCCTCAGAATTCCCTCTATCGCGATAAACCAGTCGCTTGTTATACCGATAAATCAAACAATAACTTTACCGGGTACGGTAATTCCGATCACCCGAGCCGGCCAGATATTCCCTGCCCTCGACGCGCCGGGTGGGGGCTTATTTTTCGGCCCCGTTATTCTCGGTCATTCCGAGCTGAATATGTCCAGCGCGGTAGTCGCCATCGGCGGACCAGGCATCAACCTGCCGATCAGCGTTTCCGGCGCCCTGGAGGGTAGCGAAATCGTATTTCTCAGAGTTCCCGGGGGACCTGGGTTCGGGAACACGGTGACTCACCCTTCATCGGGGTTCTTCAACTCCGGTGGGGGCGGTGTTTCGGGCTGGCAGAACTTTGGCGCAAACGCTTCCGGCATCTGGAACAGCGGCGTGGCGGGCGCGTCAGGAAACTCTGGCGTACAGAACTTCGGCTCGTTGCAATCCGGCTTCCTGAACCTAGGCGACAGCGTGTCGGGAATCTACAACACGAGCGTGGTGAATCTGGCAACGGCGACCGACGTCTCTGGCTCACCCAACGTCGCGATGGCGGGTGTGTTCAGCACCCCGTCGGGCCCCGTCTTCACCACCGGACTCGCAAACCTCGCCAATACGAAACTGGGCTGGGGAAACCTCGGCGACGTGAACTTCGGGTTCGGCAATCTCGGCAGCAACAATCTTGGCAACGGGAATACCGGCGGCAACAACTGGGGCTGGGGCAACACCGGCGACGGCAACATCGGCTTCGGCAATACCGGCAACAACAACGTCGGCATCGGACTGACCGGCAACAACCAGCAGGGCGTGAATTTAGCTGGCGGGCTGAACTCGGGTACCGGCAACATCGGCCTGTTCAATTCCGGCACCAACAACATCGGAATCGCCAACTCGGGCAACGGGAACGTGGGCATCGGCAACTCCGGTGACTTCAACATCGGGATCGGCAATGCCCACAGCGCCAACCTCGGTTTGTTCAACACCGGCGTTTCCAGCACCGGCATCGCCAATGCTGGCAGCTACAACACCGGCGCGTTCAACACGGGCGACTTCAACACCGGCCTCGCCAACGGGGGTGACTTCAACTCGGGGTTGTACAACACCGGCAACTACAGCACCGGTTTTGCCAACTCGGGCGACATAGCGACCGGCGCCTTCCTATCCGGCGACATGAGCAACGGCTTGTTGTGGCGGGGCAGTCAGCAGGGGCTGTGGGGCGCTGGCTACGGGATTCACATTCCCGTGATTTCCGCACAATTGACCCTCGATGTTCCCGTCAACATCCCAGTCACGGTCGGCCTCGGCACGTCCGTTTACAGCGGTATCACGTTGTCGGACTTGCACATTGGTTCTAATGGCGACCTCGGTATCTTATCGCCGATAAGGGCTGCCACCGTTCGAACGCTCGACATCCCGGAGATCAGGATTCTCGGTCCGGCGAGCTCGCTGAACATTGGCGCTGCCGATGGTTCGACAAGGATGTTTGTCCCCATCACGTTCAGCCTCGGACCCGCTGACCTGACGTTGTTCAACTTTAAGGCGACCACCGGCTTCTTCAATACCAGTGCCTTACCGTCCTCGGGCTTCTTCAATGGGGGGCCCGGCTCGGTGTCGGGTATCTCGAACGTCGGTGCCAACATCTCGGGCTTCCAGAATGTGGCGTTGAACGGGTCCTCGGGCTTCAATAACTACGGTTCGCTGCTATCGGGTATCGCGAACCTCGGCGACCAGGGGGCATCGGCCGCGATGCCGGTGCTTAACGTGGGCTTGGCCAATGTCGGCAACAACCTCGGGTTCGGAAACGTCGGGGACAACAACATCGGCTTTGGAAACACCGGAAACAACAATGTTGGGTTCGGAAACTCCGGCAACGGCAATGTTGGCATCGCAAACGTCGGAACCTTCAACGTCGGGCTCGGAAACCTCGGCGACAATAACGTCGGCCTGGCCAACGTAGGCAACGTCAACGTCGGAATCAGCAACGCGGGCAACGACAACCAGGGCCTGGCCAACACCGGCAACGTCAACGTCGGCCTGGTGAACACCGGAAACAACAACGTCGGCATCGGATTGACTGGTAACCACCAGCAAGGCCTCGATTTCGATGGCGGGCTGAACTCGGGCACCGGCAACACCGGCTTCTTCAATTCGGGCACCAACAACTCCGGCCTGTTCAACTCGGGCACCCAAAACGTTGGCATCGGCAACTCGGGCACCGACAACTGGGGCATCGGCAACACCGGTCTCACCAGTACGGGCTTGTTCAACGCCGGCAACGTCAACACAGGTTTGTTCAACGCCGGCAACATCAACACCGGCATTGCCAACACTGGCGATTACAACTCCGGCAGCTTCAACGCGGGCAGCTTCAACACCGCCAGCTTCAACCCGGGCTTCTACAACACCGGCTGGTTCAACACGGGCAAATACAACACCGGTTTCGCCAACCACGGCAATGTCAACACCGGCGCCTTCAACTCGGGCACCTACAGCAACGGCATGTTCTGGCGCGGTGATTTCCAGGGCTTGCCGGGCGCCAACTACACGGTGAGCATTCCCGACCTTCCCATACCGCTCAACCTGCGTGTGCCGGTCTACCTCGATATCCCGATCACGGGCTCGTTCGGCGTCATCAGGGCCGAGGGTTTCACCCTGCCAGCGATCACGGCCGACGTGGAATTCTCTGGGTCCAGCGCCGCCAGGGCCGTCACTATCCGTCCAATCACACTCCCGGACTTTGTGATTGACCTCGCCCCGGTAGGTACACGTATTGGTGTCGGCGGCCTGGCAACGCCCGTCATCGACATCGGTGCCGCCCCCGGTCTGTTCCCGATCAAGCTTCCCTTCATCGACGCATCGCCGGTTCCGGGCTTCTGGAATAGAACAGATGTTCCGTCGTCGGGCTTCTTCAACAATGGTCCGGGTACCGTGTCGGGCTTCGGCAACACCGGCACCAACACGTCCGGTTTCTTCAACCTCACTTCGGGCACCTCGGGAATGTCCGGCTACAAGAACTTCGGCGACCTGACATCGGGTTTGTCCAATCTCGGCGGAAGCATCTCCGGTCTCCTCAACACGGGGACGCTGAATCTTGCGGCGCCGGACAGTATTTCGGGCTTTCAGAACATCGGCACCAGCCTCGCTGGCTTCGTCAACAACGATCCGATCACCAACCTTGGCATCGCAAACCTCGGCCTCGGAAATATCGGCGGCGGTAACGTCGGCAGCAGCAACCTCGGCTTCGGTAACGTCGGCACCTTCAATGTCTTTTCCGGAAACCTGGGCAACTACAACATCGGCTCGGGCAACTTGGGCGACAACAACTTTGGCCTGGCGAACTTCGGCAACTTCAACCACGGCTTTGCCAACAGCGGCAACAACAACCTCGGCATTGCGAATACTGGCGACAACAACATCGGCATCGGGCTCACCGGCCACAACCAGCTGGGCGTCAATATCGCTGGCGGGCTCAATTCGGGCACCGGAAACATAGGGCTGTTCAATTCGGGATCCAATAACGTCGGCGTGTTCAACTCGGGCACCGGTAACATCGGCATCGGAAATTCGGGCATCGCCAACCGGGGAATCGATAACTCGGGCAACGGAAACTGGGGCCTAGGGAATGGGGGAGCGTTCAACGCCGGCATCGGCAACGCGGGCGCGTTGAACACAGGTCTTTACAACCCCGGCTCTTCGAACACTGGCATGTTCAACACGGGCAGCACCAACACGGGCAGCTTCAACGCTGGCAACTACAACACCGGTGACTTCAACACTGGCGACGTGAACACCGGTTGGGCGAACTCGGGTGACGTCAACACCGGCGCCTTGAATGCGGGCAACTTCAACAACGGCATCTTGTGGCACGCTGACTACCAGGGCCTGTGGGGCACCCGCACCGAAATCGGCATTCCGGAATTCCCAATTCTGAACTTGGACATCGTCATCCCCGTCGATCTCCCCGTGCCCGTCGACTTGAGCTTCCTCTCCTTCCAGAAGTTCACGGTCCCGCTGCCCACGGCAAGCACACCATTTCTCCGCAACTTCAATTTCGGGCCCATCAACATTCCGATCCACGTCACGATGCCCGTCATCGAGATCACCATCGGCCAAGTCGACGGTGCGACGTCAGTTCCGATCCATGTCCACAGCAGCGTGGGCCCCGTCAGGGTGCTGCTGCTGGATATCCCAGCCACCCCGGGCTTCGGAAACTCGACCACCACCCCCTCGTCAGGCTTCTTCAATTCCGGTCCCGGCAGTTCGTCCGGCTTCGGCAACTTCGGACACAACTCAGGCTTCTGGAACACCCTGTCGGGCGGCGCCGGAAACTCTGGAATGCAGAACTACGGCTCGATGGAATCGGGCTGGACGAATCTTGGTCGGACCGGTTCGGCCATCGTCCACTCCGCGACAAACCTTGCGACACTGACCAATTTCTCCCGCTTGTTCAATGTCGGCACCTACCTGCCCAGCATCTTCAACGCCGCCAAAGGCGCCGTGTCACGGATCGGAAACCTCTTTGGCTAAGGCGCAAGATGGATGCGAGCAATCGTCGAATTGACAGCTCCGAACCTCGTGATGCCTCGTGATGCCCAAGCACTGCCGTCGAGTCTAGGGGCCGGATACTTCCAATTTTTACGACACCGTTGATTTGTGGCTGATCACTGGTCAGACTCATTCGTGGTTCTCTCCCTGAACACGGTGCTCGGAGGTGCGGAATGTCGTTTGTCAGTGTGGCGCCCGAGTTGGTGGCGACAGCGGCTTCGGATTTGGCGCGTATCGGTTCGTCGATCAGTACGGCCAATGCGGCGGCGGCGAGTTCAACCACGATGCTGCTTGCCGCTGCCGAGGATGAGGTGTCGGCGGCGATCGCGGCGTTCTTGGCCGAGCACGGGCAGGCTTATCAGACGGTCAGCGCCCAGGCTGCGGCGGTCCATCAGCGGTTTGTGCAAGCCATCACTGCGGGGACGGGTGCCTATGCGGTCGCCGAGGCGGCCAGTGCCTCCCCATTGCAGCTCCTTGAGGAAAGTGTCTTGGGTGTGATCAATGCGCCCTTCAAGACTTTGTTGGGGCGCCCGCTGATCGGTCACGGCACCGATGGGGCTCCCGGGACCGGTCAGGCCGGGGGACCGGGCGGAATCTTGTGGGGCAACGGCGGTAACGGTGGATCGGGGGCACCGGGACAAAACGGCGGAGCCGGCGGAGCGGCGGGATTGTTCGGCCATGGCGGTGCTGGTGGGGCGGGCGGCACCGGACTTACCGGTACGTCGACTTCCGTCCCGGGGCAGACCGGGGGAGTTGGTGGAGCCGGTGGAGCGGGCGGGGTTGGGGGCCGCGGCGGGCTGATCTACGGCAATGGTGGGGCAGGCGGTGCCGGCGGGCTCGGAGGTACGGGCGGGGTCGGGGGCCCGGCAGACGGCTCCGGCTTCTTCGGTGCCGGCGGCCCTGGCGGCACCGGCGGCCTCGGTGGCGCGGGTGGTGCCCCCGGGCTCCTTGGAATCGCTGGTCAGACTGGCTTCACCGGAGCCGACGGCCTGCCCGGCGGATTTCGCCTCGGTCCCATCGTCAATAACACCGGCCTCAGCGACACGGAGGTCTACCTGACCCTTCTCGGCCAGACCACACCCGGTCATTGGTCCTGGGTCGACCAGAACGGTGTCGCCCACGCGATCGACCACAGCGCCGCCAACGCCCCCGACCACCTCACCCACAACGGAGTGAACTACGCCAATATGTCGTTCACTCTCGCCGACGCCACGAATCTCTCGATACCGTCCGAATTTCAAGGCGCCCGAATATTTGTGTCGCTGAAGAACCCGCTCTATATCGGCATTGCGCCCGACAACTCGGGCTGGGCAGGTCTTGAGCCCTTCAACCCAGTCGATCCGAACTACAACACGGTCTACGACTGGTACGAGATGACCTACAAGTACGGCCAAGTCCACTTCGGTGGCAACACCACGCAGGTGGACCAGTTCGGGTTGCCGTTCACATTCACGCTGGCGCAGCAGTCCACCGGCTTTGCCGACACCCGCGGCATTACTTTGTCGCGCGCCGACGTGTTCCAGCAGTACGCGGCCACACTCCCGTCCGAGTTCCAGGCACTGATGCTCAGCGACAGCAACGGCGAACTGCTGAGGATTGTGGCGCCGCGGACCGCCCAGCCCGGTGGCCTGGCCACCTGGCTGGATCAACCGATCGACCAATTCTGGACGCACTATCAGGCCAACCAATTCCTGTACAACGGCCCCGGGTACACGGTGACTGGCGGCGTCGACTCCAACACCCACCAGTTTGTCTACACCGTGACCCCCGACGGGGGCACTGGCTCGACATTCACGATGGCCAAGCCCACTACGGCACAAACCTTTGCCGCCGATGGCCCATTCGTCGGCTCGGATACCCAGGGGGCTTTCCTCGCCGAACTCAACGCGGCGTTCAACCGCGGTGTGGCGCTCACACCCGATCAATGGGCCGACGTCGCCGCCTACTATCCGACGGGCGGGCGATGGAACAACTGGGCGCAGTTCTTCCACACCATCAACATCGACAACCTCGCCTATGGGTTCCCCTATGACGACGTGAACAGCCAGAGTTCGGTGCTGATCCTCAGCAACTCTCAACCGCCGACTCAGCTGTCGTTTGTTCTTGGCTGATGCGCGCCAGCGATGGCTGGCCCGTCCCTCTGCCGGCCACGACACCACGGCATCGAGTGCGCTGACGCCCTTGGGCCGTGTCGCGATCCCGGCTACGGCCCGAGCGGCCCATCGGCCCAGGGTTCCTAACGCGAGTCCGGTGCTGCCTCCGGCACCGCCGGGCCGGACACAGGGGGTTGGAATCCGGCGAATTCATCCGTCCAGAGGACATCAAGCGGTAGACCTGTACCTGTGAAGATCGACGGGGCCGTAGCGGTGGTGACAGGAGCAGGTTCGGGCATTGGCAGGTCCATTGCGGCCGCGCTGGCATCGGCCGGTGCCTCCGTAGTGGCCGGCGACATTGACGCCGGTTCGGCCGCCGAGACGGCTGCGATGATCGGGGGCGTCGCGGCGGAGGCGGACGCCGCGAGCACGGACGGCATCGCGACTCTGCTCGACACCGCGCGCCGTTCGTTCGGCCCGGTAGATATCTACGTCGCCAATGCCGGTATCAGCGGCCAGTTCGGCCTCGGCGACGACGAAGCCGCCTGGGACCAAATCATCGACATCAACGTGCGCGCCCACGTCCGCGCGGCCAAAGCTGTTGTGCCGGAATGGCTTGAGCGTTCCGGCGGACATTTCGTCGCCGTCGCCTCGGCGGCCGGCCTGCTGACCCAGCTCAGTGCAGCGCCCTATAGCGTGACCAAGCACGCAGCCGTCGGTTTCGCCGAGTGGTTGGCTATCAACTACGGCGACGAGGGAATCGGTGTGAGTTGCGTGTGTCCGATGGGAGTGGACACCCCGATGCTGCGCGGCATGTCCGACTCACCGGACGCGCAGATGCGGATGGCTGCCGCCGCCGTCACCAGCGCCGGCCCGGTGATCGGCCCGGACGCCGTCGCCGCCCTCGTGGTCCAAGCCATCGTCGACGGTACGTTCTTGGTGCTGCCGCACCCTGAGGTGCTGAACATGTATCGGCAGAAGGGAGCCGATTACGATCGGTGGATCGCCGGGATGCGCCGCTATCAACGCACCCTGGGGTAGCGGTCCACGGGCGGGCTCCGCAGATCAGGCGTCGGACTCGCCGCCGCCGACACTACTGGCAGAGCTCAAAGGTATTCCGGTGCAATACTTCTCAGGCAAGAGTGTCCGGCGCCGCGCACGGCGTCCAAGTTCCGCCAACCGAACTCGAACCCGACACCAGAGGTCATTCCGTTCTCTAGGTGGCAGGAGGAGCCGCGGTGAAAGGGACTTCTACGCCACGTTGAAATGACAGAGCCGCACTCTGGATTACCAACGCGGCAGCCAATATGCCTATCCATAACCAGGCCTCGCCCGGGGAGATATGCACGGCGGGATTCGCATATCCCAAAAGTGCGACCGAGCGCATGATCACGGCGACGGCTACGGCGATCGTCGTGTACGGCACGAACGTCTGGATGCGTTGTGCCACAAGGCCGACAGGCATTTCCGAACGCCGCCTCTTTCTCCCCAGCGCCCAAAGGACTGCGCACGCGATCGTGATCCCCACCGGTACGGGAACCGCGAGGTGATTGGCCTGGTCCCACAGCGGTTGAAGCGGCTGCCGCGTCTCAGAATTGCCCAGCGCGAGTGCAAGATGCCCGAGCGTCTGTTGAACAAACGACACGGTAAGCGCGGGGGCGAGCACCACCAGGATGAAGACGCAGTGCTTGGCGAGTGTCCCTGAGGTACCCGAAAAGAACTGCACCACGGCATAAAGCAACGTATAGACGGAAGCCGCCAACGAGACGGCGGCCAACACCGCAGCGGACGTGGCTCGCCCCTCGGTGATTGCGCATCCGCTCTCACCGGCAAGCAGGCTGTAGCGCAGGGTTGTCAGCACCAGGCCCAGAAACGCGCACACCAACGCAAGCCCGACTTGGGTTTCGTGCGCGGCCTCCCGCGGCCCCGGTGCACGCCCTTCTCCCCGGCGCCGATATGCGCGGTCCAGCACCAGATTGATGACGACGAAGGCAAAGCCTGCAAGAACGGCGGTGAACTGCGCGTAGCTTCTGGCCACAATCGAGGGGTCGAAGCCGTACCAAAGTTCGCAGGGCTCAGCAATGAGTTCGGTGAGCACCGTCGGATACTACGGGCAACTAACGCCGGGCCTGCTGGTAAACGCGCACGATTTCGCTTATCGGACAACACTGCAAGATCGCGCTGACCGCTGTTCGCGTCGATGCAGCGTTATCCTCGTCGAGGTGCCGGAGCCGGTTGAGGCCCCGACGGAGCCTACGAGGAGCGCATGCGTAACGCACTGTTGCGTCAACTGTTTGCCATCGCGGGTGCGGTGGGATTGGCGGCGTGTAGCAACATGGCCCCGAAACCCGCGGGCCCGCCGTCGATCACGAGCGAGCCATTCGGTCATATCGGCGATACCCCGGTGGAGCGATACACGCTCACCAACGGGCACGACATGCGGGTACGAATCCTGACCTACGGTGGCATCATTCAGTCACTAGAGGTGCCCGACCGCGCCGGCCATGTCGACAATGTGGTGCTGGGCTTTCCGGATCTGGCCGGCTACTTGGACAACACTGGGTCCGCCAAGACCTATTTCGGGGCCATCATCGGCCGCTACGGCAATCGGATCGCCAAGGGTGCATTCACGCTGAACGGTAGCGAATACCACTTACCAATCAACAACAACGGCAACAGTTTGCATGGCGGCACCGCGGGGTTCGACACGAAGGTATGGCGGGCACGTCCGCAGAGCGGTAAAGACGCAGTCAGCCTGGAGCTGCAATATGTAAGTCCCGCAGGCGAAATGGGCTATCCCGGAACGCTCACGACGACCGTCGCCTACACCTTGGACCAGCAGAACGAATTGCGCATCGATTACCACGCGACCACCGACGCGCCGACGGTGATCAACCTGACCAATCACAGCTACTTCAATCTGGCCGGTGAAGGTACCCGCGACGTCTACGCGCAACAGGTCACCATCAACGCCGACAAATACCTGCCGACCGACACCACACAGATTCCGACAGGGGAGATCGCGCAGGTGAAGGGCACCCCGTTCGACTTCACCTCACCGGCCGCGATCGGCGCGCGCATCACTGTGGACGACCCCCAGTTGATGCTGGCCCGGGGTTACGACCACAACTGGGTGGTCAACCGCGGCAACAACTCTGGGCTGGTAGAGGCGGCCAGGGCCGAGGACCCGCAGACGGGCCGTACCCTGATCGTCTCCACAACGGAGCCTGGAGTGCAGTTCTACACGTCCAACTTCATCGACGGGACGCTAACGGGCACCAGCGGCCGTACCTACCAGCGGGGCGCGGGATTCACGATGGAGACCCAGCACTATCCGGACTCACCGAATCACCCGAACTTTCCAACCACCGTGCTGAACCCAGGCGAGACCTACCGTTCGACAACGGTATTCGCCTTCAATGCCAAATAGCCAGGTTACGAAGAACCGGTACGGCACCGAGAAACGTAGCGCTTACCTCGTCGGCGTTGGAGGCGCACCCGGTACCGGGTTTGAGCTCGACGGCTCACTAGGAGTCGCGGATCCGGGCATGTTTGACGTCCAGATCAGGATGTCTTGCAGTCCGTCGTTATAGACAACTCCGTTGGCTGGCGCACCGGTCACATCGAAGTACAGCGTGCCGGTCGATTCCTGGCCCTGCGGGATTGGCGACCGGTTGAGTCCGTTCGGAACCTGAACATCGTCGACCAGCTCGTAGGTCTGACCGTTGGGGCCGCGGGCACTGAAGTTTTTGACCATGGGTGTGACCGTGCCGGCGTCCGACCTAGCGGTGATTTCTGCCTGGTAGAGCGTGCCTTCCGGGGTGTAACCAGGAATGGCGATGTTGCTCGGCCGGAGGTTGCTCACCGTGTAGGTGGTGGTCATGGGCCCGCTGATCAGCTGTTGGCTGGTGCCGAACGGCTGGACATTCGGCGCCGCCGAGGAAACTCCTACGCCGAAAACGCCTGCCGTAGCTATTCCCACGGCACCGATGGCCGTTTTGAATGTGGTGGTTGTGAATCTCACGATGAGCTCCCTTGATTTTCTTCGCAATTCGCCGCGCGGTCACCCAGTCGGGGACAAACCGCACATACGGGGCATAACCCGAGGTCAGCCGTCCAAACCTGCCCTGCAGTGGTAAATGTCTTGGTTTCTCGTGCCGTCGGCCGGTCGGCGGTGTGCGCCGCACGTCGAACGTGCGGCCTATTTACCGCCACCGCGCGAAACCGGGCCATTTCCCTCACGCTCGGCGACCCGCGATGGCGAGGCGGCGTTGCGCCGCACGTCGAACGTGCGGCCTATTTACCGCCACCGCCCGAAACCGGGCCATTCCCCTCACGCTCGGCGACCCGCGACGCGACCCGCGAGGCGACCCGCGAGGCGGACTTCGCGCGTACATGAGCGACAGCCGTGCGGGGTAGGACTAAGGGTGTGATGAATGCCCAGGAACTAGCTCAGGAACTCGGCCACCCCGGTGCCCAACAGCTGCTCGCAGGTTCGATGGCCCGGCTCGCTTACAACGGACATGACGGCTTCCCCAGAGTCATCCCCGTCGGGTTTTACTGGACCGGCGACCGCATCGTGGTGTCCACGGCACCGACGTCCCCGAAAGCCCGCGCGCTGTCATCCCGCCCGCAAGTCGCAATGACGATCGACACCGGTTCCACCCCCGAAGAAGCCAAGGCGCTCTTGATGCGCGGCGTCGCCACCCTCGAAACCGTCGACGGTGTCACCGAGGAGTACCTCGCGGCGGCGAGGAGCTCAATGGACGAACCCCGAGCTGCCGAATTCGAAGACAACGTGCGCTCGACCTACAAGCAGATGGTGCGCATCTCGATCGAGCCGCTCTGGGCGCGGTTCTATGACTTTGGCGCCGGCCGGTTACCCGCATTTCTGGCGGACCTCGTCAACGACGGCTAGTCCGCATCTCTCGACGACCGGTCGAGGTTCCTGCTGGGTTTCTACCTGTGTCGTCCATCTGACACTTAAACTTCTGCGGGTGTTCACCGACGAGTTGCGACGCGTTCCGACACGCGCTCGACTCGCGCGCATCTGGCCGCCGCTCGCCGTCGCGGCGATCGCCCTTATCCTGGTCGCGTTGCAGGTCACCGCGCACAAGGCCGGCTTCCAAGGCCCCCTGCACAGCCTGCTCAGCGACTACGTGGCCGCTCCGAAGTCGGTCACGGTGCCCTGGGTCGGTTTCGGTCTGGCCATGGCCGGGTTGTCCAACCGCTGGCGGATCGCCGCACTTTCCGTGGCCGTGGCTCTCGACGTCGCCTTCGCCGCCGAGCGCCTGGTGCGCGGCGGCGGGTTGGCGTTTGGCAACGGTCCGCTGATCGTCATCACCGGATTGGCTGCAGTGGCCGTCTACCGCTGGGTGAAGGGGGAATCCATACCGGCCTTCCGCGGAGTCGGTTTCGGCCTCCTGCTCATCATCGCGACAAAGGTCGGCGACAGCTGGCTGAGCATCACCGCGATCACCCGCCCAAAGGTCGTCGACGAGTATGCGTTGCTCGCCGATCACGCCCTGGCGCAACCGTCTTGGCTCTTCGGTCGGCTGGTCGAAGCGGGCGGGCCCGTGCTCTACGGGGCACTGCACTGGGTGTACATCGAGTTGCCAGCCGCAGCCCTGGTGGTCGCGTTCTACCAGCTGCGCAACGTGCGCACCGAAGGTTGGCCTCGTCACTTTCTGGTCCCGACGTTCCTGGTGCTCGGATTGGTCGGGCCGTTGATCTACCTGCTGTTTCCGTTGGTGGGCCCCGCCTTCGCCTTCGGCGCGGGCGGTGGGGGCTTCCAGATCGGCGACTACTGGCCGCACACCCTGCCCCCGATCGACATGGCGCCAGCAGCCGTGCCCTTCGACAGCAAGACCCCGCGCAACTGCATGCCCTCGATGCACACGGCTTGGGCGCTCGCGGTGTTCATCCACTCCCGTCCCGGCCCACGTTGGCTACGCGCAGGCGGCTCGTTCTGGCTGGCATGCACCATCGCGGCGACGCTTGGCTTCGGCTACCACTACGGCGTCGACCTTGTGGCGGGCGCGGTGTTATGCCTGACGGCCGAGGCGGTATTGCGCGAACCGGTGCGAGGTCGCATTTGGACGCGGGTGGGGTTTGTGGCGTTCGGTGCGGCCTTCTTGACGGTCTTGGTGCTGTGCTGCCGCTATCTGGCCGAGGAGATGGCACGCCATCCGTTCGTCTTCGGGCCACTGATCATCGGGGCGACGGTAGCTTTCGTCTCCACCTTCTACGCGACCTTCTTCGCTCGGCCGGCTCAGGCGGCCGCACCCGAGGACGCCACGACATTGCCCGTTCGCGGCGGCTTGACCGCGGCCATGCTGGCGGGCGAGCCGGCGGCCCAGCCCGAGCCGGGGTCGACCCGCTAGCCCCGCTTACGGCAGATCAGCAGTGCCTCGATGTAATCGCAGCGATGGCGGCCCGGGTCTTCGGCGACGCGCTCCTCAAGCTCTCCGAGGAAATCGGCGAGAAGACCCGCAGCACGTGTCTCACCCTCACGGGCGAAAGCACCCAGGAAAAGCGGCCCGCCCCACGCCGTCGCACTCTTGACGTAGTCGCGGGCGAACACCGCCGGATCGACATGCCAGTACGGGTTGTCGAGCCGGAACAACTCGGCGCTTTCGAGTTCTAGTCCCGCAAACCGCCCGCCGCCTGCTTCGAACGGAGCCCGGAATTCGTCGAGCGTGCGCGACCACACCGGAACGACGGCCGCCTCGACGGTAGTGGCACCGATCCGCCCCGCTCGACGCCAGTCGGCGAGCAGCCGATTCATGTCGCCGATGAGTTCGGTGTAGAGCCCCGTCCGGTCGGGGCATGCAGCAGGCGAGGCCGGGACGGCAGCGATGAACGACCCACCCGGTGCCAGTTCTGCTGCGCGCATCTCGAGCAGTTGTTCCCAGTTCCGCTCGGCCGCAAGGCGCCATGCGCGGCGCTCGTCCTCGTCCGTGTGGTCGGGGTAACCGGGGAATACCGAGCCTGTCGAGGGCAGTCCGGCGGCGTCGGCAACCCAGTGCATGCATGTCCCAGTCACCGCGATGTGCACGGTGCCGTGGGGCAGGGAGGGAGCCTGGTGAAGCGGGATTCCGGCCATCGAGACGACCGTGGCGGGAGTTGGCTGCGCATCGAGCGCTCGCCGGCAGGCCTCGCCGTGCGCCTCCGGCGCGGCGTAGTGGGCGCCCGTTCCGGTGTCGGCGACCCCGGGGCCGGACTCGCCCAATGCGGGGATCACGGCGAAATCGCCCGCATCCACCGCGGGGCCGAAAGCGTTCCGCAGATGGCAGGCGGCCACACTCCATGCGTTGGTGGGCAGATCGACGAGGGTGTAGACCAGCGGGCGTCCGCTGCGCAGGACGGTCAGATCGCGAATGAGGTCGTGCGAGTTCACGCCGTCCGCGGCGCCCAGATCTGCCACCCGCAACACCGGTTCGGTGCTCAGCTCTTCCGCGGCGGCCCGCACGGCGGGGTGGGTCGCTTCAAAGGCGGCGCGTTGCGAAAGAGCATGGCGCGCATAGTCATCCGCCATGCCCGAAAGCTCGGGACGTGCTGACGTGGCGCCTCCTTTCCGCGCGGGCGTCGCCCACAGTCGCCAGCGCGATCGGAACATCCTCCCACGGGTTCTTGTGCCCGCCAAGGCGACAACTTCAGCGCATTTCACATGCGATCCGCTGTCGCGACCGCCAGCCAGCTGTCGTCCGACAGTCGACTGCGGCGCGCCGGGTCATATCGGTTCAGCAACCCTTCGACGGTTAAATGCTCGCGCGGCTGAAAGAGGTGGTCGGTGAGGAGGGCATCTAGACCGGCCTCGGTGAAGTCGCTTCGATACGGTTCGCCGCGCCGGGCGACCATGCGCGCAACGCGGCCGGCGCTCTTCCATGAGGTGTGTCCAGCGACGACACCCGCACGGATGTAGTCGACGACCAGACGGCTACCGGGCGCGCAGATTTCGGCCAAGTCGGCGAGGGTTGCGCTAATGGCGCCGCTGGTCAAATACGGTGTGACACCAAGCCAAATGATCAGGGTCGGCCGGGACGGATCGTATCCGCTGCCGATGAGGCACTCGCGCAGCACGCGATGCTCAAAATCGCATGGCACCCAGCTGATTTCACAGTCACGACGTGTTGACAGGAGGCGCTGGGTCACCAGCCACTTGTGGGCTTGGGTGGTCGGCGCGTCCACCTCGAAAACCCGCACTCCGGTAGTGCCGTGGCGCAGGCTGGTGGTGTCGAAGCCCGTACCGAGCAGGACGACTTGGTCGATTCCGTCGCGGATTGCGCCGTCGAGCGCATCGTCGGCGTAGCGCACCCGCAGCATGATGTGGGCGTGCAATCCGCCCCAGAGACGGTCGATTCCACGAAGTGCGGCATCCGCCAAACGTGGGTGCGCCAGCATGGCGCGCAACGCGGGGTGCGCGACGAAGTGCCGGGAGTACGGGTCGTCGATGAGACGACGGTCCGGCGGCCGCAGCGATTCCGCCGCGCGTTGGGCAGCGTTGAGCTGCGCGGTCAAGCTCGCCGTCCGGTCAAGACGCCGATTGGCTACGACGACCATTTTCGCCACCTTTGGGTGTAGGGATCTGCGCGCCACCGACACTAGGAGCAGCACCGGTCCGACTGTAAGGTCCAATTACATGTCGAATTCGTGGACCAGTGAGGTCGGCGGCATCGACTTGCACCTGGATCTTCCGGCTGGCCGTGGTCGCCGCTCGGCGCTCGAAGTCGCGCTGCGACAAGCCATTCGAGATGGCCGCCTCGCTCCGGGGGCGCCTTTGCCATCCTCGCGTGCGCTGGCCGCTGAGCTAGGGCTGGCGCGCGGAACGGTCGTCGAGGTCTATGCACAACTGGCGGCAGAGGGATATCTACGCACTCGGCCGGGCGCAGCGACCGAGGTCGCGCACGGGCTGCACCTCCCGACGCCGGTGAACGCGGAGCCGGCTAGTTCTCGCCACGTGGCCGACTTCCGCCTCGGCCGTCCCGACCTCAGCATGTTCCCGCGCGGCGAATGGCTGCGTGCGATGCGCCGGGCCGTGCAGGTGACGGCGTATTCCGAACTCGGACCGGCAGATCCACGCGGCTCGACGCGGCTACGCGCGGCGCTGGCCAACTACCTGGGACGCGTGCGCGGAGTGCTCACCACCCCGGAGCACATCGTGATCTGCAGTGGCTTCACCCAGGGCCTGCGGTTGGTGTGTGATGCGCTGGCCGCCAACGGCGCGCACTCGATCGCGCTGGAAAACCCGTGTCTGCCCGATCATCGCAGCATCCCAGCCGCCAGCGGACTTGCCGTAGTCCCGCTCGAAGTCGACGGTCGGGGTGCCCGGCCGGAGCGCTGCCCCGCGGCAGTTGCGGCGGTGGTGCTCACCCCGGCGCATCAGGCCCCGCTGGGCGCGACGCTTGAGGCCGACCGGCGTGCCGAGTTCGTCCGGGTTGCGACGACGCGCGATGTGTACCTCGTCGAAGACGACTACGACGGTGAGTTCCGCTACGACCGCCATCCCGTCGGGGCGCTGCAGGGTCTCGCGCCCGAGCACACGATCTATGCGGGCAGTGCCAGCAAGAGCCTGGCCCCGGGGCTCCGCCTGGGGTGGTTGGCACTGCCCACATCCCTCGTCGATGCGGTGGTCGAAGCAAAACGACGTGCCGACCGCGGCACCGACGTGTTCGCGCAGTTGGCACTGGCGCAGATGATCGAGTCGGGTGGTCTCGACCGCCATATCCGACGGATGCGTCGGCTCTACCGTCATCGACGCGACGCGCTCGTCACCACCGTCCACCAGCACGCACCTGCCGTATCGGTTCAAGGAATTGCTGCAGGACTCCATGCCGTCATCTCGCTACCAGAAGGCGTCTCGGAGGCCGATGTTCTGACCGCGGCAGCGCAACGCAACATTGCCCTCACGGGGCTAACCCCGTTCTGGCACAGCACAAATCGCGGTCCAGAGGGAGATGCGGAGGGAATCGTCGTCGGTTACGGGACGCCGGCACAGCACGGATACACCACTGCCCTTGAACACCTGGGGCGCTTGCTGGGTGCAGCGACAAGGACATCGGCGTAGTGGTGCGGTCCGAGGTCGGTGGCGCACCGTAAGCCTCAGGATCGGGCCGGTCACTGCTAATACGGAAAACGACCAAATGACGCTGCGTATCAATTTCTTGACCTTGTGTTTCAAATAGTCTGTGCCAGACAAATTGACCCAATTCTTTGACTCCTTGTTTCATTATCGAAGAATGGCGTGCCAGCCGTTGACAACCACTCGCTCTTGAGCGAGGCTAAAAACCGCCTGTTGAAAAGTCACTCAGCGGTGTGAGTCGCTACGTACAGTCCAGAGCAGGCGGTTCGATCTGGTCAGATAGTTGCGACGAGGTCGTCCGTGGAACGAAATCAGTAAAGGAGGTTCAAACAGCTAACAGCGTTGTTCCGGAAATACCAGAACAATTGTTCAGCGCTGGCTGACGTTAAAAGATTAAGGCGGGGTAGAGGGCAGTTATGCAGATTGCAGTTGACATCCAGGACTCGGTTACCTGCACCGAGAAAAATAGTGCGGGGTATGGCGACGTGAATGTCGTCCTAGAAATGAATTTCGGCGCACCGACCCGGCGGGTTGGGGATGTTGCCGGCGCCGCTGTGGTACCTAGCGGGTGTGTCAGATGACTAGCGGATTGGCAGGTAATAGGTCCCTGAGCCCCGATGCGGACGTAGTTGGCGGTGCGGTCACGGACGCGACGACCACGAGCCTGAGTTTCCCGCCGGGTCCCGGAACTTCACCCCGGTATAAGGCGCTGTTCTGGTATCGACGGGCGCAAGTCATCGACCAGTGTGTGCGGCGGTACGGTGATGTCTTTTCCTTGACCGTTCCCGTGTACGGCCACGCTGTGGTGGTGGCCGAACCGGAGCACGCGCGCCAAGTGTGCACGGCTTCCAACGAGGAGGTGGGCTGCAGCACACCGAACCTGGGTGGGCTACTGGGCGCGAGTTCGGTTTTTGGCCTCGATGGAGCCGAACACCGTCGGCGCCGCCGTTTACTGGCTCCGCTTTTCCATAGCCGGCATTTCCGCCACTTTGAGCAGATTTTCGTCGAAGAGACGCTACGAGAATGCGAAACATGGCCTGAGGGCGAACATTTTGCACTGCTGCCCTCAACGACCCGGCTAAGCCTGGAAATCATGCTCCGGGTCATATTCGGAAGCCAGGATGGCAGTCTGAACGAGCTGCGCCGAATAGTCCCTCCGCTGGTCTCGATGGGTTCGACGTTGGCCGTTCTACCGGTGCCGCGCTCAGTGCGGCGGCGCATAAAGGGCAGATACACGCCGTGGGGCAGATTCCTGGAGCAACGGGATGCCTACCACGAACTCATTCGTCGCCTCGTTGAGATGCGCAAGGCCGACCCGGATTTCGATAGTCGGGACGATATTCTGACTTCGCTACTCAAGAGCAGGTACGAGGACGGTTCCGCGATGTCCGTCAAGGAGATCGCGGACGAGGTTCTCACCCTGCTCGCCGCGGGGCATGAAACCACGGCCGCGACGCTGGCTTGGACGTTCGAGCGGATCACACGTCATCCCGATGTGCTCGCCGCGGTAACCGAGGAAGCCTTCACAGATGGCAACGAGTACCGACGGGCGGTCATCGCCGAAACGCAGCGGGCGCGCCCGGTCATAGCTTTGGTCGCACGCAAAGTCCACGCAGAGACATTTCAGCTCGGTGAGTGGAGTATCCCCCGCGGCACAACGATCATGATCGCGCTATCGGAGCTACACAACCGCGAGCAGGAGTATCCCGATCCACAGCGGTTTGTGCCAGAGCGATTCATCGAAAGACCCCTTCCCCCTTACGCGTGGCTACCGTTCGGTGGCGGTAGCCGACGTTGTCTGGGCTCGGTCTTCGCGACCCTCGAAATGGAGGTAGTCCTCCGGACCGTGTTGCGGCACTTCAGTGTCGAGCCGACAACGGCCGCGGATGAGCGACTTCAATGCCGGGGCGTAGCTGTTACGCCTAAGGACGGCGCACGCATCCTTGTGCACCGACGCTAACGTCGCTAGGCGATTGAGCCCTGCTGGCGCCTAGCGCGCCGGCGACCTGCTGCGCGTGGCGCTCCCAGGCTTCCGCGGTGTGACGACGCCGACCCCACCTGCGCGCGGCCGCCTGTCCCTGACGACTGAGCGCCGCCGCGCCGGCGTCGACGCCCGTCCGTGCTGTGTCGACGAGGCTGGGCCGGCTGCGACGACGCGGGGTTAGGCAGCGGAGCCCGTTTCGGGGCAATCTCGCCGACCAGCACCTGCACCGATGGAGAGTCGGCGTTCACCTGCTGTGGGGTCACCTGGATGCCCGCACGGCGCAGCAGCACCTGGGTGTCCCTGCGCTGCTCAGGTAGCACGACAGTGACGACGTCCCCACTGTTTCCGGCCCGCGCCGTGCGCCCGGACCGGTGCATGTAGGCCTTGTGTTCGCTGGGCGGATCGACGTGCACCACCAGTTCCACCTCGTCAACGTGCACGCCGCGGGCGGCGATATCCGTTGCGACTAGAACGCGCGCCTGGCCGTCGGCGAACGCGGCAAGATTGCGGTCACGTGCGGGCTGAGACAGGTTGCCGTGCAGGTCAACTGACGGTACGCCCGCCTCGGTGAGCTGCTTAGCCAGCTTGCGGGCTTGATGCTTGGTGCGCAGGAACAGAATTCGGCGGCCGGTGCCTGAAGCGAGGCGGTGTACCAACTCTTTCTTGGCTTCGGCTCCGGCTACGTGGAACACGTGGTGGGTCATCTCGGGCACCGGCGCGTTGACCTCGTCAACGGAATGCAGCACCTCGTTACGAAGGAATCGATTGACGAGCTTGTCCACGCCGTTGTCGAGGGTCGCGGAGAACAGCAGCCGTTGGCCTCCCGCCGGTGTGGCCGCCAGGATCCGGGTTACGCCCGGCAGGAACCCGAGGTCCGCCATGTGGTCGGCTTCGTCGATCACGGTGATCTCGACGGCGTCGAGGCTGATCAGACGCTGTTTCATCAAGTCTTCGAGCCGACCCGGGCAGGCCACGACGATGTCGATACCCGACTTGAGCGCGCTCACCTGCCGGCCTTGCGAAACGCCGCCGAAGATCGTGGTAACCCGCAGGCCGCAGGCGGCGGCCAACGGCTCGAGCGTCGCCGTGATC
Source organism: Mycobacterium bourgelatii (assembly GCF_010723575.1). NCBI lineage: Bacteria > Bacillati > Actinomycetota > Actinomycetes > Mycobacteriales > Mycobacteriaceae > Mycobacterium > Mycobacterium bourgelatii. The sequence continues at coordinate 2,861,033 of NZ_BLKZ01000001.1, forward strand.
TGGGTGGCCAACTCGCGGGTGGGCGCAAGCACCAGGCCCGATGGCCGCGACGCCCGCCTGGTGCCTCCAGAAAGCCTGCTGGCCAACGGAATTGAGAAGGCCAGCGTCTTTCCGCTGCCAGTTTTACCGCGGCCCAGGACGTCACGGCCGGCGAGGGTGTCAGGCAGCGTTTCGGCCTGAATCGGGAACGGCTGGGTGATGCCGCCGGCGGCGAGGGCTTTGATCAGCGGTCCGCGCACGCCAAGGTCGGCGAAGGATTGGGTTGTAGTCACTGCTGAGGTGCCTTTCAGGCATGGTGCCGGGTCGCCGCGACGGCGTCGTCGCGGGACAGGCACAGCTGGCGAGATTGCCGGTGGGCAAAATCGATCGCCGCGAGACAAGCGTGTGCTGGTGCACGGATCATCGGAACTCGGGTGCTCGGGCCGCGATTTTCGGGCCGGCGAGCGGAGGGATGAACAAGCGTTCCACGACGTAGTTGGCATCGTTTCGGATGCCGACGTTGCTACCAACCTACCGCATGTCCGCGCCGAAGCGACCATCAGCGGTCGGAACTGCCCGGCGAACCACTCTTCGAATTGCCACGGCGAGGGCACCACCAGCTCGGTTTGCACCCCGATGAACCCCGTCGAGCGGCGAGGTGCCGGCAGCTACCGATATGTCGATAGCGTTGGGGAGCGTGAACTACCGCTTCCGCGTCGGCGACGGCGGCGCGCAGACGCCGTCCCGGGTGAACTACGCGCGAGCGTCGCGCGGCGCCTTCGTCAACACCGGCCTGCGCGCGTTGGGGCGTTACGACCTCCTGTTCGACGCTGACGGCGGCTATGTCGGGTTGCGCACCCGGTAACCGATCGGCGCTACAAGAATCACGCAAGAATCCGCCAAGGTCGGCGTTCGACGCTCCAACCATGAATCCGATCGACCTCCTCGTCGTAGCAGTTGCATGCGGAGCCTTTGCCTGGACGTTGGCGCGGTACGCGCCGAAGGCAATGCCGAACGCAGATCTGGCGGCCCAGGGCGTTCTCGGCGTCTACACCGGCTTGATGGTGCGTGACATTTCCTTCAGCGCCCTCGGCTCCAACTGGCCCATCGTCATCGCCATCACCGTCAGCACCCTGGTCGTCAGCGTCGCGGGCGGCGCACTCCTAGGTCTGCACCGTGACGTCAGCCCGCTGACCGGCGGGCTCGCGCTCGTGGCCGGCGGTTCGTCCGGACTGGTCGCCATCGCCAAAGACCTCGGCGGCGACGACCGGGTTGTCGCGGCCGTGCAATACCTTCGCGTCGCGTTGATCACCGCCGCCATGCCGGTGGTCGCGACGGTTTTCTTCCACGCCCACGCGGGAGACGGCGCGCAGATCAGCGACACCGGTTCGCTTCCTTTGCGTTTCGAATTGCCGCTCATCGCCGTCATCGTGTTGATCGGCGCGCTCAGCGGTCGTCTGGTACGCATGCCGGGTGCCGGGCTGATCGGCCCGATGGCCATCACGATCGCTCTGGAATTCTCCGGGCTCGTGCAGGGCTTCGCCGTTCCGATGCTCCTGGTCCAGTTCGCGATCATGATGATCGTCTGGCAGACCTTGCTGACCTTCAACCGGGAATCGCTGCGGGCGATCCGGCGCATTCTGCCCGGCGCGCTCGCCCTGATCATGGTGCTCAACGTCGCCGCGGCCGGCCTCGGTGTCGTGCTGGCCGACGAAGCCGGACTGAGCATGCTTGACGGTTACCTCGCGACGAGCCCGGGTGGCATATATGCGGTGCTCGGCACCGCCGCGGGTTCGGGCTCCAATGTGGCTTTCGTCATGGCGGCGCAGATCATTCGGGTCGTGCTCATGCTCTTCTCCGCGCCCTTCGTCGCGCGGATGTTCATGCGGTTCACGCCCGAAGGTGCTGCGGCGAGCACGCCGAGCCGCGAGCTGATTCCAGTCGCCGCCTGACGGTCCACAGGCCGCCGAACGTGTGCCCTGTGACCCGCCCAAGCCGCCGGACGGGCCACAGGCCACACGCTCGGCGCCGGGTTGGGTAAGGCGCAAAATGCCAGCTCGCGGGGGCTGACCGGCTTTAAGAGATGTGCAAGAAATGCACAAGTCGGCCAAGTGAGACTCATATCAAGTACCAAAAGCACAACCAAGGGGAGTAACGGGGATGCTCACAACAACCGTCAACGAGACAAATCAGCAGCAGTCGAGTGACGAGGGGGCAGAGATGAAGTCACCGATGCGCCCTCAGCCGGTCGCCGGACCGACGGTGTGGGATGCCGCCAGCCTGGACGCGTGGGACTACATGATCGCGGTCGACCCGCACCAGGCCGAGGCCTGCCTGCGCATCCGCGACGAACTGCGCCGCCGGGGCCGGCGGCTGGACACCATCGAGCCGTCAGATTTCCAGGAGCCGGCGCTCGCGGAGATCGCTCGCGGTATCCGCTACTGCCTGCACCTCGGTCCCGGCTTCGCCGTGCTGCGCGGGCTTTCTTTCGAAGGCTGGACGGATGAGGAAGCGTCGATGCTCTACTGGGGCCTGGGCACCTACCTGGGCGCCCCTCAGCCGCAGAATCGGCAGGGCGACCGCGTCTACCTCGTGCAGGACACCGGCCAGTCGATCGGCGAGGCCCGCGGCTCCAAGACGAACTCGGCACTGATCTTCCACACCGACTCCGCCTGCGCCTACGCCGGCAGCCGCCCCGACGTGCTCGGGCTGCTGTGCCTGCGCAAAGCGGTGTCGGGGGGCGAGTCGCTGATGGTCAGCGGCCACGCCGCATACAACGCGCTGCTCGAGACGTCGCCCGAATTGTTGGAAGAGCTCTACGGCGAATTCTGCTTTGACCGCTCCCACGAGACGGAACCGGGCGAAGACCCGATAACCATGGGATCGGTGTTCACCGACACCGCCGACGGCGTTCAGCTTCGCTACAACCGCTTGCACATCGAACTGGGGCACTACAAGAGCGGTCGGCCGCTCAGCGACCGTCAGCGCCAAGCTCTCGACGCTCTGGACCGCGCCCTGAACGACCCCAGCCGGGCAGTCACCTTCACGCTCCAACCCGGCGACGTGCTGTTTGCGGACAACTACGTGACGCTGCACAACCGGCACGCGTTCGTCGACGCTACCGAGGTTGAGGCGCGGCGCTGCTTGGTCCGGTTGTGGCTGGCTGGCGAGCCGCTCAACTGACGCCCGCCACACCGGGCCATTCGGCAAGAAAGTTCCAAGACGCTCGCGACATGCTTTGCGAGAAGTGCGACGATCTGAAAGGTGCGCGATCAGCGATGACCCGGGGGAAGGGCAACTGACATGTTGAGGCACCTGGCCGCATTCACCGTGCGGCGCCCCGCAGCGGTTCTAATTCTCGTCCTGGTCGTGATAGCCCTGAGCATCGTGCTCGGCGGCTCGGTGTCCGACAAGCTTGGTACCGGCGGAAACACCGACCCGTCGGCGGAATCGTCACAGGCCGACGAGTTCTTGAACCAGCAATTCGGCAATACGGCGAATCTGGTGATTCAACTCCTCCCGCGCGAGGGGAACGTCGAAAGCCCGCAGGTCGCCGCGGTACGCGACCAAGTGCTTCGAGCGATTGCGGCCGAGAAAGATGCCAAGGTCACCAGGTCTTTCGGGGACCAGGGCGCTACCGACCTGCGCAGTAAGGACGGCCGCTCCGGCCTGATGCTGGTGCACGTCGGCGGAACCGGGGACGAGGCCGCCGAAACGGCCAAACGGATCATCGCGGACTTGCCGCACGACCCCAACGTCGACGTGCGCGCGGGCGGCTCCCTCGGTGTGCAGCAGGAGATCCGGGACAAGGTCAAATCGGATCTCAAGACCAGTGAAAGCATCGCTGTGCCGGTGTCACTGGCGGTGCTGGTCATCGTGTTCGGCGGTCTGATCGCGGCACTGCTGCCCGTGGTCGTCGGAGTCGTCTCGATCGTCTCCACCCTGTCGGTGTTGCTGCTCATGACGACGATCACCGACGTGTCGGTGCACGCCCTCACCGTCACCACCGCGTTCGGCCTCGGCCTGTCCATCGACTTCGGACTGTTGATGGTGTCGCGATACCGCGAGGAATGCGCCAACGGCAAAGACCACCATTCGGCGATCATCGCCACCGTCACCACCGCCGGCCGAACGATTTTGTTCAGCGCCGCCACGGTCACCTTGGCGATGATGAGCCTGCTGGTCTTTCCCACTTACTTCCTGCGTTCGGTCGGGTTGGCCGCGACCGCCACCGTCTTGCTGTCGGCGCTGAGCGCGATCATCGTGCTGCCCGCGATGCTTGCCCTACTGGGTAAGCGGGTCGATTCGCTGTCGATCATCCGCCGCAAGACGGCGTTGTCGGCCGATTCGCTGTTCTGGCGCAGGTTCGCCGAGGTGGTGACGCGCCGGCCACTCCTGTATGCGCTACCGGTTGTCGCGGTGCTGCTCGCGTTGGGCATCCCATTCCTCAATGCCCAGTACGCGACCCCTGACGAGCGCGCGCTGCCGACGAATTCGAGTGCGCGCCTGGTGGCCGAGTCACTGCAGCAAGATTTCTCGCTGGATCCCTCGCAGGCGATCTCGCTGGTCACCCGCAACGACCCCGACGCGCTCAAGAGACTTTCCGCGGATGTCTCCCGCATGAACGGGGTCAAGCTGGTCAACGGACCGCTCGGCAGGTACGAGCACGGCCAGTTGGTGGGGGAGCAGCCTGCGGCCGCCGCGTCCGGGCCGGCGTACGCCACCGTTTTCCTGACGGTTCAAGCGGATTCGGACACCGCCCAGGAACTGGTCCGAGACATCCGGAGCAAGATCAGCAATCACCAGGTCGAAGTCGGTGGCCCGACCGCAACACTCATCGACAGTCGCGCCGCGATAGCCGATAGGCTTCCCGTGGCGATCGGCCTGATCGCCGTGTCCACCTTCATATTGCTGTTCCTGTTCACGGGCAGCGTGGTGGTGCCGGTCAAAGCGTTGTCGCTGAATCTTCTTGTGCTAAGCGCCGTTCTGGGGGTGATGGTATGGATCTTCCAAGAGGGCCACTTGGCGTCGGTGCTGGGTGTTTCGCCGGCGCCGCTGAACCCGTCCATGGTCGTGTTGCTGTGCGCCATCGCGTTCAGCCTCTCTGTCGACTATGAGATCTTCTTGCTCTCGCGGATCAAAGAAGCCCGCGATTCGGGGTTGGACAACAACGCATCAACGGTGATCGGGCTGGGTCGGGTTGGCCGGATCGTCACCAGCGCCGCACTGTTGCTGACGATCACCTTGATTTCGTTCGCCAATGGGTTGTCCTTCATGAAGATGTTCGGCATCGGCACGGCGTTAGCCGTCGTGATCGACGCGTCGATCATTCGCGGCGTCGTGGTGCCGGCGTTCCTGCGTGTTGCCGGCGACCTCAACTGGTGGGCGCCGAAACCGTTGCGATGGCTGCACGATCGCATTGGCATCAGCGAAGAGCCGTCCGGGGTCGAGGAAGTCATATCGGCGGTGGAACCGGCAGCGCCGCCCGCGGCTCCACCTGCCGCTCGGCCGGCCGGGGCGCCGGTGGAGGCCCCAGTGTCACCGACGAAAAAGACTGTCGAGGAACCCATTCCGAGCGGCCCCAGCCCGACCGGCAAGCTAACCGAGGTCGAGGTCATCCCTGGTCGGCACCTCGTCGCCAATGTCAAGGGCACGGTTATCGTTGTGGCGCACCGCGATCGGGAGCCGTTGTCGCAGGAATCCTTGGCCGCACAGCAACTGGCGGCTCTCGTAGACATGGTCCGGAACACGAGCCCGCAGAAGTTGGTCACCGCATTCCAGAGGATCGCGCGGGAACCCTGGGATCGCACCATGGTTGACGTCGGGATCATCATGCCCACGTCGACAGGCTTGGAGATCTTGCTGTGTGGTGCCGTCACTGTCACGCTCGACGACGGCGCCGACCGGACCGTGCTGCGCGGGCGCGGACGCCTGGTGCACCGATCCGTACCCACACCCCGGGTGGCCACGGTGATCACCGTCGACGAGTTGGGCCAGCGGTCGCACGCTTCCCCCGGTGTGAGCGGCGTCTTCAAGCTGACCGAAGGAACCGTGCCGGGAGAAGGTGCCGTCCTGTGGTCAACGCCCGCGCGGTCCGCGCCGAAACCCGCTCCACCGGTGTCACCGAACCGACCTTTCAGCCTGGACGTGCGGGCTCGGAACGAATGGACGCCCGAACCTTCAGTGGCGGATTCGGATCATCTGCGGCGATGGGTTGTGCTGGATGACAACTCTCGGTTCGATATCGACCACGACTGCATCATCGGCCGGGACCCGCGCGGGTCCGAAGCTGCGCACCGCGGACTTCGTCCGATCAGCATTGACGATCATGCCGGTGAGATGTCTCGGGCTCACCTGGAGGTCCGAATCGTCAACGGAGACGTGCTCGTTGTCGACTGCCACTCCACCAATGGGGTTTTCATGCGTGAGCCGGACCAGCTGGACTGGACCAGGCTCCAACCGTGGGAGCCTGCGTTGTGGCGCCCGGGCTCATACGTGCAATTAGGTGGGCGCATATTGCGGTTACACGCGTCCAATGGCCAAGTGGCGCAGCGTGGTCCGCGTGTCAATTTGCATCACCACGTGCCGCGGGAGATGTACGAGGGCCGTGCGTAGAGCGGTCCCCGTGTGCAAAGATCCGGCGTATGGCAAACCAGCACACCTGGGCTAATACGGGCGGGGAGCGCCGGGGGTTGACTAGCCAAGGCAAGGGGTAGCCCGGACCCGGCCGTCTAGGCGCGAAGGCCCTAGCGCGCGATCCGAGAGGTCCAGAGAAGTCAGCAATGTGATGATCGGGAAGATGTCCAGAAGAAGACCAGAGGCGAACCGTTGTCGACAGTAATCTCCTTTCCTCGCCACGTCCGGATAGGGGCCGGTGCGCTCCGCGACGTTGCGGACGTGCTCGAAGGCCTGAAGCTGCGTCGTCCACTGCTGGTCACCGACGCGTATTTGACCGCGACCGGTGCGGCGGAGCGGCTGCTCAACCTGCTAAGCGACGCGGGGATGTCGGTTGCTCTTTTCGATCGCACCGTCCCGGACCCCACCACCGCATCGTTAGAGGACGGGCTGGAAGCGGTCCGCGCGCACGGCGCCGATTGCGTCATCGGCTTCGGCGGCGGTAGCCCAATGGATTCCGCGAAAGCGTTGGCCGTGCTGGCACACCAAGGCGGCCCGATGCGAAAGTTTAAGGCGCCGAGCAGCTATGTCGGACCGGCGCTTCCCGTCATCGCGATTCCTACTACGGCAGGAAGCGGCTCGGAGGCAACACAATTCACGGTGATCAGCGACAGCGAGACGAACGAGAAGATGCTGTGCCCGGGTTTGTCGTTCCTGCCTGTCGCTGCGATTGTGGACTTTGAACTCACCATGTCAATGCCGCCGCGGCTCACCGCGGACACCGGTGTCGATGCGCTCACTCACGCGGTCGAGGCGTACGTGAGCCGCAAGGCAAATCCGATCAGCGACGCCTTTGCCCTTTCAGCGATACGGCTGATTTCCCGCAACATCAAGCGTGCCTACCGGGACGGTTCGGATGCGGGGGCACGCGAGGCGATGATGGTCGCCGCCACGCAGGCGGGTATGGCGTTTTCCAATTCGAGCGTCGCCTTGGTGCACGGCATGAGCCGTCCAATCGGCGCACATTTCCACGTGGCCCACGGGTTGTCCAACGCGATGCTCTTTCCTGCAGTGACGGAGTTTTCGGTCCATGGCGCGCAGGGGCGGTACGCCGACTGCGCAAGGGCATACGGCGCGGTCGATGCTCGGGCCAGTGACGATGTTGCGGCTGGCGCGCTGGTGGACGCGCTCGCTCAATTGTGTTCCGAACTCGAGGTTCCCACGCCGCGGTCCTATGGCATCGACAAGCAGGCTTGGGATTCGTTGACTTCCCTGATGGCTCAGCAAGCGCTGGCGTCCGGTTCGCCGGCGAACAACCCGGTGGTCCCGACCGCCGAGCAGATTGAGGCGATCTACGGACGGGTGTACGGGTGAGATTTGGCCCCGTCGGTTGACCGCCACATGTGGGTCGCCGTCCCGAAGGTGGCGAAGAATCCGGTTGAAAACCGTTGCGCTGCAATTGCGAGGTTCGTTCGGTCTAGGCGCTCGCCAGCAAGCCCGTGCAGTAACCACCGAACCTGAAAATCCCCTGTGAATGCGCTGGGCATTTCCGGCGAGTCTGCGGATATTACTTGAAAGTAAGAAACTCGCGAGTAACTTCAGGCAGATCGGGGGGTGACCGGTAGTCATCAAGCAATCAAATCAAGGGGATGCACGTGTCATATGTGATCGCTATGCCCGAACTGATACAGGCCGCGGCCCAGGAGCTGGCGAGTATCCGCGCCTCGGTGACCGAAGCCACCACGGCCGTCTCGCCGTCCACCACGGGGATCGCGGCGGCGGCGCAGGACGAAGTTTCGGGTGCGGTCGCTTCGCTGTTTGGCAATTTCGGCCGCGAATTTCAGGCGCTGAGCACCCAGGCGCAGGCATTTCACCAGCAGTTTGTCGAATTCATCAATGCGGGGGCGAGCGCTTATGTGAACGCCGAATCCGCCAATGCGGCCGCCAGTGGGTTGACGGCTGGCCTCTCAGCGGCGGCCGGAGAGCCAACCGGTTTGATCGCCGGGGTGGAAAGCTTCGCGAGCGCCGTCGCGGGTCCTTACCAAGCGCTCGGCGCCAACACACTTTCCAATCTGCAAGCTATCGGGAGCACGCTGAACACCAACCAGTTCCCCCTGCTGCGCGCGTTCATCAACAACCAGAACGCGTATGCGCAAACCATCGGTGCGTCGATTCAAACCGGCATTCAGAACCTTCCGGCCGAGTTGGCGAATGCGCCCGCGACGATCGAGGCCGGCGTCCAGCAACTGGCGTCCTTCAACCCGGTGCCGTTCGTGCAGGGCTTCATCAACGACCAGATCACGGCCACGCAAACGGTCACCAATGGGCTGCTCGGCGCCGCTCGCGACATCGGCACCGGGGCGCAGGCGCTACCCGCCGGCTTCCAGGCCGCCTTCCAAGATCTGTTGGCGGGCAACAATGTGGCCGCTTACGGGGACATCAACACGGCGCTGGTCAACGGGTTCTTCCCCGGCTTCGACAGCACTACGTCGATTACACCGGACCAGCAAATAGCAACCATCACCATCACACCGCAGGGTCCGCTGGGAGATTTGGCTCCGATCTTCAACATTCCCGGGCAGATGGCGCAGAACTTCACCAATTTGCTGCCCGCCGGATCTATTCCGGCCCAGATGGCGCAGAACGCGACCAATTTGGTTTCTGCCCTTACCAATTTCGGCACGACGCTCACCATCAGCGGTGAGGCGAACCTCAACTTCGGACTCCCACTGCAGTTGGCCCTGGACGCGTTTGGAGCGCCGGTAAATGCCCTGAGTTCGCTCAATTCCAGCGGGGCTGCCCTCGCCAGCGCCCTGCAGAGCGGAAACCTCTCGGCGGCTGCGGTCGCGGTGCTGACCGCACCGGCCAACGTTGCCAACGGGTTCCTCAATGGGACCACCGTCATATCGCTGCCTCCGGCGGTCGTCTCTCTGTTCGGCGTTGGTCTTCCGTCGATAACCAATATCCCGCTCGGTGGGCTGCTCGCTCCGCTCAGTTTGCCCGAGATATTCGTAGACCTCGACGGCACGCTCCTGCCGTTACAACTCTCCGGCAACACCCCGGTAGGTGGGCTCATTCCAGGCCTGCTGAGCTTCGGACCCCAGCTGGCACAAGTGATTACACTCGGCGGGTAGTCGCCGCGTCAGCCCGGTGGGTCGTCTTTTCCGGATGGCGGCAACAGAGCTGGGCCTAATCGTCGTCGTTGGAAGACTCGGTAAGTTCGGGAGCCTTTTCTCGCGTCGCCATCCCGCCCTCGCGGCCATGGTCGACCGGTCCAGGACGACCACCCTTCGGCTCGTTCGTGCTGTCACCGCGGTCATCTGATGCCTTGGCCATCGTGATCCTTTGTATGTCGGGAGCCCATCCTGGTCGTGGGTTCCCCTGGAGTCTCGCGCTTAAGCGTTGAACGTCCACGTCAGGGGGCGGCAGCATGCCGTGCGCTCATGCTGAGTATGGTGTACTATACCCAGCATGACGAACAAGCTTTCCGGCCGACTGGCGGATCACCCCACCGTCCGAAAGGTGCGTTCGCGTCCGACGCGCAAACCCGGGCCGCTGGACGCGGATTGGCTGCGCGAATTGTGCTTGGCGGCCGGTGTCGATGACGTCGCGTTCGCCAGCGTTGACAATCCAGACCTCGCCTCGGAGGTCGAGCATGTCCAGGCCGCACTACCCGGCGCGCGGAGCTACATCTCCCTGGTGGTGAAGATGAACCGGGACAACGTGCGATCGACGGCACGCAGCGTGGCCAACCAGGAATTCCATCGCAGCGGAGAGGTGCTCAATGAAGCAGCCCATCGCATCGTGCGCCAGCTTCAGGACGCTGGTTACCGCGCGCTGAACCCCTCGGCGACTTTCCCGATGGAAATGGACCGATTCCCCGGCCGCATCTGGGTGGTCGCACACAAACCGGTCGCGGTGGCCGCGGGCCTCGGGGTTATGGGTATCCACCGCAACGTGATTCACCCCAAGTTCGGTAACTTTATCCTGCTCGGCACGATCCTGGTGGACGCACCCGTCAGCAGCTACGGCGAGCCGTTGGACTACAGCCCCTGCCTGGAATGCAAGCTGTGCGTCGCGGCCTGCCCGGTCGGCGCGATCGGAAAGAACGGCGAGTTCGACTTCCTCGCCTGCTCCGTACACAACTACCGGGAATTCATGGGCGGCTTCACCGACTGGGTACAGACCATCGCCGACAGCGACGACGCGGCGGATTTCCGTTCGCGGGTCACCGATTCCGAGAACGCCTCGATGTGGCAAAGCCTTGCGTTCAAACCCAACTACAAGGCCGCCTATTGCCTGGCGGTATGCCCCGCCGGTGCGGACGTCATCGAACCCTACCTCGACGACCGCAAGGGCTTCATGGACTTGGTGCTGAAGCCTTTGCAGGACAAGAAGGAGACGTTGTATGTGTTGCCGAATTCGCCGGCCAAGGCGCACGCCGAGCGCCGGTATCCGCATAAACGAGTGAAAGTGGTCGACAGCGGAATCCGTGGGGTATAGATCGCAGCTGCTAGAGGTGATCGGGTCTGCCGCGGCGGCGCTGCGGCGTTTTCTGAGCGCGCACTCCTTGGAAGGCCGCAACACCGCAGAACACGCCGAAAAGCGCTGTCGGAGCGACTAATATCAGGCCGTCATAGCGGAACAGATCGACTCGGGAATCAGCCTCGCTCAGCACCTGCTCGGGATTGCCGGGGTTGTAGGCGATCGTCACCTTCATGCCGACGGGCATGTCGAGGGGACGGTTCTTGAACCCGGCGAGGTACGGGCCGTGGCCCTCATATTGGTGGCCCTGCAATTCGTAGCGATAGACGCGCCAGCTGGGACTTGTTCTGCCACTGCGCTTCCCGTCGTACTTGACGATCGTGGCCGTGGCTTTCGGCCAGTGCTGGTAACGCCAAGTGCTGATGAGCGCATGGAACGGGCTGTGCATCGCCAGCATGTAGCAGCCAATCGCCAGCAGCACCGCGCCTAGCAACAGCGAGACGACCCGCCCCCGCCTGAATCTGGCGGCCTCGCTGGGGCGCAAAACAAGTTGACCATCGTCGTGCTCGTCCGGGTCGGCGGCGGTCAGCCTCGGTGCTTGGAGCAACCCCGGGACCGCGACTGCACTGCCGCGACGGTCGGCCCGTGATCTCCACAGCAGGATGAGGAGGAACAATGGAAATGCGGAGACCATCGCGATAGCGGCGACGGGAAGCAACGAATCAGTCTCCACGATGTCCTAACATTTCGCTTTGTTCGATTTATATTTGCGCCGGTCGCAACCATCTGCTGTGATTCTGCCCGTTGCTTGCGACCGCCAAAACCCCATGTTGGGCAGAACGCTCAGTGCACAACAGTCCGCAGCCCGAAAGCGGAATATCCAATCAGTTATTTCGCGCCGCGCCGCATCGCAAACGAAGAATGCGCGAAACGTGCTAGGCCCTAGGCCGCACTCAACGCCACTTGATGCCGCACCCGATCGAAGGGCGCTGGTCTGGGTTGACCGGCTTTCCGGCAAGGACGGCGTCGACCGCCGCACGCACGTCAGCGCAAGTGACCGGCAGGCCGTTCTTCGGCCGGGAGTCGTCAAGCTGGCCGCGGTAGACGAGGCGTCGCTCGCCGTCGAACACGAAGGTATCGGGCGTGCAGGCCGCCGAGAAGGCACGAGCGACGGCCTGCGTCTCGTCGTAGAGGTAAGGGAACGTCCAGCCTTGGCGACGAGCCTCGGCGACCATCTCGTCGGGCCCGTCCTGCGGGTAGGTGACGACGTCATTGCTGGAAATGCCCACCATCGCGACGCCTTTCTCCTTCAGGTCTCGGCCAAGGGCGGCGAGGCCGGCCGCGACATGCTGCACGTAGGGGCAGTGGTTGCAGATGAAGGTCACGACGAGCGCCGGGCCGGACAGGTCGTCGAGGCTCACGGTGGTGCCGGTGGCCGGCTCGGGTAGCGAGAACGACGGAGCGGGCGTACCGAGGGCGAGCATTGTTGATTCGATGGCCATGTCGGACAGCGTACGTCCGTCTGGTAGCCATTACCGGCTCGCCTGACACGGACAAAGTCATGCGGGCAGCCAAGCACTGGACCGAAGATGCGATCCCGCCGTCGCAAGCAGGGTCTTCGGCCACGACGACACTAGCCTGCCGCTATTTGCCTACGAAGCGCCTTTCTTTTCGAGCCACTGGCTGACGGCCTCTTCGAGTGCGGCCCCGACGCTAACCCCCGCATCGTTAGCGGCTTGCTCGAATCGCTCGACTAAATCGGTTGGTACCGAGGCGCTTAACTTCGAACGCTCGGGCTTCGGCTTCGGCGGCGGGGTGACGGGCGTGTGTCGCGCGGCAGTCGAGTCCATGGTCTCCCGTAGCGCGGGAATCTCGTCGAGCAAGCGGGCTAGGTCGTCGCGCTCGATCCGCAGGAATTCGGCCGGTCCGATCGTCGTTACCGTGGCCGAACGCAATTGCCCTCGGCGCAACGCAGATTCGCCGATTACCTCGCCCGGGCCCACCACCGCTATGCGGGCGTCCCCGACGTATACCCCCGCCTCGCCGCTGAGCAGGATGAAGCACGCGTCGGACGGGGTCTGCTCGCGAATCAGCGGCCATGGCACCGACTGCGAAGAGTGATGCGACGCACCGACGAGACGTTTCAATTCGCCATCGGAGAACTTTTCGAACGCGGGGAAGTTGCGTAACCGGCGGACGTCTTCCTCCCGTCGCCGACGAGTGGCTTCCTCTTGTTCCTTCGTATCGGCGCTCATGGCGGCTCCTGATGTGCGATGGGGTTTGCCATGGTGGAGCCTACGAGCTTTTGCGGCAAAGGGGTAGGAAATGGGGTCAGCCCGCTGCTTTGCAGGGGACTCGACTGCTGCCGTGCGATTCAGTGTGTTAACTGAAGTCCTGCGGGTACGATCCGGACATGCCGCTGGACGCCGGTGAGAGATTCGCTGGCTATACCATCGTGCGATCGCTCGGAGCGGGTGGAATGGGGGAGGTCTACCTGGCTCGTCATCCTCGGCTCCCTCGCTGCGATGCGTTGAAGCTGTTGGGAAGCCAAGTTTCGGCTGACGTCAGCTTTCGCGAACGATTTCTTCGGGAGGCCGACCTCGCGTCGACATTGTGGCATCAGCACATCGTCGGAGTGCACGACCGCGGCGAACACCAGGAGCGGCTGTGGATCTCGATGGACTTTGTCGACGGCGCAGACGCGAGCAAGTTGATGGCCGAGCGCTATCCCGCCGGGATGCCCTTGGAATTGGTAATTGCCATCGTTACCGCTGTCGGCTCAGCCCTGGACTACGCATACAAGCAAGGGCTTCTTCATCGTGATGTCAAACCCGCCAACATTTTGATCACTAACGTCGATGATGCCGACGAACGGCGAATCATGTTGACAGACTTCGGTATTGCCCGAGCTGTTGACGATGTAAGTGGACTGACTGCGACGAACATGACTATCGGCACCGTGGCCTACACCGCGCCCGAGCAGTTGAAGGGCGATGACATTGACGGTCGCGCCGACCAATACTCGCTGGCAGCCACGGCTTACCATCTCCTGACTGGTACCCCACCCTTTGGTGACTCCACGCCCGCGGTGGTGATAGGGCGGCACATCACAATGGATTCGCCACCGCTGGCAAAGAAACGACCCGAACTTGCTCCGCTCGACCCCGTCCTGGCGACGGCCTTGGCCAAAAATCCGAACGAGAGATTCACAAGCTGCAGTGAGTTCGCCCGTAATCTAGCTGCTTATGCATTGACCATCGACGATGCGGCGACGCGGGTGGCGCCGACCATGGAAGCGCCAACTACACCACCAAAGAGAGCGGCGTCTGAGCCAACCCAACGTGCACCGGCCCCGCCGCCGAAGTCGCGTCAGGAGCCGCCACCGCTACCGCCAGGTTGGTACCCCGACCCCAGCGGTAAGCCCGGGACGCTCTACTGGGACGGACGGGTTTGGCGCACCGGCCCGCCTCCGGTGGCGACAGGCCGGCCGGCAACCCTGATCTGGACCGTCTGCATCTGCGCCGCAATAGTCATGGCCACAGCGATCATCGGAGCGATAGTTGTCATCCGCAGCGGGGATGGCAATGGCTCTACCCCTACTGCGGCACCATCGACGTTCACCGTCGGGCCAACGCCGTCTGAGGTGTCTTTGCCCTCGTACACGACGTCAACGCCACCGCTAACTACCACTTACACCACAATGTCGCCGTCAATTGCCACACCGCCACCGCAAACTGGTTATGCCGCAGTCATTGTCGGTACCTGTGACGAGGGCGGCACCTGCGGTGTCCAGCAGCGCATTGCTCCGTACATCAACGCGCCGCCCTTGGTTCCCAATGCGCTGCAGGACGGCATGACCGTGATCGTGGTCTGCCAGACGCTCGGCGACCTGCGCACCAGCGCGGGGCACGCCCCTAGTAACGTTTGGTTCCGGCTGTCCAACGGCGCTTACGTGAGCGCGGTCTACATGAATCTCACGAGGTCCCTCCCGGAATGTTCGTCGCGGTGAAGCTGACGACGAGGGCCGTGATTGTGATCCTGCTTGCAATCGCGACCACCGCCCTCATGATCACTGTGATACGTTGCGGCTCAAAGAGGTCCAATGGACTTGCCGCCGCTCCAGCGGCTCCGGTCACCCCTGCGCCGACGGCTCCGGCAACGACCCCTACGGGAACCGCGGGACCGGGGTCCACACCTTCGTCGGCGGGGAGCGGCGACAGCTGGACGATAGTGGGCACTTCGGTTCAGGGACGACCAATTCGGCTGCTGGCCCTCGGGCACGGGCCCCGCAAGGTGTTGCTCATCGGAGGCATTCACGGCGACGAGACCGAGGGCGCTTACACGATCAGCGAGTTGCCCGGCGCCTTCGCCGAAGCGCGCCTCGGCGACGCCGTCACGCTCTCCGTCGTTGAGGACGCCAACCCGGACGGTCGGGCCGCGGGCACCCGCGAGAACGCGAACAGGGTGGACGTCAACCGGAATTTTCCGGCGTCCAACTTCGACCCCGCGGACCCGTCGAGTGGTCACGCGCCACTGAGCCAGCCGGAGTCACGCGTCGTGCGCGACTTGATAGAGGGCCTGAACCCGGCGCTGGTGATCGCTTTGCACTCCTGGACCGGACGCCAGTTTGTCAACTTCGACGGTCCCGCCGGTGCGCTCGCAGAGCGTTTCGCCGCATCCAGTGGACTGCCTGTGGAAGAGTCGACCGCATTTGCCCCGACGCCGGGCTCTCTAGGGTCTTACGCAGGACGCGACCGCGGGACGCCGGTCCTCACAATCGAGGTATTGAAGGGCTCAAACCCAAAGGCCGTTTGGGATCGGATTCGTGTTGCCCTGCTTGAGATTATCGCGGGCTGATTGACGGCGGGGGTCACCTACGCAATTAGACCTTCGTCGAAGGCTGCCAGCGATAATTCCTTCTCCGCGTATCTCTCAACGAGCAGCGGGATGTACTCGCGTACCGGGCGCCCGTCGAACCGTTCATGGGCGTGCAGCACAACGGCTTTTACTGTGTCGGGGGGGATGGCCGGAAACTTGCGGGTCAAGCGATCGGCCACCTGGGCGATGATCGTTTGTTCTCTCAACTCGATCACGGCGAAAGAGTCGCACGTGTTCATGCCCCAGTCAACTCAAGTTCACCGGGTTTCAGGACGTGAATGACGCCGTTGCGCAACGCCTTTCCTGCTGCACCAGGTGTTTTCAAAACAAGGCGGTCGAACCTTGGGAATACCTGTCAATTAGGTGGCGTTGGGCTCATCGAACTGATGTAGTAGGTCTCGTGCCCGGTCGGGTAGCCGCCACCATTGGTAGCGATGTGAACGTGGTCATAGTGGTTGAGGGTTTCGTTGCCGAGGTCGGCCGTCCAGCTGCCCGAACCGATGCCTGGGTAGATCTTCTGCCTCCAGATCACATGGAGGATTCCCCAGCGCTTCGCATTCGCCAACGCGAATCCGGCGATCTGGTTGCCGAGCTCGATGCCCTCGGGACTGCTGTGGTTCGGAATCATCACGTCGATTGCCAAGCCATTGGGGTGCCACTGCAAAGCGTCCTGCCGGTACCCGCCAATGGTGGTGATCTGTGGAAACAGCAGGCTGATAACGCGCTCTGCCCAGATCGTCTTGACCTGCAGCCCCTCCTCGGACCCGCGGCCGGCCGGCAGCGCGAATTGGAAGTCCTGGGCAGCCAGCGGTGCGGTGGCCGCCGCCGCGGCTAGTGCCTGCGCTTCACCGGGACTGGCGGTGTGCGGTGCCGCGCCCGCCGCCGCCGCGGCCGCGCTGGCAGGTGCGGTTCCCACGACGGGTGCGGCCTCATTCTGCGCGTGAGTGCGATGCTCGTGCGTTTGGGCGTAGACCATGCCGGAGGCGAGGGTGAGCGAGGCCGCAAACGCCAGCCAGCGGGCTACGCCATTGGCTAACCGGATTTTGCCCACGAAGAGCACCTTAGTGTCGGATGGGACTTAAGGGACACACTTTGTTACCCCTTTGTTGCCTGGTTCTGCTAAATGAGACTAGCGATGGGCCTCTGTGTGACACGGAAGCATGGCCCCCGGCGCGCAGGCGCGGGCTCTGCAAAATCTGCTGAAGCGGCTTGGATGCCAACCGGCGGCCGCCAAACCGCGATCTGCGCGGTTAGCTGACTTCGGCCGCGCCGGCGCCGCGGTCGCGGAAAGCGGGTAGCAAAACCCTGGTGGACTCGAATCCATGCCGCCACTCCGCCCGGGTGCCTGGGATCTGGCGTTGGACGACGGCCAGGTCGTCGGACTCGCTACGACGCGGTCAAAGACGTGAGCCACAATCACCACCGGCGCCGTGCGGTTCGCCCGGCTGTCCGGCTGGGCCAGGGTGGTGCGATGTGCTTGGTGACGCACTCGCCGACGGTGCCCGATCGAGCTCGACCACCTCGACCAATTACTTACGCACCGGACAATTTTGTTTGAAAACAGCCACTTTGGGCAGGCGATAGGGTGATGCCCGATAGACCCATTCCGAGAGGTAACGAGATGCCTGCACCGTCAGCTGAGGCCTTCGAGCGCTTGCGCAACTTGGCCGCAATCGAGGACATCGCCGCACGCGAGACCATCACGATCAATGAGGTCTTCACCGGCAAGCCGATGACCACGATCCCGGTCGGTACGGCCGCCGACGTCGACGCGGCTTTTGCCAAAGCCCGTGCGGCGCAGACTGAATGGGCCAACCGGACGGTTGCGGATCGCGTTGAGGTGATCAAGCGTTACCGCGATCTGGTCATCGAGAACCGCGAGTTCCTCATGGATCTGCTGCAAGCCGAGGCGGGCAAGGCACGCTGGGCGGCGCAAGAGGAAATCGTAGACCTGATGGCGAACGCCAACTACTACGCGCGCGTCTCCGCAAACCTGTTGAAGCCGCGTAACGTTCAATCCCTGCTGCCGGCGATAGGCAAGACCACGGTCTGCTATCAGCCCAAGGGCGTCGTCGGGGTGATCTCACCGTGGAACTACCCGATGACGCTGACGGCGTCGGACTCGGTGCCCGCGCTGATCGCCGGCAATGCGGTGGTGCTCAAGCCGGACAGCCAGACGCCCTACTGCGCACTCGCCTGCGCCGAACTGTTGTACCGCGCTGGTCTGCCGCGAGCGCTGTACGCGATCGTGCCGGGCCCGGGCTCGGTGGTCGGGACCGCGATCACCGAGAACTGCGACTTCCTCATGTTCACCGGCTCGACGGCCACCGGAAGTCGGCTGGCGGAGCACGCGGGCCGGCGTCTCATCGGCTTCTCGGCCGAGCTTGGCGGCAAGAACGCCATGATCGTGTCGCGGGGCGCCAACCTCGACAAGGTCGCCAAGGCGGCCACCCGCGCGTGCTTTTCCAACGCCGGGCAATTGTGCATCTCCATCGAGCGGATCTACGTCGAGAAGGACATCGCCGACGACTTCACGCGCAAATTCGGCGAAGCGGTGCGCAACATGAAGCTCGGCACCACATACGACTTCTCCGTGGAGATGGGCAGCTTGATTTCCGAAGGTCAGCTGCAGACGGTGTCCCAGCACGTCGACGACGCGACGGCCAAGGGCGCCAAAGTGATTGCGGGCGGCAAGGCCCGTCCCGACATCGGGCCGCTGTTCTACGAGCCGACCGTGCTGACAGACGTCACCCCCGAAATGGAGTGCGCGGCCAACGAGACCTTCGGACCGCTCGTTTCGATCTATCCCGTCGCCGACGTCGATGAAGCGGTGGAGAAGGCGAACGACACCGAGTACGGGCTCAATGCCAGCGTGTGGGCGGCCTCCACCGAAGAGGGCCAGAAGATCGCCTCACGCTTGCGTTCGGGAACCGTCAACGTCAACGAGGGGTACGCGTTCGCCTGGGGCAGCCTCAGCGCACCGATGGGCGGCATGGGCGCGTCCGGGGTGGGTCGCAGGCACGGCCCCGAGGGCCTGTTGAAGTACACCGAATCGCAGACCATCGCGGCGGCCCGAGTGTTCAATCTCGATCCGCCGCTTGGCATCCCGTCGACGCTGTGGCAGAAGTCCCTGTTGCCGATCGTGCGTACGGTGATGAAGCTACCCGGCCGGAAGTAAGTATCAGGGCTTGCCGGTGCGCTCGCGGTGCTTGCACCCGGGCCAGCAGCAAGGCCGCCGTTTGCCTTCTTCCAATTCCTCCTGGGTCCGGCGAATCCGGCGTTCCCGGGTTTTGGCTTGCTTGGCGTCTTCCACCCAGCAGATGAACTCGTTTCGTGCTAGCGGCGTGATGTCCCGCCAGGCCTCAAGTGCTGTGGAGTTGGCGACGAGCGCCGTGCGCAGGTCTGCGGGAAGCTTGTGCACCACCCCACCCGGAACTTTCTCGTTGGGCACGGAACAAGGGTAGATCGGCGGCAGGGGTGCGCGCACAGCCGGGCCAATGGCCAAATGGTGCCCAGCGGATAACGGACTATTGACGGTGCCATTTCCCGGTCCGCATTGTCCGTTGCGAATGGCATTCCTTGGACGCAAGAATTTCGCAAGGACTACGCGAAGACATCGCAAGCGCCGCGACTCAACCTGGGGGAGTCGGCCAACGTTGTCCGAGTGGCCCACCGACCGCACGCTGACCCGATGTTGGGACCGGTAGCAGGGCGGGAGGTCTGAAATTACATACAGATACAGCGCACCCGGAACCAAGAAGAGGAGCGCGAGTGAGTACGACGCTAACCCGTGGGCTAACTCCGCCTCTTCGGCATATCGGCCCATACCGTTGACACACGATTTGAAGATTTCTGGTGTTAAGTTTGTCTGGCCGGTCCGTTATCTGGTAAACGGTTCCGCGCACGCTGGTCTGGCCCTTGACCTATCTGTAGTAGGCGGTGAGAACGAGTGTGTACTAATCCGTTCGACGACGACCAGGCCCTCTTCCTCGTTTTGGTCAACGACGAGGAGCAACACAGTCTTTGGCCGGCGTTCGCCGAGGTTCCGGCCGGCTGGCGGGTGCTCTTCGGTGCAGCGGCGCGCGCCGCGTGCTTGGACTACATCGACGACAACTGGACTGACATCCGGCCGAGACGACTGCGCGAGCGCCTGTCACCGGCCGCGGGTTGCTGAACTGTCGGTCGTCCGGGGGGTGGCGTTCGAATGAAACCTTATGAGCGGTTGCGTCGGGTGGGCCCGACGGACCACCGCGTCGAGATCCGGGGGCAACAGATCGAACTCGATAGGGTCCAAGGGGCTCTCGCCGAGCTGGATTGCGTCGACCAGGCGGTCGTGATCGCCCGTGAGGACCGCCCAGGGGACCAACGACTGGTCGGCTATGTCACGGAGTCGATTGCCGGTGCGGTGGACCCGGCGGCGGCACGGGCCGTGTTGGCTGAGCGCCTGCCGTCCTACATGGTGCCGGTCGCCGTGCTGGTACTGGATGCCTTGCCCGTGACGGCGTCGGGCGAACTCGACATCCCAGCACTGCCGAGGCCGCAGTACCCGGACGCCCCACGCAACCACGCCTTGGAACAGGCGCTGGTGGCGATCTTCGCCGAGGTCCTCGGTGTCGAAGGGGTCGAGCCCGAGGAGTCGTTCTTCGACCTCGGCGGGGATTCGCTGGCCGCGATGCGGGTGGTTGTGGCCATCAATTCGACCCTGGATGCGAACTTGCCGTTGGGGGCGGTGTTCAACTCACCCACCATCGCTCAACTGGCGGCACGCCTCGGCGGCGATTCGGGCGGCTCCAAACCGTTGGTCGCCGGTGAGCGGCCCGCAGTGATTCCGTTGTCGTTCGCCCAGAGTCGCCTGTGGTTCATCAGCCAATTGCAAGGACCCTCACCGGTTTACAACCGAGCTGTTGCGTTGCGGTTGACCGGCAGGCTGATACCCGAGGCGTTGGCCACCGCGATGGCCGATGTGGTCGGACGCCACGAAAGCCTGCGCACGGTTTTCGTGGCGGTCGACGGGATACCGCGCCAGGTGGTGCGGCCGGCCGCCGGGGCCGACTTCGGTTGGGCGGTAGTCGATGCCGGCGGATGGTCGCCCGACCGGCTGACCGAAGCCATCGAACGGGCCGCGCACTACAGCTTCGACCTGGCCACCGAAATCCCGATCCGAGCACAGGTTTTCAGCCTCACCGAGGACGATCACGTGCTGGTGGTCGTCGTGCACCACATCGCCGGCGACGGCTGGTCCATCGGGGCCCTGGCTGCTGACATCAGCTCGGCCTACGCCGCCCGCTGGGCGGGTCATGCCCCCGACTGGGCCGAATTGCCGGTCCAGTACGCCGATTACACCCTGTGGCAACGGGACAGCCTGGGGGATCCGGCCGACGAGAACAGCGCCTCGGCCGCCCAGGTGAGGTTCTGGCACGAGGTGCTGGCGGGGATGCCGCAGCGTTTGGAGCTGCCCACCGACCGTCCCTATCCACCGGTCGCCGACCACCGCGGCGCCAGTGTGGCCGTGCAGTGGCCGGCGGAGCTGCAACAGCGCGTGCGGGAAGTGGCCCGCGAATACAACGCGACCAGCTTCATGGTGGTGCAGGCAGCCCTCGCGGTGCTGCTTTCCCAGCTGAGCACCAGTTCCGATGTTGCGGTTGGCTTTCCGATCGCCGGCCGGGGTGATCCCGCGCTGGATCGCCTGGTGGGCTTCTTTGTCAACACCTTGATCCTGCGGGTGCAAGTCGTCGGGAATCCCACATTCGCCGAGTTGCTGGCCCAAGTTCGTCAGCGCAGCCTCGCCGCCTACGAGCACCAGGATGTGCCCTTCGAGGCTCTTGTCGAACGGCTGAACCCACCCCGATCGATGACCCACCACCCACTGATCCAGGTTTCGCTGTCCTGGCAGAACGCCACCCCGCTCGACTTGACGGTGGCCGATCTCCAGGTCCATCCCATGCCCGTCGACACCCACACCGCGCGGATGGACCTGGCCTTCTTCCTGGGCGAACGCTTCGGTGACACCGGTGAGCCCGCCGGGATCGGCGGGGCGGTGGAATTCCGCACCGACGTGTACGACGCCGCGACCATCGAAGCGCTCGTCGCGCGACTACAGCGGGTGCTGACGGCGCTGACCGCGCAACCGATGGCGCGGTTGTCGTCGCTGGACCTGCTGGACGCCGCGGAACGCGCTCGCCTCGCCGACTGGGGCAACCGCGCGGTGTTGTCCCAGTCGCCGCCCACCGGTGTGTCGATCCCGGCGGCGCTGGCCGCCCAGGTCGCACATGCTGGTGATGCGGTGGCGCTGAGTTGCGGAGGTTCGGCATGGACCTACCGAGAACTCGACGAGGCGTCTAACCGATTGGCGCGCTTGCTTGTTGAGCGCGGCGTGAGCACGGGCTCGTGTGTGGCGCTGCTGGCCGAGCGGTCGCCTCATGCGATCGTTGCGATACTGGCGGTGCTCAAAGCCGGAGCGGCCTACTTGCCGCTGGACCCGCGGATGCCGGTGGAGCGGTTGACGTTCATCGTCGATGATGCCGCCCCCGTAGCGGCAATCGCGTCTGCCGGGACAGATTTCGAGTGGCTCAAGCTGCCGATCATCGATGCCGAAGCTCCACACATCGAGACCTTCCCGGCCACCGCGCTCCCGATGCCCGCAGCCGATGACGTCGCCTACATCATCTACACCTCGGGAACCACGGGTGTGCCCAAGGGCGTCGCGATCAGCCACCGGAACCTGACCCAGTTGATCCTTTCTGTCGACGGTGCCGACGCGGGGTTGCCCGACGCGTCGAAACAGGTCTGGTCGCACTGGCATTCGTATGCCTTCGACTTCTCCGTGTGGGAAGTGTGGGCCGCCCTGTTGCGCGGCGGCCGGCTGGTGGTCATACCCGAGGAGGTGGTCGCCTCACCCGCCGAGTTCGGCGATCTGGTTGTCGAGCAACACATCAATGTGCTCACCCAAACCCCCTCTGCAGTAGGTTATTTGCCGCCGGACAGGTTGGATTCGGTGGCGTTGGTGATGGGTGGCGAGGCCTGCCCCGCAGCGGTGGTGGACCGATGGGCCTCTGGCCGGGTGATGATCAACGCCTACGGGCCAACCGAGACCACCATCTACGTGGCGGTGAGCGCACCGCTGCAGCCGGGCACGGGGGCGCCGCCGGTCGGTTCGCCGGTGCCGGGTGCGGCACTGTTCGTACTCGACGAGTGGCTGAGGCCCGTCCCAGCCGGCGTGGTGGGCGAACTGTACGTGGCGGGTTGGGGGGTGGGGCTCGGCTATTGGCGCCGCGCGGGATTGACGGCCTCGAGGTTCGTCGCGTGCCCGTTCGGCGGCACCGGGCAACGGATGTATCGCACCGGAGACTTGGTCTTTTGGGGCGCCGACGGCCAACTGCGTTACGTGGAGCGGGCCGACGAGCAGGTCAAGATTCGCGGATATCGCATCGAGCTCGGCGATGTGCAAGCGGCGCTCGCCGAGGTCGACGGGGTGGATCAAGCCATCGTCATTGCCCGCGAAGATACCCCAGGCGACAAGCGACTGGTCGGCTATGTCACCGGGGCGGTGGATCCCGTTCAGGCGCGGGGGGTATTGGCCGACCGACTACCGTCCTACATGGTGCCCGCGGCGGTGGTGCGCGTCGAAGCGTTGCCACTCACAGTCAATGGGAAGCTCGACACGTCCGCGCTGCCAGAACCGAAATACCAAAGCACCGAACAGTACCGCCCCCCGGCGACTCTCACCGAGGAAATCCTTGCCGGAATCTATGCCCAGGTGCTGGGCCTCGAACGAGCCGGCGTCGACGATTCGTTCTTCGACCTGGGCGGGGACTCGTTGTCGGCAATGCGGGCGATCGCCGCGATCAACAAGGCCTTGGACACCCAACTGGTGGTGCGCACCTTGTTCGACGCGCCCACAATCGCCGAATTGGCGCACCGCCTGAGCGCGGGGGGCGGGCTCGAACCGCTGACGGCGGCCGAGCGGCCCGTGGCGATCCCGTTGTCCTACGCGCAGAGTCGCCTGTGGTTCCTCGACCAGTTGCAGGACCGTTCAGCGGTCTACAACATGGCGGCGGCACTGCGGCTGCGCGGCCCCCTGAACGCTGAGGCGTTGCAGGCCGCTCTGACCGACGTCGTTGCCCGCCATGAAACCCTGCGGACGGTGTTTGCCGCGCCGGATGGCATACCCCATCAAGTGGTGCTGGCGGCCGATCAAGCCGACGTGACTTGGGGGGTCGTCGACGCCACCGGATGGCGGGAAGAGCGACTTGCCGACGCGATCGGTGCCGAGGCACGCCGAACGTTTGATCTAGCGACCGAAATCCCTTTGAGGGCACTTCTTTTCCAGATCTCCGAAGAGGAGCATGTTCTCGTCGCCACGGCGCACCACATCGCCGCGGACGGCTGGTCGATGGCTCCGCTGGTCCGTGATCTGGGCCTGGCATATGGCGCCCGGTGCGCGGGACACGCTCCCGGCTGGGCTGACTTGCCGGTGCAATACGTCGATTACACGCTGTGGCAACGAAAGAACCTCGGCGCACTGTCGGATCCCGAGAGCCCACTGGCCACCCAGATGGCCTATTGGGAACGGGAACTTGCCGACCTGCCGCAACGCGTGGAGCTGCCCACCGATCGACCCTATCCACCGGCCGCCGACTATTGCGGCGCCAGCGTAACGGTGGACTGGCCGCCGCACGTGCAGCAGCGGATCCGTCGCCTTGCCGGTGAGAATGGCGCGACGAGTTTCATGGTGGTTCAGGCGGCGCTGTCGCTGTTGGTGTCGCGACTGAGTGCCAGCCCGGATGTCGCCTTGGGGTTTTCGATCGCCGGCCGCGGCGACCCCGCGCTGGACGACTTGGTCGGGTTCTTCGTCAACACCTTGGTGCTGCGTGTCGACCTGGCCGGCAACCCGAGCTTTACCGAGCTCCTGGCGCAGGTGCGGGAGCGTAGCCTGGCCGCCTACGAACACCAAGACGTGCCGTTCGAAATGCTGGTAGAGCGGCTCAACCCGCCCCGATCACTCACCCATCACCCGCTGATCCAGGTGTTGTTGGCGTGGCAGAACAACGCTTCACCCGAGCTGAATCTCGGTGAGCTACAGGTGAGCGCGTTGCCCGTCGACACCCGCACGGCCCGGATGGATCTGCGCTTCTCGCTGGGGGAGCGCTGGACTGGCACCGGTGAGCCGGCGGGCATCGGCGGAACGGTGGAGTTCCGCACCGACGTCTTCGACGCCGTCACCATCCACGGCTTCGTCGAGCGATTGGGGCGGGTGTTGGACGCAGTCACGGCCAACCCGTCGCTGGCGATGTCGTCGGTGGACCTACTCGATGCCGCTGAGCACGCGCGGCTGAATGGCTGGGGCAACAGTTCGGTTCTCCGGCAGCCCATTCCGCCCGCGCTGTCTATTCCGGCGGCGTTGGCGGCACAGGTGGCCCGCACCCCGGATGCGGTTGCGCTGACGTGCGGCGAGCTGTCGATGACGTATCGCGAATTCGATCAGGCGTCGAACCGGCTGGCCCACTTACTGTCCAGTTCGGGCGTCGGCCCGGGCGCTTATGTGGCACTTCTGTTTCCGCGGTCTGCCGAGGCGGTCGTGGCGATCGCCGCGGTACTCAAAACGGGGGCTGCCTACCTGCCGATCGATCCCGCGCTGCCGCCGGCACGGATCGGGTTCATGGTCGCCGACGCCGAGCCGGTCGCCGCGATCACCACCGCGGCCTTCGCTGACCGACTGGATGGGCACGGCCTACGGGTCATCGATGTCCACGATCCCAGCATCGAAGCTCAACCATGCACGCCACTGGCACCGGAACCCTCTGCCCGGGACATCGCCTACCTGATCTACACCTCGGGCACCACCGGCGTTCCCAAGGGGGTGGCCATCACCCACCACAACGTCACCCAGCTCTTCCGGGTCAGCAGCTTCTTCGAATCTCACACCGACACAGCGGAATTTGCGGCCACACAATGGCATTCGCTGTCCTTCGACGTATCGGCGTGGGAAATCTGGGGCACGCTGTTGAGCGGCGGCCGCTTGGTGGTGGTGCCCGAGGAGGTAGCGACTTCACCGGCCGACTTCCACGCGCTGGTGGCGGCCGAGCATATCGACGTGCTCAGCCAAACCCCCTCCGCGGTAGGTGTTTTGGCGCCAGAGGGTCTGGAATCGGCGGCGTTGGTGGTGGCCGGTGAGGCGTGCCCGTCGGCACTGGTCGACCACTGGGCTACTGGCCGCGTCATGATCAACGCCTACGGCCCCACGGAGACAACGATCTATGCGTGCATGAGCGCGCCCCTTACCGCCGGTTCCGGGGTGCCGCCGATCGGCACGCCGGTATCGGGTGCGGCGCTGTTCGTGCTGGACCACTGGCTGCAGCCGGTGCCACCTGGAGTGGTCGGCGAGTTGTACGTTGCCGGCCGGGGAGTGGGCGTGGGGTATTGGCGCCGGGCGGGGTTGACGGCGTCGCGGTTCGTGGCGTGTCCGTTCGGCGGCGCGGAATCGCTGGGCCAACGGATGTATCGCACCGGAGACCTCGTCTACTGGGGTGCCGACGGCCAATTGCGGTACGTCGGCCGCGCCGACGAGCAGGTCAAGATCCGCGGCTACCGCATAGAACTGGGCGAGGTTCAGGCGGGGCTGGCCGCACTGGATGGTGTCCACCAGGCCGTGGTGGTCGTGCGCGAGGACCGTCCCGGCCACAAGCGCCTGGTCGGCTATGTCACCTGCGAAGCGGACCCCGCCGCCTTGCGCAGCGGGTTGGCCGACCGTCTGCCGCCCTACATGGTGCCCAACGCGATAGTCGTCCTGGACGCAATGCCGCTCACGGTGAACGGCAAGCTCGACACCGCCGCCCTACCGCCACCGGAATACCAAGACGCCGAACAGTATTGCCCGCCGACCGACGCCGTCGAGGAGGTCTTGGCCGGCATTTATGCGCAGGTCCTCGGCCTGGACCGGGTGGGTGTCGAGGAGTCGTTCTTCGATCTGGGCGGGGACAGCATTCTGGCGATGCAGGTGGTCGCCCGGGCCCGCGCGGCCGGTCTGCTGTGCCGGCCGCGGGATCTGTTCACCGAGCAGTCGGTGGCCGGCGTTGCGCGGGTGGCCGGTGTCGTCGGTGACACCTCCGCCGCGGTGGACGAAGGTGTCGGCGAGGTGCCGGCCACGCCGATCATGCGGTGGCTGCAGACCACCGGTGGCCCGGTTGAGCAGTTCAACCAGACGATGTCGCTGCAGGCGCCCGCCGGTGTCACCGAGGCGGATGTGGTTGTTCTTTTGCAGGCCTTGTTGGATCGACACGCCATGCTGCGGTTGCGGGTGAGCTCCGACTGGTCATTGACGGCGCAGCCGCCGGGATCGGTGGATGCGGCCGAGTGCTTGCAGTCGGTCGACACCTGGTCGGATGAAGTGTTGCTCGACATCCGGTCACGGTTGAACCCCGCCACCGGCGCGATGTTGCGCGCCTTGTGGATCTGCGACGCCAACCAACTGGTGCTCTGCATTCACCACCTGGCCGTCGATGGTGTGTCGTGGCGGATCCTGTTGGAAGACATCAATGTTGGTTGGGCCCAGCAGCGCAACCACCACCCGGTGTTGTTGCCGGTCGCGGGGACGTCGTTTCGGCGATGGGCGTCGCTGCTGAACGAATACGCGCGATCAGCGGCAGTGATCGACACCGCGGAAGCATGGCGGACGGTATTGGCGGTGCCCGCTGCACTGCCGGCCGTGGACCCCGGCGTCGACACGTTCGCCACGGCCGGGCACTTCGTGGCGACTTTGGACAGCGAGAACACCCGCCTGCTGCTGGGTGACGTGCCGGCGGCGTACCACGCCGGGGTGCAGGACATTCTGTTGATCGCGTTCGCCCTGGCGTGGGGGGAATTTTTGGGCACCCGTGGTCAACCGATCGGCATCGATGTCGAAGCTCACGGGCGTAACGAGGAGGTCCACTCCGGTGTCGACTTGACCCACACGGTCGGGTGGTTCACGGCCAAGTACCCGGTGGCCCTCGCCGCGGGCGAGGTGAATTGGCCGCAGGTGATGGCGGGGGATGCGGCGCTGGGCAGTGCGGTCAAGGGCATGAAGGAACAGCTGCGGGCTCTTCCGGCCGGGCTGACCTACGGTGTGCTGCGCTATCTGAATGCCGACGTGGAACTGTCCGGGTCCGAACCGCCGATCGGATTCAACTACCTGGGCCGGCTCGGCGGCGCGGCGACAACTGACACGGACGGCTGGCGGATCTCCCATCGGCCGGGCACACGCGGCAGCGCCGGGCTGGCAATGCCGCTCATGCACACGGTGGAACTCAACGCCGCGACGGTCGAGACCGCGGCCGGGCCGCAACTGCACGCCGAGTGGACCTGGGCCACATCGCAATTCGACACAACGCAGGTAGAACGGCTCAACCGGCTGTGGTTTGACGCATTGGCAGGCATCTGCGCGCAGGTGCGCCGCGGCGGGGGCGGCTTGACACCGTCGGACATCGCGCCCACGCGCCTGACCCAGCACCAGATCGATGAGTTACAGCGGCAATACAGCATTGCCGACGTGCTGCCGCTGACCCCGATGCAGCGGGGCCTGCTCTTTCACGCCAGCACCGCACTCGCCGGCGACGACGTGTATGCGGTCCAGCTGGACTTGGCGGTGACCGGGGCCCTTGACCCAGACCGGCTGCGCGATGCGGTCCACATGGTGGTCTGCCGGCATCCCAATCTGGCGGCACGCTTTTGTGGCCAGTTCGACGAGCCGGTGCAGATCATCCCTGCCGATCCCCAAACCGGTTGGCGGTATGTGGAGCTGGACAGCGACGCGGATGTCGAAGAGCAGATGCGGCGGGTGTGCGCCGCCGAACGAGCCGCGGTGTGCGACCTGGCCCACCCGCCGGCATTTCGAGTGGCATTGATCCGGACCGCGCCGGA
Source organism: Mycobacterium bourgelatii (assembly GCF_010723575.1). Taxonomy (NCBI): domain Bacteria; kingdom Bacillati; phylum Actinomycetota; class Actinomycetes; order Mycobacteriales; family Mycobacteriaceae; genus Mycobacterium; species Mycobacterium bourgelatii. The sequence continues at coordinate 2,889,887 of NZ_BLKZ01000001.1, forward strand.
CCAGTACCGCGTTGTGCTGACCAATCACCACATCGTGGTTGACGGCTGGTCCTTGCCGATTGTGCTGCGCGAAATTTTCGCCAGTTACCACGGGCGGCGGTTACCCGCGCCCGCGTCGTATCGCCGGTTCGTGTCCTGGCTGGCCGAGCGAGACCTCGACGCCGCCAACGCAGCCTGGCGCCGGGTGCTCGCCGGGTTCGAGTCCCCCACCCTGGTCGGCCCGCAGGATCGGTTGGGGGTGGGACGGCGCAGCGTGAACTCCTTTGTGCTGCCTGGCGAGCAGACGGAGGCCCTGCGCGCCCTGGCGCGTGCCCGTCGCACCACAGTCAACATCGTGCTGCAGGGCGCCTACGCCCAGCTACTGATGTTGCTCACCGGCCAGCACGACATCGCCTTCGGCGTACCGGTGTCCGGGCGGCCAACCGACCTGGTCGACGCGGAATCCATGGTCGGTTTGCTGGTCAACACCGTTCCGGTGCGGGTGAATGGCGCGGCTGCAACCACTGTCGCGGAGCTGATCGACCAGTTGCACAGCCTGCACCACGACACACTCGAGCACCAGCACCTGGCGCTCAGTGAGATTCACCGAATCGCCGGCCACGAGAGACTGTTCGACACCCTGTTCGTGTACCAGAACTATCCGATCGACTTGGGCTCATTACCAGGCTCACTGCAAGGCACATCGGCGGGGCCGCACGAAATGGCGGTCAAGGAAACCACCAGCCACGACTACAACCACTACCCACTGACGATCCAGGCGCTGCCGCGGGCTGAACTCGCTTTCCGCGTCGAATACGACGCAGACGTGTTCGACGCCGCGGGGATCCAAGCGCTGATTGAGCGGTTCCAGCGGGTCTTGGCGGCCATGACCGACAACCCGGACCGACGGTTGTCGGCGGTGGATGTGCTTGCCGCGGAGGAACATTCGCGACTTGCCGAGTGGGGCAATCGTGGCACCTTAAACCGGTCGCCGTCGCCCGGTGTGTCGATTCCGGTGCTGTGGGCCGGCCAGGTCGCCCGGACGCCCGAAGCGGTCGCGCTGTCTTACGAGGGACGGTCGATGACCTACCGCGAACTGGACGAGGCGTCCGACCGACTGGCATTCGTGCTGGCCGGCCACGGCGTAGGCCCGGGACAGTCGGTGGCGCTGCTGCTTTCGCGTTCGCCGCGGGCCATCGTGGCGATCCTGGCGGCGCTGAAGACCGGGGCGGCTTACCTGCCGATCGACCCGAGCCTGCCGGCGGCACGGGTTGGTTTCATGCTCGCCGATGCCGCCCCGGTCGCGGCGATCACGACCTCAGATCAGGCCGTGCGGTTCGAAGACCACGACCTGTTGGTCATCGACGTCGACGCCCCGGGCATCCATGGCCAACGCCGGCTGAAATTGTCCACACCGGCCCCCGACGACATCGCCTATTTCATCTACACCTCGGGCACCACCGGCAACCCGAAAGGCGTTGCCGTGAGCCACCACAACGTCGTCGAGTTGCTGCAGACGCTGCAGGGCCAGCTGCGCCCAGGGGAAGTGTGGTCACAGTGGCATTCCCTGGCGTTCGACGTATCGGTGTGCGAGATCTGGGGCGCGCTGCTCAGCGGTGGACGCCTCGTCATCGTGCCTGAGTCGGTGGCGCGCTCACCGCACGACTTCCACGCCCTGCTCGTCACCGAACGCGTCAGCGTCCTCAGCCAGACACCCTCGGCGTTCTATGCGCTGCAAACCGTCTATGACGGCCGAGCGCTCGCACCCGAACTCGCGGATCAACTCGAACTCGAAGCGGTGCTGTTCGCCGGAGAAGCGTTGGAGCCGAACCGGCTTCGGACCTGGTTGCGTCACCACCCGCGATCACCACGCCTGATCAACCTGTACGGCACCACCGAGACAACGGTGCACGCCTCGTTCCGGGAGATCGCGGCCGGCGACCTAGCCAACAATGCGAACAGTGCGATCAAGGCCAACAATGCCAGCCCCATCGGGGTGCCGTTGACTCATCTGGCGTTCTTCGTGCTGGACGCGTGGTTACGTCCGGTGCCGGCCGGGGTGGTGGGCGAACTGTATATCGCGGGGCATGCCGTAGGCCTGGGGTATTGGCGCCGGGCCGGATTGACCGCGTCACGCTTCGTGGCGTGTCCGTTTGCCGGGCCGGACCGGCCGGGAATGCGGATGTATCGCACCGGGGATCTGGTGTCGTGGGACGGCGACGGGCAGCTTCGGTATGTCGGGCGTGCCGATGAGCAGGTCAAGCTCCGCGGGTACCGCATCGAATTGGGCGAAATCGAAAACGCCTTGGCGGCATGCCCAGAGGTCAATCAGGCTGTCGTCAGGATGCGGCCCACACCCGCGGGCGGTGCTCAACTCGTCGGCTACCTCACCCTGCAACGCACCACCGACACGAACCGGGACACGGTCCGAGACGCCGAAATCGTCGATCAGTGGCAGGACCTGTACGACGACCTCTACGACGCGCAAACCGAAGCGCCGGAGTTCGGTCTGGACTTCCGGGGCTGGAACAGCAGCTACACCGACGCTCCGATCCCGCTTGAGGAGATGCTGGAGTGGCGGTCGGCCACGGTGGCCCGAATCAAGGCGTTACGGCCACGCCGCGTGCTGGAGATCGGCGTGGGCTCCGGGCTCTTGCTGTCCCAGCTCGCCCCGGAGTGTGACCGCTATGTTGCCACCGACATGTCGGCGGTGGCCGTCGGCAACCTGGTCCGCTCATTGGAGCAGTCGCGCTTTGCCTGGCGCGACCGTGTTCAGCTGCTGGCCCGCCCGGCCCACGTGACCGATGGACTACCCGAAAATGGTTTCGACACAGTCATTCTCAACTCGGTGGTTCAATATTTTCCTAACGAGGGATATTTGGCGGACTTGATCGACCGCGTCATGCAGCTGCTGGTGCCCGGCGGCGCGCTGTTCATCGGCGATGTCCGCAACTACGCCCTGCAGGGCGCGTTCCAGACCGCAATCACGCTGGCGCACACCAGCGACCCTGGGAACCCCGCCTCCACCGCCGAGATCCGGCAACGAGTCAGGCGCGGCATCATCAACGAATCCGAATTGCTCTTGGCGCCGGACTTTTTCACTACGTGGGCGGCCGGGTGCGGGTCGGTGGCCGGACTCGACATCCAAGTCAAACGCGGAGTGGCGGACAACGAACTCAACCGGTACCGCTACGACGTCGTCGTCCACAAGGCGCCCGCGGCGGTGTGCTCGCTCGCCGACACGCCCACCCGGACGTGGACCCAATGCGGGCAGCTGGACGGTTTGCATGCAAGGTTGGCAACCGAACGCCCTGTCGCCGTGCGCATCACCGGAATTCCGCGCGCCGGACTGATCACCGACGTTCGCATCGAGGACACGATCGCCGCCGGCTTGCCGCTCACCGACCCGCCCGCCGAGGACGCGATCGACGCCGTCACGCCCGAACAACTGCACCGCCTCGGCGAGAGCGCGGGGTACCACGTTGCCGTCACCTGGGGCGCCGAACGCGGCACCCTCGACGCGGTTTTCACCTCGAACGCCGGCCCGATGACCGACGTGTATGTCGCCCCCGCCGGAGGCCACCGGTCTGGCTGCCACGCCAACGACCCGCACGCCAACACCAAGCTCGTGTCGGTGCGCGATCAGTTGAGCGCGCGACTACCGGAATACATGGTGCCGACGCAGCTGGTGGTGCTCGACGCGTTCCCGCTGACCACCTCGGGGAAACTCGATGTGCGTGCGCTGCCGGAACCGGACTACCAGGCCCCGGACCGCTATCGCGCTCCGGACAACGCGGTCGAACAAATCCTCGCCGATGTCTATGCGCAGGTGTTGGGACTAGAGCGGGTAGGGGTTGACGACTCGTTCTTCGAACTCGGCGGCGACAGCATCCTGTCCATGCAAGTGGTGGCGCGGGCGCGGGCAGCCGGCGTCGTGTGCAAGCCGCGTGACATCTTCGCAGAACAAACCGTGGCAAGGCTGGCACTGGTAGCCACCGCGGTCGACGGTTTGGGTGTGCCGGACAACGAGGGTGTGGGAACCGTGCCGGCAACCCCGATCATGCGCTGGCTGCAGGAGGTCGAGGGCCCGATCGAGCAGTTCAGCCAAACGGTCGTGGTGCGGGCACCCGCAGGCGCCACCGAGGCGGATGTGGTGGTGCTGCTGCAAGCCCTGCTGGACGGGCACGCCATGCTGCGGTTGCGTGTCGACGAGGGTTGGTCTTTCGAGGGTTCGTCTCCCGAGGGTTGGTCCCTGTCCGTGCCGCCGCCAGGATCCGCCGACGCGCGCGATTGCCTGCAAACGGTGGACGTGCTCTCCGACGAGGTGCTGGTGGCGGCGCGGTCGCGGCTGAATCCCGCCGCCGGCGCAATGGTCAGCGCGGTATGGGCGCCGCCAAACGGCCAGCTGGCGTTGTTCATCCACCATCTGGCGGTCGATGGGGTGTCCTGGCGAATCCTGTTGGAAGACTTGAACATCGCGTGGGCTCAGCTTCGCGGCGGCCAGCCGGTCATGTTGCCGGCGCCGGGGACGTCGTTCCAGCGGTGGGCATCGCTGCTGGGGGAGTACGCGAACTCGGCGGCAGTGGTTGGCCATGCCGACACCTGGCGAGGCATAGCGGCGGCTGCCGCGGGGTTGCCGGCGGTGCAACCATCGCTGGATACCTTCGTCACCGCCGGACACCAGACGGAGTTGTTGGACGCCGACACCACCAGCATGCTGCTGACTGCGGTACCGACGGCGTTTCATGTCGGGGTCCAAGACATTTTGTTGATCGCGTTCGGTTTGGCGTTGGCCGAGTTCTTGGGCACCGCCGATCAGCCGATCGGTATCGACGTCGAGGGCCACGGACGCCACGAGGAGCTGGCCGCCGACCTCGACCTGTCCCGCACGGTCGGATGGTTTACCACCAAGTACCCGGTGGCGCTAGGCGTAGGGGGACCGTCCTGGGCGCAAGTGCTCAGCGGCGACGCGGCGCTGGGTGCCGCGGTCAAGAGCGCCAAAGAGCAACTCCGGGCCGTGCCGGACGCGCTGAGCTACGGGGCGCTGCGTTACCTGAACTCCGACGTCGACCTGGCCGGACCCGACCCGTCGATCGGCTTCAATTACCTTGGCCGCCTTGGTGCTTACGCTCATGGCGACGCTGCTCAATGGCGGGTCTGCCCGGACGGCGCGGCGATGGCCGGTGCCGCGACAGCGATCGCCATGCCGCTGATGCACACCGTCGAGGTCAACGCCGCCACCGTGGACAGCGACGCCGGGCCGCGGCTGCGCGCCAACTGGACCTACGCCACGTCGAAAATCGATGCCACGCAGATCAACCGGCTCAATCGACTGTGGTTCGACGCCCTCCTCGGCATTTGTGCTCATGTGCGGCGCGGCGGCGGAGGTTTGACGCCTTCGGACATCGCTCCGGCCCGGCTGAGCCAGTACCAGATCGACGAGCTACAGCGGCAACACGAGATCGCCGACGTACTGCCGCTGACCCCGATGCAGCAGGGGCTGCTGTTTCACTCCGGCACTGCGCAGCGGTCGGCGGACGAGGGCGAGCCGTACACGGTGCAATTGGACATCGCGGTGCGCGGCGCGGTGGACCCGGACCGTCTGCACGAGGCAGTGCAGGCTGTCGTGCGGCGGCATCCCCACCTATTAGCCCGCTTCAGCGCGCAGTTCGGCGAGCCGGTGCAGATCATCACCGCAGATCCCGTGGCGCCGTGGCGCTACGAGGAGTTGGACGCCGGCGACGGCGAGGATCGGATTCAGCGGCTTTGTGCCGACGAACGCGCCGCGGTATGCAATCTCGGTGCGGGACAGGCGTTTCGGGTGATGTTGCTCCGAACCGCCGCGCACAGCTATCGGTTCGTGCTGACAAATCACCACATCGTGCTCGACGGCTGGTCGATGCCAATCCTGTTGCGGGAGATCTTCGCCGGCTACCACCAGCACCGGTTGCCCGCGGCAGCGCCGTATCGCCGATTCGTCAGCTGGGTCGCCGCCCGGGACCTGGACGCCGCCACGGCGGCCTGGCGCGATGTACTGGCCGGCTTCGACACGCCGACCCTGGTCGGGCCGTCGGACCGGTTGGGCCTGGGCCCACGCGCGGTCGTACAGGTCCGCGTGCCGGGAGCCACCACAAGGGCGCTGAACGAGCTGGCACGCAAGCGTCAGACCACCGTCAGCACCGTGCTGCAGGCGGCGTGGGCGCAACTGTTGATGGGGCTGACCGGTCAGCACGACATCGCCTTCGGCGTGCCGGTCTCGGGCCGACCCGCCGAATTGGCCGGCGCCGACTCGATGGTCGGGTTGTTCATCAACACGGTTCCGGTGCGGGTGCACGCCACCGCGACGACGAGCACCGCGGAGTTGCTCGGGCAGTTGCACGACCTGCACCAGCGCACCGTCGAGCATCAGCATCTGGCGCTGCGCGACATCCACCGCATCACCGGTCAACAGTGGCTTTTCGACACCCTGTGCGTCTACGAGAATTATCCCGTCGACCCCGGCGCGCTGTCGGGTGATGACGGACTGGTCGTCGCCGAGGTGACGACCCGGGAACATACGCACTATCCGCTGGTGCTGGCGGCCTCGCCTGCGGCCGGTCCGGAACTGAGCCTTCGCCTCGACTATCGCAGTGATGTGTTCGACGCGGCGACCATCGAGGCATTGGCGCGGCGGTTGCAGCGCACGTTGGCGGCGATGACCGACCAGCCGGGGCTCGCGTTGTCGGCACTGGAGCCGCTGGATGTGGCCGAGCGTGCGCAGCTGGACGAGTGGGCCAACCGGGCGGGGTTGCTTCATGCCTTACCCGCCGCGATGTCGATTCCCGAGGCTTTCGCCGCCCAGGTTGCGCGCACCCCGCAGGCGGCGGCGCTGACCTGCATGGGCTCATCGCTGACGTATCGCGAACTCGACGAGGCGTCGAACCGGTTGGCGCGGCTGTTGTCCGATCACGGGGCTGGGCCGGGAAGGATTGTCGCACTGCTGTTTTCGCGGTCAACCCAGGCGGTTGTGGCCATTGCGGCCGTGCTGAAGACCGGTGCGGCCTATCTGCCCATCGACCCGGCGCTGCCAGCGGCACGAATAGATCAGATGCTCACCGACGCGGCACCGATCGCCGCGATAACGACCGCAGGCCTGGCCGAACGATTCGACGGTCATGATCTCCCGGTCATCGATGTCGACGATCCGCGGCAGCACGGCTACCCGAGCACGGGCTTGCCGGCACCCGCCGCCGATGAGATCGCATACGTGATCTACACCTCGGGCACCACTGGCCTGCCGAAGGGCGTGGCCGTCACCCACCAGAACGTCACGCGGTTGGCGGAGTCGCTGGACGCTTCGCTGCCACGCGGGGGAGCGTGGGCGCAGTGCCACTCATATGCGTTCGACGTCTCGGTGTGGGAGATCTGGGGTGCGCTGTTGCGCGGTGGGCGACTGGTAGTGGTTCCCGAACCGGTGATGGAGTCGCCCAGCGACTTTCACGCGCTCCTGGCCGCCGAACAAGTCACCGTGCTCGACCTGAGCCCGTCGGCCGCGGGGGTGCTTTCGCCGGAGGGGTTGCAGTCGCTCACGTTGGTGCTTGGCGGTGAAACCTGCCCACCCGACGTAGCGGACCGGTGGGCCACCGATGGGCGAGTGGTGATCAATGCCTACGGCCCGACCGAGATCACCGTGGACGCGGCACGCAGCGCGCCGTTGCAGCCCAGCCCGATGGGCCCCGGCGCGGCGTCGGTTGTGCCGATCGGGTCGCCTGTTCCCGGCGCTGCGCTGTTCGTGTTGGACGGGTGGTTGCGCCCGGTGCCGGCCGGTGTGGTCGGCGAACTGTACGCGGCGGGTCACGGTGTGGGCCTGGGCTATTGGCGGCGCGGCGACCTGACGGCCGCGCGGTTCGTCGCGTGTCCCTTCGGGCCGCCCGGCATGCGGATGTATCGCACCGGCGATCTGGTCTGCTGGGGCGCCGACGGTCAGCTGCGCTACGTCGGACGCGCCGATGACCAGGTTCAGATCCGCGGCTTCCGAGTCGAATTGGGCGAGATCCGGACGATGCTCACCGCGTTGGACGGAGTGGATCAGGCCGCGGTGATTGCCCGCGAGGACCGCCCCGGAGTCAAGCGTCTGGTCGCTTACGTCACCGGGACTGCTGACCCCGCGGCAGTCCGCTCGGCGATAGCCGAACGGCTGCCGTCCTACATGGTGCCGACCGCCGTTGTGCCGCTGGAAGCGTTGCCGCTCAACGTCAACGGCAAACTCGACACCCGCTCCCTCCCGGCACCGGAATACCGCGACGCGGATGCGTACCGGGCGCCGACCAGCGCGACGGAAGGGATCTTGGCGGGCATCTACAGCCAGGTGCTGGGCCTGCAACGCGTCGGCACCGACGACTCGTTCTTCGACCTCGGCGGCGACAGCATCTCGGCGATGCGCGCGATCACCGCCATCAACACCGCCCTCGACGCGGAATTGACCGTGCGCACCCTGCTGGCCGCCCCCTCGGTGCGGGCCTTGAGCCGGCAGTTGAGTGTCGCCACCCCGGGCGGGGATCCCCGCTTTGTTTCCGTGCACGGCAGCGCCGCCCGCGAGGCGCGTGCCGACGACCTCACGCTGGACAGGTTCCTCGACGCGTCCACGCTGGCGCAGGCAGCACAGCTGCCCGGACCTAGCGCGCAAGTGCGCACCGTCCTGCTCACCGGTGCCACCGGCTTCGTCGGGCGCTACCTGGCGTTGGAATGGCTCAAGCAAATGGAGTTGGTGGACGGCACGCTGATTTGCCTGGTACGGGCCGAGTCCGACGAGGAAGCGCGACGTCGTCTGCACGACACGTTCGCCACCGATCCGGAAATGCTGTGGCTATTCCAGGATTTGGCCACCGACCACCTCGAGGTCCTGGCCGGTGACAAGGGTGAGGTCAATCTTGGGCTGGACCAGGCGACCTGGCAACGCCTGGCCGACACCGTCGATGTGATCGTCGACTCCGCGGCCGTGGTGAACGCCGTGTTGTCCTACAGCGAACTCTTCGGGCCCAACGTCGTCGGCACGGCCGAGCTGATCCGAATCGCGCTCACCACCAAGCTCAAGCCCTACACATACGTGTCGACCGCCGACGTCGGCAACCAGATCGAGCCATCGCTGTTCACCGAAGACGCCGATATCCGGATCGTCAGCCCCGCCCGCGCCATCGACGGCAGCCTTGCCAACGGTTACGCCAACAGCAAGTGGGCCGGCGAGGTGTTGTTGCGCGAGGCCCACGACCTGTGCGCACTGCCGGTGGCGGTGTTCCGTTGCGACATGATCCTGGCCGACGACACATTCACCGGTCAGCTCAACATCTCCGACACCGTCACCCGGATGGTGTTGAGCCTGATGACCACCGGCATCGCGCCCGACTCTTTCTATGAGCTCGACGCCGACGGTCAGCGGCAACGTGCCCACTTCGACGGGCTGCCGGTCGGGTTCGTCGCCGAAGCCATTGTCACGCTGGGCGCCCAGGTCGCCTCGTCCACCCCGGGATTCCACACCTATCACGTCATGAACCCGCACGACGACGGCATCGGGCTCGACGAGTACGTCGACTGGCTGATCGACGCCGGCTGCCCCATCCAGCGCGTCGGTGGCTTCCACGAGTGGCTGCCGCGCTTTGAGGCCGCACTGCGCGCCTTGCCGGAGCGGCAGCGTCGGCACTCGGTGCTGCAGATGTTGTTGCTGCGCAGTTCCGGGCGGGTGCAGCCCCTCAAACCGACCCGCGGCTCCTACGCGCCCACGGATCGATTCCGCAGGGCAGTGCAGGACGCGAAAATCGGCCCTGACCGGGACATCCCGCATGTCTCGGCACCGATCATCGTCAAGTACGTCACCGACTTGCGGCGTCTCGGGCTGCTGTAGGCCACACGATGCTGACTTTGCTTCGCGCACATCGGGTTTCGATGATCGCCAGCATGTTCTTGCTTGCCGGGGCGACCGCACTGACGTTACTGCAGCCGCTGGTGGCCGGACGGCTGGTCGACCGGGCGACGGCCGGCGCACCGATCTCCGGTTTGACCGTCGCATTGGTGGTCATGCTTGCGGGACAACTCCTGCTCGAGTCGTTGGGGCACTTCCGGCTCGATCGCACCGGCGAGAAGATCGTATTGGGGCTGCGGGACGACTTCACCAATCATGTTGTGCGCCTGCCGATCGGGTTGTTGGATCGGAGCCGTACCGGGGACCTGTTGGCGCGGGGAACCAGCGACGCGGGTCTGCTGCGTGATATGCCGCGCGCCGTTGCCGATGTGGTGTTCGGGCTGCTGACATTGCTCGGCGCAACGATTTTCATGTTGACCATCGATGCGCTCACCGTGGGTGTGGTGGTCGCGGCGTTGGTGGTGGCGTTCGGCGTGGGCAATCCGTTTTTGTCCCTGATCCAGCGTGCATCGTTGAACCGCCAGGCCGCCCTGGGCGATTACACGGCGGGGTTGGACCGTGCTCTGGGTGCCGCGCGCACCGTCAAGCTGTTCGGCGCCGAGGAACGCGAAGCGCGGTCGATCGGCGCCAGCGCACGCACCGCCTATGAATCGGGTGTTCGCGTCGCGTCCGCCACCGCCATCAACATCGGGATTGTGCGGTTGGGGATCACCGGTTCGTTTCTGGCGATCATGATCATCGACGGGCGCCGAGTCGCCGGTGGTGGCCTTTCCGTCGGCCAGTTCGTCAGCCTGTTCGCCTTCGCGGTCTACGCCATCTTTCCCATCAACGCGGCGTTCATCGCGCTGACCGCATTGCGCACCGCGGCTGGGGCATATCAACACCTCACGTCGACCCTGCGGGAACTGCCGGAAGACGACTCGCCGCCACCCGCCGTTGCCGCCGGTCCGAACGCAGCCCGAAACGCCCACGCCGCTGGGGCACTGGTCGAGTTCGACCACGTGTCGTTCACCTACGGTTCGCACCCCGTCCTCGACGACGTGTCGTTCACCCTCGGCCGAGATCAAATCACCGCGCTGATCGGTCCGTCAGGCGCCGGCAAGTCAACCATCCTGGCATTGCTGTGCCGCTTCCACGACCCCACCGCCGGGTTGCTGCGCTGGGCGGGAGAAGACTTTCGCAGCATCCCGGTGCGAGAACTGCGCCGCCGGCTCGGACTGTTGGAGCAAGATGCGCCCGTGCTGCACGGGACCATTCGCGACAACCTGCTCATCGCCAATCCGGACGCCGACGACGATGGCCTGTGGCGCGTCCTCGAGCAGGTGAACCTCGCCGACGAAATCGCCTGCCTGCCGCAACAACTCGACGCTCCCGTACTCGAACGCGGGCGCAGCCTTTCGGGCGGTCAACGCCAGCGATTGGCCCTGGCGCGCGCATTCCTGTCGCGATCGCAGCTCATCCTGATGGACGAACCGACCGCCCACCTCGACCGCGCCAACGAGTACGACGTGATGAGCAATCTGCTGCAGGCACGGGGCGGCCGAAGCGTCCTGGTTGTCGCTCACCGACTGTCCACCGTCACCAACGCCGATCAGATTCTGGTTCTCCGGGATGGCCGGATCCGGGCGAGGGGAACTCACGCCGAACTGCTGCGCGAGCCGATCTACCGCGAACTCATCGAGCACGAACTCACCGGACACTAGCGAGGGGGCCTGGTGCTGCACGCAATCGCCCGCCTGGCCGTCACCGCCCCGCGCCGGGTCATTCTCGGGGCGGTGTTGGTGATGATCGCTGCCGCGATCTTCGGCGTGCCGGTGATCAAGTCGCTGTCATCCGGCGGTGGGCTCGACCCCCGCGCCGAATCGTCGCGGGCCTCGGCGTTGCTGTCCGATAAGTTCGACCAGGGCGGCACCGGCATACTGATCACCGTCACCTCCGACGGCGGTGCGCTGGGACCGCAGGCAAAAGCCGTCGGAACGGATCTCGTTCGGCGACTGCAGAACTCGGAGCACGTCCGACAAGTCTCTTCGACGTGGACGGTGCCGGCGGCGACGGCGGCGTCGCTGGTCAGCAAGGACGGCAAGACGGGGCTGGTCAGTGCCAGCATCGTCGGCAGTGAAACCGATGCTCAGCTGACCGCCAAGCGTCTGGTCGAAGAACTCGTCCACGACCGGGACGGCGTGACGCTACGCGCCGGCGGGGAGGCGGTCATCAACTGGCAGGTGAATGCACAAACCCAAAGAGACCTGTTTTTCATGGAAGCGTTGGCGCTGCCGCTGAGTTTCGTGGTCCTCGTCTGGGTTTTCGGTGGCCTGGTCGCCGGCGCAGTGCCGGTGGCCGTCGGCTTTTCGGCGATCCTCGGCGCCTTGGCCTCGCTGCGCATCATTGCCCTGTTCACCAACGTGTCGATCTTCTCGTTGAACCTGACCGTGGCGATGGGCATGGCATTGGCCGTCGACTACACGTTGCTAATCCTGAGCCGGTATCGGGATGAGTTGGCAGAGGGCCATCCTCGTGACAGAGCACTGACCCGCACGATGCTCACGGCGGGCCGCACCGTCTTGTTCTCGGCGATGACGGTCGCGTTGTCAATGGCGACGTTGGTGCTGTTTCCGCAGTTCTTTCTTAAATCCTTCGCCTACGCGGGGGTCGCGGTGGTCGCATTCGCCGCGGCGGCCGCGATTGTGGTGACACCGGCGGCGATCATGCTGTTGGGCAGCCGGCTCGATTCGCTCAACATTCGTCGCTGGGTGACGCGTCTCCGCCCCGCCTCCGCTCAACGACAACCCAAGCTGTGGTCGTGGTATCGGTGGACGAAAGCGGTCATGCGGCGCTCCGTCCCGATCGGTGTAGCGGTCACCGCCCTCTTGTTGCTGTTGGGATCGCCGTTTCTCAATGTCCGCTGGGGCTTCGCGGACGACCGGATACTGCCCAGCTCGGCTTCGGCGCGCCAAGTCGGCGACGAGCTCCGAAACAATTTTCCGGATCGCGGGATTCCCAACATCACCGCGGTGTTGCCGGACGCGCCCAACCTGACTTCAGCCGAGCTGGACGCCTATGCGGCAGCGTTGTCGCGGGTACCCCAGGTCTTGTGGGTGTCCGCGCCGGGCGGCACGTTCGTGGACGGCGGCCGCCGTCAAGGATGGCGTCCGGCCTCGGCGCCGAGCGCAATGAAGGACCGCAGCGCGTTCGTGACGATCGGCACCGAGGCACCGCTGTACACCGCTGCCGCCGATGCGCAGCTCGACCGGCTGCACGCCGTTCCGACACCCGGCGGCGTACCGGTGCAGTTGACCGGTGTGGCGCAGAGCAACCGGGATAGCGTGCACGCCATCTCGTCACGCCTCCCCCTAGTTCTCACGCTCATCGCGGTGATCACCATGGCGTTGGTCTTCCTCCTCACGGGCAGCGCGGTGTTACCCCTCAAAGCCGTGCTGATGAACACCTTTTCGTTGACCGCGGCCTTCGGCGCGCTGGTGTGGGTGTTCCAGGAAGGCCACCTGGGCGGGCTGGGCACGGCGGCGACGGGCACGTTGGGCGTGCAGCTCCCGGTGTTGTTGTTCTGCATCGCTTTTGGCCTGTCGATGGACTACGAGGTATTCCTGATCTCCCGGATCCGCGAATACTGGGCGGCCACGGACGGCGGGCCGGACGCCAACGATGAGAGCGTCGCGCTCGGTGTTGCGCATACCGCGCGGGTGATCACCGCTGCCGCCCTGATCATGGCGATCTCCTTCTCGGCATTGATGGCCGCACAGGTGTCGTTCATGCGCTTGTTCGGGTTCGGGCTCACGGTGGCGGTCCTGGCCGACGCGACACTGGTGCGGATGCTGCTGGTCCCGGCGTTCATGCACATGCTCGGCCGGGTCAACTGGTGGGCACCGAAACCATTGGCGCAGTTGCACAACCGGTTCGGTTTCACCGAGAACCTGCCCGGCATCGCGACCGCAAAGACGGAGCCGATGGTACTCCCGCGGACCTTGCCGTTGGAAATGCAACGAACCGTTCCTTTTAAATTGGACAAGACCCTGTATCGGGGTGGCGCGCCTGCCGCGCAGCCGGCTGAGCGCAATCAGAAGCCCGGCGAGAAGCGAAAGCGTCTGATCACGACCGGGATCGTGGTCGCCGTGGCGGTCGTGGTCGGCGCCACCGGCTTCCTGGTGTGGCCGGAAGGACAGCAAACGACACCGAAGGCGACGGCACCGCCGTCGACGTCGGGAGCGACCGTGCCCGCAGGGCCTTCCGGGCCCTCGGGGCCCTCGGGATCGTCCGGCACCAGCACACCGCCGGAGCCCACTACGCCGCCGCCGCGGGTGGCACCCAATCGCTTAGGGGCGATTCTGCTCACTCCGGCCGAAGCCAACGCCATCATGGGCGCCACCGGGATGCAGGACCAGGGCAGTTTCAGCGGCGCCGACACCAACCTGTTCACCACGTCGATTCCGGATTGTCTTGGCGCCGCCCACATTGTGCAAACCGCCGTGTATTCGGGCAGCGGCTACACCGCGATCCGGGTAGACGTGCTACACCAACCCGGGAACCGGTACACGCACAATATCGAGCAGGCGGTGGCGACATTTCCGTCGGCAGAACAAGCCCTGGCATTCGTGAAGGCGTCCGCTCCCAAATGGAAAGCCTGCGCCGGGAAGAGCGTCGTCGACACCCTCAGGGGCGTCCCCACCCGATGGACGTTCGGCGACTTCGTGGGAGACGTGCCGACCATCGCGATGATGTACTCCCGGCAGAATGCGCGCGGTTGGACCTGTCAACGTGCGCTGAGCGCGGTGTGGAACCTGGTCATCGACGTCAAAGCGTGTGGGTACACGATCAACAATCAGGGCCTGCAGGCCGTCGACAAGATCGCAACCAAGGCAACGAAATAACGTCAGCGCCCCCTCAGGGGAGATCGATTACGGGAACAGCCGACTGAGGCTGAGCAATCCGGTCATGGCGCTGCCCAGGTTGAGGAAGCCCGAGACGAGGGCGGCGTTGGCGGGACCGAAAATGTCTGGGACGGCGTAGTTTCCAATGCCCGAGATCTCGCCATTGCCGGCTGTGCCGCCGCTGGCCGTGTTCGCGACGCCCGACATGAAGCCGTTCGTAGTGCCGCCGCCGGCCCTGTTGAAGAAGCCCGACATGAAGCCGTTCGTCGCGCCGCCACCGGACATGTTGAAGAAGCCCGAGGTATCGGTGCCGGTATTTCCGAACCCCGAGTTAGGCAGGCCGGTGTTGGTGGTGACCCCCAAGCCCGTGTTCACATCGCCCGAATTCCAGAAGCCCGTATTCGTGTTGCCCGAATTCTCATTACCAGTGTTGAGGCTGCCCGAGTTTGCAAAGCCTGTGTTCAAGTTGCCCGCGTTCAAAGCTCCCGTGTTGAAATCACCTGCGTTACCAAAGCCGGTGTTCGCGATCCCCACGTTACCGAAACCGGTGTTTGCAATGCCGGCGTTTCCGAAGCCGAAGTTTGCGGTGCCCGAGTTCCCGAAGCCAAAGTTGTTGGTGTGGCCGGGGTTAACGGTATTCGTACCCGAATCGAAGATTCCGATGTTGCCCCTGCCGGAGTTGAAAAAGCCGATGTTGTTCGTGCCCGAGTTGCCGAAGCCGATGTTGCCGCTGCCCGAGTTCAGCCCCGCCAGGTTGATGCCCACCTGATTGTTGCCCGTGAGCCCGATCCCGATGTTGTTGGTCCCAGAATTGCCGATCCCGATGTTGCTGGTGCCAGCGTTGCCGAAGCCGGTGTTCCCGGTACCTGCGTTCCCGCCACCGATGTTGTCGGTACCGGTGTTTCCTCCGCCCCGGTTTCCGTCACCCGTGTTGCCGAACCCGATGTTGTTGTTGCCGGTGTTACCCATGCCGACGTTCTGGCCGATCGCGGTAGTGGCGAAGTTTCCGAGTCCGATGTTGTTGTTGCCGGCGTTTCCGGCACCGACGTTGTCACTGCCGTTGTTGCCGAAGCCGATGTTCCTGTCGCCCGCGTTTCCGCCACCCAAGTTGGAGCCACCGGTGTTGCCGTTGCCGATGTTGCCGTTGCCCGCGTTCGCATTGCCCAGGTTGCCGATGCCCAAGTTGGGCAGGCTGTTGAGGAACTGTTGCAGGCCAGCTGGCAACGGCAATTGTGCGGCGGCCGACGACGCCCCAAGGTGATAGCCCGCCATAGCGGAGACGTCCGCTGCCCACATCTCTTCGTACAGGGCCTCGACCGCCATGATCGCCGGGGCATTGAGCCCCAATAGATTCCACCGCACCAGTTGCACAAGCGCGTTGCGGTTGGCCACCACCGCGAACGGATGAATCGTCGCGGCCCGTGCGGCCTCAAATATGCTGGCTACCGCTTTGGCCTGCGCGGACGCCCCGGCAGCTTGGGCCGCCGCGGTATTCAAGAACCCCGCAAAGGGTGCCGCGGCGGCGGCCATCGCCGCCGCCGCTCGGCCCTGCCAGGCTTGGCCGGTCAACCCCGAGGTGACCGAGGAGAATGCCGATGCCGCCGACCCCATCTCAGACGCCAACCCATCCCAGGCCGCGGCGGCCTTCAGCATTGGTGCCGAACCGGCACCGGTGAACATGAGCAGGGAATTGATTTCTGGCGGTAGCACCGCAAAATTCACCATGGCAGACCCTCCTGCCGTTTCCCCCGACCGTCACCGGTACGTCGTGGAATCGAGTGATCCACAACTGCATACATTCTATGACGAGGGCGATTGGAACGTAGAGCGTTCCGGGCGAATGCCAGGTCGATCATCGATAGGGACCGGAACTAGTCGATCGACACTCAAGGACTACCGGCACTCCGGACGGCATCGGCCAACATCGGACAAGATCGCAAGCAAGGCAATGAATTAACGTCAGCGTCGTGACACCGTGGACAGCAAAACGTCAGTCACGTGATCGACGAATGCGTCCCGATCGTCGCCGAAGTTGCCTTCGGTCCACTCGAGAAACAGCGAGATGATGGATCCGAAAACCGTCGCGTAGCGCATTTTCGACCGCACCGAATCCTCCGCGGGTGCCAGTGTCGGGTGGGTAGCAGCCATCGGGTTGGTGATCATCGCAAAGATGCTGTCCCGCACGAAGTGCCGCAAGGTGAGGTCGGCGATCGGCTCTACCAACAGGATTCGGCAGACGCGCGGGTCGTCCTTGACAAGCCGGGCGGCTGCATCGACACCGGCTCGCATCCGCTCCGTTGAATCCGTCTCGTCCTCGCCGGACGCCGCGGCGCTTTCTATGACCGTGCGCGCCCGGTGGAACGTGCTGCGGTACACCTCGCGCAGCAGGTCGTCGGTGTCAGTGAAGCTCTCGTAGAAGAACTTTTGGCTCAGTTGCGCTTCTCGGCATACCGCCCGCATCGTCATGGCGGTTACGCCACCGACGCCGACCAACTCGATGCCGGCTTGCACAAGGCGATCTCGTCGATCGGCGAGCCGGTCTTCCGGGGCGCGCCCGCGGTAAGGCCTTGACATGTGCCCACTATATGGGGAAGCATCTGCTTCCGGAAGCGGGTGGTTCCAAATTTGGAGGGCTGGTGGAGTCGGGCGACGAGGCCGAACCAAGGGCCGAGGTGGCCGCGTGGACCCAGTTTGTCGAATCACTGCGTGCGGCGGGTGAACGCCTCGCCGCGGACACCGCCGAACTCGATGATGCCGAGCGCGCCGACGGATTCCGGGCGTTGCTGCGTGCGTTGAACAACCAACTCGGGCGATTCGAAATCGACCGCGAGCGACCGGAATTGGTGCCGTTCAACCGCTGGCGGCAGAAGTTCCTGATGGACAACCCCGACTTCGGCTATTGGGTCGCGGACATCCGTGCCGATCGCCGATACCGGATCGTGGGGAATCGGGGGGATGCGTCCTATGTGTCGATCACGGCCTACGCTGCCAGCGGTGGCCTGGGGGCACAGGCGAGTTCGCGTCTCGACAGTGATTCGATCACCTTCGACGAACAGGGAAACTTCGAGATCGAGGTGGGTGGTGCCGCCACCGCCGCAGCCGACCGGCTAGACCTACCCGAGCAGGCAAACACGTTGTGGGTGCGCTTCTTTCATGATGACGTGCGCCACGACCGGGCCGGTTGGTGTGCCATCGAACCGCTCCACGCCCCCCCGATACCGGTGTCGGTCGACGCGTCGCGGTTTTGCCATCAACTGCGGCGCCTCGCCTCGGCCACCGCCGTTCTCCCGCAGATTTTCGCCGCTGCCGGCGCCGAAGATCTGGCCCGGCCGAACGAACTGCGGCACTGGTCGGAGATGGTCGGCGGCGCGGTGTTCACCGAACCTGGTATTCACTACATCCGCGGGGGTTGGCAACTCCAGCCCGGTGAGGCGCTGCTGATCGAGGGCGACCTAGTTGCATGCCGCTACTGGAACATCTTGGCCTACAGCCGATATCTCAACTCGTTGGACTACCGCTACCGCCCGGTGTCCTATACCGGTGCAACGGCTTCCGTGCGCGACGGCCGGTACCGGTTTGTGGTCGCCGGCGAGGATCCCGGCCCAGCGCTGGGGGACTGGCTCGATACCGAAGGGCGCACGTTCGGCATCGTCGTCATGCGTTTTCTGCAGCCCGAGCATGCTCCGGAACTGCCCACGGTACGGCGTATTCGACTCGACGAGCTGCGAAACTCTTGATGGCTCACTGGAATCCGGTGCCGCGCACTCCGGCGGCGGAAAGGCTGTACGCGGCAGCCGAAGCCGACCGAACGAACAACCCGGGCCGTTACCGCCTCGGCATCGAGGCGGTCGACAACGTCGTCGACCGAGCGACCGCAGGGAGGGGCCCGGGCGAACTCGGTGCATCCACCGAATGGCGGGATGCGCTGGAGCACTATCTCGAATCCGCCGCCCAGGACGGTCGGCTCAATGCGCTTGGCGCACGGATGGTTCAAGACACCGCTGCCGCCAAACTTCGTGCCCGCGCCGCGATCGACCGCTATCTGAGCGAGAATCCCGCCGTCGCCGATCGGCCGCTCGGCGCGCCCAT